>NZ_CP050254.1 GCF_011745665.1 Zophobihabitans entericus | reverse complement strand
TCCGTGATATGCAGCAATGGTTTTCATTATTGATTCAGCTCTGGACGACGATAGAGAACCTACCTTTTTCATAGGTTCGCCTTGTTTTTCTTGCCAGATATTGCCGTCAGGATTGAGTATTACTTCTACTGTTTTAGGATCTTTTAAATATGTAACAATATCGCCGAGATCACGCTCTAATTTAAGTAATGCTCTTTTTTTTGATGAGTCGATATCATCAATATGATTGGGGGTCATCTCTATTATCCGAATAACTATATTAATATAATAATATACATTATATCGAATAAAATAAAACTATGAATAGTGAATAAATTAAATTAATTACTATTTTTTCCGTTGTTTCTTTGTTTCTTCTTCCCATTTCTTTACTATAAATGCTTTATGAGCTGGTAAAATGGCTGTTATTTTAACCACTCCATCTGGTAAAGATTCGGGCCGTGAATATTGTAAATCTTCGGGTTTTACTTCTTCAGGTAGAAGCATTTCATAAAGCGGTGTTTTAAGTGAAACCGCAATCTTTTCTAACATTGCTAGTGACGGATTGGCCCTACCATTTGTTAATTCAGAAATAAATGATGGAGAAATCCCTGATAATTCACTCAATTGGGCTTTATTTAAATTTCTATCTTTTAATTTTTTTAATAAATTAAATAGGAATATTTCGCTGTACATGGTTATCTCAATTTTAGCGGCTAAAATTTATAATCGATTATTTTACAATAAACTCAATTAGCAAAAAAGAACTAATAATAGCATATATTCATTTTAATTAATTTAAATAAGATTAGCTTATCTAACTATAAGTAGCTAAACTTCGATAAATAGAATAAAATATCTAAACTAAACTTGTGTTATTGGTAGAACAATTTTAAAATATAAGCTTAAATCGGGTCATATCCGTAATGTAGGGATTTATATGACAAATAATAGTAACGATAACGATAATGAGAATGTCATTTCTGATCAAATGTCGCTTTCACTTTTTCAGGTTGCGCCCTGGAATGATGAAATGCGGGGTATCCCCAATGATTATGCTCGCTCTGCTCTTTTTACTGTAAGAAATAAAAGAGTAAAAAGAACAGCTATTCTTAATCAACCAATTTATAGTGCTAATAAAAACGTAACAATTACTTATACCGGTGTCGAACTTCGCGCAGAAGATGATGAGTTAGTCTGGCAACAGGTTCTTGAGTTTGCTAAACGTACCGTATTTGGTGAATGGGTTGAATTTACTTTTTACGAACTATGTAAAGAGATCGGTTGGCCCATTAATGGCAATTATTATGCAAAAGCGGAAGATTGTCTATCTAGATTGCAAGCCTCTGCTGTTCGTTTTACTTCTAATAGACCTGGACTATATAAAACAGATTTAGAATCTATCTCATTTCTTGATCGCTTCCGTGTTCAAAATCGTGGAGATAAATCTAAATCAAGATGCCAGGTCAAAATATCAAAAGATATGGTTAATTTGTTTATTGGTAATCATTATTCACGTATCTCATGGCTTGAATATCGAGAACTATCACCAATAGCCAGACGTATGTATGATTATTTTTCTACTCATAAAGAGCCCTTTCCTTTGGCGTTAGATAGTTTTAAATCTATCTGTGCTTCAGATGTAAAAACATTAAAGAAATGGCGAGAAATGACTAAAAAAGCCTGTAAAGAACTAGAAGAAAGTAAGCTGGTAAAGGCCATTTGGGTTGATAATGATTATATTAAGTGTGTTCGTTAGCTATTGACCTTTAAGGGGCATATTGATTTTTGAGGGGCGCTTTAGCGCCCTTTCTTATTGGCTTTGATTCGTTGCTATTGATTTATGAGGGGCCAATTTATTAATTTGGCAAATTATTTTGGTTCATTGACTTTTGAGGGGCGTAGGCCTATCTAAATGATTATAAAAGGATTATAATGTTTACATGAATAATGCTTTGTTGTTGATATGGCGTATTGATCTTTGAGGGGCGCTATTTTTTATGAAGTTATCCACAAAATCTGTGGATAACCCTGTGTTTTTACAGGATATTTATTGACTTTTGAGGGGCCCAAGTATTGACCTATCAGGGGCGCTAATATTGACTTATTAGGGGCGCTTCATTGACTTTTGAGGGGCAAAATATTGATTTATGAGGGGCAAAATATTGACTTTTGAGGGGCGGCAATTGAAGAATAACTCCTTATTAATCAATTTATTAGGTCTTATTTTTTATGACTCTAACCTTAGACCTTTAGACCTTATATAACCAAAAATAACCTAATTATAACCTAACTGTACGAAAATTAATCAACCCGCTAAAAATTAGCTCCAAAGCTGTCCAACAGATCGTCGCCAAAGGGGGTTCCCCCCTTTTCGAACCCGCCCGCGCTGCGCGCTCCCATCCCCCAGGGCTACGCCCTCGCCTACGGCTCACCCAATCATGCCTGCGCACTTCCTAGCTTCGCTAGGGCGCAGATAATCAGCAAATATACCTCTTAAATAAATCCAGCTAATATCAGAATCATCGGATCTTCATAGTTATGTTTTACGCCAAAGGAAAGGGATTAAAAAAGGATCTAAGTTGATCTAATCAAATTCAATATATCGAATTATTTTCGGTTTTTAACCATCTATTTATTGACATTAACATATGTTTAGCTAAACTAGAGTTTATTAACTTAATGAATAACTATAGCTAATCAGGAGATAACTATTGAGTCTTTATTATGAAAAAAAAACTAACTGAAGAACAATTTAACTTAGCCGTTAAGAAAGCCCGGATTAATGAACAAACTAAAATGATTGCTTATGAAGTGTTAGTAAAAGGTACAGCACAAACACACTTCGTTAAATTATTAGGTCTTAGTAAGGGCGCAATATCTCAAGCGGTTAGCCGTGTTTTTAATGCGTATCATGATAATGTTCCAGCTGGATACGAAAAAGTAACAGTTATTCTTCCCAAGCATAAAGCATTCATTGTTAAACAATGGGATAAAACAAAGAAGAATACATAAATTAGGATATTCTTATGAAATCAATTCTTTTTTCAACACAAAAAGGCGGGGTTGGTAAAACTACATGTACTGTTCATGGTGCTTATTACTTTGCTGAAAGAAAGAAAAAGGTAATTGCCATTGATGTTGATATACAAGGCGATACTTCATATTCTCTTAGCTATTTTAAAGCTTATAACATCAAAGCCAGTGACCTATTTACAAAAAAAATCACTGAATTACCTAAAAAGAAAGTGGATCTTGCAGAATTACCGCCTGAAATGGGTATAAATGCTGAATTATATGCTGAAAATATAACAGTCATTCCTGCTGACGAGCTTCTTGTAGATCTGGATCAACTTGATCTAAATGAAGTAGCAACTAACTTTAAATCGAATATTGAGTTTTTATCATCTGAATATGATGTATGCTTTATCGATTCGGGGGCTGCGGTTGGCCATAAAATAGTTGCTATGATGTCAGTTATCGACTGCTTAATCTCCCCTATTGAATTAGCCAAATATAGTATAAATGGCATAGAGAGAACTGTAAGAACATTGTCTTACTTTAAAAATAGTATTAATCCAAAACTAGAATTTTTAGGGATTTTACCTTTTAAAGTTGATTTTGGGAAACCACGACAAAAAAGAAATTATGAGATCCTGGTTAATGAAGTTCCTGAGCTTCTAGCACCTTTGAAAGTACATAATAGAGACGCTATAGGTGAAGCGTTAGAAGAAAAAATTCCTGTGTGGCGAGTTAAAAAGTCAGCGGCCAGGTTAGCTAATCAAGAAATGAAAGCATTGTACGAATACATTTCTGAAAAAATGAATATTGAATAAGGAATTAAAAATGGGCAAAGATTTTTTAGGCGGTTTGAAAAACGTATCTAGTGTTTTAAATAATACCAATGCTAATAATGATGATAATGATCGTATTGTTGAATTAGATTTGGATCTTATTGAGCGAGATCCTAATCAGCCTCGTACAGTTTTTAATGAAGAGAAATTACAAAATTTAGCTGATTCTATATCTTATATTGTTCCTGGTACTGGAAAGCCCCGTGGTGTAGAACAACCTATCACCGTTAGGCCTAACCCTGATAAACCAGGTCATTATATTCTTAAGTATGGGGAACGTCGTTATATAGCCTCTAACATGGGGAAAATGAAGAAGATAAGAGCTACTATCGATACTACACCGTTTGATGAAGATGATGTTGAAGATAGCCAGATGGTTGAAAATATTCAGCGCGAGGACTTAAGTCCTATTGAGATAGCTACCTGGATTGGAAAAAAACTAAAAAAAGGTAAAAAGAAAGGTGATTTAGCTAAAACACTAGGTAAATCTAACTCTTTTATTACTCAATATGCAGCTTTATTAGCTTTACCTGGGGCAATAGCTAATTTATTTGAAAGCGGAAAATGTAATGACGTTACATTACTTAATGACCTATCCGCATTACATAAAAAGAAACCCTCTGAGGTCGATTCATGGTTATCTGATGAGTCTCAGGAAGTTAACCGAAATACATATAAGCTGTTTAAAGAATTTTTAGATGAATCAGGAAGAGATTCTGGTATATCCGATAATGAATCTGCATCAAGTGATGAAGTGTTTGAAGATGATACGCCTGATACTAAGGCTAAAAAAGAGTCTGAATCTAATTCTAAAGACTCTACTAAATTTTCTAAGGCTATTGTTATGGTTGAACATATGGGGCAGCCTGGACGCCTAGTATTGAGTAAAAGGCCATCTAGTGAAGTAATGGGCTGGATTAAATATGATGAAAATGGTGAGGAATTTGAAGTAGAGTTAAAGCAACTTGAGATTGTATCTATAATTGAAGGGTAATTTCTAAACCAATTATTTAGGAAGTTATAACATGAATTATGATAATCATTGCTATGCTAGAGTTATGGAATTAATCAATAACAGTATAAGAACTACTAGATTAGATAATTGGGAAGGAACGGAACGAAATGAGGCTTATACATTTCTTTCTGGATATGTAAGAGCTTTAAGTGATTTCCATCTATTAACTGAAGGAGAATGTTATCTTTTGGGCCAAGAGATGAAAAAAATTTAAAGTTAAGTAAAAAGCGCATTTTATGCGCTTTTTACTTTAGTAATTAACTAACTAAATAAACTATAACTGAAACAAAAATAAGTAATGCTGATAACGTATTAATAAGACTCATGAGCCCTATTCGCTTCTTCTCTCTTTCAATCTCAATTTTAGCGGCTAAAATTTCTGACGAAATCAATGCTTTTATTTTTGATGCTGATTCTTCCAGGTGCTCATTTAATACCTGTTTACTGGCATTTAGAGAGGCATTCAGTATCTTTTCAGCTTTTTTACTTGCTAGACTATCCCATTGAGACGAGATCACCTCTATTTTAGAACTATAGCCGCTTAATGCTTCACTAAGTGCCTTAGTGTTTTCAGTAATAATAAACTCATTAGCAGTAAGGAGCATTAAAATAGGATCATCAGAACCTATAAGAACGTTGTTCTTCCTTGCTATTAATTCTATTAGTTCTTGCTGCTTATCTCTCATATCACCGCCGCCAGGTCTAACTGGTTAAACATATTTGTTCGGTATATTTTTAACCGCTGCCTTGTCATTATTGATAAAGATGGATCGTTTATAGCCTCGTCAAATGTTTTTCTGAGTTTCAACATTTCTTCAATGTCTAGGCCATAGGTTTCTTCTTTCACTTGTGGCAAGGTCAGAATAGACGAGATCCTGTTTTTAACCTCTTTATAAGCTTTCATTTCTTCAAACGTTTTATTTTGATAAATGATTTTTCCATAGAACTCATTAAGCCAAACTACAAACGATATATCGTCAGGTAATTGTTTCGCTAGTTGAGCAAAACCATTAATAGTATCAACGAGGGCTTGACCACCGGCGATGACGGTATGAATTATTAGCTCATGCCCCATTTCAGCCAAAAGATCTGCTATTCCATTAGTGATGATGTAATGTGCCAGGGGTACGAATGTAGCGGCACCATTATCAATGACCATATCTGTATCGGCTGAGACTATCCACTCTATTAGGGTATCTAGGTTTCTTGTATTAATCTGATCATCGTCCAGTAAGTGTAATGTTCTTACATTTAATGCTTTGTAGCCTGCAAACGTTGAGTTTACCGGATCTGTATCAACACAATCTAACGGTTTATCCTTAGATAAAATATATTGTGCAATTAGTGAACTGATATAGGACTTACCACAGCCACCCTTACCTTGTAATATCATATGTATTTTCATTTTCAATATTTCCTAGATTAATGAATCGGTATCAGGTTTTGCATTAAATGAAAATCCTGAAGTGTTACTTATTGCTTTTTTAGTTACTTCACTTGCCGGAACTGGAGACTTAATTAATTCTTTCTCGGCCGGATTAGTTACTTTATTCTTGCCAGCATTATTGATGAGCTTATTTACATAATTATTAAATGCAGCATAGCTTACTGATATTTTTTGTTCTTCTGATAAGGTTTCCCAAATGATCTTTACTGACCAGCCGTCAGCTATTGCTTGTTTTATGTCTTCCTTATAAATAAGAAAATCAGCTCTATTTTTAGCATTCCTCGTAGGCTTCCTATTTCTTATCCTTTCAGCTATTCGTTCACTAAGATTTTTAGTCATTTATAAATTACCTATATTCTTTCAATAATCTATCTTTATATTCGCTATATAATATATTAAAAATTCGATATTTTGTTGTTTTTTTCTTTATTTTATTCGATATATTGATTATGATCGAATCATAAATATGATATATCGATTTTTTCAAGGTTTATTTTTGGCGTAATAAAGTTGTTAAAACGGGCAGGACAGGTGAAATAGTCCTACATCTTCAGATGTAGGACTATTTCACTAAGACTTATTCGCGTGGCTCAACGTGTCCTGCTCTACGAGGTTTAAACGGCTGCCGCCTGATGTAATGAACGGGATTACTGATAAATGAAAAAAAGTATTAATGCTAGACGTAATACAACACCGATAAAGGTATGGGTTTTTCCTGATGAAAAAGAAATCATCACGAATAATGCAAAACAGCACGGCTTAAAAAATTCAGCATTTTTACGCAGCTTGGGATTGAACATAGTTGTTAATGGGGTGATAGATCAGCAGGCTGTAATAGACATTGTTAAAGTGAATGCAGATCTTGGGCGATTGGGAGGATTGTTAAAATTATGGTTGACTAAAGATGAAAAATTGAAAAGTTGGGATAAAGATTCAATTGAAAAACTTCTAGATGAAATAAGTCGTACACAGGAGTTGTTATATCAAAAAGTGAGTAAATTTTAGCGGCTAAAATTTTGGAGATAAGACAATTATGGAATATAGAAATTTAGAATCTGCAAATGACGACTCAGATATTATCGATAACATACTTAATAAAATTTATGAAAAAGCTTTTATTAGACAGAAAAAGCTTAATTCATCTGAAAGGCTCTTTTTAGGTATAGTCAGCGTTTTAGCTATTTCATCTTTTATATTTGCAATATTTATTAGTAATCTTTTTACCTGGGTAATATCGGGAGGGATTTTTGTATATTTGTCTATTATGGCCTTTCAGCCAACTTTCACTGTAGAAGACGTTATGAAATCTATGGCATCAAATGAAATGGTTTCTGATAGTGATCTTCAAGAATTAAGCAAAACGTCAGATGAATTAAAATCAGAACTAATTAATTTAGTTAATTCTGATAATTTCAATTTTACTTATAGAGAGTTAATTATACTTAAGTCAGAAATAAATTCTTGGAAAAGAAAACAAGAATTTAGAGACTCCTTAAAAATTGATAAGGAGTAATTTTATGTTAGTGCTAACTCGCTTTATAGATCAAAAAATTATCATTGATAGTGATATTAAAATAACAGTTCTTAATGTTGATGATAAGTCAAATAAGGTTTGGATTGGTATTAAAGCGCCTAAATCCGTATCCGTTCATAGAGAGGAAGTCTACAAGAGAATTCAAGAAGCGCAGCAGGGCCATGATCACTAAAAAAGTTGATATGAAAAATGCTTCAAAAAGCAGTTTTTCAAGACTGGTTGATTATATTAGTGATAGCCAGGCAAAAGAGAATAGGGTAGCTGAAATTTCAATTACTAACTGTAATAGTAATAGTGTTGAATGGGCCAAGATTGAAATAGAGGCTACCCAAAAATTAAATACAAGAGCCGTATCAGATAAAACATATCATTTACTTATTTCCTTTAGACCTGGCGAACAGCCATCATTAGAAACCCTTAAAGCTATTGAAAGTGAAATATGTAAGAGTATTGGTTATGAAGAACATCAAAGAATAAGCGTTATTCATAATGATACTGATGATCTTCATATACATATTGCCATCAATAAAATCCACCCTGAAAAGCTTACATTACATGAGCCCTATAATGATTATTACACTCGTGATCAGATGTGTGTCTATCTTGAGGAAAAATATAATCTAGAAAAAGATAATCATCAGTCTAAAAAATCTAAGGGTCAATCCAATGCTAATGATATGGAGAGAATAGCAGGAATTGAAAGCCTAATTACATATATTAAAAGAGAGTGTGATTTTGAATTAGTTAGTACCTGGCAAGAACTCCATAAAAATTTAAATGAAAAAGGCTTAGATATTAAGTTAAAAGGTAATGGGCTGATCATTGAAGATATTAAAACAGGGTTAACAACAAAAGCGAGCTCTATTGGATATTCAAAATCTAAGTTAGAAACACAATTAGGTATATTTACGCCAAATAAAGAACCTATTAAGGCAGTTAAAAATTACCGTCGAAATCCTGTTAGTTATCTTGATTCAAGAGCTATATATTCTAAATATTTAAGTGAGAAGAAAAATAATAGGGATAATAATAGCAAAATATATAAAGAGTTACGGGCGAAAAGAGATCGGCTAATTGAAGAAGCGAAGAAGAGAGCTAAATTAAAAAGGGAAGTTTTGAAGTTAACTAAATCTAACCCATTTAAGAAGAACCTGTATAGTTCTATCAATGCAACACTTTTAAAAGATATAGAAAGGGCTAAAGGAAATTACCAGCAAGAAATTTTAGCCGCTAAAATTATAAAAAATATATCCTGGTTAGACTGGTTAAAAAAAGAGGCTCAACAGACTGGCGATAAGAACGTTCTAGCATTATTACGTAACCGTACCGAATCTGATAATACAACACATCATAGCAATTCTTTTTCTTCTAAATACAACGCAGATGAAAAAATAGTGCCTGGCGCTAGGATTGATACTGTAACGAAAAAAGGGAATGTGGTCTATCGAGTAGCTAATTCCACAATTATAGACGATGGAAAAAAACTGACCGTATCAAATGGCGTTACGTCAAATGGTTTAGAGGCTGCCATTTTAATGGCTCAGTATCGCTATGGTAATAAATTGGCATTATCTGGTACTGACGACTTTAAGAGAAAAGTTATTGAATTAGTTGTTAAGAAAGGTATTAAGGTTACATTCAACGATCCTATTATTGAAAAATATAGACAAAATTTGGAGACTCAAAATGACAGACAACAACGACATAGAAGCGGCACTACAGTTAATAGATTCACAAGAGAAAGATCAGGAGAAAGAAACACCAGTACAGCAAGAACCAGAACCAGAGAAACCAAATTTAAGAGAACAGCCCTATCAGGAACTATCAACATTAGAAGAAATACCGGAATCCCGATTACCGGAAGAAGCAACACTGTGCGAAGTCTGTCCGAACTCAGTATGGATAGCATCACACAGCGAACTGAAGTGTTATTGTCGCGTAATGCAGGTAATGATTTGGAAGAGCGAGGAACCAGAGACACTAGTTCTATGCGACGGCCTGTTTCTGGGACAAGAATCTTCGGAGGAATAATTAGTGATGATGCTATTTTAGCGGCTAAAAAATATATTGAAGAAAGAAATAGTAAATCAAACAAAATATTCGATATAAAGAAACATATACATTATAATGAACTTAATTTAGGTGGTACTTCTAAAACAGTTAGTTATAGTGGAATGCGATATATTAATAATAATGCACTGGCTTTATTAAAAACAGGTGACGATATTATTGTTGTTATACCAGTTTCAAAAGCAATAGAAACTAAATTACGCAAATGCGCTATTGGTGATTCTATAACTATTACTAAAGGAGGTATCAAAGTTACATCAACTAAAAAAGTTAAACGATAAATGGCTAAAAATTTAAATAATCACGTCGGCCCACAACGAACTAAGAAAAAAAAGAATAACGTTTTATTACCCTCAATGGTGGCTCTATCTGTCACTATGGGTTTACAAACATCAACTCAACTATTTGCTCATAAATTTAACTATCACCCAGCACTGGGTGATAATTTCCACGGTATTTATTCTCCTCTTTCTATTATCGATTGGGGCTATCGTTGGGGAGAGCAGTATCAAAATATTTTTTATGAAGCAACAGCGCCAGGAATCATTCTCTCTTCTCTTGGTATGTTGGGTATATCTGTAACGTCAGTAATTTTATCCAACTCCAGTAAATCTAATGAATATCTTCACGGTTCCGCTCGATGGGCTACTAAAAAAGATATACAGGCGGCAGGTCTATTGCCTAGAGATGGCTTTTTTAAAAAGCTGTTAAAGCCAGATAAAGCAGAGGGCGTATATGTTGGCGCTTGGATTGATGACAAAGGTAATTTTCATTACTTACGTCATAATGGCCCTGAACATATTTTAACGTATGCACCGACCCGAAGCGGTAAAGGGGTTGGCCTGGTAATTCCAACGCTTCTTTCTTGGCTTGAAAGTGCGGTTATTACCGACCTAAAAGGGGAATTATGGGCTTTAACTGCGGGTTGGCGTCAAAAATATGCGAAAAATAAAGTTTTAAAATTCGAGCCAGCGGCGTTATTGGGTAGTGTTCACTGGAATGCTTTAGACGAGATACGCATAAATACTGAATATGAAGTAGGTGATGTACAAAATCTGGCAACACTGCTTGTTGATCCTGACGGTAAAGGACTTGTAGATCACTGGCAAAAAACCAGTCAGTCATTATTTGTTGGGTTAATTCTTCATCTGCTCTATAAATCTCAAATTGAAGGAACTACAGCTTCACTTTCTACGCTTGATGGAATCCTTGCCAATCCTGAAGAGAGTAACTCGGAACTATGGCAGGATATGGTTTCCTATCCGCATTTAGGTGATAAAGGGACTCACCCTGTTGTAGCCGCTTCAGCCAGAGATATGTTAGATCGCGCTGAAGAAGAACTGGCCTCGATTGTCTCAACGACTAAAAGCTATCTTGCTTTATATCGTGATCCAGTGGTTGCAAATAACGTTAGTAAATCTGATTTTAAGATTAAAGATCTGATGAATCACGATAGCCCCATCAGCCTCTATATTGTTACTCAACCAAACGATAAAGCACGCTTACGGCCGCTTGTTCGCATCATGCTTAACATGATAATACGTTTGCTGGCCGATAAGATGGAGTTCGTTAAAGGCCGTTCTAAGAAGCTTTATAAGCATCGTTTACTAGGCATGATAGATGAGTTTCCAAGCTTGGGAAAATTAGAAATATTACAAGAGTCTTTAGCTTTCTTAGCTGGTTATGGAATGAAGTTTTATTTGATTTGCCAGGATATTAATCAGCTTAAAAGTGAAAAAACAGGGTATGGTAAAGATGAAACTATCACATCAAATTGCCATATCCAAAATGCTTACCCACCGAACCGAATTGAAACCGCGGAACACCTTTCAAAAAGCACCGGCATAACAACCGTTATTAAAGAAAACATAACAACAAGTGGAAAACGAGCCGGTTTATTCCATACCGGTGTTTCTCGACATATTCAAGAAGTTCAACGGCCTTTATTAACGGCTGATGAATGTCTACGAATGCCTGGGCCGGTTAAAAATGCTAATGGAGAAATAGAAGAGGCCGGAGACATGATCGTCTACGTTGCCGGTTATCCCGCTATTTATGGTAAACAACCTCTGTTCTTCCAAGACCCTGTATTTTTGGCCCGTTCACAAGTCGATATGCCGCTTACTAGTGACATTTTGCGACAAGTAAAGCCAGCTAATCAAATCAGGATTTAATCATGATGAAAATAATAAAAAAAATACGCTCTATCATCATTTTAATCTTATTAGCTGTAAGTGGAATTCTCATCATTGTTTATTTAGCCGGTTATAAAGTGAATACGACTAAAAGCATTCCTATCGGTATTTATCAAGAATCTAGCAAAACGCCAGATAAATATGATTATGTTCTTTTTTGCCCTCCGGACATCGAAATATTCAGAGAGGCTAAACGTCGCGGTTATATCAACACCGGTATCTGTCCAGATAGCTATGGCTATCTAATGAAAAAAATTATGGCCAAAGGGGGTGACATTGTCACTCTGACTGAGCAGGGCGTATTTGTAAACGCTGAGTTACTGGCGTTCAGTACCCCGCTTAAAACAGACTCCTATGGCCGTGAACTTCCCACTTTAAGACTTAATCAGATCTTAAAGCCTACAGAAGTTTTACTTATGTCTGACGTTAGCGAGACATCTTTTGATGCTCGTTATTTCGGCATTTTAGAAAGTAAGCAAATTAAAGGCGTAATTACGCCTGTTTTAATTTTTTAATGAAATAGAGAGTAAGCAAGATGAATTTGAAACATATAAAAGAGAGTGAAATAAAAAAACTATTACAGTTCTGCCGAAGTGTCGGAAAGCGGCTCGATGAGCATAGAGAACTTGTCGAGAGCATTAGAGATAACACTACCTTATTTAAAACTCACTTTTGGCATATTGGCCACATGGCAGTGCAAGATGATTATCTAATGCGATTATTTAATATCTGTTATGGCCACTTCCCCAATGAATCAATTTATCCCTCACCAGATCCGAGAACCGGAGAATTCGTAAGGCCTAGACCTAAGATTCTAGGTGAATGCCGTCTACCCAAATATTTAAACCAAAATCAAGGAACAAACTCATGAGATTATTTATTGCAGAAAAGCCGTCTGTAGCAAAAGCTATTGCAGAAGTTCTTGGTAGTACCGATAAAGGCAACGGTTATATTGTGTGTGGTGACGATTATGTTACCTGGTGTTTTGGCCATCTTTTGGAATCCGCCGAGCCAGATCATTATCTTTCTGATGATGTACCTAAAAATGAAAATGGTAAGAAAAAATGGCGTGAGCAAGACTTACCGATTGTTCCGGATAAATGGGTAAAGCAACCCCGTGAAGATGCTAAAGAGCAGTTGGCCAATATCGGCCGGCTTATCAAAAAAGCGTCTGTTATTGTCAATGCCGGTGATCCTGATCGTGAGGGGCAGCTACTGGTAGATGAGGTATTAGACCATTTTAGTAATACTTCGCCAGTATTACGTTATTGGACGAATGCAGCCGACAGAACGTCAGTAGAACGTGAGTTAAGTGCGTTAAGGAATAATGCTGATTATATTAGTCATGGCAGGGCGGCCGCTGCGCGTGATAAGGCAGATTGGTTAATAGGTATGAACTTGAGTAGGGCATATACCTTGAAAGCGATTAGAGGCGGTTCCAGGACGCTTTTAACCGTTGGCCGAGTACAAACGCCAACTTTAGCTATGGTTGTTAAGCGTGACCGAGATATAGGGAGCTTTAAATCAATTCCGCATTACTCTATTGGCGTAACTATTAAACATGAACAGGGAGAGTTCCTGGCGAACTGGAAGATGAAAGATGAACAGCCAGGACAAGATGAAGAGGGGCGTTTAATTGATGTTTCTAAGGTTGAGGACGTTATTCAACAAATCAGTAATCAATCCGGAACAATTACTGTCTTCGATAAAACGCCAAAGAAAAAATATCACCCTAAAGTCTATTCATTATCAGATTTAATTTTAGTCGCCTCTAATAAGTTTGGATATAAAGGTGAAGATGTTTTGAATACCTGCCAGTCTCTTTATGAACGGCATAAATTAACCAGTTATCCGAGAACAGATAACGGATATTTGCCAGAGTCGCAATTTAGTGATGCCGGTACTATCCTGGCAATTCTAAAAAGTATTAATCCCTCATATTCTGCATTAATAGATAAAGCGGATATAAAAATAAAATCTAAAACGTGGGATGATGAAAAAACAACAGCCCACCACGGGATTGTACCCACGCTACATAAAGGTGATCCTACCAAATTATCGGAAATGGAGAAGAATATATATGATCTTATTATTAAGTCATATATCGCCCAATTTTATCCAGTTCATGAGTTTTTAAGAACAACCGTTGAAGTGGGTATTGTTGATGAAACCTTTGTAGCCGCCGGTAATATTGTTACGCTCAACGGCTGGAAAGATGTCTATCTTAATGACCAGGATCTATCAGCTGAAGATGACGATAAAGAGGAACAGCAATTTCCTTTAATGAAAAAAGGCGATTCAGTTACCTGTATTGCTCCTGTTAAAAAGTCCTTAAAAACAAAACCTCCATCAAGTTTTACGGATGGTTCCTTGAATAATGCCATGTCTAATATCTACCGTTTTATTGAGGATCCGGAACATAAAAAAATCTTAAAAGAAGAAGATGGTTTAGGTACTGAAGCTACCCGAACAACGATTGTTAGTGAGCTTGTTCGGCGGGGGTTTTTAACATATGACGGGAAAAAAATTATCAGTACAAAACTTGGCCGAGAATTAGTTGATGCTTTACCTGAGTCTGTAAAAAGCCCTGTTTTAACGGCCATATATGAGCGAATGCTGAAAGGCATTGCCGCAGGAACGTTTACTGAAGAAGAGTTCCTGGCAAAACAGGTTCAATACATCACCGATCAAGTAAATAAGGCCAATGAGGGTTCTATTAAAGTTGGCCATATTCCTAAAGTTTCAAATCTCCATAAATGCGATCTCTGTGGTAAGGGGCTGTACAAATTGGCCGGTAAAAAGCCTGGCTCGTTTTGGTGGCAATGTTCCGGCGCTCCTGAGTGTACACAAACCTATTCTGATCTAAACGGTCGGCCGAGAAGAAAATAAATATATACCTATTAAGGATATTCAAATGATTACAGAAAAATTAGAACAATCTGGAATAGATGAAGTTGTGATTGAAAAACTTAAAGACTTATCCGTTCCTACGTTATTAATCGAATTTACCCCTGAAGAGGCCGAAAGAGCCGGCGCATTTCAGGAAGATGCTTTATTGATTGCTGAAGCTGAAGAAAGCGCTATTGATGGTCTGGAGGGGCATAATGAATAATAAAAAACCATTTTCTGATATTGTAGCTGAAAAAATTATTCAACAGCTTAAAGAGGGGGCTGCACCGTGGCAGAAACCTTGGACGCCAGGACAGAATACTTTACCTATGAATCCTATTAGCGGTAAGCGTTATAAAGGTATTAATACGCTAAATTTAATGACTGAAAGCTCTATTAAAGGATATTCAGATCCCCGTTGGCTTACTTATAAGCAAGCTGCTAGCTTGGGGGCTCAGGTTCGGTATGGCGAACAAGCTACAGCTGTACAGTATTGGAAGTTTACAGAGCTAAGAGAACAACTTGATAAGGACGGTAAACCCGTTTTAGATGATGAGGGTAAGCCGGTTAAGTTGGAGGTTCAGTTAGATAAACCTAAAGTGTTTTATGCTTATGTTTTTAATGCTACACAAATTGATAATATGCCACCATTGCCAGCCAGAGAAATTACCTGGAACCCAATAGAGAGGACTGAATCTCTGTTATCTGGCTCAGGGGCTCTATTTTTTCACGATCAAGAAAATAAAGCGTTTTATTCTCCAGTTAAAGATGAAATACATTTACCGCTTAAAAGTAATTTTGAGACGGCAGATCGCTATTATGCAACAGCATTACATGAGTTTGCTCACTGGACAGGTGCAACGTCTCGGTTAAATCGGGATTTGGCTCACCCGTTTGGCAGTGAGGGGTACGCAAAAGAAGAACTTAGGGCAGAAATAGCAAGTATGATTTTGGGTGAGGAATTAAATATAGGGCATGATCCCGCTCAACATGTTGCTTATATAGATCACTGGATTCGCATTTTGGAGAATGACCCGCTCGAAATTTTTAGAGCGGCAGCTGATGCGGAAAAAATTCAAAACTATGTATTGTCACGCGAATTGGAGATTAATTTGCAATATGAACAAGATGCCAAAATAGAAAATATAGTTGAGTATGAATTAAGTAAAGATGATAAGTATTCAGATCTATATCGCCATTTAAAAAAAGTAGCTGAAGAATATGATCTAAAAATTAATGTTAATTATGGTGAGGATTGCTTATATAAAATTGATTATATTGGCCTTGATACTCCTAATTATTTAATTACAACAGAAATCTATGCAGACGGGAGAGCGTCAACCTGTATCAATGATCTGATTGTTCCTGGTGAAAAGCCAACGTCAGATATTGAATTAAGCGGTAAGATGTTGAAAGAAGCAATTACTTTAGCGCCTGGCTTTGAAATGAATAAACGCAAACGACAACATAACTTACCAGCCTTTACAACAATAAGGGCGGACGGTGATATTAAAGACACCGATCGGTATGTTGATGCTCAAGAATGGTATGATAGAAAGAAAGACCCAATATTCGATCTTGATCGTGTTAAAAGAAATGAACGATATTTGATTGATAAAGATGATAATCGCATTATGTTTGAATCTGAAATTAATAAACGAACACAAAGGACAAGTAGCATTACATATAATAATGCTACTAATGAGTATAAATTAAAAGAAGATGAACTAGGGGAGGGAACTACTATCGCAACAAAAAATATACCGTTAAATATTCCCTTTGCCGAAAAAGAAACGGCCAAAGAAATTGCCGGTAAGCTTCCTGATGGATTACCCGCTATTCAGTGGGATAAAACACAAAAGCAATGGTTTGCCAGACCTGGTACAGATTTGGATAAACTAAAACCTTGGCTAATTACAGTTGAAGTTCAACAGAGTAAGAACCTGGCAACAGAAAGGACAATTTTAGCTATTCCTTATGAGCAGCGGGCGGCAGTGAAACAAATTGCCGGTAAATTAGAGAATGGCCAAAATGCTATTGAATGGGATAAAGAAAATAAAGTATGGATAGCGAAACCTGGAGCAGATTTAGATAAGCTGAAAAATTGGCTGCCTGAGAATGTATCCAGTACAAGTAATGCCCTTAGTCCAAGGCAAGAATTTGCAGAAGCATTAGAATCAATGGGGGCCATACTCACAGGAGAACACCCTATCATGGACGGCCAAAACCATAGAATAGCTGTTACTGGTGATGCTAATGGTGCAAAGGCTGGCTTTTATAAAGCGTTCCTGGACGGTCACCCCGCCGGATATATCAAAAATAATCGCACCGGTTCAGAGCTTAAGTGGAAATCGAAAGGTTATAGCCTTTCTGATGAAGAAAAGGCCAAGTTGACAGCTGAGGCCGCTATTAAACTACAAGAGCGCAGAGAGCAGCAAGAGCGCGATTATGAATCATCTTCAGTCAGAGTTCAGAACCAATTAAAAAACCTATTACCTGTTGAAACCCTTACTCCTTATTTAGCCAATAAGGGAATAGATGTTTATCCTGGTTTGGCCACTGATGATAAAAAGAGTATTACCTATGTTCCGGCCTATGATGTAGACGGTAAACAATGGACAACGCAATACATAAAAGAAGATGGCCAGAAAGGTTTTGAAAAAGGGAGTAAAAAACAAGGGTGTTTCCACGTTATTGGCGGCCAGAACGAATTAATTAAATCTCCGGTCATCATTATTTCAGAAGGGTACGCAACGGCCGCGAGTATTACTAAAGCCGCTGGGTTCTCAACGGTAGCGGCGTTTGATTCTGGTAATCTAAAAGCCGTTGCTATGGCGTTACATGAAAAATATCCGGATAAGAAAATTGTTATTGCCGGTGATGATGATCGTAAGCTGGAAGAGAGCCAGAACATCAATCCAGGACGGACAAAAGCAGTAGATGCGGCCAAAGCAGTAAATGGTATTGCTATCTTTCCTATCTTTGCTCCGGAAGAAGAAAAAACGTTAACTGACTTTAACGATCTGGCTGTTAAAAGCTCTTTAGGGCCTGAAGCAATTAAACGCCAAATAGAGGGGGCTATCAAAAATATTAAAGTGGAACAAATAGCTAAGTCGAATAAGCAAGAGAAGAGTAAGAAAAATACTTTAAAACTTTAATCAAATGTATTAATACTAGAGCTAATAAGAACTTGTGAAAACAAGTGACTGTCAGCTCTTTTTTTAAGCTAGTTTTAAAGTCTTCTATCAATAACAGGTTTATATTAACCGAATAACTCACTATGGCTACCGATATCAACAAATGTTATTAGATTTTGTTTTTCATCAATGCGGTAAATTAATAGAAAATCTCCGCCTATATGAAGTTCTTTTGCTCCGTCCCACTCTGATCCAGCTAAAAAGTGATCGTTGTATTCAGCTGGTATTGTTCTATTAGCAAACAATAATTGCATAATAATAATTGCATCATTCATGTTACGGCGGCCAGCCTTGTTATATCGATTCCACGATTTACTAAATTCTTTTGTGTATTCAATCCTGCGTGGTAAATTTGCCCTTTTTTTATTTGTCACTCGTCATATCCTCTACCATTCCATTGATAGAGTCGAAACGATGACTTCCTGTTTTTTCTAACTCATTTGCTTCTTTTAATGCCCTGGCCGTTTTTGCGGACGGAGTTCTTTTAACATCAAAAGGTAAACCTTGAGTTTGCACAACTTGTTCTAAAAAAATTCTAATTGCTGTACTCATGGTAAGACCACAAGCGCCTAGAATATTGGTGGCATCGGCTTTAAGTTCGGCGTCGATACGTGTATTGATGTTAGTTGCATTCATGATATAGATACCTCTAAAAAAATCATTTTGTGCGCACATTGTGAATACAAAATAAAAATTAGTCAAGTTTTTATTAATAGTTATCACTTGCTGGACAATACCGATATAGTGTTGATAGTGATATCCCTAGCGATTGAGCCACATCTTTGGGTGGCATTCCGTCAAGTAAGAGCTTTTTAGCAGCTTTCAATTTTTTAGTTGTCATCGCTTTTGGCCTGCCGCCCGTTTTACCGGCTTTTCTCGCAACTTCAAGACCGGCAAGTGTACGTTCTCTGTTCAGTTCTCGTTCCATTTCAGCGAAGGCAGCCATTACATGAAAGAAAAATTTACCGGTGGCTCCTTTAGTGTCTATGCCGTCAGTTAATGAGATGAACTCTATCTTTTTTTCGTTCAATTCTTCTATTAGATCTATCAGGCCTTTCATTGTTCGGCCTAATCGGTCTAACTTCCAGACGACGAGGCTGTCACCCTCACGTATAAAGTTTAACACTTCAGTTAATCCTGGGCGTTGAGTTTTAGATCCACTTATTTTGTCCGTGAATATTTTGTCACAACCATTTTTTTGAAGTGCATCAATCTGTAAGGTTAAATCTTGATCATTAGTTGACACTCGAGCATAGCCAATTAGCATTTTTTTCTTTTCCCTATTTTAAATTCTCATAACTCATCAGATTACCGTTAATTTTTAAAGTGGTTTTGATAATGAGTTTTGAGAATAAACATTACACCAATATATAAGTTAATTTATCAAAATCATTTACTTCTCAAAAACGACCGTTTTTGAGAAAGATTCTATCATCTTTAAGTTACTGTGTGCATTGTTTTTTTATATCTTGCTTACTCAGTGTGCAGCAGCATCTGAGGGCTCCGGCGGTGGTTTACCTTATGAGGGGTGGTTAGGTAAGTTGAAGGACTCCTTAACGGGCCCAGTTGCTTTTGCTGTTTCTATTATTGGTATTGTTGTTGCTGGTTCAACCTTAATTTTTGGTGGTGAACTAAACGCTTTCTTTAAAACCCTTGTTTATCTCATTCTTGTTATGTCTTTCTTAGTTGGCGCTAATAACCTGCTATCAGGTTTCTTTGGCCGTGGAGCCGATCTGTTTGAAATGCAGGAAGATGTAATTGATTTTTTAAAGAATGTTTTAAGAAATATTGTAAATGAATAGGGGGCTTACATGGAAATAAAATCTGTACCTATTCGACGGGTCGGCAATAGAGATAACTTGTTTTTAGAGTGCGATAGGGAACTGGTTATGATGGCGGGGCTTCTTTCTGTTGCGTTAATTTTCAGCGCGCAAGATTTGAAAGCTACTATCTTTGGCGTTCTGCTGTGGTTTTTCTCTGTATATGTTTTACGGCTAATGGCTAAGTCCGATCCTAAAATGCGGTTTGTTTATTTACGACATAGAAAGTACCAGGCTTATTATGCTCCTTATAGTAGCCCCTTTCGTGAAAATACAACACTGCAAGGGAATCGTTACCTATGAATGATTCTCAACTTATGCAGCTGATCACTATTACGGTTGTTTTATTAAGCTCGTTACTGGTTATTATTTTATTCTTGCAAGCAGGAAAAAGTATTGCAGCTAATAAGCTAATTAAGCACCGTTCTAAATCTGAAGGATTCGCTGACTTACTTAATTATGGTTCAGTGATCGATCCTGGCATTATTCTTAATAAAAATGGCTCTTTGATGATGGCTTTTTTATATCAGGGAGACGATAACGCTAGTGCCACAGTCAAGCAGCGTGAAAACGTTGCTTTTAGAGTCAATCAAACCTTATCAAAGCTAGGCAATGGTTGGATGGTTCACGTCGATGCTGTTCGTCGGCCAGCTAATAAATATTCAACTCCTGAAGAATCAGACTTTCCTGATCAAATCTGTGCCGGTATCGATGAAGAACGGCGCCGGTTTTTTAACGGCCTTGATGAAATGTATGAGGGCTATTTTGTTTTAACTATTACTTATTTTCCGCCATTACTGGCGCAACGTAAGTTTGTTGAAATGATGTTTGATGATGATCAGATGTCATTAAGCAAGACTCAGCACGGCCAAGAGATACTTAATACTTTTAAGCGTGAATGTAGAAATATTGAATCCAATTTATCTAGCGTATTAAAAATACAGCGGTTAATGCCTCATGAAAAAGTTAATGAAGATGGTAGTAAAGCCATTCATGATGATTTTCTCCGGTGGCTCCAGTTCTGCATTACTGGTGATATTCACCCTGTAATATTGCCTAATAACGGCATGTATTTAGATAAAGTCATTGGAGGGAAAGAATTTTACACTGGCGTTGTTCCTAAAATAGGTAATAAGTTTATTCAGGTTGTAGCTATTGATGGTTATCCGCTCGATTCTCATCCAGGTATTTTATCTGCCTTAGCTGAACAGTCTTGTGAATATCGATGGTCGAACCGTTTCATTTTTATGGATCGTCATGAAGCTATCGACCATTTAAATAAGTTTCGAAAAAAATGGCGGCAGAAAGTTAGGGGCTTTTTTGATCAGATCTTTAACACAGGTAAAGATAAGGTTAATAAAGATGCTGTTGCTATGGTTATTGACGCTGAAGATGCTATTGCTGAAGTTGAAAGCGGCCTAGTCGCAGAGGGGTATCATACTAGCGTTATCATTCTGATGGACGCTGAAAGAGCACGGTTAGAACATAGCGCTGAGGTTATCAGCAAGACCATTAATCGTTTAGGGTTTAATGCCAGGGTAGAAACCATTAATACGGTTGATGCTTATTTAGGTAGTTTGCCTGGTCATGGTGTTGAGAACGTGCGCCGGCCGTTAATACATACACTGAACTTAACTCACTTTTTACCGACATCATCGATCTGGTCTGGTAAAGATAAAGCGCCATGTCCTTATTACCCTAAAAACTCTCCAGCTGTAGCTCATGTTGTTACATCGGGTTCAACACCGTTCCGGTTAAATACACATGTTGGCGATCTTGGCCATACGATGATGTTTGGCCCTACCGGTGCCGGTAAATCAGTTCATCTTGCTTTTCTGGCCGCACAATTCAGACGATATAAAGGTATGTCTATTTATGCTTTTGATAAAGGCCGGTCTTTATATGCGTTAGCAGCGGGAATACGAGCTAAGACTAATGGAAAAAGTGGTTTACATTTTGATATTGCGTCAGACGATAACAAATTAGCTTTTTGTCCTCTTCAGTATTTAAGTTCACGCTCCTATCGAGCTTGGGCGGCAGATTGGATAGATACTATTTTGGCGTTAAATGGTTTAACTACTTCAGCATCACAACGCAATGGTATTAATGATGCTTTAGTGAGTATGAGTGAGAACGGTGGTAAAACCTTAACTGATTTCACTCATGCAATTCAGGATAACGCCATAAGAGAAGCATTACAGCAATACACTGTTGATGGTTCTATGGGGTATCTCCTGGACGCAGAACAGGACGGACTAGAATTGTCTGATTTTACGGTTTTTGAAATTGAAAACCTAATGAATTTGGACGATAGGTACGCTTTACCCGTTCTGTTATACCTATTCAAGCGTATTGAAATGTCCTTAACTGGCCAGCCATGTGTTCTTCTTCTTGATGAGGTTTGGTTACTTCTCGGACACCCTGTCTTTAGAGAAAAAATTAAAGAGTGGCTTAAAGTCCTTAGAAAAGCTAATGCCATTGTGATCATGGCTACACAGAGCCTATCTGATGCTGAGAACTCCGGCATTATCGACGTTCTTGTTGAATCTACGGCTACAAAAATCTTTTTACCTAATTCGTCAGCAAACGAAGAAGAAACCGCGAAACTGTATAAAAGAATGGGGCTTAACTCGCGCCAGATCGACATCATTTCTTCAGCTATTCCCAAACGTCAATACTATTTTGCCTCAAGTGAAGGACGGCGTTTATATGATTTGGCTTTGGGGCCTTTGGCTTTGTCGTTTGTTGCCGCCTCAGATAAAGAGTCAATTAATGAAATTATGCGGCTTGAATCAGTGTATGGCGAAAATTGGGTTGATGAATGGCTTAAGAAAAAGAACCTGGATTTAAATGATTATTGTAAGGAGGCCGCATGAATCTTAAATCACTATTTAAAAAGAAAGAAAAGGTAGAGCATGAGCATGTTTCTACTAGTAAAGGTACTGGCGAGGATAAGGAAGAATTAAATCCTTATCTTAATGCCAGAAGAGCGTGGAACTCACATTGCGGTTCTCTTATGTCTAGCCGGTTATCCTGGCAAGTTGTAGGTATTATTGCGCTGTTAATCTCACTGTATGCGGTGTATGGCATTATTTCGATTGGATCACAATCTAAGTTTATTCCTTACATTGTGGAACATAATGTGAGTACCGGCCGCGTGTCAGGTGGCCAACTTGCTTATCCAGCAGAACGGCCAGAAAAGATTATGTTCCAGGCTGCCGTTTCTGATTATATTTTCTATTCCCGTCTTGTTACAGCTGATGCCGCAATGCAGCGTAAAGCCGTTTTTAAAGTCTATTCCATGCTCACTGATACCGATCCAGCATTTGCAAAAATGAATGAATGGATGCGTGCTGACGGTAAAACACCATTTGAACGAGCGGCCAAAGAACTTGTAAGCATTGAGATTAGATCAGTCTTACCTCAGACCGCCGACACCTGGCAAATTGAATGGGTTGAAACAACCAGAGATCGCCAGGGCGCATTAGTTGGAACCCCTTTTATTATGCGGGCTTTAGTCACTGTGTATCAAGCAGAACCTAAATCAGAAAAAACACTGGAAGATATGAACAATAATCCAGTGAATATCTATGTTCGTGATTTTTCGTGGTCAAGATTAAATTAAGGTTATTAGCATGAAGAAAATTTTATTATCACTTTTTATATTCTATTCATTGTCAGCTGCTGCCAGTTCTACAGATAAGTTAGCCGATCTTTATTTTAGTAATGCCGATCCAAAATTAACAACCCAGGAAAAAGCGGCTATTGCGATCGCCGAAAAATGGGCCGGTGATGTTTCCTCCGGAATGAAACCGGTTCGGGGGGCTGATGGCTCTATTAAATACCTTTTTGGCGCTCAACAGGTCAGTATTGTATGTGCTGTAATGCGGGTTTGTGATTTAGCCTTACAACCAGGCGAACTAGTCAACGGTTTACATGTTGGTGATTCCGGCCGCTGGATTATTGAACCGGCCGTATCCGGAAGTGGGGCTGGAGAAGTTATCCATGTTCTTATCAAACCTTTTGACGTCGGGCTTGAAACAACCCTTTTTATCGCGACTAATCGTCGTACTTATAATATTAATTTAAAGTCTCATAGAACACAGTATATGCCGGCAGTTAGCTTTACTTATCCGGAAGAAGCTATTGCTAAGTGGGATTTAATTAAGTCTCAAACAACAAAGCAGTTTGAAGATAATATTATCCCGCAAACCGGTGAATATTTAGGTAATTTAGATTTTAAATATTCTATTTCTGGTTCGGCTTCCTGGAAACCGGTTCGCGTCTATAACGATGGTGTTAAAACTATCATTCAAATGCCCTCCTCAATGGCTAATAAAGAAGCTCCTACTTTATTAGTTATTCGTCAAAACAAAGGCCTGTTTAATAAAGATGAAACAGTCATGGTCAACTATCGCTTACAGGGCGATCGTTACATTGTTGATGCCATCTTTGATAAAGCAATTTTGATTACTGGTGTCGGTTCTGGCCAATCCAAAATTACAATTACTAAGGAATAAATAATGAAAAAATTATTCTTAATATTATTGATGAGTATTGTTTTAAGTGGCTGTGTTTCAAGTGCCAAATATGGCAATTTCAGCGCTGAAACTTTATCAAATGAAGTGAATATTGCTTTTGCTGATAATGCGTTTGCTCAACTATCGGCGTTATACGCGCCAGGTAAAACACGATTCAACTTAACACATCAATTTTCAGACTTATTTGGTAGTCATTTATCTGACCAGTTACAAAAAGCGGGCTATGCCCTCTCTGTTCCTGTGGCAGATAAAGATAAAACGCCAGAAAAAGCGCCTGAATTTAACGCAGATACGCACTCATTAGCTTATGTTATTGATGAGACAGACGCGAATATCTATCGGGTTACCTTATTTGTTGATGGTTTGCCTATTACTAAGGGCTTTCTTATTCAAGACGGTAAGGTCGTAAGTCTTGGGTTCTGGACTAAGCAAGACAGAGGCCAATGATGACAGATAAAAATGATGTATTGTCTCCGGACACGACGGCCAAAGGTGGAAAGGTTGGAACTCGACGGGTCAACAATAAGCCGATGCTGATTGTTGGCGGTGTTCTGTTGGCGTTCCTATTGATTATGATTGTCATTGCCAGTGAAAAAGCTAACCAGTCTAATGTTGCTCAATCTGAAACACCGGTTGTTATGTCGAATAACTCTAATTCTTTTGCTCAAGAATTAGTAAGTTCACAAAACGGTATTATCCCTGCTGAATTACCACCACAAAAACCGATGGATCTTAATGATATTGTCGCTCCTGGTGAGGTTAAGCCTATTACGATAGTAAGGCCTGACAATTTAGATCTGCCACCAATACCGCCTAATCAAAACCTTGGCCAATCACAACCCGATCCGAATTTTGAACGTATCCAAATGGCTAAAATGCAGCTGTTTGAGCAATCACTACGATCTAAAACGGCCGTTAACATGATTGCGCCAGTTAGCTCTGGGTCGGTTAACTATGGCTCGTTCTCTAGCGCTCAGAATCGTGATGATATGTTGGCTCAGATAGCGGCAGTTCGCCAGAAGATAAACGCTAATAGTTCCGGTGCCAGTGGTGATATTACGGAGCAATATAAGCAACGTATGGCCATGATGCAAAATAGCGGCTTACTTGATAGCGTAACGTCTACTTCGACTGCTGTGGGTAGTGGGCGTATATCTTCCGGAACTGGAGGTGCAAGTAATAAAAATAAGTGGAAGCTAGATGCTGAAGTTGAGCCGCCCTCTTCTCCTTATGAGATAAGAACAGGTTTTATCATTCCTGGTACTTTAATTTCTGGTATTAATTCTGAACTTCCAGGCCAAATCTCCGCTCAAGTTTCTCAAAATGTCTATGACACGGCTACCGGCCGACATCTATTGATCCCGCAGGGAGCCCGTTTAAACGGAACCTATAGTAGTGAGGTTGTGTTTGGCCAGGCTCGTGTGATGGTTGCCTGGGAACGAGTGATTTTCCCTGATGGTAAAGCCTTAGATATTACATCAATGCCAGGCACAGACAGCGGCGGCTATGCCGGATTCAATGACAAAGTAAATAATCACTATATGCGTATTTTTGGCTCGGCAATTCTATTGTCCGGTATTACTGCCGGTATTTCATATAGCCAGGATCAACATAGCAGTGATGATAAATCAGCAAGTGGCGCATTAAGTGAAGCACTTGGCCAACAGCTAGGACAAACAACAATGCAGCTGGTAGCTAAGAATATGAACATAGCCCCTACTCTAGAAATTCGTCCAGGTTATCGTTTTAACATTGTTGTAACTAAAGATATGACTTTCACAAAGCCATATAAATCATTCGATTATTAATAAAAGGAAATATGTTATGAAAAACAAAATTACAAAGTTGGTATTAGCTTCTTTTCTGGCGTTAAACATGAATGTGTCCTTAGCTGGGATACCGGTAGCTGACGGTCTGAACCTTGGCCAAAATATTATGAACGTGATGGAAGCTATCAATCAAACTCTTAAGCAGATTGAAGAGTACGAAACTCAGCTACAGCAATATGAAAATCAATTAAAAAACTCGGTTGGCCCAGCTGTTCAAATTTGGGATAAAGCAAATGAAACCATGAATAACCTGAATGCCGCTATGTCAAAACTTGAGCAATATAAAAGGCAAATCGGTGATATCGATTCTTATTTAAATAAGTTCCAGGACGTTAAATATTACCAAACGGCCCCATGTTTAAGTACGGGTAAATGCACCGCTGAAGATATCGAGCGGTTAAATGAGGCCTCAGCATTTTCAGCGGGTGCTGTAAAAGTCAGTAATGATGCGGCTTTATCAACAATCAATCTTCAGCAAAAAAGCTTGATGGCCGATGCTAAACAGCTGGAAAGGCTACAGGGAGCCGTGCAGGGTGCTGACGGGCAAATGGCTGCCTTACAATACAGTAATCAACTAGCAGGTAATCAAGCTAACCAGTTGCTACAGATGCGGGCCTTACTCGTAGCTCAACATAATGCCGTTATTACCAAACAAGCTGCTGATAATGACAAAACGGCTCAGGAAGCGGCCGCGATTAAAAGTGTCCGTTCCGGCGCTTTTGTTAAATCAACAAATAAATCAGGAATGCTTCATTAATGAAAAGGTTTACTTATCTTTTCCCGCTCCTGTTTTTAATGCTGTCTAACTCAGCCTTTGCGGCCATTAATAATAAGGACATTTTAGATAATGTTCTGGAGAAATATAGGGCTGTAGCATCAACCTGGCAGGGCGTTATTATGAGTAATGCTCTTTGGCTGTTCTGGTGCTTAGTCGCGATCTCAATGGTCTGGACATTCGCTCAGTTAATACTGAAACAGGCTGATTTTGGAGAATTTTTCGGTGAGCTTATAAGATTCATGATGTTTACGGGATTTTATCTCTGGATCTTACAGAATGCTCCTGAAATTGGCTCTTCAATCATTAAAAGTATGGGACAACTGGCGGCTAAAGCCGCCGGTATTTCTGATACGCCCTCCCCGTCTTCAATTGTAGATATCGGCTTTGATATTTTTAACCAGGTGGCAAATCAAACGTCTGTTTGGTCACCGGTGGATAGTGCAATGGGAATGATATTAGCACTTATTATTCTGGTCATTATCGCGCTGTTAGCCATCAATATGTTGCTACTACTAATAACTTCTTGGGTCTTGCTTTATGCCGGGATTTTCTTTCTGGGATTTGGCGGTAGTAAATGGACGTCAGATATGGCCATTAACTACTACAAGACGCTATTAGGGATAGCGATTCAGATCTTCACAATGGTTTTATTGATAGGCATCGGGAAAAGTATTGTTGATCAATATTATACGAATATGTCTGACTCAATAATTTTCAGTGAATTAGCTGTCATGTTCATTGTCGCTTTAACCCTGCTTTTACTTGTTAATAAGTTACCACCGTTAATGGCTGGCATTATCACCGGCGCTAGTGTTGGCGGTCAGGGTATAGGTAGTTTTGCGTCTGGTGCTGTTCTTGGCGCAGCTGCGACTACGGCCGCCGGTTTTGGTGTGGCTAGTCAACTTGTTACCAGTGGGGCAGCTAATGCCGGTGGCGGTGCTAAAGCGATTATGGAAGCCTTTAGATCTGCATCAGGTGAAAGTAGTGAGGGGTCTTTATCTGGTGATGCCGGTTCCGGCTCTAGTTCTGGAATGGAGGGTAGCTTATCGTCCGGTTCTGGTGATTCTGATACACCATTATCTTCAGCTATGGGTGATGACAGTTCGTCAGGTTCTATTGTTAGTTCTGGTGATCGCTCTTTTGCTGCTGCTGTTAGTGATGGGATAAAGAATCTGGCCACCGGTGTAAAAGATACCGCAAAAGATGCAATGAATGCCAGGATAAATCAAACAGTCGGCGGGCAAGTTGCTGAAAAAATTAAAAGTAATAGAGAGGATAAACTATGAAAAAATTATTTACTATTGGCGTGAGTTTTATGTTGTTTGTTATTTCAACAAGTATCAATGCAAATTTACCTGGTGTTCCTAACGCATTACCTGGCAGTGAAATATTAAAAGGTGATGAAAGAACGGCATGTGAAGTGATTATTTGTATGTCATCAAGTAAGCGGCCATCTGAGTGTAACGAACCGCTGGCTATTTACTTTGGTATCAAAGCTAAAAAGCCATCTGATACGATTAAAAAGCGTCGTGATTACTTAAAGCTATGCCCTAGTTCTAATGCAAATAGTGGAATGGATTCATTAACTGAAGCGATAGCACGCCAAGAAATGCGATGTGATGCTAATTCACTTAATAATATTATTGATCAACGTAGCGGCGGCGGTTCTTGTAAAGATGGTGGTTGTGGTATTGAGTTTAAAAGAACGACGGCCTCAATGCCTGGTTACTGTGATCTCTTAATAAACCATGAATATACCGTTATAGACAAACCTAAATATGTCTGTAATGGCGAATGGTATTCGGTTCAGGATTGGAACAGGGGCTATAAATACATCTACAACAGTAATGGTGATGTTGTAGGCCAAACGCCAGTTAAAAGAACTTGTTGGGTGGATTAATATGCTTATTGATATCCAGTTGCCGCCAGACCTGCAAAATAGCGTTGTATGTGCTATTTATGCGGCTGTTAAGTATGAAGTACCAGTGAATCTGTTTCTTGCCGTTGTTGAAAAAGAGGGGGGAAAACCTGGCCAATATGTCAAAAATAAAAATGGTACTTACGACGTGGGGCCGCTTCAGTTTAATACGGCATATCTAAAATCATTAGCTAAATACAGCATCACAGTGAAAGATGTCGAGGGATACAGTAACAGTTGCTATCCATACGATTTGGCAGCCTGGCGAATAAGAGGCCACATATTGAATGATAAGGGGTCGATATTTCAGCGCGCCGCAAACTATCACTCAAAAACACCCTATTACAATACTATTTATCGTAATGATCTGGCCAAACGTTCGGAGAAGTGGGCGAATTGGTTAGATGAGCATTTCATTACAACAAAGGTAAGTATTACCGGAAGTAAACTTAATCAATCTCCAGATGCAAATTAGCAGCTGAAGATAATCAACGTTATAGGAGCATAAAAATGAATAAAGTAACTTTAGTTGGCCATGTTGGAAAAGATCCAGAGATTAGCGAGAAATTTATCAATTTTTCTGTGGCAACAACGGAAAGCTGGATTGATAAACAGTCCGGTGAACGGAAAGAAATAACCGACTGGACAAGGGTTTCAGTTAACAACCCTTACGTTGTTAAATGTATCTCCGGTACTATTAAAAAAGGTTGTAAAGTCTATGTTGATGGGAGCATCAAAACAAGATCCTGGGAAGATGACCAAAAAGTTAAACATTACATTACTGAAGTTGTAGTGAACTATAGTGGTGAAGTCATTGTTTCAATGCCTGCGCCTAAGTCAGATGAATAAATTAGTACCAAAACTATCAAGCGGCAATATTGAGCTTCTAAAGCTCATAGCCGCTTTTTTAATGACTATGGATCATGTCAATAAGTATCTATATAACTCCCTACTATCTTATTGCTTTGAGCTTGGCCGCTTGTCTATGCCAATATTTGTTTTTGTTTTAGCCTATAACCTGGCTTTCAATTCTGCGCGTTTTAAAGTGATAAAGAGACTGGCTTTATGTGGAACGCTATCAACACCTATCTTTATTGCTTTAGGTGGGTTGAAATGGGGCTGGTATCCATTAAATATCATGTTCACATTACTGAGCATCAGTCTTGTTATTTATGCTATAGAGAGGAAATATTTTGTTTTAACAGCTGCGCTATTTCTGTTCTGTGGGGCTTTTGTTGAATATTGGTGGCCATCGATCGGTTTTGGAGTGTCTATTTACTTATATTATAAATTAGGGGATATGAAATTTTTCTTTTTTGGCGTAATCAGTCTATGCTTATTGTGGTTTGTAAACGGTAATATTTATGCAGTATTTGGATTAATACTTATCTATATAATTTCACTTCTAGATATAAAGGTAGTACGGCTAAAGCATTTGTTTTATATCTACTATCCACTACATTTAGCCGTAATCCTTGTCATCAAACATCTGATGATACAACAGGGATATCTGTTTTTTTACTAATCACTATAGTTTTATTCACTTAACATACCTTTACTGCTAGTTGATGGCACAAAATTTGTGTTGATACGCGGACAACGCTTTAATAGAGCCGCTTTAACTTCATCGTTAGTAATGTTTTGGTAGTCGCTGCATTGATACTGCTTTGCCTGTTCTTCTATAGATAACTCAGGTTTTTTTTCATCACAGCCAGCTAAGAAAAAAATGCTTAGTAATGATGCTATGGTAATTATTTTAGTATTCATAGTTTCCCTTATCTGATCTTTAAATTTATAAAAAGGTATACTTCTCTGTTTATAATATAAAAAAAACTCTCCGATAACTATTTATTTAGATAGCAAAATTTGATTATTCCTTAAATTTATTAATCAAAATGATTTTATTACAATCCCACTTATAACTATTTGAAATATCATTTCTTTCAATAAGTTTACATATATGCTCCTTTTTGTATTGTATCCACTCCATATGTTCTTGTTCTATTTGGTTAGTATTAAACAAGCCAAAAATTGTATAGATAGGTTTTAAGGAATATATTCCATTTATAATCAATAAAGTAGCTAATATAAGAGATATGATGATTGTGATAATAGAAATTATTGATAACATTATGTCTCCTTAATCTAACCCTAGATATCTCAGATAATTATTTTTACAGGTACTTTTTTCAAGTTCGTTCAATGCCACATTTATCAGAGCCGTAATTGCGTTAACTTTTTCCTCTTCATTCTCAAAGCGTAATGAATCTAGGTAAGATGCTACATGGAGTTCAGACAAACTCAAAAAATCACCCTCTTTTCTAATCATTTCCAATTCCTTGTAATATAGATATCTTGCTCAAAGAAATTCATTATATCGAATAGTTTAAAAATATACTAGTTTTGATACACTGTAGGAGATGAGATAAGATAATTTTTTTTACTAAAACCGTTTATTTTTATTTGTTAATTTTAGCCGCTAAAATCGGGTTAGCTGTTCTTTTGAAATGGTTGTCTATATATGAACGTGTTCAGGGTTTACCAAAAACGGTCGTTTTTAGGAAGTGAACTAAATTAGTTGTATGAGAAAATGAGTTTAACTTTAATGAAAACAAGTTTTGATAAGACATAAATTTAACTTCTCCTGTTTATTATTCAACATTTTTAATGACATATTGGTTATTTTCATAACCTAAAACTTCAATTATTTTGTTTATTTTTCTCCCTGTTGGCGTTCTGATTATGTTTATGATTAGGTGAACAGCTTCCGCTATTAGCGGTTCTATATCTTTCGGTGCCGCTCTATTGCGTGTTATAAGAGACTTTAATCTTGTTAATCCTGATTCGGCTGTTGTTGAGTGTAATGTAGCTAATCCCCCATCATGGCCAGTATTCCAGGCATCTAATAGATCTAATGCCTCCTCTCCCCTTACCTCACCTACTAAAATACGATCTGGCCGTATTCTTAATGATGTTTTTAATAGATGAGTCATTGTTATTTGTATTGTGGTATGAAACTGAACTGAATTTTCAGCTGCGCATTGGAGTTCGCCTGTATCCTCGATGATAACAATCCGTTCTGTTGGATTAATCTTTACCATTTCGTCAATGATTGCGTTTAATAACGTTGTTTTTCCGCTGCCGGTGCCGCCAACCACTAAAATATTTTTATGAGCTTTTATATACTTCTTTAATAAGTAAGATTGGCGTTCGGTCATTATGTTTGATTCAACATACTGATCTAACGTAAAAATAGAATTTGCTTTTTTACGAATAGCAAACGCTGGACTTTGAACTATCGGAGGGATCTGGCCAGCAAAGCGGGAATTATCTAATGGTAGCTCACATTCAAGAATTGGAGATAATCTTGTTAGTTCTTT
>NZ_CP050253.1 GCF_011745665.1 Zophobihabitans entericus | reverse complement strand
AACGGCTCCTTAATACCATGTTACACACAAAATAATCCAATAATTATAGCTTAAATCTTGGATAAGATCCTCTCTAATTGTAAAGAAATCGAAATTACTCACAGAAAACTCTTTAATCACTTAATTATATTCAGTTTTATCAACAGATAAATTTATGAAAGTGTATAAAGTAAAAAATTATAGGTAATAGAAATAGTAGAAAATACTGTATGGATAAGGTTTAATCGGCTGTGGATAAATTATAATTATAGACAATAAAAAACCCGATATAGTATCGGGTTTTTATACTTGAAAAGTGATTTAACTAAATATTAGTTAGTTACTTCAACTTCTTCTACGTTTTTAGCATTGATTTCAATTTCAACGCGACGATCTGGTGCTAAACATGCTTTTAAGTCTGCGCCAGTTAAGCTGTTACATTTATCACCAGTAATTGGGCTAGATTTACCAGCACCTTTAGCAGTGATTAAGTCAGATGGGATACCTTTAGCTACTAGGTAATCCATAACTGTTTTAGCACGTTGTTCAGAAAGTTTTTGGTTATAAGCCGCTGAACCGATACGGTCAGTATGGCCGATAACAACTACAGCACCTTCAGATGGGTTAATTTTTGTTAATGCAGAAACTAAACCATTTAATGCTTCTTCACCTTCTGCTTTTAATGTAGATTGGTTGTAACCAAATAGAACATCTTCATTTAACACATAACGGTTTTCTTTATAATCGATAGAAGTTGTCTTCGCTGGTGCACCACCGCCGAAGTTATAGCTAATACCGAGTGATAGTAAAGAGTTGTCTGGACGTAAGTCACCTTTGTTATCAATGTTATTGATCCATTGGTAGTCTAAACGTGCAGCGAAGTCTTCACTTAATTTATACTCAAAACCAGCAGCGATTAACGGAGCAACGTCAGAGTCGCTATCTGTTAATGTTGGGCTCTTATATTTAGTCATGGCAATGAAACCACCTAAACGAGTATAAATATCTAAATCTTCACTAATGAATGATAGTGGGTAGCTTAATTTAGCTGCTAATTGAATACCTTGAACACGTAACTGAGATTTGTCACCTGTTGTTTTATCACGGTAGTCAGCGTGACCTAACCAGTCATAGCCTAATTCGATAGCTGCATAATCCGTTGCTTGATAGCCAAGGAATACACCACCACCTACACGGTCTTTAGAGATATGCATGTTATCGCTTGCACCGTTGTAGAAAGTTGCATCATGGTAACTAGACCAACCAGCTTTACCACCGATATACCAGGTGTTTTCTGGTTGTGCTGCGTATGCCGCTGTTGTTAAGCTTGCAATTGCCACTGCTAAAGCTAGAGTTGTCTTTTTCATTTTAACGCCTCAAATGTTTGTTTTGTAAAATTCCATTTAAATATATCTTGTCAAAAACAATTATACTTATGGCTTGGTGATTGTATCATAAAATACTGGTATTTCTACAGAAATAAAAGGTTTTTATACATAAAAATAATTTATTTAGGTGTTTTTTGCTACTTTCTCAATCACCGATAATAGATTATTTAATGTACTGCTTAGTGCTTGACTCATAAGAAGAAAGTCTGCTTCTAAGCGTTTTTCACGCTCATCTTTGCCGATATCTTCATTTTGATCGAGCAGAGTTGTTTCATATTTTATACGTTTAATCGTAATATCATGATGTAACATGAAGTTGAGTTTTTCTTCTTCATACAGTTTTAATTTTGTAATCTGTTTACCAGCTTCGATGTGGGACAGAATCTCTTCAGAAGTAACTTCCTGATTTTTACAACGAATAATACCATTACCTTCCAGTGGATCTTTAAGCTCTGCTTCATCACCTAAGATAAATGGTGGATGGATTTGTTGTTTTTGCACCCAGGTAGTCATGATTTGTTCAAGCGGTGTATCATAATGAAGCGGTGTAAGTGCCAGCGTGCCAAGACCTTTGCGTAGTAACGCTAATAGATCTTCTGCCTGTTTGTGACTGCCAGAATCTGCGATGACACGTTTATTTTTGGTATCGATCCAGAGCCAGTAATAATTATATTTACTAAAAGCGCGTGGCAGTAAATCGATCATCACTTCATCTTTTAATGAGTCTTTTTCGATTTTTTTAAGTTTACGACTTTGGGCATTTTCCAGCTTTTCTACTTTGGCCTGTAGCGCTTGCTTAACGACTGACGATGGCAGGAGCTTTGTCTCTTTTTTGGCTTTAAGCAGCATGTGTCCCTGAATTTCAAACAGATTGACATCCTGACTATCACCAAATGGAGATACCCAGCCAAACTTAGTGCTGTCCTGGCTACCACAAGGAATAAAAGGGTGTGATTGAAGTGCTTTCTCAACATTTTCTTTTGTCAGATGATCATCTTTATTAAGCTGATACACAATTGCATTTTTAAACCAAAGCATAAGTATTCCTGTTTAAATCGTTCTTATCTAAATTTTAGGGAAAGATTTTAGCATAAAATTAATGGGGGATTAACAGGCTTATTTTGAATATTACCAATAATCAAAACCTGCCATGGTGTTTATTCTTTATATTGATAAGGATCGCCAAGTGCTGCGCCCTGACTGCCTTTTCCCCGTAGATTTTTATCCACGGCATTCATCGACTCCCAGTGATTTTCACACCAGTCAGGAGCGAGTAGCGTAGGTTTACGGGCGTTGGCAGAAACTCTGTGATAGAGAATATCTTTTGGTGTAGCACGAATCAGATCACCGGCAATATCGACGTACTCATCCAGAGTGAGTACTGGCAGACGACCTGCCCGCCAGGCTTTCGCCATAATACTTCCTTCAACAATATGCAGAGGGTGGAGCTTGATACCATCGACACCTGTTTCCAGTACTTTTTCCAGTGTATAAAAGTTATCTGCACGAGTCTCTTTTGGCAGACCGATAATGATATGGCTACAAACTTTGATGCCAAGCTGACGTGCTTTTTGTACCGTCTGATGATAATCCTGATAAGTGTGACCGCGATTGATCTGTTTTAAGGTTTTATCATTAGCTGTTTGTAGTCCAAGTTCCAGCCACACTTCATAACCTTGTTGCTGATAAGTTGCAAGCAGTTGCAGTGCCTCATCCGGCACACAATCTGGTCGGGTACCGACTGATAAGCCGATGATATCAGTACTTCTTAACGCCTCTTCATACATCGCTTTCAGGATTTCAACTTCAGCATAAGTGCTGGTATAGGCCTGAAAGTAAGCCAGATAGCGTTTTGATTTTTTCATCTGTCTGGCTTGTTGCTCAAGCTGTTCAGAGATAGATTTGACCTGTAAAGACTCATCAGCAAAAGAAGAGACATTGCAAAATGTACATCCGCCACGGCCAAGCGTACCATCCCGATTAGGGCAGCTAAAGCCACCGTGCAGGGTTAGCTTATAAATCTTTTCACCATATCGGTGCTGTAAATCAGCACCAAAGGTGTTTACTACCAGATGTAATTGCATATTTCTTATCTAAAAAGCCTAATAAAATCAATGGGTTATGTTAAATCTAGATCTTTGATTTTATTACGGTTATTTCTTGTGTAAGCCTTTCTCTAAACTACGATGGCGGGTTTGTACCTGTTTACCACGACTTCTGAAGAACTCTGCCAGTTGTTCAACGATATATACAGAACGATGTTGCCCGCCGGTACAGCCAATAGCAATGGTTAAGTAGCTGCGATTGTTACGCTCAAGCATTGGCAGCCATTGTAATAAGTAGTTGTTGGTCTGATAAATAAAGTTGTTTACTTCCCAGTGTCTGGATAGAAAATCGATCACACCTTGGTCAAGTCCGGTCAGTGGGCGTAAATCCGGATCCCAGTGCGGATTTGGCAGAAAACGTACATCAAATACAAAATCAGATTCGGTAGGAATACCATATTTAAAACCAAAAGATTCAAAGACGATGGTTAGTTCACGCTCTTTTTTACCCAGCACGCGTTGGCGTAACAGATCAGATAATTCGTGTACTGAAAGATTAGCTGTATTAATCACCAGATCAGCATGTGAACGAATTGGCTCAAGATATTGATCTTCCAGATCAATGGCCTCTTCTAAAGAGTGATTTTGACTGGAAAGCGGATGCTGACGACGGGTTTCACTATAACGGCGTATTAACGTATTACGATCGCTATCTAAAAAGACAACCTGCGGAGTGATAGATTTTGGTAGTTGTTGCAGTGTTTCTTCAAACTGTTCCGGATGAGCCGGTAAGTTACGAATATCCACACTCACCGCAACTGGTGTATTGTTATCTTTCAGGGTTTTTGCCAGTTCCGGTAGCAGGACGATTGGAATATTATCTACACAATAAAAGCCCATATCCTCTAAAGCTCGCAAGGCAATAGATTTACCTGAACCTGAGCGACCGCTCACTATCATTAATATCATGCTACCACTCCAGTTTATTATACTTTGTGAGTATTATTGTATTTATAGCTGTTTACGCTGGTTTGATGGTGGAATAGAGAGAGATTCCCGATATTTTGCCACAGTACGCCTTGCCACGATCAAACCTTGTTCTTCTAACAGACTTGCTATCTTACTATCACTTAATGGTTTTTGGCTATCTTCTGCTGCGATCATTTTTTTAATAAATGCACGAATCGCTGTTGATGAGGCTTCTCCGCCGCTTTGTGTGTTCACGTGGCTGGAGAAAAAGTATTTTAGCTCAAAGATACCGCGTGGGCATTGCAGGTATTTTTGAGTGGTAATGCGGGAAATCGTCGATTCATGCATATCAATTGCATCAGCCACGTCGGATAAAACCATCGGTTTCATATGTTCATCACCAAATTCAAAAAAGGCTTGCTGGTGCTCGACGATAAAGTGGCTAACGCGCAACAAGGTGTCCTGACGATTTTCAACACTTTTTATCAGCCAGTTGGCTTCCTGCAAATGAGCACGAATAAACTGCCCATCAGTCTCGTTGGCGAGCTTTTCCAGCGCAGCATATTGCTGATTGATGCGTAAGTTTGGCAGGTTGTCATTACTGAGCAGAACATGCCAGCGTCCGCGAATCTTTTTAACTAAAATATCCGGAATAATATAGTCCGGTGTCTGGGTGGAAATGGATTCACCTGGATAAGGATTGAGCTGCTGAATCAGAGCTACTGCTTCTTTAAGAGCTTCTTCCCGAATAGACAGGATTTTTTTCAGGGTCCTGAAATCACGCTGACCAAGCAGCACTAGATGATGATCGACAATTTGTTTCGCTTCTGCCAGATGAGAGGTTTCTGAGGGCAACTGATTCAACTGAATTGACAGGCACTCTTGTAAATCACGGGCACCAACGCCGATTGGATCAAAATGCTGGATACGCTTAAGGACAGCCTCAACTTCATCCTGCTCGATTTGATCATTGCCCTGAGCGTCTAAAATTTCTTTCAGAGAAACGGTCAGATAACCTCTTTCATCAATGGCTTCAATAATTGATGTGGCGATGACGCGATCTTGTTCGGTAAAAGGAGTGAGATCCAGCTGCCAGTTCAAATAATCTTGTAGTGTCTGGATGGTTTCACCCTGATAAACTGGCAGTTCGTCACTACGGTAGTCAGAGTGTGTACCAGAAGGAGTACCTGCGGTATAAATATCATCGAGCGAAGCATCAAGCGGGATATCATCAGGAATATTTTTTTGTTCCATCATGTCACGGGTATCGATCTGCTCATCGGCGATCTCTTCCGAAACGGTGACTTCATCAAAATGGTCGGCAACTTCAAGCAGTGGATTGTTCTCCAGCGCCAGCTCCAACTCTTGTTTTAGTTCCAGAGTGGAGAGTTGTAACAGACGAATAGCTTGCTGCAACTGGGGGGTCATTGCCAGTTGTTGTGAGAGTTTGAGTTGCAAGCCTTGTTTTATCATAATGATAAACGTTTATAGTCTAAATTCTTCGCCAAGATACACGCGTTTTACGTGGTCGTCATTTAGAATACTATTTGGCGAGCCTTCGGCGATGAGGTGGCCTTTACTTACAATGTATGCACGTTCACATACATCCAGTGTTTCACGTACGTTATGGTCAGTGATTAAGACACCCAGACCGCGATCACGCAGATGAGTGATGATATTTTTAATATCAATAACTGAGATTGGATCAACACCTGCAAAGGGTTCATCCAGCAGAATGAATTTTGGGTTAGCTGCCAGAGCGCGGGCGATCTCAACCCGGCGGCGTTCACCTCCAGACAGAGATTGGCCTAAATTGTCACGAATATGAGTAATATGGAACTCTTCAAGCAGCTCCTCGGCACGTTCTTTTTTCTCATCAGAATTGAGATCAGGGCGAATTTCAAGCACTGCCATAATGTTGTCATAAACGGATAAACGTCTGAAAATAGACGCTTCTTGTGGTAAATAGCCAATACCTAAACGGGCACGTTCGTGCAGTGGTAAAACGCCAATATCAGTATCATCAATCGAGATTTGACCTGCTTCTAATGTAACAATACCGACGACCATATAAAATGTCGTGGTTTTGCCGGCACCATTTGGGCCCAATAATCCGACAATCTCGCCAGAGTTGACGGTCAAACTTACGTTTTCCACCACCCGACGGCCTTTATAAACTTTTGCCAAATTAAGTGCTTGTAATGTTGCCATACGATTTATCTGTCTCTAATTTAATTGATTTGGAACAATAGTGGTTTTCACTCGATTATTTGAGTTACCTTCCGCGATAATTTGTTGCTCATTCACTTTATAAATAATTTTATTACTGCTGATCTGGTTATCTTGTTGAGTCAGCTCCGCTTTGCCAGTTAAAGTCACGGTTGCTGTTCTCACGTCATAATCAAGTTGTTGTGAATGACCATTAATACTGCGATTACCTTCTAAACTTTGCTGAAAACGCACCGGTTTACCAAAAGCAGTAATTTTTTGATCAGTCTGACTTTGCGTATTGCTGATAACGACCTTATCAGCAGTCACTTTTAAACCTTCCTGCAAAATAACAACATTGCCGGTAAAGGTAATGGTATTATTTTGAATACTAAATTCCTGATGATCGGCATCAATAGTGATTGGCTGATTGCGTACCGTCGGTGTTACGGCATTGGTATTACTCATCGCCAGACCTGGTAACATTAGGAGGAGTGCAGCACTTAATCCTATTTTTAGTTGCTTAATTGATTTCTTCATAAATTTAATTTTACTCTTCCGTCGTCAGTTGGCCGCCATAATAGGTCTTTACATTTTCCAGTAAATTAGCGGTTTTCTCTCTCAAATTACCGCGTAATTTATCGCCCGTGGAATAAAATCCGGGACCTTGTATTTTCACTTCGTCTTCCGATGTGATGATCTGCGTGATCAGATTCACTTTGGCATTATCCATCGAAATACGTTCAAGCTGTGCATTTGGTGTTAAATTATTAAATTCAACCTGTTCATATAAATACAAAATGCGATTTTTAGTCAGTATAGCGGTATTTGATTTTGCATTCCACGATGCTGACTTTTCTTTGTCATATAGCGTCACATTTGGATTTTCAAAATGTGTCTCTCCGGTATTTTCAAAATATTGCACTTTCGTTGCCACAATTTTATATAATAAATCACCAGAAGGATCATAAACGACAGTCAACATATCATTGCTTTGATAAGTTGGAGCTTCAGAGGCAGAAAGCGACGGATCATAATCAACTGCGTCAGGACCTGTTTGATAATAATAGATACTGATTGCGAGTACGATTAGTATGATATAGATCCACGATTTTTTATTCATGCTTAATGTCTGTGCCTGTCGTTCATTTTCTGGTTTGGTATTCTACGCTAAATTTACAATAATATTAACTAGACTTTTTAGCCATACTAATACGTTACTGCAAATCGTGAAAAAACAGTGTCTTTGGTATAATCGGTCACGTGATATCTTTCAATATGTGCAGAACGAGGACCTCCGTCATCAAGCCATTGTAATAACTCTTTTATCTGTTCTTCTGACCCCTGAGTAACAATTTCTACCTGCCCGGTGGATAAGTTTTTCACATATCCGGTAAGTTTAATTTTGGTGGCTTTCTGATACGTCGAGAAACGAAAACCAACACCCTGTACTTGCCCGGTCACTACGATCTGAATGGTTTTAATTGTCATAGGAAATCTCATCTTACGTATTGATTAATTATGCTTTATTAAAAGAGAAACAAAAAATTAATTTCTTCTTAATAATTCAGTTATACAATTGTTTGATTAAGGTTTAGTATAAGAACTAACCCAATGATAATAAATGAATTAAGTAAAATTTACGTATAATTTAACAGACGATTATCGATAAATAATTCATTTTTTGGACAATTTAGTCCATCATTAAGATAAAATGATTATCATTATCAAAAATAAAGATAGAATCATATAATATAAACAAAATAATTGAGTATGGATGTTTCCACTGGAGTAGGTTAACACATGAAGTTAAAAAAATATTTAAAAATAAAGTACCTGATTATTGCTGCAATTATTGCCGTAGTAGGTTTCTTCATCGTATCCATTATTTTTCCTGCACCGGTTGCACCAAATTATATTACAACGAAAGTATTCCGCGGTAATATTGAACAAACTGTGTTAGCTGATGGTACTATTAGTGCCTATAAACAAGTTAGTGTGGGTGCGCAGGTTTCGGGTCAGATTAAAAAACTCTATGTTGTATTGGGCCAGTCAGTGACTAAAGATCAGTTAATTGCTGAGATCGATGATTTAACTCAACAAAATAACTTAAAACAGGCAGAAGCCTCTTTAACAAGTCTTGAAGCACAACGTACATCTAAAGAAGCAACACTCAGAAATTATCAATTAACTTATGACCGTCAATTAAAACTGGTTAATCGTGGTGCCGGCGCGCAGTCTGATTTAGATGAAGCACAAGCACAACTCGATGCCATTCGGGCTGATATTAAAGCGTTAGATGCTAATATTATTAGCGCTCAGATTGCTGTTGATACAGCTCAGTTAAATTTAGGTTATACCAAGATTGTGTCACCAATGGATGGTGTGATTGTAGCAATTCCGGTTGAAGAAGGCCAAACGGTGAACTCCGTACAAAGTGCACCAACCATTGTTAAAGTGGCACAGCTTGATAAAATGACAGTGGAAGCACAAATTTCAGAAGCTGATGTTATCAACGTGAAAGAGGGGATGCCGGTTTACTTCACCATTTTAGGTCGTCTGAACCAGCGTTATGATGGACTTAGTCTGCGTGCTATTGAACCAGCTCCAGACTCAATTAATACTGAAACGTCAACGTCTTCCAGCTCATCATCTACAACCACGGCTATCTACTATAATGGCTTATTTGATGTGGATAACCCGGAACAAACGCTACGTATTTCTATGACTGCACAAGTATATATTGTTTTAGCATCAGCTAAAGATGTGATTCTGGTTCCATCTATGGCAATACAAGGCAGTAATGGTCTGGATGAAGGTATTGTTTACGTGGTCGACAGTTCAGGTAATGCGGTAGAACGTACAGTCAAATTAGGCATTAATAACAATATTAATGTGGAGATCTTATCTGGTCTGAACGAAGGCGAAACTGTGATAATTAGTAGTATGGCCGCGACAGTGAATAAAAGTGGTTCAGCAATGCCACGCTTGAGAATGTAACGCTATGTCAGAGCCATTAATTAAACTGGAAAATATCACCCGCGAGTTTCCTGCCGGTGAGACGACAATTCAGGTATTAAAACAGATCAATCTGACAATTAATGCTGGAGAGATGGTTGCGATTGTTGGTGCGTCCGGTTCCGGTAAATCAACGCTGATGAATATTTTGGGTTGTTTGGATAAACCAACGAATGGGGTATATACCATCGGTGGGCGGGTGACTAATAAGCTGGAGCCTGATGAGCTGGCAGAACTACGCCGCGAACATTTTGGTTTTATCTTTCAGCGTTATCATTTGCTGAGTGCTTTAACTGCTGAAGGTAATGTAGAGATTCCGGCAATTTATGCTGGCACCGATAAACAAAAGCGTAGAGAACGAGCACAGGCACTGCTGACTCGTTTAGGTCTGGCTGATAAAATTCATAATAAACCCACTCAGCTTTCTGGTGGTCAGCAACAGCGTGTCAGTATTGCACGTGCTCTGATGAATGGTGGACAAATTATATTAGCCGATGAACCAACCGGCGCCCTTGATCGTCAAAGCGGTAAAGAAGTGATGCAGATTTTACGTGATTTGCATAAGCAAGGTCATACTGTCATTATCGTTACCCACGATCCACAAATTGCTCAGAACGCAGAACGAATCATTGAAATCAGTGATGGCAATATTATTGCTGATTCCCGTAATGAAAATATTGATATTGATCCGAATCGTCAGATTCAGGAAATTCACGTCACCAAAACCAATGATAATTTTGCCTCTAAACGCGATCGCTTTTTTGATGCGTTTAAAATGGCTATTCTCTCCATGACTACCCAGCGTCTGCGTACGTTTTTAACCATGCTTGGGATTATCATTGGGATCGCGTCGGTAGTTTCGGTAGTGGCGCTTGGTGAGGGCTCCAGACGCCAGATTCTGGCTGAAATCAGCTCCATGGGTACCAGTACTCTTGAGATTTTTAGAGGTTCGGGTTTTGGTGATCGTAATGCTAACCGGATAACTACATTACGCTCGTCTGATGCCGATGCCTTAGCACAGCAAAGCTATATTCACAGTGCATCACCAAATGTTTCAACTAGTGCTTATTTCCGGGTCGGGAATCAGGCGGTTAGTGGAACGGTGAATGGTGCCGGCGAACAGTTCTTTGCGGTGCGTGGTTATACGATTACTCAGGGTAAAGCGTTTGATCTGGAAAGTGTGGCAACATCAGCACAAGATGCAGTCATTGATGTCAATACCGTCAAGCAACTGTTTAAAAATCAGGATCCTATCGGTCAGATTATGCATTTGGGATCACTACCTGTTCGTATTATTGGTGTGGCAGATCGCCAGCAACAAGGTTTTGGTAGTAATGAAAATCTAAATGTCTGGTTGCCTTATACGACGGTGATTAATCGTATGGTTGGGCAAACGCCACTGCGTAGTATTACGGTACGTGTGAAAGATGATGTTGATATGAATATTGCTGAGCAGGCGATTGAACGCCTGATGATTCAGCGTCATGGTTCGAAAGACTTCTTCATCTTTAACTCTGATAGTATTCGTCAAACTATTGAATCAACAACAGCGACTATGACTCTGCTGGTCTCTATGATTGCGCTTATCTCACTAATTGTTGGTGGGATTGGGGTGATGAATATTATGCTAGTATCTGTGACCGAACGAACTAAAGAGATCGGTGTGCGCATGGCCGTTGGTGCTCGTTCCAGTGATATTTTGCAGCAGTTCCTGAGTGAAGCGGTGCTAGTCTGTTTAATTGGTGGTACGCTAGGAATTACGCTTTCCCTCTTGATTGGTGTAATCTTTAGTTATTTTGTAACCAGTTTCTCGATGATTTTCTCAATCGCCGCGATTGTTGCTGCTTTTACCTGTTCAAGTGCAATTGGTTTAATTTTCGGGTTCTTCCCGGCACGGAGAGCTGCTAAACTCGATCCAATTCATGCTTTGGAAAGGGAATGATTTATTTAATTAAATCAATTGGTTATTTTATTTTAATTCAAAAGAAAGAAATTATTTCTAATTCTTAATCAGCTCTACAGATGCAATGATTGACGGAGAGCGTATCCTACAGGTCTTAGCTAGCCCTCGAGCAGGCGCCTGTGGGGTGCGCTAGGCCGTCAAACTCACTGAACTTAATCACTACACCAGAAATATACTGCGCCAGAGCGGCGCATACCGCTCCACCACCAATGCTAATAACATAAAAAAAGCCGCCCTAAGGCAGCTCTTTTTAACTAAAATATATTAACTACGGTGCTCTTCCTGATCTTCTTTCCAGCACTCGGTCTCAAATCCAAAGTCTTTAGATACAAACTTGCCACCTTTGGTTTTTCTATAATGTGCTAAAGCTTTATACACCAGCGGAGCGCCGATCAGCAGTAACGGAATATTCAGGTAAACCATAATGATATTCATTAAATCAGAAATATACCAAAGGTTACCAAGCTCAAGCCCAGCCAGAATGGTTAGTGCGCCAAAAGGAACAAAGACCAGCGATCCCATAGTACGAATGAATAAGATAAATCCATGTTTCTTAGAGATAAAATTAGAAGAAATCTCAGCAAATGAGATCATTCCAAGTAATGTTGTAAAGGCAAACAGACCATAACAAGCACACATAATAATTTTTACAATACCGGCGATAGAACCTGGAATCAGAGTCTGAACAGAGGTTAAATATAAGGTAATTTTAGAAGCTCTGATCGATTCCCACTCAGGGCCTGCTGTATAACCAGTCCAGACATGTGCCATAACCACAATAAATCCGGTCAAAGTACAAATGACCATCGTATCAAAAAACACGCCAAAACTTTGCACTAAGCCTTGTTCACAAGGATGTTTATTTTCTGCTACTGCTGCTGCCATTGTAATTGTACCCTGACCAGCTTCATTGGACATTAATCCTCGCTTTACACCCTGTGCCAGAGCCGTACCAATAGCACCACCAAAAATAGCATGAGGTAAAAACGCACCCACCACCACTTCTTTAAAGAAATAAGGAATTAATGGGAAGTTAATCAAAATAATAATAAATGACATACCGCAGAATAAAATAGCTTTCATTGGTACCAGCACATCAGAATATGCAACTACCCGGCGGATGCCACCAAAGATAATAAAAGCACAGGCAATAACAAGGCAGACTGCAATCGAATAATATAAGGTTGATTGGCGCTCAACAGGCTCACCAATCACGGTTTCTGCAATGGTACCAATTGCGGAGAACACATTAAAGGTTTGCGCTGGAATATTAAATAGCGCATAGAAGATAAATACACATGACAAAAACAGGCCAACAAAACGTTTGTTACCAAGCAGACGACGACCATAAAATGGCAACCCGCCAACATATTCAGTCCCTTTCTTCTCTTTAAATAGCTGAGCCAGAACTGATTCCATAAATGCTGAAGACATACCAAAGAACGCAGCAACCCACATCCAAAATAGTGAGCCCGGACCACCAATAGAAATGGCACCGGTAATTCCGACGATATTACCTGGACCGGCACGCATTGCCAGTCCAAGCATAAAAGAACCTGCAGCAGTAATACCACGTTTAGACTTTTGTTTACTGAGCATAATTTTAATCGCAGGACCAAAACTTTGTCCCTGAATAAAACGTGTCTTAATGGTGAAATAGATCCCAACACCAATTAAAAGAATAACTGGAAAGGAGAATTGCCCGATAACAGGAATTGCCGCATACCAATCCAGATTAGTTGGGAAGTCCCAGATAGCATCAGTAATTGGACCGATAAAAGCAAAGAATTCGTTAACTAGTTGTAGTATCTCGTTCAAAATTAAACCTATGAGTTCTAAATATAAAATTAGCAACGCATGACTTCCAGTTCAATCTAACGAGGGTAAGCAGAGAGAAAGAAAGCAATAGCGCAACATTGTTCACAATGGACAATGACAGTCTTATACTTATTTAGTACAAGCCCAATATAACAAATTTGGTCGTTTGTTATATTTCGGCAAATTCACCTTTTGTTAAGTCTCATCGCTACCACGCTAAACTTAACGACTCATTGAATCTGCTCCTCTATTGTTACAAATGTTGAAGATTAAAGGTATTTAACTAAAAATACAATAATATTTTATGTAATTATTCATTTTCATGATAAAAATATATCCATAATTTTCATGTGTATATAAAATAGACTTTTCCACTCACTTTTATTGCATATCTGTCAAAATCGTGTATATTTATTTACGATAAATGTAAATAATATTTTACGGATAATAAATTATGTCTATAGATGTGGCTATTGCACCAACCCGAACATTAAATAATCAGGATTATAAAACCCTTTCACTATCTGCCTTAGGTGGCGCTTTAGAGTTCTATGATTTTATTATTTTCGTTTTCTTCTCTATTACAATTGGTAAATTGTTTTTCCCACCTGATATGCCGGGCTGGCTTGCACAGGTGCAAACCTTTGGTATTTTTGCGGCAGGCTATCTGATTCGTCCGTTTGGTGGCATTGTAATGGCCCATTTTGGCGACCTCTTTGGCCGCAAACGAATGTTTACACTTAGTATTCTGTTGATGGCGGTGCCTACACTGCTGATCGGCTGTTTACCGACTTACGCTTCAATTGGTATTTTTGCACCCCTATTACTTCTGCTTATGCGTTTATGTCAGGGGCTGGCTGTAGGTGGTGAAGTACCAGGAGCCTGGACATTTGTTGCAGAACATGTTCCTAAAAACCGCGTCGGTTTTGCCTGTGGTATTTTAACGGCTGGACTTAGTCTGGGGATTTTACTTGGTTCACTAATTTCCACGTTTTTAAATGCGACAGTTCAGCCGGATGATATGTTGGCATGGGGCTGGAGAATTCCATTTATTTTAGGTGGGGTGTTTGGTTTGTTATCCATGTATTTACGTCGTTGGTTAAAAGAGACACCAATCTTTGCTGAGATGCAAAAACGTAAACAGTCAGAAACAAATACTCGTTTACCTGTTGTAACAGTAATTTCAACCTATTTGCCACAAACTATTATTTCGATGTTACTGACATGGGTTTTGTCAGCAGGAATTATGGTCGCAATTTTGATGGCGCCAATTTATTTACAACGTCAGGTTAATGTTCCAGCCGTTGTGGCGCTACAAGCTAACACGATTGCAATTATCGGACTCATTTTAGGCTGTATTGTTAACGGAACACTGGCAGATAAATTTGGTGTGGCACGTGTCATGATAGCAAGTTGCCTGTTTGGTGCTGTTTCTATTATGGTTTTCTATCTGTCTTTAGAAAATCATCTGGATCTGCTATTTTTAACTTATGGTATTGCTGGATATGGTGTTGGGGCTGTGGGTGCGTTTGCTTTCTTTATGGTACGCGCTTACCCGGCACAAGTCCGTTATAGCGGGGTTTCCTTCTCGTTTAATATGGCGTATGCGATTGCAGGTGGTTTAACACCATTATTAATCTCTCTGTTAACTGATTTTGTTAGTCACTTAGCTCCAGCGTATTATGTATCAGCGCTGTTTGTACTCGGTGCAGTAGTTGGCCTGCATTTATATCTGGTTAAAGATAAATATACAGCGAATGATATTTAAAAAATTGGTGTTGGAGCGGCACATGCCGCTCAACCCCCATCTAACAAAATTCCACCAAACAGTAGTTTTACTCTATAATACCTCTCAACATTGACTCATTAATTCAAGGACAGGGTATGACAGAACTCTTTAAAATTGGCTTAGTCTCTATCTCTGATCGGGCATCTGCTGGTGTATATGAAGACAAAGGTTTACCGGAACTTGAAGCGTGGCTCTCAACAGCTTTGAAAACACCGTTTACACTTGAGAAACGCCTGATCGCTGATGAACAATCAGTTATTGAGGCGACTTTATGTGAACTGGTTGATACACATCACTGTCATTTAGTTTTGACTACAGGGGGTACAGGCCCTGCACTGCGTGATGTTACACCAGACGCTACTATGGCAATTGCCGATCGCATAATGCCCGGCTTTGGTGAACAAATGAGACAGATTAGTTTGCACTTTGTACCAACGGCTATTCTCTCTCGTCAGGTCGGTGTAATTCGTAAATCATCACTGATTCTCAATTTACCCGGACAGCCAAAATCTATCAAAGAAACGCTGGAAGGTGTTAAAGATGAAAGCGGGAAAGTTTTGGTTTCCGGAATTTTTGCCAGTGTACCTTATTGTATTCAGTTACTTGAAGGCCCTTATATCGAAACCTATGACGAAGTGGTAAAAGCCTTCAGACCTAAGGCAGCGGTCAGAAAATAACTTTTACTTTTAATTTTTTTGTAGAAATAAGCAAAACTAATTATCTCGCTTATTTAATTAACGATATATTAACGAAAGTTCCCGTTTTTCAATAATTAAAGTTAATTAAATACAGTGAAGTTATCCCCATGGAAATGTCAGCAGCACAATCACAAACACAAGTAGTAAAAACCCGCCCGTTAAATATGCAAGATTACAAAACTTTATCTTTAGCCGCATTAGGTGGAGCATTAGAGTTTTATGATTTTATTATCTATGTTTTCTTCTCATTAACGATCGGCCACTTATTTTTCCCTCATAATATGCCGGATTGGCTAACTCAGGTGCAAACGTTTGGTATTTTTGCTGCTGGTTATCTGGCTCGCCCATTTGGCGGCATTATTATGGCGCACTTTGGCGATTTGTTCGGTCGTAAACGCATGTTTACCTTTAGTATTCTGATGATGTCGGTACCAACTTTGTTAATTGGTTGTTTACCAACTTATGATTCTATTGGTATTGCTGCTCCTTTATTATTACTTCTGATGCGAGTTTGTCAGGGAGCTGCTGTTGGTGGTGAAATTCCGGGGGCATGGACCTTTGTGGCAGAACACGTACCAACTAAACGTGTTGGTTTTGCCTGTGGTACTTTAACAGCCGGTCTGGTTGTGGGTATTCTAATTGGCTCTATTGTTTCCACCCTTATTCATAAATATGTGAGTGATGAAAATATGCTAATCTGGGGCTGGCGTTTGCCGTTCCTGCTTGGTGGTGTATTTGGTATTTGTTCAATGTATTTACGTCGCTGGTTAAAGGAGACACCGATCTTTGCTGAGATGCAACAACGTAAGAACTTAGATAAAAATGTTCCTGTGGTGACGGTGTTAAAAGAGCATAAACATTCAGTCGTGATCTCAATGTTACTTACTTGGGTTTTGTCAGCCGGGATTATGGTGGTTATTTTACTGGCCCCAACTTATCTGCAAAAAGTATTTTCAGTTGATCCGGTGGTTGCTTTACAGGCAAATAGTCTAGCAATTATTGGTGTGGCACTTGGATGTATGCTATTTGGTACCTTAGCGGACAAGTTTGGTTTTGCTAAAGTATTAATTGTTGGTTGTGCGTATTGTATCGTCGCTGTTGGTGTATTTTATTTCTCTTTATTTAATCATATGGATTACCTGTTTATTACCTATCCTCTGGCTGGTTTTGGTGTGGGTGTGATCGGGTGTTTTGCATTCTTTATGGTAAGAGGTTTTCCACCGACAGTTCGTTTCTCTGGTTTATCGTTCTCATTTAATATGGCGTATGCAATTGCCGGTGGTTTAACACCACTTATGATGTCACTGTTAACTTCACTGGTGAGTGTGAAAGCACATCCTTATTATGTGATGATTCTGTTTGGTCTTGGGGTTTTAATTGGGATCTATCTGTTGGATGAGAAAAAACAGAATATTTCTGGTGAATTAAAGTAAATTGTTTTAGTTATGATGTGAAAAAGCCCCTGTAATGGGGTTTTTTTATTAGTGGGGGGTTGTTGAGCGGCGTGCGCCGCTCTGGCACAGTCTGTTTTTGGTGTGGTGATTAAGTTCAGTGGGTTTGACTGCCTAGCGCACCCTATAGGCGCTCGTTCGACAGATTCGCTAAGATCTATAGGGTACGCTCTCCGTCAATCGTTGTCTCTGTGAATCTGGGTTTATCTTGGCTTGGTTTGTTGAGCGGCGAGGGCCGCTCTGGCGCAGTCTGTTTTTGGTGGCGGGGACTAAGTTCAGTGGGTTTGACGGCCTAGCCCACCCCATAGGCGCCCGTTCGAGGGCTCGCTAAGACCTATGAGGTATGCTCTCCGTCAAATCATTGCATCTTTGGATCTAATAAGGAATTAATATTATAACATATTGATTTATTTGTATATTTTTAAATGAAAACTTTAAGTGAAAGGATCTTTTCTTGTACTAGTGTGATTAAGTACAAGAAAAGTTTTGCAAATGAATTAGTTAAAATTAACCGATTCTGATTTGGATAAGTGGATGGTTGTCTCTGCTAGTTTGGTTTCTGCGATGACTTTTCCGTGGCGGATTGAGTATCTTACAGGTGTTTGGCGGCGTACGGCATCAAAACCGTTTTCAGCCGCCAGTATTACCAAGTTTGCCGGGTTACCTTCCTCTATTCCGTATTTTTGCAGATGTAGGGTTTTAGCACTGTTGTAAGTAATGAGATCCAGTCCCTGATTGATTTGCTGATAACCCATTAACTGACAGACATGTAGCCCCATATGCAGAACTTGTAACATGTTCGCTGTGCCAAGCGGGTACCATGGGTCAAAGACGTCATCGTGGCCGAAGCAGACATTGATACCGGCTTCCAGCATCTCTTTTACGCGCGTTACACCACGGCGTTTTGGATAAGTATCAAAGCGACCTTGCAAATGAATATTGACTAAAGGGTTAGCCACGAAGTTGATCTCTGACATTTTCAGTAAGCGGAAAAGACGTGAGGTATAAGCGCCATTATAGGAGTGCATCGCTGTCGTGTGGCTGGCTGTAACTTTTTTGCCAATACTTTCTTTGTGAGCCAGTGCCGCAACAGTTTCAACAAAGCGGGATTGTTCATCATCGATTTCATCACAGTGAACATCGATCAGGCGGTCATACTTTTTAGCTAAAGCGAATATTTTATGTAATGATTCCACACCATATTCACGAGTGAATTCAAAGTGTGGAATTGCACCAATAACATCAGCACCAAGTTTAACCGCTTCTTCGAGTAAAGCTTCACCATTAGGATAGGAGAGAATACCCTCTTGCGGGAAGGCTACAATTTGCAGATCAACCCATGGGGCGATCTCTTGTTTTACTTCTAGCATCGCTTTTAGGGCGATGAGAGTTGGGTCTGATACATCAATATGCGTTCTAACGTGCTGGATACCATTGGCAATTTGCCATTTTAAGGTTTTAACAGCACGCTCTTTTACGTCGGCATGAGTTAGTTGTGCTTTTCTTTCTGCCCAGCGTTCGATACCTTCAAAGAGAGTTCCAGATTGATTCCAGGCAGGCTGCCCTGCAGTTTGTGTGGTATCTAGATGAATATGCGGTTCAACAAAAGGAGGAATAACCAATCCTCCTTGTGCATCAAGACCAGAAACGATTGAATCTGATTGCGGTTGAATACTGATAAACAGACCGTTTTTAATGGTTATTTGCCATAAGCCTTCACGATTAGTTAAACGTGCATGATGAATAATCAGTGTATTATCCGACATTTTTTACCTCTGATATTGGATAGATAGCTTTTTTAGCAACTACGTTCAGTATTATATAACTAATTGCACTTCCCAGGACAGAGTTGACTGGTACAATGCCCGGTAAAAATTTAGCACACAGTACACCAATAATCACAGCGGCAATGGCAAACCAGTTAACTTGCTGACGACTACCATTAGCCAGATGCTGATAGCTTTTCTTATGGAGTAAATAGTCCGCAATTAACACGCCACCAATTGGTGGAATGGCGGTTGAGAGGAAGGTTAACCAACCCACGAAGTTATTATATAGCCAGACTGCGCAGAGGGTTCCCAGTAAGCCGTTAACGATTGACATGGTTTTACTTGATAGCCCTGTGATATTTGCCATGCCAAGTCCTGAGGCATACAGGGCATTATCATTCGTGGTCCAGATATTTAAGCCAAGAACTAAAATTGCCGGAATGAGTAGCCCCTGAGCAATCATCACATCAGAAATATCTGACATTCCGACTGCAGCAGCTCCTGCGGCTCCAAAGATAAACATCAGTGAGTTACCAAATAAGAAGGCAAAGATAGTAATCAGGAATACGTGTTTAGCGCGTTTGCCAAAACGTACAAAGTCTGCTGTTAAAGTGCCGGCACTAATAAAGGATCCGACGACAATAGTTAACGAAGTTGAAAAGGAAATCGGGTTGGTTGGGGTAATACCTGTCAATTCACTAAGTCCGCCAATGTCACTGACGGCAATCCAGACAGAGTAGCAACCAAGGATGGCAATTGCCGGCACAGCGATAATTGAGAGATAAAGTAGTGCTTTAATTCCTTCTATCGCAACCGTTAATGTCATTAAGATACCGAAGATGGCTATTAAAACATAGGGATTGATACCGGTTGCTTTACTGACCGGGAAAGCAAACATAGCCAGACCAACACCAAACCAGCCGACTTGTGTACTACTGAGCAAGAAAGAGGGTAACCAGGAGCCTTTTAAACCGAATGAGAAACGAGCGAGCAGATGTGTTGAGAATCCTGTTTTTGCACCAATATATCCAAGAGTAGCGCTGTAGATACCGAGTAGAAGATTACCAATAAATAGGGCAAAAAAAAACTGGCTAAAAGTTAGACCAGTTCCGAGTGTCCCGCCTGCCCACATACTGGCAGAGAAGAAAGTGAGGCTGAGCATGATAAATGTTAATGAGAGAAGATTCTTTTTAGCTGACTGAGGAACTGCTTCTTGACTGTAGTTATTATCGTTTGACATACAATACCTTTAATTTTCTAAGAGACTTTACTTAAGGTCGGCAACGAGTGCGAGGCTATTATAGGTACTTTTAATTGAGTGTCTACAGAAAAAATCTTAATATAATTTAATTAGTTGAATTATAAATAGTATTATTTTTTAGACAAAAGTGATGTTTTTTTAGACGAAAATAGTGAATGCAGAAATCCTTCTTCTGAGCATTTGCGAAACAGGAAAAATTTGTTATAGTCGTCTGTTATCCGCCGTCAATTATTATTGACTCGTAAAGTTAATATATTCGTTAAGTCTTTTAGGGGTTTTTATGAGCGAAATGGAAGCTCGTCCAACAAATTTTATCCGTCAAATCATTGATGCGGATCTCGCTGCGAAGAAATATAAAACGACGCATACCAGATTTCCGCCAGAACCAAATGGCTATCTGCATATTGGCCATGCTAAATCTATTTGTCTCAATTTTGGGATTGCGATGGATTATCATGGTAAATGTAATCTGCGTTTTGATGACACGAATCCAGCCAAAGAAGATATGGAGTACGTAGAATCTATTAAGCGTGATGTGCAGTGGCTAGGTTTCCAGTGGGATGGTGAAGTTCGTTACTCTTCTGATTATTTTGAGCAGCTTTATCAATATGCAATCGAACTAATCAATAAAGGTTTAGCTTATGTTGATGAATTATCAGCTGAGGAGATCCGTGAATATCGCGGTACTTTAACTCAGCCGGGTAAAAATAGCCCATATCGTGATCGTTCAATTACAGAAAATTTATCACTGTTTAAGAAAATGCGTGATGGCGAATTTGCTGAAGGTGCTGCATGTCTGCGTGCTAAAATTGATATGGCATCACCATTTATTGTTATGCGTGATCCGGTTTTATATCGTATTAAATTTGCTGAACATCATCAAACAGGTGATGAGTGGTGTATTTATCCGATGTATGATTTTACTCATTGTATTTCTGATGCGATCGAAAATATCACTCACTCACTGTGTACTTTAGAGTTTCAGGATAACCGCCGTTTATATGACTGGGTTCTGGATAATATTTCTATCGGTGCACGTCCGCATCAATATGAGTTTTCTCGTCTTAACCTTGAGTATGCGATTACCTCTAAACGTAAACTTAATTTACTTGTGACTGAGAAGATTGTTGATGGCTGGGATGATCCGCGTATGCCAACCATTTCAGGTTTACGTCGTCGTGGTTATACACCTTCATCTATTCGTGATTTCTGTTACCGTATTGGTGTAACAAAACAAGAAAATACCGTAGAGATGAGTGCGCTTGAATTTTGTATTCGTGAAGATTTAAACGAAAATGCACCGCGTGCGATGGCTGTTCTTGATCCGGTTAAAGTGATTATTGAAAATATGGCTTCTGGTGTGGATGAAGTGCTTTCTATGCAAAATCATCCAAATCGTCCGGAGCTGGGTGAACGTCAGGCGCCATTTAGTAATGAAATCTATATCGATCGTGCAGACTTTAAAGAAGAAGCTAATAAAAATTATAAACGTTTAGTACTTGGTAAAGAAGTGCGTCTGCGTAACGCTTATGTGATTAAAGCTGAACGTGTTGAGAAAGATAGTGATGGTAATATCACAACAATTTACTGTACTTATGATCCAACCACGCTGAATAAAAATCCGGAAGATGGCCGTAAGATTAAAGGCGTTATTCACTGGGTATCAGCCAAACATGCACTACCAGCTGAAATCCGTGTGTATGATCGTCTGTTTAATACACCAAATCCGGGTTCTGAAGATGACTTCTTATCAACCATTAATCCTGATTCTTTGATCGTAAAACAAGGTTTTGTTGAGCCGAGTTTGCGTCAGGCTAAAGTTGGTGTAGCTTACCAATTTGAGCGTGAAGGATATTTCTGTTTAGACAGTAAAGATGGTTCAGAAGATAATTTAGTCTTTAACCGTACTGTTGGTTTACGTGATAGCTGGAGTGAATAAGACGGAGCTTCTCTCTGTATTATTTAACTTGTATCAATAAAAAAGGGGCTTATGCCCCTTTTTGTTTAGTCTTGATTACTCATTATTCTTTTGTTCTTTTTTCAGTTCTTTAGCCAGTTTGAAGGCGATAAAGACAAGTAGTAATGCTCCAGCGATTAAACCCGCCCAAATAACCCAGCGCGGAATGCCTGAACTCTCTGGCTGGTCAGGTAATAAGGCTTTTTCTCCACCTAAAGTAATATTTTCACCTAAGAAGGCATAAGGAATGTCACGGATATCCTGAGTAGCTGGTAATAATGAGTTAATCTGTAATGCCACACTTTCCTGATTATGTCTTCCCCACGCTAAGATAAATGGGCCATTGTTAGCACTATTAAACACAATACGCATTTGTGGACGAGTACCACTTACTGTTGGTGGATTGTTCCACGCGCTATTAATTGCACGTAACTGAATGTATTTAACCAGTGGTGGGACATTTCTGGCAAAAGTAATAGTGTTATTGTTTGTTGCACTCATGCTGCTAAGTACGCGGTCTTCAAGCTTTATCCACTCTTCTCTGTCATCCGAGGTTTTGTAAAAAATAGCCGTTGGCTGAACAGTGTTGTATGCGCTTAAAGAGATGGATAAATCATAGAGTGGCTGTGCTGATGGTAAAGCATATGTGGCCTGAGCACTATCTGATGACTCTAAAGTAAAATCAAAAGAGATAAGTTCGTTATAACTTCTCTCCGGAGCCTGGAGTGCACTCACGCCAGATAATTTAGGTAGAGGATTATCTGAATAGATGGTCAGTAACCAGTTTTTATTTTTAGTTGAGTAGCTGAAATCAACGACTTCTCGCTTCAGAGTAGTATTATTTTCGCTATGTAGCTCCATTATCGTGTCTTGACTAACCAGTGAGTACCAGTTTTTTAGGTCACTGGCTGTAGATAAGGAGATGTTGGCTTGCCAGTTACGATTTTCTTCTTCCCACTGGAATTTTACTCCATTAAATGGTTGAGAATATTTCATATCCGCAGGAGCCTGCAGTAGATAAGTTTCGGTGTAGCGTCTTTTACCAGTATAAGCCTGATTATCAATATATACATTTACATCTTTGCCATTGACTGAAACAGAGTATTTATTAGATTCAGTAGTGGAATTTTGACTCTCATTATTTTGTAGTCGGTAAATTGTCATCGGTACATCAGGCAGACGTTCTTGTGGTTTTTGGGTATAAGTCACAGCAAAAGGTACTAGCTGACCACTGCGGTTAAAGACACGCAAATCAGTAAGTTGAGGAGAGGCCGTTTGTAAATAGACATCTTTAGAAAGCTCTAGTTGACTAAAAGCACTGGTATTATCAGTTAAGACAATTTTAGCACCATAAGCGTAATCATTTGGTGTCATGACTGATGGCTCTGCCATTGCGAAAGAACTTACGAATAATAAGCCAGCCAATGTCGTTATATTTAGTGATTTAGACATATTATTTTACTTCCTCAGTTAATTCTTTTGATGTTAATTCAGCATTTCTTGGTGGTAGTGGTGCAAAGTAGCCAATAATTAACATCAGTATAGCCACGCCAATAAACACAAATGCGCGTAATAATCCATCCAGTTCAATACTATCAACCAGAATAAGTTTTAAGACTACAATACCTTGCAGGGCAGCTCCGCTAAACCAGATATAGCGTTGTTTGTATCTGTTTGCTGCCACAACAAGAATCAGAGCAATAAGCATCCAGGTTAATGAGAAGACAACCTGTACTTCGCTGGTGTTCCATAGTGCTTTGAATGACCAGGAGATATTCATTAAAGTACTTAATGTTCTCAGTATGATGCTATTACCCCATAAGAAAATGAAGAGTACTAAAACTAGCTGGAATACTGTAATAAAGGTTGCAGCAGCAGGTTTCAATTGTTTGGTTCTGAGAGACCAGACAGTGAGCATCATCAGAGCAAAAATAGCCCCTTGTTCCAATGGATTTAAAATTGGTACAAAAGTTAAACCAAGTATTTGTCCTGAATCATAAAGTCCGGTAAAGAGTACTAGTATGGTACACACAATCACTGGTGCTAAGCCGGCAAACCAATAAGCTTGTTGATATTGCTTAAACGGAAATTGATTTCTCAGGATATAACCGATAAAGATGACTAAGGCGAGCACGGCCAGAACAATCGCTAGTTCAAGTGACTCAAAGCCCCATGGCAGGTGGCTAAATACCCATCTGATTTCATTAGCAATCCAAAGGAGCAGAATCCAGAATAAGCTGATATGTAAGAGTTGCAGCGCTAAAGGTGTTAGTGCCAGACTATTTTTCTGAAGTTGATTCAGATAGAAATAAGCACTACCAAATGCGGCAATCCAGCTCAGCCCAAGTAATCCTGCTGGAATTGTATAGGTGCCAGCAACAAAACTGGTAAATAGTGATATAAATAAGATTGGCCAAAGCGCAATAACAGAATATTGCAACATATCCCAGTTTTGTTTGCGACCAATAAAGTACCAGAACCAAACGGCTGCCACAAATCCAAACAGAATGATTTGTACCGGGTAATCACTGGTAGTGAAGCGTAAAGTACTATCAATGATGAGTATTGTCCAGCTAAGTGCTGCAATAATCAGGAATAGAACTTTTATAACAAAAGTACTGATATCTAAATGTCGATAATGATGCCATAAACAAGCGCTGAATAATGCAATAATACTTAAGGTGATATAGAGTGTGATAAATGAAGTATTATCCAGCCCATAATTATAGCTAAAGTTAGTCAGGAACAGACTCAGGCTACCTAAAATGGTAATAAAGGCACCGATCCAGGCAAAGCGATGTTGTCTTTGTGATAAAGCTGCCCAGCTAATTACAGTACCTTCAATCAGCCATGAGAGTGAAGTCCACTGTGCACTAAAGGCCAGCGGGAAGGTTAGCGTAATAAAACCAACACCAAGTGCCAGTCCATAAACAGCCAGACGACGAGCATCTTGTTGCCATTTACGTAACACTAAGTAACCACCGACTAAATAGAATAAACCAAAGAATAACGCCGAGTAAGCCGGACCAAATTCGATATGTCCAACAATTGAATATTGCAGACTAAAGCCGATTAGTGGTGCACTGAACAGTAAGATAAGATCAATAACGTGTTGATATTTTTCCTGTTTCTCACTTCTGACAGAGGTCAGAACCGCGATAACGCCATAGATGAGTAAGTTAGCAATGATAAAGATCTGACACTCAAAGTAGAAGGCGGGTTGATATCTGTCCACGCCCCACATAAAGGCAACAACAAAGGTAAAGATAAAGCCAATTAAGTTTAGAACGCGCCATGACTGCCAGAAACTAATGGCTAAAATTGCACTGGAGATCAGTAAATAATAACTAAATAATCCAATATGGTTTCCTGCATTTGATGACAGTAAAACTGGTGCTAAATAGCCGCCAATACAGGCGATAACTGCCAGACTGATTGCTCGTTGCAGAACAGCCAACATCACACTGCAACTACAGATAACAACTAGTAGAATGAAGGCGAGTATAAATGGAATCATGGTATAGAGCTTGATAGCTGCAAATATCGTGAGATATAAGACACCAATTGCACCACCTTGTAGTATCAGTGCATAGAGCTCTTTGGTTTTACGTAAACGCCAACCAACACCAAGAAGTATTCCGCCTAAGACGAGTGCCCCTAAAATACGAACTTCTGGTGATAATAGTTGGTGGTCAATACTATATTTAAATAGGTAAGAGAAGCCAAAGAATAGAATGATAATCGCCAGTTTGGCCACTGGATTACCATTAACAAACCATAACCAAAGTTTTTTACCTAAATCCGGCTCGTCTGTTTTATTTTGCTGAGTTTGCACTTGTGCCTGATTTGTAGCTGAGGCTGCTTGTTTTTGTACCACAACATTTGCAGTTGGTTTAGATGAGAAAACAGCCACAGTTGATGCCGGTTTTATCGCTTCTGTTTTAGCGTCAACCGGAGTTGGTTGTGTCTCAATAACAGTCGTTTTTGGTTCAGGGATATTATCAGCAGGAGGTGTTTCTGCTTTTTCTGTAATAGCAGCTTGTGGCGTTACAGTTGTGGGTGATGTTGGGGATAAATCTTTGTTAACAACTTTTTTTAATTCTTCTAGTTGTTGTTGGAGATGGTTAAACTTTCCCTGAAGGTTGATAAATGCTGCAATAACAACCAACAACAAAAGAATCCCAAGTAATAGAGTCATATTCTAAATATACCTTTCTTGTTTTTATTTTCATCCAAGCAAGTGCAGTATGGCAGTAAATAAGGGGAAAGGGAAATATTTTTAGATGATTATTTGTGCATTAAGTAAAGAATAATGAGTTTAATCAAAAAAATAGGCTACATTAGTAGCCTATTTGGTCGTTAAGAACTAACGTACTGCCATGCCTGGTTTAGCGTTGCTATCCGGAGAAAGTAAGTAGATTTCATCATCCCCGGCGCCACCGGCAGCCAGTACCATGCCTTCAGATATACCAAAACGCATTTTGCGTGGTGCCAGATTAGCAACCATAACGGTTAATCGGCCTTCCAGTTTCTTTGGATCCGGATAAGCACTACGAATACCAGAGAACACATTACGAATTTCGCCACCAAGGTCTAAAGTCAGTTGGAGTAGTTTGTCTGAACCTTCAACAAAATCTGCTTTTTGAATCAGTGCTACACGTAAATCAATTTTAGCAAAATCATCAAACTTGATTGTTTCAAGTATTGGTTCATCGGCAAGCGGGCCTGTTACTTTAGGTTTGGCATTGATAAGTTCTTTAGATGCTTCGATCATATTATTCACTTTGTCCATTTCCATACGATTAAACAGTGCTTTAAATGGTTTTATTGTATGACCAAGACGAGTATTTTGTGGCTCGTCCCAGATTAGGGTTACATCCAGGAAGCTCTCTGCACGTTCAGTTAAACTTGGCACCACTGGTTTTAAATATGTCATTAAAATGCGGAACAGGTGAATACCCATTGAGCACACATCTTGCAACTCTTGATCTTTGCCTTCTTGTTTAGCAATTGTCCACGGTGCTTTTTCATCGATATAACGATTCGCTTCATCAGCTAGCGCCATAATTTCACGAATTGCTTTTCCGATTTCACGTTGCTCATAATATTCAGCAATCAGTTCAGCTTTATGCATAAATAGATCATATAACATCTGATCATCAATACGATGTGATAGCTTGCCATTAAAACGTTTAGTGATAAAACCAGCACTACGTGAAGCGAGGTTTACGACTTTATTGACAATATCGCTATTTACACGTTGTACGAAATCTTCCAGATTCAGGTCGATATCATCAATACGTGGTGTTAATTTAGCTGCGTAATAGTAACGTAAACAGTCCGGATCTAAATGTTGTAAATAGGTGTTAGCCTGAATAAAGGTACCACGTGATTTTGACATTTTAGCGCCATTCACTGTCACATAACCATGTACAAATACATTGCTTGGTTTTCGGAACTGACTACCTTCAAGCATTGCCGGCCAGAATAAACTGTGGAAATAGACAATATCTTTACCGATAAAATGATAAAGCTCTGCAGTTGAATCTTTCTTCCAGAATGTATCGAAATCGGCTGTTTTTACCTGAGCACAGTAATTTTTGAAAGACGCCATATAGCCAATTGGCGCATCCAGCCAAACGTAGAAGTATTTACCTGGCGCATTTGGAATTTCAAAACCAAAATAAGGTGCATCGCGACTGATATCCCAAGGTTGCAGACCTGAATCAAACCACTCCTGCATTTTATTAGCTACTTGTTCCTGTAAAGAACCGGAGCGGATCCACTCTTGTAACATACCTTTAAACGCCGGTAAATCAAAGAAGAAGTGCTCTGACTCTTTAACAATTGGCGTTGCGCCAGAAACGACAGAGCGTGGATTGATCAAATCAATTGGGCTGTAGGTTGCGCTACATACTTCACAGTTATCACCATATTGATCTGGCGCTTTACATTTCGGACACGTGCCTTTGACATAACGATCAGGTAAAAACATCAGTTTTTCCGGATCAAATAACTGAGAAATCACTTTAGTTTTGATGTAACCGTTTTGTTTTAAGCGACCATAGATCAGCTCAGACAACTCGCGGCACTCAGGGCTATGGGTTGAGTAATAGTTATCAAAACTAATATTAAAGGCAGAAAAGTCAGCCTGATGTTCTGCTTTCATCGCATCGATCATTTCTTCCGGTGTAATACCTAGTTGCTGTGCTTTAAGCATAATTGGTGTGCCATGGGCGTCATCAGCACAGATAAAATAGATCTCCTGACCACGCATTCGCTGATAACGAACCCAAATATCCGCTTGGATATGCTCAAGCATATGACCAAGATGGATTGAACCATTGGCATAAGGGAGGGCACAGGTTACCAGTATTTGTCGTTTTTGTGTTGTCATGATCTCTCTTACCTTAAATACGAAATAATGATGGAAATGAAAAGTCTAATCGGTGATAGTACAACAAACATAGGATTATCACCAGATTTGTGCAATAATTTATGTTAATTTTTGATTATACCTCTATTATGTGGCCACGGAACAGGATAAACATGAATCACGTAAACTCAATCAATCAAACGGTTAGCGGTCTTTTAGCAACATTCCAGCACCCAACTTTACAAAAAAATTTAGTGGCGATTAAGGCATTAAGTCGTTGTGAATTAGTTGATGGTACTCTTTATTTATCTCTTAAAATGCCTTTTGTTTGGGACTCAGTATTTGCGCAATTACAAGCAACACTTGAGGCAAAGTTATTAGCAATTCCAGAGGTTAAACAAGTTAAGTGGTCGATCAGTTATGAGGTCGCCACATTAAAACAGGCAAATAATCAGTCTTTACTTAAAAACGTCAAAAATATTATTGCGGTTAGTTCAGGTAAAGGTGGTGTTGGTAAATCAAGTACTGCAGTTAATTTGGCACTGGCACTGGCTAAAGAGGGTGGTAAAGTCGGTTTACTTGATGCTGATATTTATGGACCATCAATTCCAACTATGCTTGGTACAAAAAATGAGCAACCGTTATCGCCGGATAATAAACATATGTCACCCATTATGGCGCATGGGTTAGCCACTAGTTCAATTGGCTATTTGGTTGCACAAGATGGCGCGATGGTTTGGCGTGGTCCAATGGCAAGCAAGGCATTACTACAGATTTTACAAGATACACTATGGCCAGAACTTGATTATATGGTGATCGACATGCCACCGGGAACGGGCGATATCCAATTAACATTAGCGCAAAATATTCCGGTTACGGCAAGTGTGATTGTGACAACTCCACAAGACATTGCTTTGGTTGATGCGCGTAAAGGGCTGACAATGTTTAAACAAGTAAATATTCCAACGCTTGGTGTGATTGAGAATATGAGTTATCACATCTGTGAAAACTGTGGTCACCATGAAGCGATTTTTGGTGAGGGTGGTGCAAGACAGCTGGCAGAACAATATCACACTCAATTACTTGGGCAGATTCCGTTGCATCGTTCACTGCGTCAGGATTTAGATAACGGCACTCCAACAGTAATTAATCAGCCAGATAGTGAGTTTACTCGTTATTATTGTGAGATTGCTGATAGTGTGGCTGCCGCTTTATACTGGCAGGGTGAGGTTGTACCATCGGCTATTTCATTTAAGCAAGTATAAATAGTAAAATAAATCAACAACTTAAATTTATAAGTTATTGATTTATTTGTAGTTTTTATTTGGTGAAGAGTTTTAGTCCAATAATACCGAGGATAATAAAACTTAAACTAATCAAACGGGGCGCTGTCGCGGGTTCTTTAAAGATAATGATACCAACGATAGCGGCACCAACAGCACCAATTCCTGTCCAGATAGCGTAAGCTGTGCCAAGAGGTAAAGTTTTCATTGCATAAGCAAGTAACAGCACACTTAAGCCCATTGCAACTACAGTAATAATACTAGGGGTGACTCTGGTAAAACCGTGACTATATTTTAGTCCCATAGCCCATATAACTTCGAGAATACCCGCGATAAAAAGAGAGATCCAAGCCATAACGATATAAATACCTGTGTGGGGTCGTCCCCAAAATGTGATGCGTAATCAGGTCGTCCCGATTAGCCAAAGACTGTTTATTGCAAAAATAGTATACGCGCTGAGTTTTAGTAATGCCAGTTGAAATCCTGACCTAGCTAAAAATCTTATCCCGGAACATAAAAAATACCGCACCAATTAAACACAGCATTGCCCAGATGTAATCCATCTTAAATGGTTCTTTTAGAATGTAGAGGGAGAATGGAATAAATACTGCCAGACTTAACACTTCCTGAATGATTTTAAGCTGCCCGGCACTGGCTACTTCATAACCGATACGATTGGCCGGAACCTGTAATAGGTATTCAAACAGAGCAATTCCCCAGCTAACTAGCGCTGCAATGATCCAGACTCGATTATGGAAAAATTTTAAATGACCATACCAGGCAAATGTCATAAAAACATTGCTTAAAGTCAGCATAATAACTGTAATGAGAAGCGGTGGCATAAAAGGAACGACTTAAAAAGAATCAAATTGATGAGCATCTTACTCAGCCGAAATTCAATATGCAAGATGGGTAATAAAATATATTTTTCCGATAAATTATCAGTCTGACTATAAATGCCAACTTGTGGAGTTTATGAAAGCAGAAACGCACTGATGTGCGTTTCTCAATTACTCATCAGCAGGTTTTGCTTTATCTTTTGCAGGTGCACCTTTTTTAAGATTGATCATAAACTCTTTAAACGCATCGCGCAGTGGCGCAAACAGCGGGTGTTTACGGTGTTCCATCATAGTTTCAGAGAAGAGTTTTAAACCCACAGCAAAAGCTGCAGTTTTGTCTTTACCAAAATCGATGTCTTCACGGTTTTGCAAATACTCAACGATCTTTAAAATTTCATCGTGATTTTCAGTTTCAAATACCAGTGTTGGTTTATCAATAGGAGCGCCGTGGCGATCGGATAATGGTTCAACCTGAATTCGGTAACGGTAACCTGGCATAACTGTCTCCTTTTAGACTGATTTTTTAGGAATTATTGTTTTCGCTGTAAGAGATAATGCGATTCATTATCATATAATAAATTTTCATTAATTTCATATGTATCAATAATAGGAAAAATCTGATCAAAAAAGGCTATTCAGGCAGTTTTATCCTATAATATCATTTAGCAAATAGCGGATAACCTGTTAAAATAAGCTCAATTTATGATTGAAATTATGACCGGGAGTTCAGTGCATGAGATTATGTGATCGGGATATTGAAGCTTATTTAGCTAATGGTAAGCTAAAAATCACACCGCAACCACCTGTTGAAAGTATTAACGGTGCAACAGTAGATGTCCGTTTAGGTAACCAATTCCGCACTTTCCGTGAACATACCATTCCTTATATTGATTTAAGTGGTCCTAAAAATGAAGTCTCCGCTTCGCTTGAACGCGTGATGAGTGAAGAGATTGTGCTGCCGGAAGGCGAAGCATTCTATTTGCATCCGGGGGAGCTGGCTCTGGCGGTCACTCTTGAATCAGTGGTGATTCCGGATGATTTAGTGGGCTGGTTAGACGGGCGTTCATCACTGGCTCGTTTAGGGCTGATGGTACATGTAACAGCACACCGAATCGATCCGGGCTGGCATGGACAAATTGTATTAGAGTTTTATAATTCAGGTAAATTGCCCTTAGCACTACGTCCGGGAATGACTATAGGTGCTTTGAGCTTTGAAACATTGAGTGGACCTGCTGCACGACCTTACAATCGTCGTCAGGATGCAAAGTACCGAGATCAACAAGGTGCCGTTGCCAGCAGAATTGATAAAGACTAAGGACAGGAGTTATCCAATGATCAAGAAAATACTAATTACTTTATTAGTTCTGATTATTCTGATTGTAGTAGGGCTGGTATCGCTGGTTCTGTTCGTTGATCCGAATAATTTCCGTGGCTTTATCTCGGAAACAGTAAAAGATAAAACCGGTTATGAACTGACTATTGAAGGTGATCTGCGCTGGCACGTGTGGCCACAAATTAGCATCTTATCTGGCGCTGTGCGTTTAGAAGATGAAGGTGCTAAAAAACCGATTCTGACCGCTGATAATATGCGTTTAGATGTAGAGTTATTTCCGCTCTTCTCTAAAGAGTTATCTGTTAAAAACGTACTGGTAAAATCGGCTGTTATTAATATTACAGATGAAAGTAAAGGTAAAGTTGCCGCAGGTAACCAGTCACAAGCCACGATTAATAATCAGCAACAAACGCCAGAGACACAAACTTCAGATAAAGGTTCATCATGGACATTTGTGTTAAATAAACTGGAAATCGCTGACAGCACTGTAGCATGGCAACAGTCTCCGGATGATATTATCAATTTCAGAGATATTAATATTTCTGTTTATCAAAAAGATAAAAATAATCTGGAAGTTGATCTGCGTGGTGCAATTAATCGCGATCAACGTGATTTAGTATTAACGCTTAACGCTGACGTTAATCTTGAAAAATACCCTGCTAGTGCTTCAATTGGTTTGAATAAGTTTACTTATGATTTTAAAGGTATAGGCTTACCCGAACAGGGATTGGTTGGTACAGCAAGTGCTAAGTTAAATTATGTTCAATCACCACTAAGTTTTGATGCTAAAGATTTAGTAGTAACACTAAATGATAATAAATTAAGTGGTGAATTACAGGCTAATCTTGGTGGCAAAACACCTTATTTTGAGGCAATTCTTGCGTCAGATAAGATTGACCTCACTCCATTTATGACTTCGTCAACAGAAGAAGAACAATCAACAACAAATGGCACACCATCGGCACCTGTTGTGGCATCTACGCCAGCCAAAGGTAACGAACTGGCATTCTTAAAGGCATTTGATGCGAAATTTAATCTAAAAGTGAAAGAAATTGTGGCAAATAAACTTATTGCCAGCAATTTTGAAGTCGATGCGAATAACAAAGCTGGCGTTGCTACACTTCATAAAGTGAATCTGGACATTGCTAAAGGTAATATTTCGGCTTCAGGTTCAGCTAATGGCCAGCAAGCAACAACCGCGATTCGTCTGGATACTAAAGCGGCAGATATCGATTTAGGCACGTTATTTACACAGTTGGATATTAGTAATCATTTCTCTGGTAGTTTAAATGCGCAAGGGACAATTAATACTAATACGATAGATAGCAGTAGATTATTATCCGCGCTTAATGGTGATATGAAGCTGGTGGTGAATAATGCCCGTCTGGAAAATGTGAATATTCAACAAATTATTCAGTCTGCGGTTGCTCAGTACACCAAAGATGTAGTCAGTGCTGATGTGCAGCAAAAATATACTGAGGTTCATGAGTTATCGGCTGATGGTAAACTGGCTAATGGTCAGCTAAATCTAACGTCAATCTTGGCTAATTCTGAAACTCTGGATATTAAAGGTCAAGGTTATGTTGGTTTAGTAAAACAGGATATGGATGTGAACCTAAACGTTAAATTGTTAGGTGGTTGGAATGGTAAGAGTGAAACCATTCAGAAACTACAACAAATCGTTATTCCACTACGTATCTATGGTGCCTTCACTGGTTTACATTATCAATTAGATATTGAGAAGATTATACGTGATCAATTTAGTGATAAGATTCAGCAGGGTCTGGATAAGTTGAAAGATCGTCTGCAAAACTCAATTAAGGGCTCTGAAGGTAGTTCTGGTACGGAAAGTGGTACAGAAGAAGCGCCGACAGAGAAAACATCTGCTCCGCTAAATCGTCTGTTAAATCGCATTAATCATAACGAATAGTTTTTATTCAAATCTGAAAAATGGCACCCTGGGAGACCTCGGTGTCATTTATTTTATCTGTTCTGATTTATCTTGTAACTTATCTGTATGATTTTCCATATTTCACTGCATTTTACGGCAATTTTGTGGTATAATTATTTAATGTTGTTCCTATAAAATTTACTGTAGAGAGATAGTGGTTCTATGACCGATTTAGCTAAAGAAATTACCCCCATTAATATCGAAGAAGAATTAAAAAATTCCTATTTAGATTATGCCATGTCAGTTATCGTTGGGCGTGCTCTGCCTGATGTTCGTGATGGTTTAAAACCTGTACATCGTCGCGTATTATTTGCCATGAATGTACTGGGTAATGACTGGAATAAAGCCTACAAAAAATCTGCCCGTGTGGTGGGTGACGTAATCGGTAAATATCATCCGCATGGCGATACCGCAGTTTACGATACGATTGTACGTATGGCGCAACCGTTCTCTTTACGTTATATGCTGGTTGATGGGCAAGGGAACTTTGGTTCGGTTGATGGTGACTCTGCGGCTGCGATGCGTTATACCGAGGTGCGTATGTCGCGTATTGCTCATGAGCTTTTGGCTGATTTAGAAAAAGAAACTGTCGATTTCTCTCCAAACTATGATGGTACTGAGCAGATTCCTGATGTTCTGCCAACGCGTATTCCTGCTTTACTGGTGAATGGTTCGTCCGGTATCGCTGTTGGTATGGCAACTAACATTCCTCCGCATAACTTAACGGAAGTAATCAATGGCTGTCTTGCTTATATTGAAGATGAGAATATCTCAATTGAAGGCTTAATGCAGCATATTCCGGGACCAGACTTTCCGACCAGTGCCATTATTAATGGTCGTAAAGGGATTGAAGATGCTTATCGTACTGGCCGTGGTAAAATTTATATTCGTTCTCGTGCTGAGATTGAAGTCGATGAAAAATCAGGGCGTGAAACGATTATCGTCACTGAAATTCCTTATCAGGTTAATAAAGCAAAACTAATTGAGAAGATTGCTGAACTGGTAAAAGATAAGAAAGTTGAAGGTATTTCTGCATTACGCGACGAGTCAGATAAAGATGGTATGCGTATTGTTATTGAGATCAAACGTGACGGCGTGGGTGAGATTGTCCTGAATAATCTTTATGCTCAAACACAGTTGCAAGTCTCTTTTGGTTTCAATATGGTGGCTCTGCATAAAGGTCAGCCAAAATTACTTAACCTAAAAGATATGATTGAGGCGTTTGTTCTGCATCGCCGTGAAGTTGTAACGCGTCGTACTATTTTTGAATTACGTAAAGCACGTGAACGAGCGCATATCTTAGAAGGCTTAGCAATTGCTTTAGCCAATATCGATCCTATTATTGAACTTATTCGTCACGCTGCAACACCTGCTGAAGCAAAAGCAGGCTTACTTGCTAAAGCATGGGAGCTGGGTAATGTTTCAGCAATGCTTGAAAAAGCCGGTGATGACGCTGCACGTCCAGAAGATTTAGATGCATCACTGGGTATTCGTGATGGACATTACTACTTATCAGAAGCGCAAGCTCAGGCAATTTTGGATTTACGTCTGCAAAAATTAACTGGCCTTGAGCATGAAAGAATTCTTGATGAGTATAAAGAATTACTTGATCAAATCGCGGCACTTATCTATATCCTTGAAAGTGCTGATCGTCTGATGGAAGTTATCCGTGAAGAGCTGGTTTCTGCTCGTGATCAGTTTGGTGATGCTCGTCGTACTGAGATCACAGCAAGTAGTGCGGATATTAATTTAGAAGATTTAATCGCTCAGGAAGATGTTGTGGTGACTCTATCACATGAAGGTTATGTGAAGTATCAGCCACTGACAGATTATGAAGCGCAGCGCCGTGGCGGTAAAGGTAAGTCAGCAGCACGTATCAAAGAAGAAGACTTTATTGAGCGTCTTCTTGTAGCCAATACACATGATATGATTTTATGCTTCTCAAGCCGTGGTCGTCTGTACTGGATGAAGGTATATCAGTTACCAGAAGCGAGCCGTGGAGCGCGTGGTCGTCCAATTATTAATTTATTACCACTTGAGAAAGATGAGCGTATTACCGCAATTCTGCCGGTTAAAGAGTTTGATGATGAGCATTATGTCTTTATGGCAACAGCTGCAGGTACTGTTAAGAAAACCGCATTATCAGAATTTAGTCGTCCACGTTCTGGCGGTATTATCGCGATTAATTTACGTGAAGATGATGAGTTAATTGGTGTGGATTTAACTGACGGTAGCAATGAAATTATGTTGTTCTCTGCCAGTGGTAAAGTGGTTCGTTTCCATGAAGGTGAAGAGCTTGAAGACGGCACAATTAAAGGTGTTCGTGCAGTAGGTCGTACCGCAGCGGGTGTTCGTGGTATTAAACTTGCTGATAAGGACCGTGTCGTGTCACTGATTATCCCACGTGGTGATGGTGCGATTTTAACTGTAACGCAAAATGGTTATGGTAAACGTACAGAACAGGCAGAATATCCAACTAAATCTCGTGCAACTCAGGGTGTTATCTCAATCAAAGTGAGTGAGCGTAACGGCGAGGTTGTTGGTGCTGTACAAGTTGAAGATACTGACCAAATCATGTTAATCACAGATGCTGGAACACTGGTCAGAACACGCGTATCAGAAGTAAGTATTATTGGACGTAACACACAAGGTGTAACGCTAATCCGTACTGCAACTGATGAAAGCGTAGTTGGTTTGCAGAGAGTTGCTGAAACTGATGATGAAGACGCGGAATACGAAGAAAACCTTGATGGTGAAGTATCGGAATCAGCAGAAGACAGTGCTGAATAGATAGTATTTGTTTAGTAAATAAAAGAGCTGACTTAGGTTGGCTCTTTTTTTATGTTTTTTGGAGAGTTTTTTGTGGGTATTAGCATGGGATTTGGGGCGGACTGCGCCGCCCATGCGCAATCTTTTTGGTGATGTTGCAGGTTCCGTGGGACTTGATGGCCTACCGCACCCCATAGGCACCCGCTCGAGGACTCGCTAAGACCTATGAGGTACGCTCTCCATCAATCAATGCTTTACAGTTCGAATCCAAAAGAATAGGAAAAAAGAAATTTCTTTTTATATATTTAAATTTATTCGTTTCTAAAATATCTCAAAATATAACTTGTTGATTTTATTATAAACAGATACATCAATAAGATTTTAATCAGATTCTATTTTGAGATTGATATTAAGGTTTTTGAAAAGATGCTGAGCTATGGTACTTAAACCAAGCCGAAATAAACACAGAACAAAAGATATTGCGCATGGGCGGCGCAGTCCGCCCTAAACTCAATGCTAATACATGCAACAGTACAAAAAACAAGCTAGCGGGGCATGCTCCCCGCCACACACTGCTAATAACAACCACTAATCCAAACAATTACCCAAGCAGCAAAGCATCATCACTAATTTTTTCACCGCGGGTTTGTTCAAACATATTAAGCAGGTCGGCAACACCAAGTTTACTGCGCTCCTCGCCAGAAACATCCAATACCACTTGCCCCTGATGTAACATAACGGTACGTGTACCATATTCCAGAGCTTGTTTCATAGAATGGGTAACCATCATCGTCGTCAGTTTATTTTCGGAAACAATTTGATTGGTGAGCTGCAATACAAACTGTGCAGTCTTTGGATCAAGCGCTGCGGTATGTTCATCAAGCAGTAAAATCTTTGACGGTTGTAAAGAGGACATAAGCAAACTAATTGCCTGACGTTGTCCGCCAGAGAGTAGTCCCATCATATCGCTAAGGCGATTCTCAAGACCTAGATTTAATGTTGCCAGCTTATCTTTGAATAAGATACGTAAATGGCGATTTAAAGCCGGTAACAGGCTTCTCTTGCGCCCACGGCTATAAGCCAGTGCTAAATTCTCTTCAATAGTGAGCTTCTCACACGTCCCAGCCATCGGGTCCTGAAATACTCGTGCGACCAAACCGGCGCGCTGCCATGCCGGTAACTTAGAGACATCTTTCTCATTAATAATGACATAACCTGAATCGGCAATTAAATTACCACTAATAATATTCAGTAAGGAACTTTTACCTGCACCGTTACTACCGATGACTGTTACAAATTCACCTTCTTTAATATTCAGATTAAGATTTCGTAATACGTAGTTCTCAATTGGAGTACCACGATTAAATGTCAGTTCAAGTTCTTCAACTTTAATCATGATGCTCCTCCTCTGCGTGTCCACTTTTTGATCTGTTTTGGCAGAACAAGTGCTAGTGTGACCAAAACTGCAGTAATTAAGTTGAGATCCTCAGTACCAATGCCAATGTTTTGTAGCGTCTGATTACCCAGTGCAACAGCAATAAATAAGCGATATAAAATAGAACCAAAAATGACAGACAGCGTGATAATCCACATACGTTTAGCCGGCATTAAACTTTCACCAATAATAACTGCTGCTAAACCAATCACGATGGTACCAACACCGATAGAGATATCAGCATTACCTTGTGTCTGCACAAACAGCGAGCCACCTAGGGCGATAAGCCCGTTAGAGATTGCCATACCAAGTATCACCATTCTACCAGTGGCAATTCCTTGTGCGCTCGCCATTCTGGCATTAGCACCGGTTGCTCTTAACGCTAACCCTTTTTGTGTATTTAAGAAAGCATTTAAGAACATCCAGCCAGCGATAACAAAGCCTAAAATTAATAATGGCTGAACGATAAATTGATTACTGAAGTCTTCTGCGACAAGTGGTGTGAATATGGTATGTGCATCAAGAAGTGGCAGATTAGGAGAGCCTGACATTCTTGGTGTTTCATTCATTAAATATGGAGCCAGCCCTAAAATACGTAAGTTAATAGAGTACAGCCCAATCATCACGATAATACTGGCGAGTAGTTGTAGAATATTTAAACGGACATATAACCAGGCAGTAATCATTCCAGCACAAGCCCCAGCAAGGGTTCCGTAAAGTGTTGCCAGCCATGGATTGACACCCATATATAAGCAAAGTCCACAAACAGCACCACCTAAAGGAAAGCTGCCATCTGCAGTTAAATCAGGAAAGTCTAACATTCGAAAGGAAATGAACACACCTAAGCTCACAAGAGCATAGATGAGTCCAATTTCCATTGTTCCATAAAGGATTTCAAGTGACATAAATAAACCTATATTAATACATGAGTCGAGTGAATATAAGATTATTTATCTATCACTTGTTCTGCTGATTGAATTAAATCCTCTGGCAACGTTATGCCCTGACGCTCAGCAGCTATCGTACTCACGACGAGTTGAGTGATATTACCAATTTCTGGTGGCATATCACCTGGTTTTTCACCATTTAAAATACGGATAACTAATTTACCAGCCTGACGACCAAGGTCATAATAACTCATTCCAAGTGCAGCTAAAGCACCACGTTCAACGGCTTCCGGATTTGAAGCAACCAGTGGAATTTTACTTTCGTTAGCGACTTTGGTTAATGATTCGTAAGCTGAAACGACGTTATTATCGGTTGTCGTGTAAATTAAATCAACCTTACCTTTTAAGCTACGGGCAGCGGCAGGGATATCTGAAGTACGTTGAGCGGGAACCGCTAGAATATTGATATTCAGTGGTTTAAGCTGTTCTTGTAATTGTCGTAAAGTCATGGTTGAATTGACTTCACCCGGGCTGTAGATATAACCAATATTTTTTAAATCTGGTTTAACTTTCAGCATCAACTCAATTTGCTTATCCAGAGATAATGCATCAGAAACACCCGTTACATTAGTGCCGGACGCTTCCCAGCTACGCGTTAATTTTGCTGCAACAGGGTCTGTTACAGCAGTAAACACAATTGGAATAGATTTAGTGGTTGCTGCTAAAGACTGGGCGCTTGGTGTTGAGATAGCGACCATAACATCGGGTTTACTGGCAACAAATTGTTTAGCGATTTGAGCCGCATTCGCGCTGCTACCTTGAGCACTTTGAAATTGTAATTTTAAATTTTGACCAACGATGTAGCCATTATCTTTTAATTCATCTTCCACACCGCGGCGGACATTGTCCAGAGCTGGGTGTTCGACAATAGAGGTAATAGCAACAAATTTAACATCCTGGGCCTGGACAGAAACAGTGAGCAATAATGAAGACAGTAAGAGCAGCAATCTGCTTTTTAAGTTATTCATTTTAATAATTCCTATAAATTCGGTTATTGCATTATTTATCTATCACTTGTTCGGCTGATTTTACTAAATCTTCTGAAAGCACAATACCCTGACGCTCAGCTGCAACCAAATTAACAGCTAGTTGAGAAACATTACCAATTTCTGGCGGGATATTCCCCGGATTTTCACCGTTAAGAATTCTGATAACAATTTTACCAGCCTGACGACCAAGGTCGTAGTAGCTCATGCCAATAGCAGCAACTGCGCCGCGAGCAACTGGATCTGGATCAGATGCGATCAAAGGAATCTTACTTTCATTTGCAACTTTAACAAGTGACTCATATGCAGAGACAACGTTATTATCTGTTGTGGTATAAATTAAATCAACCCTACCTTTTAAACTTCTGGCCGCAGCTGGAATATCTGACGTACGTTGCGCGGGTGCAGCAATCACATTGATATTCAATTTAGCTAACGACTCTTGTAGTTGTTTAAGTACGATTGTTGAGTTAACTTCACCTGGACTATAAACATAACCAATTGTTTTTAAATCAGGTTTAACTTTAAGCATGAGTTCAATTTGCTTATCTAAAGAAAGGGCATCAGATACACCGGTGATATTGGTTTCTGAAGCATCCCAGCTTTTAGTTAATCTGGCGGCAACGGGATCCGTCACTGCAGTGAAAACGATCGGAATAGATTTTGTTGTTGCTGCAAGCGCCTGAGCACTAGGTGTTGCAATGGCAACAATAACATCTGGTTTGCTGGCAACAAATTGTTTAGCAATTTGCGCTGCATTGGCACTACTTCCTTGGGCACTTTGATATTGAATCTTAATGTTTTGACCGACAACATAGCCATTTGCTTTTAGTTCATCCTCAACGCCTAAGCGGACTCTATCTAAAGATGGATGCTCAACAATTGCTGTGATCGCAACAGATTTAATATCTTGTGCCTGACTAAAGAAAGAAAAGGCGAATAAACTAATCACAGCAAGGATATTTTTGTTTCTGAATTTCATAAAGTTATCCTTGTATAAAAATATTTACACTTAATAAAGTGATTTAATTCATAATAATTACAAAGGAATTAACAGTCAATAGAGAATTTTATTGTAAAAAATAGTTTACGTTAAAAGTGTGGGTATAAAAAAACCAGCTAGACGCTGGTTTTATAAGATAAATATATGGTTATTTAACTAAAGTACCTGGTTCTTCTGGTTTACTATCTGCATAATTTTTATGCCAAATATAAGTAGCACGCATTGCTTGTACATAACAGAAGATAAAAAGTAATGCAAAGATGAGTTGTCCTGGTGAAATGCCCCATGATATTTGCAATAATTTAGACGCTACAAAGTAAACGACCAAAATTGTTGAAGCAACACGGCTTTTTTTGTACACAAAAAAAGCTAAGACAGCAAGCAGAACGACATCGACATAGAAATAAGGTGATAATGCCATTGCAACAGCGAGCGTTAATAAGCAAGAAATCACTGCCGCAATCCAGCCCACAGTAATTGCTTGTTGGCATGTTTTTTTAGTATTAAGTTGGAAGAAACTTCCTGATTGTGGTTTATTGTTGTTGTTAGTATCCATATTTTTGTCCTGACAAATTAAGAATGGTGCCGAGCTATTATAAAATAAAAAAGGTAACATTGCTGCTACCCTTACAAATTATTCTACGTTAAGTGGATAAGTTTTACTTATCAATAATTTTACTCGCACTTTGTAATAACTCTGCTGAGAACGTGACCCCCTGCTGATGTGCAGCGGCCGGGTTCAAAATTAGTGTAGTGCTGTTACTAATTGTCGGAGTGATATCACCGGGTTTTTCTCCTTTTAGGATCTGTAGCACAACTTGGCCAGTTTGACGTCCAAATTCATAATAACTGATGCCCAGAGCAGCTGCTGCACCGCGTTCAACTGAATCAGGGTCAGAAGCAACTAATGGAATCTTACTTTCGCTGGCAAATTTAACTAATGCTTCATAGGCAGATACAACATTATTATCAGTTGTTGTGTAGATGAGTTCTACTTTTCCTCTTAAGCTACGTGCTGCTGAGATGACATCAGATGTTTTCTGGGCAGGAGCTGCCAGTACATTGATGTTTCTTTTTGCTAATGCTTCTTCAAGACGACGTAATACTGCTGTAGAGTTAACTTCACCTGGACTATAAACATAACCTACTGTTTTTAAATCCGGGCGAATTTTTAGCATCAAATCAATTTGTGGCTCCAGCGGTAACATATCTGATACGCCCGTGATGTTGGTACCTGTTGGCTCCCAGCCTTTAATGAGCTTAGCTGCAATAGGATCAGTAATTGCAGCAAATACCAACGGTACCGTTCTTGTTGCAGCGGCAACAGCCTGAGCACTTGGTGTCGCGATAGCTACAATTACATCGGGTTTACTGGCAGCAAACTGTTTGGCAATTTGTGCAGCAGTAGCACTACTACCTTGAGCACTACGATATTGAACAATAAGATCCTGACCAAGTGTATAGCCCTGTGCAACTAATTCATCCTGTACACCACGGCGAATATTATCTAAAGAAGGATGTTCTACAATTGAAGTAATGGCGACTTGTTTAACTTCTTGTGCCTGAGCAAATTGAAATAAACTGCCTAGTAGCAATAGGGCGGTAATAATTGATTTTTTTAACTTTAACATTTTGTATCTCTAAACTAGTACAATGGTTTTATTGTACCTGACTTTTACTAAATGTAAATGATCAATTAAAAATTATTATGAAAAAAATCAGTGAATGATTGGCAGAACAGATAATGCAGATAAAAAACGGGGAGCTAAGTAGCTCCCCCTAAATATCTCAAATATAATCAACGTTGATTATAGTGTATATTCATCAATATATTGTGCAGCAAGTTCACGCGCTTTGATACGGTCATCTTTGTTTAGCTCTCTCCAGACACCACGACGGCGCTCATCAGCACCTGATTCATCGTTTTCTGCAGCAACAGCAAACCATGCGTAAGCTTCGATTTTGTTTGGTGCAACACCACGACCATTGTAGTAAAGGTCAGCTAAGTTATATTGTGCTAGTGAGTTACCGTTTTCAGCTGATTTAGTGTACCAATATAATGCTTTAGCATAATCAACATCAGTACCTTCGCCATCTTCATACATAACCGCTAAGTTATTTTGTGCGTCTGAATCGTTGAGTTCAGCAGCTTTGGTGTACCAGAAAATAGCCATTTGATCATCAAGTTCAACACCTTCACCTTCATCATAACTAACAGCAAGATTGAACATTGCATCAACATAACCTTGATCTGCCGCTTTTTGATACCAGTATACTGCTTTTTCATGATCTAGCTCGATGCCATCACCTGAATCATAAGCTAATGCTAAATGGTATTGTGCTTCTGCATCACCACTTTCAGCAGCTACACGAGTCATACGGACTTGAGAGCTTTCTGCTGCAGCAAGAACCGGCATTGATACAGTAAAGATAGCTGTCAGGAAAAGCGCAGTGATGTATTTATAGTATTTTTTCATTGGTCTGAACCCTTTTTTGTTAAAATTGTACCGCGTTTGAAAACGCTATTTGGGAGTATAGCATAAGATTAGAAAGAGATAAGCCCTCTCACTAATAATTTTCAGTAAAGAACAGTTTAGCTTAAAAAAATTTAACGACAAAATAAAAAAAACCATCAATGAAGATGGTTTTTCAGATTCAAATCAAGAAGATAAATCACCAGAGATCTTCGTCTTCATCATCTTCATAATCAGAATAGAGATCAATATATTGCTTCGCCAGAGCACGTGCTTCACGGCGTTCTTCTTTGCTTAGCTCTTTCCAGACCTCTTTACGGCGAGTGTCAGCATTAGCTTTACCATTCTCAGCTGCAATAGCAAACCAGGCATAGGCTTCAATCTTATTCACTTCCATACCAAGGCCGTTACGGTACATCATAGCAAGATTATATTGTGCTTGAGAGTTACCATTTTCAGCTGATTTAGTGTACCAGTAGATCGCTTTTTCATAATCCACTTCAGTGCCTTCACCATCTTCATACATAACACCTAAGTTATTTTGAGCGTTACGGTGGTTTTGTTCAGCCGCTTTGGTATACCAAAAAATAGCCATTTGGTCGTCAAGCTCAACACCTTCACCTTCATCATAACTGATAGCAAGATTATATTGAGCGCGTGCAAACCCTTGATCAGCTGCTTTTTGATACCACTCAACAGCTTTAGCATGGTCAACTTCTACACCATCCCCTTCATCATAAGCCATGCCTAAATAGAACTGAGCTTCCGCATCACCCATTTCAGCCGCTTTTAGAGTAAAGCGTAGTTGTCCGGTGATTTCAGCATAAGTTGGTGCTGAGAAGATAAGTAGGGCAGAGAAGAGCATGCCAATGAGATAAGTATAGCGTTTAGTCATTTAATTATTTCTCCAGATCTTTTCACAACATATTGTTTTTATTCTTAAGGATTATAAAGAAAGCTTACTGTTTGGCAAATAAAAATGGATTTTGCCCGGTTTTTGTAAAGCCTTCTTCTTCTGTTTTGATATCCAGAATAAGTGTTGCTAAATCGTCAGCGATAACTTCAAGATGAGGATCTAAATCCTGATAAAAAACTTTTAAATAACTATTACATGACTCACAACATTCAGCTTTGACTGAGCTGAGCTCTTTATCAAGTGAATAGTAATCCAGTGCTGAAGTATCTTCACAATTAGTACATATCACCCGGGTTACATTCCACTCAGTTTCACACAAACTACAATGCAGGTAGCGCAGACCAACGTTTTGACCAAGATGTATTACACTGGCAATTGGTGCCGCGCGGCAAACCGGGCAATATTGACGTTGTTCAACAATATCGACTTTTGCTTTACCGGGTAACTGGCTGGCTAGTTGAGAGTAATAGAGTGATAAAGCTGTCCAGATAAAAATAGCTTTATTACTATCAATATGACTTAGCTCTCCTTTGATGAGAGATATAGCCTGCTCCTGTAAACTGGATTTTGTCTCTGATTCAAGTACTTCGATAGTCTTATCTATTTCAGGGTTATAGCCCTTAAGCGCCTGACAAAGCGGTTTTAAATAGATTTCCCATTCATCAGTTAATGAATAATTATCTAAAGAGAGTGGTGCCAGATTTTTTTCTGCACCTTGTTTCACTACATCCGCTAAATCTTTTTGAATTGGATACTCTTTCAGCAGTTGTTCCTGTTTGGCGACTAATTGTGCACAAAACTTAAGGTATTCGGAGAAAGGGTTGTCTTTAGCGAGCTCGGTTAATCTTTTTAAGCGATGATGATAAAGTGTTTTTGGAGATGGATAAAAGAGTAGTGGGGTGTGACCCACTACACTTGTTTTAGTTTCATCATGCTGTTCTAGTTGTTCTTGTGGAACAATTCGAATCGTCATTATTTGCTAATTTCCTGTTGGTTAGAAATTTGTTGTTCGTCTTTGTAGGTTTTTTCCATTTCGTCGCGGTACCACTTAGAGTGGTTTTTACGCGCCCAGGCACGGGAAACAGAACCAACGATCATGCCTTTGATTGATCCCTTCACCCAAATTGCCATGTAAGCATGTCCAATAATAAGTAAAATCAAACAAATTGCTGCAATAGCGTGGAAGAAGATAGCCAGACGGATAATCTCAATTGGGAAATAGTCAGAAAAATAACGACGCCACATAATCAGACCAGTAATAAATAGTACTGTGATTAGTGACATAATTCCCCAGAACAGGAATTTTTGACCCGCATTGTATTTGCCCACCGGAACATCAGATGGCTCATTACCTGCAATGACTTTATCAATATTTTTAACCCAACGAACGTCATCTTTATTAGGAAGATTATGATGTGCTAATTTAATTAGCATAAACATCAGTAATATAAAGACGACACATCCTAAAAATGGATGCAGAACACGCACGAGTTGTGGTGTTCCCAACACTGAACCAAACAGATGCAGAGATGGGAAAAACAGTGATAAACCGGATAATGCAGCTAAAAGAAAGCAAATTACAATACCGATATGGCAAAAACGCACCGAAAGTGGTGTACGGTAAATCATCTCTTTCTTATTCATGATGATTCTCCTTAGATGTTGTCTTATCTGCTAATTCAGCACGAATTTTATCAGCATCCTGTTTTTCATGCTCAATGTCTTCCTCATCAACTTCGATAGGTCCAACGGCCATATAGTGGAATACCAGACCGGCAAACGTTGCAACAAATGCTGCAGCTGAAATTGGTTTTAACGCCCCTTTCCAGAAACTAACTACGCCGCTAATTGTTGGATCTTTTGGTAGATTGTGATAAAGACCCGGTTGATCTGAGTGATGAAGTACGTACATTACGTGTGTACCACCAACACCTTCCGGATTATAAAGCCCAGCATTTTCGTAACCACGGTTTTTCAGATCTGCAATACGATTATCCGCATATTTTATCATATCTGCTTTAGTACCAAAACGAATTGCACCCGTCGGGCAAGTTTTGACACAGGCAGGTTCCTGACCCACGGCTACGCGGTCAACACACAGAGTACACTTATAAGCGCGGTTATCTTCTTTACTGATACGTGGTACGTTAAATGGACAACCCGCAACGCAATAACCACAACCGATACAGTGTTCAGACTGAAAATCGACGATACCATTCGCGTATTGGATGATAGCACCTTCGGCCGGACAAGATTTTAAGCAGCCCGGATCGCTACAGTGCATACAGCCATCTTTACGAATTAACCATTCCAGTTTGTTATTCATCTCAACTTCAGAATAACGCATCACAGTCCACGCTTTTGGCTCTAAATCAGCCGGATTATCATAGACACCAACGTTATGCCCAATTTCCGGGCGTAGATCGTTCCACTCGTTACAGGCTACCTGACAAGCTTTACAGCCAATACAGGTACTGACGTCGATGAGTTTAGCCACTTCCTGTTGATAATCTCTTGCTCTTGGCGCAGGCGTCAATGAACTAGTGGCTGAACGTTTAATAATGTCTTGAGTTTGTAATGACATATTTTTGCCTCCTATCCATTACGCTGAGATTTTTTCAATGTTAACTAAGAAAGACTTATATTCAGGTGTCTGTGAATTTGCATCACCTAAATGTGGTGTTAACCCATTGGTTAAAAAGCCTTTTTTCGTTTGACCAGTGAAACCCCAGACAATAGGAACACCAATTGTCTCTACTTCTTTACCATTTACCATCAATGTTGGTAAACGTTTGGTCACTACTGCTTTAGCCTTAACATAGCCCCGGTTAGAGCTCACCTTGACAGTATCACCCAGTTTGATTCCCTTCTTATTGGCTAAGTTTTCACTCATCTCAATAAATTGTTCTGGCTGAGTAATCGCATTAATTCTTGCGTGTTGTGTCCAGAAATGGAAATGCTCAGTAATACTGTAAGTCGTTGCAACATAAGGGAAGTTTTCTGCCGTACCTAAACGAGCAAGGTCTTCCGGGAACACACGTGCAGCCGGGCTACTAATTTGTTTAGGATGTAGCGGGTTGGTACTAATTGGTGTTTCAAATGGTTCATAATGCTCAGGGAACGGACCATCAACCAATCTGTTAAGGCAGAATAAACCACCTAGTCCATCATTATTCATGATAAACGCACCGGCACCAGAACTTGGTGGTAAGGTTGCTGTAAAGTCAGGAATATCATTACCTGTCCAGCTGGAACCATCCCATTTAATAAGAACACGGTTTGGATCCCAAGGTTTACCGTTAGCATCAGCCGAAGCGCGGTTATAAAGTACCCGACGATTCATTGGCCATGCCCATGCCCAACCGGCATGAATACCTTTACCGGATGGATCGCTTGGATCTCGTCTGGCCATCTGGTTACCTGCTTCTGTCCAGCAGCCACAGAAGATCCAGATACCGCAGGAAGTTGTACCATCATCTTTCAATTGACCAAAACCACTGAGTAACTGACCTTTTTTAATCGTTACATTGCCGTTGGCATCTTTTAAATCAGCCAGTGCACGGCCGTTATAGTCTTTAGCTAACTCTTCAGCTGAAGGCTCATGTGATTCTTTATAATCCCATACCAGACTATTCATTGGTTCCTGACCTGGTCCGCCTTCTTCTGCATACAACTCTTTCATTCTTAAGAAAATACGAGAGATGATTTCCGGATCGTATTTTGCTTCAAATGGAGGTTTTGCTGCCGCCCAGTGCCATTGCAACCAGCGAGAAGAGTTAACAATCGTACCATCTTCCTCTGCAAAGCAGTTGGATGGTAATCGGAACACTTCTGTTTGAATCTTACTTGAATCAACATCGTTGGATTCACCGTGGTTTTTCCAAAACTCCGCCGTTTCTGTCGGCATAGGGTCGATGTTGATTAAGAATTTTAATTTTGATAAACCATCACGGACACTGTTTTTATCCGGGAAAGCCGCTAGCGGGTTAAAGCCCTGACAGATAAAGCCATTAGCATCACCGTCACGCATCATTTTACTAAATTGTAAAACGTCGTAAGTTTTATCCCATTTTGGTAACCAGTCAAAGCCCCAGTTATTCTCTTTAGTTGCTTTATCTCCATACATGGATTTCATGAAGCTGACAAAGAATTTAGGATAATTTGCCCAGAAGTTAACTTCTGTTGGACCAAATGGTTTTGGTGTTTTTTCTGCCAGATATTGCTCTAATGTAATTTGTGAATCTTTAGGTAAATCTAGATAAGCAGGTAAACGGTTAGATAACAGACCTACGTCAGTTAAACCTTGAATATTTGAGTGTCCGCGTAGTGCGTTAATACCACCACCCATCACACCGATATTACCTAGTATTAGTTGGATCATAGCAGCAGTACGAATAATTTGCGTACCATAACTATGTTGTGTCCAGCCTAGTGCATATAAGAATGTTGCTGCACGGTCATTAGTCTTAGTGCTGGCAAGAGAACGACAAACATGTAAGAAGTTATCAACTGGTGTACCGGTAATATTATTGACCACTTCAGGTGTATAGCGACTAACGTGTTGTTTTAATAGTTGCCAGACACTGCGTGGATGTTGCAAAGTGGCATCGCGAAGTGCATAACCATTAGCATCGGTTTGATAAGTCCAGCTGGATTGGTCGTACTGACGTTTTTCTGCATTATAGCCACTAAATAATCCATCTTCGACGTTGAAATCATAATCATCACGTACCAACAGGCTGGCATTAGAGTGAGTCACTAAATATTCGTGATTGACTTCATCATTAGTGATTAAATAGTTAATTACACCAAGCAGGAAGGCGATATCAGAACCGGCTCGGATTGGAACATATAAGTCAGCAACAGCAGCTGTGCGGTGGAATCTCGGGTCAACAGCAATGAGTTCTGCACCGTTGTTGATTTTGGCTTCAATTGCCCATTTAAACCCAACCGGATGCGCTTCTGCCGCATTACCACCCATAACGATCACGACATTCGCATTTTTAATGTCATTCCAGTTATTGGTCATAGCTCCACGGCCATAGGTTGCCGCTAAACTTGAAACAGAAGGACCATGGCACACACGAGCCTGAGTTTCAAGACTGAGCATACCCAGTGCACGTGCAACTTTAAAGGCTAACCAACCGGTTTCATTACTGGCAGCAGAAGTTACTAGCCAGCCAGTTGTTGTCCAACGATTAACCGTTGTACCCTGAGCATTTTTTTCAATAAAGTTTTTATCACGATCTTCTTTCATTAAGCGGGCAATACGATCAATGGCATCATCCCAGCTGATTTTTTGCCACTTGTCTGAACCTGGTGCACGATATTCAGGGAACTGAACACGGTTTTCACTCTTTATATAATCAAGTACACCGGCACCTTTAGGACAAAGTGAGCCTCTGCTTACCGGATGATCGGGATCTCCTTCAACATGGAAAATACTTAAGCGATTGTTAAGAGCTCCATCTCCGCGGCTATATAACAACAGTCCACAACCTACAGAACAGTAGGTACAGTTGTTACGAGTTTCTTTAGATTTGAGTAATTTATACTGGCGAGTTTGCGCGAGAGCAACGTTTGGAGCAAGTCCAAGGGTTGCTACAGTTGTGCCTGCCATACCACCAGCACAGATCTTAAAGAACTGTCTACGGTTAAATAGCATAAGGACTCCTTAAAAGTCTGACATTACATTATATACATTCATTGCTAGATTATTATTTTACTGAGATTAGAGTATCCCTATTATTATAGTTGTTAATATAATTAATCCTGTGTAAAAAATAAAGAATATTGAGATAAAATTCATTAAAATTTGATATGGATCAAATTTTTAAGGTGATTTAATTCACATCTCCGTGGAATCTCTGCCTTTATTGATAAAAAGTCAGTTCAGAAATTGTAAATTAATCATACAGAGAAGGCTCACCTTTGGGGCGAGTTTTAAAACGACGATGTAACCACATATATTGTTCAGGCGCTTGCAAAATTTCTTTCTCAATTGCCTTATTCATAAACGCAGCGGCAGCCGTCTCATCATCTTTTGGAAAGCCAACTAAAGCCGGCTGAATAACTAAAGTATAGCCTTTTTTATCTCTTTTAGGTGTAAAAGGGACAATATTAGGATCTGCCATTTTCACCAGAATAGAAGTACCAACTGTTGTTGCTGCTTTTTCAACGGCAAAGAAAGGGACAAATACACTATTTTTAGGACCATAATCATGATCCGGAGCATACCAGAGCATTTCTCCTTGTTTAAGAGAACGAATCATGCCTTTCAGGTTACGTCGATCGAGCATGTATTTATTTGATTTTAATCGACCTTTTATTTGTACATAATCCATCACAGGATTATCGTTTGGACGATAAACGCCAATACCTGGGCGGGCCAAGCCAATAATTCTTGCTCCAAGTTCCAGAGTTAGAAAGTGAATACCTACTAACAAGACACCCTGATTATGTTCCTGAGGTTCTAAGATATTTTCAACACCAATAGTTGTTGAATGTTTGGCAATTCTTCTATCTGACCAAAACCAGGCCATACCCGTTTCAAAGATCGCTATGCCAGTGGAAATAAAGTTTTCTCTTAGTAGTTGCGCTCTTTCCTGCTCTGATTTATCCGGAAAACATAATTCTAAATTTCGTGTTGCGATAACAACACGGCGCTTAGCAATTTTCATCGATAGCAATCCAAGTGTTTTACCAATTTGATAAATCACACCATAAGGAAGTAACACAAGCAAATAGAGAATACCAATACCGAACCACGTTAACCAATAACGAGGATGGAGGAGGCTCCGGCTAAATTTTGCATGAATTTCTTGAGTTGCTTTCATTATTCTTATTTTCTTAAAGTTCTCTGTATATTTTAAATATTAATTCTGACATAGCTTAATTATCTTTTATTACCAAAATATGCGCAACCCGTCACAAAAGCAAAAAATAGCTCCACCCAAATGATCAAGTGTTAATTATAATAACATATGTTAAATGAAATGAATTTTTCATTTTTATTTAATTATCTTTTTGATTTTTATTAAAAACAATTGAATTTTAAGCTAAAAATAGGATTCTGTGATTCTATTCACAAAAGAAGCAAAATTTGTGATGAAGTTATCATTGTTTTGTGCTTAAGCATAATAATAAAGGAAAATTAACGAGTTAAAATTGTTATTTTGCATGATGAAAATTGATTTTTTACTTTTATACTGGCTTAGAAAAGAAAATGATTTTTTGTTATAAAGAACATTAATTGATATTTTGTTCACCACTGATGCATTAACTTTATAGATTTTTTATTCGAGTTTTTAGGAGTGATAAATCATTATGGCAACTAAAATTGTATTTTTAGACAGAGAAACATTCCCGGCTGACATTAAGTTAAAATCTATTTCTCATCAAAATGAGATTATTTCGTACGATCATACCTCACCTGAACAAGTAGTAGAGCGTATTGCTGATGCAGATATTGTCATCACAAATAAAGTAAAAATTACTCAGGATATTTTAAAGCAGGCACGAAAATTACGCTTTATTGCCGTTGCTGCAACTGGGACTGATGTGATTGACTTGTTTGCTTGTAAGGAAAAAGGTATTCCTGTTTCAAATATTCGCAACTACGCTATTAATACTGTACCCGAACATACTTTTGCACTAATACTGGCTCTGCGTCGTAGTATTATTGCTTATCATGAGTCTGTACGGGCAGGCCGCTGGCAGGAAGCAAACCAGTTTTGCTATTTTGACTATCCTATCAAAAATCTGGCTAATTCGACTTTAGGGCTAATCGGTGATGGCGTACTTGGCAAAGCTGTTGCTGAAGTCGCAAAAGCATTTGGTATGAAAGTACTATTTTCTGCTTATAAAGGTGTTCCCAATATGGGGCCTTTATATACTCCGTTTGAAGATGTTTTAAAACACAGTGACATCATCTCTATTCATTGTCCTCTTACAGATTCAACCCGCAATATGATTGATGAGGCTGAATTCAATCAGATGAAGTCGACCGCTTTACTGATTAATACAGCCAGAGGAGGCATTGTCAATGAAGAAGCGCTTTGTGATGCACTCATTAATAAGGTGATTGCCGGTGCTGCGTTTGATGTCACTAAAAATGAGCCTCCAAAACCGGATGACGTCATCATGAAGCTGACCAATCTGTCTAATTTTATTCTTACACCTCATATCTCATGGGCAAGTTTTGAAGCCATTCAGTCTCTTGCTGACATGCTGATGGACAATATTGAAGCATTTTTATCTGGCACACCGCAAAACGTGGTGAATCCATAAGTCGTTGTTAACTATTTTAATTGATTAATTAAGGGGTTAAATATGTTTTTAGGTAAAGAAATACGTTTAAAAAGATTATTAAACAAGAAATCAGGCCGATTGCTGGCTATCACTATGGATCATCCGATTACACGCGGTGTTTTACCTGGTATTGGGAATATTCGCAAAGTAATGGGAGAAGTGGTTGCAGGTAAACCTGATGCCATAACGTTACATAAAGGAATTATTGAAAATGTCTACCCTCCGTATGCAGGGGAAGATATCTCCTTAATCATGAAAGCAACCAGCTACTCTATTCCTTACCACGAAGCGTTTGATACGCCAGTTGCTGATGTTGAAGAAGCAATTCGCCTTGGCGCAGATGCTATTTCTGTTGGTTGTATTATGGGTGGACCTGAACAGGCAAAACAACTGACTTTTTTAGGCCAGATTTCTAAGGCTGCGTCTTCTGCTGGTTTGCCGCTTGTCGCGCATATCTATCCAAAAGGCCCAATGATTAAAGACTCTTTTGATGCTAAAAACTTAGCTTATTGTACCCGTGCTGGTGCTGAGTTAGGTGTCGATATTATTAAAACCTTGTGGTCAGGCTCAGCAGAAACCTTTAAAGAAGTGGTTGATTGCTGCCCGACTATGGTCGCACTTGCCGGTGGTGACATGGGTAATGACCTGGTGAGCTTCTTAACCAATACACGTAAAGCGCTGGATATTGGTGTGGGTGGGGTGACTTATGGTCGCTTTGTCTGGCAGCATGAAACGCCAACAGCAGTAGTTTGTGCACTCAATGCATTAATTAATGATGATGCAAGTGTTGATCAGGCCGTTGCTATTTATAAACAAGCTGGTGGCAAATAACAATAATAATAGAGGGTAAGATTATGAAAGCAGCAGTATTATTCGCAGCAAACAAATTAAACGTTACTCAAATTGAAAAACCAGTTGCTGGTCCCGGTGATTTGGTAATCAAAGTCAAAGCTTCAGCAATTTGTGGAACTGATGGTCGTATTGTCACAGGCAAAAAAACCAAAGGTGTTCGCTATCCTTCCGTCATCGGCCATGAATTTTCCGGTGAAGTGGTTGAAGTGGGTACTGGTGTAACTAATTTTCAGTGTGGTGATGCTGTTGCAGTTGATCCGGTTATTCCTTGTTGTTCATGTGTTTATTGCCTTTCAGGTAAAGAGAATGTCTGCAAAAACCGTCAGGCGATTGGTTATGAGTTTGACGGTGCTTTCGCAGAGTACCTGCGTATTCCGGCGATTGCTTTAAAAACCGGTAATGTTTTCAAAGTTCCTCAAGGAATCTCTTTTGAAGCGGCTGCACTTGCTGAGCCTTTAGCGTGTTGTATCAACGGACAAAAAAATGTCGGGATAGAACTCGGTGACACTGTGGTAATTCTTGGCGCAGGGCCAATTGGCCTCATGCACATTATGCTGGCACGTTTATCAGGTGCTAAAACGATTATTGTCAGTGAGCTAAATGAAAAGCGTCGTTTAGCAGCGCTTGACTGTGGTGCTGACTTAGTTGTTGATTCCAGTAAAGAGAATTTGGATGAAAAAATTAAACAACTGACTGACGGTATGGGTGCTGATGTGGTTATTATGGCGATCGGTGTGCCTGCTCTGGTTAACCCAGCTTTATCTTTAGTGCGTAAAGGTGGACGAGTAAATCTGTTTGCTGGTTTCTCTGCCGGTGATATGTCAAATATCGATGTCAATCTTATTCATTATAATGAACTGAGCATAACAGGCGCAAGTGCGCTGAGCCGACAAGGCTATCAAACTGCTCTGAATCTTATTTCTTCCGGCAAAATCAATGTTGAAAAACTGGTAACTCACCGTTTCAAACTTGATGATATTAATGCTGCCTTTGCCTGTGCTTTAGATGGTGCTGCAATAAAAATCCTAATTACAAACGACGCATAATTTTAGCGTAATGAGTCTATTTGTAGTTCAGTTTTTATTGAAGACACGCTAAGGAGTCAGGCAATGAAAGAAGAAATCTATTTAGGGATTGATGCTGGTAGTAGTGGAGTAAAAGTCTGTGCTTTTAACCACCGGGGTGAGCTGCTTGGAAAGGCTTCCAGAGAAACTAAAATTATTTCTAAATCATCCAGACATCATGAGCTAGATCTTAATGAATATTGGGAACAAACCGTTGCAGCCATTAATGAGATGACCCAGAGGTTTGACAATATTGTTTCTATTGGTTTATCAGTGGCTTGCCCAACAATTGTTCTCCTGGATAAAAATAATAATCCGATTTGTAACGCTATCACTTATTTGGACGGGCGTTCTGAAGACTTTATTCATAAAACATTAGGTGAGAATAAAGAGCACGTTATGTCATTATCCAGTAACAGTCCAAGCCCTTCCTCCTGCTGGGTTGGAACCATTGGCTGGTTACAGAGTCAGCAACCGGAACTGATGAAAAAGGTCCATAAGATAGTTCTGTTCAATGGCTTTTTAGCGACACGCCTTGGCGGTAAAGCAGGTATCGATCCTACTCAAGCAGCTTATTCAGGAGCTGTGGTACTTGCCGGTGCGCCAAAATGGTCAAAAGAGCTCCTGAGCTATTGGAATTTTGACCATAGTTTACTGGCGCCGATTTATCCAAGTTTTGCTGTTGTCGGACGGGTCAGTGCGCAGGCAGCAAAACAGACGGGGTTAAAGCAGGACACAGCTATCACACTGGGTTCTGCAGATACAGCAGCAGCGGCTTTTGCTGTTGGGTTGATTGATGGTGGAACAGCATTTGAATCTACCGGTACATCTGGAGTGATTACCTTTTGCTTAGAAAAACCAGATTTTGATTCCCGCTTTATGAATCGTTATCACGTTGTTCCTAATCAATGGTTGGCACATGGTGCCATGTCAACGACCGGGGGGACATTTGGCTGGCTCAATAAGTCAGTCTGGCCGGAAATAGATAATCATGAAACGCTCGAACAATTAGCTCGTGAGTCTGAACCCGGAGCAAAAGGGTTAGTTTATCTACCTTATCTGGCCGGGGAGAGAAGTCCAATCTGGGACGTGAAAGCTTCTGGTGCATGGCTTGGCCTGCGTTTATCTCATACCCGTAGCGATATGATTCGGGCTGCGTTTGAAGGTACCGCTTTTGGCTTGCGTCAGTTAGTTGATATCGCCAGTAAAAAGTGGGGCATTAAGTTAGATGAATTACTTAGTGTTGGTGGTGGTTCGCGCAATCATCTCTGGACACAGATTAAAGCCGATATTTTACAGGTTGAGTACAGCATTGCTCAAACCAGTGATGCAGCAGCATTTGGTGCAGCAATGATCGGTGCAACTGGGGCAGGATATTTCTGTGGAGTGAACGATCCTGACCTCCCAATTATCAGAACGGAGGATATTCTTTTTAAACCGAATAAAGATAAAGCAATTAACGAAGTTTATGACAAACATTTTGGCATTTACAGTGCGTTATATCCAAATTTAAAAGAAACAATGCATAGCTTATTGTCGTAATACGATAAATAAGCGACTGGATTCGAGTTAATAAGTTAAAAAAATAAATCACCTATTAATGAGGGTAGTTATTATGACAAACATGAGTTCGATAAAACCGCAGACGAATTATCGTTGGGTTGTTTTAGCACTTATCTTTTTAGTTTATGCCGTTAACTATGCAGACCGAACAAATATTGGTGCCGTTTTACCTTTTATTATTGAAGAATTCCAACTTTCCAACTTTGAAGCAGGCTCTCTTGCCAGTATGTTTTTTTTAGGCTACGCAGTCAGTCAGATTCCGGCTGGTTTCTGGATGGCTAAGCGTGGTACCAGAGGGCTTGTGTCCTTGTCTATTTTAGGCTTTTCCGCTTTTACCTGGTTAATTGGTACAGCATCATCAGCATTTGCCATTAAATGGATCCGATTAGGTCTTGGTTTAACAGAAGGTCCGACGCCCGTTGGTTTAACCTCAACGATTAATAACTGGTTTCCTGCGAAAGAGAAAGCTACAGCAACGGGTGTCTATATTGCTTCAACCATGTTTGCGCCAATCATTGTTCCTCCGCTTGCCGTCTGGATCGCAATTACTTATGGCTGGCGCTGGGTATTTTTCTCGTTCGCAACACCGGGGATTATTCTGGCCATTATTTGGTGGCTTTTTGTTAAATCAAAACCGGAAGAGAGCCGTTTTGTTTCTGAAAGTGAAGTGAAATATATTCGTACCAGCGGCGCTACGGTAACGGTGGATAAACCTGTTGGTAATATTGTCGAAGGTAGTAAGTTCGCTACGCTGGATAAAATTATCCGTGTGAAAAAACTGACTCCGCTTGATACGGTGGGTAAAGTCTTTACCTCTAAGAATATTTGGGGTGACTGCTTAGCTTATTTTATGATGGTAAGTGTGCTATACGGTTTGTTAACCTGGATTCCGATGTATCTGGTTAAAGAAAAAGGCTTCTCTTTTATGGGAATGGGCTTTGTGGCGGCGATGCCATTTATTGGTGGCTTTATCGGTTCTATTTCTGGTGGCTGGATCTCTGATAACATCTTTGGTCGTCGTCGTAAACCAACCATGCTATTTACTGCACTGGCGACTGTTGTCATGATGCTGGTGATGCTGAATATTCCTGATAGTAGCGTCGCTGTTGCTGCCTCATTATTTTTTGTTGGTTTAATGTTAAATATTGGCTGGCCTGCATTTACCGCTTATCCGATGGGTGTAACCGATCAAAAAAACTATCCGATTGCCATTTCACTGATTAATAGTGGTGGTAACCTTGGCGGTTTTGCATCCCCGATGATTGCCGGATTCTTGCTTGATTCAACAGGTGCTTTTAGTGCTGTATTTACCTATTTTGGTATCTGTGCTGCTGTCGGATTTGTGTTAATTCTGATGTTGGATGAGCCAAAATAAATGGGTTTTGGAGTGGATGTAATATTTTAATTTATTAATGTTAATTTTTTATTGAGTAAGATTCTTGTACTAAAGGCTACTTATTGACGGAGTAGCCTTTTTTTAAGTTTAAATAAATCAATAGATTACATTTATTTAATAAAATCAAAGGGTTATGATTTGTAATTTATCCGCTTAACAGGAGATATCAACAAACTGAGCCGATAATGTACTGGCTAAATCTTGTGGAGATAGCTCTATTTCAAGCCCACGTTTGCCACCAGAAACAAACATGGTGTTATGTTCTTTAGCACTTTCATGAATAAGTGTAGGGAGGAGTTTCTTCTGACCGACAGGGCTAATGCCACCAACCAGATAACCCGTGATTTTTTGTGCTTGCACCGGATCTGCCATATCCGCATTTTTACAGTTAAGTGCTTTCGCTGCTTTCTTGAGATCTAAGCGACAAACAACAGGTAATACGACAACCGCCAGTTGTTTATTATCGCCATTGAGACTTATTACTAGTGTTTTAAAAATCTGTTCAGGCAGTATTTGGAGGCGAGTAGCCAGTTTTGCTACGGCCTCCTCTCCAAAATGTGTATCAGCGGTGTCATGCTGATATTGATGCACATTAAATACTACTTTTAACTTTTTGAGTAAATTAATAGCGGGTGTCATTAGGTTTTACCGGAATTGGCGTTAATGTGTAAAGCCGATAACAATAGCTGATTAAAAAGAAGTTTAAGAACAGACCAACAATATTTACTACCACATTCAAAATGAAGTTATCAGTAGTCAAATTACTTACCAGTGAGCTGACCACAATTAGTGCTACCAGCCAGATCCCAACCATCGGTAAAATCAGTTTGGCATAAGCTTTTGAGCGCTGAAAGCTCTCTCCAATCTTATTAAACAGAGTGGTTTGTTCTTTAGGCTCTATCAGGCAGGATAAAAAGACATTATAGACAATGGTATAGATAAACATACCAATTAGTAAAATGAATATCATCAACGGCGCAATCAGCATACCCACAACAGATAAACCAACAAAGAACGGAATACTGACAATCATAAATGTTAGTAGCTGTGGAATATGCGTTAAAGCTCTGCCAATTAGCTGCGGGATATTAAGTGTATCGCTATGAGATAAGTTAGCGATCATGGCCAGAATAATACTGGTACCCAACAAATTACTAATGACATACACGATCAACAAGCGAAATGCATAGCTGCCAAGAGCACTGACAATTTCCTGTTGCTGAGATGGTGATAACCTGGCTAAGGCTGACTGAACAGACTGTAATGAGAAGTCGCCTTGTGCAGCAGCAGTTTGCTGTAAAAATTGTTCTATCGGTTTTAGGATATCTTGATTTGGAATCACCATAAAAGTGATCATTTGCGTGATAATCGCCAGTATCAGCAGAATGATGAAAATTTGTAACAACCGATTAAAAATAAAATTCTTGGTATCAGAAAAAATGGCAGAGAATGATAATGGCATAAATTAACCTTTTAAATCATATTTATGTCGTGAGAAGTATTGATCATCACAATACTTCTCACTAAGTCATTAAGATTGTAATAGTGAAATATCAGCCACTTTTAAGAACAGCGCTTGTAAGTGGTTGAGCAGAGCCAGACGGTTCATTTTTAACTGCTGATCATCAACCATTACCATTACTTGTTCAAAGAACTGATCAACGGGTTGTCTGAGCGTGGCAAGTTCTACTAACGCTTCCTGATAGCGGCCAGCTTCAAAATAAGGTTCCAGCTTGTCATGAAGTACCACGACGCATTTAGCCAGTTCACCTTCAGCCCCTGCCTGGATTAACGAAGTATTAACTTTAACAGGTAACTCGCCTTCTACTTTAGACAGAATATTGGCTACACGTTTGTTAGCTGCTGCCAATGCACTTGCTGCTTCCAGCGTTCTAAAGTGGGTTACTGCTTTAACACGTGCATCAAAATCAGTCGGACGTGTCGGGTTACGTGCCAGAACAGCCTGAATAGTATCAATCGCATAACCTTGCTCCTGATACCAGGCACGGAAGCGGCCTTGCATAAAGTTAACAACGTCCTCAACTACGTTTTGATTTGTTAACTTGCTGCCATACAACTCAACAGCTTTTTCAGTCAGCGTTTGCAGATCAAGCGGTAGTGATTTTTCAACTAAAATACGCAGCACACCAATGGCAGCCCGGCGCAGAGCAAATGGATCTTTATCACCTTTTGGATGCTGGCCAATACCAAAAATTCCCGCTAAAGTATCCATTTTATCCGCGATAGCAACAGCGCAGGCAATTAAAGAGCCTGGTAGTTCATCGCCAGAAAAACGTGGCATATATTGTTCGTTAATAGCAACTGCGACTTCTGAATCTTCTTTGTCGTGGTAGGCTAAGTGCATACCCACAATGCCCTGAGTTTCCGGGAATTCAAACACCACATTAGTCATCAGGTCACATTTAGATAACAGGCCGGCACGTTTAGCATGTAGTTCATTTGCACCAATTTGGCTTGCAATCCAGCCAGATAGCTCTTCAATTCGAGCTGTTTTATCACGCAGGGTACCAAGTTGTTGTTGGAATAATACAGTTTCCAAACGTGGTAAATGGTCTTCTAAACGCTGTTTTAGGTCAGTTTTATAGAAGAATTCAGCATCAGCCAGACGAGGACGAACCACTTTCTCATTACCGGCAATAATTTGCATCGGATCTTTTGATTCGATATTAGTAACAAAAATAAAATTTGGGAGTAATTTGTTTTGTTTATCATAGACAGGGAAGTATTTTTGATCCCCTTTCATAGTATAAACTAAGGCTTCTGATGGGACAGCCAGAAATTTTTCTTCAAATTTAGCAGTTAATACTACCGGCCATTCAACCAGTGAAGTCACTTCTTCTACTAAACTATCAGTCAGATCGGCTTTACCGTTAAGTTTTGTTGCAGCAGCAGTCGCTTGCTCTAAAATAATCGCTTTACGTTTTTGGTAATCAGCGATAACTTTACCTTTCTGCTCTAAAATCTCCGGATACTCATCAGCGTGAGAGATAGCAAATTCAGCTTCTCCCATAAAGCGGTGACCACGAATGATGTTACCTGATTCAATACCTAAAATGGTCCCTTTAATCAATTCAGATGCATATAGCATTGTCACGGTATGAACCGGACGGATGAATTGAATAGACTTATCACCCCAGCGCATTGCTTTTGGAATAGGAAGCTTATCCAGCGCAGTTTTTACCATATCAGCAAGCAGCTCAGTAACCGGCTTACCTTTTTGGTTTAATGTGTAAGATAGCCATTCACCTTTATCGGTTTGCACGCGTTCAGCCTGATCAACTGTGATACCACAACCTTTAGCCCAGCCTTGTGCAGCAGGCGTTGGGTTACCACTTGCATCAAATGCCTGAGCCACCGCCGGACCACGTTTGACAATTTGCGTGTCTGGCTGTGTATCATTTAGCGCTAACACTTTTAAAGCTAAGCGGCGCGGTGATGCGTACCAAAGTACCTCGCCATGTTCGATACCAGCGTTATTTAATTGATCAATGAGATTAGCTGAGAAGCTTTCTGCCAGCGTGCGTAGTGATTTTGGTGGTAGCTCTTCTGTGCCGATTTCAACTAAGAATGTTTGTTGCATGACTATTTCTCCTTACTCGTTCTTTGGCACATTGGGAATCCTAGTGCTTCTCGGGAAGCATAATAAGCTTCGGCAACAGATTTGGTTAACGTACGAATTCTTAAAATATAACGTTGACGTTCTGTTACAGAGATCGCTTTACGTGCGTCAAGTAAGTTAAAACAGTGTGCTGCTTTTAAAATACGTTCATAAGCCGGTAGCGGCAGTGGTTTTTCCAGCTCAAGTAAGTGTTTGGCTTCTTTTTCATACTGATCAAAACAGTAGAATAGGAAATCAACATCGGCATATTCAAAGTTATAAGTTGATTGCTCAACTTCATTTTGATGGAAAACATCACCATAAGTGGTTACGCCAAGTGGACCATTACTCCAGACCAGATCGTAAACGCTATCAACACCCTGAATATACATGGCTAGGCGCTCAAGTCCATAAGTAATTTCACCAGTTACTGGCTTACATTCAAGTCCACCAACTTGTTGAAAATAAGTAAATTGTGTCACTTCCATACCGTTAAGCCAGACTTCCCAGCCCAGTCCCCAGGCACCAAGAGTTGGGTTTTCCCAGTTATCTTCAACAAAACGGATGTCGTTAATAAGTGGATCTAGGCCTAACGCTTTTAGTGAGCCCAAATAAAGTTCCTGAATATTGTCAGGAGAAGGCTTAATAATCACCTGAAACTGATAATAGTGTTGCAAACGGTTAGGGTTCTCACCATAGCGCCCATCAGTTGGACGACGTGACGGTTGCACATAAGCGAGCGCAATTGGCTCAGGCCCGATTGCCCGCAGGCACGTCATTGGATGAGATGTGCCGGCACCCACTTCCATATCAAGTGGTTGAATGACAGTACATCCTTGATTTGCCCAGTAATCCTGTAATGTCAGGATTAATCCTTGAAATGTTTTAACATCGAACTTTTGCATGATGATTGTCTATTATCTGATGAATAATGAATGATAAATTAATCCCTTATTCTATACTGTTTATTATTCAATAAGGAAGTGTTAATCTTAACAGATTGGTGCTTTTCCGTGAAAATTATTCGAATCTAGGATAGAAAATGACAAAAACGATTAAACGTTGTAGCTGGGTATCAGATGATCCAATTTATATTGAGTATCATGATAAAGAATGGGGCAAGCCACAACACAGTAGCATAAAGTTATTTGAGAAGATTTGTCTGGAAGGGCAGCAAGCAGGGCTTTCATGGATTACGGTACTAAAAAAACGTGAGGAATATCGTCGTTGTTTTTTCAATTTTGATCCTAAAAAAATCATCAAAATTGAATCTATTGAGCCAATGATGGAAAATAAAGGTTTGATTCGTAATCGCTTAAAACTCAATGCCATTATTAAAAATGCTAAGGCTTATTTAGAAATGCAGAAAAATGGTGAAGATTTTGCCGAGTTTATCTGGTCTTTTGTGGATAATAAAACCATTGTTAATCACTACAAAGCGATGAAAGACGTGCCTGCCAGTACCGAGATTTCAGATAAAATGTCAAAAGCCTTGAAGAAAAAGGGTTTTACCTTCGTTGGTTCAACCATCTGTTATGCATTTATGCAATCGATGGGGTTGGTTGATGACCATTTTGAAGAGTGTTTTTGTCGTCAGAGTAAGTAATATATAAGCAGGAAAATTATGAAGTTAAAAACGATGAAACTAAAAGCCTTGATATTTAGTTTATTTTTTCTTTTTTATTGTGGAGCAGGTATGGCGGCTGGTGCTTTATTCCCAACGACCTATAACTTTGATAAAGATTATTTAGTAAAGAACTTCTGGCGTTGTTCTTATTCTTCTGCTGGTGAAGCACTAGCTTATAAAATTGTGCTGCCAAATTATATGAAGCCGATCTCTATTGAGCCGGAGCCTATTCCCGGCGCAAATATCACAGAGATTGGGACTTATCAGACGATTAAAGATCTGGACGCTGAGGCACCGTTTATTGAGACCAATGTTTATTACGAAGAGGTTCTGGTTGATATTGCACCTGCTGACTGGCTAAAAAGTAAACTTGCACTGTCAGGTGAACAGATACTGGATCAAAGAGAGTTAACCACATCAAGTGGTGTGCGTTATCTGGATATATTAACAGCCGGCGTGAGAGATGGTGAAAGTGTCGTCTCGCGTAATGTGGTATATCGAAAAGATAATATGTATTTTTATGTTCGGGTGAGTATGGATGCTAAAGATTACGGTACTAATATGGACTTAGTCCTGTTCATTTCGGCAAATTTCACCACGGATAAATAAGTAATTTTAATTTAAAAATAGATAACTGGTTATGACAGAAACAATTGTAGCACAAGCCACACCACCCGGGCGTGGAGGCGTTGGAATTTTGAGAGTATCAGGCTCTCAGGCGCAGACAGTAGCTTTAGCATTGCTTGGTAAAATACCAAAACCTCGTTATGCAGAATATTTACCTTTTTTAGATCACGATGGTTCAGTGATCGATCAGGGTATTGCCCTTTATTTTCCAAATCCTAACTCATTTACCGGTGAAGATGTGCTTGAGCTGCAAGGGCATGGCGGGCCGGTGATTTTAGATCTATTGCTTAAGCGAGTTTTATCACTCCCAAAAATTCGGGTTGCTCGTCCGGGGGAGTTCTCTGAACGTGCATTTATGAATGACAAGCTCGATCTGGCGCAGGCTGAGGCTATTGCTGATTTAATCGATGCCAGTTCAGAACAAGCAGCTAAATCAGCGATGTCATCACTACAAGGCGTGTTTTCTAATAAAATTCATCATTTAGTTGGTGAACTGATTAATCTGCGTATTTTTGTTGAAGCAGCGATCGATTTTCCGGAAGAGGAAATTGATTTCCTGTCTGATGGTAAAATTGAAGCGCAATTGAATAACGTGATTGGTGAGCTGGAAGATGTACGTAAAGAAGCGCGTCAGGGCTCGTTGTTGCGTGAGGGTATGAAAGTGGTGATTGCTGGTCGTCCAAATGCTGGCAAATCAAGTTTGCTTAATGCCCTTGCCGGGAGAGATGCGGCAATTGTAACGGATATTGCTGGTACCACGCGTGACGTGCTGCGTGAACATATTCATATTGATGGTATGCCGCTACATATTATTGATACTGCTGGCCTGCGTGAAGCCAGTGATGAGGTTGAACGTATTGGTATTGAGCGAGCGTGGCAGGAGATTGAACAAGCCGATCGCGTTCTCTTTATGGTTGATGGTACAACGTCTGCGGAATCAGAACCCAACAAACTCTGGCCAGAGTTTATGGCAAGACTACCAAAATCTGTTCCGGTTACCGTGATTCGTAATAAAGCAGATATCACTGGTGAAGAGCTGGGTTATAGCGAAGTAAATGGTTACTCTCTTGTGAAGCTTTCTGCCCGTACTGGGGATGGTGTGCAGACTCTGCGTGAGCATCTGAAAGAAAGCATGGGCTTTACCAGTAATACCGAAGGTGGTTTTTTGGCTCGTCGTCGTCATCTGCAGGCGCTTGAAGTTGCTGCACAGCACCTGGCACAAGGCAAAGAGCAATTAGTGGTATTCCATGCCGGAGAACTATTGGCAGAAGAATTGAGACTGGCTCAGGAATCGTTAAGTGAGATCACCGGGGAGTTTACTTCTGATGATTTACTTGGGGCGATTTTTGGATCGTTTTGTATTGGGAAGTAGAGGCTAATTCTTTCACCGCTCCAAGATCTACAAGCGCGACTGCGTCGCGCAATCCACACAATCTAACTACATCGCCATTCCAAGATCCAAAAAGCGCGACTATGTCGCGCAACCCAGCATATAATAAAACATTTCAAAAAAGAAATTGTAATCTCTTGACCTTACCCCCATGGTAACCTTTATAGTAAGTTTGTTCGTTAAGATTAACTGTTATTATGGAACTAATGAAGGAGCCAATTATGAAACTTATCGTAAATAATATGTCTTGTGGTCACTGTGTTAAGACTGTGACTAAAGCTATCCAGTCTATTGATTCTGCGGCTAAAGTTGATGTCGATTTAGCTAAAAAAGAAGTTGCTATAACCGGCAATGTCTCTCTTGAGGCAGCAATTAAAGCTATTAATGACGCTGGTTTTGAATACGTGAAACAAGCGTAATTAGCTTTGATTTTATTATAAAAGGATTTATGTAATTAATACGAAATACTCGTACTAATTACAATGAGGAGGTTATTGTGGAAAAGAATAAACAATCATCAGTTCCATCTGTGGAACACTCATTTCAGGTTGGTGATATGAGCTGTGCTTCTTGTGTTGGTCGGGTTGAAAAAGCCTTAACTAAAGTACCCGGCGTACTTTCGGTAAGTGTCAATCTTGCGACCGAACGGGCACAAGTTATCGCCGAGCCACAAGTGCTGGATGGGGACTTACATCAGGCTGTAGTTGATGCAGGTTACACTGTTATTGCTGCTCCTAAACCTTCTCATAACTCCGATCATGAAATAACCTTATCTATTGGTGGTATGAGCTGTGCTTCCTGTGTGGGACGAGTAGAAAAAGCATTATCTCATGTCGAGGGAGTTGATTCTGCTGAGGTCAATCTGGCAACAGAAAAAGCTACGGTGAAAGGGACTCATTTAGAAGCGGGCATTTTAATTCAGGCAGTTATCGATGCTGGGTATGAAGCTCAGGTGATAGAAGAGTCTTCTAATCAGGCTCAGGCACAACCTCGTAAACGGGCACCGATCTGGCCTGTTATTGTTTCTGCTCTTTTTGCACTACCTCTGGTCTTGCCAATGCTGGCAGAACCCTTTGGTTTACACTGGATGCTGCCTGGCTGGGTTCAGTGGCTATTGGCAACACCAGTACAATTTTGGTTAGGCTGGCGTTTCTATAAAGGTGCATGGAAAGCGCTTAAAGCTTTAAGCGGCAATATGGATATGCTGGTAGCGCTTGGTACCAGTGCTGCTTATGGTTTATCGGTTTATCAGTTACTCAACGTAAGTTCTGGGCAAGAGGCGCATCTCTATTTTGAATCATCAGCTGTCATTATTACGTTAATTCTGCTTGGTAAATGGCTGGAAGCCCGGGCTAAAACTCAAACCTCAGAAGCAATACGTGCTTTGGCGGCACTACGCCCAGAACGAGCAACCGTGCGTCGTCAAAATCAGGATCTTGATATTGCAGTTGAACAAGTCATGCCTGGTGATTTAGTCGTGGTTAAGCCCGGTGAAAGAATCCCGGTTGATGGCGATGTACAGGAAGGTAGCTCCAGTGTTGATGAATCTTTAATTACCGGGGAAAGTCTGCCGGTAACTAAATCCGTTGGCGATAGTGTGACCGGTGGTGCAATCAATGGTGAAGGACTCTTGTTAATCAAAACAACTGCGATTAGTGCTGAAAGTACTCTGGCTAAAATTATTCAGCTAGTCGAATCCGCTCAGGCGAAAAAGGCACCAATTCAACGTGTTGTCGATAAAATTAGTAGTATCTTCGTACCTGTCATTATTATTTTAGCTTTACTAACATTGCTTGGCTGGGGATTTGTCACCGGTAATTGGGAACATGGTGTACTTAATGCTGTTGCCGTACTGGTTATCGCTTGTCCTTGTGCGCTTGGATTGGCAACACCAACAGCAATTATGGTTGGTACCGGAACGGCTGCACGTCATGGTATTTTAATAAAAGATGCAGAAACACTGGAAATCACCCATGCTGTTAAAGCATTAGCATTTGATAAGACCGGTACTTTAACTGAAGGCAAACCTCAACTCACAGCATTTATTACACCTAAAAATAGCGATACTGTGAAAGCATTATCGATGGCAGCGTCTTTACAGGCTGGGAGTGAACATCCACTAGCCAGAGCTGTAATTTCTAAAGCAAAACGAGATGAGATCAGTTATTCTCACGCTGTTGATATGAAAATTGTGGCTGGTTCTGGTGTACAGGCAATTGTTGATGGTCGTTCCCTTTGTTTAGGTAATTCCCGCTGGATGACTGAACTTGGTGCTGATCTGAAAGAGTTTGAAGCGCAGCGCAAACAACTGGAACAAGAAGGATGTAGCGTGTCATGGCTGGTTGAGACACAAGGTGCAGCAGCTCATGTTTTGGCTCTGCTTGGTTTCTCTGACACATTAAAAGAAACAGCCAAAGTGGCAATTAAGCAGCTACAACATCAACAGATTAAAACTATCATGCTAACCGGGGATAATGCCGGTGCGGCAAAACATGTTGGTGATCAATTAGGTATTGATGAAGTGATTGCTGAAGTAAAACCTGCTGATAAAGCAGAGAAGATTAATCAGCTACATGAAGAATACGGCGTTGTTGCCATGGTTGGTGATGGTGTTAATGATGCGCCTGCTTTAGCTGCGGCTGATGTTGGTATCGCCATGGGGACGGGGACTGATGTGGCAATGCATACTGCTGCCATTACGCTGATGCGTGGTAATCCTGCTTTAGTCGCTGATGCTATTGATATCTCTTCTCTGACTTATCGTAAAATAAAACAGAACTTGTTCTGGGCATTTATCTATAATGTGATTGGTGTGCCTTTAGCTGCATTTGGCTTACTAAATCCAATGATTGCAGGTGGAGCGATGGCTCTGAGTAGTGTGAGTGTGGTAACTAATGCGTTATTGCTACGCCGCTGGAAAGGCAAAGCTGATCAACCTTAATAAGGGATAAGAAGGTGGAAAGATGAAAAAAGCTACAGTACAATCTCAAATAGAACTGAGTGAAGCTCATGCTCATGGTTTTTACGAGATAGGTCAGGCATCAGAAATGAGTGGTGTGAGTGCTAAAATGATTCGTCATTATGAAACAATAGGCCTTATTCCACCTATTAAGAGAACATTATCCAATTATCGAATTTATTCGGAAATGGATGTTCAGATGCTGGCATTTATTAAACATACTCGTTCGCTTGGATTTTCACTGGAGCAAATTAAGGAATTATTGGCTCTCTGGAATAATGAAAAACGTACCAGTGCCGAAGTAAAGCAATTGGTAATGACCCATATTAAAGAGCTTGAAGATAGAATTAAAGAGATGCAGGCTATGCGTAAAGTACTGCAAAATCTGGCTTCTTCATGCTGTGGTAATGATGACCCGGATTGTCCGATTTTAGATGGTTTGTCTTATGCGGCATTATCTCCGCTGATCACTAAACAAAAGAAAGTGTAAATGTAAGAGTGGGTCTGACTCACTCTTTGTTTAGATTTTACCACGCCACTCATTTTCAAACGCTTGTACAAAATCGACTAAAATCTGGTGGCGTTTACTGGCAATTCTTTTCCCTTCTTCCGTGTTCATCATATCTTTAAGCAGAAAGAGCTTTTCATAGAAGTGATTGATGACGGTATTTTCCTGACGATAATTTTGTTCTGTCAGTGAGGTACGCGGCGCAATATCCGGATTGTACATAATATTCTTTTTATGTCCGCCATAATAGAAAGTGCGTCCGATACCGATTGCGCCAAGTGCATCAAGACGATCTGCATCCTGAACAATCTGTCCGTCCAAAGATAAGACTTTTTTGCTTTCTAAATTTTTACTGTAGGACATATTTTCAATAATATCGAAAATCTTTTGAGTATCAGTTAGGGGGACTTGATTGTCTGCCAGAAAGTCTCGTAATTCTGCTTTGGCCTGTATCACATCCGCGATGACCTTTGTATCAATCACGTCATGTAAGTAGGCGCTCATTAACACAATAAAGGGATCACTAGCTGGTTCTGTGTTCAGGATTTGTCTGGCTAAATTCACTACACGCTGAATATGAGCAAAGTCATGTCCGGAGGTATCATGTGCCAGCTTTTCTGTAACAAATTTTTGAGTCTGTTCGATAATTTGCTGTTGCTTTGAACTAAGTTGGTAGTTTGACATGGGAAGTCCTATAATAGCGTAATTGTGGTAATTATAGCATAATCAAATAATAAGATATGTTATGACACGCCAGACTTATGTGGCTGATAGCGGAGATAAAGAATGAAGAAATATGGATTATGGTTAATTGCTTTACTCAGTTTATCCGGATGTGGTGCGTTAAATGGTCAGACAAAACCAGATGTGCTGGAAGAGTGTCATTATGAGACAGTAAGTGGAGAGCTGTTTGTTTTTAATACGTTACCCGAGTCGGAACAAAACGAAGGATATAAAGCAGTCTATGTAGCACAAAGCCGGGAAGCCGGCACTTTACCTTATGATGGATATGCCGGGCTTAAGGGCAAATTGACTGATAATGTCATTATTCGGGATTACCCTCGTGTTTCCCCTTTCTTAGGTTTCGGATTTGGTCGTAGCAGTTACCCGTTTGGGGCTCGAGTCGGAACACTGGTTTATGATGATTATAATGACTTCTACCTCACTAGCGCTCAGCGGGAAACGATGCTGCGTAATTCACGTATGATTTTTCGTCAGGCTATTTTAGAGAATTGTGAAGTTGTTTATTTTCAGATCGATTATAAAAGCAATGAATATGTAGATGTCTCTGCAATAGAGGAAAAAAATATTACCTTACTTGGTAAGAACGAATAAAATTGATTTATTTCATTTATTGGTGTTCCCTTTTAGTAAAGTGAAATTTTTTAGTCTATGATGTGACCTGCTAAACATGGACAAAATCGTTCAATTTATCGCGCAGTTATTTCTGCATTATTTTTCATCTCTTTTACCGGTTCAGTTTTGGCTGTTGAGCCATCTTCTGAACCGACTAACCTTCTGTCAGAAACCCAAATTGCCTCTTCATCTGTTTCTTTAGCAAATGCTGCCAGTCATGATGATAACCGTATCAATTTTAGTCTCAATTACCAATTTAATCAGAGTTGGCAGGATGTTCTTGATCCGAAACAGGTTGCTGTGATGAGAAGTCTGCAGGGTAGCCGCTATGATCTGGTACAGAGTAATAATAATATTGTGCTGGAATATCAAAAGTAGGAGGCGATCAATTTATTACTACCAGCTAGCTTGAGTGGTCAAACTGGTGATTTGTTAACTATTGATGCCAAAGTATTTGCCAGTAATGGTCTGGATCGCATTGAGTGGCATGACTGGCAATCAATTTACCTGGAGTAGTAGTAATACTAGTGAAGCCGAAGTAAGTAATAGTGTCGTAACACTGAAATCAAAACCAGTGAGTGAAATGATTATTCAAACGACAGAAATCGCTAGCCCGTCAACGTCAAATGCTTATTGGTCTAAAACACTGGCTTCAAGCAATAACTATCAGGTAGGCGAGTTGGCGACAGGTAATATTCACTATTTTCATATTAGTGCTTTTGCTTATACACTTTGTGTCGAATAGATTTATTTTAGTCTGATCTGACAGGAATAATTTTTATTCCTGTCATGTTCTGTTAACATACTCAACTACTGATATCACTTGAAGGTTATGAATATGTTTTCTCATCTGGCTCCAATGTCACTTGGTAAGGTTACAAAAGCAGTTATTCCAGTTGCAGGACTTGGTACGCGTATGCTGCCGGCAACTAAGGCCATTCCTAAAGAGATGCTGCCACTGGTTGATAAACCGCTGATTCAGTATGTGGTGAGTGAATGTATTGCCGCAGGTATCACGGAAATTATCTTTGTGACTCACTCCTCGAAAAACTCGATTGAAAACCATTTTGATACCAGCTTTGAACTGGAAGCTATGCTTGAAGCCCGTGTTAAACGTCAGCTACTGGCTGAAGTGAAATCGATTTGTCCAAAGCATGTGACAATTAGTAGTGTCAGACAAGGTTTAGCTAAAGGTCTTGGTCACGCGGTATTATGTGCCTATCCTTTAGTGGGTAATGAACCGTTTGCAGTTGTGCTGCCAGATGTGATTATTGATGAATATGAAAGTAACCTGACTAAAGATAATCTCAGCTCGATGATCACTAATTATCATGAATCAAAACATAGTCAGATTATGGTTGAGCCTGTACCACAAAATTTGGTTTCATCTTATGGTATTGTTGATTGTCAGGGAGCTGAACTTAAAGCTGGTGACAAAGCACAGATGTATAGTGTGGTGGAAAAACCAGCAATAGAGAATGCCCCCTCTAATTTATCGATCGTTGGACGATATGTGTTATCAGAAAAAATTTGGCCACTACTCGCCCGAACGCCTCCAGGAGCCGGAGATGAAATCCAGCTAACAGACGCTATTGCATTATTAATGGAGACTGATCCGGTTGATGCATATTGTATTAAAGGGCGTAGCCATGATTGTGGTAATAAGTTAGGTTATGTGCAGGCATTTATTGAATATGCAATGCGTCATACTGGACTGGGTAAAGACGTTACCACTTGGTTAAAACAAATTTCAAAATAACTGATTATTAATCAATGAGTTAAATTTATAGATTAAGTAGTTCTGCCATAAGACTCACCTGCTCTGGTGAGTCATTTAGAGCTGGGATGTAGTAAAACTGTTTACCACCAGCTTGTAAGAACTCCTGACGATTAAGTTCGTCGATCTCATCTAATGTTTCAATACAATCCACAGCAAATCCCGGACAAATTACCTGAATGTGTTGTTTTCCTTGTTTGGCCAGCTCAATCAGGGTTGGTGTCGTATCAGGTTCTACCCATTTTGCTTTACCAAAGCGGGACTGATAACTCATCTGAACGTCTACCTGAACACCTTTTGCCTGCAAAGCAGAGTTGACCAGTAAAGTGGTCAGCTCACAGCGATCGACATAGTTATCTTTACGGTCGCGAATATAGCTTTCCGGAATACCATGATAGGAAAAGAGCAGAGTATCTGGCTTACCATGCAGCGTAAATGCCTGCTCAATATGCTGACATAAACCATTGATATAGGCGATATGATCAGCGTAGTCACGAACAAACTCAAACTCAGGTTTTTGTGACCATGTTGTAGTTAGAGCTTTGACTTTATCAATGACAGCATCTGTCGTTGTGGTTGAAAACTGTGGGTAGAGGGGTAACACTTTAATCACATCGCACTGTTTTAGCTTTTCCAGTGCTTGCTGCAAATCTGGATTACCATAGGTCATCGCCAGTTCTATCTGTTTGTCTGGGTATTTTTGGCTTAATTTTTCACACAGAGAGCGGCTATATTTTAATAGCGGTGAGCCTTGTTCTGTCCAGATGGAGGCGTAGCGTTGTGTAATATGTTTGATTCGTTTTGGAATAATAATAAAACGTAGTAATGGCCACCAGATAATTGGACTTACATCAACGACATGCCGATCGGATAAAAACTCACTTAAATATGGCTTGATGGCTTGTGGTGTTGGCGCATCAGGGGTGCCTAAATTGACCAGTAATATCCCTATATTTTGTTTTATCATCAGATTATAAATACCGTTTAATAAGATTGTTTAAGCGTAGTAAAGCACCCTGATTTTCATGTAATACCTGAAAAGCAGCCTGTCCTGTTTGTTGTTGAACTTCCGGATTAGTCAGTAAATTATTAACTGCCTGATATAGTGAATCAGCGGTTGATTTAATAGTAATCAGACCTTGTGCCTGAGAGAGTAAGCGGCAGATTACCCGGAAATTAAATGTATGTTCACCCATAATAATGGGTAGTTTATGTAATGCCGGTTCAAGTGGGTTATGCCCGCCATTTTCAACCAGACTACCGCCAACAAAAGCAATATTAGCCATACCATAAAGTGTAATTAATTCACCCATAGTATCGCCCAGAATAACCTGAGTGTCATGAGTCGGAATTAAATGTTGAGAACGAAGCTGATAATTAACTCCTTGATCTGAAATCAGTTTCTCGACCGTTTTAAAACGTTCCGGATGGCGTGGTACTAAAATTAATAACAGTTCAGGAAATTTAAGTAAGAGTTGCTTAAAAGCGGCCAGAATAATTTCATCTTCACCTGCGTGCGTGCTGGCAGCAATGAGTACCGGGCGTTGAAGTTGCCATTGTTGTTTAAGGGTAGCAATTGTTTGCTTTTGTTGTTCTGATAAATGAATATCAAACTTCACACTGCCAGTCACAACCAGATTTTCTTTTGGTAAACCCAACTGAATAAACCGGTCACCATCCTGTTGATTTTGGGCAGCGATTAAGGTTATTTGTTGTAACAGTCTTTGCATTGATTTGCCAAGTCGGGCATAACCTTTCGCTGACCGTTCAGATAAACGGGCATTAGCCAGAATAAGTGGAATATGGCGCTTATGGAGCTGAGAAATCAGATTTGGCCAGAGCTCTGTTTCCATAATCACCACTATTTTAGGCTGCAAAGTATTCAGAAAACGACTTATGGCGCAAGGTAGATCATAAGGTAAATAGACATGGCTAACGCGATCACCAAAGGTCGCTGTTACCCGGACTGAGCCGGTTGGTGTCATGGTGGTGATAGTTATTGGCAGATCCGGATATTGTTCTTGTAGTAAATTTACCAGAGGAATCGCAGCGATGGTTTCTCCAACAGAAACTGCATGAATTAATATACCCAGAGGTTTGACTTTATTCTTACAAAAACCATAACGTTCCGACCAGCGTTTACGATAATCTGGTGCTTTACGACTGCGTAGCAGTAGACGTAGCCAGACAAAAGGTTGAATAAGGTAAAGTAAAACCGTGTAGAGTATCTGCATCGTGCTTGTCTTATTCTTTAATAAAATACTTACGATAATAAGCCAGTTCAGCGATTGAATCTTTTATATCATCCAGTGCCTGATGGGTACTTTGCTTAGTGAAGCCGGCTAGAATTTCTGGTTTCCAGCGTTTAGCTAATTCTTTTAAGGTACTCACGTCTAAGTATCGATAGTGAAAGTAAGATTCTAATTGCGGCATGTAACGATAGAGGAATCGTCTGTCCTGGCCAATGCTGTTACCACAAATAGGGGAGCAGTTTTCTGGTACCCACTGAGACAAAAATTCAATAGTTTTTTGCTCAGCTTCGGCTTCTGTCACGCTACTTTTTCTGACTCGCTCAGTAAGTCCAGTCTGACCATGAGTTGTGGTATTCCATTCGTCCATCAGAGCCAGTTGTTGTTCAGTTTGATGCACAGCAAATACTGGTCCTTCAGCCAGAATATTTAAATTCGAGTCGGTCACAATGGTGGCGATTTCGATAATACGATCACGTTCAGGATTTAAACCTGTCATTTCCAGATCGATCCAGATGAGATTATTTTCATTACTTTGTGCTGTCATAGTAGTAACCAATCAATAGACGATAGATAATTATCTTTTTATACCCAACTAGTGTAGCATATTCGGCAAATCCTGTAGAGAATAGTTAAGCTGAATTTGTTCTTGTAAAATAAAAAGCGGTGAGTAAGAAATTGTGAGTAAGAATCGACTATCTAAAAACCAGCAGCGTCGCGTGAATGCCAAGCATGAGCAGCGCCGTGAGCAAATCAATCTTGCAGACTCAGATAATGAGAACAGCGGTGATTCCCTGTTTGGTGAAGTGCAGGAAGGAATCGTGATTAGTCGTTTTGGTAAACTGGCTGCGGTTGAAGATAGTTCTGGTCAGCAGCATCGTTGTAATATCAGACGTACTCTACCGTCACTGGTTACCGGAGATAAAGTTCTTTGGCGCGCCAGTCTGGATGAGCAAACAAACGGAATTATTGAAGCCGTTTATGATCGTACTTCTGTACTTTCTCGTCCGGATTTTTATGATGGTGTGAAACCTATTGCGGCTAACGTCGACCAGATTATTATTGTATCTGCTGTCTTACCTGAATTCTCATTAAATATTATTGATCGTTACTTAGTTGCCTGCGAAGCAACGCATATCCCGCCAGTTATTGTCCTTAATAAGATTGATTTATTAACGCCAGAACAAAAAGAGCAAATCGATAAACAGCTGGCTATCTATACTGATATTGGTTATCAGGTTCTGTGTGTGTCCAGTGAAAACAGACAGGGTATGGCAGAACTGGCAGCTATTTTAAAAGATCGAATCTCTATTTTTGTCGGACAGTCAGGTGTAGGTAAATCCAGTTTGATTAATCAGTTATTACCTGAGGAGTTGCATGCAACGACTGGTGCTGTTTCTGAAAACTCCGGGCTCGGTCAACATACAACAACGACTGCTCGTCTGTATCATCTGACAGGTGGTGGTAAAATTATTGATTCACCGGGAGTCCGGGAATTTGGCTTATGGCACTTAGAGCCTCAGCAAGTGACACAAGGCTTTATTGAATTTGGTGAGTATTTAGGGCTGTGTAAGTTCAGAGATTGTAAACATCAGGATGATCCGGGATGTGCCTTACAACAAGCAGTTTGTGAGGGTAAGATTACTGTTTCCCGTTTTGATAATTACCACCGTATTTTAGCCTCAATGGCTGATGTAAAAAGCCGCAGTAATAAATCATATAAATAAAAAGAGGCTCAAAATCAGGCTTGAACCTCTTATACTGCCTGGATCTATTTTAAATTTTTAATCGCAAAACTCATCGCAATATAAGCCCACCCCTGGAAGGCTAAGTCGATACCTAAAAACATTCCAAGTACCCAAAGACTTGCTTCTGGCCATCCTGACAGAATAATGATCCCTAATATCAGAGTAATCAGACCTGAAAATAGCAGCCATCCCCAAAGTGGCAGTGCGCGGTTATTTAAAGAGCCTAGCGTTTGTGAGACACCACTGATAATAAGAGTAATTGCCAGAATAAGTGTCAGTGCAGAAGAAATCAGCAGAGGTTGAAAAAGCGCTAAAATACCGATTAAGATATAAAGTACACCCATTACGGCCCACAGTGCAGTTTGCCCAAAGCCTTTGATCTGAAAAGATTGAATCGCCTGAGCGAGACCGGCAATAACGAGTAAGATACCGATATAATAAACAGAAAAAACAGTCGCAATAAGTTGGTGGCTGAGAGCCAGACAGCCAAGTACCAGGAGCACAATACCAATGATTAGGAACCAGCCCCATTTGCCGCGTAGACTGGACAAATCTTGAAATGATGGTGTTAATCTCGCCATATATTACTATCCTTAGAAATAAGTTAATGATGAGTATATAGCGAATAATGTAGTTTTTAAGAAACTAAATGAACGATTATTAGTCAATCAGATACACTACAATGTCCGATATATGATCTCGGACATTATAGAATTCCTGACAGGACTAATTTTGCGAATTTGAGCGATTTTTTTCTGATGTAGCACGTATTGTTCTTTTTATCGGTTTTTGTGTGTATTTGTCTATATATCTGCTTGGCCAGATTTCCTCAGGTTTTTTGTCTAATGCATTGGCTATAATTACCTCTCCTTTTGTCCAGGGTCTGATCAGGGCATTACTTAAAGTTGAAGAACTAAAACCAGATTGTCGGGATAACTCCGCTAATGTTAATCCTCGCTTTTTTAGTTCAGCAAGAATATCTGCGGGATGCCAATCTGAAGCTATTTTTTTCATGATTTATTTCCTTTTTATCGTTCTATGCTATTCTTTTTACATTTATTACGTGAACTAGTAAGTAAAACAAGTTAGAATTGTTGTTAATTGGTACAGATTACCGGTTTTATAGTAACAAAATTTCTTAAAAATTAACATATTTTCTTAAAGGTTTCCTAAAACTGTTTTAAGATACAGAGTAGAGCATGATGAAGAAAGAGTGGTTTACATCCAAAGAACTTATAGCAGTAGATGGCTTGCCTTCAACAACTCAAGGCATTAATAAAAGAGCTCGTGCTGAAAATTGGAAGCGTCGTAAACGTACCGGTGTCCAAGGACGTGGCGTAGAATATCACATGAGTAGTTTTCCGGAATTTATTCAAAATAGTCTGAGACTCAAAGAGGATCCGGCGATATATTCTCCACATGTTAAACCGCTTGATGTTTGGGTAAGTGTCTATCAGGAACTGACGGAAGCAGAACAAGATCTGATATTTAAATGGGTCTTGAGATATGGCATTCGTGAGTTAATAAATTTGATAACTCACTTTGATGATAAGAATAAATCATAAAATTTAGATTAACTCTTTGTAAAATAATATAAATTATTTATCTTTAGCCAATTAAATGACTCAATTTTAAAAATTATGCGGTTCTACTACTAGAACTATTGAGGATTTTTCACGTCTAGCTTATCATTTCTCTATACTTTAATGTGTTAAACTTATTATAATGATGCCCAGATTTTTTAAATTTATTCTTTTATCTGTTAGTTGGAATACAAATGGAAAACCAATCGAAATTAAAAACCAGTAAAGAAATCATTTCATACCTGTCTGCCGAGTTCCCTCAATGTTTTACACTAGAAGGTGATGCGAAACCTCTTAAAATAGGCATTTTTCAGGATTTAGTTACTCGTTTAGCCGATGATGAGAATGTCAGTAATGCCAAACTTCGTTCAGCGTTACGTACTTATACTATGAGCTGGCGTTATCTGCATAGCATTAAAGAAGGTGTTCATCGTGTTGATTTAGATGGTAATTCTGGTGAAGTATTAACTGCCGAACATGTCGCCCACGCGCAGCAACAACTAAAAGAAGCTAAAGAAAAAGTTAAAGCACAACGTATTGCTGAAAGTAAAAATAATAAAAAGAGTGATAAGTCCGCACCGGCTAAATTTGTTAAAAAGCCTAAAACAGCGAATTCTTCTGTAAATCCAAAAACAAAAGAAACGAATAAAACGGCGGTAGCGCCAAAAGCCCAACCCGCTGTTTCGTATAAAAAGGCAGATCTTAGCCGCTTAAATGTGGGCGATGAAGTTAAGGTCAGTTTAAGCCGCAATCCAGTTAGTGCTACATTAACAGCAATTGAAAAGGATTGTGTCAAAGTAAAAATTGCTTCAGGTATGGAATTAACCGTTAAACCGGAACATATTGTAGTATAATAGGATTAGCCTTATGAGCGCAGCTCTTAGCTGTGTACTATTTGAGAAATGGAATGAATAAATTAGTAAAAGTTATATTATTTGCGGCAATTAGTTTTGGTATTTTGTCTACCAGTAATGCGAAAGATTATACCATTCAGCAGCTCCCGTCTTTACAGCCTGACGATATCCATGAAACAGTGGCGCGACGGGTAACTAACTATTTTACTCAATCCCATTATCGTGACTTTAAATTAGACGACGAATTTTCTGCTAAGATTTTTGATCGTTATTTAAAACAATTGGATTATGGTAAGTTAATTTTTACTACCTCGGATATTGAACAATTCAAAGGTAAAGAAACACAGATTGCCAGAGAACTAAAAACTGGTCAGTTAGTGCTTGCTTACGAGCTTTATAATTTATCATTAGAAAAACGCTTTATTCGCTATCAATATGCGCTTGGTTTACTGAAAGAACCGATGAATTTTGATACGGATGAAGAGATAGACTATAACAGTGACGATAAACCGTGGGCAGCATCAGAACAGGAGCTGGATGATTACTGGCGTGCACGTGTTCGATATGATGAATTAAGTCTGGCGTTGACGGGTAAAACTGAAGATGAAATCAGAGAAGCACTGACTAAACGTTATACCCGTGCTTTGAAAACCTTAACTCAAACAAACAGTGAAGATGCATTTCAGGTGTTTATGAATGCCTTTGCCCGTGAGATCGATCCTCATACCAGTTATTTAGCTCCAAGAAAGAAACGTGACTTCGATGCAGATATGAGCCTGTCCTTTGAAGGCATTGGTGCAACCCTTAGTCAGGAAGATGACTATACGGTTATTATGTCATTTGTGACCGGTGGTCCGGCTGAGCGTAGTGGTTTACTTTCTATTGGTGATAGAATCATAGGTGTTGGTCAAAAAGGCCAATCGATTGAAGACGTAATCGGATGGCGTTTAGATGATGTTGTCGAGCTGATTCGTGGTCCAAAAGAGACAACGGTCGTTCTGGAAATTTTACCAAGCGGTAGCAACTCTAAACCAAAAACCATTGAGTTGATCCGTGATACCATTCGTTTTGAAGATCGTGAAGCTAAGTTGTCTGTGGTTGAAAATGAACGCGGCAAAGTTGGTGTAATCGAGATTCCTGGTTTCTATATGGGATTGACGGATAAAGTTAAAGAGCTACTGGGTGAGATGGAGAAAGATAACGTCTCAAGTCTGGTCATTGATCTGCGTAACAACGGTGGTGGTTCTTTAGCTGAAGTTATTTCTTTAACTGGTCTATTTATTGAATCAGGTCCGGTAGTTCAGGTTAGAGATAATTTACAAAAAATTATTCAATATGATGATCGTGATGGTGTTGTTTATTACAAAGGTCCGATGGTTGTTATTGTGAATCGGTATAGTGCTTCTGCTTCAGAAATTTTTTCAGCAGCAATGCAGGATTATGGACGCGCTGTCATTGTCGGTGAGACAACCTTTGGTAAAGGTACTGTTCAAACTTCTCGTAATATAGCCTATCCAATGGATGAGAAACTACATCCTGATTGGCCGGCACTGGGTGGTGTTCAATATACTATTCAAAAATTCTACCGTATTAATGGTGGAAGTACTCAGCTAAAAGGTGTTGAGCCGGATATTGCGATGACGAAAACTCAGTTAGCTTCTGAGACGGGTGAACGCTTTATGGATAATGCTTTGCCGTGGGATAGTATCCGTGTGGCAAAATATCAATCATTAAGAAATATTGCTTCGATTTTACCAGAGTTAAATCGTGCTCATGCGGTTCGTATTAGTAATAATCCAGAGTTTGCTTATATTGAAGAAGATATCATTCGTTACAATGCGGAAAAAGATCGTCAATATATTGTGTCATTAAATAAAGCGAAGCGTGAACAAGAGCAGGCAGAAAATGATAAGCGTGAACTGGACAGAACTAATGAACGTTTAACCAGAGCCGGATTACCTGTAATTAAGAATTTAGATGAATTACCTGAAGATTATAAAGCTCCGGATGCCTTCTTAGATGAAGCTGTGCAAATTGCTCAGGATATGGTTCCTTTATATCCGGAGATCGAAGGTAAAAGTTTTAATGATGTGGTTGAAGAAACCCTGAGAAGTAAAGGCCAAATATTTAATATTAATATTGGTAAATAGACGAAGAACATTTGTATTTTAGGAGGAGTTATGTCAACGGATCTTAAACTGGCACTATGTGCTGTTGTTTTTTTCCTCGGTCTAATCACTTTATTTGGATCGCAAGTCTTTTTATTCTAAGTTCCCATTGACCGATGGGCGGCAACTCATTATAGTATGCCACCTGAATTTAGAAATACCGTATTAGGTGAGATGTCCGAGTGGCTGAAGGAGCACGCCTGGAAAGTGTGTATACGGCAACGTATCGAGGGTTCGAATCCCTCTCTCACCGCCAGAAATAAAAAAGAGACCTTAGGGTCTCTTTTTTATTTCTGGCAGTTCGAGACGGTAAAAGAACCCTTGTCAGGGTTCGACACCGGAGCAGGGCCGGGTATTTATATAGCCATATTTTACTCTAATCTATTGATTAATAAGCATTTATCAATTGAAATATGCAATTAAATCAAATGGTTATTGTTTTATCTGGTGTTTGTTTTTAAAAGCATGGCTATGTTGTGTAGCTAATGTCCTGTGTTGGTGTTAGCAGGGTGATTGCGCGGGAAGCACGCCCCGTTGGCGTGCAGTTTAGTGTAGTGCTTGTTATTAGTATGGTACGTTGGGGTGGACTCACCGCCCTTGCGTAACTAGAGTTTTGTGGTGTTATTAGCAGGGTGTTTGGGTGGGGAGCACGCCCCACTTGGCGTGTTTTTTTGGTGCTATTGTTAGCATTGGGTTTGGGGTGGGTTGTGCCACCCTTGCACAACTAAAGTTTGTTGGTGATGTGGCAGATTCCGTGGGTTTGATGGCCTACCGTACACCATAGGCGCCCGCTCGAGGACTCGCTAAGACCTATGGAATACGCTCTCCATCAAATTCAAATTCAAACTCCACTGTTCTAAAGACCCAAAAGCGCGACTGCGTCGCGCAACTCAATCATAAAATAGACCTTTTAAAGAAAAATCTTAGATTCTCTATCCAGTTGTTAATAAAAGCATCAAATAAGCAATAAACACGACTAAATGAGCAGTACCATTGAGCTGATTAGTTCTGCCTGTTCCAAAAGAAACAATAGATAACAACAAGGCAGTAGAGAGAAGAACAGCATTAGCTAAGGATAGACCAAAGACCAGAGACTGACCTGTAATAAGTGCAATCAGGGTTACTGCAGGAACAGTTAATGAAATTGTTGCAAGCACTGAGCCAAAGAAAATATTCATTGCTCTCTGGACGTGATTATTAACGACTGCTTTGAGTGCCCCTAGCCCTTCTGGTGATAAAATCAATAGTGCTACCAGAAAACCAGTAAATTGTGCCGGTGCATTCATTCTTTCCAGTAAATGTTCAAGTGGTACTGCATTAACTTTAGTGATTGCGATAACGGACACTAAATGCACAATTAACCAAATAGCATGCCATAGATTACTATGTGACGATGGCTTCCCGTGGTGTCCACCATCACTATCGTGTTCTTCATCTTCATGCTGATAGATGAAAAGTTCCTGATGAGTCTTGGTCTGGATTATCAGAAAAACTGCATACATACCAGCAGAGAGTAGAGCAACCACAGCCATTTGAAGCATGGAAAATGTGTTATCTACTAACGTAATAGGTAACACCAGAACAATCATAGCTAGTGGGAAGATGGCCATCAGGTATTGCTTAATGCCGGCCAGATTAACATATTGAGTAGCAAACTTTCGGCCACCAAGCAGAAGTGCGATACCAACTAAGCCACATGTGACTATCATAATGATGGAATAGAGAGTATCTCTCATTAAGGTCGGGCCAGCTTTACCTGTTGCCATTAAAGCTGAGATTAGACTCACCTCTAAAATGACCACAGATAAACTCAAAATCAATGAACCATAAGGTTCCCCCAGGCGGTGGGCAAAAATATCAGCATGACGGACAACACTAAATGCGCTATATAAAATAGCGGTAATTGATAAGAGGTTGATCAGGATCATAACCAGCAGGCTTTGAGTTGCCTGACTGAAAAAGACGATCGGTAGAGTAATAAGCGCTAAAATTACCGCATATTCCTTATGTCTGGAATTAGAGCTTTGTGACATTTATAGCTATCCTTGAAGTTTAGAGCAATTAAATATAATAATTCAAATAGTGGTTTCCAATAAAAATATGACAGATTACAATATAAATCAATTTTTACTTTTCAACTGGGATTATAACTATGTATCAAGATCAGATTAAACACGAGCTGTCAGAGGCGGTTGATGTACTTACGAAGTTTATTTCTAATGAGCATAATATTAAGACGATTCAGGATGCTGCTATCTTGTTAGCTAATTCTTTTAAGCAGGGTGGTAAAGTTTTATCTTGTGGTAATGGCGGTTCTCATTGTGATGCAATGCATTTTGCTGAAGAACTCACTGGACGCTTCCGCGAAAATCGCCCGGCTTATCCGGCGATTGCTATTTCAGATCCAAGCCATATCTCTTGTGTAGGTAATGACTTTGGTTATGACCATATTTTTTCCCGCTATGTAGAAGCAGTTGGCCGTAAAGGTGATGTGCTGCTTGGGATCTCTACTTCTGGTAATTCTGCTAATGTCCTTAAAGCAATTGAAGAAGCCAGAAAACAAGGTATGAAAGTGATCGTTTTGACCGGTAAAGATGGCGGCAAAATGAAAGGTCTGGCAGATGTTGAAATCTGTGTTCCTCATTTTGGCTATGCTGACCGTGTTCAGGAAATTCATATCAAAGTGATTCATATCTTAATTTTGTTAGTTGAAAAAGAGATGGTTCGTAAATAGGATCTAAGATTATTATGTGTGAACTACTGGGAATGAGTGCCAACGTGCCAACAGATATCTGCTTTAGTTTTACTGGACTGGTAAAACGAGGTGGGGGTACTGGGCCTCATAAAGATGGCTGGGGAATTACCTTCTATGAAGGTAAGGGGTATCGTGCCTTTAAAGATCCTGAACCCAGTTATCTTTCACCAGTAGCAAACATGGTACAGAACTACCCGATTAAATCTATGGCGGTTATTGCCCATATTCGTCAGGCTAATAGTGGTGTCGTGGCTTTAGAAAATACGCATCCCTTTACCCGGGAACTCTGGGGAAAATACTGGACGTTTGCTCATAACGGGCAGTTGACAGATTATCAGAAGTTAGAAACAGGTTTTTTTCAACCGGTTGGTGAAACAGATAGTGAATATGCTTTTTGTTATCTATTACATAAATTGATCACTAAATATCCGCAAAGGCCTAAACAGTGGGCAGGTGTATTTCGCTATATTGCTAAGTGTGCCAAAGAGCTCAGTAAGCTTGGTGTGTTTAATATGCTATTGTCTGACGGGCAATACGTTATTGCTTATTGCTCAACTAACCTACACTGGATCACAAGGCAGGCACCATTTGGTAAAGCTAAACTCATTGATGAAGAAGTAGAAATTGACTTTCAAAAACATACTTCGCCGACTGATATTGTGACTGTTATTGCTACTCAGCCACTAACCAGTAACGAGCACTGGCATAAAATTCAGCCAGAACATTACGAACTATTTAAAAACGGTTTACAGATAAAGTAGATAATATTTTTTATAGTGTATGTGTTGTTTTTACGTGCGGTTGTTCATTTCTGAATAAATATTTTAATCTGATCAGGGTTAATATTCCGATCGCTGATAAAATTATCCATGGTAATTTAGGGAAATTAATCTGATTAGCAATATCATACAACCATCCTGCACCTGTATAGCCTATAAAACCGCCTAGGGCGAGCCCTAAGCGACTAAATCCCATATAGCTACCCTTAGACCTTGGATTCGCTAAAAATGAGCTTAAGGTTTCTCTGGCTGGCTCTGCGATGATTGAACCAAAATAGAAAATAGCAATAAAGATAAACAGCAGATATAGCTCAGAAATAAATGTAATGACAATAAAGCCAAAAGTCATCAGACAAAGCCCAAAAATAAGCCTTTGGTCTAAGCGGAAACGTTTTTCACTCCAGCGCGCAATAGGGTAAAGTAAACCGAGCGAAAGCATGGCCTGAATAGCATACATCCATTTTACGTAACTAGGGCTACCGGATATGACAGTTACAGTAAGAGGTAACATCAGCATAACCTGTACCCAGAGAACATAGTAGCCTGTCAGGGTGAGAACATAAGAGCGAAATTTTTGATCTTTTACTACTGATTTCATACCAGCAATAATTGGAGCCTTACTGACAGAGATATGATAGTTAGGCAGGAATATCACATTAAAGATAGCGCATAAAAAGAAAATAAGCGCCCCCATCCAGCAGACAAACTGAAAGTCATAATCAATCAACCAGCCGCCGATTAAAGCACCGATAACCGCACCAGCATTATCCTGAATAATGAGTAATGAGATGAATCGACCACGTTCATGTGGACGTGTGAATTTAATTGCCAGAGCCATGCGAGGAGGATCAAACAGGAGTCCGCCTAGAGCTGACAGTAAACAGGAGAGAATTAAAATCCAGGGCTCACTGGCAAGTGCCATAGAGCTAAATCCCAGACCGCGTAAAATCATGCCAGAGATAATCATTGGTTTAGCACCAAAGCGATCGGCGATGGCGCCACCAATAATTCCAAATCCTTGCTGAACGAATTGACGAAAACCTAAAGCAAAGCCAACAAAGAGGGCACTCCAACCAATTTGGCTTACAAAGTGAGTAGAAACTAACGGAAATACAATAAAAAACCCAAGAACAATAAATAGATTATCTAATAATAAAATTGTTCTGCCCATTTTACGGGCTTTCGAGGGGAGTGGCATATTATCTCTCGTAAAGTTAATTAATTCTGGCTGCTAAATATCCATTATAGTCAGGGATCTCTATTTCAAGTTCATTATTAAAAAGTGGAGAATTAACAAATACGTCAGCTGTGGCCCGGTTAGTCGCTACCGGAATATTCCAGACTGTAGCCAGACGTAATAAAGCTTTAACATCAGGATCATGAGGTACTGCGTTTAATGGATCCCAGAAGAAAATTAAGATATCGATCTTACCTTCGGAGATAAGTGCACCAATTTGTTGGTCTCCACCCATCGGGCCACTCAGCATTGCTGTGATAGATAAACCAGTATTTTTCTGAATAAGTGTTCCGGTTGTGCCTGTAGCGTATAAATTATGTAGGGAAAGCTCTTGTTTATTGGTTTCACACCATTGTAATAAACTACTTTTACAGTGGTCATGAGCAACTAAGGCAATATTCTTTTTGACAGGGATAAGACGTTTGGTGAGTTGCATGTTAGATCCTTATTAACCATATATAATTTATGGTTTTATCAGAGTTAACTATAAAGTGCAATATGAGGCAATAAAAAAAGGCACCGAAGTGCCTTTTTTAGATTCATATAAATATATTTCTATATTTAATTAGAATTGGTAGATTAAACCTAGAGCAACTGTGTCTTTAGTGTCGCCTTTAGCAAAACCATCATCTTCATCAAGAAGGTTGATTTTGTAGTCAACGATTGCGCTTAAGTTTTTGTTGAAGTCATAAGTTGCACCAACTTCTACATATTTAACTAAATCTGCATCAGCAGTTTTGTCTTTATGTTGGATGTAAGCAACAGATGGAGTTAAACGACCAACTTCAAAGTCGATACCGTATTGAGCAACGATTTCATAACCTTGTACTTTTTGGAAATCATCTTTCTCTTGAATGAAGATACCAGCTACATATAGGTTGTTAGCGTCGTATTTAGCACCTAAAGACCAAGTTTTTAGGTTATCTTTTGAAGTTTCAGCATATACACCAGCTACAGAGAAACCTGAATCTAGGATTGCATAATCAGCAGAAATACCGTATGACTCGTGGTTAAAACCAGTTGTTTTTGTTACTGGAGTTGTTGTGTCGTCGATATCAGTATATTGGTCACCGTCAGCATATTGTAATGCGAAGCTTAAACCATCAACTAAACCGAAGAAATCAGCATTACGGTAAGTTAATACGCTGCTAGTACGACCACCTAGGTTGTAAGCAGTTGCATCACCACCGAACTCTGGTAATACGTCGGTATAAGCTGTTAAGCCTTTAACGATACCGTCGTTACGACCGTAATCGATAGAACCTAAGTTACCGAATTTTAAACCAGCAAACGCATAACGAGTTTCAGTTGAAGCACCTTTACCTACGTTAGTGTTCCACTCAGCACGGCCGTAACCAACTAGAGAATCAGTGATTTGAGTTTCACCAGTGAAACCTAAACGAGCTGTAGTGTGGTCACCGTCAACATCAGTAGTGTTTTCATGTGAAGTGATGTAGTTTAATGCGTAAACACGACCGTTCACGTTTAATTTGTTACCATCTTTGTTCCAGATCTCGATAGATGCGTTAGCAGCGCCAGCAACTAGAAGAGCCGGGATAGCGATAGCTAGTAGATTACGTTTCATTTTATACCCTCATTGGTGTTATTAGGACACCTGCCACTGCTCTAGGTTTTCACCATTGAGAGTTTGGTGTCAGTGTTATCGTGATAATAGAAAAAACGTATTTAAACTATTACCAATTATTTCAATTGGACAAATTATATTTATTTTTTTATAAAATCAAGCGAACTTTTACGAAAAAGTGCTGTCTATATAGAAAATACGGTCTCTTTGCTTATTTTTTGACCAATAATTTGTCTTTCTTACTATTTTACTCTATTAAAAACTCGCGTTTCTTGGTGTTCTTGGGAATGGAATTACATCCCTCACATTTTGTATGCCTGTAATATACGCGATTAAGCGCTCAAATCCAAGTCCAAATCCTGCATGTGGCACAGTTCCATAACGACGAAGATCACGATACCACCAATAATCTTCTTTATTTAAGCCCATTGCCAGCATACGCTCATCTAATTTATCTAAACGCTCTTCACGCTGAGAACCACCGATGATTTCACCAATACCCGGCGCAAGGACGTCCATAGCGGCTACAGTTTTGCCATCTTCATTCATACGCATATAGAATGCTTTAATATCTTTTGGATAGTTTTTAACGACGACAGGTGCTTTAAAGTGTTTTTCTGCAAGGAAGCGTTCATGTTCAGATGATAGATCAATTCCCCAGCTTACCGGGTTTTCAAATTTTTGACCGCTGGCAAGGAGTATTTCAATCGCATCAGTATAATCGATTTGAGCAAAGTCAGAACTGACAAATTGTTCTAAACGAGTAATTGCTTCTTTATCAACATGCTCAGCAAAGAATTGCATATCATCCGCACGACGCTCAAGAACGACTTTAAAGACATGTTTAAGCATCTTTTCAGCTAAACCAGCGACATCATTTAAATCAGCAAAAGCGACTTCCGGTTCAATCATCCAGAATTCTGCTAAGTGACGAGTTGTATTTGAGTTCTCTGCGCGGAATGTTGGTCCAAAAGTATAAACTTTAGATAGTGCACAAGCATAAGTTTCTACGTTTAGCTGACCAGATACTGTTAAAAATGCTTCACGACCGAAAAAGTCTTTATCAAAATCAACATCATCTTTAGGTGTTTTTGGTAAATTTGCTAAATCTAAAGTAGAAACACGGAACATCTCACCCGCCCCTTCAGTGTCAGAAGCAGTAATAATTGGTGTAGAGATCCAGAAGAATCCTTGTTCATCAAAAAATTGGTGGATAGCTTGCGCTAAAGTATGACGAATACGGGTAACAGCACCAACAATATTAGTACGAGCACGCAGATGAGCAACTTCACGCAAGTATTCGATAGAGTGACGCTTAGCGGCCATTGGGTAAGTATCTGGATCTTCTACTAAGCCCATGACTTCAACTTGTGATGCTTGTAACTCAAATTGTTGGCCCTGACCTTGAGACTCAACAATTTTTCCTGTTACACGTACTGAACAGCCTGTCGTTAAACGTAAAACGTCTTGCTGATAGTTAGGCAGATTACTTTCAATAACAGCCTGAATAGGACTAAAACAAGAACCATCATAAACAGCCAGGAAAGAAATCCCTGCTTTTGAGTCACGACGTGTTCTGACCCAGCCTTGTACAGTTACTGTACTTCCTACTGCGATTTTACCTTGTAAAACATCAACAATTGTTGCAACAGACATAACAAACTCTCTTTATTATTTAAAATAAAATTAATCTTTGACATTAAATGCACGTTTTAGCTCAGCAATAAATGCTGTGTCCTGAGAAATTGTTTTCCCTGGACTATCAGACAATTTTGCTACAGCTTTACCATTACATTCAACTAATTTAATCACAATATTTAATGCTTTGGTATTTGATGTATCAGTTAAAGGCAGATCACACGTTAAATGACCACCGATACCAAAGGATAATTTCACTCTATTATAGAAGTGTTTATAAATTTTTATAGCTTTAGTGAAATTAAGGCTGTCAGAAAAAACTAAAATTTTCTTTTTCGGATCAACGCCTAAACTTTCATAATGAGCAATAGCCTTTTCGCCCCACTCAATAGGGTCACCTGAATCATGACGTAATCCCTGATAACTTTCTGCAAATGATTTATTAAAATCATGCAGAAATGCATCCATAGTAATACAATCTGTTAATGCAATATCAAGATCATTTGGATATTCATCTAACCAAACTTGCAGCGCTAAACGCTGACTATCGCCTAGATTATTCGTTAATCTTTGATGTGCCTGAAACCATTCATGCGCCTGAGTACCTACCGGATTTAACCCATATTTATGAGCTAAATGGTAATTACTGGTACTATTAAAGCCGGGAAAATACTCTTTTAAATGAACAACTACCGCTTCCTGAACCGCGGCAGAATAGCGGCGACGCGTACCAAAATCCATAAGATGAAACTGGGAAAGATCCAAGTCTGCTGTATCATATTTAAATTGGTTGAGCTTAACTTTCAAACGTTCCAGCGCTTCTGGCACACCAATATTTGCTGTTCTTTGACTATGAATAACTTCACTTACCACAGCAAGCAGGGGAACTTCCCATAAGATAACGTCCAGCCAGCGACCTTCAATTCTGATATTTAAACGACCATTAACATCCTGAATATCTACCAGAGACGGATTATAACGAAAATCTTTCAGCCAGGACAAATAGTCTTCTTTAAAAAAAGGAATAGAAGAAAGATAATTAAATTCATCGTTGGTTAAGGATAATTGTCCCATTAACTGAACCTGATGACGGATCTCATCAGCATACTGACCTAATAAGTCGTCACTTCGGCAGCGGAATTCTGCCGCAACAACCGCATCCGGATAATGGTGAAAGGCCGCTTGTTGCATATGTAATTTATATGCATCAGTATCAAGTATGGACTTCAGGATTGGTTCGGATGAAGGTTTTTTACAATGTGTTAGCATGTGTAGTTGTTAATAATATAAAACGGGATTCGTCCGGTGATTATAGCAGAATAATTTTTTTGGAGTATATTAATCATCAATTCTTGATTTTTTTATATATAATTTAGTGATACGTCACATAATTTCAGATTTTTTATGGATTAAAGTATGAGCCAGACACAACCAACAGCTAAATATCGATTAGATTATAAACAACCTGATTTCACTATTACAGATATTGAACTTACTTTTGAACTTGCTGCAGAAATCACTACAGTCACAGCCAGAAGTCAGGTTGTTCGCAAAAATGCACAAGCAACCCAGTTTGTGTTAGATGGAGAAGATCTCAAGCTGGTTTCGGTTAATATCGATGAACAGCCATGGACAGATTACCAGTTAACTGAATCTGCACTGCTCCTAAATAATGTACCGTCTGATTTTACATTAACTATTGTAAATGAAATCAAACCAATTGATAACACTGCGCTGGAAGGATTATACGTTTCTGGTGATGCACTGTGCACACAATGTGAAGCTGAAGGCTTCCGTCATATCACTTATTACTTAGATCGTCCGGATGTACTGGCTCGTTTTACGACTAAAATTATTGCAGATAAACAAAAATATCCGTATCTGCTCTCTAATGGTAATCGTATTTCTCAGGGTGAGCTGGACAATGGTCGTCACTGGATTCAGTGGCAAGACCCATTCCCAAAACCAAGTTATCTGTTTGCACTCGTTGCTGGTGACTTTGATGTATTAAAAGATCACTTTGTGACGAAATCCAAACGTAATATCGAGCTTGAAATTTATGTTGACCGCGGTAACTTAGACCGTACTTACTGGGCGATGGAAAGTTTAAAAAACTCCATGCGCTGGGATGAAGAGCGCTTTGATCTGGAATATGATTTAGATATTTTTATGATCGTAGCTGTTGATTTCTTTAATATGGGCGCGATGGAAAACAAAGGGCTTAATGTTTTCAACTCTAAATACGTACTAGCTAAAGCTGATACCGCAACAGATGATGACTATTTAGGGATAGAGTCAGTTATTGGTCATGAATACTTCCATAACTGGACAGGTAACCGCGTGACTTGCCGTGACTGGTTTCAGCTTAGCTTAAAAGAGGGTTTGACGGTTTTTCGTGATCAAGAATTTAGTTCAGATTTAGGTTCACGAGCCGTCAATCGAATTAATAATGTGCGCGTTATGCGTAGTGCTCAGTTTACTGAAGATGCCAGTCCAATGGCGCATCCGATTCGTCCTGATCAGGTTATTGAAATGAATAACTTTTATACATTAACTGTGTATGAGAAAGGTTCTGAAGTGATTCGTATGATGCATACCCTGCTTGGAGAAGAAAAATTCCAGAAAGGGATGAAGCTCTATTTCAAGCGTCATGACGGTAGTGCTGCAACCTGCGATGATTTTGTACAGGCGATGCAGGACGCGTCTGGTATTGATCTGACTCACTTTAAATTATGGTATAGCCAGTCAGGTACGCCAGAACTCACTGTAACAGATCATTATGATGCTAAAACTAAACAATATACTTTAACTGTTTCTCAGGTAACTCCGGCGACTCTTGATCAGAAAGAGAAACAAGCCCTACATATTCCACTGGATATTGAACTTTACGATTCAAAAGGGCAAGTGATTGCTTTGCAACATCAGGGTAAAGCGGTACATCACGTCTTGAATGTTCAGCAGGCAACGCAGCAGTTTATTTTTGATCAGGTACCGGAAAAACCGGTGATTTCTCTTCTGCGTGAGTTTTCTGCTCCAGTAAAACTACATTATGATTATCAGGATAGTGAACTGGTATTTTTAATGCAGCACGCTACTAATGAATTTAGCCGTTATGATGCAGCGCAGACTTTATTGGCCAAATATATTCGTTTAAATGTCAGACTCGCTCAAAACAACCAACCACTGGAATTACCAGAAAATGTGATCGATGCTTTTAGGGCAGTTCTGCTATCTGATGTGTTAGATAAAGCGTTGATTGCTCAAATGCTGACTTTGCCTTCAGAAAATGAAATCGCCAACTTATTTGATGTTGTTGACCCTGATGCTATCGCTTTGGTGCGTGCGTATATTATTCAACAATTTGCAACAGAGATGCAGGATGAGCTCTGGGCAGTTTATCAAACTAATAAAACACCGCATTATCAAATTGAACATAATGATATTGCTAAACGTGCACTGAAAAACTGCTGTTTAGCTTATCTGGCGACGTCACCAGATCAAATGATGGCAAATCAGTTGGTTAAAACTCAGTATCGCTCTGCCGATAATATGACTGATGTGCTTGCTGCGCTTTCAGCAGCCATGAAAGCTCAGCTAGAGTGCCATTATGCACTGATGATGGATTTTGAAGATAAATGGCATCAGGATGGTTTAGTTATGGATAAATGGTTTGCACTGCAAGCGACAAGTCCGGCTAAAGATGTATTAAAGCAAGTGAAAAAACTACTGACTCATCGGTCATTTAGTCTGTCTAACCCAAATCGTATTCGTTCTCTGATTGGTGCATTTGTATCTAATAATCCAGTCGCTTTCCACGCAATTGATGGAAAAGGGTATGATTTTTTAGTGGAAATGCTGATGGAGCTGAATCAGAAAAACCCACAAGTAGCCGCACGTTTAATCGACCCGTTAATTCGTTTAAAACGCTATGATGCAACACGTCAAAAATTGATGAGATCAGCCTTAGAACGTTTATTAAAACTGGATAAGCTATCTAATGACTTATATGAAAAAATTACTAAAGCACTGGCTAGTTAAGGAATAACCAACGTGGATATGGAACAAGTTGTACAGGAGCTATCCGTTTTAGAATTAGCAGAGAAAATTAAAAATCACGACAAAATCTTCCTGTTAGATGTTCGTGAGCCCAGAGAAGTCGCAATTTGTACTCTTGATGGCGCGGTGCACATTCCGATGAATATGATCCCTTTAAATATGGATAAAATTCCCGATGAACAAGATATTGTAATCTATTGCCATCATGGAGTAAGAAGTTTATCGGTTGCACATTATCTGATTGAAGCGGGTTTTGATGCTGAGCGAATTTATAACTTAGCTGGTGGAATTGACCAGTGGGCGAAAAACGTTGACCGGACAATGGCTATTTACTAAGGCTATTTTTATAACAATAAATGATAGCTCAGAAAGATCATGGGAACTTTGTTTCTCAGGCGATTTTCTAGTAGAATACCCAAATAATTGAACAATAGGGATTGTTGCGTGACACAGACTACAACGTTTTCTTCGCAAGAGAATCTGGTTGAAATTCATGATATGTCTTTCTACCGGGGTAGCCGTCCTATCTATAAAAATATGGATCTTGTGGTGCCAAAAGGCAAAGTGATCGCGATTATGGGGCCTTCCGGTATTGGTAAAACCACATTACTGCGTTTAATCGGTGGGCAACTAAAACCACAAAGTGGCACTATCCTGTTTGATGGACATAATATTCCAGCCTTATCCCGTTCCCGTCTCTATGAAGTACGTAAACGTATCAGCATGTTATTCCAGTCAGGGGCTCTGTTTACTGATCTTAATGTTTTTGATAATGTGGCTTATCCTCTGCGTGAACACTTCGATTTACCTGAACCTATCTTACATAATTTAGTGTTAATGAAATTAGAATCAGTTGGACTACGTGGTGCAGCCTATATGATGCCTTCTGAACTCTCTGGTGGTATGGCCAGACGTGCAGCACTGGCTCGAGCGATTGCACTTGATCCTGATTTAATTATGTTTGATGAACCGTTTGCCGGACAAGATCCGATCTCAATGGGCGTGATCGTTAAACTGATTGCCGAGATTAACCGTTCTTTAGGGCTGACCTGTATCGTGGTAACCCATGACGTGAACGAAGTATTAAGTATTGCTGATTATGCGTATATTGTTGCAGAGCAGCGTATTATTGCCGGTGGTACGGCAGATGAGCTGCGTAATAACTCAGATATGAGAGTGAAACAATTCTTAGAAGGTTTAGCTGATGGTCCTGTACCTTTCCACTATCCGGCGAATAATTATAAAAATGACCTTATCAATGCAGGAGGTCGTCTCTGATGCTGAACTTTTTAGCTAAACTGGGTCAGTCCGGGATTAATTTTTGTGCAATGCTTGGTCGTTCAGGCATGATGTTATTTGGTGCACTGATCGGGCGTCCTGAGTTTAGAAAGCAATTTCCTTTATTGATTAAGCAATTCTATTTTGTTGGTGTGCAATCACTCACTATCATTATTGTTTCTGGTCTGTTTATTGGTATGGTGCTTGGTTTACAAGGCTATTTTATTCTGACGACATTTAGTGCAGAAGCTAGCCTGGGTATGTTGGTTGCGCTGTCTTTACTGCGTGAACTTGGGCCGGTTGTGACAGGGCTATTATTTGCCGGACGCGCAGGCTCAGCACTGACTGCTGAAATTGGTTTAATGAAAGCCACAGAACAACTTTCAAGTATGGAGATGATGGCGGTTGATCCGCTGCGTCGTATTATCTCTCCGCGTTTCTGGGCGGGTTTTTTCTGTATGCCATTCTTATCCGCTATCTTTGTTGCCGTTGGTATTCTCGGTGGGGCAATTGTTGGTGTGGAGTGGAAAGGTATTGATTCCGGATTTTTCTGGTCGTCCATCCAAAGTAATGTGGACTTCTGGCATGACACGATGAATTGCTTTATCAAGAGCTTTGTATTTGCCATTGCATCAACATGGATTGCTCTCTTTAACGGATATGACTGTGTTCCTACATCAGAAGGAATCAGTAAAGCAACAACCAGTACGGTTGTTTATTCATCATTAACGATTTTAGGGTTAGATTTTATTCTAACCGCATTAATGTTTAGTTGAGGTCACATAAATGCAAAGTAAAAAAGTAGAAATTACAGTCGGTCTATTTATGCTGATCGTTATTTGTTCTGTACTGTTTCTTTGTTTCAAAGTTACAGATGCCAGTTCAATTAGCAGTGGCTCAAGCTATCGTGTATATGCTATTTTTGATAACGTAGGTGGTTTAAAAGCACGTTCACCGATTAAAATTGGTGGTGTGGTGATTGGCCGAATCGATAATATCTCATTAGATTCTGAAACTTATAAACCCTATGTTTCAATGGATATTCAAAGCCAGTATAAAACTATTCCAAGCAGCAGTGCGTTATCGATCAAAACCTCAGGCTTACTTGGTGAACAGTTTATTTCTGTTGACCTTGGAATTGATAAAAGTATTGAAGATGAGCTGGATATGCTTGATGCACCGGATGCACCAGCAGCCCCAGCAGATAATCGACCAGCCTATTTCAGTGAAGGTTTTGTGATTCACAATACCAAGCCGGCAATGGTGCTTGAAGATTTAATTGGCCAGTTCCTGTATAAATCAGATACTTCAGAGACTGGTGAAAGTGAGAAGAAGGAATAAGATATGTTAAAAAAAGCGCTCGTTATTGTAGCATTTTTCTTTATGTCATCAGTTATGGCAGCTGACGGTACAACTAACCCATATAAACAAATGCAGGTGGCAGCTGATCAGTTGTTTAAAACCTTTGATGCTAAACAGGCTGATATTAAACGTAATCCTGATCTTCTAAAAGATCTGGTTCGTCAGGATTTACTCCCTTATGTACAAACTAAATATGCCGGTGCACTGATTTTAGGTAACTACTATCGCGATGCAACAGAAGCTCAGCGTGACGCTTATTTTGCTGCATTTGAGGATTATTTAGTGCAGGCATTTGCACAAGCTTTATCATTATATGATGGCCAAAGCTATCAGGTTGAGGCTGAGAAAAGTGTTGATGGTAAAAGTATTGTTTCTATTCGTATTCTGCTTATCAGCGCGGATAAAAACCAACAACCAATTCGTTTAGATTTTCAGTGGCGTAAAAATACTCGCTCAGGTGAGTGGAAAGCTTATGATATGATTGCTGAAGGTGTCAGCATGATCACCACTAAACAAAATGAGTGGGCGACGACACTTCGTCAAAACGGCATTGATGCGCTAACTAAGCAATTGCAACAACTTGCCAGTCAGCCGGTTAAACCGGAACAAACGAAGTAATTAAACATGAATATGTCACAATCGGTACAATGGCAAAAGCAACAACAGACACTAGTCTTAAGTGGTGTGCTTGACCGTAATACTCTAAACACTATCTGGCAGGAAACCGACATCGCACAAAATATGCAGAGTATAGATGTTTCTGCATTAACTCGCGTTGATTCTGCCGGGCTGGCACTGCTTGCCTATTATTGCACTCATCATGATATTGCATTGCGTGGTGTCAGTAGTCAGCTAAGTACCTTGATTGAGCTCTATAACCTATCTACAGTGATAAAAGTACAATGATAACGAACGATGAAATTTCTCAGGTATTGAAAAATGCCGTTGATTTAGATGAAGTCCATGTTTCCAGTGAAGATGGCAGCCACTTTCAGATTATTGCTGTAGGTGAAATATTTGATACGATGAGTCGGGTCAAAAAACAGCAAACTATTTTTACTCCGCTTGCTGCTTATATTGCAGATAATCGTATTCACGCAGTATCAATTAAAACATATACGCCAACTGAGTGGCGACGTGAAAGAAAGTTAATGGGTTTGTAGTCTGTAAAGAATAGTACCCGTAAAGAATAATAAAAGTCAGAGAGTCATATGGAAAAGTTTAAAGTTACAGGTCCGGTACAACTTAGTGGTGATGTATCAATTTCTGGTGCTAAAAATGCGGCATTACCTATTTTATTTGCGTCATTACTGACCGCTGAGCCAGTCGAAATTCGCAATGTACCAAAATTAAAAGATATTGATACTACGCTTGAACTGCTTGAGCGTATCGGTGCAAAAGTTCATCGCAATGGTTTTGTTGATGTTGATGCCAGTCAGGTGAATAACTATTGTGCTCCATATGATCTGGTTAAAACCATGCGCGCATCTATCTGGGCTTTAGGGCCACTAGTTGCTCGTTTTGGTCAGGGGCAGGTTGCTCTACCGGGGGGGTGTGCCATTGGTGCCAGACCAGTTGATCTACATATCTATGGTCTTGAAAAACTGGGTGCTAAGATTACTCTTGAAGAGGGTTATGTTAAAGCCACTGTTGATGGTCGTTTAAAAGGCGCACATATTTTTATGGATAAAGTGAGTGTTGGTGCAACGGTCACTATTATGTGTGCAGCAACTCTGGCGGAAGGTAAAACCGTTATTGAAAACGCAGCGTGTGAGCCGGAAATTGTTGATACGGCTAAGTTCCTTAATACACTTGGTGCTAAAATTAGTGGTGCCGGTACTGACCATATTACTATTGAAGGTGTTGAACGTTTACATGGTGGTACCCATTCAATCCTGCCTGACCGTATTGAAACAGGTACGTTTTTAATTGCAGCGGCTATTTCTGGCGGTAAAATTACCTGTCATAAGACCTGTCCGGGCTTCCTTGATGCGGTACTGGCTAAATTGCGTGAAGCGGGTGCGACAATTGAAACCGGGGATGACTGGATCATGCTTGATATGCACGGCAAACGTCCTAAGGCTGTGAATATTTATACTGCGCCGTATCCGGGATTCCCAACTGATATGCAATCACAGTTTTCATTACTCAATATGGTTGCGACAGGAACGGGTATTATTAATGAAACGATTTTTGAAAATCGCTTTATGCACGTACCAGAGTTGATTCGTATGGGAGCTAAAGCTGAAATTGAAGGTAATACTTTAATTACGCACGGAGTTGATAAGTTAACGGGTGTGCAAGTGGCAGCAACGGATTTACGTGCATCAGCAAGTATGGTGATGGCAGGTTGTATTGCTAATGGGACGACGATTGTTGATGAGATTTACCATATTGACCGCGGGTATGAAAATATTGTAGAAAAATTACGTGGACTTGGGGCCAAGATCGAACGTATTAGTTAGTATTAAACATCAATCTTGATAAAAGCCATTTAATTACAGTATAAACTGAGTTATTAAATGGCTTTTTGTTTTAGTCAGAAGGAGAAAATGATGAGTAAACAAGCACTGATTTTACTGGCAGATGGTTGTGAAGAGACTGAAGCTGTTACAGTTATTGATTTACTGACTCGGGCAGGTATTTATGTGACATCTGCAAGTATCACAGAGCACCGGGAAATTCACTGTTCCAGAGGTGTGATCATTTTAGCACAAAAGACATTTTCACAAATAAAAGATATGGATTTTGATGTAGTGATCCTGCCTGGTGGTGTGAAAGGGGCCGAAAATTACCGTGATTCTCCGGATGTTATTGAAAAGCTAAAAACAACTCACAAAGATGGTAAAGTTGTAGCCGCCATTTGTGCCTCGCCAGCTATGGTTTTTCAGCATCATAATTTATTCCCGACTGCGTATATGACGGGGTTCCCGACGACGAAAGGTAACTTTAAATTTTGGAAAGATGATCGCGCTTATTATGATGCTGAAAATCGGGTTTTAACCAGTCAGGGGCCAGCAACTTCGATTGATTTTGCACTAAAAATTATTGATACGTTACTTGGAAAAGAAAAAGCAGCAGAGGTTGCCGGCCAGCTAGTGCTGCCGAGTGGTATTTATAATTACAAGTAAATATTTGTAAAATTCTTTAAATAAATCAATGAGTTATGGATTAATGATTATTTGAATAACCATTTGATTTATTTGAAGAAATAGATGTTTAGTATTATTTATAAGTATGGTTGTGAGCGGGGCGTGCTCCCCGCGCGAAAACCTGCTAATAGCATCATAATATTTTTAGTTGCGCGACGTAGTCGCGCTTTTAAGAAAAAGATTGCGCTCGGGCGGCGCAGTCCGCTCAAAACCTACACTAATAACATCACTATACAAAAAGACACACGCATAGCGGGGGTGTGCCCCGCCTTCACACAACCCTGTTTAGATCTTCCCTCTAAACACCTTAACATTCGTAAACCCATTTTCCGCCAGATAGAGTGCCTGTAATTTACTCATCACGCCACGCTCACAATAAAGTAGATAATTCTTACTGGAATCTAAACCAGCAAACTGAGTCGCTAATTTATAGAAAGGAATAGACTGAATTATCACATTATCCAGCTCGAGTGGTTTGTCTTCCTGCTCATCAGGGGAGCGGATATCAATTAAAATGTCGTTCTCACCAAAAGCTGTAACGGTTTCCACCTCCTGGATTTGCTGCTCGGTTTGCTTGGCAATATCACGAATATCAATATTTTCAGCTTCTGCTACGGCACGATTTAAAATCTCAAAATCAAAATTTTGCTCTTCAGCCAAAATCTTCTCTTTTACTGCCTTAACTGTTGGGCTTTTAGATATCACGCCACAAAACTCCGGCATGGTTTTAGCGATATCTTCAGTACCAATCTCTCTGGCCAGTTTAATAATATGCTCTTTATCATGAGTAATCAGTGGGCGCAGAATTAAAGTATCACTGGCGTTATCGATTAAACGTAAATTAGTTAACGTCTGGCTGGAAACCTGACCAAGCGCTTCACCGGTTACAATTGCTTCTACTTTATAACGTTCTGCAACTTGTGATGCCGCTCTGACCATCATACGTTTTAAGATTACACCCATTTGACTGTCATCGATCTTCTCTAAAATTTCACCAACCACATCAGCAAAATCAATGGCAATGAAACGAACTTTGTGTGAGCTACCAAAACGACTCCATAAATAGTGAGCCATCTGTTTTACACCAATTTCATGTGTCGCTCCGCCCAGATTAAAAAAGCAGTAGTGAACACGACAACCACGGCGCATCAACATATAGCTGGACACACCAGAATCAAAGCCGCCAGAGATCAGAGAGATAACATCTTCCTGAGTTCCAATTGGGAATCCACCAAGGCCCTCGTAACGGGCTTTAACTAGTAATAGCTTATCGTCCTCAATTTCCAAATTAACAGTCACGTCTGGTTTAGTTAATTTTACTTTGGCTGATGCTACGTGTTGATTTAAACCACCGCCTACATATCGTTCCACATCAATTGACGTAAATTCATGTTTACCGCGACGCTTGACTCGCACACAAAAGGTTTTATTTTCGATTGATGTCCCATATGCAGCTAACGCTTTTTCAAAAATATCATGCATATCAGTAAATGGTAGCTCTTCAACAGCTAAGATATGGTGAATACCTGGAATACGAGTTAACAAGTCCTGAGCAATTTTTTCTGTCGCCTCTGATTTAGGACGAACCTCAATATAGTCCCAATGTCTGACGACTGCGATATCTTCGACATGATGTTTTAAAATATTACGAATACTGCTGGTAAGAATCTTGATAAAGCGTAAACGAACGGAATCGCTTTTAATGGTAATTTCAGGGAAAAGCTTAATAATAAATTTCATATTAGGTGATCATAGCAATTAAAAATTGCCCGCCATTATACTGTTTTCATGGAAAAAGCGTACCTTTGTTTTCAGTTATATTACGTAAATTGGTAAAATCTGCTTGCTTGTTTTGCTTGCTTTCGTTAATATTCGCCATCAATATTTGTTATATTTAGCATAAAATTTTTGTAGGTCGAAATGTACGAAATTCTATTAATCGCATTTTTAGTGATTTCTCTGGCAATCATCTGTTTAGTTCTTGTTCAGCATGGTAAAGGTGCTGATATGGGCGCTTCTTTTGGTGCTGGGGCTTCTGCGACTCTATTTGGTTCAGCCGGAACAGGTAACTTCTTAACTCGTTCAACCAGTATCCTTGGTCTGCTATTCTTTGTTATCAGCTTAGTGCTGGCGAACTTAGGTAGCTTATCAACATCGTCTTCAAGAGGTGATTTTGATAATATCGAAGATAATGTACCTGTAGAACAAGTTGTTACACCAGAACAACCAGCGACAAATCCAGCATTGGATATTCCTGACTAACATTAATTTGTTAACTGCTGATTTGCTAATTTATTGTAAGAAAATTGTAATTATTGTAAGTGCCGTGGTGGTGAAATTGGTAGACACGCTACCTTGAGGTGGTAGTGCTCGAAAGGGCTTGCGGGTTCAAGTCCCGCCCTCGGCACCATTTCCAGAATGACAATTAACACAGTTGCATTTTTAACAAAATAATGTATACTCTCAATCCATCTGACGCGGGGTGGAGCAGCTTGGTAGCTCGTCGGGCTCATAACCCGAAGGTCGTTGGTTCAAATCCAGCCCCCGCAACCACTTTCTTCTGTGGTATGTATAGGCTCAATGATGTTTATTGCCTCGCTTGTCGGGGTTTTTTATTGTCCAAAGTACAGACAACAGAAAGTTAGTCCAACAGATTTTCTTGGATAGAACTTAACAATGTTGGGCGTTAGCCCTTTTTTTATTTTTGCAGTGGAGGAATTGCTTGAGCAACGTAGAACAGCAATTAACAGCAATTATTCAGGAACCTGTGAATGCACTGGGTTTCGAATTAGTCGGCATCGAATATATTCGAGGTCGTTACCCTGTATTACGTATTTTTATCGATAGTGATGATGGTGTTACTGTTGATGATTGTGCTGATGTCAGTCGTCAGGTCAGTGCTGTACTGGATGTTGAAGATCCAATTACAGCAGCATATAACCTGGAAGTATCGTCTCCGGGACTAGACCGACCACTATTTACGACTGAGCACTATCAACGATTTATTGGACAAGAAGTGACAGTTGCTTTGCGTATTGCGATGTTTAATCGTCGTAAATGGCAAGGTGTGATTAAAGCTATTGAAGGTGAAATGATCACATTAACTGTTGATGGAAAAGATGAAGTATTTGCTTTTAGTAATATCCAAAAAGCGAATATTGTGCCTAAATTTTAATTTAAGTAGGTAAAAAGGATGAATAAAGAGATTTTAGCGGTAGTTGAAGCGGTATCAAACGAGAAAGCTTTGCCAAGAGATAAAATTTTTGAAGCCTTAGAAACGGCACTGGCAACAGCGACTAAAAAGAAAAACGGTTTAGATATCGATGTTGTGGTTCGTATTGATCAAAAAACAGGTGATTATGATACATTCCGTCGTTGGTTAGTTGTTGAAGAGGTGACTCAGCCAATTCGTGAAATCACTTTTGATGCAGCAAACTTTGAAGACCCAAGTGTAAAACTGGGCGATTATGTTGAAGAACAAATTGATTCTGTGGCATTTGACCGTATTACAACCCAAACCGCAAAACAAGTTATCGTACAAAAAGTACGTGAAGCTGAACGTGCAATGGTGATTGACCAGTTCCGTAGCCGAATTGGTGAAATCGTAACAGGTATTGCTAAGAAAACTAACCGTGACAGCATCATTCTGGACTTAGGCAACAATGCTGAAGCAATGATGACTCGTGAAGATATGTTACCGCGTGAAAACTTCCGTGTTGGTGATCGTATTCGCGGTATTTTATACATCGTTGAAAACGAAAATAAACCAGCGCAACTTGGTGTCAGCCGTTCTAATCCACAAATGATGGAAGAGTTATTTAGAATCGAAGTGCCAGAAATTGGTGAAGAGATGATCGACATCAAAGGCGTAGCTCGTGACCCTGGTTCGCGCGCTAAAATTGCGGTGAAAAGTAATGACCGTCGTATTGACCCGGTTGGTGCTTGTGTGGGTATGTGTGGTGCGCGTGTGCAGGCAGTTTCTAACGAGTTTGGTGGTGAGCGTATCGATATTGTATTGTGGGATGATAATCCGGCGCAATACGTGATCAATGCCATGGCTCCTGCTGATGTTGTTTCTATTGTGGTGAATGAAGATAAACACACTATGGATATCGCCGTTGAAGCAGAAAATCTACCACAGGCAATTGGTCGTAACGGACAAAACATTCGTTTAGCGTCACAACTAACGGGCTGGACATTGAACGTGATGAAAGTTGAAGAACTGCAGGAAAAACATCATGCAGAATCTTTTGCTGCAATCAAAAACTTTATGCAACATCTTGATATCGATGAAGATTTAGCAAAATTGCTGGTAGAAGAAGGCTTTAATTCTCTTGAAGAGCTAGCGTATGTACCGGTCAATGAACTACTTGAGATTGAAGATTTTGATGAAGATTTGGTTGATGCACTAAGAACACGTGCTAAAGACGCATTAACTTCAATTGCATTAAGTCATGGCGATAAACAGCCAGCACAAGATTTATTAAATATGCCAGAAATGACACGCGAGCTTGCTTACAAGCTGGCTGAACATGGCATTATTACACTCGAAGACCTGGCGGAACAAGGTGTTGACGATTTAACTGAAATTGAAGAGCTAAACAGCGAACAAGCCGGTAAGTTAATCATGGCAGCACGTAATATTTGCTGGTTTGCTAATGAGTAACTAAAACGTAACAGGAAGGAACAGAATGACAAAAGTAGCGATTCAAACACTGGCGGAAGAGATTAATATTCCAGTGGAACACCTGTTGCAACAGTTTGCCGATGCGGGCATGAAAAAGACCGCGTCAGATACCGTTAGCCAACAGGAAAAAGAAGCATTGCTGGCGCATTTAAGCCCACAGCAATCAACAAATAAGTTAACTCTGCAACGTAAGAAAAATACCAATACGTTAAATATTCACGGTTCTGGTGGTAAGAAAGAAGTTAAAGTGGAAGTTCGTAAAACCAGAACATTTGTGAAGCGTGATCCGGAAGAGCTACGTGCTGAAGAAGAGAAAGCACGTAAAGAAGCGGAAGAGCAGGCAAAACGTGAAGCAGAAGAGAAAGCTCGTTTAGAAGCAGAAGCTCAGGCAAAACGCGAAGCAGAAGAAAAAGCTCGCAAAGAGAAAGAACAAGCCGAAAAAGCGAAGCAAGAACAGACGAAACAAACAAAACAGGCGACAACAAAACCTGTTGAAGTTGATGAAAAAACTAAACAAGCTCAGGCTGAAAAAGCACGTCGTGAAGCTGAATCTGCAGAAATCAAACGTAAAGCAGAAGAAGAAAATCGTCGTAAGCTTGAAGCAGATGCTAAACGTATGGCAGAAGAAGCTCGTCAACTTGCTGATCAGTATAACAACTCAGAGAGTACGAGAGACTCTGAAGATGAGCAGGATTACCATTTAACAACTTCAACATATGCGCGTGCAGCGGAAGATGAAACTGATCGTGAAGTTGAAAGTGGACGTGGTCGCGCTGGTCGCGGTGGACGTGGTGTTGCTAAACAGAAGAAAGGTAGCAAGCTTTCTGAAAGTAAAGCAGAGCGTGAAGAAGCACGCGTTATTACTCGTGGTGGTAAGAAAAAAGGTAAAAGCTCTTTACAACAAAGCTTTACTAAACCAGCTCAGGCAGTTAACCGTGATGTTATGATCGGTGAAACCATCACTGTGGCTGAGCTTGCTAGTAAAATGGCAGTAAAAGGTTCAGAAGTCATCAAAGTGATGATGAAAATGGGCGCAATGGCGACCATTAATCAGGTAATTGACCAGGAAACAGCTCAACTTGTCGCTGAAGAAATGGGACATAAAGTTATTCTTCGTCGTGAAAATGAACTTGAAGAATCATTGATGAGCGACCGTGATACAGGGGCAGAGAAAGTTTCTCGTGCGCCGGTTGTTACCATCATGGGGCATGTTGACCATGGTAAAACGTCTCTGCTTGATTATATTCGTAAAACTAAAATTGCTTCTGGTGAGGCCGGTGGTATTACTCAGCACATCGGTGCATATCACGTTAAAACGCCAAATGGCATGATTACATTCTTAGATACACCGGGACATGCGGCGTTTACTTCAATGCGTGCTCGTGGTGCTAAAGCAACAGATATCGTGGTACTGGTCGTTGCTGCTGACGATGGTGTGATGCCACAAACTGTTGAAGCGATTCAACATGCTAAAGCAGCCAATGTACCAATGGTTGTTGCGGTAAATAAAATTGATAAACCTGAAGCGGATCCTGATCGTGTTAAAAATGAATTAGCACAACGTAATGTTATCCCGGAAGAGTGGGGTGGTGATACTCAGTTCGTGCACGTCTCAGCAAAAGCAGGTACAGGTATTGATAATTTACTTGAAGCGATCCTTCTGCAATCAGAAGTACTTGAGCTAACAGCGATTGATACTGGTATGGCAAGTGGTGTTGTGATTGAATCATTCCTTGATAAAGGACGTGGTCCTGTTGCAACTGTTCTGATTCAATCAGGTACCTTACATAAAGGCGATATCGTTCTGTGTGGCTTTGAATATGGTCGCGTAAGAGCAATGCGTAATGAAGTCGGTCAGGAAGTCAGTAGTGCTGGTCCTTCTATTCCGGTTGAGATTTTAGGTCTGTCTGGTGTACCAGCAGCAGGTGACGAAGTCACAGTTGTACGTGATGAGAAAAAAGCACGTGAAGTTGCGCTTTACCGTCAGGGTAAATTCCGTGATATTAAACTGGCTCGTCAGCAAAAATCTAAACTTGAGAACATGTTTACTAACATGACTGAAGGCGATGTATCTGAACTAAATATCGTACTTAAATCTGACGTACAAGGTTCTGTGGAAGCAATCAGTGATTCATTATTGAAACTTTCAACTGATGAAGTGAAAGTGAAGATTGTGGGTTCAGGTGTAGGTGGTATCACTGAAACTGACGCATCACTGGCAGCAGCATCAAATGCTATTATCCTTGGCTTTAACGTTCGTGCTGATGCATCTGCGCGTAAAGTGATTGAATCTGAAAGCTTAGATCTACGTTACTATTCAGTTATCTATGACCTGATTGATGAAGTTAAACAAGCGATGAGCGGTATGCTTGCGCCTGAATACAAACAAGAGATCATTGGTCTGGCAGAAGTGCGTGATGTGTTTAAATCACCTAAATTTGGTGCTATCGCGGGCTGTATGGTAACAGAAGGTGTGGTTAAACGTCACAACCCTATCCGTGTATTACGTGATAATATCGTTATTTATGAAGGTGAGCTGGAATCATTACGCCGCTTTAAAGATGACGTGAACGAAGTCCGTAACGGTATGGAGTGTGGTATCGGGGTTAAAAACTACAATGATGTTCGCGCAGGTGACATGATTGAGGTCTTTGAAACTATCGAAGTTAAGCGTACCATCTAACAAGCATAAATGAGGCGAGAATTTCTCGCCTTTGTTTTCTATAAGATAGCCCTTTATATAAGGAGCTATCAATATGACTATCGGAAGGAACCTATGGCAAAAACATTTAGCCGTTCTCAACGAGTATCGCAAGAGTTACAGAAAGAAATTGCGATTATTCTACAACGTGAGATGAAAGATCCTCGTCTTGGGTTTGTGACTGTTTCTGGTGTAGATATTTCACGCGACCTGGCTTATGCCAAAGTGTTTGTGACCTTTCTTGCCACTGATGACAATTTCAATGTCCCACAGGCGATCAAAATTCTTAATGATGCGACCGGATTTATCCGTACGTTAATTGGTAAAGCGATGAGCTTACGTATCGTACCTGAACTAACATTTGTTTATGACGATTCTTTAGTAGAAGGGATGCGCATGTCAAACTTAGTTTCAGATGTGGTACGCAAAGATATACAGCGCCATAACGAAGACTAAATTTCCCTATGGCAAGACGTAGAAAAGGCCGTGACATTCACGGCGTTTTATTATTAGATAAACCAACTGGTCTTTCATCTAATGATGCATTGCAAAAAGTAAAACGACTATTTCAGGCTAAAAAGGCCGGACATACTGGTGCATTAGATCCGTTGGCAACAGGCATGTTGCCTATCTGCTTTGGGGAAGCAACCAAGTTTTCTCAGTACCTGCTTGATTCTGATAAACGCTACCGGGTGATCGCCAGACTTGGTGAACGTACTGATACGTCAGATTCAGATGGTCAGATTATTGAGCGCAGAGCCATTACCTTTACTCAGGCTGAACTTGAGCTGGCGCTGGATAAGTTCCGTGGGCCAATTAAACAAGTTCCGACCATGTTTTCAGCCCTTAAACATCAGGGGCGACCGCTGTATGAATATGCGCGTCAGGGGATAACGATTGAGCGTGAAGCGCGTGATATTACCGTGTATGAACTCTTGTTTATTCGTTTAGAAGGCGATGAGTTAGAACTGGAAATTCACTGCTCTAAAGGTACTTATATCCGCACGATTATCGATGATCTGGGTGAGATGCTCGGTTGTGGTGCACATGTTATTTATTTGCGCCGTTTACAGGTTTCTAAATACCCGATCGAACGTATGGTTACGTTAGAGTTTCTACAGCAGCATCAAGATGATATTGAGTTTTTAACTCATCTGCTGATGCCAATGGATAGCCCGGTACAGGATTACCCGATTGAACACTTAAATGAAGCGCAAGGACAAGATATTTTACTGGGACGTACTATCCGTCTTGATAGTGAAGATAAAAGCGAACAGCTGGTACGCATCTACGCAGATTATAACGGACAGCAGCAATTTCTGGGTATGGGACTACGTCATCATTCCCTGTTATCACCAAAACGCTTAATTTGTCCGGATGAGATTCATTCGGATAAGGAATAAACATGAAAAGAGTTTCGCTGGCAATCTGGCCGATTCTGTTATTACTGGTATCGATGTCATCAGTTCAGGGGAGTGCCTCTTTAGCTAAATATCTATTCCCGGTTCTTGGTCCGGCAGGTATGACGGCGTGGCGTTTAGTCTTTTCCTGTATCATGCTCTCTTTAGTGTTTAAACCGTGGAAAAAGAAAATCACCAAACAAGCAGCGTTACCCATTGTTATTTATGGTATCGCGCTTGGCTGTATGAATTTATCCTTCTACTACGCGATTCAGCGAATTCCTCTTGGTGTTACTGTTGCTATCGAGTTAATTGGTCCGATTTCTGTCGCGATGTTTATGTCTCGTCGCCTGTGGGATTTTGTCTGGTTAGGGCTGGCTGTTTTTGGTTTAGTGATGCTACTGCCACTACATGAAGCCAGTGCTGATTTAGATCCTATTGGTATTTTACTGGCACTTATTGCCGGTGCTGGTTGGGCAAGTTATATCGTGTTTGGCCGCTGGGCTGGTTCTGTGCATGGCTCTTCCAGCGTGGCACTTGGAACGATGATTGCGATGTTATTTGTGTTTCCTCTTGGTGTCTGGACTAGTGGTGATGTCATGTTCTCACCGGATATTATTCCAATGGCATTCTTAGTGGCCTTTCTTGCTTCTGCGCTGCCGTATGGAATTGAGATGATAGTCATGCCACGTTTACCGGCTCAGACATTTAGCACACTGATGAGTTTGTCACCAGTGCTTGCTTCTTTGTCAGGTTTTATCTTTTTAAGTGAAAGACTGAGTACGATACAATGGTTTGCTATCGTCTGTATTGTGATTTCATCTGTTGGAACTGTACTTTCGATAAATCGACGTAAACCACCAGTTCTAAAAGAAACGGATAATCAGGAACTGGCAGAAGTGAGTAATAACAAGTAATTCATTTATATTTAAAAAGATGGCTGGGTAAAAAGAGATTACACATATCCAGCCATGGTTCATCAGGTATAGTTCATCAGATATTAAGATTTCTTATGAACTTCCTTAATTTGCGCAGGCTGACGCGTTGACCACCAGCAAATCAGTGAGCCGCAAATAACTAGTCCGGCACCTTGCCAGAATTGCCAGTTAAGTGAGCTCCCCAGCCAAAAAGTTGCAAAGGCTGATGACAGTACCGGTGTAAAATAAGAAGCGGTTGCCAGAAGTGTCATATTACCTTTAGTAATACCTACGTTCCAAAGAGCATAACCACACGCCATGGCTGCCGCTGCCATCAGTAGCTCAAGATAAGCAAAACCACCCACTTGCGGAATCGTTTTATGACTCATAAAGTGCATCGTCCATAAACAAGCTGCGGTAATGGCAAAAAACAGCGTTACTCCATTTTTTTGATCAGAAAAACGCTTGGTAATGTTGCAATATAACGCCCAAATCACAGCACCAGAAAAAGCCAGCCCATAGCTCAATGGATTTGTCTTTAAATTGTTATATATGCTAATGAGTGAAAAGTTATTACCACTTAAAATCCAGGCTATGCCAAAAAGGGCCAGTAGTGAGCCCGGAATAATAAGTAAGCTGGCACGCTGATTGTTCATAAAAATAGCAAAAATCACCGTTAGGCACGGCCATAAATAGTTAAGCATACTCACTTCGATCGTCTGAGTATGATTATGGGCAAATCCGATGGAGAGCGCTAAACAGATCTCATAGACAGCAAACATCAGACCACAAACGATTAGATAAGTCGGAGAACTCTTTTTCAGATTAGGCAAACCTACCACAACAAGCAGTAAAATAGCACCAAGAGAATAGATGGAAGCAGCGCCTGTAATAGCACCAAAATTGCTGGCAACACTACGAATCAGCGCGATGAGACTGCTCCACAGGACAATGGCCAGTATACCATACAAGGTGGCGGTATTTGCTTTCATGGAAAACCTTAAAAAGAAGTGAGAAATGGAGTCTACACAAAACTCATTTGGCTGGCAACTTATGTTGTTGATTTATTTAAAGATAATAAATAAAAACTGCTTATTAATCAATGGGTTATAAATAATAAAAGCCAGCGGTAAATCTGACTTTTATTATTCATTTATCACTAAGATCAGTGTCTGATTCTAGCGACCTTCTTCTTCTGCAATTGCTTTAGTGACTGATGCTCTGGCTTGCATTCTGGACATATACTTTTCAGTTGCCGGATAGGTTGCAACGCGTGGCATATATTTTCTCCAGCGCAGAGTGGTAAACAGATATGCATCCGCGACAGTAAATTGGTTATTGACTAAATAGTCTTGTTTACTGAGTACTTCTTCAACATATTCAAACTTTTTAGCCAGTACGTCACAAGCAGCCAGTTTGGCTTCTTCGCTACTATCACCACGGAAAATTGGACCATAGTTTTTATGAATTTCAGTTCCTACATAGTTTAACCAGGCAATAGCCTGATAACGCTCAAATTCACCAACCGGTGCCAGTAGTTTTTTCTCCGGAACCAGATCAGCAATATACTGAACAATCGCAGCGCCCTCAGTTAAAATTTTACCGGAATCAAGCTGGAGAGTAGGGACCTGACCTTTTGGATTAATTTCAAAGAAATTGCCACCGCCTTCAAGCTCTTTAGTTCTTAAATTTACTTGTTGAGTCTCAAATTTCAGACCTGCTTCACATAAAACGATATGAGGAGAAAGAGAACAAGCACCCGGGGAATAATATAACTTCATGACAACCTCCAAATTAATTAAATACGTTCCATAAAACTCGTTGTATATAACTAAGATAGATTAACTCAACAAGGTAAACTCGCCAAGAAGCAAAAGTGATATCAGATAAATTTTAACAATGTTAAATAGATCAAATATTGAATAATTATATTGAGTTAGAGAGTTTAATTGCTTGTGATTATTGAACATATATATTATTGTTATTAACAATTTACGATCTTTTTTAAGTTTTTACTTACTGGTAAGAACTTACTTTTCACTCATATCATTTTATCTATCTGAGGTTTATAACATGTCTTCGATGAAAGATTCAGTTAAATTGAGTAATGGTGTTGCCATCCCACAACTTGGCTTTGGAACATTCAAAGTAACAGAATTTAATGAAGCAACAACAGCCATTGCTGCTGCAATTAAATCGGGTTACCGTGCGTTTGATACAGCGCAGTTATACGGTAATGAAGAGATGCTGGGCAAAGTCTTTAAAAATTGCGGTTTAAAACGTAATGAATATTTTATTACCACTAAAATTGCTAATGATAATCAGGGTTATGATTCGACGCTTAAAGCATTTGATAAATCGTTAACAGATTTGCAGATGGATTATGTTGATCTGTTTCTGGTGCACTGGCCACTTAAAGAGCCGTTCCTTGATACCTGGCGTGCAATAGAAACGATTTATGAGCAAAAAAGAGCACGTGCAATTGGTGTGTGCAATTTCCACATCTCGCATTTTGAACGTTTAGCAACTAAAGCAAATGTTAAACCCATGATCAACCAGATTGAGATTCATCCGTACCTCACTCAGGATGAACTGGTGGCTTATCTGAGAAAAGAACAGATTGCCATTGAAGCATGGAGCCCACTAGCGCGTGGTCGAGTTAATGACGAGAAATTACTGCAAGAGATCGCCGTAAAATATAACAAGTCAGCTTCACAAATTACTCTGCGCTGGCACGTGCAAAATGGTTATATCGTGATTCCTAAATCCGTGACGCCATCCCGTATTGCTGAAAACAGCCAGATCTTTGATTTTGAATTAACTGCGGATGAGATGAAGAAAATCGCTAGTCTGAATGAAGGCTTCCGTACTGGACCAAATCCTGATGCAGTGTATGAGAAAGGCGGGTTCTAATTAATAATTAGCGCTCTTATTTAAGTGGAAATCCACCACTCGAAAATTGGGTTTTTGTGCCCAATTTTTGGGGACTTCATCGCAGGTGTTTTTATTTTACAAGTAGCGCCTGCGAAACCGATAAAAGTCATACATTAAAAGGGCTGATATTTCAGCCCTTTTTGCTTCCAGTATTTAGAAAACAATCGGTGGATCAACCAGCCATAAAACGATCGGAAGAGTGATCAGACTAATCAGAGTGCTAAGAAATGTGGCACTCGAGACCATCTCCGGCTTGGTATTAAACTGTACCGAAAGCAGAGTGGTATTAGCCGCTGAAGGCATAGCTGCCAGCACAATCAAAACCTGTTTTGACATATAATCAATTGGCATGAAATAGACCAGCACTAAAGCGACCAGTGGTGAAACCACCATGCGGATAAGCAGGGCAAATGAGACTTTGGCAATCTCAACTTGTCTGATATGTAAAGTGGCCAGTTGCATACCCAAAATTAACATAATCACCGGGATTGAGGAATCACCGATCATGGAAACTGCCAGCATAATCTGATCTGAAAGGGGGATATGCAGTAGCTGGAACATGATACCAAGCAGAGCACCGTAAGCGATTGGCATACGGAAGACACGTTTAAATACTTCTTTCTGGCTAATTGAGTATTCACTACCTTTAGCAGCAAAGTAAACACCAATGGTGCTCATGATAAATTGTTGTAGCACCATCAGGATAACAGCAACATCAAAGCCAATCGCGCCAAAAAAGACCAAAATCACTGGAGTTCCGTAGTTACCATTATTCATAAAGCATGAAGCCAGAACTAAAGCACAGCGTTCTTTGAGGTTATATTTCATCAGATAAGCCCAAAGTGTAACAATGCTGGCTAAAATGACACACAGTAACAGAACATAGAACACATAGTAGAGGTAGCTGATAGTGAGTTCGTGACTATAGAATGTTTTAAACGAGAGAAAAGGCGAGAGGACATATAATGCCATTTTGGATAAGGCAGAAATATCAAAACGTAAGGTTTTTTGACCGATAAAGCCCACAATAAAAATACAAAATATCGGAAATAATATCAGAAAAAAGTGCATATACTCTCGCTTAAATTGTTTTAATCCATTTCATCAATTGCATTGATCAGGGCATCCCTGAGTGCCAGACATAGCTTATCATCCAGCGCATTATTATTCTTATCTGTTAAAATAAATAAGTCTTCTACCTGCTCACCGATGGTAATAATTTTAGCACTGTGTAAAGAGAGCTCTAATTTAGCAAATACTTCACCGATACAGGCCAGTAGTCCCGGTCTGTCTAACGCAACCAGTTCAATATAGGTTTTTCTATCTTTAACAGTGGATAAAAAGGTGACTTGTGTTGGTACCTGAAAACTCTTGAGTTTAGAAGACGTCCGTCTGATTCGCTTACGCTTAAAGTGAGTCTGGCGTAGAACTTTCTCTAGTCCTTCTTTAATTGACAGATGGCGCTCTGTGTCGACAATTCTACCACTTGGCTCAAGAACAATAAATGTATCTAAGGCAAATCCATCCTTATTGGTAATAATGAGTGCTTCATGGATATTGAGATTTCTGACATCTAGCTCATTACTGACAGCAGCAAACAGATAAGGCCTGTCCGGGGAATAGATAAAAATTTCAGTACCACCGTGACAGGACTCTGAATTAATCAGCACCAGAGTTTGTGACAGGTCATGTTTTAACAGGTGAATAGCGTGCCAGACCAGTTGATCCGCAGTGTAACGCAGGAAGTAATCAAACCGGCATGATTGCCAGATTCTTTGCACTGACTCTTCACTAATCCCTTGCTCAGCCAGTAGGACCAAAGCGTCACGCTTATGTTGACGGGCAATACTACGCTGCTCCGGAATCTGATTAATCCCTAAATCAAAATAGTGTAACGTCAGATGATAGAGTTCACGCATCAGGCTCTGTTTCCAGCTGTTCCAGAGTGTTTCATTGGTGGCACAAACATCGGCTACTGTCAGACATAGCAGATATTGAAGGCGGTTTTTATTTTTAACCAGCTGGGTAAACTCACGCATAACTGCCGGATCCTGAATGTCCCGCGACTGAGCAGTAACAGACATAACTAAATGATATTTAACCAGCCAGACGACTAAATGGGTGTCCTTTTCGTCCAGATTATGTAGCTGACAGAACTCAGCGACCTGAATTGCGCCAAGTTCTGAGTGATCACCAGATCGACCTTTAGCAATATCATGGAACAGCGCTGCAATAATCAGCAGCTCAGGCTTTGGCAATTCTGAAAAGGCTTTAGAGCTGGTTGGATGGCGTTTTTTACCATCATCAGTGGTAAAACTATCAATCTCTTGTAATAAGCGGATGGTATGTTCATCAACAGTATAAGCGTGGAACAGATCAAACTGCATCAAACCACAAATGTGTTGCCAGCCCGGAATATACACCGCCAGAATCCCCAGCTCGTGCATTGGTAGTAAGGCTTTTTTTATTGCCTGAGGATGTTTAATAATTGCCAGAAAGCACTGTCTGGCCTCAGCTTGTTCGCATAGTAAACCAGTGAGTTGTCTGCGGGCTGAACGCAGGCAACGAATAGTATTAGAGTAAATACCTTTGACTTCAGGATGTCTGACCATAGTATTAAACAGACGCAAAATCATGGTCGGATTATGTTGAAATAACCGCTCATCTTTAATATCAATTAAGCCATCACGAATCTGGAAATACTCATCAATATCATACGGTTTATTATTAGGATTGAGGGCTAAAATAGACTCATCAAATAGTTGTAATAACATTTGGTTCAGTTCGGTGATGTTATGCACGACACGGTAGTAATCATGCATCATTTTTTCGACCGGTTCGTTACCATCGCCCAGATAGCCAAGCAGGTGAGCAATACTTAACTGACGATCAAACAATAGACGATTATCATAACGAGTGATGACCGAGTGTAGAGCAAAACGCATTCTCCATAAAAATGCCCGGCAATTTTTAAACTCTTCAATCTCTTCATCGGTAAGGTAATTAAACGGTTTGATCTCCTCCAGAGAGATACCACCAAAGTGTCGAATGGCAATCCACTGAATGGTTTGTATATCACGCAGTCCACCCGGGCTGTTTTTAATATCTGGCTCAAGATTATAGCTGGTACTATGATATTGCTTATGACGCTTGGTTTGTTCTTCAATTTTAGCGCGAAAGAATGTCGGTGATGGCCAGATGGCATCAGAAAAAATAATCTGGTGCAGCTCATCAAGCAGTGAACTGTCTCCACTGAGTAAACGGGATTCGATTAAGTTCGTCATCACAGTTAAATCAGCAGTCGCTTCTTCCTGACAGGCTAACAGAGTACGTACACTGTGACCAACATTAAGACGCAGATCCCACAGCAGACTAATGAGTTTACTTAAGCTGTGTTCTTGTTCGGGATTAAGCGGCTTATCGCTCAGGATTAATAAATCAATATCAGATAAAGGGTGGAGTTCCTGTCGGCCATATCCTCCAACAGCAATCAACGCTAAACGATTGTTAGGTGCTTGTTGAGTAATGCCAGAGTGTTGCCACAAGCGTTGTAATAATTCATCAATATATTGGCTACGCCCAAGAATCAAGGTTTCGATCGGCATTTCATGCTTAAATTGTTCAACAGACCACTGAGTAAATGTATCTAATTGCTGTTTTAGCATAGGTAGTGTGAGTTGTTCATCAGTAAAATGACTTGGTAATGGCGTATAAGTAAACATAGTTGATGAATCAGACATTTGCGACCATATAGGAAGATGGATTTATGTATATCGTTGCGTTATTTGATTGCACTGTCAAGACAACAGCATGAATAGTCAGAAAAAAAAGCTGGATTTTATGGGGTAAAATCCAGCAAAAAGAATTTCAGGGATAAAAATAAACAAAAATTAAGAAATCCACAGAACGGTAGGTACAGGGAGTACTTAACGCTACAATAGGACACTTTGGAGTATATCGACTATTTTTAATCACCTCAATTTGCCAGCTTCATCTTTTCAAAAGCTTAACACATTCTGTTGAGTTTTTACGCTTTACAGCTCAAATCCACTTAAATCATCTTCATTGACAGATGAATCAATTTGTCCAACCAGGTAAGAACTGATTTCTGACTCTTGTGGCGCAACTTGTACGTTATCAGAAACTAACCAGTTATTAATCCATGGAATTGGGTTTGAGCGTGTTTCAAATGGTAGTGCCAGCCCTACCGCCTGCATACGAATATTGGTAATATATTCAACGTATTGGCAAAGAATATCGCGGTTAAGTCCAATCATAGAACCACCAGAGAACAGGTAATCTGCCCACTCTTTTTCCTGATTTGCTGCTTGCACAAATAAGTCGTAAGCTTCTTGCTCACACTCTTTAGCAATGATGGCCATTTCCGGATCATCTTCACCTGAGCGCAAAGTATTAATCATAAACTGAGTACCGGTTAAATGCAGTGCTTCGTCACGAGCAATCAACTTAATGATCTTAGCGTTACCTTCCATGAGTTCACGCTCAGCAAAAGCGAAAGAACAAGCAAAGCTGACATAAAAACGGATCGCTTCCAGCGCATTAACGCTCATCAGGCAAAGATAGAGTTTCTTTTTCAGCAACTTACGATTAACAGTGATAACTTTACCGCTAATTGTGTGCGTACCTTCACCAAATAAGTTGTAATAGTTGGTATAAGTGATTAGATCATCATAATAACCAGAAATATCGCTGGCACGTTTTAGGATCTCTTCGTTGTTGACGATGTCATCAAAAACAACCGACGGATCGTTCATAATATTACGAATAATATGTGTATACGAACGTGAATGAATCGTTTCCGAGAATGACCAGGTTTCTACCCATGTTTCCAGTTCCGGAATAGAGATCAGCGGTAACAGCGCTACGTTAGGACTACGTCCCTGAATTGAATCAAGCAGGGTTTGATATTTTAGATTACTGATAAAAATATGCTTTTCATGTTCAGGTAAAGCCTGATAGTCGATACGATCTTTTGAAATATCAACTTCTTCCGGACGCCAGAAGAAAGAGAGTTGTTTCTCGATCAGTTTTTCAAACATTTCATATTTTTGTTGGTCATAACGCGCGACGTTAACCGGTTGTCCAAGGAACATCGGTTCTTTTAACTGATCATTATGAGTTTGAGAGAAAGTGGTATAAGCCATGTTAGACTCCATTCAGCCTGAATTTAAAAATGATATTATAAAAACTGTAAATAAATCAAAGAGTTATAATTTTAATGCTATTGTTTAACCCTTTGATTTTATTTAATTAATTATACAGTTAGATCTTGTTATCTGGTTAGATCTTACACGCGCCGCCTTCACAACCATCATCTGCTACCGCAGCGATATCTGTTTGGCTATCTTCTGCACCATCACGAGTATTGTGATAATACAATGTTTTAACGCCATATTTATAGGCTGTTAATAGATCTGCCAACAGTTTTTTCATCGGAACTTTATCGTTCGGGAATTTTGTTGGGTCATAGTTAGTATTTGCTGAAATTGCCTGATCAATAAACTTCTGCATGATACCGACTAAGTGTAAATAACCCGTACTATCAGGCATTTGCCATAATAGTTCATAATTATATTTTAACTTCTCATATTCTGGTACAACCTGACGCAAAATACCATCTTTTGATGCTTTAACGCTGATATAACCACGTGGTGGCTCAATACCATTTGTTGCATTCGAGATTTGTGAAGATGTCTCTGATGGCATAAGCGCAGAAAGAGTAGAGTTACGCAGACCATAAGTTTTGATTGATTGACGTAGTGACTCCCAATCAAGATGTAATGGCTCTTGAGTTAGTGTATCTAAATCTTTCTTATAAGTATCAATTGGTAAAATACCTTCTGAATACGTTGTTTCATTGAACAGCGGGCAGGCACCTTGTTCTTTAGCCAGTAAGTTAGACGCTTTTAATAAATAGTACTGAATAGCTTCAAACGTTTTATGCGTTAAGTTATTTGCGCTACCGTCTGAATATTTCACGCCGTGTTTTGCTAAGTAGTAAGCAAAGTTAATAACACCAATACCCAGTGTACGACGATTCATTGATGAATTACGCGCTGCCGGAATTGGGTAATCCTGATAATCAAGCAGTGAGTCAAGCGCACGTACTGCAAGATCTGCTAGCTCTTCTAGATCAGACAGTTTTTCAATTGAACCTAAGTTAAATGCAGATAAAGTACATAGGGCAATTTCACCTGTTTCATCATTAATGTTAGTTAATGGTTTAGTTGGCAGGGCAATCTCTAAACATAGGTTAGATTGTCTGACCGGTGCAACGTGTGGGTTGAACGGGCTGTGTGTATTACAGTGGTCAACGTTTTGAATATAGATACGACCTGTTGAAGCACGTTCTTGCATCATTAGTGAGAATAGCTCAACCGCTTTGACTTCACGTTTACGAATCGCTGGATCTTGTTCATATTGTTGATATAAACGTTCAAATTCATTTTGATCAGCAAAGAATGCATCATAAAGTCCCGGGACATCTGACGGGCTGAATAACGTGATATTTTCGTTTTTAATTAAACGTTGGTACATCAGTTTATTGATTTGTACACCGTAGTCTAAGTGACGAACACGGTTTTCTTCCACACCACGGTTATTACGTAGCACGAGTAAGCTTTCAACTTCTAAATGCCAGATTGGATAGAAAACAGTTGCTGCACCACCACGTACGCCACCTTGTGAACAGGATTTAACGGCTGTCTGGAAGTATTTATAAAAAGGAATACAACCGGTATGGAATGCTTCACCATCACGAATTGGACTACCTAGTGCACGAATACGACCTGCATTGATACCAATACCAGCACGCTGCGAAACATATTTAACTACCGCACTTGCCGTAGCGTTGATTGAATCAAGGCTATCGTCACACTCAATAAGTACACAGGAGCTGAACTGGCGAGTTGGTGTACGCACACCAGCCATGATTGGTGTTGGCAGAGAAATCTTGAAAGTAGAAATCGCATCATAAAAACGTTTGACGTAGTCAAGACGAGTCTCTTTTGGATAGTTGGCAAATAAGCAGGCAGCTACCAGAATATATAAGAACTGTGCACTTTCGTAGATTTCACCCGTTACACGGTTTTGAACTAAATATTTACCTTCAAGTTGCTTAACCGCAGCATAGGAGAAGTTCATATCACGCCAGTGATCGATAAATTCATTCATCTGTTCAAATTCAGATTGTGAGTAATCACTTAACAGGTGTTTGTCATATCGGCCTAAAGAGACTAATTTTTTAACATGATCATAAAGTTTTGGCGGTTCAAACTGGTTATAGGCTTTTTTGCGTAAATGGAAAATAGCCAGACGTGCCGCTAAATATTGATAGTCAGGAGACTCTTGAGAGATCAAATCAGCTGCAGCGCGAATGATCGTCTCATGAATATCTTCTGTTTTAATTCCATCATAAAACTGGATATGTGAACGCAATTCAACTTGTGAAACGGAGACGTTGTGCAGGCCTTCAGCTGCCCAGGTGATTACACGGTGAATTTTATCTAAATCGATTGGCTCTTTGTGTCCATCCCGTTTTGTGACAAGCATTGATTTGTTCATTGAGAATAATCCTTTTTGTATTCATAATATCAATAATTATAGAGCGATATAGTAATGACATTTTTCTGATAAATACAATATATAGTTCCTATTGATTATATAGAGACTATATATAGTGTTTTTGAAGTGAGACGATTCTCCCATATATAATAAAAAATTTCATCAGTTTTTTTGATTTTTGTCATAAATTTTTAGGAAAAATAAGTGAAATTAGTGGCTAAGTATTTGTAGTACATAACTTAAATAAACTGACTTGCTTAATATTCAATACGCAACTGACGGTAAGTAAATGATGATAAATAAAACAAAACCTCATTGTTATGTATTATTTGTGGGCGGTGCTGCCGACAAAGAGTCTTTCTTATGGGGAGATATTAAAGTCCCTTTTACCGATGTATGGCCGCATTACACGATGAGAGAAGTGGCAGAGAGTTTTAATCAAAAACTCACAGAGCAAGCTGCTCAGCAAGGCATTAGTCAGCAAGTGCTGCATCAACAATATCGCTATGAGTATTTAAGTTATACCGAGATATTTTATGATGAAATCAAAGATATTGATTTTAATCTGGATAAGATTGATGTTATCAGTAATCCTAAATTTCAGCAGCTTATCGAGCGGATTGGTAAAAATACTCATGTTTATATTGTGGGGCATAGTTTAGGTGGCTGGAATAGCGCACATCTTTCCCATATTTTTGCTTCTTATGACATTACTACCGATTATTTAGTGACACTTGATCCGGTTGGCACAGGTAATCATGAAACGCTGCCTGCGTTAAGAGGTAATTTCATAAAAATGGCACAGATTTATCGCCAGACACCCGATCCGGTAGCAGAGCATTGGCTCAATGTTCGTGGTTTTTATATACAGGTAGCTAAAAAGCAGTTATCGCAATCTTTTGAAGATTGGGTGGCGTGGGCTGGTGGGCAGTGGCTGATTGAGCAATCTTATCCGCAGGTGAAGTGGCAGCTTAATGAAAATACGGATATTTCACATCGAAGCGCGGGGGAGTTATTTAATTATCAGACTTCAGAAGGCTTATCTGCGAGTGATATGTTGGTTGCGGCGATTTTAAAAGAGTTAAGTGTTTGAGTTGCGCGACGGAGTCGCGCTTTTAAGATCTTGGTACGGTGAAAAAATTAGCCTGTGTGAGCTTACCGGTACTATTCCGATGCGCTGAACATGCAAGCCATGTAACGCTTACTCCATAGCACCACTAAGCTCAGTAGGTATCCAATAACATTCACTGATAAAAGATTATATTTTGGTTTTTTAATATGAATATAAAAATATAATAAAATCACACAAAATGATTTTATTGATTTATAAGTTTATATATTTGATTGAATATATGAAAAATAAAGAAGAGGAATTTAATCAGTATCAGGCAGTTTCAGTGGTGCTATGATTGACGGAGAGCGTACCTCATAGGTCTTAGTGAGCCTGTCGAACGGGTGCCTATGGGGTGCGGTAGGCCGTCAAACCTCACGAAACTTGCAACAGCAAAACAAACCATTGCGTCAGAGTGGCGCTGGCCGCTCAACACAATTCTAATGTATTTGTTGGGATGATAAATCTTACAAGATCGCGGCTAATGAAGATATTTTAATAAGAATGTTGGGTGAGGTGTATAGTGCGGTAGGTCGTTAAACCCACGAAACTAGCAACAACAAAAACAAAACATTGCATCAGAGCGGCGGCGCATGCCGCTCCAACACAGATATAAATACTATTGACGATAATCCGACAGGAATTGCCCAAAACGTTTAATCGCAACTTCCAGTTCACCTGAATACGGCAGAGCAACGATACGAACGTGATCTGGCTGGTGCCAGTTAAAGCCTGAACCTTGTACCAGTAACACTTTTTGTTGTAACAGGAAATCAAGTACTAGCTTTTGGTCATTGTGCAGATTGAATTTCTTCATATCCAGTTTAGGGAATAGATATAAAGCACCTTTAGGTTTCACGCAAGACACGCCCGGAATATCATTAAGCAGTTTCCATGCTAAGTGGCACTGATCATATAAACGACCACCAGGCACGATAAACTCATTGATACTTTGATAACCGCCTAGTGCAGTTTGAATACCATGCTGCATCGGTACGTTAGCGCAAAGGCGCATAGACGCGAGCATATTCAGACCTTCAATATAACCTTTAACATGTTTTTTAGGACCACTTAACGCCATCCAGCCTTGACGGAACCCAGCGACACGGTAAGTTTTTGATAAACCACCAAATGTGACCATAAACAGATCTTCAGCCAGTGCTGCAATTGGGTGATGAACAGCCCCATCATAAAGAATTTTGTCGTAGATCTCGTCAGAGAAGATAATCAGATTATGTTCACGGGCCACTTCAACAATTTGTAACAGCAGATCTTTACTATAAACAGCGCCTGTTGGATTGTTTGGATTGATGATCACAATCCCTTTGGTTCTTGACGTAATTTTACTACGAATATCATTGATATCCGGGAACCAATCTGCTTCTTCATCACAGATATAGTGCACAGCTTTACCGCCAGACAGTGTTACAGCTGCTGTCCAGAGCGGATAATCTGGCATTGGAATTAAGATCTCGTCACCATCATTGACCAGTGCCTGCATAGACTGAACGATAAGCTCAGAGACGCCATTACCCACATAGATATCTTCTACGCCGATAGTTTTGATGTTTAGTGACTGATAATATTGCATAATTGCTTTACGCGCAGAGTAAAGACCTTTAGAATCACAATAACCTTGTGAAGTCGGTAAATTACGAATGATATCAACCAGAATTTCGTCTGGGGCTTCGAAGCCAAATGGGGCGGGATTCCCAATATTTAGTTTTAGAATTTTTTGACCTTCATCTTCTAAACGTCTGGCATGATCAAGGATTGGTCCTCGAATATCATAGCAAACGTTCTCTAATTTATGTGATTTTTCAAAATTGGTGGTCATAGTGTTTCCCTTTTATTTTGGCTACTTTATTATTTTCGAATCCTTGTTGTTCGGATAAACAATTATCGAATAAACTAATCTACTCCTATTTCGATAATTTTTGAAGATGTTATTATTGTTCATTCAAAATATTTTTTTAACACCGCGGAGCTAGGCATGAAAACCATTCTAACTGTTATTGGTAAAGATAAACCAGGTATTGTTGCAGGTATTAGTCAAAAGCTATTCGAATTAAATATCAACATCCTTGATGTGACTCAAACTATCATGGATGAATACTTCACTATGATTATGCTGTTGGACCTGTCAAAGGTTAATACATCTTTTGATGAAGCAAAAGGCGTATTAAACGGGGTTGGTGAGAAGTTACAAGTTAAAGTTAATGTGCAACGTGAAGAGATTTTTGATGCGATGCATCGTCTTTAATTCATCTTATTCTTTTAAATTAAGTACAGCAAAGGTCAAAAGAACTCATGGAAACAAAACAGATTCTTGAAACAATCAAAATGATCGAAGAAGAGAAACTCGATATTCGAACGATTACAATGGGTATCTCTTTATTAGATTGTATTGATAGTGATGGCGCTAAGGCTCGTCAAAAAATTTATGACAAAATTACTCGTTTAGCTAAAGATTTAGTGAAAGTGGGTGAGGATATCACCTCTGAGTTTGGTATTCCTATCATCAATAAACGTATCTCTGTGACACCTATTGCGCTGATCGCAGGTGCCAGTGATGATAAAGATTATGTTGAATACGCTAAAACCCTTGATGCTGCAGCTAAAGCTGTTGGGGTTAATTTTATTGGTGGTTTCTCTGCTTTAGTGCAAAAAGGTTATCACAAAGGTGATAAGATTTTAATTGACTCTATTGCCCGTGCTTTAGCCCAAACTGAACGTGTATGCTCATCAGTAAATGTGGGCTCAACTCAGGCTGGTATCAATATGGATGCTGTTAAGCGTATGGGGCAAGTGATTAAAGAAGCCGCTGAACTGACTAAAGATAATCAAAGTTTAGGCTGTGCAAAACTAGTAGTGTTTGCTAATGCGGTTGAAGATAATCCATTTATGGCGGGTGCTTTCCATGGCGTAGGTGAGGCGGATTGTGTTATTAACGTTGGTGTGAGTGGTCCGGGCGTGGTTAAGCGTGCACTGGAAAAAGTCAAAGGACAATCATTTGATGTTCTGGCTGAAACCATCAAAAAGACTGCATTTAAAATTACCCGTATGGGGCAGTTAGTGGGTCAGGAAGCATCGGCACGTTTAGGTGTTAAATTTGGTATTGTTGATTTGTCACTGGCGCCGACTCCAGCAATTGGTGACTCTGTTGCACATATTCTTGAAGAAATGGGACTGGAAGTTGTTGGTACACACGGTACAACTGCTGCGCTGGCAATGCTTAATGACGCTGTGAAAAAAGGCGGTGTCATGGCGTGTGGTCATGTTGGTGGACTTAGTGGTGCATTTATTCCGGTCTCTGAAGATGCTGGTATGATTGATGCAGTAAATAAAGGCTCACTAAATCTGGAAAAACTGGAAGCAATGACCTGTGTTTGTTCTGTTGGTTTAGATATGATTGCAGTACCTGGTGATACTTCGGCTGAAACACTATCGGCAATTATTGCTGATGAAGCAGCAATTGGTGTGATTAACCATAAAACAACGGCTGTTCGCATTATTCCTGCGGTTGGTACTAAAGTGGGTGATAATGTTGAGTTTGGTGGTTTACTTGGCCATGCTCCGGTGATGCCGGTTAATCCATTTAGTTCTGCTGAGTTTATTCACCGTGGCGGACATATTCCTGCACCAATTCACTCATTTAAGAACTAATTTAGTTCAGTGGGTAATAGATACAATAAAAGCCGAAGTTATTCGGCTTTTATTTTTTGTGGCAAATACTTTCTCTCATCTTTGTTTTAAATCCTAATGATTAACAACATGAAATAGCTATTACAGAAATCTCATTGTTGTTAGTATTTAATTGCATTATTATGTGAACAATCGTTTATCTAATCAGAGATTCTAGTGGACAGCGTCTTTGGTAGGTGTGAGATATATTTAGTTTACTCAATCTTCTTAACTATTTTTAGAGACATAACATGAAAAATGGAATTAAACCGATTTATATTCTTCTCGTCATTTTGGTTGTTGGTGCTTTCACTCTGATTAATGCCTATAACCGCATTGCTGGTAATGATGAAAAAGTAGCGGCAGCCTGGTCTGAGGTGGTGAATCAGTATCAGCGCCGTGCCGATCTTATCCCGAACTTAGTCAATACTGTCAAAGGATATACTACTCATGAGAGAGAAGTTCTGGTGGAGCTAACGAATGCCAGAGCTAAAGTGGGTTCAGTACAATTAACTGTTGATCAATTAACTGATGAGGCGGCAGTAAAACGCTTCCAACAAGCACAACAGGAGTTGAGTTCTGCTCTTAGTCGTTTAATCGCAGTCAGTGAAAACTACCCGGAACTTAAAGCCAGTGAATTATATAGTAATTTAATGACTCAGCTTGAAGGAACGGAAAACCGTATTGCTGTGGCGCGTGGACGTTATATTGAGTCAATTCAGGAATATAACTCTTATATTCGTCGTCTACCAGGCATGTTACTGGCCAGCTTTATTGGTAGTCAGCCAAAAGCACAATTCACTGTAGAAAATGAGAAAGAGATTTCTCAGGCTCCGCAAGTGAGCTTTGACTAATGCTATCTGCTTTTAGAAAGTTTCTGTTTCCGGTTTTAATGCTGATGCTTAGTGCGTCAGCATGGGCTGAATTTCAGGTTCCTCAGTTAACACAAAGAGTCACTGATTTAACTCAGACACTTAGTGCTGCACAGGTGGATCAGCTGGAGCAGAAACTGATTGAATTTGAACAGCAACAAGATAGCGGTGCACAAATCGCTGTATTAATGGTTCCAACACTGGACGGCACTGCAATTGAACAAGCTGCCTTAGCCGTATTTGATAAGTGGCAACTGGGTCAGAAAGGTCAGGATAATGGTATTTTAATACTGGTAGCTAAAGATGACCGGCAAATGCGGATTGAAGTCGGCTATGGATTTGAAGGTGTTATTCCTGATTTACAAGCTAGCCGTATTATTAACCGTCAGATGGTGCCAGCATTTAAAAATGATGATTATTTCACCGGGATTAGTGATGCTATGGAGTCAATTATGGCTCTTGTACTTAATGAACCGACAGGACTGACTAATTCAGCTAAAAGTAATGCTCAGAATATTGATGAGTTAGTTGAAAAAAATATCGTGGTGTTCTTTTTTATCTCTTTGTTTGCCTCTCAACTTATTTCACGCGCTTTACCATGGTCATTTGTTAAAAAATCTAAAGGTAGACAAAGCTTGGTCGCGGGAGCTATTAATGGTTTAGCAACTGGCGGTTTTGTGGGTTATCACGGATTCCCCGGAGATGTCATCATTAAAGCGATCTTTGCCGGTTTTGTGGTAAGTACCATACTCAGTGGAGTCATGAGTGCTAACCGTGGCGGTGGTTCTGGTGGTTCATTTAGAGGCGGTGGCCGTTCATCCGGTGGATTTGGTGGAGGTCGTGGTGGTTTCAGTGGCGGTGGTGGTCGCAGCGGTGGCGGCGGAGCCTCAGGCCGCTGGTAGCTGAACAATATATTATCTTTATTCATTAACGTGTAAATCATCTAAGTAAAGATTCACTAAAAGCGCATAGCCGAAGTCGCATTTTGTATGCTAGAATTAGCGCCAATTATCTCGTTTTTATCAGTTTAAAGGAATTCTCATGAAAACTATTGAAGCTTCAGTGACTGCACCAAAAGCTCGTGTAGCAATTATTGTCGCAAGATTTAACCATTTTATTAATGATAGTTTAGTTGATGGTGCGGTGGACGCACTTAAACGCATTGGTCAGGTTAAAGATGATAATATTACAGTAATCTGGGTACCAGGTGCTTACGAGATTCCATTAACAGCTAAGGCTGTGGCTCAAAGTAAAAAATATGATGCTATTGTGGCATTAGGTACTGTTATTCGTGGTAGTACGGCACATTTTGATTTTGTTGCAGGTGAGTCAAGTTCAGGTTTACTTGCAGCTTCTCTTGAATACAGCATTCCTGTTGGTTTTGGTATTTTAACCACAGAAAGTATTGAGCAAGCAATTGAGCGTGCAGGCACTAAAGCAGGTAACAAAGGTGCGGAAGCTGCATTAACTACGCTTGAGATGCTAAATGTCCTCAAAGCTGTAAAGGAGTAAGTTGTGAAACCAAACGCTCGTCATCGAGCTCGTGAATGTGCGGTTCAGGCAATTTATTCATGGCAATTATCTCAAAATAGTATCACTGATGTTGAGGTCAGTTTTATGGCTGAGCAAGACATGAAAGGCGTGGATACTAAATATTTTCGTGAATTACTTCAGGGTGTGGTTCGTCACTATGGCGAATTTGATGAAGCAATGAAGCCTTACCTGACAGATCGTTCTGTAGAAGAACTTGGTCAGGTAGAACGTGCGATTTTACGTTTAGCATTGTATGAACTGACTAAACGAGAAGACGTTCCTTACAAAGTGGTTATCAACGAAGCGATTGAATTAACTAAAACATTTGGTGCAGAAGATAGCCATAAATTTGTTAATGGTGTGCTGGATAAGATTGCGCCGACAATTCGTACTCGTTAGTAATATCAATCATAGATTTAAAATAAGGACGATTATTCGTCCTTATTTTTTGTCTTTTCTACAAGCAAGATTACTTTGTTAGTGATGAAACTAAAACTTTAATTACCGCCTTTCTGACGGGGGTGATTTTATTATTGATAGCACAAAGAGGTTTGTGCACTTCTCCCGGATAGAAAATGATAAAATCACCTGATTGCATTTCAAATAGCTTCTCATCAGCGGGTGTTTTGACAAATGCGATATCTTTTTCTGCTAAATCATTAATGGTAACTTCTGTATGAGGCGGCAGATTACTAAATGCCATACCTTCCGGCCCATTTAAAATAACCTGAATATCCAGATATTTTTGATGATATTCAGGTTCTGCTTCTGACTGTAATCGGGTTTGTGTTTCAGATACCATAACAAAGATATTTTTACCGTCTATCTCGTATGTTCCCGGCGGGGTATTATCGTTAATGTTATTTTTTAAATACTCAATGGCCTGACGTAATTGTTTTGGTAAATAAGGAACTAAATCTAAGTGATGGATATTACCTGTTAACATATTCTCTCCGGGATTATTTATTGCTATTTCTGGCTATGAGATAGGGTTCGTTGTATCATAGCCGGATTAAATGCAATGTGCATTAAATGTTTATGTCTGATAAACGCAATTTCAGCGATTAGTGAGAAAATTATGAGCGATAACGAAAAAACTGAAAAAAGTAAACCCACTGTTTTTTATACCCAGAAGAAAAGTGAAGATACCTCTGGTAAAAAACATTCAGATCGCCGTCGTAAGCCATCTAATTCTAAAAGTGATAAACCTTATCAGGAGAAACTATTTAAGGACAGAGGCTCAAAAGACAAATCATTTAATGATGATTCATCTAAAAGCAGAAATTATAAAGATCGCCCATCAAAAGACAGGGCTTATGCTGCTCGCGCTTCAGATGATAAACCATATAAAGATAAACCTTATGGTGAACGTTCTGGTAAAGATAGACCATATAGTGATAGATCAAATAAAGACAGACCTTATCAGGATCGTCAGAATAAAGAAAAAAATATTGGTGAGCGTAGCAGCCGTATCGAAACTTTTCAGCCTTCAGCACCGCGAGAAGAACGTAAGTATCAGAAAAGTGAAAAGTATAGTAATGATAAGCATAGCGATGAGCAAAGTGACTCACCATGGAAAAGCCGTGTACGTAAACAACCACAGCTACCAACTTTTGAGACTGATGATACAGAGTCTTTAGAAGATGAGTGGCGTCGTCAGCAAAAAAGAGAAGAGACCACTGTTTATAGCGAGAATAGCTGTAAAGCAATTTTTAAAAAACGCCCTGATGATATTTTAAAAGTCTTTCTGGTTCAGGAAATGACCACTAAGTTTAGAGATTTAGTGATGTGGCTGGCAGAGCAACGTAAAGGCTATGATGTTATTTCTGATGATGAAATGGCTAAGATTGCCGGTACTCCTCATCATGGTGGCGTTTGCTTTATTGTGAAAAAGCGTCAGGTTGTGCTAGCGACTGACTATTTTAAACAAGTTAAATCCGCAAAAGTGGATTGTGTGCTGGCTGTTGATGATATAAATAATCCACATAATTTAGGTGGCTTGATCCGTTCAGCAACTTTCTTTAATGTAAATGGTGTGATTTTACGCCAAACTCAGGTGTTTGATTCTGGTTCAGCTCTTCGGGTTGCTGAGGGTGGTGCTGAATATGTAACACCAATTAGAGCTGATGATCTGGCTGTAACCCTTACACAGTTTAAACAACAAGGATATCAGATTACGGCACTGTTACCTTGTAAAATGAAAGCGATTGAGTCAGAAGTGTTACAAACAGTAAAACTTGCACCTAAAACGGTATTTGTGTTATTCCAACAAGTGAATACGATACTGCTGAAACAAGTGGATAATGTGGTCTATCTGGCTGGTAATCAGGCTATGCCGTCGTTAAATATTTCTGTGGCTACAGGTATATTACTGGCACAGTGGCAGCAACAAGCTAAATCTTAAATATTACAGAGGCTTATCACTATATTATTTTAATATGGTGATAAAGTGCTCATATGATTAGATTACCATTCAAAAAGCATCAATTGTTTAGAAAAATAATTTAAATTAGTTAAGGTACTATCACTTTATTTTTAACTCGCTTAATTATGAAATCCACACATCACAAATCGTATTCAGTTGGTCTGGCTTTTGGTAAATTTTATCCGCTGCACAGCGGTCATATTTTTATGATTGAAAAGGCGGCAAGCCAGGTTGATGAACTGCATGTTATTTTAGGGTGTGAGGCCGAACGCGATCTAAAACTTTTTCAGGAAAGTAACCTGCCTAAACAGCCAATGGTGAAAGACCGATTCTTATGGCTACAAGAGACTTTTAAAAACCGCCCTAATATTCAAATCCATGTGCTGGATGAAGCTGGTATCGCGTACTATCCTAATGGCTGGAAGGACTGGAGTGATCGCGTTAAATCTATTTTAAAGCAGAAGAACGTTACACCAACAGTGATTTTTACCAGTGAACCACAGGATGCTGAACGACATGCTCTATATTATGGATGTCCGGTCAAACTGGTTGATGAAGACCGTTCATTTATGAATATTAGTGCGACTAAAATCCGCATGAATCCCTATGATAATTGGGGGTTTATTGCGAAGGCGGCACGACCTTTTTTTGTGAAGCGAATTTGTATTATTGGCAATAAAGAATCAGGTAACTTAGCACAGCAGTTTGCTAACTTTTATAATACTGAATATATCTCAAATGGGTATATCAACTATATTCAGCGCGAGTTAAATCATAAGGAACATGTGCTGCAAGAAGATGACTATATCAATATTGCTCTGCTTCATGCACAGCGCCTTGAAGAGTCAGCTTACCGGGCAAATCGCTATATATTTACCGATTTAGATTTTGTCACACTACAATCTTATTTTAAAACTGTATTTGGCCATAAAAACCCCCTCATTGATGGGCTTATTTCTCACCTCTCTTTTGATCTTACGATTGACCTTACTGTGGATAAAAAGATGAGTTCTCGATCTGCATATTTCGACACTATTTTGGAACAAGTTAAATCTCATTTATCTTAGTATTATCAATAAGTAATATATTTTACTAAATAAAATTACTGAGCTATGTTATGTGAATTTTAAGCGGTATTTATAATTATTTATTCAAAAATATAATAAGCAATCAAAAATTTATAGTAAATAGTGATGTCATTAATAGGTAATATCATTTATTTCTTTATGGGTATTGATTTTGCGAGAGAAAATCAATATTTACATACTTTTTTTATCCATTCCATTAACATTTCTTTGCAATTTTTTAGCAAACCATGCTTTATTTTTTACAACCATTGGCGTATTATCGCGGGAAACTGGCTCTTATTGTAAGTTAATAGTAAATAAAAATAATTTTTTGAAAAAAATCAAAATATTATCAAATACATAGATTACTTATTTCGATAACCGAAATTATAGTTTCTCTAAAAAATGTAAGTTACTGTTAAATTACATTTATTTCTTGATTAGTGATAAAAATCAAGATTGAGATACTTTTGAATGCGTTAGTAGTAAAAATATAAAAAATAAGGTGATAGTAAAGATCAAATATTGTTAATAAGAATAAAACTAAATGATTTTTATATATTGCTGGGAAATGTAAAAAAATATAGCGAAAGCAGCTGGATGGAGAGATGGTATTGCACCTTCTCTCCATAGCCCATGCTGCTCGGCTGGTAAACCTTGAGTAAATGAGAATAGACAGGGAAATGTGATGAATATTCATTCTGTTAGCACTGCCGTCGTAAAAAAGAGTAAAACTGTTGGTTTTGGTCTTTTTTCAATTATAACCGCAAAAATAGCGATTTTCCTGTCGTTTATTTTCCTTACTATGGGGGCTTCCAGCCCTGTATATGCGTTAAATACCACAATTGTACAGAGTCCTGTAGCATTTGATTGTAAAACACTATATGCAAGTAGTAATGGTACGGGGACGTCCGGTTCTGTGTATTCAGTCGATTTAAATACTGGTGCCGCAACACGTTTATATTATCCAACCAGTGGTACTGGATATACTGCTGACCCAGTCTCAACAATTGCTCTTGGTCGTCCTGGTGGTAAAAATAGTGGTAACTCGTTAACCATGTATCATTGGTCTTGGGCAGCAGGTTGGAAGTTAACTCAAATTGCAGAGGGTGAAACTGAAATAGTTGAATCCCCTTATAACCAACCAGCACCAGGAAGCAGTGCGTATAATTACTGGTCAGGTGGTGAAGTTAACCAAAAAACAGGTGAGATCTACTTTACCTCAGGGGAAGATGCTCAATTTCGTAATAATTTTCGTATTCTCATTTTTAATCCACAAACAGGTGCCGCTATTAATAGTGGTCTAATCCTACCAAAAACACCTACAGATTCTACTGATGTTAGTAACTCTTATATTGCATCTGATATGGCGATTGATGCTGATGGTAATGCCTATGTATTAGTGGGTAGCAGTTCTCCTCGTTGGTTAGTAAGGGTGATCCCTGGTGGTAATGGCTCTGGTTGGGTATATAACAAAGTCAGACAAATTACTGGTATTCCTACGACTTCTGATATGTGGGGAATGGCATTTGTTGATGGTAAATTATATGTAAGTACAACTGCTTCAACTAACCTTTATCGTGTTGATGTATTAACAGGTGTGGCAACTGTTGTTGGCACATCTGGTACCACGGGTATCACTGGTAATATTTTTGATTTAGCATCGTGTCAAACAGCACCAGTTATTAAAGGTAAAGTTTATAATGATACTGCTGCTACTGGTGCTATAACGGGTAGTGAAGAAGGGATTTCTAATATCAATGTTGAAATCTGGAAAGAAGAAGGCGGTACTCCAGTTTATAAAGCAAGTGTTCAGACAGATGGATCTGGTGAATATAGTTATATTGTCGATTCTACAAATGCCACTTATTACATTCGCTTAGTTCAACCAACTATCAGTTCTAATAATGCCATGCAAACTTGGGCAAGTGCTGGTGGTACTTTAAACCCTGTTACAGCATATTGTTCTAATGGTGTAAATAATTTCCTTGAAATATCAAGTTCCGGGGTTTGTTATGGTGCTAAGGGATCTGCTGGTTATGATCAAAATAGCACATCTATTAATTTACTCACTGATGGCCAATTTGTTTCAAAAATTGTGATGACCAGCGATGATGAAGTTGCTGATGCTAGCTTTGGTTTGACGACAGTTCGTAACTATGGTGATGCACCAAATACTTTTGGAACATTAGATGCAAGTAATGGCGCTGCTCATGTTAACGGTCCTAATGGACAATTATATTTAGGTAATTCTGTTTCTATTCAAAGTGATGGTCAGCCAACAACTAGTGCTGATTCAGTCAGCTCTCATGATGGTGTTTTTGTCATTATTGATGGTGCTGAAGTTCCATTACAAGATGCCGAATTACTGGCGAATGAATCTTATACATTTAAAGTTATTGTGAATGGTACGGCTAAAACTCGTGGTTATTTAAATGCATGGATTGGCTGGAATGCATCAGGTGCAACAACAACCTTTACGACACAAATGGCATCAGATTTACAAGATAGCGATGGTGATGGCGTAATTACATTTAACTATACTATTCCTTCTGTTGCTTCAATGGGATATACACCATTTTATACTCGTTTCCGTATCAGCTCTACTCAGAGTTTAAATGCGACAGGTATGCCACAACCAACAACTACAAATGGTTCAGTACCATGGGTTGTTGATGGTGAGGTAGAAGATTATCGCTCATTTGTTGCTGCCGGTTTTCTCGAATTGTCCGCAAAATCTGTGGGTGGTGTTGAAACATTTACCTATGCAATGACTAATATTGGTAATACTAATGGTTCAACTAATTCTGAATCATTAACGACTGTTTCTGAAAATACGGTAGTTGAACAATCAGCAACGTCAATACATGCTTTTGATTCTGTTGGGGTACCTGTTGTTATTACACAAACATTACCAACAGGGTGGACAACAATTGGTGCAGTTTGTACGGATGGTTCTGCAACACTATCGACAACACTAAATGGCAATATTTTAGAAATCCCGGCAACAGATATTATTGAGGGTAAAAATATTTCCTGTGAATTTGAAAATGGTAAGTTACCTACTTTACAGTTAGATAAATCAGTTGTCGCTCGTTACAATGCAGCAGATCAATTTACTGTTCAAATCACTGACGGTACAACAACAAGCACCGGAACCACAACGGGAACAGCAACCTCTGCAACAACAGGCGTTGTAAGTGCTGTAGCAGCTACGGATTATACTCTTGATGAATCAATGGCTTCTGGAAGTGTAAGTACCTTGAATCGCTATAGTACGCTTCTTCAGTGTACTAATACTTATACAAACAGTTCTACAACATTGCCATCAGGTAATGGGCAATCATTTACCGTTACACCTAGCTATGGTGACGTTATTGCCTGTATTTTAACTAACTCAGTCATTACCCCAGATCCATCTAAATCAACGATTACTGCAGATCCGTTAAGTATCACGGCTGACGGTACGACTGAATCAACAATTACTGTTCAATTAAAAGATACAAATGGTAATAATTTAACTATTGGTGGTGATACTGTTGCAATTACTGTTGATGGCACTGCTGTAGGGACGCCAGATGCGACAGTTGTAGATAATAATGATGGTACATATTCCATTAAAACGAAATCAACTACAACGGGTGCTGATAAGTTCGTATATACCGTAAATACGGTGACAGGTGCAGGAGATGTGACTGTCACTTATGTTGCGGGTGCCGCTGATCCAACAACTTCAACTATTGTGGCTGATCCTACAAATGTTGTGGCGGATGGTACGACAGCATCAACGGTAACTGTTCAGCTAAAAGATGCTGAGGGCAATAACCTGACGACTGGTGGTGATGACGTTACTATTACTGTAGATGGTACTCCAGTTGGTACTGCGACAGCTGTTCAGGATAATGGGGATGGTACTTATAGTCTGACAACAACATCAACAGTGACTGGTGCGGATAAATTTATTTATACGGTTAATACGGTTACAGGTACTGGTGATGCGACAGTCACTTATGAAACGGGTGTCGCTTATGCAGGACAATCAACTATTGTTGCTGACCCTGTTAGTATTACCGCAGATGGTACAACAATTTCAACAATTACTGTTCAGCTAAAAGATGAACAGGGTAATAATTTAACTGTTGGTGGTGATGACGTAGAGATCACTATTGATGGTACGCCAGTTGGTACTGTAACAACAGTACAGGACAATGGTGATGGTACATATAGTCTGACCACAAAATCCAGCGTCACAGGTGTGGATAAATTTGTGTATACCGTAAATACAGTTACTGGTAATGGTGATGCCACAGTGACTTATGTTGCTGGAGCAGCTGAACCAACGACGTCAACTATTGTAGCCGCTCCAACTAGTATTACAGCTGATGGTACAACAGCATCAACAATTACAGTACAACTAAAAGATGCTCAGGGTAATAACCTGACGACTGGTGGTGATGACGTGACCATCACTGTAGATGGTACGCCAGTGGGTAGTGCAACGGCAGTACAAGATAATGGTAATGGTACGTATACTATTACAACAACCTCAACGGTAACGGGTGCAGACAAGTTTGTATATACCGTAAATACAGTCACTGGTAACGGTGATGCAACTGTGACCTATGTGGCCGGCGCTGCAGATGCAACAACTTCGACAATTGTAGCTAATCCAACCAGTATTACGGCAGATGGTTCAACAGAATCTATCGTGACAGTTCAATTAAAAGATGCCCAAGGCAATAATTTAACAACTGGTGGAGATACAGTCCTTATTACGACAAATGCTACACCTGTAGGGACTGTTACAACGATTGAAGATAATCTTGATGGTACTTATACCATTAAAACGAAATCAACAGTAACAGGTACAGATACATTTATTTATAGTGTAAATGGCGATACAGGTAATGGGGATGCTTCCGTCACGTATACCCCAGGTGTGGCAGATGCAAGCACATCAACCATTGTAGCCGCTCCAACTAGTATTACAGCTGATGGTACAACAGCATCAACAATTACAGTACAACTAAAAGATACTCAGGGTAATAACCTGACGACTGGTGGTGATGACGTGACCATCACTGTAGATGGTACGCCAGTGGGTAGTGCAACGGCAGTACAAGATAATGGTAATGGTACGTATACTATTACAACAACCTCAACGGTAACGGGTGCAGACAAGTTTGTATATACCGTAAATACAGTCACTGGTAACGGTGATGCAACTGTGACCTATGTGGCCGGCGCTGCAGACGCAACAACTTCGACAATTGTAGCTAATCCAACCAGTATTACGGCAGATGGTACAACCATTTCAACTGTTACAGTACAGTTGAAAGATGCTCAGGGTAATAACCTGACGGCTGGTGGTGATGACGTGACTATCACTGTAGATGGTACGCCAGTAGGTAGTACAACGGCAGTACAAGATAATGGCAATGGTACATATACTCTAACTACCAAATCAACAGTAACTGGCATTGACAAGTTTGTGTATACCGTGAATACAGTCACTGGTAACGGCGATGCAACGGTAACTTATATTCCGGGTGCAGCAGATGCAAGCACTTCAACTATTGTAGCAAACCCAACTAGTATTACCGCAGATGGTGTGGCTTCCTCAACAGTGACTGTTCAGTTAAAAGATGCACAAGGTAACAATTTAACTGCTGGCGGTGATGACGTGACCATCACTGTAGATGGTACACCAGTGGGGAGCGCAACGTCAGTACAAGATAACGGTAATGGTACGTATACCATTACAACAACATCAACGGTGACCGGTGTAGATAAGTTTGTGTATACCGTGAATACAGTCACTGGTAATGGCAATGCAACCGTGACTTATGTCCCGGGGGCGGCAGATGCAACGACTTCAACTATCTCTGCTAATCCAACCAGTATTACGGCAGATGGGATAACTATTTCGACTGTTACAGTACAGTTGAAAGATGGTCAGGGTAATAACTTAACAGGTGGTACTGATACAGTAGAAATTACTGCTCAAGGTACTGTGATTGGTACCCCAGAAACAACTGTAACCAATAATGGTAATGGTACTTACTCAATTACCACCAAATCAACGGTCACAGGTACAGATACATTTGGTTTCACTGTTAATACAGTAACCGGTACATCAACAGCATCTGTAACTTATACGGCGGGAGCTGCTGATGCTGCAATGTCCACGATTTCGGCTAATCCGTCAAGTATCGTTGCTGATGGAGTAACTATTTCAACGGTAACTGTTCAGCTAAAAGATCAGTTTGGTAATAATCTGATCGCTGGTGGCGATACAGTCACTATTTACGTTAATGGTGCAGAAACAGGTCAGCCAGATACAACAGTCGTAGATAATGGAAATGGTACTTATAGTATTACGACTAAATCAACTGTTGCAGGAACAGATGATTTTATTTTTACTGTTAATGGTGATAATGGCGGTGATACGACAACTGTTACCTATTTACCAGGTGCTGCAGATGCGACTAAATCATTAATTTCAGCCAATCCGACCAGCATTACTGCAGATGGGGTAACAATCTCAACGGTAACCGTTCAGCTGCGCGACCAATTTAATAATAATTTAATTACAGGCGGAGATACTGTAGATATTACTGTTTCTGGTACCCCAATTGGTACTCAAACAGCGGTTCAGGACAATAATAATGGTAAGTATACTATAACAACTAAATCAACAGTTACAGGTACTGATGTCTTTGAATATACAGTAAATTCTGATATGGGTAATGGTACTGCATCTGTTACTTATCTTCCTGGTGCGGCAGATCCTACTCAATCAATTATTACCGCGGATCCTGTTTCTATTGAAGCCAATGGTGTGACCTTATCGACAGTCACTGTACAACTACGTGACCAATTTGGTAATAACCTGACTACAAGTCCAAATACAGTTGTGATTTCTGTGCCTGCTGGCGCTATTGGTAATGTGTCAACGACGGTAAATAATAATGATGGTACTTATCGTGTAACAACAAGTTCAACCACAACAGGAACAGATACTTTTGCATATACTGTAGATGGGACTCAGGGTAATGGCAATGCAACAGTGACTTATATAAGTGGCGGTGCAGATCCAACTCAGTCAGTGATTTCAGCTAATCCAGCAACAATTGTTGCAGATAATACTGAAACTTCAACCGTGACTGTACAACTAAGAGACCAATATGGTAATAACTTAACTATTGGTGGCGATACTGTCACAATTACTGTCAACGGTACACCTGTAGGTACAGCTGATACAACAGCAATTGACAATGGTAATGGTACTTACAGCATTACAACTAAATCAACAGCTGTTGGTACAGATACTTTTGTTTATACTGTAAATAGTGTGACAGGTAATGGTTCAACAACTGTGACTTATGTTGCAGGCACAGCTGATGCATCTCAATCAGCCATTTCAGCTAACCCTTCCACAATTACGGCGGACAATACAGCAACATCAACTGTTACCGTTCAGCTAAAAGACCAATATGGTAATAGTTTAACAACAGGTGGAGATACTGTCACAATTACCGTCAACGGTACACCTGTAGGTACGGCAGATACAACAGTAATTGACAATGGTAATGGTACTTACAGCATTACGACTAAATCAACAGCTGTTGGTGTGGATACTTTTGAATATACTGTAAATAGTGTTGCAGGTAATGGCACTACAACTGTGACTTATGTTGCAGGGGCAGCTGACCCAACACAATCTGTAATTAGTGCAAACCCAACTTCAATTACGGCAAATGGTTCAAACTCTTCAACAATTACTGTTCAATTAAAAGACCAATATGGAAATGAGTTAACGGTAGGTGGTGATACTGTTTTAATTAGTGTGAACGGTACTCCAATTGGGACATTATCAAACACAGCAGATAGAGCAAATGGCACATATACTGCAACAGTGACTTCAACTGTAACGGGTACTGATGTCTTTGAATATACTGTAAATAGTGTTGTGGGTAATGGTACAGCATCTGTAACTTATGTGCATGGTTTAGCAGATGCAACTCAATCAATTATTTCAGCAAATCCAACTACAATTGCCGCAGATGGTGTTGCCATTTCAACGGTGACAGTACAAGTCAGAGATAGTTATGGTAATAATCTGACAATTGGTGGTGATACTGTTACGATTGAGGCTATTGCGCCGATTATTGGTACCCCAGATACCACTGTGCTCGATAATGGTGATGGTACTTATAAAATTACAACTAAATCGACAGCTGCTGGTTTAGATAATTTTGGCTACACTGTTAATGGTGTCTCTGGTAGTGGTTTAGCAACAGTAAACTATGAAATTGGTGCGCCAGATGCTAGCCAATCTTTAATTTCTGCGAGTCCAACTAGTATTACTGCTGATGGTGTGACTATATCAACAGTGACTGTTCAATTAAGAGACTCAAATGGTAATGATTTAATTAATGGTGGTGATACTGTAACAATTACAGTGAATGGCACTGCAATTGGTTCGCCAGATACTACCGTTCAAGACCATTTTAATGGTACTTATACTATTACTACTAAATCAACAGTCACTGGTACGGATACATTTGATTACACCGTAAATGGAGATATTGGTAATGGTACTGCGGATGTAACTTATGTTGCCGGTCCAGCAGATCCAACACAATCATCAATTATTGCCTATCCAACAACTATTCTTGCTGATGGTGCAACAATTTCAAGTGTTGGTGTTCAGTTAAGAGACCAATTCGGTAATAATTTAACGACAGGTGGAGATACAGTAAATATTACTGTTCAAGGTGGTACAGCAATTGGTTTACCTGACGCAGTAACTCTGGATAACCATGATGGTACGTATTTTATTACGACTAAATCCACTGTGACAGGGACAGATGTCTTTGAATATACTGTTAATGGTTCACTTGGCAATGGTACAGCGTCTGTCACTTATGTTGTTGGCGTTGCTGACCCGAGTAAGTCAACAATTGTAGCAAGTCCGACTACTATCACAGCTGATGGTACAACCATCTCGACAGTGACTGTTCAACTAAAAGATATTCATGGTAATAACCTGACAGCAGGTGGTGATACAGTGACTATTCCTGTTCAAGGTACAGCTGTAGGGACACCTGAAACCACTGTAAATGATAATGGTGATGGTACTTATTCGATTACAACAAAATCAACAGTTGTTGGTACAGATACATTTGAATATACCGTAAATGGTGTACTTGGTAATGGTAATGTTTCTGTTATTTATGTTGTAGGTGCAGCGGATCCGAATACTTCAACGATTACCGCCAATCCAACAGACATTTTTGCTGATGGGTCAACAATCTCTACAATTACAGTGCAATTAAAAGATGCACAAGGTAATAATCTGACAACAGGTGGTGATTCGGTATCATTCTTTATTAATGGTACGCAAATTGGTAATCCAAATTTCACTGTTCAGGATCACGGTAATGGTTCTTACACAATTACGACAAAGTCTACAGTAACAGGTACAGATAATTTTGGTTTCTCTGTAAATGGTGTGAATAGTCCTAATAACGCTGATGTTAATTACATTACCGATGCTGCTGACCCTAATCAATCTATTATTACGGCTAGCCCAACTGAAATTTTGGCCAATGGCTCAGCAACTTCAACAATTACTGTTCAATTACGAGATCAGTATGGTAATAACTTAACGACAGGTGGTGATACTGTTGTCATTTTTGTTAATGGCTCTCAAGTCGGTAATCCAGATTTTACAGTGCAGGATCATGGTGACGGTACTTATACCATTACGACTAAATCTACTGTAACAGGGACTGATAACTTTGGTTTCTCTGTAAATGGTGTGAATAGTCCTAATAATGCTGATGTTAATTATGTTACTGATGCTCCAGATGCAACCACATCAACAATTATTGCCAACCCAACGAGCATTACCGCCGATGGTGTAACAATCTCAACCATTACTGTTCAGTTGAAAGATGCGAACAATAATAATGTCACTGATGGCCATGCTACAGTTACCATTTTTGTTAATGGTACTGCAATAGGGACACCAGATGGTACAGTTGTGAACCATAATGATGGAACCTATACAATTACTACTAAATCAACCGTTGTTGGTAGTGATAACTTTGGTTTTACGGTGAATAATGCAACTGGAGCAAATACCGCAACAGTGACTTATGTTGTTGGTGCTGCGGATGCAACCACTTCAACTATTGAGGTATTCCCAACCAGTATTATTGCTGATGGGGTTGAAGAAGCAACAATTACTGTCCGTCTGAAAGATGCGCAAGGTAACAGCTTAACGACAGGTGGTGACACTGTTACGATTATCCCTCAAGGTACAGCGATAGGTACACCAAATTTAACCGTTCAGGATAACGGTGATGGCTCATATTCTATTACAACGACATCAACAGTAACGGGTAGTGATATCTTTGGTTATACCGTAAATGGTGCAACAGGTAGTGGTACTGCGACTGTTGCTTACCTGGTTGGTGTAGCAGATCCAAATACTTCAACGATTGCAGCCAATCCAACAAGTATTACGGCTGATGGTTCAACACGCTCAACAATTACTGTACAGTTGAAAGATGCTCAAGGTAACGATATTACTGTCGGCGGTGATGCGGTACAAATTACTGTCAATGGTACCGCAATAGGTTTACCTGACAGTACAACTATTGATAATGGTGATGGTACGTATTCTATTACTACCAGATCAATTGTTACAGGCACAGATACGTTTGGTTTTAGTGTTAATAGTACTACTTCAAGCAATACCGCAAGTGTAATTTATACTTCTGGTATTGCTGTTGGTGATAAGTCACTCATTTCAGCTACGCCAACCTCAATAGTTGCGGATAATACTGAAACATCAACCATTACTGTACAGTTAAGAGATATTAATAGTAATAATCTGACCACAGGTGGTGATCTTGTAACTATTTATGTAAACGGTACTGCGATTGGTACTCCGGATTCTACTGTTCAAGATAATAATGACGGTACGTATTCAATTACAACCAAATCAACAGTTACAGGTACAGATGTATTTGAATATACAGTAAATATTGCTCAGGGTGCAGGTAGTGCTTCAGTCACTTATTTACCAGGTGCTGCTGTAGCAAGTCAGTCAACAATTGTTGCGGCGCCAGATAGTATTACTGCTGATAATATTGTTACGTCAACAGTGACAGTCCAATTAAAAGATATATACGGTAATAATCTGATTACCGGTGGTGATACTGTGACAATTGCAACTATTAGTACTGCAATAGGTACGCCAGATACAACGGTGGTGGATCAAAATAATGGTACTTATACAATTACCACAAAATCAATAACAGCAGGTACTGATACATTTGGATTTACAGTTAATTCTGTTGCTGGTACTGCGACTGACTCTGTAACTTATACTTCAGGTCCGGCTGACCCATCCAAATCTGAGATTGTTGCTAATCCAACCAGCATTACTGCTGATGGTGTTACATCTTCAACAGTAACAGTGACATTAAAAGACCAATATGGTAATAGACTCACTACTGGCCATGATAGTGTTGAGATTTTTGTTGATGGAACACCAGTGGGTTCTCAATCAGCAATACTTGATCATTTGAATGGTACTTATACAATCACAACAACATCAACAGTGACTGGTACAGATACATTTGGTTTTACTGTCTATGATTTACCGGGTAATGGTACCGCTTCTGTAACTTATACTGTTGGTGCAGCCGATGCGTCACAATCTTTAATTTCTGCAACGCCAGCTAGTATTGTTGCAGATAATATTGAAACATCAACAATTACAGTTCAGTTAAGAGACCAATATGGTAATAACCTAACTACAGGTGGTAATACTGTCACTATTATTACTAATGGTACTGCGTTAGGGACTCCAGATACAACAGTGGTTGATCATGGTGATGGTACTTACTCAATTACAACCAAATCTACCAAAACTGGTACAGATAACTTTATCTATACAGTAGATGGTATAAATGGTACAGGCACTGCTCCAGTAACATATTTACCAGGAACTGCAGTAGCTGGACAATCTGTGATTAGCGCTAGTCCAACAAGTATTGTTGCGAATAATACAACGACATCGACAGTAAGAGTTCAGTTAAGAGACCAATATGGGAATAATTTAATTACTGGTGGCGATACTGTAACAATTACTGTACAAGGTACGGCAATAGGTACGCCAGAAACGACTGTTCAAGATCATGGTAATGGTACTTATACAATTACTACAAAATCGACAACAGTAGGCACAGATACTTTTGAATATACTGTGAATTCTGATGCAGGTAATGGTACAGCAAATGTAACTTATACACCGGGAGTGGCAGATCCAAGCCAATCAATTATTACGGCAAATCCTGTTTCGATTACTGCAAATGGTACTACAGTATCAACAGTGACAGTACAGCTAAGAGACCAATATGGCAATGACCTTGTTACTGGTGGTAATACCGTATTAATTAGTATTGATGGTACAGCGATTGGTAGTTTGTCTCATACAATTGACCGAGCAGATGGTACATATATTGCAACAGTAACTTCAACTGTAACAGGTGTGGATACTTTCAAATATACCGTAGATTCTGTGGCTGGGAATGGTACAACGACAGTGACTTATGTACCAGGTATTGCGGATGCGACTCAGTCTACGATTGTCGCGAGCCCGACAACAATTATTGCTGACAATATTGAATACTCAACAATCACTGTGAAACTATATGATGCTTACAATAATGCATTAGTTTCAGGCGGTGATAATGTGACTATCACAACCTCAAATACGACAATAGGTACACCTGATGCAACTGTAACAGATCATGGTGATGGTACTTATACAATCATTACCAAATCGACAGTAGCAGGTACAGACACCTTTGTATATACGGTAAATACTGCAACAGGTAATGGTAATGCACCAGTTACTTATACAGCAGGTCCAGCTGATCCGGGTACGTCAACAATTACAGCAAATCCTACAAGTATTCTTGCGGATGGTTCGACAACATCGACAATAACAGTTCGTCTGAAAGACCAATATGGTAATAACTTACCTACAGGTGGGGATAGCGTCACTATTTTTGTCAATGGTACTGCGATTGGTATACCAGAGACGATTGTTATCGACCATAACAATGGTACTTATAGTATTAATACAAAATCGACAGTAACAGGTACTGATATCTTCAACTTTACTGTTAACGGTGCAGCAGGGGCGGCAACTGCAAGTGTAACTTATACACCAGGTGTGGCTGATATAACAACTTCAACCATTAATGCTAATCCTGTCAGTATCACGGCTGATGGTGTGACTATTTCGACCATTACGGTACAACTAAAAGACGTGAACGGTAATAACCTAACAACGGGTACTGATATTGTAGAAATTACTGTTAATGGAACTGCGGTTGGTACACCGGATGCGACTACTGTAAATAATGGTGATGGTACTTATACTATTACCACTAAATCAACAGTGGCAGGTACAGATACCTTCGGCTTTACTCTCAATACGGTTACAAGTTCGGCAACTGCTTCTGTTACATATTTACCAGGAGCAGCTAATGCCACTGTATCAACGATCGTGGCAAATCCGACCAGTATCACGGCAGATGGGGTAATGCTGTCAACGATTACCGTGCAGTTAAAAGACCAGTTTGGTAATAATTTAACAGGCGGAACAGATACGGTGACGATCACGGCACAAGGTACTGCTGTGGGGACACCGGAGACAACAGTCACGAATAATGGTAATGGCACTTACTCAATTACCACCAAATCCACAGTCACAGGGACTGATACGTTTGGTTTTACCGTGAATGGTGCTGCGGGAACAGGCACGGCGACTGTGACTTATACAGCCGGTGCTGCGGACGGTACCACGTCAACCATTGTGGCAGATCCGACCAGTATCACGGCGGATGGGGTGACGATCTCCACCATTACCGTGCAGCTGAAAGATGCGCAGGGCAATAACTTAGTGGCGGGTGGCGATACGGTGACGATCACGGCACAAGGTACTGCGGTCGGGACGCCGGATACCACGGTGACTGATGTAGGTAACGGAACGTATACGATCACCACCAAATCCACAGTCACAGGGACTGATACGTTTGGTTTTACCGTGAATGGTACTGCGGGAACAGGCACGGCGACTGTGACTTATCTGGTTGGTGCCGCGGATGGCACCACGTCAACCATTGTGGCAGATCCAACCAGTATCACGGCAGATGGGGTGACGATCTCCACCATTACCGTGCAGCTGAAAGATGCGCAGGGCAATAACTTAGTGGCGGGTGGCGATACGGTGACGATCACGGCACAAGGTACTGCGGTCGGGACACCAGATACCACGGTGACTGATGTAGGTAACGGAACGTATACAATTACCACCAAATCCACAGTCACAGGAACAGATACGTTTGGCTTTATGGTCAATTCAGTGTCGGGTACTGCGACGGCCACTGTCACCTATACAGCCGGTACGGCGGAGGCAACCACGTCAACAATTGTGGCAAATCCGACCAGTATCACGGCAGATGGGGTAATGCTGTCAACGATTACCGTGCAGTTAAAAGACCAGTTTGGTAATAATTTAACAGGCGGAACAGATACGGTGACGATCACGGCACAAGGTACTGCTGTGGGGACGCCGGAAACAACAGTCACGAATAATGGTGATGGTACTTACTCAATTACCACCAAATCGACAGTCACAGGGACTGATACGTTTGGTTTTACCGTGAATGGTGCTGCGGGAACAGGCACGGCGACTGTGACTTATACAGCCGGTGCTGCGGACGGTACCACGTCAACCATTGTGGCAGATCCAACCAGTATCACGGCAGATGGGGTGACGATCTCCACCATTACCGTGCAGCTGAAAGACGCACAGGGCAATAACTTAGTGGCGGGTGGCGATACGGTGACGATCACGGCACAAGGTACTGCGGTCGGGACGCCGGATACCACGGTGACTGATGTAGGTAACGGAACGTATACGATCACCACCAAATCCACAGTCACAGGGACAGATACGTTTGGCTTTACGGTCAATTCAGTGCCGGGTACTGCAACGGCCACTGTGACCTATACAGCCGGCACGGCGGAGGCAACCACGTCAACAATCGTGGCAAATCCAGCCAGTATCACGGCGGATGGGGTAATGCTGTCAACGATTACCGTGCAGTTAAAAGACCAGTTTGGTAATAATTTAACAGGCGGAACAGATACGGTGACGATCACGGCACAAGGTACTGCTGTGGGGACGCCGGAAACAACAGTCACGAATAATGGTGATGGTACTTACTCAATTACCACCAAATCGACAGTCACAGGGACTGATACCTTCGGCTTTACCGTGAATGGTGCTGCGGGAACAGGCACGGCGACTGTGACCTATACAGCCGGTGCTGCGGACGGTACCACGTCAACCATTGTGGCAGATCCAACCAGTATCACGGCGGATGGGGTGACGATCTCCACCATTTCCGTGCAGCTGAAAGATACGCAGGGCAATAACTTAGTGGCGGGTGGCGATACGGTGACGATCACGGCACAAGGTACTGCGGTCGGGACACCGGATACCACGGTGACTGATGTAGGTAACGGAACGTATACGATCACCACCAAATCCACAGTGACAGGGACTGATACGTTTGGTTTTACCGTGAATGGTACTGCGGGAACAGGCACGGCGACTGTCACCTATACAGCCGGTGCTGCGGATATCACCACGTCAACCATTGTGGCAGATCCAACCAGTATCACGGCAGATGGGGTGACAATCTCCACCATTACCGTGCAGCTGAAAGACGCACAGGGCAATAACTTAGTGGCGGGTGGCGATACGGTGACGATCACGGCACAAGGTACTGCCGTGGGGACGCCGGATACCACGGTGATTGATGTAGGTAACGGAACGTATACAATTACCACCAAATCCACGGTGACAGGGACAGATACGTTTGGCTTTACGGTCAATTCAGTGCCGGGTACTGCGACGGCCACTGTCACCTATACAGCCGGCACGGCGGAGGCAACCACGTCAACCATTGTGGCAAATCCGGCCAGTATCACGGCGGATGGGGTAATGCTGTCAACGATTACCGTGCAGTTAAAAGACCAGTTTGGTAATAATTTAACAGGCGGAACGGATACGGTGACGATCACGGCACAAGGTACTGCTGTGGGGACGCCGGAAACAACAGTCACGAATAATGGTGATGGTACTTACTCAATTACCACCAAATCCACAATCACAGGGACTGATACCTTCGGCTTTACCGTGAATGGTGCTGCGGGAACAGGCACGGCGACTGTGACCTATACAGCCGGTGCTGCGGACGGTACCACGTCAACCATTGTGGCAGATCCAACCAGTATCACGGCAGATGGGGTGACGATCTCCACCATTACCGTGCAGCTGAAAGACGCACAGGGCAATAACCTGACAGCAGGTGGCGATACGGTGACGATCACGGCACAAGGTACTGCGGTCGGGACACCGGATACCACGGTGACTGATGTAGGTAACGGAACGTATACGATCACCACCAAATCCACAGTCACAGGGACTGATACCTTCGGCTTTACGGTTAATTCAGTGTCGGGTACTGCAACGGCGACTGTCACCTATACAGCCGGTGCTGCGGATGGCACCACGTCAACCATTGTGGCAAATCCGGCCAGCATCACAGCAGATGGGGTGACGATCTCCACCATTACCGTGCAGCTGAAAGACGCACAGGGCAATAACTTAGTGGCGGGTGGCGATACGGTGACGATCACGGCACAAGGTACTGCCGTGGGGACGCCGGATACCACGGTGACTGATGTAGGTAACGGAACGTATACGATCACCACCAAATCCACAGTCACAGGGACTGATACCTTCGGCTTTACTGTAAATGGTGTAACTGGTAGCACAACAGCGGCTGTTACTTATATTGCCGGTGCTGCAGACGGTACCACGTCAACCATTGTGGCAGATCCAACCAGTATCACGGCAGATGGGGTGACGATTTCCACCATTACCGTGCAGCTGAAAGACGCACAGGGCAATAACTTAGTGGCGGGTGGCGATACGGTGACGATCACGGCACAAGGTACTGCGGTCGGGACACCGGATACCACGGTGACTGATGTAGGTAACGGAACGTATACGATCACCACTAAATCCACAGTCACAGGGACAGATACGTTTGGCTTTACCGTGAATGGTGCTGCGGGAACGGGCACGGCGACTGTCACCTATACAGCCGGTGCCGCGGACGGCACCACGTCAACCATTGTGGCAGATCCAACCAGTATCACGGCGGATGGGGTGACAATCTCCACCATTACCGTGCAGCTGAAAGACGCACAGGGCAATAACTTAGTGGCGGGTGGCGATACGGTGACGATCACGGCACAAGGTACTGCGGTCGGGATACCGGATACCACGGTGACTGATGTAGGTAACGGAACGTATACGATCACCACCAAATCCACAGTCACAGGGACTGATACCTTCGGCTTTACTGTAAATGGTGTAACTGGTAGCACAACAGCGACTGTTACTTATATTGCAGGTGCTGCGGATATCACCACATCAACAATTGTGGCAAGCCCAACCAGCATCACGGCGGATGGGGTAACGATTTCCACCATTACCGTGCAGCTGAAAGATGCACAGGGTAATAACCTAACAACAGGTTCTGATACCGTAACTATTTCTGTACAAGGAACTGCGGTTGGTACACCTGATACAACAGTCATTAATAATGGTGATGGAACTTATACGATTACCACTAAATCGACAGTAACAGGTACAGATACGTTTGGATTCACTATTAATGGTACCGATGGAGTAGCAACAGCAACTGTGACATATACGGCAGGTGCGGCAGATGCTTCAACATCAACTATTACTGCTGTTCCGACAAATATTGTTGCCAATGGTTCAATGACTTCAACTATCACCGTTCAGTTGAAAGATGCTCAAGGTAACAACCTGACAACAGGTGGTAACACGGTGACAATTCCTGTTCAGGGAGTGACTGTAGGTAATCCAGATACTACTGTGGTTGATAATGGTGATGGTACTTATTCAATCACCACCAAATCAACTGTGGCAGGTTCAGATACCTTTGGCTTTACTGTTGATGCAGTAGCAGGAGCCACGACAGCAACGGTGACTTATGAACCAGGTGTGGTTGATCCGGGTAATTCACTTATTACAGCAAATCCGACAACGATTACTGCTGATGGTGTAGATGTTTCAATTATCACAGTACAGTTAAGAGATGCTAATGGTAATAACTTAACTGATGGTTCAAATGTTGTTGAAATGCAATTGCTTTCACATAATGGTCTTGGCCAATTAACGAATCTAGTCAATAACAATGATGGTAGTTATACCATGGAGTTAAGATCAACTCGTGTTGGTTTTGATAATATTGCCTTTACGGTGAATAATGTATTGAGTTCGCAACGTGCACAAGTTACTTATGTGGTTGGACCTGCAGATGCCAATATGTCTATTATCACTGCAAATCCGACAACGATTACAGCTGATGGTATAACTATCTCAACTGTTACCGTACAACTACTTGATGCAACAGGTAACTACATAACAACGGGTGGCGATAGTGTTGCTATTACTGTCAATGGGACAGCAATTGGTACTCCGGATGCTTCAACTGTTGATAATGGCGATGGTACTTACTCAATTACCACTAAATCAACCAATGTAGGTACAGATGTATTTGGTTATACAGTCAATAGTGCTGCATCAATTAATACTGCATCAGTCACTTACGAAGACAATGCATCATTACGTATCACATTGAAGCCTTCTGCAAATGAAGTCAAGATTGGTGATCTGGTTCGTTATACTGCACGTATTGAAAATGTAGGGTCATCAAATGCGAATAACTTTACCGTTATTAATTCATTACCGGATGGATTCTCATACGTCAATGATTCTGTCACAACTACATCATCAGATACGTTGATAGTGGCTGGTACAGGTCCATTAAGCGTAGGTGGATTAAATCTAAATGCAGGTAGTGAATTAACGATTACTTTCATTCTACGAGTCGGTGCAGGGGTGAGTGCAGGAACTTATACCACAACAGCTGAAGCCTTCTCTTCGATTTCTAGTAAATCGATCTCAAATCGAGCTTCAGCAGATGTGGTGGTCACTGATAAGGATCCACTAATCGATGAAAGTTTAATCTTTGGTACTGTTTACCATGACCGAAATGGCAACCGTGTACAAGATAAAGGTGAACCAGGTATTCCAGGTGTGAAAATTATCAGCGTGGAAGGCCTAATTATAGAGACTGACCAATATGGACGCTACCATTTAGAAGGAATTTCTGGTGGTAAATGGAGTCATGGCAGAAACTTTATCTTGAAGGTTGATCCGGCATCCCTGCCGACAGGGGCGGAATTCACCACTAATAATCCATTAGTGAGAAGAATTACTCCGGGCTTACCAGTACGTTTTGATTTTGGTGTGAAATTCCAGGAAGAGTCAATACTGGAAGTGAGCGATAAGCTATTTACATCCGGAGCTGCAGCGATTAATCCTCAGCATCAGTCAACAATTGCTGATATGGCAAAAGCGATTGAGGAGAATCAGATTAGTGAAGTAATCATCATTACAAAAGTGAATAGTACGCTTGCAACACAAAGAGCAGAAACACTGAAAAATGAGTTAAGTAAATTCATGAGTGATTCAAAATCGTTAGTTGTGACATCAAGTGCAGCTAGCCAAGACAATTCAGCTTCTCCAGCGAAAGGAGAACAATAATGAAAACGTTATTTAAAAACAAAATGAAAACACGCATGAAATTACTGGATTACACTTTACTGTCAATCTTAGCCGGTTTTACAGTCTCTGCGTCCGCGCAAGAGACTGTAAATGACGAGGCATTATTTAAAGTGCGTCCAAAGTCGGAAATGACTAACCAGGAACTTGGCCCAATTGCTGGCGAAGCCAAAGGTGGGGGTAAATTTGCGATTACATTACCAAATGGTGGTATGGTTTGGGCTTCAGAAGACTCAAACGTTGGACAAGCAGAATTATCTATCTCTGCACCGTCTTACATCGCCTTTAGCAATGGACGTATTACTAAACCAATACAGTTTTATGTGCGTTCTAATTACTCTGCGTTTGTTGATCACTATGAATTATCTATTTATCGTGGTAAAGACACCGATTTAGTTGAACCGATTGTGGTTTTACCTTTAGAAGTTAAATCTGTTTCTTCATTGGACTGGAACGGAGAATTACCAAGTAAGTATAATTTCCGGGTTGATGATGAACTTATCTATGTTCTCAGAGCTTATAACAGTAGTGGTAACTTTGACGAGACATACGCAAAAACAATTAAATTAGTCACACCAGAAGAAGATGAACGTGGTAATGTTGCGCTTAGCGATACGGCTTCTCGAATTAAAGGCCAGTCAATGACTAAAGAGGAAGCGCTGGCGGAAAGTTTAATTAATGATGTTATTGGTTCTAATAATCTTTATCAGCAAAATATTCCAATTTATGGTTCGCGTGTGCGTATTCAGGGTAACCGTATTCCTGAAGGCAGTTTGCTTATTAATGGAGAATCATATCCTGTTGATTTAGATAGAAAATTCTCAGCGTCTTTCTTATTACCTGTTGGTGAGCACAGATTTGATATCGAAGTACAGAATAAGAATGGTGACCCTGTTGAGAAAACACTGGATGTCAATGTTACTGGTTCTTCATTCTTCTTAGTAGGTCTTGCTGATGTCACGATGTATCAGAATAAAGCCAGTGGTAAAGGGGAAACTCTCGCAACCCAAGGTGATAAAGACTTGCTAACAGATGGTCGTTTAGCGTTTTATATGAAAACTAAAATCGATGGCAAATATACAGTAACGGCACAAGCTGATACAACTGAACGTGAGATTGAACACTTATTTAGTGGATTTGGTAAAGCGTATCCAGATGATCTTTTCCGTAGCTTAGACCCTGATATGTATTATCCAACTTATGGTGATGATTCAAATGTTTACCGTGATGTAGATACACAAGGTCGTTTCTATGCACGTGTAGACTGGGATAAGAGTCAAGCGTTATGGGGTAACTATAATACAGGTATCTCAGGAACTGAATATGGTCGCTATACTCGTTCTCTTTATGGTGCAGCATTAAACTGGCGCTCACAAGATAACAATAAATGGGGTGAAGCAAAAACTCAATTAAGAGCATTTGGTTCAGAAGCTCAAAGTGCACCAGGTCATACTGAATTCTTAGGAACTGGTGGTAGTTTGTACTACTTAAAACACGCTAACATTTTATCAGGCTCAGATAAAGTTCAGTTAGAAGTCCGTGACAAATTAACCGGCAGAACAGAAGCAATCGTTAGCCTTGTTCGTGGCGTAGATTATGAGATTGATGCAACTCAAGGTCGTATTATCTTAACTAAACCGCTGACTCAGTTAACACTTGATAATCTGCCAAGTATTACTCACGACCGTCCGATTAATGGTTACGAGCAACGTTTAATCGCCGACTATGAATATATTCCATCAGGCTTTGAAACTGACTCAATTACTGTTGGTGCCAGAGGTAAACAGTGGATAGGTGATCATATTGGCGTCGGTGTAACTTACGTTGATGAAAACCAGTCTGGTAATGACTACACGATGAAAGGTGCAGACGTTACACTTAAAGCCGGTAATGGTACTTATTTGAAGGCAGAATATACCAAAACTGAATCAACAGGCGTACCGATCTTCTTCTCTGATAATGGTGGTTTAAGTTTTGCGAAATTAAATACCGATAATACTGACCGGTCAGGTAATGCGAAAGCGATCGATGGTCGTGTAAACTTCCAGGAACTGGGTGTTGTTGATTTCAACTTAAACGCCGGAGCATGGTGGCATAAAGTTAGTGATGGTTACTCTACAAGTAGCAGCGACACAGGTCAGGAAATTACTGAATACGGTGCGGAAGCCTCTGCTGAACCAATTGATGGTTTAAGTTTCTATACACGTCATACTAAAGCTGAGCGTGGTGAAAGTAGTTATACACAAACACAACTTACCAGTGAATATCGTCTGACTGATGTGACGACAGTGACTGGTGAAGTTCGTCGGGTACAAACTAAAACAGCAAGTGAAGATGCAACAGGTACACTTGGTGCAGTCCGCTATAGCTGGAAAATGACTCCTGCACTTGAGCTATATGGTACAGGTCAGTTAACACTAAGTAACGATGGTGGTAATTACGAAAATAATGATGCGGTGACGGCTGGTTTCAAATATCTATATGGTGATTTATCATCAATTGGGCTTGAAGGAACAACCGGTTCACGTGGTTATGGTGCTTTATTATCTGCAGAACATCGTATCAGTTCTGATCATACAGTATATGGTAACTACTCTTTGGCAAATACGCGTTCAGATTATGATTCTGTGTTTAACTCAAATCAAAATCGTGGCTGGACGGTTGGTCAACGCTGGCGCTTAACTGATCGTTTAAATATGTTCAATGAAACCCAAAACCTGAAAGATACCGATGGTTCTACAGGTGTGGCAAATACTGTTGGTATGGACTATTTGTTTGATGGTGGCTGGAGTTCAAGTATCACTGTTCAGGATGGTAAGCTTGATAGCGTGAATGGCGGCACAATCCACCGTTCTGCTGTGAGTGTAAGTGCAAGTCGTACTACTGAAGATATGGACTGGTCGACTAAGATCGAGCTACGTCGTGATGTTGGTGCAGAACACCGCAGACAATGGGTAACAACTAACCGTTTATCCATGAAGCTTGATGAAAGCTGGCGTATTTCAGCAAGATTAAATCTGTCTGAGACTAAAGATTATGAATCTCGTTATGATGGCGCAAGATTTGTTGAAAGTGGACTTGGTTTTGCATGGCGTCCAGTTGATAGCGATAAATGGGCTCTATTTGGTCGTTATAGCTACATCTATAATATGTCATCTTCTGAACAAGAAAATAATGCTGATTATTATGATCAACGTTCACATATTTTCTCTCTTGAAGGTGTACACAAATATAACGCGGACTGGGAATTTGCAGCAAAACTTGCTCAGCGTGAAGGTGAAGTTCGCTTTGGTCGTAACAGTGGTCAATGGTTTGATTCACAAACAACATTTGGGGCAGTACAGGCTCGTTATGATCTGATCGACCAATGGCACGTTATGGGCGAATACCGCGTGTTAAAAGTAAAAGACGATGGGGTGAAACAAGGTTGGTTAGTTGGTGTTGACCGTGATATCACCAGTAACTTAAGAATTGGTATTGGTTATAACTTCACTGACTTTAGTGATGATTTATCCAAGTTCGACTATAAATATAAAGGCTTCTTTATTAATATGGTTGGTTATTACTAAGATCTACTTAACGATGTCTCCTCCTGTAAGAACAAAGGGCATCAGAAATGATGCCCTTTTTTATTGCTGTATAAATTCTTTGCAGCCTGTTGCCAGCTAATAAAAGATCCCTATCTGCTCATTAAATTTATGTTAGAATAGCCAAATTATTGATAAATAGTGGTCTCTGTTATGTCGAATAAACCTCATGATCAGGATCGGGATACAATTGATTTTGGTTTCGAACAAGTTCCTAAACAAGAAAAAGTTAACCGCGTTGCGGATGTTTTCCATTCTGTTGCTGATAAATATGATGTGATGAATGACTTAATGTCATTTGGTATTCACCGGATCTGGAAAAAGCTCACGATTGAACATTGTAGTGTCAGAAAAGGTCAAAAAATATTAGACTTAGCAGGTGGCACAGGGGACTTAACAGCAAAATTTTCCGAGCTTGTTGGTGATGATGGTTTAGTTATTCTGGCTGATATCAATGACTCAATGTTAAAAGTGGGTCGAGATAAGCTCCGTGATAAAGGTCTGATTAAAAATATTGAATATGTGCAGGCAAATGCCGAAGCTTTGCCTTTCCCGGATAACTACTTTGACTGTATTACTATTTCTTTTGGTCTGCGTAATGTCACCGATAAAGATAAGGCACTACGTTCCATGTGGCGTGTACTTAAGCCTGGTGGGCGTCTGATTGTTCTGGAGTTCTCTAAACCACAATATTCACTGCTGAATAAAGCTTATGACTTATACTCTTTCCATGTCTTACCTTTTATGGGGAAAGTTGTAGCCAATGATTCTGATAGCTACCGTTATTTAGCCGAATCTATTCGTATGCATCCTGACCAAAATACTTTAAAACAGATGATGACTGATGCCGGATTTGGTGACGTTAAGTACTATAACATGACAGGTGGTATTGTTGCCTTACACCTTGGTTTTAAGTTTTAAGGAATTAGTCTGGTCATGACCAAATATTCACGTCTGTATAAAGTTCTGGCTATTTTTAAAGCTTACCAGTTGGGTGAACTGCTTCCTGAGCATCGCCTGTCGGTAAAATTTAAAGCTGGTCTGGCGTGTCTGTTTTGGGTCAGAGCAAAAGCCAAACACGAACCGATTGGCGAGCGCTTACGCTTAGCATTGCAAGAACTGGGACCAATCTGGATTAAGTTTGGTCAAATGTTATCGACCCGCCGGGATATTCTGCCAGCAGACGTGGCTAATCAACTAACACTGCTACAAGATGATGTTGTCCCATTTGACGGAAAACTGGCTAAGACGTTAATCGAAGAAGCGCTGGGGAAACCGCTTGAAGATATTTTCTTCGATTTTGATTTAACACCACTAGCCTCAGCTTCTATTGCTCAGGTACATGCAGCTAAAATGAAAAGTAGTAAAGCTGATGTGGTAATTAAGATCCGCCGACCTGATATTTTGCCATCAATCAAAGCCGATATTGAGTTAATGTACTTTGTCGCTGAGCAGCTGTCTGTCTGGTTTAAAGACGCAGGTAAACTGCGAGCAACAGAGGTTGTTCAGGATTACGAAAGAACTATTTATAAAGAACTAAACTTTGTACAGGAAGCTGAGAATACACGCCGCCTGCGAAGTAATTTTATTAATAGTGAGATTCTTTATATCCCGTATGTCTATCCGGAATTTAGCCGTGAAACATTACTGGTTGAAGAACGTGTTTGGGGTATACCTATCTCTGACATGGAACAGCTCAGACAGCATAATGTTGATTTTAAACTACTGGCTGAACGTGGTGTACAAGCCTTTTTTACTCAGGTCTTTAGAGATAACTTTTTCCATGCTGATATGCATCCGGGAAATATTTTTGTCGATGTCACTAATCCGCAGGATCCCCGCTACATTGGTATTGATTGTGCGGTAGTGGGTGAACTGACAAAAGAAGATCAACGTTATCTGGCGAAAAACTTTATGGCTTTTTTTAATCGGGATTATCGTAAGATTGCTGAACTCTATATTGATTCCGGTTGGGTGGCAGAAGATACTGATATTGATGCATTTGAAGCAGCTATGCATGATGTTTGCGAACCTGTTTTTGCCAAACCTTTGGGTGAGATCTCATTTGCACAAGTCCTGTTTAGTTTATTTCATGTGGCACGTCAGTTTAATATGCAGGTTCAGCCACAACTCATTTTACTGGAAAAAACACTGTTTTATATCGAAGGTCTGGGTCGTCAGCTTTATCCGCAACTTGATCTGTGGGTAACCGCTAAACCATTTTTAGAAAGCTGGTATAAAGAGCAGACAAGCATAAAATACATGGTTAAACAGGTAGTCAATAATGGTCCAGCATGGGTTGAGTTATTACCGGAATTACCAAATCGAATTAATCAACAGGAACGGGCTAACCGATTATTGAAATCAAAATTAGACCAATTGTCTTTGCAGTTGTATACTTCTCAAAAGAAACAGAGAAATCAGTTCTACTTATTGATCGGTACTGTAGTGATTATTGCAGTACTTTTATTTATTGTAATATAAAAGGATAGAGGTGTTGTTATGATGCCAAGTTTACCGCAACTACTGATTTTAATCGCAGTTGTTGTTTTACTGTTTGGAACAAAAAAATTACGCAATATTGGTTCGGATTTAGGCGCTGCCATCAAAGGGTTTAAGAAGTCAATGAATGACGATGATGATAAACCGGCAGATAAAAAAGATGCTGAGTTTTCAAAAGAAAATGAAGTAAAAGACAATACGAACAGTGTTGAAGATAACAAAAAAGAGTAAATTGTGTTTGATATCAGTTTTGGTCAACTATTTCTGGTACTGATTGTTGGGCTGGTTGTACTTGGCCCTAAAAAGTTACCTGTCGCAATAAAAACGGTTGCGGGTTGGATTAAAACACTTCGTTCAATTTCTGCTACAGTTCAGCTGGAGCTAAGCCGTGAGCTCAAATTACAAGAGTTACAGGATAGTTTAAAAAAAGCAGAAGAGAGTGGTTTAAAGAGCATTACTCCTGAAATTCAAGCCTCCATTGATGACTTAAAACGTGTTACTGATTCGATGAAAAAGGCTTATCAGGATGATATTCAGGCACCACTAATGAAAGTCAAAGATGATATCTCTGATGCAGTAACAGAAAAACCAGAAGAGCCGCAAGAGAAGTAACGATGACAAAAGAAGATACTTCCCAGCCACTGATTGAACACCTTATTGAATTACGCTCAAGGATATTGCGTGCTTTGATTTGTGTGGTTGTGGTCTTTCTTGGATTACTCTATTTCTCTAATGATATTTATTCATTAGTCTCAAGACCTTTAGTGAATCAACTGCCAGAAGGCAGTTACATGATCGCGACAGATATTGCTTCACCACTACTGGCGCCGATTAAGCTGACAGCTATTGTTGCGATCTTTATCTCAATTCCCTATATTCTTTATCAATTATGGGGATTTATTGCACCTGCGTTATATAAGAATGAAAGACGGCTAGTTCTGCCACTTATCGTGTCAAGTACAGTTCTGTTTTATTTAGGTATTATGTTTGCCTACTTTGTATTATTTCCTCTGGCATTTTATTTCTTTATTCACACTGCACCAGATAACGTGATGATTAATACCGATATTACAAAATATCTGGATTTTGTCATGATGCTATTTATTGTCTTTGGGTTTGCGTTTGAAGTGCCTATTGCTATTATTTTGCTATGCTGGGGTGGCATTACTACAACAGAAAGTCTGAGAAGTAAACGCCCTTACATTATAGTACTGGCTTTTGTGATCGGGATGTTTTTTACACCACCTGATGTTTTTTCACAAATATTACTGGCAATTCCAATTTGTATTTTATTTGAAGTAGGGCTCTTTTTCTCTCGTTTTTATAAGCCACGAGAAGAGACAGAAGAAAGCGAAATGAATTAATCATAGTTCGAAGATATCAAGACTTAATCTTCGCTTATTTCTCTGATAAACTGCTCCACAATATCTTGTCATTTAAAAATTATTTGTGCTAATTCTTTCAAAGAATTGTACTTAACTGAGGTTTTATTGATGAACGTTATATTACCTGATTATAGCCAATCTCAAGTTCTGGTCGTCGGCGACATTATGCTGGATCGCTACTGGCATGGTTCGACTAACCGAATTTCTCCGGAAGCACCTGTTCCGGTTGTTAAAGTGAATGAATCCGAAGAAAGACCTGGCGGGGCAGCGAACGTGGCCATGAACATTACTTCTCTTGGTGGTAATGTAAGATTAATTGGTTTAACCGGTGTGGATGAAGCTGCTAAAATTTTAGATGAGCAGTTAACTAAACAACGCGTGGTTTGTGATTTCGTGCCGTTATCATCTCATCCAACGATTACTAAATTACGAGTTTTAGCGCGTAACCAACAACTGATTCGTCTGGACTTTGAAGAAGGGTTTTGCGATGTAGACCCAACACTACTGCTTGAGCGAGTTAAACAAGCCCTACCAAATGTTAAAGTGATGGTCTTGTCTGATTATGCTAAAGGTGTACTGACATCAGTACAGCAGATGATTCAACTGGCTAAACAGGCGAATATTCCAGTTCTTATCGACCCAAAAGGTGCTGATTTTGAGCGCTATCGTGGTGCTACTTTACTTACACCTAATATGTCTGAATTTGAAGCTGTTGTCGGGCATTGTGCCGATGAAGACGTTATGGTTGAAAAAGGCTATGAACTGATCGAAAAATATGATCTGAAAGGTCTGTTAATTACCCGTTCAGAAAAAGGAATGACACTGCTGCAACTGGGTAAACAGCTTGTTCATTTGCCGACCCAAGCTAAAGAAGTATTTGATGTGACCGGTGCTGGTGATACTGTGATTGCGTCTCTTGCGGCGTCTCTTGCTGCGGGTACTTCAATTGAGGAAGGTTGCTTCTTAGCTAATGCGGCAGCCGGTGTTGTAGTTGGTAAACTGGGTACTTCAACAGTTTCTCAGGTTGAGTTAGAAGATGCCATCCGTGCCAGAACGCATACCGGGTTTGGTGTTATGACCGAAGATGAACTACAGGAAGAAGTGCGTAAAGCTCGTCTGCGCGGCGAGAAAATTGTAATGACTAACGGTTGCTTTGATATTTTACATGCTGGTCATGTCTCTTATTTAGATAACGCCAGAAAACTCGGTGATCGTTTAATTGTCGCGGTAAACAGTGACACATCTGTAAAAGTATTGAAAGGGCCATCCAGACCAATCAATCCACTGATGCAGCGTATGATCGTACTTGGCGCGCTGAGTTCTGTTGACTGGGTAGTTCCGTTTGAGGAAGATACTCCGCAACGCTTAATTGCTAAAATTTTACCTGACGTTCTGGCTAAAGGTGGTGACTATAAACCGGAACAGATTGCAGGTGGTGCTGAAGTGATTGCTGCTGGTGGTGAAGTCAAAATTATGAATTTTGAAGATGGTTGCTCAACTACTAACATTGTTAACGCAATAAAAAAACTTAGTTAATTTTATATTTCTTCTATAAAAGCAGAGTAATAGATTAAAATCTGTTATTCTGCTTTTTTGTTTAATCTTACATAATAAAATAATAATACGTTGGTGATTATGGCCGGGTCAGAGCTAAAAAAAGAACTCAGTTTATTGCAAGGTATAGGTTTACTTTCCACCTCTCTTCTGGGGACTGGGGTGTTTGCCGTTCCGGCAATTGTTGCTTATGGTGCAGGTGGTGATGGTCTTTGGGCGTGGCCACTATTATTAGTGCTGGTTTTTCCGGTTGCTATCATTTTTGCTCAGTTAGGTAAGCGTTATCCAAGTGCGGGTGGTGTTGCTTATTTTATCGCCAGAGCATTTAGCCCAAAACTTGGCAGAGCAACTGCCTGGGCATTTTTATCCGTCATTCCATTTGGTTTGCCTGCTGCGCTATATATTAGTTCCGGGTTTTGGATCTCTTTGTTTAACTTACCCGGTTATATGGAATTACTAATTCAGATTATCACGTTACTTCTTATTTGGAGTGTCGGATTATTTGGTGCAGGAGCCAGTGGCTGGATTCAATCAGCAATTGCTATTTTGATTATTGGGCTGATGGCGACAATTTGCTTAGTACCATCACCGACTGTCTTATCTATTGAATGGCCATCTATCTCATCAGTAAATGCCAATAATATCTTCAGCGCCTTTGCAGTCATGTTTTGGTGTTTTGTTGGGCTGGAAGCCTTTGTCCACTTAACGTCAGAGTTTAAAAATGCAGAACGGGATTTTCCGCGGGCATTAATTATCGGGCTTATTATTGCTGGTTTTGTTTATTGGGCTTGTACAGCTGCGATTCTATACTTTTTACCAATAGATGCCACGCCAACAACAGCACTCCCGAAAATTATTGAATTGTTATTTGGTCAGGCGGGACTATGGGTTATTTGTATTATTGGTTATTTAGCCTGTTTTGCTTCAATTAATGTGTATATTCAAAGTTTTGCTCGTTTGATCTGGTCACAAACGAGTATTGATTATCCAGATAGTCGTTTTGCACAGCTATCTCGTCGTCAAACGCCGGTTAATGCGCTGACAGCAGTTATTTTATGTAGTTTAATTGCATCAGTATTAATTTATTTTGTGCATATTCCACTTGATCACTTACTGGAATATTCAAATGGTGTATTTGTTCTGATCTATTTGCTGGCTATGGTTGCAGCGATTAAATTATTAAAAGGTCAGTCACGCATTTTGGCGATGATTAGTGCTGTTATCTGTTTAGGCCTGCTGGCCGTGATCGGCTATAAAAGTTTATATGCTATTGGTATTTTTGTGGTGTTATGCATCGTGCTTAAAAACAATAATGCAATAAAAAAACTCAATCATTAATAGGGAATGTGCTAAATTATGTGTAGTTATTTTCAATTATGACATCAGGTATCTATGACAACGTTAAGTAAAGAAGCCTTACTGGTAAAAAATGCACTGGAAGCAAAAAAGCTTGAAACACCATTAAAACGTATTTCGTTAACGTCTGATGAACGTAAGCAACAAATCCAGCAACATTTTTTATCGATCATGCAACTGATGGAACTTGATCTTTCTGATGATAGTTTGATGGAAACACCGCAGCGTTTAGCTAAGATGTATGTGGATGAGATTTTCTCCGGTCTTAATTATGAAAATTTCCCTAAAATTACCCTGATTGAAAACAAAATGCAGGTGGATGAGATGGTGACGGTACGTGATATCACTTTGACCAGTATCTGTGAACACCATTTTGTGACAATTGATGGTAAAGCAACGGTTTCTTATATTCCTAAAGATTATGTGATTGGCTTATCTAAAATTAACCGTATTGTAGAATTTTTCTCTCAGCGACCGCAAGTGCAGGAGCGTTTAACGCAGCAGATTTTGGTGGCACTACAAACCTTATTGGGTACACATAATGTGGCGGTGTCTATCGATGCAACACACTACTGTGTTAAAGCCCGCGGCGTAAAAGATGCCACCAGTTCAACAACCACAACCGCACTTGGTGGTGGTTTTAAAACTAAGGCGACAACTCGTCAGGAATTTTTGCGTTCACTCAGACATTATTGATGAGCTGACCAGCTCGGTTTTTTAAACTCTTCAATTAAAAAGTCAATCAGACAACGTACCCTCAGCGGAAGTAACTTTCTGCTAGGGTAGATAGCATAAATATCTAGTGTTTTATGATGATATTCAGTTAAAACTTCAACTAAGGTTCCTTGTTTTAAATCCTCACCAATTAAAAAATCAGGCTGGAGAATAATTCCGCCATGATGCAGAGCAATCATTCGGCAAGTATCGCCATTATTGGTATGCAGCGCTGCTTGACAACGAACATTAACGCTTCCTTCTTTACCAATAAAATTCAAATCATTGTCTACACCAATATGATTGTAAGCAATGATCTGATGTTTTGATAATTCGGACGGGTGCTCAGGCGTTCCATGTTTGGCTAAATATTCTGGAGAGGCACAAACACATACTTTGGTTGAAGCAAGTTTACGCGAGATCAAAGAGGAGTTTGGTAGTTGTGCTATTCGCACGGCTAAATCAAAACCTTCATCCAGTAAATCAACCACGCGATCATTCAGTGTAACACTCAGTTTTACTTGTGGATAGCGCTCCATAAATTTAGCCCAAAGCGGGGCTAAGTGGTCAATCCCAAAAGAGACCGGAACATTAATACGGACGAGACCAACAGGTTCACTTTGTGTCGGATGCAATTCAGATTCTGATTCAGAAATTAATGCTAGAATTTCTTTAGCGCGTAAATAAAATGTCTGTCCTTCGTTGGTTAACGTCATTTTCCGCGTGGTTCTTTGCAATAACCTGACGCCTAAACGCTGCTCAAGCGAATTTAAAAAGCGAGATATAGCTGATTTAGAAAGTGATAATTTATTGGCGGCATTGATAAAATTTCCTGTATCAACAATGGCTACAAAGACTTGCATCTCAATTTCTTTACTCATGATTATCCCACTTTTTAGAACAATAAGTTTCAATTTTACCTATTTAACTAGATAAATGAAACAAATATAATGTGTTCAAGATAAAGAAATGGACATTCAATCTTTACCGACCCAGGCCATGGATGGCTTAAAACAAACAATAAATAATGGAATGAATTAAGAATTATCAGGAGTAGTTATGTTTGATTCAAAAACCGGACCTTTTGGAATATTTTTACTGCGAGTAGTACTAGGAATTATGTTTCTCGCACATGGTTTAACAAAGTATCTTGTCTTTACACCAGCAGGGACTGCGGCGTTTTTCTCCTCGATAGGTTTTCCAGGATGGACAGCTTATCTGGTGATCGCATTTGAAATCTTTGGCGGTATCATGCTAATTATCGGGATTATTCCTCGCTTAATTGGTCTGGCTGCAACGGTTCAATTATTTGTTGCAGCAACAGTACACTTTGGTAATGGCTGGGGCTTTGGTAATCCTGGTGGGGGTTGGGAATATCCAATTTACCTTTCTGTGACAGCTTTTGTATTAGCTTTACTTGGTGATGGTGCCTTCACTCTTGTGAAATCCAGTAGCTTGTTAAAACTCATTAGAAAGTCTTAAGCAAAGTGTAAATTTTATCCCTCAATAATTATTTTGCTTCTTAACGATATTTACAGATAAAAATAACAGGATAGCGTTTCTTTAACTCAAGGAGTGAGTTGGAAACACTGTCCTGTTTTTTTAATGGAAAACCTTGTAATAACTACCATATGCTACTGTAACTTACTTTTACATCCTGTTATAATCATTTGATATTTTAGTGACAACTTAGCCTGTTTAGTGAATGAAAATAATTCGTGGTATCTATAATCTCAAACATCAGTTTTCTCGTTGTGCGCTCACAATGGGGAATTTTGATGGCATTCATTTAGGACATCAGTCATTAATTACTCGTTTAAAACAAATTGCTAAAGAGCTGGATTTGCCAACTGTGGTGATGATCTTTGAACCACAGCCTCTGGAGTTCTTCTTGGCAGAAAAGGCACCTGCACGTTTAACCAGTTTTCAGGAAAAGTATGCTTACTTTAAAGAGCTAGGCGTTGATTATTTACTTTGTGTTCCTTTCAATCATACCATGGCTGATTTGCCGGCAGAGGCTTTTGTTGAGCAGTGGTTGATTAAGCAACTTCAGGCACAATATATTATTATTGGTGATGATTTTAAATTTGGTAAAGCCCGTGCCGGTAGCTTTGAACTCTTGGCAAATTATGCACAGCAAGGCTGCTTTCAGGTAGAGAACTTACCTTCGTTTTTTGTTGATGGTGTGCGTGTGAGCAGTAGTGCAGTACGGGAAGCGCTAGCTAATGATGATTTCCAGTTAGCGACCCGACTACTTGGCAGACCTTATGCCATTGAAGGTAAAGTAGTTCACGGTAATGCACTAGCGCGTCAGTTAGGATTTCCAACCGCTAATATTCACCTGCACCGTAAAAATGCGGCATTACAAGGTGTCTATTTTGTCACGGTAAGTGATGTAGAAAAACATCACCACTATCACGGTATTGCTAATATTGGACAACGCCCGACGATTAACGGTAAAACCACCGTTTTAGAAGTTAACTTATTTGATTTTAGTAATGATATCTATGGGCATCATCTGAATGTGGTTTTCCATGAAAAACTCAGAAACGAGAAAAAGTTTGCTTCACTGAATGAACTTAAACAACAAATTGCACAAGATGTTTGCATCGCCAGACAGATTAGTGCAAAATTTTAACTTTTAGTATTTAACGTAATAAACGAGCAGCAACCGCTACAAATTTTATTTATATAAATGAATAATGGGTTATTTTGTAAGTTATTGATTTTATTACACTTTTTATTAATATAAGCGGAAATAGCAAGCATGACAGACTATAAGAACACCTTAAACCTGCCTGAAACAGGTTTTCCAATGCGTGGTGATCTGGCTAAACGTGAGCCGGCTATGTTACAGAATTGGTACGATAAAGAGCTTTATCGTAAAATTCGTAATGCCAAAAAAGGCAAAAAAATGTTTATCCTGCACGACGGCCCTCCTTATGCAAATGGGAATCTTCACGTAGGTCATGCGGTTAATAAAATTTTAAAAGATATTATTGTTAAGTCAAAAAGCCTGATGGGCTATGACTCACCTTATATTCCAGGCTGGGACTGTCATGGATTGCCAATTGAACTAAAAGTTGAAGAGCAGGTTGGTAAACCAAACGAGAAAGTCTCTGCGTCTGAATTCCGTCAAATTTGTCGGGATTATGCAGCCTCTCAAATTGAGAACCAGAAGAAAGATTTCATCCGGATGGGTGTGATTGGTGACTGGCAAAATCCTTATCGTACGATGGAATTTTCGACCGAAGCCAATACTATTCGTGCTTTAGCCCGCATCATCAAAAATGGTCATATGCATAAAGGGGCTAAGCCTGTGCATTGGTGTACTTCATGTATGTCTTCTTTAGCAGAAGCTGAAGTTGAATATTATGACAAAACCTCACCATCAATCGACGTGAAATTCAAAGCCGTTGATGCAGTAGCCGTTGCTGCTAAATTTGGTGTGACTACAGATTTACCTGTATTTGCAGTTATCTGGACCACGACGCCATGGACACTACCAGCCAGCCGCGGTATTGCACTTAATGCAGAATTTGATTATCAGCTAGTTCAGGTGAATGGTAACGAGTGCTTAATTCTTGCTCAGGATCTGGTTGCTGACGTGATGAAACGCGCAGCTATCACTGAGTATAAAGTGCTTGGCGCTTGTAAAGGTAGTGACCTGGAGTTACTGACTTTTAAACATCCATTCCTTGATTTTGCTGAGCCAATTGTACTGGGTGAGCACGTTACTCTTGATGCAGGTACTGGTGCTGTGCATACGGCTCCGGGTCATGGTCAGGAAGACTTTGTCGTTGGTCAAAAATATAATTTAGAAGTCGCCAATCCTGTTGCTGGTAATGGTTGTTACCTGCCTGATACAGGAGCCGGCTTAGATGGTATCTTCATTTTTAAAGCGAATGATATCATTGTTGAGCTGTTAAAAGAGAAGGGTGCACTACTGCATCTTGAAAAAATTCAACATAGTTACCCATGTTGCTGGCGTCATAAAACACCGGTTATTTTCCGTGCTACGCCACAGTGGTTTATTAGCATGGATAAACAAGGTCTGCGCGCTCAGTCTCTAAAAGAGATTAAAGAAGTACGCTGGATCCCTGATTGGGGTCAGGCGCGTATTGAAAACATGGTGGCAAATCGCCCTGACTGGTGTATTTCACGTCAAAGAACGTGGGGAACGCCGATGTCTCTGTTTGTACATAAAGATACGCAGGAGCTTCATCCTGATACGCTTGAGCTGATGGAAAAAGTCGCTCAACTGGTAGAGAAAAAAGGTATTCAGGCGTGGTGGGATCTTGATATCGCCGAGCTACTTGGTCCGGATGCACAAGATTATATGAAAGTACCTGATACACTCGACGTTTGGTTTGATTCAGGAGCGACACATTTCTCTGTTATCGATCAGCGTCCTGAACTTAATGGCCATGCTCCTGATATGTATTTAGAAGGTTCAGACCAACATCGTGGCTGGTTTATGTCGTCGCTTATGATTGCAACTGCGATCAAAAATGAAGCGCCATATAAACAAGTCCTGACACACGGTTTTACTGTTGATGGTCAGGGTCGTAAGATGTCTAAGTCACTGGGTAATATCGTTCTGCCACAAGATGTTATGAATAAACTTGGTGCAGATATTATGCGTCTGTGGATCGCTTCAACTGATTATTCTGGAGAGATTGCGTTCTCTGATGAAATCATGAAACGTTCAGCCGATGCTTATCGTCGTATCCGTAATACTGCTCGTTTCTTACTAGCAAACTTAAATGGCTTTGATCCAGCTAAACATTTAGTCAAACCAGAAGATATGGTTGTCCTGGATCGCTGGGCGGTTGGTGTGACTAAAGCGGCACAGGCTGATATCATCGATGCCTATGATAATTATGACTTCCACCGTGTGGTACAGCGCTTAATGCGTTTTTGTTCGGTTGAAATGGGTTCATTCTATCTGGATATCATTAAAGATCGTCAGTATACCGCTAAAACAGATAGCCTTGCTCGTCATAGCTGTCAGACTGCGCTTTATCATATTGCTGAAGCTCTGGTACGCTGGATGGCACCTGTTATGTCCTTTACTGCGGACGAAATCTGGGAATACCTACCGGGTGAGCGTGGTGAGTTTGTCTTTACTGATGAGTTTTATGACGGACTGTTTGATCTTGATGCTAAAGAATCGATGAACAATGAGTATTGGGACAACATCTTAAATGTTCGTGATGAAGTCAATAAAGTGCTTGAACAAGCTCGTAATGATAAAGTTATTGGTGGTTCACTTGAAGCATCTGTGACATTGTATGCAGAACCAGAACTGGCGGACAGTTTAAATAAACTACAAGATGAATTACGTTTTGTCCTGTTAACCTCTAAAGCCAGTGTTTTACCATTTGCCAGCGCGCCAGCAACAGCACAATTAAGTGAAATTAAGAGTCTGAAAGTGGCATTTGCTAAAGCAGAAGGTGAGAAATGCCCACGCTGCTGGCACTATACAACGGATTATCTGGCAGATACACACCTGTGTTCACGTTGTCAGACTAATGTTAATGGTCAGGGTGAAGTTCGTCATTTTGCTTAATGCTGTAAAGTAAGTGATACCAAAGTAACTTCAATAAAAGCGGCTTTAGCCGCTTTTATATTAAGAAAGTTGAATAGAAGAGGATTTGCATGCAACAAACGACAAAGTCTAATGGATTAAACTGGTTAGCTTTATCTGTCATTATCTTTTTAGTTGATGTCGGAAGTAAGTTTATTGTTTTATCTCAGTTTGATCTTTATGATTCGGTGAATCTATTACCGTTCTTCTCATTAACTTACGTACAAAACTTTGGCGCTGCTTTTAGCTTTTTCCTTGGCCAACGATGGATCCTTGCAATAATTGCTATTGCGATGAGTCTATTTATTATTCGATTACTTTATAAAAGCCCAAAAGAGGAGAAGCTGGCTAATTGTTCCTATGCTTTGATTCTTGGCGGGGCGATCGGTAACTTATTTGATCGCCTTTATCATGGCTTCGTCGTAGATTTCTTTGATTTCTTTATCGGCACCTGGCATTACCCGATTTTTAATATTGCGGATATCGCCATTTGTGTGGGTGTTGGCTTGTTGCTAATTAGCAGTTTTATGTCTAAAAAGCGTGAGAAGCAGGAGTAATCATGGCTGTCTTACTTGCTAATCCAAGAGGATTTTGTGCTGGTGTTGATCGTGCTATTAGCATTGTTGAACGCGCGATAGAGCTGTTTGGAACCCCGGTCTATGTCAGGCACGAAGTAGTGCATAATCGCTATGTAGTGAATCGTCTAAAAGAGATGGGCGCTATCTTCATTGAAGATTTAAGCGATGTTCCCGATAATGCAATTTTAATCTTCTCTGCTCATGGTGTGTCTAAAGCAGTACGTGCTGAAGCAAAATCACGTCCACTGCGTGTTTTTGACGCGACTTGTCCGCTGGTAACTAAAGTGCATATGGAAGTCGCTCGTTCAAGTTACCGTGGTGAAGAGGTGATTTTAATTGGTCATGCCGGACATATTGAAGTGGTTGGTACCATGGGGCAATATAGTAATCCGGAAGGCGGTATCTATCTGGTTGAGTCTGTTGAAGACGTGGCAAAATTACAGGTGAAAGATGAGACGGATTTGTGTTTTACCACTCAAACGACCCTTTCTGTTGAGGATACGCTGGATATTATTGCTGCTTTAAATAAGCGTTTTCCTGCTATACGTGGTCCGCGTAAAAATGATATTTGCTATGCAACCACTAACCGTCAAAAAGCTGCTTACGATTTAGCCGTCAATGCTGAGCTGGTACTTGTCGTTGGTTCTAAAAACTCCTCTAACTCAAATCGTTTAGCAGAACTTGTGCAGCGTGCTGGTAAACCTGCTTATTTAATTGATTCTTATCTGGATATTCAACCTGAGTGGCTAAAAGGTATCAAAACTGTAGGCGTCACTGCCGGCGCCTCTGCTCCGGAAATTTTGGTTAACGATGTTATTGAACACCTGAAAAGTGTTGCCGGGCATGAAGTGGTTGAGATGGAAGGTATCAAAGAGGATATTATTTTTGAAATTCCGAAAGAATTACGACTCGATGTAAAAAATGAGTCTTAATGCTGACTGTGCAGAGTAATCACCAGTTAGCCGGCAGAAAATGAATTGTTAGCTAATTCGTTGTTTAATATAAATAAAATTAAAATATTCAAATAAATCAAATGGTTATAATTTAGGCCTTTTCTGCTTTTAATTTCTCTGCTTTTTCCTGTAATTGTTCAGGTGTTTCGATGTGATCGGGATCCAGAATGATTACACCACTAATTGGGCATACGCTCTGACAAGTCGAGTGATCATAATAACCAACGCACTCGGTACAACGCGCAGGATCAATTTGATAAGTCTCAAACCCCATTGAAATAGCATCATTAGGGCATTCAGGTTCACACATATCACAATTGATACATTTGGTGGTTATTAATAAAGCCATGTTACTCTCCGTTTTCCGGCGCTCATTATACGATGCCTCGCTTTTTATACCAATAGTTCGTTATAATATTCTGCATTAAGTCGATGATATTGAAAATATGGGGCAAATAAGTTGAGTGAATTGTATTCAGATGAATATTGGATGGAACAAGCACTTGAGCGGGCAAAACGGGCAGAGCAACAAAATGAGATCCCCGTTGGCGCTGTCGTTGTTCTGAATAATCAAATCATTGGCGAAGGCTGGAATCAGACCATTACTTTACATAATCCAACCGCACACGCAGAGATTATGGCGCTGGAAGAAGCTGGACTGAGTCAGCAAAACTATCGTTTGGTGGGGGCAACCTTATATGTGACACTTGAGCCTTGCATGATGTGTGCCGGAGCGATTATTCACAGTCGTATTGAACGGCTGGTCTACGGAGCCAGTGATTTTAAAACAGGAGCTGCCGGTTCGTTTATCGATCTGTTGCGTTATCCGGGTATTAATCACTGTGTACAGATTTCGTCAGGTGTCTTGCAGGAACAGTGTAGTAGTTTGCTCAGCGAGTTTTTCCGGCGTCGCCGTCAGGAAATTAAGCAACAAAAGAAAAGTCAGGAATCATTATTAGTAGAGAGCTGATTAGCAATTTCGATTTTGGTTTCGATCTCTTTTTGGCGATACTCTTTTTCCATTAAGTATCCTGACAGGCTGACATTATACTGACGGATACTATTTACAAAATGTACAGCCTGATAACCACGCGCAGCACCATATTTAAGAGTGGTGTAGTACTCTTCTTCGGTTAACAGCGGTAGCATCTGTTTTACGTCAATCCAGCTATCCGGGTTTTTACCAAGACGTGTAGCCAGCCTGCGAGCATCAAGTAAATGTGCATATCCCATATTATAAGCAGCTAAAGCAAACCACACGCGTTCATCTTCCGGGATACTTTTTGGCAGGCGATTAATAAGCTGCCTTAAATATTGTGTACCACCACGAATACTTTGTTCTGCATCAAGCCGGTTGGTAACATTCAGGGACTGAGCGGTAGATTGAGTGAGCATCATCATACCTCGTACACCTGTTGAGGATATTGCTTTAGGATTCCAGTGTGATTCCTGATAGGCCATTGCAGCCAGTAAGCGCCAGTCGAGATTATTCTCCTGCGCATACTTTTCAAATAGGGGTTGGTAATCTGGCAAGGTATGTTGAATCGCACGAATAAAAGTTCGCGTATCCACATAATCAAAACTGTTCATATAGCCAAAGTAGCGGAGCTCAAGGCGTTTAATCGTACCACTTTCCCGTGAGGAATGAATAAAGCGGTTAGCTTGTTCCAGTAAACTCTTATCGTTATTTTGTAAAAAATACCAATGCAGAGGTTGTTCCTGCACGGCGGTAAAAGCAACAGTTAAAGCAGGATAGATACGCTGCATCAGTAAGACCGTATAAGAATCAGCAATGGTATAATCGATCTCTTGATCAAAGACCAGTTTCAGTAGCTCTTCCTGATTAAGTGTTGGTGAGCAGTCCCAGGTTAAATCTGGGTAATCATTTTTAAGATCGTCTAAAATCACATTTTGTAGTGATTTTTCTGACACGGCTAGTGTACCGTTAGTGAGTTCTTCAAATGAGTAAGGCTTAGTGGAACCTTTACGATAGACAACTTGTTGTGATATTGAGTGATAAGGCTGACTGGCTAAGAATTTATCTGAATATTCACTATATCCCTGAACTTCCTCAGCGATGATGTCCAGCTCCCCGTTCTCCATTTTTTCCAGTAATTCTGGCATGGTATCGGCTAGTGTTACTTTTAATTTAACATTTAAAGAATTAGCAAACAGGGTGAGTAAGGCGTGGTCAAAACCACTCATTTTATTAGGGCTACGGTAATTGATATAAAAAGGTGTCAGCGTACGCAACATACCAACCCGAAGTTCCTGACGAGTCTGAATATGCTGTAATAGGTTTGTTGGTCTTCCTTGTTCTTTTCTCGTGATATCCGGCTCTTGCGGCCTTTTGCTGCTATTGTAGAATGTCATTAGCATGATGATAAAAATCATCGTTACTGCGCCAATTCCCCAATAGATCACTTTTTTGATCAATATGATTCTCTGTTTTATTATAAATATGGTGAGATTATATCATCGTTCAGTTTGGAAAAGAAACATGGGATTACTCATCATGTTTAGTAATAAACCAGCTACAATTTATCTTTTTGTTTTATTTGATTAATTCTAAGTTGAAGATGAAAACAATCACATCTTTAGCTAAAAGTGTATTGATAATATTATTGAGAATGTGCGGTGATTTTGTCTGGAGTAACATAAAAAAACAGCCTGTACAATTCAGGCTGTTTTGCTCTTCATTATTGACTATAAATTATTTCTTTAATGATGCCATATCGATGACAAAACGATATTTCACATCACTTTTTAACATACGTTTATAAGCGGTGTTAATATCCTGAATATTGATCATTTCTACATCAGAAGTAATGCCGTGTTTACCACAGAAATCAAGCATTTCCTGAGTTTCTTTGATACCACCGATCATAGACCCCGCCACTGCTTTACGGGCTGTTACAAGAGGACCGCCGTTAACAGTTGGTGTTAGTTCACCTAAATAACCAACCAGTACAATCGTACCGCTTGTTGCAAGTGTAGAAATATAAGGATTAACATCGTGGTTATAAGGAACAGTATCAACAATCAATTCAAATTTGTTTTTTACCGCTTTCATTTGAGCAGGATCTGTTGATAAGACTATTTCGTCAGCACCTAATCGACGAGCATCCGCTTCTTTACCTGGGGAACGCGTAAATAAGGTGACGTGAGCGCCTAAACCTTTGGCTAGTTTAATCGCCATATGACCAAGTCCACCAAGGCCAACAACAGCAACATTACTGCCTTTTTTTACATTCCAGTGTCTGAGCGGAGACCAGGTTGTAATACCAGCACAAAGCAGAGGTGCAGCGCTTTTTAAATCTAGTCCATCTGGAATATGGAGCACAAACTTGTCTGATACGACAATTTTTTCTGAATAGCCACCAAAAGTTGGCATGTGATCATGGCGATCAAGGCTGTTATAGGTCAGAGTCGCACCATTTTCACAGTACTGTTCAAGGTCATGCTTACAAGAATTACAATGCTGGCAGGAGTCAACCATACAACCAACGCCAACATGATCACCTACTTTAAATTTTTTAACATCTTTACCAACACTAGTTACACGTCCGATAATTTCGTGTCCTGGAACAACAGGATAGTTAGTTGACCAGTCACCATTAACATGATGTAAGTCTGAATGACATACACCGCAATAAAGGATTTCAATTACGACGTCATCAGAACGAGGTTCACGACGTTCAAAACGGTAAGGTTCTAGTGGTGCTTTAGAGGCTTTAGCGGCATAGCCAAGTATCTTCATTGTCATTATTCTTACTCCATGTAAATAATTAATGATTGTTGAGTGAATGTGAGGATAATATCTTTACATCTCTGTTTTGTTCAGACAAAAAATAGAATGGAGATGTACTTTATGTCCGATTAAAAGGACTGATAGTTTTAAAAGTATAGACCTATTTTTTTGTAAAAGAAAGTTTGACGATCCCTTGTTATTCATAGAGTTAGATAAAACAGCTCTTTTTGTGTAAAGTGATATCAGGACGACTGAAAAGAGATAGCTGGCGATGTGGATATTTAAGCAAGAGTATAAAACTTTTGTATCAAAAAGCTAAAGATAAGGTGCACAAGGCACCTTATTTGTAGATAACTATTTTGTTAAAGGATTTGAGGTTCCTGCGCAAACTGCTTGTGAGTCAGTGGCTAAAATAGTAGTAAAGTAGCACTGTTTCGTTTTAGTTTGACCTTTAATTTGAACTGTATATTTGATATCGCTAAGACCAGGATCTTTATCAATAATGGTAATGTGCTCCACCGGAACATCTAAAGCAAAAGCAGTCTTTTCTTTGATATCTTGATCGCTTACATAAGTGTTTCTAACGTAGCCACAACCACTTAATAATAAAGAAGTACAAACAAGTAGTGCTGATATTGTTTTAAATTTCATTTCATGATCCTGTTTTTTTTTATGTATAGAAGATAAATTTTCGTAAAGTATAACGCATAAAAATTTTTTATGCGATATAGATAACGTATTCACAATCATTTCTTTTTTAAATGAAAAAGTTACATCGAAATAATGATTGCTAATAATTTACATCTACCTTTTACTTCGTGTTGTTTTTTTAAGCAAATAACAGGATATAGATCACTAATGTGGACAAAAGTCCTAATAGAATTTTGCGAAAGAAAGTTTTTTATATAGAATAAAAAAGTTAGTTAGATAGAATTACTTTAAGGTAGCACTAAAATGAAGAAACGTCGCACAGGTCTTTTAGATATCGCAAATATTGTCGGTGTAAGTAAAATGACTGTGAGTCGTTTTTTACGTGATCCAAATCTGGTCTCTCCAGCACTACAGCAGCAACTCTCAGAAGCCATTGATAAACTTGGTTATATCCCAAATAAAGCGCCTAACATGTTATCTAATGCTAAAAGCCATGCCATTGGTGTCTTTTTACCTTCTTTGACCAATCAGGTGTTTGCGGAGGTGTTAAAAGGGATTGAGATGATCACAGACAAGGCGGGTTATCAAACAATGATTGCCCATACCGGCTACTATAAAGATAAAGAAGAGATGAGACTTCGTTCTTTACTTTCTTATAATGTGGATGGCTTGATTTTAACCGAACGTATTCATACACCTAATACATTAAAAATGATTGAGCTGGCAGATATACCTGTTGTTGAGATGATGGATAGTGTATCGCCATGTATTGATATGGCAGTTGGGTTTGATAACTTTACAGCTGCAAAAAATATTGTTAATCGTATCATTTCTAAAGGAAAGAAGAATATCGTCTATGTTGGTGCGCGTCTTGATGAACGAAGTATTATTCGTCAAAAAGGTTATGAAGCAGCCATGCAGGAGAATGGTTTAAATAGTTATACTATCTCAACCAAAGAGTTATCATCTTATACTCTGGGTGGTAAGCTGCTTCATCAGGCTCTGAAAGAAAATGATAAAGTAGATGGTATTTTCTGTAGTAATGATAACCTAGCACTAGGTGTGTTATTTGAATGCCAAAGAATTAATATCAAAGTTCCTGAACAATTAGCGATTGCCGGATTCCACGGCCATGATGTAGGGCGGGCGGTTACTCCTCAGCTAGCTTCAGTACTCACCCCTCGAATGGAGATGGGAAAAATTGCCGCAGAGATGCTACTTAAACGTCTGAGTGGTGAAAAGCTATCATCAAGTGTCATCGATTTACCAGTGCAATATCTGGATGGCGGTAGTATCTGATTTTCTATTTAGGGATTTATACTTATATAAATCCTATCAATTATTCAAATTAATCAGCTTGTTATGAAATAACCCTACTTTTTTCAATAGATTTTAATTATCAATTAACGACTGTGATTTACGTCGCAATTTTTGCTTCTTTTTGTTGATTTATTTTTGTGATAGAATTAATGTTACCAGTAACATTTAATTTAAATTAACTTTAATAAGTATATAAAAATAATTTTAACTACTTATCTTACATTAGAAGCAATCAGAGGCAAATGTGAATATAACTGTCCAAAATGTAACTAAAAGAATCATTGAGCGTTCAAAGGCAACTCGTCAGGCATATCTGGCTAAGATAGAACATGCGGCAACGAAAAAGGTTTCCCGCTCATCTTTACCATGCAGTAACTTAGCACATGGCTTTGCGGGTTGTTGTGCTCAGGATAAAAATGATTTAAAAAATCTTCTAAAAAGTAATATCGGTATTATTAGTTCTTATAACGATATGTTATCCGCTCATCAGCCTTATGCATGTTACCCGGAACAAATTAAAAAAGTATTACACGAAGTGGGTGCAGTCGGACAAATGGCCGGTGGTGTTCCTGCTATGTGTGACGGGGTGACGCAAGGTGAACCGGGAATGGATATCTCGTTAATGAGTCGTGACGTAATTGCGATGTCTGTCGCGATTGCGCTGTCTCACAATATGTTTGATGGCGCGATGTATTTAGGTGTTTGTGACAAAATAGTTCCGGGACTATTTGTTGGGGCCCTCACTTTTGGTCATTTACCTGCTATTTTTGTTCCGTCAGGCCCAATGCCATCAGGGCTTCCAAATAAAGAAAAAGTCCGTATTCGTCAGCTTTATTCTGAAGGTAAAGCAACGCGTGAAGATCTGCTTGAGTCAGAAATCGCGTCATACCATACTGCGGGTACTTGTACATTCTATGGTACAGCCAACAGTAATGAAATGGTGATTGAGTTAATGGGCCTACATTTGCCAGGGGCGGCATTTGTGCCACCAGATACTCAATTGCGACATGAATTAACTAATGCTGCGGCAAAACAAATTACCCGTTTAACAGAGCAATCAGGTAACTATTTACCAGTAGGTAAAATGGTGGATGAGCGTGTTATTGTCAATGGTCTGGTGGCACTACTTTCAACCGGTGGTTCAACTAACCTGACCATGCATCTGGTTTCTATGGCAAAATCAGCTGGGATTATTATCAACTGGGATGATATTTCAGACTTATCTGAAGTCGTACCTCTGCTTTGTCGTATCTATCCAAATGGTCCAACAGATATTAACTCATTCCAGGCTGCTGGTGGTACTGCCGTCCTTGTCAGGGAGCTACTTAAAGGTGGTTTACTACATGAGGATGTAGAGACTGTCGTTGGTCGTGGGCTTAGCCGCTATACTAAAGAACCTATTCTCGAAAATGGTAAATTAATCTATCGTGAATCACCAGAAAAATCACTGGATGACACTATCATTGCTTCAATCAATAAACCATTTAATTCTCATGGCGGTTTAAAAGTGATGAAGGGGAATTTAGGACGAGCAGTTATGAAAACTTCTGCAGTCTCTTCTGAACATCAAATTATTGAAGCACCAGCTGTAATATTTAATAGTCAGTATGATTTAGATGCGCAGTTCAAAGCCGGTAAGTTAGATAAAGACTGTGTTGTTGTTGTCAGATTCCAGGGACCAAAAGCAATTGGTATGCCTGAACTGCATAAATTAATCACGCCGCTTGGGGTTTTACAAGATAGAGGATACAAAGTGGCGTTATTAACGGATGGACGTTTATCTGGTGCTTCTGGTAAAGTACCTGCGGCTATCCATGTGACACCGGAAGCAAGTATTGGCGGGTTACTTAATAAAGTACAAGAAGGCGATCTTATTCGTATCAATGGTTTGACAGGTGAAATGACGTTACTGGTTTCAGATCAAGAATTAGCAACACGTAAAGCTTTTGAATTTGACCTGACTCCTTTCCACTCAGGGTTTGGGCGCGAATTATTTGGTTCTTTACGTAACAATCTATCTTCGGCTGAAGAGGGCGCTGATAGTTTTTAGTTTAATAAATAGGGAGATTGTTAAAAATGATCTCCTTTTTGTTTTATTTAGCCATAGAAAAGTTAATAAGTAGTGTAAGTTGAGTAGATTATCATTTTGAAAACTAAACGTTTATCCAGTGGGGATAGAGTACTTTCCAAATATGTGATCTATTTTACAGATTTTATTTTTGTATTAATTATAATAGCGCTATCTTGTTCCCGGTAACTTTGTGAAAGCTGTATTATCCCGGATAAAAAAATAATAATAATCAGTGGATTAAATTTATAGTTTTCATTTTTAAGTAGCAATTTATTGGCAAGTTCAGTACATTATTTACCGGTAACTTTCCAATTTTTAAAAGATATTAAAATAAGCAAAAATATAGGAGTGACTTAAAATGGCAGTAGTGCTTACAACAGCGAGAGCATTTGCAACCTGTGAAGAGGCAAAGAAAGTTCTGACCGATGCGGGACATGAAATTAAACTTGTTACGCCAGAAAAACCATTAAAAGCGGAAGAACTTATTCCACTAATTAAGGATGTTGATGCAGCGATTGCTGGTCTGGATTTTATTACTGCAGACGTCATTAACTCAGCACCAAAATTAAAAATTATTGCTCGTAATGGTGTTGGTTATGACCGTGTTGATCTTGATGCAGCTAAAAAGAACAATGTTTATGTAACAATCACACCAGGTACAAACAGTGTTTCTGTTTGTGAACTGGCATTCTCATTTATTACTGGTCTGGCTCGTAAAATCCATCTTATGGATAAAAACGTGCGTGCAGGTTCCTGGAAAAGAGAAAACGGTATGGAGCTTTACGGCAAAACTATCGCTATTTTTGGTACAGGGGCAATTGGTAAAAACTTAGCGATTCGTTGTTTAGCTTTCGGAATGAAAGTCATTGCTTATGATCTTTATCCTAACGCAGAATTAAAAGAAAAATATGGCGTTAAGTATTATGACGAAATGGATCCGATGTTTGAACAAGCTGATTTTATCTCTTTACATTTACCAGCTACAGATAAAACTCATCATATGATCAATCGTCAAAGCATCAGCAAGATGAAGAAAAGTGTTTATATCATCAACACTGCTCGTGGTGAGTTAATTGATGATGATGCATTATTTGAAGCATTAACGAATGGTTCAATTGGTGGTGCTGGTCTTGATGCATTTACGACTGAACCATTTACTGATTCACGTTTCTTCAGCTTAAACAACGTAATTATGACTCCACATACTGGTGCTTTTACGAGCGACGCAGTAGTGAAAACGTTAGTTATGGCAGCTGAAGAAGTCGTTCGTGTTTTAGCTGGGGATAAACCACAACATTCTGTTATATAATTATTGAATGACAGAGTAATTCTAAGGAATTACTCTGGTAGTTATATATCAGTCAAGCTATACAGATATTATTTTTATTGATTATTTGAGGTTAGTGTTATGAAAAATTGGAAAAGATCAGCAGAAGAAGTTTTATCTCTTGGACCAGTAGTTCCGGTTATTGTTATTGAGAAGATTGAAGATGCTGTTCCTCTTGCAAAAGCGTTAATGGCTGGTGGCGTGAAAGTACTTGAAGTGACTTTACGTACTGCTTGTGGTTTAGATGCAATTAAAAAAATCATCAAAGAAGTCCCGGGTGCAGTAGTGGGTGCCGGTACAGTAACCTCTGTTGAACAATTAAAAGAAGTCACCGCTGCTGGTGTTGAGTTCATCATCACTCCGGGCTTAACGCCGTCAATTTTAAAAGCAGCAGTTGAAGGCACTGTACCGGTGATTCCTGGCGTGGCAACAATTGGTGAACTAATGACAGCGAAAGAAGCTGGCTTAACTGCATTTAAATTCTTCCCGGCTGAAATCAACGGCGGTATTGCAGCACTTAAAGCATTTGCTGGCCCAATTCCTGATGCAAAATTCTGCCCAACTGGCGGTATCAGTCCAAAAAACTACCGTGATTACTTAGCACTTAAAAATGTGCTTTGTGTGGGTGGTTCATGGTTTGTTCCAACTGATCTTATCGCTAAAGGTGATTTTGCTGGTATTACTAAACTAGCTAAAGAAGCAGTTGAAGGTGCTAAATAAGTTGTTTTAATGATTCACCTAAATAGAAAATAACAAGAATAGTATTTAGGTGAATGTTTTGTGATTAGAAGTTGATGTTTGAATGAGGAACTTTTTGTGAAAAGCTATAAAATAGCCATCGTCAATTCCAGTAGCTTCGGAAAATACTTTCCACAGCAACTGGAAAGATTAAAAAAGATCGGTGAAGTTGAGTCTTTTGTTTTTGATAATGATATTAGTGGTAAAGATTTAGCTAAAGCATTAAACGGTTTTAATATCATTATTGCCAGCGTAAGACCATTCTTCAATAAAGAATTTTTTGATAATAAAGATGAATTACTACTTCTTTCTCGTCACGGGATTGGTTTTAACAACGTTGATGTTGTTGCTGCTAAAGCACATGGTACAGTTGTTACTATCGTTCCAGCTCTGGTTGAAAGAGACGCTGTTGCTGAAAATGCAGTAGCTAACTTAATGGCACTTATTCGTCGTACAGTGGATTCTCAAGAAGCTGTTAAGAATAACGAATGGTCTAAACGTGCGACTTTCTTAGGTATCAACGTTACAGGTAAAACAGTGGGTGTTGTTGGCTGTGGTAACATTGGGAGCCGTGTTGCTGAAATCCTAAAATTTGGTTATAACGCAAGATTACTTGTCGTTGACCCAAAAATCGATCAAGCTTGGGCTAAGAAAGTCGGTGCTGAAGTTGTCGATTTAGATTATCTGCTATCTCATGCAGATGTTATCTCGTTAAATGCTTCATTAAACGAGACTAGTAAGAATCTCTTGAAAGACAGAGAGTTTTCCTTGATGAAAAAAGGTGTGTACATTACTAACACTGCACGTGCAGAGTTAATTGAACAAGATGCAATACTCAAAGCATTAGACGCGGGTATTGTAGCTGGCTATGCGACAGATGTTATGTACAGCGAACCTTCCTTTAATGATCATCCTTTTGTTAAGCACAGTAAGATTTTGGTTACGCCACATACTTCTGCTTATGCAATTGAATGTCTGCAAGGGATGGGTGAGAAGTGTGTAGCAGATGTTGAAAATTTGATTTCTAATAAACCGTTAGAAAGTGTTGTCTCTTAATTGTTTATTGATAGTTAAGAGTCGTGGTGTAAATCCGGATAGTTATTAGTTTCTTTCAAACCTGAATGAACTATATTGAACTAGTGATTATCCGAAATTAATAATAATTCGTTCCTTAATAGATACATTTGTGACTATTTCGGAATTATTTCATGTTGAAACAATGGAGTAAAAATATGCAAGAGATGCATGTAACATTTCTGCAAGCCATAATCCTTGCGATTTGGGTTGCCTTAGTTATGTCAAGATCATTGTTTGGTGGTGCAACGTTAACACTGCGCTTCTCACCAATGATGACTGGTTTAGTTGTTGGTATCGTGTTCAATAATATTGAAAGTGCGATGATCACAACTGCTGCTATCCAATTAATTTATATGGGTGTATTCTCACCTGGTGGTCAAATGCCATCTGAGCCAGCTGTTGCTACAGCTATCGCAGTTCCGGTTGCATTACTTGGTAACATGACTCCAGCTGCTGCTGTTGCGGTTGCTGTTCCGGTCGGTCTTTTAGGTTCATACTTATACCAATTCAGATTTTTCGTAAATACTTTCATTATGAAAAAATTTGTAGACTCGGCTGCTGAAAGAGGTAGTGCTAGTGGATTAACATTCTCTATCATTATTCTTCCAATTGTTGCTTCTTTCATTATTTATATTCCATTTATGTTTGCGGCACTATATTACGGTGCTCCAGTAATTGCAGACGTGATTAAATCTAACTCCAGTGACATGATCTTCCACATTCTTAACGTAATTGGTGGTGGTTTAGCTGCGGTTGGTATTGCATTAACTGTATATGTTATTGGTAAACGTAGCTATATCGTATTCTTCCTATTAGCTTACTTTGCAGCAGTAGTTGCAAAACCGTTAAACGTAACAATGGTAACTTATGCTGTCATTGGCGCAATCATTGCATTCATCTTCGTTCTTGTTAAATCTGAAACATTTAACACTGTTAAAGATAACCTAGGCTCATCAAATAGTGTCAGCTCAGGTTCTTCAGAAGAAGACGATTATTAATAGCGTATTGATGAATAAGAAATTTTTTAGAGGAATACAGAATGACTGACATTCAACAAAGAAGTATTGATTTAAAGCCAGAAGAAATCACGAAAAAAGACGTGATGGTTGCATGGTTACGATTCTACTATGCGAACGAAATTCCGCATTCATTCGATCGTTATATCGCAGCGGCTTTACTATGGGGCTTAATGCCAATTCTTAAAAAACTATATAAAGATAAAGATGATCTTATCGCAGCATACCAAAGACATTTATTATTCTTTAACACTCAGTTAACCTGGGGTGGTGGTACAATCACTGGTATCGTATCATCGTTAGAAATCGTTCGTGCACAAGAAACCTATGAAGGTAAACCAATTAGTATTAATGACGATTTACTTTATAATACTAAAGCAGGTCTTATGGGTGCTCTTGCTGGTATCGGTGATGCTATTGACTCTGGTACAGTTCAATACATCTTCATCGCAATCGCGTTACCATGGGCACAACAAGGTTTAGCTATCGGTGCATTATTCCCATTCATCGCATTTGTAACTTACCAAGTATCTGTTGGTTACTATTTCTGCCAATTAGGTTTCAAACTAGGTAGAAACGCAGCGACTGAAGTTGTTGGTACTAAAATGCAAATGATCATTGAAGCCCTATCTATTCTAGGTCTATTCATGATGGGTATTTTAGCCGCTAGCTATATCAAAGTTGCATCAAGCTTACGCTTTAACCTTTCTGGTAAAGACTTCGTTATCCAGGAAACTCTGGACAAAATCTTACCAGGTCTTCTACCATTAGTTGTTGTAAGTGGTTTATACTTCTACTTCACGAAGAAAGGCTTAAAAGTAACAAATGCATTAATTGGATTAACAATTATCCTTGGTGTATGGGCAGCAATTGAGTATAGTATCGTACACTTTTTATAAGATAGTCAGTTAATGACGTTATCTTATAAGCAAGAATAATTATTTGAGGTTTTAAAGTTATGGGTAAAGTAGTATTAGCTCGCGTGGATAGTCGTTTAATCCATGGGCAAGTAGCAACAAACGTGTCTAAATCTGCAGGCGCAAATGCACTTTTCGTAGCTGACGATCTGTCAGCTAACGATGAGTTCACAAAGAATATTATTATGGGTGCGGGTTCACGTACCGGATATAAAATTCGTGTGCTTAAAGAAGATGGCGCGATCAGATACTGGGAAGATCGTCAATATGATGATTTCAATGTCATGTTAATTACTAAAAGCATTGAAATTATGCATAAAATCATCAAAGGTGGCGTTCCGGTTGAGAACCTTAACCTTGGTGGTCTTCCACAAGTTCCTGGTGCTACGCCAATTATTAGCGAAGTGGCAATCAATAAAGCACAACTTGATCTGCTTGTTGATCTGCAAAACACTTACCCTAACATGAATATCTATTTCCAGGCGACTCCGTCACTGAAAAAAGTCATGTTAGCTGACGCTATTAAATTATTCTCTTAATAATTAGGATAACCAAATGATTGGAGTTTTATTAGTAAGTCACGGCAAAATGGCTGAAGGTATGAAAGATAGCGTTGGAATGATTGCAGGCGCAGCTGAGCAATTTGAAACGTTAGCTTTAGTCCCGGGTCAGGATGTCAACGAGCTGAAAACTAACATCTTCAATAAATCGAAAGAATTGAACACTGGCGACGGTGTTCTTATTTTCGTCGATTTATTTGGCGCTTCTCCATACAATGCGTCAATGAGATGTGTTCCTGAATGGCAAGAGCTTGGTTCAAAGGTTCGTGTAATTACGGGCATGAGCCTACCGATGGTTGTGACAGCTGTTTGTAATCGTGAGTTTTCATCTCTTGATGAACTGGCAAACGATTCTGTTGAAGCAGGAAAAGAGAACATTCAAGACGCTATGGCGGTACTTGCAGCCTCTTCTGGTTCATCAGATGGTGATGACTATTAATATATATTAATTGTTGAACGAATAACCCACAGAGGTTAGTGTTAATTAATATTTTGACTGATAGTGTTATAATGATGCTATCAGTCATTTTCACAATATGTTCTACATAATTTCTGATGTATAACGCATCAGTACTAATTTTAACCTTCGCTTTGTCATTGATAGTTATTGGGGATTATGGATAGTTTAAAAGATTTAATTTTACGTTACTGTGTTTTGTTTGGCCGTCGCTTTTCTTATAAAGAGAAGATAGCTTTTTTACGAGTAATTTCTAAAGAATTACTACAACTTGGCTATCATCTTGATGCAAAGATTGCAAAATTACAGTTAGCTAAAAAGAAGTATGAAAACTATTATAACGCCTATATCGGTGATATTAATAAAGCGGATGTGATCGTTTGTACCTATTATGATACCGGGGCAAACTATTTTAACTTATCTAAAATCTATGCATTTGAACAAGAGTTCAAAACTGGTCGTTATTTTCTAAGTTTACTGCCTATTTTTATCTTAGTCGCCCTGTCTGTAGTCTTAAACTATTTTGTCTTTATTCCAGGAATTCAGGAACTGGGTTTCTTTAGTGTACAGGGTGTCTCATCTGTACTCTCTACTGTGGTTCTGTTTTATTTTATTTTAAAATACAAAAACGGTATTCCGAATAAAAAGAATTTTGTCAGTAATACTTCCAGTATTTTAGTGATGCTGGATACGATTAATAAGCTGGATAAGAAAACGAAAAAGAAAGTCGCATTTGTACTTTATGATGGTGGTACTTCGAGCCGATATGGTATCAAAATGCTGGAAAATTATTCAGATAAAGTCCGTAAAAAGAAAGTCATCTTCCTTGATAGTTTAGGTAATGGCGAGCAACTACAATTCTTCAAACCAAAACACTTTAATTGTGAACTTGAGAATGTTACCTTTCATGAAGGTAAGATGGAAACAACTTTCAAAAATTATATGATGGTCACTGCCGGTTCGTTAGATGCAGATAACAAAGTTCAGATTAAAAATGCACATTCTGGTAAAGACAGTATTTTGTCAGTAGAAACGGTGGAACAGCATTCAGAGGCGCTATATCACGTTATTACCTCGATGGTAACTAAGAGCAAAGAAGAGCGCAAAGAAGGGGATTCTGCTATTGAAGAAGAACTGCCAGCAGACGATTTATCAGCTGAGTAGATTATTAACACCTTCTATCAGCATAAGATAAACTTAAGGAAATATGAGTGAAAAATATTAATCTCTATTTTATTCGCCATGGTGAAACTGAGTGGAATCTGAAAAACTGGATGCAAGGTATACAGGATTCACCTTTAACAGACAAAGGTATTTCTGGTGCGAAGATCACTGGTCGAAGCCTGAGTAATATTCCCTTCCTAAAAGCTTATTCCAGTGACCTGACGAGAGCAGTTCATACTCGCGATTATATTGTAGAACAATTAACAAATTCCCCTGATGTGGATATACATAAAGGTCTGAGAGAAATGGACTTTGGTATCTGGGAAGGTGTATCTATTGATGAACTACATCAGGACAAAGAATTTCACCATTATATGAATGTGCCGGCAAGTTATAATCACTCTCTGGTTCAGGGTGAAGGATTTATGGATGTTCTTACACGTACACAACAGGCGCTTGATGAGATCGTTGCTTCAGTTTCAGCACAAGACAGTAATATCTTAATTGTTACGCACGGTACATTATTGAGGCTACTACTATGTGTTATTAATGGTGGGGACTGGCATAAGCATCGTACTCAGGAATATTTCCCTAAACCATTTAATACCAGCATTAGTTTAGTTAATTATCAAAAATCTCCAGAGCAAGAAAAAGGAACATATTCACTGGTTTATTATAATGATGTGTCTCATCTTTCAAATACCGGAAATTAATAACCCAGAAGAGCTGATAAGCAATAGATAGATTAGGTTAGTTAATTCATTCATACCGCAGTAGATTGTAATAAACTGCGGTATGAAAATAAAATGCTTAGAATCGGTAACCAACACCAATATTAAAGCCGTTAGAACTTAATTTATCTTCTGCAACAGTCTTCAGTTTTGAACCTTCATAAGCAACGTCTACAACCAGATTTTCCATCGGATTAAACTGAACGCCTACGCTGTAAACCAGATTGGCACTATTTTTTGAATAGTTCTCTGTGCCCATGTCTTCATGGCCAGGCCCAATATAGTTCAGCCAGTGTTCTTTTACATCATTTTTTACATAAGCAACCCCTAATATACCATAAACACTGACATAGTCATTGAATCGATAAGCAGGGCCTGCTGCTAATGAGTAGTATTTCAGGTCGATTTTATCCGTAATAATATCCTGAACAAAAAGATCCTTAATCGTTTCATTACCTGACATATAAGTAAAAGAGGTGATGACACTTAGTGAACTATCCCACTCATAACGGTATTTAAGGTTAACCCCTTTAATATTATCAATAATATCAATATTGCTTTGCGCATACCCTAAAGTGAAAGAGTGATTATCAGCTGCGGCAGAAAAAGATACTGCTAGAGCTCCTACAGCTAATAGGCTTAAACTTATTTTTTTCATCTCAATTCCTGTTTTTTATAATAAGGAGATAAATAATATCCGATTTTATCTAATTATAATAATGATTTAGTTCACTTTATTGGCATGAAACGATGTAAAAATCGGCTAACTATTGATAAATAAGGATTGTATCAAACTAATAAAAATTAATTATGATAAATCAATAACAAACCCCTATTTTTAATAAGGATTTATTTTGGCTGCTTTATGGCAGCAAAGTAATGATAATTTTCTTTGAAATTCCTTTTTCTTCTACCATAGCAGAAGACTGATATGCTAAATCTTGTTTACTCGCCTCTATCAGCGTTTTAAAATCAAATCCAGCCTGAGTTAGTGATTCAATGGCTGATGCAGGCAGGATAGTGGTCAAAATACTAATAAAGGCCACAGGAATGGTGTAGGTCTCGTCTAATTCCTGATTGATATATTTTTCAATTTTAAATTTTTTCATATCCAAAAGACTCTGATTAAATAATAGTGAGATAGATTTATACTTTATTGATTAGTAGAGTACAACAGGATATCTGTATTTTGTTATTAATTTCAGGATTATTATTTACAAAACAATAAGCTTGTCTACCAAAATGGGCGTGTTCCGGTATTTGCGGGATCCATTCTGTAATGAAAATGGCATAAGAATGTATGGAGGACGTGCTGGCACAATATTCTATTCTGGAGATTTCCCGGAGTATTTATGTCAAGGCTCCAGAAAGTTTTGCTATCGAAGTCGAAGAATGGATTAGCAATAAACGATAATAAAATATATTGTTACAACATATCAGTATTTATATATGAGGCAATTAAGGTCTGTGTATTGAGCTCAATAGATTCGCTTAGAATATGTCTCTTGGTCTAAGTTTAAAAGTATTCACATCAACACCAATCAGTCTCTTATGTAAAAAGAAAACGGACTGACGATCTTTGGAATATTGGTAATTCATGATTTCAAACGAGTCTTTATCTACCCCTTCTATTTTTTTACCTGCATAGTAGATATTATTTTTATCCGAGGTATACCAGTGGTCCATAATGATTTTAAAAGTCTCAGGCTCAGCCCCAGGAATTTTCACCTCATTGTAATAGACTGCATTTTTGTCCTTCGTGTATCGATATGATAATGATCGGGAGGTTTCGCTAGCTCGAATAATTTCAAAGGTTGATGGATCTGTGATTGCTGTCTTTTGATCTTCAAAATAGATAAAATTTTTATCTCGGGTGTAATATTGGTCAATGATTTCAAAAGATTGTGGGTCGGCGCCCTCTATTTTTTGATGGTTTTTATAGACAAAGTTTTTATCTTTTGTGTAGCTAAATGTGATGATCTCAAAGCTTTCAGGATCAATTCCTATTAGCTTCTCTCGATTTTGGTAATACACGGCTTCTGTATTTTTAATATAATGAAATGGTTGAATGATTTCAAATCCGCTAGAACTGACCCCTGTAAGCTTATGATTCAGATAATAGACGCCATTTTTATCTATTGTATAGTCGTAAGTAATAACTTCAAATGTGCTGACATCTAATTCTGCTATGGCTGTATTTTGGTAATAGACAAAGTTTTTATCACGTGTATATGAGTCTTTCAATATTTCAAAGCTCAACGGATCAACGCCATTTAGCTTTTTAGCCTGATAAAAAACGGCTTGTTTATTTTTTGCATAATTTATATCCAAAATCTCAAAATCTGTGATATCAGCATCTACTGGAATCTCTTCATAGAAATTTTGCATAGGAATGTAGTAGATATGATCATTGATGATATGGTAACCAAAAGCGAGCATACCATTTTTGATATAAGTAGTGTGAATTGGCATGGTTGCACCTTGTTCATTTGCAAGTAGTGGCTTATGGCCAACAAATAAGGTTATCAAAATAATGAGAATTGTTTTTTTCATCATAGTTTTATTATTTTGCTGATTTAATGATTAGATTCTAAGGTAGCATATCCCTCATTTTTGATTTGTAAAAGATTGTAAAACCTTAATCCTGTGGGGCTTACGAGGTAAAAATAGGAATAAAAACATTTATTTTCAAAAGATAGTCAATAACTGTTTTTATTGCAGATATCAATAGTGAAAAAGTGTAGTCTAAATCGAGATGGGTTTTATTAAAAACTGTTTATAAATCAATGGGTTGTAAATTGTTGGAGCGGGAAACGTAACGCGTATCAACATAATAACCTCTTGATAATTTAAATGTTTCTCACTTTATCGCAGGATGCGATGTACAACATGATGTACAAAATAACTCATCTTGTCAAATAGTACCTTCCACCAAAATTATTCAAAGTATATGGCTGATATTCTGATTTTAATTTGGTTAAAAAGGTATTAGTTAACATCATTAATTTTGCTTTACAACAAGAATAAATTTTATTCTACTAAGCATATCTTTTTTTTAACAATTTACCACGTGATTAAGCAGCTTTGAAATTGAATATTCAATTGATGATTTTTGACAGAGTGAAGTGTTTTAATTCTAACAACCAGAAGGATTCGTTTAGTAATGGCAACTAAAACATTTGAAGATTATTTATTGGAATTACAAACTGATATGGTTGATATCACCCTTGAATATGCTTTTGACAAAGCAGATAAGATTTATATTTATTGTTCTTGCGAAAACAATACCTATTTCTTTAGTTTCTTTTATGAAATTAATGGTGTAACTGTTCATAAACATAAACTCACTGATCTTGATAGCAACACGTATGATGTATCAATCAATCGACAAAAAGGTGCCGTAAAAATTGGAGTAGAAGACTTACAAAAAATTCATCAATTATTTAACGAATACCAACGTGAAATGCCAACAGAAATGAAGCTTATTTATGATGTAACAAAGAATAGTTTAGCGGCTGATTATTCATATGAGCTAAAGCATTCAAATACAAAGAATTTAATAGCAATGGATATTTTTGACCAGTGGTTTGATGAGGTTGCAAAATAATGACTAGAACATTTGAAGATTATTTCTCTGAGCTACAAGCAGACATGGTTTCTATTGGTTTAGAATATATAAATAATAAAGCTGATTATATATATATCTATAGTGCTTGTGAAAATAATATGTTTTCTTTTGACCTATTTTATAAAATTAATGGTAAATTTTTGCGTATACATAAAGTAAATGATGCTGGCAATGGCGTTAACTATAATGTTTCCATGAACAGAATGATGAAAGTTTTAGAGATTGGTGTAGATGATTTAGAAAAAATCTACAATCTCTGTAAAAGCCATAATAGAGAAATGCCAACAGAAATGAAAATGGTATATAACGTTCAAACAGGTTCTTTTGAAGCAAAGTACTGTTATGACCTTCAATACAGTAATAAAGAGAATCTTATTTCTGATGATATTTTTGATCAATGGTTTGATGAGGTTGCAAACAATAATGACTAAAGTATTTGAAGATTATTTCTCAGAATTACAATCTGATATGGTTTCTCTCTCCTTGGAGTATGTAAACAAACAAGCTGACACGGTATATATTTACTGTGCTTTTGAGAACAATATGCTTTCTTTTGATGTCTTTTATGAGCTACAGGATGGAGTGTTTAGAAAACATAAACTAAATGATAGTAATAATGGATTCTCCTATAACGTTTCAATAGACAGACAAAGAGCATTAATAAAATATGGGATTGAAGATTTAAAATCCATCCTTGAATTATGTAAAAAACATAATAAAGAAATACCAACCGCAATGAAAATGGTTTATAACGTCCAGACAAGTGTTTTTGGAGCTCAGTATTATTATGACCTTCAATACAGTAATAAAGATAATCTGACTTCTGGTGATATTTTTAATCAATGGTTTGGAGAGGTGGCTCAACAGTGATGAAATATTTGTTACTCAAAAACACAAAATTAAATTGATATCTAAATCAAATCACCAAGTTTTTCTTACTGGATAGAACCAAAATAGATGAAGTATTGGTTTAGTCGGATGCACCGATAGTATGAGTCTTCATTATTTGAATTTTAACGACTTAATGGTATTCTTATTTTTTGTTCTTCTCTCTTTTGGTGTTTCAATACGACCCAAAAACATGAAATATATAAAAGCCACAGAGAAAATAGTAACAACTGTAATGAGTTGATTATCTAATATAGATAATAATTTAACCAGGAAATAAATATGGCGTTTTTTATAAATAAACCGTTTCGCCTTATTAGTATGTGTATGATTATTTCTTTAATAGGAGTAATGATTTTAAGTCCTGATTTACCTGCAAGAGCGGCTAGAGTGACTTTAGCTACTTCTTTAGGAATCCAACCTAATCAGGAATATTGGGTTAAGCCTGAAATAGACCCATATTTTAACCCTAGCTTCCCAATTAAATCACCTATTAGTGTTGAAGAAGTTGAACAATATGAAAGAATTCAGAGTTTCCAAATAAACGAAGATTATTTATATAAAACTTTTAATTCAATTCGTAGAAGTAGAACTCCTGTAGAGATGGATACAGAATTATTATCTTCATTAGAAAATGGGACTTTTTATTTTACTTTAATAGATAATAAACCTTATTTTTTATCTGTAAGAGAAGCCATTGAGCAGCCGTCCTATTATAAAGTAATCAAAGAAATGGGAAATATTATTGCATCTGTTAGAGTTGATCTAATGCTCTGGCAGGTCTCTGAAACCAAATATTGGCCTGATTCTACTAAAGAACATTATATTACTGGAACAATTTATAACGGGCAAAAACAAATAATTGAAATAACCTCAAGTGAATCAAATAAAGATGGACATTGTATTTATGGTATTACTAAAAATGCCAAAGGTGTTGAAATAAGAAGGACTATATGTGATGAAGCAACAGGGGATTATAGACAAACAATTTATCGTAATGATGAAGGTGTACAAACTAATCTTGTTACCTATTTAGATGATGGTCAGGTGAAAAATGAATATTTTTCTCAGGATGGGCGTATAGTCAAAACCACTAATGAACCTATATACCCTGATTATCTCATTATGGAAGAGACCTCAGACGGATCATAAGATATAGAGACAAGTAAACGAAATAATCAATGACATAATAGCCTATGCAATACAAAAGAGACATACGTTTTTGGCTTTTTTTCCAAGAGAAACGAAATAGCTATTGTTTAGTGCCGTTTGGTAAAATATTTAAAAATAGGCCAACCCCATCTTTTTTGGTGTATTCAATATTTTTGGTTTTGCTGCTTTGATTGACATATTAGTTAAAAGAGATAATTTTTTCTTATCTCAAGTTTAATGAAAATAAATACTTTTGGTTTTTGCTCCATATACCCATATAGAAGCTGATACAAAATTTAGCATAACAAATTGATATAAATTAAAAAAATAAGATTTCTTTTGGACTAGTTTTATTTTCCACATGGACTAAAAAAGGTGTGTTTTTATCATATACTGTATCAATATATTTATTTGCAGTAGATAAAAAAACAAGAGCCGTTTATGATCAAAAAATTAACCAATGTAACACTCAATCACAATACGATAGAAATTGATGGTATCGATAGCTTAGTTAGTGTTGAGGGTAGATGGTTAGAGGCGGCTCTTTTATTTGATGAACGTTATATTTTATTATTTCTCATCGAGGACTACCCATTTGAAGGTGAAGACGAGTTATTCATTTATCTGATAGATACTCAACAAAACTGTACTGTTGATCAAGCAAAAATATCTCGGATGTGTCGTTCAGGAATCTTCTCTGATTTAATCATTCATTCTAAAAACACGATTTCTTTTGAATTTATGGTAGAAGGGGGTTGGACTTTAGAATTATTTAAAACGCCTAAAAAAGAGATCCGTCATTTATTCTCTGGCACACTATCTTTAGTTGTCAAACGTCCTTTTTCGTTATCTCGATATTTTAATGTGATTCAAAATGTACAATAATGTTTCTTTAGACTTACCGTAATCGTTGTATCAATACAGCATAACTGAGTTTAATTTGATTGTTTTACTATTTTTCAAACCATACTGCATATAAGCTATTGTACAATCTTGATGTCATTAATCCTCTTCTTTACCTCATTGCTCCATGGAAGATCGCCCACGCCTAGAAATAGATTTAGAATTGCTCCAACAACAGCGTTGGCTACAAGAGCAAGAAGAGTTACAGCGTGTACAACAAAAACTACCAGAAGCCGCTGAAGACGTTCAACAACACTTAGATAAAAATCAGCTACTCAAAGACTTTACTCAGGAACAACAAAAACAATTAAGTGATGCCCTATCAGAAGAAGTGGCTAAAAAAAGTGGTCATGATGATATTGTTAAAATTGGGTATTCTAAAGATGGCACATATTTAGTGGCATTTGTTGGCAGAGATAAAACCGCTCATATTAATATCCAGCAAACCCTGACACAACAACAGCCTAAACAACAAGATATCTTAGAACGTCCTTTGCCTGACGATAAACGCTTAAATGAGATTAATAAGTCAATTTATCATCATCATATTCATGAAAAACTAGCCCCTTTTCCCAAACATGAACAGCAAGTATTAATGCAAGCGGTAGGTTTTAGTATTGATGACCATGCAGGTCACCCACCTAAAGTACATTATGTGGATATCAATAAGGAACAGATTCAACTCTTGGTAGGCTCACCTCATAAAAGCATTAAATTAGATACTCAGGCTCTTTTGGCACAATATCAGCCTAAAGAAGACATCAAACACGCTGTACCTGAGAAAGAGCCTGAACAAACCATAAGTACTTCAATTGCCAAAAGTGGTGATAGTGGCATGTCTATTGCCAAACAATTAGACCCCGACAATCCTGAGGCAGCTTTAGGGCATTTATACCGTTCAGGACAAATAAAAGATATTCAGCTTAAAGAAGCGCACCAGCATTTAGTCCCCAACATCAAACCAAATAAAGAATATAGCTATGACCCAAGTATTTACACACAGGAACAACTAAAAGAAAACGAATTACTTGCCAAACAACAAATGAGTAGCCAAACCAAAATCAATCAACAAATTGACACTATTCAAGCTCAAATTCAACAGCAACAAAGACAAAACCTTGAACAACAGAAAAGCAATGAGATATTAAGTAGTTTATTTAAACCACAAGAATCAATGGCACGTAATTCTTTTGAAGACCAACTCAAACACCGCGTATTGGTCAATCAATATCTACCGACTGAATATCATCAATCAACCAGTTATAGCGAGCGATTTGGGCAAGGTTTAGTCAATGGAATAAAAGGCTTTGTGGTTGAGCCTGTATTACAGGTCAGGGATATGTCTGTCGCAGGCGCTGCGGTGACTTATAACTATTTAGGTAATAAGCAAGGTGCCGATATGTGGTTACCTGAAATGAAAAGTGGTACTGCTGAGGCTTATAAGAATGGCACATCACAAACTGAATTATTGCTACAGAGTAACCCTATTACAGGCATTGGCGTGACCAGCTATCACGGCACAACAGCTTTGATGCAAGGTCGTTATGGAGATTTTGCTGAACTGGCTGGTGGTGTAACTGCTGGTTTAGCAATGGGTAAAGCAGCCACAAGATATGGTGGTTATGGTGTTACAGTAAAACCTGTTGTCTTGCCAACTGGTATGATGCGTTATCAAACAGGCGCATTAGGCTTTGAATTACGACCTGTATCCCCTCAGCTGGCAATCTCAAAACAAAACCTCAGTACCGTGACAGAAGTCAGCAAAAAAATCGCACAAGATAAGCAAACCTTTAGTAACTGGTCAGAACGTCATCAAGATGTACAATTATCGATTCATAAAGAAAAACAAATTTACAGTCAGTTTGCGGAACGAGCAAAAGAGCCTAGTCACTTTCAGCAGACTTTAGAAAGTTATCGTAAGCATCAACAGGATATTGATTTTAAACATATTGAGGCAGATGTTCGGATTTTTGAAAATGGTAGGGGAAAAGTACAAGGCGGGCATTTTACACGTTCGCCTGATTTGGTCATTACAGAGCTATTGGAGCCAGTCGGCAGTAATGGTACGATTAAGGCTAAAGTGGGTATGCGACAAGTGGATGGAGAGCCTTTTTACTTAAAAACCAATAATGGTGCTAAATCCACTTTAACACCTGCCGATTGGTCTGTTACTCGAAGTAAACTTGAGATGAGCCACGCTTTTGAGAATAAAAAGTTAATAGATGAAACAAAAGGTATCTGGCAAGGTAAATCAAGTGATGTAAAATTTATTTTCAATGAACCTATAGGTACTGTCAAACAATGGAGAGGTTACCCTAAATATGAGCCATAAATCTTTAGTATTTAAACTTTTCAAGTTTGAAGAGGGTGACTATATTCAACAGCTAGTTTTAAAAAGTGATAATGTAAAACTAGACAGGGCTATAGGCCTAACATTATTAGATTTTATAGTAGAACATTCAACAAGTGAAAAAGAAGATGCCTCTTTTGAGGAACTGTTACAAAAAGTAGAACACGGAGAATACCAGCCACAAGACCCACGTTTTGCTGATTGGGATATGAATGCGAAACAAATATGGCTTTGTCCTCCAGTTGCTTTGCCTGGGCATATGGCGATTACCAATGAATATACTGAATACTCTATTGATCCTGATAGCGGTGGTGAACCACAACAATTCACCTTTAATCAATACAGAACTGTTTTAAAATTCTGGCGTGAGTGTCAACAAATGGTTGAAGGTAAAGACTTATCAACAATGGAAGACTTTAGACGAGAAATGCCTTTCCCTGAAAAATAACCTTCATTTAAAGATCATTTTTACCGATCAATATAGAGATAATTGATCGCTCAAAACGATTTCACATTTTATGTTTAGTTATTGATAATGCTTAAGAAAATAATGATCTCCCTAAATAAAAATTGATTTAAGGATAAAGTATGTCAATACAAATTCCCCAAGGTTGTCTCGAATATCCTGACACGGAAGAACTCATTGAACAATGTCATGCTTTGATTGACGTGATTGATGGATCAGAGCATTCGCGCTCAAAAGAAGTACTGTTTACCTTATTAAAAGAAAAACTAACAATCTTACGTGATTGTTATCAGGTTGAAATTGGAAAAAAAGAATTCATCATGGTTTCTTCTCCCATTAATTGATAAATTAGCTAATCTACGTTTAGATTTGTATTTTTTAATACAAATCTAAACGTAGACGACAAGCAAAAGCGCGTCAGAAAAAATATTTTCATTCCACTGACGTGCGTAGTCTTCCATTAAGTGTACATCCCCCAAAAACTACTTGAAAGCCTGATTTTACCTCGTTATAATCACTTCACTTATAGCACTCGTTGAGTGCAAGCCCAGAGGCATCGTTCCTTTAATTGCCTGTTTCAAACTTCGGTTTGAATGGAACACATCCCAGAGGTACAGTTCCCCTTTAAGTATCTGGTCTAACTTTGAGTAGAAAGGGGCGAAAAAAGCATATTAGAGTTTCTGAAAGTGCTGTTCGGTTACCCATATCGAATGAAACCAGCCCAAAGTAACGAATTCTGCGAGTTACTGGTCTGTGTAAAACAGATTGAACTTATTTATATTAATTTGCGTTTGGCGCAACATATTTTAATCATCAGCTCAATGTGCATATTGAATACGTCTTCATATGCACCTGAGTCTATTTTCATTTTGCGACTGTATCCATCCAGTAATTTTTCTATTGGCATTATTGCGCCAAGATACTCTTATGCCTTTTGGCTGATTCAATCAAACATCACATTCATGTGGTGCACCATTTTTTATGTGCTCACTGGCACGAAGGCGTCACTTTAAAAGCGTAAAGCGAAAAAGTGACGCCGACAACTCATACCCTTTCAGGGCTTATTTCATTAATGTTTCCGTTCATTATGAGCGTGTGACACATCATTTTTCACTGATTTTTATCATTTTAAGGAGGACTGACGATACCAATGACAGGTTTTATAACCTGTGGGGATTCACCTGTGTAAACAGGCGGCTGTACTGAGTACATCACCGTGCCCCATATACCTCAACACTGATTCGCTTTGGTGCACAGGTATCGTTCAGGGAAAGGAATAAAACAGGATTTCTTTCCAATTAACACGCACCAGAGTTTTTTGTGTCACTAAACAGGAAAAGAAAAATGAAGTTAAAACCGATGATGTTTCAATTAGCCAAACAAGCCAGTGGTAGTTATAAAACGGTTCATGATCGTATTCGGATTGCCCAGTATTTTTGTGATTATTTGCAAAAGATGAATATCCAGATTAAGAGCATTGAACATTTAAAGAGTAAACATATTGAGGGTTATATTACCGACCGATTAGCACATGGTATAGGCAAACGAACCCTACAAAATGAAATGGCTGCTATTCGGGCTTTGCTCAGACAAGCTGGACGAGAAAAGCTCGCTGATTTAGAACGAATCAATAATCAAAACTTAGGTATTGGCCATGCCAGTCGTGCTGGCACAAAAGAAGCGATACCTAATGAATTGTTTCAACAGATTATGGAACAAGCCATAATGAAAGATAGAGGTTTGGCTGTCACTATGCAACTGGCCAGACAATTGGGGTTACGTTCAGAAGAAGCAGTACAAAGTATTCATTCTTTAAAAACATGGCAAAAAACACTGGAACAAGGTAAAACCCATGTCAATGTGGTGTTTGGTACTAAAGGTGGTCGAGCCAGAGATTCTCTAGTATTAAATCATGAAGAACTGCTGCAAACAGTTAATTTAGCTCTGAGTATTGCTAAAGAACAAAATGGCAAACTTATTAAGAAACCCAATCTTAAAACAGCCATGACTTATTGGCGTAATCAGACGAGGTTATTGGGTTTATCTGGAAAGTATGCTCCACATAGTCTGCGTTATGCTTGGGCACAGGAAGTGATGGTACATTATTTAGAACAAGGGTTAAGCATAAAAGAAGCTCAAGCGAAGGTTTCGATGGATTTGGGGCATGGGGATGGAAGGGGGAGGTATGTGAAAACGGTTTATAGATTAATATCAAATAAATGAAGTTCTGGATTAAATCAAAAATTATTGCCATTAATTTTAATTATTTCATGTAAATAAAAACTATATTTATTATGGATAAGGTATGAAGCTATTATATAATACTGTTAAATTTAAATTAAAAGTGGAATTACTGGAATGAAATCGGAACTGTATAGAACTAAATATGGAAAATTACTGGTTGGCGACTCAGTGAAAATTTCACAAAGTTATTTAAGAAAACATTATAAAAATAAATTTAACTTGATAATAACATCTCCCCCATTTCCATTGAATAACAAAAAACAATATGGCAATCTTCAGGGAAAAGAGTATTACAATTGGTTTATAAGTTTAGCTCCTATTTTTTCAGACTTACTCGCTGATGATGGTTCGTTAGTTATTGAAATAGGTAATGCTTGGGAACCAGAACGACCAGTTCAATCTTTATTACATCTCGAGTGTCTCTTTGGGCTCGTTAATCATCCTGATGCAGGTCTAAGATTGATACAAGAATTTATTTGTTATAACCCTTCTCGATTACCTTCCCCAGCACAATGGGTTACAGTTAATAGACTAAGAACTGTAGATAGCTATACACATGTTTGGTGGATGGCAAAAAGTGATTTTCCTAAAGCTGATAATTCAAAAGTTCTGAGACCATATTCAAAAAGTATGGAAAGACTGCTGCAAACACAAAAATTTAATTCTGGGAAAAGACCTTCTGAGCATAATATAAGCCCATCTGCTTTCACCAAGGACAATGGAGGCAGTATTGCCCATAATTTGTTTGAATTAGAAGATATAGACTCAAACCGTGAGGTTAGGCTTCCTCATAATGTTTTGAGTTTTTCTAACACCATATCTAATGATTATTATTTAAAAAAATGTAAACAATCAGGTATTACTCCTCATCCAGCAAGAATGAATAGTGGATTAATCAATTTCTTTACAGAATTTCTCACTGATGAAAATGATTTAATTTTAGATCCCTTTGCTGGAAGCAATACGACGGGATATTGCGCTGAAAAATATAAACGTCAGTGGATAGCAATAGAAGCAAATGAAAAATATGCTTCTGATTCCATTGTTCGTTTTGAAGATCCAGAACTGAATTCTAAGTTAAAAATAAATCGCAAGGATGGAATGTAAACATGATAACGCAAAAAATTAAAGGTATTGTAGATGTCGACATCTTTAAAGAAGGTCGGAATGAAGAGCTATTTGTTGGTCGACCATTTTATCTAGATTATGAAAATGCACAAATATTGGTTTCAGATGCATGGAAACATCGTGTTAAAGGCATACCGCAAGGTACTTTTCTTCTTGCTTTTTATGATGGTGAAGATGGGGTAGAAGAAGCTCTTCTTTTGCGAGCATTAACACCATCTAAACTACCTACTGATATGGAAGTAGTTAGCTCCATGATTGAGTATTATAAAGAAGGCTCTGATATTAGTGGAAGAGCTGGAAGTATTCAAACAAGTAAACTTGATGACTTTACTCGATATGAATTTAGTTTTTCTGGTCTCCAATGCCGAGTATTAGGGGCTTTTTATAAAATAGAAATTGATGTTGAACGGGATGGCGAACAGACTAAAGTTCAAAAAGTAGAATTCGGTGCAGATCTAGAAAATTTTTATGCTGCAAATAATTACAGTGTATACAAAGCAACTGATAATGTATTAAAAAAGATTGTAAACCAAAGAGATGGCGATATTATCGCTGGCAATGAAAATGAATTTAAGATTGGAACTGTTAGATATAGTTCAAGTAGACGTTTTCAGTCATCCATAGCGAATGTTGATGTATTCATAAGTCCTCAAGATTTTATCGGAAAGCGAACAGCTCTTTTTGGCATGACTCGAACTGGTAAATCAAATACAGTAAAGAAAATAATTGAAGCTACTGCTGAAATTTCAATGAAAGCTCCTGAGAAAAAATTATCTAAAACTTTTTCAAATCTACCTGCTTTTACAGTAATGGGAGCTCCACAATACCCAATTGGGCAAATTATATTTGATATCAACGGTGAATATGCAAACCCCAATCTTCAAGATGAAGGAACAGCGATTTTTGAATTATATTCGGATATTGTTGATAGATATTCAATCACTGACAAAACAGATTTAGGATTTAAAGTATTAAAAGTTAATTTTTATAATGATTTACAAACTGGGTTCAATTTAATAAAAACGGGATTACAAGATCAAAGTAGTACATACATTAAAAGTTTTTGCACTATTGACTTAAATGAACCTGAAGGATATCGCAAATCTACTTCTGATAAAACAAGTGATGAAAAACATGCAGCTATTGCATATGATAAAAAAATTGCTATTTATAAATGTTGTTTAAAAGAAGCTGGATTTTTACCTCCTCAAGATAGAACAACTGTTAAATTTTATGGGTGTGCAAAAACGATAAATAAAATTATTCCTGATGTAGCACCGCATAATGGTTTAACCTTAGATCAGGCAACTCAATGGTTCAAAGACATATTTGATGCAATAGCAAATGATGAACATAAACAAAAATTTGCTGATTACAAAAAAGAAAAAGAAAAAGATTTCTTTGATGAAGATATGTTAGCACTTTTAACTTTTTTGACCAGAAAACCTGGACCAGGTAAACAAGCTAGTTATAGTGGATTTCGATTATTACGTGAGTTTCAAAACTTACATACTGAATTATCGAATGTATCGTTTGAAGTTGAAATATTAAATGCCTTAAGAAAAGGGAAAATTATTATTATTGATTTAGCACAGGGAGAGGAAAATATCAGAAACCTCTATTCTGAAAAAATCGCACGTAAAATTTTTGAAGATTCAATGGACCGATTTACTAAGAATATTCCTAATAATTTTATTCAATTCTATTTTGAAGAAGCACATAACCTTTTTCCTAAGAAAGATGATAAAGATTTAAGTCAAATATACAATCGTTTAGCAAAAGAAGGGGCTAAACTTCATTTAGGTATGGCTTATGCCACTCAAGAAGTCAGCTCAATTAGTTCAAATATCCTAAAAAACACCCAAAATTGGTTTATTGCACACTTAAATAATGAAGATGAATTAAAAGAGTTAAGGAAATATTATGATTTTTCTGACTTTATGTCATCACTTTTAAAATTCAGTTCTGGTAATGATAAAGGCTTTGCAAGAATGAAGACCTATACAAATCCTTTTGTGGTTCCTGTTCAAATTGATAGATTCTTGGCCAATAGGAAAAAATAATTATGGGCACTACAAGCAGAGGGAATAAACCTAATGAATGGGCTGCAAAAATAAATCATACTCATATTATTAATGACCCATTTATAAAAAATTTTATTAGTAACTGTTTCTTGCCTAAAGATGTAGATGAAATAGATATAAAAAGCGAACAAATTTTTGAAAAGTTACTGCCAACTAATAATCCAATTCAGCACTTTTTAGCTGTAGATGGTGGTTATACAATAGTTGAGCCTAAAAAACAATTTCCTAGTGCTCAATTTGCTTTTTTTCAATTTGGGGCAATTCTTTTTGGTGTAGATGATGTAGAACGTTTATCAGAAAAACCTTTCATTTTTCCTGAAGATATGAAGAAACTTCATAACCTTCAACGCTTTAAGTTAGCATTACCAATAAAAAATATATTAAGCCATAATCAGGAATCACTAAAAAACTCTATAAGAAAAACACTCTATGATTTTTTTATGATAAGCAGAGATCATTCGACATTCATGGAAACACTAAAGTGGTTTATTTTCCAAGAATACAGTGATTCACCCAAAGATACTTATTCATTATCTAATGATCCAAATTTAGATATAAGTACTGGTACCGGCTCCTTTGAACTAAAAAAAGAGAAGATGAATGCTGACTATACGTTTGATTCACCAAATGGTAAAGTATATTTAACAGATGTGTTCCGATTACATGAAGCAGTCGATGAGGAACACGGTGCCGGAGGAATCCTTGGTTATTTAACGCGTTTAATTGAGCAACTAATAATAGTCCATTTCATTAAATATATATATGCATATCAAGCAACTCTTCTAAATAGCTTTTTATTTATTACTGATGGGCCATTAAGTTTTTCAGGGCAAACAGCTAATATGCATAAACCAATGAGAAATCTATGTAATTTCTTAAAGGAAAAACATAATCTATTTTTAGTTGGCTTGGAAAAAAGTGGTCCTTTTGTGGAACATGCTCAGCAAATTTCCCTAAACCCAAAGGGAGATCCTATTTTAAAAAATGGTGAATATTTTCTTTTGAGTAATAACTATACTTATAAATATATTACTCCAGGAGATCCGACTAAGATGCATTATGGGAGTACCTCATATTATGGAGGGAAAATTATTTTTCATTCTGATGATAATCAAATATTCGTCTTGACAGTACCAACTACAGATAAAGATTCAAATTTAGTACCCCATAAGAAAAATTATAAAAATTTAGAGGTGATTCTCCTTAATATACAAAAATTAAAATGTCATATGTATGATGATTCTATTATTCCAATTGCACTTGCAAATAAACTAGTATCTTTAGCAAATCATCCAAGTAAGGTGTTGTTAGATAAATTTGTAGCTGCAAGTTTAAAAAGTGATTAGAGTTAAAAGTGCATAATGTCTATTTTTACAAGAAATATCATTAATTTAAGATAATCTAAAATACAAGCTAGAACAGGGTATTTATAAATACCCTGTTCTAGCTTGTAATAACATTGAGATAGTTTGATAGTGTTAATAGTATATTTCAAATACTCAGGTTTTATAGACACTCTAAGCTTTGGATATATTGACTTCAGCTTTTCTGATATAGCAGCATTTAATGGCTCCTAGATATAACGAGAGAATTTAATCACTTTTATTGGCTACACCAAATGGAATATGCACAGATGGCAGTATTCTAGAGGGTTCTTCCAAATGAGATATTTGGTCATCAAAAAAGATATGCGGTCTCATGATTTCTAAGACTTTACTTTTTTCAATACCACCTAGAAAAAAAGCCTCATTAATCTCTATTCCCAAACCTCTTAAGGTGTGTATCGCTCTTTTATGTGAGGGAGCATTCCTAGCTGTAACAATAGCAGTTCTTAGCATCGGAATATAAGTTGAATCTGTTTCTATTTTTTTGCGCTCAAGTTCTTGTATATTTGCTAATCTACGAATAAAATTATTTAAAGGACCTGGATTATGAACAATATCTTCCTTAGTGGTTTCATTATCATGAAAAAGGCTTAAATCTCTGGTTTCTTTGTAAATTGTTTCCGCTTCATCGTCAATAATAACACCATCGAAGTCAAAAGCAATACGAAGTTCTTTATCATTGATATCATCTTTTATATTACCTTGCAATACTCTACCAGCAGGATAACCAGCGTTAACTGCTTGCTTGACATCTTGAATGTTGGCAGATAAAAATAATTCTATATCAAATGCAGGTATGTATTTAAGTGGGGATGATCCTTGTAGAAAAACAGCTCTTGTCATATTTAACTTATAATGCTCAATTGAATTCATTACGCGAAGACCTGTATCAGGGTCATTCCTTGATAAAAGAATAACTTCAACTGGCGGGTCTTTGGGGTTTAGAGCATTAAGAGATAGAATGCGCTGGATAAACGGGAATGCGACCCCTTTCTTTAAAGGGCTATTTTCATTATCTCTTTGAAATGTTCGATAAGCTATTTCTCCTTGTTCTCTGAATATATTATCAGACTCTTCTAAATCAAAAAGAGCACTTGATGCTAAGCCTATCACAAGTCTATTCGTTAAATCATAAGCCATATGATCCTCTATTTATTATTTATTCTATTGTATATAGTTTGAATTTGTTTAGGCGTGACTTCCATAATCTTAGCAATCGTATCGATATCAATACCTTTATCAAGAAGGGCTGTAGCCATTGCTAGCTCTAATTTTTCACGACGCTCTTTTTCTAGTTTAATTTTACTATTTGCAATCGCTAGTTTCTCCCTAGCAATCTTCTTCTCTTCCTTCCTAATCTGATCAACAACCTGATAAGTTGGGACAAATCTCAAGCTCAACTCCAACTCGTCCATTAAACCAGTCGATCTAAAGCTAGAATAGTAAATAGGTGAAATAATCAGATGGTCAACAAGCTCAATATTTAAAATGCGTCCAACCTGTATTAAACGGTCTGTGACTTCTTTATCTCCCTCAGAGGGCTCTAATCGTCCTGAAGGATGATTATGCACTGCAATCACACGAGAGGCGTTTTTCATGACTGCCACACGAAATACATTCATGGGTTCAATATCAACTGATTTATAAGTACCAAGTGCAATGAGTTCGATATAAAGGATGTAACCAGCCTGATTCATACCGATTATCCAGAAGTGTTCTTTTTCTATGTCTATTTTATCTTCACGCAATAGAATACGTTGCATAATGCCATAAACATCATCTGTACTTTCTATATAGCGTTTATCATTCTTAGCTAGTTTTATATCCATCGATTTTTTGACACTTTTATGGGGTTAATATCGGTTCAGCATAACAGTTTAGCTGTTAGGCTGACAAGTAACTTATTATATCTTGTCATGATTAAAAGGAAAAATAAAGGTAAGGGAATTGTGTTAAGGGAATGGGTTTTGCTTTGAAAGCTTAAAAGGACAATGGTCAGTTGTCCTTTTTATTTGTGTTTATACTGAATTTATTTTAGGTTTTATGTGGTTATTTGTTGTTTTACTCCTTCTTCTGTCCATCCATCCAATTTATCAGCCCAATCTTGCATCATCCCTCTACGCTGCTCTATATACTGAGCATGGTTATACGCTCGTCTGACTTGGTCTTTATCTGAATGAGACAATTGGGCTTCTATCCATTCTTTTTGGTAACCGAGCTCATTTAATGCAGTGGATAGGGTGGCTCTGAGTCCGTGTCCTGTTAATCGCTCATGATATCCCATACGTTTAATGGCTTGATTGAAGGTGTTCTCGCTACACGGAAGATTTGGGTCATATCGATGAACAATCAGGTATTTTGAACTGCTGTAACGATATAGGAGCATTTCTTTAACTATGTCTATTGCCTGACGGCTTAATGGCACAACGTAAGGCGGTACAGTATTGTTGATATTGCGTACTTGGCTTTTAAGTTGTTTAACCATATCGGCAGGGATGTTCCACAATCCTTTTTCTAAATCAAAGTGACTCGGCTCTGCATAGCGTAGTTCTCCTGAACGCACACCTGTCAGTAACAAGAGTTTAACACCCAGTTGTATGACTCTGCCTCCTTTGTAATGGTGTAATTCAGCTAAGAATGGCGGAAGCTCTGCCATGGTCAGAAAGGGGTTATGCTTTACTGGGTTTTGTGGCAATGCCAGTATGTCCATATCTGAGGCAGGGTTGTGTTGTACCACACCTTCGGCTAGGGCAAAACGAAAGATTTCATTGAGCCAACATCGGCATTTTTCAGCAATGGATAGCGCTCCTCTACCTTCTATTGAGCGTAAGACAGCCAGTATTTCTACTCGGGTGATATTTATCATAGGTAACTCACCCAATGCCGGTAACAGGTCTTTGCGTAAATAGCGTTCTATTTGAACCTGTGTACTTTGTCTCCTATTGGGATTCTTTGAACCCAGTTTTTTGAGTTTAAAGATTTTCCAGTGCTCAATATACTTGGCAAAGGTCAGGATGTTTTCGGATTGTTGGTTTTGTTTGTGTACTCTTGGGTCTATGCCTTTGGCAACTTGTGAGCGTGCCTCGTCTCTGTATTGACGTGCATCTTTTAGACTCAGTTCTGGATAGGTGCCAAAGGATATCCTGACAGCTTTACTATTAAAATTGTATCTAAAATGCCAACTCTTTGTGCCATTAGGCGCAATGTATAAAAATAAGCCATCTATATCTTTGAGTGAGTATGCGGTCTTTTTGGCTTTTGCTTGTCTGACTGCGGTATCGGTTAGTGCCATAATGCCCTCCTTGCTAATATGAGGGTATTAAACCGAATATTTTTCAAATTATCGGAATAAATGCGGATTTGCTCTTGTCTGATTTTAATTTGGAGGGGAAAAGGCAATTCGTTTGTACATTGGTATGGGGTGAATAGACTCTTGAATGTATAACCCGATGTATATAATAAGTACTCAAATAACTCACTCGAACTGAAAAAGTACTTATTTATGTACTTAAACAGGGCTGCTTGCCTTACTGGGTAAAGATTACATGTAGTGGTTTTTTGTGTTACTAGGGGCTGTAGGGGTGATGTACATTTTAAAAATACACACAAATAGCTACCTTGAAAAACAGGTGGTAAGCCTTTTGGGGTATAGTTTAGAGCCGATGTACAATTGGAAAACACCGATGTACAACTTAATGTACAAAATAGTTGTGAATGCCAGTGGAAGACTACGCACGTCAGTGGAATAGTATTTGATTGAAAGTCTTGTAAAATTAAGGCTTTAAGTGCCTTTGAAGTGCTCCAGATATGAAGAATTGGAGCGGGAAACGATCTTTGCGACAGTTAATCTAACCTAATGATTAAAAAAGAATTTTTTTATTTCTCTCAAAACAACTACTTAATTCTATACTTATTCTATTTTTCAGGCAATAAGCACTTAAAATATTTGTAGCCAATCTCGAAAGTATGTACTTCCAAATCACCACTATTGGCAAAGAACATATTTTTAGTTATGTTCTTTGCCAACACAGTTAACTAACGATTAATATGTTTTTCCATCTGAACAGTATAACGATTCCCCTGTACAGGCATATTAGTTAATAGGGTTTTTAGTGCGCTTAAATCCTCTTCTGTTAATACCACGGAAGTTCCACCAATATTTTCCTCAAGGCGATGAAGCTTGGTTGTCCCGGGGATAGGCGCAACCCATGGTTTTTGTGCCAGTAACCAAGCTATGGCTATTTGCGCAGATGTTACCCCTTTTTGCTTCGCTATTTCACCGATCAAACCGACTAATCTCAAATTAGCCTGACGGACATCTTCGCTAAAGCGCGGTAACACGTTTCGAATGTCTCCTTCATTAAATGTTGTACTGATGTCTATCTTTCCAGTTAACCAACCTTTACCCAATGGGCTAAAAGGCACAAATCCGATACCCAGTTCTTCTAAAGTAGGAATAATGGCGTCCTCTGGTTCACGAGTAAACATTGAATATTCGCTTTGTAATGCCGTCACGGGTTGGACTGCATGGGCACGACGAATAATTTCAACGCCAGCTTCAGATAAACCAAAATGTTTCACTTTACCTTCTTTAATTAAATCCTGAACTGCTCCAGCTACATCTTCAATCGGCACATTAGGGTCAACGCGATGTTGATAAAACAGATCAATACAATCAATATTCATTCTTTTCAAGGACTGTTCTGCCACAAAGCGGATACGTTTGGGGGAACTATCTAACCCCTCTGTGGATACACCATTTTTCCAGCCAAATTTAGTTGCAATAATTACTTTGTCTCGTATAGGCGATAGTGCCTCACCAACAAGAACTTCGTTGGCTTCTCCATAAGCTTCTGCTGAATCAAAAAAAGTAATGCCTCGATCAAAAGCATCCCGAATTAACTTGATTGCTGCGGGTTTTTCCATTGCAGGACCATAACCAAAAGTCATGCCCATACAGCCAAGCCCAATAGCGGAAACTTCCAAACCATTGTTTCCTAGTTTACGTTTTTGCATTATGACATCTTCCTTATTTAAGAGGTTACTCAGATGAAACAAAGTATAAACCCTCGCTATATATGAGTGAAGATAGTAAAATTAGAATACCATCATGACTGGAATTCATAAATGAACAATATCGATTTTAATAGCCTGTTTACTTTTATCATTGTGGCACGAGAACGTAATTTTACTCGTGCGGCAGCACAATTAGGTGTCTCACAATCGGCATTAAGTCACTCGATTCGCAGATTAGAAGAAAAATTAGGTGTGAGGCTACTAACCCGAACAACGCGTGGCGTTTCCACCACGGAAGTCGGTGAACGCTTATTTAGCAATCTTGGGCATCTTTATGGTGGGATTGAAGATGAGCTAAAAGTATTGAACGACCTCAAAGAAAAACCCGTTGGAACAATACGCATCACAGCTCACGATCACGCTATTAACACTATTTTGTGGCCAAAGCTCTCAAAATTATTACCTGAATACCCTGAATTAAATTTTGAACTATCGATTGCTTATGAATTTACGGATATTGTCGATAGCAGGTTTGACGCAGGTGTTCGGGCTGGTGATCAAATTGCTAAAGATATGATCGCTGTACGAATATCACCCGATTTTAAAATGGTTGTTGTAGGTTCTCCGGTTTATTTTTCTACCCGTGAAAAACCTAAAGTACCACAAGATCTGATGTCTCATAATTGCATTAATCTTCGTTTAGCCACTTATGGAGGGATTTATGCCTGGGAGTTTGAAAAGAAAGGGGAAAAATTAAATATTCAGGTCACAGGGCAAATGATTTTCAACACTTCCCCACAAGGGCTAACCGCAGCATTAGACGGCTATGGGCTTTGTTATGCCCCTGAAGATTTGGTTCAGGAATCGATTATCAAAGGAGATTTAATTCAAGTACTTGATGATTGGAGTCCAACATTCCCTGGATATCATCTTTATTACCCAAGTCGCAGACAATCATCAGCAGCATTTCAACTGATAGTAAACACACTTCGTTATACTAACCAAGTATAGAAACCACATTAAGAACTTAATTTTTGTTTTTAAAACCTTTTATTGAGTAGGTTCCAGTTAAAGTAATAAATCAGGATGCATAATGAAGGAAAAGAAAATAGATATTCCAGAACAAGTACAATCTATATTGGATATGAGCCGCAGCTTATTTGGAGAAAAGTTAATAGCGGCATATTTGCATGGTTCAATTGTCACTGGTGGATTAAAGCCTCAGAGTGATATTGACCTTCTCCTTATTATTGATTGTCCTCTGACAGACGAGAAGCGTAAAATCTTTATCGATTTCTTATTACAAGTTTCAGGTCATCATCCATTTTGCGGTCTTGGTGCACGTTGTATCGAAGTAATATTATTACAGAAATCCGAACTTGCTATGTTACATTTTCCTGCTCAGGCAGATTTTATCTATGGTGAATGGCTAAGAGAAGAATTTGAAGCAGGCACTATTCCAATGCCTGTAAGCGACCCTGAAATCACCTTACTATTAGCGCAGGCACGGCAACAATCTATCTCATTGCATGGTCCTGCTGCTATTGAGCTTTTACCCGAAATATCTTCGACTCAAATTAGACGTGCGATGTACGATATCTTACCTGTGTTGCTCCATAGTTTAGATGGTGATGAACGAAATGTATTGCTAACTCTTGCAAGGATATGGCACACCGCAGCTACTGGAACATTTGTCACCAAAGACATGGCTGCAACATGGGTTATACCAAATTTACCTGAACCGATGAAAAGTGTGTTAGTGCATGCGCGTGAGGCATATTTAGGCACTATTAAAGATGATTGGGAAAGTGAAAAATTTAATATACAAAAGACGGTTAAATATTTTAACGAACAGATTATCATACTTCTTTCAAAATGAGAGAAACTTGATATGTTATGAGAAGTTCCAATAACTTTGAGACAGTTGTAAGCTGAGTATCAATCCATGCAAACAACATCCTTTTTACCTTTTCAAAGTAAAAACCATTCCCTTAATATAACCCTTACCATTATTTCTTTTTAAATCTCTTTTTTACCTGTGATTTTCACCAAAATATTTTTATATTATTAATTTCTTTAAAATCAATTAATTAAATAAAATTATTAATAAAAAAAGAAATCAGACAAGACCAAATCCGCATTTATTGTGATTTTTCGCATCAAGTTTTTTACCCTGACGTTTCATTCAACAATCTCAAGAGGTTTCCCTATGAAACAAATTACTACAGTTCTACAAAACGTACGTACGGATTTAAATAATAATATTAATAAAAACGTACGTACGTTTACGTCAGAGGGTAAAAAAATGATCGTTTATCAACTCAGCATTCCTGAATTACATTATTTAAAAATGCCTGTTTTATTCCGCTCTCTGACATCTGACCAAAAACAAGATGTATTATCGGCATTACTCACCTTAAATACTCGTATGCAACAAGAAATACTGAATGAATGGGCAATGATCTGTCAAAGAACAGATACCATTATACGAAATCCTACAGGCTATTTACTTCGATTAATCAGCAAAGCACAACAAGGTTATTTTCGTCCTAACAGTGGTGTAAATGTATGTTACATCACTGAATCGGAACTGAGAGAGGAGCATAAACCAATGAAAACCACAGAACATCCTGTGATACCAAAAAAACTACACAACTAGAGAGCAAAAAACTGACCCAAGAGGAGCGAAAGAAAATGGCTGAGCCATGGCTAAAGATAATGAGAGGACATGTTGGTTTACCTGAACCATCAACTAAAAAATAATGTCATCACAAAGCAAGCCAAGATCAGGTTTGCTTTCCTTTTTAAGTACAACAAGAGAGGATGTTAATTATTTATATGTCCTTAATTGAACTGTAAAAACATCTGATTCATGTATAATATCCATTAACTTTTTGTATACACTTTTAGGTTTTGTAATGACAGATACTAACTTCTCTCAAATTGCATCTTTTATTTGGTCAGTAGCTGACCTGCTACGTGGTGATTTTAAACAATCTCAGTATGGTCGGGTGATCTTACCTTTTACTTTATTACGTCGTCTTGAGTGTGTACTGGAAAAAAGTAAAAACGATGTGATTGCTCAGGCTAAAATAGCTAAAGAAACAAAAACACAAGATGGCAAGTTATTGCCAGAAGATGCACAAGAAAAACTTATTTTGCGTGCGACTAATGGTCTGTCATTCTTCAATACCTCGCCCATGAATCTTAGCAATATGGGGCAAAATGATATTAAAGACAATCTGGAAAACTATATTCAATGTTTTTCTAAAGATGCCCGCGAAATCTTCGAACACTTTAAATTCAGTGAGTTTGTGGGTCAGCTTAACGATGCCAATTTATTATTTAAAGTCATCCAAAAGTTTGCTACGACTGACTTAAGCCCTGATACAGTATCAAATTATAGTATGGGATTGGTGTTTGAAGAGTTAATCCGCCGTTTTGCAGAGAGTTCAAATGAGACTGCTGGGGAACACTTTACCCCACGTGATATTGTTGATTTAGCCACTTCCTTACTGATGATGGAAGATGATGACCTCCTATCCAAAGAGGGCATTATTAAAACCATTTATGACCCGACTGCCGGAACTGGGGGGTTCTTATCTTCCACCATGGAATATGTGCTTAAACGCAATCCGAATGCTGTTATGCGAGCCTTTGGTCAGGAACTGAACCCAGAGTCTTACGCGATTTGTAAAGGCGATATGCTTATTAAAGATCAGGACGTGAGCCGGATTAAATTGGGCAATACCTTATCAAATGACCAACTGCCGATCGATAAGTTTGATTATATGCTCTCTAATCCGCCATTTGGTGTGGACTGGAAAAAAATTGAAACTGAAATTAATGATGAACATAAATTAAAAGGTTTTAATGGTCGATTTGGTGCAGGGTTACCTCGTGTCTCTGACGGTTCTTTATTGTTTTTACTGCACCTGATCAGCAAAATGAAAGATATTCACAATGTAGATGGCTCTCTTAATGGTGGTAGTCGCATTGGTATTATTCTGAATGGTTCACCACTATTTACTGGCGGTGCGGGTAGTGGTGAAAGTGAAATCAGACGCTATATTTTAGAAGCTGATTTCCTGGAAGGAATTATCGCCCTACCCACTGATATGTTCTATAACACAGGCATTGCCACTTATATCTGGATTTTATCCAATAAAAAAGCAGCTGAACGTAAAGGCAAAGTTCAACTGATTGATGCCACTAATTTATGCAGCAAAATGCGTAAATCTTTGGGATCAAAACGTAATGTAATGGGTGAAGATGATATTAGACTGATCACCCAAACCTTTGGGGCATTTAATGAGATTGCTCCTACGCTACTTGATGAATTAGGACTAGACAAGTTACCTGAACAAAAATCCAATCGTGGTCGTCAATCAACCACCAGTAAAACCGAAACGCCCAAAACCTTTGCCTGCAAAATTTTTAACAGCACAGACTTTGGCTACCGCCGCTTAACCATTGAGCGCCCATTACGTTTATCGGCACAAATAACTGATGCCGCCGCTGAATCACTGCGTTTTGCACCCAAACCACTTAATGCCCCGATGGAACGCCTGTATGAAGAGTTTGGTGCTCAATGGTCTGACCATACTTATGGCAACTTAACGGATAGCGAAGCTGAAATCAGAGCAATCATTAAAGCAGACTTCCCTGAGCTAAAAGAAAAACAAGTTAAAGACTTACTGGATAGTAAAATATGGCAGGCACAACGCACATTGCTGGAAAAAGTGCGCCAAATTCAAAGTGCATTTGCAGATAAAACTGGCGGCAAGCATACCGCCAGTGATGATTTCAATCAGTTTGAATTAACATTAAAAGCGGTGTTAAGTTCATCAAATATTAAGTTGGATAATAAAGAGAAAAAGCAATTTATTGATGCGATTACTTGCAAAAATCCTGCCGCTGAACCGGTAGTGAAAAAAGTCCTGAAACAAAAAGCACAACCTTTGTATGGTTCATTTGACTATAAAGGCAAAGTGGTTGAATTTGAACAAGACGGTGATTTACGTGATAACGAAAATGTGCCATTAAATCCAGCAGTTGCCACAAATAAACTGATTGAAGATTATTTTCTGCGTGAAGTAGCCCCGCATGTTAGTGATGCTTGGATAAATGCCGATAAGCGCGATGAAAAAGATGGTGAAATTGGTGTAGTCGGATATGAGATTCCCTTTAATCGTCATTTTTATGTTTATCAACCACCACGCCCGTTGGAAGAGATTGATGCGGATTTAGATGCCGTTAGTGCAGAAATTATGAAGTTGCTGCAAGAGGTGCATTCTTGATGGCTGGCACAAACAAAGTACAGCGGTATCACGCTTATCCTGAGTATAAGGATTCAGGTGTTGAGTGGTTAGGGGAGATTCCTAGCGGTTGGACGTTAAGCAAACTTAGATACAAGTTTACTTTTGGTAAAGGACTAACTATTACGAAAGAAAATCTTCAAGATGAGGGAGTTCCTTGTATTAGTTATGGTGAAGTACATTCAAAATATGGGTTTGAGATCGATCCTAATATCCATCTATTAAAATGTGTGAATGAACAATATTTAAAAAATAACCAAAGCTCATTGTTGCTTAAGGGGGATATTATTTTTGCAGACACATCAGAAGATATTGATGGTTCAGGGAACTTTACCCAATTGATAAGTGATGGAGCTGTGTTTGCAGGATATCATACTATTATTGCTCGTCCCCAGAATAGAAAAAACAGCCGTTTTTGGGCATATTTACTTGATTGCAAAGAATTCAGAACACAAATTAGATATGCTGTAAAAGGTGTTAAAGTATTCAGTATCACACAGGCAATTCTCAGAAATCTATCAATCTGGCTTCCATCAAAACTTGAACAAGAACATATTATTTCTTTCCTGGATCATGAAACGACAAAAATCGATACTCTAATCGAAAAACAGCAACATCTAATTGAACTTCTCAAAGAAAAACGCCAAGCTGTTATCAGCCATGCTGTGACTAAAGGGCTAAATCCTAATGTACCAATGAAAGATTCAGGTGTTGAGTGGTTGGGAGAAGTGCCAGAGCATTGGAAAGTTTTACCAACTAAGAGATTGTTTAGATTGGTAACTGAACCATCAGAAACAAATAATAACCATGAATTATTATCCGTATATACAGCTGTCGGAGTTGCACCAAGAAAAGATTTAGAACCTAAAGGCAACAAAGCATCTAGTACTGATGGGTATTGGATAGTTAAAAGAGGCGATATTATTGTTAATAAGCTTCTTGCATGGATGGGGGCTGTTGGTTACTCCAATTATGATGGTGTAACAAGCCCTGCATACGATATTCTTCGAAAAATAAATGATATAAATCCTAAATTCTATCATTACCTATTTAGGCTTGATTTTACTCAACAAGAGTTTAAACGTTGGTCAAGAGGTATAATGGAAATGAGGTTACGTCTTTATTTTGAAGAGTTAGGTCGGATAATGATGCCTATTCCACCTAAATCTGAGCAAGATATAATTGTTGAGAAAATAGAAAAGTTAGAGAATCAATATTCTCAATTAGAAAATATTGCAACTCGCCAAATTGAGTTACTCCAAGAACGCCGAACTGCCCTTATCTCCGCCGCCGTCACAGGCAAAATTGACGTCCGTCACTGGGTTGCCCCAACCGACTCTGAATCATAGGAAGCGATAATATGAGCACAGACATTAGCAAAGAATTAATTTTTCAAAATGACATTATCGCCCAGATGGTTGCTAACGGTTGGGTAATTGGTCAACCTGACAATTATGACCGTGAACGTGCACTGTATACGCCAGATGCTCTGACTTTTGTACAAACTAGTCAGCCAAAAGAGTGGCAGAAATTTGCCAATGTTTTCCCAACGGATACTGAACGTCATTTTTTAGATGCGTTGGTTGCACAGCTTAAAAAAGCCGACATCAATGCCACGGATCAACTGTCACGTACTTATGGCACGCTTGGTGTGCTGCGTCATGGGCTTAAGATTCGTAATGCCCGATTTTCACTGTGCCAGTTTAAACCTGAGCATAATCTTAACCCTGAAACCCTTGCCCGTTACCAACAAAATATCTGCCGCATTGTGCCAGAGCTGGTTTATAGCCCTTATGCCACAGCAGAACACTTTGCCGCAACAGGCAGTAAAGCGAAAAGCTGGCGCATCGATTTGGTATTGTTTGTTAATGGCTTACCTGTGGCAACGCTTGAGCTGAAATCAGAATTTAAACAAGCTGTACAAAATGCGATTAAGCAATACCAGAAAACCCGTTTACCCAAAGACCTTGTCACCAATAAACCAGAACCGCTATTAACTTTTAAGCGCGGTGCTTTAGTCCATTTTGCGGTGAGCCAATACGAAGTTTTTATGACCACTCATCTTAAGGGGGATGACACCTTCTTTTTACCGTTTAATAAAGGTACCAAAGAAGGCGGTGCCGGTAATGATATTCCTGAGCATCAAGAGTGTTATGCCACAGACTATTTATGGAATGAGGTCTTACAGCCCGATAATTTGTTGAGTATTCTGGGTAACTATATTCACTTACAAATTGAAGAAAAAGAGGACTGGAATGGGCTGAAAAGTAAAAAAGAAAGCCTGATTTTTCCACGTTATCACCAGTGGGATGTGGTGCGAAAGTTAATTGCTGCAGCTATTGATGAAGGTACTGGCAATAAATATCTCATCCAACATAGTGCTGGGTCGGGTAAATCAAACTCTATTGCCTGGACGGCCCATCAATTGTCTAAATTATATGATGAAAAAGGCGAAAAGCAGTTTCATTCAGTGATTGTGGTGACTGACCGCACTGTGCTTGATGACCAGTTACAGGATACCATTTACCAGTTTGAACATGCAGATGGTGTGGTTGGGCGCATTAATAATAAAGTTGGCGATGGTTCAAAATCAGAAAAACTTGCTGCGGCCTTGGAAGGTTCACAAGCGATTATTATTGTGACCATTCAAACTTTTCCCTTTGTATTAAAAGCAATTGAGAACAGCACCAGTCTGAAACAACGAAGATATGCAGTCATTGCCGATGAGGCACACTCTTCACAAAGTGGGTCAACGGCTCGTAAATTAAAAGAAGTGCTGATGATTGAAGAGACTGATGAAGAACTTTCATCGGAAGACATTATGGATGCAACTATGGCTGCACGTAAAGGCAACCGTAACCTTAATTATTATGCTTTTACTGCAACCCCAAAAGCCAAAACTATTGAGTTATTTGGTCGTTGTCCAAACCCTAGTGAACCGCCATCTAAAACCAATAAACCAGAAGCATTTCATGTTTACTCTATGCGTCAAGCTATTGAAGAAGGCTTTATTCTGGATGTACTGAAAAACTATATCTCTTATCAAGTCGCCTATAAGTTGGTACAAAAACTAGAGGCTGAAGATAAAGAAGTGGACAGTAAAAAAGCTAAAACCAAACTTAGCCAATGGGTACGTCTGCATGATTATAATATTTCCCAAAAAGTAAAAGTGATTGTTGAGCATTATAAAAATCATGTGATGCACTTGCTTGGTGGTCAAGCCAAAGCAATGGTAGTCACCAGTTCACGCAAAGAAGCGGTACGTTACAAGTTGGCTTTTGATCAATATATTACCCAAAATAATTATCAGCATATTAATGCGATGGTGGCGTTTTCTGGTGAGGTTGAGTTCGATGAGAATGATCCAGATAGCCTTGCTTTGCTGAATCAAAAGTTTACTGAAAATAATATGAATCCGGGCTTAAAAGGTCGGGATATGCGTAAAGCTTTTAACAGTGATGATTATCAGGTGATGTTGGTCGCAAATAAATTTCAGACAGGTTTTGACCAACCCAAATTATGTGCCATGTATGTGGATAAACCGCTGGGCGGTGTTGAATGTGTGCAAACGCTGTCGCGTTTAAATCGTATTTATCCCGGCAAAGCACAATCGGGCACATTTGTACTGGATTTTTATAACCCACCGGAAGAGATTCTGGTTGCATTCCAGCCTTATTATCAAACAGCTGAGCTACTGGATGTGACTGATCCAAATTTGGTGTTTGATCTGTTTGAAAAACTTCGTTCGGGCGGTATTTTTATGTGGACGGAAGTCGAACAGTTTTGTACGGCCTTTTTCACTAAAAAACAATCAAATGCGGCTATTAGCAATATTTGCAGACCTGCTGTAGAACGTTGGAAGCTACGTTACACGTCAGCAGTTGAGGCTTATACACAAGCAAAAGCAATATTTGAGCGTACTAAAAAAACACATGATGCGGTATTGGTTGCCAATGCAGAAAATTCATTTAAAGAGTGTAAACAAGAAAAAGATCGTTTGGAAATCTTCAAAAAAGATTTAGGCAGCTTTGTGCGTTTTTATGAATTTATGTCACAACTGGTTGATTATGAAGATAAAGAGCTGGAAAAACTGAGCTTGTATGCCCGCCATCTACGTCCATTATTGCATGAACAGAATCTGCAAGAAGATGATATTGATTTAGATAATGTGGTGATGAGTCATTATCGTTTGTCGAAAATACGTGAACAAGACCTTAAGCTCCAAGAAGATTCGGCAGATTATCAGTTAGAGCCAAGTAATGACGTAGGTACGGCAAAACCTAAAGATAAAAAAGAAGATTATCTGTCCAAAATTTTAGAGCGTTTAAATGAGCTGTTTATTACGGATAATTTGACTGACAAGGATATGATTAATTATGCGTTTGCAGTTCGTGACAAGCTATCTGAAAATCAAACGGTCATGACTCAAATTATCAATAATACTCGAGAACAAGCCATGCTGGGTGATTTCCCCAAAGCAATTGATGATGCGGTAATGGATAGTAACGAGGCACAGCATGAAATGATGATGCAATACTTATCTAATCCTGAAATTGCCAAAGGGTTTGCCCGTGTGGTGTTTGATATGCTCAAAGGTGCTTAGTTTTTTAATATTTATAAATAATGACGTAATGCAGGACTGAAGATGGAAAATGGCAAAACAATTCGTATTTATTTAACAGATGGCTCCGTTGCTGGAATTCGTCATGCTGAGATTATTAATTGGACGGGTCAGGCAATATCCTGCCCACGCAATCATCTTAGTACCTTAGCCGATTGGGTGGAAAGTACCAGACCGGGTGTTTATTTTTTGTTTGGTATTAATGAGGAAAATGGGCTTCCAACCGTTTATATTGGCGAGACTGAAAATGTCTATGAACGACTAAAGCAACACATCAAAAATGAAGAGTATTTCTGGCAAGAAGTGATTTTTTTCACCAATAAAGATGAAAATCTCACCAAAGCACATATTAAGTATCTTGAATCTCGTTTAGTCGATATGGCGAAAATAGCTGGGCGTTATATAGTCATTAATGCTAATACACCAACTTGCTCCACTCTTCCGCGGAGTGATATCGCCGCGATGGAAGCATTTATTCGCAACCAATTAGTTCTTTTGGGTGCAATGGGACATCGCTTCTTAGAGCCACTGACTGATATTGCAGTGAAGCCTGAAACTATAAAAAATACGACAAAAAATAATCAGGATAATGACTTATTTTATATTCACACCAAAAATGCAAAGGCATTTGCTACCGCTCAACGTACAGATGAGGGTATGGTTATTTTGGCAAATTCTAAAGCACTGCTTGTTGACGGTTCTTCACTTTCCAATAAAAATAAAGAGATAAGAGATAATTTGATTGAACAAGGGCAGCTTCACCTAAATAGTGATTATTATGTGTTTACTAAAGATGTGCTATCAGCCAGTCCTAGCCAAGCTGCTGCTGTTGTTCTTGGATATTCAGTCAATGGTCGTGAAATTTGGGTTAACCAGAACAATCAATCATTAAAGACATTAGAAGAAGAAAGCATTAAAAACGGTTTAGCTTAGATATAAAATTAATTTTTTATGAACGTATAATAAATATTGGTTGTATATCCATTACTTATGAATATACAACCAATATTTATACATTTACAATCTATAAACATTTTTTATATATCTTCCTCTGCCATCCCCATGCCCCAAATCCATCGATACTCTTGCTTGAGCTTCTTTCTCACTTAATCCTTGTTCTAAATAATGTGCCATTACTTCCTGCGCCCAAGCATAACGCAAACTGTGTGGAGCATACTTTCCAGATAAACCCAGTAACCTAGTTTGATTGCGCCAATAAGTCATGGCTGTTTTAAGATTCGGTTTATTGATAAGTTTACCATTCTGCTCTTTAGCAATATCTAAGGCTAAATTAACTGTTTGCAGCAGTTCCTCATGATTCAATACAACAGAATCTCTGGCTCGACCACCTTTAGTACCAAACACCACATTCACATGAGCTTTACCTTGTTCCAGTGCTTTTTTCCATGTTTTTAATGAATGAATACTTTGTACGGCTTCTTCTGAACGTAAGCCTAATTGTCTGGCAAGTTGAATGGTGACAGCTAAACCTCTATCTTTCATCATGGCTTGTGCCATAATCTGTTGAAACAATTCATTAGGTATCGCTTCTTTTGTGCCAGCACGACTGGCATTGCCAATGCCTAAGTTTTGGTTGTTGAGTCGTTCTAAATCAGCTAGCTTTTCTCGTCCTGCTTGTCTCAATATCGCTCGAATAGCAGCCATTTCATTTTGTAGGGTTCGTTTGCTTATACCATGTGCTAATCGGTCAGTAATATAACCCTCAATATGTTTACTCTTTAAATGTTCAATACTCTTAATCTGGATATTCATTTGTTGCAGATAATCACAAAAATACTGTGTAATCCGAATACGGTCATGAACCGTTTTATGACTACCACTGGCTTGTTTGGCTAGTTGAAACATCGTCGGTTTTAACTTCATTTTTCTTATTCCTATTTTTCTTTTTTGTGACACAAAAAACTCTGGTGCGTGTTAATTGGAAAGTATTAACTGCTTACTTTCCCTGAACGATACCTGTGCACCAAAGCGAATCAGTGTTGAGGTATATGGGGTACGGTGATGTACTCAGTACAGCCGCCTGTTTACACAGGTAAAGCCCCACAGGTTATAAAACCTGTCATTGGTATCGTTAGTCCTCCTTAAAATGATAAAAATCAGTGAAAAATGATGTGTCACACGCTAATAATGAGTGGAAACACTAGTGAAATAAGCCTTAGCAAGGTGTTGAAGTACGGCGTCACTTTTTCGCTTTACGCTTTTAAAGTGACGCCTTAGTGCCTGTGAACACGTAAAAATGGTGCACCACATGGATGTGATGTTTGATTGTTTCAGCCAAAAAAGGCATAGGAGTAGCTTGGCGCAATTGTGCCAATAGGAAAATTAAGCTGATTGGGTACAGCTAAAGATGAAAGAACTATGCTCTGGCACAGTAAGGTTAAAACCTGATGGTATCAATATATAAAAATATAAGAAAAAATTGGCACTCTACCCGTAAGTAAAACGGGGCTGATAGGTGTCGAGTGTTCGCTATCATGGCTGTGTTCCATTCAAACCTAGGTTTGAAACAGGCACTTAAAGGAACTGTACCTCTGGGCTTGCACTCAACGAGTGCTATAAGTAAGGTAAGTATAATCAAGAAATATCAATGTTTACAAGCTATTTTTATGAGGGTCTATAAGGTATAGACGTCTATACATGGATAGAGTATTTAGTACACAACAATTATTTTTTCTGACGCGCTTTTGCTTGTCGTCTACGTTTAAATTTGCATTAAAAAATACAAATTTAAACGTAGATTAATGGGGTGCCTTATCGCTAAGTTATCAATTAATGGGAGAAGAAACCATGATGATTTCTTTTTTCCCAATTTCGACTTGATAACAAGAACGCAAAATTTTTATTTTTTCTTTCAATAACGTAAAGAGTACTTCTTTTGAGCGTTGATGATCTGATTCAGCAATTGCATCAACCAAAGCATAACATTGTTCAATAAGTTCTTCCGTGTCAGGATATTCGAGACAACCTTGGGGAATTTGTATTGACATACTTTATCCTTAAATCAATTTTTATTTAGGGAGATCATTATTTTCTTAAGTATTATCAATAACTAAATATAAAATATGAAATCGTTTTAAGCGATCAATTATCTCTATATTGATCGTTAATGTTGATCATTTTTTGCTATTTAAAGCACATCTTTTTTAATAATTAAATTATTTTCATCAACCAAAATTAGACAGCCAATACCCGTTCTTGACGCATTAATGACAGGTTTTACAAAACTATATCTCTTTTGATTAACACTAAAGGGCATGACTGAAGGCTTAATTTTTACATCTAAACGTATTAATTCTTGTTCAAAATCTGAAAAATTCATTGATATGTGTGCTGCATTACAAATTGTTTCAATCTCTTTCCGAGCATGAGTTAGACGTTTATCGTCTGTAAAAACATAATAAAAAGAAGTACTAATGGCAAACACTAGGAGTAAAAGGACAAACCCCCAAAATAATAGTGAAAACTTATAAAATATATTTAACATTAATTACTTTCTTTATTTGTATTTAATACATTCACCCGGTATCGTTTTAATAATTGCATATTTTTCACCTCGTGTAGTTGGTAGTCCATCAAACCAGCCTTTTGTTCCCCATTTTGCTTGTTCTATATCTGCTGCTGAGGCATCATTAAATGAACCTACTTTTTTCATTCCATAATACCCCCATGCGCTAACAGCACCAGTTAAAGAGTAAGTATATCTGACGATACCAGCAGTGGGATCTGATTGTATTGCCCTTGCAAATATATAATGTTCCGCTTGTGTTTTGGCAGGTGTCAATTGTTGCATTTTGTTATAGTAATGATCGTGATGAGCCTGTTGCCAAGATGTTGAATTACCAACCCATTCTTGTATCCAAAATTCAGGTGTATCATATTTGTAGGGGTTTTTAGCATTGCAGTTACCAGTATATCTAGTTGAAATAGAACTCAGAGTATCTACTTTCAATGCAAGCATATTTTGAACTGAAACTTGTTTATTAAACAATGATTCTTTATCTAAGTTAGATATTTTTTCATCTTGCTGTTGCTGTTTTACCAATAATGATTGATTAATTTCATCCTGCTTTAGTTGTTCTCTTATTCGTTCGTTTATTCTGTCGATTTGTTCATTGACTTGCGTTTGTTGGCTCATAATATTTCGAGCAATTTTATCGTTAAGCTGTTTTTCCTGATTATTATAAAGCTCAGGATCGTAAGTATATTCTTTGTTTGGTTTAACATTAGGAATAACATGTTGATGTTCATCTTTAAGTTTAATATCTTTGACTTGACCTGATTGATATAAGTGCCCTAAAGCTTGATTTGGATTCTCAGAATCAAGTTTATGCGCTATTTTTATTGCAGAGTCACCTTGTTGGGCAATGACGGAACGTTGAGTTTTTTCTTGTTCAACCTCCAATATCGTATCAGGTGCTATTGATTTAATGTCAGGTTTGATTTGGTCATCTGATTGCACTGAATTTTGTTCTAGTTGCTGCTGGTTGGCTAATAACGCTTGTTGTTCGAGTTGGTGTTCTCTTAGTGTTTTTTGGATATTAATGTGAGCAGGGGGGCGGTTTTTGTCAAAATATGCAATCAAATGACTATCTTTGTCTTTATCTTTATAAGGGGCAATATAAATCACTTCATAACCGTGACCTTTAGCGGCTACTTTTTTAGATAATGCTTTAGTTAAGACTTTTTGTTCTTCTTCAGTGAACTCTTTGAGAGGATTTTTCTGTTTTTTGAGTTGTTCCTGAACGTTTTCTTCAGCTTCAGGTAGCTTTTGTTGAACCAGTCGTTCAAACTCTAACTGACGTTCATTTTCTTGCAATAAACGTTGGAGTTGTTGATGTTCTAAGTCTATTTCTAGTTGTGGTCGTTCCATATCAGTATTCTATCGTGATTATTTTTTTGAATTAACATTCATGCCAAATAATATAAAAATTATTCAACATGAATGTCTTTATGTAACAGTATTAATACAAGCAAATTTATTTTGTGAGATTGTGAGAAAGGGATTATTAGGTTTAAGTATTTTCTTGTTTTACTGTGATATTTGTCCTTTCCTGAATATTTTAAGAAAATTTCATTAGCAAATTTAATTGCATACGTAATACTACGTTTAACGTAGTAGATTTAGAAAGAATGAATTACGATTATCGTAGCTTATCAATATATTCTGTTAAGATTAAGCGACATAATGAAGAACGTACATGACTCTAATTTTAGTCCTTGCATTGAAGTTTTTAGCAAGCGACTAAAGCACATCAGAGCAAGTCATGGCATCTCACAAAAAAAACTTGGTATATTGGCTGGTATTGATGAGTTCGTAGCAAGTACACGAATAAACCGATATGAAACTGGTAAACATGAAGCAGACATGGAAACGGTAGCAAGGATCGCTCATGCTCTTAATATACCAAGAGCTTATTTCTATGCCGATGACGACAATTTAGCTGAGTTGATTTTACAATTTTATAAAAATGAGAATCTATAAATACTTTTTTATCGCATGGGTTAATTGAGTAGTGCCTCATCAAATCATCATAATGTTCAGCATTTTTAGGAACTTCTTGTAATATGAATTTGGGTGTTTTTAAATTTTTTAGCAGTTGATGTTGATAAGATACTGGTATTGATGCCACGAATTAATGCTTTTATGTCCTGCATCATAAACATGATGTTCTCTGCAAGTATTTCATCATCTGATGGGGTTATTTTGAGTATGATAGAAAGGGCTTCTAAACCCGCTTCTAAGTTTTCTTTAGTTCTTTTAGCGGTTAGATTAAGTTGAAATGCTTCTTCATTATCTGTGATTGTTGAAAATCGTGCAATTAAGCAACTTGGGCTATCTAATCTGGATGTCAGTCCGTTATCCAATATATCTCCTCCTATAGAGCCATCTTTGAGGTGGCAACGACAAACAGGGGTGAGAAACAGACATACGAACTGTTCAGCCTTACGGCTGCCCTGTTTGCGTCACCATTGAAAAGGCGAACGACTACAGGCACAACAATTTGATGACTGTTGTGTTCGTATGTCAGGGTTCTCACACCCTATTTGATTATTTAACCAAACGGTGTCAATTATTACAGCTTTTATGCTCTTTGTGTGAAAAATAATAGATTGAGGTTTATAAAAATACCTATTACAGAGAAATTATTTCCAATCAGAATAATTTAATTAATTTTAAAATCAATATATTAGTAATTATTAACGATAGTATTCTTGTCCATTTATCGTACATGCGATGTTGTTCAAATGTACACAGACAAGCACAGTGGAATAAAGAGTGAAATTATATGTTCAACACTATAAGCCAAAGGGATATTAAGGTTTAAATAATTGTATCGTTTTAGAAAAAGATGGCATCTATAGCTAGGCAAGCAGGAGATTTTTATACAGGGCAACACTCAAAATTTTCATAATTTAAGAATATATTTGAAATGTTGTTAGTGTAGAAGTAGAAACAGTTATCCATACAATCGAAATTGAAGGAGAACTGTAAAGTTTGACTGTTAATGCTTACCAATAGTAATCGACTGAATACACAGCCATTACCCCTCCCACAAATACCCCAATCGGCACGCAAATGGGAGATGCAGGCCCACATGCTAAACCTGCTACTGCCCCACCAGCTATACTCCCCAAAATCCCACCAGTGAACATTGCCCCTTCTTTCATTGCAGTATCGACCTGATTATCTGCCATACCTATATTATAAAGAGATATTGCGAGTGAAAAGATGATGATTCCGCGACAAAATTTACTGACACTATTAAGTGTTGTACTGACCATAATATTATTTCTGCCGGCAGATGCCACGATTGCCCCATAAACTGTATTTCGTTGTAAGGGTGACAAAGCGTTAAACTGCATACCATAATAGCTATTGGCATTTACATCCAACAGCATTGAGAATGATCTGCCTTTCGGTTTCATCCATTCTGCAATTGAGCGACCAAGAGGAGAAGATTTCCCTCTAAGCAGTTCCATAACCACATTACGCGTTTCACTTGCTTGCCTTGCAGCTTGACTCCATGTCATTCTACCAGAATGCGCCTCTAACCTTAATTGTTGACTCATTCTCTCTAATTCAAAGTTATAGTTTATGCGTATATTATTATCATGAATACTTTGTACAGCTATGCCGTTAATTGTATAACGTATAGATGAGATAATGGATTCAAACTCTTGCTTTGCTGCTACTTCCTGTGGGCTAAGTATTTCTTGTCGTTCTGCTACATTATTGAGAACTGTATCCAAGATGATTCCTTTCGTAAAATAATAAGTTGGGAAAATAAATAGGGCTTATCCTTTACTTCGCTTAATATTAAAGTATCGAGATAATGCAAAAGGGCGTTTTACAGATTGAAATGGTAATACTGTGGATAGATGTAAGATTGCTGTTTTAGGGGTTTTATATAAAGTTAAAGTCCAGACACCTTCTACCATAAATTCAAAAGATACAGTGTTGTCAGAGATAATGTTTAAATTTTCAAAATATCCAGGACTATACATTCGATAAATATCAGCTTCATCTACAATTTTATTTTGTTGTGTATCCAATAAATAAATGAATAATGTTTCTTCAAATTGGCAATTATCAGTGATAAACAATAAAATATAACGCTCATCAAATGAAAGTGCAGCATGTAAGAGTTCGCCAGCAACACGAATCATACTATCACGACCATCTATTTCAATTCTTGTGTGATTCAGCGTTATATTTGAGAGTTTCTTAATCATAAACCACCTGCATTTTTATCTATTATACATACGAATAGCTACATGGTATAGAATAAACTGGATATCTAATATCAGGATAAATCCATAGCAATCGTTTTATTGGTTACGATTAAATAAAAAAGTATTCGCATACTTTTGTTTATATTCATCATAATCAACAATTTCATACATACCGCTATAGATGAAAAAACCACAGCGAACAAAGGTTGCATTACTTTTTGTGATGAACTCTGCCCCTTGATTTGGGCATAAAACATCACTTGGTAATGCGACTTCTGGAGAAATATCAATGAATGATATTTTATGGGTAAAAAAAGTAGGATAGTATGACGAAGTAGCATAAAAAATACGTTCAATTGTCAGTAAGACACATACAGCAAAACCACCCAATAATAAACGTTTAATCACTTTCACTAGAGCCATTCATTCCTACCTTAGATATAAATTTATCAAAGAAGTATACATAAAAAATATGACATGCACGTTTATATTAAACCGATTACAAATATTTTTTGAAACTTCCTACAGCAATGTTCATGACAATGCTCAGTAATGTTGCGGAGGGTAACAATATCCAAAGTGGCGAAACACTTATTGGTAATGCTAAGTAAATTACCCAAGGCAAAGTCAATATAGGCATTAAAAGAGATTTGGCTCTATGGTAAATAAAACCCGACTCACGGCCAGCACTAAATTTTCTAATATCACGTCTCACCAGCCCATCTATCAACCCAACGAACAGGGCGAGAATGAATAGGGGGATGCTCAGACAAAGCACTAGGACTCTGACTAAAAAAGTCATGGCAGTAAACGCAGCAGCAACACTATAGTCATGCACTGAATTAAAAGCCAAATTGATGTTTTCACGAAACGTCATCTTTCGCCATGAATCAGTGTCTTTAGGGATTACGATAGTTTGTACCTGATCAGACAAACCTGTTTTAACAAAGAGCCATTCGTAAACAGTTTTGATGAGCCACTCAATAGTCTGTAATGGATCAGACAAGATAATACTTTGGGTAAAGTTCTCTGATAAATTTTCCAGTTCTGAGTAAAACATCTGTTCAGCATGATGATATCCTTGGTCTTGCCAAAAAAAATACATACCTAACCATTCAACGACTATAGACAAAAACAGAGAACCACACAGCACACCAAACAAGACAAAAGGGAACGAAACTGTTTTACCAAAGAGTGTCTTAGGTTTATTGGTTTGGTTGTTATAAGAACGCGCAGCATCACTCATTCTTCACGCTCCTCTATTGGTTGTATATCCTCTGTTGAACCGCTCTCCTCTATTAAGTCATCGGGCAAATTATGGTTGTTTGAGGCAAAATCAGATTGCTGCCACCACTCGGTAGAATCCGTGTACTGTGTCCGCATATAATCAGCAAGTGCCTGGATATTCGTTGGAATCTTTTCGCCTTTGGTAGTTTTTGGCAGTGGCATTCTGATTTTCCAAAGTGTGCCGCCTTCGAGCAAAGCAAATGCTTGTCCCTTCGGCAGTGAAACAATATGTGCTGGCTCTATTAATGGCACATTAGTAGCCGTTAAACGATCTACTGTATTAGAAGTAAATGCAGTTTGACCAGTCGGGTCTGAACTGTCCGTTGCGCCTGACATAACCGTGCTTGTATAGACTTCGACTTTTGGTAACTGATTCGTTAACAGTTCAGCAGTTGCAGTCTCACGCACACGTAGCATAATTAAGTTATTAAAGTTACCAATCACTTGACCTGCTTTTGGTTTATTACCGATTTTGGCTTCGATATCGCTCATGGTTTGTGTGTAAGCCGTAATTTGCAAACCTGCACCACCACCTTTATTGATCATTGGCAAAAATTCTTCACCCATTAGCTCGTTAAATTCATCGGCATGTAGGTTAATGGGTACTTTTGCATAATTATCTGCGCCTGGTAGTCCATCATTTACACCGAATTTGTAGATATGACCAGCCACAGAAACTAGGTCAGCAAACATTGAATTACCCACAGCAGAAGCAACAAAGGTATCTGATAGCGCATCTAAGCCAACATATACTATTGCTTTTTGGCGGATTATTTGCATCCAATCAATAATTGGTCTGGTGTCATTTAAATCAGAGTAATTTGGGGCAAGGAGTTGCGCTATTTTGCCAGTCGTGAGTTTTTCTAGCAGTGGCAAGAGTGATGCGACAATTTTATCGAAATACGTTTTATCGTATCTCACAGCAGAACGCAAACCATCAAGTATTGGATCATAAACAGGCGACATAGATAGGTATTGTTCTACTGCAACAACACGCTTTTCACGTCCTTGCATATTTCTTGGGATATTTTTATCGTTCAGCTTTGATTCAATCTGGACAATGGCATCCCACGCTTTAGGCTCATTTTTTTCAAAGTAATAATGGGCATATTTGATAAATAGCTCATCGATATTAATAACGTGCCTTTGAATTTGTAGATAGTCTGGTCTGTGACCAAGTTCAACCAAAGCTCGGGCTATGATATTGACAAATCGCCAAGCAAATTCTTTAAATGCTGCGGAATTGCCTTCACCAGACAACTGACCAGCTACACGCGAAGCGACTTCTGATATTCGCCCAAAACGACCGACAGCATTGTATCTTGCAGAAATATCAGGCCATCCCAAGTGGAAGATATACAATTCATCTAATCTGCCTGCGCGTTCGGCTTCGATAAACATTCTGATGAGTAAATCTGCATCACCTTTAGGGTCAAACACGATTGTGACATCACCACGCCTAATGTCTTGTGTAATAAAGATTTCTGCAAGACGAGTTTTACCCACGCGTGTTGTCCCTAAAACCAATGTATGACCAACACGCTCCCCTAGTGGCAATGTCACTTCTTGTTCATGTAATTCAATACCATGTAGTCTTGGCATACCTCCGACTGGTGGCAGTGGTCGAACAGGATTTAGAGGATTATGACTGCCTGTGATTTTACTGATCCAATAGAGACTTGGGATAAACTCAAGTTGGCGTTCAAGTTTACGAGCAAGTTGATACAGATAGGGTTGTTCGACATAGACACGGAACTGTGCTCGGTAGGTTTGCATCAGTCTATGTGTATGCCGTTGTTGCCACTTAAAGCCCAAACCAATAAATAAACTATGACGGCTAATTGGTATCTGAGCACTTGTCATTGAGTATTCTGGTAAACGTCTGATATTGCGTCTGTACCTTAATACTTCTCTTGCATCTTTAAAGCGAATAAATGCAAAAACACTGAAGCCAGCAGCCGTGACATAACCAATTTCTGAAGAAAGAGCCAATGACCAGGGTGCGAAGATGCAAAGGGTGGCTGCCAATAAACACGCTGCTACTGAATACAGTTCAACTGCTGGACGCAACAGTACTTCGTTAATGAGTTCTTTTGCCATTGCTCAGACCTCATTGCGAAATACCGTTTTCAGTAATCAGCACAGGGTAATGCTGAAGGCGAAGACGTTTTGCGATATCGTCACCAGAAACAGGAGATAGTTTGAGTTCAGGAGCGATACTGCGAATTTGGTGTAATTGCTGGATATTGTCTACTTGAACAACTAAGCCCATTGCACCCAATAGTTTCAGTTTAGTTTGGTTTTCTGCTAACCAGCGTTTAGATAATGAGTCATTACCGATGAGAAAAATCGGGCTAAATCCCGGCATCTTCATTTGCCTTGCGCTGAACCTTCCGGGATTCAGTAATTTAGATTGAACTGGTAAAAATGCAGACTCATCAACTTTATTTGGCCTCGTTGGACGCTGAATGGTAACAGGTGAGGAAGGTGGCTCTTTGGTTAAACCAATCGCCTCATAATAAGGTAATGCGGATACACCGCCTTTATTTTTAACCACAATAGAATTTGCGTGAGAAAAAGTGCTAATAAAGGCGATAATAAAGAATAAATACTTCATATTTGACTCGCTTTCGGGAATGATGCGTACTGGCTGTTGTAACCAATACGTATTAATTGTTTTTGAACACTGGCTCGGTATCGCGCAGCATGAGTGCCACCAGCAGGATGATGATAACGACCGGCAGCAATCAACCAGCCACTTGTACTGTCTTTTAAGTAATGTTCACGTAGGATAGAGGCTGCTATGGATAAGTTACGATAAGGGTCAAGCAAATCGCAGGGGTCTGATACTCGATGACGGTGGTAGCCATAATTCACTTGTGCCAAGCCAACATCGATGCGTTTAGCTGATACTGTACGTAAAGTGAGTTTAAGATTTTGACATGCTGCTTGCTGAGTTTTAAAGCGTCTCGCTTCGCCAGCAACGTTTAACGTCCACGGCCAAGGGCGAATTTTAGTACCGATTTTCATGCCACTTTCAGCTAAAGCTATGGAATACAGCATATCCGCAGGCACACCGCCCATCTTTGCAGCCAATTGATAAGCTGGTGGCGGTAACTCTTTTGCGAAAGCTGTACCCATCATGATAAAGCCAGAAAGCAGCATGATGCTTTTAGTGATTATTGACGTTGCCATTGTCCATTTACCTCTTTCACAATTGCAGGTAAATCACCACCAATGCCAAGTTGTACCCATCTGCCTCCATCATGATTTAGCGTGATGACACCAGCTTTGACTTTTTGTGTATCTATGCCAATACGATTAGCCCAATCTCTGACCAATTTGTCGTTATTGCGACTTCCAACTAGATAAATATCAAACTCCTGATTATTGCTTTGCAGTTGTTTCACACGACTGTCACAGGCAATGCAATTGTCTTTAACAAACACAGCTAACCGAGAAGGGATATTGCTACTGGTACTCGGTGTGTCAGTCATACCATCACTAATGGGCATTAAGTTCGGGTATAAACGTGCAAATGCTTCATCATAAGCACGTTGATATGCCAGTTCTTTTTGTACTCTGTTTGACTCTGCTTTAACCTGTAGTTCAGCAAAGTATCTACGCTCTGTTTCAGTACGCGCTTCAATACCAAGTACAGTTAGCGGATCAAGGTTCGGTGAGTAGATACCGATTGGGCCGCGCATTAACTGCTCATAGCGAAGCCATTCGTCTTTTTTTAAGCCCCAATCACTGGCTTTTTGTGTTTGTTCCTGAGTCAACTGAACTTGTGAGTAAGATGTATTGCTTTGGCTGTTATTTTGAGCCACAGCTTGATTAAGTAAGCCTTGTCCAAAAACCAGAGTCCACGCCAAGAAAACAAATAGCAAATATTTAGGTTTGATTTGTAACATATTATTTGTCCTTATTTTGGAATGGAGAGTTTTCGAGTCACGCCATTCACTTTAAAAATCGCTTTATTGCCTTCAATTGATTGCAGTTGCCAATTACCGTCTTTATCGCCTACGCGCAGTAATTTGACGTGAGATAAAGAAGGGGTTTTACTTGGAACAATCACAAGGAACTGTTCAGATGCACGTAATTCAACACCTAAAATCTTAAAAGGAATGGTAGGGGCTGCTGCTGGTTTATTTGTACCAGTACGGTTCACTGGCTGCGCTTGTGGGGTTTCTACTGGTTCAGTAGTGGGTTTAAGCTTATTAAACTGCTCTTTAAGTTGTAACAATTGCTCTTTAAGCTCATTAATGTCAACTGGCTCAGAGGCAATCTGTGCTTGCTGCTTTTCTTCCAGTAATCGCAGTTGTTCTAAAAAGAGTTGCTGGATTTTGGTCAGGTTATCTTTATTCTTCTGGTCAACTTGCAAATTTTGTTGCTCTAATTGTTTTTGCTTTTGTGCAAGCTCGGCAAGAATATTGGCTTGTAGTGCTCTATTGGCACTATCCTGAGCCGTTTCTTGTGTTTGCTCATTAATAGAGTTTGAAATGCTGATTTGAGAGCAAACAACAAAAATAGTTAAGGTAAATAACCAGATACCAATAACGGTAAGAATAATAGCTTGTTTTTTGCATAGTTCTCTAATGGTTTGAAAATTCATTGTGTGTTCTCCTGTGCGATCACAACATTATTTTGTATAGAATCAAAACAGACTGTTCTTGTGCTCTCCTCTACTTTCAAAACATAAGCAGAGCCAACAAGAGTGGAAAGGGTGTCTTTGAGCGTCAGTGGACCAAGATGAATATGTGATGCTGGTAGTGGGAGTTTAGATAAACGCTCATTGAGTTCTATACTTGGGCATAGTTGATAACCAGAGTGCAACAACACATATTGCACGGCATCTTTAACAGATGTGTAAGGTTTTTCGTTATTGCTTGGGATCGTGACATCAATGACTTGTTCCAGTAAATGCGTTTGGTTTTTCGTTGGCATTAACTCGATCAGGGTATAACGCCCATAACGCACAACAGGGATTGTTTCTTCTTGTACTGTTTGGACAGTGGGTGCAATTATGGGGGCTGGTTCAGAAGTGGGTGTAGAACAACCAACCAAAAAACCAATGGAAAGAGACAATAAAAAATAAAGGGATTTCATATGACACCTTCAATGTAGTGAGAGAAGGCTCTACATTGAAGAATAAATTTGAATACGTCAGAGAAAATGCGATTTTACAAAATCTGATTTCTTTTTTTGAAGAAAACATCTGAAGAGTGAATACCAATGAAAAAAGCCTCTCAAATGAGAGGCTTTGCATATTCCAAAAAATTTGAATAATTGATTAAGCTTTTTCTGTGTAATCAATCATGATCACATCTAAATCAAGCGGTGCAAAAAAAAGTCTTGTTCTAAACGCCTTATCGACATATTCAACCATGGCAGCTTCGCCTTGCTGAACAATACTTGTTGGTACATTCACATAGCGATAATCACTGGTGAAGTGGACACAAAATACATGTTCCTCAGTATCTTCACCAATTAAATCTGAATGATGTAACTTAATATATTCATCTACTTGCTCATTGATACACAATTCATACTCTGTACCAGAGTAATCATTCACAAATGTTGCATAGATTTTGCCATCGTTTCTGAATAAAATTTGTTCACCACGGATTTTACCTTGAAATTGTTCACTAACCATATCAGCATCATAAGAAACATTGCTCAGTTCAGGGAACTGTTGGAAAATGATTTTACTTTGCAGATAATGTTCTAATAAAAAGCTAATGGTTAAATCTTTGGGCGTATCATCCCACTGATCAGATTGATGAATATTTGCTTCTATCAGTGATTCATCGTTAAATTCTAATGTAATTGTAGTATTTTGTTTCATAAAACCTCCAAAAATGATGGAGATTCTTTATCTCAAAAGAGATTAAGAATCTCCTTTGAGATAAAATTAGAATAACTCGTCTTAATAATAAAGTTTGTAATGCTCTTCGACTATTTTGATGCACTCTTCTGGTGTTAATAATTCATAATCACCAAACTTAAAACAGATGTCCTCTTTTTTGAGGTGAACATAAATATCTGTGGTACAGACTTTATAATTAATCATATTTTTAAATGTACAATAATGTTCATTTTCAAAATAGTCATAAGTCCGTAAGTCAACATAAGCTTCAATAAAATTCATTTCTGAAATTTCTTGAGGCTTATATTTCACAACATCATTGATTGCCAAAACAAGTTCATCTCTGGTTTTAACCATGATAGTAGGGTATTTTTGGCGAAGCTGATCCAGTGTTTCTTCACTGGATTCACTTATCCAATTTCCCTGACAGTCTTGCTTGGCTAAACAAAAGTAATCTCGTTGGCCTGATATATATAAATACGCCATAATTACTCCTCTCTTCCTGAACATAAGTTCTTCAGAGAAGGAATATATTTAATTGGCTTTGGGTGAAAAAGTTCATCTAAAGTCGCATCTGAATCTGAGATCAATTCATCAAGGCTAATAAAGGTTTCCAGAGTAATCTCTGGGTGTTGACGATTAACTGTAATACCAAAGAGAAGATATTCTCCCTTTGCTCCAGTATCGAGTTCCCATATCCACCAATCTGAGCCATTCACAGAGTAGTGTAAATAAACAATTCGCTCAGAAATGGGCGTGTTGTTTGTTGCACCATATTTTGGTAGCTTCTGAAAATGGGTATTTAGCGTAGACAACATCTTTCGGTAACGTCCTGTTATGGACTTCCAACGTTTATTATCATAATCAAAAAATATGCTAAGAATTGCTCTTAGCCGAGTACCTGGCATATATAAGTTTGCCTGTTCAATCATTGAATGAAAACCAGTGGGTTGGATTTTAATCAACTCAGTTGTGGCAATTTGAACCATTTCTTGATAAGACAATTTAGTCATCATGTATCTCCATAAGTGTTTGTTTTGGGATACACTATGCCCCCAAGGGATAGGTATCCCTTTAGGGGTTAAAATAAAACAACAAGTTAATATATAAATATCAATATACTTTTACTGATTGCATAAATCAGACAGTTCCCGAATGTCCTTAATCGTCTTGGGTTGAAAATGCTCATCCAAGGAAACATAAGGACTGGCAACCAATTCATCTAAACTAATTGAACCAGTCTCAGGATATTGTTGATGAAGCGCAATCACACCAAAAGCAAGGTTTTGATCTTGCTCCTCAGTATCTTTCTCTAATAGCCACCAGTCAGAACCACCTGCAAAGTAGTGCAAATACGCAATCCTCTCAGGTATCGGTATATTTGCTGTTGTACCGTACTCTGGTAATGCTTGATAAGTGGCATTTAACCGCTTAAATGTGTCAATATAACTGAGCATCGTTGCCCGAAAATCTTCATTTTCAGCGTCAGGGTCATAAATAATGCTCATGATGCTGCGTAACTGAAGGGTGGGCATAACCATTTTTAATGAAGGTACCAATTGAGGGATCATTAATGGTTGCTGTTTAAAATAATGAGCAATGGTTAATTCAACCATCTGCAAATTAGACAAATTTTCTTGAGCCTCAGACATAATGTATTTCCTTAATAAAATAGGGATACACTATGCCAAAAGGGATAGGTATCCCTTTTGGGGTAAAATAAGATAATCAGTAAACGTTAACAGCCAGTAAAATCAAAACAAACGTGATATTGTGCATCTGTTTGTCCATCTTTAAACTGCGCTCTTAGCACGTCTCCCATCACCAAAATTTCATCCTCTTCAACACTAATATATGACTCTTCATCAACATTTACTTCGGCAGGTATCAGAATACCTTTGAAATGAGGGTTAGATGATAAAGCCTGTTTAGCTGAATGAACTAATTCTGGATTAAAACGAATATTCAGTGATTCAGGAAAATCAACATCCTCAAAATTTGAGTGTATGTTGTCTTCCAAATCGCTCTGAGTTAAATGTACACAAGTTAATTGTGAGTATTTCATCAAGATATCTCCAAGATAATATGGGATATCCTAGCCCTTGTGGGATAAAATATCCCGATAGGGTTAAAATTAAATTAATACTTAGAACTTATGGTATTGGCTCTTTCAAAATCACTTTCTATCGCCCATTGACAAATTGCATCATTACCTTGAGCTTTAATGTCATCCGGTACTACAAGGTTATCAAGGCGACACAGTTCAACATAATACTGTTGATTTTTAATACCAGAAACATACACTTTAACTGAATTAGTCTGACCATAATGAACCACTCGTGCAACGAGGCTATCATAATGAGATAATGTTAATCTCTCAGTAATAATAATTGTTGAGAACTCCAATAATTTATATCCATAAGATAATTGTCTGTAAGAAGTTGTGATCAATAAAACATCAATATCATTGAATTCGAAATCATCCCCCATAAAACGCAATCTAGCTGTTTTTAATCCTTTTAATGCTAAATGTTTTTCCAGTATTTCGAAGATTTGAAAGTGAGCACAAAGTATAACTTTTCTGTTTAATTGTTTTTCACTAAGACACGTTTTGACTATGTCGCCTAATCCTATATTTATCGCATAAGGATTGTCTCGATTACATGTTGGCATACTAGGTACTGCCGAAATAAGATGATCTTGCATAGAAATTCCTTTCATAGATAAAGTAGTGTTATCCCCTTTTCAGGGGATAACGGTTTAAGCTGCCATTTTCATTGCGGCTTGTTGTGCAATTAATTGACGAGCCAGTTCAATTTCAACTGAATCACCATCAGAATTTAAAACATCTAGACCAGAGTCTGGCATCTCACCTGACGTACTCATTGCCACAGCGATTTTTTTCGCCATCAGCTCTAAACACGCAATTTGTGATGTTTGTGCATACCCTAAGAAAATCACTTTAATTGACTCAGTTTGCCCAATTCGCCATGATCTTCTTGAAGCTTGCATCAACGTATAGACGTTATAGCCCGATTGCATAAACACAATCGTTTGAAACTCCAGTAAATCCATACCTGTTTTCACAAGATCAGGATTAGTGAGTAACACATCAATACCTCGTTCAAGCAATCTGGCAATCTCATCTTCGCGGTCTTCTGCTTTCACAGAAGCACGCAAAATGCCCACTTTTAAACCTTCACGCTCTAAAATCGTTTTAAGACGTGTCAGCGTATCGTGTTTGCCTGTGTAGATGCTGTACGCTAATACTTTGCGTCCGGCTGCTTTTTCAGCTTTACAGATATTGATTAACTCTTGCTCTTTCGGGCTAATGTCTGTTGGATCAAAAATTTCTGGTGTACTCGCTAATATCTTGCGTGTACGTGGATGACGAATATCTTCTTCTTTAAAACATGTCTCAGGCCAGCGCAACAGTATATTGAGAACCAAACCGAGTAAGGTCGTGTCTCTTTTTGCTAACGCTCTTCTGAGTATGTATGTCAAGTTGCCTGATAACTCTTTATAGCAAGATGCCTGAGCATCTGACATATACACATGTCTAAATTCTTCCTCATAAGGCGGTAAGACTTTGCCCAATTGTTTCAGACGTAAGAAAACGGTATACGGTATAACAGAACGCATCACACCTTTTGGCCCGAATCCCGGAGCCTTAGAAGTTCTAACCGTCATTTTGCTGCCAGAGGCAGTTTTATGTTCGGTTTTACTTTCTGAATACACGTCTTTTAATATGCCATGGTCACGCATAAACGCAGTACCAGCAGAGGTTAAACTACCTCTTTTCGGTTTATAGCCGTCTTCAAGCATACTGTTTGTTAAACATCTGAAGAGAAGATAGAAAATATCATCGGCATAGCCGCCCATCAGTGTGCCGGTTAAGAGCAGTATTTTTTTGACTTTAGAAGCCAATACGCCCATCGCCTGACCTTGAGCAGAACCCAAGTTTTTATACTCATGTGCTTCATCAGCAATCATCAGTTGAAAAGTGTCTTTGGGTAGATAGCGTTTGATGTATTCAGTGGGTTGATAACCACCTTCACCAAATCCAAACTCCATCTTAGCCAAAGCTTTCTCCATACGAGCAGCTTGCTTATCAGAGAAGACTAAATGACCTTGACCATCCATTAAATTAATAAAATTATGAATATTGTCACCAAGCATTGATGCCAGGAACTCTTCACCAAATTTATTAATCAGCTTGTCAGCAGTAGCAGGGCCGATTGTTGGAATACGTTTAAGTGACTTTAACACCGCGCTTTTTTGATCTTCTCCTGATAAGGTTTTAGGGCGCATCAGTGTCCACAAAGCACTATGGCATTTGACACATTTACGTCTTTTTTCCTCATTGATCAGAACATCAGGCGGTACAAAATTTTCACCATCTTGAATATACGTCCCACAATGCGGACAGGAAGCCAGTTCACCACATTTTCTTTTGACTCGTCTGAATGCTGGTCGCCAATGAAAACCCATTCGCATCCGCACCCGACCAAGAATATAAAACTCTGGTGCATCATTGTCTTGCTGTCCTAATCGCAATTTATGACGTAAAGCAATTAGCTTGGATAACGTATCTGGGCCATTCAATACCCATACTTTTGCATTCGGTATCGTTTCCAGTATTTCTCGCCGCCATTTATAAACCAAATGAGGTGGAGACAGTACCAGCATACGTTTAAAACCTTCTGCATGAAGCATGGCTGCAATGGCAATCCCAATCGTGGTTTTACCGCAACCCATCTCACCGTTAACGATTGCTGCCGGTGCATCACGATTAACCAAAAGCTCCATGACTGCATGGGCTACATTGGCTTGAGCAGGAAAAAGTTGACGATTTAACCCATCTAATACGGCTTGTCTGAGTGGTCTAATTTGCCCCTGATAAACAGGGGGATTAGACTCATTCAGTTTATCCAGTAACTCATCCCCAAATTCGGAAACAAAATCGGATAACGACAGGGTAAGAGGATCAAATACTGCTTCATCTGTTTCAGTGTCATCTGATTCTTCAGCAATCACCTCAAAATCATCTGTACCAGCAAACATACTTAACGCATCAGACGTTGCCAATTGCATTAAATCAGCATTGTTTTGAATAACAGCAGGGGGAACAACAGGTTGTTGATCGCCCACATATGAATATATAAGTTCAGCCATAACAAACTCCTTTTTAAATAAATAAAAAAGAGGCTATGGCAACCCATTAGGGGCACATAACCCCTTTTGGGAAAGACTTAAATAGTCTTGATTGAATAAATTAACGAATGGTTAACACATTACCAAAGGTCTGTGAATCGGGAGTCATGTCCCAAGCTCGAATGACGGGTATAAATTTATCCGTCAATGTTCTTACTTCAGCCATTGAACCATCTTCACGCTCTTCAAAAGTCACCTTAGTGGCTTTTTCTTTATGAGTATCACCTTTCAAAATATAGGTTTTACCTTCTTTAGATGAAACCGTTCCAGAAATGGCACCAGCAGCCAAAGCCAAAGCTAAATGCCACTCGGACAAAGCGCAGGCAGGTTGTCTAAAACCAATCTGAGACACATTAAACTTTGAGGTAAATTCAGGCCACAAACCCTTTAGCGCATGAATTTCTTGCTCTAATTGTTCTGGCTCAAGTGTCACCCGGTAAAAATGTTTCAGTTCAGTATGACTTGCCGGTACGGTATAAAACATATTCGGCGTTTCTGGTAGAACAGGTGCTTGAATATCGCCACTACCTACACTTCGCAATGAATGTAGGTTTTTTTTGGCTTGTTCACGATGAATATCTTTGCTTTTGATTTTTCGTCCCATGATCACGACTTGTTTAAATTGGTCTGTCGCAGCACGAAAAATAGATAGTTCATCAAAGTGATTGCTGATCCAACTACTGAATTCATCATCCAAAACAGTAAATGGCACAATCAATACCATAATGCCGTCAGGTTGCAAAAGATGAACGCTTTTTTGATAAAAAGTTTTCTCTAACCTTGGGCGTTTTATGTTGTCATAACCATATTGATTACACACTTCACGACTTAAATCACCGTAAGGTGGGTTCAAAAAAAGCAATCCGAAAGTACCAGGAGAAATAATCGTGTCAAAAAAGTCTCCCTGAATGCACACATCCAGTAATGATGTTGCGTGTTTAGCTCGTTCAGTATCATATTCGACACCATAAGAGCGTACTTCACGTTCTGGATTACAAGACTTCAAATGATGGGCTACTTCAGCTAAAGCAACGCCTTCACCTGCACACACATCAGCAATACGAATACCTTGCACATCATCGCTAGGCTCTAACATACTGAGTATGCGTTCCATGCTGACTTCATCAGTGGGGTAATAACCGTTTTTGGCAAAATTGTGTGCCAAACGTGGAAACATCAGCGCCATAATAGACTCCTTAGATTAAGTAACCAGAAGCTGGTTGATCTGTGGTTAGCATTCCTTCACGAATGGCTTCACCAAGTAAAGTATTGAGTAATTCAATATTCAGATGAATTTTATAAGCCGTTAAATCACCAATATTGGTCTTAGGAAACGTTGTGATCATTTCTTCCCGATACAAAATACTCAAAACATAGTCACACCATGAATCAAGTAAGGGTAATGAACAGGTTTCTTTGACGAGATACCAAATTCTGGTCTTTACGTTTTCCTTGCTTTCATTAGACGGTGGTAACAACAAGGCTTGATTATTGGCTTTATCCACTTTCAGAAATCGTTTGTCGAATATCCATAAATGGGACAAGGTGCCAAATAAAGTTTGTCGATACACTCGTGTCAGACTTTTATCCAGACGCTTTGGACTACCAATATAGGCATTTAATGCACAATCATGGTCATTAATGATATTAAACTCATTTAAACCGTGTTCTGATTGTCCTAATGCCAAACGAGCAATAAATGACTTAATAGAAGTATCACGTCCCCAAACTGACAAAAACATCAGGTTATTGGATTCATCACACACATACGCATCTGTCATGAGTTCCGGGCATTCTTCAATTTTGTATAAGCGAGTCATAGAACTTTCCTTCAAAGAAAAAGACAATAGGGCTTTTGCCCTGTTGTCCGTAGTAGAATTAAAATGGTGCGTTAGACCAAACTTGCTTAAACTGATCAAATAGATAGCCCAATTTCTGTAGGCGTTCAATTTGTTTCCGATAACGCAAGCGATCAACTGTCGAATCAAGTTTGACTTCTGATCCTAATGGCCATAAATGACCAAATAAGATTTGATCATCTGAAGCATGTTCACCCTCTGCATTTGCTGGCACAGAATCAGTGACAGTTGAAGCAGTTTGCTCATTAGACGTAGGTACTCCTTTTGATGTACTTGTCGTGGTTTGAACTGGTGCAGATGTTTCATGTTCGATTGGATCAACATCTTTAGCGGTTATAGCCTCGGCTTCTTCACTGCTTAGATTATCTCTTGCTGATAAGGTCATACCAGCCAGTTGAGCTTTAACTTCAACCACAAGACGACCATTAGTCATGTAATATGTTGGTGAAATATTTTGGATCATAAAATCACCATCATATTTGCCCTCTGGGTACTGTTCTATATCTGAATCTTTAACAACAAAGTCACCGATATGTGTATTAAGTTTTGCAACATTAAAAGCACCGTTCTTACCGTGAATAGTGCGTATTGATAACTGTCCGGGTATGGTAATCATGGGGTATTCCTCAGAAGAAAAAGCATTCAAACCATCACTAATAAGTAACGGTTTGAATAAAGGATGAAAAAAAAATTTTTAAAAAGAAACAGCAGCAATTGCTGGTGCAGGTGTTGTTGCTGTGGGTACAGGATTAACTATCTGTTGAGGTTCAACTGATTCAGTTACAGTTGTAACAGGTTCAGTTGGTGTTTCTACTGGTTGTGCTGGCACAGACTCAGTAGTTGTTTCAGTTGTTGATTGTGGTTCAGCAAAAGTTGGCGCAGCAGCTTCAGCATGTTGCTGTGATGCTTCACTATCTTGAGCTTTACGATCATAGACAACTTTACCACCCACAATGAGTCTATTAATGCAGTACAAACGCGCATAAGGATTAATGCCTTGTTGACCAGCTTTTTCACCTTTTTTATAGGTAAAAATCTCCCAATTAAGATCGCTGATAGAGAAACTGACTAAAACAGGACGTTCCTGTGTAACAGCCAGACGACAATTGTTAATGAGTTGGATATTTTTTTCGCCAACCACTTTAACGTTAATATATTTGTACTTCACTTTTCCTTCTTTGCCTTCTAAAACAGCTAGGGTACAAGAAAGGTAAGAATCTCCATTTTCAGGATTAACATCACGAATATTATTAACATAAGCCAAACCTGATGCTTGAAATTCATAGCGTTTTGGTTGGGTATTTGTTTGAGTAGTTTGAGCAACAGTGGTCATAATTATTCTCCAAAAGAAATAATAGCGAGCGCACTATCCCAATAGGGATAAGAGACAATCCCGCATGGGTTTAAAAAATTAAATAAGATAAAGTAAGAGACACCCTATCATCGAAATGATATCGCTCGTTAAGTGGGTGTTTGACGAGCTGGCAGTGGGCCAATATCTAATAGATACCTCAGCATTAAAGACCCTTGCTGACTGGGATGTTGTTGACTACGTCAACGAAACATAGTGGTATCTTCGCTCTTATAAGGTGTTTTGGTAATAATAAATGCGGATTTGTCTGTGAAGTTTTTTATTGATAAAAAAAGCACCTAAAAAGGTGCTTAAAATGAGAATAGATTTTGTTTACTCTTCGTCAACAAACTCTTCTATATCATAATGCTCATCACCAAATAAGGTGAACGCTTCAGGATTGCCTGATTTAGATAGATGACCGGGAATTTCAAAACGACCGGATGATTTTTGTGCCTCGTTTGCACTTTGTTCAATTTGTAGAATCTGTTGTGAAAGTTCCTTCATTGAATAAGGTGCAAAACATGTATTAGGCTTCATATATTCTTTTAGAATTTTATTGATTGCATCTAATCCTTTTTGATTCACATAATAAACGTTCATGATGTTATTGCCTTTGCTATGATTAGACTTATTATTAGAAATTATACCCTAAATGTCTATACAGACATTTAGGGTACAGACCAAATAACTCAATTTACGATAGGAGGTAAGGTATAACCGCCATCAAAATGTAGGTTGATCCAAGCCAGAACTAATTGCCATTCTTGCTTGGGTGAGTCTGAATGAATACTGTAGTAATCACCACACAAGTTATGTGCAAGAATTAAGGCAGCCATCACCATAAACTCATAGGGTTGCATTCGAGTTTTGCATTCAACATGAATGTGATCCGATGCTGCTTGTGGAAAGATAAACGCCTCGCAAGATTGTTGTTTCGCTCTATTACCATTAAACGCAATGGTTGAAATACCTTCAGTTTGCGTAAACAGTTCACTGACATGATGAATAGGTGTTAAGCCTTGAACATCACATATCTCAATATCTTTGCCAAAGTGGCCAATTTTATTTCTTTGCATAAAATGATAAATGTCGGCTACGTAGATACATAAATGTAACCATTTATCCTGTGGAACAGGTTTGTTATTGTAAAAATAGTGTTGATAAGCCATGGTTTTATCCTTGCTAAAATAGGGAAAGACTCTCTTTAAAAGAGAGTCTTTAATGAAAATTATTGACGTTTTTTAGGTGCTTTTTTGATGATATTGACAGCTATCGTATTCCAGCTACCATCATCAATCATTTCATCTAACAATTTGTATAAGCTTTTATCATCCGTTTCGAGCATCTGTTCACTACCAGCGTGATCAGTCAAATAGACTGTAAACTGATTGGGTGAGAAAAAATTATTATCATTTTCATGAGCAATAATTTTCACATTCCCCTTAAACTTAGCGGTATCCACAGTAAACTGTAAGCTAGGTTCAGTTGGATCAGACTCAGATACAGGATCAACTGCAATAAAATTTGTTGCTTTTGCATCAAACAACATATGAGTGACACTACGATAACCATCCGATAATTTAGTGTTTTCCAAATAATCAACTAAATACTTTAGTTGAGGGTTATTCACTTTATTTCCGGGTATATGGGATATCGTTCCTCCAAGCAATGCTGAATTTGCTTCAAAACAATCTCCATTCATATATTGAGTCAATTGTGTATGTTTACTGTTGATTCGTTGCCCATTAAACATTTTTCTGAAATAAGGGTTGACTGCAATTTTGTCGCCAACTTCCGGTACTTGACTCATAAAGGTTTGATCAATGATATAAAACTCATTTTTTTTTGCCTGTACGATGACCACTTGTTCTTCGACAATAATAACTTCGCCCTCAAATGGGGATGGGTCTACACTTTGTCCAAATATACCTTTACCTAAAGCAAAACCATCAATGTAATTAATGGTGATTGCTTTAGGGACTTTGGCTTTGCGTCCCCAAAGAGTTACTTTATATTTTTCTGATAATGTTTCGCGATTTAACATGATAATGTCCTCTAAGAAATAAAAAATTAGGGACATTAACCCTGTGGGGAAATGCCCCAATGGGTTAAAAAACTAAGTACAACGATTTAAGACAACTTATAAGATCAATTGGTCAAGGATATATTCAGGGCCAATTAACTTCTTTTCATCGCCATCTGAAGAGTATGTGTAATGAAGTTCATCCGCACGCTCCTCTATTAGCTGACCTTTTTGAGCAATCACTTTGCCGCAAAAATCATATTTAAGAGAAAAGTAATAATACGTTAATTTGCATTGATACCTTTGTGAAAACTGCTTAATAACTTCTGGCAATAATGACGTATTATCAGTATCAAACTCAATCATGGTCGAATTATCATTTAATTGATGTTTCATGATTTTGAATTGAGATTGCTCTACACCATAGTGTTCAAAATAACGCTGAAAACTTGGATTATTTTCGATATCACAACTACTTTCACTCAAAATCTCTTTAGCTAAAGTCGTTGGCATAAAATATCGCAAATCAAATGGGACAAACTGACAAACAGGGTCATCCAATGAATACCATAAACAACCCGCATCTTCTAAGCTAATTGGCGTGTTCAATTTAAACCAGCTAAAACTATTACGCTTAAACAGTTCATGAATAATAGTTTGCTGTTCTTTTGGCATAAATTCCCAAGCCAAATTCAATAAACCAGTTTCATAATATAAATCACCAATCATGCCACTATAGATGCTATCTAAAGGGCAATCAGAAATCAGAAAGGATAACCAGTATGAAAATGCGGTATTTTCTGGCGTAATTTCACCAATGCCATGACTGATAATCTCAGTGTTTGGTGCGTTATATATAGTTGTTACTGGCTTTAATATGCCAGCACAACCAGCAACATAAATTTTTATGCTTCTTTTAATGGCAAATAAAAACGCATAATACGGATCATTATCAAGTTTATCTAAACCAAGAAACACATTAATGGGCTTCATTTTGTAAGTAGGCGCTGATATATACCAACGATTGAGACAGCAATTCATAACGAACTCCTCTAATAAAAAAATAAAAACACTCTTATCAAATTGATAATCGCTCGTGTATTGAGTGCTTGACGAGCTGGCAATGGTCAATATCTTGAAAAGATACCGCAGCTTTGAAGACCTAAAGACTGCCTGGGCTTGTCGAATACATCGACTAAGACAGGCTCATTTTGGTTGATTAGAAATAAACAAGGGGCAAGAAATAAGAATTGGGACATGTAGATTTCACGCCCCAAAGAGGATTAACATAAAGGTATCTTTTTGTTTAATACTTCAATTTTTATTTTTTTCCAACTGCCATCATCAATGAGTTGTTCCAAAATAAAGCCAATTGAATCTAAATCAGGACTGCTTAAAGCTAAATCAAGAAAGATGTTATTCTCCTTGATTAATTGAACCGCAAAACGCTGTTCTTTTTCTTGGTAATAAAGCACCACACGTCCTTCAAACTTTGTTGTAGAAACATCAAAGGAGATAGAAGGCGGAATATACGGTTTTTTCTTCTTATAAAAAGGCTTGGCAAAAGAATGGTTATATCGTTCTTCTAATGAAAAGTTTTGAGCATGAGCATCAACAAGCATGTGCGCTATGCGCCGCGTTTCATCTGAAGCACGTAATTCTTCCAGTTTATTTTTAAGCTCTCTTAAACGAGAACGATAAGATGAAAAAGGTAGGTAAACTTTATCCGAACAGTCGACCATTTGTTTTTCTTGATAAAACTTTCCATTGGCTTCGATAAGTAAAGTGTTTTTGGGGATAACAAACTCTCCATCAAAATCTCTTTTTGTATAGGGCATAAAACGTACTTCATCACCGATTTGGGGAATATTCTTCAGTAAAGTGTGCTCAACCAAACAAAATGCTCTTTCACCTGTTTTAATGACTAATGAACCATCAAGTAGTTTATTGACAACGACTCCTTGTATCGGTTTTGGAGCGAAGTCTTTAACAAGTGTTTTAGGGCTATCATCAATGATTTTATAGTCATAATGACCCTGATAAAGAGGAAGGTGAAACATAATCAGTAGGGGTAATTCTGTTTTTACTCGTTGTTTGTCTAACATAATCATCTCCTTGAATATCAATCAAGGGATACAGCCCATAGGCTGATCCCTATGGACTGTTAAAAAAATAATAATTAGTGTGTTCTAATTGTGAACGGTCAGTACATTGCTTTCATGAATGATCGCCATGATTTCTTGATGGGTAAGCGTTTCTACATCTAAGAACTCAAAATATCGGTATTTATTTTCATGTAATACTTTTACATAAATATAAGTGATATCTAATGTATACCCCTCAAGAAATTTAAATGAACTGCTTTGACGATCACCACAAAAACCGACAGGAGGTAAACATTCCAAGGCATTCCAATAATCTTCTTCTGAAATCTCTTTCGGAGAAGTTCTGGCTGCGGCTCGAATGGCATTCATTACATTTTCTTCTGTATCAACAATTAAGTTAGGATACTGTTGTTTCTTTACGCTTAAAGGTTGACCACTATAAAGACCATGTGGCTCATCATCCGTTTCAGAATGACGTACCATATCTATAAAACCAGTTGAGCCGGGAACATAAAAAACCTGAGTCATAAAATACTCCTTAAAATATAAAAAATAGGAGCATCCCAAAGGGGGTGAATGCCCCTGTGGGTTAAGAAAATGAGAATTAAATAAGTTGTTGTAACTCATTCAAGGTACTGGAATAGCCAATATAGTTGCTTGTACAATCCGAATCATCAATAAAAATGACATCCTGATTTGAGTGTTTAAAATGGTAAGTATCGCTTTTAAGTACATAGACCTCACCATTACACCAGTCAGAATAGGCTGAAAAGATAGACTTTAAACGCTCAAGCATAGTAGCTTGGTTGTTTTCACAATCTTGAATAAACCACTCAGAAGGGACAAACACACCACCAAAGCGAGTATCCCAACGGCAAGTACAGACATCTGCGCTTGATGCAATAGGATAATGATAAACAGTACCGTGTTCATAAGTCGCAATTTGAAAAAACGGTTTGTTTTGTTCAGTTAATGACTCAATCAACTCATCTGTCACTTTAGTGATGAACTCACCGACATCAGTAAATTCCCAATAGTCATCTGCAAATGGGTCATATTGCATATAGTGAAGCGTCAGTATTTCCTCGTCTTCATTATAATGGAGTGTAAATTCATCATTTTTGATGGCTTCGGGGTAAAACAACTCAATTTTTTTATCTAAAATTGAAGCTGGTAGGGTAAGAGACTTTTTTAAAGCCAAATCTTTTAAACTGACAATACTTTGAATATCCATGAGTGTTCCTTTAAAAAGAAAAGGGATATTCAAAGCCCATGAGGGCAAGAATACCCCAAGGGTTAGAAATAGAATTGATATAAACTTAGTCGTCTTTACCGTAATGAGCCACATTACACATAATAAAACTTGGACCAATCACATTACCTTGTTCATCTTTCTCAATGTTGTCATCGAGTACAGCAAGACAATTACCATTGTCTGCTTTCACGTAACAGCAGTAATTACTTTGTTGCATAGAAGCATAATGCTCAACAGTACATAGAAAAAGTTTAGAAAGCTCTGTAATGACTTGTTCATTCACTTGTGTCAGAGGTGTATCAAAGTCAATAATCATTTGAAAACCTTTTTTTTGAATTTCTAATGAATCTATTTCCACGATTTCCGTACCATACTGGTCGATATAGAAATCGTGTCGGCTAGGTATCTCATTAAACAAATTAAGATTAGCATTGATTTCAGACTGTATGGATGTTGGAATAATCGATCTTAAATCAAGTTTACTCATCATCGGGATATCTTCTAAAATGTTGTCCCAAATGTTCGCGACTTCTGAACTGGCAAGAACTTTAGAAAGGCCAAACCAATCTGAAGAGCCGGTTCTTAAATAGAACTCAATAAGCTCTTTTTGATTAACGGTTAAGTCAACCCATTTGATTTGACTTAATTTACTTTGCTGGTACAGCTCGTTGATTTTGACACATGTAGCACTGGTTAAGGGCTGGTTAATGAGAAATAAATTAAGCCAGGATGAATAGGCCAGACTTCCAGCCATTTCAGCTTTTTTTTGCTCAGAACTCAGTGCCTCTTGACGTTCAGGTATCTCTAAGTTTTTCACAATACCGGCAAAACCAGAAAGAATAAACTTTAGACTCTGATTAAGAGCAATTTTATGGGCAGGATAAACTGGCCCAACACTATCAGACCAACCAAAAAAACCTTTGATAAACTCCATTCTTGGAGCTGTAGCAGTAATAACAAGACGATTCGCGCAAAAAGACATAATTCATTCCTCTTTTGTAAATTAAGAGAGTCGCCCTATAGGGCTAATCCCTTTAGGGTTAAATAAATGGAACACCCTTATCAAAATGATAATCGCTCGTGTAGGTGGGTGTTTGACGAGCTGGCCGATGGTTAGTATCTTTAACAGATACCGCAATCTTAAAAACCATGATTGCCTGGGATGTTGTCGAGTACCTCGACTAAACATGGCTGTATCATCGTTTGATTAGTAAAAAGAGTCAGAAAGAAAGGAGAATTGGGCTGGTCAGTATTTAATTAAATAGAGAAAGAGTTTCACAAGTCAGCTTAATATTGATTAAAGCAGATACCGTAATTTATGCTGATATTTATTTAAAATAATAGGCTTGTCATGTTTTGTTGTACAAATAATACTTAAGGCATACTTATTTCACATTTTATTTTCTATATTTAACTATTTTGTATAATTAGGCTGCATAATTAGCCTGTTCAATACAAAGGTTAAATCATGGCAAAATATGGCAATACAGTCGGTGTACTGATACCAAAACCAAGCACTCCTGCAATTATCCCTTCCAGTTCCGCAAATCCACCAGAAAAAATAGACAATGTAGAATTACCACAAATGGTTGAAATGGTCGCAGATGTTGGCGGTGAAGTTGCTGCATCAATGGGACATGAGGGATTATCTGAAGCAGCACAAGCAGCAGTGATGGCCGCTTCATTAGTGCCAGGCAAAAAAGGGCCATTACCACCCGCTAAAACATTTGCCACCCCCATTATTACAGGCTCACCTCCTCCGGGCTTTGGTGCTGATGGTTGCATCATTGATCAGGGCAGTGCTAAATGTGTGAAGTGCAAAGGTCAGCCAGCCGTTGGACACCCAATTAATCCGATTTTAGGGATTAAAGCGTTATTTGGTTCACTGGATACAGATTTTCGTTTTGATGGCACTATGCCTCTTGTTTGGCAACGCAGTTATTATTCAGATCAAATTGGTAACGGCTGGTTAGGTCAAGGTTGGTCTTTACCCTTTAGCCATCGTCTCATTAAAACCAGTGATGGCTTTATTTATATCGATGACCAAGGTAGAGAGATTGAGTTACCAGAAGTAGAATTTAGCACTGAACCAGATGATGAACCCTATTTTGACCGATACGAATTACTCTATTTTAATGCTGTTCGTCCTAATGTATATGAAATCACATCAACAGATAAAGCCTTAAGACTATGGTTTAGTCCTGTTCAGGCACAAGATAAGATTTACCCAATGGTTGCTATGCTGGATCGCAATGAGCAGCATATTCGACTAATTTATGATGATACAGCTTACCCAACAGAACTAATTGACAGTGTTGGACGTGCTTTTAAACTCAAGTTTGAAGTAATAGAGCTTGCACCAGATGCTACTTACGATGCTGCAACCACGTTAATATCTGCTTTAAGTGGTGTTCTGCCCCATGAAGGTAAAGTCAATCGATTGACTCAGGTCAGTTTAGATAATGAAACATTGGTTCGTTATGACTACTCAGATAAAGGGGATTTAGTTGCTATCTATAACAGTGCAAATCAATGTCAACGTCAGTTTAGTTATAACAACCATATGATGACAATGCACGGTCAACCCGATGGGCTTGAATCCTATTATGAATATGATCAATATAATTTAAAAGGTAAAGTTAAACGCAGTTGGACAAATTTAGAGGAAGAATGGCTATTTGATTATCAAATTGGTCAAACCCAAATTACTAATGTCTTAGGTCACACTCATGTCATTGGCTATGACGATAATAAAGAAGTCATTTTTGAGATTGATGCGCTGGGCAATGCAACCCATATCGAGCGCAATGATTATGGGCAAATCATGAGCAAAACAGATGCCTTAGACCGTACTGTTCGTTTTTACTATGATGACATGGGGAACCTGAGCACTTCAATTGACGCTGCTGGTGCTCAACTGGATATTTTCTATCATGAAGATGAAGATTTGGCAGGGCTACCGCTTGAAATCATGGACACTGAAGGTAATAGTACAGTTTACGAATATGACAAAAAAGGCAACTTAACAAAAGTTATTGATCCTCAACATAATGAGACCACCTATCAATATGATGAACGTGGTTTGTTGACTGTTGCGACTAATGCATTGGGTAAAGATGCTTTATTTCATTATGATGAATTTGCACAATTAACAGAATTAACAGATTGTTCAGGTAAAAAAACACAGATTCAGTACACGAGCAAAGGTCAGGTACAAGCAATCACTGATGCGTTAAATTATGTGACACGCTATCAATATGACTCACTCAATCAGCTTACTGAAATAATTTATCCTGATGGCAGTACCGAGTCCTACCAATATGATGCTTTAGGCAGATTAACGGCATTTGAAGATGCCCTAAAACAGCGTACAGAATATCATTTAGATAAAGACGGTTTACCACTTACTCGCATTAATGCACTAGGACATGCTTTTCATTATTCTTATGACAAGCTACGTAATCTTGTCCTGTTAGCCAACGAAAACCATGACCACTACTCACTTGAGTATGATGCTCTGGGCAATTTAACCCAAGAAAGAGCTTGGGATGGCAAAGTCACACAATATCAGTTTAATGCTGCTCAAGAACTGATTGCTCAATATGAGCATGGGCAAATTATACACCAGCGCGGTGAAGCCAGTATTTTAATAGAGCATCGTTTTGAACATGATATTTTGGGTCAACTGATTAAAAAGACCAGTCATCGCCACAGTAGTCTATCTGAACAGCTTTCTGACTGGCTGTTTAATGATGAGAACGTGACAAGCAAAGACAGGGCAATGTTTACGCCACAGACCCAAACCAGCCAGTTTGACTATGACCGGTTTGGGCAATTAATTGAAGCGACAAATCAGCACAGTTGCATCAAATTACAGTATGACGAAGTGGGACAATTAATCTTTGAATCAACCTTACACAGAGGACAAGAAACCACTGTAGGCTATGAATATGATGCGCTTGGCAACAGAACAAAAACCATCTTACCTAATGGTGAAATGATCAATTATTTGTTCTATGGCAGTGGTCATCTGCATCAGATTAATATAGATGGGACAATCATCAGTGATTTTGAACGAGACGATTTACATCGCGAAATCAGCCGTACCCAAGGTTCACTCTCCAGCTATTTTGGATTAGACCCATTGGGGCGACTCCAACATCAAGTAGCCACACCACAGACTCAACTCAAAGCGGAAGATAAAAATCAATGGCTGGTGGCAACCGCCCCTGTTAAGCGTAGTTACCTATATGATAAAGCAGGTAATCTCAAACAAAGTACGGATTTAAGAACAGGAACGGTTGCTTACCTTTATGACAAGTTAGGCCAAATTACTCAAGTTGGGGAGGAACGCTTTACGTTTGACCCAGCACATAACCTCATTGACTCTACGCTTGAGCCACAACAACAAAAAGCGGTTAAAGATAAAGCCTACTATGACCGAATGATGCAAGATAAAACATGGTCTCCCCTTAAAGATGACCCAAATAGTAGACCGATTAATACTCATGCAAACCGAACTGAAGTATATAACCAGATTCATTATGATTATGATGAACTAGGTAACTTAATTAAGCGTGAGAAACCCAACGGTGAAGTGTTGCACTTAGCCTACGACACTGAAAATCAATTATCAGTAGTCCATATTGAACAGGCTGAACGGTGCGAAACATGGGGCTATGCCTATGATGCCTTTGGTAGACGAATCAGCAAACAACAAATTGATATGGCTGCTCAAAAAAACAAAAATCAGTCTTTAGTGCGATTTGTATGGGAAGGCACACGATTACTGCAAGAATATCATTATCAACAAAACACGGTTTATAGCTACTTATATCAAAGTAGTACTTATGTTCCACTGGCACAAATAGTCAGAAACTACACCTCAGAGACGATTACGATTAATTACCTGCATACCGACCAAGTGGGTATGCCAAAAGAAGTGACTACTGAGCAAGGTGAGTTGGCGTGGTTTGCTGAATATTCCGCATGGGGTAACGTGGAAAATGAAACAAATATACTGAATGCTCACCAACCGTTTAGGCTGCAAAATCAGTATTATGACAATGAAACAGGTTTACATTATAATTTGTTTCGATACTATGAACCGTTAAATGGTAAATTTGTTAGCCAAGACCCAATTGGTTTAGTTGGTGGTGAAAATCCTTATCAATTTGCACCAAATATCTTTACTTGGCTTGATCCATTAGGGTTAGCTAAATGTAAGATAAAAGAGTGTGAGAAAATGCTCAATGACCGTGGTATTCAGTATGGAACACACACCAGTGTGCAAGATAGAATAACAGGTACATTACAGGATTCACATCATATCTTTCAAGGAGCTGCCTTTAAAGGTCTAAGTGGTACAGGTAAAAATGGTAAAGCTTATGTTTATAGTAAAGCAATCACGGTTGCTATAACAGGAAGACAGCCTGGCCCTAAACCTCAAAAAACAGGTGGTACACCACATCACATTGCGAACCAGACTCAGAAACAAGCTAGGCGCATAAATAATGTAGCAGAAGAAGCAAGAATTGCTCGGGAGTCCCTAAAAAACGCAGGTTTTAAAGATGATGAAGCAGATTGTTTGGTCTTAATAGCCCAGACTGATTTAAAACAAAGTGGATTTAGAAAAAATTCACGTACTAATCTTCTGGTTAACGGAAAAAGGGTATAAATAATGGCAATATCTGGAATAGATTTAAAAAAACAAACCCATGCTTTACTACAAAAGCTGTGTGACATGATAAACAATGATGATTTAGACAGTTTTAATAAGTTGTACACTTCAGAAATAGAGGGTGAAGAGGTAGATGCCAAAGAGGTATTTGAAGAAATAAAGGAACTGATTCTTGATTATTGTGAAGGATATAGCGAACCGCCCATTAAGATACAGCCACCACCATTAGAGCAATTTTTGAAAGAATATGACCCAGAAAAAGATAATCTTATTCAATTTTACTTTATAAAAGGCAATAAAGATAAGTATGATGAAGATAATAGTTGTATGGTAAAAGACGAGATACAATATACTGATGGACAATGGAACGTAGAATGTATTCTATTTGTAGATGGAAAAGAAACGAGTGTTATTTTACAAACCGAACTATTCTATTCAAATAATGTATTAAGATTAGAATACAAAATACTAGATTTGATGTAATTTCTTAAACTCAAAAAAGCAGGCTATTTCAGCCTGTTTTTTTATTCACCTCATCTGATCGTTTTGGGCGATCAATATATCTTAAATTGATCGTTTAAAACTATTTTTATTTATCCGCTTCATCATAGATAATGACAATCAACTTTTTATAACTAATTGACTTAATTAGTACATTATCAATCAACAACTGCAACATATAGGAAAGGAAAATGGACATAACATTATTAAAAAAGCAAGCAGGTGCAGGTGACAGCGATGCAATGTGCCAACTCGGATTTTATTTCTTAGATAATGAAGATTTTGATGAAGCTCATAATTGGTTTACCACTGCAATAGCTGCTGGTAATGCACGTGGTATTAGTGGTATGGGGCGGATTCATATGGATCAGGGTGAATACAAACAAGCACTGAAATACTTTAAAGAAGCAGGTGAAAAAGGCTATGTGCCAGCAATCTTCAATATGGGGCTGATCTACAGAGAAATGGATGACAGTCAAAAAGCCTATGACTATTTTTTAGAAGCATACGAAAAAGGACATGCAGAAGCTTGTGTATCGATTGCAAGAATGTATGAAGAACAAGATGATGTTGAATCTGAAACCCAATGGTTAAGAAAAGGCGTTGAAATGGGGAGTTTCACTGCTGCAAATAATCTTAGTGCGGTACTTATGAATGACGATAATATCGGAGAAGCGAAAGAGATATTACTTTCCGTTGTCGATACAGGGAATGTTCAAGTCTTATATAATTTGGGTGTTGTTTTTGATATTGAGAAAAACTTTGGTGAGGCCGTCAAATATTATGAAATGGCGATTGAGCAGGGTCATTTAGGGGCTATGCTCAATCTAGGTAAACATTATGTATTCAATGGTTCAACACAAGAAACAATAGAGCGTGGTATTGAATTACTTGAAGTGTGTGTCGAACATGGAATAGATGAAGCAGAAGATGTACTGGACGAGGATAGCGAATTTGGTACTGGTTCTTACAATGGTATTGATAGAACAAGAATAAGTGAATACGAACCAAGTAATATGGCTGCCTATGATGAAGATGAAGATGAAGAAGACGATGATGATGAGTCATTTGATTTAGCTGCTGAGATTGCGCGTTTAACAAAACTCTAATTTTGTGTCTCATTGGTAAAAAGAAAAATAGCCCTTAATACAGGGCTATTTTTTATGAATTAATCATCATTCATTTTGAGCAGGCGTCCTTTTTGAGCCACAATCACATCACCATATCGGTTATCATATGTATTGTAAGTATAGACTACATCACATTTATGTTGACCTGAGAGCGCAATAATGACATTTTCACTGAGTTGTGCCAGTTGCGTATCAAATTCAACAATAAGGCCAAAATCATTTTGTGGCATGACGTTGATTTCATTGATTTCAGGACTATCAACACAATAAGTTTTGATATAAAAGTCTCGAATAGATTCAATGCCTTTTAACAATTTGTTATGACCATTAAGCTCCGAGGCTAAACTTGTGGGTACAATATAACGCAAATCGAAATCAGCTTGCAAAGGAAGTATATCTAAATAGTTGTTCCAATAAAAAATTGCATCATCTTCGGTTATTTGCCCGGAATGCCCAAACCAATAATCGCCATTTTGATTAAACAAATGGACGATGATGGCTATTTGTTCTCGTGACAAATTAAACCAATTTAGGTTTGTTAATTCGGTGTCTTCATATAGCGAACAGATTCTTTCACTTTGTATTGACGAAAGTGGAATATCAGCTTCTAAACATTTCAACCAGACACTAAAAGCTTCATTGGCTTTATTATTTTCCCCTTGTCCAAATTTAACTAAATCAGGGTAAGGTGCATATGCCATGTCAGTGACAGGCTGCAAAATACCGGCACAACCAGCCGTAAAGAGTTTAATACTGTGTCTAATTGCTCTTAAATGAAAAGGCTGGTAACAATTGCTTTCATTTTTAGTACCAAATAAGGCTAATAATTCCTCCATTTGAGGCTTAAAAGTAAGAATAGATAAACTATTATTGTAAATTGTCATGATAGATGTCCTTAGAAATTAGGTACACACCCCCAAAAGGGGTATCCCCTATTGGGTTAAAATAAATAAAGCCAGTACAGTACATGTACCGCGAATTTCACAGACCGCAACTCGCTTGGGTGTGTTGTCAGCAACGCTAACGAAACAGCCTCAAAGTGTAGTAATACCGAGGGGATTAATCAGATAAAACAGGATATAAGTTGTGTGTGTTTTAATATGGCTGTTTTAGTCATGTGAAGTGAAAAACGATTATTGTTATACTTAAAATTTGATTGAACACGTAGAAGTGATATTGATGTATCATCTTGGTATCAACGATAAGATTAATGATTGTGAAATAAATGGAAGCAATAATGATTGAAATCGCAGGACGAAAATTTCTACTTCCTGATACCCATAATGATTATCCGTTTCCTCAATATATTATTGAGCACAAAGAGCGTATAGAAGAACTTATTCAAGTAAATAATAAGATACTAAAATTAATGGGAAAGCCATTTTCTGCTGAAATGGAAGTAGAAGCAAATAAAGCCAAACTATTAAAACATCAATTATCGGTGTTTATAGATAAAACCGCTATTATTGGATTTCCTTTTGATTCACGAGATGCTGAATTATATGCCATAGACCGGAAAGTTAATATTGCTCTTAAATTCAGTATCTAACCCTATTTATCTGGATTAGATACTGATGTACATTAACTAAAGCACATGCCGGTATCACAGAACTGGGTTAAATTGGTCATATTGTCTTGAGATAGAAAAGGGGCTTTATCTAAAGGAACACCATACCGAGTGAGCCACAAGTGAGGAAAATCTTGCTGAAGCTCTTTTTCATGCTCACATGCTTTTTTAAAGTCTTCTGGTACATTGTCTTTCATCCAAAGCCATTCAGCATCACTGCGGTTCGGACACATCCAGCAAGCAGATCGTGGTGGTGTCGGTAGTCCATAATCTTCAACTAATTTTATTGCCGTCTCCCTTGTAATCATCATTTCAAACAATGGATATTTTCTTTGCCACTTCCCAAGGATTGTTTTAATGCGTTTAGGCTCATCAAAAGACATGCCAAGCCATATATTGACCCCTCGTTTAGTCAGATAGCGTTCACCGTACTGCATATTTAGAAACTTTTGAAAAACGTCACTTTTCCATTTAACTGAGCAATATCCTGGTTGTTTCCCTTTACAGTGACCACTCTTATTACGTCCATTAAATTCTGAATGATAACCGGGTAAGACTGTGCCATTTTTAGGGTAAATAAGGTCGATAGGGCTGATAAGAGACTTTTCAACAATATAGTAATCCAGTCCTATTTCATGACACATCGGCATCATGTATTGTCGCTGGTAGTTCAGTGCATTGCTTGCTTCGCGCTCTGTATCAATCATCACAATGCAGTCAGGTTTAGGGAGTTTTTTAGCGTGTATTAAGCATATGATGGCGATGCTTTGTGTGCCGCCACCAGACGATAAGACGTTAAATCTTGTAGGGTCATGCTTAAAATTGCGTTGAATCAGTGTCATACAATGTCCTTGTATGGCACTCGCGGTACTCTTATTTGTTTAGGTGATTAGGTACTCTAGGTACTCTATTTGATTAATGTGTTGAAAAGTAATTGATGCTTTTGCAACGAAGACACTTAATGCGTAAATTCAAAAGTGTGCCTTCAGCTAATTTTTTATTGCAATGGGTACAGCGTATTTCTTGCATATTGCTCCTTTCAGTTGTTGTGAATAAATGATAAAAATAACCAGAGTTTTATATCTGGCGATTAGAAAGTTGCCACAAAATAATGAAAAATCATTATCGGCTCATTGTCGTGGCGAGAGCCTTTATTTTGGCGCAAATCTATGCACAAACGGTTCTTGTATTCGCCTACAAGCAAGGCAGGAACACTGATAACCTGAGCAGGTCTTCTAATATCTCAACAGGTAAAATATTAGAAAACCTGCTTGGGTTATCGATAAAACCAGAAAAGTTACATCAGTATTAAAATAATAAACTTTCTACTGTATTAAAACAGTCCGCACATAGATGAAAGTGAGTGTGCTGCTTCCCTATCAGGGCAGGAATGAAAATGTAAAATAGCATCATTTAGATTTATTCTCTGAAAGAAAGCAGAATAAGTAATTTTGCATTTCAGGATAAATAGCCCTGAATGAACAGGGCTAAAATACCAAAACAATTTAATGAGGATAGTGAAATAACTGAGCAACGTTATCCAATGCTTTTTTTCTGCTGAATTCAAACATCAGTGAATCAGACTCAATCATATGTACATAACCAAACAGACCGTTTTCATAACGTGTTACACCTTGAGTAGTTCTGTTATAAAACATATACTCAACACGACACTGATAGTCCTTTGACAAGCTTTCTAAAATCCCATGACTGAGCATCTGATCAGAAGTATCAAAATCAACCACCAAGTTTTCAGCGTCTACATGTAAAATATTGACATCCAAACCATATGGAAGAGAGTTTGAATAGAGTTTTAAATAACGATCTACTAGACTAAACCGAAATTCATCCTCTTTAGGTGCAATTAATAATTTGCCATCTGTACCATTGATATGACAATTAAGTCTACTCGGTTTAATGACCCGAAAATCTAAACGATATGGAGAAGGCGGTGCATCCAAGGCATCCCAAAACTCTTTAGGCGTTAGATAACGACTTTCTTGCATCAGATACGACCAATATAAATATTGCCCATCCAATACAAGCCAAATCATTTCACGTTGAACAGCACTTAGGCTATACCATCTTACTTTGGCTAACTGACTTTCTTGATACCAGCGATTAATAGAGTCTATATTTCTAGGTGATAAAGACGCATTTTGATTAAAAAAGCGTAGCCATTTTGTATAGGCGATATCTTCTTTGGTGTAATTGCTTAAAACATGTTCTCGATAAGGTGATAAATAAGGATAAGGCGCTGGAGTTTCAAATTTTTTGGTCGGTTGAACAAGGTCAACATGTCCAGCCAATAAAAATTTAATACTTTGTTTAACGGCGCGTAAATGATTTGGCGGTGTTTTGCCTTTAGCCCATTGATGCAGAGCCTCGATATTTTTGGTATTTGCTGTAATCTGTAAACGATTCATACATTGATTATTCATGGTTTATTTTCCTTATGTGAAAAATGGATAGGTAATGAAATTAACTAACAGGTGAAATCCCATTAGGTTTGAAAAGAAATGAAGCCAGTACATGTTTATGTACCGCAAACCTCGCAGACTGTGGCTTGCTTGGGTGTGCTGCTGAAAACATCAGCGTTTAGCAGAGGAATTATGTGAGATACACTCGCATAAACTGGTGATAAATGCGGATTAGAATAATCTGTATTAAAAAAGCCATAACCTAAATAGGCTATGGCTTGGGTCAAAGATAGGAAGTTAAGAAAGCTGGCTTAAGATATGGGCGATGACATCAACCGTCCAACCGTTCCCAAGTGCTTTATATCGCTGCGTATCACTGACACCCTTTGAATAATTGTCAGGCAGCGTTTGCAGACGTTCGCACTCAATTGGATCAAGTCTGCGGATATAAGTACCTTCAGACAAGGTATGAAAGTTATCTTGTTGCAGGTATAAACCAGTTGGGTTCGTCTTATGTGTTAGTGTTATGGATTTACTGGCCGTATTGTAGACTCGGCTACTTTGATGCACATTGCCAAGTGAGCCAACATAACGCTCGGTAGAGTTATTGGGTAAAAATTTATTGAGTCTTGGTTCAGAAATGAAGTGATGAGAAACATCAAGGAAATTTCCCTGCCAATTAGCATACATTCTGCTGGTCAGGGTAATGGCTTTGGATTGCTTGTTACAAATTAATGAGTATTTCTTTTGCAGTTGAAACTGTTTTTTTTTCCCACCAATGATGCCAGCCTGGGCTACACAAATAGTCATCTGAGAAGACTGGCAAAAGCACATCATTCAGTAGAATGTTTTTGTCTTCTGGTTGTGTCACAGACCAGTTGCACCAATAAAGTCGCTTACGATCTTGAGCCGAAAGCAGCGCACTATTGATCATAATGGGGTCAACCTTAAGTAGTGAGCTGATCACGTCTTTATGAATATTCTTCATGCGTACATTTTCCAGTAAAAACTTCACGTTTGGATTGTGCTTTCTAATGTGATTGAGTATGTCTACAAACACAAAAAATAATGCTGAACGAGGGTCATCAAAAGCCAGTTGTTTGCCTGCGAAGCTGAACCCCTGACATGGTGAACCTGCGATTAGAAGGTCAATTTTTTGCCATTCAATATCCCATGTTCGCCACCTTGTCACGTCCCCAAGGCGTACAATATCAGGGTAGTTATTGTGACTGATGATGGTGGCAAACTTATCAATTTCACTTGCATAGTAGGCAGTAACAGGGATACCGGCACGCTCTATAGCCACACGACCACAACTCATTCCATCAAATAAACTTAAAATCATCATAATAGATTTCCTTACATAGTTGGTTAAAAAATTTACGTGGCATATCGCCACAGAGAAATTTTGAACTGTGTAAGAAAATCAACGAGCAGTTATGCAAAACGAAAAGCTGTCTGTTTCAGACAAAAAAAGGCCGACCCATAAAGAGTCGGCAAAGGGATAAGAAATATGAATAACAAATAAAACTCAGTTCTATGACAACAAAACTATAGCCATTTGTTGTCAGAAGCTATTTTGCCTATATCCCTTATAAAAAACACAAAGAAATGGGATTAAGCGGTGTTTATTTCTTTTTACTTTTGCTTTTCCCCTTAATAATGCCTTTACATTCAGGATAACGAGAGCAAGCCAGAAACTCACCGTATTGACCATTTCTGCGAACAGTGGCCGCACCGCATTCTGGACAAGGGAGCGTTTCTTTTGCTGGTGTTTTTGTTGGCTCAATACTCATACTGGATTGCGCGTATTGCTGCACCAGTTGGGTGATCCACTGGCTTTGCTTTGCAATAAAATCATCAATTGTGATATGACCTTGCTCTATATCATCTAAAGCTTGTTCCCAAATAGCAGTCATGCCTGGATCAGTAATGGTCTTTGGCACAAAAGCCATCAGAGAAAATGCCGCACCCGTTGAGCGAATTGATTTACCCTTTGAGATTAAAAAGCCTCTTGTGATCAGGTTTTTAATGATGCCAGCTCGTGTTGCTTCCGTGCCTATCCCTGTTGTATCACGTAGTTTTTGTTTCAAACGTGGGTCGGTCACATATTTTGCAATATTCTTCATGTCTTTGATCAGTTCACCCTGTGTATAAGGCTTTGGTGGTTTAGTCTGCTTAGTTTCAAGCTCTGCATGTTTAAGTTCGCATACCATGCCTTCAGTCAATGGGGGTAAAACTTGGCTTTGAGTTGTATCCAGTACCTCTTCTTCACTGGTGTCTTTCATCAAAGAACGCCAACCCATTTCAACAATCTGCTTACCAGTGGCTTGAAACAAAGCATCATTACACTGTAATTGTGCCACCGTTCGGTTGTAAACATGTTGAGGCATAAACTGTGCCAGATAATGACTACGAATCAATTGATACATCAACCGCTCTTTTTCTGTCATTGAGCCAAGATTCACAGGTTCAAGAGTGGGAATAATGCCGTGGTGAGCGGTAAGCTTTTTATCGTTCCAGATACGTGACTGAATGGTGATATCCAATTTAGCAAGAACAGGAAGCATACTTGGGTCAGTCTTACCAATAGCATCAAGCACAACCGCAGCTTCTGATCGCATTGACTCAGGCAGATAGCCGCAATCTGAACGCGGGTAAGTAGTCGCTTTATGTTTTTCATATAAAGCTTGGGCAATATCCAAGGTCTCTTGTGCCTCAAAGCCAAATTTATTGGAACAGACTACTTGTAATGTTGTTAAATCAAAAGCAAGTGGGGCGGTCTCTTTGACGGCTTCTGTTGTGACAGACAGCACTTGAGCCATTTTGGGGCCAGACAGAATTTGATTGAAAACGCTGTCTGCTACATTTTGGTGAATACATCGACCTTGTTCATCGGTCACAGCTTCAGGCGGTATCCAGTTGGCTATAAATGGCGTTTGATTGTTGGCAAGTTTAGCGGTAATTGTCCAGTAAGGCTTGGCAACAAACTTTTCAATCTGCATATCACGGTTGACCACCAGTGTTAAAGTCGGTGTTTGTACACGTCCCACAGTCAACACACCATCATAGCCTGCATGTCGTCCAAGCAAGGTAAACAAACGACTTAAATTCATGCCAATGAGCCAATCTGCTCGGGAACGAGACAATGCAGAATGATACAAGGGCAAGGTTTCATTGCCGTCTTTCAAAGACGATAGGGCTTGGCGAATGGATGATTCGTTTAGTGCGGATAACCATAATCTTTTAACCTTGCCACGGTATGAACAATAATCAATCAATTCTCGCGCAATCATTTCACCTTCACGATCAGCATCTGTCGCAATAATCAGTTCAGTGGTTTTTTTAAGGAGTGCTTTCACTGTTTTGAATTGTGATTGAGTCTCTTTTTTAACTGTGAGTAACCATTTGTCCGGCACAATGGGTAACTGACTTAATGACCATTTTTTATAGCTTTCGTCATAAGCCTCTGGAGGGGCTGTTTCAAGCAAATGACCGACACACCATGTTATTGTCACACCGTCTCCGTTAATACAGCCATTGCCTCTTTGTGTTGCGCCAAGCACTTTGGCAATATCCTTGGCTTGGGATGGTTTTTCGCATAGAAATAAACGCATAAATTTAACCTCATATGAGTTGTGATAGACGATTCAATATGACAAATTTATGCAGCAAGTAAGGTGAATAAAGCGATTTAGGTAAGTCTGAATTATTGATGGACATAAAAAGGGCGAAAGTGTCTGACACCTTCGCCCCAAAAGAACAGTTTACAGTTCTGGCGGTTCGTTTTCTGGCTCTTGCTGTGATGGTTTATCTTTCATCACAATAGTCACCACACGATTCGGTAAAATGGCAATACGTCTTGCTTCAATTTTAAATGTTAAGCGCGGTTTTTTGTCATTGTCTTCCCATTCTTGCATGACCGTTCGACCTTCAACCAAAATACGCATACCGCGTTGATAGATATTTTCACTCCAATGTTCAGCATCAGAATGCCAAATTTCCACTGGCGCAAAAAAACCACCTCGGTCTTCATAACCACCGTCTTTAGGAACTGGATTATCAAAACGCACATTTAAACGCATCATAGTGCGAGGTGGGTTATTGCCGTTTGGGAATGAGCGAAACTCTGGTTTTGAACAGATATTGCCTTCTCCTAAAAAAAATGTACTCATTATGTGTTCTCCTTGTTTTGTGGCAAGCGTGCTTCATAGCATTGCTGCGCTTGTTCCATTTTTAACGCGCATTCGTTTGCTTGGCGCATCATCGTGTGTAGTAGGCTGATTTGCATGTTTAGTGTGATTCGCTGCTTTTCTATGGCATACAAATCTGCGATTAAGTGAATAGGCACTTTGTTCAGTAATTCTTGCCATAACCACACACCCATCTTCGATCGATCCATTGTTCGCCAGCGTAAAAATGCCGTCCCTGCGCCAGTGGTTTGTAAAGCCAACTGCACTGGTAAAATCGCAAAGGGGTATGATTTGGTTTGCGCCAGGATATTGAACTCCGCCAAATGAATTAACTGTGTTCTGAGCGATAAACACATCTGCCCAAAATCGCTCATGGCTCTCTTACTTTTAAAAGGTAATATAAAACCTTTTAGAGAGGGCGCATGTTCCAAGTTCTGGAAGACACTCTGTTCCAAAGGAAAAAAGTTTTGTTGAGTCATTCTTTCTCCTCTGAGTCATCTGCTTCATCAAATTGTGCCAAGCTCTCCTCGCCTTCGATAACGAGTTCGGGGACTTCTTCTGGCGCATCGGTTTGAGAGGTAGGTGCATCTAAGATGGATTGCGGCAACATACCAAATTTCTCAATTGCTGCACGAGCAACAGCATTTTTAGCAATGAAGTCTTCGCGTTTTGCGCCAGAGTATTGGTAAGGAAGCACCATTGCAAACAGACTACGCAAAGCATGAGCACCGGCATTAATCCAACGGTGCAAGGTTTCACGGTCAATTAACGCAATATGACAGGCTAAAATAGCTTTTCGGACAATCTCGTCAAAGTCGGTTAAAAGATAAATTGCACTGAACCCAAGTGGAGAGCCGGCAAAAATCGTAATTTTGGCTGGTTGGACATTTAAGTTATCCGTCAAACTGAGCGTTTCTGGCACATAACTATAAATTTCTTTGATTTCCTCCTTGATGGATTTAAGTAATATATCCACTGAGTCAAGTTTGCTTCTAGTCTCTAAAATCCAGTAGTCTGCATAAGGATCGCCAAGAGCCTCGCCACGACTCATTTTATTGACGATAGACAAAAAGATGTTTAAGCCAATAATACCGCGCTCTTGCTCTGTATGCGCTCTGCCACTCCAAAGTCTTGCCGCATGGTGTGTATGAATGGTGAGTTGAATGGAACTGCGTAGTGCGCCCAGATTTAAATCTGCCATAATTAATCACTCCTAAGTTGATTGAAGAATAAAAGGAGTGTGTAGCATTGCGGTTCTGTGCCTTTTAGTCAGAATAAATACAAATTGTCATCATGCAATTATTGGTTTTTAGTTGTGTACATCAAATGGAAGAGTTTATGCCAACTGGCATAAACTCTTCCATTTATCGTCCATGAGTCTTAATCATTTGTTTTATTTCAGCTAATTTTTGACGTGCTGTGTCTCTATCCGTTCTTTTTGATTCAATTTTTGGTTCTGTCTTAGGTTGTGCCATTGGTGGTGGGGTTGATTGTTGTGGCATAGTGGGTGTTTCAACAAGTGCATTTAACTCACCCTTGTAGGCTTTTTGAATGATCCCAAATAGGTAAGAAGGGGGATTTCTGACTTGATGAGTGGCACAGCGTTTATCCCATTCAATAAACACTTGTTGCTGTAGTGGTAAAGATAAATGTTGCATAGACGTTAAAACGGCTTGTTGCTGTTGTTGTGGTAATTGCTTAAATCGTTCAGGAATCACCATACCTTGTTGTAGTAGTATATTTATATTATTACTTTTACTACTACGTACGTCTGACTTCGGATTCCGAACACTATTGATATTATTGACTTTTTGACCTGATTCGGATTCCGAATGCTGTTTTTTCTGATTCCGAATTAAGTTGTTTTGGGTCACTTCGGATTCCGAACTGGCATATCGCTGTGGATAACGTTGTCTGTTGACTTGTTCAATCAATATTTCGAGCCTTGTTGGCAGTTTAGCTTTTGATAAAGTCGGGTCTTGGTTGATTTCTTCGAGAATTTTACTTGCCACAATTTGAATTGATTTACTGGCATGATTGACTGATTGGCACACTAAATATAAGTATTCTGGGTCAAGTTCAAGCGCTTCAAGTAGAGATACTGGTGCATCATGTAATATGTATAAATTGCTTTGGATATGACCGCTAGAGGAACGGCGTTTTTTATAGAGACTGAGCCAACGTGTGAGCCTGAGTATAGTCATGGCTCTGGCTACAGTTTCACTTGATGCTTTATCCGCGTAGGGTAAAGAAGTTAAATAGGGCTTGAGTTCTTCATAAGAAGGAAATGCTGTGATTTGATCTGCTTGAAGCAACATACGAATTACTTGCCAGGCATTACGCTCTATTGGTGTGATCCTTCTATCTAAAAAAAGCGCCCGAGGGACGCTTTCATGAGGATTACCGCTATAAATAAAGCCATCGGGTAAATTAGTCATCGTCATCTTTCTCGTTATCATTGAGCCATTCTTCGGTCATGATCTGCCAGATCATAGCCATTGCGACATTTGTCTCTTCTGATACTCGCATACATGAATAGGCCATGTCTGTTTGATTTGTGATTTCCAACTTGTCTTTTTTAATAATGTCTTGCCATTTACGCCAGAGTAGATGATCTTGTTCTTCCGTCACTTCAGGCCAACGACCTTGTTTTTTATCAATACCTAAGATTCTTTTACGAAAAGCGATTTCACGGTGATTCAATCCAAAGACATCACTGATCATTTTACTGCTTGCACCAAGATTCAACATTTTGTCTATTTTTTCAATTTCATGTTCATTGTCTTGAGCACGTTGCAGCAAACGAAATAAAACTTCTCTGTCTACAGAAACTTTGCACCAACTAACAGAGGTATTCATCAGGATACTTAGTGCCTCAGGGTCGCGTAAAAATTTGAGGTCATCTTCTTGAAAACCAAGGCTCATACAGCGTCTTAACTGGCCGTTATTCATACAAAATAGTACTTGGGCAATGATGGCCTGATTGATTAAATTATTTTCCATTTCTTCTTCCCTCTATGCTGCTGTTAAGTCGTATAGGCGGCGAGCCAATCTAATGATGCGAAAAAGTTTCACCAGTCCAGTGTCACTCAGCCGTGAAATACCGGTTGTGTGTTGGTTCAAACCAATCAGAAACGCTGATAATCGAATATAAAAGTCAGGGCACACACAAGCTTGTCCAGAAAGGGCTTTGAGTAGCATGGTGAGGGTTTGACCTGTAATGTCATCACACTCTTCTTGCACAATGATGTAACCGAGTTCATTGTCACACATTTCAATAAGGCTGCTTTGCTCCAGCTCGTCCGCGATCTCTAAAGCAAATTGCCCTATTAAGAGTCGTAGCCGTTGTGGTTCATCTTGGTTAGGTTCAATCAACCAGATATCAGTGATTGGATATAAGCTATTGGCTTGTGCTGGTATTGATTGCACAGCACTTTGCACCAAATCAGGAAAAGACTCACCAGTAAGCGCTGCTAATTGTTGTTGAATGGCTTTGACTTTATTTGATGGCACGGGTTGCACAGCAGATGCAAGATGCGTTTTTGTGCTTGTTGTCTCATTAGCTTCAGTTTCTTGAGTTTCTTCATCGTCTTCATTTTCATCTGCTTCATTTACTACACTCTCTTGTTGTTGATGTGCCAGTGTCTCTTTAGGCAAGACAATAGGCTCTTTCAGTTGCTTTATTGATTCTGACAATTCTTGTGATGACTCAGACTCAATAACATTAATGGGTGGGGGCAAAACAAGAGGTTGGAGTAATTGTCCGGGTTTTACATTCATTTCAAGTATGATGAGGTCATAACTACATTGAAACAACTCTGCTAAACGGTGTGTTAATTCATCTTGAAAGCCAACAAGATTAAATTGCTCTGGTTCACAATCGAATAAAGACAATAAATCATGAAAAACATCAGCAAAATTTTCAGAAACTTCCATTACAGTGATGCGTACATTCCAAACGGTTTGTGCTGATTTTCTTAGCCCTAACAATTTAGAAATTTGATTTTTTGACAGACCACCATACAAAGCGATGGGCAAAACAGGCAGGAGATAATTTATGGCATCTTGCATTCTACTGATATGTGTTTGTGATACAGGATAACCACTACTGGATAAATGCTCTGATAGTTCTTTCTGAGTGATTTCTCTGCCTACCTCTTCTTCATAAAAGCTGCGTGTTTTTTCAACGGCAAGTGCTCGTTCTATAAAGGTCAGTTGACCGTGCATAGCATCTTCGACAAGATGTCCGGTTAATGCCTTGAGTTCTCCTTGCCACGGTTTGAAAAAACAGAGAATTTCAAAATAACGTTTTTCTTTTGTCTCCGACCAAAGCTCATTAAGTATGGCTAACCGAGTATTTCCCCCATCACAGATGATGTAAAAATCTTCATTAGGTCTTTGGGTAATATTAGGAGCATGGTCAAGGTTACGCTCTCGAATAGACGCTTTAATCTCATCGTATAAAGGATTACGTGTAATACGAGGATTATGTTCATATGGACGTAACTGATCCAATGTGACTATCATGGCGACTTCTTCAGTTGGGTCTATTTTGTCTTGATTTGGTTTTGTGCTTTGTAGTATTTTTTTAAACATTTCTGATTCCTTGCATGGATAACCATTTTTTAAGTTTTGTTGGCACAATACATAAATAAAAAGATGTACCAAGAGACTCTTTTTTAAATACCAATTGATTGTTTTGAATAGTGATGAGCCAGTGTTCACGTAACGCGAACAAGACAAGCTTTTTAATTGAGTTGTGTTTTTTCATGGATTACTCACTTACTTTTTGAGCTTCAATCCATTCAAGAACAGAATTGGCATCCCAACCCACAATGCGAGCACCAATAGCAATACTTTGCGGAAATTTATTTTTTCGGATTAAACCGTAGATATAACTTCTTTTAAATCCAGTTAACTCTTCGACTTCAGACATACGAATGATTCTATTATCACTGGTACCTTGCTCTCTTTGTGTACGGGCATTAACCCATGCAGCAATTTCATCTTCATACCAGCCAACGCTGTATGAACAAAATTTAGTAGGTTTTGGAAATTCGCCTAGAGAAATTAAGCGATAGATATTTGAAGTTTTATAGCCAACTCGATTTCTTACTTCTCGAAGGCGAATAATCCGTCTTTTTGGAGGAACAGTAGGGGCAGTCGTGGCTGTATTCATTTTAAAACACTCCTATATGAAAAAGTGTTTTAATTGAATCAATTAGTGCTTAACGATAACATGCAGATGCAATTTTAATAGTGCAACTTGCACTAACTAAATATTCCGATACTTTATAATTCTGAGGTTAAGTGTCTTTTTGCCTGAGCAAATTTACCTTTTAGATTTCGTTCTGATAACCCATAAATTCGTGGATACCGAGTCAGGATCGCATCAATGACCGAGTCTAACGTTTTGTAATGTTGTATTTGGTTTTTAGCTGGAGTGTGTAAGAGATCAAGCAATGCCCCAATGATGGTCAGATAGGTATTTTCACTTTTGGAATTAAGTTTATCTTTAAATGTAGGATTTTCTAGTTTATAACTGAGTTCTTTAATGGCTTCTTTGTGTTTATCAACTTGTGTTTTTAATGATTCTCGCTCTAAAAAGAGTAATTGCAATGATTCAACATTAAAGCCGGAAGTGGGAGGAAAAAGCTGTCGTTCTAAAGGGTCAAATAAAAATTCTGGTCTATCATAAGGGTAAAATTTACTCATCCAAGCCTTTAAATCCACATGTCGAATGGACAGGGCAGGATCATAGATATTCATATAAACATCTTTTTGTCCAAATTTACCATACGCTAATTCACCATTCATCAGCCCATCATAAATTTGCTCTAATTTTGTATAAAACTCTTCCCACTCTGGAATTTTGTGATTATGTTGCCTATTATGCTTATAGCTATTGATAATTATCTGTTCTTCAGTCAGTAGACCACTCCAACGTATTGCTACTTCAATTGGGTAATAATATGTTTTTCGTAATTGCGGTCTTCTTTCTCTTTCTGATTCTGAGGTAGTAATAGGCATAGCAACTCCATTCCATTCCTTAATACACTTAAAAATACATTCCATGAAAAGCTTAATTTAACTTTTCTATTTTTAGGTGATAAATACAGATTTAACGTAAGCGCATTTTGATATTATTATGTTTATTAGATAATAACCTGATATTTTATCTAGGTGTACTAGATAAAATAAAATAGTTCGAGAAATAACCAGTATTCAATATTTGGTTTAAATAAATTTTCATGTAACCGAATATGTTAAAAAGGGAAAATAAATTTTTAGGATAAAAAAAGACGACAAATGATGTCGTCTTTTTTGGCATATTAGTGCAATTATGCGACTAATTTATCTAACACAACAGGGACATAAGACTTTTCCAGTTCATCTAAGGTATCAGCCCACGTTTGCATCATCCCACGTCTATCTTCAACATATTGAGCATGGTTGTAAACCAATCGTGTAGTATTTTTATCAGAATGAGATAATTGTGCATCAATCCATGAAGATGGAAAATTCATTTCATGTAAAGCCGTTGAAATCGTAGCACGTATGCCATGACCTGTTAATTTATCTTTATATCCCATGCGGTGTAATCCGTGATTAAGTGTATTTTCACTTATTGACTGCATAGGTTCAGTGCGATGCGACAGCAAATATTTTTGACCTGGTCTACATAAACTGAGTAATTCTTTGACAACTTCTACTGCTTGCTCAGATAAAGGTACAATATATGCTGGTATTTTCTCTTTAGTTGCAAATACTTTACGCTGCAACTGCTTAACTGTTTCAGGTGGAACGAGCCAGAGCTTTTTATCTAAATCAAACTCTTCAGGAAAAGCAAATCGTAATTCACCAGTACGTACACCTGTTAATAATAAAAGACGAAGTCCCAACATAGTTTGATACTCACCTTTGTAATTTCTAAGATCATATAAAAACTTAGGTAACTCCTCTTTTGCCAAATGTGGATTATTTTTAGCTGGGCCATGCTCTAAAAGTAAGATATCGAGATCAGAAGCAGGATTCATTTCTATCAAACCTTCCGCTATTGCAAAACGAAATATCTCGTTTAGCCAAGTCATACATTTCTTAACAATAGAAAGAGAACCTCTTTTTTCAATTTTTCTCAAAACAGATAAAATATCTTGCCGTTTAATGTCCTTTATTGGTATTTCGCCAAGAGAAGGTAAAAAGTCTAAACGTAAATATCGCTCTATTTGAATTTTAGTACTCTGGCGTTCAGGTTTTTGTTTTAACCCCTTACTTTGAATGTTTCCTCGTTTTTTTGCTAATTTAAGGAGTTTAAAAGTTTTCCAATTTTCAGCATATTCTGCAAACGTTACACTTTTTACTGTTTCTGTATCATCTTCTATGCCTTTGCGACGTGGTAATCTAGGATCAAGACCTGTAATAATAAGCTCTCTACAAGCATCACGTCTTTCCCTAGCAGTTTTGATGTCTACATCAGGGAAAACACCTAGTGATATACGCTGTTGTTTGCCCTGCCATGAGAATCGAAATGCCCAATATTTTCCACCAGAAGGTAAAACACTTAGAAAAAGACCTAGACCATCTTTGATACTATATTCTTTCTTTTTGGGTTTTGCTGCTTTAGCAGCATTTAAAGTTAACATTGACATAATACTAATCTCCTAAAAAGTCATTTGAATGTGGGTTAGTCCAAAAGCACTCCTCATTGAAAAATAAGGTTTAGGGAAAATTAGCATAAGCACATGATTAAATAAGAAAGAAACCGAATTTCTTATGTACTAATTTCAAAATGGTTATGTACTAATTTATGTACTAAGTTTCTGTGGCTGTCAGTGGAAGACTATGCACGCCAGTGGAAAATCAAAGTAGTTAAAAGTATTGTGTTACAAGAGGTTATGACATGAAATGGAAGACTACGCACACCGTTAGAATAAAGCTTGGAGCGGGAAACGAGGTTCGAACTCGCGACCTCAACCTTGGCAAGGTTGCGCTCTACCAACTGAGCTATTCCCGCATAGAAGTGTTGCTTTAAAGTGGTGCCCGGGGCGAGACTTGAACTCGCACGGCCAAAAAGGCCGAGGGATTTTAAATCCCTTGTGTCTACCGATTTCACCACCCGGGCTTCTCAACGCTACTGAATTTCAGTATTGCTTCGAATGCAGTGCATTTTACTTATCTTAATTCTCCAGTCAATAAAATTTTTAGAAAAAGGTGCTCAACTGGTTACTTTTGAATCATTCCCCGCTATCACTGAGTAAATCTTTGCGAGCTGCCCATAAATATTCAAACATTGACCAAAGAGTTAAAATCACTGAAATATATAGAACAACAATACCGGCAATAATGACAATGTCATTTGGACGCCAAAGCAACCAGGTCAGGGCGGTCATCTGTGAGATGGTTTTGATTTTACCCATACCAGAAACAGCCACGTTATCACGTTTACCAATTTGTGCCATCCATTCACGCAGGGCTGAAATTAACATTTCACGAGAGAGAATAATAATCGCCGGAATTGATATCCACCAGGAAGCGTAGTGTTCTGTTACTAGGATCAGCGCGATAGCAACCATCAGCTTATCTGCAACGGGATCTAAGAAAGCACCAAAACGGGTAGTCTGTTTTAAGCGGCGAGCTAAATAACCATCAAAAACATCAGTAAAGGCAGCAACCATGAAGATTAATGCAGTGAAGAACGCCGACCATTCATCTAACAAATAATATGCCAGAATAAAAAAGGGAATCAGAATAACCCGAAATATAGTTAGCAAAATGGGCAAGTTTATTTTCATGTCAGACTCAGTAAAATTTATTCAATAAAATCAAGGGGTTGTGAAATGTGATTTTATTGTTTCAAATTAGTGTTTATGTTGCCTTAAAAACTTTACTCTTTCAATGCTTTGTTAATAAATTAACATATTTTACTAAAACATTTTCATTTCATAAGATTTTAGTGTTTTAAGGCAGAATAAATTTTTTCTGCTTGTACCAAAGAGATTCCCTGAACTTTCGCAATCTGATCGATACTGGCTTTTTTCAGTTCCTGTAAACCACCAAAATGATTTAACAGTGCCTGACGACGTTTAGCTCCAATGCCTTCAATTGACTCAAGTGAGCTCTCTTTGGTCACTTTGATACGTTTTTGACGTTGGCCAATAATGGCATGGTTATGCGACTCGTTACGAATTTGCTGTATAAGTAGCAGGGCCGGAGAATGAGCATCTAAATAAGAACCATGACCATGGGATTCAAAGAACAGGGTTTCTAGTCCTTCTTTACGTTCAGAACCTTTAGCGACACCAATCAGAATAGGTCTGTTTTTATCCCAATTGACGTTGAGTTCCTCAAACACTTTTAGGGCTTTAGCGAGCTGACCTTTACCGCCATCAATAAAGATGACATCCGGAATCTTATCTTCCGGCAGATCTTTCTTATCATAGCGGCGACGAAGGGTTTGCTCCATTGCTGCATAATCATCACCTGGTGTAATATCAGTGACGTTGTAACGTCTGTATTCTGATTTTAATGGACCTTTGTCATCAAATACCACGCAAGAGGCGACGGTGTTAGTACCAGTAAAGTGACTGATATCAAAACATTCCATACGTTTAATCTTAGGAATATTTAAGAAGGTTTGCAGTGACTGATAACGCTGAGAAATAGTTGAGTTCTCCAACAGCTTATTAGTGACTTCTTTTTTGGCATTCATGGTGGCCATTGTCAGTAGCTTAGTATTATCACCTTTTGGATCAGTAATAATTTTAACCTGACGATTAGCCAGCTGAGATAATGACTCTTCTAAAGATGACTTATCTTTTAATGGATAGTTGATCAGAATCTTCTTTGGTATGTTGCGGTTAAAATTACCCTGCAAATAAAACTGCCCAAGGAAGGTTTCAATCACTTCATCAAGTTCAGTATTGGACGGAATTTTTGGTGAATAAGCACGATGACCAAAGGTAATACCGTTACGAATAAATAACACATAAATACAGGCAATACCTGCTTCATAATGGAATCCGATCACATCAAGGTTATCGTGATTATTGTAAATCACTTGTTTTTCAGAAATCTGCTGAATCGCTTGCAGCTGATCGCGCAGCTGTGCCGCTTTTTCAAAATTCAGTGCCTCGCTGGCCTGAGTCATATCTTTAATCAGTGTCTGAATAATCTTTTCAGTATGACCCTGCAAGAACATGCGAACATAATTAACCTGTTCAGCATAATCTTCATCACTGATAATGCCTTTCACACAAGGACCTAAGCAGCGTTTAATTTGGTATTGCAGGCAAGGGCGGGTACGATTGTTATAAGTAGCGTTTTCACACTGGCGTACCGGAATCGCTTTTTGTAATAAAGCTAAGATATTTTTAACAGCGCTGGAGTTAGGATAAGGACCAAAAAACTCATCTTCTTTCTTATTGGTCGAACCGCGATAAATACTGAGTCTTGGGTGTTTATCTTTGGATAATCGGATAAATGGATAACTCTTATCATCTTTAAGCAACACGTTATAACGCGGCTGATGCTTCTTAATATAAGTTTGTTCAAGTAGCAACGCTTCGGTTTCGGTATTGGTGATTGTGTATTCGACATGAGCGATATGACTGACCAGCGTATCTGTCTTAAGCGTTTTTTTACTGGTATTAAAGTAGCTTTTTAAACGCTTATTCAGATCTTTTGCTTTACCGACATAAATGATCGTATTGTCCTTATTGAACATCTGATAAACACCAGGTTCATGAGGGACATGTTTTAGAAACTCGACAGAATCAAATGGCTCTTGTTGCTTACTCATATTTCTCGTTATTGTGATTCAAAGGCTAAGGCTTTTTTCTCTATAATTCTCATAATGATGCTTAAAAACCCATTAATCAAGAGGTAAATCGCACCAGTTATAATAAAAATTGAAAATTCATAATAACGACCGTTCAGGAACTGATTATAAGCCATCAGATCCATCAGGGTGATGGTTGAAGCTAAAGCAGTGCCTTTTACCACAAAGATGACTTCGTTTGAATAAGATGATAGGGCACGTTTTAGTGCATAAGGCAGAACTACTTTTAATGTCTGACGTTGATTCATACCAAGTGCTGCACAAGCCTGCCAGTGACCATCAGGAACCGCTTTTAATGCACCGTGGAAGATTAACGTGGTATAAGCCGCACTGTTTAAAGCTAACGCTAAGAAAGCACAGAACCATGGACGTGAGAAGAGATCCCATAACAGCGGTAAGTGGTCACGGATTGCTTCAAAACGAGCCAAACCATAATAAATCAGAAAGATTTGTACCAGTAGTGGTGTGCCGGTAAAGACCAGAATATAACCACGAATAATAGAGGTCAAAACCGCTTTTTGGGAGGTAAGCAGAATAGTGAGTAAAATCGCTAAACCACATGCCACAATAATTGCGCTGACACTTAATGAAATAGTAACAGGCAGCCCTTTAGCAAGGGTTGAAGTATACAGCCATAACTTATCCATGACGCGCTCCTGTTTCAAAATAGAGTGATTTCTGTTCTATTTTTTTCAGAATTTTTTGGCTAATTATCGAGATAATTAAATAAATGACTGCTGCGATTAAATACCAGGTAAAAGGATCACGAGTATAAGAGATAATACTTCTGGTCTGCATCATAATATCATTCACTGTGATTAATGAGACCAGAGCAGTATCTTTCAGGAGTACCAGCCACTGATTACCAAGACCTGGTAGTGCATGTTTCCAGATTTGTGGCAGAATGATTCTAAACAGCGTACGTTGTTTGCTAAGCCCGAGTACTTCAGCTGCTTGCCATTGGCCAATTGGAATCGCTTTAAATGCACCACGTAAGGTTTGAGAGGCATAAGAGGCATACAGTAAGGACAGGGCAATAATACCACATAGAATAGGGCTGACATTAAAGTCTTCAATTTCAACTTGCAAAGTAAAATCAATAAATCCAAGATTAATCGCAATGCCATCAGCCAGCGCATTGAGGATCATTGGAATACCATTATAAATAGCAATAACCACTAAGATTTCAGGTAATCCCCGAATCATCATGACAAATAAAGTGACCAGTCTGGCAATAAATTTGATTTTGATGGATTCAAGGACAGCAAACACCATAGCCAAAGTTAATCCCACAACTAAAGAGATTAAAGCGATAGACAAAGTGGCCCCTGAAGCCTGTAGAAGAGGCCAGACATTACTCAGGTAGACTAAATTATTCATAAGCAAGTTAAGTTATTGGTCAATTTTATAAAGTAATAAACGCACTAAAAATAGTGCGTTTATTTATGCTCAGGATTGAATGAGAAATTATTCAAACCATTTATCATAGATAGTCTGATAAGTGCCATCAGCTTTCATTTTATCTAAAGCTGTGTTGAACTCATCCAGTAATTTATCATTACCTTTTCTAACCGCAATCCCAAACCCATTACCAAAATAAGCCGGGTCTGTCACTTTTTCACCAACGACCACTAAGTTAGTTTCTTTTTCTAACCACTCGTCACCTACAGCGGTATCACTGAAGATTGCATCAATTCTGCCACTTTTTAGATCCAAAATAGCATTTTGATAGCTGTCATAGCTGACAACAACAATATTTGGAAACTTATCCATCAGATATTTTTGATGGGTGGTACCGTTTTGCAGGCCAACTCGTTTGCCTTCAAGAGCAGCAACATCAGCGAATTTATCTTTTAATGCAAAGAACTCAGCAGAGTTATCATAATAAGACTGAGTAAAAGAGACTTGTTCACTTCTTTCATCAGTAATATCAATACCGGCAATAGCTGCATCGATTCGTCTGGTTTTTAAACTTGGAATTAAGCTATCGTAAGCCTGATTAGTAAATTTACAGGTTGCATTTAACTCTTCACAAATTTTATTGGCAATATCAATATCAAAACCAACCAGTTCGTTGCTTTCGTTGTAGAACTCAAATGGTGCATAAGTCGCTTCTGTACCAAATGAGATATCTCTTGCTGCAGCGCTAAAACATAAACCTGTCATGGCAAGTACGAGTAATGTCTTTTTCATAATACGCACCTTCTTAGTGTGATAAATAGGCTTTGAATTGTTCAGTTTTTGGATGACTAAAACAACTCGCATCGCCTTGTTCTACAATATGTCCATCTTCCATATAAATAACTTGTGAAGCAACTTTACGGGCAAAATCAACTTCATGCGTTACAATAATCTGAGTAATACCACCATCAGCTAACTCTTTAATAATCTCTGCCACTTGTGCCGTGATTTCCGGGTCCAGTGCGGCAGTTGGTTCATCAAACAGTAAAATCTTTGGTTCCATCATAAGCGCTCTGGCAATGGCTACACGTTGCTGCTGACCACCTGATAAGTGGAGAGGGTAACGATCAGCAAAGGCTGAAAGTTGTAAACGCGCCAGTAACGATAATGCTTTATCAGTGGCTACTTTTTTACTTAATTTTAAGACCTGACAAGGTGCTTCAATTAAGTTTTCCATCACAGTTAAATGTGGCCATAAATTATAGTTTTGAAAAACCATGCCCACATTTTTACGTAACGAGTTAATCACATTTGTATCAATGGCTTTACCATTGAAAGTGGTATAAAAACTGTTAGCGATTCTCATACTACCTGTTGCAGGGATTTCTAGCAGGTTGAACACCTTCAGTAATGAGCTCTTTCCTGCACCACTCGGCCCAAGTAATACAAGTGTTTCTCCTAATGAGAAATCAATGGTTATATCGTGTAGTGCCTGATGTGAACCATAGAAACAGTTGATATGGCTTAATTTAATATTCATGTAATCTTTATTTATAGACAATATGCGTAAATATTAATATTTTTTGCATAAAAATGCAATATTTGTTTGGGGTAAATTAGCGATTTGAGGTTTCAGCGGGTGCAGATGATGAATTATTAGACAAGGATTCTACTTTTTGAGACGGTTCAGTAAGATTATCTTCCTGAATGATAGGTAGCATAGGGCCTAAGAATTTTGGCTCTTTATTTAAAATATACACATCTAAAAAGGCGCCAATACGAGCTAAAATTTCTCTCACTCTGACCATTTTCATCTCACTTGGTGAAGGAACTGCATAACACTGTGCCTGAATTCCTTGTGATAAAGCGATAAAAATTGCTCTTTCACAATGAAATTCTTGGGTGATGATAGTGAATTCATTCGCATCAAATACACGATTAGCACGAATGACTGAGTCTAACGTTCTGAATCCGGCAAAATCCAGATGAATAGCGGAGAGGGGAATTTTAGCTTTTAGTAAATCACGCTGCATGGTGATCGGTTCGTTATAACTTCTTAATGCATTATCACCACTAAGGAGTAAGTGATCGACCTTATAACTTTGATATAAATCGATAGCACCCTGAATACGGTAGGTATAAAACTGATTTAGCACACCTGTGCGGACATATTTGGCAGTGCCAAGCACGACACCGATTGAACGCTTAGGCAGATCATCGATACTTGTATAAATATAAGGAGAGGTTTTATGACTAATCCAGCGATCAATCAATAAGATTGCAGCAATTGTAATGATAAATAAGTAAATGATTATTTTACATATTTTTCTTAGCTTCATCAAAACCGTCTCATTTACGCCAAATTATGGAGTAGCAACATGATTGGGAACAAAAATGGTGCTAAAATCGATGTAATTATACCACACAATACTAACGCTAAAGAACTATATGCGCCTTCCTGATAATCAAGCTCAATACAACGCGCAGTACCAACTGCATGAGAAACGGTACCAATTGCCAGTCCACGTGCAGCGTGATGCTTTATTCTAAACAGATTTAAAATTGAATGTCCAACAATAGCGCCCAGTGTTCCGACTAACACCACACAAAAAGCCGCAATAGAGGGAATACCTTCCTGACTCGCAGCTAGGGTGACTGCAATTGGTGTTGTGACTGATTTAGGTAAGACTGAAGCCGCGATTTCTGGGGTGGCGCCAAGCCAAAATGCAATTGAGACACCAGTTATCATGGCAGCAACACTACCAGTAAAAGTAATAAAAAGAATGGATTTCCAGCGCTCTTTAATTTGTGGTAATAGTTCATAAAGTGGTAAGGCCAAAGCAACCACAGAACAAGCCAATAAATCATTAAGAATTTTTACATTACCAGCATATTCTGAATAGCTAGTTCCTGTGACTAATAAGATTGGAATCAAAATGAGTGTTGTTACAACCAAAGGATTAAATAATGGACTCTTTATTTTTTGTGCCGCGTAGCGCACAGCAAAAAAGACAATAATGGTTACAGGCAGCATCCACCACATTATTGCACCTCCTGTTTTGGTTCTTTTCTTGGTCTGGTATGTAGGTATTGAGTTAAATAGCCCACTAACAGTAAAACAATGAGGGTACTTCCCAGACTTCCTAAAATAATAGGCATAAATGAGAAAAGTAATAAATAGTAGTTATCCATAATTCCCATTGCAGCAGGAACAAATAAAATCATCATATAACGCATGAACAGCTGACAACCACACTTCACCCACTTAGTTGGAATAATCTGAAAACTCATTAAGAAGAACAGAATTAACAAACCCAAAATACTCCCGGGAATCATGATAGGAAGAATATAACTTAGTAAATTACCAGCCCAAAGACAAAGAATAATGATTAGAAAGGCGCGTACGTAAGCAAATAATACGTAATATAAAGAGTATAAACGATGTTTGGGCGTCGATTTATGAGATAGCCAATGTTTCATAATCAATAAAATGAGTTCTGATGAGATAATTTATTATCATACGCTTTTTGACATTAACCGCAAACAATTCACTCCGGTTATGGGTAAGAATCGCTTGTTTACAACATCATATAATGTTTTTATAAATAGGTTTTTTAGCCTACCAGATAATGACAATAGTTGTATAAATCTTTCAACAAAGCCACTTTATCGTCTTTACCGATATTAGCTTCTAACTTATTTTCCAGCTCAAGGATATAGTCGTGCACATATTGTTGATTCAGCTTATCTGCCCGGTAAGCCTGCCACTGCTTTTGCTCTAAATCATTAAGTGATTGTGGATAGTTACGAGCTTTATAACGGAAGAACAGGGCTTTAAGTCTTTGGTCAGTGAAACTTAAGTTTAGACTGGATAGTTGCTCCGGATTTGTGGTTCTGATGGTCTGACAAACCGATTTAGCCTGATTATCAAAAAAACCATCATAAAGCTGACCATCAACATCCGTTTTTGTCGGATATTCTTCCGGCTGACTAAAAAGTTCAGTAATCTTATCCTGAATATAAGCCTGATTGTCTTTTAAAAGTTGCAAGTTTTGTAGACAGGCATCTCTGTCAATACCCAATCGATCGGCATTTTCCGGAAGCAGTGTTTTAGCCGGTGTCAAAATAGGACATTTATTGGTATGAACAAGCTTTAACGGAATACGAGACTCACCTAAAGCTAAGTCTTCATTTTTAGTATAAAGACGTTCTTTAAGTTGCTGTGTTGAGAGATCCAGTAAAGTCTGTACATCTCCCATTAAATCACAAACAACAACCGCATTATTTTGTAACGGATGCCATACAATCGGACTCACCCAGCTGGTATTGCCACGATAGGCACCAAGCATACCTGACACGTGTACCAGTGGTGTCATGTTCAGTACATCGATGAGTTCGGCGACTTTATTTTTATTTCTTAATGAAAAAAGATAATCAAAAAGTCTTGGTTGTTTGGTTTTAATCAGTTTCGCCATGGCAATGGTTGCGTATACATCGGACATGGCATCATGGGCCTGTTCATGAGTAATATTGTTGGCTTTGGTTAAGTACTCTAAGCGAAAGCTGGGTAAACCATCATCATTAAGCGGCCATTCAATACCTTCCGGGCGCAAAGCATAACAGGCCCTGACAACATCAAGTAAATCCCAACGAGAATTACCATTTTGCCAGCTGTATGCATAAGGATCATAGAAATTACGATAAAGAATATTGCGTGTTACTTCATCATCAAAACGGATATTGTTGTAGCCAATAATACAGGTATTAGATTCGCTAAAAGCGTCATGAATCTGTTTGGTAAATTCCGCTTCAACCAGACCTTTTTTAAGTGCCAGTTGTGGAGTAATGCCTGTGATTAGAACAGCATCAGGATTAGGCAGGTAATCATTAGCGGGTTTACAGTAAACAACTAAAGGTTCTTCTATAATATTCAAATCACTATCAGTGCGGATCCCGGCAAATTGTGCAGGGCGATCATAAGCGGGACTGATTCCAAATGTTTCATAATCATGGAAATAGAAAGTGAATTGATTTGACATGTTTTTAGTTACTCTGACTTAATATGACTGAATAATATCGTGTATTACCCATTGATGCAAACAATGGGTAAATCTCAGTTATATTCTAATTAGTTAATCATAAAGTCATATAAGCATTTGGATCATTTTCTGTGACATATTGTTGTAAAAACTGTTTAAATTTTTGCGCAGCAGGTGATAGTTCACGAGTAGTATGACTGTAAATATTCATATTACGTTTGACAATGGGGAGTAGTGGGCAAAGAGTAAGGTAATAACCACGAGCCATACGCATGGAAAATGGTCCAGCCAGTACAATGCCTGCACCTTGCGCTGCCAGTGACATCGCTGTTGCCATTTGATTAACTACTCTTCTGGCTTTTATCGGTACCCCAGAATCTGCAGAGATAAAAGCGATAGATTCGTCACCAACCCCTATCACTTGTTCATCTTTTAAGTCCTGCCAGCAAGGAAAGTTCTCTACAAATTTGTGATCAGGACGACATAATACAGATATAGGGGTACTAAAAAGAGTTTCTTCCATTAAGTCAGGCTCAAGCCAGCGTTGTGGTCCAATCCCAAAATCAGCATCACCAGATAACACACAAGATTGTAACAACGACATGGGATGATCAATGAGTTCAATATGAATATCCGGATTTTTGCGGGTAAACTCTCCAATCATAATGGGGAGTAATGTACTGGCAATGAGTGGAGCACCCACAATACGAACAAGTGTTAAACGGGCTTTGTGTAACTCTTTGGCATAACGCTCTGCACGATCAAATTCATCAACAGCCCGACTGGCAATGGGTAAGAAACTTTTGCCATCTGGTGATAAGGTTACATGTCTGGAGCAACGGTCAAATAAAGAGATTCCCATTTGTGCTTCCAGATCTCGAATCAAACTGCTGACGGCACCTTGAGTGATAAAAAGTAGTTGTCCGGCAGCGGTAAAGCTATGCGTATTTGCTACGGCAATAAATGCTCTGAATTGTCTGATTGTCAGATTCATCATCCCTCCATATTCTTTTTATTATTAGAAAAACTAATTAATCGAATAAAAAAACTCGTTATAAATAATTTCAGAGGATTGCTAAGGTATTCTGCGTACTATGTACGATAATAACTGAAAAAGCTAGCTTACCGATTTAATTGTTATGTTAAGGAGGAAGAGAGAATGCAAGATGATGTTTCTATACGTCCTACCCGAAAACGTTTTATTATAGTTGCTTGTCTTTTTGTAGGTATTTTTATTGCTTATCTGGATCGTGTTAACGTATCTGTTTTAGCTGCTAATGATATATTCCTGACCGATATGGGGATTCAAGGTCTACCTGTACAAATTGGTATGATGATGTCTGTCTTTTTAGCTGCTTATGGTATTGCCAATGTTGTCTTATCACCAGTTGGTGATTACCTTGGTCCAAGAAAATCCATGATTTTATGTATTGTTCTTTGGACTATTTCACTATTAATCGGTGGTTTTGCCACTTCGTTCACCTTGATCATTATTTGTCGCATCTTACTTGGTGTGGGTGAAGGCTTTTACTATCCATTGCAAAGTGTGTTTATCAAAAATTGGTTTCCTAAACAAGAACGAGGGCGTGCAAATGCGGCCTGGATTGTTGGTCAATCTATCGCTCCGGCTATTGCTATGCCATTTTTTGCTTACTGGATTGGTACGTTTGGCTGGCGTTCAAACTTTTTCTTCTGTGCTGTTATTGGTTTAATTCCCCTGTATCTGTTATGGCGTCATACAGCAGATACGCCAAGGCAATTAAAAGGCATTAGTGCAGCTGAAATTGCTCATATTGAAGCCGGGCAAGAAGCCCCGGCAGTTAAGTCAACAGAATCTTTCTGGGTCAGAGTAAAACCTTTTATCACCAATTATCACTACTGGCTGCTGGTGCTTTGGTATCTTTGCTTACAAGGTATGTATTGGGGGCTCATTACCTGGTTGCCGGCCTATTTAAAAAGTGCCAGAGGATTTTCGTGGGCTGAAATGGGGTGGCTGGCATCTTTACCATTTATCCTATCAACTTTCTCTAAAGCAATGACGGGGATTATCTCTGATAAAGTGGGGCGCAATGCTCCAATACTGATGGTTGCCATGTGTTCAGCTGCAATATGTGTTTATTGTGGAGCAGTGGTTGAGAATAAATATGTTTCTGCCGTCTTTTTATCCTTAGCTGTCGCATTTTGCACCATGGGTACACCTGTGGCATGGACTTTATTGCAAGGTTTAATTCCGGGCTCATCAATGTCAACAGCCGCAGGAATGATGAATGGTTTAGCTAATGGTTTAGCCTCTTTATCCCCGGCCTTTATTGGCTTATTTATTATGTTAACCGGTGGCTATACCGGAGGCCTGCTATGTCTGGTTGTCACCGGTGTGGTTGCAATTGTTGCAGCACTCATTTTAACGATCAAAAAATACTAAACAGAATCAGGAGTGAATTATGAAAATTACTAGTGTTGATATTATTGATGTAGCTAATGATTTCCAGTCCGCGACCAGTAAATGGCGTCCTGTTGTAGTTCGAATCAATACTGATGAGGGAATTTCTGGTTTTGGTGAAGTTGGACTTGCTTATGGAGTCGGAGCCTCAGCTGGATTTGGTATGGCAAAAGACTTAGCGGCATTAATTATTGGTATGGATCCGATGAATAATGAAGCTATCTGGGAAAAAATGCTGAAAAAAACCTTCTGGGGACAAGGTGGTGGTGGTGTGATTTCAGCTGGGATGAGCGGGATTGATATTGCACTATGGGATATTAAGGGTAAAGCCCTTGGTGTGCCGCTTTATCAGTTACTGGGTGGTAAAACCCGCGATAAAATTAGAACCTATGCCAGTCAGTTACAATTTGGCTGGGGAGAAGGCAGTGATAAAGCGATGCTTATTGAACCTGAGCAGTATGCAGATGCGGCCAGAATCGCTGTCGGTGAAGGGTATGACGCTTTAAAAGTCGATACTATTGCGATGGACAGACAAGGTAACTGGAATAAACAAAATCTGACAGGTCCTTTAACTGATAAAGTATTACGCTTGGGGTACGACCGAATGGCTGCCATGCGTGATGCAGTTGGTCCTGATGTGGATATCATTGCTGAAATGCACGCTTTTACTGATACAACATCAGCCATTCAGTTTGGCCGAATGATTGAAGAGCTAGGTATTTTCTATTATGAAGAACCGGTGATGCCTCTAAATCCAAACCAAATGAAATTAGTGGCAGATAAGGTCAATATTCCTATTGCAGCAGGTGAACGTATTTATTGGCGCTGGGGTTATCGTCCATTTTTTGAAAATGGCAGCTTAAGTGTTATTCAACCAGATATCTGTACTTGTGGTGGTGTGACTGAAGTGAAGAAAATTTGTGATATGGCACATGTCTATGACAAAACTGTGCAGATTCACGTCTGTGGTGGGCCTATCTCAACCGCTGTTGCACTGCATATGGAAGCCGCGATTCCTAACTTTGTTATTCATGAATTACATCGTTACGCACTGCTTGAGCCAAATACCAGAACTTGTAAATATAATTATTTACCAGTCAATGGTATGTATGAAGTGCCGGAATTACCTGGTATTGGTCAGGAACTCACTGATGAAACAATAAAGGCATCAACAGTGGTTACAGTGAAATAATTATTAATGTTCCAGTATAATTATAAACGTTGATGTAATCATTGGTATCAATTATTGATAATCAGCCCGCTAATGCGGGCTTTTTTGAGGGCTCAATTATAATAAAGAGCTAGAGATTCAATAATATTTTTCTTTCTCTATTTAAATTTAGTCATAAATAGATAAGATAATATTTGTAAATCAATTCAAATAAGTGAATACCTAAACACGGAGGTTTATATGTTCAAATTTCATCATATTGGTAAAATTTTGAGTGCTTTTTTGTTTACTGGTTGCTCTGTATCTGTACCTCCTGACATTAAGCCTGTCGATCAATTTGATATCTCAAAATATTTAGGCACCTGGTATGAAATTGCCAGACTGGATCACTCTTTTGAGAAAGGCTTAAATAACGTTAAAGCGGCTTATTCTTTAAAAGAAAATGGAGATGTTAAAGTCGTTAATAGTGGATTTAATCCGATTAAAGGAAAGTGGAGTGAGGCAATTGGAACAGCTAAGTTTTTAGGAGAGCCTGATACAGGTGCTTTGAAAGTCTCTTTCTTTGGTCCATTTTATGGTGGATATAATATTGTTAAGCTAGATGAGCATTATCAATATGCAGTGATTGTCGGTTCAAGTCTAAAATATTTCTGGATATTATCCAGAACACCAACCATCAGTGAGAATTTAAAGCAGGAACTATTAACTGTCGCTTATGAATTAAATATTGATACTCAACAATTGATTTGGGTGAATCAGGATAAGAATCTAGAACACTGAGATTAAGATAAGCCTGCTGATGCAGGCTTTTAATATAAATTGATGATTTACTTTTTAAGTGTAACTATTTGATTTTATTTGATATTTTATATTATGCGGAAAAATTTAACAAAGGAGAGTAATTGACTCCTTTAGCCACAAAACTTTCAATATCATCTGGTAAACATTGTTGAACCTGTCTGGCTTTTGCTTCACTTTCAAACTCAGCAAAAACACAAGAACCTGTTCCGGTCAGGCGAGCCAGAGAATGCTTCGATAAAGTTCGAATAACACGGTCAACTTCAGGATATTGCTGTCTGACTACCGGTTCACAGTCATTTGAAAAAGGGGAATTCAGCAGTTCGGTAATATTTTTAGTTACGCTGTCACGTTTTAAGTCAGGTTCACCAAAGACTTTAGCCGTTGAAATCTCAACATCTGGGCGGGCGACGATATACCACTTCTCAGCCACATGTACGGGCTGGAACTGATCACCAACACCTTCTGCAAAAGCGCAGTGTCCATAAATAAAGATAGCCACATCAGCACCTATCTTGCGGCCTAAATCCATCAGTTGTTCAGTAGATAGATTTAAATCCCACAGCTTATTCATCGCCACAAGTACTGTAGCAGCATTAGAAGAGGCGCCACCAATACCACCACCCATCGGTAAGATTTTCTCAATAGAGATATCCACTCCCATTGGTTTATCAGTATGAATTTTATTTTCCAGCGCATATAAGCGCAGAAGTTTAGCTGCAATTACAATCAGATTAGATTGGTCAGGAACATTTTTAATTGGCGTCAGAAGATTAATTTCAGTATCTTCACGTACCTGAAAAGTTAAGTAATCACAATAATCCAGAAACTGAAACAAAGTCTGCAAGTTATGGTAACTACTGTTTGGACGACGACCGGTAATATATAAAAATAGATTCAGCTTTGCTGGAGATGGCCAACGAATCATCTTATAACGTCCAGCTATTCATTTTTAAACGAATAATTTCATCACGGTGCATAAGCTCCAGTTGTGCTGGTAATGATAAGTTCTTATTACTACTCATATAACGATCAATCTTCAATTGCCAGTTAACACCATCCTGACTAAATTGTGTCTGTCTTAAACGTCCGGATGAATCCAGTTGATCCTGTTCCGGGTTATTTGACAGTCCGATTAACCACTGATGTAAAGAGGTAAGAGGAATATTCATCTCTGTAAGCTGATAAAGTATCTGTTCCATATTTGCACCGCTGAACTGGTTGCCATCTTTATCGATCGCCCATGCCATATTAGGTTTAGAAACCAAAGTCATGACAGTACTACCAAGTGGCGTGGTTAACTTAATTTCATAATCAGAAACAGATGTTTGAGAAACAAAAAAGCGTGCATACTGCTTTGTTTTATCAGACAGGTAGGCCAGACTTCCGTTAACCTGAAAAGAGGTAATAGCTTGCAATTCAACCTGGCGAGATTGCCAGTTTTCTTCAGGTGTACCTGATAGCTGAGTTTTGGTCGTACAAGCGCTTAGGATTAGTGCTGTGGTTAAAACTAAAACGGTTTTATAACGATTAAATACTGTCTGAATCATAATAATATAGGTACCTGAAAGTAGTGAATAAATATTATAACGGAATTATTGATGATTGATAAATTATTCCTAATTTTATGATATAATCTGCAACTAACCAAAATAGTATAATTTTATCTATATAAATCAACAATACGGTTTGCATGTCATTAGCGATATTAGGTGTTAATCACAAAACAGCGCCAATTGAATTACGGGAAAAGATTGCTTTCAACCCGGAATCTATTGATCGTGCGCTTTATCATTTATCTCAACATCCACTGCTTGGTGGATGCGTTATTTTGTCCACGTGTAATCGTACTGAAATCTATTTAAGTTTTGAGCAGATTTCTGACTTAGATCGCGTCAAAAAAGCTACCGAAAAATGGTTATGTCAATATCATGGTATTGAACTGGCAGAGTATTCCGACAGTTTGTATTGGTATACTGATAAAGAAGCGGTTGATCATCTGATGCGTGTAGCATGTGGGATTGATTCACTGGTTATTGGTGAACCACAAATTTTTGGTCAGGTAAAACAAGCCTTTTCGTATGCACAGGAAAATGGCACAGCATGCGTAGAGCTCAGTAAGTGGTTCCAGCGAGTATTTAATGTCGCTAAGCGTATCAGAACAGAAACAAAGATCGGGGCTAATACAGCATCTGTTGCTTATACTGCCTGTACAGTAGCAAGACAGATTTTTAGCGAAGCTCACCAGCTAAACGTTATGCTGGTTGGTGCTGGTGAAACAATTGAACTGATCTCCCGCTATTTAAGACAACATGGCTTCAATAAAATTATTATCGCCAATCGCACACGTGAGAAGGCGCTCAAACTGGCCGTCAATATTGATGCTGAAATTATCTCTTTGCCTGAAATTGCCCATCGTTTAAAAGATGTGGATATTGTTATTAGCTCAACAGCTAGCCCGCTACCAATTATTGGTAAAGGTATGGTTGAGCGTACCTTGCAGGCCCGCAATAATCAAGAGATGCTATTTATTGATCTGGCAGTGCCCCGTGATGTTGAAGCAGAAGTAGCTGATCTGGCACATATACATTTATATACAGTTGACGATTTACAAAGTATTATTAGCACCAATTTAGAGCAGAGAGCGGTTGCAGCACAGGAAGCCGAATATATCATTCAGGAAGAATCTGAGCAGTTTATGCTATGGTTAAAATCACGCACCGCAATTGAACTTATTAAAGAGTATCGTCAGCAGGCACAACTTATTAAACAGCAGTTAGAAGATAAAGCACTACATGCCATTGAACAGGGTGCTGATGTTAATGAAGTGATTCGTTTACTTAGTCATCGTCTGACTAATCGTTTAATTCATGCCCCAACCGTGACATTGTCTTACGCAGCAAGTCAGGAGTGTGAATGTCTGACACTACTTAGTGATAGCTTAGGTCTTAATGAACCTTAGCAAGATAACTCATCGAAAAATAAAAAAACCGTAATAAAATCAAATAGTTATAATTGGACTAAAATCATTATATGAAACCATCTATTATTGCAAAATTAGAAACACTTAAAGAACGTTATGAAGAAGTTCAGGCGTTACTTTCCGATCCGGCGACTATCTCAGACCAGGATCGTTTTAGAGCACTATCTAAAGAATATTCTCAGTTAACTGACGTAGTAAAATGCTTTGAAGCATGGAAACAAACTCAGGACGATATTGAAGCAGCAGAAATGATGCTTAGTGATCCTGAAATGGCGGAAATGGCGCAAGAAGAGCTGCAGGATGCCAAGTCCCGTGTTGAAGAACAGGAAAATCACTTACAGGTATTATTACTTCCAAAAGATCCTAATGATGATCGTAACTGCTTTGTGGAAATCCGGGCTGGTACCGGTGGTGATGAAGCCGCTATTTTTGCTGGTGATCTATATCGTATGTATGCCCGTTATGCTGAATCTAAACGCTGGCGCGTAGAAGTCATGAACAGCAGCGATGGTGAGCATGGTGGCTATAAAGAAATTATTTTACTGATCAGTGGTGATACTGCTTATGGTCACTTTAAATTTGAATCAGGTGGGCACCGTGTACAACGTGTACCTGAGACTGAATCACAAGGTCGAATTCATACCTCAGCGTGTACTGTAGCTGTACTGCCTGAAATCCCGGAAGCAGAATTACCTGAAATTAATCCTTCTGATCTGCGTATTGATACTTTCCGCTCATCAGGTGCCGGTGGTCAGCACGTTAATACCACCGATTCTGCGATTCGTATCACCCATATTCCAACTGGAATTGTGGTTGAATGTCAGGATGAGCGTTCTCAACATAAGAATAAAGCCAAAGCAATGTCGGTACTTGCTGCACGTATTCAGGATGCTGAGATGCAAAAACGCCAGCAGGCTGAAGCATCGACTCGTCGTAACTTACTTGGTTCTGGTGATCGCTCAGATCGTATTAGAACTTACAATTACCCACAAGGCCGTGTTACTGATCACCGTATCAACCTGACGATTTATCGTTTAGATGAAGTGATGGAAGGTAAGTTAGAATCTCTGATTGACCCAATCATTCAGGAATACCAGGCAGACCAATTAGCAGCGTTATCGGACCAAGAATAATGACGTACTTAGAGTGGCTAAAACAAGCAACACAATCTTTGGCTGGCAGTGGCAGTCCAAAACGTGATGCTGAAATTATTTTAAGTTTTGTCACACGAAAAACTCGTACCTTTTTGATGGCATTTAGTGAAACTAAGCTCACAGAGGAAGAAATGACTCAGCTTAACAACTATCTGGAACGTCGTAAAAAAGGTGAGCCGATTGCTTATATTACTGGTGAGAAAGAGTTCTGGTCACTCTCGTTTGCTGTTTCTCCGGTTACGTTAATTCCGCGTCCTGATACTGAAAAGTTAGTTGAATTGGCGCTTGAGCGTTTACCTAAAGAACCTTGTGAAATTCTGGATTTAGGTACTGGTACTGGTGCTGTTGCAATTGCTATGGCAACGGAGCGTCCTGATTGTCTGTTTACTGCGATTGATTACAATATTGAAGCGATCAAACTGGCTCAGTCTAATGCAGACCGAATCGGCGTAGATAATATCTACTTTCTACAAGGTGACTGGTTTAAACCGGTTAAGAATAGAAAGTTTTCAATGATAGTCAGTAATCCGCCTTATATTGACGCCGCTGACCCGCATTTATCCCGTGGTGATGTGCGTTTTGAACCGCTGAGTGCTTTGGTTGCCGGTGATCAGGGATTACTTGATATTAAAACCATTGTCGAAGTCTCTGTTAAGCACTTAAAACAGTATGGCTGGTTACTCATAGAACATGGATGGCAGCAGGGTGAGGCTGTACAGATGATTTTTAAACAACGTGGTTTTCAGCTGGTGACAACCTATACCGATTATAGCGGTAATGATAGAGTCACTCTTGGACGTTGGTTTAAACCTTAGTTTTGCATTATATTAGTTACAGATTTAGTTTATACAGACTACTAAATAGATTATTAAATCGTTACCCTCATTAAAGGAAGGTTAATTTATGAAACAGAAAATTGTTAAAGTTGGTGATATCAAAGTTGCAAATGATTTACCGTTTACACTATTTGCCGGAATGAATGTTCTTGAGTCTCGTGATATGGCTATGCGTGTTTGTGAACATTATGTTGAAGTCACAAATAAATTAAACATTCCATATATTTTCAAAGCATCATTTGATAAAGCTAACCGTTCTTCTGTTCATTCATATCGTGGTCCTGGTCTTGAAGAAGGGATGAAAATTTTTCAGGAACTGAAAAAGACTTTTGGTGTGAAAATTATTACTGATATTCATACAGAAGAACAGGCTCAACCTGTTTCTGAAGTAGTTGATGTTATCCAGTTACCTGCATTTTTAGCACGTCAAACTGATTTAGTAGTGGCAATGGCTAAAACTGGTGCTGTAATCAATGTGAAAAAACCACAATTTGCAAGTCCAGGTCAAATGGGTAATATCGTTGAGAAGTTTGAAGAAGCAGGTAACGACCAGATTATCCTTTGTGAACGTGGTGTTTGCTTTGGTTATGATAATCTTGTGGTTGATATGCTTGGCTTCAATATCATGAAAGAAGTGAGTAAAGGTTCGCCGGTTATTTTTGACGTAACTCATTCACTACAATGCCGTGATCCACTGGGTGCAGCATCAGGCGGACGTCGTGGTCAGGTGACAGAACTGGCTCGTTCTGGTATGGCGATTGGTATTGCCGGTTTATTCCTTGAATCTCATCCGGATCCAACCAGTGCAAAATGTGATGGCCCATCAGCACTACCACTGGCAAAATTAGAACCTTTCTTAAAACAAATGAAAGCGATCGACGAAGTGGTAAAAAGCTTTGATGATTTAGATACTAATAGTTAGTTATTTATTTGTATTTATAGATGAAACGGGGCATTCGCCCCGTTTTTTTATGGGTTTAGGGTTTATTAGCATGGGAATTAGCAGGGAGCACGCCCCGCAGGCGTGTATCTTTAGGTGTGGTTGCTGACTCCGTGAGCTTGACGGCCTACCATACCGCAGAGGCGCCCGTTCGTCAGGCCGACTGCGACCTCTACAATATGGTCTCCGTCAATTCTAGAAACAGAAATGTTTCAGGATCTTAAAATATAAAACCCTAAATTCTTCAAAAATACAGTTGCGCGGCGTAGCCGCACTTTTGGATCTTAAAAATAGTAAATTCTTCAATTTAATCAAAAGATTAAATAATTTAATGTAAAAATAACCTATTGATTAATAATAATTTTTTATTTAAGAGATAAGTAAAGAATCTACATTGATAGAAATTATATTGAGAAGTTTTAATAAATCTGACAAATAAAATAAAGTCAGATCTAATTTCATTTTATTTGATATGGTGGGTAGCAATAGATTTACAACTGGAAAGTATTGATTGATGGAGAGCGTACCCCATAGGTCTTAGCGAGTCATCGAGCGGGTGCCTATGGGGTGCGGTAGGCCATCAAGTCTCACGGAACTAGCAACACTCCAAAAGAAACATCTCCGGGGGGATGTTTCCCCCGACAAACACTAGGCGTAGATTTACTCTGAACAAAAGATATAAGGCAAATAGCACCCAAAAGAAAGGGCGGTTAATCCGCCCTAAAAATCTTAATGAATCTGCTCATCGTCTGAGTCATAATCCTCGCCATCGATGTCTTCATCATCATCACTATAATCATATTCGTCATCACTGGCATCATCTTCACCTTCAAAATAGGTGCCCCAGCCGTCATAATTGACGCCAAACTTTTCAGCCAGTTCAATCAGTTGAGCAATTTGTGCATTGATAAGTTTTGCATCAAGTGGAACTTCAGAAACAATATCACAACAGATAAGTGTATTATCATTTTCATCTAAAAACTCTTCCGGATCTGTTGCTTCATAACCGAGTTTAAATGCTTCAACTGCCACTTTCTCTAATTTGTCAAAATCAGGTGAAGATAAGTGATGCTCGATAAGATAAAACGCATCAGGATCACTGCCATCAGCCAGTAATTCATCAATGATATTCTCTGTTTCTTGTTGCTCTAATGCAATTTTACTATTCATAAGACACCTACTTTTATCAAAAATGAGTAATATGTGGTATATTACACCGTTATCGTAAAAAAGCATTAAGATTCTCTCCGAACTGGTTTGATTTATTAAGAAGTGAACGACATGTCTGCTGAACCTAAAAATTATGATCTGCATAGCCATACCATCGCGTCTGATGGTATTTTATCGCCTACAGAAGTGGTGCTCAGAGCTGTTGAAAATGGTGTTGATGTGCTGGCTATCACCGACCATGATAGTACAGATGGTTTAGCAGAAGCTCATGCTGCAATTAAAACTCACGACTTACCATTAAAACTAATTAATGGTGTTGAGATTTCAACAGTCTGGAGCGGGTTAGATATTCATGTTGTTGGCTTAAATGTTGACCCAAATAATTCACAACTGATTGAACTGTTAAAAAATCAATCTGCTTATCGTATTGAACGGGCTAAAGCGATCAGCGCTAAGCTGGAAAGAACACGTATTATGAATGCCTATGAAGGTGCTCAGGAACATGCTAAAGGTGAGATTGTATCCCGCGCTCACTTTGCCCGCTTTTTAGTTGAAAAGGGCTTTGTTCCTGACATTAAACGAGCGTTTAAAAAATATTTAGGTAAAAGTGGCACCGCTTATGTGCCACCAATGTGGTGTTCTATTGGAGAAGCAGTACAAACCATTCATGCTGCAGGTGGACAGGCTGTTCTGGCTCATCCTTCCCGTTATGATTTAACGGGGGCCAAATTACGTAAACTATTTGATGTATTTAAAGCAGCTGGTGGTGATGGAATTGAGGTTTCACAAAGCCGTCAGAGTCAGGACGATTTCTATATGCTGGCTAAATATGCCATGCAGTACCAGTTCTTAGCTTCACGTGGCTCAGATTTTCATGATTTCAATAATTATCTTGATCTTGGTAAAACACCTCCATTATCTGAAAATGTGCAGCCAATTTGGAACAATTGGTAGTATAATGTGCCTCAATTAAATAACAGGCCTTTATGTGAGTAAATAACGATGAGCGAATTTTTCTATATCCATCCCGACAACCCTCAGGCACGCTTACTTGATCAGGTGATTGAGATTTTAAAAGATGGTGGAGTCATCGCTTACCCGACTGATTCGGGTTACTCTTTAGGTTGTTTACTTGATAACAAAGGGGCGATGGAAAGAATCTGCCAAATCAGACAGCTGGATAAAAATCATAATTTTACTTTGATGTGCCGTGATTTGTCGGAACTCTCTTTATACGCTTACGTTGATAATACAACATTCAGATTAATAAAGAATAATACTCCAGGTTGCTACGTATTTATTCTGGAAGCAACTAAAGAAGTACCAAGACGGCTGATGAACGAAAAACGCAAAACTATTGGTTTACGTATTCCGGATAATAAAATTGACTTAGCTTTACTGGAAAGACTTGGCGAACCTTTAATGTCCACCACTTTAATTTTACCGGGTGATGATTTTGCTCAGTCCGATCCAGAAGAGATTGAAGATCGCATTGGGCATCAGTTAGACGCGATTATTCATGGCGGCTATATTGGTCAGCAACCAACTACAATTATTGATTTAACCAGTGGCTATCCTGTTGTTTTACGTCAGGGTAGTGGTGATACAAAACCGTTTGAATAAAACGATTAAAATGATTTTTATTGATACCTGTGAAGGTAACGAGAGGACAAGATGAGTACAGATAAAACAGAGAAACTTCAGAAAGTATTAGCAAATTTGGGTCATGGTTCACGCCGTGAACTGGAAACGGTAATTTCTGCTGGGCGAGTCAGTGTAAACGGACAGATTTCTAAACTGGGTGATCGGGTAGATATTAATCTGTCACCAGTAATTCGTTTAGATGGGCATGTTATTCCACTACGTGCTAAAGATAAAGAGATCTGCCGGGTAATGGCTTATTACAAGCCGGAAGGTGAAGTTTGTACTCGTAATGATCCGGAAGGTCGTGCAACCGTTTTTGATCGTTTGCCAAGTCTAAAAAATGCTCGTTGGGTAAATATTGGTCGTCTGGATATCAATACTTCTGGCTTATTACTATTCACTACTGATGGTGAGCTGGCCAATCGTCTAATGCACCCAAGACACGAAATTGAGCGTGAATATGCTGTGCGTGTTTTTGGACAAGTGACAGAAAAGCAACTTTTTCAACTGAAAAAAGGTGTTCAGCTTGAAGACGGCATGGCATCTTTTAAAGTGATTAAACCACAAGGTGGTGAAGGTTTAAATCAATGGTTCAATGTGGTTCTGACAGAAGGTCGTAATCGAGAAGTACGTCGTATGTGGGAAGCTGTTGAAGTACAAGTCAGCCGCTTAATTCGTATCCGTTATGGTAATATTGATTTACCAAAAGGCTTGCCAAGAGGTGGCTGGGTTGAGTTAGATTTAAATCAGGTTAACTACTTACGTTCTTTAGTGGGATTATCTGTTGAAGAAAAGAGTAAAGTCGTTGTTGATAAAAGTAAGAACAGACGTTCTAAACAGATCAAATTTGGTGATGTAAAACGAGCAATTAAAAAACGTTTTTAAGTTTATCTTGTTGCGCGGCTATGCCGCGCTTTTTGATCTTTGGTCTCGTGGAATATTAACCTGTGGGTGAGCTTAGCGGTACTATTCCGATGCGCTGAACATGCAAGCCATGTAACGCTTACTCCATAGCACCGCCAAGCTCAGTATGCATCAAATAACACTCACAGATAAAAGATTAAGAAATCAAGAGATTATTGTTTAGGTTTTTAAAGAGATACTGAAAATTAAATTTGATGGAGAGCGTATTCCATAGGTCTTAGCGAGTCCTCGAGCGGGTGCCTATGGTGTACGGTAGGCCATCAAACTCACAGAATCGAAAATCAACACCAAAAATATTGCGCCAGGGCGGCGCAGTCCGCCCCAATCCCAATGCTAATAACAAACAACGACACAAAGAAACACGAACGCGGGACGTGCTCCCGCAAAAAACCATCTGATAACAACTCCAAACACGACTTTAATTTTAAATCCTAAAAAGACTATAATTCCCTAAATAAAATTACAGAAAGGGAATTCATATGTCTGACGCTATATTTAACAATAGAAAATTAAATATAAATAAACTGATTCCATTTGGTTTTACTAAAAATAATGATCAACACATCTATTTAGGAAACATTGCTAATGACCAGTTTCAGATGGTTGTCACAATCACTAAAGACGGAAAAATAAATACCCAAGTTCTTGATCTTGCATCAGATGAGGAATAAATACTACACAAGACCGTTGAAGCCAGCGGATCGTTTGTCGGTATGGTCAGAGCGGATTATCATAATGTGTTGCAGAAAATTGCTGAACAATGTTTTGAACTAAATATATTTAAAAGTGATGATGCTAAAAAGATTATTGAATACATCCGAAATACTTACCATGATGAGCTGGAGTTTCTGTGGCCAAAATTTCCTAATAACGCAATTTTCAGAAGAAAAGATACCAGTAAATGGTATGGTGCAATACTGACTTTGTCTAAACGGAAATTAGGTATTGAATCAGATGAAATAATCGAGATTCTCGATCTAAGAATTAATCCGGAAGAGGTTACTGCAGTTGTTGATCATAAAACGTTCTTTCCCGGCTATCATATGAATAAAAAGCACTGGTATACCATCTGTCTTGATGGTTCTTTACCGATAGAAGATATCTACCAAAGGATTGATATCAGCTATCAGTTAGCAACTAAATAGTTTATATTTCAATTAAAATCTTTAATAAAATCAAAGGGTTGTGAATTTAAAATAATGGTGAAATATTCATTAAAATCAAATATTTAATAAAATATGTGAGTCCTTAAATTAAGCAATGTTTTATTTGTAGGAGTGACCTGATTATCACTGAGAAGTCATGATTGATGGAGCGCGTACCTCATAGGTCTTAGTGAGCCTGACGAACGGGTCCCTATGGGGTGCGGTAGGCCATCAAACCCACGGAGCCTGCAACCGCTCCCAAAAAACATAATAGGGGGATGTCTCCCCCGCAAATACCAGTCTAATCAAAAAGCAGACATTATTTGATTAAAAAATCATTCAGCATCTTTTGCTTTTTCTCAATCGCTACACGGATAGGTTTTGGCATACGCCCTTGTCCATTCCAGGTTTTTAATTCTCCGGCTGGATTTTGATATTGATATTTGGGTCCATGAGTTTTGCGAGTTCTGCGTGGCTTTTTAAAAGCAGGAAAGGTGGAACCAATCACTAAATCATTGATATTTACGCCATCAGAGTGCATCATCGTCAGATATTTTTCGACTTTCTTATTGTGTTCCGCTAACGCTTTTTGAGCTTGTTTATCTGACTCATGGCGTTCATTAACCACTTGCTGAAACTTAGTTAAAAGTTGGTCGAGTAGGGAAGTCGGGACTTTACGAACCTGTGAGCGAATCTTTCTCAGATTATTGGTTAAAAGAATCTCTTTCTGTGGTTTTATTGCCATTTGCTCATACCCATTAAAAAATAAAAGTCGCGAGTTCGAACTTTGTTTCTGGCTCCAACTAGTAATGTTCATAGCTTAATGGAGCTTGTTATAACATGATTATTCATTTATTTCTAATGAAAAAATAGATCCTTATTTGGATTCTTCAATTTTAATAATATAAGTTTTATCTAATATTTGTGAGCTATTCCCAAATGAAGTATTTATTGTTTCTGCGCTTATAGTAATTCTAATATTTTCAAGTTTACCTGGTATACCTCTAATAATTAGATGATTGTAAGATGTGGGTATACTGTAGTCAGGTATAAGCTCTATTCCTGAATCTAAAGGATGAATGGAGTAAGAAAAGCTTCCTCCACTAATATGCCCAGAACCACCTTTAATATCTATTTCAGCATAATAGGGCTCTCCCAATATGCCTATAGGTAACTCTCTGGGTGTTACTATAAGATTTGTTGTGCAAGCACTTAATAAAAAGCTTACTAATATAAAAACACTAGTAGAAATGTAATATTGAAAATTTGAATATCGCATAAAATTATTAGAGTATTTCATTAAATATTATGACTCCAGTCTTTCAGGATCGTTTTCTCATTGTACTAATTATGCTCATACTTGATTTATTGTTTAATTCTTTAATCATGACATACCCGATTATTCTTTTTCAAAAAACATAGGCCTCTAATATTTTTTTATGCCATTTAGGAGAATTAACTAGCTCCCATCCCAAAAGGAATAGAGGCTATCATAAGGCTGATAAAAAAAGCAAAAATTAAAGGGGGAGGTCTTTATCATATTTAATCCCAACAAAAGTGATTAAAATGATATGAAGAGGGGCGCCACAAAGTAATCCTAGAAATAACCCTTTAATAATCAGCATTTTTACCTTAAATAATTATTTGGAATTATATCAGAACTACTAACAAACATTCACAAGCAACTGCCAGTCTTTTACCGGTTCCCAGTAATTTTGTTCCTGCTCTAAATCTAATAACATTAGCCCATGTTGTTCTGATATCTGTTGATCAATTGTGAGTGAAAGGCAATTAGTCATTTTGTCACAAACACTGAGTTTAAAAGCCTCAAGCGGTAGATCGAGCTGTCTTTGGTTATTAATCAGCACTGCTAAACGCAGAATCTGTATTAGGGCTGCAACCTGTTTTGGCTCAAATAAGCTGAATGAAGGAATACTTTGGACTTTAATTGATTTACGATGAAAACGTACCAGAGTTGCAAGCAGAAGCTGTTGTTCTTCATTAAAACCGGGCATGTTACTGTTTTGTAAAATATAAGCTGAATGCTTTTGAATGCCAGAGTAGTTGATATTGAGTCCTACTTCATGCAGCAGGGCAGCCCAATATAAAATAGATTCCATCGTCGGGTTAGCTAAGGTTGATGGAACTTGTTTACTCCACTGTTGATATAAATGTTTAGTGGTGTTGACGACTTTATTGGCATGCTTATTATCAATACTGTATTGAGCTGATAATCCAAGTGCTGTACGCTGACGAACATTTAATTCACTGAATTGTTCCGTCATTTCATATAAAACACCTTCACGTAAAGCACTTTGTGTATAGTGCATCTCTTTTAACTTTAAGGCATTAAAGAGTCCGGTTAAAATCGCTAGCCCGGCGACAAACAAAGGTCTGCGCTCAGCAGAAAGAGACGGGAAGTTAATCTCATCAAACGTTTTAAACTCAAAAACGTAAGAGATAAGGTCATTTAAGCGTTTAGTCGTGATAATTCCATCTTCAACACCCATATCCAGCAGGATATTATAGATACACTTAATTGTGCCTGAGGCCCCAAAAGCAATCTGAGCGCCCGATTTTTGAATCGGTAGCGCAATTTTCTCCAGTTGTTGTTCCGCAGCAAGCGTTGCTCTTTTAAAGGCTTGTGGTGTGATTTTCTGCTCCGGGAAGAATTGTTGAGTATAGGTTACACATCCCATCGGGCGACTATCAACAAAATTGGGTTCTATATCAGTGCCCATAGCCAGTTCAGTCGAACCTCCACCAATATCAATCACCAGTTTAAGATCATGAGTCGGTTCTGTCTGTACCACACCAAAATAAATGAGACGAGCTTCTTCCTGACCGGAAATCACTTCAATAGGATAGGGTAATACCTGAGCTGCAGCTTTTAAAAATTCGTTACGGTTTCTTGCTACACGAAGGGAATGAGTACCGACAATTTTGACATTTTCTGGCGGAAAATTCTTTAATCGTTCGGCAAAGAGTGACAGTGTAACTACTCCGCGATCAATACTTTCCTGATCCAGCTCTTTATTTTTATTAAGTCCAGCAGCTAAACGAGCTTGTTGTTTGATTCGATTAAGTATTTGAAATGAACCATTAACGTGACGAGCCACAACCATATGAAAACTATTAGAACCTAAGTCAATAACAGCATATTCGTCGAATGTTGTATCATTTTGAACAGATTGAGGAACCATTAGATCTCCAGTTAATTAGGGTCACTTTCTCGTTGTTTTAGATAATCATAGATAGCAAGCTGGGCGCGTACTTTACGTTTATTACCACGTTGCACATATTTATTACTAAATTCTTTATCAATAATTCTTGCTTTGACGTTATCGCTGGTTTGTATGCTAAATATATCGTGAATCACTTTCTTTAAAGCCGGATTCACAACTTTTACTCCGACTTCAATTCGGCCATCAATATTACGTGGCATCCAGTCAGCGGAGGAGATATAGGTATCTTGCTCTCCGCCATTTTCAAAAATATAAACCCGGGCATGTTCCAGGAAGCGGTCAACAATACTGGTGACGACAATATTTTCACTTAAATCAGCAATGCCCGGTACTAAAACACACATACCACGACATACGATACGGATTTTCACTCCAGAACGGGAAGCTTCATATAATTTATCAATCAGTCCCTGATCGGTCAGGCTATTGATTTTTAAGCGAATAGCTGCGTAGTTGCCTTGTGCAGCATTATCAATTTCACGTTGAATGAAGTAATACAGACGATCACGGGTATTTTGTGGTGAAACCAGTAAATGTTCAAACGTCACTGGTTTATAAGGTTCTTCAATAAAGTTGAACACTTTTCTGACTTCTGCCGTGATATTCGGATCGGCTGTCAACAGGGAAAAGTCAGTATAAAGACGAGCGGTTTTTTCATTAAAGTTACCAGAACCAACATGCGCATAACGAACTATTTCACCATTCTCTCTGCGGTCTATCAAAAATAGCTTAGCGTGAATTTTTAAACGAGTCGGTGAGAAGATCACTTTTACACCAGATTCTGTCAGGCGTTTAGCCCAGTGAATGTTAGCCTGTTCATCAAAACGAGCCTGTAACTCAACAACTACCATTACTTTTTTACCATTATTAGCAGCATTAATCATAGCGTTCACTATGCGCGAATCTTTTGCTACACGGTAAATATTGATACGAATCTGAGTGACATTTGGGTCAAAAGAGGCTTGACGCATGATTTCCAGTACATGCTCAAAAGAGTAGTATGGATAATAGAGCAACACATCCTGTTCTCTGATCGTATCAAATGCATTGCGGAACTTCTTAAAGCGTTGATAAGAAAGAGGTGGTAATGGCTTATTCAGTAAATTAGGTCGCCCCAGACTTGGGAAGTGCATTAAGTCTTTAAAATTTGGATAACGACCACCCGGGATAGCATCATAAGCGGAAATTTTTAACTTACGCATCAGGAGCTCAATCAACTCTTTAGGCATATTTTTTTGATAAATAAAACGTACTGGCTCAGCGGTTAAACGCTGTTTTAAACCTAAAGACATCAAATCAAGGAAACTGGCATCGAGTTCATAGATAATGTCATATTCAGCATCACGTGTAATTTTAATTGAATAAGCATTAAACTCAGTAGCATCAAAGAAAATCTTAAAAATATCTGATAAGCAGTAACGTAATATATTATCTAAAAAGATAATAGATTTGTTTTTACTGGCAGCACTAGAAGGCAATAGCACAAAACGGGAGACTTTATCTGATGGAATCTCAAGCAGTGCATATTTAGTTTCCGTACCATTAATAATTTCAACTGCCAGATAACTAAAGTCATCTTTTAGAAATTGAATCAAATCGGTATAACTATCAAGCAAAATAGGGGTGATATACTGGCGTAAATTCTGCTTAAAGTAGAGACGAATCCACTCTTCCTGATGGGAGGTTAACTGACGTTCATTGACTAAGAAGATTTGATTACGTGCCATTTCAAGCAGAAGTTCATTATATAGCGCTTCAAACTGGACTTCTGATTGCATAACGCGTTGTTGCACTTGTTTAAGTAACTGGCTTGAACCCGATGAATTACCTTGTTCCTGATTGATCAGGACTGTACGTTTTAAATCAGCAAACTGAACTTTATAAAACTCATCCAGATTATTGGCATAAATTCCTAAAAAGCGAATACGCTCAATTAAAGGCGTGCTTTGATCTGCCGACTCTTGCAACACTCGTTCATTAAATGCTAACCAGCTCAGTTCCTTTTTGAGGTAAACATTCTCTTGATTCATTGCCAGATCTACCTTACATCAGTGAAAATATGAAAGTAACTTAAAATAGTTCAATAGTTTGTCCAGTATACCTTTTTTAAATAAAGAAAAAATAAAAAACCAGCAATTTTGCTGGTTTTTATCATCTTTAGTAAAAAGCATATGTCTGTTACAGACGATGTACCGATGTAGTATTGGTTGTTCCACTTGGTACAAGAGCACCAGAAACCATAACAACAGTATCACCTGGTTTAGCCAGACCTTTACTTAACGCGATTTCTTTACCTAAACGGTAGAAGTCATCAGTCGAGTTAATCGGGTCAATTAAACTTGGCTCAACACCTTTAGTTAAGATTAGTTGATTTGCTGTTTTTGGATTAGATGTTAATGCTACAATACGAGCAGTTGGGAAGTAATGACGAACTTCTTTCGCTGACTTACCACTACGTGTTGCAACAATGATAAGTGGTGAATTTAAGCGTTCAGCAATTTCAACAGCACCACAACAAACAGCAGCAGTAATACGTAGTTTCTCAGTTGGTTTATGAAGTAATTCAAGTGAAGCTGGCATGACATTGTCTGTACGACTACAAATTGTTGCCATTACAGAAACAGATTCTAAAGGATATTTACCTTTAGCACTTTCACCAGATAACATTACTGCATCTGTACCATCAAGGATCGCATTTGCCACGTCGCCAGCTTCTGCGCGAGTAGGGCGTGGGTTTTTAATCATTGAATCAAGCATTTGAGTTGCAGTGATAACAGGTTTTGATGCACGATTACATTTTTGAATCATCATTTTTTGTGCAAAAATAACTTCTTCTACCGGGATTTCAACACCAAGGTCACCACGAGCAACCATGATACCGTCAGAAGCTTCAAGAATTTCATCAAAGTTATCTAAACCTTCCTGATTCTCAATCTTAGAAATAATTTGAATGTTTTCGCCACCATGAGCTTTTAAATGAGCGCGGATTTCTTCAACGTCAGAACGTTTACGGATAAACGATGCCGCGATGAAATCAACACCTTGCTCACAACCAAAGATAAGATCTTGTTTATCTTTTTCAGCAAGAGCAGGAAGTTGAATAGAAACACCCGGTAAGTTAACACCTTTATTTTCACCAAGATCACCGTTATTAAGAACAGTACAGATAACATCGTTACCTTTGATCTCTTTAACTTCCATCGCGATTAGACCATCATCGATAAGAACACGATTACCAACTTGTAAATCCTGAGTTAAGCCTTTGTAAGTAACAGCAACGCGTTCCTGATTACCAACCACTGAGCTATCAGTTGTTAAAGTGAAAGTTTGACCTGCAACTAATGAAACATCGTTGCCACCTTCAAGTTTAATAGTTCTGATTTCAGGACCTTTAGTATCGAGTAGAATAGCCGCTTTACGACCAGTTTCTTGAATTACATCACGCAGATTTTGGATACGTTGACCATGTTCTTGATAGTCGCCATGAGAGAAATTAAGACGCATTACGTTCATGCCTGCAGCAAGCAGTTTTGTTAACATTTCTTTGGATTCTGTCTTCGGTCCAATAGTACAAACAATTTTCGTCTTTTTCATAATAATATCTTAGTTCCGGTTTAAGTTTATTAAAAATAAAAAAACCAATGCCTGGGCATTGGTATGATTTTAAGGTTGATCTAGGGATCGACCTAAGTTTTTTAGGTTGTTGCAATTTATCTTATGTAAGGAAGAAACGTTTATATTCAAGGTTCTTAACTCACTAAATGGGGGTTCTGGATACGGTTTCATTATAGTCCTATCCCGCTTTTAAATAAAGGTTTTTATTATAAAGGTTATTATTTTTTATATGAAAGAAGTATATTTTTTTAAATATAAATCAATTGGTTGTTTGTAAGATAAACAATTTTAAATGAATGATAAAAATGGTATATGTATTAGCTTGGGGTCTGGGTGGGGAGTACATTCTGCTGGTGTGTATGTTTTTTAGGGTGTGATTATCAGCTTGGTGTGCGCGGGGGATACATCCCCCGGGGATGTTTTTTAGAATGTGATTGCAAATTTCAGTGCGACTTGATGGCCTACCGCACCCCATAGGCACCCGCTCGAGGACTCGCTAAGACCTATGAGGTACGCTCTCCATCAATCACGGCATCTGATACTTAACTAAGAAAGACATAACACCTTATTCAGTTGACATTCAAGACAGAGAAAATACATTCTTTTAAGAATTTAAGAATTTAAGAATTTAAGAATTTAAGAATTTAAGAATTTTTTTATCCAAATTCTTTTAGATAGTGGTTTTTTGATATTGGAAACTATTTTGAGAAGTCACCGACGCTTTGATTGATGGAAACCATACTTTAGAGGTCTTAGCGAGTCCCCGAGCGGGCACCTCTATGGTATGGTCAGCCATCAAACCCACGGAACAGGCAACATCACCAGAAACATTGCGCCAGGGCGGCGCAGTCCGCCCTGACACCCATGCTAATAACAAACATAAAAAAGTGGTTACTCATGGTAGCGCAGTTCGTCCTCAACCATACAATACCCGAAAAAATCACGCCAGCGGGGCGTACTCCCCGCTAAAATCCACATCAAAAATAAAAAAGGCCAATCTAAATTGGCCTTTTCAATCTTAAATAAACTAAAAAATTAGTTCACTAAATCACTTAACTTATAAACTAAAGTTGTTGTGCCTGAAGTTAAAGTTAGGTTTTTATCTGATAATGTTGCTTTAGCACCATCTTTAAAGATTTGGCCAATAGTTGAGTCAAGAGCATTTAGTTGCTCGTCAGCACACAACATTTTGGTTGAAGCAATTCCCGGGCTGGTTAGTACACCGTCAGTTAAGGTCGTTTTACCAAAGAAACGGTTACACATTTTACCATTGATCATTAAGCCTTCACCAAATTCGATATAAGCTTGTTTATCAGCTGGCACTTCTTTACCATTTTCCTGAATTAACACAAAACGATGATGTAAAAGGTCTTCAGTTGTTGCTGTCTTTTCTGATGTTGAGTCACAACCTGCTAATCCTGCTAACATTGCCGCTCCTGCAATTAAAACAATAAGTTTTTTCATAGTCACTCCTTTGTTATATAATGAAATAAAATGATGGGTTAGTTACTAATATTCTAACGAATAACGGAATCCAAAACCAGTATATAACATAATTTCTATTAAAATCATGTCACAGCAACAATTAAAGCACCTATTTAATCAATTGGATAAAGTTTGTCTTAGCGATAAACTCAAATTGAGTCGTCAACTGTTATCACTGAAAAAGCAGGGGACTATAACGCCTGAAGCTTTATCACAAGTAGAACAAAAAGTGATTGACGCACTGTCTCGTTATCAACAAAAAAAATTATCCTGTCCGGCTATTGTCTATCCTGACAATTTACCTGTAGCAGAAAAGAAACAAGCTATTTATGAAGCGATTCGCGATAACCAGGTTGTTATTATTGCTGGTGAAACAGGTTCTGGTAAAACGACTCAGATTCCTAAAATCTGTTTAGAACTTGGCAGAGGCATCGCCGGTTATATTGGTCATACTCAACCAAGGCGTCTGGCAGCGAGATCAGTAGCCAGTCGTATTGCAGAAGAATTAAAGACTGAAATAGGTTCAGCTGTTGGTTATAAAGTTCGTTTTAGTGATCAGGTGAGTGAAAATACCTTAATTAAACTCATGACTGACGGTATCTTGCTGGCAGAAATTCAGCAAGATCGACTGCTAATGCAATATGACACAATTATTATCGATGAAGCCCATGAACGTAGCCTTAATATCGATTTTATTCTGGGATATTTAAAGCAGATCCTGCCAAAACGTCCAGATCTAAAAGTGATCATTACTTCAGCGACCATTGATCCTGAACGTTTCTCAAAACATTTTAATAATGCACCGATGATCGAAGTTTCTGGTCGAACTTATCCAGTAGAAGTGCGTTATCGTCCTTTAACTGACAATAGTGAAGACGAAGGAGATCAATTACAGGGCATCATTCAGGCAATTGATGAGCTCTCGTATGAGACTAAAGGTGATATTCTAATCTTCTTAACTGGCGAGCGGGAAATTCGTGATGTGGCTGATGCGTTAAATCGCTTAAATTTATTACATACTGAAGTATTACCTTTATATGCACGTCTATCAGCCGCAGAACAAAATCGAATTTTCCAGTCTCATGCTGGACGACGAATTATTCTGGCAACCAATGTTGCAGAAACGTCACTGACTGTTCCTGGTATTAAATATGTGATTGATCCGGGACTAGCCAGAATTAGCCGTTATAGTTTTCGTACCAAAGTTCAGCGTTTACCTATTGAGCCAATTTCTCAGGCATCAGCTAATCAGCGTAAAGGTCGCTGTGGGCGGACATCTGATGGTATTTGTATTCGTCTTTATGATGAACAAGATTTTCTCTCGCGTGATGAATTTACTGCGCCAGAAATTTTAAGAACCAATCTGGCCTCTGTTATTTTACAGATGACCTCACTCGGACTTGGTGATATTGCTGCGTTTCCTTTTGTTGAAGCGCCGGATAAACGTAATATTCAGGATGGTATTCGTTTATTGGAAGAACTTGGTGCTATCTACCAAAAACAAAGCCAGTATCATTTGACTCAAATTGGTCAAACTTTGGCACAGTTGCCGATAGATCCTCGTCTGGCCAGAATGGTAGTAGAAGCCAGAAAGCAGGGCTGTATTAAAGAAATTATGATCATCACTGCCGCTTTATCTATTCAGGATCCAAGAGAACGTCCTTTAGAAAAACAACAGGCTTCCGATGAAAAACATCGTCGTTTTTTAGATAAAGAGTCTGATTTTGTCACTTTTGTTAATCTCTGGAATTATATTAAGGAGCAACAAGAAGCATTATCAGCCAGTCAGTTCCGTAAATTATGTAAGCAGGACTATCTGAACTATTTACGCGTCAGAGAGTGGCAAGATGTTTATACCCAGCTAAGACAAGTGATTAAAGAACTTAAATTTCCGGTAAATAGTGTTGCTGCTGATTATCGGGCAATCCACTGCTCTTTACTTAGTGGACTTTTATCTCATATTGGTCTGAAAGATTTAGAAAAGCATGAATATACCGGTGCACGTAATATTAAATTCTCTATTTTCCCAAATTCAGGGTTATTTAAAAAACCACCTAAATGGTGTGTGGTTGCTGAACTGGTAGAAACCTCAAAACTTTGGGGGCGCATCGCTGCACAGATTGATCCTGAATGGATTGAACCACTCGCTGAGCACTTAATTAAACATAGTTATAGTGAACCTCATTGGGCTAAATCGCAGGGCACTACGCTGGCAAACGAGAAAGTCACACTATTTGGCTTACCTATTGTGAATCAACGTTCGGTTAATTATGCACCAATAGATCCCATTATTAGCCGTGAACTCTTTATTCGTCATGCTTTGGTTGAAGGTGACTGGCAAACTAAACATGCTTTCTTCCAGAAAAATCGTCAGTTAATGGATGATGTTGAAGATCTAGAACATAAATCCAGACGCCGGGATATTTTAGTTGATGATGAGGTTTTATATCAGTTTTATGATAAACGTCTACCTGTGGATATTGTATCTGCCAGACACTTTGATAACTGGTGGAAAAAGACAGAAAGATCACAACCTGATTTATTAAACTTTGAAAAAAGTATGTTAATTAAGGAATCAGCAGGTAAGGTAAGTCAGCTAGATTATCCAGACTCTTGGCAGCAAAATAACTTAAAATTACCGTTATCTTATCAGTTCGAACCGGGTAATGAGGCTGATGGTGTAACAGTTCATATTCCAGTTGCAGTGTTAAATCAGGTTAGTGAACAAGGTTTTGACTGGCAAATTCCGGGGCTTAGACAAGAATTAATTATCGCTTTAATTAAATCTTTGCCAAAACCAATAAGGCGTCATTTTGTCCCAGCTCCTAATTATGCTGAAGCATTTTTATCCCGGGCAGAGCCACTCGGTATGCCATTACTTGAATCTTTAGAGTGTGAGTTTCGACGAATGAGTGGTGTCACAATCGATCGGGAAATGTGGCAATGGGATCAGATTCCGGATCATCTTAAAATGACTTTTAGAGTGTTGGATCAAAACGATCGTAAACTACAGGAAAGTAAAGATCTGCAATCTTTAAAAACTGATCTAAAAGATAAAGTTCAGCAAACACTTTCTAAAACGACAAAAAGTGAACAAATTGAGAAGCGGAATATTACAGAATGGGACTTTGGCCAGTTACCAAAATCTTATGAAAGTAAGCGTGGTCAATATACCATTAAAGCTTATCCGGCGTTAGTTGATGATAATCAAAGTGTAAGTATCAAACTGGTTGATTCAGAGTCAGAACAGCAACGCTTAGCGTTAATCGGATTACGCCGTTTACTGTTATTAAATATTCCATCACCAGTGAAATATCTACATGAAAAGTTACCAAATAAAGCTAAACTAGGCCTATATTTTAATACTTTTGGCTCTGTTTTAGATCTGATTGATGATTGTATTATTTGTGGTATTGAACAACTGATTAAATCTCATGGGGGTTTAGTCTGGAATAATGAAGAGTTTGAACAGCTGTTGTCTTATGTCAAAGGACATATTAATGAATCAGTGGTAGAGATAGCTAAACAAGTCGAGAAGATTCTGACTCTGAATTTTAACATTAATAAAAAGCTAAAAGGACGATTTGATCTAAATATGGCTTTTGCTATGTCAGATATAAAAGCGCAATTATCCAATCTGATCTATAAAGGTTTTGTCACTCAAACTGGAGCAACAAGGCTTAATGATCTGTATCGTTATTTAACAGCGATTGAAAAGCGTCTGGAGAAAATGTTACTTGATCCAAACAAGGACAGGGCACATATGCTGAAAATTGAGCAGGTTCAGACTGCTTATCAGCAGTTATTGAAAAAACTACCTGCTGACAGACAACAAGATACGACAATAACAGATATTCGCTGGATGATAGAAGAGCTTAGAGTTAACTTTTTTGCCCAGCAGCTTGGAACGCCATACCCAATTTCGGAAAAACGTATTTTTCAACAGATTGATAATATTGCTAAAAACGGATAACAATAGGTTAAATAAATGATTAGTAGAAAATAAAAAAGGGGGCTTTATGCCCCCTTGTATTTATAAAAAATAATAATTATCTGAATAAATCAATATAAACTGTTCTGTTAACACCACGTGAATTTTCTGCTACACGAGTAATATGATAATATTTCGCTCCCATTTCAGCTGCACGTTTTGCTGCCTGATACGAAATATCTGTATCTGTCGCAAAATAGCCACGGAAAGAGATCGAATCAAACGGAACCATCTTAGCCGCTGTTGCATCATTTAATTCTTCAACTTTAGTGCCGTTAGGTAGCGTGACAGTGTAACGACTTCTTGTAGGTGGTAAAATTGATGATGAAGTTGCTGTTGATGGGGTTTGTGTTGTTACTCCAGCTGTATTTACTGCTGTTGTTTCAGCTGTAGCAGTTGGTTTAACTTGTTCAGTTGTTGCTGATTGGGATCCTGATTTAGTTCCTTCAAATTTCTCAGCATAATACTGTTCATTGAATGCTGTTGAAGAATAGTAGCCTGGTTTCTCAACTTGTAATGCAGCTTCACCACCTTCGGCTAGTGCCTGGCGTCCTGCTTCTGAATCATATGGAATAGCATTTTCTGGTTGCACATGACGAATAGGAGCATCTTCTTTAAATAAATAAGCAGTAACCTCAGTATTACGCGAGTTGGTTTCTATTTGTCGATCAATATAGAAAGCGTAAGCACCTTTAGCTGCGGCCGCTTTACCAACAGCTTCATTGATATCATATTGGTTAGGATAATAAGCACGTAATCTTACCCAGTCATAAGGTTCAAAACCAACTGCAATTGTTTTTGGATATTCGTATACGCCTCTGAATTGTCTTAATTTAGGTTTTTCTTCTTCTTTTGCTACTGCATCAGCTTTATAGAGGTTAGCGTAAACAATTCGTAAAGATGGATTACTGCTATGGGTGTTCATGCTTGTTATATAAAAGTAGGCTGCACCTTCTTTATCTGCAATTTTAGATATTGCACGAGCAGCATCACTAAAACTCATATAAGTACCACGAGATGTCACTTCTTTAAATGAAGTCAGGGCCTCAGCTCTTTCCGGAGTAAGCTCTTCTGCAGCAAATGAACTAAATGATACAGGTAATAGGGTAAATAGTGCGGCTGCTAAAAATGTTTTTTTCAATGAAGTCATGGGTAAGACCTTATTTATCAGAATAGGAAACTGCGATATTCTATCATAGATTTATAGCAAAAAGAGAGCAGAAAAAGTTATTCTGACTCTCCGGCGGCTTTAATTAATTCAGATAAATTTTTGATCAGAATATATTTACCTTTTACCATCAAAATTTCTGCTTGCTGTAGTCGGGTGAAGATACGGCTCACAGTTTCAATAGTTAAGCCCAGATGATTAGCAATATCTGCACGGCTCATGGCTAATTTAATATTTAGTGAAGTATGACCACGTTGAGCGTATCGACGATACATTGAATAAACAAATGTTGCCAGACGTTCTTCAGCATTCTTCTGAGCAAAAATCATAATCAGTCTTTGTTGATTTAAGATTTCATTACTCATTAAACGAATATTGTGTTCACGAATAGAAGCACTTTCATTACCAAAAGCAATCAGACGGTCATATTTGACTTCACAAACTAATGTATGGGTCAGGGCTTCAATGTAGTTATGATATTTGTTTTCACAAATAGCTTCATAACCAAGGATATCTCCCGGTAAATAGAATCCGGTGATCTGCTGGGTACCGTTATTTGTGATCACATAGCTTTTCAGGCAACCAGAGTGGATCACATATAATTTATTAAATGGATCGCCGGCTTTTACTGCGATCTCATTTTTAGCAAGAGCTTTTTTCTGATTTAATAAGTTTCCCAGTGTGCAGTCCTGAATCATAGGAATACACAAGGAGCCTATACTACAAAGCTCACAAGGCACAGAATAGCTATTTGAGCGTAGCCTTTTGTAAGAGTTATTATGCATGATAAAGATTTCTATTTTATTTATTGTTTATATACAATTAGTCAGTCGCGAAAGGGTCTTGGTGTAGATTAACATTTTCATTTATTTTTGTCGATTTGTTAAATGAGATGAATTTTGGATCTATATCTCAAATTTTGATAATTTATTGCATAATTTGTTGGCGTTATTAAAATTAATTAATTATTTTTATAATTGACAGATATCAATTAAAAATAATTTTTAGTGAAATTTAAGTTCTGGCAAGCCACATTTATTTATACAGGACAGTAAAATTCAAGGTTTGAAGTAGGGTAAGAACTTGCCAGTTTAAGAGGTTGTTAAGCAAAACTACCATTAACTCGAATCACCTGAGAGCTTATTATCCAGCTACAATCCACCTCCAATGTACTAACACACTTGCTATATCTTTTTGTGAACAATAGGTTCCAGCGGAGATAATCTAGCCAGTTATTAAAACCGTTTTATCGTTAGATATGGAATCATTTCTTATAGTCATAAAAATCCTCCTGATATTTTTGGCTGACTTTTACTTTTATATTTATAACTACAAATATAAAGTTTTCATTTTAGCGTTTTTACTACAGGAGTCAGATTCAAAAAACTATATTTTTTGCTTAAATTAAGCAGGGTAGTTATTATTTCGAGATAAGTTAGTGGGTATTTACTATATAACACAAGGTATAGGCAACATTTTGATTAATAATATTATTTATCATTATATTATTTAACATAATATACATTATGCGAACCAAAATATAAATATAAGCAATCTCAGAGGTCTTCAATATAATTATCCAGCAGATTTAATTTCGGATGATTTCCAGCTAAAAACTAATCTATTTTACTACAATTAATAACTTCTTTTTAACCAGGTTCACTCTGGTTCTGATTAACTGAACCAAAAAGCTGACCATAATATTAAAATAATTCTATAAAACTAAGTTAAGTTTTGATATCTCTAATCTTAGATCTTATTCATAATTTATTTCTTAAATCTATCTATCTCAATTTTAAATTAGCTTATCATCGAATATATTGTCTTAGTTTTGTTTCATTCTTATCATTTTATGTTTAGGTTGTTTCCATAGATTTTGATTAAGCCTTGTCATTACTAGCTATCTCTTTATGCATATTCTTACTCACATCACTTAAATTGATATGTGGATAATCTAAAAGTTACTCACAAATTCTGTGAATAACTTTTGGGATAAACAAGAAAAGTTGTTAAATTACATATGTATGACGCTATGACGGAATTTCAATCGTTAGCTAATTTATTAAGCAAATGCACTAACTAATCTGAATGATATCCTGGTTTCTTAAAATCTAAACTTCCTATAAGTTAAAGTTATAGTTATTAAATTTAGCTAAACTTTTGCTCATTTTAGGTGAGCAAATGCTCACTATCACCTGTGAACAATTGATTATTCTCAGATCATAAGAAAATATGATCACAAGATCCTACTCTTTTAGATCTGGATCCTATAAGTCATAGTTAAAAATAAGTGATTTTTTAGTGACGTTGTCACATTTTGTTTTATTGAGGAATAATTTATGAGGGATTATGAGTCAGATTTAAAAAAGGATGAATATTGTGATATCCATCCTTTTATTTGAAATTTTTTTATTATTGAATAATGAAATGATTTATATAATTGAAACTATTCCTCATTCAGGTTCATTTTCATAATATTACGATGTTTACCACCTTCCAGACGCTCTAATTCAAAAGGTTCACCGTCAATAATAGGATATTGATTAATTAACTTATCAATGGCTTTGTAGTCTTCTGGTAATAATTCTGCTTTAAATATCTGCTGATTGGACAGAATATGGCGCTCACTTCGGGTTCCGATGATAGCCGCAGCTACCGCCGGTTTATTTAACACATACATGGTTGCAACATTGGACAACGAACATCCACGTTTAAGCCCTATTTCTTTCATGAGTTTAAGCAGCTTTTGATAACCATCCCAACCAAGTGAATCTTCAATGACTAGTTGATATTTAACTAAAGAACGATTTTCCAGACTGCTTGGTTTTGCCTGATCAATCCAGCGTTCAGACAAGAAACCACCCGCAAGTGAACCGTAACAGAGTAATTTCACATTATTTGTCTGACAGAAATCAACCATTTCTTTTTCTGGTCTACGGTCAAGGACTGAATATTGAGTCTGATTACTGACTAATGGATACCCTGCTTTAACCAGTTCTTTTAAATGTTTAGTATCAAAGTTAGTCGTGCCTAAATTGGCGATTAACCCCTTTTCTTTTAAACGAACTAAATGACCAGCAATATCCAGACAACCGTTAACATTATAATCCCACCAGTGGAATTGAACTAAGTCTAGCCGTTCTTTATTTAAACGTTTCAGGCTACGAACGATGATTCTTTCTACATAATTGAAATCAATTTCACCCAGAATAGACAAATCAGGTACAAATTTGGTGTGAACCTGAGTATCATCACGCCCAATACTCTTTTTTCTTTCCAAAATAAACTGGCCAATAAGTTCTTCAACGCCAGTATAAATATCTGCACAGTCAAAAGTGTTAAAGCCTTGCTCGACTAATTGATGAAAAGCCTTAAGAACCGGAGCTGTATCAATTGTATTTTGTAGCGCATGCCCCTCAGAGAGCTGCCATCCACCATTAATCACACGGCAAGTACTATATTCCGGAGTGATATTCATTCTTTTATTTAACATTCAGTGTATCCTTATCTGCATCTACAGAAGAATTTAAAGGAACAACGGTACAATCACTATGTTTAAATTCAGTCATTTTAGTTCTGGTAATTTTAAATCTGGCACCACAATAAGGATCAGGACAAGCGATTAAAGCATCAGTTGTCATCCAGTCATTACTGTGTGTCATGCGTTGTTTGGCTGGTAAAATTGGCAGTAACGCTGCTAAGGCATATAAAGAGAACTTACCGCCTTCAGGAAAGATCAGGTTTTCACCGACGACATCAAATCCTTGTCCGGTATGATGAGAGCAAACGTACGGCTTATCACCCGGAACAACTTCAACGTGTAAATCGTATAATTGAAAGATATCATTGTGATTCATCAGTTTGGCTCCTGAGAATTTTGCTTGATTGACGCCCTATTTTTACCTTCAAAACGACGTCCCCAACCAGTATAAATGCTGACAGAAAAAACAACAAATAGTGCCCAAGGATATAATGCGCTATATAAAAGTGTAAATGGGGTCAGCACATCTCCCATTACCTGGCTCTTAACAGCACTCATCACAATAAAGACAAATGCGCTAAATGGTAACAGGACTGGAATACTATTTGCCATCGAGCTCATAATATGAGAGCGGCGGAAAGGATGTAAATTTGATTGTTTACCGACTTTATCACCAATTGGGCCAAACATAATCAATGCAGCACTGGTTACACCGGCAAATAGTGTTGAACAAATAAGTGAACCAATAGCCAGTACTGTTTCAGTTCTGCGAGGAGTGATTGAGCCTTCTGATTTCAGTAGTTTATTGGTAATAGCATCCAGTGCACCACTTTTTTCAAAGATACCAATAACCGCAAATAGTGATAAACATAGCATGATTGTTCCGGTCATATGGGAAATACCACCATAAATAAATCCGCTGACATTACCATCTTTAATTAACAGTACTTGAGACAGTTCAAAACGACCGGCCAGCAAGCCAACCACAACACCAGTAATAATACCAACAATCAAAGCCTGAAAGATATTTTTAGTAATAATAGCCAGAACCACCAAAACAATCACAGGTAATAACATAATTAAAGCAGTTGGACTGGCATTCTCAATTAATTCAAAACTGACGTTACTGCTGCCACCAAGGATTAAGTAGAATGGAATTGTAAGCAGCGCAGCAATTATGGCATATGGAGTACGGGAGACAACTACACCGCCAACTTCTGCTGTTGCCCCCGACTCCTGATAAGTTTGAGTACTGGCTGATATGACTGTTACATCAGATACCGGAGCCAGGTTATCACCAAAGATAGCACCGCTTAAAATAGCTCCGGCAAGCATGGCTGGATCTCCGCCAAGTTGTACACCAGCAGCAAAAAAGACTGGTACAGCGGTAAATATGGTACCAATTGATGTTCCAGTCGCTGTTGCAATAATTGCAGTAGCAATAAAGGTAAAAGCACAAAATAGTGCACCTGTAATACCTGTTTCAACACCTAGCCAGACAAACCCACTGGCAATACCACCTGCTTTCATCATATCGGAGAAGATACCAGCAAATACTAAAATACAAACCAGAACACCCGTCAGTTCAGTCGCAATACCAGAAATAGCTCCGTTCCAGTAATTCACCCAATTTTTAGAAAAGAAAGCACCAGCAACCAGACCAAGGAATCCTCCCATGGCAAGTCCTGTCATATCAAAGGCTTTTTCAAAAATAAACAGATAAACGGTGATAATTAAGAACACTATAATAGGCACGGCGACAAAAAATCGCCCACCGTAAAATTCAATTTTGGAAGAAGACAAAGGAAACTCCTGATTTGATTTATAAGTTAGTCTTGTATCATTGAACTAGTATAATGATGTTTTAATAGAATACAATATTAAAGAATAAATAAAATCAGGTATAAAATAGCTGAAACCGATAAGTTATTTGATTTAGGCAAAAATTTTATTTATCAAAAAGTTAATTTTAATTCAAAAATATCCGGATTTATCAGAAGTGATTAGCCAATAATCCTGTTGATTATTGGCTAATGGATGACCTCAATAGAATTATGCTGCAACAATAGTGAAACGTTTTTTAATAAATGCTTTATTAGCCAGTTCAGCCACCATTGCGATTGCATAATCAGCATAGCTGATATAGCTTTGCCCTTCTTTATTAGTCATTAAAAAGTCAGTCCCTAATTGATATTTACCTGTTCTTTTTCCATCAGGATCATAAAATGCCGCCGGGCTGAAGTAAGTCCAGTTTACTTTACTTACTTTTAATAGATCAAAAGATTCTGCCATATTGAGTGCCGTCGGTTTATAAGCGTCAGGGAAATCAGGAGTACTGGATAAACGCACTGATTTTTGTGGATCAACATATAAACTACCAGCTCCGCCAACTACTAGTAAACGAACCTGAGGAACTTGCTCAAAGATTTTAATCAAGTGTTGCATGGCAACCACATGCTGATGCTGATCATTTTGTGGTGCACTAAAAGCGTTGATAACTGCATCAAAACCTTTAATATCATTAACCGTTAAATCAAAGATATTGCGTTCTAGCACTTTAACTTTATCATGTGTGATTTTGGTTTTATCACGTACAATTGCGGTGACTTCATAACCTTTATTTAATGCTTCTGTCACAATATGCTGACCTGACTTTCCTGTAGCTCCAATTACAGCAACTTTCATTTGATTCTCCTTATTTCATCTAATTACATAATAGATTATTAGCTTAACAATGTTTGCCAGATAATCTGATTGAATTTATAATACTCCCATTAGTTACTAATGAAAAGTAAGCACCTTTTAGTTATCTAGTTACCAAAAAGTAACTAATAAAGGAAAAATAGGTAAATTAAATGAAATTACTCCCTCCTTGCCCGGTTGAAACCACACTACTCATGATTGGTGATAAATGGAAAGTATTAATCCTGCGTGACCTTATGGATGGTACTAAACGATTTGGTCAGCTACGTACCAGTATTGGCTCTATTAGCCAGAAAATGTTAACGCAGCAACTACGATCAATGGAAGAAGATGGACTGGTAAACAGAACTGTTTATGCAGAGGTTCCGCCTAAAGTGGAATACTCTTTAACTACACACGGAACTGAACTCAAAGTTGTTTTAGATGCTATGCACAGTTGGGGTGAGACTTATAAAGAACATCTTAATCAGAATGAATAAAGAGGTATGGCTTTATTATTCTGCCAGGTACATTTTTTCAGATATTAATTCACCTTCAAAAATTACGAATAAGTCGGGTAAATAGCAGGATCAAAAAAGGGCCTATTTTTGAATACGCCCTTTAATTCATTACATTAAGAAATTTTTAATTATTTCTTTTTAGCAGGTGCTTTCGCTGGAGCTTTAGCTGGTGCTTTTGCTGGCTCTTTCGCAGGAGCTTTAGCTGGAGTTTTAGCCATTTTGCTTTCCTTAGTTAAAAGTTTGAACTCATGATTATGTTCTTTTGAATATATGAATATTCCTCTCCTTTATACTCCTATAAAAAAGAAAATCAATACGCCGGAAATAAAATATTTTCAATATTCTTAGAAATTGATTTTTAAGCAAAAAAATAGCATTTTTTGTGACTGAGCAATACGATTTTTATTAAAAAAACGAATAAAAAAGAGGAGTAAAAATAGCATTTTTTATCCCTCTTATATTGTTCAATTGATATCTATTTTTAACTTTTACTCAGCACTCTGGCTGGATCAATTTTACATGCCCTTCTGGCTGGATAATAGCTGGCGATCAGACTTAAGATCATCGCAGTAATAAAAACGATAATGACATCTTTAATCTGTAGTTCCGAGGGCAGAAAATCAACAAAATAGATTTTACTATCCAAAAATTTATGGCCGGTGAGTGACTCAATAAACTTAATAATATTGGAGAGTTGTAAAGAAGCCACTATACCAAGAACGACTCCCACCAAACTGCCAATACTACCAGCGATCAGACCATACCAGATAAAAATACGTCGAATAAGGCGGTCATCTGCCCCTAAAGTTTTTAAAATGGCAATGTCTGATTGCTTATCTTTAACGGCAATAACTAGTGTAGACACAATATTGAAGCACGCTACACCAATAACCAGAATCATAGATAAGTACATGATTGAACGAATCATTTGAATATCACGGTACATATAGCCGTATTCAAATTCCCAGCTGCGCATACTCACAAAATCGTTAATATTGTTTACTGCCTGAGTAATGAGTCGATAGGACTGATACACATCATCCACATTAACAATAATGCCTGTGACACTGTCACCCATATTGGTTTGTTTTTGCGCATCTTCCAGTGGCATTAAAGCAAATTTATGTCCCAGATTACCCGTCAGATTAAGAATTCCAGCAATTTGTACACGTACCCTTTTAGGCGGTTTAAGTTGCTGGCTCTCATTAAGCACTGGAATGAGTAAAGTTACCCAGCTCCCTTCCTGTACTCCAAGTGTGTCAGCAAGTCCTTGTCCGATAATAATTTGTTGCTGATCCGACTTGAAGTTTTGCCAGGCACCATTTTGTACATATTGAGGAAGTAAGCTGATCTTCTCTTCCTGCTGTGGATCAACGCCTTTAACCTGTACCGCGGTTAATTTATTCCCATTTTCAAGCAAGCCAACAATTTCCACATAAGGTGCTGTTGCTACAATATGAGGTTGACTGTTAAGTTGTGCCTGTACACTACGCCAGTTATGCAATGGTTCACCAAGGGAATACACCTCACCATGGGGAACAACAGAGAGAATACGGGTTTTAAGTTCGCGTTCAAAACCATTCATGGCACTAAGCCCAATAATGAGAGCCGCAATACCAAGAGCAATACTAAAGGTAGAAATCACTGAAACCAGTGACAACATCCCACTACGTCTGCGCCCTTTTCTGAATCGCCAGCCAATCAGGAATGATAATGAACCTGTCATAGTGTATTTCCTGACTGAATCAGTTGACCACTACGCATTTCCAGCTGAATATCGAGTTTTTTAGCCAGATTCAAATCATGGGTTACCACTAAAAACGCTGTTCCCTGTTTTTTATTTAAATCAATAAGTAGTTCAAAGACAGTTTCAGCGGTGCTCTGGTCAAGATTTCCGGTTGGTTCATCGGCCATAACCAGTGACGGATTATTAATTAAAGCCCGACTAATTGCCACACGTTGACGTTCACCACCAGATAATTCTGATGGTCTGTGATTAACCCGGTGAGCCAGATTAACAGCACTTAACATCTGATTAGCGCGCTCTTTAGCTTCGTTAGGATTGACTCCGGCTATCAAAAGCGGCATCGCTACATTTTCCAGCGCTGTAAAATCAGGTAATAGATGATGAAACTGATAAATAAAGCCAATTTCTTTATTACGCAGGCGGGATTTTTCTGTTTCAGAGAGCTGCTTTAAGGATGATGATTTAAAAATGACATCACCGGAAGTTGGCGCATCAAGTCCACCGAGCAGATGAAGTAAGGTACTTTTACCTGAGCCGGAACTGCCAACAATTGCCATGAGTGCGCCAGGTTGAATATCAAAAGAAACCCCTTTTAATACTTCAGTTGTTAGTTTGCCCTCTTTATAGGTTTTATAAAGATCTTTAACTGATAATAAAGGTGCTTGATTTAGTGAATTATTCATAACGTAGAGCCTCAGCCGGATGAGTTTTGGCAGCCTGCCATGCAGGATAAAGCGTAGCCAGTATTGATACAGTAATTAGCGATAATACAATGGTGATAACCTGTCCGAGGTCCACGAGTGACGGCAGATAGATTCCCGATAGTGATAAACCAAGGAAAGACATAATATCATTGAGATATAAAGCAACAGTAATACCAATAGCCGAGCCCAGCACAGTCCCGATAATACCAGCACTGGCGCCTTGTACAATAAAGATAGACATGATACTACGCTGAGTTAAGCCCTGTGTTTTTAAGATAGCGACCTCACCTTGTTTTTCCATGACCAGTAAGCCCAGTGAAGTAATAATATTAAATACCGCTACAATGATAATTAAACTGATAATTAAGGCGATCATATTTTTTTCCATTTTAACCGCCTGAAAAAGTTCACCACGTTGTTCACGCCAGTCTTTAAAGATAAGGTTATCAGGTAGCTTTTGAGCAGTAATCTCTTCAATATCCAAAGGGTTATTAACAAACAGACGCCAGCTGGTGATTGTTCCTTGTGGATACCGCATCAGACGTGCTGCATCGTCCTGATGGACATAAATTAATGCTTTATTAATATCACTGTTAACTGAAAATATGCCCGTGATCGTAAATAATCGTTGGCTTGGGATTCTGCCAATTGGAGTAATCTGACTGGCCTGCGTAGACATAACTCTGATTTTATCGCCCGGTCCTACATTTAACTGGTCAGCCAGAGTACGTCCAATGACTAAGTTATATTGGCCAGCAACGAGTCCTGAAAAGTCACCAAAAAACAGATGTCTTTGAATTGGATCGTTTGAATTAGAGGGATCAATACCCAGTAATGTAGTGACAGTTAAGCTACTGGCACTTTCCAAAATGACCTCTCCGGTAACGAGAGATGTCACTGACTGAACCTGCTCAAGATCTTTAAAACGATCCGCCGGGTATTGTGTTGGATCTAAAGTATTATTTGGTGAAGTGATTTGTACCTGAGGAATAAAATCCAGAATGCTTTTTTGCATTTCCCGCTCAAGTCCATTCATGACAGAAAGTACCACTATTAGAGCGATTGAACCAAGGGTTAAACCAATCATGGACAACCATGATACAAAGCGCCCGAAACGATCAGCATTTTTGCCATAAACATAGCGAAAACCAATAAACAGTGATAATGGGCGATACATCGTTATCCTTTAAAGCAGAATAGATTTTAATGTAATTTATAACCTATTGATTTTATTACATTTTTTATATTAAGAATGATGTTGCTATTTTATCATGTTTTTTATTAAGGCACTAAACGTTTATAGGGGGTGTGCGCTGCTTATGTAGGAGTTTGGGTTTAGTGTTGGTATTAGCAGGGTTTGTGGCGGGGAGCACGCCCCGCATATGTGATCTTTTTGGTGTGGTTGCTCGTTCCGTGAGACTTGATGGCCTACCGCACCCCATAGGCACCCGCTCGAGGACTCGCTAAGACCTATGAGGTACGCTCTCCATCAATCAACACTTTCCAGTTGTAAATCCATTTACTACCTACCACACCAAATAAAATAAGGCTGAATCTAACTTATTCTCTTTATTAGATTCAATATAATTTCTATCAATATAGATTCTTTATTTATCTTTTAAATAAAAATGCTTATTAATCAATATATTATTATATATTTAAATTAATTAACTAATTGATTAAATTGAAGAATTTATTATTTTTTAAGATCCAAAGGCGCGGCTATGCCGCGCAACTGTATTTTTAAAGCATTTATGGGTTTTAAGGGTTTAGGATCAGTTATTGAAATTGATGGAGACCATATTGTAGAGGTCGCAGTCGGCCTGACGAACGGGCGCCTCTGCAGTATGGTAGGCCGTCAAGCTCACAGAACGAGCAACCACACCAAAGAAACACGTTCGGGGGTGTATCCCCCAACAAACACAAGCTAATAACCACACAAAGACAAAAATTACGCCAGCGGGGCGAGTTCCCCGCCAATCACCCTGCTTATAACAAACACAGAACCAAAGCCCTTCTATAACAACATCAAAAAAGAACTTTAATTCTAGTCGTTATTTCAGTTAATAATCCTTATAATGGATACCTATAATTTTCTTATCCCGTAAATTCGAATAACTAAAGATAGCGTTTAAATGTCAATTCATACACCGTCAGTTTCACTTCCGCAGCAGCCGGGAGAAATTAAAGAATATGGTCAGTTAGTTGGTTCTGCTGGCGCACTCATTTGTGCAGAAATTATTGCTCAGCATCAAGGCTCACTTTTGATTATTACTGATGATATGCAACAAGCAGCCCGTTTACACGAAGAATTAAAACAGTTTTCGACTGATTCCTCGATGATTTTCCCGGATTGGGAAACATTACCTTATGATAGCTTTTCTCCTCATCAGGATATCGTCTCTGACCGTCTTTCCTGTCTGTATCAATTAGGCCACTCAGATAAGCGAGTTTTACTGTTGCCTATTACAACGTTGATGCAAAAAGTCTGCCCAGCCAGTTTCTTATCCGGTCATGTTTTTATCATGAAAAAAGGTCAGATGATCTCGCGTGATAATTTACGTATGCAACTAGATAATGCTGGTTATCGCTCTGTCAGTCAGGTGATGGAACACGGTGAATATGCAACACGTGGTGCTTTACTCGATATTTATCCTATGGGGAGTCAAGCGCCCTATCGTTTAGACTTCTTTGATGATGAGATTGATAGTATTCGTACTTTTGATATTGAAACACAAAGAACGATTAGCGAAATAAACGAAGTACAGTTATTACCAGCTCATGAATTTCCATTTGATAAAGAGGCTATTGAACTGTTTCGTAGCCAGTGGCGTGAACAATTTGATGTACGCCGTGAACCGGAAAGTATCTATCAGCAGGTCAGTAAAAATATTTTACCAACTGGAATCGAATACTGGCAGGCACTCTTTTTTAAAGAGCCACTTGCCCCGTTATTTAGCTATCTGCCACAAAATACTTTAGTCGTAAACACCGCAAATATTCAGACCGCAGCAGAAAAATACTGGCAAGATATTGGTCAGCGCTATGAAAGCCGTAAAGTGGATCCTATGCGTCCGTTACTTTCACCAGAAGTGATTTGGTGTAAAGTTGATGAGATCTATGCCTCATTTAAACATTATCCACGTATACAACTTTCAGCTGAAGCTTTTGCTCGTAAAAAGAGCCAGCAAACGAATTTAGATTTTCAGGCTCTGCCCGATATTTCCCTTCAGCATCAACACAAAGAGCCTTTTCATCAGTTCCGCCAATTTGCTGAAAGTTTTACTGGTAAGATTGTTTTTTCAGTCGAATCAGAAGGACGTCGTGAAGCCTTACAAGATCTTCTGCAACGTATAAAAATTCGTCCAACAATCATTCAGTCTTTATCACAAATCAATAGTGATGAGCGTTTCTATTTAATGCTTGGTATGGCTGAACAAGGATTTATCGATAATCGTCAGCAACTGGCATTAATAAGTGAAAATGATCTGCTTGGTCAGCGTATTATTCGTCGTAAGAAAGATAATAAACAAGTTATTAATACAGATACATTGATTCGCAGTCTGGCGGAGCTGACTCCCGGTAAACCGGTTGTGCATCTTGAACATGGTGTCGGGCGCTATATTGGTTTAACAACACTTGAAGCTGGCGGAATTACTGCTGAATACCTGATTTTAAGCTATGCCAACGATACTAAATTATATGTGCCAGTATCATCACTGAATCTGATCAGTCGCTATTCGGGTGGTGATGAAGAAAATGCACCACTACATAAACTGGGTACTGATACCTGGAGTCGGGCAAGACAAAAAGCGGCCGAAAAAGTAAGAGATGTTGCTGCTGAACTGTTAGATATTTACGCACAGCGTGAAGCAAAACCCGGGTTTGAATTTAAACAAGATCGTGAACAGTACGAACAATTCTGTCAGTCATTCCCTTATCAAATTACCGAGGACCAGCAAAGTGCAATTGCGGCAGTACTTGGTGATATGCATGAACCTAAAGCCATGGATCGACTGGTTTGTGGTGATGTCGGATTTGGCAAAACGGAAGTAGCTATGCGAGCAACTTTCTTAGCCGTTATCAACCATAAACAAGTGGCAATTTTAGTGCCAACCACCCTGCTTGCTCAGCAACATTTTGAAAACTTTAGAGATCGCTTTGCCAACTGGCCAGTCAGAATTGAAGTGTTATCACGCTTTAAAACGGCTAAAGAACAACAGGCAATTTTAAAAGATGTGACTGAAGGTAAAGTTGATATTGTGGTCGGAACACATAAACTGCTGCAAACAGACGTTAAATGGAAAGATCTTGGCCTATTAATTGTTGATGAAGAGCACCGTTTTGGTGTGCGTCAGAAAGAACGAATTAAAGCCATGCGAGCTGACGTTGATATTTTAACATTAACCGCCACCCCAATTCCGCGAACGCTTAATATGGCGATGAGTGGCATGCGTGACTTGTCTATTATTGCAACTCCACCCGCTCGTCGCTTAGCTGTAAAAACCTTTGTCAGAGAGTATGAAAAGTTAGTCATTCGCGAAGCTATACTACGTGAAATTTTACGTGGTGGTCAGGTCTACTATCTGCATAATGATGTTGAAAACATTGAAAAAACGCGTGCTAAGATTGCTGAGCTGGTGCCTGAAGCTCGTCTGGCAATCGGGCATGGTCAGATGCATGAGCGCGATCTGGAACGTGTGATGAACGACTTTCATCATCAAAAGTTTAATGTACTAATCTGCACTACGATTATTGAAACCGGTATTGACGTACCTAATGCCAATACTATTATTATCGAACGTGCCGATAAATTTGGTCTGGCACAGTTGCATCAATTACGTGGGCGTGTCGGGCGCTCTTACCATCAGGCTTATGCTTATCTGTTAACACCACCACCAAAAGCGATGACAGCAGACGCTAAAAAGCGTCTTGATGCGATTGCCTCACTTGAGGATTTAGGCGCAGGTTTTGCGCTTGCCACTCACGACCTTGAAATTCGTGGTGCCGGTGAACTATTAGGTGAAGACCAAAGTGGCCAAATAGAAACTATTGGTTTTACACTTTATATGGAACTACTGGAAGACGCTGTACAGTCACTAAAAGATGGTAAAGAGCCCTCACTTGAATCACTACTTAGCAGTAATCAAACAGAGCTTGAACTACGTCTACCGACTCTTATTCCTGATAACTTTATTCCAGATGTTAATACTCGTTTATCTCTATATAAACGTATTGCCAGTACTGATAATGAACAGGAGATCAATGAGATCAAAGTTGAAATGATTGATCGCTTTGGACTGTTACCTGATCCGGTGCGTTTCCTGCTGGAAACCACAGAACTACGTCAGCAGGCTCAAAAACTAGGCATTACTAAAATTGAGTTTAGTGAAAAAGGCGGATTTATTGAATTTGGTGACAAAAATCGTGTTTCACCGGATTATTTAATCAGTCAGATTCAGAAGTCACCTAAACTTTTCCGTTTAGATGGACCAAATCGCTTAAAGCTACAGAAAGAAAATTTAGAACGAATGGACAGAATTCAATATATTCGTAATTTGCTTGATGATTTTAGCCAACATAGTTGGTAATGTTAAGCGTAAAAAATTTAGCTACAATAAGATTAAATTACATTGAGACTCAATGTAAACACTCAGTAAATAGGAATAATTAAACATGAAAAAAAGCGTTATAGCTATTGGTGTTATTGCAGTACTTGGATGTGCGTGGATTGGTGCATCATGGTATACAGGTAATATGATCGAGGAAAAAATTGATCGTAAACTCAATCAATTTGAAACAGTTGTTAATAGTCAGCAAAATTATTTTGATTTACAACTTTCGTATACAGATTATGAAAAAGGTGTTTTTTCTACCTCTTTTCATTTAAAAGCAGAGATTATAAAGCCTCGTACTGAGGCTGAAATTTATGAAGGTTTCTTTGAGCCATCATCTATTCCGATTAATAAAGTGATCTTTGATGATACTGTGACTATTTATCACGGCCCTTTCCCACTTAACCGTCTAAAATCATTTAGCTTAATGCCTAAATTAGCTGGCGCTGAATATACAATTAAACAAGATGAAACCGTTTCTAATCTTGAACCGCAGTTAATTGCAGGTCTGGTCGTCGATTACAGTGAAAATATGGAGTTAAACGTTAATTCCCAACCTCTTGTTTATAATAAAGAAAAAGATGGCGGAACAGAACATGATGTCGATCACGTAGATATTTCAGCAACCAATTTATACTTTTTTACCGATAAACAATTTACTCAATCTACTCTAAATTACCAGATGGATAAATTGATTATGCAAAAAGATGATTTAGGCTTTGATGTGAGGAATTTTACTCTTAATGTTATCCCTCAAAAAGATCAACAAGGCGTTGATGGTAAAGTCACTGTAGATTCTTTGACTATTAGTGATAACAGAGGTTACCGTGCTTATGATACGGAGCTTAAAGGCATTACCTATACAATGGGGTTCAGTATTGCTGATGGGATTAATGCAATAGGTTTTACTAATAATAACCTGATTAATATCGAGCAGTTAAATGTCTTATCAGAAGATAACGAAACTACACTAAATAGTATTCAACTTACCAGCAATAACTATTCTAATGATAATGTTAATATTTATGGTGACTTATCATTTAATCTTGACCAATGGAAACAAGATATGCAATTGCTTGGCCGTGGTGAGATGAAATTCTCCTATGTCAATTTACCACTTAAAACTTTCAGCAATTCTTTGATGAATCAGTTAACCGGCTATTATGATGAGACATTTGATGCATCTAAATTTGAACATGTTACCTTTAATCTGGAAAATGTGTCCTGGACTAATACTCAAGGCACTATGGATTTTAGCCTGTTTATGAATCTATCTGATGTTGATGTGTCTGATGGCTTTAGCCTCTCGAGCGTTGAAGAAGAAAATGTTGATGATTTTAAATTTAATTTAAGTGTTCCGTTTGATGTACTGGCTTATTCGATTGCACAAATTGAAAATTCAAATGCACCAGAAGTTTCATCCAACGATATTCAGGAGGCGCATCAGACTCTGCAATATTTAACGATGTTCCTGGCTCGTTCCCCGGTATTTAATGTGGTGGACTTCTCTAATGACGAATATAAAGCGGGAGTTTATTCTCAGCTTGAATATTCCAGAAATAATCCTAAAGCTGAAATTAATGGTGAACCTGTTACAGCACAGCGTTTCTTTAAAGTTATTGGTAATTTTTAAAAGTTTAATTTGACAATAAAATAGATTAAATAAAATAATATTTTACAAACCCAAAATACTGTATTAATATACACTGTATGTTAATACAGTAATTCGGGTGAGTTATGCAAAATCTAAAAACAAATCGTATCATCAAATCAGGTCAAATTCACGTCGCACAAAGCGAACAACTTAATACCGTGGCTTTTGACTCTCCACTACAACAAGTATTACAACAACAATTACCTTTACTTCGTCTGTTAGATCAACAGCATAAATGGCAATTATGGTTATCTTCTCGTCCTATGCTTGCACGTAGCTGGATTCAATATGCTGGTCTGGCAGAATCTAAAGTTGTACAGTTACCTTATATTCCGGCACAAAAAATGGTTGATGTAATTGAAAAAGCATTACTAGCCTGCACTTCAAGTTATATTGTTGCTTGTGCTAATGATTTAACTGACAGTGAAAAACAGCGTCTGCAAATTGCAGTTAAAGCAAGTGGAACACATTTATTTTTAGTTAATGATGATTACATGAATTATCATGACTTCATGACGATGTCTAAACAACTTAATCAGTTACATTAATTATTTATAATACTAAATACTTATGATACTAAAACAGATGGAAACTGAGCTCACCCGGCTTTCTGATCCAGAAAAGAAGATCCAGTTACCGCGTTTCTTTAAAACCGGTAAAGGAGAATATGGAGAAGGCGATCTGTTTTTAGGTGTTGTTGTTCCTGATATCAGAAAAACGGCTAAAAAATACCTGTCATTAACACTTGCTGAAGTTACCCAGCTTTTAGCCAGTCCCTATCATGAGATCCGTCTTTGTGCCCTGCTAATTCTGGTTGAGCAATATAAAAAAGCGGATTCAGCTTATCGTCAAATCATCTATGATTTTTACCTAGCTCATACCCAACACATCAATAACTGGGATCTGGTTGATTTAAGTTGTCGGTTCATTGTTGGAGAACATCTCAAAGATTCAAGAGAACGTTCCATCCTTTATCGATTATCTAAAAGCATCAATCTATGGGAACGTCGTATTGCAGTTGTTTCTTGTTATACCTTTATTAAGAATAATGATTTTACTGATATTATCACTCTATCCAGTCAGTTACTGAGTGATAAACATGACCTTATGCATAAAGCAACGGGCTGGATGCTAAGAGAAATGGGTAAATGTAATAAAGATGAACTCATTCATTTCTTAAATCAGCATTACAAAGATATGCCAAGAACCATGCTGAGATATTCCATAGAAAAACTTACCCCGGAAGAAAAATAGTTCTATATGAAATAAAGTTTTTGGGCGCACTGCGCCACCCGGGCGCAATCATGTTTTTCTGTGTCTTCAGTAGAGCAGCGCGCAAGTTTAAGTTTAATGCTGGTATTCGCATGGTATAAGAAACATTTTCGAGGGTGTATCGCCGACAAACAGACATACCGATAAAACGATACACGCCAGCGGGGCGTGCTCCCCGCCAAATACCCTGCTTATAACCACACAGGAACCATTAATTACAAGAAATCCCCTTATAGCCTTCCCTTTAGCAGCTCTCCACGCCACCCACTTAGCAGCTCTGGCTGTTCAGCTTCTTCTTTATTTAGCCATTTAACATACTGGTTAATCTGACGGCGGGAAACAATAAGTTCCGGGCTTAAATCAGCATCTTTAGCAACTATTTCTGCTTGTTGCTTAATATGGGTTGCGATCTTCTTATAATCAGGATAATCAATAACTTGTCTAATTGGCTCAACCATCTCTGTTAGTGGTTCTTTGAGAAAATCTAAAATAATCTGTCCATATAAACGAATCTCTTTACCGCGCATCCCCAGTGACTCAAGCTCAGCTAAAGAAGTTGGTTTATATTTTGCAATTTTCCATAATACTTCTTCATGGACAATAAAATTCACAGCAATATCATGTTGCCTTGCATAATTTAAACGCCACTGAGCAAGTCTTTTCAGATAACTTAAGGCTTCAGTCTTTAATTGCCAGGCATTTTTAATCACTAAATACGCATCAGCCGACGCCAGAACCTGTTTTTTACGGGTAATTGATAACTGACAATCCTCATAAGCTGCAGCCAGCCATCCTTTTGCATTAATCTGAGCAATAAGCTTATCCATTAACGGAATTAAATAATAAACATCTGCAGCTGCATAATGACACTGTTTATCCGTCAATGGGCGTAATAACCAATCAGTGCGTGTTTCACTCTTATCAAGTTCAACACCCAAATATTTATTGACTAAAGTCGCATAACCACTACTAATTGGATTATCTAAAAATGCAGCGACAACCTGACTATCCAGCAAGGGTTGTGGAATAAAATTGAACTCATGCATAAAAACATCAAGGTCTTCACTACAGGCGTGAAAGTACTTCTGGCTTTCTGCTGATTTTAAAATATCAGTAAAACACTGCCAGTTCTGGATATTTAAAGGATCGATCAAAGCCAGATGCTGAGCGTTATACACCTGAATTAGTCCCAGACGGGGATAATAAGTCCGGGTTCTGACAAATTCAGTATCTAAAGCAAGCTGCTGGCTGTTCTTAATTTTTTCACAAAACGTGACCAGTTCACTATCTGTGGTGACTAATTGGTAATTCAAAATATCCTACCCTGTTTTTCTTATACTTTTATATAAATAGACTATTGTTGAAAGTGAATGTCAGTAACAACAATTTCAGCTTGAGTAAGCAAGCGAATCGGAGGTCCCCATAAGCCATAACCGCTGCTGACAATACTGGTGAAATGATTGCCGATCATATATTGACCCCAGGCGTTATCATACATCATTTCAACGAGTAAATTCATTGGGAAGACTTGCCCGGCATGAGTGTGCCCCGAATACATTACATCAACACCTGCACGTGCAGCCTCTGGTAAAAAGCGTGGTTGATGGTCGAGTAATAAAACAGGTTTTGCAGTATCAACCTGAGTGATTAAATCATTAAGTTCTAAACGAGTTCTGCCTAATTGTGGTACCACATAATCATCCCGTCCAATTAAAGAAATACCCAGTTCCGGATAGTATTTAACCTGATCACGCAAAACCAACATATTCGAGTCTTCAAATGCTTTTGTAATATCATCAAGAGTATTCTTTTCTGTCACTAATCTTGTGCCGTAATGTTCGTGATTACCAAAAATAACGATTGTGCCATAAGTAGATTTTAAAGTGGCCAATATTGCTGGCAGTCCTTTTTCCAGATATGGAAATAAAGCCATATCCAATGTATCACCAGTTATAAAAATAAAGTCCGCATTTAGGGAATTCACTTTATTAACTAACTCTTTGATTGATTCAGGGCTGGTTGTCTCGCTCACGTGAATATCAGATAACTGAACGATACGTAAATCTTTTACCAGTGCAGGTTTATCTATTGTAATATCATAAATAATAGTTCTTGGACTGCTGGCTGAATGTAAACCAATAGCAAACATGCCAATAGCAATCACTAAGTATGCCATTTTAATCTTACGTTTTGGTTTTAGGCGTTGACGTGTAAAGGCATAACGCAGTACAAAAAAGATATCAAAAAGTATACAGGTAAAAAACAGACATAAAACAAATGAGAAAATATAGTTACTTAGTAATGGAAACCAGTAATCATCTGGTTTTGCAAAAATTCGGGTTAAAATGAAGGATAAACTGGCAAGAATAATAACAACCCAGAAAATCTTCTTAGGTAAAGATGAAAAATAGCCTGATTGACTGTAGTTGAAAATAGCCAGTAGTCGGCATCCAATATAAACAGCAATGACAAAACTTAAGACAACCGCAATAACAAAAAACAGACCCATTTAAACTCTCTACTAATAAAAACAGTACCAACTCATCGAAATAGCATTCGCCTAGTGTTTTTAGCGTTTCTGAATGCTATAATGCTTCACTTTATTAAACCCATAGAATATATAGAAGAATATGATTTCAGTAAATACATTTTATACCGTGCTAGTTATCTTCGCACTTTCTGTTCCATCCTTGATTGTTTTTATGTTACGGCGTCACATCGTCTCTTCTAAAAAACGCTATTATGCATGGTTAATCATCTTCTTTATCTCTGTCTTTGGCGGTCATTTACTTAAGACTGAAGTGTATATCTTTGGAGAAACTGAAGGCAGCAAAGAATATAGTCGATTTGTCACAGTTTACCCAACTGAGATTACCCTGCCAAATGGGCGTGTTGCTGAAATTGCACCAAGACTTGGTTTAAGCCTTGATAAAGCTTTAGTGATTAACCTTTCCAGAAAACCGATGTATTTAGAAATGGTGGTTTATGGTAATGCTTCTTCTAAACCTGGCCGTCAAACATTATCTGCTTATCAGGTTTCTAAAGTAGATAATCGTATTGACTATATTTTTGTCGAACCACCATCATCAATTAAAATAAAAGGTGATTCATCAATACGTGGTTGGATTCATTACTAATTAAGTTAATTTATTATGAATAAAGATACCCTATTCTCCGCTCCTATTGAAAAACTTGGTGACTGGACATTTGATGAGAAAGTTGCGGAAGTTTTTCCTGATATGATCCAACGCTCGGTACCTGGTTATTCCAACATTATCTCTATGATTGGGATGCTGGCCGGACGTTTTGTAAAGTCTGACACCAATGTCTATGATTTAGGCTGTTCACTTGGGGCTGCAACCCTCTCCATACGCCGTAATGTACAGAATTGCCGTATTATTGCAGTTGATAACTCTCCGGCCATGATTGAGCGTTGTCAGCGTCATATCAGTGCTTTTAAATCAAGTACTCCTGTTGATGTTATCTGTGCTGACATTTGTGATATTGAGATAAATAATGCTTCAATGGTAGTTTTAAACTTTACCTTACAATTTTTAACGCCAGAAGACAGACAAAAACTGTTAACTAAAATCTATCAGGGATTAAATCCTAAAGGGGTTTTGGTGTTATCAGAGAAGTTTAGTTTTAAAGATCCTCAGATTAATGAATTGTTATTTGATATGCATCATGACTTCAAACGTGCCAATGGCTATAGCGAACTGGAAATCAGTCAAAAGCGTAGCATGCTGGAGAACGTGATGTTAACTGACTCGATTGAAACTCATAAAAATCGTCTTAAACAAGCTGGTTTTGAGCATATCAGCACCTGGTTTCAATGTTTTAATTTTGGTTCGATTATTGCCATTAAGTAATTACCATTAAGTAACTATAATAAAGGAATACTATGTTTGATTTTTCTCCTTTTTATCAACAAATAGCGACAGGTAAACTGGGTCACTGGCTTGAAGTGCTGCCAGCTCAACTGGCACAGTGGCAAGCACAGAATAATGATCATCGCTACAGTCAATGGTTAAAAAGTCTGGATAATCTGCCGGTTGTTTCGCCTGACAATATTGATCTCACACATAGTGTTACAGTAAATAGTACCCAACCATTAACTGATGGTGAATTAAAACGCCTGACTCATGTGTTACAAGGGTTAAGTCCATGGCGTAAAGGCCCTTTTCACTTATACGGACTTCATGTTGATACTGAGTGGCGTTCTGACTGGAAATGGGATCGGGTTATTCCTCATATTCAACCGCTGGACGGGCGAACAATTTTAGATGTGGGCTGTAATAGTGGCTATCACTTGTGGCGTATGGTTGGAGCCGGAGCAAAACTGGCTGTCGGTATTGATCCTATGTCACTCTATTTATGTCAGTTTGAAGCTATTCGTCAGTTACTTGGTGGTGATACCCGAGCACATTTCTTACCACTTGGTATTGAGCAGCTCCCTGCTCTGGCTGCTTTTGATACCGTTTTTTCAATGGGTGTGTTATATCACAGACGTTCGCCACTTGATCATCTTATTCAACTGAAAGATCAGCTGGTATCGGGTGGTGAACTGGTGCTTGAAACATTAATTATTGATGGTGATATTAATGATGTATTGGTACCCGGCGAACGTTATGCCCAGATGCGTAATGTCTATTTTATTCCTTCTATTGAAGCGATGAAAAACTGGCTGACTAAGTGTGGCTTTAAAGACATTAAAGTGGTCGATGTTTCGGTTACAACAACGAATGAGCAACGCAAAACTGAGTGGATGACGTCTGATTCTTTATCGGACTTTTTAGATCCAAATGATGCAAGCAAAACGATTGAAGGATATCCGGCGCCTAAACGAGCTGTGTTTATTGCGACTAAGTAGATTTTTGGTTTTGTGTTGTTATTAGCAGGGTTTGGGGCGGACATCGCCGCCCACATGCAATATATTTTGTTCTGTGTTTGTATTAGCATGGTGCTAGGCGGGGAGCACGCCCCGCTGGCGTGATCTTCTTTGGTGTGGTTGCTGACTCAGTGAGACTTGATGGCCTACCGCACACCCCATAGGCACCCGCTCGAGGGCTCGCTAAGACCTATGAGGTACGCTCTCCATCAATCAATACTTCCCAGTCGCTAATTGCTAACATAATAGAAAGTATTGCGCCCGGGCGGCGCAGTCCGCCCTTATAACAGCACAGATCTTAGAAGTTAAAAAAAGCTCGACTATGTCGCGTAATACTTTAGAAAAGTTGTTTTAAAATATGTAACTGACGGCCTTCTAATTTACCATCAATAAACGCTTTGAAGTGTTTGAAATGCTCGGTCACATTATGTTCATCAATCGCTTGCTGAGATGCCCAGCTTTCAGTAAATACGTAAACTAATGGATTTTTAGTATCCTGATTGAGATCATATCTCACACACCCTGCTTCTTTACGACTCGCCTCAACAATCTTTTTAAACTCAACACGAAATTCTTTGTCATATTCAGGTTTAACCGTAAAAATAGCTACAATATTTAATTGACTCATTATAAAGCTCCTGTTGGATAATTCTGTTTGATCTCTAAAGCCAGATTTGGATGCCACATAGCACCAGTTGCACTCATTACCGCATCAGCACCCGCTGATAAATATTGCTTAAAATGTTGCGGCTGATTAACACCACCCACACCAACAATAGCAAATTTTAATTCCATTCTAGCGCGTAAAGACGCTAAACGCTGTACCATATCAAGTCCAGCCCAGCGAATGGCATCACCACATACGCCCCCTTCCGGACGATTAGCTGACAACGCCGGTTGCCCCTGAGCATTAACCGGACGCGCGGACAAGGTATTGATTGTACTAAAACCATCAACTAAATGCCCAATTTTTTTCAGTAAATTAGTCAGTGACTGTTCATCAGAAAAGTAAGCCAGTTTAATGAGAAGTGGTAAATCAGGTACTGCATTTTTCATTGCATGGACGATACGTTCAACTTTATCAAAATCAAAACACAGTAAATGATGAGCACCTTCATTTGGACAACTCATATTGGCTTCCAGTGCATGAGCTTTAGTTTCCGCCACAAGACGAGCAGCAAGTGCATAATCATCTTCAATTGAACCAAGCCCTTGTGTCCCCTGAAAACTACCAATCAGTATCTGACCTTTTCCGGTTGCCTGTACTGCCCTTGCCATATCCGCTTGCCAGATCTCTGGTTTATATGACGGAACCCCAAAAGAGTTAGTAATTGAGAGTGGCTGACTATAATGATTATCAGCCAAAACAGTATCTAACTGGGCACTTAACTTACCTTCCGGGTGAATAGCTAAAACATTAGGTAACGGATGACTTTTATGTTCCACAGTACGAACGGTTTTATACACACAGATATCATAACCATACGCAAAGGCAGCTCGCGCAAAATTAGCATTGAGTAATGGCCCTGCCGGAATACCAAATGGCGTATTCACCTGATAACCTAAAAATGAGGTTGGTTTAGTTACCGGAATAACAGGTTTATCAGCGCTCGCAAAAAGGCCAAAAGGACCTTGCTGGTAATTCTCTTCATAACTTAAAGTGGGATTATAAAAGGGTGTCATATATTTCTATTCCTGTTTCTTACTCTTAAGATTATATCTCAATGAATCTCAAAGAGTGATAAATATTGTTGTATAAATTGGTCTTCCATAAAGTTTTACTTATCAGGTTATTTATAATCCCAGAACTTTTCGTCCATTAGTTGTGGCGACTTTAACAATATTATCTAAGTCGGTATAACGACAGCCTGTAACAAGTAATTTTAGCTCTTCCCACATATCCCCATCAGAAAATGGCAGCATATAATCACCGATATTGTCTGTACCGATAGCGACCGGGATTCCAGCTTGAGAAAGCTCATCAACCGGAGTCAGTGAATTACGGGTTGGACCATGATCTTCACGACGCGGGCTATCAATCCAGGCAAAAGGACAAGCAATAACCATCATTTGTGCTTCTTTCATTTTCTTATATAGATTTTGACGATATTCAATATCATGAGCCGTAATTGAGATACTATGAATTGCTACTACTCGCCCATGCATACCATGTTCAAGGGTTTTATCGGTGAGTTGCTCTGTTTCACGCTCTTCCTGAGAGTTAAATTGATCAACATGTACGTGAGCCATCTTGCCCTGAGATTTAGCGGTTGTGAGCAGAATATCCAGATGTTCTGCACCTTTGCCATAATCACGTTCATCACGACGTGGCAGACCACCAATAATATCAACTAAGTCAGCCCCTTTATCAAACCAGTAGCGAGCTTCTTTATCAATAACACCTTTTAGCGTTTGATTCACAAGTTTAAAAGTAATATCACTTTTATAGGTTTCTTTCACTTTTAAAGCCGCCCGAATAGCGCGCTCTTCACATACCGGGTCAACGTCGATAAATGAACCTGCCGCAGTGACTCCCTGCTCTATCATTCGTTCTATTGCCATGCTGATATGGCGGTAGTAATCATCCTGACTCATAGAGCGTTTTAAGCGATCAACGGTATCCCACTTTTCCATTAAGGTTTGTTTTTGGTAGATATCAAAACTATCTCTGGTAATAGTAAAAGCCCGATCAGCATGCATATGGGAGTTAACCCAGCCACCACTTGCTTTAATACTATTCATTAAGAATGATTTTAGACTCTGATCACGGGTATTTAATAGCAGTTCACGATTTGTCATGGCTTCTCTCTCTGATGATTAAGGCAAATTTTGGGCAAAAAAAATCCTCCAAAAGGAGGAAGGAAAAATGAATAGGTGAGCTTCGTTCTGAGTATCGAGTAACAAAAATATTTCCCATAAAACAATTTCCCTAAACGACATAAGAAATAGACTCGAGGGGCTATTCTAAAGAGATTATTTTTCAGGTCAACACTAAAAAAAGAAAAAATATCTAAATAAATGAAAAGGTTAAAGTATTATTTTTGAGACAAATTTTATCTTTTTTAATAAAGTTAAGTTTATAATTAATTGATTTTATTGAATAAATTATTTAACGGATATTTTACTAAATAAAACTTGTCACAAAAATGAGACAAAGGGTATTTTTGTTGCGCGACATAGTCGCGCTTTTTAAGTTCAAGGATTTGCGTTGTTATGAGCATGGTGATGAGCGGGGAGCACGCCCCGCTGGCGTGATCTTTTTATTGGTGTCTGTCATTAGTGTGAGTTTAGGACGGACTGCGCCGCCTGCGCGCAATATTTTCTGTTTTGTTAGCAATTAGCGACTGGGAAGTATTGATTGATGGAGAGCGTACCTCATAGGTCTTAGCGAGTCCTCGAGCGGGTGCCTATGGGGTGCGCTAGGCCATCAAGTCTCACGGAACCGGCAACCACACCCTAAAAACATACCCGGGGGATGTCTCCCCCGCACACATCAAGCTAATATAAGCACAGAACAAAAGTGATTGCGCATGGGCGGCGTAGTCCGCCCCAACCCCATGCTAATAACAAACAACAAACTAAAACACGCTCGCGGGGCGTGCTCCCTGCTCATCCCCAGCTAATAACGATAACCAGCTCCATGTACAGTACGAATCAGCACCGGATTTAACGGATCCACTTCAATCAATTTACGTAGTTTAGAAATATGCTGATCCAGCGTTCGGCTATTTGGCATATGATCATATCCCCATGCGTAATCAAACAACATATCCCGGGTAACGACCTGATTCTTGTTTTTAGCCAGACATTCAATAATCTTCACTTCCCGTAGGGAAAGCTCGATAGTTTGCCCTGTTCGCTCTGCTTTTAACTCATTGGGATAAATTGTCAGATCACCAAAAGCAAAAGATTCTGACATATTAATAGCAGGTTTATTATGCAGACAACGCCTTGCAATTGTTTTAACTCTGGCTCGTAGTTCATGAATACCAAAAGGTTTATTAATATAATCATCAGCACCAAGTTCAAGCCCAACTACGCGGTCAATCTCCTCATCCTTGGCCGATAAAAAGACAATAGGAATAAGGTCATCTTGCTTACGAATTGCTTTACAGACACTATAACCGTCCAGCTCAGGCATCATAATATCTAAAATAACAAAATCAGGTTGAGTCTTTTGATAAAGCTCTAAAGCGATTTTGCCATTCGCGGCTTCAATAATGTCGTAACCTTCCTGTGACAGTACATCAACAAGGCCACGGCGAATATTATTATCATCTTCAGCAATTAAAATTTTCATCTATTTAGTCTCTTGGAGTGATAAAGATGTCGGTAAAATTAAAGAGAATGCCATTCCGGGCTGCTTATTCTCAGCAATGATTGTACCTTGCAGATTATCAGCCAATTGTTTAGCAATGGTGAGCCCTATTCCCGTTCCGGAAACCCCTTCTGTCTGAGCAGAATGCACCCGATAAAACGGTTTAAAAATCGATTTTAAAGCAAAACCCGGAATACCAGCACCATAATCACGTACAGTAATCTTGACCTGATTATCATTTATTTTAGTAATTGAGAGATCAACAGGTTTTCCTGCTGCATATTTTTCCGCATTACTTAAGAAATTACTGATAATTTGAATCACTTTATCATCATCCGTCATCACCTCTTGCTGGTTATCTGTCAATGGTGAAAAATTCAGTTGAGTTGATTTAGCCGCTAGAATGGGCTGGAAAGTCTGATAAATTTTCTCTATCAACTGATTAATGTTATGTGATTTAAAATAGGTTTTTGGTGATTTAGTAAAACTTAACACATTTTGTACTAAACGAGTCAGGCGCTGGCTCTCCTTACTTATCACATCAAGATATTCAGGTACCGGATTAGGCTCATCTTGTAAGTACTCTTTTAGCATTTCTGAATATAGCGTGATATTTGTCAGCGGTGTCTTAAACTCATGAGAAACCTGACCCACAAAATTAACCTGCTGACGAGCTTGTCTAAGTGTTCTGGTATATTCGCGGTAAGCATAAAGTGCTAAAGCACAAACTATCAGAATCACAAGCAGAATAAATCCACCACCAATTAAATAAAGCGTCATAAAGCTTTCTGACTGAGCATAGTAGCTCACCTGCCAGGTTTGTAACGGGTATTTTAACGCTTCTGTCAGAACGGGTTTATTATTGATAACCAGCTCATTATTTAAGCTCTCAAACAGAATCTTATCATTATCTTTGATGACAAATGATTCTGTGGTTGACTGATTATCTAAAACCTTAATCGTATCCAGCAAAAATTTAATATAAGAGACCTGAAAACCAATAATGGTCTCTTCTTTTTTGGCCCAATAGAGTAGTAATGCCTCATTATTGTCATAACTCATGACCCACCCCGCTTTTGGGTCAGATTGTTCTGAGTCCATATAGTGACTCCAGAGGATCGAGGGATCTTGCGCAATAGGCTCAATCATCTGTAACCAGCGCTGTTCTTTACTGCTCGCAGTATAATTTTGTGAATATTCAGGATAAGTAATCTGATTATCTTTAATAATAAAAATATTTTTTAGTTCAACTTCTTTGGGTAAAACTTGTTCTGGTTTCAGTTTATTTTGATAAAGATATTCAGCAATAACATCAAAATGGCTGGCTTTTTCTTTCAGCACACCCTCAACAGATAAAGAGATGTTTTCAATACGACTCTTGGCAAAGTTTTGACTTTGATATTGACGTAATAAGGCTTCGTGTTTAATCGTCTGAATACCTAAATAGAGGATAAATGCCACAAGTGCAGCAATAACGATAATAAAAAATAAGATACGCTTACTGATTTTCATGATGTACCTTGTCACCCTATTTAGACATTCGGAAAAGAGATTAACAAACTATTTGGTGTTAAGTGTACTCAAACCGTATTTATTTGTAAAAAGTTGTAAAAACATTATTTACTACACATAGATGAAGCAGGATAAAAAAATCTGACAAAAATATTATTTTATTCTCTGACTTAACTGTGAAATATCAGTATAATCACTTCAATTATTATAAATAAAAGGTTATAAGTTATGCGTTTATTCATTGCTTCTCTGTTTATTCTTTTATTGTCAAGTTGCTCTATGGCACGTACTGCTGAAGATGCCTTTAAAGAAGGACGTTATCTTGAAAGTGTTGAGCTGATTGCGCAATATATGGAAGAAACCGGACAAAGTAAGCTAACTGGTGATGATATTATTCGTTTCCAGACAATCATTCAGGGTGCCATGTCTCATTATGAGAATGATCTTTTAGCTGCTGATCGTACTGATTACGCCAGACGTATCGATGATTATAAAGCACTTCTCACCATGAAAAACCGCATAGGTAGTAAATTTTATAGCCAGCAGGTTTATTTCTTCAATAATAAATATGAAGTCCTTCAGTTGCGTCAATTGATTGCTGAAGAATATTATTTATATGGTAAATCTCTGAAACCACAAACCTCTAAAGAGTATTATCAGCAAGCCAGTATATATAAATCAGGCCTTGAGCAGTATAAATATAAAGATATTGAAACGCTTTATAACGCTAGTAATAAGAAATATATGGAGCTTGCAGCCAGCGAGTTTTATACTTTAGGACAGCAATTTGCTAAAGACGGTAGTTATAAAGAAGCCTCAGAACAATTCAAAAAAGCCAGTGATGTCTATAAACCTTTAGGAAAGTATAAAGATAGCCAGACGTTGTATGTTGAATATGATCGTAAGTATCGTACAGCAGAGGCCAAAGGTTTCTATCAACAGGCTCAGGCTTTAGCTAAAACCGCCAGAACCCATAAACAATATCGAGAAGTCGCCGATTTGTATAAGCAAGCAATCGATATTTATAAACCTTACGGGCAATATCTGGATGCCACTACTCTGCAAAAACAATATGCTGATAAAGGGATTGTTAAAATCTTTGTTGAATCATCTTATTACACCACACTGGTGCGTACTAAACTTGTAGCCACTTATGTGAAATTTGTGGATTCTTCCGCCGCTGCTGATGTGATTGTAAAAGCTGATGCTACAGAAAGCTACAAGCAAACACCACCACGTACTAGTGTTAATGCGATGAGTGAAAATGTGGTTGAGAAAGTGATGACATTAACTAACCCTGATGGTTCACAATATAAGCAAAACGTCTATAAAACGTATTATTTTAATCAACGAATTACCGAATCTCAAAATCAGTATACTGTCAAAACTACTGTTCGAGCTTACGGTGCGATCTCATACAGTAATTCAAATACTGTCACACGTAGTTCAAAACAAACCGAATATAAATATGAGGGTGATGTGCCAACTAATTATCGTAACTCAACGAGTGGTGAGTTATTAACGCGCAGTAAGTTATCAAATTTAGCGCTTGAAGAGGCCAAAAATACAGTCTATTCAGATTTGAATACGATTATTCAGTTGGTTAAAGAACTATAAGTTAGACTCTTTTTAGGTCATTGAAAACGCGACAAATTGTCGCGTTTTTTATTAAGGGTTATTTCGGGGAGCACGCCCCGGATGCGCGTTATTAGCATTGGGTTTAGAGCGGACTGCGCCGCCCTGGCGCAATCAGGTTGGTTCTGTGCTTGTATTAGTGTGGTGTTTGCGGGGGAGACATCCCCCGGAGATGTTTCTTTGGGTGTGGTTGCCGGTTCCGTGGGTTTGATGGCCTACCGCACCCCACAGGCACCCGCTCGAGGACTCGCTAAGACCTATGAGGTACGCTCTCCATTAATCACTGAACAAAAGCGATTGCGCATGGGCGGCGCAGTCCGCCCTAATCCCATGCTTATGGCAGACACCAATAAAAAAATCACTCCAGCGGGGCGTGCTCCCCGCTAAACCACCCTGCTAATAACAAACACAAGACAAAAAATATTGGCCTAAGTCCTAAAACCCAAGCCAATAATAAAAACTAACCTAAAAGAAATTGAAATTAAAAATAACTATTTATTGGTATTTTGTTTTAACTCATACTGAGATTCAGTCATCTCTTTCATAAAGATGCTTTGATCTTTAGTTTCCATCTCGTCTGCAAAAATCGCATTCGCTTCCACTCTGTCCATTGCACGAGTCACCGCCGGAGCTGACTGTAAGGTACTTGAAATAATACGTAATTTCTCTGTACTGTTATTCATCACTGCTTTTGCTTCTGCAACTTGCCCTTGATTATATAATTCAAGCGCACGTTCATTTTCCAGCGCCATTTTTTGAATTTCAGAATCAACCAAAACTGTTTCAATCACCGCTTCTTTGACCTTTTGTTCAGAACTTGAGTACTCAATCATCACTGTTTCAGTTTGGCTTTCTGATTGTCTTGTTGCCATGTTGTCATAACTTACCGTAACAGAAGCTAGTGGTTTCTTATCATTAGCATTACCCGTTGCAGGAATCACTTCAAGTAACGCGTACTTTTCCTGATTGGCATAGAGTTGATTCATGGTAATGGTAACTGTATTACCTCTGATTACCCCTTCACGGCCCAGTAAACGAACAGGTTTAACATTTTCATCTACCTTAATAGTGATAGTGACTTCCTGTGCCACAACTGACATTACTTCATCAAACTCTTTTACAAATGCTTTTTCCAGGTCTGATGCATCATTAATAAATACATGATTACCATCACTATAACCTGCAATACCTGCCATTAGTCTTTCATTATAACCAGCACCAATACCAATCGTTGTAATTGAAATACCTTGTTTAGCGGCAATAGTTGAAAGCTCAGCAAAATCATTTAAAGCCGTTGGACCAATATTTGCCTGCCCGTCAGAAAGTAAAATCACACGATTAACCTGTTCTTTATTTAAATACTTATCTAACTGATTAATTCCACGACTTAAACCAGCAAATAGCGCCGTCATTCCTTGTGGGTGTACTTTATCGTTAATGATTTTAATTAATGCTTCTTTATTCACGACAGGTGTCGCCGGAATTAACACTTCAGCATTGGTGTCATAAGCTACAACTGAAATCGTGTCTTGCTTATCCAGTAAATTAATCGCCAAAATAGCGGCATTTCTGGCTTGTACAATACGATCACCACTCATAGAGCTTGAACGGTCAATCACCAGAGCCAGATTAATCGGGCTGCGTTGCTCTGTTTCCCCTTTTGCTCCAGTTAAAGAAATTTTTAAATAGTTAGAATCTTGCTGAGTAGTAGAGATAATAGGAGAAGATAATTCAGAGCGAACGGTAATTTGTGTTTTTGCCTGAGCAGGGTTAACTAAAGCCGTTAACGTCAAACAACATACAGATAACAGAGTTTTTATTTTCATGATTATAGTCCTTGTTAGATAATCCGTATGTATTATGATTAACCTGATCTAAAAAGTTGTCTGAACTTTGTCCGTTTTTGTAAAATGGTGTAAAAGCTTGTAAAAAATCCCATATTAAATGGGATTCTTATATTTGGATATCTTTTTTTAAGCACCTAAAGACTTAAAGTACTAACAGATTAATGAGCTTTGATGCCCCATTTCTCTAGTAGCTCATCTTTATTCACTTCATTCAACCAGTTATTAATCGTTTGTAATAACTCAGGATTCTCTTTCTTTAGCATATAGACTTTATAGCTTTCAGTACCGGCGAATGGCTTGGTGGTTGCCATACATAATACACCCGGTTCGTTATGCTCGTAGTACATGCCTTCAATCAGGTCAGTGACCATCATATCAGCCGTTTTGTCACGCAGAGCCTGAATATTATCAAAGTTATCTTTTACACGAATAATTTGTGCTGTATGGATATTACCATTTACAAATGATTCATTAGTACCACCCGGATTAACCACAACACGCACATCTTCCTGATTAATAGCATCAATATCAGTGAGTTTTGGTGCTGACTGGCAGCTGGCTAAGGCAATTTTACCATTAGGCACCACTGACTCTGACAGTAGAAACTGCTGTGCACGGCCATTTGTATAAGTGACGCCACCCATCGCGATATCAAAATTATCTGCAGCTAAATCGGCTGAAAGTGTTGGCCAACTGCTTAATACAAATACTGGCGTTAGCTTCATTGTTTTAGCTAAATTTTTAGCCATATCAACATCAAAACCTGTTAAACGGCCATTTTCATTAAAAAAAGCCAGTGGTGCGTAATCACCCGGGACACCAATAAAAAGCATACCCGATTTCATGATTTCATCATTCGTTCTGGCCTGAGAAGTTTGAGCCAGTAAAATAAGTAATATAGAACAAATTAACTTTTTCATAACATTCCTTCATATGGATAATATTAAAGACACAATTTTTATATGGTTAATGTTGTAACATTGATATTATTGTCTCCATCAGATAAACAGTCTAGTTTTTTCTTATTTTCTTTTGAAGTGTTATAATTCTTCTAATTAAACTTCATTTAAAGAGATTTTACATGGCTGTTCGCCCTTTTCGGTCTGATGATGCTTCAACACTGGTAAATATTTGGTATGAAGCAGTTAAAGCGACTCATTTCTTTTTGACTCAACAAGATATCGATTTCTATTATGATCAAGTAAGAGATATTTATCTTCCTCAGCTTGATGTCTGGGTTTATGAAGACAATGGAATTATTAAAGGTTTTATCGGATTCTCTCAGGAAGATTCAAATCACAAAATTGAAATGCTGTTTGTTGATCCGAATTTTCATGGGCAACGTATTGGCAGTTCACTCATTACCTGGGCAAAAAGACGGATTAAAGGTTCTATTTTAGTTGATGTTAATGAAGAAAATCCGGCTGCTCATTTCTTCTATTTAAAGAAGGGATTTGAATTTATCGGACGCTCAGAACTGGACAGCTCTGGTCAGCCATTCCCGATTATTCATCTTCTTTATCAAAAAAAGATCAAAGCTAAATAATTCTCGTAATAAGATTGTCAAAGTAAATTGGAAGATCTACACTGAAAGTGCTGTAGTTAAAGAATAACATAGTAATAAGTTTAGTTACTGTTGCTGATGACTTAAAAATTAGCGACATATTATAAAGGAGATATAATATGAAGAGTAAATTACTGGCCACTTTAGTTATTACAGGAAGTATTGCCCTTTTAGGTGGCTGTGCTACCCCATCACAAATTACCATGAAAGATGGTACTGTTATTCGTACCGCAGATTCACCTAAGTTTGATGAAGATACCGGATTCTATCAATTCGAGATTTTAGAAACGGGTCATCCAAATAGTATCAATAAAGATGAAATTATCAGCATAGAACCACTTGCAGATTAATAGATTAAGCGTTTTACCTATCTAAATTATGAGAACAAATGAATAGTTAAGTGAAATTGTAAGATTATTGTCAATTTTCATAAAACTGTCATAAAAGTATCGCATAATTGTCGCAATGTTTTTCTTATACATGATGATAAGTTATGACAAAGACTATTTTAGTTATAGAAGATGATATAGCGGTAAGGTCGATGTTGAAGTTGTTGCTGGAACAACACGATTTTACCGTTATTGAAGCCGATGATTATAAGCGCGCTTTGACCCAGCTGCAAAGTGCGACTTATCATCTGGTATTACTGGACTGGATGCTACCCGGCGGTTCAGGTATTCAAATCATTAAATATATTAAGCAACATACCGATTTGGCCAGTATTCCAATCATTATGCTGACCGCAAAACAGATGGAAAATGATCGTATTACCGGCCTTAATGTCGGCGCGGATGATTACATCTCTAAGCCTTTTTCTAATAAAGAATTAATCGCGCGGATTCATGCTGTGATTCGTCGAACCTATCCGGAAAACTCGTCTAATATTATCGAACTTAATGGTCTGGTGCTTGACCCGGACTCTCATCGTGTAACATCTGGCGATACTGAATTAAAACTGGGACCAACAGAATTTAAATTACTGACCTTTTTTATGACTAAACCAGAGCGGGTATTTAGTCGTGATCAACTAATTGATCACATTTGGGGGCAAGATGTTTATATCGACGATCGTACTATTGATGTGCATATTGGACGATTACGTAAACAACTGGAAATCAGCGGGCATGAAAAAATGTTACAAACAGTGCGCGGTGCGGGCTACCGCTTTTCTGCTCATCAACATTCTATTCATAAGTAATTGGAGATTGTTTTGTTAAAACAATTATGCTGGCAACGTATTTTAATCGAACTCACTATTGTGATTACAATAGCGCTGATTCTTGGACTGATCATCGGTTATCCAATTACGACTCTATTGATCTTTTTATTTCTGCTACTTTGCTGGCATTTTTATAACCAAATCAGACTTTCTGGCTGGCTTTGGGGACAAAATAGTTTATATCCACCCAGTAGTTATGGCAGCTGGGATATTATTTTTTATGGTTTACATCGCAGACAAAAACGTCACCGCCAAAGACAAAATGAACTGGCTGAAGTGATTAAACGTTTTCGGTATGGTGTGGAATCTTTGCCTGATAGTATTATTATCACCGCTGCAGATGGGCGTATTGACTGGTGTAATCAGCTGGCTCAGTTTCAACTAAATATTCGCTGGCCTGATGATAAAGGACAAAATATTATCAACCTGATTCGTCAGCCTGAGTTTGCTCACTATATGCGTAGTAAAGATTTCTCTAAGCCTTTTACCCTGCTCTTTGGGCGTGGTTATATTGAGTTTCGAATTCTGCCCTATAGTCAGGGTCAATGGGTAATTGTAGTGCGTGATGTCGATCAGCTCTATCTGGCAGAAAAACTGCGCCATGACTTTTTCACGAATGCCAGCCATGAACTCCGTACACCCATTACAGTGCTGAAAGGTTACCTTGATATGTTTAGTGAAGGTCTGGTGAAGTCTGAGAAACAGGATGAAGTCCTCAATATTATGCAGGGACAGGTCTCCCGTATGGAACTACTGATTAGCCAGATATTAATGCTGAGTCAAATTGAGAGCGCACCAATTAAAGAGCAACTACAAAAAGTGAATATGCCAGAAATTTTACTGCAAATTCAAAATGATATCTGCCAGATTAATACCTCATATCACTTTATTTTTAATATTGATGAAAAGCTCTTGATTGAAGGACATAAAGAACAACTTTATAGCGCCGTCAGTAATCTTATTTATAACGCAGTAAAACATAATCCGGAAGGAACACAAATCACCGTTGACTGGAAACGCGCGACTTCAGGTGCTTATTTTAGTGTGACAGATACGGGTCCCGGGATTGAGGCTCGCCACCTGGCTCGTTTGACCGAGCGTTTTTATCAGGTTGATGCTGCCAGAACCAATAAAGCAGGCGGTTCTGGTTTGGGTCTGGCGATTGTCAAACATGCACTAATTAATCATTCAAATACTAAATTAGAAATAACCAGTGAAATGGGAAAAGGAAGCCGCTTTGCCTTTACGTTACCGACACGTTACATCATTAATTAAATTTTAGGATGACTGTCATATTTCTGTCATAACTTTTTACTATGATGGGCACGTTGGGTAGTTATTATGTTGGACATAACATTATTGGAGTCTATATGAAACGTAAATTACTAATATCTGCATTCACCTCAGCGGCACTTGTTTTTAGCGCATCAGCGCAAGCTAATGTAAACCTGACTGGTGCTGGTGCTTCCTTCCCTGCTCCGGTTTATGCAAAATGGGCAGACAGTTACTTTAAAGAAACCGGTAATAAAGTGAATTACCAGTCAATTGGTTCTTCTGGTGGTGTTAAACAAATTAATGCTTATACCGTCGATTTTGGTGCCAGCGATGCGCCACTTTCTGATGCACAACTCGCTCAGGACGATCTATTCCAATTCCCAACCGTTATCGGTGGTATCGTAATTGCCGTGAATATCCCTAATGTAAAATCCGGGCAAATGGTTTTGGATGGTAAAACACTGGGCGACATCTACTTAGGCAAAATTACTAAATGGAATGATCCGGCGATTGCTAAACTCAATCCTGATTTAACGTTACCAAATCAAACGATTAATGTTGTGCGTCGTGCTGATGGTTCTGGTACCAGCTTTGTATTTACCAGTTACTTAAATAAAGTAAATGAGCAATGGAAAGACAGTGTTGGCGCTGGCTCAACCGTTAAATGGCCAACCGGTATTGGTGGTAAAGGTAACGATGGTGTCGCGGCGTTTATTCAGCGTCTGCCGGGCTCAATTGGTTATGTTGAATATGCTTATGCAAAACAAAATAACTTAGCTTACACCAAACTCTACACTGCCGATGGTAAAGCGATTCTGCCATCAGAAGATAACTTTAGCGCAGCAGCTGATAAAGCAAAATGGGATGAATCATTTGCTCAGGACTTAACTAATCAGGCTGGTGATAATGCATGGCCAATTACTTCAGCAACTTTTATTCTGGTTCATAAAACTCATAAAGATGCAGCTAAGGCCGCTGAAGTGTTAAAATTCTTTGACTGGACGTATGCCAATGGTGCAAAACAAGCGACAGAGCTGGATTATGCAACTCTGCCTGATGCTGTAGTAAGTAAAATTAAAGCAGCATGGGCAACCGAAATTAAAGATAGTAATGGCAATACAATTTATAACAGTAAACTATCTCAATAAAAAAACATGACTAACAGGTGGCTCACACCACCTGTTCTTTTAACCATTTAATATATCGATATTAATATGATAAAAATAAAGTCACACAAACAGCGCTCTCCGGGTAAATGGGGAGATATTGTTTTTGATACTCTGGTCAAATGCTCAGGGATTTTGGTACTCCTGCTACTCAGTGGGATTATTATCTCTCTTATCATTTCTTCATGGCCAAGTATCAGAGAATATGGTTTCTCATTCATCTGGCATAAAGAATGGGACGTGCCTGCGCAAGAATTTGGGGCCTTAGTTCCCATCTATGGAACACTGGTTACCTCTATTATTGCTCTGGTGATTGCTGTCCCGGTAAGCTTTGGGATCGCCCTGTTCCTGACTGAGCTATCCCCTAACTGGTTACGACGTCCGCTTGGTATTGCCATTGAGCTTTTAGCCGCTATTCCAAGTATTGTTTATGGGATGTGGGGACTGTTTGTCTTTGCGCCCCTGTTTGCTGTTTACTTTCAAATGCCGGTGTCAGAGGTCCTTGCCAGTGTCCCTATTTTAAATATCTTTTTTACTGGTCCAGCCTTTGGGATCGGTATTCTTGCAGCCGGAATTATTCTGGCAATTATGATTATTCCTTATATCGCCTCTGTTATGCGTGACGTGTTTGAACAAACGCCAGTGCTTATGAAAGAAGCAGCTTATGGTGTAGGTTGTACAACATGGGAATGTATTCGTCACGTCGTTCTACCTTACACACGTAATGGTGTTATTGGTGGTATTATGCTTGGTCTTGGTCGCGCCTTGGGTGAAACGATGGCGGTTACCTTTATCATCGGTAATACTTACCAGTTAGACAGTTTGTCACTCTTTATGCCAGGTAACAGTATTACTTCCGCTCTTGCTAATGAATTTGCAGAAGCTGAACCTGGACTACATACCGCGGCACTAATGGAACTGGGACTCATTCTATTTGCTATCACATTTATTGTTCTGGCTCTATCTAAACTGCTTATTTTAAGACTAAATAAGAAGGAGGGTCGATAATGAACTTAACATCACAACATCGATCTTCTGATAAAGCATCACAAATCAGACGCTTACAGATTTGGCGAAAGATTAAAAACAAAATAGCCATTTCTCTATCGCTTTTTACTATGGCATTTGGTCTGTTCTGGCTAATCTGGATCTTATATTCAACCTTCACAAAAGGATTTGATAGCCTGTCATGGTCAATTTTTACAGAAATGACGCCTCCGCCTAATACTGAAGGCGGTGGTTTAGCGAATGCTATTGCCGGTAGCTTCTTACTCATTATCTGGGCAACTGTTTTTGGGACACCGCTTGGAATTTTAGCGGGTATCTATTTAGCTGAGTATGGTAAAAAATCAGTACTTGCCGAGTGTATTCGTTTTATCAATGATATTTTACTTTCAGCACCGTCTATTATTGTTGGCTTATTCGTTTATATGTTAGTTGTAACACGTATGGGGCACTTCTCTGGCTGGGCCGGAATTATCGCCTTAACGCTGATTCAGCTACCTATTATTATTCGAACCACTGAGAATATGTTACTGCTGGTGCCAAATACACTGCGTGAAGCAGCGTATGCTTTAGGTGCTCCGCGCTGGAAAGTGATTTTAAAGATTACGTTAAAAGCATCAGTGTCGGGGATCGTCACCGGGATCTTACTGGCGATTGCACGTATTGCCGGTGAAACAGCGCCGTTACTCTTTACCGCCCTATCCAATCAGTTCTGGAGTACGGACCTGAATAACCCAATTGCCAACCTGCCAGTGACTATTTTTAAATTTGCGATGAGTCCATTTATTGAATGGCAGCAACTAGCGTGGGCTGGTGTATTACTGATTACTTTGTTTGTATTATTCCTGAATATTATGGCTCGTATTCTGTTCAGTCAGAAAAAGCGATAATGAATTCGTGCAGCGTTAAGGACAATTATGATGTCAAATGAAACAAAAATTAAAGTCAATAATCTTAATTTTTATTATGATAAGTTTCATGCATTAAAAAATATCTCTATTGATATTAAAGAAAATAGTGTTACGGCATTTATCGGCCCTTCCGGCTGTGGTAAATCGACACTACTACGCACCTTTAATAAGATGTATCAGCTTTACCCTGAGCAGCATGCTACCGGAGAGATTTTATTAAATGATAATGATATTTTAACCAGTAGTCAGGATGTGTCATTACTGCGTGCGCAAGTAGGTATGGTATTCCAGAAACCGACTCCTTTCCCGATGTCAATCTATGAGAATATTGCCTTTGGGATTCGCTTATTTGAAAAGCTGTCACGGGCAGAGATGGACGAACGTGTTGAATGGGCATTAACGAAAGCTGCGCTGTGGGATGAAGTGAAAGATAAGCTTAATCAAAGTGGCTATAGCTTATCTGGGGGTCAGCAGCAACGTCTGTGTATTGCTCGTGGTATTGCTATTCGTCCTGAAGTGTTACTGCTGGATGAGCCTTGCTCTGCACTGGATCCTATCTCAACAGGTCGTATTGAAGAACTGATAAGTGAACTAAAATCTGAATATACGGTACTGATAGTAACTCATAACATGCAGCAGGCAGCGCGTTGTTCGGATTACACTGCGTTTATGTATTTAGGTGAATTGATTGAATTTGGTGATACCGATTCTATCTTTACCACCCCTAAAAAGAAACAGACAGAAGACTATATCACCGGTCGTTATGGTTGATTTTCGGATATGTTTGGAACGTATTGATGACATTTTTTTATTGAGGCGAATGAAATGAACTATTTAGGTAAACATATTTCGGGTCAATTTGATGCAGAATTAGCACATATTCGAACACAAGTTATGGTGATGGGCGGATTGGTAGAGAGCCAGCTGGCAAATGCTATCAGTACGGTTTCTAACCATGATCAGGAGTTAGCCAATAAGGTACTGGCCAGTGATCAGGAAGTCAATCAAATGGAAGTTAAGATTGATGAGGCCTGCGTCAGAATTATTGCTAAGCGCCAGCCAACGGCCAGTGATTTGCGTCTAATTATTGTTATTATTAAGACCATTGCTGAACTGGAAAGAATTGGTGACTCAGCTAAAGATATTTGCCAGGTAGCACTCCAAAACTTTCCAGAGGAACATAAATCAATTTTAGCGGGTCTGGATACCATGGGTAATCATGTGGTTCAGATGCTGCATGATGTGCTTGATGCCTTCACTAGAATGGATCTGAATGAAGCGATTCGCGTTTATAAAGAAGATAAGCGTATTGGTCAAAACTATGAGGCGATGATTCGCCAGTTGATGACCTTTATGATGGAAAATCCGCGCTCTATTCCAAATATTATCAGCGTGTTGAACTGTACTCGTTCTATTTTAAGAATCAGTTCACGTTGCCAAAATATTTGTGAGTTTATTTTCTATTTCATTAAGGGACAGGATTTCAGACACGTCGGGGATGATGTGATTGAGGCGTTGATTGCGGATAATAAGGTGTAAGAATTTTATGGGGCAGACTATGCCGCCCGTGCGCAATATCTTTTGTTCTGTGTTTGTATTAACATGGCGATCGGCGGGGAGCACGCCCCGCTAGCGTGATCTTTTTTGGTGTGGTTGCCAGCTCCGTGAACTTGATGGCCTACCGCACCCCATAGGCACCCGCTCGAGGACTCGCTAAGACCTATGAGGTACGCTCTCCATCAATCACAGCATCTGAGATGTAGCTAAAAAAGAAATAACACCTTATATTCACTTGACACTCAAGACAGATAAAACTAATACTTTTAAGAATTTAAGAATTTAAGAATTTAAGAATTTAAGAATTTAAGAAATTTTTTATTCAGATTCTTTTAGATAGTGGTTTCTTGATATTGAGAAACTATTTTGAGACATCACCAGAGCCTTGATTGATGGAAACCATACTTTAGAGGTCTTAGCGAGTCCCCGAGCGGGCGCCTCTATGGTATGGTCAGGCATCAAGCCCACGGAACAAGCAATATCACCAAAAACATTGCGCACGGGCGGTGCAGTCCGCCCCAAACCCCATGCTAATAACAAACACAAAAAAGCGGTTACTCATGGCAACGCAGTTCGTCCTCAATCATACAATACCCGAAAAAAACCACGCCAGCGGGGCGTGCTCCCCGCTACTCACCTACTTATAGCTAACACCAGACAAAACTACATGAATCGATCAGCCCCACCCGATGCTTCAATCGTCTGGCCTGTTACAAATTGATTACGATTAGACAGTAAAAACGCTGCGATAGCTGCAATATCCTCCGGTTTACCAAATCGACCAACCGGTGTTTTTTCCTTTCCAAGGATTGCCATAATCTCTTCATCGCTCTTACCTGCAATCTCCGGACGTCTGGCCCGGACATTTGGCAGCATATTGTTGGCCCAGTTCTCTGTTGTGACCGCGCCAACACCAATAGCGTTGACTAAAATCCCACTCGGTGCAATATCCAGCGCTAAACTACGTGTCAGATTATTAATAGCAGCACTTAAGACATGAGAGACCGTTAACTGCGGATTAGGATAGAGCCCACCAATAGAGGAGATATTCACAATACGCCCCCAGCCCTGTTTTTGCATTTCAGGAATCACCGCGCAGCAAAAGCGACGCATAGCTGACAGTTTTGTGGCGGTCATACTTTCCCAGTCTTCTTCTGAAGCAGAAAATAAATTCCCGGCATGAGCTTTGCCAGCATTGTTAACCAATAAATCAATGCTCTCAAAAACGTGTTTAGCCTGAGAGACAACCTGTGTCGGGAAATTGATATCAGTCACATCACCTGCAATAGCTAATGTTTTAATACCATATTGCTCAGATAGCTGATTGGCTGCATCAGTCAGCGTCTTTTTAGTTCTGGCTACCATGATTAGGTGCACACCATTATCTGCCAGTTCCTGACAAATACTAAAACCAATCCCGGTACTTGCTCCGGTCACTAAGGCTACTTTATTTTTAAGCTGTAGATCCATGGTATCTCCTGAAATGTCTTCTTATCATCAATTCACAGTATTTTTAATTAATAATGGTAATCTGCTCAAATCGTAAATGATGCATTAGCTCACGCAAAATCAACAGTGACGTAGCAAACTCATGTTCTGCTGGTAAATTTTCCTGTGTTGCCGGGCGGCCAGAAACAATATCAGCAAACCGGTTAAAGGTTCTTTCCAGTGCCTCAATGCTCAGTACCATCACTTCTGACTGGTGAACATCTGAAAGCAGTGCAATATCATGGATGATCTTATCTGAGGTAATCAGCTGAGTACTGGCTGGCAATTGTTTTGCGATAAGCATAATCTCGTCTTCAACCAGCGTAATTGCGTGTTCTATTTCATAAGGTGTTGGAGGATTGTGTTTAAAGCAGGTCTCTGCCGTTAATTCATACCCTGCTTTTAGAATTAAAGTGAGCCCTTCTGGTTCAGAGGTAAGAATGGTTTGTCGTTTATCGATGGTTAATAACGTAACAGGATAACTGGCTAAATGCATTTTGACAGTAGGATGATCAATAAGTGTATTCATGTTCTTAGTCCTAAATAACAACATGTCTTTATCATACTACAAATCGATGGAAGCGTTTATCTGTTACAGTAATTTTTATCAATCAATAAATACTAATAACGAATAAATAAAAATACTATTCTGATTTAAATCTTAGATAAAAGTCCTGCATTAAATCAGCAAATTCCATAGTGTAAGAACTGTCATTATGTCTCATACACAGTTCAGACTCTTTTTTTGTTTGTTGCTGCTTAGTTAACATCAGTAACGCTAACGAGTAGTCTTTATTTTCGGAATATTTTACTTTAACAAGTTCAGCTAAGTACCAGCCCATATTCTGAGCTAGTTGAATAAACTCATCGGTAATTAACCACGGTAAAACTAAACAGAATCTCCCGTCAGATGTAGACAGTTTATATGCTGCCAGCAATAACTGAGCGTGATTTAAACTGTCAGTATAACGAGCGTTCTGCCTCTGTTCTGTACGACATTCAACCGCGGTGGCAAAATAGGGAGGATTACTTACGATTAAATCGTAATGTGATGAAACCTGCTCTGCATAATCGATCACAGAACCACAAATCACATTTATTAATTGAAATGGTGAACTCTGGCTATTTTCCCGGCACTGCTCAGTGGCCTGTTCATCAATATCAATACCGGCAATTTGAGTCACTGTATGCTCAAGTCGTTGAGCCAGCATAAGAGCAATGACGCCGCAGCCGGTACCAATATCTAAAACGCGAGCAGGCACAGGTTCAACAGGAACCCATGCCCCAAGTAAGGCACTGTCAGTGGTGATTTTCATCGGGCTTTTGTCATGAGCGACAAAAAAACGCTGAAAAGTAAATCCGTTCGCAGGTAAAGTGACAGACATCTTAGTGATTCTGACGCCATACCCAGGGTGGTGTTGGCTTATTACCTTGCCAAAGTCCCAGTCCCTGCTCTTTCGCTTGTTCTTCAAAACGTTTATATTCAGGATTATTGACAACACCTTTATACTGATATGCCCAGGCATAACCTTGTTTAACCTGTTCGGCATTCACATTAATACCGTTAGCAAAAATGGTACCCAGTACACGATCGTAAACGTCTTTTCCACTCACAGTGACAGAAATCTCTTTATCTAACACTAATTGAGCTAAATTCAAGCGAGATTTTTGTGAATAGGCTTGCCCTCTTTCTGGTGCATCAATGTCCAGCAAGCGAATTTTAATCTGTTCTTTATCGACTAACAAAATAACCGTGTCACCATCAATAACTTTAACAATTCTTCCGGTTAACGGTGCTGTTGAAGAATCTGCCCATCCCTTAAAACTAACAAAAAATAATAAAACAAACGAGATAACAATATTTTTATAATTAAAGATCATGTGATTATTACCAGTATATCTCAGCTTAGAGGCAATCTATTCTATGTCTTGTTCACAATTTTCGCAAAATTTTAATAAGAAAAAACTACATTTTTCTGTATAGATGGTAGAATTTCGCTGAAATATTTAAATTAGGAATTTATAACAGTGCCAAAATCATCTTCTCTTCATGTTATTTTTATTGGGATAATGCTATTCGCATTATTCTTCGGAGCCGGTAATTTAATCTTCCCTGTCATGCTTGGACAGCTCTCAGGTGAATATGTCTGGATAGCCAGCCTCGGCTTTGTCTGTACCGGTGTATTTTTACCCCTGCTTGGTGTTATTGCCTTAGGGTTTTCCGGTGAAAGTGACTTTTTGAAAGTATCCCAACGTGCAGGTGTGATTTTTGGTATTGTATTTGCAACCAGCCTTTATCTCTCGATCGGCCCTTTATTTGCGATGCCAAGAACGGGTAGCGTATCTTATGAGATAGGTATCCGCCCTTTTATTAATCCTGAATACTCAAGTATTGCCCTGCCGATTTTTACTGTGATCTATTTTGGACTGTGCTGTTTACTTTCAATCAATCCAAACCGTATTGTGGATATTGTCGGTAAATTCTTAACGCCCCTAATGCTACTATTTATTGCAATTTTAGTGATCAGTACGGTTATCTCCCCAATGGGTGAGCCTATTGCCGCAGTGACCCCAGCCTATCAGGAAAATGCTTTCTTTACCGGATTTACTAATGGTTACCTGACCATGGATACCTTAGCATCCTTCATCTTTGGTATTATCGTTATTTATAGTATTGCGAAAATTGGTATTAAAAGCCGCAGCAGTATTCTTTCTGCCTGTATTAAAGCCAGTCTGATTGCTGGTTTCTTACTGGCGGTTGTTTATGTGTCACTGGCTTATATTGGTGCAACATCAGTGACAGCTATTGGTGTTCAGGAAAATGGCGGACAAGTTTTATCAAAAGTTTCTACACTGTATTTTGGTGTTGGTGGTAATGCTGTCTTAGGTGTTATTGTTCTGATGGCGTGTTTAACCACTAGTATCGGACTAACAACGGCTTGTTCTAACTACTTCCAAAAATTGATTCCATCAATTTCTTACCGAGCTTATGCGGTATTATTCTCAATTATTAGTGCCTTGTTTGCTAATGTTGGTCTTACTCAGCTAATCTCTATCTCTGTCCCTATTTTATGTATTGTTTATCCATTAACGATTGTGCTTATTATCCTGACCTTTACACATAAAATGTTTGGTGGTAAAAAGCTGGTTTATATCGGTGCGATGTACTTTACGTTATGTATCAGTATCTTTGATGGTTTTAATGCCGCAAATATCGAGTTCCCGGCGATCAACCAATTATTTGATAAATACTTACCACTTTACAGTGATGGTGTGGGCTGGATTGTACCGGCATTTGTTGGTGGAGTACTTGGTTATTTTGTTGATATTCTTTGTTTCACCTCTAAAAGAACAAAAATATCTCAATAAATACCCCTTATTTATATTAATAAAGCCAGCTTAATGAGCTGGTTTTTTATTTTGTTTTAGTCTATTTGTGTATTGCATTTCCAAAAATAGCTTTGCATAATAGCGGCTTCGTCTAATTTAATTAAAAGAAGAGACAACTTATTTTATGAAATCTTTATCTGAAAAATTATCTTTTATTAAAGATAGCATTATCACTATTCCTGATTATCCAAAACCGGGGATTCTGTTTCGTGACATCACCAGTTTACTTGAAAATCCGGAAGCATTCAGATTAACGATTGAGTTGCTTGTCGCTCACTACAAAGATAAAAAAATTGATAAAGTCGTTGGGACAGAAGCGCGTGGTTTTATCTTTGCAGCTCCTGTTGCTCTGGCTCTTGGTGCTGGGTTTATTCCGGTACGTAAACCTAAAAAGTTACCGCGTCACGTATTTAAAGAAGAATATCAACTGGAATACGGTACAGATACGTTAGAAATTCACACTGATGCAATCAATGCGGGTGAAAAAATCCTGATTATTGATGACTTACTAGCAACAGGTGGTACTGTTTCTGCTACAGCAAATCTGATCAGAAAATCAGGTGGCATTGTTGAAGACGCAGCATTTGTTATTAACCTACCAGACCTTGGTGGTGAAAAGAAATTAACTGATATGGGTGTGAACTGTTTCACTCTGGTTAATTTTCTTGGTGAGTAATTAAATCTTAACCAATTGTTATTAAACAAATAATCAAGATTATTTTCAAATAAAAACTGCAATAAAATCAAATAGTTATAAAATAAGGTTTATTGCAGTTTTTCCAAGTAAATCATAGCCTTACCCTATCGACCATCTCAAAATCATAATATCCACAATAATGATGTATTAAGTTGCGCGACACTGTCGCGCTTTTGGATCTTAGAGTCGTGAAATCATTAGGTTATTTGAGTTGCGCGACGTAGTCGCGCTTATAGATCTTAGAACGGTGAAGATCATTAGCCTGCGTGTGAGCTTACCGGTACTATTCCGATGCGCTGAACATGCAAGCCATGTAACGCTTACTCCATAGCACCGATAAGCTCAGTCTATATCCAATAGGATTCACTGATAAAAGATTAAAAGATTAAAAGATTATATTTTAGATTGGGTCGGGTTGAGAGTTGTTATTTTAAGTTCTGGTATTAAGAATTATAAATCTTATATGAGTTTATATTGCGCGGCAGTGTCGCGCTTTTTAGATCTTAATCCTATAATTTTCCTAATCTTTATTTTATGATTTAGCTAATTGATTTTAATATTCTATTTAGAGTTACAGCACAGTTGCTCTGATTGATGGAGAGCGTACCTCATAGGTCTTAGTGAGCCTGACGAACGGGCGCCTATGGGGTGCGGTAGGCCATCAAGCCCACGGAGCTGGCAACCGTTCCTAAAGAAACATCTCTGGGGGATGTTCCCCCACAAACACCAAGCTAACAAAAACATAGAACAAACCTGATTGCGCATGGGCGGCGCCGTCCGCCCTAAGCCCATGCTAATAACAAACACCATAAAAAGAATACACGCCTGCGGGGCGTGTTCCCCGCCAAACACCATGCTAATAACCACACCACTCTTCAGTTGCGCGACGCAGTCGCACTTTTAGTATGAAATCATTCATAAAAATAATTCTCTTTACTTCTTCCGACAACTCACCAGTAACATCATTGGACGCCGTAACTCATAACTCATTCCCGGAACTGTCGCTAAAAGATGTTCATTTGGCTGTGGCTCTACAATCCCGGTAATCTCAAACCCCATTTGCAATAATGTATTTAGATAAGTTGTCAGTGTCTTATGATACTTAATCACTTCCTCACCCAAAAACTGAGTATGATGAACACCTTCAGTAAAATAACCATCAACTGGCCAGTGTTTAATTTCCCCGGACTCATCCCGGTACCAGTCCTGCGTTCCATACGCAGTAAAAACCGGATGCTCTACCGAAAAGATGAAATCCCCTTTAGCAGCTAAACAAACAGAAACTTTACGGCAAATATCCTCAAATGATTGAACATAGTGAAATGCCAGAGAACTCAGCACAATATCAAAACTATCTTCAGGAAACTGAATCGACTCAATTGGCATCTGCTGGTATTCAACCTGTTTAAAAGTATTCATCTCTCTGGCTTTTTGCAGCATCTTCTCAGAGATATCTACCCCAACCGCTGATTTCGCTCCCTGCTCCATGGCATAAATACAGTGCCAGCCATAACCACACCCCAGATCGAGCAATCTTTTACCCTTAAAATCAGGTAACATCGACTTTAATGTATGCCATTCACCAGCAGCTTCCAGCCCTTGTTGTGAGCGTGCCATTTGATGGTATTTATTAAAAAATGTCTCGTCATCATATTTATTTTGTTGCATATATTTATTGCTTCCTTTTAACGAATTCCTTTTACTAAAAATCCTTAAAATATAATCAGGTATTGTAAGACCTTCTCATGGATTTGTTAAATACTATGCAGATTGCGGGTTTCCTCTACTGATAATTTCTCCTATAATCCTAAGCCATTCACTTCTCATCAGACATATAGCTCCATGACCTTTACCTTAGTTGAACCTTATCAGTGGCAGGAAGAAATTAAAAAAAGTCGCTTTTTAGTGCGGAGTGCTCCTGTAACCACAACTGAACAGGCTCAACAATTTATTCAGGCAAATAGTGATGCAACAGCTAATCATAACTGCTGGGCATGGAAGATAGGTCAACAGTATCGTTTTAGTGATGATGGAGAGCCATCTGGCACTGCCGGTCGTCCTATCTTATCGGCTATCGAAGGTCAGCAAATAGATGAGGTTGTTGTGCTGGTTATTCGCTGGTTTGGTGGCATAAAACTGGGGGCCGGCGGGCTTATTCGTGCTTATGGTGGATGTGCTGCCCACTGTTTGCAGTCGGCACCACTAAAACCCATTATCCTCAGACAACATTATCAATTTTCCTGCCACTATCATGAATGGCCAATTCTGGAAAATCGTTTACGTGATTTTGATGTGATCATTGATGAACAAATTTTTGGCACGCTAGGCCCAGCCATTAAAATGGCAATTCCGACAGAAGAAGCTAAGTTATTTCAGGAGACTCTCGTTAACCTGACTAAGGGACGAGAATCTCTGACAATTCTTGATAAGTAATCTCTAAGATAATTATTATTGTGGTAAATGGCGTCTGAAAATCAGTCTCTTAATATCCACTGTTGCAAAGAAAATACCGCCAATAACTAACAGGGATCCAATAATCTTAAAAATATTCACCTGTTCATTCAAGAGTAAAATACCAAATAAAACTGAAAATACCGGACTTAATAGTGAAAATGGAATCACCTGGTTAATCGGATACTTCTTCAATAACCAATACCAGATAGAATACGCGAAAATAGATGAACCTATTGCGCTATAAAATACTGCAAACCAGCCATTCCATGAGGCTTTTTGTAATGCTTCAAGCTGCCCTGATTCAAAAATAAAAGAGGTAAAACCCACAACCGGAATAGAGATAAAAGAAACCCAGGCTGTTAATGTTAAAGGCGGAATATTAGCCGCTTTTTGCTTAATAATCACATTGGTCACAGCCCAGCCCAGCGCACTACCTAATAGTAAAATAATAATAGGAATTGGTGGCATACTTGGGCTACCTGCCAGTGTAACAACGCCAACAAATGAGATGAAGATACCGATAATTTGTTTTAGTTTGATTTTTTCTTTCAAAAACACACACGCCATAAGGATAGCAAAAGGTGTTCCAAGTTGAGTCAGAATGGCACTAATCCCAACTTCTGCATATTGCAGACTCACAAATAACAGAGAGAAATGCATCAGTCCAAAAGTAAAGGCCAGTAAGACCACAACTTTTAGCTGCTCTTTACTCACACGGGTAAATGGCACCACTAAAATGGCCACTACCACAAAGCGTAGTGTCACTAAACAAATAGGAGGTATCTCAACACCGCCGAGTTTTACGGCAATATTGTTATAAGCCCATGTGATAACTACCACAAGCGCAAGAAAGTAGGAAGAAAGTGACACGGGAAGCTCTTTTATAATTAGGAATGATTTAAGCCGTATAATATAGATCTTTCGTATCTTAAATGGAATGTCTTAACCGGTTTTATTTTAGCTATTCTCTGCCAGATAAGTTTGAAATAGCTTTTTATTGGAAGCAAAGGCATCAGCAAAACGTGTTGGCTCTGGTAAACGGTAACCTTTTAAACATTTCTCTACCCAGTTTAGTGCTGTATTATGACTGATTCGATGCCCGGCTGAAATATATAGAGGATTACAACGTTTTTTACTCCTTAACACCCAGCCAATTTGCTCTTGTTTATCAATTAAGGCAACGTGGCTCCCGACTTCTTCTGGTAAAATGTCATGTTTACCGCACAAACGATTTTTTGCTACCCCAATAGTTGGAATATCAAGCAGCAGTCCTAAATGGCTGGCAATACCAAGACGCCTTGGATGAGCTACACCCTGCCCGTCAACAAACAGTAATTGTGGTTTCTGTTTAAGTTGCTGCCAGGCTTTCAGTAAAGCCGGATATTCACGGAAAGAGAGATAACCCGGAATATAAGGCATGGTAGTTGGAATACGGGCAATTTGATATTCCATCACTTCAAAACTTGGATATTTAAGTACCACAATAGCCGCTCTGGTGATTTCACCATCCTGCTCAAAGCCCACATCAGTCCCACCAATTAAAAAATTTGTTTCAGGTAATGAAAAATCATCAGAGAGAATAACCTGCCCGGCTTTACTTAATTGTTCAGCTTTTAATTGTTGTATATCTAACATCTTCCTTCCTTGCTTAAAAAAGTGAGTCCTGTTTAGTTTTTACAGAACTCACCATTTTATCAATAATAATATCTGTCGGTTCTATCTGACCAATCAGTTTAGGTGACAACTTATCGTGCTGACGACGATTAATTATCACCTGATTTTGACGGGTAATGGCATAACAATAAATACATTCATGTAAACAGGTGTTATAGGTTCCAATATCAATACTTTCTATACAACCACAAGCCTCACGCTGGTTTTTGTCAATTTTCGCATTGATTGGACTTTGAATAATCTGCTCAATTTGTTGTAAGTTAATACAAGCACCATGAGCAATACCATATTGCTCAAGATCCACCTCTTCAGCACAAGTTTCCAGCACGATACCTGCTTGTCTGGCTTGCTTTGCAAAATACTCAGCCAGTTCATTGATTTGCTCATTGGTCATGGGCTTAATCGCTCTGGCATTAAAAGTCTGGTGAAGATGCTTATAATGATCAATAAAACTAATCACACATTTTTGTGTATAGTCTTTAAGTTCTGCCAGCAAATAACTAAATTGCTGTTTATGATATTCAATACTGTGCTCAGGACTGATAAAGATCGGATCATAGCGCCAGATCACGCGCTCTTTACCAATCTTCTCGCTAAGTTGTTTAAAAATAGTAATGCGTTGCTTAACTGACGGGAGCTTAGCTTCTACCTGTTGATCATAAGGAGTTAAAGTAAACTGGAAATAGTAATCATAAGGTTGCAGTTTATCCAGCTTAGCAAGCATTGGGTAAGGATTTTTAGTCCAAAACACAATACAATCGACAACATCAGGATTTAAGCGCACGCGTGAGAACATATGAGGATTGCGTGGATTTTGAATCAAAACATAACCAGCCTGTAACCGATTGAAAAACCAATCGGAATAAAATGCCGGAATATCCGTGCGTTTGCTGGCACTGATGATCATAACAAAACCCATTAAGTGAATGACGATCCATTTTATCACCCTCAGAGGTGTATAAAAAACCCAATAATGTCTTAAATCTGCAAAAATAAAATTAATTCATTAATAATCAATGCATTAAACCTTATCAACAAACTCATTTACGATCAAATCTTAATTATATTTTGGTTATATTCTGAATTTACATGGTGACTTATGTGACAATAATTTTTGTATCAGTTATAATTTCCATCCACCAGTACTTTGTTATGACTATCTGTACCAGGAAATATCCATTTCATTACTTTCTATTTATTAAACACTAAATAACTATTTTAGAGAATCTGGCAATGAAAGAGAAAAGAATTCAGGAAATTAAAAAATATATTGATACTTACGAGCTTGTTTCTATTGAAAGTTTATGTGAAAAATTCAATATGTCTAAAAATACAATCCGACGAGATATTAATATTCTGGAACAACAAGGTGCGATTCAAAAAGTTTATGGTGGAGTTGCAACATTGCACCAAAAGTTACCCGGTTCAGATACTCGAGGTAATATCAATCCACAAGCTAAAGACAGCATTGTCCGTAGTGCAGCAACACTGATTCAACCCAATGAACTTATATTTATTGATGCAGGAACGACAACGAAAAATATTGTTAAATACTTTCCTCGCGATTTTAACTTTACGGTACTTACAAATAGCTTTGATATTATTGAGAGTATTGTTGATTTTGATAACGTTAATCTGGTTGTCATTGGTAATATTTTTAGGCGTAAAACCCGTTCTTTTACCGGGGACGGTAGTTTGAGTGTTGTCTTAAATAAATACAATATTAATAAAGCTTTTATGGCATCATCCGGGCTCTCAATTGAGAATGGTTTGACCAATTATGATGTGCAGGAACATGAATTAAAGAGTGCAATTGTACAGCGTTCTCGTAAGGTATTTCTACTTGCCGATGAGTCAAAATTTGGACGCGATTCATTATTAACTTATGCACATATTGATGATCTTGCCGGTGTGATCACTTCTTCTTTACCAAGTGATGAGTATGTTAATTATTTTGAAGAACACCACATTCAGTTAATCATTGCTAAATAAAATACCCAATTGTTAATCATAATATTATAAATGTAATCTCCCAAAAGCAGAAACTAGTCAAAAGACTAGTTTCTGAAAGAGGCAAGATTTAAAAAGTATAAGCTAGTTATATATCGCTAAATTGCAATTTCTAAATGAGCCTCTGTTGCGGCAATGACTTCTTCAACGGTGTAATCTGGATTAAGTTCAGTCAGCACTAATCCTTTATCAGTAACTTTAATCACTCCCATTTCAGTAACAATTAAATCAACCGCATTCACAGCAGTTAAAGGTAAAGAGCAGGATTTTAGGATTTTTAGTGCACCTTTAGAGGTATGCTCCATAGCCACAATCACTCTTTTAGCGCCCGTAATCAGATCCATCGCTCCCCCCATGCCTGGTACCATTTTGCCCGGAATCATGTAGTTAGCAATATTACCTTTCTCATCAACCTGTAATGCGCCAAGAACGGTCGCATCAACATGACCACCACGAATGATCCCAAAGGATGTCGCACTATCAAAAAAGCAGCCGCCCGGTTGAATTGAGACAATTTGCCCGCCGGCATTAACAATTGTCTCATCCAGTTGATCATCAGAAGGGGTCGGGCCAAGTCCGGTGAAACCATTTTCTGACTGCAATGTAATATGAATATTTTCAGGAATAAAATTAACTACTCGCGTTGGGAGTCCAATCCCTAAGTTAACGATATTGCCATCACGAAGTTCCTGCGCTACGCGTTTAGCAATATAGTTTTGCATTTGCTCTTTATCCATCATTAGCATTTTCCTCCATCAACCACATAATTAACGAACACGCCCGGAGTCATCACCTGATTTGGATCCAGTGCACCAATTTCTACCACCTCACCCGCTTCTACAATCGTTACATCAGCAGCAGATGCCATAACATTATTAAAGTTATTCATTGAGCCTTTATAGATCATATTGCCGGCTTTATCGACTTTAGAAGCAAAGAGTAAAGCAAAGTCAGCTCTGATTGGCAGTTCCAACAGGTATTGTTTACCGTTCACTTCAATCTTTTGTTTACCTTCTTCAATTAAGGTTCCCATACCAGTTGGTGTTAAAAATCCACCCAGTCCATAACCACCACAACGAATCTGCTCAGCCAGTGTACCTTGTGGAATAAGTTGTACTTCGGTTTCACCTGCACTCATTTGACGGCCAGTTTCTTTATTTAAACCAACGTGTGAAGCGATAATTTTACTAAATTGTTTCTTTTCAACCATCTTACCGGTGCCTTTACCTGGTAAACCAGTATCATTACAGATAAGGGTCAGGTTCTTAATCCCTTTAGCACAGAGGTAATCAACTAACTTTTCTGGTGTACCATTAGCCATAAAACCGCCAACCATAATGACTGCACCATCTTTAATACCATCTAAGGCTTGTTCAATACTGACTAATTTATTCATCTTCGTCCCCTTATTATCTGGTAATGATCATCGCAATACCCTGCCCACCACCAATACAAAGTGTGGCAAGTCCTGATTTTGCCTTACGTTTTTGCATTTCATGAACTAAAGAAACCAAAACACGCGCACCACTGGCACCAATTGGGTGACCAAGTGCAATCGCACCACCATTAACATTGAGTTTTTCATCTGGAATGTGCAGATCTTTTTGTACAGCTAGCGCCTGTACAGCAAAGGCTTCGTTCGCTTCAATTAAATCCAGATCGTTAATTGTCATACCTGCTTTTTTCAGTGCTTTTTGAGTTGCTGGAATTGGGCCTGTTCCCATGATTTCTGGTGCTACGCCAGCTGTCGCGCTGCTTTTAATAGTAGCCAGTGGTGTTAAACCAAGTTGCTGGGCCTTTTCTTTACTCATTAAAATCAGAATTGCCGCACCATCATTAATACCTGATGCATTACCCGCTGTCACAGAACCTTCTTTATTAAAAGCGGGTCTTAATTTAGCTAATTTATCCAGCGTCATGCCTGCTTTTGGATGCTCGTCAGTATCGATAATGGTTGGCTCACCTTTACGGCTTGGAATCACTACTGGCACGATTTCATCTTTAAAACGACCCGCATTCATTGCAACTTCAGCTTTATTTTGGCTGGCTAAAGCGAGCTTGTCTTGCTCTTCACGGGAGATACCATATTTTTGTGCTATATTCTCCGCCGTTACACCCATATGATAGTGATTAAACGCATCAGTTAAGCCATCAACAATCATGCTATCAATGATTTCAGAATTACCCATACGGATACCAAAGCGTGCTTTAGGCAAAACATAAGCAGACTGGCTCATGCTTTCAGCACCACCGGCAATCACAACATCAGCATTACCAAGTGCAATTGCTTGCGCTGCCAGTTCAACCGTTTTAAGACCAGAACCACACACTTGATTCACGGTAAAACTTGGTACTGTATCAGGGATCCCTGCTTTAATTGAAATCTGTCTTGCCACGTTTTGGCCAAGACCTGCTTGTAATACATTACCTAAAATCACTTCATCGATTTGTGTAATATCCAGCCCAATACGTTTGATCGCTTCTTTCACTGCAGTCACACCCAGTTCAACCACGGTGACATCTTTAAATACCCCACCAAAACTACCTATTGCTGTTCTGACTGCCGAAACGATGACAACTTCTCTCATATCTGTATCCTCTTAACATGATCTAACTAATAGAATTGTTGATGATGCTAAATGGCACAGGCGCTCTTGTCTAAGTCTTGTTTTTTATAGCTGCTATAAATTTAACTTATAGATTAATGTATGCTAGAATTCACTTGAATTACTGCAAACATAGGTTTTGTTTTAACAACAAAAAATATTTTATAGTTAACCGTTTTTCTCTAAAAATCATAGGTAGTACTTATGGATATCAGACAGCTTGAATATTTTGTAGAAGTGGTGAAATCTGACTTTAATTTATCGTTAGCCGCTAAAAGACTCTATATCTCTCAGCCGGCACTTAGTCAGTTTATTAAAGCGTTTGAAGAAAATGAGAATATCTACCTGTTTGAACGTTATAAAGGACGTTTACAAGGTCTGACGCCAACGGGCGAGATCTTTTATGACAATGCTAAAGCGATTTTAAACCAATATAACATGATGCTGACTTCTATCCGGGAAGACTCCACCCAGATGAAAGGCAAAGTCAGGATTGGTATCCCTCCGCTTATTTTAGGCGTGGTATTTGCTGATGTAATTGCGCAGCTGGTCATTAATAATCCCAATATTGAGTTTGAGATTATTGAAAAAGGCGCTTATGAACTCAGTAAAATGTTTATGGTGGATGAACTGGATTTTGCTATTTTACTCGACCCAACCAATATCAATCCGGAGATTATCGACCAGCATTTACTCAAGCAAGATGAGCTGACAGCCTTTTTTAATCACAACAACCCACTGGCAACAAAAGAACAACTGGAATGGTCAGATCTGAATAATCAAATGATGGCAATTTTAGATCCCAGTTTTATCATTCACCATAAACTGCAAAAGAAATTTACCGAGTACTCGGTTAAACCTAAAAAATGTACCATGTCATCATCCTGGGACTTTTTAATGTTAATTGCCAGAAACTCAGACTTTATAACTGTCTTGCCCTCACCCGTACATGACTTTCATCTGGATAAGAATATTATTGAAAAACGATTTAATGATCCCATTTACTGGCGTGTGTTGTTATGTCGGCCTAAAAAGCCCCGTTATGATCGGGTACATCAGTATGTATTTGAGTATATTTTGGATTACTTTGCTAAACCTAAGAGTGTAGAATAATTTCTGCTTATTAATCAATGAGTTATGAAATTTAACTTATTGATTTATTTACAGTTCTGCCTGTTATTATTTTAAATATTCTCAGTTCATTACTCATCTCACCAGATGAATAATCTAAAATTAATCCAGACTTAGATATTGTTTGTTGATTATTCTGGGTGTAAGATCTTGACATGTGGGCTGTTAGCTCAGTCGGTAGAGCAGTTGACTCTTAATCAATTGGTCGTGGGTTCGATCCCCCCACAGCCCACCACTTCATTACTTTATCTATACTCTATTTATCAAAATATTGTGGCGATAAAATGGCGGTATAGAGAAGTTATACTTTATTTTCCTCCCCTGATAGCATTCACAAAATAAACGCGTTACAATCTTTTGTTATTTCTCATATAGATAGAATGTACCATCATGTCTAAACTCAATGCTTGTTTACTCGCCATGCTCGCTTATTTTATTTGGGGGCTGTCACCGCTTTACTTTAAAAGTATTCAGTCTTTACCCGCGAGCGAGATTATAATCCACCGAATTATCTGGTCCGCAGTTGGTTGTATGATTCTGCTGGCTTTTATCAAGCAAAAACAGTGGTGGAAACCCCTACTTGAGAAGCCAAAATATCTGTTAATTTTAATTTGTACTGGTGTGATGCTGTCCGGTAACTGGTTATTGTATGTCTGGGCAATTAATAGCGGCTATATGCTGGAAACCAGTCTTGGCTACTATATCAACCCATTACTTTCAGTGTTCCTTGGTATGGTGGTATTAAAAGAGAGACTTCGCCTGTTCCAGTGGATTGCTATCGGTCTGGCTCTTATTGGTGTAATGATTCAGATTATTTTGCTTGGTAAACTGCCATGGATTTCTCTGCTTTTAGGATTATCTTTTGCCATTTATGGTTTAGTACGCAAAATCGTACCCATTAAAGTATTACCGGGAATGTGTGTAGAAACCTGGGTACTAGTCCCTATTGCCTTATGTTGGCTCTGGCTGCATCCGTCAGCTGTTACTCTACAAAGTGAGTTTTGGCATAGTAACTTATGGTGGCTGGCGATTTTTGCAGGCCCTTTAACGTTAATTCCGTTAATTCTGTTTAATATTGCCGCTAAAAACCTGCCATATTCAACTATTGGCTTCTTACAATATATCTCGCCAACTCTGGTATTTTTACTGGCGGTTTTCTATTTTGGTGAAGCGCTAAATTTTTACACCATGTTAACCTTTGGCTTTATTTGGGTAGCGCTGGTGTTCTTTAGTCTTGATTCTTATATCATGCGTAAAAGATATAGTTTTCTGATGAAGGATAAATAATCTTAAATGAAATATTGCGAGGTAACTCGCAATATTTTTATATAACAACTCAAATTTACAATAACTATCCTCGCCCGACAAACGGCATCTCATTAGCCATAATGGTTAAATCAAGCACATTGGTTGAATTTGGTAATGACGCCATCATGGCAATAGCTGCACCAACATCTTCAACATTCATCATTGCTTCTGACTGGATCGTTCCATCCGCCTGATAGACACCCTTGCGCATTCTATTGGACATTGTTGTTTCAGCATTACCAATATTAATCTGACTACAGGCAATATTAAACTTACGACAATCAAGCGAAATAGATTTGGTTAGCCCGGTAACCGCATATTTTGACGCGGTATACGCGGCAGTAAAGAGTCTTGGTGTTTTAGCTGAAATCGAACCATTTTAATGATACGACCGCCCATTGGTGTTTGATTCTTCATGATTTTAATCGCTTCTTGCGCACATAAGAATGTGGCATGGATATTAACATCAAATACCCGCTTCCACTCTTCAAACGGAATGTCTTCAATCGTTGTTACTGGGCTATTATTACCCGCATTATTAAAGAGTAAATCTAAGCGACCATAATCTTGTTTAATTTGATTAAATAGCGCCTTTACTGAATCCGGATTTGAGACATCCTCCTGAATCCCGCGTACATTTTCGGACTGAAAAGAAGCCACAGCCTGATTTAATTGTTCTTCATTTCTGGCTGCGATAATCACCACATGACCTAAATCATGCAATGCTTTTGCAGCAGCAAAACCAATACCTTTACTACCCCCTGTAACCAACGACACTTTCTTATTCATAGTAATAATCCTATAACTTGGGTGATTTCGTTTATTTTTACAAAAGAATACTTATGAGTTTGTTTCTGTATTGTCTGGAGCTCTGTAAAAAATGGGGCAATTAAGCATAATCTCTTTTGAGAAAAAAAGATTTATGCATTAGCCCAGATATGATTGGAAAGTTTACGAGGTGGTAGTGTTTGGGTCACACTTCATAGAATAACTCTTTTAAGAGCTATTCTATTTGTAGCTGAATGAAGGACTCAGTTAATTGATAAATACTTTTTTAGCTTTTTCAGAGATTAAAAAGTAGCAACTCCAAAATATAGTAAATGCAAAGCTTTTAATAAACCAAGGCAGAAGTGATGAATCAATCTTTATCTCGTAAATATAAGAAGTAATTGCTAAATCCAGTAAGTAAAAAATCAAATTAGAGACGACTAATATAATAAATATAAGAGGGAGTTTCTTGTTCCGCTGCCAAAATAATTTACATGTATAAATAGCTAAAGCCAAAAGAAGTGATAAACCAACAAATTCAAAAATAACCGGGATGAATAAATAGTAATAGCTATAATTCATTAACATCACACTCAGGTTAATTGTTTGAATTAGTTGAAAAACAATAGAAATAACTAATATAGCAAGCGCAATTACAGCCACCCATAGAAAACCTAAATCTTTATTTTCACAATCTGCACATTTTTCTGAATATCTTAACGCTTCTTTTTGTTCACATTTAAGGCACAACATTTATTTTTCTCTTTGTATTTATTTAATTATTTTAACTTTATAACATTACCCGAGCCATCAATAAGCAAGATATTATCTAATTTTTCATTAAACTTATCTAAGATACGTTTTTTTGCTTTATTAAGATCAATTGAACAATCCATTAAATTAATAACAATATTTCGTGTTCTACTTTTATTTACAATTTTCTTTATACCGCTTAATAAATAACTAATATCTCTTGCTTCTGGAGCATAATTATGAAAAAACTTTCCATTAATCTTATAAAAAGGAACTTCTATTAATGGAGAGATTTGGTTTATCTCTATTTCATAACCATTTTGCAAAAATATATCTAAACTACTTTTCCCTCTATCAACTGATTTTTTATATTGATAAAAAAACATAACCCATGAAGCTATCCCTGTAATTACGCCACCAAATAAAAGTTTTGTAACATTAGGAAAAGTGAAAACATTGCTCCAGTTAATATTTACATATCCAGTTATATCTAAAACAAATAAACATACAGCACAAACACTAAATATAAATATAGTGCTAAGTATAATGAAACGTAGTAAGAAATAACAAAAAATTCTAATCATCTAATTTCCTTATTCATATTGGCTGAGAGCTTCTTGTATTTGATTATTAATAAATTCAGAAGTGATTGCACCTCCAACTGGTCCAGTTATATCTCCTATAACTTTGCCTCCAGCCGAACTTGCTGCGCCACTCAATGTTCCTGAAACTGTATTATCACCCTTTATGGAACTATTCACATAACCACCAAGTCCACCGACTCCAGTAGAAACCCAAATACCCTTTCCTTTTGATAGAGCAGAAACAGCTGTTGAGATAACTGTATCAGTAATATCAAATTTATCTAATGGTTTAGTTGATATTTGATATACAATATTAGTTACACCACCAACAACTGTAGCAACTAAATATGTACCTCCTGGACCACTAACCAGAGAAGTTGCTGCAATCACCGGAGTTTCAGTTCCCCATTTTAAAGCATAATCACTTCCATTTTGCATTCCTGTACCTTTTATAGCATCATTTAATCCTTTTATGGTATCTTCATTATTTAATGGAATATAAATGTCTGCTTGTTCAATGCCATTTTTATCTATGTATTTATATTCTATTGCGGGTACGTTATGAACATATGAACCTAGATTGTCGGCGGTAGAAGGATGTACTATTTTATCAAGAAAATTATTCTCCGTCGCATTCTTACTCCCAGCAACAGCGGTACCAATATCCCCCACATCACCACCACTACCCGCTGCCGCAGCTAAACCTGCTGCCAGTTGTGCTAATGAGCTGATATTCTGCTTTTCAGCTTCACTTAAATCTGAAACATCTCTGTTACCATATAACTCTTTAATAATCAGAGCTGCGGCTGCCTCCCCGGTCAGGGCTCCGGCACCACCCGCTAAGCCTGAGTTGCCTTGTAACTCTGCAACAACAGCGCCCAGTATGGTGTGAGCAAGTAAATTCGCTTCCATATCCACAACAGGCTTACCATCAGAACCATAAGTGGTGGTTGCTTTCTTAATCTGCTCCGCCAGCCACGGTGCACTGGCTCCTGCCAGTCCTCCAGTCACATCACCCGTAATTAAACCCGTTACTATAGAGATAACCGAATCAATCGCTTTATTGGCACTGCTGCCCATTCCGCCAATTGTTTCACCCTCTTTCTGCCGGTTTTTATAGTAATCATCAAAGTTGATACTCTCTTTTTCATCATCCGATAATTGATTGTAATCAGATAATGCACTGGCCATATCTACCTTACTCAGACTCTCTTTTGCCATCGCACCAATGTCTTTGACCAGTTCCAGCGTCTCCATTCTGTCCAGCTCTTTCTGTTTATCAAAGATTTGTTCCAGCGAGTTATTGGCATTGTCTGTATCGCGACTTAACTCGTTCACATCCTGTTTTTGTTTGTCTTCATCACGGACAATTAAAGTGCCTTCTTCGACCGCTGAGTGAGTGGTGCTGGAGGCGCTGTCACTGTTTTCATAGGTTGTCGGTGCACCTGCACCAAAACCACCGGTACCGACAGAAATGGAATCATGCGTGACTTCATAATCGGCTTTGTTTTCGATATTACTAAAACTGATGGTGCCGGTATCTAAGATATTATTCGATTTGTCTTCGGCTTCTGAGGCAATCACTCCATGTCAATGTTACATTTTATTCAGATATAAAAAATCCCAGTTTTAAACCGGGATTTTTCTAATTCTATGAGATTATTTTTTCTTTTTACTCTCAGAGCCAAAAGTTTTGACCCACCAAGCTGCAATCCCAATTAATCCACCACCTATAATAATTTTTTTGAGTATAGTTAAATCAAGAAAAACCTTCCAATCAGCAGTAACATAATGGATTTTTTCTAAAACAAATAATCCTATAAGGCAAGATATAAATATAGTGAAAATACCAATAAAAATCCAAAATACTAATGAACATAATAAATTAATATATTTTTTATTTCCTCTCATTGATTTTACCCAATCTCGCCCTAACTCCACTATTGCTCAATTATCGTGTACCACAATTAATAGGCAAAACTTATAATAATTACTTCAGAGAAATAACATTGCCTGACTTATCTATGATCAAGATTTTATCTAATTTATCTGAATACTTATTTAATAATTGTTTCTTTAATTTATTAATATCAACTGAAGCATCCACTAAATTTATTACGATATTTTTTATCTCGCTCTTTTTTATAATTTTTTTCAATCCCCCTAAAGCAAAACTAACATCTCTTGCAGTTAATGGATAATGATTATGAAAAAGCTCTCCATTTATTTGGTAAAATGGGATAGTAATTAATGGAGATATATCATTAATTTCAGCCTTATAACCATGTTGAGATAAAATCTCTAAACTTTCTTTCCCTCTTGTTATGGACTTTCTATATTTATGAATACTCCATAACCAAGCAGTTATTCCCATAACGAAGCTTCCGCCAATCAACTTTTTTAATGGAAATAAAATGAATAATTTATTCCAATCAACATTTATATAATTAATTAAATCTAAAACAAAAAAAGTAAATATATATGCGCCAAATAATGCTATTAAACTTCGAATAAGTAAGGTAAAGAAAAGAAAAAAGAAATATAACATGCAATTTTTATTCATAATCTAATTCCCTTGCTCCATATTTTTTATTCCTTCGCTCCATCACTAACTACTTGGTTCTGAAATGCCTTTAGATTGAGTAAACCCATCGACAGTTGCTAAATGTTTAGGTTGTTCAATATTAAAACTTATACCATCTGGAGTGTTAACAGTCGTCGTTCCTTTCCCTGTAAAAAGATCCCAGCTTATAAGGCTGGAATCTATATTTTTAATTAATACTCTTTACGCAGATAAATCCAGCCTAGAGTACCTCTTTGATCATATATCGGTGTGGAAGATGGAATAACTGTAAGCTTCAAATATATTCCGACAAACTCTTGATATAAATCGGAAACAACATCTGTATGAGCACATTCCATTTCCTCCTCTTCCTCCTCAGTTAACTCACTATCAAAAAACATTTCAATTGTTAGATCTTGACCAGCTATACTTGCGGTTACTCCGCGCATCTTTTTAGACGCTCGATCGATCAAACCGTACATCGTGTATAGATTAATTCTATTTTCTACTTTTACTTGTTCTTCTTTTGTTTTACCTGCATACATAATTTATGGTCTCGCCGGTACTATATGTACCCCTGTTTTTGAATAATGGATTATAAAATTAGTTGTTGGCTCAAATACTTTTTATCCATATTGTAATAACTCCCTATAATATTATTACTGGTTATCCTTTCTCTCTACCTCTGGGTGAAGTTATAGGTAGTTCTTCAATATCTTCAGGGTAAACTGTTATAACATCCAACGTCTCACCATGATTATTAACAAATTCAACTTCATAACCTAATCTTGGTTCTTTATATACCATCACAACAGCCCCCTTACTTCCTTTGAGAACTATTTTTGATAAATCTTTTTTAGCAATAACTACATCGTTTTCTTGAATCATAATAATCATATCCTAAATTAAGTTATTTTTTGGTTGGAATTGCAGTAACTAATCTTACCACCCCATCATTATTTTTTATCCAACCAAAATTAACATCGATTTGTTTTCCGTTTGCTCCAGTAATTTTAATTACTTGATTATACTTAGTACCAAATTCTGTTACTCCAGTTTGAACTGCTGTATTAGTATCAAATACAATCTGTTTAGATAATTGTCCTGAATTAGATTGGTTAAAACCAAGTGCTTTATCAAACCACTCAGCTTTACTTCCTCCTACTGGATGGTCTTTATCCAGTAAGTATGTAGTCAATTTCTTATCAACACTTACCTGTGTTTCTATTGAGTTAACGGCCTTATTTCCTGTATTCCCCTTTCCTACATCAGAAGTGATATTCTCAACTTTGTTGATTACATTTCCTGTACCTGAACTGGTACCAGCACTACTTCCTGCCCCTTCAATAACTTTCGTCGTTCCAGCTGTACTATCTACCACTACAGCTGTTTTATTGGAGGTATTGGCAAGTATATACCGACCACCATCTAATAAAATTTTAACATTAAATCCGGCTTCTCCAGCCTCTTGTCCTGCATTAAAGTTAGACTCATAGCCTTCTGAATTAATATAGCCGTCTTTAATTGTTTCTGCTTTATCACCAATAGCACCAATGACAGTCCAGAAGTTACTTCCCAGCTCTATATCTTTATTCGCTAAATCAGCTGGATTTGTTGAAAATGTACCCAGTATATCCGCTAATCCTGCTCCCGCTAATTCTATAGGCCCTGACACTCCCCATCCCACAATTAGACCATCAACATACGCATTGTCTTGTTGTAGATTGATATTTGCCCATTTCAATTGAGTTTTTAAGTTACATGTCCAATCACTACCACAAGCAGCAATTTCTTTTTCTAATTCTGATTTTTGCGTAGGTGAAAGCTTATTATTTTCCACCGCATTTTTACTTCCAGCAACAGCTGTACCAATATCCCCTACATCACCACCACTTCCCGCTGCCGCAGCTAAACCTGCTGCCAGTTGAGCTAATGAGCTAATATTTTGTTTTTCAGCTTCACTTAAATCTGAAACATCTCTGTTACCATATAACTCTTTAATGATCAGAGCTGCGGCTGCCTCCCCGGTCAGGGCTCCGGCACCACCTGCTAAGCCTGAATTGCCTTGTAACTCAGCAACAACAGCGCCCAGTATGGTGTGAGCAAGTAAATTCGCTTCCATATCCACAACAGGCTTACCATCAGAACCATAAGTGGTGGTTGCTTTCTTAATCTGCTCAGCCAACCACGGTGCACTGGCTCCAGCCAGTCCTCCAGTCACATCACCGGTAATTAAACCCGTTACTATAGAGATAACCGAATCAATCGCTTTATTGGCACTGCTGCCCATTCCGCCGACTGTTTCACCATTCTCCTGACGATTTTTATAATATTCATCAAATTTTATCTGACTTTTTTCATCCTCAGATAAATTATTGTAATCCGATAAAGCGGTATTCATATCCACTTTATTCAGACTATCTTTAGCGAGTGCGGCAATATCATTCAACAGATCAAGCGTATCCATTCTGTCCTGCTCTTTCTGTTTATCAAAGATTTGTCCCAGCGAGTTATTGGCATTTTCAGTATCGCGACTTAACTCGTTCACATCCTGTTTTTGTTTATCTTCATCACGGACAATTAAAGTGCCTTCTTCGACCGCTGAGTGAGTGGTGCTGGAGGCGCTGTCACTGTTTTCATAGGTTGTCGGTGCGCCTGCCGATGGGATAAGCCCGCCATTAGTCCCAATATTGACCGAGACATGGTCAACGTTATAATCCGCTTTATTTTCGATATCGCTAAAACTAATAGTACCAGTATCTAAGACGTTATCACTCTTATCTTTGGCTTCTGAGGCAATCACCGCACCTTTCAGGTCGGTATTGTTCTCTACCCGGATATCAAACCCACCGCTACCTGCATAAATACCCGACTGGTCTGTGACACTTGACCAGTTACTTTCCATCTCGGTTTGGGACAGGCTGATGTTTCCGCCAGCACCAGAACTTGGTCCAAAGCTCCCGCTGATGGAGCCACTGATTTTATCGTAATCGTAGTTATCGGTGTCTTGCAGTGAGGCAATATTCAGGTTATTACCAATATCTGCGGTGACAGTATCGCCTTTAACAATACCACCAATGATATTCATATCACGACCGGTCGTAATATTGAGATTATTACCCGCATCAATGACACTTTCTGTCCAGGCTGAACCGTCCATGTTTTCACGTTCACGGCTAAAGTTGGCATTGCCGCTGATAGTCCAGCCGGTATTAGCTCCTACACTAACACCCACACCAATGCTCGCACTGCTACTCTTCTCGTCCATGTCGCGGTGCTGGGTATTGACATCACCAATGACATTAACATCATTAGCAGCACTCAGATTAATATCATTGCCCGCTCTGACTTCACTGCCTTTAATAAGAATATCACCGCCTTCTCCAGCCTCATTACCTCTGGCATTTAAGGTAATATTATTACCTGCTGACAGACCAGAACCGACTACGTTGTGGCTTTCTTCATTTATAGTACGCTCTGTACGCTCAGTACCAACTGAAGCACTCACACCAATTGATGCACCATTTCCTTGTGGATTATTCTCTTGTGCTGACATAGCCACATCAAGTCCGGCATTAATGGTGGTCAGTCCCGCTTTAATATCATTCAAAGCAGAAATGGTTGAGTTACCACGATCATGCGCATTGCGTGCGGCTTGGCCCGCATTATAAACATCAGATGCAGTTCCTGTGATCGCAACCGTAATCCCGGTTTTTTCCATCTCATACTGTTCCTGATAACGCGTTGTCGCGTCCAGTGACTCAATAGTGATATTTTCCGCATTTACAGCAATATCTTCTTTAGCGATAATTTCACTACCACGTACTGCAACATCACGGCCAGCATTGATATTTACACTACCTTCTGTACTACCTAGCATACTGCCAAGATAGCTTTTTTCGACTTCATTTTGATCTGTAGACTCTTTGAATGTGCCATAAGTAAAACCAAGTCCGCCACCGCTCATAAAGCCAGACTTTTCTTTACTTTCAAAGTGATTATCAGTGAAACGCTCCTCCGCTGCAGTAATCGTAATGTCACGTCCGGCGTCAAGGTTGGTTGCTGTTTCACTCACTACCTGACTGCCTTGTACCAGCATATCGCGACCCGCGGACAGGTTAACCTCTCCACCACTTAGCTGACTACCCAGTGCTAAATTATGATCAAGCTCAGTGTGCATATTGATCGTTTGTGAAGTTCCACCACCGCTATGATCTTCTGTTTTAGTGTGATCTTCATAAACAATATGCTGACGAGCTTCTTCAATCGTCAGATCATTTTTAGCCTGAATGTCTAGTGTGTCTTGCGCACTGATTTGTGCACCTTTAATCGCAACGTCGTTACCAGATTTAATGGAAATATCACCATTACCTAAAATGGCGCTACCGACTTCTGTGGTAATGGTTTGTTTGGTGTAATTGTCGCTATCAAAATAGACTGCTTGCCCGGTTGTGGTTTCAACAACACCAAGATTGACGTTATTGCCAGCTTCAATGGCAATCTGACTTTCCTGGCCATTAGCGGTGATTTGCGCAGCATTAAGATTTACATCACGGCCAGCGTTAATTGACATCTGTCCACCATCATTATTGACAGACAACGAGCCAACACTACCTATAGTATTCTGTACAAAGGAGTTATCACCATCTCTTACTTCAGTTTTATTAATGGTTGAGCTAATCGTAATATCACGGCCAGCCGTTAAGCTTAAGCTTTCATTAGCACTAATGTGGCCACCAATATTATTAATATCCTGCTGTGCAGTTAAAGAGATGTCACTGCCCTGAATATTACCGCCTTTACCATTGCTAATATTCTCAGCAGTAATATTAATCTCGTTACCGGCAATAATACGTCCCTGATTATTGATATCACCACTGACACTCAAATCAATATCGCGTCCGGCAAGGAGTGCGCCACTACCATTTAAATCACCTTGTTTCACAACGGCATAAACCTGAGGCACAAGTACTTGTTGCTGACTCCCGTCTGCTAAGGTGACCGTTTTACTGACCATCCAGACAATATCTGAGGTAAGCGCCTTCATTTGTTCTGCTGTTAGTGCAATACCAATACTGAGATTATGTTCCTGAGCAAACTCAACACCCGCATCCATTAAGGCTTTATATTGTTCTAAGTCAGAGGTGTAATCGCCCAGATAACGTTGCCCAGTTAGTTCAATAATTTGTTCACGAACCAGTTTTTGCTCATAGTAGCCATCACCCAAGCGCTTTTGAATATTATCTGGATCTTGTTTCAGTAGCGTCAGCATATAATCACTGCCCAGCCACTCGCTACGATTAGTAAAGCGTGAATCTGTTTCAATCAGATATTTACCTTGAGGATCCGGATTAACCTGAAATAAACTATTTGGTGGCGGTAAAGTCACCTCTGGATTATCTAATGAAATCACATTATCATGACGATCTTTACCGCTTTCACTGACGATCGTTTCAGACTTTAATTCAGAAGGTCTCAACGTGATATCTTCAACTTTTGTCGGTCGGTAGGTTGAGTAACTGGTACCCTGACTGTCCGAGCCTTTTTCGTGGATTCGGTAGTAATAAATAGCCGTTCCGTTATCTTTAATATAACGCTGTCCAGGAACTTCAATATTCTCAATCGAATTCGCATTAATAGTCAGCGTATTACCCGCAATAATTTGGCTCTTATCATTTAACAGGTGATCTGCCTTGATGGTAATATCTTTACCTGCAATAATTTTTGCCGGATCTGTTTGAGTGATAACGGTCTCTTCAATCACTCGTTCATAAACATATTTATAGAAGTAATCGTTACATGAACCTGTACTTCTTATACACATATAGTCTACTTCACCATGTGTGAAATAGACTTCACTTGGTGAGTAACGTTTATAAGAGCCTTCATGTTGATATTCAATAATGTTTTCTCTGGATACTTCCTGAATTTCAACTTCAAAATGGTCATTGATATTATTAATTTTGTTTACTGATAACTGGATATTATCAGCAGCTTCAATATTACTGCTGTGATTATTCAGTTCTTCTGCCTGACCAGTCACACCACTTTCATCCGCTAACTGACCACCAATATTGATGTCACCATCACTATAGATAAGTGCATGTCCGACGTTATTAATGGTATGCGCTGCTATATCTAACTGCGCGCGTGCTGCAATAGCTGGTGCAATATCGTCTTTAGCCACATTATTAATCGTTATGGCTTGCAGACGAATATGATCAGCAACAATCGACCCTGTTCCCTGATTATTCAGTTCATTACCGGCATTGATTTGAGCTTTATTATCCGCAAAAATTTTACCGGTATTTGTCAGGTTATTATTGGCATGAATAACCAGATCACCTTTTTCAGATGATAGCTCTCCACTATTGATAATATTTGCCTGACTATTTATATCAGCTTTACCCTCAATAGTTCCCATTGAACCTGTATTGGTAATATTTCCTTTAGCCGTAACCGTCAGCTGATTCTGGCTAATAATCTTGTCATTATTAACCAGCTCACCTTTGGTATTAATTGTGGTTGAGCCCTTTTGTGATGATATTTCACCGTTATTTATAGTGCTTTGATTATTTTGAATATTTATATTTTCTGAGGCATAAATTTTGGCGTTATTCTCAATTCGTCCGTCAGCAGAAATCGTGACACTACCCGCACTGGCCCCAATGCTGCCGGCATTACGGACACCAACACCACCTTCTGTCCCTATCATCTGAATCTTACCAGCATACATACCGCCAAGTGCAGACACGTCCAGTGCTACAACAGGCACGGCTGAACCATCATCAGCCAGTTTAGTGACTTGCTGGGCATCAGCACTCACTCTGTTACGTCCGGTGACGACATTTAAGTTATTGGCATGAATACTGGAGTTAATTGACACTGTTCTGGCTATCAGGTCGGTATAATCCTGACGCGTGCTATCCAGCCCTTTACCTTCAATGGCAATATGACCTTGACTCACTTCATAACCTTTAAGTTGGCCGTTTTCAATAATCGGTTTACCGGTTGTCAGGGTGCCGCGACTGGCGTTAATAAATCCACAGCCATTACAGGTAATTCCTGCTGCATTGGCAATAATGACCTGAGCGCGCTGACCTGCCACTTCAATATAGCCGGCTATCTGACTTGGATTTTTAGTATTAACTTCATTTAAGATAATTTTAGCGCCACCTGTGGCACCTAAGAACTCATTCCCCTTAATCCAGCCACCCAGCTGAGTATTTGATGAGTTATTGGAGTTATTTAAAATAACCCCTTTGTCTGACACATCAAACTGAGTATAGCGGTTATGGGATAAGCCATTACTGTTTGGAGTCTGAATATTGATTTGTGTTGTACCATTGGCACTTTCAATCACGGTTGGGCGCTGAGTTTTATCCGCGTTTGGGTCAACGCGAATCGTTGTCGCCTGTGCCGGTAAGGTAACAGTCAGGAGTCCTAAGGATAAATAAGTTAAAAAACTAATTGATGTCAGTTTAGCTACCAGCGTTTTACCTTCTGTTGCCTCTGCTTTTTGGCTACTGCGTGATTCACCACTGTGGCTACGCACCAGTTCAGACACCACCATTAACATACCGCGAGCGCGATTAAAAACCACACGATAAAAATGTTTATTCATCCTTACTTCCTTTTATTCCTTGCTAAAATTGTCATTGTTTTAGTTATTAATTATTAGTGGATTATTTATTTGCCACTGTTGTGCCTGAACTTTAGAGACATGTTTACCTTTGAAAAATTTTATCTGAAAGCCTCTCTTTTTCCCTTGATGAGAAAGCGCTCTGAAACAAAAATCAGGTAAAATGTCTTTAAGAACGAATGAAGCCAGTTTTTGCGTTTCACCAAAAGGAGAAATCCAGTCAATAGCCCACATACGCGTACCGCTATACCAATCAGACTCAGTTAACGATAACGCACTCTTATCCTGTAAATACTTCTGTTCTGTCTCTTCACTCATATTGGCCCAGCTCATATAACAAACAGGTTTATTATCTTTTATGATCAGAATAAACTGTTGTCTTTTAATGGCCGGTAAAATTAGAGTAGGTAAAGCATAAATTGGTGTATATTTATGATTCTCAGAATGCATCCATAGCCAGGTAGCAATACCTAAACATTCGGCTTCACTATGTTTAGAGTTAAAAAACAGTGGTGCAATAACCTGATATTCAGACATCGTTAGTAGCTCCAGTTAATATTAAAGCCAAAGGTTGCATCATCTGCTTTAAACAGATCGGGCTTATAAATTGGTGTCCCGACAAAGGCATCATAATAGAATCCCCAATATGAACCACGCAGGCCTAAAGCTGCACCACTTAAATGTCTTCCAAGTAAATATTCCGATGCATTCCCATAAACCTGCCCATAATCAATGCCTAAATAAAGTTCCTGATTTTCAGGTAAGATCCATGAAAGTTCATTACGGACAGAAATACCACGATCTGCTGATAAAGAAAGTTCACCGTCAAATCCACGCACACTCCAGCGCCCACCGATTGAAAAACGCTCCTGTGCAGTTAACATACCACGTCTGGTATGTTGCCCTTGAATATCTAAGTTGTAACGAAAATTAGCCTCAGAGAGATTAAATGGGACAGAAAGGCCTAAGTTATAACGAAATATTTGTGAAAGTGCCGTACCATTATCGATGTACTCTTCCGGTGCTTTGTGCGCAGCAAACCAACGTACTCCTTGCTGATAACTCACACCTAAATTAAGAGTATTATTACCAATATAATGGCGATGTTGCAGACCTAGCTGCCAGCTGGTGGTTTTACGTTTTTGAATCTCTATTTCTTCATCATTAATATAGTTATGTGACTGGCGAAGATTAATACCATAAGTTAACGTAGTCTTTTGCGCTTCGTCACGATGTAAGACTCGACTTAACTGGAAACTGGCATTACGGCTACGACCGCTATATTCATAATTAACCGGAATACCCGCAACTGTTTGATAATATTTATTACCACTCAGTGAAGTGCTAAATTGCCAGTAGCCAAATGGTACAGAATAATGGAAAAGATAGTTATATGATCCGTAGCGATCCCTTTCACCATCAATATCTCGCCCGCCCGAGACATAAAAAGAATCACTTAACTGGAAAGGGTTATCTAAATAGAAAGTCAGTCCGCCCTGATAACGCCCGGTTGCTCTTGTCCCTGAATCATCCAGAGAAGCACCAACACGCCAAAAACGTGACTGTTCACGGTGAATAACAATATCAGTTTCACCCGGTTCATCACCCGGAATCAGTTGCATTTCAGCCCGCACGGTTGGTAAACGCTGTAAATTTTCCAGACCTTGTTCAATATCACGCAGGTCTAAAATTTCCCCTTCTGTCACTGGCATCGCAGTGGACAGTTTGGCATAAGGATCACTTTCTTGCGTGTAATACACGTAGCGAGTCACACCTTTGACCAGTGTTAAAATGAGTTGACCCTGAGTGAGATCCTGAGGCGGAGCAACAACGCGAGTGGTAATATAACCATGACCGACAAGCTTATTTTGTAACTCGGTCATAAGGATATTAATCCCCTGAGAACCTAAACAATGCCCTTCTGCCTGTCTGGCCAATTTATTGAGTGTTATCCACCACGGCAGCTCATCACGCTTTTCTAAAATCACCTGATCAATTTGAAAACAAGGTGACTCCTCCGGAAAGCTGATAATCTGAGATGTAGGAATATTAGGTAATAAACTAATATCAGGTGCACTTACATTAAGGCGTTCTTCTAATGCTTTTTGTCGTTCTTGTTGATTAATAAGTTGCTGATCACTCCATGACGTCTCAACAGCAAACGCCGCCACGGGAAATAACGCAGCAAAGGTTAATAACTTTGCTATTTTCATCCATAAAACCTGTAAGTATTTATTATTAATATTTGTAATTATTTAGATAATTTTATCTGGTTGCTATGCTAATTCATTTACCGGTTCCATGTCTATAGATATCAGATAAAATAATGATATATATCAAATTATCTAATTAATTTATATGAAATTTATTTTATCTAGATAAAATAATAGAAATATCTTTTAACAACAGATATAAAGATAAAAACAGAATGGTCTATTCTATTTTTTGATGAGTAAAATGAGTGGTGGTAATTGAATATTTAAGAATATATTCCTGTGTTTATTGTGTGAAATTTAGATGCTTATACTTATTTTATCTTTTTATAAAAATAATATGTCAAATTAAGTACTTAAAATCATGTGACTTTTGGAATCAAAAATCTACGTAACTCTCCTGAAAACAACGCTTCACGTCACAAAAAAATTTTTCAATCAATATAACTTATTAATTCAATTGGTATTTTATCGGGTTGACTTACACGGTATGAGTTCTAGAATAGGAGTTACTATTTTGTTTATTCGACATTTTTATCAAACAAAATAGTGTTACATATCTTTTTACATACTAGATTTATCAATATCTTACTACTTTGTATCATTCCTTTATTAGAGATGGAGTTTCGTTATGGGAATTAATAATAATCTAAGTAGCATTGGTAAGTTATTTGCCTGGATTGTTGGCTTATTACTTATCTTATCCGGTCTATTTTTTACTATTGCAGGCGTTTATTTAATTACTCTGGGTGGCAGCTGGTACTTTGCTATCATGGGTATTGCGATGCTTGTTGCCGGATACTACTTCTTTAAACTTAAACCTTTTGGTGCCTGGCTGTATGGCATTGCTTATGTTCTGACTATCGTCTGGGCAATTTGGGAAGTGGGCTTTGAGTACTGGCCACTCTTATCAAGACTCGCCTTCCTTGGCGGAATTGCTATGTTGGTTGCTTTTGCTTACCCATCACTCAGAAAAGCCGTTGCTTTAAGACCATCTGCCGGTGGTTATAAACTTGGTGGCATTATTGCCCTGCTACTGGTGATTTCAGTAGGCCTTGGCTTTATGCGCCATAACGTCATACCAAACTCTGCGCTGCCTGAGATTTTACCTGTAGCACAAAAGGATTTACCAACTGACTGGCAGCAATATGCTAATACCACCAAAGGCACACGTTTTTCCGGTGCTGAACAAATCACCAAAAATAATATTAATCAGTTAGAAGTCGCCTGGACATTCCGTACTGGTGATATTCCACAAAGTAATGGTTCTGGTGCGGAAGATCAAAGTACTCCTCTGCAAATTAAAGATACTGTTTATCTATGTACAGCAACCAATATTGTCTACGCTGTTGATGCTGATACCGGTGAACAGCGCTGGAAGTATGACCCACATGCCACAGCACCCAACTGGCAGCGTTGTCGTGGTCTTAGTTACTATGAAGATGCCACAACCAGCCGTATTATTATGAATACGATTGATGCTCGTTTAGTGGCGCTAGATAGCAAAACTGGTGAGTTAATTGAAAGCTTTGGTGACCATGGAGTGGTCGATTTAACCAAGCATATGGGAGAAATCAAACCAGGTTATTATGAGCCAACTGCTGCTCCGCTTGTGGCTAAAGACATGATTGTGATCGGTGGACGCGTGGCAGATAACTTCTCAACCGATGAACCAGGTGGTGTTGTACGAGCTTTTAATGTGATCACAGGTCAACAAATGTGGGCATGGGATCCGGGTAATGAAGCAACAACTAATCTGCCTGCTGATGGTGTTTATACCCGTTCCAGTGTTAATGTGTGGGCAACCCTTTCATACGATCCAGACTTAGATAAAATCTATGCTGCAACAGGTAACCCGACACCAGATTTCTATGGTGCACAGCGTACTGAGACAGATGAGAAACATAACTCTTCAGTTGTCGCTCTTGATCGTCAAAGTGGTCGTGTAGACTGGGTTTATCAGACTGTGCATCACGATTTGTGGGATTATGACTTACCTTCTCAACCATTGTTGTACGATATTCCAAATGGTCAGGGTGGCGTAACGAAGGCTTTAGTACAAACCACAAAATCGGGTGAAATCTTCTTACTAAACCGTGAGACAGGTACACCAATTGCCGAAGTAGAGGAAATTGAGGTACCACAAGGTAATGTTGAAGGTGAACGATATTCAGCAACTCAGCCGTATTCTGTTGGTATGCCATCAATTGGTAATGAAACTTTAACAGAAGCTGATATGTGGGGAGCTACACCATTTGACCAATTACTCTGTCGTATCGACTTTGTTGGCTCTGAATATCAGGGGTTATTTACTCCTCCGGGAATGAATAAAACATTGCAGTACCCGGGCTCTTTAGGAGGTATGAACTGGGGAAGTGTTTCAGTTGATCCGACCACAGGCTATATGTTTGTTAATGATATGCGTATTGGTTTAACTAATTGGATGGTTCCGCGTGATCAAATCCCACAAAATGCCAGCGGTATTGAGATGGGTATTGTACCGCAAGAAGGCACACCATTTGGTGCAATGCGTAAACGCTTTATGTCAGTGATTGGTGTTCCGTGTCAGGCTCCGCCTTATGGAACGATGACGGCTATCGATTTAAGATCTCAACAAATTGCATGGCAGGTTCCAGTTGGTACTGTGATGGATACAGGTGTTTTTGGTATTCCGATGCATCTGCCAATGCCAATTGGTATGCCAACACTTGGCGGTTCAATGGCGACTAAATCAGGTCTATTATTCTTCGCCGGTACACAAGATTTCTATCTACGTGCTTTTGATAGCACAACAGGTGCAGAAATCTGGAAAGCTCGTCTGCCGGTTGGTAGTCAGGGTACGCCGATGACTTATGTCTCTCCTGCTACAGGTCGTCAATATGTCGTGATCTCTGCTGGTGGTGCAAGACAATCTCCTGAACGTGGGGATTATGTGATTGCTTATGCTTTGCCTAAGTGATTTTTGATAGATGATAATAAGAGCGCTATTTAGCGCTCTTTTTTTATTACGATATTTTGGTTTCGTATTGTTAGCGGTTTTTTAGCGGGGAACACGCCCCGCGTACGTGTTTTTTGTGTCGTTATTTTTATCAACATTCGGTTGTGGCAGACAGTGCCATCCTTTCGTCATCGCTTTTGTTTTGAGTTTGTATTAGCAGGGTTTTATTGGGGGAGCACGCCCCCGTGCGTGATGTTTTATTGATGTGGTTGCAGGTTCAGTGCGACTTGATGGCCTACCGCACCCCATAGGCACCCGCTCGAGGACTCGCTAAGACCTATGAGGTACACTCTCCATCAATCACTGCATCTGAGATGTAGCTAAAAAAGAATAAAACCTATTCTGTTGACATTCAACACAGAGAAAATAAATACTTGTAAGAATTTAAGAATTTAAGAATTTAAGAATTTAAGAATTTAAGAATTTAAGAATTTAAGAATTTAAGAATTTAAGAGTTTTTTTATCCAAATTCTTTCAAATAGTAGTTTCTTGATATTGAGAAACTATTTTGAGACATCACCAGAGCCTTGATTGATGGAAACCATACTTTAGAGGTCTTAGCGAGTCCCCGAGCGGGCGCCTCTATGGTATGGTCAGCCATCAAGCCCACGGAACAAGCAATATCACCAAAAACATTGCGCACGGGCGGTGCAGTCCGCCCCTAACCCAATGCTAATAACAAACTAAAACACGTGCGCGGGGCGTGCTCCCCGCAAAGCCCTGCTAATAACATCACAGGTCTTCATTTGTGCGACCAAGTCGCTCTTTTAGCTTTTAATAACAGTCATAAAATATTTAAAAACTAAACTACATAATACTTATCGCGTAGCGAATTAGCCCATAAGCGATAAAAAACATTACACAGCCGACAAAAATATCTAAAATTTGCCACATTCTTTTACTTCTAAACATTGGCGTTAAAAGTCTCGCACCATAACCCAATCCAAAAAACCAAATACAAGAAGCTGAAGCGGCACCAATTAAGAATGAGGCTTTTTGTTCAAAAGATAATGTTCCGGCAATACCACCAATAATCACAACTGTATCTAAATAAACATGTGGATTAAGTAATGTAATCGCCAGTGTTGCTAAAATAATTTTAGCCAGAGGGGTTTTATTGCGTAGATCTTTATCTGATAAATCAATAAAACTATTGCCTTTATAGGCGCTCTTAAACGCATTAAAACCATACCAGAGCAAAAAGATTGCTCCACCACAGGCTAAAACGATAGTGGCAATCGTACTCTGACTGATAATACCTCCTACACCAAGTACACCAATACTAATTAAGATGGCATCACATAAAAAACAGATCAATGAAACCCAAAAAATATGGTTTCTCATTAATCCCTGCTTCAGAACAAATAGATTTTGGGCGCCGATGGCTATAATCAGGCTACCGGAAATAATGGCACCTCTTAGAATATCTTCAAACATAATCATCCACTTAATTTTGACAGATAAAAAACCACCTTAAAAATAAGGTGGTTTAGTTGAAATTATAACCAGTTGATTTTATTACATATTTTTTATAACAGTATATTGTTCTTGTAGTTTAGCTTTATCGTCTGCATAACCTTGTAGCTTCTCTTTCTCTTTAGCTACTACAGCTTCAGGTGCTTTATCAACAAAACTCGCATTAGATAGTTTACCTTCGATACGGCTGATTTCACCTTCTACTTTGGCAATCTCTTTAGTCAGTCTTTCCAACTCGGCGTGTTTATCAATTAAACCCGCCATTGGAATCAGTAACTCTGCACCATCTACCAGCTTAGTCACAGATAGTGGCCCTTTCTCACCATTCTCTAAAATAACAATTTCAGACAGGCGAGCTAAAGATTCAATAAACGTGACATTGTCACTGATTCGACGATGTGTGGCCGGCGAAGCATCACGAATAAGCAGCTCAAGTGGTTTACTTGGTGCAATGTTCATTTCAGCCCGAATGTTACGCACAGCAATAATGACTTGCTTAATCCAGTTAATATCTTCAACGGCTTGTTCATTAACCCATTTATGCTCAAATTCAGGTATTGCCTGTAGCATGATTGTATCAGCAGTAATCCCTTTAAGTGGCTTAATGTTTTGCCAGATCTCTTCGGTGATAAACGGAATAATTGGATGTGCTAAGCGTAGTAACGCTTCAAGCACAGTCACGAGTGTATGTCTTGTCGCGCGTTGTTCATCAGCTGAACCATTTGCAATCACAGGTTTAGTTAACTCTAAATACCAGTCACAGAATTGATTCCAGGTAAACTCATATAAAATACCTGCAGCAATATCAAAACGGTAAGTATCGAGTGCTTCACGGTACTCTTTCACTGTTTGATTAAACTCAGCCAGAATCCACTTATCTGCCAGAGAGTAATCCATCGCCCCGCCTTTTAAGCCACAGTCATGCCCTTCTGTATTCATCATTACGTAACGGCTAGCGTTCCATAGTTTATTACAGAAGTTACGATAGCCTTCAAGACGTTTCATATCCCAGTTGATATCACGGCCCGTTGATGCCAGCGCAGCAAGTGTAAAACGAAGAGCATCAGTACCGTGCGCTTCAATACCTGTTGGGAATTGTTTCTCGGTACGTTTACGAATTTTCTCTGCCAGTTGTGGCTGCATCATATTACCGGTACGTTTTTCCAGTAATTCTTCAAGCGAGATACCATCAATCATATCTAAAGGATCAATAACATTCCCTTTAGATTTAGACATTTTTTGACCTTCTTCGTCACGAATAAGACCAGTTACATACACCGTTTTAAACGGAACCTGTGGCGTACCATCAGCATTTTTCAGGAAGTGCATCGTAAGCATAATCATACGTGCAACCCAGAAGAAGATAATATCAAAGCCTGTCACCAGTACGCTGGTTGGATGGAATGTCATTAAGTCATCCGTTTTATTTGGCCAGCCAAGCGTTGAAAATGTCCAAAGACCCGATGAGAACCAGGTATCAAGTACGTCTTCATCTTGATTTAATACAACGTTTGCCGCAATGTTGTTATCTTTACGCACTTCTTCTTCACTGCGTCCAACATAAACATTACCTTGTTCATCATACCAGGCAGGAATACGATGCCCCCACCATAACTGACGGGAAATACACCAATCCTGAATATCATTCATCCAGGAGAAATACATATTTTCATACTGTTTTGGTACAAATTGAATTTGGCCATCTTTTACTGCATTAATGGCAACTTCTGCCAGTGGTTTAGTTTTAACATACCACTGATCGGTCAGCATTGGCTCAATAACCACACTACTACGATCGCCATATGGAATTGTTAAATTATGTGGTTCAATTTTTTCCAGCAGCCCAAGTGCTTCAATTTCGGCCAGCACCGCTTTACGTGCAGCAAAGCGTTCCAGTTTTTGGAACTGTGCAGGTAATTCAGCTGAGTACACATCACTTTCCTGACCATGAGTATCAAATACCTGTGCCTGTTCACGAATATCAGCATCTAAAGTAAAGATATTAATCATTGGTAACTGGTGACGACGACCTACTTCATAGTCATTAAAGTCATGAGCTGGAGTAATTTTTACGCAACCGGTACCCTTTTCCATATCAGCGTGTTCATCACCAATAATTGGAATACGGCGATTAACCAGTGGTAAAGTAACATATTTACCAATTAAATTTTTATAACGCGGATCTTCAGGATTTACAGCAACACCAGTATCACCAAGCATAGTTTCCGGACGTGTAGTTGCCACAATAAGGTAGTCTTTACCATCAGCCGTTTTAGCGCCATCAGCAAGCGGATAACGTAAATGCCACATTGAGCCGTTAACTTCTTTGTTTTCGACTTCCAGATCAGAAATAGCCGTACGGAATTTTGGATCCCAGTTAACTAAGCGCTTACCACGATAAATAAGCCCATCTTTATGTAATTGAACAAAGACTTCTTTAACCGCATTAGATAAGCCTTCATCCATCGTAAAACGTTCACGCTCCCAATCAACAGAGTCACCTAAACGGCGCATTTGACGAGTGATGCTACCGCCAGATTCTGCTTTCCATTGCCAGATACGTTCAATAAATGTTTCACGAGTAAAATCATAACGGGTTTTATTCTCTTCTGCTGCCAGTTTACGCTCAACCACCATTTGAGTAGCAATACCTGCATGGTCAGTCCCTGACTGCCATAAAGTATTTTTACCTTGCATACGATTATAACGAATTAACGCATCCATAATCGTCTGCTGGAACGCGTGCCCCATGTGCAGACTACCGGTGACATTTGGTGGTGGAATAGCAATACAATAACCTGGCTGAGATTTATCGCCATTTGGTCGAAAATAACCGCTCTCTTCCCAGTGACGGTAAATAGGTTGTTCGATCTCTGACGGATTATATGTTTTATCTAATGTTTTTTTCATGTTTATCGTGACTAATCAAGTTAAAAGTAACAGACAAATAATAAACTTAAACTATGCCAGTTTATTGTGTATTTGATATTTACGGATTTATTTAAAAATTGCTGAATATATTACTATAAATTCGATAAGATGTTTAGTGATCAAGAAATTTTGTCTTTTATTTAATCGAAGAGCCAAATAACAAGACTTAGATGCAGTATTTATCACTCAAAACTTATGATTTAACAACCGGAATCGTTTTTAGATTAAACCCAAGATTTTTATATGATTTATAACGCTCACGGGCTAAGTTCTTTTGTTGCTCCGGTGATGGCACAAAATCAATCACATCACTAAAAAATGCTGCAAAATCAGGAATGTCATCTTGCAAATTAATTAATAACTGACGAGCACCACTCCCCCTTTTTTGTGGCCAGCAGATTTCAACCGGGGCACCACCTTTTGGCCCTTCTCCGGCTAGATTATGCGGAACAAAGTCTTCAGTATTGAGTTGCCACAAATATTCATCTATCTTTTCTGCTTGAGTCTGAGACTGACAGGCGATCAAAACACGGACTTTATTCTTCCACGCTTCAATGGCTTTCTGGCAGGCATAAATTTCTTCAGGCGTAAGCTGGCCGCTAACAGCATTACTATTAGCAGCGTCTTCGAACAGATAGAACAGGACTTTTTTCATTATATCTTGTTACACCTTAGTTTTTACCGACACGGTTAAGCAGATATTGCACCAGCATCGCTACCGGACGACCTGTCGCACCTTTAGCAGCACCTGACTTCCAGGCGGTACCCGCAATATCTAAATGCGCCCATTGATATTTTTCGGTAAAACGAGCAAGGAAACAACCAGCAGTAATTGTACCACCATCACGTCCGGCAGCATTAGCCATATCAGCAAATGGAGAATCAATTTGCTTCTGGAAATCATCATCCATTGGTAACTGCCATGCTTTGTCACTGGCTTGTTTTGAAGCAGTCACTAAACGCGCCGCCAGTTCATCATCATTAGCGATAACACCGGTATAGTGATGACCAAGAGCGACAATGCAAGCGCCAGTTAGTGTGGCAATATCAATCACAGCTTCAGGATTAAAACGCTCAACATAAGTTAGCACATCACAAAGTACTAAACGCCCTTCTGCGTCAGTATTCATCACTTCAACAGTCTGACCTGACATGGTAGTTAAAATATCACCCGGGCGATAAGCCTTAGAACCTGGCATGTTTTCACAACCTGCCATCACACCAGTCACATTGACTGGCAGTTTTAGCTCTGCAATTGCCTGCATAACACCAAAAACAGAAGCGGCCCCACACATATCATATTTCATCTCGTCCATGCCAGCAGCCGGCTTAATTGAGATACCACCTGAATCAAACGTTAATCCTTTACCGACCAAAACAATTGGTTTCGCTTTTTTATTAGCTGCACCCTGATATTCCATAATAGTCATCATAGATTCATTGGCTGAACCCTCACCAACAGCAAGATAAGCACCCATTTTAAGCTTCTTCAGCCCCGCTTCACCAACGACAGTCGTTTTAATACTGGTATGAGATTTTGCCAGTTGCTGACCTTGTGCAGCTAAGTAAGCAGCATTACAGATGTTAGGCGGTAAATTTGCTAAATCCTTAGTAGCATTGATTGCAGAACTAATAGCCAGACCATGCTCTAAACCCAGTTTAGCTTGTTTAATATTCTCTTTAGACCCAGAAATTGCCAGTTTCACTGAACTTAATGCAATAGCTGGTTGTTTTTTCTTCACTTTAAACTGGTCAAAGCGGTACACTTGTTGATGAACTTCTTCAACTAATTGACGAGCAAATTGATAACCTTTAGATTTATTTAAATCAGAGAGCAAGAAGACAACATCAGAAATTTGCTTAGTAATAATCTGTCCGGTTGCTTTAATGACAAACTGTTTATACTCTTTCTCATTAAAATCAGCTTCTTTACCGCAGCCAACAAAAAGCAATTTATCAACAAGCAGATTAGGAACCTGATAAAGAAGAGTTGTGTCACCTAGTTTAGTACTAATTTCTCCTTTCTTAATCAGTTGACTAATCCAGCCTTCACTAATGGTGTCCAGTTGTTTGATCGCGGGTGATAATTTATCAGACTCAAATAACCCAACAACTAAACACGGTATCTTTTGTTTTTTAATTTCACTAATAATTGAAAATTTCATTGTTATCTCCTTAACATTGATTCCTTTATTCTATAGTTTGCCACAATGTTAGCAACTAAAAAATGTATGTAAGATCAGGTAATTTCAGTCTATAATATCTGACATTAATTTAATTATTCTCTTGTAACAGGCCCTTGATGTGATTATCACCCGATATGTCGTAAAAGAAACACTAAAAACACAGTTCGCGATTCTATTCGTGTTGTTACTTATTTTCTTTTCACAAAAACTGATCCGTATTTTGTCCAGTGCGGTTGAAGGTGATATTCCTAATAACCTGATATTTCCTTTACTTATGCTCGGGATTTCTGAGATGGCACAACTCATTTTGCCACTTAGTCTGTTTCTGGCTATTTTAATCGCCTTTGGACGTCTGTATTTAGAAAGTGAAATGGTGGCTATGTTCGCATGTGGGGTAAAAAAGCGTTTTCTTTATCATGTTGTGCTATTTCTCTCTATTGTTACCGGCCTTTTAACTCTCACTAACTCCATCTGGTTTGGGCCATGGTCAGCGTATCAGCAAAAGCAACTGGTTGAAAATGCTAAAGCCAATCCTAGTTTAGCTGGTCTATTAGCCGGTCAATTCCAGCATTCTCCCAAAGGTGATGCCGTTTTATATTTAGGGAATGTGAACAGAAATAATCTGGAAAATGTGTTCATTGCTCAGATGAATAACTCTGAGACGCAGCGACCTTCTATTATTATTTCTAGCAAAGGCCATATCGCTCAGGATAAAGACGGTAACCAGATTATTCTGCTTAATGACGCCACCCGCTACGAAGGTACCGCCCAACTACGTGACTTTAGAATTACTGAATTTAAAGATTATCAGGCTATTATTCAGCCAAAAGCTGTTGATATAGATTCCAGTATACAAGACAGTAATGTTGAACAGTTAAGCTTCTCGGAGCTGCGCTCTCTCTGGTCACAAAGAGCCAAAACTGAGTACTTCTGGCGTATTACACTGATTTTATCCGTGCCTCTGATGGCCTTTATGGTAATTCCTCTCAGTGCCGTTAATCCCCGTCAGGGTAAAGTGGCTAACTTCTTACCGGCTATTTTGCTGTATCTGGTCTATTTCCTGTTACAAAGTGCCATTAAAGCAAACGCGATAAAAGGACGACTTGATCCCGTCCTCTGGATGTCTGTAGTTAATGGTGCCTACTTCTTATTTGCCATCGCGATTAATCTCTGGAATAGCCTGTTTATGCGTAAGATTCGCTTTAGAATAAAAGGATTAGCGTAATGTTTGGAATTTTAGATCGCTATTTAGGCAAAACAATTCTTGGTACTATCGGTATTACGCTGTTTATGCTGGTCAGCTTATCCGGCATCATTCGTTTCATTGATCAATTACGTAAAATTAAAGAGAACTATGACGCACTGTCAGCTGGGCTATATGCGCTATTAATGGTACCTAAAGATATTGAGCTCTTCTTTCCGATGGCGGCACTACTCGGCGCACTCATTGGCCTGGGTATGCTGGCATCAAAAAGTGAGCTGGTTGTTATGGAAACAGCCGGCTTTAGCCGTATTAAAATTGCCAAAGCAGTCATGAAAACAGCAATTCCGCTGGTTCTTTTAACAATGGCTATTGGAGAATGGGTAGCCCCAATTGGTGAACAAACAGCGAGAAGTATGCGTTCAGAAAGAACTTATGGCAGTTCAATTATCTCCAGTCAGGGCAGTGTCTGGGCTAAAGATGGTTCAACATTTATTCATATTGGTCGGGTTAATAGTGATAATTCAGTCAATAATTTAAATATCTATACAGTTGAAAATGATCGTCTGACTAAGCTCACTTATGCTGCTTATGCTTATTATAAAGATCGCACATGGACTATGATGCAAGTTGAAGAAACTGACTTAAGTAATCCGGAACGCGTAGTGGGAACTTCTTTGTTAAATAAACGCTGGAATACCAATGTCACACCTGATAAGTTAAGCATTGTTGCGCTAGACCCTGACTCTTTATCAGCCAGTGGCTTATATGAATATACGCAATATTTAGAAAGTACCGGACAGGATGCATCTAACTATAAATTACTGTTCTGGAAAAAACTGTTAAAACCATTATCTGTGGCGGTAATGACCCTTATGGCATTATCGTTTATTTTTGGGCCACTGCGTTCTGTATCAATGGGAGCAAGAGTTCTGGCGGGTATCACTGGAGGGTTCATCTTTTACGTAGCTGATAGTGTCTTCTCTCAACTTAGTGTGGTTGCTGGCTTTAATCCAATCATTGGTGCCCTGCTCACTAGTACTGTCTTTTTATTAATCAGCATATTCTTGTTAAAGAAGAAGCGCTAACGACTTTCAAAAACTGTAGAATATAAAAAGGCTTTGAATCAAATCAAAGCCTTTATTTTTAAAGCAATCACGAGATTAATACTTACCTTGTTTTACCGTCTCCAGAATCTTATCTGCGAATTGAACTGCCTGCATAAAACGTTCCAGATAATTATCTGATGTAATAGACAATGTTCTGCCTTGTGGTAATTGATTAGGGAACTCTTTTAGTAAAGATTCAAACAGTGGTGATGTTTTACTTCTGTCAGAGTTAACACGCAAGCCATCATCAACCCATTTCACGGTGGGTGCTAAATGAATGACATAGTCATAATGCTCGCTGGCGGCGATTGCTGTCACAATTGGGTTACTTACACCTTCATATAACCGATGATAGTACTCAGTAATAAAGGCATTGGTATCAATAAAGACAATTTTATTGGCACTCTTTAAGGCTTGCTCTTCCAGCTCTTTATTACGATAGGCAATTTTGGCGTAATCATAGCTTTCATACAACGACTCATCCATAAACAGCTCTTTTTCAGAGAATGTGCGCCCGTACTCCTCTGTCCAGCTGGTATTAAATAATTTACCCAGCATCATCGCCATGGTTGATTTACCGGTACTTTCCTGCCCAATTAGACAGACACTGATGGTGTAATCTTTACGTACAATAGAGGGAATATAATCCCAGTTTTGATAGATATTTTCACGCACCATGGTGGCAGAAATGGGAACACGAGTACGATGAGAATCAACAATCACTGGGGTAATACTTGGGATATATTGTTTTAGCTGAGCAACCTCTTCTGGCTCACCAGAGAAAATAGCACAATCTTCACCAACAAATGGTTGTAATAACCCGGCAAACTCCTTCCAGCCATCCGGGAAAGACGGAATATCTGCTTCATCAATAACATGGATTGAGATATGTTTAATCTCCTGATAAGTATGCAGCAACCACTTTTTGCGATTCTTAAGCCCGAGTCTCTTGCGATCACGGACATTTTGCTGATCAACCCAGCGCTGATCATAAGAAATGATCACTTTTAAGTGCTCACATTGGCATGCAGCAATATTAATCAGGTTGATATGTCCACGAGTAAGCGGTGCAAATTTACCAATCACAATTCCATTTTTAAACATCACGATATTCCTAATAGAGAGTTATAGGTTTGGCTATATCATAGCAAAAATATTCAAGATTTCTAATCAATGCTGCATTTTCATGCAATTAATAATTAAATCAGGAATAATCAGTTGAAAGGAAATCTTAGGCGGGTATAATTTGTGCAGTTTACCCAAACACACTTCTTTATGCCTGAGTGGCGAAATCGGTAGACGCAGTTGATTCAAAATCAACCGCCTTCGGGTGTGCCGGTTCGAGTCCGGCCTCAGGCACCAATCATTATTCTATTTTGTATCAAGCATTATAACTTCCGAGCCCGAACCGTTTTACCTTTAATCTTTCCATCCTTAAAGTAAGTTAGCATCTGTTTGACGGTATTATGATGAATAGCAACATAAGTATAGAGTTCGGTAATATTAATTTTACCAATATTTTTGCCATCTAAATTGGCATCTTTTGTTAACGCTCCAAGGATATCGCCAGGTCTTATTTTATTTTTTCGTCCAATAGTCAGACAAATGGTTTGCATATTTGGTTGAACAATATTTGCAGAATCGATAGTTAGATTAGGTAATGTTTGCCAGACTAGCTTACTGTTTAGCACTTCTTCTATCATATTTGCTCTTTGGATTTCATTAGTTGCAACAAGCGTTACTGCTAAACCTTTTGCACCCGCACGACCTGTGCGCCCAACCCGGTGAACGTGCACTTCAGGATCTGGCGTAATCTGATAATTAATCACCACATCCAGTTCTTTGATATCTAAACCACGAGCGGCAACATCTGTGGCGACTAAAATAGCACGACTTTTATTAGCAAACTGAAACAAGACTTGTTCCCTTTCCTTCTGTTCCAAATCACCGTGTAAAGCAATGGCACTAAAACCTTGTTTATTCAAATATGCTTCAACTTCCTGACACGCAATTTTAGTATTACAAAATACAATAGTTGATTCACAAGGATTTAGATTAATAATTTTCGCTAATGCCTGATCGCGCTGATAATTATCAATCTCATAAAAATACTGTTCAATTTCATTATTTTGCTCATCAACTGAAATCATCTCCGGAGAATTCTGCATTCGTTTACTCATTTGCATGATATTGTCCGGATAAGTCGCAGAGAATAATAATGTCTGACGAGATACAGGAGAGTTAGTCAAAATACGCTCAATATCATCTTCAAAACCCATCTCAAGCATTCGATCAGCCTCATCAAGAACTAATAGATTCAAATGGCTTAAATCGAGGGATTGTCGTTGCAGATGATCAACCAAACGGCCAGGAGTCCCAATAATAATATGAGCACTGTGTTCTAAAGAACCAATTTGTGGTCCTATTGGCACGCCACCGCACAGTGTTAATACCTTAACATTATTCATTAAACGCGCTAAACGACGAATTTCATTTGCAACCTGATCAGCGAGCTCTCTTGTCGGGCAAATCACGAGTGCTTGTGTGGTAAATTGTTCAACATTCAGTTTAGATAAAATTCCTAAACCAAATGCCACGGTTTTACCGCTGCCGGTTTTTGCTTTGGCAATAACATCTTTGCCAGTTAAGATTAATGGTAATGATTGTGCCTGAATAGGTGTCATTGAAGAAAATTCCATCAACTGGAGATTATCCAGTAACGGTTTTTTTAAAGGTAATGATGAGAAAGATAATAAATCCACAGTAGCTCTTTAGATTATTAATGTTTTTTATAAAAACAAGTCAGTAAAATATGCGCTACATCATAACTGATTACCGTCATAATTACTCTGATTTAATAATAAATAAAAAACCAGTCACCCTGATGGTGACTGGCTCTTATCATTTCATTCTTGATGATTATTAAAAACAACACTATTTTGATGCGATTATCTCTATCTCAACCTTAGCATCTTTAGGCAAACGAGCCACCTGTACACAGGAACGTGCCGGAAATGAGGCCTTATTATGAGTAAAAAACTGCTCATATATAGTATTTACCGCTACAAAATCATTCATGTCAGCTAAAAATATCGTGGTTTTAATGATGTCAGCTACAGCATAGTTAGCTTCAGTTAAAATCGCTTTAATATTAGCTAAACTTTGTTGGGTCTGCTCATTCACATCAGCAGGCATTTTATTTGTTACCGGGTCAATAGGTAGCTGTCCGGACATAAATAAGAATTGCCCTAAATCAATAGCCTGAACATAAGGCCCAATTGCAGCTGGTGATTTATCTGTGTTAATAATCTTTTTCATAATGACTACCTCACTTAATTTCAGATTCAGTTAAAATAACATCCTGTTAAACTTCTCAATCAATTGATTAACTGTTTAACTCAAAACTTTTCTTTGCAAAAACTTCATAACCCAGGCTAATACACCGGTAGTAAATCCAGACTTGATAATACAAAGGCCAAAATATTAATAATGCCAAACAGCAGCACAATATATATCATGACCTTTCCACCCCAGACTTTAAATGTCGAGACAGTAAAGCGCCTTCTGGATTCTTGTGCTAATAAAGCAGGAACAATAACAGCCCATATCGTTGCAGCCAGTCCAGCAAATCCAATCGCATATAAGAAACCATTAGGATAAATCAGCCCGCCTAAAACAGGTGGAATAAAAGTGACCAAAGCAGTCTTAAGACGACCAATCGGACTATTATCAAATTTAAACAAATCAGCCATATAATCAAATAACCCAAGCGTGACACCCAAAAATGAGCTGGCAACAGCAAAGTTAGAAAATACCAGTAACACAATCTGTACCCATCCTTTCTCACTCACTCCGCCTAAAGCTGAAACCAAAGTATCAATATTTCCACCGCCAGCGATAATAGGTTTAAAATCAGGTCTTGGTATATTTCCCATCGCACAAATTAACCAGATTACGTAAAGCACCAGCGCAATCAGTGAACCAAAAAGTAATGCCTTAAAAATCCTCCTTGGTTCTTTACCGTAATAAATCATTAAACTTGGGACATTACCGTGGAAACCAAAAGAAGCTAAACAGAAAGGAAATATCATAAGTACATAAGGAAAATAGCTTGCATCAACCTCATTAACATTAAGTAAAATAAAAGGATCGACTTGTCCAAGTAAATTTCCAAACGTTAAAAAGAAAGTAAGAATTTTGACACCTAAAACAAAAGCCGCAACACGTGTGACAGCAGCTGTACTTACCCATACAAAAAAGCCAAATACCAGAGCAAAAAGAGTCCCGGTAATTCTGGCTGGAATTTGTATACCAAATTTATCAATCGCGGTTAAACTTAATACAGAACCACTTGCCGAAATGTACGCGTAGGTCAAAATATAAAGTACAAATGCAACAGTAAAGCCATTTAATGCGTTCCATTTATTACCTAACAAATCTTTAACTACCGTATTAAAACTGGATCCTACAGGATAATGTAGATTAGCCTCTAAAAGCATTGCTCCTGACGTTAACATGCAAAACCAGGTTAACACTAAAACCAGGCCACCCCAAAATATCCAGGAGCCAGCCATCACAATAGGTAATGAAAACATTCCGGCACCAACGACAGTTGCGCCGATAATCATTGCTCCACCAAACAGAGAACCTTTGGAAGAGTGATAACGCTGTGGAGATGAATTAGACATAACTTCTCCTGACAATATCATGTTTATAATAACTTTATGAAAATATCTTTTATTAATTAATAAGATACAATCACGTTTAAATTTATTTTATGCCAGAAAAACAGATACAGATATCCTCTCAGTAGATCATTTGCTGATATTTTACAAATGATCTACTGCTTAATATATTTATGTATCGTAGTTAAATGTTATTTTTTCACAGGTTCTAAATGTGCCTGGAAGTGTCTTAAGATAGGTGGCTCCCAGGTAATTTTATAGCCGGATGTAATTTTATGTGCATTTTGTTTAATCTCTATCAAGGCATCAGCCATGATATCAATATGAGCCTGAGTGTAGACACGGCGTGGAATTGCTAAACGCGTAAACTCAAAATCTGCTTTTAGCTGTTTTTTGGTATCAGGATCATTTCCCAGCATATAAGAACCAATATCACAGGTACGTATACCTGCTTCTTTATAAAGTTCTATTGCCAGCACCTGTCCCGGGAATTCATAATATGGAATATTTGGGAACATCGCTTTAGCATCAATAAATGCACCATGACCACCAATTGGTGCCTGATAAGCAATACCGGCATCATCAAGGCGTGAAGCAAGATATTCCATTTGACCATTACGATATTGTAAATAACTTTCATCAATACCTTCATATAGACCAATAGCCAGCGCTTCTAAATCACGCCCGGCCAGTCCACCATAAGTAAAGAATCCTTCAAAGGAGATACAGTTAGCTTTAATTTTTAGCACTAAATCAGAATTACCATCTTTTACACCAATCAGGCCCCCCATATTAACAATGGCATCCTTTTTGGCTGACATAGTAAAGGTTTCTGCATATTTGAATGTTTCACGGATGATGTCTTTAATTGAAGTATTTTTGAACTCTTCTTCATCACGTTTGATAAAGAAAGCGTTTTCAGCATAACGAGCTGCATCAATATGGAATGGAATATGATACTTTTTACACACCGCTGCGGATTCGCGGATATTTTTAATGGAAACCGGCTGCCCACCTGCTGAGTTATTTGTGACAGTCATAACGACCAGTCCCACATTTTCAGCACCGTGTTCTTTAATTAAGGCTTCCAGTTTAGCAACATCCATATTCCCTTTAAATTTAACGCGTTTAGCCGGATCTTTAGCATCTTCGATGACACAGTCAATAGCTCTGGCGCCAGCGAGTTCAACATGAGCTCGTGTTGTATCAAAGAACATATTGGATATAGCTACTTTGCCCTTGGATAAAAAGAGAGGAAAAAGCACTTTCTCCCCCGCTCTACCCTGATGTACCGGCTGAATATATTCATAATTAAAAATATCTCTGCCCGCCTCCACTAATTTGTAATAACTTGATGCACCAGCATAGGCTTCATCACCTTTCATAACCCCTGCCCACTGCTCCTGGCTCATGGCATTAGTACCAGAATCTGTTAACAGATCGATATAGCAATCCTCACCTTTCAAATAGAATAAATTATAGTTTGCTTCTTTGATTTTTTGTTCACGCTCAGCGCGGGTTAGCATGCGTAAAGGTTCAACAGATTTAATACGGAACGGTTCAGGAAAATACTTAATGGCCATAATCAATACCTCCAATTAATAATTAATTAGATACCCCGGTCGTCAAGAAGACAGGCGGACAGTATTGTTAATAAAACAAATGTTTATAGAGAACTTCTGGTAGATCTTTAGCTATTTAACGCAAACAACTACTCATCACAGCGTGCAAAATGAAATATTCAACACGATGATAAATTCACGCAAATAAACTAATGAATCGTGTCAGTAAGACACAAAATAAAAACGAGGAATTATTCAGGAAAGTAAAAAGCAATACGATGATCGAGGGTAACCCAAGAAGGATGTAAATTTGAAATTAGGTTCATACTCTAACCCTCCGAAATAGCAACACAATGTACTATAGTCGCAAGTAGTTTAGCTATATTTTTAATAAAAACAGTGACAGTTATCACAAATCTCTTTTTTATTCATTAATATATTATTTACCCAATGTTTTTTAAGGAAATTTTACTTTTTCTTATCAGAAATAAAATAACTAAAAACATTCAATAATAGTATTATTTTCCTCACTTATCCTATAAAAAAATAACGAACGAAACTTATTTATTATTAGTCTCTGATATTCAGGTAGCTGATTGATTTTTACCATATATCAGTACATATTCAGCATAGTTTTTATCTATTATAATGAGTGGAATTTAAGAAAAAATTGGTCATTTACTACTTATCTATTTGACTTACATCACAATATACTCGATGCTAAGAGAATATGGGTTGTTTGTTCTTCATAAAGTAACAAGGATAAAGGATGACATTTGTATTCAAATGTCGTTAACTGGTAGGGAAAAACACAGTTTAAATACATGTGAACGATTAATAAGAAACATATTTCTGGTAATCATTCGGCGTGAATATGTTTCTACGGTTTAACTCAACTTGATATAGGAGATAACATGGAGAAGAAGAAACTAACGACTGGAGCTGGAGCACCTGTTGTTGATAACAATAACTCAGTCACTGCTGGCCCACGTGGCCCGATGCTGTTACAAGATGTCTGGTTTCTTGAGAAGCTGGCTCATTTTGACCGTGAAGTGATTCCTGAACGCCGTATGCATGCTAAAGGTTCTGGTGCTTACGGAACGTTCACTGTTACCCACGATATTACTAAATATACTCGAGCTAAGATTTTCTCTGAAATTGGTAAGAAAACTGATCTATTTATCCGTTTCTCAACTGTTGCCGGTGAACGCGGTGCTGCTGATGCAGAACGTGATATTCGTGGCTTTGCGATGAAGTTCTATACTGAAGAAGGTAACTGGGACTTAGTTGGTAATAATACTCCAGTCTTCTACTTCCGTGATGCGCTAAAATTCCCTGATCTGAACCATGTGGTAAAACGTGATCCTCGTACTAACCTGCGTAGTGCAACTTATAAATGGGATTTCTTCTCTCAATTACCCGAATCTCTCCATCAATTAACTATTGATTTTAGTGACCGTGGTTTACCAAAATCTTATCGTCATATTCATGGCTTTGGTAGTCATACTTTTAGTTTTATCAGTGCTGATAATAAACGTTATTGGGTTAAGTTCCATCTTAAAACTCAGCAAGGTATTAAGAATCTGATGGATGATGAAGCTGAAGTTTTAATTGGTCAGGATAGAGAAAGTTCACAACGTGACCTGTATGATCATATTGAACGAGGTAAATTCCCAAGCTGGAAGTTTTATGTACAAATCATGCCAGAAGAAGATGCACTCAAAGTCCCTTATCATCCATTTGATTTAACTAAAATTTGGCCACATAAAGATTATCCATTAATTGAAGTGGGTATTCTTGAGCTGAATCGCAATCCAGAAAACTATTTTGCAGAAGTTGAGCAAGCAGCATTTAATCCGGCTAACGTCGTACCAGGTATTAGTTTCTCTCCTGACAGAATGTTACAAGGTCGTCTATTCTCTTATGGTGATGCCGCGCGTTATCGTTTAGGTGTAAATCATCATCAAATTCCGGTGAATGCACCACGTTGTCCGTTCCATAACTATCACCGTGATGGCGCTATGCGTGTTGATGGTAACAGTGGCAATACTGCAACTTATGAACCAAATAGCTATGGTCTGTATCAGGAACAACGTGATTTTAGCGAACCACCACTAAATCTTGGTGGCGCTGCTGATCACTGGAACCATCGTGAAGATGATAATGACTATTACAGCCAGCCACGTGCACTTTATAATCTATTAAGTGCAGAAGAGCATCAGCGTATGTTTAAACGTATTGCTGGTGAGCTTTGTCAGGTACCAGAAGAAATTCAAAAACGTCAAATTGAACTATTCCGTAATGTTCATCCTGAATATGGTGCAGGTGTTGAAGCTGCAATCAAAGCGATGAAATAATTCACTTAAAATGACCGGGTAAAACCGGTCATTTTTTATGTAAATATCTTGACTAAATACTAACACTTCTGGTCAAAAATTCCTCAATCCCTGCCGTTAATTTATTTGTTTGAACGTCATTTTATATTGATATTTAATAATTTTTTACAACATATATCACACATCGTTATATACATGGTTGTGGGTATACTTTATTTACTTATAATTAACAGTTACTTGAATTAGTATTTTTTACTTAACATCAGGAGTAGTTATGCATAAGTTGTATCAGAGTACCCTAGCCACAAGTTGTAAAGCTGTTTTTGCATCTGTTCTTCTCTCCGTTACTACCTTCGCTTCCGCCACTATTACTTTAGATGGAAACTCAGTCAAATATACCGATATCGTTAAAATTGCTGACGGTGAAGAAGTAAAAATCGCGCCACAAGCACTGGAACGGGTTAAAATTTCTCATCAAATCTTAATTAATGGCGCTGAAACTGGCCATGAAATTTACGGATTAACGGTTGGGGTGGGGATGAATAAAGACCACCAAATGGTTAATGCTGAAGGCAAATTAAGTGAAGAAGTGATTAACGCTTCAAGAGAATTTAATATCGGACTGATTAACTCACATAGTGGCGGTTTAGGCGCACCGGCAGACATCAGAACCACCAGAGCAGTACTCGCTGCACGTCTGAACAACATGCTTCATGGCGGTAGTGGTGTTCAGGAATCAATTGTACAAATGCTACAAACAATGCTTAATCAAAATGTCTTACCGGTTATTCCATCTAAAGGTTCAACTGGTATGGCTGATATTACGATTCTTGGTCACGTTGGTCTGGCGATGATGGGAAGAGGTGACGTCTGGTATCAGGGTAAAATTGTTCCGGCAGCAGATGCTTTTAAAGCAGAAAACATTAAACCTGTCGTACTTTTTGGTAAAGATGCGCTATCAATTTTAAGCTCCAATGCTTATTCATCAGCACTTACTGCCCTGCTACTTGCTGATGTTGAGCATTTATTAAAAATTTCAAAACTGAATTATGCGTTAACGCTTGAAGCGATCAACGGTAATATTGCACCATTCTCTGCAGAAGCTAATGAGCTTCGTCCATTTAAATACTTTGTATCTACTTCTGCAGAACTACGTGATCTATTGCAAGGTAGTTACTTATGGCAGGTCAATGATGATCGTGTACTACAAGATCCGTTAAGTGTCAGAGATTCTGTGTATTATATTGCTGTATTACAACAGGCCTTTGATCAACTAAATGAAGATATGAACATTCAATTTAATTCTTCTGATGATAATCCAGGTATTTTGATTTCACCTAAAGCGAATAGCCTGTCACCAATGGAGATGAAATTTAAGATTCAGGGTGGTGGCGCGATTGTTCCAACCGCTAACTTTGATCCATTAATTTGGGTAGTTGGACTGGAAAGATTATCTCTGACTGTGGGTGCAAATTCTAACGTAGCAACACAAAGAACACTTCGTCTGAGTGATGAATATTTTAGCCATTTAACTCGTTTCCTTGGTACTAAAAATACTGTTCATGCACTGGGTGCAATGCAAAACCCATTAGTTGCACTTAAAGGTGAAAATATGTTCCTGTCTAATCCTATAATGCTTAATACCACGCCGGTAGAAGGTCAGGTTGAAGATGCTGCGACTAATGCACCTTATGTGGTACAAAAAGTTCAACATCAGGTTGATAACTTATATCAAATCTATGGTATTGAGCTGTTCCACGCAGCTCAAGCGATTGATTTAAGAAGAGAAAAAAGTGGTCAATTTAATATGTCACCGGCAACGTCTAAACTGTATAACGAATACCGAAAGCTGATTGATGTAATTGATTATGACAGACCATTAACGGGTGATTTTGCTAAATCAGCAGAGTTCTTGAGAACCTATGAGAGACAATAAATGTTTGTCTGCTACTTTTAAAGAAAGTCGCTATAAATAATTTAAATAGCTAACAAGCCCATCATAGATGAATAAAATGATGGGCTTTACTTAAAAAATATCATCTAAACCTTTCTATCAGTATCTCTTTTTACCTATTCAATATTCTTCTGCTATATAGAAAAATTATCTTAATATAAATTAATATGATATAGATATTATATTAAATATCTCATAACAAACATTACTCCATATTTAATTGGTTAATATAAAGATTATTAGGTAAAATTATCTGATATTTACAGAGATGTTTAAGCAGGATTTTATGAACAGAATTTTTCTTATTTTAGCCGGTCTATTTGGTGCCAGCGGTGTTATTCTTGGTGCCCTTTCCTCCCATGCTTTTAAAACAATTTTGACCCCAGAACAGATCGATATTTTTAAACTTGGTGTGCAATATCAGCTTTATCATGCTTTGGCTCTTTTTGGTGTAGCTATTTTTAGTTATTACAAGAAAAATCTTTTATTAAATATTGCAGGTTGGCTTTTTACTCTTGGTATTATCTTCTTCTCTGGCACAATGTATAGCATCACCTATTTTGGCTTACCAAACATTGGAACTGCACCTGTTGGGGGATTTGCTTTTATGTTTGGCTGGTTTATGTTAATTATCATTGCTTTTAAAACAAAATAATAAAATGAACACGAAAATACTTATACGTGCTGTTTTATAATTAAGAATCATTATCATTTTTAACAAATCGTGCTATTTTATGCATAAATAACTATGTATAATATGTCGTCAAATAGAGGGTGAAATTAATATATATAACATATTGTTTTTATATGTATTTTTATATAAAATGAGACCTATGTCACAATTTAAAAATTACCATGTATGATAGAATTAGGCAAATTTTAGGTAATTTTATGTATAGTTTTCACCGGGTAATCCTTATATATTTATCTACACTTTATGTTAGTTTACATAAAGATTTTTATTTATATATTAAGGACATATCATGAAAAAATTTATTATTACTGCTGCGGCTATGCTTACTTTAGTGACTTCTTATAGCTATGCTCAATATACAAACCACTTCACTAAAACTGTTGAAACAACTGAAATCAGTGCTACTGCTTCTCAAGATAAACCTTTCACTGTTTCACAACTAAATGAAGACCCACGTATTAATAATAAATAATACTGCTGCATTTTGAGTTATTATCACTATAGTTAAGGTTATATCATATGGATAACCACTATAGTGGTAATTATGGTTAAAGATGGAACTTACCAGCAATATGTCAACGAATAGATTAGAACAAACCAGTAAATATCTGCAAGAAAAGTTACTTCAGTGGTTACCTGAACACGATCAAGGTATTGTTCAGACGGATATTGAAGGACTGACACTTTCTCGCTATGACAGTACCTTTCCTCCCAGAAAACATTTCTATCAACCAACAATTACTGTTGTATTACAAGGTATAAAACGTTCTGTTATCGGCAATGAAGAGTATATTTATGGCCGTAATCATTGTATGGTTGTTGGGGTTAATTTACCTGGTGTTTATCAAATTACTGAAGCCTCATCAGAGAAACCTTTCCTCTCTGTCGCACTGCGACTGGATAAGTACACAATTAATCAGCTCTTAACAGAGATGCCACCCTGCTCTTTACCTGAAAAAGAAAACATTCCTGGTATTGTAGTATCAGAAGTAAGTCAGGAGATACAAGATGCTTTTTTACGATTAATTGAACTACTTGATAACCCAACAAGTATTGCAGTGATGGCCCCGATGATTATTCGAGAAATTCACTTTTTACTACTCAATAGTTCCCAAGGCGATTGTTTGTGTTTTGTTAACTCAACAGGCACAAAGTCACACCAGATAGTTCAGGCTGTTCAATGGCTAAAAGAAAACTATGCTCAGCCACTTGATGTGACAAGTCTGGCCAAGCTGGTCAATATGTCAGGTTCTACATTTCATCGATATTTTCGTCAGATAACCACTTTTAGTCCGCTCCAGCTACAAAAACAGCTACGCCTTTATGAAGCAGAACGTCTTATGCTACTGGAAGGTAAAAATGCTAAAACGGCAGCCTTTCAGGTTGGATATGAAAGTGTACCGCAGTTTAGCAGAGAGTATAAACGTCAGTTTGGTGCAGCACCACATCAGGATATCACTAAAAAACGAGTCTGATTATCTTATAAACTCAGCTATCCAGCCTGTTTAATATATTATTTACTTCAAATCAGCGCTCAATTTGGTATTTTTATTACCAATAAAACAACCTGTCACAATAAAAAATTCTTTAAATTAATCAATAAGTTAAATTAATTGCTTTTTGAAAGAATAATCAGACAAATAAAGATAAAAATCATCCCTACCCAGCCAATCATCGCCAGTTGTTCCCCAACTAATGTCATCGCCAGTAAAGCTGCCACAAAAGGCTCGAATAACGTCAGCGTCACCGCCTGACTGGTAGGCACTTTCTTAAGTCCATAACCAAATAATACATAACCTAAAAACATGGGTATCAACATCATATATCCAACTACAATCACATTAATACTTTCAGTAAACAAATTAGTACCAGTGAAAAAAAGAGTTGGTAATAGAATTATCGCACCTAAACCAAAGATAATCCCCAGCGATGCCTTAGAATCAATCCCTCGATCAATCAATTTTTTAGCGATCCATGAATAGAGAGCATAAGTCAGAGCAGCTAACAATCCTAACAATATTCCCAATAATTTATTATCAGTAATCAGCTCCTGAGGAAGAGCTGCTTCATGAGATTCCCCCAGAGACAGAAAAATCACTCCCGTAATACCAAAAATAAAACTAATTAACCAACTAATAGATAAAGGTTTTTTATCAAAGAGCATTTCAAGTATTGCACTAAATAAAGGGGCTGCACCAATAGTCACCACCGTACCAATAGTTATTCCGGCATAGTACATTGATGAATAAAATGCTAACGGATATATCCCAACAGAAAGTGCACCTATTAAAATAATTTTGATATTATATTGAATAGCCATAAAACATTGTCGGATATTCTTTCTGGCCAGCAGTGCCTGTAATAATCCCCCACCACCCATTGCTGCTGCACCAATAGTTAACGGGCTTAAATCAGGAGCAAAAGAGGCTACTGTTCCAGTTGTCCCCCATAGAAATGAGGCAACGAGTACAGCGATAAAACCGTAATTAAGATTGGTTGATAAATTCATAAGTTTTTCTTTTTATGATCGTTTTTTATGGTTATTTTTATAGTTGTTCTTTTTGTAAGTAGTTCTTTTGCCATCTGCTTAGCAGCAATTAATTTGTGACTGGAACTCTCCAGCCCCGCTTTAGCAATAGAACCTTCTAAAATAAAGGCGAGTAATAAGGCTAAGTGAGAAACTTTTTGCTTATCTACAATAAGCTCCGTTAAATGACCTACTAATATGTTTTCCACTTCATCCTTATGCTCTTTAATTAAGAGCCGTTCCGGACTATTAGCAGGAAATTCAGCAGCAGCATTTAATAGACCACATCCTCTAAAGCCATTTTCATAAGCAAATTCTGCATGATCCTGATAAGCATCAAACACCGCCAGAATCCCTTCCTGTGGAGAGTGAGTCTTGGCAACTCTTTTAGCATATAGATCAAGCCACTCCTGATGCCTTGCCTGAATATACGCTAAAACTAAGTCTGATTTAGCAGGAAAATTATTATATAGCGACATTTTAGCCACACTGGCTTTATCAGTAATCGTATTGATACCTGTGCTGGTAATTCCATAGTTATAAAACAGCGTAGATGCTGCATCTAGAATCTTATCTTTTGCTGATTTCATCTTATTAAAACCTCAATTAGGTAGATCGGTATACATAATAATAGAAAAAATGATTATTGCAATCACTAAAAGATCATTTATCTATTTGTTTTACTCTGAGCATAAAAAGGCCCTGCACAGGCAGGGCAAAAATCGGAAATGTAAGAATGGTGGAAAATAAACATAGAACTGTCTATTCTCACCAGTAAATACAAAATCTTTTACCGGTAAAAAACTCATATTCCCAGAGTACCTCCTTTTGTTATGTAATTATTCTTTAATTCCTTCAATATCTAAAACTACACGTCGATCTGGCGCTAAACAGGCTTTCAACTCTGCCGTCGCTTTATTACCCACGCAACTACTTGTTACCGGTTCACGCTTACCTTTAGTTTCAATGATATATGTCGCATCTAAACCATGATCAATCAGATAGGCTTTCACCGCTGTTGCACGATCCAGACCTAACTTATCATTGTAGTTATCTGAACCTATTCTATCGGTATGACCCGTAATCGTAATTTGACTGATTGACGTATAGTCATCTTGTAAAATTAAAATCAGTTCTTGTAGCTTTTGCTGACCTTCTGGCAGAAGATCGGTCACTTTAGAACCGTTATAAACAAACATCGCATCAGAAGATAGTTCCAAAATTTCAATTGTTTTTGGCTCTTCCTCTTCAGCGCACCAGCTATTTTTAACATTCAGGCGGTCATCAATATTTGAACAGGCAAACAACACCAGAGTAGAAAGTGACAGAATCCCTGTTTTAAATAATTTTATTTTCATTCTTTAAATACCTTATTAGTTATGTGAGTGAGATTACCTTACACTCACATATTAAATTAAAAGTGCCACTTAATACCTAAATTACCCTGATACTCTCTTCTTAAGCCATCATCATTAGTAAATGTGTGTGCATAACGAACATCAGAATAGATATAAGACATCTCACCTATCGGTAATTGAAGACCTAAACCAAGCTCACCCCAGGTTCTGGCAAGTTTCTCTTTTACTCTGTCATCACCAACTTGTACATCACGATCACTATCGATAAAGTCATGAATAATATTCGCGGTGAAGTAAACTGTCTGAGTTTTTAGCTGTTCAGTCCCGTCATTATAACCAAGTCTGAAACCAACACGGCCACGTAATGCATTACGGCTATCCTGATCAACATCCACATCATGGAAAGTTTTAAAACTACTGAAATCACGATATTGATAAGTTAGCTGTGCTTGTGGCTCAATTAACCATTGGCTCTGTGCAATCGCAAATGGACGCCCCACTTCAGCAGAAAGTAATAATCCATAAGAGTTATTTTTAACATTATCAGAACGAATTGAACTGTATTTATTACGTGTATAATCAATTTGCCCCACTAAATCTAAATAACTGCCATACTCACTGTAATAAGTTGAATATACACCAAGGGCAAACATATCTGACTGACCTTTACCGGTCTGCTCATTGCCACTCACATAATCACCCGTATTTTGGTCAAAAGTGACATAGTCAGTATCATTAAATTTCAGATTATCTTTCGCATAAGTCAACATCATACCGGTATGGCGTCTTGAGTTATTCTCCGCGTCATAATTGATATCAAAATCATAGCCAAATTGAAGTCCCCACATCTTAGAACGATAGCCAAATCGGTCATCACCTTTATTTTTGCTATAGTTACCAAGCAGACGTCCCCAGATTTGTCCTGAATTATGTTCAGTCTGACACTCAGAACAATCATCCCATGCCATAGTTTGTTGCTCGCCAATACGTTGATGTAATGTCCCTAAGATATTAAATCCTAGTTCCATATTGGCTCTTGGCATTAAGCTATAAGCAGGAATTTCTGGTTTAATTGGATCGACAGTAGAGCTACCAACTGGTAAGTACCAGGCATAATTATTCGCATCTTGTTGAACTAAAATCGCCTGACCAGCTCCGGTTGTATCAGCAAAGCCATAGAAGGCATTAGAATCTAATTGATGGTTATCCACAGTTACTACAGCTACAGAGTATTTTTCAGTTGCACCTTGTGTGACATTACCAATAATACCGCTCTTAGTTTTTACTTCGGTATAGCCGGTTGCTGTGCCGGTAATATGTAATGAGTCTGACACAGAGTCATTATCATTATTCCAGATCGTATTGACAATTAACGTACCATTACCACTTGGTTGAGGCTGAGCTTCAGTTGGCTGATTACTTCCACCAGTGTAGTCACCATCAATAGTCAACGTAGTAACATATTGAGTTAAGGCATTAAGATCTTTCTCTTCTGCCAAATCAATAACACCAGACAGATTATTAACATTACCGACTAGTGTAAAATCATTATCTGAAGTTAGCGCCGTTGTTGTTAAATTGCTGCCATCAGCAGCCTGGAAAGTGTAACCATCATGCATTGAAATAGTCTGACTACCTGGAGTAACGGTACCTGATGCATTTAATGTTGCACCATCTTCCAGATTAAGTTCAGTTACAGTTGCTGTTTTACTGGTTCCTTTAGCTTTCAGATACCAGACAGTATTACTACCAGTTAAATTCATGGTTAGTGAAGCATTGCTTGCCACATTACTTAAACCAAAGTATTTACCACCACTCCCATTAAATGTTGCTGAACTGGCAGCCTGACTAGCATCACCCACATCAATTAACCAGCCATTACTCGCTGCATTTAACACAGATTGATCGCCAGAAATATTGAGCGTGAAATTATCCGCATTACCATAGACTTTAACTAAAGAATCTGTAGTACTTACCGTGTTAAAGTTGGCATTTCTAAATGAAGCAACAACATCATTAGCAGCATTCACACCCGCTGCAACTTGCCAGTCTGCAGAGTTAACAGAAAGAACTGATTTATTAGCTAAGACATTAGTATTACTTGTACTATAATCTGCTTTTAACAGAGAACCTGTCTCATACAGTTTGATAGCATCACCAACTGCACCTGAAGCATCTACATTCATCATTCCCTGTGAATATACCGCACCTTTACCTGTACCAGTCGGACGTGCTTTACCAATTTTAATCACACTACTTTGGTTATTGGTCGTTGAGTTTTGGATTAATTTGATATTAGAGTTATTTAATACAACCTGAGAAGTAGCCTCATTACCACTGGCATCTGTTGCAGAACCGGAAACATAAATCGCTTCAATACGATTACCAGTTAATGTCATATCTAAATTATTATGAACAACAATTTGTCCTGAATAACCATCACCACTATCATCTGCTGCACCCTGAATAGCTCTAAGACCAGTATTGAGTACAGGAACAAGCTTTCCTCCGGTTACGGTCTGATCAAGTTTCAAATTATCCATAGTAATAGTCACAAATTTACCATTATTATTAGGATCTTTTTCACCACTATCAACAGTTGAACCGACTAAAACACCATAGGTTGCAACACCTCCACTACTATTACCGCCGGAATATCCTGTGGTAATTTTTAACGCTACATCTTTTGCTGTTAAATTAACACCACTATGAGTACCAATACCACCGGCACTACCATCAGCCATATTAATTTCTAAATTAACATTCCCTGCAATAATTTGTGGTGAGCCGCCATAAGCAGCAGAGGCATAACGGTTAACAATACCCGCCCATCCGGTCACAATACCATTAATATCACCAATGGTTACAGTTCCATGTACACCTGTATCTATCAATACATAATAATCAGTCACATTAACGATACCTACAGAGTCTGGCACATTATCACAACTATAGTTAGCCCCTGTTCCACCAGGATTATAAGAACCATTACCGTTAGGCACACAATCAACAGCAAAACTGACTGCTGGAAAAGCCAGCATGGATACCATCGTCGCAACGCGACCCAGTTTACCGATACATCTTGATAATTCAGAACAAACCACAAAAGTCTGCGTACTTTTGTTCCACTTTAATTTGTAGACTTTATTCACTCCATTCCCCTTGATAATCAACGTTATCAGTTATTTTTATAGAAAATTAATTTACTATTCTTGATATGATTTTTTTAGTATTGCCCGTGCTTTTGTGATAAACAAAACAGACTTTTCTGCCTTTAAAAATGTACTTCTCACTCAGGCGGTGCATACGATGATTTTTTTGACAATTAAACCAGGTCATTAGCCAGATATCTTTATGATCACCATCGACAGAATATGCTTTGACGGCTTCAACGTAACTGAGCTGATTATTTAAATAGTGTTGTTGCTGATCTTCACTCAAATAGATCCAATTAACATAACCAATTGGTACGTCATCGACGATGAAAATAGCAAAATTGCGAGATTGTATGATAGGTATAATATTATCAATAGCGACATCCAAAGCGACAACCCGATGTTTGTCATTTTGATACCACAAATATAATAATATGCCCAAAATTTCAGATTCACTAAAAAGCTCATCCGGATAGATTTTTGGCGATATTATTCTAGTGTTGCCATTAATCATAATAATCTTCATCCGTTCATTATTGTTATAATATTTATTGTTATAATATTTATGATTATTTTTTATTAAACGTTATATAAATCATGAGAATCTGATTTAATAAATATATAATTTATATACATATATTATCAAAAATCAGAATCACTAACTGTTAAGCTTTAAGCTGGTTTTTGCAAATTATCAACTAATAATTAAGTAAATAAAAATCGTTTATACCGATCAATATTGCCAATTGAAATAGATAAAATCTATTAAATGAAATTTATTGATCGATTTTACATATTAAAAAACATGGAAAAGCTCTGATATAACAAAGAGATGCAAACTTACGCCTATCAAAAAAATAGGTGTAAGTTATGAAAAGAGAAATTTATTTATAATTGATTACAATCAAATAATGTAAAATATTTAGTCTGATTTCTTACTTATTTGTATAAAAAACAGACAAAATTATTTAATGGATTGAATAAGCCATTCCGACATTTCCAGTAATTCAGTTGCAAACTCAGGATATCTAGTGCTCACTTCTCTGGTTACAAATTGAATGGTTTCGGGACTATATCGCTGATTGGATAATAAACTGGCAAATTCCCTGATTGGAGCAGGATTTAAACTATCGGTAAACATCTCGCATCGGCTAATTACTCCTTGCTCGACATCAAAATGAAAATCGACACCACCCCAACTAAAACGCTCTTCCAATATATGACTAAAGGCTGGTGCATTACCAAAATTCCATTCCCAGCTTGATTGTTTGGCGAATATTTCTTTAAATCCGGGCAAATCAGGCAGCTGTTCCGGAGAAATGATCTCAGCCTGAGTTTCTGCACCATAGTGGTTAAAGAATGCTTGCGTAACTACCTGACATATCATGTCATGGTTAATATCGGGGCGATACTCTTTCAGATTAGTTACTCTGGAACGAACAGAGGTAATTCCCTTGGCTTGGAGTTTTTTAGGATCCGGATTTAAGTACTCCGCCAGTTTATTTAAGTTGGCATCAAGTAAAATAGTACCATGATGGAAACCACGATCGAGCGTCTCTTTATAAGCTGAGCCTGATATCTTTTTATCACCATCAGCTGTTTTAAGAACTAAATCATTTCTACCAGAAGCATGCACGTCCAGCCCAAGTGTTCTTAATGAATCTACAATAATTTGAGTTGAAATCTCTTTATTATATTCAGGTTTACCGGCCATAAAAGTAAAACAGGTATTACCCAGATCATGAAATACGGTGCCTCCACCACTGCTACGACGGGCTAATTTAATACCATCAGCCTGCATTTTTCCGGTATTACACTCTTTCCAGGGATTTTGCGCCCGGCCAATGACTACCGTATTGTCATTACGCCATAAAAATAACACTCTTTGATCAGTTGGCATTTGTCGAAAAATAGTATCTTCAACCGCTAAATTAAACCAGGGATCATAAGAGTGAGAAATGAATAAACGTAACGAAGACATCGCTTTTCCTGCCTATAAATAAGTTAAGCATAATCATACTGTAAGCAGGAAAAAACAGCCAGAACTTTAAAGGTTGAAAACATCTCAAATCCAAATTGGTTTAAGGCAGAAATAAAACCTCAAATAACACGAACAATATCATTTACTCTTATCTTGATAAGTCATTCAATTTGTTTGGTAATTTGCCAATATAATAATTGAGAAAAACTCTGCCAGCGTAACATAGTCTGTTCCTCGTTAGACGTTAACGGCTGTGGTGAAGCTAACAAAAGTTCTGACTGATTTTGCCATGGATGAAATACGTTATCCTGTAGAAAATAAGCACCATTTTGGTCGATCGTTGTATACGGGTTATAGCCTACACCACACCATATTGGGTCTGGTTGTTTTGCCAGTAAATTACAACCAGTTTGATAGTAATTAGTCTCTGATAAGGCAAGTTGATAGAGCGTTGGGAAAACATCCTTATGGCTGCCAATTCGCTCAGGATCATAGATAGCATTTACCCGGTATTTTTCAGGTATATCCAGATAAAAAGGCACTCCGTGACTGAGGACTCTTTCTCTTGGATCAGGATAACCAATCCCCCGCATATTGTGATCACCAGTAAATGACATAATCGTATGCTCACCCAAAGGTTCAGATTTAATCCAGTCAATAAAATCACCAAGCTGATCATTGCTATAGCGGAAAGTATTTAGCATATCATTGACCTCTTCATCCGGACCAAAATCAGACAAACGCTTCTGCTCTGCTGCATTTAATGTAAAGTTAATATAGTCATGACTTTGCGGGATATGGAACGGAGGATGATTGGTGACAGAAAGCATCATAATCAGCAGATGATCGCCCTGTTCTTCTGCCTCAAGTAAGCGTCTTTGTGCATATTTAAACATATATTCATCAGGGACTCCCCATGCATCAGCTGAAGCTTCCGGAAACTCATGAATTAAGGTTGTTTGTTCCACAAATTCACTGACACCTAAATGTGGTAAAAACTGATTCAAATTACGCCATGCACCATTACCTGTCGTGATAAAAACAATTTTGTAACCCTTTGCCAGAAAAGGCTTAAACATATTACTGTCAAAGTCAGTAAATTGTGCAGATGACTGACTAATTTTACTCACCGGACTACGTACAAAAAAACGATTTAGTGTATCAATCGTTCCATCACCTTCAGAGATAAAACGGGTAAACTTCCAGCCTTGCTGCCAGTGCGGTCGCAGTGAACCAAGTAAATCATTGCGTGGCGAATCAAACAAAAACAGATGCGTGCCTAAACTTTCCATTACAGACAAAATAACATGTGGTGGCTTTTGCTCTGCAGTTAAATTAGTTGCTGTTTTACCGGCAAAAACCTCTAATGAATTAGGTTTTGGTTGCATAAAAAAGTAATCTAACAATTGCTGGCTCATTTCATCAGAAATATCCAGAAACTGATTATTGACTAAGTAATCTTTATAAGCCCAGTCAAATGCAATTAATCCATTTGGTACAAACATATTAAGCGTTTTATTACGTGACACCTGAGCATCTGATTTTCTTAACGGAAAAACATCAACTGAGCCACGGCAACCGATAAAGGTGATAACTAAAGTAAGAAAAAGAAATGGTACCGCAACGAAATTTGATTGTGTTTTCTTAAGTTTAGGTAACAGAAATTGTTGCCATTTTTGGTAGAGTTTCCCAATCAAATAAGTCGCCAGTAAAATAGCCAGAGTTCCCCAAATAATTGGATAATCATACCAGACAGTTTGTAAAATAGCGCTTGTATCATCATCAATGAGACCAAAAATAAAAACATCAATATGCCGATCATAAGTATCATAAAAGAAGATATTAATGAGAGTAAAAATTAAAAATATGGTGGTAAATAACGTTGAAAGCCATAACAGGCAAGTTTGCCAGATTTTAGAAATAACAGTCGGTAGAAATAGGACAGGCAGAGAAATAACCAATAATATGGCATAAGCAATACTGGCACTACGAATGTCAAAAACTAAACCAGTAGTAAAAACTCGCCACAGCTCTTCTCTATAATAGGTTAAGATAATTGAAAGATCAGTTGTTACAACCAGAAAAACGCGCCCTGCACTTTGAATTAATACCGAAAGTAGCCAGGGGAATAATAAAAAAGCAACGATCTGCTTAAAGCGAATAAACCACACAATAGTTCCTATTTTATAATTATTTTAAATTTCAGGACAAGAATCAGAAATAATAGTCAGTTATCATTATTGCTCAAATACTCAATAATCAGAAAACTCATAACAGCTAAACCATTTAAAGGTCACATTGTCTATTTTTTATCTCTATTTTTCAACCTTAAATAGCAATGTATATAGATTATTGCTGATATATAGCAATATAAAATGTAACTTTGCAAAGATTATAAGTGTACTGTAAAAGAGGGGTAAAATCGGAGAGTTAATCAGAATAATGTGATTACACTCAAACTGAGCATAATCACATCAGCAGAATAATTACTTGATTGGTAACATTGATCTTAAAACATTATCTTTACACCAGTAGTGATGATATAAAGCAGCCAGAATATGTAATAAAATTAAAGCAATAATTAAGTAAGCAGAAAAAATATGTACTGAGTGCAGAAAAGATTGCAGACTTGCTGGTAAATTGAGACCATTAATAGTGAATAAACCAAAAAAGCTAATCGTTCTGGAGCTCATTAAGTAGCCAGAAAGTGGCAAAACAAGCAATAAAAGATAAATCATGCCCTGTACAGCTTTCGATAATATTCTTTGCAGCTTTTGATGTTTAGCTAATACTTCCGGTACACCTTGACGAATGATAACCACAATTCGACAGATAGTGATAAAAAATATTAACACACCCAATGATTTATGGATCATGAACAGATTACCCATTCCACCAAAAGAGTCAGCCAATACACCTTTCATAAGCGGTAAAGTAATGACTAAAATAACGAGTATGGCGCTTAACCAGTGGATAAACATTTGTAACGGAGAATATTTTGGAGCTGTATTCATAGTTCAGTATTCTTAAATATATGTTATTGATAATCGGACTAATAATATAGCGAATAAATTGATAAAAATCTAATATTAACCAAATTTTCTTGTTAAATTAAAAAGTTAAGCTTTCAATTATTCAAAACTACCAGGATAATATTCGTATTTATTCTGATAGTTTTGAAATTTACATTTATTAAATAAAATCAAATAGTTAAAAATTACACATCAATCCCCCGACTACGCAAATAATCTTCATAATTACCAGTATAGTCAATAACTTTATTAGGTGTAATTTCAATAATCCTTGATGCCAAAGAGCTCACAAACTCTCTATCGTGAGAGACAAAAAACAGCGTTCCCTGGTAAAGTTCTAAAGCCATATTCAGGGACTCAATTGACTCCATATCTAAATGGTTAGTCGGCTCATCCATAACAATAATATTAGGGCGTTGCATCATCAGCTTACCAAATAACATGCGCCCTTTCTCACCACCGGATAATACTTTAACTTTCTTTTTAATATCATCCTGAGTAAACAGTAAACGCCCAAGAATACTTCTGACCGCTTGCTCATCATCATTTGGTTGTTTCCACTGGCTCATCCAGTCAAACACATTTAAATCCTGTTCAAATTCATACTCATGATCCTGAGCATAATAACCAATATTGGCGTTCTCCGACCATTTAATCTCACCATTATCAGCCGCCATTTCACCCATTAATGTTTTCAGCAGAGTCGATTTACCTATACCATTGGTACCTAAAATCGCCACCTTTTCACCGACTTCAATCATCAGGTTTAAGTTTTTAAATAATGGACCATTATCAAAACCCTTTGCAAGATCTTGAACGATTAATGCATTACGAAACAGCTTTTTAGTTTGCTCAAAACGAATAAATGGATTCTGACGGCTGGATGCTTTAACCTCTTCCAGCTGGATTTTATCAATCTGTCTGGCTCGTGATGTTGCCTGTTTTGATTTTGAAGCATTAGCACTAAAACGACTAACAAATGACTGTAGTTCACTAATTTGTGCTTTCTTTTTGGCGTTATCTGCCAGCAGGCGCTCTCTGGCCTGAGTTGCGGCTGTCATATATTCATCATAGTTACCAGGATAAACGCGCAATTCACCATAATCCATATCCGCCATATGAGTACAGACCATATTAAGAAAGTGGCGGTCATGGGAAATAATAATCATGGTACTTTCGCGTTCATTAAGTGTCTGCTCAAGCCAGCGAATGGTATCGATATCTAAGTTATTGGTTGGCTCATCCAGTAGTAGAATATCCGGATTAGAAAATAGTGCCTGAGCCAGTAACACACGTAGCTTCCAGCCTGGTGCAACTTCACTCATTAGTCCATAATGTTGTTCAATTGGAATGCCCACTCCAAGGAGTAGCTCCCCAGCTCTGGCTTCCGCACTATAGCCATCCATCTCTGCATATTGCACTTCCAGATCTGCAACTTTGTAACCGTCTTCTTCACTCATTTCAGTTAACGCATAAATACGGTCACGCTCTTCTTTTACTTGCCACAGTTCATGATGCCCCATGATGACAGTATCCAAAACACTGTATTGTTCAAAGGCAAACTGATCTTGTCTGAGTTTTCCTAAGCGCTCATGTGGGTCTAAAGAAACATTACCAGATGTAGGAACTAAATCACCACCTAATATTTTCATAAAAGTGGTTTTACCACTACCATTAGCCCCAATCAGGCCGTAGCGATTACCATTACCAAACTTGACAGAAATATTTTCAAAAAGTGGCTTACTACCAAATTGCATTGTGATATTACTAGTTGTTAACACTGGATTTACTCTCGAATAGGAAACTAAAATAGTTAGAATGTGATTTGGCGCACATTATGCCACAATGAATAGCGTGTAGCGAGTAAAGATAAAAGAAAAAGTAATCATCTGATTATTTTAATAAAAATTGCGACAATGATTATTTATTTTGTGGCTATATAGAAACCATTTCATTTATATTTGTGGTTAATATTTATGTACAAATTACAATAAGCAAATATAAAAATACCTCTTATAGTCGTTTATTCTATAAGAGGTAAATTGAGTGAACGCTTTATAATAAAATTTAATTATCTGCTACAAGCAGCAATTGGATATGCCGATTGACTCATAGGACTTGCTCTCACCACCCCATTTGACACATCCACACTAAATTGTTGAGTCGCACTCCAGTTTTGCGATGTCCAGACATCTTTATATGAACTGATTGTTGAGTTTAATACATTAAACCCGGAATCAGTATAGGCTGTTAATTTACCCCACTCACCAAGCACTGTTCCATCTAAATCTCGTGCAAACCGCTTATTAAGATTTTGTACGTAGCCCGTTAACTCTACTGGTGCATTGGTAATCTTATTCACCGGGACAAAATAAGAATGTGCTGCAGCCAGACTTGTCACTGATGTAGCTGTGCCATCTCTACAGTATGAAGCTGCTGGATAAGACGTAGCACTTGCGGAGTAAGCTAATGTGGTTGGTGATGGATCTAACCACGTTTCAGTTGCAGGAATCACATAAGTATCAACCACTCCTGAAGTATGCGTCATAGTGATAGTTGCTGGTGCAGCCATTTTTGAATTAAATTTTACCGTACAGCCAGATAATGAAATATTCGTATTATTTGTTGAACTACAACTCCACTCACTTTCACTCCCCGAGCCAACTAATGTAAATTGAGCGCCTCTGAAAGCGGTAACAGGGAATTTTAAGTTATTCTTTCTTACTGCCTCGACAAGAAATCCATTAGTCGTGTTATAGATATCTGGATTATAGCCAACTGAATAAGTACAATTAGTTGCGTTATTCCTACAATAACTAGCCGTTGTTGAAACATCCAAATCTACTGTTTTAATATAGCATAAAGCAGGTCTATCAGTTTGAAAAGTATAAGTATTTATTCTGCTGTATAGTGGAGTCTGAGCAGGATCAGAAGTTGGTAAACCTGCGGTGGTTTTTACATTAATATCAGCAACAGCAACTCTTAACTGATAAGTATTACAGTTAGTCAAAACCTCATTAGGCACATTTGCTTTAGCAACTGTTAGATTGTTTTTTGTAAAAGTAATATTTACAGAGCCATTAAAAGTAGCTGGAGTATCGCCATCATCATCATTGAGAGAATAACTGTTATCAAGTAAATATATTGAAGAGGCATCAAAAGGAAGAGCAGCCTCTATATCAGACATATTAGTATATCTGGGAACTGTAATGACTCCGGTTGTTTTATATTCATCAAAACCACCGGCAGGATTATTCACTCTTATCTTGAGTAGCTCAGTATAATCTTCTACCTTGTTACCCAAAGGATCATTAAGATATGGTGGTGTACCATTAATTTGACCAATCGTTGTTGCTGTATAAGCTGCCTGAGTTGAACTAAAAGGCAGTACCAGTAAAAAAGCAAAGGCAATTCTAGATTTATTCAATAATCTAAATTCATTCATGTTTTTTCTTTCCCCAAATTCTATTTCTATAACTTATTTATTTTTATTATTGTTTTTTTGAATAAAACGATTAAGCAAAAGCAGATAAAAATAATTAATTTTGCCGATCAAATAAAAAAGATCGATCGTTTTAATCTATGCATAATAAGTTATTTTAAAAGAGAAATAAATAATTAATTCGTTTTTTATCTTATGAAAACTACTGAGAAAGATAAAAAAATTAAACTTAATCAATTGAATGAATATTTATAAATATAACTTATAAAAGGAGTTATCGCATAAAAAAAACAGAAAAATGAGAAAAATGAACTTACTCATTTTTTATCCACCTGCTTTTTAAAAAAATTATTTGTTGAATAAATAATCAAATTTATACATTTTTCGTTCTTCACGATTCTCTTATCTGTACTTTAATCAATAACGATAAATTTAATGATTTATAAAGAGCGTTAATATACTCACATTTAAATTATTGGAATTTACAAAAGTCAGGTAAATATAGAACCATAAGACTCTAAACAGATAATCTAAATAATGTTAATTATTTGATTTAAATTAAAATATTGCTAGTCTCATCACAATAAAATAACAAATTCTTAACGAAAATTTACTTATTTATAGTTAAAATATCATTGAGTTAATAAATCCTTATCACTTTTATATAAAATTGGAAATTATTATCTTATTGATGTTAATAAACATAATTTTTTTAGGGTATAAATTCTTTAGCTTTTAGTGCTGATTTAGATTTACACAACTTGTAAAAGGTATAGTATTGACGCACTTTAATGATAGATCGTTAACATTGTATTTTTTATGTTTAAAAACGATTAAATTTGATTAATGTACTACTTTTTTAGCCTTGTTATGAGTAAGGTTTATCTATAAATAAAAGCTATGCAAAAAAACAACAATAATAAAAAAACAGAATAATTATTTTAAATAATTAAATTGGGAATGTGGCATATGAAAAGCTTCAAAAAGAAAATTCTATATACTCATATAGGATTAATCCTCGGTATGAGTAGCACGTCAATATTTGCGGCAGGAACACTAAACTATAATAATACTCTCTATTATTATTCAGGTTCCACTCCTCTTTCTAGCTACGATGAAATTATTATTGATACAAATACTGTTGCTGGAGGCTTCACACCTTTGCAGGGGTTTGGCATTTATGGAAATAACTATACTTTAAAAAATGTAACGATTACGACTAAAGGTAGCACCGCTGATGCTATTCAGGTGAATGCGGGTGGTCTTCTTCAAACTTATGAAAAATTAACTATCAATGCTTATGGTAGTTCTGCTGATGGTATTAACGTCACAGAAAATGTTTCAGGACTAAATTCAACAGTAAGAGTGGGGAATGGCTCTTATATCTACTCTCAAGATGGTGTAGGTGTACGTGCTAACATCGCTAAAACTGTTGGTGTATCAAGCATTATCGAAATTGGTGACAACTTAGAAGTAATCACTGGTGGTAGCGGTTCAAACCTTCTCGACTCAAAAGGTTATGGTATTTATGCCGGTATCCGTAGCTGGACAGCGTCGTCTGCTGTGGGTGAGGCCAGAGTAACAATTGGTAATAACAGCAAAATTACAACCAATGGCTCATCTGCCCACGCAATTTATGCTAACCGTGGTGGTGTTATTCAACTTGGTAGCACTGAAATCGAAACTAAACAAGCAAATGCTTACGGTATTTTTGCTGAAGCAGGTTCAGCCGGTGGCGTCACTCGTGGCAGTGTTGTTGATCTATTAGGAGACACTAAAGTCACAGTTGTTAATAACGGTTATGCCATGCAGGCAACTGGTGCAGGTTCTGTTATTTCAAGTAATAATTCAGATACGGGTACCAGAACATCAGGCGTTTATACTGTAACTGGTAATATGCGGGCACAAACTGGCGGTAAAATTGACCTGAATATGACAAACGGTTCTGTCTTCTTAGGCAATACTACGGTTGATGCGAATTCTACTTTAAATTTAAATATTAGTGGTACTAATAGTCTCTGGCGTATGAGTAACTCATCAACTGTTACTGATTTAAAAGTCAGTGGTGCAACTATTCAACTTGGAGATCAAACAAGTACAGTTATTCCTAGTAATAAAGTGACACTAACAGCTAAAACTCTTGAAGGTTCTGGTACTTTCGTTTTCCGTTCTGAAATTGATGGTTCAAATAACCATACTGACTTTTTAGTTATTGATGGTGTGGCAAATGGTAATCATAAAACAACAGTAAATGATAGTTTAAATGGTGGCTCAACTGTTACTGGTGATGAGCGCATTCACATCATCAAAACTGAAGGCGGTAATGCAAACTTTACTATTAGTAATGCCAGTGGCACTGTTGATGTGGGCGCTTATCAATATGGCCTTAGTACTGGTGACACAATACGTAGTGAACGTACCAGTGACTGGTATTTAACCAGTCAAAGAGGCTTAACGAATACTGCTGATAACTCAGCTAATATCTTAAATATTAGCTATCTATTAAACTATGTTGAAAACCAAACATTATTACAACGTATGGGTGAACTGCGACGTTCCCCTAATATGGACGGTGATGTTTGGGGTCGTGTTTATGCTGGTGCCCTCACCTCTTTTGGCAGTCAGGCACTATCAGACTCTAAAGTAAAATATCAGGGCATGCAAATCGGTGTTGATAAGAAATTTGTCACAGAAGAGGATTATGATATTTATGGCGGTGCGGTAGTTGGTTTATCTCGTGCTTATACTGATTTTCAGGAAGGTGACGGCAGTACTAATAGCTACTATGTAGGTTTCTACGGTACTTACAAACATGTTAATGGCTTCTATGTTGATGGTGTGGCTAAATATTTGAATATGAATAATAGCTTTAATACAACAACGAGTGGTGGCTATTCAGTTTATGGTGATGGGGATTCTAAAGGATTCAGCTTATCACTTGAAACAGGTAAACGTTTTTACTTTACTGAACAACCAACAGTAGATGAAGGTCGCTGGTATGTTGAGCCACAAGCTCAAATTACATACTCTCACCAAAGTGCAGCCACTATTTCATCAAGTAATGGCTTAAAAACAAACTTAGGTTCTTATGAGTCTGTCATTGGTCGTGTTAGTGCCCTGCTTGGCTATACCACATATGATAAAAACAATAACCAGGTTGATATCTATGTAAAAACAGGTTACGTCAAAGAGTTTGAAGGCAATACAACCTATGCATTTAATGGTATGGAAAATAACTCTTATAACTTTAAAGGTCATATGATCGATAATGCAGTGGGTGTGAATGCACAAATTGATAACGTACATAACTTATATATTGATTTCACTTATGCTAAAGGTAATCAGTTCGATCAAACTATGGTGAACTTAGGTTATCGCTATAATTTCTAAGATAGATTAGTAACAAAAAACGGTGACAAATGTCACCGTTTTTTTATACCAATTTAAAAATTATCTTTAGTATCTTGGTTCCTGAGCAGCCAGCTTTTGGGTCTTTCTGTTAATAACCTTTTCTCTCAGATAATCATAAATCCAGTTATAGACCATCGTATAAGGTAAGAAGAAAAGTAAAAAACCTATCTCCAGCATTAATGCCTGTAAAATAGTAATACCCAACCAGCTAATAATAAGCCCTATACCTAAAACACCAAATCCGACCTCAAAACCAACAGCATGCAGCGCCCTGACCCGCATGGTTCTTGGATATTTAATCACCGGCCAAATCACGTCAAAAATGAAATTATAGATAACATTCCACAGCATCGCAGCAGTCGATAAGATAACTGCCAGTGCTCCCATATCAAAAATAGGCCGATTCATAATGAGTGCTGATGCCGGTGCGGTAATTAAAATGGCGATCACCTCGAAACAGACCGCATGAAAGATACGTTCATATAATGTTCTGCTATATTTGTTCATAAACTTCGACTCTGACTCTAATACTTGTGTTATAAATAGTTTGTGTTATGGCTGGTTATTATCATCGTTTTTTGAGATACTTAAAAGATATTAACCATCTAGAAAATCGATAGATATGACATATTCACCGGAAGCCTTAAGAGCCTTTGTAGAAGCTGCACAGCTAGGTTCTTTCTCTGCTGCAGCACGTAAATTACATAAAAGCCAGTCAACGATCAGCACTGCAATTGCTAATCTGGAAACAGATCTTAATGTTGTTCTTTTTGATCGTCAAGCTAAGCACCCTGTTTTAACAAAGGAAGGGAAACGTATTTTAAATCAGGTCAAGGAAATATTACTCGCTAATGAAAAACTAGATGAATTGGCAACCCGTTTATCAGCACAAACAGAATCTCGTTTAACCTTTATTTTATCAGATATTTATTACTCTCAACGCCATGAAAAAAATCTATATGATTTTGAACAACAATATCCGGATATTGAATTTGAGTGTCTGCTGGCAGAAGATGAAGATGTGATAGAACTGTTACAAACGGGTCGTGCTAATATTGGTGTCATTGAAGCACGCTCTTCTTACCCGGCTGACATCAGTCATTACCGTTTACCACACCAAACAGATATTGCTATTTTTGTAGCAGCAACTCATCCTTTAGCTTCTTTGAAACAAGTAACAAGAGAGCAACTTAATAATTCCCGTCAGCTCTATTTAAATACCTATTCCGGGCATAATAAATTAAAGTCATCGGGACTTGTCTGGTCAGCACCAAGTTATCTTCTTTTACTTGAAATGGCCGAGCTGGGTTTTGGCTGGGCAGCCTTACCGCGCTGGCTGGTAAAACGTTTTAGTCATTATCCATTAAAAGAGCTGAATATTGCCGGATGGCCAAAAACCATCTCAATTGATGCTGTCTGGTCGAATGTTTCACCACCCGGACCAGCCGGACGTTGGTGGCTTGATCAGCTATCTTTATAATTTAGATGCGCTAAAATACAGCCCTAAGAATATGACTCACTCAGTTAATATGAATAAGATCAACGAATTTAACCAATATATTACACCAGCCTTGATGCAAAAACTCATCAATAGTGATTTTGTGCAAAACTTACAAAACTATGAGTATCAATATGTTGGAAATAAATATACTTATCTTTTTGAGCAAGACCAGGTAAATCACACTATACGCATTAGTCTGGCTAAAAGTTATCGTAATACAGACAAAGAAGATGATTTTGAGATCTATCACTACATATTAACTCATCAATCTGCCGTAGAGCTTTTTTATCAGTCCCATATTAGTATTGGTGATAATTTTATTTTTAGTCAGCAAAGTCTGCAAAATCAGCCAGAAAAACACTACGAGCAAGCGCTTGCTAGATTTAAAGAGCTGGTAATGGATCTTGAAGTTGCTGAACAAAATTATCAGCAACAAAAACAAGATCGTGCTGAAGATTTTAAACGGCGAATCGCTCTGCTTAATACTCCCAGAACGTTTAAGGCTCAAACAATACAATTTAGTGATTATACGTTTGATATTATCGATGCAGTACACGCCTTTAGCTATATTAAAGAACTGCACGGTGTTGGTAGTGACGAGAAACTCTATGATGCCTATTCTTTTGAACTGGCAGAAACCAACAGCTGTTTTCTATTAGCAAAAGATGATGTTAATTTATCAAAATTTGACCTCTCAGAGATTAGTGAACAAATTACTGATTTTGAGGTGCAAGGGATTATTTTTCTAAAAAATTTACATATTCAAACCTACCTGATGTGTGAAGATCTTGATTTCTCTCCTGCTGTTATTGTGCTGGGTAATTTATCAGCTAAAAATATGCATTTTTGTGGTCATACACATTATATTGGTGGGAATGTCCGTGGTGAACTGATTTACGCTAAATATAATCACGGAAAACTACATGTTCATGGTGGATTATACGTTTCAAGTATTATTGCTGTAGATATGAAATGCTATATTGGCAAAATGCATGCTGCATCAATTATCAGCAGGAACGATATTTATGCCATTGACGACTTACTTGATGAACAGAATCATGAAATAAAAAAACTGAGCCTGTATCCAAGTACTCATATCGTCCAAGATATTCTAATGGATGATATTTCAACAGAAGTCCTTTGGGACATGGATTTTCCGGAAGATAGTGATGTGATTGATGCCATAATCAATAATAAATCTGTCATCGATACGACAAAAAACAGTAACTACTCTGAGTTTACACTCGATATTGACGCACGTTTTAATAAACTGTTTAACCACCCGGTGATGCAAGCAGAGTTACCTGTCCGCTGTAAAATATTCCTTAACGAAGGCTCTGAGACCTGTTATTTTTATAATCACTACGTCTATCAGGAGCACCCTTACCGGGAAATAGGTTTTGAGGATACAGATTATCACTACCGATTACGTATTATTAACCGTATTGATACCAAAGAGTATGTGGCTTATTTAGAGTATCTGACAGAAGATAATCAATCAGAAACTTACCATTTCATCTCACAAATCACAGATAATTTTACGTCAACAAAAGCAGCGAAACTTGCTTTAAATAAAGCGATAGAAACCTTCTACTACCAGCACCCAAATGTGTATAAGAGATAAATTTATCTATATATAAAAATTAAAATAAAGTAACCAAAAGAATTGCATCGTTATCATTTACCTAAAACCCACCAGACAGGTAAATAGTAATAATATATTAATTACCCACCATATGACGATCCTGACGTACTGTACCTTTACTCCCTTTATTATTAACTTTAGCTCGCCATCCTTCTGGTGGAGAACCTAAATAATGTGGCCAGCCCTGAATTCCCATTGTCATAAAGTCAGCACTCAGTAAGCTGATAATTTCTTGCTTTGGCAGGTTTTTAGAAGTTAACCAGTCAAAAATCAGTTTTATCAGTCGATCTAAGGCAATCTTATGGGTCTGTTTAGTGGTTTTAAAAATCCAGTCGCTAAGCTCCCACATATTTTCAAACGGTGTTTCACCTAAAATCAATGGCGTAGTATGTGGGAATCGTCCTGAGTTAATAATAAGATCCCAAAAACGTGACAGGCGATTAATATGCTGTAATTCTACGAAGGATAAATCACGGTTTTTTAACGCTGCAAAAGGGGCTAATTCGTCATAAACAAATTCAAAGCTATCCGTATGTCTGACAATTGGCGTGCCTTTTAAACGCTTCAAAATCCCAAGTTGAATCTCTTGTGGTTGCCAGCTCCAGAGCTCATTAAAACCTTTAGCAAAACTGGCTAAATTTTCTCCCGGTAATCCGGCAATTAAATCCACATGTAAGTGAGCGCCGGTTTGAGTTGATAACCAGGAAATACTTTCTTTCGCCTTACCTAAATGAGTACGGCGAGAGATATTGCGCTGCACATCCCGATTTAGTGTCTGAATACCAATTTCAAGCTGCAGGGCACCTTTAGGAAAAGCCTGAATTAGCCTTCTTAACTCTTCGGGTAAATAATCAGGTACTACCTCAAAATGGGCAAAGATCCCCTCTTCCGGATACTTTGCAATCTTATCTAAAAAGAACTGTAAAATACGCTTACTGTTTTCTAATTTGATATTAAATGTACGGTCGACAAATTTAAACGTTCTGGCACCACGCTGGAATAACTTCTCCATTTCAGCCAGAAAAGCGTCAATATTAAATGCCTGTACACTTTCATCCAGACTTGAAATACAAAACTCACAGGTAAACGGGCAACCACGTGATGCTTCCACATACAAAATACGCTGAGCTAAATCAGTATCGGTATAATAATCATAAGGGAATTTAATGTCATCAAGTGGTAACTTAATCCCTTGTATAATCTTATTCACTGGTCGGCGCTGGTTTTCAATATCAGATAAGAGTTTAGGTAAACTAGCTTCACCCCAGCCACAAATAACATAATCAACGACATCAACAATCGCGTTTAAGTGATGCTCGTAACTCACCTCCGGCCCGCCAATAATTAAAATGATGTCTGGTCTTACGGCTTTAATCATTTTAGCAATCGCTTCGCTTTGATGAATATTCCAGATATAAACCCCCAGAGAAATCACATCTGGCTCTTGTGCGAGTAGCTGCTCAACAATATCAATTGGACGCTGATCTAACGTATATTCACAAATAACCGCATTTTTTTGATGCTCGCCTAAATTGGCATACAAATAGCGCAGTCCCAAAGAAGTGTGAGCATATCGGGCATTTAATGTGGTTAACAGTATTTTCATATAAGTTATTTAATGGTCTGATAAAAATCAAAATTAATTGGGCGCATCATAGCATATTCCATAATATTTTCTATTTAACTTACCAGATTTGCTATAGTGTCGGTTATATCAGACATTCTGATATTAAAATTATTTATCAACCTGCTTTTAGAAATCCTTTATAATTTTTAGCCATTATTAAACGTAAATAAAATGATCTCGTCTTATTTTAAGATATTAAGATCAATTATTCAGAAGGAGTGAATTGTGACGAAAAAAATCAGAGCTGCCATCATAGGCTATGGCAACATCGGGAAATATACTTTAGAAGCATTAAACGCTGCAGAAGATTTTGAAATTGCAGGTATTGTCAGACGCAGTACTCAAAATAATCCTGCAGAACTGGCGGCTTACAAAGTTGTTGATTCAATTGATAAGCTCGATAACGTTGATGTTGCTATTTTATGTTCCCCTACTCGTGCAATTAAAGAAACCGCTCTGGCTATTCTGGCAAAAGGGATTAATACAGTTGATAGCTTTGATATTCACTCTCAAATCGTTGACCTAAAACACAGTCTGGATAAAATGGCTAAAGCACATAACAGTACAGCAATTATTTCTGCTGGCTGGGATCCGGGTTCAGATTCAATCGTCAGAACGTTAATGCTGGCCATGGCACCAAAAGGGATTACTTATACTAACTTTGGTCCGGGTATGAGTATGGGGCACAGCGTGGCAGCTAAAGCTATCACTGGTGTTAAAGATGCGCTATCAATGACGATTCCACTGGGTACTGGTGTACATCGTCGCTTAGTTTATATTGAGCTGGAAAATGGCGCTGATTTTGCGACTGTTGAAAAAACTTTAAAAGCGGATGCTTATTTTGCTTCTGATGAAACCCACGTTAAACAAGTACCAAGTATTGATGCCTTAAAAGATATGGGACACGGCGTACATTTAACTCATAAAGGTGTCTCTGGTGAAACGCAAAATCAATTATTTGAGTATTCAATGCGTATTAATAACCCGGCTCTGACTGCACAGTTCTTAGTTTCTTCTGCTCGCGCGTCAATGAAACAAGCAAGTGGTGCTTATACCGTAATCGAAGTCGCTCCAATTAACTTCCTGCATGGTCAAACTGATGAGCTTATTGCTCATTTAGTTTAGTTTGTATTAATAACAAAAAAGCACCAAATTATGTTGGTGCTTTTTTTATTTCTTATTCTCTATCTTATTACTTTCATTTTATTATTTACTTATCCGCAATACTTCTTTATTTTCAAAGGAAAAGCTCAACTTAACATTTTCTTATTGGGCAAAACAGCGTATGATAAAGCGTTTTATTATCCATACTGAGTGATCCATGAAAGAATCTAAACCGTTAAAAACAGCCGAAAAAATACTGAATGCTGCTGAGAAGCTTTTTGCCGAATACAGCTACAATGAAGTGTCTATTCGTCAGATTACCGAAACGGCAGAAGTCAAACTGGCACTGGCACATTATCACTTTGGTTCTAAAGAAGAGCTTTATCGTACCCTCATCAAGCGTCGTATTGGTATTTTAAGTCGTGACAGAACTCAGTTACTTATGAAACATAAAGAATCCTACGGTAAAAAAGCGATTCCACTGGAGTTTATTGTTGAGTCTTTTATCGCGCCATATCTTTATAATACGTTAAATGGCGGTGATGGCTGGCGTGATTATGCTAAATTGGTAGCTCGCCTGCTCTCATCAGGCTCTAATCTGTCTTTATCCATTCTACAAGAACAGTTTGACCCTAGTGCTGAACTTTTTCTGGCAGAAATCCGTAAATCAGCACCAAAGGCAACAGAGCAACAAGTTCAATGGGGATTTGATTTTTTAGTCGGTGCAATGTGTAATACTTTTGCCGAAGTTGACCGCATCAATAGCCTCTCCTCTGGTTTATGTTCTACCGAAAAACCAGAAGTTTCCTGTCAGTATTTATTCAATTTTGCCACAGCCGGTTTAAAAGCCGTACTGAGTCAGCAACCTTATGATTTTACTAATACTTTTTCTGAATTAACCTTAATTCATACAGCTGACAATAAAAAACGCAAATAAATCAAACTGTTATAAAAATAGCGCTTTATTTTCCATCAAATTATTTGGTCGGTCGTTCAAATAATTGTGATCAGCCTCGAATTTACAATAAATAAAAATTGATCGGTCGTTCAATTAATTTTATGGTTAGCACAGTTTTACTTTCCTAAAATAACTGTGCAAAAGGTACAAACTATGAAGATAATTGATTTAAGCGTTTCTATCGAACATCAAACGCCTTGTGATCCTCCTTCAATGCCAACTAATATTGACTATTGGGATCACTCTAAAGGTGCTGAACATATCAAAACATTCTTTCCTGAAGCCACCGATGATGATTTACCGGGTGGGCTTGGCTGGTCTATTGAATATATCACTCTCACCACGCATAGTGGCACTCATCTTGATGCGCCGTGGCACTATCATCCAACCATGAATCATGGTGAAGAAGCTACAACTATTGATAATATGCCTCTGGAATGGTGTTTTTCTGATGGTGTAATGCTGGATTTTTCTCATTTTCCGGATGGTTATCTGGTCACAGAAGCTGACATTAAAGCAGAACTAAAACGCATTAATTACACTTTAAAACCGCTGGATATTGTTCTTATTCAATCCGGTGCTCAAAAGTATTGGGGCACAAAAGAATATTTAGTGAAAGGCTGTGGCATGGGGAAAGAAGCAACTCTCTATCTGTTAAGTCAGGGAGTTAAAGTTGTCGGAACCGACGCCTGGAGCTGGGATCGTCCTCTTCCTTTGGTAGCAGAAGAGTTTAGAGAAACACGCGATTCATCAATTATTTGGGAAGGTCACTTTGCCGGTATTGAAAGTGAATATTACCATCTGGAAAAACTCACTAATTTGGAACAATTACCTCCTTTTGGATTTAAGGTATCATGTTTCCCAATTAAAATTCATAAAGCGAGTGCTGGCTGGACCAGAACCGTTGCAATCTTGTCATAACGATAATAATAAGGATAAGAACGATGAAAGAAAAAATTGTGAACAAATGGCATGTCTTAACCGGTGGTTTCTTTAGTTATATGTTTGATGCCATGGATATTACCTTACTTGCCGTTGCTTTGCCTGTCATTATGAAAGATATGAATATGACCATGGCTGAAGGTGGTCTGCTTGGTACAGCGACTCTGCTTGGTGTTGGTATTAGTAGTATTGTAGTTGGCTGGTATTCTGATAACTATGGCAGAAGAAAAGCACTTATCTGGAGTTTAGTGCTATTTGGTATTTTAACCGCTGCTATTTCACTAAGTCCTAACTGGATTACCATTCTAATCTTACGCTTTTTAGCCGGACTTGGACTTGGTGGTGTCTGGGGTATTATCGCTGCTTATATCGCTGAAACATGGCCAGCTAAACAACGTGGTCGTGCTGCTGCATTTGTCTTAAGTTCATTCCCTGCCGGCGCTGGTATTTCTGCCTTTTTAGCTTCAGTTATTATTCCTTTATATGGCTGGCGTGGACTATTTTTAGCTGGTGCGGGTTCACTGGTTGCAGCTTTATATATTTATCTTTTTGTGCCTGAATCAGAAGTGTGGAAAAAGCAACGTGAAGAGCGCCTACAAAAAGGTGAACCAGTGAATGTTTCTATTAGTGAAATCTTCTCACCAGAGCTTATCCGCATCACCTTTTTTGCCACACTGGCTGCAAGCTTCGCACTTGTCGCTTATTGGGGGTCAACGACATGGATTCCAACTTTCTTAGTACAAGAAAGAGGACTGGATATGCAAACTATGTCGATCTTCTTTTTAATCTTAAATATCGGTATGTTTGTTGGATATAATTTATTTGGCTATTTAGCCGATATTATTGGTCGCAAAAAAGCCATTATATTATCGTTCTTAGGAACAACCGTTACCTTACCTATTTATGTCATGTCTGAAAGCACAATAGCCCTACTTTGGCTAGGACCTGTTTATGCTTTCTTTATTTCTTTTGCGGGTTTATTTGGTTCTTATTTTGGTGAGCTATATCCAACCCGAGTCAGAACACTTGGTGCAGGATTTTGTTTTAACGTTGGTCGTGGTCTTTCCGCTTTTTCACCATTTGTCCTGGGCTTTGTGTCGGCCAAATATGGTTTAACCGTCGGAATTGGTATCTGTGCCCTGTTCTTCCTTGCTGCGGCAATTACCATGCTATTTTTACCTAACACTAACCATAAAACCAATTAGGAATTCCCATGAACAATAAAATGAATAATAGTATGAATGATAAAGTGATCATCACAGTAGCAACCACTGGCGCCTTTCCAACTAAAGAACATAATCCGGCAGTACCTATGACTCCGGAAGAGATCGCTCAGGATGTTTATGAATGTTGGCAAGCCGGTGCAGCAATCGCTCATTTACATATGCGTGATGATAATGGTCTGGGCACGATGGATAAAGCGCGCTTTAAAAAAACGGTGGAACTGATTAAACAGAAATGTGACATCGTACTAAATCTGACCACATCAGGTGATTTGAATGCGACAGATGAGACTCGTATGGAGCATTTAATCGAGCTTAAACCAGAGATGGGCTCATATGACTGCGGAACCATGAACTGGGCGCATTCAACTGTATTTATGAATCATCCGGCGTTTCTTGAGAAATTAGGTCAGGTGATGATAGACAATCAGGTGAAACCGGAAATTGAAATATTTGACGCAGGAATGATTTATAACTCTTTATATTATATGAAGAAAGGAATCATTCAGGCTCCTGCTCATTATCAGTTTGTACTTGGTGCTCCGGGTGGCTCAACCGCCACAGTTGAAAATCTGGTGTATCTGAAAAGCCAGTTACCAGCTGGCTCAACCTGGTCAGCACTTGGTATTGGTCAGGGGCATATTCCAATTATGCTCGCTGCACTTGCGCTTGGTGGGCATATTCGTGTAGGTCTTGAAGATAATGTGTTCTATGCTAAAGGGCGTCTGGCTAAATCAAATGCTGAACTGGTCGAAAGAGCTGTTCGTCTGGTGAAAGAAGCCAATAAAGAGGTTGCTTCGCCAGATGAGGCTAGAGCTATTTTACAGTTGAAGGCTAGAGTTTAGTATTTTTCTTAAATGCGCGACTACGTCGCGCAATTCAAGTCTTGTGCTAGTATTAGCAGGGTGTTTGGCGGGGAGCACGCCCCGCGTTCGTGTTTCTCTGTTTAGTTGTTTAATATTAGCATTGGATTTGGAGCGGCATGCGCCGCTCGTACGCAATAGTTTTATTAGTGTTGTTATCAGCATGGTGCTTGGGGGCGGACTGCGTCGCCCTGCCGCAATATCTTTAATAAAGTTGCAGGTTCCGTGGGTTTGATGGCCTACCGTACGCCATAGGCACCCGCTCGAGGACTCGCTAAGACCTATGGAATACGCTCTCCATCAAATTTAACTTTTCAGTTTCTCTTTAAAACCTAAACAATAATCCTTTAATCTCTTAATCTTTTATCTGTGAGTGTGATTCGATGCAGACTGAGCTTAGCGGTGCTATGGAGTGAGCGTTACATGGCTTGCATGTCCAGCGCATCGGAATAGTACCGCTAAGCTCACACACTGGCTGATATTCCACAAGATCAAACCCTAAAAGCGCGGCTATGCCGCGCCACCCTAACATCTTAATTACTTCACTACTCTAAGATCTACAAGCGCGACTACGTCGCGCAACCCTAAATAATAAATTATATTTACAGCACTAAAAGAATCAGACACAATAGCGCCCTTGCATAAGGTCTCTGCATTAGTACTTTTATGCGGATACTTTATTTAACGACTTATCAAGGATTTCTGATGTCATTTTCCTCACTCGGTTTAAGTACTGAGATTTTACAAGCGGTACAAGAACTGGGTTATTCCACTCCTACACCAATTCAACAACAAGCAATTCCGGTAGTACTTTCCGGTAAAGATTTAATGGCCAGTGCTCAAACAGGAACAGGAAAAACAGCTGGTTTTGTATTACCTATTTTGCAACAAATACAAAATACACAACCTAAAGCCCCTGCAAATGATCAGGCTAAGCGTAGCAAACGCCAGTTAAAAGCACTTATTCTGGCTCCAACCAGAGAACTTGCAGCTCAAATTGGTGAAAACGTACGTGAATATAGCAAATATTTACCGGTTCGCTCTTTAGTCGTTTTTGGTGGTGTAAGTATTAATCCTCAAATGATGAAGCTACGTGGTGGCGTTGATATCTTAGTTGCAACACCAGGACGACTGCTTGATTTAGTACAGCAAAATGCCGTAGATCTTAGCCAGATTAAAACTTTTGTACTTGATGAAGCTGACAGAATGCTGGATATGGGCTTTATTCACGATATTCGCCGGGTTATTGCTAAGTTACCTAAAAAACGTCAAAACTTACTGTTTTCTGCGACTTTTTCTGATGAAATCAAAGAACTAGCCGGCACATTTTTAAATTCACCTGCCCAGGTTGAAGTGGCTCGCCCTAATAGTGCTTCTGAACAAATTGTGCAATTTATTCATCATGTTGATAAAAAACGTAAACGTGAATTACTCTCTTATTTAATTGGTTCTCAGCAGTGGCGACAAGTTTTAGTATTTATGCGAACTAAACATGGTGCAAATCATTTAGCGGAACAACTCAATAAAGATGGTATCACCGCGGCTGCGATTCATGGTAATAAAAGCCAGGGAGCAAGAACAAAAGCCTTAGCCGATTTTAAAAGCGGCAACATTACAGTACTCGTTGCTACCGATATCGCTGCACGTGGTATTGATATTGACCAGCTACCTTATGTTGTAAACTATGAATTACCACAAGTTGCAGAAGATTATGTACATCGAATCGGGCGTACTGGTCGTGCTCAACATCAGGGGCAAGCCGTTTCTCTGGTTTGTGTTGATGAATTACAGCTTTTAAAAGATATTGAGAAATTACTCAAAACCTCTTTACCTCGTATGCAGACCGAGGGTTTTGAACCAGATCCAAAAATTAAAGCGGAGCCTATTCAAAAACCAAAACAGTCAGCGCCAAAACGTAACAGCTTTTCAAGTAAACCAGCCAGAACTGGCCGCTCTGCTCAGCCAAATAAAGCAAAATCTGAAAATAAAAACAGATCTGATAATCCATGGAAAAACAGTAAACCAAAGAGTAACTAACCTTACATCTTCACTCCATTTTAAATAGCGTCTCTGGCCTACCATTGACGCTATTTTTATTTGTGCTATATTTTCTCTCGTGCGGGGGGACGATTTATATCGTTGAGAAGGCTTAGCCTGACCCTTTGAACCTGTTGGTTAATACCTACGTAGGGAAGCAATTTATCTAACTGTTCCTTTTTAGATGACTTGGCTGCTTTGCAGCTTTTTTTATTTCTCCCCGGTATTAGCTATTGAACTAAAACTACGTACTGAGGAATTTATGTCATCGACAACTCATTCTGTTTCTTCATTTAGTCAGGCTTTACTCTGGTTTGGTGCTGCTGTCTCTCTGGCTGAAATTATCACCGGCGCATTGATTGCCCCACTTGGTCTGCAACAAGGCATTATCGCCATTCTGACAGGCCACCTGATTGGTGCTTTTATATTATATCTGGCTGGAAAAATTGGCGCGAATCATCGCTTATCCGCCGCACAGACTGTGTCGCTTTCATTTGGTCAATATGGCTCTTATGCCTTCTCAGTTCTCAATATTTTACAGTTACTTGGCTGGACCGCTGTGATGATTATCAGTGGAGCTAAAGCATTTGATGTGATTTCTATTACCTTGTGGCAATACAGTGACGAATCACTGTGGAGCCTACTGATTGGCGCTTTAATTATCCTGTGGGTATTACTTGGTATCAAAAACTTAACTCGAGTGAATATTATCATTGTATCTGCCCTGTTTTTAGCCTTTTGTGTGCTGGCTTATACCGTCTTTAATCAGCCATCGCACATTATCTTTATTAACGGTAACATGAGCTTTGGTTCTACTGTTGAACTCAATATCGCAATGTCTCTTTCATGGATGCCACTCATTGCTGACTATACTCGTCGCCTTAAAAATATTCAGACTGGTCTGTTTGCCAGTGTAATAAGTTACTTTATTGGCAGTAGCTTTATGTTTATTGTTGGTTTAGGTGCAGCTATTTATGTCGGAAGCTCTGATATTACTCAAATTCTGCTCACTGCCGGCCTTGGTATCGTAGCGCTGTTTATTGTGGTATTTTCAACGGTTACAACCACCTTTCTTGATGTCTATTCTGCTGGTATCAATTTAGCGAACTTAGGTCATAAAATAAGTGAAAAGATGGCTGCGATTCTTGCCACTATCACGGGCACCTTGATGGCCTTATTTATTTCAATGTCCCAGTATGAATCTTTCCTTTATTTAATTGGCTCTGTGTTTGCCCCGCTATTTGCTATTTTGTTTACTGATTACTATTTACTTAAAAAAGGCTCTATAAGTAGTGATAGATTGTTTAATCTAAAAAATACTCTGCTATGGATATTTGGCTTTATCGTTTATCACACACTCATGTCTTATCACTCTGTTATTGGTATTACTGTACCGGTTATTATTTTAATCAGCGGTATGACTTACCTGATAAGTAAATTAACTCTGAGTCTGACTCTTTTGGTAAAACACAAATAAAAGTGACATTGTCACAAAATAATTTTATAAAGTTTACTGCTATTTCAGGATAAAAATGCTAGAGTGATCTTTAGAAATTTCTTTATGAAATCATTATATTAAGGAGTTTTTATGTCTTCTTCTATTCGACAAGTTACTCTGCCTTCCGGTGATTTAGTCCCAGCTCTTGGACAAGGAACCTGGTTTATGGGTGAAAACGCTCATAAGCAAAAACAAGAAATCACTGCTTTGCAACTGGGTATTGATAATGGCCTAACGCTGATTGATACTGCAGAGATGTATGCTGATGGCGGAGCAGAAAAAGTCGTTGGTCTGGCGATAGAGAATCGCCGGGATAAAGTCTTTCTGGTCAGTAAAGTGTTACCTTATCATGCTAGCTTAAACGGTACTATCAAGGCTTGTGAAGCCAGTTTACGCCGCATGAAAACAGATTATGTTGATCTCTACCTTCTCCACTGGCCTGGCTCAATTCCTTTAGCTGAAACGGTTAATGCGATGGAAACATTAATCAAGCAGGGAAAGATTAAACATTGGGGTGTGAGTAACTTTGATGTTGATGACCTGCTTGAACTGGAAAATTATGTCGCCAGTAAACAACTCATCACCAATCAGGTTTTATATAACCTCAGCCGTCGTGGTATTGAGTATGATTTACTGCCATGGAGTGAACAATATCACTTACCTACGATGGCCTACTCGCCAATAGAGCAAGGCAGAATTTTAAAGCACCCGGTTCTTGCAACGCTGGCTCAAGAGCATTCAGTCACGCCAGCTCAAATTGCTTTAGCGTGGGTACTGCGCCGTAAAGATATTATTGCCATTCCTAAAGCGTCTTCCAGTGAACACGTTATGGATAATATCAATGCGTTAAAAGTTGTATTAAGTGCTGATGATTTGGCAACACTTGATAAAGCCTTCCCGGCACCTAAACGTAAACAAGCACTGGAAATGCTATAATTTAACAGTCTGATTGACAGCCTATATAATGACGTTAAACTACGTAAGAAATTATTACAGGAAATAAATAATATGAAAAAACAAATTCTTCTGATTAGTGTTGCGACATTATTACTAAGTGCCTGTTCAACAACACCAACAGATCCGAACTGGCGCCCGGATATGACCACAGCAAACTTTGGCAAATATCCGACCAATTATCCTGAGATTGTGCAAAAATGGGGTAATAATAATTTAGATAATCCTAAATCTGTTACCTACCTTGCGATCAGTAGTCCACGTATGGAATATATCGTGACTAATTCAGAGAAACAAGAAGCCACTTTTGGTTATTCTGTTTGTGCTGATATTAGCGGCATGAAAACAACAAACTACTACAAACCAATCAGTAAACATTGGTTCTTTATTCGTGATGGTAAAGTGATTGAACAGCGTAATTTAGATTATGGCTATAATCATGTGATTTATCGTGATCACAAGGTTAATTGTGATGATGCATCGTAAGTTATAATTAATACTCTATTTCATACGATAAAAGCCTCTGAAAATCAGGGGCTTTTTTATTATGGGGAGAGTTGCGCGACATAGTCGCGCTTTTTAGCTCTTAGAGTGGTGAAAGTCATTAGCCTGTGGGTGAGCTTAGGGTACTATTCCGATGCGCTGAACATGCAAGTCATGTAACGCACAGCTAAGCTCAGCAGGCATCCAATAACATTGCGTAAGGGCGGCGCTGTTCGCCCCAAACCCAAAGCTAATAATAAACATCAACACCAAGAAATACGAACGCGGGGCGTGCTTCCCACCAAACACCTTGCTAATACCAGTACAAACTTTAATTAAGTTTCACGACGTAATCATGTTTGTAGAAACAGAATGCCAGCAGTACAAAAAGCAAAGTTAAAAGAACAATAAAACCTTAAGATGTCTGCTCATAAGCATCACACAATCTAAACATAATAGTTTGTTTGAGGCCTAAAAATGATGTTGGTGTGTTCCATGTATCTACATAATTTTGAATAATCTGCTCACCCTCTTTCCAGTCCTGATTATTCATAGAACATTGGATATGAGTTGAGCCATTACTTAACTTAGAGGCATAAATCTTCAACCAGTTAAATTTACGGTCAAGAAGCTGTGTTGACAACTGATTTTTAAGTAACTCAAAAAACACATCCTGCTTAGGTGCTACAGTCCATTCACCCTGTAAACCTAAACTCCCTACCTTTGGATGAAACAGAATGCGGCGCCCGACAATCTCAGTCATAAAATCTAAATCTGACTTGTGGCTTTCTGAAAACACATCCAGCACCGGCGGGAAAGAGATCGATAAAAAATTCTTTAATGCTGAATCAATTTGTACTTCTGCGGTTTCACCAACACCGGTGAGATTTTCTTCTATCCCTTCAGGTAAATACTCATTTTCAATTTTGACAGCAACAGCCATCATAGATGGATGCAAATCAGGATCTTTAATAATATGCAGATGAATGGTCAGATGAGATTCAATCACAACACCATGCTCTATTAATGCAACCTGATAACCCATCTGCGTTAGCTGCTGTTTAAGTTTATTTAATAATAAGTGATCGACATCATTTGCTTCTGTCGTTTTCTTTTTAAAGCGATCAAATAAACTCATTTCAACTACCTTCTTCTACTAACTTTAAGGATAAATAATTAAAAATAAAATACAAATAAATCAAAGACTTAAAATTTTAAATCTTTGATTTATATAATGAAATTTAGGCATTCACATCAACAATATAGCGGCCTTTAACTTTACCAGCAATAATCGCTTCACCTGCAGCGACACACTCTTTTAAAGTAATGGTGGTAGCAATATCACGCAAGATAGACATGTCCAAATGTTTAGCTAAAAATTTCCACGCTTTAATTCGGCGTGCATAAGGAACCATAACACTATCAATACCAGCCAGTGTTACGCCTCTTAAAATAAACGGAGCTACTGTCGCTGGAAAGTCCATACCCTGAGCTAAACCACAGGCTGCAACAACACCATCATATTTCATCTGTGCACAAACATTGGCCAGTGTATGTGAGCCAACCGTATCAACAGCTGCTGCCCAAATCTCTTTTTGCAACGGTTTACCTGCCTGACTAAACTCATTACGATCAACAATCTGTGTGGCACCCAGTTTGCGTAAATAATCGGCCTCATTTGGCTTACCTGTTGAGGCCGCAACCTGATAACCTAGTTTAGTCAGTAATGCTACTGCAACAGAACCAACACCACCTGTCGAACCTGTCACAAGTACTGGTCCATGTTCAGGTTTTACACCTAAATGAAGGATTCTCTCAACACAAAGAGCCGCAGTATAACCTGCAGTACCAATTGCCATAGCATCCCACTCAGAAATCTCTTTTGGTAATGGAATTAACCAGTCAGCATCAAGACGTGCATATTGAGCTAAACAGCCCCAGTGCTTTTCACCCACACCCCAGCCATTTAACACCACTTTTTGTCCGACTTTATAACGGTTATCCTGACTTTCAGTCACAGTACCGACACCATCAATACCAAGTACTAACGGAGAGATTCTGGCGATCGGAACATGACTGGTGATAGCAAGTGCATCTTTATAATTTAAAGTGGAATAACTCACTTTAATTGTCACATTACCCGCAGGTAAATCATCAGTTGATAACGACACGACTTCTACTTTTGCAGGGACGCCCTTTTCTTCAGATTTAGTAAGCTGTAATCCATTAAAATTCATTATTGACCTCATTAATTTATTTGATGTGGTTTGATAACTAATTCTGCATATTAACGGGTTTTAGCATAAAACACTAATTTAAAAATAGAATTTAATCCACTTCATCACAAATTTTAAAAAATCTGCTAATTTGATTAAAAAAGATTTTAATTTTATTTATTTGGGGTACAATCCCTATTGTTAACCAAATAGGATAACGTTATGTTATATAATAACAAATTTGAAAATGAAACCTCTCATTCGCACCAAAATCACGACCATGAGCACGCTTCACATGAACATGAACATGAACATGAACATCAAAATAATGTAGACGATACACAGCCAACTACAACTCCAGACACAGACACATTTACCTGGCGTATTAGTGGTATGGATTGTCCAAGCTGCGCTCAAAAAATTGAGCGTGGTGTGCTTGGACTACCTAATGTGGTAAAAGCCAAAACGGTTTTCTCTACAGAAAAACTGGTAGTTAGCGTCTCTGAACATGATGATAAAACTCGTCAGGCAATTGAAAATAAGATTACTTCGCTTGGATATAGTTTCCAGCTTGATGATGAAGAACATAATCATCAACACTCACACTCAATGGAGAAAAAAGATTTTATCCATTTAGGTGTACTTGCAGTGATGATTGCAGGCAGCTTTATCCTGAGCTTCTTTAATGAGGAATACGGGCAATATGCCTTTATTCTCTCAACCATTATTGGGTTAATTCCCATTTTAAAAAAATCGTATAACTTAGCTCGTTCCGGCTCATTTTTTGCTATTGAAACATTGATGAGTATCTCAGCTATTGGTGCGATGTTTATTGGCGCAACAGAAGAAGCCTCAATGGTGCTCTTCTTGTTCTTAATTGGTGAGCTGCTCGAAGCCATTGCTGCCAATAAAGCTAAAAAAGGTATCTCTTCCCTTATGGCACTTATGCCAGAAGAAACCGTGAAAATCGTTGATGGCAAACGTGAAGTCGTTTCCAGTAAATCGCTGGTACCCGGTGATATTATTGAGATCTCTTCCGGTAGTCGCTTGCCCGCTGACGTTGAACTCATAAGTGAGATTGCCAATATTGATGAAAGTGCTTTAACCGGTGAATCAATTCCGGTTGAATATCGCAGTGGCGCAAAAATCTTAGCTGGTTCCTTGATTATTGACCGAACAGTACAACTCAAAGTAGTGTCTGAACCGGGACAAAATGCAGTCGATCGTATTTTACAACTGATTGAAGATGCTGAAGAACGCAAAGCACCGATTGAACGCTTTATTGATAAGTTTAGTCGTTACTATACTCCGTCAATCACACTCGTTGCGTTGCTTATTGCGGTTATTCCACCACTATTTATGGGGCAAGAATGGTATCCATGGATTTATCGTGGATTAACTTTACTACTTATTGGTTGTCCATGTGCACTAATTATTTCGACTCCTGCAGCGATCACCTCTGCCCTTTCTGCCGCGGCGCGTAATGGCGTGTTAATTAAAGGCGGAGCAGCGCTTGAGCTACTTGGTCAGATTAAAACAATTGCCTTTGATAAAACCGGAACTTTAACTGAAGGTAAACCACAAGTTACCGATATTATCACCAATAACCTGACTGATGAGGAACTTCTGTATTTAGCCGCTGCTGTTGAAGCCGGTTCACATCATCCGCTGGCCAAAGCTGTGATTAATAAGGCAAAAGAACTCAATGTGGAGCTTACGCAGGCAGAAAATCGCCAGTCTCTAGCAGGTATTGGTATTCAGGGTGAAGTACATCAGCAGCTTATTTCAATTATTTCACCAAATAAAGCTGAACGATTACAGTTAACAATTACACCAGTTCATCAAAAACAGATATCTGACTTTGAAGATGAAGGCAAAACTGTCATTGTGGTTGCTGATGGTCAACAAGTTCTGGGGCTGATTGCTCTGCGTGATGAAATCCGTCCGGAAGCCAGTCAGGCAATTGCAGAACTTAATGACCTTGGCATTAGTTCTATCATGTTAACAGGTGATAATCAGCGTTCTGCTCACGCCATTGCTGAACTGCTACATATGCAATACCGGGCTGAGCTGTTACCGGAAGATAAACTTAAAGAGATCGAAAAAATTAACCTGACCACACCTATTGCTATGGTTGGTGATGGTATTAATGACTCTCCGGCCATGAAAGCAGCAACAGTAGGTATTGCTATGGGTAGTGGTACTGATGTGGCGCTAGAAACAGCAGATGCCGCTTTAAGTAAAAACAGTCTGGTGAGTCTGCCTAAATTGATTCGTTTAGCCCGGGCTGCTAACGCTAATATCCGCCAAAACATTGTTCTGGCACTGGGCTTTAAGGCTATTTTTTTAGTGACCAGCGTACTTGGGATCACTGGTCTTTGGATTGCCGTTTTAGCTGACTCAGGTACAACAGCTCTGGTTACCGCTAATGCCCTACGACTTTTAACTAAGAAATACGATAAGTAATTCTGTTTTGTCACATTAAAAAAGCCACAGTTAAAGTGGCTTTTTATTATCTGAAATACAGCTAAACTATTTCTTTAAAATCGATTTACCATATTCCATTGGTGATAAACCAAAGTAATCAGCAACGGTTTGACCGATATCGGCAAATGTTTCACGATGACCTAGTGAGCCCGCTTTTAGCGCCGGACTATAAAATAGTGCCGGAATGTGTTCACGGGTATGATCTGTACCCTGCCATGTCGGGTCGCAACCGTGGTCAGCAGTGAAAATAATTAAATCATCTTTAGTCACTAATTTTAATAACTCCGGAACCCTTGAATCAAAATATTCAAGTGCTGCTGCATATCCAGCCACATCACGACGATGACCATAAGATGAGTCAAAATCAACAAAGTTGGTAAATACGATGGTGTTATCACCTGCTGATTTCATCTCAGTAATAGTTGCTTCAAATAGTGCAGGTAAGCCTGTCGCTTTTACTTTTTTGGTAATCCCAACGTTAGCATAAATATCGGCAATTTTACCAATTGATACCACTTGCCCCTGCTTTTCATCAACCAGTTTTTTAAGCACAGTCGGTGCTGGCGGCTCAACCGCTAAATCATGACGATTCCCGGTACGCACAAACTCACCTTTTTTGTTACCAACGAACGGACGTGCAATAACACGGCCAATATTGTAATCGCCGATATTGAGTTCATCACGTACGATTTCACAAAGTTCATAAAGTTTATCTAAACCGTAGGTTTCTTCATGACAGGCAATTTGGAATACGGAATCTGATGAAGTATAGAAAATTGGCTTACCGGTACGCATATGTTCTTCACCAAGCTCGTCTAAAATGACAGTTCCTGATGAATGGCAATTACCTAAATAACCAGATAAGTTAGCTCTTTTAACAATACGATCAAGCAGATCTTGCGGGAAACTATTGGTTTGATTGGTGAAATATCCCCAGTCAAACAGAACCGGAACTCCGGCAATTTCCCAGTGGCCTGATGGTGTATCCTTACCAGATGAGAGTTCGCTGGCATAACCATAAGCACCAATAATATCTGTTTGCTTACTCATGCCTGCCGGATATTGGCCTGTTGATTCAAATGCAGCTTCGGCTAAGCCAAGACGATTTAAATTAGGTAAATTTAGTGGTCCTTTACGACCTTTATCAGCACGACCAAGTGCACACTCTTTTGCGATATGACCGAAGGTATCTGCCCCGACATCACCAAAACGTTTTGCATCTTCGCTATAACCAATACCGAAGGAATCTAATACCATAATAAATACACGTTTCATTTTCTACCTTTGCCTATCATTATTAATCTTTTTATTAATGTTGACTTTATTTCTGTAACATATTCTTAGCGCTACATTCATTGCCGACTAACTTAATCATTTATTTGTGTTTGTTAGTGAATATATTTATTCTGTTTCAGTAAAATCAACCCTGATATTCTACTCCTATCATTGAGAATAAAGAAAATACTTTATCAATACAAAGTGATTCCTGTACTTAATTCAATAGGTGATTTCAATCATCATAGGTTTTGGAGCGGCAATCGCCGCTCATACGCAATGATGACTGGTGATGTGATTAGCAGGGTATTTTGGCGGGGAGCACGCCCCGCTGACGCGTTTCTTTGTGCTGTGTTTGTTATTAGCATTGGGGTTGGGCGGACTGCGCCGCCCGGGCGCAATCAGTTTTATTCTGTGTTTATATGAGCTTGATGTTTACGGAGGATACATCCCCCGACGATGTTTCTTTAGGTATGACTGCCAGTTCTGTGGGTTTGATGGCCTACCGTACACCATAGGCGCCCGCTCGGGGACTCGCTAAGACCTATGGAATACGCTCTCCATCAAATTCAATATCCGCGGTTCTAAGGGCCTCGCTGCGCGACGACAACGTGCAATATACACTGGCTAATGACCTTACCAGTTTAAGGCGACAAAACGCGGCTATGCCGTGTATCCCCTAAACCTCTCTGATAGATGACAATATAAAAGATAATCTTTTAATCTTTTATCCGTAAATGTTATTGGATGCCTGCTGAGCTTAGCGGCGCTATGGAGTAAGCGTTACATGGCTTGCATGTTCAGCGCAGCGGAATAGTACCGCTAAGCTCACACACAAGATGATACTCCAAAAGACCAAAGATCTAAAAGAGTGACTACGTCGCGCAACAGCAACAACCTAATGCCATCACCATGCCACAAAACAAAAAGCGCGGCTATGCCGCGCAATTTTGCTAACTTCAACAATTTTAAAAAACTTCAACCATAACGATTTCACTATCTTCTACTGCTTGTATCATCAGGTTTTTCTCATCTTTTACTGCTACCCCATCATGAGCATTCACATCATGTCCATTGACTTGATAGCGTCCTTTAGCTGCGACTAAATAAGCTTTTTTACCTGACTCTATCGTGTATTCTGTAGATTGCCCAGCCTTTAAGGTAATTGCCAGTACTTTAGCATTCACCTGAATGGGTAAAGCTGAACTATCCTCAGGATAACCACTCGCTAAGACAGAAAACTGACCATGGCGCTCCGCTTTAGGAAAACTACGTGTACCCCAGGTTGGTTTATTGCCTTTTTTGTCAGGAATAATCCAGATTTGGAATAACTTCGTTTCTTGATCTTCCAAATTATATTCACTATGAATAACACCAGTACCAGCACTCATAATTTGTACATCACCAGCTTCGGTACGACCTTCATTACCCATGCTGTCTTTATGAGTAATTGCTCCCTGATACACATAAGTTATAATTTCCATATCTTCATGTGGATGAGGTGAAAAACCATTATGTGGAGAGATGGTATCATCATTCCAGACGCGTAATTGACCCCAGTGAATACGATTCGCATCATAATAATTAGCAAAAGAAAAATGGTGTTTGGCATTTAGCCATCCGTGATTAGCGCTTCCTAGTTTTGCATACGGACGAATTTCGATCATAATAAGCTCCTGTTGTGATCTTTATGCTATCAAATAGCCTTTATATTAACATATGGCTGCTTCTTCAAAACGCAAGTAAGGTTTAATTAATCACTCTGATAGATATAAATCGACCTGACACTATCAGAGAAATAAGCCAATTCATCATAAGCTGCTGTAAAAAACTATTTAAATTCTGTTACAATAGCCCAAATATATTATTAATGTCATGCTATAAAGGTTTCCTCATGATCACATCTGATGCTAATAGTGCCGTTTCTTCCGTTGCCTATCGTGCCAATGAAGTCATCGCAATCTATCCAATTACACCAAGTTCTGCTATGGCTGAACAAGCAAGTAACTGGTCGGAATACAAAAAAACGAACGTTTTTGGTGATGTTCCACGTATTATAGAAATGCAGTCAGAGGCTGGTGCGATTGCCACCGTTCATGGCGCCTTACAAACGGGTGCCTTAGCGACGAGTTTTACCTCATCTCAAGGCTTGCTATTAATGATCCCAACTCTGTATAAATTGGGTGGGCAATTACAACCGTTTGTTCTGCACGTAGCAGCCAGAACAGTTGCAACACATGCATTATCTATCTTTGGTGATCACTCGGACGTGATGGCAGTACGCCAGACTGGTTGTGCTATGCTTTCTGCCAGTTCAGTTCAGCAGGCACAAGATTTTGCTCTGATTTCACAAGTTGCCTCACTGAATAGCCGTTTACCGTTTATTCATTTCTTTGATGGCTTTAGAACTTCACATGAAATCAATAAAATTGAGCCTGTTACTGATTCAACAATTAAAAAATTACTTCCGATGGAAGCGATTAAAGCACAACGTGATCGTGCTTTAACACCAGATCATCCGGTTATTCGTGGTACTTCAGCCAATCCTGATACCTACTTCCAGTGCCGTGAAGCGATTAATACCTATTATGATAATGGCTATCAACATGTGGTTGATGCAATGCTGGCTTTTGGACAAGAAACCGGCCGCTACTATCAACCATTTGAATATTATGGTGCACCTGACGCAGAAAATATCATTATTCTGATGGGCTCTGGCGCAGGTACATGTAAAGAAGTAGTTGACGTTCTGCTTGAGAAGCAAAAAAAAGTGGGGATTGTTGTGGTGCATCTATTCCGCCCATTCTCTGCCAGCCACCTGTTATCTGTCATTCCAAAGTCAGTTAAGAAAATCGCTGTTCTTGACCGAACCAAAGAACCAGGTGCTTCTGCTGAACCTCTGTATTTAGATGTAATGACCGCGTTTGCAGAGAGTTTTTCACGAGGTGACAGTGTAACGATGCCGCTTATTATTGGTGGACGTTATGGTTTATCTTCTAAAGAGTTTGATCCGCGTTGTGTACTGGCTATTTATAATGAATTAAGCCTTGAGAAACCTCGTCCTCGCTTTACTGTGGGTATTTATGACGACATTACTGGTCTATCTTTACCACTACCAGAAGAGTCTATCCCACAAAAATCTGAACTGGAAGCCCTCTTCTATGGTTTAGGTAGTGACGGTACAGTTTCAGCAACTAAAAATAATATCAAAATTATTGGTGACAGTTCACCATTCTATGTACAGGGTTACTTTGTATACGACTCTAAAAAAGCCGGTGGCTTAACGGTTTCCCATTTACGCGTAAGTCTGCACCCAATTCAATCAGCTTATCTGATTAATCAGGCGCACTTTATCGGTTGTCATCAGGATCAATTCATTGATAAATACCAGATTGTTGAAAATCTGCGTCCGGGTGGTACTTTCCTGCTAAATACGCCATATAGTAAAGATGAAGTATGGCACCGTTTGCCGCGTGAAGTACAGGCTGAACTAATTAAGAAAGATGCACGTTTTTATATTATTAATGCAGCTAAAATCGCCCGTGAATGCGAACTTGGAACACGTATTAATACCGTGATGCAATCAGCCTTCTTCTATTTATCAGAAATCTTTAAAAGCGATTTTTCATTACAACAATTACGTGACGTTATTTCAAAAAGTTATAGCAGTAAAGGTGCAGAACTGGTTGAACGTAACTGGAAAGCACTCAATATGGCCATTGAGTCACTGGAGCAAGTTCCTTTACGTTGTCTTGACCAAAACAGTCACGAGCGCCCACCAGTTGTACCTGATAACGCACCTGATTTTGTAAAGACTGTTACGGCAGCAATGCTCGCTGGTCTGGGTGATACCTTACCTGTTTCCGCCTTCCCACCTGATGGTACATGGCCAACTGGTACAACTAAGTGGGAAAAACGTAATATTGCTGAAGAGATTCCAATCTGGCGTCCTGATCTTTGTACTCAATGTAACCACTGTGTCGTGGCTTGCCCACATGCGGCCATTCGAGCCAAAGTGGTATCGCCTGAAGATATGGAAGGCGCACCAGAGACACTAGCTTCACTTGAAGTCAAAGCGCGTGATATGAAAGGTCAGCGTTATGTATTACAAGTTGCTCCTGAAGATTGTACTGGTTGTAATCTTTGTGTTGAAGTCTGCCCTGCTCGTGACCGTAATCAAATGGAGATCAAGGCGATTAATATGCACTCTCGTCTTGAGCATTTAGAAGTAGAAAAAGTTAATTTTGAATTCTATCAGGCTCTCCCGGACAGAGAGAAAAATACTATTGAACGTATTGATATTCGTACTTCACAGCTTCTGACTCCACTATTTGAATTCTCTGGTGCGTGTTCTGGCTGTGGTGAAACACCATATATCAAGCTATTAACACAACTATTTGGTGATCGCTTAGCCATTGCTAATGCCACAGGTTGTTCATCTATTTATGGTGGTAACTTACCATCAACACCATATACGACCAACAGAGAAGGACGTGGCCCGGCGTGGGCAAACTCTCTGTTTGAAGATAACGCTGAATTTGCCTTAGGTTTCCGCCTGACATATGACCAGCATCAGGCGCGTGTGTTACGTCTGCTTGACGCGTTAGCTGCAGAGTTACCACCAGAACTGGTCCTTGGCTTAAAAGCAAAAGAAACCAGTGTGGAAGAGAAACGTACTTTAGTTGCTCAACTACGTCGATTACTAGCTAAACTGCCGGCTTCTAAAGCTAAAGAATTGGCTGATGACGCAGACTATCTGGTGGATAAATCAGTCTGGGCAATTGGTGGTGATGGCTGGGCGTATGATATTGGGTTTGGTGGTCTTGATCATGTTATGAGCCTGACCGAAAACGTCAATATTTTAGTACTTGATACTCAGTGTTATTCAAATACGGGTGGTCAGCAATCAAAAGCAACACCAATGGGTTCTGTGGCTAAATTTGCCGAACTTGGCAAACATAAAGCCCGTAAAGATCTTGGTGTCAGCATCATGATGTACGGCCATGTATATGTGGCACAAATTGCACTTGGTGCACAGCTTAACCAAACGATTAAAGCCATTCAGGAAGCTGAAGCCTATGATGGTCCGTCACTGATTATTGCTTACAGTCCGTGTGAAGAGCATGGTTATGATTTAGCGTTCTCACATGAACAGATGAAGGGCTTAGTGAAGAGTGGATTCTGGCCATTATATCGTTTTGATCCAACACGTAATCTGGAAGGAAAAGCGGCACTGACACTGGATTCTCGTCCTCCATCAAGTGAGATGCTGAGCGAAATCTTAATGAAGGAGCAACGTTTCCGTCGCTTAGAAACACTAAATCCAACACTGACTAGTGCTCTGCATAAAGAGTCAGAGAAAGTGGTTAATGCGAAATACAAGCTGCTGGAATTGTTATCTACGCACGTAGAAGTAGAAACACCGCCGGAAGCTTAGGTTTTTAGATAACTGTAATAGAATCAAGGAGTTAAAATTATAACTATTTGATTTTATTGCAGTTTTTATTTCTGTGCTATTATAAGCAGGATATTTAGCGGGTAGCACACCCCCGCTTATTACAACGTGACCTTCTTAAATTTAAATATAAGACAAAACTCTTACATTATCCCCTGCTTATTAAACCGTCGTAACTGATGAAATAGCAAGAATGCAGTCACACCTGCCGCCATCACATCAGCGATTGGGTTTGCCAGCCAAACTCCCTGTAAACCTAAGAACATCGGCACAATAAACAGCAACGGAATAGAGAATAAAATTTGTCTGGACAGACTGAGTAAAATAGCCTGTTTTGGCATCCCAATACACTGGAAGAAACTGGTTACCACAATCTGGAAGCCAATCACACTAAATGCCAGAGTAATATCCCTTAAAGCAATACCAGACAAGTAAATCATACCTTGATCACTACTAAAAATACTCACCAGTGTTTCCGAAGCTAAAAAGCTCAATAAAAAACCACTAAAAGTAAAAAGTGTAGCCACTTTAATGGTATAAAATAGTGTTTCTTTTACGCGGGCAAAGTTTCTGGCACCAAAGTTATACCCGATAATTGGCTGCATCCCTTGCGTTAATCCAACAACAATCATTACAATCAACATAATCAGACGGTTAGAGTTAGCGTAAGCAGCAATTGCATCATCCCCAGTGACACCATAACTAGGTGCATAACGACGGCTCTGTGCATTCATCACAACCACAATAATTGAAGCCGCGATTTGAATAAAAAACGGTGATAACCCGATAGGTACGATTGATTTCACCATCATCCAGTTTAAACGGATATTCTTCAGTCTCAGACGAATTGTACTTTTACTGGTTAAGAAATGCTGCATTACAAAGCAAAAACTAATCGCCATAGAAATGGTAGTTGCAATCGCCGCTCCTTTCATTCCCCAACCAAAAACAATAATAAAAATAGGCGCCAGAATGATGTTAGCAATAACACTGACAAACATTGTGATCATAGCTTTAAACGGATAACCACAAGCACGCATCATATTATTAAAGTTAAAGCAGAGGGTCAGGAACAAACTACCTGGTAAAAAGATTTGCAGGAAGTCTCTGGCATATGGATAAGTGACTTCGCTGGCACCAACAAACATCAGTAATGGCTTTAAGAAGAACAACATTATAAGTAGTGCTGCACCACTCAGTACCAGTGTCAAAATAAACGATGCACCAACTATCTTTTCTGCTAATTGATAATCTTTAGCCCCAAGAGCGATAGAAATTCGACTAGCTGAACCAACGCCAACAAGCATACCAATTGCGGCTGCAAGGTTCATAACAGGAAGAATTACACCCAAACCACTTAAGGCCTCATTACCTACCCAGTGCCCGATAAAGACACCATCGATAATGTTATAAAGTGTATTAACCACTGTCCCGATAATAGCTGGCAACGCATATTGCCAAAAAAGCCGGCTAATTTTTTTATTAGCTAACTCATAATAAATTGTTTTTGTTTGTTCCATTAAATTTGATTCTACTGACGTGAAGATTTGGTTAGGCAAGCTCTTGCCAAAGTTACAATTCATTATATAGAAATATCATTTTAACTATACCTATTAATTGTAAGGATTATTTTTTAACACTGGCAAGAATAGTGACTCAGTAGAGTATTGTCTTCTCTTTTAGAGCTGATTTTTGCCATTTTATAGTTGAGATTCAATTGGCAACCAACCAGCAATTTTAGCTGTTATACGCTGCCACCATGAAGATTGCGGTTCCTCATCCCAAATCTGTGGGTTTTGCTTATCTGATTCATCCAGCCAGCGTAAATCACCATCTTCTAAAATGAGTTTATAACTATAATCCGCAGAGCTTCTTTGCTCAAATTCTTTAGCTAAGGCAGCCAATATAGTTGGCTCAGAGAACAATACCCCCATTTCAGTATTTAGCATAACTGAACGAGGATCAAAATTTAATGAACCCACAAAACCAATTCTGTCATCAACTAAAAAGGCTTTAGTATGTAAACTTGCACCACTGGAACCAAAAAAACTCTGATCAACTTTGCCAAAGGTTTTCAATTCATACAGATTGATACCATGCTCTAATAACGGAACGCGATATGGCGCATAGCCACCATGAACAAGTAATACGTCATTAGCGGCCAATGAGTTGGTCAAGATATCAATATGAATACCCTTTTCACTCAGTTCAGCAAATTTTTCTAATCCCGTTTCTCTTGGCACAAAATATGGTGAAATCACTTTTAAAGTTGAGTCAGCACTGACCATCGCAGGAAGAAGTTTGTAAATAAGCCAGTTCTCTTTATTTTCATCTGTGACTTTTTCAGGAGGATCAGAATAAACATGAACGTCTTTTGTCCAGTGAAGCTTCATCTCACCCTGACCTTGTAAAACAGCCTTCATACTTTCGGTCTGCTCTATCTGACCAATGTAAGGCTCTGCGCTTTTACTGTTTCTGGCATCTATAATCGAGATTCTGAAATTATCCAGCGCATCAATATCTGTCTTGATCAGGGCTTCCAGCGGAATGGCTGAATCACTGTTCCAGAATTGATCAAAAATATGCGACGTCTCTGCAACAATCTGACCTGACATCACTAAATCTGCATCAAAGAAGTTCTTCTCTTTTGAGGCAGCAAAATATTCATCACCCACATTACGTCCACCAACAATTGCGATACGGCCATCAGCAATCCAGGCTTTATTATGCATACGCCGGTTGACACTCAAGGCTCGTAAAATAAGTTCAACACCACGTACAAGACCATTATCCCGGGCACGTGTTGGATTAAACATACGGATTTGAATATTAGGATGAACATTTAAAGCAGCCAGTATACTATTACGGCCATGTGCGTTCATATCATCAAGGAGTAGCCGAATTTTAACCCCTCGATCAGCAGCTTTAAGTAGCTCTAAGTCTAGTAACTTACCAGTTAAATCATCTTTCCAGATATAGTATTGCAGATCAAGACTTCGTCCGGCCTCTCTGGCTGTAATAGCGCGAATAGCAAAAGCGTCTAAATTATCAGTGACCAGTATTAATCCAGATTCATTCGGATGTTCAGCTAATCCTTTGGCAACAGCAAAATCGATAGGGGTTTGGTTTTCGATCACTGGTAATGCGTAGCTATCTTCACCTTTAGCTTTTTTAGCAAAGGTTCCGTAACTATATACTGAAATTATTGAAGCAATAATAAACAGTATGATAAAGATAAATAACATACGCAGTTTCCTTCTCATTGAAAACCTCTTAAAGCGTTAAGCAATAAGTCATACTTTCTAAAGTTAATGGCATAAAGCATAATCCAATTCTTAAGAAAGTCCCTACACACTTTGTGCGTTGTCTGGCATAAAACAATTTTATCTATTATTTTTTAACATGAGTTGTTTCATTTTTATAAAAATTATGAATAATGTTCATCATAGAGCATAAAATATCTTTTCCGAAATATTTAATTGATGGTCAATTTTATCCTCAAACTGGCAACCAATTGAAAGTATAGTGTCTGATTTATCATTATACTATTCTATCAATCGTAAAAGATGTGATAAATCGTCATGATATGACGCATAGAATGAAGTTGAAAAGTTGTTGAATAGTTTTAGTTATTAAGTTTGAGAGTAAACTCGGAGAGTCCTCATTAATGACCATCACACTTAAAACGTACCATTTAGCTCAAGAACAATTTGCTCAGTTTGGTGTTGATACTGAACTGGCTATCTCCATGATGGAAAAGATTCCTGTCTCAATTCATTGCTGGCAAGGCGATGATGTGGCCGGTTTTGAAAAACCAGATACCAGACTCACTGGCGGAATACAAGCCACAGGTAACTATCCAGGTAAAGCTCGTAATGCTACAGAACTAAGAGCCGATTTAGACCAAGCGTTATCACTTATTCCGGGCCCCAAAAGAGTTAACTTGCACGCACTTTATCTGGAATCAAATCTACCTGTTGAACGTAACCAAATTAAACCTGAGCACTTTAAAAACTGGGTACAGTGGGCTAAAAAACATCAACTCGGTTTAGATTTTAATCCGTCATTTTTCTCTCACCCTTTAAGTGAACAGGCAACGCTCTCTCACTCTAACGATACTATTCGCCAGTTTTGGATTGATCATGGTAAAGCCTGTCGTAACATTTCTGCCTACTTTGGTCAGGAACTGGGTACACCATCAATGATGAATATCTGGATCCCTGACGGTATGAAAGATCTGCCAGTAGATCGTCTGGCTCCCCGACAAAGATTGATTCAGTCACTCGATAACATGCTGAGTGAAACATTAGATCCTCGTTATCACATTGATGCTGTTGAAAGTAAATTATTTGGTATTGGTGCTGAGGCTTATACTGTTGGTTCCAATGAATTCTATTTAGGTTATGCAGTATCTCGTAACACAGCTTTATGTTTAGATGCTGGACATTTCCATCCAACTGAAGTGATCTCAGATAAAATTTCTGCCGTTTTACCTTTTGTTGATAAATTACTTTTGCATGTTAGCCGGCCAGTCCGCTGGGATAGTGATCACGTTGTATTGCTGGATGATGAAACTCAGGCTATTGCCAGTGAAATTGTGCGTCACCAGCTGTTTGACCGGGTACATATCGGGCTGGATTTTTTTGATGCCTCTATTAATCGTATCGCCGCCTGGGTCATTGGTACCAGAAATATGAAACGTGCTCTTTTACGTGCGCTACTGGAACCGATAACACAATTACGTCAACTCGAACAAGATGGTGATTTTACCGGGCGCTTAGCCTGGCTTGAAGAGCAAAAATCTCTCCCATGGCAAGCAGTCTGGAATATGTACTGTGAAAGGCATAATGTCCCGACAGATATACACTGGCTGGATGAGGTCAGACAATACGAGAAACAAGTTTTAGCTCTGCGCTAGTCACTTTTATAGTGACCAAATAATTAGTAATAACAAAGGTTTGATACAAATTTAACTAAGTAAAATTTTCGATTAATTGTTTTGTCTTTTATTTTATTAAGGAGTGAGTATGACCTATCGCATGATCTTAAATGAAACATCTTATTTTGGTGCCGGTTCGATTAAGCATATTGTTGAAGAAGTTCAAAAACGTGGTTTTAAAAAAGCATTACTTGTTACTGATAAAGATTTACTCAAATTCAAAGTTGCCACTAAAGTCACTGACTTGCTTGATAAAGCTGGCCTTGCTTACCAGATTTATGATGAAGTCATACCTAATCCAACTATTGCTATAGTCCAAAAAGGTGTCGAAGTATTTAAAAAGTCAGGTGCTGATTACCTTATCGCTATTGGTGGCGGTTCTCCGCAAGATACAGCTAAAGCGATTGGTATTATTATCAATAACCCTGAGTTTGCTGACGTGCGTAGTCTTGAAGGCGTAGCTCCAACTAAAAAACCAGCAGTTCCAACTATCGCTATTCCAACAACAGCTGGAACTGCCGCTGAAGTTACCATCAACTACGTTATTACTGATGAAGAAAATCGTCGTAAATTTGTTTGTGTTGATCCACATGATATTCCAGTGGTGGCAATTATCGACTCTGAGATGATGGCCAGTATGCCGGCAAGTTTAAAAGCAGCGACAGGTGTTGATGCTTTAACGCATGCCATCGAAGGTTATATCACTAAAGGCGCGTGGGAGCTAAGTGATACAGTACATATTAAAGCTATTGAGATAATCGCTCGTTCACTACGTGCTTCGGTCAAAGGTGATCCAAAAGGTGGCGAAGATATGGCACTTGGACAATATGTTGCAGGTATGGGATTCTCAAACGTTGGTTTAGGACTCGTGCATGGCATGGCTCACCCACTTGGGGCATTTTATAGTACTCCACATGGCGTGGCTAATGCCGTTTTATTACCACATATCATGGCATACAATGCTGCTTATACTGGTGAAAAATATCGTGATATTGCAAAAGCCATGGGTGTCAAAGGAACGGATACGATGACTATTGAGCAGGCCCGCGAAGCTGCCGTAAATGCTGTCATCCAGTTAAATAAAGATGTTAATATCCCACCAAGACTGCGTGATGTGGGTGTTAAACAAGAAGATATTCCTGATTTAGCTAAAGCAGCTTTTGCTGATGTTTGTACAGGAGGTAATCCACGCGATACCAATATCAAAGAGATAGAACAACTATATCGTGATATCTATTAATTGACTTTTTAGATATATTTAATAAAAAATAGCCCAGAATTATGGGCTATTTTTTTAAAGCATGGTGTAGAGCGGGGACACGCCCACTTTACGTATTTCTTTGTTTAGTTATTTGTTATTAGCATGGGTTTAGGGCAGACTGCGCCGCCCGGGCGCAATCACTTGTGTTTTGTGTCTGTATTCGTCTGATGTTTGTCTGGAGATGTTTCTTTTAGAGTAGTTGCTGATTCCGTGAGTTTGATGGCCTACCGTACACCATAGGCACCCGCTCGTCAGGCCGGCTTCGACCTATGGAATACGCTCTCCATCAAGTTCAAATCCGCGGTCCTAAAGACCTGACAGCACGACCACACCGTACAACCCACACAATCTAATATATCACTGCTCTAAAATCTATAAAGCGTGGCTGTGCTGCACAACCCTACAACAATCTGAATATACACAACATAAAAATCATAATAAAATGAAATCAAATATAACTATTTGATTTCATTTTAATTCTTCTGTTTCTATTCAAAATCTAAAAGATAATCTCTTAACTTCTTAATCTTTTATCAGTAAATATTCTTAGATATAGACTGAGCTTAGTGGTGCTATGGAGTAAGCGTTACACATGCTTGCATGTTCAGCGCATCGGAATAGTACCACTAAGCTCACACACAGGCTAATTCTTTTACAGCTCTAAGATCTACAAGCGCGACTACGTCGCGCAACCAAAATGCCCCCATAAAAAATCGCCTATCCCCAAAGCCCCTGTTTATACTTTGAGAATAGGCGACCAGTTTTCTATATAATATTAAGTTATAACTTAATTAACATATCACTCACACCAGTTCTGAAATAATCATTTAATACCGTTTTCAGTAAGTAAGGTGCTCGTGGGATTGCGTCGATTGTGTCTCCAGCAATATGTGTTGTTAACGTAATATTATCCAGACTCAGCAGCGGGTCACCTGGCTCAATGGGTTCTACCCAGCTAACATCCAGTGCAGCACCTGCAATACGTTTATTTTGCAGAGCTTCAATTAAGTCACCTTTATGCAACACTCCTGCTCTGGCTGTATTAATAATGTAGCTACCCGGTTTCATCTGATTGATAATATCTTTATTGATCATATTTTCCGTTTCAGGGCTTAAGCGCATATGTAACGATAAAATATCAGCCTGTGATACCACCGTATTTAAATCATGCAGTGTGACATCCAGCCCTTCTGCTTTAATCTTAGCCATATCAACAAAAGGATCATAAGCAATAACCTTAACACCTAATCCATTCAGACGCTTAACCACTAATTTGCCGATATAACCCAGACCAAGTAAACCAACAGTATGATTAGCCAGGACGGTTTTATAAGGATCGTTAGAGAACCCTTTACGCCACTCGCCATTTTTAATAGCATTATGTGCTCTGGCAATGTTACGTGTTTCTGCATACATGAGGCCAATTGTAAAATCCGCCACTGGTTCTGCATTACGAATAACGTGAATCAATGGAATATTCTTAGCTTTAATAGACTCTAAAGCTAAATGCTCCAGACCACCACGACAGGTACCAATCAATTTTAGCTGTTGAGCTGCCTCAATCATCTTTTTAGAAACGGGTGCGATGTGAACTAATAAATAGTCAGCATCAACAATTTCTTCCAGAATACCAGCCGGAATATCAACTGCTTCCGGACCGTTTTTCTCAATAAGTAAAATTTTTTCCTGAAACTGCTCTTTTTTAAGATCAGAAAACCATTCAAAAGTTTTGATTTGAACTTCCCCCTTATCGGGGAAGTTTATCTGTTTTGCTGCATCAATCAACGTTGCGCTACTGACCAGTGCATCACCAACTACGACTATTTTCATTCTGTTTATCCTTTTGTTGCCACTTCTGACTCAGCGGGTTGATACTCCGCACCCAGCGCTTGTCTTTCCAGATATTCGTGAATCGCTTCTTTTTTCACTCTCACAAATACATAGAAAATGACATAAACCACCACACTTAATGCAATCCACAGAGGGTTTTGAGTTAAGAAGATAAGGAATAAACCACCCATAATGTGATTTGTCATTACTGCAAAACTACAAATCAACATAACACCGACAGGTAAAGCTACACCGACATCACGCGCCACCTCGGTAAATACCGGTGCTACAGCGGTGATGATATAAAGTCCACCCACACACCAAATCGCACCGGAGATCAGAGATTTGAAAATATTACCGTTTGAAATAGCAATAATAAGCTGGATCATGTAAGGAATCGCAATTAAATCGACCATTGGTAACGTTTCATTACCTGGCAGAATAATCGCTAACACAAACACAATTGGAATCAATAACATACCTGTTAATAAAGTTGCAGATTCACCATAGCCAGCAGCGTCATTAATCGCTAAATACCAAACACGATTCTTGCCACCACTTTTTGCAGTTTTTCTGGAAGCATCCGTAATAGTTGTAAACGCTGAAGCAAATACACCTGCAATTTTAGGGAAGATACACATTACAGCCGCCGTTGCGACACCAACTTTACAAATTTCCCCCCAAGCCTCAAGCGTTCCAAGACGAGTAATATTACCAGCCAAGCCAATTAAACAACCGAGTACCAGACCTAAACTCATTGGTTCACCCATAAAACCCAATTTATCTTGTAATGTTTGCGGGTTCCATTGAACTTTGTTTGCACCGAGTTTATTAAGAATCCAGTCCACCACTATAGCCAGAGGGACTGAGCAAATATGATGTGGAGCGGTCATGGTACATCCGGGGTATCCATAGTAATTAGACCACCGTTTAGCCACAATTTCAGCACAAGCCAGAGAATAAAGGTTAGACAGAAGCATTAAACCAATAGCCAGATAGATATTCCCTGTTGCAATATAGAGCATTGAGCCCCAAAGCATAAAGGAATAGTTATTCCACATATCTGATGGCATAAAGATATTAGTATAACGAGTCAGGAAAAGTACAACCTGAAATAATAGCCCCAGCCCCAAGAATATCATCCCAACCTGAGTTGAATAAGCTACCACACTTGTTGCCTGCCAGCCTGTATCAAGTACACGCAGAGAAATACCTGAAACCTCTACCATGCGATTAATAACGGGAGTAACAACAGGTGTATAAGCACCGATAAGCATTGAGAAACCTGTTAAACCAATACCCGCATTCAGACCGGCCTGAAATGCTTTTTTCGGTTTTACTTTCATAATCAATGCAATGACATAAATAACCACAGGAACAACAATCGCTGCGCCAAAGGAATTCATAATATTAGAAAGAAAATCAAGCATAATCTATCTCTCTGTTATTGTTATAGGAATAATAATTAATAAGTTATTAATTAAAGTTTAAGACCATCAACCGCCTTAAATAAGGCTTCAATAAATCCTTCTTCGTCCATGCCAGTCAGTAGACCAACAGCATTGATACAAGGCAGGTCATACTTACCTTTTAGTGGGCTGGTATGTACAATTAAATCCCACTTGCCAGAACTCAGTTGCTGATCAACACCGCCAGGATTTACTTCAACGGTTTTTGCTTTATAGCCATGCTCCTCAAGCATATCCTTCACTTTTCCTGCTATCATTGAGCTGGTCACAGTTCCTGAACCACATACTGAAATAATGTTGATATTTTTCATTAAAAACTCCTTATTAAATGACACTAACTGAAAGCAATCTATACAGATCACCTTCAGTAAGGTTTATCTGTACATTATCTACTATTAGATAAGTACATTTTTTCTTGGAACAACATTAAAAACTTTTGATAATTCAAGTAATTCTTTATCAGTAATCGATTGTTTAATGCCTGTTGTGACAGAAGCTGAACGAAGATAAATATCAGCAGCTTTATCAACGGTTTCAACCAAACCAAAGGCATCATCAAGTGAATCCCCTGCTCCCATAATTCCGTGATGTGCCCAGATGACAATACGGCAATATTCCATCTTCTTAGCTGAAGCCAGTCCCAGATCGATAGTTCCAGCTGGCATCCATGGCACAATCCCCACTCCATCTGGGAAGACAATTAAACATTCAGTAATTTGTTGCCAGAGCGTCCGAGAAAACTTTTGTTCACTCAGATCATGAACAAAAGTCATGGCAATAGTCGAGGTTGCATGAGTATGTAAAATAACGCGGTGATTAGGATCTTGTTTTAAGCGCGTTTCGTGACATTTTAAGTGTGATGCCAGCTCGCTGGTCGGGCGACCACCATTAACCAGTCCCCAAAGAATTTGATATTTTTTACCATCTTCAGAAATACGTAAAATAACTAAATTATCAGCCGGGTTTTGTTTCACATTTCTAAAGTATTTACCGGAACCGGAAACTAAAAAGATTTGGTTTTTCAGATAAGGGACAGCAAAATCCATCTCAACTTCTGATAGTACTCTGGATGTATCTAAATAAGGTCTGACTTCTTCTTCCTTTAAAATATAGCTGATATTACCGCCATTTCTTTCCGCCCACCCTTTATCCCAGAGTCTTGTTGTAATATCTGACATCTCTTTAATAAATGGAGCTTCATTAATATTGTAGATCACCATCTTGGTCCCCTTAGTTATTGGCTAATACGTTCTTTTAAAAAATGATAAATTTCATCAACTGAATTCAGTTTCTTCAAGGTATTCACATTCTCTTCATTACAGAAAAATTGCATCAAAGCCTGAAGCAGGCACACCTGATGCTCACCATCAGTGACACCTAAGGCAAAGATCCAATCAACATCAACCGGGCTATCCAGCGTACCCATTTCCATAAACGTGATAGGTCTGGTGAGCTTTGTCACCGCGATAAAAGGTTTTATGATGTGAGAAGGATCAGTATGAGGAATAGCAATATTCATGGTCGGCATAACCAGTCCTGTTGGATATTCCTGTTCTCTGATTAAGATATTAGGCAGATAACTTTCATTAACATAACCAAGCTGATGTAGATGTTGATGTGCTGACTCAAAAAATGCCTGTTGAGTCGGAAAACTACCACTTAAATTAATTAATGATTTAGTAAAAAACTGTTCAGAAATCTTTGACTGCATAAATCGATAACTCCTGTTTTATAGCTAATAGATAAGCTTAGTTATAAGTTATGTTTTAATGGCATATCTCTAAGATAAATAAGTCATCTCTAATTTAATCCATATATAAATAGATACTTTGAAATCACTGCCAACTTTTATAAGAACGTGTCCATGTCACACAATCTCCTGAGAATCAGATCACAAAATTCATATTCTCCTTTTAATTTCAATTACCTTATTTGCTAACAATAAATCGGGACCGATATTCCGACGGTGTTAGTGAAGTTTCTTTATGAAAAGCAGAGGAAAAGTAGTTACTATCGTCATAACCACATTCTGCTGCTATCGTACTAATTGATTCTTTTGAGTTACGCAATAAATTCATAGCCTTACACATTCTGAGCTGCTGAGAATAACCTTTAATAGTCATACCTGTTTTAGCTTTAAACAGACGCCTTAGAGAACGAGATGAGATCTGTTGTTGTTCACAAAACAGTTCTAAATTAAATGAAGTAGCCATGTTGTTGTGTAATACAGAAAACAGAATATCTAATTGATGCGTTGACGATGTGGTGATCTGGTCAGGATGATAACGAAAACGACACAGTACAATCACCAGTTGTAAGAAGAGTGACTCAGCCAGATGAATTGACAGTGGTTCTGGTTTTTCAACCTCTTTGGCCAGATTATCAATTAAGGTACTAATTTGTTCTAAATAGGAAGGATTGATCTTCCAGAACCGCTCTGCTTCCGGTGCTTTTTTAGATGGTAAATAGTGTTCAATAATCGAGAGCACTGATAACTGCTCGCGCTTGTACAGAATGTTATCCAGACGCAGATTATTTACTGACTCATAACTATGTATATCATCATGATTAATATAGAAAATATCCCCACAAGTTATAGGGTAAGAGATATCATTCCAGACATGCAAACCATGACCTGCAGATACGATCACCAGTTCATCAAATTCATGGGAATGCAAAGCAAATGGCTCCTGATTACGTCGTTCCTCAACAGTAATAGTATTCAGGGAGGAAATAAAATAGTCCTGACTGGACAGATGAAGTATTTTGCTCATACCTGTTCCTTAATAGTTTGATACTTATTTCAAATTAATCCGTTTTATCCAAATAATTAATTTTGAACCAGAGGTTTAGTTCGTAAATCTCTGGGAGTAAGTTCAAACTCATTTTTGAAACTGGTAGCAAAATAGGCGCTATCATTGAAACCACAATCCAACGCTATATGAGTAATACTTTTATCGGTATGACAGAGCTGATAATAAGCCTCTGATAATCTTAATTTGGTTAAGTAACGTTGTGGTGTATAACCGGTGTCATTTTTCATATGGCGATGTAAAGTACGTAAAGACAGAGAGAATTTTTCTGCCAGCTGTAACCAGTCAATCTCTTCATAAAAATGAATTTTTAGCCAGCGTAGAAGCTGATGTATACGGTCTTCTGTTTTCCCTTGCCCTTGTTCAAAATAACGTCCTTGTTGCAAACTAATTAGCATTTGCAAAAAAAGGCTCTCTTTTTGTACTGCTGGCAAACTACGTTGATTAACCATTTCATCAATCACCTTTTGTACCTGTTGAAAATTGCGTTTATCCAGACACCAATGAGTATCTGGTTCAGTTTCTCTATCAGGTAAAAGTGAACTAATATTATTTAAGAAGTGAAAGCTGTCAGGATGACGATAAAGAATATTGGTTAATACCAGATCGTCTACATTTTCATATAGATGGTGATCGGCAGCTTCAATATAAAAAATCATTCCTGCGTGTAAATCATAGGGTTTCCCATTTAAAATATGCATTCCCTTACCACCTGTCACGATAACGATTTCATTAAAATCGTGAAAATGTTCAGGGTAAGCATATTGTGGAACTCTTGGCTCAATGGCAATCGCCTGTTCATGAGAAACAAAAAAATCATCGCTATATAGTTTTTGAACCATAATTCTCCACCTTTGATGCTCTTTTCAATTTATTCTAAGAAGAATTTATCTTGTTGACCTTTAACAACAGGTCATCCGAAAAGAATTATTGGTAAAAAATTAAAGAAAATAACGAATAATTGTGAATATTGTGCAGTTGTTCACATTTGCACTGTTAATTATTGGAAGTATGTATAAAAAATAATAAGGCAGGAAATAACACCAGAAAATTCAGATAGCTAGAATTCTCTGGTATTATACTTTTGTTCAGTGTGTTGCAGTACGCTCAATCATAACCGCAACATTTTTAGCCTCAGCCACAGCACCCGGTTTGTTCACTTTCACTTTCACTTTAGTAACAGAAAACTGGGTTAAAATCAGTACAGCAATCTCTTCAGCTACTCGTTCAATCAGTTCGAAACGGCCATTTTCCAGATGAGAAATAACAGCCTGACTCACTTTGGCATAATCCAGACATAAATTAACATCGTCACTTAAACCAGCAGGTTGATTATCAAAATCCATTTCAATATCCAGCACTAGCTTTTGTTTGATATCCTTTTCCCAGTCGTAGGCACCAATAGTGGTAATAACTGTCAGCCCTTCAATGAAAACTTTATCACTCATAAAAAAATCCTGTTTATCTGTAAATATTCATAGTGTACTAGATATTGCTTATAATTTGTTAGGAATTACCTACTTCAATAATCATTCGCTAATTTCGCTTATTTAATTTATTTACGTTATAATTCTTGTTTATTTGTTCTGGCGAAGACTTAGTTATGACCCGACTCTATCACTCACAACCTCTTTCTGAAAATAACCAGATTTTACTGGATGACGATGCATTTAATCATGCCATTCGTGTACTGCGCATGAAGCAAGGTGATGAAGTAATACTGTTTGATGGTAGTAATTATATTTACCCGGCCAAACTTATTGAAGTTAATAAGAAATCCGCAACAGCACAGACCACACAACGTATTTTAGATAATCGGGAATCCCCACTTAATCTCCATTTAGGTCAGGTTATCTCACGTGGTGAAAAAATGGAGTTCACCATCCAAAAATCAGTTGAACTTGGAGTAAACACCATTACCCCCCTATTTTCTGAACGTTGTGGCGTGAAGCTTGATGCTGAAAGATTAGAAAAGAAACAGCAACAATGGCAAAAAATTGCTATTTCAGCCTGTGAACAATGTGGTAGGAATGTTGTTCCCACAATTAATCCGGTTATGCAGCTGGAAGAGTGGTGTCAGAGCTTAAATACTGACCTAACAGATAGCTTAAAACTTAATCTCCATCCTCGAGCAAAATCCGGTGTAAATGGTCTCACGCTAACAAGTAATACCATTTATTTATTAATTGGTCCTGAGGGTGGGTTGTCAGAAGATGAAATCACCATGACGACAAAGTATGATTTTACTGATATCTTATTAGGATCAAGAATATTACGTACGGAAACTGCTGCTTTAACAGCAATTACAGCATTACAGGTCAGATTTGGTGACCTTGGTTAAGGAGTTTATATGATTAAGCTTGGCATCGTTATGGATCCAATCAGTGAAGTAAATATTAAAAAAGACACCAGTTTTGCCATGCTGCTGGAAGCTCAGTGCCGTGGTTATGAGATTCACTACATGGAAATGAATGATCTCTATTTACATTTAGGTCAGCCTTACGCCACGACAAAACGCCTTACAGTACAAAAAAATGCTGAGCACTGGTTTGATTTTCATGAAGAGCAAGATATCTCTCTGGGTGATTTAGACGTTATTTTAATGCGTAAAGATCCTCCATTTGATACTGAATTTATTTATGCGACTTATATTCTTGAGCGTGCTGAGGATCTGGGAACTTTAATTGTCAATAAACCACAAAGTTTACGTGACTGTAACGAGAAACTTTATACAGCCTGGTTTGCCGAATTTACTCCGGATACTTTAGTCACACGTCAGACACAACGTCTTCGTGATTTCCACCAAAAACATGGTGATATTATCTTAAAACCACTTGATGGCATGGGTGGTACATCAATTTTCCGTGTGAAACAAGATGATCCAAATCTCTCCGTTATCATCGAAACTTTAACCGAAAATAATACCCGCTACTGTATGGCACAAAATTTTATTCCGGATATTCGTGATGGAGATAAACGCGTTATTATTATTGACGGACAACCTGTTCCTTATTGTTTAGCCAGAATTCCTAAACAAGGTGAAACACGCGGAAATTTAGCGGCTGGTGGTCGTGGTGAAGTCAGACCGCTTAGTGAAAACGACTGGAAAATTGCCAATGCACTAAGCCCTGTTTTAAAACAAAAAGGGCTCATCTTTGTTGGTTTGGACATTATTGGCAGTAAACTGACTGAAATTAACGTAACCAGCCCAACGGGTGTTTGTCAGATACAAGAAGCACAACCGGATATTTCTATTACGGGTATGTTAATGGACAGTATTGAACAACGCATTAAACTGCGTTCTTAATCATTGAAAATAATATAAAACTATATGAACTTAAAAGATCATTTTTTGATTGCAATGCCCTCTTTAGGTGACCCACTCTTTGCCCAGTCAGTGGTCTATATCTGCGAGCATAATAATGAGGGAGCGATGGGGATCATCATCAATAAACCGATTGATGATCTTAATGTTGAAACTGTCCTTAATCGCTTAGATATTATTCCGGCTACTCAGTGTGCCGAATTAGAACAACCCGTTTTCAATGGCGGACCTATTGCCGAAGAACAAGGATTCATTTTACATACACCGCAATCTAATTTTTCATCCAGTATTCGTATTTCAGATGATGTGATGGTAACCACTTCTCTTGATTTACTACGCTCAATTGGAACGTCTAATCAGCCACAGAATATTTTTCTCTCTTTAGGTTACTCAGGCTGGCAGGAACAACAACTAGAAAAAGAGATCGTAGAAAACGATTGGCTGGTGATAAAAGCTGATCCGAGCATTATCTTTGATGTTGCGATTGAACAGCGCTGGCAAAAAGCAGCTGAGAAACTGGGTATTAATATTGCCACAATCTCTTCTCAGATGGGCAAAGCCTGATGGCCACTGTGATTGCTTTTGATTTTGGTACCGGTAGTATCGGTGCTGCCATTGGACAAGATATCACTAAAACAGCTCGCCCACTCACTGCTTTTAAAGCCAGAGATGGTATCCCTGACTGGCAGAAAATAGAAAAAGTTCTGAAAGAGTGGCAACCCGATTATTTAGTCGTTGGACTTCCTTTAAATATGGATGGAACAGAACAACCCCTGACAGAAAGAGCCAAAAAGTTTGCTAACCGGCTCCATGGTCGCTTTGGTTATCAGGTTCATCTACAGGATGAACGTTTAACTACTGTTGAAGCCAAATCTCATATATTTGAATCAGGTGGCTACCGGGCGTTAAATAAAGGCCATGTTGATGCTACATCAGCGGTAATTATTTTAGAAAGTTGGTTTGATAATCAATAACACCAAAATACTTTTATATATAATTCCGATAGAACCATATCAAATATATCACTACAGTTATTTGCTCTCAGGTCAATCAATTCAATTTTTAGAATTCACTTAATGTAACCCAAATCCTGCTATATTTTGTTCAGTAAGTAGATTAATTGAATCTTTAATTTCATTGGAGTGAATCAGTTGATAATACTCCTGAGCTTTGGCTTTAGACAGATACATCTTTAGTTGCCAATCACTGACTGACCATATCAGTAAATCTTGCCAGTGATACTGGTTTACCTCATCAACTAATCCGACAAATCCCATTGCACTTAACCATTGCAAAAATGACAATTGTTTAGCCAGTTGAAACTGTTCATAAATCTGAACCGCTTGTTTCTGACCAATACCATTTACACTTTTTAAATCATCTGTCGTCAAATTCAGCCAGTCTGTTAATGTTGTTAATTGTTTTGCCTGAATCAGTTTTAGCCATGTGCCTTCAGCAATTTTATGAAAATATAATCCTTGTTTTCCACTTAGCCATACCAGTCTGGATAAAAACTGTTTATGGCATAACTCACTATAATTAAAACAACTTGAAAAGTTGAAGTGCTCTTTTGCTGGAATACTTACAGTCTGGCGCTCTGATGCTCTCAAAATTACTGACTGCAATTGAGGAATACTCTGCCCGGATAAAGTGACAGTCACGCTATCCCCTATCCCGATATTTTTTCTGATAAATTCGTTTAATGAACCTAAGTAAACACGACTAACCACCTTACCATCTATCTCTATAGGTTCAACTTTAACAATGGTAGAGATTTTACCTGTTCGTCCAATATTAAACTCAATGTTTGTCACCGTGGTCAATTTCTCTTGCACTGGGTATTTCCATGCAATAACCCAGTAAGGTGGTTTTACTTGCCACGAATCATACATAGGACGATAGCCTTGTCGAATAATGATACCATCAGTGGGATAATTTAATGGTGAGTGAAATAATTCCTCACGGTAATTTCTGGCTTGAGTAAAACTGGTTATCTTCAGCGTATCGTTAACACCAAATACAAATCCCATTTTTGCCAATCCCTCTAATCTGTCAGGCATAGTCAGAGGGCCATTTGCCCACTCCCATACCCAAAAATGAATCTGTTGTAGATTTTTATTTTCCGGTATTTTTGACATTAACAGCCCGGCTACTTTTGAGCGGTAATTATTGGAACCTTCTTGATGTTGTATATGACCATTAACGTGCCAAAATAACTCACCTTGTAGAATGACAGTCGGTTGTTCTGTCAATATGATTTTAGGTATATTGGGTATCTGTTTTATTTTATCTAACCAGTTTTCACCATAATAACCATCACCGCGACTAATGGCACTAACCAGTTCTCCCTGTTCATAGATTAATGTAACAGCTACGCCATCTACTTTAGGCTGTGCCCAAAGCTCGGTCGGAGATACTGTCATCCATTTTTCAATTTCTCGCTCATCATAAAGTTTGTTGACACCAGTATGTACTGCAGGATGAATGACTTTATTATTCTCAACAACTTTTTGAGCTGTTGTAGTGATTTGATAATCGGGAAAGCAACTCTGTAGCTGTTGGTAACGAAGCAAGACCTGATCATAGACCTCATCATTAATTAATGACTGACCTTGTTCAAAATAAGCTTGATCCCATATGGCAATCTGACTGGCTAATGAAGAGAGCTCTTTTTCTGCCTGAAATTCAGAATAATCAGGACAGTTGGTATAACCTATAACAGGTAATAAGCAGAGTAAGAATATACGAAGTGTTTTCATCAGTATTTATCAAATATAAAAAACATAGCAATAAGTATGTATTCATATTAAAAATATTGACTGAAGATGGATTAATAGTGCGAAGTGACTCGCAATAAATCATCACTCTCTTCATTTTAAACAGTGATGTTAAATTAATTTGCAAGTCACCTTTGAATTTAAAGCCAGATAACCTACTGAATCTGACTTTTTTCTTTGAATTGGAACTATGCTCTGTCTTTTAAAAACAGCACAATATCTTCAATTGTCACAACCGGCATATGGTGAGCTTTGGCAAAGGCAACCACTTCCGGCGCTCTTGCCATAGTACCATCATCATTAGTCAGTTCGCAAAGTACACCAGCAGGTTTGAAACCAGCTAAAGTGACTAAATCAATCGTAGCCTCTGTGTGCCCACGACGGGTTAATACCCCACCTTCACGGGCAACCAGTGGATAAACATGACCTGGTCTGCTTAAATCTGATGGCTTAGCATTGGTCGCAATCGCTGCTTTAATTGTCGTGACGCGATCAGCGGCAGAAACACCAGTAGTTACACCTTCTGCTGCTTCGATACTCACAGTAAAAGCTGTCTGATTTTTACTGGTATTATTGGTTACCATCATTGGAATATCTAATTGCTCACAACGAGCTTTGGGTAAACATAAACACACAATCCCACTACCGTAGCGAATAGTGAGTGCCATTTGCGCCGGAGTAATGGTTTCTGCCGCCCAGATGATATCTCCTTCGTTCTCACGATCTTCATCATCTAAAACAAGTACACCTTTACCTGCACGTAGCGAAGCAAGTGCCTGTTCAACACGCTCTTTTGGATTGCCGAATTCTTTTAAATCAAAATGATTATGGGTAGACTGATTCATGGTAAAAACCTCAATAAATATAAAAATACCAGAACCAGGGCTAGTGATTAGCTTAAGAACAAAAAATAGACATGACTATATAAGCTACTCTCTTTCATCCAGACTTTAACTGTCGGCCTTGGAATTTCACCAAATCTGCTGACCTTAGTTTTTAATAATATACCTTAAAAAACTAAGCGCTCGTGGGCTATAACCACCGGTGGGGACTTACACCCCGCCCTGAGAATACATTAGCAGTGCTAATGAGATATAAACTATAATATGAACGACATAAAACCGCAATATTTCTATGGATTAATTACGGTTTATTTGGTTAAACGCTAAACGATGAGCCACAGCCACAAGTTGTTGTAGCATTAGGATTATTCACGATAAAACGTGAACCCTGAAGCCCTTCTGTGTAGTCGATAATGCCACCAATTAAATATTGCAGACTCATCGGATCAACAACAAGTGCTACGCCATCTTTTTCAATGGTTAAATCGTCATCATTAGTTTTTTCATCAAATGTGAAGCCGTATTGGAATCCACTACAACCACCGCCGGTAATATATACGCGTAGTTTTAGATTTGGATTCTCTTCATCAGAGATCAAATCTTTAACTTTTTTAGCTGCAGCATCTGTGAATTCTAGTGGTAGTGTGTCACTCATAATATCCTCAACATCAATAAAAGTGCTATTTGCTATTATAAACCAATTTACGATATGACCAAATAAGGAATTACAAATAGTTTTAATCGCACAAATAGTATATTGAACCCTTGAACTTATCCGCGTTTTATGGATAAATACCGCAAAACAATCATATTAGGGACATTAAGATTATGAATAAGTCAGAGAGCTTATATCAGGAAGCAATTACAGTCATGCCGGGTGGAGTTAACTCTCCTGTACGTGCTTTTAATGGTGTGGGCGGTACCCCACTATTTATTGAAAGTGCTGATGGTGCTTATATCTATGATGTGGATGGGAAAGCCTATATTGATTATGTTGGCTCTTGGGGACCGATGATTCTTGGTCATAACAATCCTAATATTGCCAGTGCAGTTTATAAAGCCATGAAACATGGTCTTAGCTTTGGTGCCCCAACCGCTATGGAAGTAAAACTAGCAGAACTGGTCACTGAGATTATGCCATCAATTGAAATGCTGCGTATGGTTAACTCTGGTACAGAAGCAACCATGAGTGCTATTCGTGTTGCGCGTGGTTTTACCGGACGGGATAAAATCATCAAATTTGAAGGCTGCTATCATGGTCATGCAGACTATCTGCTGGTTAAAGCCGGTTCTGGTGCTCTGACTTTTGGTAACCCGACTTCTCCTGGGGTACCTGCTGATTTTGTCAAACACACATTGGTTTGTAACTACAATGATCTTGAATCAGTAAAACAAGCTTTTGAGCAATATCCCGATGAAATCGCTTGTATTATTATTGAACCGGTCGCCGGTAATATGAACTGTGTTCCAGCTAAACCTGAGTTTTTACAGGGTTTACGTACACTTTGTGACCAATATGGCGCTTTGCTGATTATCGATGAAGTAATGACAGGATTCCGTGTGGCTTTAGGTGGTGCTCAGGATTATTACAATATCAGACCGGACTTAACTTGTTTAGGCAAAATTATTGGTGGTGGTATGCCTGTAGGTGCTTTTGGTGGTCGCGCAGATATTATGCAGCAACTAGCACCAACTGGTCCTATCTATCAGGCTGGAACCCTTTCAGGTAATCCAATTGCTATGGCTGCTGGATATGAATGTTTGACGCAACTTACTCAGACTGGGGTTTATGAACAACTCAATGAACTGACTGAGATGCTTTGTAATGGATTACGTCAGGTTGCTCAGGAATATAATATTCCGATGGTTATCAATAATGTAGGGGCGATGTTTGGTATTTTCTTTACCAATCGACCAGAAGTTGTTACATATCAGGATGTAATGTCATCAGACGTGGAATTATTTAAAAAATTTTATCACTATATGTTAGACAACGGTGTATACTTCGCACCATCAGCGTTTGAAGCTGGATTTATGTCTCTGGCTCATACGGAAGAAGAGATCAATCATACGATTGATACAACCAGAAACTTTTTTGCAACACTTTAAAATTTCATGGGTTCTTACTAAAGAGCACAAGATTAATATTTATTCAGACAAAATATTTATAGGTATTTTATGATTAAACCACTATCCGAAGGTGAAAAAGCACCTCAGTTTTCTCTTCCTGATCAGGATGGCGAACTTGTTAGTTTAAAAGAATTTAAAGGACAACGTGTTCTTATTTACTTTTATCCAAAAGCAATGACCCCAGGTTGTACAGTACAGGCGTGTAACCTACGTGATAACTTTGATGATTTCGCTAAGTATAACGTAGCAATCCTTGGCATCAGTACAGATAAACCAGAAAAACTTTCTCGTTTTGTTGAGAAGGATCTTTTAAACTTCACCCTGCTTTCTGATGAAAGCCATGAAGTGGCAGAAAAGTTTGGTGTATGGGGACAAAAAGAGTTTATGGGTAAAACCTATGATGGTATTCACCGTATTAGTTTTTTAATCAGTGCAAATGGTACAGTAGAAAAAGTCTTTGATGATTTTAAAACCAGTAATCACCATGAGGTTGTGTTAAATTACCTGAAGCAGGCCAGTAAATAATCTCACTGTTTCAAAATAAAAAAGAGCGACTTAATCGCTCTTTTTTATTATTTTCTATTTTATAAAACTATTCTTGTGTTGCTACAGTTTTACTTTTACCAGACGAGCTGCTTGGCCAGGCATGAATCACTGCCTTCACTAAGGTCGCCAGAGGAATAGCAAAAAACACCCCCCAGAATCCCCATAATCCTCCAAAAATAACTACCGCCAGAATAACAACTAATGGATGAAGATTTAATACTTCAGAAAAGAGGATGGGAGTTACCACATTACCATCCAGTGTCTGTACAATAAAATAACAAATCATTAAATAAAGGAACTCTAAGCTGACTCCCCACTGGAATAAAGCAATTAAGATTACAGGAATAGAGGCAATAACAATCCCAATATAAGGAATAATAACAGATAGCCCGACAATAACTGCCAGTAGTAAAGCATAATCCAGTTTCAAAAACCAAAATGGAATATAAGTCGCAACGGTTAAAATAATAATCTCCAACACTTTACCATTAATATAGTTGCTGATTTGCTGGTCCATCTCTTCTGCAACCTGATTAATTGTGGTGCGATTTTTAGGTAATAATTTGCCACAAAATTCAAAGATTAATTTTTTATCTTTCAGCAAAAAGAACATAATCATTGGGACTAAAACGGCGTTAATAATAATGGAAACTAAACTAAATAAAGAAGCAATTGAAAACTGCACAAGAGAATTACCCGTCTGTAACATCTTACTGCGAATACTCTCAATTAAAGCATCAAATAGCCCTGCGTCCAGTAATTCCGGATAAAGCTCTGGCAAAGTCATCACATACCGATTAAGTGCATTTAACATGACGGGTAAATTAGTCACTAAACTCACACCTTGTTGCCAAATGAGAGGTAATAAAATTGCAACACCAATCAACACAATAGCAATAAAAAAACACATCATCGTCACTATCGCCAGAATTCTCGATACACCACGACGAACCAGAAAATTAACTGGTTTTTCTAAGATATAGGCTAAAGCAATCGCAATCAGGATCGGCGTCAAAATAGAATGAAAGAAATAGATGATCAAGAAGAACAGTAATAATACCGTGACTAATGATACTGCATGAGGATCACTGAAACGGCGTTGGTACCAATTCATAAACATCTTAAACATGACAAATCCTTATAACCTATAGTTTCATTGGTTTTATCATAGATGAATCGAATATGTGAAGGAAGTTCTTTTTAGTATTTTCATGTTTCTGGTATTAAATATTATTGTCGGTATAATCGAAACAATTTACTTTTATTGATCCATAAGGCTGAAATATATTCATGAAAAATATGAAAGCTGTTGTTTTTGATTTTGATGGAACACTGGTTGATACAGAAGCTGCTGTATACCATGCCACCAAAGACTATTTTGAGAAAAACTATAACTACCCTTTTACCATCAAAACTTATCAATATTTTGTAGGACGAAACTTACAATGGCTAAATAGTTATACTCAAAAACACCTGTTACCTCATTTTGAGTTAGAGCCTTTTGTGCAATATGTTAAGCAATGGAAAGAAAATAATTATCATCATATTCCAATGCGTCCAGGAGCTTTAGAGCTCATTAAACGCGCCAAACAACATAATTTAAAACTGGCTATTGCTACCAGTTCAACCAGAGATGATATTGATGTTCTTTTAGAAAAGTATCAACTTCTACCCTACTTTGACGCGATTGCAACAGCCGATCAGGTAAAAGAATTAAAGCCACATCCGGATTTATATTTGTTGGCTTTAGAAAGATTAAATATTCTTTCTGCTGAAGCTTTTGCGATTGAAGATACACCAACCGGCTCTCTGGCGGCCCTTAACGCTAATTTAACCACTCTAATTGTCACTAATGAAATCACTGAAGGAATGCAATTTCCTGATTCTGTTATTCATAAGCCTTCCTTTGCTAATATTTTAAATTAAAATAACCAATTGATTAATAAAGAGAAATAATAGAGAGCAATATGCTCTCTATTTTATTTATCTACATCTGCTTGACAAAATATATCTTAAGATATATTTTTGCATTCAATGTATCGTAAGATATATTTTATTAACTATTATATAAAAGGAAAAGATAATGAAACATTTTCATTTTGAAGATCGTCAAAGTGCTCATCATCACTCCGACCAACCTAAATTCAAACAACGACATCATCACAGTTTTCATGGCAGAGCACGTCACATGGAACAGTACTCACACGGTCATCATGAACACCATTCTTTCCATCACGGTATAAATCATTGTGACCGTGAAAACAGACATTTCCACCGCGGGCATCATCATGATCAACGTATGGAATACGGTATGATGCGACGTGGGCGCCACCCGGGTGGGCTTGGTTTTTGCCATGGCCAGGATGGCGATGAGTTTGATATGCATAACTTTGGCAGTAAACGCCGTATTCGTTCAGAAGAACTACAACTCATCGTATTACTAATGATCGAAAAACAACCAAAACACGGTTATGAAATCATTAAAGAATTAAAGGCTCATACGTTTGGTTTTTATGCACCAAGCCCTGGCATGATCTATCCTGTACTCACTTATTTAGAAGAAAGTGATTTAGCGACCGCTACCCTTGAAAGTAATAAAAAGTGTTACCATATTAGTGAGGCAGGTAAAATTTATCTGGCTGAAAATCGCCATCAGGCAGAAGATCTTTATGCAAGACTTCGTGCAGTTGGTCAAAAGATCGAGCAAATGCAACAAGTTTTCTCTGAGGAACAAAGCAAAATGCCTGAAGGTGAATCGCTACATCTGGCTATTCATCAGCTTAGAACACTTTTACATGCTAAACGTGACAGTTCTGAAGAAGAAAAGCATCACATTTTAGATATTATTAACACAGCAATTAAAGAGATAAAAGCGCTCTAATGGAATAATATTTTATCATTAGTATAAAAGTTAGCGCTTAAGTCACTAAAGTATAAAGGAATAAACAATGCATATTTTACACATTGATTCATCAATCAATTTAACAAGTTCAACATCTCGTCAGTTAACGGCTAAGATTGTTGAAAAATTAAAACAGAAGCACCCCAATGCAAAAGTGACTTATCGTGATTTATATAAAAGTCCAGCTACTTATTTATCTATAGAAGCAGCGATGGCAATCAGAACAGGTAATACTGATGGTTTATCAGCAGCGGTAAAACAAGAAGTTGCTGAAATTGAACGCTCAATTGAAGAACTAATGACGTGTGATGCTATTGTTATTGGTGCACCAATGTATAACTTATCTGTTCCGGCATCATTAAAATCATGGGTAGATCAAGTTTGTCAGGCTGGCAGAACCTTTGCTTATACCGCAACCGGTCCCAAAGGATTAGTTAAAGATAAACCAACTTATCTTGCAATCTCTCGTGGTGGTATGTACAGCGAAGAACCGATGAATTCATATGACTTCCAACTGCCTTATCTACAATCTATACTTGGTTTATTAGGTATTACAGATATTAAAGCTGTTATTGCAGAAGGTGTAGATATTTCTCCTGAACATAAAGTGCAGGCTATTAGCAAAGCAGAACAACAAATTAATGCGTTATAAGTAATAAAATAAAAAGGAGACCATAATAGTCTCCTTTTTATTTATCCTGAGTCATCTATTCTTACTCAGATTCCCCTGCTTTACCTAAAACTTCAATTAACTTCCAACGAATAGATGAAGCATCAGCCGGAGTATTGGCCGGATCAATATTTTTTTCATCAATTTTTAATTTGTAAGTATAGCCCGGTTCATAATCAAAACCATCAATAGAGCTATAATATAGCTGCCACTCATCGGCGCCGTTTTCTCTTACCAGCATACATTGCATAGGTGCAACACCAACACAATCAACAAGTTTTGGTCCTACTTCAATCTCTTTCACAGTTCCTTGTGTTTGCGATTCAGGTGTAGCTACCGGTGCTGGCGGAACATCATTTTTATCACATCCAACAAGTAATAATGCAACAACTGATGTTGTTAATAAAAGTCTCTTCATGTTACTTCTCCTTGTAAAATAACTTAAATATACAGCCTGCTGATCTTATCATAAACAACAATTTTTATAGGGTTAATTTTCATTTACTTTATCTGTCTGAACTATCATTATAATTGATATTTATTTACTTATTTTACTAGACAAAGAAACTATTAGATGTAATATATAAACACGCTATTTAGATTAATAGCTTATTATTCACTTAACTACAAGGAGTTAGATATGAGTGGTAAATTCGAAGTTTTCAAAAGCCCAAAAAATAACCAATTTTATTTCCGTTTAAAAGCTAGCAATGGTCAAGTAATCCTACAAAGCGAAGGTTATACAACCAAAGATAACTGTAAAAAAGGTGTTCTTTCAGTTAAAAAGAACTCTCAATTTGACAAAGCTTTTGACAAAAAACCTAAACATTTCAATCTTAAATCTGTCGACAATGGCCAGGTGATTGGTACCAGTGAACAATACACATCAGAAAAAGCGCGTGATGAAGGTATTGAATCAGTGAAGAAAAATGCTCCAACAGCAGAAATGATTGATTTAACTAAAGTTAAAAAATAAAATTTTAACTAAGTAATATTTCAACCAAATAAAAAACCCGCCAGAAGCGGGTTTTTTATTACACTTTAATATGTTCAACGAGTAACTATATAATTAAGCTGGCCAGGTAGTTAAAAATTATTACTTAGCCATCATCTTACTTAACTATAGACAACCTTATTTCATTAATCCACCTAAAATACCACGGGAAATTTTACGACCGATCTGATTAGCAATTTGTCTGGTAGCCGTTTTCGTCGCAGTTTGCACTAAACCATCTTTCTGACCACCACGTGGGCCCTTACTGCCAAATAGTAATTTATTTAGAGCGCCAAAAAGTCCACCGCTGTCTTCTTCAACCTGTACCTCTTTCTTAGCCGCTTCTTTAGTACTTGTGACTTCGGTACCCGGAACCTGAAAACCGGCTTTAAGAATTTCAAACGCAGACTCTCTGTCGACTTCATCTTCATACTTGCCATATAAAGCAGAATGATTAATGACACCATTAGATTCATCGCTCGTCATAGGCCCCATACGGGAATCAGGTGCAATAATTGAGCCTCTTTCTACAATAGTTGGACGCCCTTTTTCATCTAAAAAAGAAATTAATGCTTCACCCACACCCAGTTCCGTAATTGCCTGTTCAGTATTTAATGCCGGATTTGCACGCATCGTTTGTGCCGCGGCTCTTACCGCTTTTTGATCTTTTGGCGTAAATGCACGCAGAGCATGCTGAACCCGATTACCTAACTGGCCAAGTACACTTTCCGGAATATCTGTTGGATTTTGAGTAACAAAATAAACACCCACTCCTTTAGAACGAATTAAACGAACCACTTGTTCAATTTTTTGCAGTAACACTGGAGTAATATCACTGAAAAGCAGATGTGCCTCATCAAAAAAGAAGACAATTTTTGGTTTTTCCGGGTCACCAACTTCAGGTAAATTTTCAAATAGTTCTGACAATAGCCATAGTAAAAAGACCGAATAGAGTTTAGGCAGATTATAAAGTTTATCTGCTGCTAAAATATTAATAACCCCTTTTCCCTCTGCATCACAACGCATAAGATCTTTAATATCCAGCATTGGCTCACCAAGAAAATGCTCAGCTCCTTGTTGTTCTAAAGAGAGTAAGCTACGTTGAATTGCACCGATAGAAGCACTGGAGATATTGCCATATTCAGTAGTAAATTTTTTCGCATTCTCACCAACATACTGCACCATGGTTCTGAGATCTTTAAAATCAAGTAACAATAAACCATTATCATCAGCAATTTTAAATACCAGTTGTAAAATACCGGATTGGACTTCATTTAAATTCAGTAAACGTGCCAGCAATAGCGGTCCAATATCAGAAATCGTTGCCCGTACTGGATGACCTTTCTCACCAAATACGTCCCACAGTTCAATTGGTGATGAGCCCGCTTGCCAGTCAGTCACACCAATTCCTTCTAAACGGGATTTGAGTTTGTCAGATAGCACGCCTTCAACACCAACACCGGTTAAGTCCCCTTTGACATCCGCTAAGAAGACAGGCACACCAATTTTTGAAAAACTTTCTGCCATTTTTTGCAATGTAACGGTTTTACCTGTACCTGTTGCACCGGTAATTAATCCATGACGATTTGCCAGTGCCGGTAGAATAACTAAATCTTTCCCCTGACTCTTAGCAATAATAAGTGGTTCCGCCATGTTAAACTCCTTGAAATTAAATATAATCAGCCAATAAATAACCGCGTTATTCTAACAAAAATTAATCCACATTACCGAAAATTATTACGCCATTCACCGATTCTTTAAGCAATTAAATAAAATTTGTTATTGCTTTCCACAAAAAGTTGGTATAAGTTATTAAACAGCATATTTAAAGAGGTTTTTTATGTTTACTAATAGCGTTCGTTTCCATCATCACCATCATTTCCCTGAATAGTCTTCGGGCATTTGGTGCTGGAAGACATTTGATCTTCCGGTGAACGCAATTAGAGAGAGCCCTCGGAAGATCAACTTCCGAGGGTTTTTTCATTTTTATCGCTCTCTCTTTCTCAATTAAATTAATAGATTATAGAGGTCGTTATGTTAGATAAATCACGTTTACGTATTGCAATGCAAAAATCAGGTCGTTTAAGCGACGAATCTAAAAAACTGTTAGCCCAATGTGGCATCAAAATTAATTTACAAGAACAGCGTTTAGTCGCCTTTGCTGAAAATATGCCGATTGATATCCTGCGTGTACGTGATGACGATATTCCTGGTCTGGTTATTGATGGTGTTGTTGATATTGGTATTGTTGGTGAAAACGTACTGGAAGAGGAAGTTCTGGATCGTCAGGCTGAAGGGCAAAATCCTCAATATAAAAAGTTACGCCGTCTGGATTTTGGTGGTTGTCGCTTATCAATTGCTGCTCCTCGTGATGAAAAGTATGAAGGCTTACAAAGTTTAGAAGGAAAACGTATTGCTACTACCTATCCTCACCTGTTACGTCGTTATCTGTCTGAAAAAAATATCTCATTTAAAACCTGTCTGTTAAATGGTTCGGTGGAAGTAGCTCCGAGAGCAGGTCTATCTGATGTGATTTGTGACTTAGTATCAAGTGGAGCCACACTCGAAGCTAATGGTTTAGTTGAAGTACAAACTATCTATCAATCCAAAGCCTGTCTGATTCAACGTGAAGGCGACATCTCAGCAGAAAAACAAGCTCTGATTGATAAACTGATGACGCGTATTCAGGGTGTTGTGCAAGCCAGAGAGTCAAAATATATTATGTTACATGCCCCAAGTGCAGCACTTGAAGATGTTATAGCCCTATTACCCGGAGCTGAACGCCCGACAATTTTGCCTCTTGCTGGCGATCAAAGCCGTGTTGCCATGCACATGGTAAGCAGTGAAACCCTTTTCTGGGAAACAATGGAACAGCTTAAAGTACTGGGTGCCAGTTCTATTCTTGTCCTGCCAATTGAAAAAATGATGGAGTAACAACATGAAGATTACTTACTGGCAACAATGTGATAATGCTCAAAAGGAAGCACTACTTATGCGCCCGGCAATCACAGAGTCAGAGGCTATTCGCCAATCGGTCAGTACTATTTTAGAACAAGTAAAATCCCGCGGTGACGAAGCATTAAAAGAACTCAGCGCTAAATTTGACCGTGTACAAATTTCCGCTCTTCGTTTAGAAAAAACAGCAATTAAATCTGCTGGTTCCAGACTAAGTAACGAATTAAAACAAGCAATGCAAGTGGCTGTTGCTAATATTAATACATTCCATCAGGCACAAAAACCAACACCACTGATAGTTGAAACCATGCCCGGTATTACATGTCAGTTAGTCAATCGCCCGATTAATTCTGTTGGTTTATATATTCCGGGTGGTTCAGCACCTTTACTTTCCACCGTATTGATGCTGGCTACACCTGCCAAAATTGCTGGTTGCCGTAAAATCGTACTTTGCTCACCACCACCTATTGCTGATGAGATTCTTTATGCAGCAGAACTTTGTGGTATTGAGGAAATTTATCAACTAGGTGGCGCACAAGCTATCGCAGCTATGGCATTTGGTACTGAATCTGTACCAAAAGTTGATAAAATCTTTGGCCCAGGTAACGCCTATGTGACCGAAGCTAAACGTCAGGTAAGCCAGCGTAATGACGGTTCAGCAATTGATATGCCGGCAGGGCCATCAGAAGTTCTGGTGATTGCTGATAGTGGTGCTAATCCAGTCTTTATCGCTGCTGACCTATTATCTCAAGCAGAGCACGGACCAGATTCACAAGTGATATTACTCACTCCGGATGAAAAAATTGCCATTGCTGTTGAGCAGGAGATTGAGCAACAACTTGTGACATTGTCACGTAAAGATATTGCCAAACAGGCACTAAGTTCCAGCCGTTTAATTGTTACTTCCGGCTTAGAAGAATGCATTAATATTAGTAACCAGTATGGTCCTGAGCACCTTATTATTCAAACTCGTCAGGCTGAACAGCTGGTGGATAAAATTACCAGTGCCGGCTCCATCTTCCTGGGTGACTGGTCTCCGGAATCTGTTGGCGACTATGCATCAGGTACTAACCACGTGCTACCTACTTATGGTTATACAGCAACCTACTCTAGCCTTGGCTTAGCTGATTTCCAAAAGCGTATGACAGTACAACAGTTAACGCCTGCAGGGCTCTTAGCCTTAGCGCCAACAGTTGAACTCATGGCACAAGCAGAACAACTTACTGCTCATAAACAGGCTGTTACTTTACGTGTACAGACACTTAAACAGCAGAATTCCTAAAATAAGGCGAGGGAACAAATAATGAATATCGACATTAATAAGTTAGTCAGAAAAAATATCCAAAGCCTAACACCTTATCAATCTGCTCGTCGTCTTGGTGGTAAAGGAGATATTTGGTTAAATGCCAATGAGTACCCGCTGGCTCCTCACTTTAACTTACAAAATTCAAATCTAAATCGTTATCCGGAGCCACAACCAGAAACCGTCATTAATCAATATGCCAGTTATGCCGGTGTTCAGCCTACTCAGGTTCTGGTCAGTCGTGGTGCTGATGAAGCAATTGAACTACTTATGCGTGCCTTTTGTGAACCCTATCAGGATAGTATTATTTACTGCCCGCCAACTTATGGTATGTATTCAGTTAGTGCTGAAACTCTTGGGGTTCAAGCCAGAGCTGTTCCGGCAAAATCTGACTGGCAACTTGATTTACCTGCTATTGAAGCAAATATGGAAAATGTTAAATTAATCTATATTTGTAGCCCAAATAACCCGACAGGTAACTTAATTAATCCGGAAGATATTAAATCAGTATTAAAACTGGCAAAAAACAGAGCGTTGGTTGTGGTTGATGAAGCCTATATTGAGTTTGCTGCTGAGCACTCAGTAGCTAGTTGGTTAAAGGAATACCCACATTTAGTGATACTACGTACACTTTCAAAAGCTTTTGCACTGGCAGGGCTACGCTGTGGATTTACACTAGCCAATGAACCTGTTATTCAGGCGTTATCTAAGGTTATCGCACCGTATCCATTGCCATCTCCTGTAGCAGAGATCGCGGCACAAGCTTTAACTCGTGATGGACTCACTACGATGAAGTTACATGTGGTGAATATCAATGCTCAAAAAACAAAATTTGTTTATGAGTTACGTCAATTACTCTGTGTCGAGCAAGTTTACTCAAGCTTTGGTAACTATGTCCTTGTGAGATTTAAAGCGGATAGTAATGTGTTTAAACAATTATGGGATAAAGGCATTATTTTGCGAGACCAAAATAAACAACCAGGTCTGGAAAATTGTATTCGAATCAGTATTGGTACTCAGGCTGAATGTGATGCAGTCATCAGCGCCCTTAATTCATTGTAAGGAAAGAACATGAATCAAAAATATCTTTTTATTGATCGTGACGGAACATTAATTACCGAGCCCCCTGTTGATTTTCAGGTTGATCGCTTTGATAAACTTGCCTTTGAACCTAATGTCATCCCAGCTTTATTAAAACTGCAACGTGCAGGCTTTAAGTTGGTAATGGTTACCAATCAAGACGGGCTTGGTACTGATAGTTATCCGCAAGCTGACTTTGACGGACCACATAATTTAATGATGCAAATTTTCACCTCTCAAGGTATCAAATTTGAAGAGGTCTTAATTTGCCCGCATTTTTCGGCAAATAATTGTAATTGTCGTAAGCCAAAGACAACACTTGTCATGTCTTATCTTACTAGTGGACAGCTAGATAAAGCCAATAGCTATGTGATTGGTGACAGAGAAACAGATATTCAGCTGGCTACAAATATGGGGATCAAAGCACTACACTACGATCCTAAAATATTAAACTGGAGCGAAATAGCTCAAAAGTTAACAACTGCAGATCGTTATGCCAAAGTACAACGAGTGACAAAAGAGACTTCGATCACGGTAGAAGTTTGGCTTGATCGTGAAGGTAATAGCCACATTCAGACCGGTATTGGTTTCTTCGATCATATGCTTGATCAGATTGCCACTCATGGTGGTTTCAGACTCAATGTACAAACTCAGGGCGATCTGCATATTGATGATCACCACACTATTGAAGATACCGGTCTGGCACTGGGTGAAGCTCTTAAAAAAGCCCTTGGTGATAAACGTGGTATTACTCGTTTTGGCTTTGTGCTCCCAATGGATGAATGTTTAGCTCAATGCGCACTAGATATTTCAGGCCGCCCGTACCTTAAATATTCTGCTCAGTATAAATATCAAAAAGTGGGCGATATGAGCACAGAAATGGTGGAACACTTCTTCCACTCCGTCTCCTACTCTATGGCTTGTACTCTGCATTTAGAAACGACTGGTGATAATGATCACCACAAAGTAGAGAGTTTATTTAAAGTCTTTGGACGAGCGCTGCGTCAGGCAATTCGCATTGATGGTGATCTGCTACCTAGCTCAAAAGGAGTCTTGTAATGGATGCACTTAAAGCTACTAAAGTTGTTATCTTAGATACCGGTTGTGCAAATCTCTCTTCGGTCAAATATGCGATTGAGCGTTTAGGCTATCAGCCGGTAGTTAGTCGTGATCCTGACATCGTATTAAGTTCAGATAAATTACTCCTGCCAGGTGTAGGTACAGCAAAAGCTGCCATGCAACAACTGGAAGAACGTAACCTTATCGAACTGATAAAAGTCTGTACTCAACCTGTTCTTGGTATTTGTCTTGGTATGCAGTTACTGGCAAAATTTAGTGAAGAAGGACACGTTGAAACACTGGGTATTATTGATGAGACAATACGCCCGATTCCTGATCATGGTTTACCTCTGCCACATATGGGATGGAATAAAGTTTACGCTCAGGCCGGTCATCGCTTATTTAGAGATATTACACCCGGTGCCTATTTTTATTTTGTTCATGGATTTGCCTTACCATTATGCTCAGCCACTATTGCAGAAACCAATTACGGAGAAAGCTTTACCGCTGCCGTACAAAAAGAAAACTTTTTCGGCGTTCAATTTCATCCAGAACGTTCTGGCAAATCCGGTGCGAAATTGCTCAAAAACTTTCTGGAGATGTGATCATGCGTAAACAAACTTATATCATCCCGGCTTTAGATTTAATTGATGGTACTGTCGTCAGATTACATCAGGGGGATTATGAACAAAAACGAGATTATGGCAATGATCCTTTACTACGCCTGCAGGATTATCAGGATCAGGGAGCAAAGATCTTACATCTGGTTGATCTTACTGGTGCAAAAGATCCTAATAAACGTCAGATTCCATTACTTAAAAAATTAGTTAAAGGAGTTAATGTCCCGGTTCAGGTTGGTGGTGGCATTCGTACTCAAAATGATGTAAAAAATTTACTTGATGCTGGAGTCACGCGCGTAGTCATTGGCTCAACCGCCATCAAAGAACCCGCTTTGGTTAAATCATGGTTTACTCAATATGGTGCTGATGCTCTGGTACTAGCACTTGATGTCAGAATCGATGAGTCTGGGCAAAAATATGTTGCCATTCATGGCTGGCAAGAAAACTCAGATAAACGCTTAGAGCAAGTGATTGATGATTATTTAAATGTTGGTTTGAAACATGTTCTGTGCACTGATATTTCAAAAGATGGCACCCTATCCGGTTCTAACGTAGAACTCTATAAAGAAGTCTGTCAAAAATATCCACAAATTGATTTTCAGGCATCTGGCGGTATTGGCGATCTTAACGATATTGAAGCATTAAAAAATACTGGTGTTACTGGTGTTATTGTTGGACGCGCTTTACTTGAAGGTAAATTTACAGTTTCGGAGGCTATTGCATGTTGGCAAAACGTATAATTCCCTGTCTGGATGTTCGCAATGGTCAGGTAGTAAAAGGTGTACAATTTCGTAATCACGAAATTATTGGCGATATCGTGCCACTGGCTAAGCGTTACGCACAAGAAGGTGCTGATGAACTGGTCTTTTATGATATTACCGCATCTTCTGACGGGCGCGTTGTAGATAAAAGCTGGGTTTCTCGCGTTGCAGAAGTGATTGATATTCCATTTTGTGTTGCTGGTGGTATCAAGACTCTTGATGATGCTCAGCAGATACTCTCATTTGGTGCTGATAAAATCTCCATCAACTCCCCTGCTCTGGCAGATCCTTCACTCATTACAAAACTCGCAGATCGCTTTGGTGTCCAGTGTATTGTCGTAGGTATTGATACCTGGTTTGATGAAAAAACGAATAGCTATCATGTTTATCAATTTACCGGAGACGAAAAACGTACTATTGCCACAACCTGGCAAACTTTAGACTGGGTTCAGGAAGTGCAAAAACGTGGAGCCGGTGAAATTGTGCTTAATATGATGAACCAGGACGGTGTTCGTAATGGTTATGATATCACACAATTAAAACAAGTCCGCAATGTTTGCCATATTCCACTTATCGCCTCTGGTGGTGCTGGTACAATGGAACACTTTTTAGATGCTTTCAAACTCGCAAATGTAGATGGGGCTCTGGCTGCATCTGTTTTTCACAAACAAATTATTAATATTGGTGAACTAAAACAATTTCTTGCTCAAAATAATATTGAGGTACGCATATGTTAAGCGCTGAACAAAAACAACAAATTGACTGGCAAAAAGTGGATAACCTGATTCCGGCAATTATACAACACGCAATTTCTGGTGAGGTGCTGATGCTTGGCTATATGAATCAGGAAGCACTGGCTGAAACAGAACGCTTAGGTAGAGTCACTTTTTACTCTCGCACTAAACAACGACTTTGGACTAAAGGTGAAAGTTCAGGTAACTACCTTAACATTACCGATATTAGCCTTGATTGTGATAAAGATACGTTACTGATTTTGGCCGAGCCTGTTGGTCCAACCTGTCACTTAGGAACTTCAAGCTGCTTTGGTAATACACAAAGTGAATGGGGATTTCTATATCAACTGGAACAATTGTTAGCTTCTCGGAAAGCAGCCTCTCCAGAGAGTTCTTATACAGCAAAATTATATGCCTCCGGTACAAAACGTATTGCCCAAAAAGTAGGTGAAGAAGGTGTAGAAACTGCGCTGGCTGCCACAGTTCATGATAAAAATGAACTAGTAAATGAATCAGCTGATCTTATTTATCACTTGCTAGTTTTATTACAAGATCAGGAGCTCTGCCTTAAAGATGTCATCGCTATTTTAAAAAATCGCCATAAAAAATAAGCAGTAATATCAATACTCACAAGACAAAAAAAACCTAAACATTAATGTTTAGGTTCTGAATGTTGTTTTTATCAATCCACATGAGTTCAGATGATAAAACAGCTTTTCGTTGTTTTTAATTATATTTATATATTATATATATAGTTATTTTCTTTTTCGAACAATAATTAATCTTTAATAATGTGATGTATATCTATTTTTTAAACTAAAGTTGTGATCTATCAAATAAATTATCAGTGATATAATCACTCGTTATAATAGATAACTATACTTTTTATCTCAGTTTATTGAATAATAATGCTAAGGTTAAAACGATTAGGCTACTTAAAGAGAATACCATGACTAAACAAGCACTTTTTTTAGATTTTGCAGATGCTAAACAACAAATTTTGGCTCATGCAACCGCGTTTCCACAAATAGAAACATTATCAACTCTAGATTGCTTGCATCGTATTACTGCCAAACCGATTATATCTCCCATTAATGTACCTGGTTTTAATAATTCCGCTATGGATGGCTATGCTATTCGTTTAAGTGATCTGTCTCAGCAACCTGTCTTACCGGTAGCCGGAAAAATCTTTGCCGGACAAAGTACTCTTCCAGACTGGCCAATCGGTACTTGCCTAAGAATCATGACCGGAGCGCCTGTGCCAACAGAGGCTGAAGCTGTTGTTATGCAGGAAGAAACTGAAATAACCGATATTGGCATTCGTTTTACTCATCCAGTAAAACCTAAACAAAATATTCGTTTTCTGGGAGAAGATGCAAAACAAAATGCGGAAATTATTCCGACAGGACAAAAATTGACCATCCCAATGCTGTCAAGCCTTGCAACACTTGGACTTACACAGGTTGAGGTTTATAAACCTCTGAAAGTAGCTATTTTCTCTACCGGTGATGAGCTCGTTTCTCTGGGAACTGAACTTAAATCGGGACAGATTTATGATAGTAACCGATTCACACTACTACTGTTACTTAAACAGCTTGGTTGTGAAGTGATCGATTTAGGAATTATCCCGGATGATGAACAAAAAATAAAGCGCGCTTTTTTACAAGCAGCTGATTTAGCAGATTTAGTGATTACCAGTGGAGGAGTCTCTGTTGGTGATGCTGATTATACTAAACAAGTCTTGAATGAACTGGGACACATTAATTTCTGGAAAATTGCGATGAAACCCGGTAAGCCTTTTGCTTTTGGTCACATTCATAAAACACTATTTTGTGGTCTACCTGGGAATCCTGTTTCAGCAGTAGTCACATTTTATCAATTAGTCCAACCACTCATTTTGAAAATGTCCGGATATACTCAATCCCCTTCAATACAGGGATTACAAGCTAAAACTTTGGTTAACCTAAAAAAATCACCCGGTCGATTGGATTTTCAACGAGGTCAACTTCTTGTCACTCAATCAGGAGAACTCACCGTCACAACAACCGGCCAGCAAGGCTCTCACATCACTCAATCTTTAAGTCTGGCTGATTGTTTTATTATCCTCGAAAAAGAACGCGGGAATGTCACAGCTGGAGAATGGGTTACAGTAGAATTATTTAATGCTCTGCTAAAATAATATAATAAATATCAATAAAATAATGAGCAATAATAAAATGTAGATAAAAATAAACTTTATCTTTTTGTGCCGTTTTGATTATTTTTTGAACTAAAAATACTCTTTTAGGTTCTTTACTATACTGATTTTTTTATTTATAAGTACATCCGTTTTATGACAAAAATACCTATAATTATTACTTTTATTCTTTTTATATTTTTTCTTTTTGGTCAGAATCCCATAATTAGAATGATTCAGATATTATAATATTCATAGTTAATCATTATATTTATTTGTTTTAAGGTTGTAATATACCTAGAGCTATCTTGCAGCTTATTCGCCAGAATCAGTAACAGCATGGCAGTTAAATTTCACAGTTTATTTTATTGAAATGAATCATCGGACATTCACTTTTTTATACATATTTTTGGATATTAATTTAACATTATCCATTCTTTCTTTTAATCAAAAACTTCTTTTATCAGAACCATCATTAGCCTCTAATGTCACTCTCTTATTTTAACCACATAAACCAAATTTATCAGAAGAGGTTTTGATACTGATAAATTATTATTGATAATTTTTTATTATTTTTTAGTAAATTGTTTTACAAAAAAGTAAATTTAATGTGATTTTTTTATCAAAAATTCATTAAGAATTATCTAAAACATGTCCATTAAGTACGTCATAAAGCAGGCTTATGTCACTTTATTTTTTCAATTCTTTATGCGATCATGCCTTAAGCAAAGGACTAACTCATATAAATAATGTGTACATACTATTATCAATTGGACGATAGTAAATTTTAGAAATAAATAGAAGGATTTCATTGTGATGATAGCCAACAGTAAAAGCAATTCCCCGGATAGCACTAGTTTGCCTAATATAAATGAAGAAACAAATACATTTGCACAAAGGCTACGTTTTGTTATTGGAAAGCAATCGATGACAACTTTTGCTGAAATGTGTCAACTTTCAGAAAGTGCCATAAGAAAATATGTTCGTGGTGACTCTGAACCGACTCTACAAAATTTACTTATTATTGCTAAAGTGGGGAATGTCTCAGTGTCATGGCTAGCAACTGGTGAAGATCCTGCTGATACAAATACTAACAGCTATACATTAAATGATAATATCAGCGGTAACTTTACAGCAGCCAGCTCAACTAATAATTACCTCATCAATGAAGTTGACTTCAATAGTCTGCTTGATAAAGAGAATCCTCCCAAAACTTTAGGTCAATGGTCACTAAGTAAAAACTGGTTACGCAAAGAAAAACTACTGAATGAAAATCTATTTATGACCACGATTTCTGGTGACAGTTCAAATGGTTTGTTAACTCATGGTGATATTGCTTTAATCAATATCAAACCATGGTTTGGAGCACTTGAAGGTATTTTTGTTGTTGCTTTAAACAACACATTACTAATTAAACGTATTCAATACGATCCTATTGAAAATGGTTATCATATATAGTGACAATCCGTTATATAAAGATTATTTAATTCAATTAAATAGTCAGGTTAAGTTTGAAATTATTGCTAAAGTGGAATATATCTTAACTATTGCAGCTTAAAGACTTCATTTTAAAGTAAAAAGCCTTCTGTTCAGAAGGCTTTTTTATATAACTAAATTACTGGCTTTCCCTAATTTTCTCACCATTTTTATTCAAAAATAGATATTTATCATATCCAAGTAGCAAGAAATAACCTTTCTCATAAGGAACAAGCACATTATGCTGATAAAGTTTATGAGTATCCATTGTTGCCAGTAAAGTAAAATTGAGCTTTTCATCGCCTCTGAACGTCCATTTCACTTCACCCGTATTCGGATCCAGACTTTGCAGATTATATACTGCATTAGGTGCCGCATTAAGTTTAGTACGTATAATTAATGTATCTTTATCAGTATAAACCACACCCGGATTAAAGTAGCTACGATCTGGGGTCAGATCTTTAGTTTCATGCACGGGCCCTTCCTGCCACTGGAAGTTTATTTTATAAGGAGCACCGTCTTTACCTGGGAAGCTAAAACCGAACTTATCTTTATCTGAAATATTCTTAGTGTCATAAACCACTTTGATCAGACGAGTTACATCTTTTGCAGAATCTTTAGCAAAGATATAAGATGTTCTGGTGTAGATCTCATCACTCTCATTACGCGCTTTATCTAACTGGCTAAACTTCGTTCTGATTTCAGTACCAAATGCATCATAAACCTGATCTGCCAGAGGATAATAGTAGTACTCTTTACCATTGTTGGTCATTAAATATAGACTGTCTTCATAGCCCCACGGCGCAAGATTAATCGTAGCAAAGCCTGAACTAAACTCACTATGATTACCAAAAATAGTATTGGTTACGTCAGTAAATTCAAATGTTTCCTGATCCAGTTTAAAGACTTTATTTTGCCCCAGAGTTAAATACACATTACCATCAGCAAACTGACGATAATCCCAGTCTTCATAAGTACTGGTATATTGTTTAGTTCCTGCTGCTTTAATCTGTTGCTCTTTTACTATCTGTTTTGCTGGATCAATAATAGAGAGATCTTTCACCTCAAAATAGTAGCCATTTAATGTATCGCCAGATCTGTCATATGTCCGATAGTGCAAACTCAGTAATAAAATATTATTATTTTTAGTCACCATTGGATAATACATATACTGATTTACACGATATTTATTTGGCTTAGGTTCAGGCGTTGGCACAGGAGTCGGTGTCACTGTTGGTCTGGTAACTGGCGGCTGTGTGACGACAACTGTGCGTACCGGAGGCTTACTGCTTGAGAATAAACTGCTAATAATAAAACTAGCAATAACTAATACCGATACAATAGAACCTACAATATATAACGGATTTTTCGCATAATCAGAAAACTCTTTTTTGGATGAGTCATCTGTTTTATGATTAATATTAATATTTACATCATCATTATCTAAAAAATAATCTGTCTGACAGTTCTCACAATGGTAGAGGTCTTTATCTAGTTTGGTTTTTTCAACACTACCACAATGTGGGCATTTAATTGCTTTAATTTGTTTAGCCATATATCAATAAAATAGAACGGGTTAAATGTGGCGACATTATAGCATAATCTTAATTGATTATTATCTACTTCTACCTCAGAAATATAAAAGACCTTTGAACTGAGTATAAATTAACTATAGCTTAGCATTCTTAGCCAGCTCAATTAAACGAGGATAAAACTGGAAGAATAACTGTTCCAGTGCATCATAATGCAAAGTAAAATCGGTAAAAGAATCTTTTAATGCAGAAAGTTTTGGTCGGCGTTTTGCCATGCTACTCAATGTGTCATCAATCGCTTCAATATGACGATACTCTTCCAGCCAGTTTTCTCGCCATAGTGCTGACATAAAACGCTGAAAACTCTCCGGCATCATACTAAAGTCAGGCAGAATTTGTTGTCTTGCCGCTTCACTAAATTCAGTAACAGTACTATTTTTCATAAACTGAGACCAATGTTTAGATAAAAAATGATCCCACACGACATCTAGTGTAATAAATGCTACCCGTTGATTCTCTGTTGCAAACAGTGATTTAGCTTGTCTGACCTCAGGAATATTATCAATCATGGCATCAATACGACGGTGCATCATAATGCCATCAGCAATCACTGTATGATATTGTTGATATGGATTACCTTTGACAAAATCAGCAACCACATTACCAACTAAAGAACTTTGCGCTAAAGTGGCTAAATGAAGATGAGCAAGAACATTCATATCGATTCTCAGTTATGGAAATGGAATAAATTGGTATATAATACGCCGTTACTTTAACATTAAAATAGCTACGCTAAATAGAATTTATCAAAGAAAAAGGTATTGTCATGGGATTTAAATGTGGGATTGTTGGATTGCCTAATGTTGGAAAATCAACACTATTTAATGCACTAACCAAAGCGGGTATTGAAGCTGCTAACTTTCCTTTCTGTACCATAGAACCAAATACTGGTGTTGTACCAATGCCTGATCCACGATTAGATCAGCTGGCTGAAATTATCAAACCACAACGCGTAGTTCCAACAACGATGGAGTTTGTGGATATTGCAGGTTTGGTTAAAGGTGCATCAAAAGGTGAGGGTCTGGGTAATCAGTTCTTATCTAATATTCGTGAAACAGAAGCGATCGGCCATGTTGTGCGCTGTTTTGAAAATGAAAATATCATTCACGTTGCGGGTAAAATCGATCCAGCAGAAGATATCGATATCATTAACACAGAACTGGCACTTGCCGATCTTGAAACATGTGAGCGTGCTATTTTACGCGTACAGAAGAAAGCAAAAGGTGGCGATAAAGACGCTAAGTTTGAGCAATCTGTTCTGGAAAAATGTCTGCCACAACTTGAGAATGCGGGTATGCTCCGCTCACTTGGTTTAGACAAAGAAGAACTAGCCGCAATCAAATACTTAAGTTTCCTGACATTAAAACCAACTATGTACATTGCCAACGTCAATGAAGATGGTTTTGAAAATAACCCTTATTTAGATCGCGTCAGAGAAATCGCAAAAAATGAAGGTGCGGTTGTTGTTCCTGTCTGTGCAGCCGTTGAATCTGATATTGCTGAATTGGAAGATGATGAACGTGCAGAATTTATGGCTGAACTGGGACTTGAAGAACCCGGACTAAACCGTGTGATTCGTGCCGGATATCAGTTACTAAATCTGCAAACCTATTTCACCGCTGGTGTAAAAGAAGTTCGTGCCTGGACTATCTCTGTTGGTGATACTGCACCACAAGCTGCCGGTAAAATTCATACCGATTTTGAAAAAGGCTTTATTCGTGCTCAAACTATCGCATTTGATGATTTCATCAAATACAAAGGTGAACAAGGTGCTAAAGAAGCGGGCAAAATGCGCTCAGAAGGAAAAGATTATATCGTTAAAGATGGCGATGTGATGAACTTCTTATTTAATGTCTAACCCACATTAAAAATCATATAAAAAAGGGCTTATGTAAGCCCTTTTTTATATTCAGAGGAAATGATTATTTTTGACTCTCACTCGCATACATAGCTAACACCTGCTCTTCCGTATACTCTTCGGTCTTATCAGCCAGGCTGTAATACGCCGGTTTTTTATCAATAAAGACCTGACTATCAAAGTGAATATTTTCAACATCATCTAAAATCCAGGCGGAAATAGAATAGATGTCCTGCCCTTTTATTTTATACAACAAATGAGAGCCACAATGTTTGCAAAACGAACGTTCCGCCCAGTCAGAAGAGTTATAAGTAGAGACATACTCCTTACCTTTTAACGCAATCAGACCTTCATGGAAATAGCCGAATAGAGGGCCACCACCCCATTTACGACAGGTATTACAATGACAGGCATGTAAGCCGGTATTATTTAAAGTAACAGTAATAGCGACTTTACCGCACAAACAACTTCCTTTTGACTCTTTTGCCATTCTTTTGCCCTCTTGCTATGACGATAAATGTATATCAACTGTAATAGACTATACCTGACATTCAGTGTCAGTCATAAAACTTAAGCTAAATATACCTTAAATTTATTCGTTTGTACCAAAACCTGATGACGTCCAAAAGCCCGGTCAAGTAAATCAGGATATGGTAAAAAGCTATTTGCCACTAAACAGATTTTACCATTGATGGTCAGATGTTTTTTGGCATCCCGGATCAAAGACTCAACTGCTGTATAATTCGTTTCACGTCCGTCATGAAAAGGTGGATTTGAAATAATTAAATCAAACTTCCCTTCTACATGAGAGAATACATCACTGGCGATAATACTACCGGTTAATCCATTAGCTTTGAGCGTTGCTTCACTCGCTGCCAGCGCAGCGGCACTAACATCGGTAAGTGTTAAAGTGACATCTTGATGAGCTGTACCAATTACAGAAGCAAGTACACCAGCCCCGCAACCTAAATCGAGAATCTGACCTCGAATAATCTCTGGTTTTTCCTGTAAAGCACTTAAAAGTAATTCGCTTCCAACATCCAGATGCTGAGCACTGAACACTCCAGGTAAACTTTTAATCGTAACATCATCAATCTGATATGTTTGCCACCACTCTTTAAGATCAAAGGCCAGACGGCTTTCTGCTTCAAAATGATATAAGCTACAGCGACGTGCAGTATCCACTTTTTGAATTCGACCAAAATCAGCCAGCATCGTTTCAACACTGCGCACACCAGACCGATTTTCACCTACAATAAAAACCCGGCTACCTTTAGAGAGCTGGTTTAATAACGCAGATAACTGAAACTGAGCTTCAGCTTTGCTTTTTGGCCAGTAATAAATCAAAGTATCAGTGTCATTAAAGAGATCAGCCACAGGCAATAACCCAAAGCGAATATTCTCACCCAGCTTTTTATGTAATCCCTGATAATAATGGAACTGAGTAGTATGTACTTTTACTGCTTTAGCAGTAAGGTAAGCAGGAAAATCATCCTGTAAATCACCAGCAAACAGAACTTTACTGTCCGTAAACTCTTCTAAATGACGCTCAATGACCTGACTGGCAGGGGTTGTTGCTGAATTCATGATATTTTCCTAAAATAGTCTTTCTAAAATCTGATGCTGATTATACAATCTTACCTTATGAATAAGCTAATATTATCCAATATGAATCATCGTGACTGGTATCTTGAACAACTTGGTATTACCCAATATACCGTGCGCAGACCTGCGTCTTTAATGGGAGAAGTAGCAATTACACTGACTCCTGAGATTCGTTTACTCACAGTATCTGCTGAGTCGACTGAAGAAAAGATCTTTGATGATATTCTAAAAGCCATTCGCCTGACCAGACAAAATGTCCTCACTTTAAAGCCGGAGCAACTGATTATGCTACCGGAACAGTTTAATGCCGTTGTCTGGTTTATTAATCAGCCATTACCAGAAAGCTGGCCTGCTGGTGGTTCTGTTAACAACAGACCAACCATTAAAACACTCTCTTTATCAGCACTGGCTAAATCACCTAAAGATAAACGTCAACTCTGGCAAGAACTCTGTCAATATGAACACTATTTCCATACTGAACAAAGCTGATCTTCCTGCTGCGTTTAAAATCGGGCAAGCCGCTCATGCTTTTCCGTGGAGCTGGCAAAACTTTGAGTCCAATCAGGGTGAGCGCTACCTCAATTTAAAAATTGAGCGTGACGGGCAAATCGTTGGTTTTCTGATTACGCAAGTCGTGCTGGATGAAGCAAATCTATTTAATATTGCTATCGACCCAGCGTTTCAAAAACAGGGGCTGGCAACAGAACTTCTCAATCACCTGATAGAAGAGTTGGCTGCGCGTAATGTAGTGACACTCTGGCTTGAAGTCCGCGCTTCAAATACAGCAGCAATTAACTTATATAACCAGTTAGGCTTTAATGAGATAACTATCAGAACTAACTATTATCCGGCAAAAAATAATCAGCGGGAAGATGCAATTATTATGGCTTATACCTTAAGTTTTTAGTGAGTCATTTTAAATATTAATCTAACAATTCTAACGATAAAGAGGCAACTTATGACGTCACCAGAAAAAAAAGCAATTTTATTTGTTAACGGTGAAGCCTCTTTCCCTCAAAACTTAACTTCTTATAACATTATTGCCTGTACTGATGGTGCTTATCACAATTATCTGCAAGATTCAGGTATCCTGCCCGATTTTTTAATTGGTGATCTGGACAGTATTCACGACAAACCTATCGATCCTCGCGTTACTATTATTCCAACACCCGCTCAGGATAAAACTGATTTTGAAAAATCCTTGCTCTTTTTAATGGACAAGGGAATATCTCGCATCGATATCTATGGTGCCTCCGGTAAATCAAGCGATCACTTTTTAGGTAATCTGTCTGTCGCTTTGCAATATAAAGATTCACTACAACTGACTTTTTATGATAATTACACGCAGTTTTTCTTTGCTTCACCTCAAATGCAGTTCAATAATGTGAAGGGAAAGACTATTTCTCTGATTCCTTTTGGAGAGGTTTTTGGGCTGACTCTGACCGGATTTGAGTATCCTCTTACTAAGGCAGATTTAAAACTGGGTGGCTTAACCAGTTTGCGCAACAAGGCAAAGGACGATTTAGTCAGCATTTCTTTTGAGAAAGGGAACCTGATAGTATTTATTACTAAATAAACTAAATAATCTGTGAATTTATTCTCATTATTACTTTTAACAAATTGACTTTCTGACTGGCTTAAAGTATCTTTACAAACTCAGCGAAAACTGCGTACTATTCCTTGTTCTATCAGATAAAAAAGGATGTTTATCATGCCCAAGAAACTTGTTACTTTAATATGCTTATCACTTCTCAGCCAGACGTCCATAGCTGCGGTAGGCAATTCAACAAATACTGTATTAAATACATTCACAAATTGTGATCACACTTTCTTTCAGCACTTAGCACAAACTCAGGATGAGATTAAAGATGCTGTTGGCGTAATCACAACCGAAGAAATTGGCTACATTGCCCCGGATAAAGAAAATCATACTGTCCAATTTAAAAAGCCGGTAACTTTTAATGGATTGACTCTGATTGGTTATCAGGATATTCACGTTAAAACCGCCCTGCTTGGTGATTACTATTACTGGGGATTTGTTATTCAGGAGAATATGGACACGGTTAAGCAACAACTGAATACTCTGCAATGGCAACAATACTCAAGTTCTGCTTATGTCGCAAATACTGAAATCCTTGATACACAAGCCGATTCACCGACATGGGCACCAAATCCTTATGTTATTGATGGTATTGCTCCAAGAGCACACACTGTCGAAAAGTCACTATCTTTAGAGAAACAGCCCGATGGGACTAGCATTCTTTCCTGTTCATTACAAGGTGATGTCAGCGAGACGGTTCTTGCAATGTACCGCCCTGATCTAAAATTAAAGCAACTTCAATTTCTACAAGATATTGAATTAACTCCGGAACAAAATACGACAGAGTTATTAGAAGAGAATAGTTAATATGAATAAATTATCCTTTTTACCTTTATTATTGCTTTCATTTGGTGCGGTAAGTAGTAATGTTTCCTCTGTGACAACAAGCCCGGTCTTAAATGATCCAAGAGTTCCTTCGCTATTTTTACCTATGCAAAAATCAACTTTTGGTGAATCTACAACTTATACTTATATTGATCGTTCTTCAGTTCAATTACATCAATATAATACGAGAATTCGTCAATTTTCTGAAATTGTTAACTATGTACCGGGACAAGAGATTATTTCTAATAATAAAACTCAGTCTTATCAATCGCTGGTTACTGCCTACTATGTCAACTGCAATAAAATGGAATTAGGAAAAGGCACTATTCATGCCTATCAGGATCTATTTGGTGAAGGTCAGCTACTTTATACTAACGATGCACCTAAACGCTGGGAAGTTCTCGACAAAAATACACCGCGCTATAACTTCTTTAAAATAGCCTGCGATCTCCCGCTTAATAACAAAAAATAATGGTATTACTCAGTCTAATTTAATCGATAAAGTAGACTGAGTTTTCCTCTTGCCAATTTCCCTGTATAGTATTTAACATATCTGCCTGTCAAATAATGTTGGACGAATTATGAATAACAATGAATTTTATCAATTGAGCGAACAGCTCATGACCGATCTGGAATCAATACTTGATGCGTATATGGACAAAAATGACGTTGATATTGATTATGAAACCCATGGCAATGTTCTGACAATTAGCTTTGAGAATAACAGTAAAATCATCCTTAATACTCAGGAACCATTACATCAAATCTGGCTGGCAACACGCAAACAAGGTTATCATTTTGACTACGTGGATGGGCAATGGGTATGTACCCGAAGTGGTGCGACATTAATGAATATTTTAAATGCTGCTCTGGATGACCAAAGCCGTTAATAATCAAGATATTAGATAAAAAGAGATGCAATAAAATCAATTTTATAACCTGTTGATTTTATTGCATTTTTATTTTATTTGGCTGATTTATCACTACGTGATAGACCTACCGTTCCTGAACGGGCGACTTCAATCACATCACACGTTTCACGAATTGCCGCCAGGAAAGATTCCAGCTTACTGCTGGTGCCAGCAAGTTGCACGATATATTGAGTTGCCGTAACATCCACAATTGAGCCACGGAAAATATCCGCACAACGCTTAACTTCATCACGTGCTGCTGAGCCCTTGGCTGACACTTTAACTAACATAATTTCACGCTCAACATGCGGACCTTCTGTTAAGTCCGTTACACGGAATACATCAACAAGTTTATGCAGTTGCTTTTGGATTTGCTCAAGAACGTGCGCATCACCGGATGTTTTAATCGTCATGCGTGACATAGTGGCATCTTCTGTTGGTGCCACTGTCAGTGATTCAATATTAAAACCACGTTGTGAAAACAGACCAACAACACGTGACAATGCACCGGCTTCATTTTCAATTAGAATGGATAAGATATTATACATATTAGGTTCTCTCCGTCTTACTTAACCACATTTCGCTCATTGAACCACCGCGAATCTGCATTGGATAAACGTGTTCTGTCGGGTCAGTCATGACATCAACAAACACTAAACGATTCTTAATTTTTAAGGCTTCTTTTAGCTTCTTCTCAAGCTCTGAACGTTTGGTAATAGAAATCCCGACATGGCCATATGCTTCTGCTATTTGTGCAAACTTAGGCAGAGATTCCATATATGAACTGGAGTGACGACCTGAATAAATCATATCCTGCCACTGTTTCACCATACCAAGGAAACCATTGTTCAGATTTAAAATGATAACTGGTAAACCGTATTGAAGTGCAGTAGACAGTTCCTGAATATTCATCTGAATACTACCATCACCCGTGATACATACCACAGTTTTGTCTGGATGAGCTAATTTAATCCCTAGCGCCGCCGGCAAACCAAAGCCCATCGTACCAAGACCACCAGATGTAACAAAGTGACGCGGTTTATCAAATGGATAATATAAAGCAGCAAACATCTGGTGCTGACCAACATCAGTCGCAATATAAGCATCGCCTTTAGTTAAGCGGTAAAGTGCTTCAATCGCTTCTTGTGGCTTAATATTTTCACCTTCTTGAGCATAGGATAAACATTTACGCGCACGCCAGTGTTCGATCTGTTTCCACCAGTCGATAATCGCTTCAACGTCACGAGTCACTGTTTCTGTTTTTAAATGTTCAAGCATCGCTTCAAGTACACTTTTCGCATCACCAACCACAGGAACAGTAACAGGAACAGTTTTAGAGATCGACGTTGGATCAATATCAACATGCACCACTTTCGCATTAGGACAATACTTCGCCAGATTATTAGTGGTACGATCATCAAAACGCACACCCACAGCAAAAATGACATCGGCATTGTGCATCGCCATATTAGCTTCATACACACCATGCATACCCAGCATACCTAAGGACTGTTTATGCGTTCCCGGGAAAGCGCTTAAGCCCATCAGTGAACTGGCTACAGGCAGATCTAACTTCTCAGCAAACTGCTTAAGTTGCTCGCTGGCATTAGCACAAATCACACCACCACCAACATATAACACTGGCTTCTTAGCACTAGTCAGTAGTTTTAGCGCTTTCTTAATTTGCCCCTTATGGCCCTGCAGAGTCGGATTATAAGAACGCAGAGAAACGGTTTCAGGATAATGATAAGCAAATTTATGTGCCGGATTTAAAATGTCTTTTGGCAGATCAACAACCACCGGACCTGGACGGCCAGTCGAAGCAATATAAAACGCTTTCTTAATTGTCTCTGGAATATCCTGAGCATTTCTGACTAAGAAGCTATGCTTAACTACCGGGCGGGTAATCCCGATCATGTCACATTCCTGGAAGGCATCATTACCAATCAGATTGGTTGCTACCTGACCAGATAGCACCACCATCGGTACAGAATCCATATACGCAGTTGCAATACCGGTAATGGTATTAGTTGCGCCCGGACCAGATGTCACAAGTACGACACCAACTTCTCCGGTTGAACGTGCAAAGCCATCAGCCATATGTACAGCTGCCTGCTCATGGCGAACGAGAATATGTTCGATACCACCTAAAGTATGGAGTGCATCATAGATATCCAGCACACTACCGCCCGGATAACCAAACACTTGTTTTACACCCTGATCTATCAAGGATTGCACTACCATCTCGGCGCCTGATAATTTCGCCATGTTTACCTCCGCTAAACAGATTTTATAACTATTTGATTTTATTAAAAATTTTAATATGATAATTTAATGAAAATAATCACACATTTAAATATAACCAGAGATCATTACTATCTCTTTTATTGACTTACCATTTCATTAAATTCAGGCAATAACTTAGAATTATATCGTTGAATTTGATTTTATGAATAAATTATAGAGATATATTTCGTGATTAAAATCACAAAATTTAGGTTTATTGATATACTCTAATTAATAATTTACTATTTCTCTATCAAAATCTTTAAAAATACTGATTTAGCGAACTCAATTATGCAAATTTGGATCGATGCCGATGCCTGCCCAAACGGAATTAAAGAAATTCTGTTTCGGGCGGCAGATCGTAAAAAAATTATCACTACACTGGTGGCGAATCAGCCACTTAAAATTCCGCCCTCTCCTTTTATTAAAATGCGCTGCGTACCAAAAGGGTTTGATGTTGCTGATAACGAGATTGTGGAGCAGGTTCAGGCTGGTGATTTAGTCATTACTTCTGACATCCCTCTTGCCTCAGATGTGCTAAACAAACAGGCTAACGTCTTAACACCACGTGGCGAAAGATATACGCTGGATACCATTAAAGAACGTCTGGTAATGCGTGACTTTATGGAAACCATGCGAGCCAGTGGCGTTCAATCTGGTGGGCCGGCAGCCTTGTCTAATAAAGATAAAGAGCGCTTTGCAAATCAGTTAGGACAATTAATTTAAACTTGTTATATTGATATAATGAACTAAAACGGATGAAACACTATGTATAAAATTTACGGTATCAAAAATTGTGACACTATGAAAAAAGCCCTTAACTGGTTAAACGATAACAAAGTAGAGTTTGAATTTCACAATTATAAAACAGAGGGTTTATCTCCGGAATTATTACAATCTTTTATCGATCTGGTTGGCTGGCAGCCGCTACTGAATACTAAAGGGACTACATGGCGTAAGCTGGATGAGGCAACACGCCAGTCAATTGATAATGAAGTCTCAGCTAAAGCGTTGATGCTGGAAAATACCTCAATCATTAAGCGTCCTCTATTAGTCAAAGGTAAAAAAGCCCTGCTTGGTTTTAGTACAGATGGCTATCAACAATTTATTAAGGACATGAAGTAATGCGTGATCCAGTTATTGAGCTAACCAAACAGCTTATTCAGAGAAAGTCGATTAGCCCGACCGATCAAGGTTGTCAGCAGTTGATTATCGATCGTCTGACACCGCTTGGTTTCACTTTTGAGCCTATGCAATTTGGTGAGACACTTAATTTGTGGGCTTATCATGGTAATCCTGATGAACCGACTCTGGTCTTTGCCGGTCATACTGATGTGGTACCAGCTGGTAATGAAAATAGCTGGGTTTACCCTCCTTTTGAGCCAACCATTGATGAACACGGTATGTTATATGGTCGTGGTGCTGCCGATATGAAAGGTGGCTTAGCTGCCATGGTTTGCGCTGCTGAAAACTTTGTGAAACAAAATCCAAATCATAAAGGCCGCGTGGCATTCTTAATTACCGCTGATGAAGAAGCCGCAGCAACAGATGGTACTGTAAAAGTAGTTGAAGCCTTAATGGCACGCAAAGAGCGCGTCGATTATTGTATCGTTGGTGAACCATCAAGTAGCAAGCTATGTGGTGATCAGATTAAGAATGGTCGCAGAGGTTCTTTAACCGCCAATTTAGTAGTACACGGAGTACAGGGACACGTTGCCTATCCGCATCTGGCAGACAATCCGGTACATCGTTTTGCACCCGCGTTAGCTGAACTGGTCGCAACCGAGTGGGATCAGGGCAACCAATATTTTCCGGCAACAACCATGCAGGTAGCAAATATTAATGGTGGTACTGGTGCAGAAAATGTTGTTCCGGGTGAGCTGAGTGTACAGTTTAACTTTCGTTATAGCAGTGAGCTGACCGATGATGTGATTCGCCAGCGTGTGACTGCTTTGTTGGATAAGTATCAGCTTCGTTATAGTTTAAGCTGGCGCTTGTCTGGTAAGCCGTTTTTAACCCCACAAGGGACATTAACGGATGTGACCGCTGAAGCAATTAAGAAGTTTACCAGTTTAACTACCGAGCTTTCCACCAGCGGTGGTACTTCAGATGGTCGCTTTATCGCTTTGATGGGCTGTCAAATTATTGAGCTTGGTCCGCTAAATGCCACTATTCATAAAGTGAATGAGTGCGTGAGTTGTGCAGATTTAAAAACACTGGTGAATATTTATCAGCGTATTTTAAATAATATTTTAAATCGCGGTCAGGTTAGTTAGTGCCTTTAGAAGGAGCTTAAGATGGAGTGGCTAAAAGAGTACTGGTGGATAATAATTCCTCTTCTTTTACTTGGAGTTATTTTAAATGGCATTAAGGATTTAAAAAAACTGAGTTTTAAGGAGTATCTGGAAAAGAAAAAAGGCATTAAACCTATTCCGTATGACGATGATGAAGAGGATGACTGGAAGAAGAAGTAACTTCTTGGGTTTGAGTATAAATTAACTTTGGGGTTTAGAGCGGCGTGCGCCGCTCTGGCGCAATAATTTTCTGAGGATAATCTCAGATTCTGTGGGCTTGACGGCCTACCGCACCCCATAGGCGCCCGCTCGAGGACTCGCTAAGACCTATGAGGTACGCTCTCCGTCAAGTTCAACGTCTTCATATGAGTTTTTTAGACTATCTGCATGACTCCATCGTAAACTCATTCGCTGTTATTTTCTTTTTTAACTTATCAGCGCGACTTCGTCGCGCAACTCTCTAATTTAAATTTCAACACTATTCCAACATTAAGGTTATTTTAAGGTTACTTATTTAAGCTATATACACACAACTTAAATAAGGATAAATTATGTTGGCTCAACTCAATTCAGAATTATTTCTTTTTATTAATGCCGCGCAAAATGCCAACGTCTGGATGATTCAGTTTGCTATTTTCTGTGCGAATTATTTAGTCTATTTTTGTTCTGCCTTTACCCTTTTTTGCTGGCTACGTTTGCCTCAATATCGTGAAGTTATTGTCAAAATCACCCTGACTATTGGTTTTACCCTTCTGATTGCCAGCCTGATGCGTATGGCTGTTTCTAGTCCAAGACCATTTGTGGAGCACATCGGTACTAATTTCCTGCGCCACTCTGCAACTAACTCTTTACCTAGTCAGCATGCCAGCTTTATTTTTGCCATGCTGTTTGCCATGGTTTTTAATCGTCCACTACCAACTTCTGTTCGTTATAAATCCGTTCTCGGACTTATGATCTTAATTGCAGGTCTTGTTGGCTGGAGCCGTATCTATCTTGGTGTTCACTGGCCAAAAGATATTTTAGCTGCCGGTATGATTAGTCTTGCTTGTGCCTGCTTTATTGCCAAAAGCTGGAACAAAATCGAGAAGCCGCTTATGCATAGTCTGCTCAAAGTTTACCGTTCGTTATTTTCCCCTATTATTAAGCTAGGTTTAATTAAATACTAAGAAGTGAAAAAACAATAATGAATAAAATTAAAGCATTTTTAAATCGTCATCAAATTAGCAGTTCACTACTGATTTTTTTAATTGCAGGGTATCAAGCCACTATCCTTAATCTGGCTTATTACAAACAAATTTTATTACGCTTGGATATCGGTATTTTCAATAATGCGCTGTTCTTCTTTACTATGCCATTGGTTATCTTTTGCGTTATCACCATTGTATTGAACTTCTTTATTTTTCCACGCCTGATTAAACTGGTCGGCATGATTTTTATTTTAGTCGGCGCGCCTCTGACTTATTTTATGTCGACATTTAGTATCATGATTGACAGAGAAATGATACAAAACGTTCTGGATACCAATCAGGCAGAAAGCGCTGCATTACTTACACCAACATTAATAGGATATATCTTCTTTTTAGGTGTAATCCCGGCTATTTTGGTGTTACTGATTAAAATCAAACCGGTAAAAAACTGGGGATTTTATCTTCTGCGTCGTTTCATTTCTATTGCGCTGGCAGTAGGTGTCATCTTAATTATTGCTGCCTTCTTCTATAAAGATTATGCCGCCTTTATGCGTAATAATCATGGTGTAATAAAATACATCACACCATCTAATTATATTGCTGCAACCTACAATCAATATGATTACCAAAAAACCAAAAACTTACCCTTTATTACGATTGGGGAAGATGTCACTAAAAAGCCACTTCCTGCCAGTGAGAAAAAGACCTTAATGTTTTTAGTGTTGGGTGAGACATCCCGCGCGCAAAACTTCTCTTTAAATGGTTATGAAAAACAGACCAATCCACTGTTGTCACAACGACAAGATATTATCTATTTTAAAGATACCTCTTCATGTGGTACTGCAACGGCTTACTCTTTGCCATGTATGTTTTCTAATATGCCAAGAGTCGACTATGATGGTAAGTTAGCTAACAGGCAATCTAATGTGCTGGATATGTTGAAACAAGCTCAGGTAAATGTATTATGGCGCGACAATGATGGCGGTTGTAAAGGAGTTTGCGATCGGATTGAATATGAAGACATGACCGCTAAGAATAATCCTAAATATTGTCAAAACGGTGTTTGTTATGATGATACCCTTTTTGATGGTTTAGAAGATAAAATTACCACCCAAAGCAAACAAGATAATCTGATTATTCTACATACCATTGGTAGTCACGGTCCTACTTATTATCAGCGTTATCCGGATGAATTTAAACGTTTTACCCCAACTTGCGATACTAACGAGATCAACAATTGTGATGAGCAGTCACTAGTAAATACTTACGACAACACCATTGTTTATGTTGATTATATCGTCAATAAGACCATTGAATTTGCTAAACAGTATCAGGATGAATATAACGTGGTCGTGATGTATATGTCAGATCATGGTGAATCACTGGGAGAAAATGGTATCTATCTACATAGCATGCCTTATTCTGTGGCACCGGAAGGCCAAACCACTGTCCCGTTTTTACTCTGGTTTTCTGAAGGTTATCAGAAACAATATGCTCTTAATAACCAGTGTTTAGAAAAATTATCACAAGAAAAGCAATTTTCTCAGGATAATGTCTTCCATTCTTTGCTGGGAATTTTTAATATGGACACATCTGAATATCAAAAATCATTAGATATTTTACAAACCTGCCAATCTATTCAGGAATAATAGAATGAAAATACTGGTTGTTGAAGACGATAACTTATTACAAAAAGGACTTTTAAAGGGCATAACAAATGAAGGCTATGCCTGTGAAATTGCAGGTACAGGGCAAGAAGCCACACAACTCGTTGATTATACCCAGTACAGTTTGATTGTACTGGATTTAGGTTTACCTGATTGCGATGGTTTACAGCTTTTACAACAGTGGCGGAAAAATAAGATACAGACGCCCATACTGATTTTGACTGCCAGAGATACGATTGAAGATCGGGTCGAAGGTTTAGATTTTGGTGCTGATGACTATTTAGTGAAACCTTTTGCCTTATCAGAACTTCTGGCCAGAATCCGGGCTCTAATTCGCCGTGATCAGGGTGCAACGGATAATATTCTCTTGATTGGTAATCTGAAGATTAATCTGAAGAACCAGCAAGTGTGGCAAAATGATAACGAAATATTTTTGACTCCAAAAGAATTTGCTATTCTGTCACGATTAGCACTCAAGTCAGGTGAAAAAGTTCATCGTGACGTGCTACAAAATGATTTATATGACTGGCAAAGCGATCCTAACTCAAATGTGCTGGAAGTTTATATGCACAGCTTACGTCAAAAAATTGGCAAACAATATATTCAAACCATTCGTGGTTATGGTTATAGATTAACATTCGAATAATAGAACAACTATGAAATCACTATCAAAAGCACGCTATAGTATTCGCTGGAACTTATTCTTCCTGCTGGCAGTAATCATGTTTATCAGCCAGACGATCACCGTCCTCTGGCTTTGGCATGAAAGTAAGGAACAGATTGCGGCTTTAGTTGATCTCACCCTCACACCAGAAACAATTGATGAAATTATTCATCGGGAAGAGCTGGAAGCGATTTTTGCCCTATTCTTGTCTACTTTTACCATGATGGCCGTTACGCTATTTTTATCCTATAAAGCGATTAAATGGATTGTAAAACCGCTGGAAACACTAAAACATGAACTAGTCCAGCGCACTGCAGATAATTTAACCCCAATGACTAACACCAGTAAAATGAATGAGATTCAGTCTATTTCATTATCGCTCAATGATCTGTTCCTGCGTTTAAGTGATACGCTGCAACAGGAGCGTTTATTTACGGCTGATGTTGCCCATGAACTGCGTACTCCTTTAGCTGGGATTCGTCTGCACTTAGAGCTTATGGAAAAAGCTTATAACGTTGATGCTAAAGAGCTGATTGAACGTATCGACCGCCTGGTCAGCACTGTTGAACAATTATTACTGCTGGCCAGAGCCAGTCAAAAGTTTACTGTCGGTGAATATCAAAAGATTCATTTTGAGCACGACGTTGCCATTCCTCTGTTTGATGAGTTATTTGAACTGACCCAGCAAAAAGATCAGCAGCTAGTCTGGCAGATTCCGGACAAACAGATCTCTTTTGATGGTGATGCAATACTTATTCGTTTACTCATCCGTAACTTAGTAGAAAATGCTTATCGTTATAGCCCGTCAGAAAGCACGATTACCGTCAGCTGTATTCATCATGAGCAAGGTATTATGATTGAAGTGAAAGATGAAGGTACTGGGATTGATGAAAGTAAAGCAGAGCTGTTACAACAAGCTTTCTTTCGCATGGACAGGCGTCATAAAGGTATTGGGCTTGGACTCAGTATTGTTAACCGTATCACCAAATTACATCATGGTCAGTTCTTTATTAAAAACCGCCATGATGGTCATTCAGGCACGATTGCTCAGTTTGTTAATTATCCGGCAGAGGAAGTTAACAGCGAGGTTAAAAACGACTCTTCTGAGCACTGATCCGCTCAGCTATTTGGTCCTCATAAACCTGCTGACGGTAACGATCGACCCAAAGTGCTGTTGAACCACACACTGCCACCGGCATAATAATCAGATTAAATACCGGAATCATAGTAAACAGGCTGACCAGCGCACCAAAAGAGAGGTTGTCAGCTTTATCTTGTTTTAGCATTTCACGCATGCGTGAAAAACTCACTTTATGATTATCAAATGCGTAGTCAGCATACTGAATATTAATCATCCATGCAGTAAAAATAAACCAGATAATTGGCGCTACTGTCTGACCAAATACCGGAATCCAGTACAAGAAGAACAGCGGAATCGCCCATAAAATATAATAGATCAGTTTATATACTTCACGCTTCAAAATACGTGGAATATCTTTAACTAAACTCCAGATCCCGGTATCTGGTGCCGGCTGCTGCGTCAAATAGGCTTCAACCTGCTCAGCTAAAAGTCCGTTAAATGGTGCGGCAATAATATTGGTAATAGTGCTAAAGAAGTAACAGAAGAAGATCGCCATCGTTACCACTACAATAAGGGTCACAATATAACTCAGCCACTGCAACCAGCTGGGAACATAATGCATACCTAAATCCATTAAGGTGGAAATATGGGCAAACAGCCACCAAAACAGCAGTGACATCACGACAATATTTGCCAGCATCGGTAATATCACAAAGCGAGTAATTCCGGGTTTTTGAATCAACTTCCAGCCGAGTACAAAGTAATCAATACCTGTTTTTCTTTCCATTTAATTAAATTCTACCTTCTATAATCTGTAAAATCTGCCCGGCTTCCCGGCGCATTGCTTGAATCAGCTCATTCTTACCCGTTAAGTGAAAAAGTGCAATCACTTGTTGTTCTGTTTTTTTCTCTTTCAATAATAGACAAAGCACCGGCGCATATTGTGATAAAACCTCTGCCAGCTCTGACGTATTGATTAAACGACACAGCATCGCATAACTGCCTTCCAGAGGACGAAAAGCAGCAGCAAAGCCAGAAAGTAATTCAATATCCTGCTGATCAAGCTTTTGATTTGTATCGATTTCAATAGGTAAACTGAGCTCGATAATATCCCGTTGCCAAAACCAGTTACGAGCAAGATTTTGAGCCAATTTTTGCTGCAAACCATCCCCTGCTGGTGTTAACGGATAAATAGCCATGGCCGCGTAACAACCGCTACTCGCCTCTTTATGACTACCAATATGCACTACAGTAAATCCACAAGCTGTCCAAAACTCTTCCATCTCTGTTGTATAAGCAAAGCTGACAGAGACAAAGTCACATAAATACTCCTGTGCCAGTTGAATATGCTGCCTGATAAGATGTTTTGCAATACCCTGTCGACGATATTCTTCTGTAACAGCAATACGATTAACCCGCCATGATTTTAGCTCGGCTGCCAACTGCACTCCGGCATGAGCAGCAAGTGACTGAGCCACCAGATTACCTTTTGGTCTTCTTATCCCTGCCCAGACCGCCTGAGCAAGTTCTGGAGACAATCCACCCTCAGCAATAGAGAGAATAACGCCTACAGTCTGCGCACTATTTGCTGTGCTGATATGAATGTTCCCGGCATCCAGTAAACGACGTAAATCAACTGGTGACGTACGATAATGAGCCTGTTTAAGCAATTGATAAATCTGAGTTAAATTTGGCTGACTGGCAATCAAATCACCCTGCTTAAGATAATTATAACCTATTGATTTAATTGAAGATTTATTATGTAACTCTTTGTTTTGATTAAAGTTATTCATAAGTAAACTATCAACAAAGTGTTCCAGAGAATCATCATCTGACCAACGCATCGGCGCCTGTAGTGTTAACCATGCATAATCTTGCTTAAGCTGAGGCAAAAGTTTTAGAACAAATCCCTGCCCAGTCCCTTCATATCCATCAATGGTTGTAGTCAGAAGCACTTTTGATCCCAATGTAATCAGAGATAATAAGAGAGGGAGCGGAATCATGGCAGCTTCATCAATAATCAACCACTCTGGTTTCTCACTAAGCCCATGAAATTCATTGATCAGGCAATCCGGTGCAAAAAATGGTGTACCCGGCTTAGCAAATTCGTGCAAAGTACCCGTTGCCTGACGATTAGGAGCGGTAATCCAGCAGAATTTTTGCCAGGTAAAGAGTCCGGCTAAGGCAGACTTTCCTCGCCCTCTTTTCGCAGTTAATATCACAGCGGGTTTATTAGTGACCTTTAACAGGTCAAGGATCTGTTGCTGTTCAGCTGAAGGAGTTAGCCTACCCAAATTCTGCGCTGACACACTTTGGTTGTTTTGCTGAACCTGAGTAATCAGTTGAAGAATATCTGCAGAACCGGACGGAATAACCAAAGTTTGCGTACAGGCAATAATTTGCTGTAAATAAGTATAGAAATTAGGTGTCTGAATCGGTTCTGGTGACTCATTCCAGCGTAGACTATCAATATCAGCGCATTGAGCTGGATTCTCAGGTAGTAGCAGCAGACAGACACTCCCGGCAGATAAAGTGCCCGCTAAAATAACAAAAGCGTCTAAATTAAAGCCTTCTGTAGCATCAAAAATAGCGTGTTTAAATTCCTGCCCAAGTAACTTTTTTGCTTGCTCTGGTGATAAAACATTAGGTAAGGAGCTTTGATAAGAAAGTGTAATCCAGTCACCAGTAATGTGGCTTATAAAAGCACGGCAGTCAGCATAAAGGCGGGATGGCTGACCTTGTAATATAATCAATTGCCGATTTAAAGCGTGAGCTGGCAGGTTCATTATAATGAGCCTTTAAGACTTACCAATAACTAAAGACAGCATACCGGCAGCGATAAGCGGCCCAACCGGGATACCTTTTAAGAAAGCTACACCAATGAGTGTTCCAACAATCAGCCCATTCACAATCATTGGATTGGCGCTCATTAAGCTCACACCACGCATCCCAAGCCATGAAACAAAAATACCTACAATAACCGCTAGCAAGGATTTCCAGTGCACAAAAGATTTAAGCATCTCTTGTATCCCCATACTACCGTTAGCTAAAGGAACCATCACCGCAGCAGTCAGTATCACAATACCCACCGTCATACCGTATTTGCTAAGCATAGGAAAATAAGCTGACAGCGGCGTCAGCTTAAACAGAAGGAGTAACAAAATGGCAAAAGTAACAGTATTATTGTTAGTGACATAACATAATGCTGCTAATGCGAGTAATACAAAAAAAGTAATATCTAAATTTGCCATTGCTTAACGTTATTCAAATAAAAATTAAAGTGGAACACCGATTCGTTTTGCCACTTCTTCATAGGCTTCAATTACACCACCAAGCCCCTGACGGAAGCGGTCTTTGTCCATTTTTTTCAGTGTCTCTTTCTCCCACAGACGGCAACCATCTGGTGAGAACTCGTCACCCAATACAACTTCACCTTTAAACACACCAAACTCTAATTTGTAATCAACTAAAATCAGGCCTGCTTTATCAAATAGTGCAGTCAAAATTTCATTAATTTTAAAACTAAGTTCTTTCATTTTATCCAGCTGAGCGTCAGTTGCCCAACCAAAAGCACGACAGTGATATTCGTTTACCATCGGATCATGTAACGCATCATTTTTCAAAAAAAGTTCAAATGTTGCTGGTTTTAAAATCGTCCCTTCTTCAACACCAAGGCGTTTAACCAGTGAGCCTGCAGCACGGTTACGAATCACACATTCAACCGGTACCATATCCAGTTTTTTAACTAACACTTCATTATCAGATAACAGTTTTTCTACCTGAGTCGGAATCCCCGCCTCACTTAATTTACTCATAATAAAGTGATTAAATTTATTGTTCACCATGCCTTTACGATCAAGTTGTTCAATACGCAAACCATCAAAAGCGGAAGTATCATTACGGAATTCAAGAATTAAAAGATCAGGATTACTGGTTGTATAAACTGTTTTTGCCTTACCACGATAAAGTTCTGCTAGCTTTTGCATGTTGATTAACCTTTCAAATTTAATAATTAAAAAACCTACGAATGAAAAAAGGAGCTTATTCCGCTCCTTCTTTTAGATACTATGGCACTACTATGCCGGCGTTATAATCGATTGAGTCTCGCTTTTTAATCTCAATGACCAGCATATTGAAGAAATCGACAGTATATCGTTGCGTATCAATACTGCTTTCTACCGGTACTGTCTGTTTAGAGAGTGAAGATAACTCAACTGTTAAGTATTGACGCATACCATTTGAGGTATTACGCACAGTATAAGCAGCTTCATAAGGGATCTCTTCATCAGCACGATTGACAAAATACGGCCCAACATTTAATTGCTGGCTACTTGCATCACCACTGAATGGAATATTCATACTTTGCAGCACACTCACAATTTTAGGCATTAACGCAGGTTGTGCTGGCGCGTCAAGTGACGCTACACCACGACGATAATTAGCGACTGAATCATCAATTGCCGCAATCGGTTGTGATGGTGGACGAATATCGACATTACGCCCTGTTTCACCCTGAGTGGTTGCAGTGTAAACATAATAATCACCACGATTAGCCGGCAGCTGAACACCGTCAGCAGCAACAAGTGGTTTTAATGCTGGAGTTTCAAGATAGGTATCATCACCGTTGACTTCTCGTTTATAACGCTGGTCTGCACTACATGCAGCAAGTAATAAAGATGTCGCAGAGGCAATAACTATAACTGATTTTTTTAACATGATGATAAGTCTTTCAAATAATTGATGGCATATTCTACCGCAAATTCAGATCAATATGATACGTTTAATGCGTATCATATTGAAAATTGTCTTACAGTAATTTAGCAAACTTTAGTGCCTGTTCAAGAACAGGAACAGATGCTGCACTGAGCGGAGTCATCGGTAAGCGCATAGTTGCATTTTGGATTAAACCTAATTTTTCACACGCCCATTTAACCGGAATTGGGTTAGGCTCCATAAATAATTTACTATGCAGTGGAATTAAACGCTCATTCATTTCACGCGCTTCAGCAAAGCGTTTATCAGCGGCAAGTTCGCAAATACGTGCTAGTTCTCTGGCTGCAATATTGGCTGTCACAGAAATTGTTCCATCACCACCTAAAATTAAGAAATCTAAAAACGTATTGTCATCACCACTTAATAATTTAAATTTGTCACCGACTAACTGACGAGTTTTATATACGCGGGACAAATCGCCAGTTGCATCTTTCAGTGCTACGATGTTATTAATTTTGGCCAAACGCCCGACCGTTTCAGGTTGCATATCACAACCGGTACGACCTGGTACGTTATACAGAATTTGTGGTAATGACGTATTTTCAGCAATTGCTTTAAAATGCTGATATAAACCTTCCTGAGTAGGTTTATTGTAATATGGAGTTACAGTTAAACAGCCGGCAACGCCAAGTGTTTGCACTTGTTTAGTTAAACTGATAGCTTCAGCAGTCGCATTAGCACCTGTACCGGCGATCACCGGGATACGGCCTTCTGCATATTCCACCGTTAATTTAATCACATCGATATGTTCTTTGTGATCAAGTGTCGCTGATTCACCGGTAGTACCAACAGAAACAATTGCAGATGTACCACTGGCAACATGATAATCAACAAGTTTCTTTAGGCTTACTCGGTCGACATTGCCTTTAACATCCATTGGGGTCACGACTGCGACGATACTACCTGTAAACATAAAATACCTCTCATTGATTAGATATAAGTGTGCTGTAAAGTTGCAAGTATGCGTTATTTCTCAGGTAAATTCAACCTTGTCATTCCTGACATTGCAACAATTTATATTCAACGCAGTGATATAAATTTTATCAATAATAATTGATGAATTTATAAGCTATTTTCTCTGTAACTCAGGCTTTAAGCCGGATTATCAATATCGACAAATTCCACAGATAGTTGATGTGTTTTTGCCAACCATTCACCAAGGGCTTTAATTCCATAGCGTTCAGTCGCATGATGACCTGCAGCAAAAAAGTGAAGACCATATTCACGAGCGATGTGAATAGTTCTCTCAGAAACTTCCCCGGTAATAAAAGCATCAAATCCTTGTTGAGCTGCTTGCTCCAGATAATCCTGCCCGCCACCACTACACCAGGCAATACGTTTTATAGTCGCGGGTGCATTATCACCACTATGTAACACTGAATGGTGCAACTTCTGTTCAATTCGCGTGATTAATTGTTCTGCTGAAATTGGTGTCTGAAACTCACCTTTAAACAGTAAATCGGTAATATCCTGACGAGGATAAACCTCAATACCAAGAAGAGCAGCGAGTAACACGTTATTACCCAGAGTCGAATGACCATCTAACGGCAAGTGATAAGCCAGTAAATTGATATCATTAGTCAACAACGTTTTGATACGGTTATACTTCATGCCTGTGATAATTTGTGGTTCATTACCCCAAAAATAGCCATGATGAACAAGCACGGCATCTGCCTGAAGCTCAACAGCTGCATCAAGTAAACGCTGACAGGCTGTCACACCGGTCACAATCTTTTGAATTTGCTTTTTACCCTGAACCTGTAGACCATTAGTTGTATAATCTTTGAACAGATTCACATTCAGTTCTTTATTGATGATTTGCTCTAATTCTGTATTTAGCATAAGACGTTATCCTTTGTACATTTAATCTGCATTATAGCGACACAGCAATTGTTTGAATAGTGAAAAGCAATCAATCTCTTATAGATTATTCACCTTATTTATAGTATATCTATACCGCTTCACATAATGTGTTCCCTTATTTATTTTAATCTGTCGTTTAAACAGGAAATAATCGTAATGAAAACCCTTGGTGAATTTATCATTGAAAAGCAGCATGAGTTTCCACATGCTACAGGTGAACTTTCTGCACTACTGTCAGCGATCAAACTTGGCGCTAAAATTATTAACCGCGATATCAATAAAGCAGGTTTAGTCGATATTATCGGTGCTAATGGTTCTTCAAATATTCAGGGCGAAACACAGATGAAACTCGATGTGTTTGCCAATGAAACCTTAAAAGCGGCACTTGAAGCCCGTGGCGTTGTAGCAGGTATTGCTTCTGAGGAAGAAGACGAACTGGTTATTTTCGGTAATGATAAAGCGTGTCATGCTAAGTACGTTGTACTTATGGATCCGCTCGATGGTTCATCAAACATCGATGTTAACGTTTCTGTCGGAACCATCTTTTCGATCTATCATCGTGTCACACCAATTGGTGAGCCAATTTCAGAAAAAGACTTTTTACAACCCGGTCATCAACAAGTAGCCGCAGGTTATATTATTTATGGTTCATCCACCATGTTGGTTTATACCACCGGTTGCGGTGTCCATGCTTTTACTTACGATCCGTCTATTGGTGTTTTTTGTTTATCACACGAAAACGTACAGTTCCCTAAATTTGGTAATATTTACTCTATCAATGAAGGTTTCTACTGGAAATTTCCGGTCGGCGTGAAAAAGTATATTAAATATTGTCAGGAAGAAGACGCTAAAACCAAACGCCCTTATACCTCTCGTTATATTGGTTCACTGGTTTCTGACTTCCACCGTAATTTACTTAAAGGCGGAATCTATATTTATCCAAATACTGCCCAGTATTCTAAAGGTAAATTACGTCTGCTTTATGAATGTAACCCAATTGCGTTTTTAGCAGAACAAGCTGGTGGTAAAGCCAGTGACGGATTTAACCGAGTGCTGGAGATTAATCCAACCGAACTGCATCAACGTTCTCCTTTCTTTGTTGGTGTTAAATCAATGGTTGAAGATGCAGAGAAATTTATGGAAGAGTTTAAAGATTTATAAATTGATAAGGGGCATAAGCCCCTTTTTCTTATCTCCTGACTGCTTTATATCTTTTAATTATAAGATTTTAGTTCTCGTTAATTATAGCTTCTTTTAACTTTAACTTTTTATCATAACTTTCGTTTATGACCTTACTTAAGACTCATCACTCCACCAGCTACCTCTACAACATATATCTAAATGTTATAAAGATATTCTAAAGTGTTATTTCTCTTCGTTATTTAAACTCAACTATATTGTTCTTCATGTCTTATGGAAAATTAGGGTTTATCTATTTCCCTATTATTAGCGCTGGTATCACGACTCAGGAGCAAGGAAATGAAGTTATTTAATCGGAAGAATTTATTGGTGACAGCGCTAATTGCAGCGTTATCACCGTTTAGTGTATTTGCTGATGAAAAATCTGATCAGCAAACTCCTGTTTATGGTGGAACACTGGTTGTGCACTATTCGGGGGAACAACGAATTTTAAATCCTGCTCTGCGAGCTTCAACTGGAGTGTATGAAATCTCAGGTAAAATCGTTGAATCTTTGGTTGATCTTGATGCTGATAGTAATATCGTTCCGGTTCTGGCAACGTCATGGATATCTTCCCCTGATGGTAAGACAATTACGTTCAAACTGCGTGAAGGCGTAAAATGGCATGACGGCAAACCATTCACTTCAGCTGACGTCCAGTACAGTGCTTTAGAATTTTGGAAAACCAAACTGAATTTTTCAACCGCTCTGCAACTAAACTTAGAATCTGTTGATACACCCGATGAACATACTGCTGTATTTAACTATTCTCGCCCTATTCCATTGAATCTGTTACTCAGAGCACTGGCTGATTTTGGCTATGTGGTTCCCCGTCATCTGTATGAAGGCACCAATGTACTGGAAAATCCATACAACTCAGCACCGGTTGGTACCGGGCCGTTCAAATTTGTGGAATATCAACGTGGTCAGCATATTATTGTTGAGAAAAATCCTGATTACTGGCGTAAAGGCTATCCTTACTTAGATAAAATCGTCTGGCGTATTATTGATGATAAATCATCAACGGCAGCGGCTATGGAGAGCGGACAAATTCAGATGAATGTCTATTCTAAGTTAACGCTGGCTGATATTGATCGTTTTAAAAGTAATCCACAATTTGAAGTAAGAACCAAAGGTTCTGAAGCTAACGTATTTAACAATACCGTTGAATTTAACTTTAGGAATCCAATTATCGCTAACCTAAAAGTCAGACAAGCGATTGTACAGTCTTTAGATATCCCCTTCTTTATTGAGAACTTCTTATATGGTGAAGGAAAACAGGCAACGGGTTTAATTCCGTCCTCATCCAAAGCTTTCTACCCAGAAGATAGTAAAGTGGTTTATCCATTTGATCGTCAAAAAGCTGAAGCATTGCTGGATGAAGCCGGATATCCACGTCAGGCTGATGGTACACGTTTTAATTTAAAACTGGTTCACATTAATAACAGTGAAGATGTTCCAATGTTTGCCACATTTATCCAACAATCTTTAGCAGAAGTGGGTATCAAAGTAAGTATCGCCAATATGGATACTGCCGGTGCGCTAAACGCTGTCTATAAACAACATGATTTTGATATTGCAACCGGCTGGCATCAATACCGTGGTGATCCCGCTGTTTCAACTACCGTCTGGTTACGTTCAGGCAGTCCTGACGGTGCGCCGTGGACAAATCAATATGGCTGGCAATCTGACAAAGTCGATACGTTAATTGATAATGCGGCTTCTGAGATTGATCCGGTAAAACGTAAAGCCATGTATGCTGAACTTGTACAAATCGTAAATGATGAATTACCACTTTGGTTTGCCACAGAACGTAACTTTATTTCTGTCATCAGTACTAAAGTTCACAATCATCATAATACCGCAAGATGGCCATCCAGCAGCTGGTATGATGTTTGGGTTGAAAAGTAACTCAAGCTTAAGGAAAAGGATTAACGCATGATGCAATTACTTAGCCAGGCTGGCAGGCGCTTATTAACCACGATTCCATCACTGATTATTATTTTGGTAGGACTGTTTCTGCTGCTACAACTTGCACCGGGCGATACGGTTGACGCCCTGCTGGCACAAATTGGTGGAGCAGAACAGAGTGTTATTGATGAAATGCGTCAATATTATGAACTGGACCAGAGCGTCAGTTCCAGACTGGCTAATTACCTATGGCGTTTAGTTCACTTAGATTTAGGACAATCAGCAATTTACGGTAAACCTGTGGTTGACGTTATCTTAGAACGTCTGCCAGCCACTATTTTACTGATGGGTTCAGCTATGCTGATCGCGTTTTCACTTGGAACCGTACTTGGTATTTTAGCTGCACAAAAAGTCAATGGCTGGCAGGATTCGTTAATCTCTATTTTGGGCTTAATTTTTTACTCTACTCCATCCTTCTGGTTTGGACTCATGGGAATTGTAATCTTCTCTATTTTTTTAAACTGGTTACCCCCAAGTGGGTTTGGGTCAATTGATAAATCCTTAACCGGGATTAGTGCAGTACTCGACCTTATCTGGTATTTAATTCTGCCAACATTCACTTTAGCGCTGACTTATTTAGCTATTTACCTGCGCGTTATGCGGGCATCGCTGCTTGAAGTATCAACTCTTGATTTTGTTCGTACCGCGCGTGCTAAAGGGCTCACTAAACGAGCGGTTCTGGTAAAACACGTATTACGCAACGCCATGCTTCCAATGGTGACATTAATTGGCTTACAAGCCGGAACCATGCTTGGTGGTTCGGTAGTAATAGAAAGTATTTTTGCGATTCCGGGGCTTGGTCGTTTAGCTTATGACTCAGTTATTCAGCGCGATCTGAATACTCTGCTTGGTGTGGTTTTTGTGTCAGCAATTGTGGTAATCATCATCAATTTTATCGTCGATATGCTGTATACCAGACTCGATCCACGTATTGCGATTAGAAAATAGGAGCGAAGAAATGTCATTTGTAAAAGATTACTTTCGCAGCCCTGTTGCCATATTGGGTTTAATTCTGTTGCTTGTTATTATTGCTGTTGCTTTGAGCGCAAACTGGTTTTATCCGGGTAATCCATTAAGTCTGGCCGGGTGTCCGCTACAGTGGCCAATGGATAATCCTAAATTTATCTTAGGTACAGATCAGGTCGGGCGAAATATTGCAGCGCAAATCTTTCATGGTGCCAGAATCTCTTTATTTATTGGCTTGATTGCTACAGTGATTTCTATCGTTATCGGTATTACTGTGGGCGCTGTTTCCGGCTTTTTTGGTGGTTTTATTGATGATATGTTGATGAGAATCACAGAAGCCTTTCAAATTTTACCTAACTTCTTGCTACTACTTGTGGCTGTCGCTGTTTTTGGTTCGACGATTGAAATTGTCGTTGTCTCAATTGGCTTGGTGTCGTGGCCGCCGGTAGCGCGCTTAACCCGGGCTGAATTTTTATCCTTACGTAATCAGGAATTTGTACAGGCCGGGCGAACACTAGGTATGACCAATTTCCGGTTGATCTTTAGTGAAATACTGCCTAATGCCCTGCCACCTGTCATTATGTATGCCAGTGTGATTCTTTCAACCGCCATTTTAATGGAGAGTGCGCTGGCCTTTTTAAATCTCTCTGATCCTAATGTGCCATCATGGGGGAATTTAATTGGTGGTGGACGCACTGTGTTACGCGCACAGTGGTATGTTTCCGCTATTCCGGGTCTGGCTATTTTATTCACAGTTTTATCTGTTTCACTGGTAGGACAAGGTATTAACGATGCCTTAAACCCGAGGCTAAAAAGACGATGAGTACACTACTATCTATTCACAATTTAAGTGTCAGCTTGCCTAAAGGTGCTGATCGCCCCTATGCGATCAGTAATGTCTCTCTTGAGCTAAACAATAACGAAATTCTGTGTATTGTCGGTGAGAGCGGTTCTGGTAAATCGATGATGTCCAGTGCGATTATGGGATTACTTCCTGAACGGGTAAAAGCGACTTCCGGTGAAATCCTGTTTGAGGGTGAAGATCTGCTGACTTATAACGATGCTCAGATGCGTAAAATTCGTGGCGCACGTATTGGTATGATTTTTCAGGAGCCGATGACCGCACTTAATCCACTGCGTACCATTGCAGATCAAATCGCAGAGATGTATTGGACCCATACAAAGTTAAAAAAAGCTGACATCAATAAAAAAGTGCTTGAGCTGTTAAATGATGTACAGATTCCAAACCCAGAGGCTGCCGCAAAAGCTTATCCGCATGAACTCTCAGGTGGACAACGCCAGCGTGCGATGATAGCCATGGCTTTAGCATTAGAGCCCACCGTTTTGATCGCAGATGAACCAACAACAGCGCTGGATGTAACGACTCAGGCTCATATTTTAAAACTAATCCGTGATTTACAGCAGCGTAAAGGGACTGCCGTGCTGTTTATCACCCATGACTTTGGTGTGGTGGCAGAAATTGCCACTCATGTGGCTGTGATTCAAAAAGGCGAACTGGTTGAACAAGGTAGTGTTAATGACGTCCTGAATCATCCGACTCATCCTTATACTCAACGATTAATCGCTGCAGTGCCGCCGCTATCACCAAGCGATGCCCGTTTAATTAGCCAAAACAGCATATTAAATGTAAATCATGTAACTAAAACTTATCGTAGCGGTGGCCTGTTTAAGCGCAATAGACGTATTACTCACGCTGTTAATGATGTCAGTTTTACCGTTCCTCAGGGAGGCACCATTGGGATTGTTGGAGAGAGCGGTTCCGGTAAATCAACACTTGCACGTTGTATCATAAAGTTGTTGAATATTGATGAGGGACAAATTGAATTTGATAACGTCAATATTGCTGACCTAAAAGGTAAAACTCTGCGTCAATATTCACGCAATATTCAGATGGTGTTTCAGGATCCTTATGCGTCACTCAATCCACGTAAAAAAGTAGGAGAACAAGTAGCTATTGGTCCTCAGCTATATGGAATGACAAAGCAAAGTGCCATGGAAAAAGCCAAAGTGCTGTTTAAATTAGTCGGTCTGGATAGTGAAGCGGTACATCGTTATCCCCATGAGTTTTCTGGTGGTCAGCGTCAGCGTATTGGTCTGGCCAGAGCATTAGCGCTGGAGCCTAAAATTCTGGTGGCTGATGAGCCAGTTTCAGCCCTAGACGTGTCAGTGCAAGAGCAAGTATTACAACTTTTAGCTGAGCTAAGAGAAAAGTTAGGCTTAACATTAATTTTTATCACCCATGATCTGCGCGTTGCAGCTCAGATTTGTGATTCAATTATCGTCATGAAAAACGGTAATATTGTTGAACAAGGCCTTGCATCACAAGTTTTTACCAAGCCACAACATGAGTATACCAAAAGTCTACTTGATGCTGTGCCGGGGAAGAATTGGAATCCTCCCCGTTTAATTGATATGTCACCAGCAATTCACATTTAAGACTGTCTTACTCTAAGCAAAACAGGAGCAAAAGCATGACACAAATTATTCCGCAGATTGACCACGTCGTCATCACTGTTTCAGACCAGTTAGATGCCTCTTATAAGCAGTATCAAAAATTAGGCTTTACCATGACTGCTCGCGGTCATCACTCACTGGGTACCAGCAATAATCTGGCAATTTTTGGCACTACCTATCTGGAACTCCTTGGTTATGAACCACAAAATGCCGATAAAGTAGATGCTAGCTGGCGCTTTGATAACGGCTTAACCGGTTTAGTGTTTAAAACTAAAGATTCCGAAGGTTTATATAAATCATTAATCGCTCATGGTGTCAAAGTCGATGGTAATGGTCCTAAATCATTCTTCCGTCCGGTTGAATTACCTGATGGTTCAAAGCCAGAAGCTCGCTTTAAAACAGTAAGACTCGATCCAAGTTATACTCCAAACGGGCAAATTTTCTTTTGTGACCACTTAACTCCTGAATTGGTTTATCGTCCTGAATGGCAAAAGCATAAAAATGGCGTGTTAAATATTGTCCGTGTTGTTCTGGAAGCGAAAGATCCGACTAAATCCATTGAGCTGTTGCGCAATACCTTTCTAGGTAGCCAGATTGTTGAAATTGCCGGAGGACTACGTCTTAAAGCTGAGAATAAAGTCATCGATTATTTAACACCAGAAGCCACAAAGAAAGAATTTGGTGATACACTGTCAAAAGCAAAAAACGATAAAGATCGTAAAGTTGCCTTATCGTTTAAAACCAAATCTCTCGGACAGACAAGACAAGCACTGGCTGACGGAAGTATCAAATTTATTGAAAGGGAATCATCAATTTTAGTTCCCGCAAGTGAAACGTTTGGTGTAGTAATGACTTTTGTAGAATAGGACTCTAAGCAATGACTAATATTTCTAAAGATATCGAAGCTCTAAAAAAAGAGATGACTGACTGGCGTCATCATATCCATACTTATCCTGAAACTGCTTTTGAAGAACAAAAAACGACTCAGTATATTATCGAGCAACTCAAATCATTTGGTATTGATGAACTTTATACTGAATTTGCGCCAACAGGTGTGGTTGGTATCATCAAAGGTAAAAAAGAAGGTAAATGGGTCGGACTACGTGCTGATATCGATGCTCTTGATGTTATTGAAAAGAATGATATTAATTACTGCTCTAAAATCCCGGGCAAAATGCATGCCTGCGGTCATGATGGCCATACCGCAATGTTACTTGGTGCCGCAAAGTATTTAGCTCAGCATCGTGATTTTGCTGGTACTGTGGTTGTAATCTTCCAACCTGCTGAAGAGAACGAAGGCGGTGGACGCGTGATGGTTGAAAACGGTTTATTCAAACGTTTCCCGATCGAGTCTGTATTTGGTATGCATAACCAACCTAATATGCCACTTGGCCATTTCTTAATTTGTCAGGGTCCAATTATGGCTGCTTATGACACGTTTGAAATTAAACTAACCGGACTTGGTGCTCACGCTGCTGCGCCACATTTAGGCAAAGATACTATTGTTCTGGCCAGCCACATTGCGATTGCTTTACAGACGATTGCCAGCCGTAATGCTAATCCGTTTGATTCGCTGGTTGTCAGTATTACTCAGATTCATAGTGGTGATACCTGGAACGTTCTGCCACAAGAAGCAGTGATTCGTGGTACTGTGCGTTCATTTAAAAAAGATGTACAGGATATGGCTGAAAAACGTATCAATGAGATTTCTCAGGGGCTTGCCGCTACGTTTAATGCTAAAGCTGAAGTTCGTTATGAGCGTCGCTACCCTGCCACCATCAATCATAAAGTAGAAACTGATGTAGCGATTGAAGTAGCTTCTAAAATCGTAGGAGCAGAAAACGTAGTGACTGACGTTGAACCATCAATGGGCGCTGAAGACTTCGCCTTTATGTTACAGGAAAAACCGGGTGCTTATATCTGGTTAGGTGCAGGTCCGGGAGCAAACTTACACAATCCTGCTTATAACTTCAACGATGAAGTGTTAACCACAGGTGCAGCTTATTATGTTGGAATTGTGAATGCCCAACTGGGTAAATAAATAACACCTTAAAAAATAAAAGGATAAGTAGTGATACTTATCCTTTTTAATTTTAATAATAACCATTTGATTAATAAGCAATTTTTAAATGCTTTGTTTATCAGCAGGAAATACTACGCCAGTTTGTCTTCTCACTTCAGTTAAAAGTTCTGATAACTGTTCAGAATAAACCAGCCCTTTATGATCCAGTTGGTTATCTTGAACCAACTTAGCAAAGACTTCTGCCTCGTAATACATGGTGTTTTCTTTCTGCTCAAGAGTCAGGTTTTCTGTCACGCCTAAGCCTTTTCTTGGAATAAAGGTGACTTTCTCCATCACTGATTCGTGTTCAATGAGTATGCTGCCGTCTTCACCCTGAATTTCACTTGGAATGTTAGAATCACTGACTTTTGAGTGGAAAATGGTGACATCAAAATCACCATAATTCATCACAACTGTACCGTGCGCATCCACTCCAGAATCAAGCAGTGTTGCATTTGCATAAACAGTTTTTGGTTTACCCCAAAGTGCAATTGCAGCACCTGCCGGGTAAAGACCAATATCCATAATTGAACCATTAGAGAATTCAGGATTAAAGGTATTTGGGTTTTCACCATCCAGGTAGCGTTGGTAACGTGATGAATACTGACAATAGGTTAATAGCACCTTACGGAGTTTGCCCAGTTTTGGTAAAAACTGTTTTACCACTTCAAAGTTTGGCAAATAAGGAGTTTTAAAGGCCTCAAAAATAATTTTTTGATTTTCTTTGGCAATCTTAATTAAAGACCTTGTTTGCTCGATATTTGATGTGATTGGTTTCTCGCAAACAACATGTTTTTTATGCTCAAGGAAAAACTTCGCTTGCGGGTAGTGAAATGAATTTGGGCTGGCAATATAAACTGCATCGATCAGATCCGAATTTGCCATGTCTTCTAAAGAATCAAAATAGTGTTCAACGTGATATTTTTTACCAAACTCTTTAGCTTGTTCAATCTTTCTGGAATATACAGCAACTAATTTAATCTTGCCGGTTTGATGAGCTGCGTCAACAAATTTATCCGTAATCCAGTTGGTACCAATGATAGCTAATCGAATCATAACCTACTCCTTCAAGCATGAATAATTAAATGGATGTGGGGTATAATATAGCACTTCACTTTTGCTTAAGATATGAAATTATTAGAGTTGCGCGACACAGTCGCGCTTTGTAGAACTTAGAGTGGTGAAAGTATTAGCTTGAGTGTGTTGCACGATGTAGTCGTGCTTGTAGATCTTGGAGCGGTGAAAGTATTAACCTGGGTGTGAGCTTACCGGTACTATTCCGATGCGCTGAACATGCAAGCCATGTAACGCTTACTCCATAGTACCGATAAGCTCAGTATGCATCCTCTTAAAAAACACATGCAAAAGGGGGCGTGCTCCCCCAACAAACTCATACTGATACCCCAACAAGAGGTTTGAATTGAGTTGCGCGACGTAGTCGCGCTTTTAAGAAAAATACTAAAGAAATTATTTTGAATGCGTTAAAAAGAATTTTAACGATGGATTGGCTGTTTCATCATGATAATCATAATTGAGCTCAGATAAATGACGGGCAAAAGCCACATCTTTTTCTGACAGTTCAAATCCTGCCAGCACACGTCCATAATCAGTACCATGACTACGATAATGGAACATTGAGATATTCCAGTTAGTTCCCAGAGTTTGTAAGAACTTAAGTAGTGCCCCAGGTGATTCCGGAAATTCAAAACTATAGAACTGTTCTGAAATTGGCTGGCACGGTTTTCCACCAATCATATAACGAACATGGAGTTTAGCCATTTCATCATCTGAAAGATCAACTACATCATAACCACCCACAGACAGCTCACGAATGATCTCTTCTTTTTCTGCTTCACCACGAGAGATACGTACACCAACAAAGATACAGGCATCAGATGCTGTGTGATAACGGTAATTAAACTCAGTCACAGAACGACCACCAAGTAACTGACAGAATTTTAAAAAACTTCCTTTTTGTTCCGGAATTGTCACAGCAAAGAGTGCTTCACGTTTCTCGCCCAGTTCGCAGCGTTCAGAAACATAACGCAGACTATGGAAATTCATATTTGCGCCAGAAAGCACATGTGCTAACTTTTCACCACGAATGTTATGTTGATCAACATATTTTTTGAGTCCTGCCAGAGCCAGTGCACCTGAAGGTTCTGCTACTGCTCGTACGTCATCAAACAGGTCTTTAACTGCTGCACAGATTTCATCGCTATCAACCACCACGATATCATCTAAATATTGCTGACAGACACGGAAGGTTTCATCACCAATACGTTTAACTGCAACACCTTCAGCAAACAAGCCAACACGTGGTAAATCAACCGGCTCACCCGCTTCCATCGCAGCTTTTAAACAAGCAGAATCTTCCGCTTCAACTGCAATCACCTTAATCGACGGCATAATTTGTTTGATAAGCACAGCAACACCAGCAGCCAGTCCGCCGCCGCCAACAGGTACAAAAATACGATCAAGGCTGGCGTTTTGCTGTAACAACTCCATCGCCACACTGCCTTGACCGGCAATCACCAGCGGATGATCAAACGGTGGAATAAAAGTACGCCCCTGCTGTTTTGCCAGCTCTATTGCTTTGGTTTTCGCTTCATCAAAATTAGCACCATAGAGTAACACCTCCCCACCAAAGTTACGTACTGCATCAACTTTGATATCAGGTGTTGTCATTGGCATCACAATCAGAGAGTTAATTCCACGTCTTGAAGCAGACAGCGCTACGCCTTGTGCATGATTACCCGCAGAGGCGGCAATAACCCCTTTTTTGCGCTCTTCGTCAGAAAGACTGGCAATCATCGCCTGAGCACCACGAATTTTAAAGCTGTGCACTGGCTGACGGTCTTCGCGTTTAACAAAAACCTGATTACCCAAACGATCTGAGATTTTCTCCATTCTTTCCAGTGGAGTCACAACAGCCACGTCATAAACGGGTGAACAGAGAGTAGCCTTTAAATAGTCCGCTCCTGTCATAGATTGTTTTCTGATCACCACGTTAACCGCCTAATTTTGATTTATCTCTGACTGCGCCTTTATCAGCACTTGTTGCCAGACTTGCATAGGCACGTAGTGCATAAGAAACCTGACGTTTTCGATCTTTTGGTGTCCAGGCTTTATCACCACGTTCCTCTTCTGCCACTCGGCGTCTGTCTAACTCTTCAGGAGAAACAAGCAGTTCTAAACGACGTTTTGGTATATCAATATCGATCAAGTCACCATCTTTAACTAAACCAATCATACCGCCATTGGCTGCTTCTGGTGAAATATGACCAATTGAAAGCCCTGATGTACCGCCAGAGAAACGACCATCAGTAATTAGCGCACACGCTTTACCCAGTCCCATTGATTTTAAGAAGCTGGTTGGATATAGCATCTCTTGCATGCCCGGCCCGCCTTTAGGCCCTTCATAGCGGATAACCACAACATCACCAGCAACAACTTTACCACCAAGAATTGCACTAACAGCATCTTCCTGACTTTCATAAACTTTTGCAGGACCTTTAAACACTAAGTTTTCTGCTGAAACACCCGCTGTTTTTACAATTGCACCATCCAGTGCTACGTTACCGTATAACGCTGCAAGACCGCCGTCCTGGCTATAAGCAAACTCTTTAGAACGGATACAACCATTTTCACGATCGGTATCCAGCTCATCCCAATAACAATCCTGAGAGAATGCCTTAGTGGTACGAATACCCGCCGGCCCTGAACGATACATTTTTTTCACGGCTTCATTGGTTGTTTTTAAAATATCGTACTGTTGGATAGTTTCTGACAGGGTTAATCCTAATACGTTTTTCACCTGATTATTCACCAAACCTGCTTTATCAAGTTCAGCTAAAATAGAAATAACACCACCTGCACGGTGTACATCTTCCATATGGTATTTTTGGGTACTTGGCGCTACTTTACATAAATGGGGAATTAAGCGAGACAGACGATCGATATCAGTCATATCAAAATCGACTTCACCCTCTTGCGCTGTCGCGAGTAAATGCAGAACAGTGTTGGTTGAACCACCCATAGCAATGTCTAGTGCCATCGCATTTTCATAAGCGGCTTTGCTGGCAATAGCGCGTGGCAGAACTGAAGCATCATCTTTTTCGTAGTAGCGTTTAGTTAAATCCACAATACGTTTTGCAGCTTCAACAAATAAGTGTTCACGTTGCTTATGCGTTGCCACTAAAGAACCGTTGCCCGGCAGTGCTAAACCAAGTGCTTCAGCTAAACAGTTCATGGAGTTAGCAGTAAACATACCAGAGCAAGAACCACAAGTTGGACACGCAGATTCTTCAATTTTTTGGCTATCTTCATCACTGACATCCGGATTTGCGCCCTGAATCATGGCATCGATTAAATCCAGTTTAATTATTTGATCGGAAAGCTTAGTTTTGCCCGCTTCCATAGGACCACCGGAAACGAAAATTGCCGGAATATTAAGACGCAGCGCAGCCATCAACATTCCCGGAGTGATTTTGTCACAGTTAGAAATACAGATCATTGCGTCAGCACAGTGCGCATTAACCATATACTCTACCGAGTCAGCAATCAGTTCACGTGAAGGAAGCGAGTAAAGCATCCCACCATGTCCCATAGCAATACCATCATCAACAGCGATAGTATTAAACTCTTTTGCCACACCGCCAGCATCTTCAATGTGTCTTGCTACTAATTGTCCAATATCTTTTAAATGTACGTGACCCGGAACAAATTGTGTAAATGAGTTAACGACTGCAATAATTGGCTTACCAAAATCTTCATTTTTCATTCCGGTTGCTCGCCATAAAGAACGAGCACCTGCCATATTACGACCTTCTATTGATGTTGCTGAACGATACTTTGGCATATGCCACTCCACGATTTTCAATAATTAAATTGTCAGTAAATAAGTTTCTCTATTCTTACAAAAGATGTATAAGAATTCGAGTGATTTATATAAATATTTTTATGGTTTAACTAAATCCAGCCAGCCGTATTTATCTTCTGTCTGACCGTTAAATAAACCAAAGAAAGCCTGTTGTATTTTAGTCGTTACTGCACCACGACGACCAATACCTATTTGAATGCCATCGATACTGCGTACTGGTGTAATTTCAGCCGCAGTACCAGTCATAAATACTTCATCCGCTAAGTAGAGTGATTCACGTGATAATGTCTGTTCACGGATCTCAATACCAATATCTTTAGCTAAAGTTAGAATAGCATCACGAGTAATCCCCGGTAGAGCTGCAGAAGTCAAGGTTGGAGTAAATAGAATACCATTTTTCACTAAGAAGATATTTTCCCCTGCTCCTTCTGACACATAGCCATTCACATCCAGTGCAATCCCTTCCTGAAAGCCAAGACGTCTGGCTTCGTTACCAACCAGTAAAGACGATAGGTAGTTACCACCGGCTTTAGCAGCTGTTGGAATGGTATTTGGAGCTGCACGGTTCCATGATGAAACCATCGCATTAATACCTTGTTCTAAAGCATCTTCACCTAAATAAGCCCCCCAAGGGAAAGCCGCAATAATCACGTCTGTTTTATATCCCTCTTTTGGATTAACCCCCATGCCAACATCACCAATAAACACTAAAGGACGAATATAAGCGCTGGTCAGGTTATTTTTGACGAGCGTAGCACGTGTTGATGCCATCAGCTCATCAGCAGAATAAGCAATTGGCATACGATAAATTTTAGCTGAATCATGTAGACGCTGCATATGTTCACGATGACGGAAAACAGCCGGACCTTTATGGGTATCATAACAGCGAATACCTTCAAAAACTGATGAACCATAATGTAAGGCATGTGACATCACGTGGACTTTAGCATTTGCCCATTCAACCATTTCACCATTAAACCAAATATAGTCTGACTTACTTGTTGTTCCCATAATATTAATCCTTAATCAAATTTTATAATGATATAACTCAGTTCAATTCTGTTTTTGCCCACATTACCCTGGTGTAATTACTTTGGCGCAATTTCGGTCGTGATCACATCAACCAGTTTATTTAGCTGTGCCTGCAACAGTTCCGGCGGACGTTCAGTCGAAAGTGTTAGTGATAGCTCTAAAGTTTCAGCGCCACTTTCTGCCATTTGCATCTGATGAATATAACCACCACGATGGCGAATCACTCTCAGCATTCTTTCCAATACACCTAAGCGATAATAGGCTTTAATCATAAAATTGTATTGCTTGGTTTTCATTCTATTATCCTTATTGTGATGCACTTTCTAACATTTTTTCATTAGCTGCTCCCGGTGGAACAAGCGGCCAGACGTTTTCTAACTCATCGATCGCAACATGAAGCAGGTAAGGACCTTGATGAGTAAACATTTTCTCTAAAGCCTCAGACACTTCATGCTTACAAGTAATGCGTTGTCCGGGAATATCAAACGCACTGGCCAGGATCAAAAAGTCAGGATTGTCTGATAAATTAGTTTCACTATAGCGCGCGTCAAAAAATAGTTGTTGCCATTGTCTGACCATACCAAGTCTTTGGTTGTCTATCAGAACGATTTTGACTGGCAGCTTTTTACGTTTAATTGTCGTCAGTTCCTGTACGTTCATCATAAATGAACCATCGCCAGAAACACAGACGACACAATCACCGGGTCTTGCAATTTGTGCACCAATTGCAGCAGGTAATCCAAATCCCATTGTTCCCAGACCACTCGAGGTGATAAAGTTTTCCGGGGACGTAAAGGTCATATGCTGAGCAGTCCACATTTGGTGTTGCCCAACATCAGTTGTAACGACAGTTTGGGGAGACTTTCGTTCTGAGATTTGTTTTAATAATAATGGTGCATAAATAGCATCGCCCGGGTGATCGTATCTAACCGGGTATTGTTTCGTTAAATCAAGAACATGTTGTTGCCACTGAGTGATATTCATTGGTTGCTTTAAAACAGGCAGAGATACTTTCAGGTCACCTTCCAGTGCCACGTGAACCTGACGTAATTTATTAATTTCAGCGGGATCGATATCTAAATGAATCACTTTCGCATCACGAGCAAATTCATTTAATTTACCTGTTACGCGGTCATCAAAACGCACACCAACAGCAATCAATAAATCACACTCTTGTACGGCCAGATTAGCGGCCTTAGAACCATGCATACCAAGAAGCCCTAAGTAAAACGGATTGTCACAATCTGCCGCACCAAGTCCCTTCAGTGTTGAAACACAAGGAATACCTGTTTCTTCCTCGAATTCTCTTAATTCTGTTACGGCATTTGCAAGACCAACACCACCACCAACATATAACATTGGTTTTTGTGACTGAGAAAGCATCTGTTTAGCGGTTGCAAGATCCACTGGTGAGGCTTGAGGTAAGGTATAAGTTGGAGAAGATGAAGTTAAGTAACTGGCAAAATCGGCTTTAGCTATTTGGATGTCTTTAGGAATATCAATTAAAACGGGTCCGGGACGTCCTGAGCTGGCAATTTCAAATGCCTGTTTTATGGTATCCGGCAAATCCTCTGCCCGTTCAACTAAAAAACTATGTTTAGTACAAGCTAAAGACAGGCTTAATACATCAACTTCCTGAAAAGCATCGGTACCGATTAAATTAGTAGGAACTTGTCCGGTAATAGCCACAACCGGAACGGAGTCAATCATTGCATCAGCAAGACCAGTTAATAAGTTTGTTGCACCCGGACCAGAAGTTGCAATACATACCCCTGTTTTACCGGTTGCTCTTGCATAGCCAATAGCCGCCATTGCCGCACCTTGTTCATGACGGCATAACAGATGTTCAAGCCCACCATCATACAAAGCGTCATAAAGAGGCATTATTTGTCCGCCAGGATATCCAAAAACAATTTCAACCCCTTGATTTTTAAGCGTTTTAACTATCCACTGTGACCCTGTCATAATTTGCCTCTCATCTCTATTTTCGCTATTTCTCTATTTAAATTTGATTCAAAAAAAAGCCCCCGCATTTTGCGAGGGCTTTGTTGGTAATCTAGATCTGATCAATCTATTTTTCTCAAGCAACGCCCTCGCGATGGAATAATGACCACCACGCTAATAATGAGGACGATTGCATTAAAAATAGAATTCATAAGTATTGATCTCAGTCTGATTGAAAATTTGATTTAATATAGAAAATACGCGTTTTTTGGCAAAGTGCAATACTTTTTTATAAATTTAATAGGAATTTTTTTATCCATCCTGAATTTTGTGACTCTCATCACGAAAACTCAGGAGGATAATCTGAATATTATGGGGCTACTTTGATAATGCTTTTCACATCAATTTCAGTAGAATCACGATCTTTGTCTACTTCACCATAAATTTGTACTTTATCTTCTGGTGTTACAGTAAGTCCACGCCAGCGCTTATGATCGATTTCAATATTGATCGTGCCAGTGTCATCTTTGAACAGATAGTTTTCGCCTCTTAAGTGCTGAACAATATAACCTGTTAAAGTAACGCGAGAATCGTCTGCCAATTGTTTTGCAGCTTCAACTGTCGTTGGATTAATTGTTGCTGAGGGACCATTAAAACCACCAACGACTTGTCCCGTTGTTGTATCGGTTTGTGTTGCAGATGGTCCCGAGAAGCCTCCACCGACAGCCAGTGCTGAACCAGAAATCGCTAAACCAAGTATTGCAGCAACAATTGTCATTTTTTTCATTTGAATTTCTCTCCTTTGTTAAAACTGTAACTACTTTACAATCTAATAATTAAGAAAATCTTAAAATTTTAATTATTAAGCACATAGTTTTTAACGATTATCCGAATTTAAATATTTTTTCGTTCTATCGTTTGCTCGCCCCAAAACAAAATATCAGCGCATGTTTTTGAGAAAGCCAAAGGAAGTACTTGATCAGATCCCTCTTCCCAAATTTTTTCTGCTAATACTTCATCATTTCCTGCAAGTTCAAAAATTGCCTTAGCAATTTCAATAGATGTTTCGCGAGCTTTCGCCCATGATTCGATATTATGACGATGTTCTTGTTGTGACATAAATAACTCCTTTTAATTGGTTGATCCATTAACAATAAACCATTTTCTAGTTGCATAATCAACCATAAATGCTAACTTATCCACTGTAAAATTATTTTTCTCTATTAAATCAATCGTACAGGCAATCCAAATGTTAATACTTGTTTCTCCGTCTAAGACATTAGACTATCAAAGCCCATTGTCTACAAAAGAGTATACTCAACCCGAGTTACTTTCTGAGTCAAAACAGTTAATTAAAGTTTGCCAAAAACTAACAGCATCCGATTTGATGGAGTTAATGAGTATCAGCGATAAATTAGCTGAACTTAACGAACAACGTTTTAAAGACTGGCAACCAAAGTTCACTCTAGATAATGCCCGCCAGGCTGTCCTGGCTTTTAAAGGTGATGTTTATGAAGGTCTGAATGTGGATGATTTTACTAAAGCAGATTTTGCTTTTGCCCAAAATCATCTACGTATTTTGTCTGGTCTGTACGGTGTATTACGTCCGCTTGATCTCATTCAACCTTACCGACTGGAAATGGGTATTCGCTTAAAAAATACTAAAGGTAATAATCTTTATCAGTTTTGGGGCGATAAAATAACCAAAGTGCTCAATAACACTCTTGCTGAGCAAAACAGTGATCTGGTAGTCAATTTAGCGTCTGATGAATATTTTAAAGCTGTTCAAGTCAAACAATTATCAGTACCTATTATTAAGCCTGTTTTTCTGGACGAGAAAAAGGGGCAATATAAAGTCATTAGTTTTTACGCCAAGAAGGCACGTGGTTTAATGAGCCGTTTTATCATTAAACATCAAATTACTGATAGTAAAACTCTGCAAGAGTTTAATCTTGAAGGCTATCAATTTGATAAAACACAATCCGGGAACAAGGAGTTAGTATTTAAACGTAGCGAACAACATGCTAAATAATTAACCTTTAACCATTAGATATTCATCATGACGTTTATCATCTCACTTTGGTCACAGTTCCACGCAACGTTACCGTTGTTTATTTTGATATTTGTAGGATATGCTTTAATTAAAATCGGTAAATGGCCCCAGACAGCGACAGATAGCCTGACCCGATTTACCTTTTCTGTTTCCATCCCGGTGATGCTGTTCAAGATGATGAGTAACTTCTCTGAACAGGATAATATTGATTATCGTCTGTTATATGCCTTTTTTGGCAGCTGCTTAATCGTCTTTTTAATCGGGCGTTTTATCGCTAAAAAGTGCTTTAAATTAGATGGTGTTTCGGGTTCAGTTTTCTCTATTGCCGGTGTATTTTCTAATAACGTATTAGTCGGACTGCCAATCGCTATTGTATTACTTGGTCCGGAATCTGTACCTTGTGTTGCTCTGGTACTTGTTTTTAATACCTTAATTCTGTGGACGCTGGTTACTGTCTCTGTTGAATGGGCGCGAGTCGGGCAATTCTCTCTTAAAGGTTTAACTAAAATTGTCATCGGGCTGACTAAAAATCCGGTGATCATCGGTATAATCACCGGACTATTATTTAATTTTTCTGGCCTGCCGATGCCTGAATTTATTGATAAACCAACATCGATGATCAGTACCATGGCTGCACCTTTATCACTTTTAGTACTGGGTATGGGGCTGGCCGAATACCGTATTACTGACGGACTACATATCAGTAGCGTTATCTGTTTTATGAAGCTACTGGTTCAACCGCTGGTGGTCTGGCTTTTAGCATTAGCGCTAGGTTTACCAACACTGGAAACGAATGTCGTCGTCCTGTTAGGTTCGATGTCGATCGGTATCAACGTGTACTTAATGGCACGTAAATTTGATGCGTTAAAAGCCCCTATCGCCTCAAGTTTAATTATATCAACGGTACTTTCTTCGGTAACCACACCATTGATATTAACAATTATTGCCCTTATCTAATGAGAATCTATGTTAGAATAGTACAGATATAAGCAAAGGATTTTAGTCAAATGTCTATAACACTTAAAACACCAGAACAGATCGAAAAGATGCGTATCGCCGGTAAATTAGCAGCCGACGTGTTAGAAATGATAGAACCTTATGTAAAACCAGGCGTTACCACAGGTGAATTGGATAAGATCTGTCATGACTATATTGTCAATGTACAAAAAGCCATTCCGGCCAATATTGGTTATCATGGTTATCAACATACCAGTTGTATCTCTATCAATGATGTTGTGTGTCACGGTATTCCAAGTTTTGAGAAGAAACTTAAAGATGGTGATATTTTAAATATTGATGTCACGGTAATAAAAGATGGTTATCATGGCGATAACTCAAAAATGTATATCGCTGGTAAACCTACTATTCAAGGTGAACGTCTGTGTAAAGTAACACAAGAGAGTCTTTACCGTGCCATTAAAGTTGTGAAACCTGGCATCCGTTTAAGAGAGATTGGTAAAACCATTCAGCAATACGTTGAGTCAATGGGATATTCATCTGTACGTGAATATTGTGGTCATGGTATTGGTGATGTGTATCATGAAGAACCACAAGTTCTGCATTATGATGCTGATGATGGTGGTGTTATTCTCAAAGCGGGTATGACTTTTACTATTGAACCGATGGTAAATACCGGTGACTGGCGTACTCGCACCATGAAAGATGGCTGGACCGTTAAAACCAAAGATCACGGACTATCAGCCCAATATGAACATACTCTGCTTGTGACAGAAAACGGCTGTGAAGTTTTAACATTAAGAAGTGACGAAGACTTCCCGCGTATTATTGAACACAAATAAACTTTGTATTTACATTCAGACCTCTTATTTTAAGGCTATCTATACTCAATATAGATAGCTTTTAAATTTATTCAATAAAATCAAATAGTTATAAAACCCTTAAAGATTAGTCAGGTAAACAGAAATTAGATATCTCAAATCGAATACGATAATCTTGTGCGACTAATCCCAAACAATTCACAATAAATTACCTGGCTCAACCCGACCTTAATATTGCAGTATCTTTCTATTAATAACGGGCTAACTCTTCCCTGATTTTTTTAATCAAGAAATAGATTAAACAATAATAAAAAAGGCGCTAATTAGCGCCCTTTTCGATCGTTAAATATAACTTATTTCTTGAGTGCTGAAAGTGCACGACGGCAGAACGTAATACAGATCGTGATGAAGATTGCCAGACCTGCAATTTCATGAACCATACCAAAGTTCTCACCAAATACCGAAGTCAGCCATGGTGCGATAGACAGAGGCGCATCACTGCCACCACTACTGATACTAATCACGATGACAACCGCCATGAGTACGCCAACCAGGCTTTCACCAACAATCAGACCAGACGCAATTAAAGCAGCACGACGATCAACTTGTTTAAAGTTATCTTTAAAGTTTGCTTCAGAACTACGCTTAGCCACTGCGCGCTTAATAATCCAGGATAACAACGCACCGATAATCAGTGGTGAAGTAATCACTGGTGGTAAGTAAATTCCCATACCCACAGCCAGTGCCGGAATTCTAAATTTACAATTAGCTTTACCAAGCAGTAAATCGATCACGATAATGACTGCACCAAGCACCAGACCAATAATAATCATCGTCCACTCAAGTTTATGAGAGAAGATGCCTTTTGCAATCGTGGTCATCAGTGTTGCTTGTGGAGCTGCCAGCACTTGTGCCGGGTCCATATCAGGACGAGGCATTGCACCAGTAAAACCATAAGCGTTATAAAGAATATCAAGCACCGGAGCAATAACAGCCGCACCAACCACACAACCAATGAGCAAAGCAACTTGTTGACGCCAAGGCGTTGCTTTAACTAAATACCCCGTTTTTAGATCTTGCAGGTTATCATTTGAAATCGTTGCTATCGCAAGTACTGCACTGGTAGTAAATAGTGCCAGAGCTGTTGCAAACTGACTACCATTAGCTTCTGCCAGCATACCATTAGCTTCACCAAGCCCAAGTAGAACCAGTGAAATCACAGTGACGGCAATAATACCAATACCAGATATTGGACTCGCTGATGACCCAACTAAGCCAGCCATGTAACCACATGCTGCAGCTACTAAGAAACCAATAATGAAAGCAAATATAACTGAACATGCAACTAAAGACCAGGCTACCCCAGCTGATAATCCGCTGTCAGAGATGAAAGAGTAAAACGTCACGACTAAAATCGCCAGCATACTCACCATTACCAGTAGCATAGATTTTGGTGACATATCTTTTTCAGTACGAGGAATTTCGCTCGCAACCACATCAGAACGCAGTGCACGTAAAGAGATTTTAAGCCCTTCAAGCATTGGTTTAAATAGTGTAATTAATGTCCAGATTGCAGCAATCGCCAGAGTACCAGCACCAATGAAACGAATATCACTTGCCCATAGTCCCATTGCCACACTTGGTAAAGACGCCGTTTCAGGATAATCAGTTGACGCACTTAAAATAGGAATCGCTACGCCCCAGGCGATAACATTACCAATTAAAATAGCAATACCTGATACGATACCGATCAAATAACCTGCACTAAGTAATGCTAGCGAAAAGCCCATCGGTAATTGGAAAATAGATTTACCTTGAGTAAACCAATACGCAGTACCATCAGATATTGCACGTAAGCCATTGGTAAGTACACTAATAGTAGCTGCGATTGTACCACCAAATAAGATGTCTTTTAAGCCACCGCTATTGCTTTTTTCACTCTCTTCGGTTGATTCGCTACCCGCTTTTAAAATTTCAGCAGCTGCCACACCTTCCGGATAAGGTAAGGTACTTTTCACTACCATTACGTGACGTAGTGGAATCGAGAATAATACGCCGAGCATACCACCCGCGGCACAAATCGCCATCGTTGACCAGAATGGGAAGCTATGCCAATAGCCAATCATTAATAGTCCCGGTAACACGAAAATAATTGATGATAACGTCCCCGCGGCAGATGCCTGAGTTTGTACCATATTATTTTCCAGAATAGTTGCTCCGGAGAAGAAACGTAAAATAGCCATTGAAATGACGGCAGCTGGGATTGCAGAAGAAAATGTTAAGCCGACTTTTAGTCCAAGGTAGACATTTGACGCAGTAAATATGACAGTGATAATTGCTCCAAGCAATATTCCACGTAGGGTTAGCTCTCTTAAATTGTCCATATAATTGATAAGTAAATTAATAAGTGGGCGTGATTATACACTAAAAAGTTAATAAAAGGATGTCTGACAGAAAATGTAGTTTAATATTTACGAAAGTGTAAATATTTTTAAGGGCTGGCACTTTACAATTACAGCATAAAGTGCCAGTTCAGATGGGAGTTAGTACAAGAGCGAATAAAGTTTTCTTCTATAAGTTCCGGCTAGTGGATTGGCCGTACCAAGTGCGGATAAAATATCCATCAGCGTCTTTTTCACCTGACCATCCTGAATATTTAAATCTTTTTGTAGTGGCGTAAAGAGCAATTCCAGAGCTTCCTCATTACGACCCACCTGATGCAGTTGTAAGGCCAGTTGAATCATCACTTCATAATTATTAGGTTGTTCTGCTAACTGCTGTTGTAGATGTTGAATCTCTGGCGAATCTGCTGCTTGCTCCAGTAATTCAATTTCCGCTACCAGCCCTTGATAAACAGTATCCTGATCTTGCAGAGGAATGGTTGCTAAAGTCTGTTTAGCATCATCAATTTGTTTTAACTGAATTTGTGCTTTAGCAACTAAAAGACCAATGTCTGAACGTGTTCTGCCATTAGTATCTTTCAAAGCGAGCCATGCCTGATTAAGCAACACTAATGCTTCAGCATATTTCTCTTCTACCAGCAAACTTTGCCCTTCAACAAGTTTGAGTTCATCTTCATTAGGCAGAACTTTATCCAGCAGTTGATTTACTACTTCTGCCGGTTGTGGTCCTTCAAACCCGTCTACTGGTTGACCATTTTGAAATAAATAAACTGTTGGAATTGCCCGTAAACCAAACTGACCTGCCAGCATTCTCTGTTCGTCACAATTGAGCATAGCCAGGACAAATTTACCTGCGTAATCATTGGCCAGTTGAGTCAGTGTCGCTGTTAACTCTACGCAATGAGGGCTACGCTCAGACCAGAAATAGAAAAGCACTGGTTTTTGAGTTGATTCGGTAATCACCTGTTGGATATTTTGTTCGGTTACATTAACAATAAACTGATTCTGCATAATTTAAATACCATATATTTTATTTATGATGATTTATCTAACATTGCGTTGTCTTACTCTCAATTCAAGAGCCGTGGTCATCTTTTATTTACTTTTTAATATTAAATCCATTAACTTATCCGGCAATACTCGTTTTAATATTGCTGTCGCCTTAGTAACCAACGTAACCCGATATCTTACTTTGGGAGAAGCTTTCTCCAACGCGTGATATAAAATAGGTAAAATTGCCTCTGGTGGTAATGCAAAACGTTTAGCTATTGGTGGGTTTTTAACAATATTTTGTTGCTGCGTTTGATTTACATTTTGTGAGAAATGAGTATTAATCGGCCCCGGTTCAATTAAACAGACTTTGATATTAGTATTATAGAGTTCCAGTCTTAAGGCATCTGACCAGGCTTCAACCGCATATTTACTTGCCGCATAAGCACCACGCCCCGGTGTAGAAATAAAGCCCATAATCGAGCTCATTTGAATAATTCGCCCTGTTCCCTGAGATTTCATTGCTGGCAGCAGATATTGTGTTAACTCATGCAAACCAAAAAAGTTAGTCGCAAATTGCTGTTCCAGCTGTTGACGGCTCACTGTCATCAGTGGCCCATAAACCCCAAAACCGGCATTATTGAATATAGCGTATAAGTTATTATTAGTGAGTGACAAAACCTGTTCTGCAGCCAGTTGAATAGACTGCGAATTATCCAGATCAAGTAATACTGTTTCAAATCCTTGAGTGATAAGCGAATCAAAGTCACTCTGCTTACGACAAGAAGCGATAACCCGATATCCACGTTCACGTAATCCATTGGCAGCAACCAGACCTATGCCACTTGAACAACCGGTAATTAATACTGATTTCAAAATAATTCCTTAAGCATTATTGAATTGTCATTACACTAGGCGTTATCATAGCACGCAAACTAGTTAAACTCACAGGTCCCGCATGAAAATTGCCATTATCGCTGCAATGGATGAAGAAGCGCATATTCTACGTAGTAAAATCAAAAATTGTGAAACTCGCACTATTGCCGGTTTCGAGTTCTATTCTGGCCAATTAAATGGTACAGATGTCACTCTACTTAAGTCTGGAATTGGTAAAGTTGCGGCGGCTACAGGAACGGCACTTCTGCTCAATCAATTTGGCATAGACGTGGTGATCAATACCGGGTCTGCAGGTGGACTTCATCAATCGCTTAATATTGGTGATATCGTCGTTTCTACTGAAGTTTGTTATCACGATGCTGATGTTACCGCATTTGGATATCAGCTTGGTCAAATGGCCGGCTGTCCGGCGACATTTAAAGCAGATCATACTTCTCAACAATTAGCGATAGATAGTATTGAACAACATAATTTGCACGCAGTACAAGGACTCATTTGCAGTGGCGATGCTTTTATTCATGGTGATAAACCATTACAATTAATTCAACACAATTTCCCAAATGCGATTGCTGTTGAGATGGAAGCCGCCGCTATTGGTCATGTCTGCTCATTATTTAATATTCCTTTTGTGGTAGTGAGAGCAATTTCTGATGTAGCGGATAAAGCTTCACCAATGAGTTTTGATGAATTTCTACCTATTGCAGCAAAACAGTCATCCCTAATTGTTGAAACAATGATTTCAAAGATGACTTCTCATCGTTAATATTTTTGGTTGATACACATGACACAACTCTTCTTCTGGCTGGATATTTTAGGAACAGCGGTATTTGCGATTTCCGGCGTGCTCGTTGCAGCAAAAGCTGGCATGGATCCTTTTGGCGCAATTATTCTAGGGGTAATGACAGCAGTTGGTGGTGGAACTATCCGGGATATTATTCTGGATCATGGACCTATCTTTTGGGTTACAGATTCAACTGATTTAGTTGTAGCTATTGTCGTTTCTATGATCTCTATTTTATTTATCCGATACACTTCATTTATTAATTATCCTAAATGGATTCTGTCCAGCTTTGATGCCGTTGGTTTATCCGTTTTTGTTGGTATTGGTGTAAATAAAGCTATCGCTTCAGATGTTAATGGTTTAGTCGCGATTTGTATGGGTGTCTTAACTGGTGTGGGTGGTGGTGTTCTGCGTGATGTGCTGGCCAGAGAAGTACCCATGGTGTTTAGAGTAGATATCTATGCAACAGCCTGTATTGCCGGTGGTATGGTACATGTTTCTGCGTATGAATATTTTGGTTTAAACTTAGAAAATTCGATGTTGCTTGGAATGGTGACAATCTTAACGATTCGTTTCTTAGCCATCTGCTGGCACTTACAATTACCAACCGTAAGTGCCAAGCATAAACAATAGATTATTATTCAGATTTGTCTTCTTCAGAAGGTTTTTCTTCTGAACTTGTTTCTGTCACAATCTCTTCTTGTTTACTACAACAAACTGAGTCTTTACAGTCTTCAACTTTCTCACCTGATTGAAGAGCAACTAGCTTCTCTAAATTACGATTAATGCTAAATACTACACAAATAAGTTCAAATGAGATACGCACACCAATAGCGCCGATGATGATTTGCATTAATCCACCAAAGAAGCTGAATCGCATAAAGAAAATACCAGATAACACAACACCAACAAGCGCAATCCAGTAAATAACTGTCAGGATTTGTGGCATAACTAAACGGTTAAAAAATAATAATTCTTTAAAATCAAAATTACATTTAAATTTACAATCAGGCTTTTTCATAATTAATTCCTATATTAATGATATGATGCAATTTAATAGTATAACGAATAGAGTATACTCTATTTTTATACCTGTTTATATTATTATGGGCAGCTATTAAAAATGAAACCTGCTAATTAATCAATACTTTTATACTCTAAATGAGATTTTTATAATGAAAACCTATATTCCCGGTAAAGACGCGGCACTTGAAGACTCTATCAATTATTTCCAAAAACAATTAAAAAAGTTTAATTTAGAAGCCAAAGAAGCCTCATGGCTTAACCCTGTGCCAAATGTCTGGTCGGTGCATATTCAAAATGTTGAGTGCCCTCTCTGTTTTTCTAATGGTAAAGGCAGCAGCAAAAAATCAGCCTTAGCTTCAGCGCTTGGTGAATATTTTGAGCGTTTATCGACGAATTACTATTTTTCTGACTTTTATTTGGGACAAAAAAATGCTGATGCTGATTTTGTACATTACCCAAATGAAAAATGGTTTGCTATTGATGATGAAGAAGGTTTGCCAAAAGGCTTATTATCTAAAAAACTATTAAAGTTTTATGATCCTGATAATGAGCTGACAGGTCGTGACTTAATCGATTTACAATCCAGTAATATGGAACGTGGCATTTGCGCCCTGCCCTTTGTCCAACAATCTGATCAAAAAACAGTTTATGTACCCGTTAATTTAATTGCTAACCTCTACGCCTCTAATGGTATGGCGGCAGGTAATACACAAAATGAAGCGCGTGTTCAGGCGCTATCTGAAATCTTTGAACGCGCGATAAAAAATAAAGTCATTGCAGAAGCAATTAGCCTGCCTGAAATCCCAACTGATATTTTAAAAAGTTACCCAAATGTTTTTGAAGCTATTGCTACTCTGGAACAAGAAGGCTTCCCGCTTTATTGTTATGATTGTTCGTTAGGTGGTGTCTATCCGGTTATTTGTGTGGTTCTATTTAATCCTAAAAACGGTACCTGTTTTGCCTCTTTCGGTGCACATCCTGATTTTGGCGTAGCACTGGAAAGAACAGTAACAGAACTTTTACAAGGTCGTAGCCTCAAAGATTTAGATGTTTTCTCACCACCAAGTTTTGATAATGATGATGTAGCTGATTTAAGTAATTTAGAGACTCACTTTATTGACTCCAGTGGTTCTATCTCATGGGACCTGTTTAAAAAAGATGCTGATTATCCGTTTGTACACTGGAATTTTAGTGGTGAAACAAAACAAGAATTCGCTAATTTAATGCAAATTATGAATAAACAGAAAACTGAAGTTCTCATTATGGATTATGAACACCTTGGTGTTTATACTTGCCGCATTTTAGCTGTTGGCATGTCTGAAATCTATCCGCCAGAAGACTTGATTCTTGCCAATAATAATATGGCAATTCACTGGCGAGATACCATTTTATCACTGCCTAAATCAAAATTACCAAAAAGAGAATATCTGGCACTGATTGAGCAACTTGATGATGACAGTTTAGACGATTTTGCTCGTGTACGTGAACTACTTGGACTGGCCACCGGGGCAAATAATGCTTGGTATACTTTACGAATAGGCGAGTTAAAAGGAATGCTGGCTCTGGCTGGTGGTGATTTAGAACAGGCATTAGAGTGGGTCGACTGGACGATTGAGTTTAATCAGTCAATTTTTAGTGCCGAGCGTAATCATGACTATCGTTGTTTAAAAACACTGGTAGAGTTTGCACTTTCACGTAAAGTAAAACAGTTCGGACAATATCAACCTGCTTTTAATAAAATGTATGGTGAAGAATGTGTCAATAAAATGTGGCAAGTTGTTCAAGGTAAAATAAAATTTGAAGGCTTATTTGCTATTAATACTGATTTACATCAATTACCAGTTCATCAGAACTTAATGAGCGTTTATCAAAAACTTCATACTGCTTTAAAAGTTTAGTTAAAAATAAAATACGCCAGAGCAATAATACTTACCGGGTCTATTAATCTGGCGTATACTCTAACCAAGTTTAGTATTTCTACAGGATGTAGAAATTTAACTATAACAGGGATGTATATGTTTACTAAAAACCGTGTTGAAGCATTTAGTGATGGTGTACTTGCTATTATTATCACTATTATGGTGTTAGAACTAAAAGCACCTCGTCAGGCAGATATCAGCTCTATCGTTCATCTTCTTCCTCATTTTTTCAGCTACGTTCTCAGTTTTATTTATGTGGGGCTTTACTGGAATAATCATCATCACCTGTTTGCAACAGTGAAACAGGTAAGCGGTAAAATTCTATGGGCTAATACCCACTTATTATTCTGGCTATCTTTAATTCCGTTCAGTACCAGCTGGATGGGAGAAACTAACTTCGCCCTTCTCTCTACCAGTATTTATGGTGTAATTCTGCTCATGTCCGCAATTGCTTTCTATATGTTACAACGTTTAATTATTGCGTCTCAGGGTCAACATTCATTACTTAAAAAAGCGTTAGGAAGAGATATCAAAGGAAAGCTTTCTGTTGTCCTTTATCTGTGCGGTATATTATTTGGTCTGTTAAATGCCTGGATTGCTATCGTTTTTTATGTCATTGTTGCCATCATGTGGATCATCCCAGATACCCGAATTGAACATTTGATGGACAAAGAAGAGATTCAATCCGAAGAATAACCTTATGATTTTTAATGGATAACAAGAAAGCCACAACAATTAACCGACTAATTTAGTCGGAAATATTGTGAAGATTCATATTCATAAAGCATAATTTACGCCAACATTTTATATAAATTATTTTTACAAAATATAGTGATCTAGTTCAAATTCCGAGTATACTAATGACCCCATAAAAAATAGTATTTTTGAGGGGTTAGTTTGAGTACTGACAAAATTTTGGATTCATTATCGCCAGCCGAAATGACCAAAGTTGCAGAAAATATCGGACTTTATAAAGTTAATAAAAAATCCTTAACCACGATCTTTTCAGCAATTACTGCAGGTATTTTCATCTCGATTGCATTTGTTTTCTATATTACTGTAACCACAGGCACTGGCGGTGTCGCCTGGGGACTGGCTAAACTCGTTGGCGGTATCTGCTTCTCAATGGGACTTATGCTTGTCGTTTGTTGTGGTGCAGACCTCTTTACTTCAACTGTATTAACTATTGTTCCTAAAGCCACTAAAAAAATCACCTGGTTCAAAATGTTGAAAAACTGGGTGTTAGTTTATATTGGCAACTTTATTGGCGCTATCATCTTTGTTATGGTGATGTGGTTTGCCGGCCAACATATGGCAGCAGATGGTTTGTGGGGACTTAATGTTTTAAAAACGGCTGACCACAAATTACATCACACATTTATCGAAGCAGTTTTCTTAGGTATTCTGGCCAATCTTATGGTTTGCCTTGCAGCATGGATGAGTTATGCCGGACGTAGTCTGCTTGATAAAATGTTAATTATGATTTTACCCGTTGCGATGTTTGTCGCGAGTGGCTTTGAACATAGTATTGCTAATATGTTCATGATTCCTATGGGAATTGTGATTCAAAACTTTGCCGGACCTGAGTTTTGGCAGGCAATAGGGATTTCAGCCGATACATATAGTGCTCTCACTGTAGAACATTTCGTGTTTAATAACCTAATTCCTGTTACAATAGGCAATATTATTGGCGGTTTAGCTGTGGGCTTAACTTACTTTGGACTTTATTTACGTAAGGCCCATTGATTTTTGCTTAATCAGCGCAATATTTAAATAAGTAATAAATGAATTATCATAAATCTGAGGTGACAAAGTATGAGTAATTTAAACGAGCAACAATCTAAAGCTTGGGGAAGCTTTAAAGGTGGAGATTGGCAAAAAACTGTCGATGTCCGTGATTTTATCCAAAAAAACTACACGCCTTATGAGGGTGATGAGTCTTTCCTAGCTGGTGCAACTCCTGCAACAACTAAGCTTTGGGACAAAGTAATGGATGGCATTAAGATCGAAAATGCTACTCATGCTCCTGTAGATTTTGATACTGATGTTATTTCAACTATCACTGCTCATGACGCTGGTTATATTGAAAAAGATTTAGAAAAAATCGTTGGCTTACAAACTGATAAACCATTAAAACGCGCTATCATTCCATTTGGTGGTATTAAAATGGTTGAAGGTTCATGTAAAGTTTATGGTCGTGAACTTGATCCAATGATCAAAAAAATCTTCACTGAATACCGTAAAACTCACAACCAAGGCGTATTTGATATCTATACTCCAGATATCCTTGCTTGCCGTAAATCAGGCGTAATCACAGGTCTTCCTGATGCTTATGGCCGTGGTCGTATCATTGGTGACTACCGTCGTGTTGCTCTATATGGTATTGATTTCTTAAGAGCGGACAAACAAGCTCAATTTGCATCATTACAAGCTGATTTTGAAAATGGTGTAGATTTACAAATGACTATGCAACGTCGTGAAGAAATCGTTGAACAATTCCGTGCTCTTGGTCAAATCAAAGAAATGGCTGCTAAATATGGCTACGATATTTCTGGTCCAGCTACAACAGCACAAGAAGCAGTTCAATGGACTTACTTCGGTTACTTAGCTGCAGTTAAATCTCAAAATGGTGCGGCGATGTCTCTAGGTCGTACATCAACATTCTTTGATATCTATTTTGACCGTGATATTAAAGCTGGTTTAATTACAGAAGAACAAGCACAAGAAATCATTGACCACTTCGTAATGAAATTACGTATGGTTCGTTTCTTACGTACTCCTGAGTATGATGAGCTATTCTCTGGTGACCCAATCTGGGCAACTGAATCACTAGCTGGTATGGGTGTTGATGGTCGTACACTTGTAACTAAGACAACTTTCCGTTTCTTAAATACATTATATACAATGGGCCCATCCCCTGAACCAAACATGACTATCCTTTGGTCAGAAAAATTACCTTCTACATTCAAACAATATGCAGCTAAAGTGTCTATCGATACTTCTTCGTTACAATATGAAAACGACGATTTAATGCGTCCTGATTTCAATAATGATGACTATGCAATCGCATGTTGTGTAAGCCCGATGATCATTGGTAAACAAATGCAATTCTTCGGTGCTCGTGCAAACTTAGCTAAAACATTGCTATATGCAATCAACGGCGGTGTGGACGAAAAACTTAAAATGCAAGTTGGTCCAAAAACCGCTCCAATTAAAGGTGAATATCTAAACTTTGATGAAGTATTCAGCAGCTTAGATCACTTCATGGATTGGTTAGCAAAACAATACGTAACTGCGCTAAATGCAATTCACTATATGCATGATAAATACAGCTACGAAGCATCACTTATGGCTCTACATGACCGTGACGTTGTTCGTACAATGGCATGTGGTATTGCAGGTCTTTCTGTTGCAGCTGACTCACTTTCAGCAATCAAATATGCAAAAGTTAAAACAATTCGTGATGAAGATGGTTTAGCGATTGACTTTGAAATCGAAGGTGAATACCCACAATTTGGTAACAACGACCCACGTGTTGATGATATCGCAGTTGATCTTGTTGAACGTTTCATGAAGAAAATTCAAAAACTTAAAACATATCGTAATGCGATTCCTACGCAATCAGTTCTTACAATTACATCAAACGTTGTATATGGTAAGAAAACAGGTAACACTCCTGATGGTCGTCGCGCTGGTGCTCCATTTGGACCTGGTGCAAACCCAATGCATGGACGTGACCAAAAAGGTGCTGTAGCATCATTAACATCTGTTGCTAAACTACCGTTTGCTTACGCTAAAGATGGTATTTCTTATACATTCTCTATCGTTCCAAACGCATTAGGTAAAGATGATAATGTACGTAAAGCTAACTTAGCAGGCTTAATGGATGGTTACTTCCACCACGAAGCAACTGTTGAAGGTGGCCAACACTTAAACGTGAACGTACTTAACCGTGAAACATTGCTTGATGCAGTGGAACACCCAGAAAAATACCCACAATTAACAATTCGTGTGTCTGGTTATGCGGTTCGTTTCAACTCTTTAACTAAAGAGCAACAACAAGACGTTATTACACGTACATTTACTCAATCAATGTAATTTGATTCAGCTAAAATACAAAGCGCCTCATATGAGGCGCTTTTTTATAGCAAATATACTTAATTTTGCTCTATTATCACTACATTCATTAAACACAAATAATTAAATGCTCATATAAAAAAACAGATTCAATCAATAACTGAATCTGCTCAAATGTAATAAATAGTATTAAATAAACTATCCTTTACATACCATATATCCTAAATCAGCAGAACCAACGGCCATAACAGGCCCGCTTAAAGATGAAACAGAATAGCGCAATCCTGAACTGTGTGTATTAGGTAAAAAATATGGCATATTACTCCAGTCAGAATGCCAGTCAGAGCCTGTATATTTCTGCTTTATCGTTTGTCCCCACTCAGAGAACACTGTTCCTACATCCCGAGAGTAATAATTAGGAGTAATATTGGCCGGTAAGGTTCTTTGTGGAGAATTAGTTAAAACGGATGGAGATGGAATATTAGCAGTACTTCCACAAGCCCCAGATATTTGAGCATAGGTACCTTTTGTAGGTTTTGGAACTACCCAATTAGCGATGGTAAATGAGTAGTCAATATAACGACTGGCCAATGTTTTATCCTGAGCTCGTATTGTGACCGCACCACTTGGTTTACTCTTGAATGTAACAAGCCCATTCGTATCAACTGAAATAGCCGTACTATTTGTTCTCATAGTATAGGTATAATCTGTCTGCGAAACTCTATCCATTGTTAGCTTAAATTGTGCACCAATAAAGCCCGTTGTTGGAAACTTCGAGGAGATAAAAAATCCATTATTCTGACTAAAAGTTGCACTATTAAATCCACCGCCCCTGGTCACTTTATCTGGAGTTGTGCTACCTGTATTCCAGTCAGAGCCAACCCAATCCAGACTATTTGGTCTTAAATAACAAATTTGGGCCGGACTTTGAATTTTGTAACTTTGTTTAATAATAACCGGGTCACTTCCAGTTGGAATGCCATAAGAAGAATTAACACTTACAGATGCAGTTATTTCAAGGGTTAACGGAGCTTTTAAAGTTGTTGAACATCCTCCAATCGTTTGTGAGTACGAGCTAGTTGGAATAACCGCACCATTTCTATCCAGCCAACGATATGTTGGTGTTTTCCCTGTAAACTGAGCATTACTGAGAATAATGTCACCTTCACTATCAAAATAGTTATCAGTCATAGAAAAATCACTGCCAGTCAAAGCATTAATTTTAAAATCACTTAATTTGCTCGTTGCCGCAAAAAGCACTGAACTAGTATAAGTGTTATTACTTAATTTATAAGTTGTAGAAGAAAGGGTAAAACTCAAATTGGATGCTATCGTACTTTCATTAGTAAGCTGTGGCTTTGTACCATGGATAACATTAATACTTGATGCTGACAATAATGCATAAGAGGGTTCTGTGAAAGCTAGAAAAAATAAAGACACATAAACGACATTGCCCACACCAGATTTTAATTTAGAAATCAACTTCATTTTATTCTTCCCTTCCCATCTATTTTCTATTTATTGTTTTTTATATTGCGATTTATATTTAAAAATAATATTAATTTTTGTTTTTGAATTAATTATAGTGCTCTTAATCAAACGCACTCCCCGGATAAATAATCTGTATCATTCATACTAAATAGCCTATTTGATCACTAAATAAAATTTGACTAAGGATAACCACTTTTCCGTATAAAATAAAATTCATATAACCGATCAATTCCTTCATTTTAATTAAATAAAACCTATTAATTATAATTAAATTGATCGTTTTAAGCTATTTTTAGTTGCTGTTTTTATATAAATTTTCTTAATAACCATTCTGATGAATAAAGACAAAATTGAATTAATCAGTTTAAAATTTTATCCAGCCATATGTTTTATTAGATTATTTTTCAAACACAATGAACTTATCAGTACTTACAATTAAAATGACTAATGAATTCAATAGATGTAAAACCTATCGTTTCGCGCTAAAATAACAGTTATAAATAATGTTGGAGCATAATTAAATGTCATCAGAACAACCGATCAAAGGACGTATTCACTCCTTTGAATCATTTGGTACCGTCGATGGGCCAGGAATCCGTTTTATCGTCTTCTTTCAAGGCTGTCTTATGCGCTGCTTATATTGCCATAACCGTGATACGTGGGACTTAAAAGGTGGCCGTGAAGTCACTGTTGATGATTTAATGAAAGAGATCGTCACTTATAAGAACTTTATTATGCCAACTGGTGGGGTTACCGCTTCTGGTGGTGAAGCAATTCTGCAAGCGGAATTTGTCACTGAATGGTTCAGAGCCTGCCATAAAGAAGGAATTCATACTTGTCTTGATACTAACGGTTATGCCCGTGCTATTGATCAAACTATTGAAGACCTGATGGAAGTGACTGATTTAGTCATGCTAGATTTAAAGCAACTCAACGATAGCATTCACCAAAATCTGGTTGGTGTGCCGAATAAACGTGTTTTAGATTTTGCTGAATATCTGGCTAAAATTAATAAACGTACCTGGGTTCGCTATGTTGTTGTTCCTGGCTGGACAGATGATGATGATTCTGCTCATCGTTTAGGTCGATTCATTAAAGGTATGACCAACATTGAAAAAGTAGAACTTTTACCTTACCACAAGCTTGGTGAACACAAGTGGACAACAATGGGTGAAAAATACATGCTGGAAGGTGTAGAAGCTCCGTCAAAAGAGACACTCGAACGTGTGAAAGGTATTATTGAGAGTTATGGTCATAAAGTGATGTATTAATGAAAAATATAACTTTTTGATTTTATTTAACTTATATTATATCGTGATTATTTATTCAAAAGAGACTATCTAATCCTTTTGGCTGTGGCGCTACACTGGCATATAATTATGTGGATCTACAATTGATTAATCGCACCCGATCAAACCTATCAACTGCATTTATGGTTAGATGATAAGTACCTGCATGGTGAATTACTCTCTGATCATGTTCAAAACAGTATTTTTGAAGTTTTTGACACTGAGCATCAGGTAAAACGGCAGCTCTGGGTTGGATATACTCGCCATAATCGTATCTGGCAACGCATAACAGATAGCCGAAACTCATCAGTAACAGAAAATTTAGTTACTGAAAATCACGCTATAATGATGTACGCCCCATATCTGACCAGTAATTAAACTTTATTGCGGATATTATTTATACGCTTTCTTTTGATACTTAAAATAGTATAAATGGTGCCTTCCAATACAAGTACACAAACAGCTAACCAGATTAATCCATAAGAGAAGATATGCTCACTGGAGATAGTCTCGTTCAGGAACAGCACAGACACAATGGCCAGTAATACCGGCTCAACATAGCCAAGTAAACCAAATAAGCCTAAAGGTAGTAATTTACAAGAGGTAAAATACGCAGCAAAGGCAATTGCGGTAATAATACCAAGCATTGGAATATAGAAAGAAAACTGCATAAAATCAGCGATAATTTTACTCATTTCATACTGAGTTAACATGTAGATTAAACAACCAATGGTAATAAACAGGAAGTCACTAAACACTCCGGCAATACCATCAATTTTCATCTCACGTCTGAAGATAAAATAAATAGGATAACCAATGGCAGCTGTTGCTGTCTCCCATGAGAATGCATTAGTGATATAAATCTCCAGCGCCACACCAATAACAGCTAGTCCAATAGCAATTTTTTGGAAAAAGCTAAAACGCTCTTTATAAATAAAGCGCCCACAGACCACCATGACTAAAGGTAAAATGAAATAACCAAGAGAAGTAGATAGTGCCCGACCATTCAAAGGTGCCCAGATAAACAGAATCATCTGTACAGAAAGCATCGCAGCATTGAGTACTAAAGCCAGAAAGAACACTGGTTTTTGTTTAACCCGCATAAACAGTTCAACAACCGCAGACCAGCGTCTTTCAACAGTAATTAACAAAGCAATAGCAGGTAATGACATCAGTAAACGCCAGCAAAAGATTTCAACCGTCGTAAGCGGTCTTAATACTACCGGATAATAGTATAAAAGCCCGAATAAACATGAAGCTAAAATTGAAAGGACAACACCTTTTACCACATTAGACATTTGACTAACCTGAATTGTATAAAAATAAAGCGCTAATTAACTATTAGCGCTATTTACATTAAATAAACTACTTCAGTGACAAATAATATTAACTAATCACTGTGACTCCGTGCATATATGGAATAAGCACAGTTGGTACTTTAATACTACCATCTGCTTGTTGATAGTTTTCCATCACTGCAACGAGTGTACGACCAACAGCTAAGCCAGAACCATTTAATGTATGCACTAAAGAAACTTTTTTATCTGCGCGTTGACGATAACGAGCCTGCATACGACGCGCCTGGAAATCCCACATATTTGAACAAGATGAGATTTCACGATACGTATTTTGTGCCGGAACCCAAACTTCTAAATCGTAAGTTTTACGAGAACCAAAACCCATATCACCAGTACAAAGCAGTACTTTACGGTAAGGAAGATCTAACAGTTGTAATACTTTTTCTGCATGACCCGTTAACTCTTCCAGTGCCTGCATAGAGTCTTCTGGTTTAACAATTTGTACTAATTCTACTTTATCAAACTGGTGCATACGGATTAGACCGCGAGTATCACGTCCATAAGAACCTGCTTCAGAACGAAAACATGGAGTATGAGCAGTCATTTTAATTGGCAGCTCGCTTTCATCAACAATCTCATCACGCATTAAGTTAGTCACAGGAACTTCTGCTGTTGGAATTAAGCCGTAGTTACTTGTTTCACTCTCTTCTGTTAATGGTTTAGTATGGAATAGGTCTTCACCAAATTTAGGGAGTTGACCAGTACCAAACAGTGTTGCCTGATTAACTAAATAAGGAACATAAGTTTCCAGATAACCATGCTCATTCGTATGCAGGTCTAACATAAATTGAGAAATTGCACGATGCAATTTAGCGATCTGCCCTTTCATCACTACAAAACGGGCACCTGTTAATTTAACTGCAGCTGCAAAATCTAAACCATCAAGACGCTCACCTAATGCGACATGATCTTGTACTTCAAAATCAAATTTTCTTGGTGTACCCCAGCGAGTGACTTCAAAGTTTTCGCTGTCATCTTTGCCATCCGGGACAGAATCATCCGGAATATTTGGAATATTGGCAGAGATATCATGAATTTGAGTTAATAGCACATCAAGTTCAGCTTTTGCTTTATCCAGACGCTCACCTAATTTGTTCACTTCTTCGCGAACAGATGTAATATCTTCACCACGTGCTTTTGCTGCGCCAATTTCTTTGGAACGAGCATTACGCTCAGCTTGTAAGGATTCAGTTTCAACTTGTAACACCTTACGTTTTTCTTCTAACTGACGAATAGTATTAACATCTAACTTAAATCCACGGCGCGCAAGCTTTTGTGCCACCAGGTCAAGTTCATTACGAAGTAAATTAGGATCTAGCATAATCAAGGCCTATTTTTTGTTATAAATTCGAATAAAAGATATTTCATCATTATACGCTATATAGCAATAAGTAAAACTGTAAATACGTATTTTGGACGATTTTCTCAGCAATTTTTGTCCAGATTAAAGTAATAAAAAATACAAATCTATCATGGAAAAAATAAGACAATACATTCAGGATATAAATAGAATGATAAAAAGAAATAAACAATCAGTGGATGCTCAAATTATTCCATAATCTTTTATTGAAGCGCTAAAACAGCACTTCCCGTCAATTGAAACTAACATTATCAATTAACGAAAAACGCGCCATCTGGCGCGTTTTTTCTTATACATAAATATCAGTCTATTTTTTCTTATAACGTTTATTTGGACTAGATTTATCCAGTTCTAAAAGCCAAGCTTTCTTTTCTGAATATTGCTTTTCTGCTCCACGCGAAGTTGGCTCGTAATACTCTTTATCAGCCATCTCCGGAGGAAAGTAACTTTCACCTGCCGCATAAGCATTAACTTCATCATGTGCATAGCGATACTCAGCCCCAAAACCTAAATCTTTCATTAGACTTGTCGGCGCATTACGCAGATGTTCAGGTACGTCATAATCAGGTAGTTGCTGAGCATCAGACATCGCTTGTTTAAAAGCTAAGTAAACTGCATTACTCTTTGGTGCATAGGCAAGATAAACAATCGCCTGTGCTATAGCTCTTTCACCTTCAGCCGGCCCTACCCGGGTAAAACAATCCCACGCAGCAAGTGCCACTTGCATAGCTCTTGGGTCAGCATTCCCCACATCTTCAGATGCAATTGCCAGTAAACGTCTTGCCACGTATAAAGGATCACCACCGGCAGAGATAATTCGAGCATACCAATATAGCGCAGCATCAGCAGCTGAACCACGAATTGATTTATGCACAGCAGAGATTAAATCATAATAGCGATCGCCTTTATTATCAAAGCGTGCACTACGCTCACCAACCACTTCTTTCAGTAGTTCTGGTGTTAATGTATCAGTATCCCCTGCCATATCAACTAACGCTTCAAGTAAGTTTAATGACCTACGCCCATCACCATTAGCAAATTCAGCCAGTTGCTTTTTAGTTTCAGTGAGTAGCTTAAGATGACGTTTACCATAACCTCTATCAGGATCTTCAATCGCTTGTTGAATAATCTCTTCAATATCCTGATTAGTCAAAGATTTAAGTAAATAGATACGCGCTCTGGACAACAGTGCCGAATTTAATTCAAAAGAGGGATTTTCCGTTGTAGCACCAATAAATGTCACGGTACCATCTTCAACAAAAGGTAAAAATGCATCCTGCTGGCTTTTATTAAAGCGATGAACTTCATCAACAAACAAAATCGTTCTTTGCCCTGCCTGCTGATTGATTTTAGCTCTTTCGACCGCTTCACGAATATCTTTAATACCAGATGTCACGGCAGACAAACGCTCTACTTTAGCATCAGCATGATGCGCGATAATTTCAGCCAGTGTGGTTTTACCTGTCCCCGGTGGTCCCCATAAAATCATAGAGTGGAGATGACCACCTTCAATTGCTTTAGGTAAAGGCTTGTTCTCTCCTAACAGATGCTTTTGTCCAATATACTCTTTTAACGTACGCGGGCGCATTCTGGCAGCCAACGGTTTAAAATCATTATTGGAAAAATCAAATGTCAGGCTGGCCATGTTTTAACCTTCTATTGTCTTTGATCGTCAAGCGTTACATTAGCCGGAACAGTAAATTGGAATTTTTTCGCATCTACCGCCCCCATTTTTTGGTGAGACAGGTCATAAAAACTATTCTGACCATCTTCTTCCACGATGGTGAAATTAGAAATCATACCTGTTGGTAAAATTGTGATTACAAAACGTTGACTTGAATCATCCGTTGGAATTAAATCAAACTGATCTTGTCGACGATTAACCTGATAATTATTCCAAACCTGACTTTCATTATCGGTTAATAATAAAAGAAAACGGTTATCAACAATATCTTTAAACCATGTTGCAGTGACCTGCTCAACCATTGGTGTATAAACCCAAACTGTTTCACCATCTGAAATGATTTCTGTCTCATCCGGCTCCGTCATCAGCCAATTAAAATAGTAAGGACGGGTTAACCAGATCTCGCCTTTACCTTCCTGTACTAGCTGATTATCTGCTGTTTTGACCGTCTGCTTAAACTGTGCATAAAAACCATCCATTTTAGCCAGACGTTGTTGTAATGTATCTTTGGCATCAGCCCAGGCTGAGCTACTAAATAGCACTAATGCACATAAAATCAATCCTAATTTTTTCATATTCTCTCCTGAATATTGCAAATATTAATAATCACCATGAGATGGCGGAGCCAGCACTTCCCGGTTACCGCTATGGTTTGGCGCACTGACGATGCCTTGCATTTCCATTTGCTCAACAATACGTGCAGCTCGGTTATAGCCAATTCTAAACTGTCTTTGAACACTTGAAATTGAAGCTCTACGTTTATCCACGACAAAAGCCACAACCTGATCAAATAATGGATCTAACTCTTCTTCCATATTATCAAATCCACCGGCACTGTCACCATCGTCAGAACTTGCCGTGATATTTTCAATATATTTTGGTGTGCCGCGAGCTTTCCAGTCTTGTGCTACTGCATGGACTTCTTCATCACGCACAAATGCACCGTGCACACGAATTGGAATCGAACTATTTGGAGCCAGATATAACATATCCCCCATACCAAGCAGTGATTCAGCACCCATTTGATCTAAAATCGTTCGTGAGTCGATTTTACTTGATACTGTAAAAGCGATTCGGGTTGGAATATTGGCTTTAATTAAACCAGTAATAACATCAACAGACGGACGCTGAGTCGCAAGCACTAAGTGAATCCCTGCAGCACGGGCTTTTTGTGCCAGACGAGCAATCAGCTCTTCCACTTTTTTACCCACAGCCATGATCAGATCTGCAAACTCATCCACCATAACGATGATGTATGGTAATTTCTCCAGCACCGGCATTTCAATATCCATGCTATCTGTTGGTTTCCAGAGAGGATCAGGAATTGGTCTGCCCATCTCTTCAGCCATTGCAATCTTTTCGTTATACCCAGCAATATTACGTACACCAAGTACTGACATTAAACGGTAACGACGCTCCATCTCATTCACGCACCAGTTAAGCGCATTAGCGGCGTCTTTCATGTCAGTTACGACTTCTGTTAACAGATGAGGAATACCCTCATACACTGATAATTCAAGCATTTTCGGGTCTATCATGATAAAACGGACGTCTTCTGGTTTAGATTTATACAGCACACTTAAAATCATGGCGTTCACGCCCACAGATTTACCAGAACCTGTCGTACCAGCAACCAATAAGTGAGGCATTTTAGCTAAATCAGCAACAACTGACTGACCGGAAATATCTTTCCCCAGCACGACAGTCAGTGGCGATTTCGCCTCCCTAAATTGTGGGCTATCCAACACTTCTCTAAAATAAACTGTCTGACGATTTTTATTTGGTAGTTCAATACCAACGTAAGGTTTACCCGGAATAACTTCTACGACACGCACAGAAGGCATCGATAGAGAACGTGCTAGGTCACGATCAAGAGTTGAAATACGGGACGCTTTAACACCCGGCGCCAGTTCAATTTCAAAACGGGTAATCACCGGACCCGGTAAATAATCAACCACACGTGCTTTAACTCTAAAGTCCGCCAGACTTTTCTCGATAAGTGCTGCTGTGGCTTTTAACGCTTCGTGATCAATCTTCTCTTGCTGCACAGGCGGGGAAGTTAATAAATTCAGCGACGGCAATGGCGTTGTTGGTTTGGCTGCCGGCTTATCATTTTTCATTAATAACGGATGAATCAGGCTCTCGTGAATGTTATCTTTGGTAACAGGAGCACGAACAATCTCCTGCTCATGAACCATATTGTCGTCGTCATCCTCATCTTCATCGTTAAAATCATCAAAATCTTCAGATGTTAACGAGTTCTTAGTACCGTATGTTGATGAATGCTCGGAAATATATGACTCAGAAACTACCGGTTCTTCTGTCTCGTCATCAGGAGAAAAATGCTGAACTCTTGATTCTGGTGTTGGTGCAATGATCGGCTCATCTTCAACTAAATGACCATAAGTCCCAACCGGAGCAATCATTGAATCTTCATCATCTTTATCTTCAACCACTTCTGTTTCATCACTATCTTGAGTGAGTGGTGAATAGTAATCAGGATTTATCCCAAAGTTTGGTGACTGCAACTCAGTAGCATTATGCGGAACTTCTGAATAAACAGGAGGAAAGCTATTATCAATCACATAATCATCATCACGATCTTCAACTGACAAGTGAGTCTCATTTTCCTGAGGTGCATTATTCAGTACTTCATTGGTTAATTCCTGCTCCATTCGAAGATTATGTTCAGTTTCTTCCGAAATATCAGTCATAACAGGTTCTTTATCAGCTTCGACGATCGGTAATTCCTGTTCGACCAGCTCCAGCTGACCACCTGACTCATCTTCCTGAGTATTTTCTTCCGCTCCTAAATCGTCAAACTCACGTTCTTTACGTGATAGTGGTTTCTCTTTTTTACGGAACAGAAGATTAAATAAAGCCAGAATAGGCGTACCAATAAAGACGACAACAGTCCCGATGATTTCCAGAATAAATAACCATGAAAGACTGGTCAGCAAAGTCACGCTAACTAGCAGTAAAGCAATGAATAACAGTGTAGAACCTAAATGGCCAAACATCGGGAAAGTTTCACCGGCAATCAGAGAACCTAAAATCCCCCCGGATTGATACTGCTCCCAGTCATTCACGTTTAAGGCTAAAAATCCGGTCAGACTAAAAATAAAAGCCAGTAACCCAATAACACGTAAAGAACCACTAAAGAAATTGATCGGTTGATTATAATGACGATAAATATAAAAGCCTAACTGACAACAAATCAGCAATACCAAAAACGGTACACAATAAGCTGCAAAGCCAAAGAATTGCAGAAAGATATCTGATAAATAAGCACCTGCGGCACCGCCCCAGTTGCGAATAGGTTCATGCAAGGCGGTTTGTGACCAACTTGGGTCAGCCGGATCAAATGAAATTAAGGAGATAAAAAGATAGATCGCAGAAATGCCAATTAACAGAAGAATAACTTCAATCATTAACTGGCGATTACTAAATTTAGCTGTATTATTTTTTGTTGTTTCTGACTTTTTCAAAAAGCACCTGACTATATCGAATTCCCTGACTTACTATGGATATAGTTTACCATACTTTGCTATGTTATTAACAAGCAATCAGCTGTTTTTGATATCGTTTGCCATTCTCTTTATAGTGGTCTGCATTTTCCTGAATATGGGCTATTTCTTCAGCTGTTAATTTACGTACAATCCTGGCCGGTTGCCCCATAATTAAGCAGCCTTCTTCATAAGGCAGTTTATGAGTCACTAAGGAATTGGCCCCCACGACACAATTTTTAGCAATTTTAGCTTTATTTAAAATACAACTACCCATGCCAATAATCACGTTGTCATCAATTTCACAGCTATGCAAAATAACATTATGACCAATGGTCACATTTTTACCGAGAACACAATTCACACCATAATCAGTATGAATGGTGGAATTATCCTGCACATTACTGTTTTCACCGATAATAATAGAAGCGATATCACCACGCAATACCGCACTAAACCAGATAGTGACATTTTTAGCCAGCTGCACATCACCAATAATGTCAGCAGAATCCGCAATATAAGCGCTTTTATCAATGACAGGCTTAAGGTTATCAAGTTGGTAAATCATGCTTTCACTCCTTTATCTTTGCCTGATAATAAAAAGAAACTACAGGCCAGTACATTACAAATAATCATTGAACCCACCATCAGCCACTGGGCAGTATAATCTTTTGCCGGTGCAATCTGGTTGATAAGATCAATTTCTGGTGAGGTTTGATTAAGCTGTGCTAATAATACACCAACTAAACCAGCAATAGTAAAACGAAATGTCCCAGTTAATGACGCAGCAGTTCCGGCCATATGCGGGTAAATATCTAAAATAACAGCCATTACGTTGCCACCCACAATGGCGATACAGCCAATATATCCGGCAATACTCAGTACTAATGGAATAAAACCTAAACCAAGACTTGAGACTAACAGAAGAATCACTGACATGCTCGCCTGTATCACCAGCCCCAGCTTAAGCATACTAATCGCACCTTTCTTTTTAACCAGACGGCTATTTGTCATATTCATTCCGATCATGACAAAAATATTTACCGCAAAATAGTAACCAAAGTTAATGGGTGCTACGCCATATAAATTGATATAGACAAAAGGCCCAAGACTTAAAAATGAGAATAATCCAGCACCAGAAAATGCCCCAAGTAACATATAAGTCAGAACCTGACGGTGACGAAACAGTGATGCAAAGTTTTTCAAAATATTAAACAGGCTAAAACTCACACGTCTGGCTGTTGATAAAGTCTCCGGAATACAACACAAAACCAAAATAAACGCAAGAATAGCTGTACCTGATAATGAATAAAAAATCGCATGCCAGTTGAACCACAACATAATGATGCCACCAAGAATTGGCGCAAGTAGTGGTGCCACATTAGATATCAGCATCACAAATGACATCATACGGGAGAACTCGTCCCGATGTTTAAAAATATCCCGCATCAGAGCATTAATCACGACAGCGGTTGAAGCCGCGGCTAAGCCATGGAAAAACCTTGCCATAATTAGCTGTTCAATAGATTGTGATAAAGCACAAACCGCTGCCGCAAAAGCAAATACAATCAGCCCGATCAGGATAATCGATTTACGTCCAAAACTATCGCTCAGTGGTCCATAAATTAACTGACCAACGGCAAAGCCCAGTAAATAATAACTAATTGTCAGCTGCACCATGCCGTCAGAAACAGCATAGTCACTGGCAATAGTTGGCATACTTGGTAAATACATATCGATGGACAGAGGCATCAACATGGAGAGTAACCCAAGAATAAAAATAAGCAGCGATCGTGGCAGCTTTAACTGAAGCTCTTCAGATTGAATTGGTGGTTGCACAGGTTTTCCAATATAAAATATTCAATAAAATCAAAAGGTTATAAAAATAACTTTATAAATCTAACTTATTGATTTAACTTCACTTTCTGTCAGCGGACGATATTCGCCCTCTTCGATATCCAGCATGATCGTCCCGATACGTTCACGGTGCAGCTCAACAACATGGTTACCAACCGCTGCAAACATGCGTTTTACCTGATGATAGCGGCCTTCGCTGATTATCAATCGGGCATGAAAATCATCTAAAATTTCCAATTTTGCCGGTTTCGTTTTATCTCTCTCATTATTAAGCTGAATACCATCCTCAAAGATTTTAATTAGCTTTTCTTCCAGTGCTGATTCAACTGTCACTAAGTAACTCTTTTCACAGTGATGTTTTGGTGAAGTTATACGGTGTGACCACTGACCATCATCAGTTAATAAAACCAGTCCGGTAGTATCTAAATCTAGCCGCCCTGCTGCATGTAGCTTTTCAGCCATTGGTTCATCAATAAAATACAGAATTGTCGGATGATCAGGATCATCAGTTGAACAGACATAACCTTGCGGTTTATTTAGCATAAAATAGCGTTTATCCACCACTGGTGTAATCTCTTCCCCCTGATATTTAACCACTTGATCAAGAGATAGCTGATAAGAACCGGATTTAACAATCTCACCATCAACCGTGACATTTTGAGCCTTTAACTCTCTACCAACTAGAGTTCTGCTAATCCCTAAATGATGAGCCAGAAACTTATCTAAACGCATACCTAATACCTGAAATTAAACTGTAAGAGAAAAGGCCCTGATGGCAAAACCACAGAGCCTTAATTTATTAAACAATAGTATATTATGCCTGAGTACGAATTCAAATGATTATTAGATTAAGTCTGGCATTTTCTCATCAAACAATAAAAGAAAAGTTAATTCAGTGCAGCGTAAATATCAAATCGATGATTTTTAGTTTTTAGTTCAGCCTGCGGCTTTTGGTTATCTAAAAACGGAGCATAATCAGGACGTTTAACTACAATACGTTTTTTAGCCAGCTTTCTGGCTGGCAATAACAAACTATCAGCATCATCATCACTACCAACAAGCGACTGAAACACTCGCATCTCTTTTTTAACCAGAGCACTTTTTTGACGGTGCGGAAACATCGGATCAAGGTAAACCACATCAGGCTTTTCCGTTATTTCAGCAAGGGAGGTAATACTGGAATCATGAATTAAGCCCAAACGCTCTTTTACCCAGAAGCCAATTTCTGCATTCTGATAAGCACGGTTCAACCCATCAGCCAGAAGAGCCGCAACGACAGGGTGACGCTCAAACATTGTTACCTTACAACCAATTGCTGCCAGCACAAACGCATCACGGCCAAGCCCCGCTGTACCATCAACCACATAGGGTAGATAATCACCTTTAATCCCAACCGCTTTAGCAACAGCTTCCCCTCTGCCACCACCAAACTGACGGCGATGATTCATGGCGCCAGACACAAAATCGACATAAATGGCGCCCAGTTTTGGTTCATCCAGTTTACGTAGTTCTAGCCTTTCTGGCGTTAAGACTAAAGCTAAAGTGGCATTTTCATCATGTGAAAGAGACCACTGCTGGGCTAATTCTGTTAGCGCAGCAGGGTTAATATCACCATCACATAAAAGTTGAATCACTTCTTATGCCTTTTTACTGGCAATGCCGTAATGTCTGAGTAACGCGTCAAGCTCAGGAGCCCGACCACGGAAGTTTTTAAACAGATTCATCGGCTCATCTGAACCACCACGAGACAGAATCTGAGCTAAGAATGACTGACCGGTATGTGGATTAAAGATACCTTCCTCTTCAAAACGAGAGAACGCATCAGCAGAAAGCACTTCTGCCCATAAGTAGCTGTAATAACCTGCCGCATAACCACCAGCAAAGATATGGCTAAAGGCATGTGGAAATCGTCCCCATTCAACAGTTGGAACAACGGCTACTTCCTGACGGACTTGTTTTAGCATAGTCAGAATATTCGTGTCTGCTTCTGATGAGTTTCCATTTGTTGAGAACTCAAAATGTAAACGGAAATCAAACAGACCAAACTCTAACTGACGTAAAATGAACAGTGCTGCCTGATAGTTTTTCGCTTCCAGCATACGCTCAAGCATCTCTTTAGGCAGCGGTTCACCTGTTTCATAATGACCAGAGATAAATTCAAGTGCTTCTGGTTGCCAGCACCAGTTTTCTAAAAACTGACTTGGTAATTCCACCGCATCCCAAGGCACACCGGAAATACCAGATACGCCCGCTGTATCAATTTCTGTCAACATATGATGTAAACCATGACCAAATTCATGGAATAGTGTTGTTACTTCATCATGAGTAAATAATGCCGGTTTATCACCAATTGGGCGATTAAAGTTACAGGTTAAATATGCCACTGGAGTTTGTACATGACCATCAGCAAAACGCATTCGGCTTAAACAGTCATCCATCCAGGCACCGCCGCGTTTATGTTCACGGGCGTATAAGTCCAGATAGAAACTCCCTTTTAATTCGCCTTTTGAGTCAAACAAATCAAAAAAACGGACTTCCGGTGACCAGACATCCACACCTTTACGCTCTTTTGCAGTAATACCAAAAATGCGGTGAATGACTTCAAACAGCCCGTTAATCACACGCTGTTCCGGGAAGTAAGGACGCAGTTCTTCATCATTGATTGAATACAGGAATTGTTTTTGTTTCTCACTATAATAAGAAACATCCCATGGTTGTAATTCGCTGGCACCAAAATATTCATAAGCATAGCGTTTTAACTGAGCAAGCTCTTTTTCACCTTGAGGTTTAGCGCGAACGGCTAAATCATGTAAAAAGTCTAATACTTGTTTTGGAGACTCCGCCATTTTAGTTGCCAAAGACTTATCGGCGTAAGTATCAAAACCAAGTAACTGAGCCAGTTCATGACGCAACTTCATTAACTCTTTAATATTTTCAGTATTGTCCCATTTACCAGCATTTGGACCTTGATCTGAAGCTCGTGTCACATAAGCGTGATACATTTCATAGCGTAGCTCGCGGTTATCACAGTACATCATGACCGGGATATAACTTGGCATATCCAGTGTAAATAACCAGCCTTCCTGTTCTTTAGCTTCTGCCAGTGCTTTAGCTGCAGCCAGTGCACTTTCAGGTAAACCACCCAGTAGCTCTATATCTGTAATTAATTTACTCCAGCCCATTGTGGCATCAAGCACATTATTACTGTAGCTGGAACCCAGTTCAGATAAACGAGCCACAATTTCACCATAACGTTTTTGCTGTTCTGTTGGTAAGCCAATACCTGACAATTCAAAATCACGTAATGTATTGTCGATAGTTTTGCGTTGCGCCTGATTAAGATTGCAATATTCAGAACTACCTTTCAATTCTTTGTATGCCTGATATAAACCCTGATGTTGTCCTACCCAAGTGCTGTATTCAGACAGAAGTGGTAAACACGCCTCATATACTTCACGCAGCTCATTACTGTTTTTCACTGAATTTAAATGACTGACTGGTGACCAGACACGTCCAAATTTTTCGTCTGCTTCATCAATTGGTTGTACCAGATTGTCCCATGTATATGGCCCGCCACGGTCAACAATAGAAGTGATAATTTGTCGGCAATGTTCAATAGATGATTCAACAGCAGGTACAACATGTTCTGGCTTAATTTGCGAAAATAGTGGTAAATCTGTTGCTGTTAATAGTGGATTACTCATTCAAGTCCCTTATAGATTCGAGCTAATACATTTAATCGTGTTATTACACCATAGAATAGTAAATAAATGGAGACTTGAATAACAAAAATCAAGAGGAGTTAACGTTTAAAGACCGTAAAAACTATCAAGTAAATTGCTTTGACCCAAGGAGTTGGATAGAATGAGTCGCTTTTTGAACAATAATTTCAGGTAAATAATAAATGAATAAAGTATCGAAACTCGTTTTAGGTTTCTCAGTCGCTGTTTTATTATCAGCTTGTAGCGCAAACTCACTAGATAAAGGTGCAGAAACAGTTGCTATTTTAGACTCTCCTCCTCCGTATGGCACATGTCAACTTATGGGTGAAGTCATGGGTTCTCAAGGAAACTGGTTCACTGGTGGTTATACAACCAACACTAACTTACTTATCGGTGCCCGAAATGAACTTAAGAATGAAGCTTACAAATTAGGTGCTGATTCAGTTTATATTCAAACGACTCATAATACCCAAACTGAAAGCTCTGCAGGTACATCAAACTCAACTCTGTTTGGTAATGCATATAAGTGTAAAAATTAAGATAATATAGTCGGGTTACTTGTTTAAAACGAGTAACCTCTACTTTTCAATATAATAATAATTAATGACACGACTATGCCAGACTATGATATTGCAATTATTGGATTAGGCCCCGCTGGTTCAACACTGGCCAGATTATTAAATAAACGTTTTAAAGTTATCGCACTCGATAAGAAACAATCCTTCGGCACTGAAGGTTTTCAAAAACCCTGTGGCGGACTTTTAGCTTTAGATGCCCAAAAAGCCTTTATCCGTTTTAATCTGAATTTACCTAAATTTATTTTGTCTGACCCGCAGATATTTAGTGTTAAAACGGTGGATCTTGAGTCCAGTATCATCCGTAACTACCAAAGACCTTATGTCAATCTGAACCGTCACCAATTCGATCTGTGGCTTAAGACGCTTATCCCGGGTACTGTTGAAGTTCATCATGATACCACTTGTAAAAAACTGGAAAAAACAGCACAAGGTTATCAGGTAACATTTGAAGAAAATGGTGAGATAAAGGTCATCACTGCTCGTTACTTAATTGGTGCTGATGGTGCTAATTCACTTGTCAGACGAACATTTTATCCTGACCATGAAATTCGTAAATATCTGGCGATTCAACAATGGTTTCAGGAAGATCACGCTACTCCGTTCTATTCTTGTATTTTTGATAGTTCAATCACCCCCTGTTATGCCTGGAGCATTTCTAAAGATAAGTCATTTATTATCGGCGGGGCTTTTGAGATGAAAGAAGCTAACCAGAAATTTGAACAGTTAAAACATAAGCTCACTCGTCATCAGTTTAAATTTGGCACATTAGAGAAAACGGAAAAATGTACTGTACTTTGCCCGTCTAAATTTTCTGACTTTATTTGCGGTGATCAGAATATATTTTTAATTGGTGAAGCGGCTGGGTTTATTAGTGCCAGTTCTTTAGAAGGGTTTAGTTATTCGTTTGATAGCGCTGAGATTTTGAGTGGTATCTTGAATGACAATCTAAATGATCCAAATAAAGCCTATCAAAAGAAAACCTTAAAACTGCGTCTTAAACTCTGGACTAAAATTATCAAGGCCAATATTTTGACTTCTCCACTACTTCGCAAGTTGATTATGATGAGTAGGGTTAGTCATGTGAGTATTTCTTCTGGTAATGAATAGTTTTTAGAATAGTGATTTTATTAGATTGGCGGTTGGAGCGGCGTGCGCCGCTCTGGCACAATGTTTTTTAGACTTGTGATAGAATCAACTTTGGGAGTTGAGGCGGCGTGCGCCGCCTGAGCTCAATGTTTTGGTGATGTTTGTATAGTCCGTGGGTTTGATGGCCTACCGTACACCATAGGCACCCGCTCGAGGACTCGCTAAGACCTATGGAATACGCTCTCCATCAAATTCCACTGCTCTAAAGAGCTAATAGCATGACAACGTAGCACAATCCACACAATCTCATTACGTCACAACACTAAAACCTATAAAACTCGGCTATGCCGCGCAAGCCAATAACAATTTAAATGTATTTACAATATAAAAACTCTAATAAAATCAAACACTTAAAAATTTTAACTATTTGATTTTATTGCATTTTTTATTTTAATTCTTCTGCTTCTATTCAAAATCTAAAAGATTATCGGCTAATCTTTTGACCTTTTCCTTTATCAGTAAATATTATTGGATGCAGACTGAGCTTAGCGGTGCTATGGAGTAAGCGTTACACATGCTTGCATGTTCAGCGCATCGGAATAGTACCGATAAGCTCACACCAAGTCTAACGACTTTCACCACCCCAAAATCTATAAGCGCGACTACGTCGCACAACTCAAACAATCTAATTCCTTCACTGCTCCAAGAGCTAAAAGCGCGGCTGCGCCGCGCAACTCTTCCACTACTCACTCTTATAAACAAACTCTAACTTATCTTTCGCTAGTTTTATCTGCACTTTACCACCCTGCTGTAATCTTCCAAACAGAAGTTCCCCTGCCAGTGGTTTTTTGACGTATTCCTGAATAATGCGGTTCATCGGCCTTGCGCCCATGGTTTTGTCATAACCTTTTTGTGCCAGCCACTGAATAGCGTTTTGGCTGATGATTAACTCAACCTGTTTAGCTTCCAGCTGAGTTTGCAGCTCATTGATAAACTTACTGGCAACCTGATAGACAATTTTTTCGGTTAGATGACTAAACCAGATAATGTTATCCAGACGGTTACGGAATTCTGGACTAAAGGTACGGTTGATTTCATACATCGCATCAGTACTATTATCCTGCGCAGCAAAACCAATACTTTTTCTGACCGTTTCCTGTACTCCCGCATTGGTTGTCATCACTAAAATAACATTACGGAAGTCTGCTTTACGGCCATTACTATCAGTTAAAGTACCATTGTCCATAATCTGTAATAACAGATTAAAAATATCCGGATGGGCTTTTTCAATTTCATCAAGCAGCAGCACAGCATGTGGTTTTTTAATTACTGCATCAGTTAATAAGCCACCCTGCTCAAATCCAACGTAACCTGGTGGAGATCCAATTAAACGGCTGACCGTATGTGCTTCTTTATATTCAGACATATCAAAACGCAGCAGCTCAATATTTAAGGCTTTAGCCAGCTGCAGAGTGATCTCTGTTTTACCCACACCTGTTGGCCCAGCAAACAGAAATGAACCGATCGGTTTTTGCTCACGCCCAAGCCCTGCCCGGCTTAAAGTAATCGCATCACATAACACTTCGATAGCTTTATCCTGCCCAAAAACTGCCGATTTTAGTTGTTCAGGTAGTTGTTGTAATCTTGTTTTATCACTGACAGAAACAGTCACTTCCGGGATTCTGGCAATTTTAGCAATAATGGCTTCAATCTCAGCAACACCGATCGTTTTCTTACGTTTTTTAACTGGTAATAAGGCATTCTTAGCACCCGCTTCATCGATTAAATCGATAGCTTTATCAGGTAAGAAACGTGTCGGCAGATATTTAACCGATAATTCTACTGCATTCTTCAGCGCACCTGCTGTGTAGTGAACATGATGATATTCCTCATAACGTGACTTCAGACCATTAAGAATCTTAATCGTGTCGCTAATTGAGGGTTCAAGCACATCAATTTTTTGGAAACGTCTGACCAGCGCCCGATCTTTTTCAAACACCTGACTAAATTCCTGATAAGTGGTTGAGCCCATCACACGGATTCGACCAGAAGAAAGTAACGGTTTAAATAGATTCGCTGTATCTACTTTACTTTCACCAGCAGCGCCAGCACCAATAATCATATGAATTTCATCGATAAATAAAATGCAATTTTCTTGTTTTTCCAGCTCTGTAACCAGTTCATTAAAACGCTTTTCAAAATCTCCACGATAAGTTGTTCCAGCAATTAGTGCTCCCATATCAAAAGAGTAAACAACCGAATTACTGATGATTTCTGGTACTTTTTTCTGTTCAATTAACCAGGCTAAACCTTCTGCAATAGCTGTTTTCCCAACACCAGCCTCACCGACTAAAATAGGATTATTTTTCCGGCGGCGACACAGTACCTGTAAAACTCGTTCAATATCCTGCTCACGTCCAACCAGTGGATCAAGCTTACCATCCTGAGCCAGCAGATTTAAGTTTGTAGTATAACGATCCAATGCACTTTGGTTCTGTGATTTTGGCTCATCTGATTCATCAAATTGCATCGAAGTACGGGCATGCACCGGTGCCTGATTATGTGAAATATGCTGAATTAATCTAAAGCGATCGACACCCTGCTGCTGGAGCAAATACGCTGCCTGACACTCTTCCTCGCTTAAAATAGACACCAGAACATCAAGACTGTCTAATTGATTTTTACCGGATGACTCTACATGTAATGCTGCGCGCTGAATCACTCGCTGGAACGCCATCGTGGGTTCAGTCACAATATTTTCATCATTGGGTAAATAGGTAATGTTATGTTCCAGATAATTAATCAGATCATTCATGAGTGACTCAAAGTCGACATCTAACTCGGTTAATGTCTTTTCCACCGATTTATCTTTTAATAAAGATATCAATAAGTGCTCAAGCGTCAGATATTCATAACCAAACGAGTTAGCCTCATTAAATGCTTCGCTGATTGCAGACTGTAAACTTTCGTTCATTATCATGATGCTTTCTCCATGGTACAACGTAATGGGTGTTGATGTTGATATGCATACTCAGTGACAAGTTGCACTTTCGTTTCGGCTATTTCGGCCGTATACATACCACAAATACCGCGTCCTTGTTTATGCACAGCAAACATAATCTGCGTTGCCGCTGTCTCATCATGTCCGAAGAATTTCATTAAGACCTCTATCACAAAATCCATCGTGGTGTAATCATCATTATGTAAAACGACCAGATATTTTGATGGTGGCGCTAACTGTTTTTGTTTTTCGTCACTATGTTGTTTTTGGATTACGTGCTGTATGCTCATACGCTGCAATTAATAGTTTGAGTTAAATTTTGAATATTGCTATCTTAAGAGATTATTTAAAAAAACAATACCAAATTACGCAAAATTAGTATAGTAAATTTGACAAGGTCATCCTTTGTATATGAATAACATTAAAGCCATGCCATTACCAACCAGTCGCAAAGATCTCTTTAACCGACTTGTAAAAGGTGAACTCATTCTTAATCCACTCTGGGAAAAGCCACTTTATCGTAAAAAGTTTTTATTACGTAGCTATTTTGCTTACCCAAAAACCCTGACATGGCTGGATCATCTGTATCAATATCATCTGCTACCGTATTACTTATCCAGACAAACAAATTTACCTTGTAAATTACAGCGTCCTTATTTGTCATCTTGTATCAGTCAGAAAGAGGCACTGGATGCGCTAATTTTTCATTATGATTTTTTAGAACAACAACCAGATGCTGTCACACAGGCATTTTATGACGATCAACCTTATCGATTAGCGGATATTACCGGCAAAGCAGAGGCTACTTTTTATGTAGAACTTCAAAGTACCGATAAATTCTCACGTGAAGGGGAACTGACCCTATCCATTTTTAATCAGGATAATATTTCTTTAGCTAATCTGACGTTTTCGATTATCAGTTATCAAAATAAACCAACCTTGTTTATCGCTGGTTTACAAGGTGCCAATGTGGTTGATTCCCGTCAGGTTATTCAGCAGGCAACCAAAGCCTGTTTTGGGCTATTTCCTAAACGTTTAGTGATTGAAGTTGCACAACTAATCGCCAGCCACTTCAGCTTACAACAAATTATTGCTGTAAGTAATTCAACTCATATCTATAATAACTGGCGTTATCGTCGTCGTCATAAACATGTCCATTCTGACTATGATGAGTTCTGGCTAACGCTGGATGGCCAGCAGGATAAAAGACAGCTTTTTGTGTTACCTCTAGTGACACAGCGTAAAGCGCTGGAAGATATTGCCAGTAAAAAGCGTTCTGAATATCGTAGTCGTTATGCCCTGCTTGACGCACTGGCAGAAAATGTGTCAGGACAATTATCAACATTAAAATAATTCATACGAATTAAAAGGATATTCCATGTACTCAGGTTTGCTTATTGTTTTGTTACCAATCTTTATTGGTTACTTAATTAAGCTAAAGCAACGTAAGTTACTCGACTTTATTAATAAGCTACTGGGATTATTTGTCTATATCATCCTGTTTTTTATGGGAATTAGTCTGGCACAGTTAGATGATCTGGGCGGTAATCTGCAAAGTATCATGATCTACTCCGGTGTCTTTTTTGCCTGTACTTTTGGTTGTAATTTTATTGCTCTGATGGTATTTGATGTTATTCGTCCATGGAAAGAGAGCAACAACGCAGAAGCTCTGCCATCAACACTAAAAATGATTTTAGAATCATTACAGATTTGTATCTCATTAGTTGCTGGTTTTTTAGTAGGACTATTACCTTTACCGTTCTTCGAATATGCCAGCAAAGTTATTGAAGTTGCTTTAATTATTCTGTTATTTATTGTAGGTATTCAGTTACGTAGCAGTGGTATGACAATTAAGCAAATTTTACTGAATAAAATCGGGCTGATGACGACTGTTATTGTGGCTATTACTGCTTTAATTGGTGGCACTATCGCGGCAGTGATTTTAGATTTACCGGTTAAAACCGGATTGGCTGTCTCTTCCGGCTTTGGCTGGTATTCACTATCAGGTATTTTACTAACAGAAGCTCATGGCCCAATTCTTGGCAGCACTGCATTTTTTAATGATTTGCTCAGAGAATTGTTTGCTGTACTCCTTATACCTTCGCTGATTCGTCGTTATCGTATGACAACGCTTGGTTTATGCGGCGCAACGTCTATGGATTTTACCTTACCTATCTTACAAAAAGGTGGTGGTGTTTCTATGGTACCACCAGCCATTGTACAAGGCTTTTTATTAAGTCTGTTGGTACCGATTTTAATGACACTATTTCTGCATATTTAGGTAAAAGTCATGGTAAAAATCAAAGCGGAACAACAGTGTCCTTGTAATATCAACAAACTATATCGTCAATGCTGTGAACCTTATCATTTAGAGCAGAAAATACCGGCTACTGCTGAACTGCTAATGCGTTCTCGTTATAGTGCTTATGCCAGACAAAAATGGGATTATATTCAGCAAACCTGGCATAGCAGTACAAGACCGAGTGCTGATTCATTTGATGATGTTACAACTAAATGGATTGAGCTTATTATCAAAAATACATCTACATCAAAAAATAATCCTGATGAAGCTTTTGTTGAATTCATCGCCAAATATAAAACGGCTAATGGTAAAGCAGAAAAAATGCAGGAAGTAAGTCGCTTTGTGAAAGAAGATGGGCACTGGTATTACATTGATGGAGTTGTGAGCTAAGTAGCTTTAGTTTCTGGTTCATTAAAAGCTAATCCTCTTAGCCATATTCACTAAGAAGATTAGTTTGTGAATATTTTAATCAGCCACAATAAACTTACGATACTCATCATAAGCAAAATGGTCAGTCATCCCACTGATATAATCCTGAATCAAACGACAGCGATAGTAAAACTCCCAGATAGCATAATCATCAGCATTAGGATCTAAGCGACTAATTGCTTCGTTATAAGCTACACAATGTTTAGCTGATAATTTATGGAATAAACGGGATTCAATCATATAATTTTTTACGACTGAACGTTTATTAGCAGCCAATCCAGCAAAGTCTTGAGTATTCATCTCCAGTAACGGACTATAAATATCCAGTAAACCACTAATAATTCGGTAGCCTTGCATCTCTATGGTTTCAATCGATTCATGATTAAATACGTGATTAAAACCGACGGTTTTAAAGATTTCCAGTAGCTGATATTCTGCCCCTTTATCTTCAAGCAAGGCGGAATTAAATGAACCATCAAAAATAGCCGGTAAATTTTCAATGAAACGCTCTGTCGCGTGCGGAACGAGTTTAGCAATAGTATTCACTCGTAAAAACATAAAGAACTGATCGATACCCGTTGGCAAATAATCTGCATCTTTTAAACGCTGATATGCCACATTTACCGTTTGATCAAATAAGTCACCTTTAGTCACTTTACCCCAGGCATTACCTAATAACTGATAAAGTCTATCGACAGTAAAAATTTTCTTCTCAACAGCATCTTCCAAGTCGGCAATACAGTAAGAGATATCGTCAGCTGCTTCCATAATATAAGTTAGCGGATAACGATAAAATGGCTTCATATCCAGCTTCTCTCGTAGCTCCTGAATAAAGGCCTCTTCCGATAAATAAAAACCCGGCTTTTTCATTAAATATTGATAATCTGTTGGAATATCTTCTGTCCAGTACGCCGGACGAGTATATTTTAAAATACAGGCAATTTGCGAATAGGTAAGATTGAGTTTAAGTAGAGTATGAACAAGGCGAATAGCCTGAGCATTACCTTCAAAATGACAAAGATCCTGCCTGATTTTATGACGTAACTCATTAAGTTTATCTTTACCAGCTTCATCATTGAGTAAGTGGTAATAAGACGGTTTATTTAAAGCTAGTTTATGTTTAAACCACTTATTAATTGCTGACTCACCAAAGTGACCAAAAGGAGGATTACCGATATCATGCATCAGACAAGCCATTTCAACCATGCTTTCCATCGGTACAGTCCACTGACTTAGTCCTAATGATTCTAATTGATTATCTTTACTTAATCTGTAGAGGATCTCTTTAACAATATAGCGCCCAACCTGCTGAACCTCCATAGAATGAGTCAGGCGCGTTCTGACTACTGCATTACGTTCTAATGGAAAAACTTGCGTTTTTTGTTGTAAACGACGAATAGCTGCAGAATTAATAATACGTCCGCGATCGCTTTCAAAACAACGAACAATGTCGTATTCATCGGATAAATTCTCACGGCGCTTTTCAACGTGGCGGTGATAATTCATTTTTTTATTGAAATCGATCATATTCAGACTCTTATAATAACTGTTTCTTTGCCCACTCAATGGCTGAGTGATAACTTTTTGGCAGCGTTGGTTGTAGTTTGCTCAGAGCTTGCTGTAAAGCCGGTTGTTCTGGATGAGTGAGATTTAAATGTCCGACTTTACGCCCTTCTCTGACCTCTTTCTCGTACCAGTGTAGATGAACCAATGGCTCTGATAACCAGTTCATATTCAGCTCTGTTCCAATCAGATTGACCATCACTGACGGTGAGGTCACAACAGGTTTAACCAGTGGTAAATCCAGAATTGCGCGCAAATGTAACTCAAACTGACTGATAGATGCACCATTTTGTGTCCAGTGGCCGCTATTATGTACGCGCGGAGCCAGCTCATTAATCAGTAACTGATCACCAACCACAAAACACTCCATCGCCATCACACCAACATAATTTAACTTATCCATAATCGCTGTCAGCATTTTTTCTGCCTGCGTCTGGTAAGTCGTTGCCAGATAAGGATGGGCTACACTCATTTTTAAAATGCCATCTTCATGCAGGTTATTAGTCAATGGGTAAAACACACACTCACCTTTGCTGCTACGCGCCCCAACCAGTGAAACTTCACCATCAAAGTTAATCGCTTGTTCAACAATAGAGGAGTGATAGACATCATCAGGAACAGACAGATACTCATGACGATGAACTCGCCACTGACCGCGTCCGTCATATCCACCGGTACGTCGTTTTACAATTAACAAATCACCCAGCGCCGTATAAAAAGATGGCCATTGTTCTGGTGTACTTAATGAGAACCAGCGTGCAGTTGGCAGTAATAATTCATCAATCAACTCTTTTTGAGTGAAACGATCGGCAATGATTGGGAAGACGTCCCGATTGATAAAATGTTCATGTTTAGCAAGGAGTTCAGTAAATTGGGTTTCCGGCCAACGCTCAATTTCAGCAGTAATCACTGAATCTTGATAAGGGATCGTTGCCGGATCAACATCCAGACCAACAGGATACACTTTAATACCCAAAGGCTCACCAGCCTGACGTAACATACGACCTAACTGGCCATTACCCAGTACACATACTGATTTCATTAACAGGATTCCTTATTTCTTACTCTTCAACGGTGGGATCAGGATTATCTAACACTTCCTGCGTTTGTTTTAAACGCCAGTCCTGTAAACGCTGATAAATCACTTTATCATGCAAAGCTAAAACCTGAGCAGCCAGTAACGCCGCATTAGCAGCACCTGATTTACCAATAGCGAGTGTTCCAACCGGAATACCTTTTGGCATCTGAACAATTGAATACAAACTATCTACTCCACTCAAAGCAGCGCTTTGTACAGGAACACCAAATACCGGTACAAGTGTTTTAGCTGCCAGCATTCCAGGCAGATGAGCAGCCCCACCGGCACCGGCAATAATCACATCATAACCACTTTTTTTGGCATTTTCAGCAAACTGGAATAGTTTATCCGGAGTACGATGAGCAGAGACAATTTCCACATGATAGGCAATCTGTAAAGCAGTTAAGATATCAGCCGCATGTAACATGGTTGACCAATCACTTTTAGAACCCATCACAATAGCAACTTTAGGTGCAGCGTTATGCATAAATAACAACCCATTGTTATAGAGAAGATTTAGTTTTCCATTATAGTGAATAATGAATATAAGAGGAAATGAAAAATAAAAAAGGGAGCCAAGGCTCCCTGTAAAAACACACCACATAAAACTATTTTTTTGCAGCTTTAGCTGCTTGCGCGGCTGCGTGTTGCTCGATAGCAAACTGACGACGACCACCAGGGCGTGGAACTAAGTCACCAAGCATGACTTCGTAACCACCATCAACCACAAGTTCTGTACCATTTGAGTAATCAGAACGTTTACTTGCAAGATAAAGCACCGCATTAGCGATATCCATCGTCTCACCGATACGACGACTTGCGATCATACGAGTACGACCTTCTTCTACCGCTTTATCTTCATAGAATTTTTTTGATAAAGGCGTTTTTACAAAGCAAGGACAAATCGCATTACTACGGATACCAAATTGGCCCCATTCTGCAGCAATTTGTTTAGACATCATAGATACTGCTGCTTTAGTTGCACTGTATGCACCACTGTATGTTTCTGGTGTATGAGACGCCACAGTTGAAATATGTACCATACGACCTGATTTTTGCTCGATCATTAAACGACCAAAGCGTTGAGACATTAGAAAATAACCCGTCATATTAACATTAATTGTTTGGTTCCACTCATCCAGAGGCAGATCTTCAAGTGGACAGAAACGCAAAATCGCTGCGGTATTGACCAACACATCACAACGACCAAATTTCTCTTTCACTTTTTGGACTGCTGCATCAACACTTGCTTCATTTGTCGTATTACAAGAAAGCCCAATTGCTTCAATCCCATATTCTTTAGATAATTCAGCAGCGAATTGCTGGCATTTTGCTTCATCAAGATCGACTAATACTAATTTTGCTTTTTGCTTTGCAAATTCACGGGAAATCTCAGACCCCATGCCACCAACAGCACCAGTGATAACACATACGTCAGACTCTAAGCCCAGCCAACTATTACTCATGTTTAAAACCTCATAAAATGACTAAAAAAAACAATGGTGTATTTTAATCATAAAGACCTTTCATTTACTAATGCTATTTTTCATTAAATATCAAAAGTTTGATACTCATCACTAAATTAATTAAGGAAAATTTAAACTGTTGCGATTATCTGTATAGATATGGCAATAACCGCATTAGCCGGGTAAAATTTATCCTTTTAAATATTGTGGTTACTGATACAGGTAAGAGATAACTATTTATTACTACAAATACTTTGTGTTAAGATTGAAATTCACCTAATAACTGAAAGAATTAATTAGCTTTTATGTTTCAAAATAATCCACTACTTGCTCAACTTAAACAACAGTTACACAAAGAAACCCCTCGTATCGAAGGTACCGTACGCGCTCATGAAAAAGGCTATGGTTTTCTTGAATTAGATAACAATAAAAAAAGTTATTATATTCCTAATACACAAATGCGTAAGCTGGTCCACGGCGATCGTGTTTCAGGGATTTTGCAACAGCAAGATGGAAAGGAACAATTTGAACCAGAATCATTAATTGAAACTCCGTTAGTTCGTTTTATTGCTCGTGTGGCATTTGAAAATAATCACCTCGTTTTACATGCTGATCATCTGATGACCAGAAATACGATTCGAGGCAAGGTCATGCCATCAGTAAAACAACGTCTTGAGGCTGGTGACTGGGTTATTGCTGAATTAAAGGAACACCCGCTGAAAAAAGATGGTAAACATTTCTCTGCTGAAGTGACTGAATTTATTACTCATAAAAATAATAAACTGGCATTGTGGCTTATCACCTTAACTCGTCATAATTTAGAGACCGAAACACCTGAAGATGTACAATTAGAACTCCTTGCCGGTGAAGAGAAAAATCGTCAGGACTTAACCAATGAGCCGTTCTTCACTATAGATAGTGCTGACACCTATGATATGGATGACGCCTTAAAAATTAGTCTGGATGAGCATGGTAACTATCTATTATCTGTCGCTATCGCTGACCCAACAGCTTATATCGCTGAAAATAGCCCTCTGGATAACGTTGCTAAACACCGTATCTTCACCACTTATTTGCCTAATTATCATGTGTCGATGTTACCACAAAATGTCGCTAACGACCTTTGTTCTTTAAAAGCAAAAGCTAAGCGCCCGGCAATTGTCTGTAACGTGATGATTAGTCCTCAAGGGCAGATTCTAAAAGATGCTACATTTACACTCGCCTGGATCGAGTCAAAAGCCAAACTTGCTTACCATTTAGTCTCTGACTATTTGGAAAACAAAGGTGACTGGCAACCAGATAACGAGCAAATTAAGCAACAATTCCCCCTTTTAGTACAAATGGCTAATGCCCGTATTCAGTGGCGTAATCATAATGCTATTTTGTTTCAGGACCAAAGTGATTATCGCTTTATTCTGGATGAGCAAAATCAGGTACAAAGTATTGTCAAAGAAGAGCGTCGCACCGCAAATAAAATTGTTGAAGAGGCGATGATTGCAGCCAATAAGGCACTAGCGACACAACTAGAAAACACATTGGGATTTGGTGTATTTAGTGCTCATATCGGTTTTGATCCGAAATATCTGGAAACGGTTCACAAAATACTGGTTGATAACCAAATCACTCAATTTGATAAAGAAGCCCTGGCCTCATTTGATGGCTATATACAACTGAAGAGATTAACGCAAAATAATTCTTTTTTAGATGCCCGATTACGTCGTTACCTGGCCCCGGCTGATTTCACCTTCCAGCCAAGACCACATTTTGGTTTAGGCTTTAAGCTTTATACCACCTGGACATCACCGATTCGTAAATATAGCGATATGCTCAATCATCACCTGATTAAAGCTATGATCCGTCAACAACAATTTGTTAAGCCAGAAGAGTCCATTTTAGAAAAAATGGTCGAAAGGCGTAAACAGATGCGTGGTGCTGAACGTGATCTCTCTAATTATCTCTACGCACAGTATCTGCTAAATAAAATTGATGAACCATTTGCAGCTGAAATTGTCGATATCAATAAAGGTGGTATTAAAGTAAAACTAACTGAAATTGGCGCGATGGCATTTATGCCAGCTTCACTTATCCATCCGGTTAAAGAAGATGTGACTATTTCCCCTGATGAAGGTTTGCTAAAAATTAAAGATCAGACAACTTATCGTATTGCTGATCGTCTGACGGTGCAAATTAGTGAAGTAAAACCAGAATATCAGGCTGTGATTGCAAAACCGGCCTCTGCCTTGAACCAAGCCAAATAAAACAACCAAATAAGTAAGCTGGGTTACTGTTTTAACAGATAGTAACCTAGCGACACTGCCATCAAACCTAACACTAAGTTTAATGCAATATTCAGTCCACCTTTGATATATTCACCCTGCATAAACAAAGCCAAAGTATCAAATGAAAATGTAGAGAATGTCGTGAAACCACCCAGTAAACCAACTGTAATCAGTGGTTTCCAGTAGGGAGAAAGCAGAATATTAAACTCAACAGCGGAAAGCATGAGTCCAAGGATAAACGAACCTAATACGTTAACAATGAGCGTGCCGAAAGGGAAAGAAGTGCCAAGACATTGTACTGAAAGAATTGTCGTCCAATAACGCAGGACTGAACCGATTGCACCGCCAATTGCGACCATTAAGACCATCATGACCTAAATTCCTTTTACACTTACGAAGCCGCTCATCCTGAGTGACTACTTGACAACACGAAACGTCGGACGACCTTTCGTATCAGGTTTGTTCGTCGCATCTTCCTGTGCGAGTTGTTTATCACGTTCTTTATCATAGAACGGTTCCGGCTCAAAAGCGATACCTGCTCCGTTTTCACGGGCGTAGATCGCTTCAATTGCTGACATCGGAACCGTAATCTGATGAGGGACACCACCAAAACGAGCGTTAAAAGCCAGACCATCATTATTTAAATTAAATTGCCCGACAGATTGCGGTGCAATATTTAATACGATTTGCCCATCTTTAACAAATTCAAAAGGAACATCGACACCATAACGTGTAGCGTCTACTACCACATACGGTGTTAATTCATTATCTAAAATCCAGTCATAAAACGCCCTGAACAAATAAGGACGGCGCGGTGACATTTCAGAAAGTTCCATTTTAAGCTCTTATTTTCTTCTCATCTTCGGTTAATGATTCAATAAATGCAGCGCGTTCAAATAAACGATTCATATATGGTGTTAAGTTCTTCTCCGCAACTTTCGGGAACTCAATACCAAGTAATGGCAGACGCCATAATAGCGGAGCCATATAGCAATCATTTAAACCAAAATCATCACTCATAAAGTAATCTTTTTCTTTGAAGATAGCAGAAATAGCTGTTAAATCTTCCAGTAATACCTTACGCGCAGCCGCAGCATTCTTTGATTCCGGATTATCGATAATCGTTTCATATGCGCTGTACCATTCACGACGAATACGGTACATAATTAAACGTGAATTTGCACGTGCAATCGGGTATACCGGCATAAGCGGTGGATGAGGGAAACGCTCATCAAGATATTCAAGTGCAATATGTGGTTCATAAAGGGTCAAATCACGATCAATTAATGTCGGAATTGTTCCATACGGATTAAGATCGAGTAATTCCTGCGGTAAGTTGGAAGATTCAACAACTTCAACTTCAGCAGTTACGCCCTTCTCAGCTAAAACCAAACGGATCTGATGACCATAAATATTTGTTGTATCAGAAAAAAGTGTCATTACAGAGCGTTTATTAACAGCGACAACCATGCAAAACTCCAAAAAAGTAGAATTCAATGTAGAGAGATTAGTGAATCTGTCTATTTTATCAAATTGTTACACAAAGTGCTAAAATATCTTATTATTATTTGAATTTATTAAAGTAATTTGAAAATTATAAAATAAAATCATCACGATTTTTTACTAAATTGACAGAACAAAATAGAATAATTTATTCAACAGTTTTACTATGCACGCTGAAAAATAAACAATAAAAAACCCGGCATAGCCGGGTTTTGATATAAAACGATAAAACAAAAATTAACGTTTTGAGAATTGTGGACGACGACGCGCTTTGCGTAGACCCACTTTCTTACGTTCAACTTTACGAGCATCACGTGTTACAAAACCTGCCTGACGTAATGCCGGGCGTAATGTTTCATCATATTCCATTAGCGCACGAGTAATACCGTGACGGATAGCACCAGCCTGACCAGAGATACCACCACCAGCTACAGTGATGTATAGATCAAGTTTATTAGTCATTTCAACTAATTCTAGTGGTTGCATAACCACCATACGTGCAGTATCGCGACCAAAATATTGCTCTAAGCTGCGTTGGTTAATAACGATATTTCCACTGCCAGGTTTGATAAACACACGTGCAGATGAACTTTTGCGGCGACCAGTGCCGTAATATTGATTGTCAGCCATCTTTAATCCCCTTAAATGTCTAATACTTGCGGTTGTTGTGCCGCATGATTGTGCTCACTACCTGCATAAACTTTAAGTTTACGGTACATTGCGCGACCAAGAGGACCTTTTGGTAACATGCCTTTTACAGCAATTTCAATAACACGTTCTGGATGACGTTCGATCATCTCATTGAATGTTGCTTCTTTAAGACCACCAATGTAACCAGTGTAGCTATAATAGATCTTATCAGTACGTTTTCTGCCTGTTACAGCAACTTTGTCCGCATTGATAACGATTAAATAGTCACCTGTATCAACATGTGGTGTATATTCTGCTTTGTGCTTACCGCGTAAACGACGAGCAAGTTCAGTTGCTAAACGACCTAGTGTTTTACCAGTTGCGTCAACAACATACCAGTCGCGTTTAACTGTTTCTGGCTTAGCTGAAAAAGTTTTCATTATGTTAATTACCCAATTAAATATTAATCTCACGTTAATAAATTAAAAACATAAGTCTTTTATTTATTTACACTTTTTAACATAGAACAGCAACCCCTTCGAGCTATCATTCTAAATTAAACAATACCGGGAAAAGCATTGTTTAGTAACGTGGGTGCGCAGTATTATACAGTAAAAACACTAAAGCACCAGAGGCGTATCAATAAAATCTGCTATAAATTTATCCATATTTAACTTTCTTTGATCTTATTCGCAATCTGTCAGGCTGACTATTTAGAAAATCCAAAAATCCATTATACTAGCCCTTATTAACTAACTGACTTTCCTACTGAATATGAGTGAAATAGCAACCCAAACCCCTGCTCTGGATAAAAGTGTCCGTATTTTTCAGTTTTTACTGCAAAATGGTGCGTCTACTTATAGTCAGATCTATCAGGGACTATCCTTACCACAAAGCTCGACTTCTACTCTGCTTGCCAGTCTGGTTGCACATGGTTTACTCCGACAAAGTGAAGGTAAATATTTTTTAGGACTGATGTTCTATGAGCTAGGTAATAAAGCGATTGAACAATTTAATATTAAAGAGCTGGCCATAGAACCGCTCACTTATCTGCGTGATCAAACTCAGCTGGCTTGTCACTTAGGTATCTTAGACGGACAATCAGCCATTTATCTGGCTAAAGTCGAAAGCCCGAATGCGATTATGATTAAAAGCTGGTTAGGTAAGCGATTATCCTTACATACTTCAAGTCTGGGTAAAGTGTTACTGGCCTGGCTACCGGAAGAGAAGATCGACCAGCTACTCCCGGAAGAAAAGCTTGCAGTTAAAACTACCAAGTCTATTTCCACTCGTACAGCTTTTAAACAAGAACTTGCCACTGTCAGGCAAAAAGGCTGGGCATTTGATAATGGTGAAGACTACGACGGCGTCACCTGTATTGCAGCTCCGGTCTTTGATCAGCGTGGTAATGTGGTTGCAGCTATTAGTACTTCAGGTGTTGTCTTTCAGATGCCGGCTGAAAAAATTGCCCAATTTTCTGAGCATGTTATCTGTGCTGCTAATATGCTGGCAGAAAAAATTCGTTAACATAAGCATCAAACAGCAGCCTGAATTCACTCCTACAAATGATACTACAAATCGTTTAAATGTATTGCTATGTTCTGCCAATGACCTATTGCCAAAGTACATCCACGATAATGATATTTCCGGCAAATTTATCCTTTGAATTGTAAGCTTTTTTATAAATAACTATTTAAAATTTAGAGAGATAAATATTTAACAATTATTCTACATAGTAGATATGTTATTTAGTTCACAAAATCATCAATAATAACATGAATAATTTGTAAAATTCAGTATACTGATAATTATCTCCATATACAGGTGTTAAATTATATTTAATCTAAATACTATTTAATGAGGTAATATCATGAGTACAAAAGCAAAAATTGATTATACTGGTGCAGTTTGTCCTTCTATTATTCCTTTTACGCCCGACAATAAAATTGATTTCCACGGTTTAGAAAAACATTTTGCCAGACTGACCGATTCAGGTATTACCGGTATTCTTCTCATGGGAACCATCGGTGAGTTCGTAAATCTCAGTATGGAAGAGCGTCTATCTCTGATTAAAGAGGCTCATAAGATGACTGACCTGCCTGTTATTGCTCATGTTTCAACTACCGTTATTGATGATATGGTCAGACTGGCTGATGCCGCGTTTGAAACAGGTTATGATTCAGTCATGGCATTACCACCTTATTACTATGCACAAACTGCCAACCAACTGTTTGAATATTATATGCATCTGGATTCTCGTTTTCAGGGTAACTGGTTTATCTACAACTTCCCTGCCCGTACCGGTTGTGATGTGGATGCAGCACTTGCCACAAAACTCATTCAACATTGTCCAAAATTTATTGGTATTAAAGATACTGTGGACTGCTCTTCTCATACCCGAGCGATTGTCCGGGCAACAAAACCGCTACGTGATGATTTCTGTGTCTGGGGTGGATTTGACGAATACTTTGTCCCTAACCTGATGAATGGCGGCGGTGGTGTATTATCCGGTCTTAACAACGTCGTCCCGGAACTATTTGCTCAAATATTTAAATCTTATAAAGCCAATAATCTTTCTGATGTTGCAGAGTTACATAAAGAGATTGGACGCTTATCAAGTATTTATACTATTGGTGATGATTTTGTTACCACCATCAAAACAACTGTTTCGAGAAAATTCGGTTATATGGAGCCAAACTCCCGTAACTTTGGTGGTAAGCTCAATGCAGAGCAAATTAAAGCAGTAGATAAATTATTTAATTTATAATTTACTGAAAAATCAGTTTCCTGCTAAAAGATATTATTTAAAGAAACTGATTTAGAATAATGAATTAATATTTTACCAAAAAATAAACCCGATAATATATCGGGTTTATTCGTATTTAAAAGTCGCAATACTTATTTATTTGATAATGCTTCTGACTTATCCATACAGCTGATCATAGCGTCAATGACTGCTGCGCGGAAGCCTTTTTCTTCCAGTACTTTAACTGCTTCAATAGTTGTACCACCTGGTGAACAGACCATATCTTTTAGCTCGCCCGGATGTTTACCGGTTTCCATTACCATTTTGGCTGAACCCATTACTGTTTGGGCCGCAAAAGTATAAGCTTGTGCTCTTGGCATACCCGCCAGAACAGCCGCATCTGCCATCGCTTCAATAAACATAAATACATAAGCCGGAGCAGAACCACTCACACCTACGACTGAGTGAATTAAGTACTCTGGCACCACTTCAGAACGACCAAGGCTATCAAAAATAGTTGAAATCACTTTTAGTTCACTATCAGTAACTTTATCGTTTGGCGTGATAGATGACATCCCCATATTCACCAGTGCCGGAGTATTTGGCATGATACGTACAATTTTGTAGCCTTTGCCAATCACTTTCTCAATTGTATCAATCGTTACACCAGCAGCGATTGATACAAGAATTGATTTCTTTGTTAGTTTCGCTTTAATATCACTAAGCACTTTCCCCATAATATTAGGTTTAACTGCTAAGAAAATGATATCAGCCACATCCATGATCTTGTCTTGAGACTCAACCGCATTAATTCCAATCTCTTTGCTTAATGCTTTCACTTTATCAAGTTGAATATCAAAAACAGAAATTTGGCTGGCTTTAGCAACTTTACTAGAAACAAGACCTTTAATAATTGCCGTTCCCATATTACCAGAACCAATAAAACCAATATGCTGCTTCATATTTAAACCTCATTAATTTATCTATTTAATCAATTTGAGTAGTGAAAATATTCACTACTCATAAATAATCTGTACGCTATTCTACTCTTTCTTTTCGATAGTTTCTGCTGGTTGTTGTGCTGTTTTCTTTTTTAAACCTAAAATTTCTGGTTTATTAACGATAACAATACCAAAACAAACTAAAATTAAACCAATTGCTAAAGGAATTGTGAATGCATCCTGACCGATCATAATTGCAAGCAAACTTCCTGAAACCGGCATGAAGAACTTGTACATAGAAACTTCACCAATTTTGGCATATTGTACAACCCAGTACCATAAACCAAAAGTAACACTAGAAAGTAATGCTAAGAAGACGAGTAAAATAGTGCCAAGTGGTGTCCAGTGAATCAACGATAAGCTACCTCCCATAAAAATACCGATAGCAAATAAAACGATAGAACCAATCAGCAGATTCCAGCCTGTCATGACAAACACTGGTAGCGTTGAACCAATCGCTCGAGCCTGCATCATACCAATTGCCGCAACTAGTCCATAAAGTAACATAAAGCCATCACCCAGCAGATTAAAGCTAAATAATTCACTAATATTAGCAGTTGGTTTAGCGACGTTGACAATCACCAGTCCTGCAAATCCAAACAGTAAACCGATCCATTTTGCTTTATTCATTCTGTCATTTTTATAGGCAAAGTGAGCAAGTAAAACAGAGAAGAAAATCGATGCCTGCGCTAAGATAGACGATTTAATCGTTACCGTATGCACCAGACCGATATTAAAAAAGAAATAAGCTGCCGTTGTACTTACCAGCCCCATATAAGTCACATCTTTCCACTGTTTTTTGCTTACAGCAAAGATGTTCTGCTTCATACACATCGCCATGAGTAATGTCATGATACCAGCTAAAAAGAAACGAATACTGATTGCAGTTAAAACTTGTCCGTTATAGTTATCTCCAAGTATTGACGGTAGTAAATTCATTTCCACATACATCTCTTTAACTAATGGAAATGGGGTTCCCCACAATACGTTAACGAAAATTGATGTTAAAGCTAAAACAAGTGCACTGGGTACAACTTTTTTGGCTATACTCATAATGATATCCTCTGAATTTTAAATTTGAACATAGCTAACCCATCACTGTCTCTATAATCGGTTAGCTATGTTCAATTCCTACTTATAAACGTATTAAATTGATAAGTAAGTTTGAACAAGCAACAAGGACTATCAAAATGTATCCATTTTATTAAACCATAATTGGATACATTTTTTAATACTAATAATATTAAAATGTATCCAATATCACATATTATTTTTTAACATATTGATTTAAATAAACTTTAAAAAAGTTATAGTTCTTATTATGGAAATTTGAAATTATTTATAACTTAAACTATGATGTGACAGGCTTTCATACATTCTTCCACCCGTGTTTTCTGGTGCTTATAAATCAACCTGGCTAAAACTGTTCAATACTTTTGAAGCAATATCAAGGTCTTGATCTGTTTAAAATTATTACATCCATATAGTTGATTTAAGCACTCACTTTCGAGGTTAATATGTCAATTGAGAATCACCATCTTAAGGGATTTACAGAGCAAGATGCAGGAGAACTGACGATATTAGTTGGTGATCCCGGACGCGTAAAACTGTTTGCCGAATTATTAGATAGTCCTAAAGAAATTGTGAATAATCGTGAGTTTATTTGTGTTACCGGCTTATATCAAAATACCCGAATTTCTATTGCCTCCACAGGTATTGGTATTGGTTCAACAGAAATTGCCGTTATTGAATTAATTCAGTCTGGAGCCAAAAGACTGGTGCGTATTGGCGGTTGTGGTGCATGGCAAGACCATATACAAGCCGGTGATATCATTATGAATCACGCCATGGTACGCAGCCAGGGTATGTTAAGCTGCTATGTGCCTGAAACTTATCCAGCCAGTGCTGATCCCCTTCTCTTCAATCAAATCTATCGGCAATTTAATCAAGATGACCAAATTCATACCGGAATAGGTTTAACAGCTGAAGGTTTCTATCTGTCTCAGGGGCGTGATCTCAATCTGTTTGGGCAGGAAGAAGCACAACAAGTTTTATCCTACTGGAAAAAGCGTCAAATACTTAATGCTGAAATGGAAACTGCAGTTATTTACCTATTATCTGCTCTGTACCGTGTGCCGGCTGCTAACTGTTTAGTCGCTCACGTTGCCAGAAGTCAGGACAAATGGATGTCTGATGCTGATTATCAAGCAAGACATAAATACGTCGCAAAAACTGTTATCGAAGCAATTCTTCAAACAAAATAATAAGGTTACCTATGAATAATCAAACAACAGAAGATACCAGCATGGAGATTACTCCTGCCTATCAAAGAAAAGTATTACGTAGTGCCATGATGGGGCTTGGTCTGGAAGGTATGGATATTATGTTCCTGTCCTTTGCGCTCTCCTCAATTATTGTTTCCTTTGGGATTAGTTCAGCTGAGGCAGGACTGATCGCTACTGTCACCAACTTAGGTATGCTGGTTGGTGGCGTTATTTTTGGTCTGCTGGCTGACCGCTACGGACGAGTACGTATTTTTACTTATACAATTTTCTTGTTTGCTATTGCAACTGCACTAACTGCTTTTGCAACTAATATTTATTGGGTATATGTATTGCGCTTTCTGGCTGGTGTTGGTGGCGGTGGTGAGTTTGGTATTGGTATGGCGATGGTGGCTGATGTGTATGCAGCGAATAAACGTGGTCGTGCTTCATCAATGATATCACTTGGTGGGCAAGCCGGTGCTGTTGCCGCAGCGTTACTTGCGGCACTGATTATTCCATGGCTTGGCTGGCGTGTTCTGTTTGTGATCGGTATATTACCCGTCTTTTGGATTTACTTTGTTCGCAAACATCTAAAAGAAACACCAACCTGGCTCAGACAACATAAAAAAGATCCAACACAAAGAATTTCAATTGGTACCCTATTTAATTCACCTAAAACAGCCTTTACCACTGTTGCCTTAACTGTCATGGCTGCTGTGCAGGTTGCCGGTTATTATGGTCTGATGAACTGGCTGCCATCTATCTTACAAAAAGAATTAGGTTTGTCGGTAACCGGCTCATCTTTATGGATGATCAGTACTATTGCCGGCATGTGTCTTGGTATGATTACTTTTGGACAAATCATGGACAGACTCGGGGCTAAACGCGCTTACCCACTTTTCTTGATTGCAGCAGGTATTTCTATTTTCGTCTATGTCTATATTTCAGATAGTATCGCTCTGCTTATTGGTGGTACTGTAGTTGGATTCTTTGTAAACGGTATGAGTGCCGGTTATGGTGCTCTGATCAGTAATCATTATCCAACCGCAATTAGAAGTACTGCCAATAACGTTATCTTTAATACCGGCCGCGCTGTTGGTGGCTTCTCACCATTTATCATCGGTTATCTGCTAGAACATCACTCAATGCTTATCGCCATGACGTTTTTAGCCGTGCTCTATACAGTTTCTCTGGTGATGATCATTCTGTTACCAAAAAGAGATGTTAGTGGTCTTGATTAACTTGATTGATTAAAACAGAACAATAAAAAAGGGCTAAATCAGCCCTTTTTTATTAATCGTTGGATTATATGAAGTGTTAATTGAGCTTATCGGTTCTATGGAGTCAGCGTTTAATGCTTGCATTTCGAGCGCATCGGAATAGTACCGATAAGCTCACGCACAGGCTAATGGCTTTTCACTATCAAATATCTATAAGCGTGACGATGTCGCGCAACTCCACTAATAATAACATTTATACACATTGCTGAAATTTTAACAAACACAGTTTAGTCGCTTTAATATGATTTTCTAAAATGGTAACTACTGCTTCAACGTCCCGTGCTTTACAGGCATCTAAAATCGCATAATGGTCCTGATGCACAGCTTCTATATCTGTGGCTGTTGTCATATCTAAATGAAAATTAGCATAAGGAGAAGACGTACTCATGCAGTATTGTTTAATCAAGGCTGTCAACTGTTTGTTATTAGCTGGCAGGCACAATGCTAAATGAAACTGACGATTGTTCTCTGCACACTCCGCCGGAGTTTTTGCCAGGCTATATGCATTAAGAATTTCAGTTAATCTGGCAATATCTTCTGAGGTCATATTTGGTACTGCTAACTTGGCGGCTCTACACTCAAGTGCAATACGAATTTCAAGCAGATCACAAACATCATTTAAATTAGGGGTTGAAACAATCGCACCACGATTTAGTTTTGATTTAACCAACCCTTCAACTTCAAGCTGGCGCAGAGCTTCCCTCACAGGAATCCGGCTGGAATTAAAGCGCTTAGCCAGTGACTCCTGACGCAGTTGAGTACCTGGTAATAAAACACCCTGAAGAATATCCTGCTTTAGTTCATCACGAATACGATAAGATAACGATTTCTGATCCGGCTTTGATGTGGTTACACCCATTAATGATACCCGTTGCTCTTTATTTTAATAATTTGGCTCATAATATAACCTTTTGTTACAGATTCAAACAATTAGTCATGACTTAAATTATCTTTTGATTATCTTACTCAATTTTAACCAAAATTGTTAATACATATTATTAGCGCATCACTTCTCAATAAAAAATAAATCTCCATTATTTTTAACAAAATGAGAACGAAATTAGCCATTATATTTTCTTTTACACAATAAAATCCCGTTTCTTAAATGACAATTTCCTTGGTTACGGTTATCATGTTTACCATTTTTTAAAGATTACTTAAGATTATCAAAAGGTCTAATCAGTGAATATTCAATCTTTATTATCAGATAAAATCATGCAAGCGCTTATTGCAGCGGGCGCGCCTTCTGATTGTGATGCTTTAGTTAAACAATCAGCTAAAGCACAATTTGGCGACTATCAGGCAAATGGCATTATGGCCGCAGCTAAAAAAATGGGTATGCAACCTCGCCAGCTGGCAGAACAAGTCATCAGTCATTTAGATTTAACTCATATTGCCGATAAAGTTGAAATCGCAGGCCCGGGCTTTATTAATATTTATTTAAATAAGCACTGGGTAGCTAAACAAGCTGATTTAGCGCTGACAACAGATAAATTAAATATCACCACAACCAGCAAACCACAAACGGTATTGGTTGACTACTCGGCACCTAACGTCGCTAAAGAGATGCACGTTGGTCACTTGCGTTCAACTATCATTGGTGACGCGACAGTCAGAACATTAGAGTTTTTAGGTCATAACGTTATTCGTGCTAACCACGTTGGTGACTGGGGTACACAGTTTGGTATGCTCATTGCCTATTTAGAAAAAGTGCAAAATGAGAATGCTAATGAACTGGCATTATCTGATCTTGAATCTTTCTATCGTGCAGCTAAAAAACATTATGATGAAGATGAAGTCTTTGCAGAAAAAGCCCGTAATTATGTAGTTAAACTACAAGGTGGTGATGCTTATTGTTTAGATATGTGGCGTAAACTGGTAGATATCACCATGTCACAAAACGTAGCTACTTATAAACGCCTGAATGTGACTTTATCACTTGAAGATACGATGGGTGAAAGCCTGTATAACGATATGCTGGCCGGTGTTGTGAAAGATCTGAGAGAAAAAGGTCTGGCAGTTGAAAGCGATGGCGCGACAGTTGTTTATTTAGATGAATATAAAAATAAAGATGGCGAGCCAATGGGTGTGATCATCCAGAAACGTGATGGTGGCTATCTTTACGCAACCACTGATATTGCGGCAATCATCTATCGTTACACTAAACTGCATTGCGATCGTATTTTATATTATACCGATTCACGCCAGCATCAGCATTTAGAACAAGTCTGGCTGATTGCCCATAAAGCAGGTTATATTCCTGAATCACTGCAACTTGAACACCATATGTTTGGAATGATGCTGGGTAAAGATGGTAAGCCATTTAAAACGCGTTCAGGTGAAACAATTAAACTTAACGATCTATTAGATGAAGCGCTTGAACGTGCGCTGGTTTTAATCCGTGGTAAAAATCCTGATTTACCGGAAACCGAATTACACGAAATCGCAGAAGCGGTATCAATTGGTGCCGTGAAGTACGCTGATCTTTCTAAAAACCGGACTACCGATTATGTGTTTGACTGGGATAATATGCTGGCATTTGAAGGTAATACAGCACCTTATTTACAATATGCTTATACCCGTGTGCTATCTTTATTTAGAAAAGCGGAATTAGATATTGATAAATTAAGTGGTGAAATTTCTTTAGAACATGAAAAAGAATATGCTTTAGCTGCCCGTTTAATGCAGTTTGAAGAAGCGATTCAAAGCGTTGCTAAAGAAGGACTTCCGCATATTCTTTGTGCATATCTTTATGATATCGCTACGTTATTTTCTAGCTTCTATGAGAATTGCCCGGTGCTGGCAGCAAATACGGAGACACAAAAACTCAGTCGTTTAAGATTATCAGCGTTAACGGCTAAAACACTGGCTGTTGGCTTCCAGATGCTTGGTATTAAAGCTGTTGAGAAAATGTAATCTTAATTTAGTTTAAAAATTAATTTCTTCCATCCCCCCAAAAGTTCAGCTTTTGGGGGGATTTTTATGTATCGAGAAAGTTGTTAACTGTTATTTTGTATTTGTTATTTATCAGGCTGGTGGTGTTGTTAGTATGGTATTTGGGGCGGACTGCGCCGCCCTGGCGCAATGTTTTGGGTGTTGTTGCAAGTTCTGTGAGACTTGATGGCCTACCGCACCCCATAGGCACCCGCTCGAGGACTCGCTAAGACCTATGAGGTACGCTCTCCATCAATCACGGCATCTGAGATGTAACTAAAAAAGGAATAACATCTTATTCTGTTGACCTTCAAGACAGATAAGAACAGATTTTTTAAGAATTTAAGAATTTAAGAATTTTTCTTATTTAGTTTCTTTTAGATGATAATTTCTTGATATTGAGAAACTATTCTGAGACATCACCAGAGCCTTGATTGATGGAAACCATACTTTAGAGGTCTTAGCGAGTCCTCGAGCGGGCGCCTCTATGGTATGGTCGGCCATCAAGCCCACAGAATAAGCAACATCACCAAAACAACACGTTAACGGGGGCGTGCTCCCCCCGCTAAACACTCTGCTAATTACAACACAACTCTAATAATCCTTATTCCTCTCCCTCATCAGAGAAATACCAATACCCTTTATTAATCAATTGAACGAGCTCATTCATCACTTCAGGCTTATGCAAATAACCAGCAAATTGCTCAGGTTCCACAATAGAATGCTGCGCTAACAGATCACAAAGTGATGCCGGTAATCGGAGCGGTTCACCATGAATAAAGTAATTCTCCGCAATTTTCACAATTCTAATACTAGTGACTTTATGTAAAGATTCAGACGATAAAATATCGGCAACTTCATCCGTCGTATATTCAGGTTCAACCGGGACAATATTTAGTTCATGCATCGAATGAGTAATCTGACAACCAAACCAGTTATTAAACAGCTCTTCATTTTGAATCAGCTCAATCATCATCTCTTTCAGACGACTAATTTCATGTGGCTGAATAGTGATAGCTTCCGGCGCCAGTTGTAAATCCGGATTAGCATAATGATACTTACCCGCATCATGCTCAAGCACATAATCAGCAAAACCACTCAGCAAGTCTTGCGCTGTTGGTGATCTAAAACCAACGGAATAACTTAACGATTCATCGATACAAACACCATCATGCGGGAATCCAGGTGGAATATATAAAATATCCCCGGCAGTAATTTCTTCATCAATAATTGGAGTAAATTGTTCTACATGTAAAAGTGCCGGATGAGAGCAGAATTGCTTGTAATTTGGGTCAATATCCCCTACCCGCCAGCGACGTTTACCCATGCCCTGAATGATAAACACATCATACTGATCAATATGCGGGCCCACGCCACCTTTTGGTGTCGCGTAAGAAATCATCAGATCATCAAATATCCATTGTGGTAAACACCGAAATGGCTCAACCAATGTCGCCGCTTCTGCATGCCAGTGATCAACAGCCTGAACTAATAAGCTCCAGTTAGTTTCACCCAAATGGTCGTAAGATTCAAAAGGACCAAACTTAGCATCCCACTTACCTTGCTTATTTGTCACCAGACGACTTTCGATTTCCTGCTCCATTGCCAGACCAGCCAATTCATCAGGAGTAATAGGATCCTGAAAGTTTTTAAATGCCTTTCTCAGAACAACCGGTTTTTTTTGCCAATAGTGGGCTAAAAAATGAGGCCAGTCGATATCTAATTGATAGCTCATAGAACCTTACTCCATAATAATATTTAAGAATGAAATGACTTTATCACTTTTTTCACCATATAAAATAATAAAGTTTTACAAGCCACTGTAACTATATCAGCTACATCAATAATAACTATTTACTCGTGTTTATATAAGTTACTCACAACAGCTCGTTTGTATAGTGCAGGTATTTTATCTCACTCCGAAATGTCTCACCAGAATAGATTTAATTTTTATAGCACAAAAAACTTAGTTTTCATTTTATTCTTATTAATTTTTATTAAAAACTAAAATTAAATAAAAGGTTAAATAAAATATTAATCATATCAGATAGGATAAAATAAACGACTTTACTATTTAATTTATCTTTTTCAACTCGATCAGTTTATTCGCACAGTAAAAAAACTAAAGAATATTCTTTTTTCTGATGTATAATCATTTCCGGTCATCATAAAAACAAGAAGAAAGAAGGTTCTATGAGTATTACTCAGGCATTACTAGCCTCCAATAATCAGGCGAAAGTCATCAGCCCTTATCTGAAACAAATTCAACAAAATGATTTACCCGTACTGGTAGTCAATCATCCCCGTTGTACTGCTGCCGTTTCACTGCATGGTGGGCATTTACTCTTTTGGCAACCAAAAAAGACTAATAATCCCGTAATTTGGTTGAGCGAAGAAGCTATTTTCAAACCAGAACTTGCTATTCGTGGCGGTGTACCTGTGTGCTGGCCATGGTTTAATAAACTTGGTGGGCCACCTTCTCATGGCGTGGTTCGTACGGCCATGTGGCAACTCATTAAACACAGTGAAGATACCGCCGGTGTAACATTGACGCTGCAGGTACAGGATAATGCCGAAACCAGAAAGCTCTGGAATCATGCATTTACTTTAACTATTGAAATTTATCTCGGTGATACTTGTCGGGTCAATTTGTCCAGTCAGGGAAATTACACATTCACCGCAGCACTACACACTTACCTCAATATCAGTGATATTGAAAAAGTCAAAATTACTGGTCTGGGTAATCCTTATCGTAACTTTTTAACCGGTAAAGAAGAGTCTTTAACTGATGGCTCTATGACATTTAATCAGGCAATTGATCGTCTGTATTTAGCGCCAGAAAAAACCACCTTGATTCACGATACCTATCGCACAATTGCCATCACTCACCTGAATGCTCCAAACGTAGTAGTCTGGAGTCCGTGGCAAGAAGGGGCTGCGTCAATGCAAGATATGGCTAATGATAGCTACAAACAGATGGTCTGTGTCGAAACAGGACGAATAGCTGAACCAGTACAATCTTCTGATAAAGAAACAACAACCTTTGGGTTTGAAATTCGTCTTATCTAATTGTCATGATTATTGATTTAATCTTTTAAAATAAAAACTGCAAATAAATCAAAGAGTTATAAATTTAACTTATTGATTTATTTGCAGTTTTATACAATCGTTATGCAGTTATAGTTTCGTAGTTTTAACTAAATCGACTTCCTCTTCCTGCCAACCTTTTGATAATGTCTTCACTAAGTCTTCATAACCGTCCTGAGACTGTCTGATAACATAGTTAAAGTTTTTAACCGTCATAGTGTCATTATGATTAATAATCCAGCGACCTTTAATCAATGCATCGCCGGCGTAATGACCATGAAAGCTATCGATAAAGACTTTCAGCGTTGTAACTGGTTTACTTAATGGCTTATCAGACACCAGACGACCCGGCAACAACATAGACAGGTCATGCACTACCCGGGCAGTAATTTGCTGAGAAAGTGAAGATGCCCACAGATTATTATTGGCCGTTACATATTCCACATCATTAGTTTGATAAACAATACCTAATGTGTTTAAGTATGGTGCCACGTTAACGGACTCAATCCAGATAAAATCTTTTACCGCTTGTGAAGCTGGCTGCTCAGTCTGAGAAAAATCACTGGTTAATTGAAAGTAGCGTTTAGCAGGTGAACTGCTGGAGCAGCTCACTACAAATAATACACAAAGGGTAACAATTAGCTTCTTCATTAGTTTTCTCTCGCTTTTGGCTGCGGATCCTGTTTAGTCGGAGCAGCAAAGATTAATGCATTACTTTTCTCATTCAAAGTATCAAGTAATGGTTGTAATTTTTCCAAGGTCTGACCAAATTTTTCCATATCTGTTTGGAGTGAATTATGGAAATCAGAACCTGGTTGTAATCCTTTTAACGTCTCTTCTAAACGCTTAATCGTATTCTGCAGATCTTTAGGAATATTCTGAGCTTCTTTACTGCTCGCCATACCATTTAATGAATCCAGTAACTTCTGGCCTTCTGCCAATACTTTATTCATCTCTGCCACTGTTTGGTCAAGCGGTAAACGGTTCAGATTATCCAGAGTCTGAATCACTTTCGCCTGAATTTGTGAAAGTCCTGCAGGTACTGTCTGAATAACATCAAGACCGTAGGCTTTTTCTGGTGTTGCATTAGTCTGTTCAATACCTTCGGTATAAAAATCTAAATCGATATACATTGAGCCAGTAAATAAGTTAGCCGATTTAATGGCTGCTCGCAGACCATTTTTCTGTTCAGCAATAAAAGTATCAAGCAGAGCAAACCCATCCACTTTCACTTCACTCAGGCGTTCCGGCTCCATACGAATCAATACCGGAATATTAAATTTGAAGGCAGCAATGGAGGTCATTTCTGGCACGTAGTAAGGGACTTCCCACACGGTTCCCAGACGAATACCACGATATTCAACAGGTGCACCTTTTGACAAACCTGCGATAGAGTCTTTAAAGAATAACAGATACTCTTTATATTGTGTGTACTGAGATTCCTGAATAGAGCGCTTATCATCAAATAACGTATATTTAGCCAGTTCAGTCGCCTGATTACCCGCGGCTGCACCATCAGGTAAATCAAAACTAATCCCTCCGGCAAGCAGAACCTCAATCGATGGAACTTCCAGACTTGCTCCACGCGGAGACAGGTCAAAGTTCACTCCTCCTTCCCGCCAGAAGCGAACATTTTCAGTCACCAGTGATTCATATGGATGCTTGATAAACAGACGATAAGTCATCGAACGATTTAGCGGATCAAAGTCAGATGTTTCCACGTTACCCACTTTAAAGCCACGAAATAGTACCGGCGCACCTTTAGAGATAACACCTGACTGAGTACTCACCAGATTAATTCGAATACCCGGTGTATTTGGTGAGGCCAGTGGCGCAGATTCAAGTAACTGAAAAGGCTTGTTATTATACTCATCAGTTCCTGAACCCGGCGATAGTTCGATATAAACACCTGAGAGTAAAGTACCAAGACCTGAGACACCGTCTTTATCAATTTGTGGTTTTACAATCCAGAATATAGAGTTTTTATTTAACAAAGAATCCATATTCTGATTCAATCGGCCTTTAATCACCACTTGTGAGAAGTCTTCACTGAGTGTAACTGATTCGATCACACCAACATCCACACTTCGGCTTTTTATCACTGTTTTACCCGCCACAATACCACTGGCATCAGACGTGATCAGTGTAAAGGAGCGACCTTGTTCCATAAAGTGAGAAAAAATCACCCACGCCCCGATCAAAATAGTCACAATAGGAATAATCCAGATTGGAGACCAAAATTTATAGCGGGTAATTTTAGCCATCTTATTTTGTGAATGGGTTGGTTTAGTTTCGTTTTCCATACTCAGTACCATCTCATTTTGTTCGATCCCAAATTAAACGAGGATCATATTTATGCGCAGCTATCATCGTGAGTATCACAACGGTAGCAAAAAAGACTGCGCCTATATTTGGATAGACTGCCATCAATTCACCATTACGAATGAGTGAAGCGATAACAGACACGACAAAAATATCGATCATCGACCAGCGTCCAATAATCTCTACTATGTCATATAATTTTTTCATTTTTAAGCAATCTTGATCGCTCGTTTGCTCTCTCAGCTTTAACACAAAATAACATAACCAAATCAATGCTAAAATTTTTAAGACCGGAATCACAATACTGGCGATAAAAATAACCAGCGCAACAGGATAATCACCCTCCTGCCACATATAAATCACACCGTCCATAATCGTTGAATTAGACGTAGAGCCTAAAAATGTGGTGCTCATGACCGAGTACATATTGGCCGGAATATATAAAATAATTGAGGTCAGCAGCAGTGCCATAGTCCATTGAATACCTTTTACGTCCCGTACTTTACCATGCTCTTTACAACGCGGACAACGGTTCATATTCATCGGTAAAATGGCATGACAACAGCGACATAAACGAATATTTTGCTCAATACCGGTTTTACCCGCCACCATTGGTGTTAAGACATAGATTGTCGGGCCAATTTTTTGCCAGACTGCACGGGGAATAAACAAAGAGATTGCCCTGATTTGTAACAATACAAAAGCGCAATAGGGTAAAAAGCTCAGACTGACACCAATATCGCCATAACTGGTTAACTTCACAAAACTCACCAGAACACCAGCCAGAAAGATTTCTGCCATGCACCAGATATGCAAGCGATTAAACCAGACCAGTAAGAACACTTTTACTCTGGTCGGCAGTTTAATATCAGTGCTTAAAACCAGTAATATCAACAAACAAAGAGCAGGAAAGACCAACACAAAAAACACAAACAGCATCGATAAATAAGAGTAGTTATCTGCCCAAAGAATATTTGGCACCATAAACAGACTCATATTGCTAGTTACACCAACCACACGAATATTGACGAAGAAGAACAAGCAGGCAACCGCCAGCATAATCAGTGCACATACCGAATATACAACCACCTGCTGATTAGTATCCTGACGATAACGCGTTAAGCGTTCCTGACAGCGCGGGCAGTTCACATTTTGCTTATTAGTTACACGAGGAATTTCGACCAATAGATCACAGTGATGACACAACATATATTGTTCATCATAAGGATTTTTGTCGAATTTAGTGGCATCCATTTAGCGTAACATTCAATTTTGCATTAGTAAGAGTGTTGTTATATCAAAGATTTGATAGCGACGCCATAGTTTGCCAGACCAATTACAGCAATAACGCATCAATTGCGAAAAAGCATGAAAAATCAGTTTATGCAGTAACATAAACTGATTAATGAAGGTAAGTAGATTAATTAACTGTTTTTTATCGACTCTAACTCTTCCCAGCGCTCAAAAGCCTGTTCTAGTTCAGTCTCACTCTGCGCTAATTGTTCCAGAATTTTATTGGTCACATCATGGGGTTTAGAGAAAAACTCCACATCACTCACCTGTGCTTGTAACTCTGCAATTTTTGCTTCCAGCAGTTCCAGTTTTTGTGGTAATTGTTCCAGCTCTCTGGTTTGATTATAACTAAGGCGCTGAGTACTTTTTGGTTTTGTCGTATTTGTAGCCGGGCTTCCGGTGGCTTTTTTATCTTCCACCGATTTAGTTTTTACTGTTTCAGATTTAAGTTGAGTCTGCTTCACATTTTGCTGCTGCTGGTGAGCATCAAAATAACCACCAACATATTGTTTGATTACACCATTACCTTCAAAAATCCAGCACTGTGTCACTGCATTATCAACAAACTGACGATCATGACTCACCAGTAGCACAGTTCCTTTATATTCATCAACCAGCTCCTCCAGCAATTCCAGTGTTTCAACATCCAGATCATTGGTTGGCTCATCGAGAATTAACAGATTACTTGGTTTTAAGAATAATTTAGCCAGTAGTAAACGGTTTCTCTCACCACCAGACAGTGCGCTAACCGGTGTCATCGCTCGTTTTGGGTGGAATAAAAAGTCCTGCAAATAGCCAAGCACATGACGTGAGCGACCATTGACCATCACTTCCTGCTTACCTTCCGCCAGATTATCCATCACCGTTCTATCCGGATCGAGCTCAGCACGGTACTGATCGAAATACGCAACTTCCAGCTTAGTACCACAATGTACAGTCCCTGAATCGGGTTTAATTTGCTCCAACATAAGTTTCAATAAAGTGGTTTTACCACAACCATTTGGGCCAATCAACGCGATCTTGTCACCACGCAGTACCTGAGCAGTGAAATCTTTAACCAGTTGCTTATTACCAATGGAATAATTGACATCCTCCAGCTCAAAAACGATTTTGCCTGAACGTAGTGATTCTTCAACCTGCATTCTCGCAGTTCCCATTACCTGACGGCGTTCTGCACGTTCCTGACGCATCGCTTTTAATGCCCGAACACGACCTTCATTACGGGTTCTGCGCGCTTTAATACCCTGACGAATCCAGACTTCTTCTTGCGCTAAGCGTTTATCAAACAGGTTATTTTGTAACTCTTCAACACGCAAAGCTTCTTCTTTACTAATCAGATATTGGTCGTAATTTCCTGGCCATGATGAGGCTTGTCCACGGTCTAAATCAACAATTCGGGTCGCCATATTACGAATAAATGAACGGTCATGAGAGATAAACACAATACTACCGGAAAAACTCTTCAAAAATATTTCCAGCCATTCAATCGCATCGATATCTAAATGGTTGGTTGGCTCATCCAGCAATAAAACATCGGGATTACATACCAGTGCTTTAGCCAGCGCCGCTTTACGCAACCAGCCACCAGAGAGTGATGCCAGTTGAGTATCAGCATTTAACTCAAGCTGCATTAAAACATTCGTAATCCGGCTTTCGATCTGCCAAATATTATGATGATCTAACTGATCCTGAAGATCTGCCAGTTGTTTTAAATTTGATTCACTGGGATCTTGCTCGATCAGTTTTGAGATCGCATGATACTTTTTTAACAGCGCAGCCTGATCTTTAAGACCTTCTGCCACAAAATCAAACACACTGCCCTGCACATTACGCGGCGGATCTTGTTGTAAACGTGAAACGACAATCCCCTGCTCGTAAATAACCTGCCCTTCATCCAGAGGATACTCTTTATTTAATACTTTAAGTAGTGTCGATTTACCTGCACCATTACGCCCAACCAGACAGACGCGCTCGCCCGGTTCGATGTACAGATTCATGTGGTCAAGCAAAGGCGCATCACTAAATGAGAGATACGCGTCAGATAAGTTAATCAGAGCCATAATTATCCGGTCTTATTTATTAATTGATATTTAGTCTATTTCTGATGTCTGATCAGATAACAGTTATGAATTTGTCGATTACGTTCAAAATCAAGTGAACGGGTCTTATCGGTGATGTTTTGATAAGTTAAGCCCAAACGCTGCATACCTTCATCATCGATTTTAAAACCACGTTTATTATTGGAGAACATAATCACGCCATCCGGGCGTAATAAACGCTTTAGATTTTCCATCAGCATCAGGTGGTCACGCTGCACATCAAAGGTATCGGTCATACGTTTGGAGTTAGAAAATGTTGGTGGATCGATAAAAATTACATCAAACTGTTCACGGCTCTCTTTCAAATAGAATAAGCAATCAGCCTGAATCAGTCGATGATTGCGTCCGGTTAAACCGTTTTGATGTAAATTACGATCTGCCCACTCCAGATACGTTTTAGACATATCCACCGTAGTGGTTGTTTTAGCCCCACCAAGTCCGGCGTGCACTGTCGCTGTTCCTGTATAAGCAAACAGATTTAAGAAGTCTTTACCCTTAGACATCTCACCCAGCATACGGCGGGCAATACGGTGATCTAAAAACAGTCCGGTATCCAGATAATCTGTCAGATTGACCCAAAACTGAGCGTTATATTCTTTAACTAAAAAATAGTCCTGTTTCTGCGCCAGTTTTTGATATTGCTGTTTACCTTTTTGCCGTTCACGGGTTTTAGAGATCAACTGATTAGCCGATAAGTTAAGTGTCACCAGCGTGGCATTAATCACATCAAATAAACGCTGACGAGCTTTTTGTGGATCGATATTTTTAGGCGGTGCATATTCCTGAATCACAATCTTATCTTTATAGCGGTCAATGGCAACATTGTATTCAGGTAAATCTGCATCATATAAGCGATAACACTCAATTCCTTGTTGCTGTGCCCATTTAGAAAGTTTCTGTTCATTCTTACGTAAACGATTAGCAAAATCAGCGGCAAAGAGCGGTTCCTCTTTTGCTGTAACATCTTTGTTTTCCTGCACCTGTTCTGCTTTTTTAGCAGCAATAGTATAATTTTTTTGTACGCAATCCAGTGGACCATTTTTAGCTTTAAACTGTCTGTCGGCACGTAGCTGTAAACAATTAAGCAGCTCCGGTGCTGCACTAAATAGTGACACTCGCCAGCCGGCAAACTCTTGTTTGATAATACGCCCAAGTGCAGTATGTAACGCAATTAACGCAGGTTCACTCTCTAAACGCTCACCATAAGGTGGATTACTGATCACCGTCCCGGTTAAATCAGGGCATGGATTTGTTAGCTTAGCCACATCCTGCACAGAAAATTCGATTAAATCACCCACACCAGCCTGCTTAGCATTCTCTTTTGCCAGCTCAATCACTCGGGTATCGTTATCATAACCAATAAACTTACCATTTACGTTTTGCACGCCCGATTTAGCTTTGTCTCTGGCATTAAACAAACATTCATTCCATAAACTTGGGTTAAAATCTTTCCAGGCTTTAAACCCCCAATGCTGACGCGTAATACCCGGCGCAATATCAGCAGCCATCATTGCTGCTTCGATTAATAAAGTACCGGAACCACACATTGGATCGAGAAGCACAGTTTCTTTTTGCCAGCCAGAACGCAGAATAATCGCAGCAGATAAATTCTCTTTTAATGGCGCTTCACCAGCACCCTGACGATAACCACGCTGATGCAGACTTTGTCCGCTAAGGTCTAAAGAAAGCGTTACCTGATTACGATTTAAATAGACGTGCAAACGAATATCAGGCTCTTGTTTAGCGATATCCGGGCGTTTTTGCTGCTTCTGTACAAAGTGATCGACAATAGCATCTTTGACTTTCAAGGCTCCATATTGACTATTACGAATAAAGTCATTAGTACCGGTAAATGCGATAACAAACGTTGACTCAACATCAAATATCTCTGTCCAGCTGATATTATTCACACAAGCATACAAGTCTAAATCACTATAGATATTAAATTCAGCCAGAGGCAAAAGAATACGCGATGCTAAACGACAAGAAAGTAGCGTTTGATACATGACATGATCATCACCCTGAAAAGAAACACCACCCTGAATGATGCGGCATTCTTGTGCTCCCAGTGCTTCCAGTTCACTTTTTAGCAGCTCTTCTAACCCGCGACTGGTGCTGGCAAATAATGTTCTCATGTCTAAATCCGACTTAAATAAATAAAATTGAGCGCTATTATAGATGACTCTGCTTAAATTAGTAAGCAGAACTCTTCAATTCAAGGGCGCATCAATCGATAAACAATCACATTTACAACTGATATCATATAGGATATTGTTCTAAAATCACCACCAGGAATGACTAAAGGCACTTTTGCATGAAAACAAAGAAATCAATTCTGGCGCTTTTGCTGACTGGTTTACTTATACAACCGCTTGCAGCGAGCGCTAATAGCACCAACTTAAATTTACCTGAAATTGGTACGGCAGCGGTCAGTACGCTCAGTATCGGTCAGGAGATTGAGATGGGTGACTATTACCTGCGTATGCTGCGTGGCAGTGCTCCGCTAACTTATGATCCATTAATTTCAGAATATGTGAATAAGTTAGGTGGTAAATTAGTTGCCAGTGCTGATTCAGTACAAACTCCATTTAACTTCTTTGTGATGCGCAGTAATGTGCTCAATGCGTTTGCCTTTTTTGGTGGTAATGTTGTTATCCATTCTCGCTTAATTTTAGATACAGATAATGAAAGTCAGCTGGCTTCGGTGATGGCGCACGAAATCTCTCACGTCACACAGCGCCATTTAGCCAGAGCGATGGAAGCACAAAAAAATAACAGTCCTTATGTGTGGGGTGCTGCACTGGGTTCAGTCCTTCTGGCACTTGCCAGCCCTGAAGCAGGCATGGCAGCGATGTCGACCACTATCGCTGGCTCCCAGCAAAGTATGATCAGTTTTACTCAAAGTAATGAGCAGGAAGCTGACCGTGCCGGTATGAGAATTTTAACCCGCGCTGGATTTGATCCACAAGCTTCACCAGAGTTTTTACAAAAACTGGCAGATCAGGCAAGGTTTATGTCTAAACCACCAGAAATTTTACTTACTCACCCATTACCCGATAGCCGTTTATCTGACGTGCGTAACCGCGCTAATCAGTTTGCTCAAAAAAGTGTAGCGTCTTCACTGGATTACTATCTGGTTAAAGCGCGTATTGCTGCATTTAGTAACGATAAAAGCGCCATTGACCGTATACTGGATGAATACAAAAAAACCAACAATGCTCAAATCGCAAAAGCCATTATCTATGGTGAAGCATTGTCGTTATATACTAAGCAACAATATCAGTCTGCCAGAAGTAAATTAGAACCGCTCTATAATCAGGATAGCACCAATATCTGGTACGTGGACTTAATGACCGATCTGGATTTAGAGCTCAATCAAAAAACTCAGGCGATTGAACGTTTACAAGCTGCAATTAAAGCCAATCCAAGTAGTCAGGTATTACAGCTCAATCTGGCTAATGCTTATATTCAAAATAAAGACTATCAGCGCGCCTCAAGTTTGTTACATCGTTATACTCATGCCAATAACAGTGATATTAATGGCTGGGAGCTGCTGGCAACTGTTTATTCTGCGCAGCGTCTACGCGCGGAAGAAATGTCAGCCAGAGCTGAAGTTTTAGCTTTGCAGGGGCAATTCGCTCAGGCGATTAATTTACTAACTAACGCGAAAAGTTATACCAAAGATAATCAAATTCTGCTGGCCCGTCTGGATGCCAGAGCAGCGCAGTTACAACAACTTCAGCAACGATATGCCACTTATCAGCGATAGTTATTAAATTATCGCTGAAAATCATTTGGTCATTATAAATTTATTTATTTTTCAAATAGATAAAACATTTTATTGACTAAAGAAAATATCCATTTATATTATTTACAGGATTCTTTCCTCTGTCATTGCCTTGTTTTTAAATGACCAGCATTAAGCTCTTGGGTGCAAACATATGTCGTTCATGCCAAATTTGTACCTGCTTTACTACAATTATCGTAATAATCTCATGTCGATGTATCGATTGATATTTGTTTATCATTGGTGGTAGCTTAGTTCTTGTTCGTCTCATAACCTTGCAATCAATGAAGAAACCAATCTCCTCACTTCGTATTATAGATAAACCTCAAGAGATAATTTGTATGATGATAGGTCCAATTGTTAATGGCACAGCCATTTTAATCGGCGGTCTTTTTGGTGCCAGTTTTGGTAAAAAAATTCCAGCCAGAGTTCGTGAAGCGTTACCAATGACATTCGGTTGTGCGTCAATGGGTATTGGTGTGGCTCTTATTATCAAAGTCAATTTCATTCCAGCTGTCATTTTATCCTTGTTGATAGGTTCTTTAATTGGTGAGCTTCTGCGCCTTGAAAATCGTATAGAAAACCTGTCTCTAAAACTTCGTAAATTTGTTGATAAACCTAGTCCGGATACAGTTCTTTACGCCAGCCACGAAGAATTCATTGAAAAATATGTCGCGTTAGTTGTGCTATTTTGTGCCAGTGGCATGGGAGTCTTTGGTTCATTAACAGAAGGCATGTCAGGCGACCCTTCATTATTGATTACAAAAGCTTGTCTGGATTTATTTACGGCGGCTATTTTCGCAATTACGCTGGGCTATTCCGTCTCGTTAATTGCGATTCCACAATTTATTATTCAGGCTGCCCTCTTTTTACTGGCCAGTTTAATTCAGCCACTAGTTACACCTGAAATGTTTGGCGACTTCTCTGCCTGCGGCGGAATGATCATGCTGGCAACAGGTTTTAGAATCTGTGGAATTAAGTCCTTCCCTGTTGCCAATATGTTATTTGGCTTAGTACTGGTAATGCCAATATCAGCACTGTGGGTACAAATCTTCTAATGTTTGATTCACTAAAGTTAAAAGATAATAGCTGATTTACTATCAGCTATTATTCAAGATGACTCACATCATTAAAGCATTGGAATGTGTAAGTTCCTTCTTTCTCACCCTCAGCTTGTTTATAATTCACTAAACTGATACTGGTATTTAAAATACGCGGGCAAAGCTCTTCTTCACGATGCTCACGCCAGTCACCACCACGCAGCACGTGTAATAAAATTCTCAGTGCTGAACCGTGAGAAACAATTAATACATCACCAGTACTATTTTCAGCAATCACTTGCTCTAGTGCCGCTTTCATTCTAGCCAGTACGTCTAAATACCATTCACCCTGATTACTGGTTGGATCATAGTTTTCTGGTGAAGTTAAATAGATTTGGAATTCTGGTAGCTTAGCTAAATCTGGTACATATACGCCTTCCCATGAACCAAAATCCATTTCCGCAAAGCCCGGTAGCTCCTTACGCGGAACATTAACGCCTTTATCAGCGCGTTCTGCCAGAATATAGTCACGGGTCTCAATCGCGCGCTTTTGATTACTTGAATAAGCTTTCACGAAAGGAACGTTAGCTAAAAACTTACCTGTTGTTTTAGCACCGGCAATCCCTTTTTCAGTCAATGGTGAGTTTTGTGAACCCTGCATTTGATTAAGAAGATTCCACTCAGTTTCACCGTGGCGTACAAGGTAGAGATTAAGATCTTTCATGGTTTATCCTTATTCTTGTTTATTTTATCTGGTTGTTTTATGAATGATTTTGATGACGTAGTTGTTTTAAACAATTCTGTAACATCGTATCTAATGGTGCATTTAAAATCATCGTTTCCCCCGTTTTAGGGTGTTCAAAACGAATATTAGCAGCGTGTAAAAACAGGCGCGTTAAGCCAGTAGCTGAGAGTTTTCGATCAAATTCAGCATCACCATAACGTGGGTCAAAAGCAATTGGATGCTCAACATATTGAGTATGTACACGAATCTGGTGAGTCCTTCCAGTTACCGGGCTGGCTTTAATCAGTGTTGCCTGTTCAAAACGTTCCTCGACTTTAAAACGGGTTTCTGAAGGTTTACCTTCCCGATTAACTTTCACGACTCGTTCACCGCTTTGTAAGGTATTTTTTAATAAAGGAGCTTCAACCACTTTACAGGCAGATGGCCATGTTCCTTTAACAAGTGCCAGATAGTCTTTTTGTACCTGTTTTAATCGCAGTTGTTCATGTAAAGAACGCAGCACCGAGCGCTTTTTAGCAATGAGTAAAATGCCGGAGGTTTCACGGTCAATGCGATGTACCAGTTCTAAAAACTTCGCTTCTGGTCTTAGTGCACGTAATCCTTCAATAACACCAAAACTGAGTCCGCTACCACCATGCACAGCAATACCGGATGGTTTATTGATCACCAGCAGTGAATCATCTTCAAAAATAATGGTACTTTCCAGACTGGCAACTTTTTCCAGTTTAGGTGAAACTTCTGGTGTTTCTTTTTCGGCTACTCGAACGGGTGGAATTCTGATTTCATCGCCATCTATAAGTTTGTACTCTGGTTTAACTCGTTTTTTATTTACCCTGACTTCACCTTTACGCAAAATACGATAAATCATACTTTTAGGTACGCCCTTTAACTGAGTACGAAGGAAATTATCGATACGCTGTTCTGCGTATTCAGATGTAACGGTAATAAAAGTAACCTGAGGTAATAAAGATGTCATGCAAAGCCAATATGGGGTTAACAAGCTAAAGAATAATGTGTACATTATATAAAAATAACTTAAACTATGCCAATTTGTTTGAAATGGAATCTTGATTGGAAGGATATCAATATGTTGCGTTTACTTAGTCAGTATTCAAGAGGGCGAACTGCCTGGTTCTTGCTTTTTCTATCAGCAGTCTCATTTGAAATTGTTGCTCTCTATTTTCAACATGTTTTAGCGCTTGCTCCCTGTGTTCTGTGTATCTACCAACGTTGTGTAATATTAGGCATTATGATCTCCAGCCTGATTGCCATGATTAAACCAAAGAGTTTTTTCCTGCGTTTTGTTGCAATAATCATCTGGTTATTCTCTGCTGTTCAGGGTTTTCTGCTCGCGTATGATCAGGTTGTTCTACAATTCAGACCGTCTATTTTTAACTCATGTCCGGTCGATGTACAGTTCCCAAGCTGGTTACCTTTAGACTCATGGTTCCCTGCGATGTTTAAACCTTATGGCGTCTGTTCTGAGCGTGTCTGGGATTTCTTAACGATCGAAATGTCTCAATGGTTACTAATTATTTTCTCTTGTTATTTTATCGTAGGTTTACTTGTCCTTATTTCTCAATTATTCAAACCTCGTAACCGCGCGATGTGGAATGAATAATTAAAATAAATCAAAGGGTTGAATGTAAAACCCCATTTTATAACCCTTTGATTTTATTAGAGTTTTACTTAACCTTAAATTAAGGTAATCATTCTTCTCTTTTTCACTATTTGCTGAACTTCTGATAAAATGCCGGCTAATTTTCTGTCTATGGTTTCTATAATGATATGTTACTTGAATACAATCCGCCCACATCACCCTGGCTAAATATCCTTTATCAGGATGAGCACATCGTTGTTGTTAATAAACAAAGCGGTTTATTGTCAGTACCTGGCGCTCAGTTCCCCGATAGCATTATCACACGCTTGCAACGGGATTTTACTTTTGTTGAATCAGTGCATCGTTTAGATATGGCGACCAGTGGTATCATGGTTGTTGCATTAACCAAAGAAGCGGAAAGAGAGCTTAAGCGTCAGTTTCGTGAACGGGAACCTAAAAAATATTATATCGCCAGAGTATTTGGCCATTTAGAGCACGACTTGGGATCTGTCGATTTACCGCTGATTTGTGACTGGCCAAACAGACCAAAACAGAAAGTTTGCTTTGAACATGGCAAAAAAGCCTTTACGGAATATCAGGTCATCTCCAGAGATAGCGACAATACAACCCGGGTCAAACTTATTCCATTTACTGGTCGTTCTCATCAGCTGCGCGTACATATGCAGTCACTGGGTCATGCTATTTTAGGTGATAAGTTTTACGCCACACCAGAAGGACTAGCGATGGCAAAACGATTACAATTGCACGCACAATCTTTATCTATCACTCATCCTAAAACCGGTGAGCGGGTGACATTTACCTGTGAGCCTGATTTTTAGGTTCAGATACAATAAATCATTACAAGAGAACCATCACGAGGGAACTATGAAAAAAATTGTTTTAGCGACAGGAAATCAGGGTAAAGTTCGGGAACTGGATTCACTCCTTGCCGGGGCTGGTTATGAAGTGATCGCTCAAAGTCAGTTCAATGTTCCTGATGCTGATGAAACCGGCTTAACATTTGTTGAAAATGCCATCCTTAAAGCACGTCACGCATCAGCATTAACGGGTTTACCAGCTATTGCTGATGATTCAGGACTGGCGGTCGATTATCTGCAAGGTGCACCAGGTATTTATTCTGCGCGCTATAGCGGCGAGCATGGTGATGATAAAAAGAATAATCAAAAGTTACTTCAAGCGCTGGCTGGCGTACCTAAAGAAAAACGTGGAGCTCAGTTCCATTGTGCTTTAGTTTATTTGCGTCATGCGGAAGATCCAACGCCTATTATTTGTCAAGGTATTTGGGAAGGCTATATTCTGACGGAAGAACATGGTGAAGGTGGTTTTGGTTATGACCCGCTATTTTTTGTTCCTGAACTGGGTTGTACCTCAGCAGAACTGCCACGAGAGCAAAAAAGTCTGATTTCTCACCGCGGTCAAGCCTTAAAACAGATGCTGGCTGCGTTAAGTTTATAAATTACATGCATCAGTTAAACAACTAATATCGAGTAATGATGAATATTCCGTTAAGCCTTTATATCCATATTCCATGGTGTATACAAAAATGTCCTTATTGCGATTTTAACTCTCATAAGTTAAAAAGCGAATCGGACTATCAGGCCTATATTGATCATTTGCTTACCGATTTGCGTAAAGACATTCCCCTGACAGCTGGCCGCCCTGTTCACTCTGTTTTTATCGGTGGAGGAACGCCAAGTCTGATTCCGTCCGATCTGATTCACACTTTACTCAATAAGATCCGTCAGGAAATACCTTTTGAAGCAGATGCTGAAATTACCATTGAAGCTAATCCTAATAGTGCTGATGCAGAGCGTTTTAAAGGTTATCAACAGGCAGGAATCAATCGTATTTCCATCGGTGTGCAAAGTTTTCAGGCGGATAAGCTGGCGCGGTTAGGCCGAGTCCATAATGTACAAGAAGCGATTGAAGCAGCACAACTGGCAAAATCACTGAACTTACGTAGTTTCAATTTAGATTTGATGCATGGTTTGCCTGAGCAATCTTTAGAAGATGCGCTGTCAGACTTAAACCAGGCAATCCTGCTCGCTCCTCCACATCTGTCATGGTACCAGTTAACGATTGAGCCTAATACTTTATTTGGCTCACGCCCACCGGTACTACCTGATGATGATATTCTATGGGATATCTATCAGCAGGGCCATCAGCTGCTAAGTCAGGCTGGTTATCAACAATATGAAACCTCCGCTTATTCAAAACCGGGATTACAATGTCAGCATAATCTCAATTACTGGCGCTTTGGTGACTATTTAGGCATTGGTTGTGGTGCTCATGGTAAATTAACTCAGACTGATAATACAATTATTCGAACAATAAAAACTCGCCATCCACAAGGTTATCTGGCTGGTCGCTACTTAGAAAAGCAATATACTGTTGAATCAAGTGAATTACCGTTTGAGTTTTTTATGAACCGCTTCCGTTTATTTGAAGCCACACCAAAAAATGATTTTTGTCAGCGCACATTTTTACCGCTATCAAGTGTTCAGGCACAGATAGATGAAGCACTACAAAAAGGCTATTTAACCGAAGATAAAAATAACTGGTATTTAACTGGTCACGGTAAGTTATTTTTGAATTCATTGTTGGAAATATTTCTCTAACCACAGGAATATCATGAACAAATTACTGCATATACTCTGTTCTCTGCTTCTTTTTTCAATTGTATGTCCTTTATTGTTATATATTATGTCTTTCTTGTTTCCTATAGAAAGGGTACCCCTGAATGGATGCTATGGCATCATTTTGCCTGTTTGTATTTTAACTGGACTTTTTTATAGTTTAACTACATTACTCTCCTCCACATTAATACGTTTTATATTAATGACAATTTTTGCTATCACTATCTATTCTGCTTTATGGTATTTTATTGCTACAGTGATAGCCTCTGGTATAGCAATACCTCACTATTATTTAGTCATATATCCAAGCTTATGTGTAATAAGTACATTACTAGTCACATTTATTGCACACATTCTGATAGACTAAAACAGCTAAAGTACTAAGTTAACAACTAGATTTGACCACATAAGATAAGCACTGATATACCAAGGATTTTTAATAAAAATGATAATGAATAAACCTCTTTATATCTTCTTTTCCATTTTACTCTTTGTGATTATTTGTCCTTTAGTTAATGGCTTGATTATTGTAGCGTTTGAGCCTTCTTCAGAAGACTTCGGGCTCATTATGGCTTTGGTTTATATTTTTACGGCAGTACCTAGTCTCTTGCTTGGTCTTTGTTATGGAATACTTTCTCCTAAGTTCTCTACCTTAAAACGCTTTATGTTGATGGTGCCTTGTAGTTTTGCCATTTACCTTGTTTGTTTAAACATCTTATCTGAACTGATTTTCTATGGCATCAAGGCAACATTTTTTCATTCAATTTTGCTGTCACTTATAAGTATTCTAGGTACTTTATTCGCAACACTTATTGCAATACTTATGTTAAAACGTAAAACAGACTAACCATATAAAATATTTGACAAAAATTAATAAAACACCACACTAATTGCTAATTCTCTGATGTAAGATAGCCATTAATATATGTGCGACATTTAATTAAAGGAAATAATGATGAAAAAAATGAGTCGTAAATTTTCGACCAAAACACTGGCTTTGAGTGTTTTTACTTTAGCCAGCACACTTCTGATCAGCACAGCGCACGCAAATGGTAATGTTTCTCTTGGTGCTGGTATTGCTGTTGGCAAACTCCCTTATAAAAGTTATGACACTAAATTCTGGCCTGCGCCGGTAATTAGTTATGAAAATGATTATTTCTATGTCCGTGGTATTAGTGCGGGTGTGTTTCTATTAAAAAATGATCATCACCGTTTAACGGTTAATGCTTATTATTCACCACTGCATTTCAAGCCATCAGATAGTGATGATAAAGCCTTAAATCAGTTAAACAGACGTCGTTCGACTATGATGGCGGGTCTTGGTTATCAATATACTGATACCTGGGGTATTATCCGTGCAGAACTTGCTGGTGACGTACTAGGTAAAAGTGATGGCATCATTGCAGATTTAGCTTATTTCTATCCAATTCACATTGATAAATTCCGTATTACTCCGGGGATTGGTGTACAGTGGCAAAGTCGTCAGTTTAATGATTACTACTTTGGTGTCAGCAGTACAGAATCTACTCGCAGCGGTCTGTCAAAATACAGTGCTGACAGCGGTGTTTCTACCTATCTATCACTAAACGCTAATTATTCTTTAACATCAAGCTGGACACTTTATGCAACCGGACGAGTTTCTTTCCTGAGTTCTGAAGCGAAAGACAGCCCGATGGTTGATAAGTCTTATGATGCAGTATTTAGTACAGGTATTACTTATACTTTCTAATTAGAAAGATGGCATAAAAAAGCGGTATATTTACCGCTTTTTTATTATGACTCACTTATCTCAAATAGTCTTAGTCTTCATAAATCACTTCACCAGTGACCACGTAATCATTTAAACGAATTGGTGAATGTTTTTGCACGTACTCTTTAAAGATTTCAGCATCCACAATTTCAGTATCTACATAAGTATCCATATTTGATACTACGTAGTAACCGTCACCACCACCACCATTTAAGCTAATAGTTGCCAGGCGGTAAGTTCTGTTGAGATCTAAAGGCTCACCTTTGATAGTCACATTACTGATGGTTTCATTACTTCTGTGAGCAGTAAAACCAACATTCGCAAACTGAGCAAAGCCACCTGAATTTTGTTTTCTGTGAGCGGCAACAGTTAGGTAATCAAACAGTTTGTCACCTTTTATATCGACATACGCTAAGGTATAACCAAATGGCTGAATACGCAGTACATCACGATAAGTGATATCACCCGCCTGAATAGAATCACGAATCAAACCACCACTCATTACTCCTAAATCAGCGTCCGCTTTATCAATTAAAGATGTTAATACCAGACGACCTAAATTGGTTTGTCTAAATCTCACTTCATTACGATTACCCTCAAGACGACCATCAACTGTAGCCACTTTTTCTGACAGCATCTCTTCTGCTTTTTCCTGATATGGCGTTAACAGAGTCAACATGTCACTATTTGGTGTGATTTTTTGGGTATAAAAATCATTTGTATCATCCGCACTATCGGGTGTTCTGTTTGATTTTAGGTTCACCGGAATTAACTGATAATTAGTTAAAGTAAATTCACCATTACGGAAAGTGAAATCAGCACGACCTAAATATTTACCCCATTCATGAGCTTGTACAATCCATGTACCATTTTGACGATCTGGCGCACAAGGTGTACCCGGTACATAGTTAATTTGTTTTTTGTTCTCTTCCGCCATACAAACCGGATCTTGTGAATGTCCACCAATAATCATATTCATTGAACCCGGTTCTAAATAACGAGCCAGTGTCACATCACCAGGAGCATTAGAACCGCTGTTACCATCATCGTAATGTCCCATGTGCGTCAGACCAATAATAATATCAGGTTGGTAGTTATTTTTCAGTTCATAGATAGTCGCTTGCGCTTCAATTTTTGGATCGGTAAAGGCAATATCATCAAAGAATTTTGGATTACCAATACGCGGTGTATCATCAGTGGTTAATCCAATGATGGCAATTTTAATACCTTGTTTATCAAAAATGGTATAAGGTTTGAAAAGTCTTTGACCGGTACTTTTTTGATAAATATTGGCAGACAATAACGGGAATGACACCCATTTTTCTTGCTCTAAAAGCACCGACAGTGGTTTATCAAATTCATGATTACCGATCGCCATCGCATCATAACCAGCCAGATCCATACCGACAAAATCCGGTTTGGCGTTTTGTAAATCAGACTCCGGCACACCACTATTTACGTCACCACCATCAAGCAGTAATACTGAACCACCATTCTTTTCAACTTCCTGGCGGATATTATCAATTAATGTTTTACGAGCAGCGAGTCCATATTCACCAAATTCATTTTTCCAAAAATGTCCGTGATGATCATTGGTATGTAAAATGGTAATGTTGTAGTCAGTATCTTTTTCCCAGGCAAAAACAGATGTAGGTAGAGCGATAAGTGCGGCGAGCAAAACTGAGCTATATTTTAATTTATTTTTCATGTCTTTTTTCATTATCATACACCCTATCATTAATTATATTTTTGCTTATTAATCAATAAGTTATAAATATTGATAATATAAGCGCGCTTTGAGTAAAAATAATTTCACTCCAAATCTATTATTGTGAATAATAAAATTGAATAACTACTGAGCGGTCCTACTTATTATGACTCCGGTTTTAAGGAGCTGATATCTTCTCCAAGTCCTTCATCAATAATGCGTTTAATAGTATCTGCAGCTTGTTTTGCATCAGAACCGGTAATGACAAACTTCAACGTGTTCAGTGGTTTTACACCTAAGCTAACCAGTTTCATCATACTTTTTGCATTGATGAATTCGCCGCTACCGTCTAAATCAGCAACCTGAATATCGCTTTCAAATGGTTTTATTTCTTTAACAAAAGCGGCTGCCGGACGAGTATGCAAACCGTGTGGGTTATAAATTTTGACAGTAAATTCAACATCACCAGATATCTGGTTATGAGTTTCTAAAACAGGTTCTTCTTCCTGACCGGTAAGGAGCGCTAATAACTGCTGACTGGTAGTAATCGCTTTGATTTTTGTCAGAGCAGATTCATCAATAACAACGCGTGTTAATTGTCGTAAGATATTTAAATGTTCATTAGATTTAGCGGCAATTCCGATGACAATATGAGCGGTTTCATCGTCATCCCATGTGATGCCCTCTTTACTATAAAGAACTTTAAGACCGGTATTGAGTACACTATCTCTTTTCTCTGTCGTACCATGGGGAATAGCAATACCATTACCCAGATAAGTCGAGATTTGTGCATCTCGATCAAACATAGCTTGTTCATAATCATCTTTAACGAGCCCACCTGCAATCATCTTTTGAGCAACCTGACTGATAGCTTCTCTTTTTGAGATTGGCTTATCTAATAAAGTAATATCATCAATATTTAGTGTTATTGAACTCATTCTGTCTATCCTATTTATCTAGAATAGCCGCCAGTTTTTGACGGCTATTTATGCTTATTCAATCAATATTAACCAGCCTGTTCAGCTACCGGGCCTTTATTCTTACGTTTTTCTGATAAACGAGTAAGACCAAGTAAAATAGCTCCAACAAGTGCACCAGCAAAAATACATAGCACCCACATGAGTGGTTTATTGACCAGTGGCAGTACTAAGAATCCACCGTGTGGTGCCGGTACTTGAATACCACTTAAGAATGTCAGTACAGAAGCGATCGCTGATGAGAACATCATGATAGGAATCACGCGTAATGGATCTTTAGCTGCAAATGGAATCGCACCTTCAGTAATATGTGTTGAGCCCAGTACGTAGTTCACTAAACCAGCAGCACGTTCATCATCAGTAAAGCACTTACCACGGAAGATAGTGGTTGAGAATGCAATAACAAACGGCGGAACAATACACGCAGCAGAAACACCCGCCATAAAGTAGAAGTTACCTTCACCAAGCAGCATTACACCTGTCACATAAGCGGCTTTATTTACCGGGCCACCAAAGTCAAATGAACACATTGCGCCAATCACAATACCAAGAAGAATTGGGTTTGCAGTTTGTAGTGAACTTAACCATGATTTCATGCCTTCGTTAATACTTGCTATTGGCTCACCAAGCAGGAACATAAAGGCACCGATCACAAATACACCAATCAGAGGCATGATGAAAATAGATTTTAAGCCTTCAAACTGACGCGGCAGATGATCAAGCATCTTTTTAACGTACAGCATTAAATAACCGGCGGCAAAACCAGCGATGATGCCACCTAAGAACCCAGCACCAGTAGCATTGGCCACTAAACCACCAACAAAGCCGGCAACCATACCAGGACGACCTGCAATAGATGCTGCGATAAATGCAGTAAACACCGGCACCATGATACCAAATGCCTGACCACCAATTTTCATCAGTAACGCAGCAAATGCGTTATATTGTTCATTAGTTGGATCGGCTGAGTAGATCCCCCACAGGAAAGATAAGGCGATAAGTACACCACCAGCCACAACAAACGGTAACATATTCGAAACACCACTCATCAGATGCTTATAAATTTGTCGACCAATTGATTCTGTTGGTTGTACTGATTGAACTTCATCACTTTTTGCTGAGCTTGATGTCTGAGAGGCTTGTCCTTTACGAACAGGCACATTACCAGACAGAATTTGTTCAACTAAAGCACCTGCTTTATGAATACCATCTTTAACCGGCACTTCGATCACAGGTTTACCATTGAACCGATCGGGATTGACATCTTTATCTGCAGCGATGATGACACCAACCGCTTCACTGATATCTTGTTCGGTGATAGCGTTGTCCACACCGCCGGCACCATTGGTTTCTACTTTAATTTCCACTCCCAGCTTTTTAGCCGCAGTTTTTAATGCTTCCTCTGCCATATAGGTATGAGCAATACCTGTAGGACATCCGGTCACAGCTAATATTTTCTTCATACTTGCTCCCTCTTTTATTTTATTTGGGTTACGGTAAGTTGATGCATATAAGTGGTTACTTTATCGAGTAACCCCAATCCATCTGATTCGGCGACGTTGGCTCCTGTTGCCGAGGCTTTTTTTATTGCTAACTCAATAGATTCCTGATTTGTTGATGCGCTTAACCATTCACTAAGGAAGGCGGCTAAAGCGGCATCACCGGCACAGGCAGAACTAACAAGTTTTATTTTTACGGAATTACAAAACCAGACATGTTGACCATTTGAGAAATAAAGTCCTTTATCCCCAAGTGTCAGTAAGATATTTCTGGCACCTTGCGCGTGAATTTGTTGCAGTGCAAAGAGAATTTGCTCTTCAGTCTTGGTCTCAAGCCCGAAGATCTCTTTCACTTCGTCATCATTAGGCTTAATTAATAATGGTTTATACGCTAACAGTTCCTGAAGTTTTGGATGACTGATATCCAGAATAACTTCAATTTTTTTACGCTCACAAAGAGTCAGAATATGGGTATAAAACTCAGGCTCTACGTTATTGGGTAAGCTGCCGCTAATGACTAAATGAGTACAATCAGTTAAAGACTCTAACTGCTGCAACATTTCTGTTTTTTTATCCTCAGGGATAAACGGCCCTTTACCCACCAGTTTGTACTCATCTTTACCATCATTAATAAACACATTAATACGGGTCATATCATCAACCCAGCAAGGTTTAGTCGTGATATCCCTCTTTATCATCTCGTCAAAAATATATTTGCCAGAGAATCCACCAAAAAAACCCATTGCTGTAGAAGCGATGCTAAATCTCTTTAATACAATTGAGACATTAATCGCTTTCCCGTTTGGACTATATTCAGTATGAGAAGTACGGTTAACGGTATTGGGTGCCAAACCACTACACCGGATATTCATATCTATTGCTGTATTAAGTGTTAATGTATATATCATGGATCTGCCTCAGCTACAGTTTTCCAGCACAGCCACAAGTGTTAATAATTTTTTCTACTATCTCCTTCATGGCCGCTTTAGCCGGTTGCATATAGTGGCGCGGGTCGTTAGCGTTTGGATTTTCAGCAAAGTACTGTTTTAGGGCGTCAGAGAAAGCAATTTTCAGTTCTGTTGCAACGTTAACTTTACTAATACCATTCTCAATACATCTGCGAACATCGCGCTCAGGAATACCAGAAGCACCATGCAGCACCAAAGGAATATCTACTCTTGAGTTAATTTCAGCTAAACGGTCAAAATCCAGTTTTGGTTCAGATTCGTACATACCATGTGCAGTACCAATTGCTACAGCTAAAGAATCGATACCTGTTCTTTCGATAAATTCAACCGCTTGCGCTGGAGAGGTATAAAGCGCATCTTTACTGTCAACCACTAAATCATCTTCAACTCCACCAAGACGGCCCAGTTCAGCTTCTACACTCACATCAAAACGATGAGCATACTCAACCACTTTTTTAACGATTTCGACATTTTCATCAAACGGATGATGAGAACCATCGATCATGACCGAACGAATACCTAAATTAATTTTATTAACAATATCGTTATAACTTTCATGATGGTCTAAATGAACAGCCAGAGGAACACGATGCTTTTTCGCCAGTGCTTCTGCAATTGCAATCACATTTTCCACACCTGCGTAGCTATAAGTACCTGGTGTTGCTGCAAGAATTACAGGAGATTGATACTGGGCAACTGTTTCAACAATGACCTGCATAGTCTCTAGGTTATGTACGTTGAATGCAGGTACTGCATATTTTTCTGAATATGCTTTTTTTAACATGTTGCTACTTGAAATAATATACATGAGTGATAACCTCTTACTGGTTTATTTACAGATTAATTAACTACGATAACTTTCAAAATGAAAGTTAAATTTCATTTTTATACTTACAAAATATAACCTAAAAACAAAAAAAAGCTGTGATTAAGATCTCAATTTTGGTTTTAACTTTCAAAATGAAAATAAAAAATCTATTTTTATTTAAAAAATGAAAGATAATAGAGAGAGATTTTCACTGCTGAGGTGAGCAAATTGGCAAAGACATCTTCAATGTTACTTAAGCGAAGACTTGATATTGCAGACATAGTACGAGAGAAAGGAGAAGTGAAAGTTGATGAGCTTTCTGAGCTTCTTAATGTGTCAGGAGTAACAATACGGCAGGATCTTAATTATCTTGAACAACAAGGATATCTGAAGCGTTCTTTTGGTGGAGCAATTTATGTCGCCCCTGAACATGGCATCCATACCAAGGTCAGTAATACTCAGCTAACAAATAGTGTAGAGAACAATGATATAGAGCTGGTTTTAGCCTGCCTTGACCTGATTAATGATGATGACACGCTGTTTTTAGGTCACGGTAACTTGTTACGTAAGTTGATTCCGTATCTATATAACAAGAAGAATTTGACCATTATTGTTAATGATATCTCTCATGTGGTACTGGCGAAAGAGTTTACACAGGCAGAAGTACTGGTGATTGGCGGGATGATTTCAGAACACAATGTGATTATTTATAACAAAGAATTAGATTCAGTTTTAAAAAATCATCCGGTCTCACTCTTTATTACCGAAGTCAACGCTATTAGTCCAGAAAATGAATTAATTATTCAGGATTCAGGTTTAATGGGTAGCTATCAGCTATTACTCAAAAATGCGCATAAAAGTGTAATCGTTCTACCACAAAGAATGTCCCATAACGAAGTGAACAGTATTGGTTTATTAGAACATATTGATACAGCGATTCTTTCGCGTTCAGCGATGACGGAATATCATCAACAATTACTTGATTGTCAGTTTAAGCAATCATTAACAAATAAGAAAAGTGTCGTTTATCAAAAAATTCAGGGGTAAAACGATGGCAACTAAAATATGTACTATTGGTGAATTACTGGTTGAATTTTTGGCTAAAAACTCAAATCAACGCTTTGATGAGACTGGCGAGTTTTTAGGCCCTTTCCCAAGTGGTGCCCCGGCAATTTTTGCCGATCAGGTGGCTAAACTGGGGTTTCCTATTGTGATCTTTAGCTGCGTGGGTAAAGATGCCTTTGGCAAAATGTGTATTTCCCGCTTAAAGCAGGATGGTGTGATTATTGATGGCATCTCTAGTCACAATAAAGCCAATACTGGTAGTGCTTTTGTCACTTACCGTGGGCAAAATGACAGAGATTTTATCTTCAATATTCCCAACAGTGCCTGTGGCCTGCTTTCTTTTGAAAATATTGATGCAAAACTTTTAGAGGATTGTACCCATCTGCATGTCATGGGATCATCTTTATACTCGTTCAGAGTGATCGATGCTATGCGTAAAGCCATTGATATTATTAAGAAAAATGGTGGCACTGTCTCCTTTGATCCTAATATTCGTAAAGAGATGCTGGATATTCCGGAAATGGAACAATCTTTTGATTATATTATGGAATATACCGACATTTTCCTGCCAAGCGAAGGAGAAGTCAGTTACTTTGCTAATAATCCAAAAGACTCTGAGAGCGACGTTGCTAAAGCCTTACTAAAAAAAGGTATCAAACATATTGTAGTCAAATGTGGCAGTAAAGGCGCTAACTATTATGGCTTAGATGAACAAGGTAATCTCAAAACATCGCATGTTGATAGTTATCCGACAGAAGCGATTGATCCAACAGGAGCAGGTGATTGTTTTGGTGCTACTTTTGTTAGTTTAATGCTGGCAGGATATTCGGTTGAACAGGCACTTCAATATGCCAATGCCAGCGGTGCTTTTGCTATTTCAAAACGTGGGCCTATGGAAGGGACATCAACCATGGCTGAGTTAGAGCGTATTATTCAAAGAAAGAAATAAAAGTCATTATTAATTAATAAATTAACATTTTGGGTAATGATATCAATACCCAATAAAAAAGCGATAATCAAATATCGCTTTTTTATTATTGCCTGCTTTCACTCACACCAGATCAAAGAAGCCATTCGTCCGGTTTGTTTATCCCTGCGATAAGAAAAGAATCTCTCGCTATCAGTCATCGTACAATAATCACCGCCATAAATTCGGGTGATGCCCATGCGATGTAAACGTAAACGAGCTAACTCATAGATATCTGCAAAATATTTGCCTGATGTTGTTGGAGACGGTTTAAACGCAGAGCCATCAGAAACGCAGACTTGTTCAAACAGTTGTTTGACCTCTTGCCCTACTTCAAATTTTTCAGGTCCGATAGCCGGCCCAAGCCATGCCATGATTGATGATGAAGGAGCAGTAAAATGTTTAACCGTTTGTTCTAAAATACCGTCACAGAGTCCCCGCCAACCAGCATGGGCAGCAGCAACTTCACTGCTTTGCGTAGTACAAAATAAAACCGGTAAACAATCGGCAGTCATCACCACATTGACCCGATTTATTTTTGAGCTATAACTTCCATCCGCATCTAAAACAATATCAGGTGTTGCCTGATCAATATTGACAACATCAGTCGTATGAGTTTGTTTAAGCCAGACAGGTTCAGCAGGTAACTGAGAAAATTGCTTTAAGCGAGCGCGATTTTCCAACACATGATTGATATCATCGCCTACTCTTGTGCCCAAATTTAACGATTGATATACCCCTTCACTCACTCCACCTAAACGAGTTGTAGTAAACGCACGAATATTTGCCGGCGCTGGCCAGTCAGGATAAATCAATGACATTACCAATCTAGTTGATCCTTAAATTGTTCGGTATCTTCACGTAATACCGCTATCAGGTTTTCCATATCTTCAGGAATCGGGGCATGCCACTCCATCTGTTCACCAGTAATTGGATGGAACAAACGCAGCATCGTTGCATGTAATGCCTGACGGTCAAAATTACGTAAAGTATCCATGAACTTGTCAGATGCACCTTTAGGTGGTTTTGGTCGGCCACCATATAACTGATCCCCTACTAAAGGATGAGTAATATAGGCCATATGGACACGGATCTGGTGAGTACGTCCAGTTTCCAGACGCAGACGCAGACGCGTATGACAGCGGAACTTTTCCATCACCCGGTAATGTGTCACTGCTGGTTTACCCATTGGATAAACAGACATATGAGTACGTTTAGTTGGATGACGGGCAATTGGCTGATCAACGGTACCGCCAGCAGTCATTGTCCCCATGACGACAGCTTCATATTCACGGGTGATTTCTCGCAGTTGCAGCATTTCAACTAAATGAGTCTGCGCGGCAACCGTTTTAGCTACCACCATTAAACCTGTCGTGTCTTTATCCAGACGATGCACAATACCTGCGCGTGGGACACTGGCAATTTCCGGATAGCGATGCAGAAGTGCATTTAAAATAGTACCATCGGGATTACCTGCTCCCGGATGAACCACTAAATCACGCGGTTTGTTAATAACCAGAATATCATCATCTTCATAGACGATATTAAGCTCAATGTCCTGTGGAATAAAACGAGTGTCTTCATCCAGTGTAGCCTGAATAACAATTTGTTCACCGCCAAGGACTTTTTCTTTCGCTTTATTGACAATTTGACCGTTGACGGTTACGCGGTTATCCAAAATCCAGTCTTTGATACGAGAACGTGAATAATCCGGGAACAATTCAGCTAATGCCTGGTCTAAACGTTGACCAAGTTGCGATGATTCGATTTCAGCTTGTAAATTAATTTCTTGCGACATATTAAATAAAGTAAGATTCAGTTTTATGAAATTTCAAATTAGAGTATCATAACAGCCATAAAGGGTTAATGTTTATTTTGCAAAATCGAGAAAATAGAATGAAATTATGTACACGTCTTTTATTAACAAGTTTATTTGCTTTAACAGTTGTTGGTTGTACAACTTCTAAACCTGATCTTAAAGACGTTCCTGAAATTGACTTGTACAGTCAGGCAGAAGAGCAACTTCAGGGTGGTTTGATGAAATCAGCCGTGACTGTTCTAGAGGAAATGGATAAAAGTTACCCATTTGGACCTTACTCTCAACAAGTTCAGCTTAACCTGATTTATTCTTATTATAAGGCTGCTGATTTAGCGTTAGCTATTGCCTCTATTGACCGTTTCCTTAAATTAAATCCAACTCATCCAAATATTGACTGGGTAATTTACCTGCGCGGTTTATCTAACATGGCGCTGGATGATAATCAGATTCAGGGTTGGTTTAACGTTGACCGTTCAGACCGTGATCCGGACTTTGCTGAAACCGCATTTAAAGATTTCACTTATCTTGTTTCCAGCTATCCATACAGCCCTTACAGTTATGATGCTCAACAACGTTTAACGTATTTAAAAAACCGTTTAGCCAGATATCAATTAAAAATCGCTCAGTACTATACTGACCGTCAGGCATATGTTGCCGTTATTAATCGTGTCAATTATATGTTAGAGCAATTTTCAGATACCGAAGCCACACGTGAAGGCTTAGTGCTGATGAAAAATGCTTATGACCAATTAGGTCTTGTGAATGAATCACAAAAAGTACAACAATTAATTGTTGCCAACAGTGCATTATAAAATGGAATTTTGAGGACACCTCTATGTATAAAAACCTTAAGCAATTAGGTATTTTTGACCCTGAGAAGATTACCCACTATACCCTTCGTCAGGAAGGAGTGAACGATATTTTAAAAATTTACTTCGTGAAAGAGAAAGGAGAATTCTTTGCCCGTAGTGTAAAATTTAAATATCCACGTCAACGTAAAATGGTCACGGCAGATAGTAATGGTGAACGCTATAAAGAAGTGAAAGAGATCAACCCGGTTCTGGTGAATATCATCAATGAACTTGATGCTTTAAAACTGCAACAAAAAGATAAAGATCTCGATCTTGCCACCAAAATTTTAACCGATTTACAGCATTTACAACGTGTTGTCGCTAATAAAATCTCAGAAATTGAAGCCGATGTTGAAAAGCTAAAAGCTCAGGGTAAGACTAAAAAGTAATTTCTCTCTATCTGTGTAAGATAATTCATAAACATGAAGTTTTAATGATATAAGGAGAAGATTCAATGAAGATGCCAGCATTATTTATCGGCCATGGTAGTCCAATGAATGCGGTTGAAAACAATAGCGTAACAGCCGCCTGGAAAAAGCAAATTGAATCCTTTCCTAAACCTAAAGCTATTTTAGTTATCTCAGCTCACTGGTATGTTAAAGCCACTGCTGTAACCTCTTCTGAACATCCAAAAACGATTCATGACTTTTATGGTTTTCCACCAGAGTTATTCGCGATTCAATACCCTGCTCCCGGTTCACAGGAACTGGTTAAAAGCATTAAAGAGCACTTGTCACCAGAAATCACTGTTTTATCTGATAATGAGCAATGGGGAATTGATCACGGTGCCTGGAGTGTACTCGTTCATCTTTATCCTGAAGCAGATATTCCGGTTGTCCAACTCAGCATTGACTCAAGTAAACCGATCGAGTATCACTATGAACTGGGTAAAAAATTAAATTATCTGCGTGAACAAGGCGTACTTATTCTGGGTAGCGGTAACGTGGTACATAATTTACGTATGATTATTTGGAATGAAAACGCACTCCCTCACCCATGGGCTATTGAGTTTAACTCTTACATTAAAGACGCAATCGTCAATGATAAACTCGGAAACGTTTTAAACTATAAAACCCATTCAGCAGCAAAATACGCAGTCCCGACAGAGGATCACTTTTTACCACTAATCTATATCTTAGGTTGTAAAAATGAAAGTGACAAAATAGAAGTCTTTGCTGAAGAGTTTAGCTTAGGGGCTTTAAGCATGACCAGCTACAAATTTTCTTAATAAAATCAAATGGTTAAAAAAAACATTAACAATAATTTGTGTTAATAATCAGTTAGTTAATTCTGAGACAACTCGTCCAGCTGCTTAATAAGCTCAAGTAATTTATTATGCTCATCCTGCTCTTTAAATGCTTCTTCAAAGTAAGGATGCAGAGCAAAATTAGTAGGCAGCTCTGCCCGCATATCAATCAATGCTTTCATGCGTGGCAGAAAAATCCATTGCAACCATTCATGTGCATGCATTCTGTCCACACAAAATGGCTCGACACTCTCAAATGCAGATGGCTCTGGTGCTGAAGTCTGCCATAATGACGTCTTGCGCATTTCAGATTCAATATCATTTAACAATTGTAACACTGGTAAATGTTGTTCAAGCATAGACTTTTCCTGATTAAAATTGATTAAGGTTCTATAACGTATCCAGTCAAAATAAGGACCAGGATCTGTTTTACGCCCTGGCGCTATATCGCTATGACCAACGATATCGGTAAGGGGATAAAACTGAAATAACAGTTCGGTTAACTTAGCCAGTACCTGATACTGAACATCGGTAAAACTTTCTGTATCGCAACCTTCCAGTTCAATGCCAATTGAAAAATCGTTACAATTTTTTCGTCCATGATAACTTGACACACCCGCATGCCATGCTCGCTTATCACAGGAAACAAACTGAATAAGCTCACCGGTACGACGAATAAAAAAGTGACTGGAGACTTCTAAATGGGCAATAGTAGCAAAATAAGGATGCTCGTTTGGATCGAGCTGACCGGTAAATAACTGCTCGACATGAGGACCACCATATCGATCTGGTGGTAAACTAATATTATGAATAACAAGTAAAGTCGGCAACTGGTTATCCGGGCGATCATTAAAGTAAGGAGATGCAACCTGCTTAATGCCTGTCATAAAACCATCGATTATTTCAGGATGCATCTGTTTCTCACTTATTTCATTCATTACTCAGATTAGATATTACTTTTAAAAGTATTACACTGAGTAATGTCACCTTTCTCAAAACCACGCTGGAACCAGTCATAACGTTGTTGTGAGGTACCGTGTGTAAAGCTATCTGGTACTACTCGTCCTGAACTTTGATGTTGCAGGCGATCATCGCCAATCGCCTGAGCAGTTCTTAATGCCGCTTCTAAATCACCTCTTTCTAAAATATTTTGATCTTTAAGCGAAGCACCCCAAACACCGGCATAACAGTCAGCCTGGAGTTCAGTCATCACCGATAACTGATTCACACGTTTTTCGCTTTGGCCTTGTTGTAGCTCTCTGACTTTATTTGTTGTACCAAGTAGAGTTTGAACATGGTGTCCAACTTCATGAGCAATAACATAAGCCTGAGCAAAGTCACCGCCACCACCTAATTTTTGTTTCATATCATTATAAAACGATAGATCGATATAAACAGTGCTGTCTGTTGGACAATAAAATGGTCCCATCACTGCCTGACCTGTACCACAACCTGTTCTTGTGCTACCCGTATACATTACGAGTTTTGGTGGCACATACGTTTTGCTCATATCCTGAAATATCTCTGCCCAGGTATCTTCTGTGGAAGCTAAAATAATAGAAGTAAATTGAGCGGCTTTTTCTTCTTCCGGAGAACTAGTGGTATATTCAGTATTGGTTGAACCTGAAGTTAAGCTATTACTACCACCAAGAATTGGTGACAGATCCACACCATAATAACCAGCAACCAGTACCACAACTAATAAAACAATCTTACCCTTACCGGTAACAAGCCCACCTAAGCCACCAATTCCCTGGCGTGATTGACCACGACGGTCTTCTACATTATTACTTTCACGACGACCTTGCCAACGCATAAATATAGTCCTTTAAAAATTGATAAAATAACCCCGTTATTTTAATAAGTTACTCACTCAAAAGAAACCATAAAAAGATATTTTTAACAAATTATTGTCCTTCCTTTACTTATTAAATCTATTGAGAATTTCGATGTCCGCTCACAAAAATCTTGCAACGACTCAAACACACTCTTTCTGTTTACTCATTATCAGGCAATTTTACTCATTAACCCCTTCTTATTTAAGTGATTGCTTTATAACTCTCCTGAGTTTTTACTTAATCCAAAAGGAGAAGTTATGCATTTCCATCAATCTGGTTTTACTCTGTTTGAACTGATGATTGCAATTGCAGTTATCGCAATTTTAACTGCAATAGGTTTACCTGCTTATCAGGGCTACGTACAAAAAGCTGCGATGACTGATATGCTGCAAACCATGACACCTTATAAAACAGGTGTAGAGATTTGCGCTTTAGAACAAGGAGCCCTCACCGCTTGTAATTCGGGTAGCAGTGGTATTCCGGCAACCAAAACAACTACCTACGTGACGTCTGTTAGCACATCTGGTGGCGTTATCACTCTCACCGGACAAAGTGCACTATCCGGACTTATTGTAACAATGACACCAACTATTGATACGACTCATGGTCATCTAAACTGGTCCAGAACTTGTGTCGCTACACCAGCAAATACCAGTTTAACTGATGCCTGTAATGATGTTTTTCGTTTCTAATTGAGTGAGCTACTATGTCCCCTTACCAGTCTTTTAGTCTCGAAATATTAAATCAGTGTGTGATACATCAGGTTGTTCCGATATCTCTGCACGACAAACATTTAGAAATTGCTGCCTCAGAACATTCCTTAAAAAGGGATGCTGCACTGAGGTTTGCACTTGGTTGTACCATTCAGGTCACTATCTGGAGTGAACATCAACTGACAGAGGCCTTTAAACAGGTACAAAGCTATTTGTCTGCTGCTGACAATAAGTCTCTGACACAGGAAGAAACATCCATTATCAAACTGGTGAATGACATCTTAATTAATGCACTAAATCAGCGGGCTTCAGATATTCACTTTGAACCTTATCAGGATAGCTATCGTATTCGCTTTCGGATTGATGGTGTTTTGCAACACCATTTATCACCACCAAGAACAATCGCCAGACAAATCGCTGCACGACTCAAAATTATGGGACAGCTAAATATTGCTGAGCATCGTTTACCGCAAGACGGGTTGCTGGTCATTACTCATTATGAACAGCAGTTTTCTATGCGAATTTCTACTTTACCAGTGAATTATGGTGAAAAAATTGTCTTAAGAGTGATAGAGTCTAATCAGCAACATCTGGATATTAGTCAACTAGGATTAGCAGAAGAAGCCCTCACGCTGTATCAGCAAGTTTTAAATAATTCTCAGGGATTAATTCTGGTCACTGGTCCGACTGGAAGTGGTAAAACAATGACACTGTATAGCGGTTTAAAAGAACTCAATCAGGAAGGATATAATATCTGTAGTATTGAAGACCCGATTGAAATTCCACTTTCAGGGATTAACCAGACACAAATTAATACTAAATCAGGGCTCACTTTTGCCCATACACTACGTTCATTTTTGCGTCAGGATCCGGATGTGATTATGGTAGGTGAGATTCGTGATACTGAAACAGCGGAAATTGCCGTGCAGGCTGCACAGACTGGTCATCTGGTTCTTTCTACACTGCATACTAATTCCAGTTATGAAACACTAATTCGTCTTAATCAAATGGGAATCGCTAATTATCTGTTAGCCTCTAGTTTAAAACTGGTTATTGCCCAGCGTTTAATCCGTAAGTTATGCCCTTATTGTAAACAGAACGCAGCAGAACCCATCACCATTGAAACCAACCAGCAATATGATACTTTTCAACACTGGATACCAGTAGGCTGTGAGCACTGTTTATCAGGCTATTATCAGCGTATTGGTGTATATGAACTGTTAATCATTTCACCAGAAATACAAGCACTACTGCTCTCTTCTCAATCGTTTTCAGTCAAACAAATTCAAACCGTTGCGCAGCAACAGGGTATGCAAAGTTTATATCAGTCAGGACTCTCTCTGGTTAAACAAGGTATAACTTCTTACAGCGAACTGGTCAGAGTTCTTGATAATTAAGGATATTTATGACATCGTTACGAATTTACCTATGGCAAGGTTACAATCAAAATCAACAATATCAACAGAGTGAAATTGCTGCTCTCTCAGTACAAGAAGCCAGAGCCCGGTTACTCTTAAAAGGTCATTTACCGGTAAAGATACAAAGTGGCCCTAAGATTGAATCTCGTAACTTTTCCAGACCAGCCCTACTTTTGATAACCAGACAACTAGCCGCGATGCTGCAGGCCGGATTACCTCTCAATAGTTGCCTGACGTTAATTGCCAGTGAACATCCACAATCACAATGGCGTTTTATTTTGTCAGATATTGAGCAGCGTATTGCACAAGGGAATACTTTCTCTGATTCATTAACATATTATTCCGAAATATTTCCACCACTTTACCGACAACTTATTGCCACTGGCGAGCTAACTGGTCAGCTGGAACAATGTTGCTATCATCTGGTTATACAACAAGAAAGCAGCTTAGCACTACAAAAGAAAGTTAAAAAGACGCTGCGTTATCCACTCTTTTTACTGAGTGTCTCTATCGCTGTGACACTATTAATGCTACTTTTTGTGTTACCTCAGTTTGCGACCGTTTATGCCAGCTTTGATGCCCAGCTGCCCTGGTTTACTCAAAGTATTATCTCCCTGTCAGAGCTATTACGTGACTATTTTCTATTTTTACCCGTCTTCTCTCTCAGTATCTATCTGTTCTATAAAAAGTATTTGCTACTTAAATATCCCTATCAGATTCAGGTGCGGTTACTACAGCTTCCTGTTATTGGCAAAGTGTTACAACTTAGTTATTTAGCCCAAATCTTTCAGACTCTGATGATGACTCAGTCAGCCGGAATACCTTTATTTGCAGGGTTGACGGCGACTAAAAACACACTATCAAGCTTAGTTTATAAAAACATTCTTAGTCATATTCAACAATCGATTGAGCAAGGTCATTCCTTTAGTCAGTCAATAAAACAACATAATTTCCCAAGCCTCTGTTATCAGCTTATACGTATTGGGGAAGAATCAGGAACATTAGATTTAATGCTGGAAAAGCTCGCTTTGCATTTTCAACAACAGACTAATGAACTGGCAGAACAATTATCACAAAAACTTGAACCCATTCTAATGTTAGTTCTGGGAATTATTGTTGGTGGACTGGTCATTGCCATGTATTTACCTATCTTCCAGCTGGGTGACGTTATTCATTAGCTTGCAGGAATTTTATGAATATATTAATTATCGCCCTAGTCGGAGCCTGCGTAGGTAGCTTTCTGAATGTTATTGTATACCGATGGCAACAAGCGTCTTCAGTCTGGCACTTACTTAACTTAATTACTTTTGATCGTTCCCGGTGCCCTCACTGCCAGATACAGCTCTCAGTCATAGATCTGATCCCGGTATTTTCATGGCTACTATTAAAAGGTAAATGTCGCAGCTGCTTTATTAAAATATCCTCCCGTTATTTTGTCATTGAAATCATAACTACCACCGTATTTATTCTGCTATCTAATCACTTCAATACCCCACTTCAAATTATGTTATTTTGCGGACTCAGCTGCTGGTTTATTGTGCTCGCTTTAATTGACCTAGATAACTACCTGCTACCAGATATATTAACCCTGCCATTACTCTGGTTTGGCTTACTTTGTGCCTGCTGGAAGATAACGCTCCTTTCTTTGGAGCAAGCCTTTCTTGGTTGCATAATCGGCTTTTTGCTACTCTGGATACCTGCTAACTTATATTACTTATTTACTAAAAAGACCGGACTGGGTGGTGGAGATATTAAGCTCTTGTCTGCTTTAGGTACATGGATTCCTTATACACAACTCCCTTACCTACTGATAATTGCTTCTCTTGCCGGACTAGGATATAGTTTATACCTGTATCTGATTAAGAAGTCCTTACCACGGAAGATTCCTTTTGGGCCTTGTTTACTATTGAGTGGCTGGCTTCTTATGATTTATTTCTCCCCTAATTAAATTTACTCGTTAACTTATGACATATATTGTGGCGCTGACTGGTGGTATTGCCAGTGGTAAGAGTACAGTTGAAAAACTTTTTGCCCGTCTTGGTGTACCTATCGTCGACGCCGATATTATTGCCCGTCAGGTAGTAGAAAAAGGAACGGTTGCTCTGCAAAAAATTACCGAACATTTCGGGGATGGTATTTTACATACCGATGGTTCCCTTAATCGGGCAAAATTACGTACGATTATCTTTAGTCATGAAGCGGAAAGACTGTGGCTCAATCAGCTACTACATCCGATTATTCAACAAGAAACGCTCAGACAATTTGAACAAATAAAAGCACCCTATTTACTCTGGGTAAATCCATTACTTATTGAAAATAATCTGCAATTTTGTGCTAATCGAGTTTTACTCATTGACGTTAAACCCGAGATCCAGATCTCACGCCTGAAAAATCGAGATAATATTACTGAGGATCTGGCTAAAAACATGATATCATCACAGGCATCTAATACAGTTCGACGCCTGCATGCAGATGATATTATTGAGAATAATTATTCCACGGAGGAACTCACTGCTTTAGTGAACACATTACATGCTAAGTATCTTGAACTTTCAACCAATTATAATGACTAGAGCAGACTAACGTTATGAGCGATTCGTTACCTAAAATTATATTTGAACATCCTTTAAGTGAAAAAATGCGTACATGGTTACGGATTGAGTTTCTAATTAAACAGATTTACACCAATAAAATATTTAATCAGGATAATGCTCTGTTATTCTTTCATACCTTGAGTGAGTTGTTGGAAATTGTCGAACGCAGCGATGTACGTTCAGATTTGCTAAAAGAATTGGAAATCCAAAAACAAAAATTAGCTGTCTGGTCAAATGTCGATGGCGTTGATGTAGCTTTATTGCACTCATTACTAGATAAGCTATCTGCTTTATCGATTCAGTTAAATACCAATCCAAGACTAGGACAGGAATTAAAAGAGGATCGCTTCTTATCTTCTATTCGCCAGCGTTTAATGATCCCTGGTGGTTGCTGTAGCTTTGATTTGCCATCATTCTACTTGTGGCTGCATTTACCCCAATCTGAGCGCGATACCCAGGTTCTTAACTGGATTAGCTGTTTCTCTTCGTTACATGATGCCTTAGCAATTTGTATGCAGCTTATCCGTCAGACCAGTATATTTAAACCGTATCAGTGTAATAGTAACTTCTATCAGGATAATAATGAAGAAGCCGAACTATTACGTATCCGTGTGCCTTTAGAGCCACGTGTTTTTCCACAAGTTTCCGGAGCTAAGTCCCGTTATGCTATCCGTTTTTTACCCTTTAAAACCGGTGAGCAGGAACAAAGATGTGCGTTCCAATTTGAGCTGGCTTGCTGCTAGCCATATAGAGTTAGAACTTTATGAGTAATGATGAAATTGTTTATGTAAACTGCCCTACTTGTCAAAAAAGAGTTGAGTGGAACGAAAAAAATCCATTCAGACCATTTTGTAGCAAGCGTTGCCAGCTCATTGATCTTGGTGACTGGGCAAATGAAGAAAATAAAATCCCAAGTAATGAAGCAGTCACCGACAGTGAACTCTGGAGTGATGAGATTTTGTCCCAAATTGATAGAGATGAGAAGTAATGCGCATACTTGGTATTGAGACTTCCTGTGATGAAACAGGAATTGCTATTTATGATGATGAAAAAGGCTTACTGGCTAATCAGCTTTATAGTCAGGTAAAACTTCATGCCGATTATGGCGGTGTAGTACCTGAGCTTGCTTCTCGTGATCATATCCGTAAAACCATTCCGTTAATTCAGGCAGCTTTGCAAGAAGCTAACCTGACCTCTAAAGATATCGATGGCGTGGCGTATACTGCTGGTCCTGGACTAATTGGAGCACTGCTAGTTGGTGCATCAATAGGTCGTTCACTGGCTTATGCATGGAACGTTCCGGCTGTGGCAGTACATCATATGGAAGGCCATCTGCTTGCACCGATGCTTGAAGATAACCCACCGGAGTTTCCGTTTGTTGCTCTGCTGGTTTCCGGTGGTCATACACAGCTAATTAGTGTAACCGGAATTGGGGAATATAAACTGCTGGGTGAATCAATTGATGATGCTGCTGGTGAAGCTTTTGATAAAACAGCTAAACTACTTGGACTTGATTACCCCGGCGGTGCCCGCTTATCCAAATTAGCTGAACAGGGTCACTCAGAACGTTTCACCTTTCCACGTCCAATGACCGACAGACCAGGACTGGATTTTAGTTTCTCCGGACTGAAAACGTTTAGTGCCAATACTATTCGTCAAAATCAAAATGAACAAGGCCAGCAGGATGAACAAACTCGCTCAGATATTGCCAGAGCATTTGAAGATGCCTTAGTAGATACTTTGATTATTAAATCCCGCAGGGCGCTGGAACAAACAGGTTTTAATCGTTTAGTGATCGCTGGTGGTGTCAGTGCCAATAAAACATTACGAACTAAACTGGCCAAAATGATGGAACAGCGTCATGGGCAGGTATTCTATCCTCGTATTGAGTTTTGTACCGATAATGGTGCAATGATCGCTTATGCAGGTATGATTCACTTTAAACGTAACGAAACTGTTGATTTAGCGATTAATGTCAAGCCTCGCTGGCCTCTTAGTGAATCATAATTAAATATCTTAAATAAAAAAGAGAACTTTAAGTTCTCTTTTTTATTTAATTTTTTTCTTGCGCCAGACTTTGGGTTCTTCACCTTTAAACAGTCTTTGTATATTACTGCTATGTCTTGCCAGAATGAGACAAGATAGCATTGCCACTGGCATGGTTAATTCAGGTTTAAACAGCCATACATATAATGGTGCCAGTAAAAAACTTACTATCGCACCAACAGAAGAGTAACCGGAAATTAAAACAGCCAACAACCAGGTCACAGAGAATAGCGCTGAAAAATCCCAGCCAATAGCCGCCATTGTTCCCAGTGCAGTGGCTACGCCTTTACCACCTTTAAAATGAAAAAAGCATGGGTAAATATGCCCAAGACAAGCAGCAATAGCAATGATACCAAGAAAGAAAGGAGAAATGCCTAAACGATAAGCAAACCAGACAGGTAGCATCCCTTTTAATATATCAAAGAGCAGGACTAAAACACCGGGCAACGCACCGTTTAAACGCAGCATATTCGTTGCACCCGGATTTAAAGAGCCGTGTTCAGTTGGATTAGTTAAATGCATTAATCGACTAATAATCATTGCCCCGGACAGTGATCCGCATAAATAAGCAACAGCTATCATGATCAATACTGAATATAACAACCCTATTCTCCTTGTTTACATCAACTGACAACTATTATGACTTTTTAGTCGTCTTTTGGGTAGTTTTCTTTTTAACTGGTTCCGCTACAACTTTCTCTTTGCTAGTAGCTTTTACCGTTTTTACTGTTTTAACTGGTTTTGTCTCTTTGGCTACTTTCTCGGTTTTAGCTGATTCAGCAACTTTAGAATCTTTAGCTACTTTAGTCGCTTTTTCTGCCGGGGCAGATTTTGCGTCTTTGGCACTGATTTTAGGCTTATCACTTGCTTTAAGTGTAACACCAAGTGCTTTTTCTAAAATTGGCTTTAAGAATTGGCCAGTGTAAGATCTTGCCACTTGAGCAACATCTTCAGGTGTACCTTCAGCAATAATTTCACCACCGCCACTACCGCCTTCAGGACCAAGGTCAACAATCCAGTCTGCTGTCTTAATCACGTCAAGATTATGCTCAATAACCACGACAGTGTTACCTCTTTCGCTTAACACATGAAGTTGATTAAGAAGCTGTTTCACATCGGCAAAGTGTAAACCGGTGGTTGGTTCATCTAAAATATATAGTGTATTACCTGTATCACGTTTAGATAACTCTTTAGATAATTTAACGCGCTGTGCTTCACCACCTGATAACGTTGTTGCTGACTGGCCGATAGTAATATAAGACAGACCAACATCAACCAGAGTTTGTAATTTACGAGAAATCATCGGCACAGCATCAAAGAAGTCACGACCTTCTTCAACAGTCATATCCAGAATTTCGTTAATTGATTTACCTTTGTATTTGATTTCCAGAGTTTCACGGTTATAACGTTTACCATGACATTGATCACAAGGAACATAGATATCTGGTAAAAAGTGCATTTCTACTTTAATTAGACCATCACCCTGACATGCCTCGCAGCGCCCACCTTTAACGTTAAAACTAAAACGCCCCGGATTATAACCACGCGCTCGTGACTCAGGAACACCTGCATAAAGTTCACGAATAGAGGTGAAAAATCCGGTATATGTCGCCGGGTTTGAACGTGGAGTTCGTCCAATCGGGCTTTGGTCGATCGCGATCACTTTATCAAAATGATTTAAACCATCGATTGATTTATAAGGCGCAATTTCACTTTTTTCCGCACCATTCAGTTCATTTTGAGCCAGTGGATATAAAGTATCATTAATCAGTGTTGATTTACCTGACCCGGAAACACCAGTAATACAAGTAAACAGACCAACCGGAATACTCAGTGTGACATCTTTTAAGTTATTACCTGTTGCCCCTCGTAGTACTAGCTGACGCTTTGCATCTGGTTTAACACGTTTTTTAGGCACTTCGATACACTCTTTACCGGACAGGAATTTACCGGTCAGGGAATTAGGATTATTCATGATATCTTGTGGCGTACCTTGTGCCACAATTTCACCGCCATGTACACCTGCCCCCGGACCAATATCGATCACATAATCCGCAGCCATAATGGCTTCTTCATCATGTTCAACGACAATCACGGTATTACCTAAATTTCTTAAATGAGTCAGTGTATCGATCAGGCGTGAATTATCACGTTGATGTAAACCAATTGAGGGTTCATCAAGTACGTACATTACACCAACCAGGCCGGCACCGATTTGACTGGCCAGACGGATACGCTGTGCCTCACCACCTGATAATGTTTCAGCAGAGCGGGATAACGTTAAGTAATCTAACCCAACATTAATTAAGAACTGAAGGCGTTCATTGATCTCTTTTAAGATTTTCTCAGCAATCTTAGCACTTTGACCACTTAACTCTAAAGTATCAAAAAACTGTTTGGCTTTTTTAATGCCAAGGTCTGTGATAGACGGTAAATTAGTATCATGAATAAATACGTTACGTGCTTCACGACATAAGCGAGAACCATGACAAGTTGGACATGAGCGATTACTGATATATTTAGCGAGCTCTTCACGAATCGTTTGTGAATCCGTTTCACGGTAGCGACGACTTAAATTATTAACAATACCCTCAAATGGATGAGTACGCAGTACAACATCCCCACGATCATTGGTATATTTAAACTGAATTTCATCATCACCAGAGCCATTTAACAAAATATCTTTGACATTTTCAGGTAGTGATTCATAAGCTGCATCGATATCAAATTTATAGTGCTCTGCTAATGATTTTAACATCTGAAAGTAATAAAAATGGCGACGATCCCAGCCTTTAATAGCACCTGATGCCAGCGATACTTCCGGCATATGAATAATACGCTGTGGATCAAAATATTGCTGTACACCTAAACCATCACAATCAGGACATGCCCCAGCCGGATTGTTGAATGAGAATAATCTTGGTTCAAGTTCAGCTAAGCTATAACCACAAATTGGGCAGGCAAAGTTAGCTGATAAAATGATTTCTTCTGCCTTTGGATCATCTAAATTAGCGATCGTGACAATCCCACTGGCAAGATCTAGCGCTGTCTCCAGTGATTCAGCCAGACGTGATTTTAAATCATCACGAATTCTGAAGCGGTCAACAACCACTTCAATAGTATGTTTTTTCTGTAATTCAAGTTCTGGTGGTTGAGATAGATCATAAATCTCGCCATCAACACGCACACGGATATAGCCACTGGCTGAAAGCTGCTCAAATAATTTAACATATTCGCCTTTACGTTCTTTGATTACTGGAGCCAGAATCATATAACGATTTTCTGCCGGCAATGCCATAATCAAATCGACCATTTGCGTTACCGTTTGTGCTTTAAGTGGTAAATTATGGTTAGGGCAACGCGGTTCGCCTACACGGGCAAATAACAGACGTAAATAGTCATAAATTTCAGTGATAGTACCTACTGTTGAACGCGGGTTATGTGATGTCGATTTTTGTTCAATTGAAATCGCTGGCGACAAACCTTCAATATGATCAACATCTGGTTTTTCCATTAATGACAAAAACTGACGCGCATAAGCTGACAGAGATTCAACATAACGACGTTGACCTTCTGCATATAAAGTATCAAATGCTAATGATGATTTTCCGGAACCGGACAGACCAGTAATAACAACTAATTTATCGCGTGGGATGATTAAATTGATATTTTTTAAGTTATGCGTTCTCGCACCACGAACTTCAATATTCTTGATAGACATAAGATCTCTTACTAATAAAATTAACAGTCCATTATAACAAAATTTGTATATAAGATGTATTGGTTATTATGCCTATTTCAAGAGTAGGTAGTTTTTAATTAAGCAAAATTTTCGGACATAATCTCTGTGTAAAAATGCGACATAAATTCCAAACTCACTGATTACCCGTAGAATTCTATTCTGTTATTTTTGTTAGCTATGCTACAATGCTGCAATAAATTTCATATCGATAAATATACCGATAAAATTAGTTTAGGAGTCTAGAATGGCAAGTCGCGGTATCAATAAAGTAATTCTTGTAGGTAACCTTGGACAAGATCCTGAGGTGCGTTATTTACCTAATGGTGGAGCGGTCACCAATATCAGTATTGCTACTTCGGAAACATGGAAAGATAAACAAACTGGCGAACAGAAAGATCGTACTGAATGGCACCGTGTGGTTATTTTCGGTAAATTAGCAGAAATCGCAGGTGAATATTTGAAAAAGGGTTCACAAGTTTATATTGAAGGTTCACTACAAACGCGTAAATGGCAGGATCAATCAGGTCAGGACCGTTACTCAACAGAAGTTGTTGTTAACATCGGTGGTGTGATGCAAATTCTTAGCTCTCGTTCAGCGGGTGAAGGCGCAGGCCAACAAAGCTGGGGACAAAGTCCTAACAATCAATCATCAGCGCCGGCAGCATCTCGCCCTGCTCAACAGGCTGCACCACAGCAACCAGTGAGCAATGAACCGCCGATGGATTTTGATGATGATATTCCGTTTTAATTAACGAATTTACTAACAGATAAAACAAAGGCTTGATCATTCAAGCCTTTTTTATTTTGAGTTAACTTATATAAACTAATCAGTAACTATCGACCATTCAAGCAGCTCTCCGGCTAAAAATGGAATCAGTTTTCCACCACTGACAACCTCAATACTTTCCGGTACAAACATTGGTTGTTTAATTAAAGTAATAGTTTCAGTGTTTGTCGGGAGTCCATAAAAACGTGGGCCATTTAAAGAGGTGAAGGCTTCCAGTTTATCCAGAGCATTTTCTTGTTCAAAAATATGCGCATAAATAGAGAGAGCTGTAATCACATTAAAAGCACCAGCACAACCACAAGCACCTTCTTTCTTGCCCTGCTCATGTGGTGCTGAATCTGTACCTAAGAAGAAACGTGATGAACCAGAAGTTACTGCTTTAACCAGTGCCTGACGGTGAATCTCACGCTTTAAGATCGGTAAACAATAATTGTGTGGTCTGAGCCCGCCCTGAAACAGTGCATTACGATTTAATAATAAATGTTGTGGGGTAATTGTTGCTGCTAAATTATCTTTTCCGTTTAATACAAACTCGGCTGCTTCTTTCGTTGTAGCGTGTTCCAGTACGACTTTTAATTCAGGTAAGCGATTAAGTAACGGAACTAAGATTGTTTCAATAAAACGAGCTTCGCGATCAAAAACATCAATATGACTGTCTGTCACTTCACCATGAATAAGTAACGGAATTCGCTCTTTTTGCATCATTTCAAGCACTGGCATTACCGCATCAACAGAACTCACACCATGAGCTGAGTTAGTTGTTGCATGTGCAGGATAAAGTTTCACCGCTTTAATTACACCACTTTGATAGCCACTTAGTAAATCTTTAGCATCCGAATCGTCAGACAAATAAGCAGTCATTAATGGCTGAAAGTGATGATTTTCAGGCATAGAACCTAAAATACGCTCACGATAATCACTAATAGCAGAAGTCGTCTTGAGTGGTGGAACAAGGTTTGGCATAACAACTGCCCGACCATAAATCTGGCTACTATAAGGTAATACAGTTGCCAACATTTCATTATCCCGCAGATGCAGATGCCAGTCATCTGGCCGGCGAATTACAAGTTTTACAGACATAGAACCAGACTCACTTATTCATTGTTCTTTTTATTTGAAGCCCTCTATTTTGCCAATTAATTTTATTTTTGTCTAAAAAATTAGATTAAGATTTCTTTTAAAATCATAAATAAGGTAGAATTTACGCTTATTTTTTTAAATTGTACCTACATTTTCAGGCAATAAGGCAAAGGTTATGACTGTTATCAAACAGGATGATTTTATTCAAAGTATTAGTGATGCATTTCAATTCATCAGTTATTACCATCCTCAAGATTTTATTGATGCCATGATCGCAGCCTGGAAAAAAGAAAGAAATCTGGCCGCTAAAAATGCCCTTGCTCAAATAATTATTAACAGCCAGATGTGTGCTGAGAATAAAAGACCACTTTGTCAGGATACTGGTATTGCTACAGTGTTTCTTAAAGTCGGTATGAATATTCAGTGGGATGCGAAACTTTCACTAGAAGAGATGGTTAATGCAGGCGTAAAGCGAGCTTATCTTCATACAGATAATATCTTAAGAGCTTCTGTAGTTTCTGATCCTGCGGGTAACAGAATCAATACCAAAGATAATACTCCTGCCGTTTTGCATGTTGACATAGTTCCCGGTGATGAACTGGAAATTACCTGTTCAGCCAAAGGTGGCGGCTCAGAAAATAAAGCCCGTCTGGCTATGTTAAATCCTTCAGACTCCGTCGTTGACTGGGTATTAAAAACGATACCAACACTGGGAGCCGGCTGGTGCCCTCCGGGTGTGATCGGCATTGGAATTGGTGGTACTGCAGAAAAAGCGATGCTCATGGCTAAGCAATCTTTAATGTCTCATGTCGACATTCATGAGCTTCAAGAAAAAGTTAAATTTAACCAAAAACTAACATCAATTGAAACCCTGCGCCTGACACTCTTTGAAAAAATTAATCGATTGGAAATTGGTGCTCAGGGTCTTGGCGGACTCAGTACAGTTTTGGATGTAAAAATTCTTGATTACCCGACTCACGCCGCCAGTCTGCCAGTGGCTTTAGTGCCTAACTGTGCTGCTACCCGTCATGTTACTTTTACTTTAAATGGTAATGGCCCAGTTAAATTAACTCCACCCACCTATGACTGGCCACATATTAACTTAACTCAGGCAAACACTAAGCGCCTTAATCTGGATAATATTACTAAGGCAGACCTCCGTTCACTCAAACAAGGAGAGCAAGTATTACTCTCGGGTACATTACTCACTGCGCGTGATGCCGCTCATAAAAAGTTGATTGATCTGCTAAATAACAATCAGCCTTTGCCGGTTGATTTAACCAATAAGATAATTTATTACGTCGGTCCTGTTGATCCGGTTAAAGACGAAGTTGTTGGCTCAGCAGGACCAACAACTTCAACCAGAATGGATAAATTTACTCGCCAGCTTTTAGAGCAAACAGGTGTAATAGGTATGATTGGTAAAGCCGAGCGTGGGGATGATACCGTCACCGCCATTAAAGAGAATGGTGCAGTTTATTTTATGGCTGTTGGTGGCGCGGCTTATCTGGTAGCACAAACGATTAAACAGGCGAAAGTAGTTGCTTTCCCAGAGCTGGGAATGGAAGCAATTTATGAATTTGTTGTGAAAGATATGCCAGTTACTGTGGCTGTTGATACACAAGGTGACTCTATTTATGTCCGTCACCTTATATAAAGATTTATTTAAGGAGCGTGTCTAAGAAATCCTCCTTAGATACGTTTCTTATAAACTTAGAAAAAACTACTCAGGAATATTCTTAATAATTTCAACACGCATTAAGTAGTCATATAATGGCACTAGTTGTTGAAATCCTTTAGTCAGTCTCTTGACAAGATCAGGACTAAATGTCTCTTCCACTTGATGACTTGTGACCATAACCGCGAAACTTTTACGATTATACCAGGTTGCAATTTCGGTTGGTTGTTCTTTTATTAATGGACGTTTATAACTCTCACCCACCAGCTCAAAAGGTTTCTTACAGCTTTTAGCAACGTTTAAAAACGCTTCCGGATCACGGTTAATTTCTTTACGAAAAATATCCATCGTCTCTTTTGAAGTACAATAATAACCCAGTCCATAGCGATAAGCATCAGGTCCAATTTCAAAAAAATAAGCCGGTGACTCTTTCCAGTCTTTACTTGGTCGCTTGAATGTTAACCAAAAGCGATCCCGGTAACGAGTCTTGTCATTAGAAAAGCGCGTATCACGATGAATACGTGATATGGTTTTATTCACAGCTGGTTTAGTTTCAAACCATTGATCAATTTTCAACATACAAGGCGTCAGTTCTTCAACTAATAATTTAAAGGGTTCTAACACTCGCTTTTCATATACTGGACGATGTTCTTCAAACCACTCTTTGTCATTTTTTAAACGAACAGTTTGTAGAAAGTTTAAACCTTCCTGGCTAAAACCGGTAAATTTTGTTTTCATCTCATACCTTATCAATAATAGTTATCTGCATCATTTAATATCAATTAAATAATATAAATAAATCAATAAGTTAAAAATCATTTAAAATGTCATTTTAATTAATACAGATAAAATGGCAACCTGATGTGCCATTTCTAAATTATTTTTATTTACGCTGCGTTAATAGCGATGCCGCATCTTCGTCTAGTACCACAACAACATTAGGATGTTTTTGTAAAATAGAAGCTGGAACATCTATCGTAATCGGGCCTTCAATCATTCCTTTAACAGCTTCCGCTTTACGTTTACCTGAGGCTGTCACTAATACTTGTTTTGCATCCATTATATCAGCCAGACCAAGCGTCATCATACCTTCTGGTGCTTCATCACGTGTTAAGCCATTATATAACATGGTACTTTGCACTGTAGACTCGTCACTTTTAGCAAAGAATAGGCGAGAATCAAATGACGTACCGGGTTCATTAGCTCCTAGATGACCATTAACACCAAGTCCGACGATTTGTAGATCACGAGGATATTTAGCGAGTATTTGATTATAGCGGTTAAGCTCAGCCTGACGGTCTGTCACACTAGCATCCATTAAACCAATCACTTTAGGACGCGATTTAATCAAATCATAGAGTTTTTTATGCATATAAGTATAAACATTATAAGATGCGTGGCGAGGAGAAATATATTCATCCAGATTCATCAACACACAATTTTCTAACTTGATACTTCCATCATTAATCGCCTTAACCATCAGTTCAAAAATACCATCATAACTGGCGCCTGTGGTGGTATTGATAACCGGATTTGGTACTGTATCAAAGATATGCTTAATGACTTTAAATCCTTCTGCAGACATTGCCTGATAATCTTTTGTATAAATAATTTTCATACCCTGCCTCTCTTATGATTTTAATGTTTATTCCATTAATATGGACTACTTTTTATTTAAAAAAATCTTACGAACTGCTTCTAAATCCTCAATAGTATCAACACCAATTGCCGGCGTCTCTTTAGCAACACCCACATGAATTCTTTCACCATACCAAAGCACACGTAATTGTTCCAGCATCTCAATCTGTTCCAGCTGAGTCGGTTGCCACTGAATATACTGGCGAATAAATCCAGCACGATAAGCGTAAATACCGATATGGCGGAAATAAAACTGACCAATTTGGTCTTTAGATTTTGCAAAACGATCACGATCCCAAGGGATTGTTGCTCGGGAAAAATAAAGTGCATAACCATCTTTATCCATAACAACTTTTACTGCTCCGGGATTAAAAGCCTCTTCAACACTTTCAATAGGAACTGCTAGTGTTGCCATGCCTGTTTTATATTGCACTAAGTTATGTGCGACCTGATCAATAATAACCGGTGGAATTAATGGCTCATCACCCTGAACATTCACAATAATCTCATCATCGCTAAATTTATATTTATCGATGACTTCTGCTAAGCGCTCAGTCCCTGAATTGTGCTTGTCACTGGTCAAACAGACTTCACCACCAAGTTGTTTAACTGTATTAAATACGTCCTGATTATCCGTTGCTACAATCACGCGATTCGCACCTGATTTTAAGGCTTGTTCCATCACACGAATCACCATCGGTTTACCGGCGATATCAGCAAGTGGTTTACCCGGCAAACGAGTTGATGCAAAACGAGCAGGAATAATAACTGTAAATCCCATCTTAGTTGTCCCCACTTAGTGGTAATGCTTCGTTTTCGAGCAGCACAGGAATATTATCTTTTATTAAAAAAACCAGTTGGTCTTTTTGACAAATTAAACAGTTCTTTTCTTTATTATAAATAAGTTTGCCAAAACATTTTGGGCAAGCTAATGCATCCAGTAAACGTTGTTCCATTTTTATTTATGCCTTATGTTTTAATATCTCTAACTTATTGGTGACATCAGTAATAAAAGTCTCAGGTAGTGTTGCACTAATCGGTAAGTACCACCAGTTTTGCTGAGCATAACTTCTGCATTTTACAGCATCTTTTTCTGTCATCAGTAAAGATTGTGCTGGTGTTGCTAAACATTGTAACTGGTCTTGCAGATAATCCTGATGATCAGCAAAAGCGTGCTGACTTTCAACTATCGCTCCCAGTTGCATTAACATATCAAAAAAACGTGCCGGATGACCAATTCCCGCCATCGCCTGAATATGAGAAAGCTCACTTAAACCACGTTTTTCACCTGTCTGTAAATTAATTACCTGTTGTGGTTTAAGCTGCATAGTCACAGGGTTAATTAAACCATGGTCACTCTCAGAATTGCCGTTAATAATCGTAAAATCAACAGACTTTAAACGACGCTGACTTTCACGCATTGGACCTGCAGGTAACCACCAGCCATTACCAAACCAACGCGTACCATCAATAACCACAATTTCAATATCTCTTTGCAGGGCATAATGTTGCAGACCATCATCAGTAACAATCACATCCAGTTGATACTTCTCAAGTAACGCTTTAGCCGCTTCGCTACGCTTTGGTGCCACAGCAACTGGAACTTGTGTCCGTTGAAAAATCAGTACTGGTTCATCTCCGGCTTGCGCTGTTGTAGTCGTCTCATTCAGAATTAATGGATAATTCTCACTCTTACCACCATATCCACGAGAGATCACACCAACACGATGCCCACGTTTTTGTAACTCTTCAACCAGATAGATAACAACAGGTGTTTTACCATTACCACCAACACTTAAATTACCTACCACAATAACAGGAACAGGTGCTTTCCACGAAGGAAGAACACCTGTTTTATATAACCAGCGACGAACTGTGGCAATACAACCATATAACAGAGAAAACGGCAGTAATAATAAATAGAGCTTATTCTGTCCTGACCATATTCTGGCAATCATCTATTCACCAAATTGCATACTGTGTAATTGCATATAAGCACCACCTTTGTCCAATAGTACTTTGTGGCTACCACGTTCAATAATACGTCCATCATGCACGACAATAATCTCATCAGCTTTTTCAATAGTTGATAAGCGGTGGGCAATAACGATTGAGGTACGATTTTTTTGTAATTCATCTAGTGCTGACTGAATCGCACGTTCAGATTCTGTATCCAGCGCTGATGTTGCTTCGTCCAGAATAAGGATAGGATTATCACGCAATAAAGCACGCGCAATCGCGATACGTTGGCGCTGCCCACCAGAAAGAAGAACACCGTTCTCCCCCACCATAGTATCTAAACCATTATCCAGTTTTTCAATAAAGTCCATCGCATGAGCAAGCGTTGCTGCTTGAACAATCTGTTCACGAGTGTATTCACCAACCCGACCATAAGCGATATTATTCGCAATCGTATCATGAAACAGATGCACATTTTGCGAAACGAGTCCGATCTGGTTTCTTAACGATTGCAGCGTATACTCTTTAATATTATGTTGATCTAATAAAATCTCACCTTGATCAACCTCATAAAAACGGGTTAATAAGCTTGCTATTGTTGATTTACCAGAACCGGAACGACCAACTAATGCTACAGTTGTACCGGCAGGTACAGTAAAGCTAACATCATTCAAAGCCGGATCTTCACGGGTAGAATAAGTAAATACCACATTTTTAAACTCAATGTCACCTTTAACCCTTTCAACCTCAAGTGTTCCTTTATCTTCTTCCAGAGGTTCATCTAGTAGAGCAAATAGCGTCTGACAGGCGGCCATTCCGCGCTGGAACTGTGCATTTACAGAGGTCAGTTCTTTTAAAGGTTTCATCAACGCGACCATTGCTGAAAAGACTACTGTGAATGAACCGGCAGAGATATCAGAGAAATCAGAATTACTTGCCATAAACAAAATAAATGCCAGAGCAAAAGAAGCGATAATCTGAATAATCGGTGTCGATAATGCTGAAATAGAAACCATCTTCATACCCAATCTACGAATATGATCACTCACTTTATCAAAGTTATTCTTTTCTACTTCCTGCGCACCAAAAATCAGAACTTCTTTATGGCCTCTTAGCATTTGCTCTGCTGCTGAAGTCACTGCGCCCATACTATTTTGGATATTTTTACTAATATCTCGAAAACGCTTAGAAACAATTTTAATAATAATTCCAACAATTGGTGCTATCACAATAAGTACTAAAGATAGCTGCCAGCTGTTGTAAAACATAATGGAAAACAACCCGATCAAATAAGCCGTTTCTCGCACAACAACAATAAGTGCACCGGCAGAAGAAGCCGCGACTTGTTCTGAATCATAAGTAATACGAGAAAGTAATCGTCCGGTTGAATTTTGATCATAAAATGGTACTGGAGCTTTTAATAAATGGTTAAAAATCTTCTGACGAATATTCATCACTATTTTGCCAGAAACCCATGACAAGCAATAAGTTGATGTATAGTTAGCCACACCACGCATAGTAATGAGCCCTACGACAACAAATGGCATCCAAAATAGAATACTTCTGTCACTTTTACCAAAACCATCATCTAGTAACGGTTTTAATAAAGAAATTAATGCAGTATCCGCAACTGCGTTCATAATTAAACAAACGACAGATATCATTAAAACTGCTTTAAATACAGATATCATCGGCCATAAACGTTTAAAGGTTTGCCAGACCGAAAAGTCCTTATCAGTTACTTTATTATCCACTATGTAATCCATCTAAAAGAAAATTAATCTATTTTACCTTTAATTCGTCAAAGCACCAAACCAATCGTGATACCAACGGGGTTTTATTTGTTGTCTATATGTGTTGACGTGCCAATTCTCATGAGTAAACAGTATACTAATTTGTCCAGCGCTGGCTGTTGAAAAAACAGGAATTTGTTTATCACTATAGCGTGCTATGACTTTATCTGAAGGTAAATGCCACGGATTATAACGGGGAATAGAATTAACCGCTATTTCCGGCATAACATGGTTTAAAAAGGCATAACTGGACGACGTATTACTGCCATGATGAGGAATTTGTAAAATTGTTGAAGATAATCCATATTTATACTGCTCTACCAGTCTGTACTCCTGTGCTTTTTCCAAATCTCCTGTCAATAAAACTGAATGTTTACCGTCAAAAACTCTCACCACGCAAGAGTCAGCATTTCTGGCTTGTTCAACTGCCGATAATGGCCAGAGTACTTCAAAATTTAAAGATATCCATTTCCATGATTTACCTTTTATGCAGTGATTCTCAGGTGATGTTGCTGAAGACATTAATAACCAGCTTTGTGGATAGTATCGTTGTAAGATTTCAAGTCCTCCACGGTGATCGCTATCATCGTGACTGACAATAATTCCTATTAGACGAAAATCATTCCACCGTAAAAAAGGCAGAATCACCTTCTCTGCCATACTTCCTGACTCCCAGAGCTGACCCGTATCATATAGAACAACATCTTGTTCCTGCTGCATAACAATTACTAAGCCATGTCCCACATCCAGTACATGTAATTGCCAGACACCCTGCTCTTTTTGCCAAAAAGGCAAAAAAATCAGTAATAAACCTGACATTATGGTGATATAAAATGAACGCCAAAACTCTGTACGCCAGATGATTAAACCAAGCCAACCTATAAGGCTTAGCAGATACATGTGTTTTGAGAAGTAATACCAGCTACCATCAACAACCTGAATAAAATATAACACCCACTCTAAAGACTCATTAGCGATAAACCAAAAATATGACTCTAATAACGATAAATTAAATATATGCAGAATGAGAGCAATTAAAATAGCAGGAAAGGTGATGAGGGAAACAATGGGAATAGCCACCAGATTAGCAATTAATGACCCATAACTCATTCCCTGAAAAATCCAAAACTGTACAGGCAGTAATAGAATAAGCAGACCAAACTGTAAATGTAATAAACGCGCAAAATACCCTCGTTTTTTACGCTTAACTACCTTAGGTAGTGGTAACCACTGAAACAGAAAAATCAGACTGGCTACAGCATAGCAGGATAACCAAAAACTATCAGACAGCGCCATTAGAGGATCAAATAGCAACAGTAATGTGACAACCCACAGATATATCTGCCATGAAGAGAGATAAATTTGTCTTGAATAGACTAGTAGCCAGCAACTCATGGCTATCATGGCCCGAATAGCTGGAGGGTTCATGCCAGATAACCAGGTATAAAATAAAGCGCCTGCCCAGCTGATGAAAATAGGATATTTCAAAGAGATAAACTGCTTAGGCAGAATATACTGGGCTGCTCTCACCAAATGCCAGATGACCAAAGCAACCAGCATAATATGCATACCTGATATCGCCATCAAATGCATAATACCGGTCTGCATAAGTATCTGCTTATGTTCTTCCGTTAACCGTTCACGCTCACCAAAGGCTAAAGCAATTAAAATATCTGCCCTGGAAGATTGCCCTATAGAATCTAAGGCCGAAGAGATAATTGTCTGCCGTAAACTATATTCCAGCTCAAGTAGCTGGTAACTCTTAACTCGTCCCTGTAGTACCGTTCGGTTGGCAACAGACCAGCGCTGACTATCAAAGCTACCTTCATTAAGTCTGCTATGACTGGCACGCGTCTGAACTAATAGTTGCCATTTCTGACCTGCAAAAATAGCCGGAAATTGTTCTGACCACTGTAAGACAATAGGCACACTTGCAGATAATTCCTGATTATCAATACTATCTATATTAAATAAAACAAATCGATTCTCTTTACTAGTAGCGTCCTGAACGTCAATGTTTGCTGTAGTGACAATTCCCTGCACCATCAGTTGTTTATCAATATAAGGCAGAATGTTTGCCATATATTGCTTAGCACTGAGTGTTGACCATAATATCCCAACCAGTCCCATAACAATAAAGCATAGCATTGTACGTAATAATTTTTTGCAATTGGTAATACAGCAAATACAAAGTGAGATAACCAGTGTCAGAACACTCAGAATAGTAAGTTCCAAAGTTGTTGGTAGCCTTGTTATAAATAATAAAATAACACAGCTAAGATTAAAACCAAGTAAAGAGATATAAACAGGCATTACAATATCGCCAAAAGCTATACTGTAATGAATTAGGTCATGAAGAAAAGATAACCTTTAAGGTGATGTGAGCTGACTCGAAAAAACAATTTTACTGTTACAGTAGCAAAAAAACCTTCTGTAAAACTACAGAAGGTTCTTAAGAAAATTTTAATTCATTAAAAGAATAAATTAAGCGTTGTTTACGCGCTCTCTTAACTCTTTACCTGGTTTAAAATGAGGTATATATTTTTGCTTAACTGTTACTTTACCACCCGTTCTTGGGTTGCGAGCTTTGCGCGGGGCACGGTAATTTAAAGCAAAACTACCAAAACCACGAATTTCAACACGGTCATTCTTTTCCATTGCTGTTGAAATTTGCTCGATAATATCGCGCACAGCTTCATCAACAATTTGAACAGGAAGGTGTGTACGCCAGTTTGCTAACTTTTCTGTCAAATCTGATCTATTCATGATATATCCTCTTAGAATTTTTAAGTATTCTTATTATTATAATATAAAGAATAAGGAGATCGCTCTCCTTATTCAGTTTTATTACTCGCTTTTTGATGCCGCTTTGAATGCTTCAGCCATAGCGTTAGTAAATGCAGCCTCTTCTTGTTTCGGCGTATTATTTACTGCTGCAATAGCGTCTTTTTCATCAGCTTCATCTTTTGCTTTGATTGATAAAGAAACAGCACGAGTTTTACGATCAATGTTCATAATTTTGGCTTCAACTTCTTCGCCAACTTTTAACACTTGTGATGCGTCTTCCACGTGGTCACGTGAAATATCTTGTGCTTTAAGGTAACCTTCAATACCATCAGCCAACTCAATAGTTGCACCTTTAGCATCAACTGCAGTTACTTTACCTTTAACAATAGCGCCTTTTTTGCTATTTGCAGAGAAGTTATTAAACGGATCTTCTTCTAGTTGTTTAACACCTAGAGAGATACGCTCACGTTCTGCATCAACTTGTAATACAACAGCAGCAATATCGTCGCCTTTTTTGTATGCTTTAACAGTTTCTTCACCTGGTGCATTCCAAGAAATGTCAGATAAGTGAACTAACCCATCAATGCCACCATCAAGACCGATGAAGATACCAAAGTCAGTGATTGACTTGATCTTACCTTCAACGCGATCGCCTTTGTTATGAGTCTCAGCAAATTGTAACCATGGGTTTGGTTTACATTGTTTAAGACCTAGAGAGATACGACGACGTTCTTCATCAATTTCAAGAACAACAACATCAACCACGTCACCTAAGCTAACCACTTTAGATGGGTGAATGTTTTTGTTTGTCCAATCCATTTCAGATACGTGAACCAGACCTTCAACGCCAGTTTCAATTTCAACAAAGCAACCATAATCAGTTAAGTTAGTTACTTTACCACGTGCTTTAGTACCTTCTGGGTAACGTTTAGCAATTGAAATCCATGGATCTTCGCCTAATTGTTTTAAGCCTAAAGATACACGTGAACGATCACGGTCGAATTTAAGAACTTTAACCAGGATTTCCTGACCAACTTCAACCACTTCACTTGGATGTTTAACACGTTTCCAAGCCATATCAGTGATATGTAGTAGACCATCAACACCACCAAGATCAACGAATGCACCGTAGTCAGTAAGATTTTTGATAACACCTTTAACTTCAGAACCTTCTTGTAGGTTTTCAAGTAAGTGTTCTCTTTCAGCGCTGCTTTCAGATTCGATTACTGCACGACGAGATACAACTACGTTGTTACGTTTTTGGTCAAGTTTGATAACTTTTAATTCAATTTCACGGTTTTCGATGTGTGAAGTGTCGCGTAATGGACGAACATCAACAAGTGATCCAGGAAGGAACGCACGAACACCGTTTAGTTCAACCGTAAAGCCGCCTTTGACTTTACCATTGATAACACCTAATACTGTAGTATGCTCTTCAGCTGCTTTTTCAAGCACAATCCATGCTTCATGACGTTTTGCTTTCTCACGAGAAAGAATTGTTTCACCAAAGCCATCTTCAATAGAGTCAAGCACCACATCAACTTCATCGCCAACTTTAACTTCTAGTTCGCCTTGAGCATTTTTAAATTGTTCAGCTGGAATTGCAGATTCAGATTTAAGACCTGCATCAACAAGAACGACATCTTTATCGATAGCAACAACAGTACCACGAACAATACCGCCAGAGCGAGTTTCAAGTTGGTTAAGTGACTCTTCAAAGAGTTGAGCAAAAGATTCAGTCATATTTATTTTCTTTAGTTAAATTTAACGGCCATCTGGCATCATGCCTAATGGGGTTGCTTAAATTACTCCACTACTAATCCTTGTAATAGAGCTTTGGTTTTAAAGCCTTACAGCTTTAGATTTGATTTTATGTAAATTAGTGCTTTTTCAAAGACTTCCGAAATAGTAAGAGAGGTTGAATCAATCACTAAGGCATCATTCGTTGGCTTTAGTGGCGCAACCGTTCGGTTACGGTCTCGATAATCGCGTTCACTAATCTCCTGTAAAATCTCACCAAATATAGCATGAGCGCCCTTTTCTTGCAACTGTTTCATACGTCTTTCCGCACGAGCTTCTGCACTAGCATCCAGAAAGATTTTAACCGGTGCATCAGGAAAAACCACCGAGCCCATATCACGTCCATCAGCAATAAGTCCTGGTGCCTGCTGGAAGGCTCTTTGACGCTCAAGCAGAGCATCTCTGACTGAGCCAATCGCTGCCACCTGAGATGCTGCCACGCCTGTCTCCTGAGTACGAATTGCTTGCGACACATCTTGCTTATTCAATAATGTCACAACATGTTCACCTTGAGTCACAAACTCTAAAGGTAACTTTTTAGCTAACTCGACCAGCTTCGTTTCATTATTAAGTGCCACATTTTGAGTCAATGCTGACAGTGCCAACACACGATAAATTGCCCCTGAATCAAGTAAATGCCAACCAAAATGCTTAGCCAGAGCCTGACATAATGTCCCCTTGCCAACACCACTTGGACCATCAATGGCAATTACCGGAACACTTGTTGATGTTAGTGACATATCAATATTTTCCTTATTTTAATTTCTTTAATAAAATCAAATAGTTATATAAATAATTGATTTTATTAAACTTTTATTTTAACTGACTCATTTGAGCAAATTTATCAAAATAATCCGGGAATGTTTTTGCTGTACATTTAGGATCTAAAATCGTCACAGGTGTATCAGACAGCGCCACCAGAGAGAAGCACATTGCCATACGGTGATCATTATAAGTTGCAATTTCTGCATGCTTTAAGTAAGCCGGCGGAGTAATTGTAATATAGTCATGCCCTTCTTCAACAATTGCACCGACTTTACGTAGTTCTGTTGCCATTGCATTTAAACGATCGGTCTCTTTCACTCGCCAGTTATAGATATTGCGAATAGTGGTTGTCCCTTTGGCAAATAAAGCGGTGGTGGCAATTGTCATTGCAGCATCAGGAATATGATTCATATCTAAATCGACCGCGACTAACTTATCTGCGGTACATTCAATATAATCGTCAGCCCAGATAATCTTGGCGCCCATTTTAGCCAACACATCAGCAAATTTGGTGTCACCTTGTAGGCTTTTTTTACCCACACCGGTTACTCTGACTGTTCCACCTTTAATGGCCGCCGCCGCTAAAAAATAAGAAGCTGAAGATGCATCACCTTCTACCAGATATTGTCCAGGAGAAATATAAGATTGCTGACCTTTAATCGTGAAAGTTTGATAGTTTTGATTATGGACTTCAACACCAAAGATTTTCATCATTGCCAGCGTAATATCAATATAGGGCTTAGACACTAAGTCCCCCATAATTGCAATGGTTGTATCTTGTGTAGCCAGTGGTGACATCATCAAAAGTGCGGTTAAAAACTGACTGGAAACCGACCCATCAACCTGAATATGCCCACCAGTAAAACCACCATGAATATGCAGTGGCGGATAGTCTTCATTCTCCAGATAATCAACTTCAGCGCTGCCTTGTCTTAACGCGTCAACTAAATGACCAATCGGTCGCTCTTTCATCCGCGGTTCACCGGTTAAAATAATATTATGAGAACCAAGGCACAACGCAGCAGCCAGCGGTCTCATAGCCGTTCCGGCATTACCAAGAAATAGCTCAAGAGGTTTATTTGTCTGAAATGCCCCGCCAATCCCATCAATATCACAAATCGTACGGTTATCAGAGAGCTGATAATTTACGCCCAGTTCAGTTAATGCATTCAACATATAGCGCACATCATCACTATCTAGCAAATTGGTCAGGCGTGTTTGCCCTTTAGATAATGCGGCCAGTAAAAGAGCCCGATTAGAAACACTTTTTGAACCCGGTAAATTAATTGTGCCACTGAATTTTTTAATAGGTTGTAATGTAATAGAAGCAACAGATTCAGACATTAAATTTCTCTTTTCGTAATTGATTTAAATAGACCAACTCTGCATTGTAGAGGGAATAAACAGAGAACTCAACCAGTTAATAGGGATAAATTAAGCTGTTCATCAAACAATAAAAAGATGCGGTGAGCTGTCTAAAAAATAAGGCTAATCAAAGATATTGGCCAATCCCGAACTTATAAAATAAAAATCACTTAATAGCGCTCTAATGTCTCTTTGAGTAAATCAATCGCCTTGCTATTTTCAACACTATTTTCCCAGAGCTGATCAAAAAGTTTTTGATAACGTCTTATCGCATCCATTGATGAAGTAATCGACGCAATTCCGGTACTGACATTGGGGAACTCTCCTAAACGAAACGGACTAATCGCTAAAGAAAGTGGCGTAGCTTCCCGGTAAAAAATCTGGAATGTGAGTGACGGAACGACATTCTTAGTAATAGCAATTTTCAGTGTTTTTGGATTCTCTTCGATTTGCTGAATAAGATGCAAAACTTCTTGTCTGGCCAGCAGCGTTCTCTCCATTTTCTTACTGGGTGAAAGATTTAAGCTACCCACAAGCCCTAAATGTAAGAAACGCTCAATATGCTGAATGCCAACCAGATTAATCACCTGAGGGGAATGCTGCTGAAAGTGTGCTTTACGCTCTCTGAGAATTGCCAAGGCACTATCAATTTTATGTTTTTCTGTCACAGTCAGTGACGACGATTCCATCAACATCATAGATAAATGTTGCAGATAATTATCTGATGTTAACAGGAAAGAAAAAGGATCAAAATGGGAATAAACGGTGGTTGATTGTTCTTCTAGTTGGCGCATTCTTTCGAAAAAACCATCACCTGATGAGTAATACTCAGTATCAACTCCAAGCAGACTGGTCAGTGATGTATTAAGTAATGTTGCCAGTCGATCTAGAGTTTCAATTTTAACGAGCTCACCTTTTTCCAGACGATACACTGCTGCCCGAGAGATTTTTAGATTTTCTGCCACGTCTTCTGCACGTAATGAAGCGGCGATTCGATAAGCGCGTAAACGCTGCCCAATAGCTAGATAATCAATATGCGAAGTATTCATATATTTCTCTCTTAAAACTTATTATGAAAGTGTAACATAAGCTGATTTTGGAGTCCAAAAGAAGAATTTTATGCAACTAAAAGTTGCAATCTGGGCGACAATCCGTAAAATGCGTATGCTTATTCCCTCTATTTTTTACTTCCCGGGTAATAGCATATCCTTTCGCTCATGATGCATATATATGCAATTTGTCACTATAATGTATTAATATTTGAGTGATAGTTAACTAAATTTTAAGGTACTAATCTATGTCAAGTAATTCGTCACAGGATTCTGTTCAGGCGCAGATTGAAGATGGGCGCTATGCTAAAAAAGCGGTTCTTGCTTCAACTGTTGGTTATGCGCTGGATGGTTTTGATCTTCTTATTTTAGGTTTCATATTAGTCGCGATCTCTGCGGATTTAGGTTTAACTTCTACCGAAGCTGGCTCACTTGTTACCTGGACACTTATTGGTTCAGTAATTGGTGGATTTATTTTTGGTGCGCTGAGCGATAAATATGGCCGTATCAAAGTATTAACCTGGTCTATTGTATTATTTGCTGGTTTTACCGGTCTTTGTGCTTTTGCGCAAGGATATTGGGATCTGTTAGTTTATCGTACAATTGCAGGGCTTGGTCTTGGTGGTGAATTTGGTATTGGTATGGCACTTGCTGCTGAAGCATGTAAACCAAGTGAAAGAACCCGTATGTCATCTTACGTTGGCTTAGGCTGGCAGGCTGGTGTACTTGTTGCCGCCCTTATTACTCCTATTTTATTACCACTCATTGGCTGGCGTGGAATGTTCTTAGTCGGTGTGATTCCGGCCTTCATCTCTTTCGTGATTCGTCACTATATTGGCGAGCCTGAAATCTTTGTTGAAAAACAAAAAGAGATGCAAGAGAAAAAAGATAAAGTAAGTCCATTTAAAGAACTGGTTAAAGATGGTAAAACACTCAGAACCAGTATTGGCATCACCATTTTAACCTCAGTACAAAACTTTGGTTACTACGGTATTATGATTTGGATGCCTGGCTACCTTGCTAATAAATTCGGCTATACCTTAACTAAATCGGCAATGTGGACAGCTGTTACTATCATTGGTATGGGTTTTGGTATCTGGTTGTTTGGTCAACTTGCTGATCGTTTTGGACGTCGTCCAATCTTCCTGATTTATCAGGTAGGTGCAACTGTGATGGTTCTTCTTTACTCACAACTGGTTGACCCAATGGCACTACTATTTGGCGGTGCAATTCTTGGTATCTTTGTTAACGGTATGTTAGGTGGATATGGTGCTTTAATTTCAGAAGCCTATCCAACTCATGCACGTGCAACGGCACAAAACGTATTATTTAATATTGGCCGTGGTGTAGGTGGCTTTGGTCCAGCAGTTGTTGCTGCATTATCAGCTACAGCGGCAGTAACATTTGGTGGATTCTCATTTAATGTTGCTATTTTAGTGCTTGCCTCTTTATATCTGTTAGATATTTTTGCAACCTTATTCTTAATCCCGGCTAAAACTGGTGTTGAGTTAGAATAAGTAGCTTAACTCTAAAGACACCATCGCATAAAATGGATGGTGTCTTTGACTGTTTTATCCATTGCTTTCCTGCTCAAATAAGCAGACAATAACCTCTCTTCTCCTCCTATTTTCCAAACATTATGCAGATTAAAGATTTACTTCTCATTCTTTCCGTCATCGCTTTATGGGGGCTGAACTTTATTATCATGAAAATAGGTATGAGTTACACCACACCTTTTATTTTCGGATTTTTACGCTTTTTACCTTTTGTGTTTTTACTGTTCTTCTTTAAGCGACCTAAAATTCCTTTAAAAATGTTTATCGCTTATGGATTTGTCCTCTATTTTTGTCAATTTGCCCTACTTCTCTTTGGTATGAATCTGGGAATGCCTGCAGGTATGGCCTCCATGGTTTTACAGGCACAGGCCTTTTTTACGGTCTTCTTTGCCACCTTTTTACTGGGTGAGAGCTTTCGTATCAGAAGCTTTATTGGACTTTGTGTTTCCGCTTCTGGACTAACCTTAATTTGTTTACAAGCTGACGCATCAATCACGATTATTGGACTTATTTTTACCTTAGCTGCCAGCTCCTGCTGGGCAATGGGTAATATTTTAATGAAGAAGCTAACCGGGACAGATATGAAGTCATTAACCGTCTGGACTGGTGTTGTGCCGTTACTACCCTTTTTAATCGGTTCTTTGGTTATCGATGGACCTGAAGCTATCGTACAAACTATTCACTCCGCAGATATCATTTTTGTCTGTGCTATTTTATATACATCACTCATCGCGACCATTTATGGTAATACTATTTGGGGTGGTTTGATGCGTAAATATAATGTCAGTACTGTCGCCCCTTTCTCTCTGCTGGTGCCAATATTTGGTTTAAGTGCTGCAGCCATTATTCTGGGTGAACATCTTAGCTATATTGATATTATTGGTGCTTTTATTGTTATGCTTGGTTTATGTGTTAACGTTTTTGGTGGCAGAATTATTCAGTTCCTTAAACAAAGAAGTAGAAAACAAACTAATTCCACCAAATAATATTTATAATTAGAAAACCTTCTATTTAAACCACTCCACCCAACTTATTGTATACAATAATATTTTATCTACGATAGGATACAATTATTAATATAATTGAGTTTTAATTAGAAATGTCAAAGTTATAAATAAGTAAATAAAATTCAAATGGATAAGATTAATTTTAGCCAGTATACCAAAATGTCCGTTTACTAGTATTTTTCAAAATCGATGTTACACTGGCTAAGTAGTACCGTTATATTGATATTTTTATTCCTAAGGAGAGGAAATCTATGAAATTAACCAAATTATCTACTCTTGTTATTATTGCCGCAACTAGCTTTACTTTTAACGCAATGGCTGCAGAAACCCAACCTGTAGCAACAGCAATCTCTGCAACACAAGCAGTTCAAACATTGAATCAATATGAAAAAATCATGGTTGGACCTGTCTGGATTACAACCGGAGCGTTAAACCAAAAAGGTGAAACTGTTGCAAACACAGATCAAGGTGTCAGTAATTATTTTGGTGTAGCTGAATATTTTGCTGATCATACATTCAAAATGTTATCTCCGGATGGAAAACCTAAAATGCAAGGTGACTGGAGTATGAGTGAAGATGGAAAAACCAGAACTTTAGTCGCTAAAGATGCCAGTGGTAATATCCTATTCACACGTACTGTTGAAAACGTAAAAGTAACTCCGGAAGAGTATACTTACCGCATTTACCCAAATGCTGACAGTAAAACTGAGTACTTTGATATTGTGCATAAACCACAATAATCATTAACTATTTGCTTTATATAAAATGGCTAGCATGCAATATATGCTAGCCTAATTAGAACACTCTAATTAACAACTACAACCAATTCCAGAACCACTTGTTGCATTAATTCCTTCAGTTGCATACCCGTCCCTCTTCCACCAGTCTAAACCACCGATTAACTCTTTGACCTGAAAACCCAACGTTAATAATTTGAGAGCCGTCTTTGTAGATGCGTTACAACCTATTCCATCACAGTAACAAATATAAACTTTATTTTTATCCAAATGATTAACATTATTCAGGCACATCTCTTTATGCCACAAGTTAATAGCTCCCGGAATATGTTCATTTTCATAAGCTTCAGGAGAACGTCCATCAACAATAACAATGTTTTCTTTTTGATTTAAAGAAAGATATAAGTCGGCGGAATCCATTTCGTAGGCAAGTTTTGATTGATAATGGATTATTTGTTCAATAGACATCATTTTCTCCTTTGTGGTTACCAGATAAATGTTACTCAAAGTAAATTAATGTATTATATATCAGGTCATTGAGCACAATATAGATTTGTAATTATGTATTAGTCAATTGATGAAAATGATTAAATCTATTTGAAATAAAATAGTAGATTTGAAATAGGTGGCAACTTGAGAAATAGTAAGAAAATAATATAAAAAGGGGAGCATTGGAGGAACGGACGTCCGCAAAAATCATATTATGCATCTGATTTTATTCAGATATTTTTATTCTATTTTAAGTAACCTACGACCAGACCTATGACAACAGAAAGGATATTAATATGCCTTAATGACTCTTACAAGATTTTAATTATACAAATATACCAAGCAACTACTAATTGAACATTTTATGGTTTGATTGTTGGGTTGTTCAATATGGGCTAGTGAAAGCTGATTTTCATTATCATAAGCTAAGTTTCGCTGAGCAGTTGCCCTCACTCATCGTATGCTAAGCTAATACGGCTGTGTTGGTTGCTCGCTTCAATCAATTGGCCCAAACGGTCATATTGAAACTGAGTGGTTTGGGTTTGCGGTAAAAACAACCCTCTGTCTTTGGCACTGATATGGTTATCATTTAACAGCCAGTCAGACAATTGTTGCGGTAAGCTTGAGTGCCGTCTGCTGGTCTTTTTGGTCAGTTGTCCTAATATATCGCGTTCAAAGCGGTGTTCAATTAAGGTGGTGGCTTCACCATTCGGGTGAATCACTTGTCCTTGTTCGTATTGGGTAATCAGTTCGCCAGCGGCATTGTACTGGTATTGGGTGACTTTACCATCCCAACCCATTTCCTGAATCAAATTGTCTACGGCATCGTATTCAAAGCGGTAAGCATCACCATTTTCATTCATCAGTTGGGTTAAGCGTCGTGCTTGATCGTATTGATACTGGAAGGCATGGCCTAAGGCATTAATCCGTTTAAGCGGTAAGCCATCTTTGTCTAATCTAAACTAAATATAGAGATTATTTTCTAAGCTTTACTCTCTGTTTCCATTAAAGTTAAATTCTGTTGGTAGGTTATTGATAGTGCTATTTGCGTTGGTAGCTTTAGTAAAGTTGATTAGAAATCCAAGATTTGGCTCTTGGGTTTTGTTTTTCCTTTTTAAAACGGATATTGATAGTGAATATATTCCCTCTTCAATAGAGATTTTTTTTCCAGCAAGATAGTCTTTACCATTAATTGTTTCAATTTTTTCATGATGATTTTTATAATAGTTATGATTCCATTCATATAATTGATCTCCAGCGATGATCCAAATAGAAGACGTATCTGTGACTATGAAATCAAATTGATCATGATATGTTCTGATATTTTGCCATTCGCTGGGGAGCGAATTAGGTAATTTATTAATAAAAAACTGAAAAGCGCCAGAGTTTATTTCTTGTATTGGGAAAAAATATCCATTCTGGCATAATTGTTCATATACATTTTTATGTGCCGTAAGATATTTCAAAATGTTTTTTGTTCTAGTTTTCCCGTTGTCTTTCATTGTGTTTTCTAACATAACTGTGTCTAAAATGAAAAACCTATAATCAAAATTCTTTAAAATGAAGTCCATAAATATGTATTCCTACGAGTAATGTTTTTTATATATTTGATTGCATCTGATAGTGTTATATTTTCAACAATGGCATTTTTAGTTCCTGGTATCTTTAAATATCCCTTTTCTGTCATCCCTGCATAAGCTTTTTCTGCTTTTTCAAAAGCAGCTTTTTTTGTTCCTGCATATTTAGAGCCATGATATGGTAGCCCTTCTTTTAGTTGCCCTAGCTCATCGTATGCTAAACTAATACGGCTGTGTTGGTTGCTCGCTTCAATCAGTTGGCCTAAACGGTCATATTGAAACTGAGTGGTTTGGGAGCCTCCAAATTATCTTAATTCATAGCCAGATGCTTATATGAAGATAAAATTGAAATAGTTATACAATATATTTTCAACTATCTTTTTATCCATTTAGTTTTTTTTACAGATTATCCAATGCTTGCTGGGCGAGAAGAGTATATGTTTTATCGTTTAAACTTAATAATTCTTTTAAGGCATCTATAGCTACTATATTATCTTTTCTATGCCTTCTTATAACAGCAAAAGCAGCAGCTCTTAAATTAACATCTTCATTTATGTTTTTTATAATATCTAATGATATTTGAATTTCTTTATCAGTTATAGGGCTAAATTCAATTGCACGAAGAGCATAAATTCTGACATATTCATCTTCCTTTTCATTTAAAATGATACTGTCTAATGAGTTTAAAATATCTGTATGATCGTAATCGCCATGATAGAGACCAATAATTTTTAATGCTGCAATTCTAACCTCATCGTCTTGTTTATTGTCTTTTATTATTTCTAGAAAAAAATTGGCTAAAGTTAAATCTAATGGATCGGTTTATTCATTTAAAAACTCAATTCTTTTATTATCTGAATCTAATGATTTGTATTTTTCAATGTTCATATTCTTCATCATGTTAACCCTTATACGCTATGTAATTTTCAATATATATCTAAATTTCTCGATTTTTGAGTCATTAGGTAAAGCCATTATAGTATCAGCAATAGTTCGAGAGTTTCCTCCAATTATTGAGTTGGTTCGAGAGTCTCCTACACCTGAAATGTCCTCTGGAGCTCTTCCCGCACACATATCTGGTTCATGGAGCCAAGCTTTCCCTTCACCCGCCTTTCCTTTAGCTTTTGCAATATCCCTTCCTTTTTTCTCAATAGTGGGGTCATCTAAGTATGCTTGAATTCTTTTTTTAAGCCTGCTAAACCCTCTGTAGCCAAAATCCTATTAAATCCTGCTATTTGTCCCCTGATTTGTCGTCTCAGTTCTGCTTTGTTAGTTTTCTTATTATCTTTTGTTTTATGATTATAAACTAAGGTACAACATTTATTAGGTTTTTTAGAAGTTAGTTCCCAAAAATCAGCCCACGAAGTAGCATTTGAGGCGAATAAATAAAGGTTCTCTCCCCCAAATAACCCAATAGGATCCTGATTAACAAACTTCCCACATTCAGGTTCATAATACCTAAACAAATTATAATGCAAACCCGTTTCATTGTCATAATACTGATTTTGCAACCTAAACGGTTGGTGAGCAGGTAAAACATTTGTCTCGTTTTCTACCTTACCCCAAGCTGAGTACTCAGCAAACCAAGCTAAATCTTCCATCTCATTGGTCATCTCTTTAGGGATACCAATTTGGTCGGTGTGTAGATAATTAAGAGTAATGTTTTCTGTTTGATTGTCTTTTATTGTTTGTGCAATGGGCACAAAGCTATCAGTATCTTCATAAATATAACTAAAGAATCTATTGTTTTGTTTATGTAGTTCTTGTTGGAGTTTCGCCACATCCCACACAAAGCGTATTTGTTGCTGTTCGTTATTTTTTACTGCCAGTTTATTGGTAATCTGTTTACTGATTCGTCTACCAAAAGCATCATAAGCATAGCCCCAAGTTTCGGTTTGATTCGGCGTTTCAATATGCGCTAAGGATAGCTGATTTTCATTATCATAAGCTAAATGCAGCATTTCCCCATTGGGTTTCTCACGCTTAATCAAATTACCCAATTCATCATAATGGTAGGTGATGTTATTGTAGATTTGTGTACGATTAGCATAAGTATTAATCGGTCTGCTATTCGGGTCATCTTTAAGGGGAGACCAGGTCTTATCTGCCATCATTCGGTCATAATAAGCTTTGTCTTTAACCGATTTTTGTGGTTGATTGGTTTGTTGTTCTTTTTGGTCAATCAAATTATGGGCAGGGTCAAAGGCAAAGGTTTCTTTGCCTGCTTTTAAGATTTGCCCGAGTTTATCGTATACATAACTGGTGGCACCGGTTCTTAAATCCGTACTTTGTTTTAAGTTACCTGCTTTATCATACAGGTAACTGCGTTTGACAGGGCCACTGGCAATGAGCCATTGGTTTTTGTCTTTAGGGTTCAGTTGGGTTTGTGATAATTTGTTTCGCCTTGATGGCGACTTCATTTTTTTGCATACCCAAAAAAACGACAGCAAAAAAAGGGCACCCTATACCATTGCCCTAACGGGTGATTGATTTTAACTTTAAATAAGAGGCGAGTATGGAAACTCGCTGTTAACACAGCTCAAACAGCATACTCTTTTTCCCTCTTATTTAAAGTAAAAATCAACAATGGTAAAAGGGACTATATATGTTAGTCCGATTATTTGTGTTTTATAGAATTAATTTCATGATGAATTAGTTACTCTTTCCCTTATTGTAGAAAAACCTTAACATTAACTACACATCAAACGGTTCTTTCTCAACAAGACTTTCATAATCTGCAACAATTTGGGATTCTGGCGCTGCAATCCATTTTTCCTTTTTTTTCTCATAACATGTTTGTCTGTAAGGATATTTTTGAACAATTTTGGATATTTCATTTTGCAAGTCTTCTTCTTTGTACCATTCCTTACCACATTCACCACATCCCCAAAAATAGGGTTTAGAGTAGTCAATAAAACTAATCAAACCATCACAATGACTAACAGGGCAATGTAATAAATTTTCACCAACAGTATTCTGATAAATAACATTTTTAAATGCTAAATCGTCAGTATAAGGAGTTGGTTTGTTGCAGTATGGACAATCAATAATTATAACTTTAAGCCCAGTGCTTTGCATTCTTGAAACAAATTCTTTTTGTTCCTGTGATAATAAAAACTTAGAATGACATTCTTGGCATATTGTTTCCATAATTTTATTCCTAATTAAGTCCATAAAAATTTTTTCCTTCTTCATACCAATGCAACATTTTATTGTTATCTGTATGATATTTTTATCCATTAAAGTTAAGTTGCTAAAACGATTGTTTCCTCCTCTAAATAAAGGTTTTTTATGATGGACAACAAAATTTTTGGGGACTTTCCCTTTTTTCATTTGCTCTATATCTTCGTCAGTACATTTGAATGTGGCTTTTGTTTTTTCAGGTGTCTTTGCCAATTTTTTCAAGTATCTTTCTCTTGCTCCTCCAGATTTATCGAAATTATGTCTAAGTTTTGCTACGGAAGAAACTGAACGCTTTCTATATTGATTTAACCCCCAAGGGTCCATCCATTCAAAAGGGTTTGAAGCGTATTGGTATAAATTCTCCCCACCTAGCAACCCAATCGGATCTTGATTAACAAACTTCTCACACTCAGGCTCATAATACCTAAACAAATTATAATGCAAACCTGTTTCATTGTCATAATACTGATTTTGCAATCTAAACGGTTGGTGAGCAGGTAAAACATTCGTCCCGTTTTCTACCTTACCCCAAGCGGAGTATTGCCCAAACCAAGCTAAATTACCCTGCTCATCGGTCATCTCTTTAGGAATACCAATTTGGTCGGTGTGTAGATAATTAAGGGTGATGTTTTCTGTTAGATTGTCTTTTACCGTTTGTGCAATGGGCACAAAGCTATCAGTAGCTTCATAAATATAACTAAAGATTCCATTGTTTTGTTTATGTTGTTCTTGTTGTAGCTTTGCCCCATCCCAAACAAAGCGTATTTGTTGCTGTTCGTTGTTTTTTAACGCCAGTTTATCGGTAATATGTTTACTGATTCGTCTACCAAAGGCATCATAAGCATAGCCCCAAGTTTCGGTATGATTAGGCTTTACAATGTGAGATAAGGAAAGCTGATTTTCATTATCATAAGCTAAATACAGTGTTTCCCCATTCGGTTTCTCACGCTTAATCAAATTACCCAATTCATCATAATGGTAGGTGATGTTATTGTAGATTTGAGTCCGATTAGCCTGATTATTAATCGGTCTACTATTCGGATCATCCTTAAGGGGTGACCAAGTCTTATCCAGCATCATCCTATCGTAGTAAGCTTTATCTTTGATAGGATGCTGTGTTTGTGTATTCTGTTTTTGTTGTTACTCAAACCTAATGGTTCTATCCAACTGATACTTTTAGCTAAAAAACGCAATAAAGAATCATTTAAATAATGAATCACATAGTCTAGCTCCAATTATGACTGCATAAGTATCAAAAATAGACAAAACTGAACCTATGTCTGTACCAGCGTTTAGATTTGAGAAGTGGTTAAAATGTAATGAATTTTAATAGATAAAAGATTATAGGAAAGCAGGAGAAAACTAAATTATATATTTGATATTTTTTAACTTATTAGACTTTATTGAATATTACTAGAGGTAAAAAAAAGAAAATTGGCGGAACGGACGGGGCTCGAACCCGCGACCCCCTGCGTGACAGGCAGGTATTCTAACCAACTGAACTACCGCTCCGCGTACCACAAACAGTATCTGCTTGAAGTAGGCAGAATATTAAAGGCTTATCCTCTGCCCGTCAATAGCTTTTTTCTGCTGTGGGGTCTGATTGTTCATAAAATCAACGTATCCGACCCTTTATTCTCAATCCTGACGATTATTCAGCTCGCCAGATAGAGCCACCACTTTTCTTATCAATCAGATTGAGAGTGTTTTCGTGTTCAGATAATTCAATGTCAGATGCTGAAATTACTTTTAACTTAAACTCACTACGTTGTAAACGAGGCACTTCAATTGTTTGAGATGTTTGACTGGCAGTAGCTTCATCTTGCACAAATGACATTGATGTCTGACCACCAGTCATCGCCAGATAAACTTCCGCCAGAATCTCCGCATCCAGTAAAGCACCATGCAGTGTTCGGTGAGAGTTATCGATCTGATAACGTTCACAAAGTACGTCTAAGTTATTCCGTTTACCCGGAAATATACGACGAGCCATCGCCAGAGAGTCCGTCACTTTGCAGTGCTGCTCAACTTTGAAATCTGAATTCATCAAGCGATATTCATAATCGATAAATCCAACGTCGAACGATGCGTTGTGAATGACCAGTTCAGCACCAGAGATAAACTGTTTAAAGCTCTCTGCAACTTCCTGAAATTTTGGTTTATCTTTTAAAAACTCATCACTTAATCCGTGGACCGCAAAAGCTTCAGCATCAACTGCTCGCCCTGGATTTAAATACACATGAAAATGATTACCTGTCAGACGACGGTTGATAATTTCAACAGCACCAATTTCAATAATTTTATGTCCGGTATAATGAGTAGTACCATCCATATTCATACCGGTTGTTTCTGTATCCAGAACGATTTGACGCTCGAGTATAGGTTGATTATTTTGTGTCATAAGGGTAACTGCCAGCTCGTATTGTTATTTGTTCTCTACATCAATGTGGTGTATATTCCACGCAATGAGATTATTTTAGCAGAGATTTAGGATTAATGTTAAAACAGGTAGAAATTTATACGGATGGTTCATGTCTTGGAAACCCTGGGCCTGGTGGCTATGCGGTGATTTTACGCTACAAGAAAAAAGAGCTGGAACTTACCGAAGGCTATCATCTGACTACCAACAACAGAATGGAGTTACTGGCGACGATTATTGGGCTTTCGACTCTTAAAGAGCGCTGTAATGTTAAGCTTTATACTGACAGCCAGTACGTCAAAAACGGTATTACCACCTGGATTTATAACTGGAAACGTAATAACTGGAAGACAAGTAATAGAAAACCCGTCAAAAATCTGGATCTTTGGCTGCGTCTTGATGAAGTGGCACCTAAACAAAATATTGAATGGATTTGGGTGAAAGGTCATGCCGGGCATCCGGAAAACGAACGTTGTGATGAGCTAGCCAGAAATTCAGCTGCAAATCCTAAACATGAAGATGAAGGTTTTATTCCATCTGAAGAATAGCTGTTCAATATCGTTTTTTTCTATATGGCTAAGTGAGATAATTATGTATCAATTAACCACAATTCCCGCTCTGGAAACCAATTATATTTGGCTGCTGACCAATGACAAGCAACAAACTGTCATTGTTGACCCAAGTACAGCAAAACCTGTTATTGATTATTTATCCAGGCATTCACTTAAACCCGTGGCTATATTATTAACTCATCATCATGACGATCATACAGCTGGCGTTGCTGAACTAGTGAAGGCTTATCCGGAAATTTTGGTCTTTGGTAGTGCTACCATTCAGCAAAAACTACAACTACCTGTTCACACCGTACATGAAAGTGATAAAGTTCAGCTAGAAAATTTTGATTTTCAGGTTATAGAAACACCAGGTCACACACTTGATCATGTAGTCTATTATCAGGCCCCTTACCTGTTTTGTGGTGATACTTTGTTTGCTGGTGGTTGTGGACGTATTTTTGAAGGGACTCATGAGCAAATGTTTAATAGTCTCAAAAAGTTATACCAATTACCAAATCAAACATTGATTTGCTGCGCACATGAATATACACTAGACAACTTCAAGTTCGCCTTGTCTGTACTGCCGGATGACATAGACTTACTTGCACAATTTGAAAAAATCAAAGAACTAAGAAAAGATAATAAAATAACGTTACCAACGACGCTTGAGCTTGAAAAAAGGACTAATCTTTTTTTAAGATGGGATGACGAAAGGATACAACAAAAATTACAGATCACGGATAGTGAGCAAGTATTTTCTAAGCTTCGCACTATGAAGGACCGATTCTAATCTGTTTTTTGCGCCTGCTACAAGTAATAACTATAAAAATAACTTAGCAAACAAAAAACAACATGAAAAAACTCTTTATTATTCTTATTGTTGCATTAGCTGGCTGCCAAACAACAAGCAAAAAACCAGCAGAACCAAAACCTGATACAACAGTAATTACTACGCCTAAACCAGCCCCTGCTGACTTACAAAATCCGTGGGTCTTTATTCAAAATGAATCTCAGATTAACATTCCGTTAAATCAACGTATTATTGCTGAACGTGATAATTTTATTAAATATAAAATATCATTTGAGCGAACAGCGATGCGTTCTGAACCTTATATGTACTTTATTGTTAATTCATTACATCAGCGTAATATGCCTATTGAATTAGCCTTACTACCATTGCTCGAAAGTGCTTATAATCCTTTAGCCACATCTTCTGCTAAAGCTGCAGGTCTTTGGCAAATTGTTCCAATTACTGCGTCAGCCTATGGCATGAGTAAAAATCAGTGGTTTGATCCTCGTCGTGATTTAATTGAATCAACTAATACTGCGCTGAATTTACTGGAATATCTGAATAAAAGCTTTGATGGTGACTGGTTATTAACTCTGGCTGCTTATAATGCTGGTGAAGGCCGGGTACGTCGTGCGATTGCATGGAATAAAAGCAAAGGCTTACCAACCCATTACTGGGCATTAAATTTACCTAAAGAAACTATGCAATATGTGCCTAAAATGTTAGCTCTAATCGATATCGTGAAACATTGTGGTAATTATGGTATTACCTTACCTGAACTTGATTACAGTAATGCTCTAGTAAAAGTGGATATCGGTGAAAAAATTAAATTAGAACGTGTTTCTCAGTTTACCGACCTGACCATGGAAGAATTGAAAACTTATAATGCTGGCTATTCTAAACAAATACTTAATGGCCCTTTCCATCTTTTAGTTCCAAGTAGTTATGCGGAATTACTCTACGAGAGACTGGTGAGTGAAAACTATTCGCAGGCAGAAATCATTGACCTGATTAGCGCAACACAACAAGCTGAACTTAATGACGCTTATGCAATTACATCAACCAACCTTAAATATAAAAGTATCACCGATATTGATTTACAGACTTACGCACAACAACATCGTCGTAACAGTCAGATCGTTTATCAGGTAAAGCCAGGTGATAACCTGTCAATGATTGCAAAAAACCATCATGTAAAAGTCAGTGAAATTCTGAAATGGAATAATCTGAAAAATGCTGATCGTCTTAGACCAGGAGACAAGCTAACCATTAATGTTCGTAATGGTAGTTCCAGTTAATTAGTAAGTAAAAGTCACTGACAGTGGATTATGGTCAGATGCCATAGTATAGATGGTTCTGGCCTGCTCAATATCCAGCCCACGATAGAAAACAAAATCTAAAGGCCTGCCTAAAAAAGTTTTACGGATATCAGACGTAAAACGTACCTGCTGTAAGTTAATCGAAGTAGTCAGATAATGTAGTAAATCTAAACGTTGTTTGCTCCAGGTGTTAAAATCCCCAGCTAAAATAACCGGCCCCTGATGCTGATAAATTCGATTTAATAACAAACGAATCTGCTGCTGATAAATTTTAATCCCAAAACTAAAATTAACTGCATGAATATTTGCCACCATCAACATTTGATGTGTTTGAGCAAGAGGATAAATAGTAATAAGAGCTGATTTTGGAATACGAATCAGAGGCTCACGCTCTTTAAATGGTAGTGCACAAACCGGATAGGTTTTGGCCAGTGTCATCACACCAGCATAATTATCGTTGAATGAAAACGCCGGAACCTGATCAGCCACGATGTGATTTCTTGTCACGTAATTGATCAGCTCAGGCGTTGTCTGTGCTTCCTGTAGTAGTACCAGCTGACTTGGTTTGCCATATTTTTCCAGTACACTCGTCCAGGCAGAGCGTTTTTGCTTAAAAATATTCCAGACCAGAACATCAATTTTTCTCTCGTCTGAGAGTGGATGATTCACAATAATATTGTGATCAGGCAGAATAAACTCAACATCTTTATTCGCGGAATATCTCAATGTATAGATATCATCTGCCATCAGAATCCTCTGGTTATTTGGATTTATTTTTTGCTAAAAACTCATCAAAACTTTCTGTTTGCTGTAACTCTTTAGTACGTTGTTTATTTAAAGAGAGATCTCTTTGTTTTAAGAAGTCTTTTTCTGTCAGAACCTGTAATGGTTCTTTGACCAGCTGCTGTTGATATTGTTTTGCCAGCGCCAGACCAAACTCCCCAGTGCCTAAATCACGGATCGCTTGTAGAGTCCTGCCTGATAATGTAAGTTCAGGTTCATCAAACGTGACACGCAGACGTTCGCAAACCTCACGATATGGTTTTTTCTGTTCTGAACGATCAAGAACATCTGCTACTCTGAGCAAATCATCAAATAATGCATGGCCTACTTTTGATAATGGCTTGCGATAACTATCACACTCAAAGCTGATAGTCTGATCAGGTTTACGCCCTTCCATAATCACCCTGCTCCAGTTAAGTTTAGCACACTCAAGCTCTGCTGCACTCATGTCCGGCGCATCAGCCAAAGCACACCAGATAAGGAATAGATCAATAAAACGAATTTGTTCTTCAGTAATACCAATTGGAGAGAAGGGATTAACGTCCAGTGCCCGAACCTCGATATACTCAATGCCACCACGTAGCAGAGCATCTGACGGAGTCTCACCCGGTTGAGTCACGCGTTTAGGACGAATTGGGCCATAAAACTCATTTTCAATCTGCAAAATATTATCATTGAGCTGACGATATTCACCATCAACTTTCACACCAATTTTACTAAATTCTTCTGACTTAAGTTGAGTTGCTCGTTTAAGCCCTTCAGCGTAAGTATCTAAATGATTAAATGTAATGCCCAGACTACGCTGCGCATCATTGGTATAGCCTAAATCACTCATTCTTAAAGAAGTCGCATAAGGTAAATAACCTTTACCCTGAGTCATTTTTTCAAACTCAGCCGCTTTCTTAGGATCTTTAATAAATGAAGAACACATAGATGGTGAAGCACCAAATAAGAATGGAATCACCCAACCAAATCGGTAATAGTTACGAATGAGTCTGAAATAGCCTTCTGAAATAACATCTTTACCTTCATCAGCATTTTTAACACCATCACGTGCCTGCCAAAACGCCATCGGCAGAGAGAAGTTATAATGAACACCGGAAATGGTTTGCATCATTGCACCATAACGGCGTTTTAAGCCTTCACGATAAAGAGTTTTCATACGCCCTTCGTTAGACGTACCATACTGCGCTAAAATAATGTCATCTTCTTTGGCAACAAAACATGGCATGCTCAGTGGCCACATCAGCTCATCACCAATACTTACACTCGTGTAGCGATGCAGATCGCGTAAAAACGTCAACATATAATCGATGTTACAATTCACTGGAGTAATAAACTCTAACATTGACTCCGCAAAATCAGTGGTCACCCAAGGGTGAGTTAAAGCTGAACCAATTGAACTTGGGAAAGGCGTACTTGCTAAGGTCCCATCCGGAAGAATTCTCAGCGTTTCACGTTCTAAACCACGTTGAATTCCTTGCAAAATGGTATGGTGTTTCTCTAACCAGGATAGAGCATTAGATACATTTGGGATCAAAATTGCCTCCACATCTTTAGATAAATATAAATTGGCGATAATTATTAATTATACCTATTTTTAGGTGGCTCATCATAACATAACTTCACTTTATACAGTCGGGATTTTATCTATCACTCTTATCACTAAACAGTAATAATCAAATGTTATTCATTAAGTCCAATAGCCCGTAGTGCTGCACTGGTTGCATGAATTAAACTGGTATCAAATAATGGTGCATTGGTATCTGTTTGATTAATTAATAAACCAATCTCAGTACAACCAAGAATAATACCTTCAGCACCTTGTTTAACTAAATGGTCAATTATCCTTAAATATTGTTGTTTAGATTCAGATTTAATCACACCAAGACAGAGTTCATGATAGATAATATCGTTAACACAAGTACGTTCTTCTTCGTCTGGGATCAAGACTTCAATACCATTCTTAATAAGCACATTTTTGTAAAAATCCTGCTCCATGGTGTATTTTGTACCTAATAACGCAACACGTTTAATCTTTTTATGCTGTAATTGTTTAGCTGTCATCTCTGCAATATGATGAATTGGAATAGCGATACCGGCCTGAATCTGCGAAGCTACCTTATGCATAGTATTAGTACAAATCACAATAAAATCTGCACCTGCTTTTTCCAGATTTTGAGCAGCCTTAGTCAGAATTTTAGCGCTCTGTTCCCAGTCACCATTGGCTTGACAGGATTCAATCTCCTGAAAATCGACGCTATACAAAACACATTTTGCTGAGTGTAATCCACCCAATTGTTTTTTGATAATACGGTTAATCACTTGATAATAAGTCACCGTACTTTCCCAGCTCATACCGCCAAGTAAGCCAATTGTTTGCATATTCTGACCTTTTGTTAGATTTTTTAAATGGTTATTTTTTAATTAATAGTACCATGACTTCCATATGTTCTGTATGGGGAAACATATCAAAAAGTTGTACTTTATTTAGCTGATAATTAGTCAAACTAAGCAGGTCCTGCCCTAAGCTATCTGGATTACAACTCGAATATAAAATATATTTTGGAGCGACTTGTTGCAGATATTCAGCCAGTACCTTGCCAATCCCCCGACGGGGTGGATTAACCAGAACTAAATCCGGAATATCTTGCTGTGCCAGAGCAAAAGCGGTGGAATCCAGAGAACGAAAATCAGTGTGAGACAACCCTAATTGCTCCGCCGATTTTTTGGCACAGGCGATCGCCTCCTGATTAATTTCAATCCCGGTCAGGCGCATATTGGGTTTAGTGCAATGCAATCCAAAACCACCTACACCACAAAAAAGGTCCCAAATAGATTGCACTTGTTGTGAGGAACAATTTAACTCATCGATCCACTCATTTGCGGTTTGATAGAGTTTTTCAGCAACGTTGGTGTTGGTTTGGAAAAAACTTTGTGGACGGATAAATAGTGGAATCTGATTAAGCATCACAGGTAGTACACCATTCTCGGTCAAGATAATTTCCTGTTCACCCTCTAAAATTGCTGCATGTTTAGGCTGAATATTGGCAGAAACTACCACCAGATTCGGAATTAATTGTTGTAGTTCAGGTAAAACAACCCGAATCTGTTCCACCATATTTTCAGAACGCAACACAAAACGTAGCATGATTTTTGTTTGATGCACAGTCAGAATAATGAACTTAAGTTCACCTTTCTTTTTATTAATATTATAAGGAACCAGACTATTCTTTTTAATAAACCCTTTTAAGAGTTCAAGTGTTTCAGCAATACCTCGTTCATATAAAGGACAGTGGCATAGATCAATTCCTTGCTGTTCATGATTAATAATACCCAAAATCGGCTTTTCCACTGTTCCGGTAACAACCATTTTGGCTTTATTACGGAAATGAAATAGTTCACTAACAACAGGCGATAAAATTAATTCAGGATGAAAAGATTTGAGTTTATCTGATAAATTATGTTGTTTAACTTCAATTTGTTTAGTGTAAGGCTTCGCTAACCACTGACAGGATAGACACTGTTTTTTTGCATAATAATCACACTGTATCGTCATCTGTCGCCTTATTTGATCATTTTTCAAAAAATATTTAATTATTTTTATATTATGGGGAACTTATTAATTTTTAGTTTGTCTTAATAAGTGCCACTGCATTATTTTTCATTTTAAATTATGAACGGCCGCCTTAGTTTAGGCGGCTTTTTTCTTTTCTGCGCCATGCATTATAAACTGTCTGTTTTGACAATCCAATATCGATGAAGAACCAATGCTGCAATAATTACAATCGAACCAATAATAAATCGCCCCCACTCTATCTGTTGTTGCCAGACAACCACATTAACTAAAATACCCAGCGGTACTACCGCATTATTCATAATTGCCAGGGTACCGGAATCCACTTTTGTCGCACCATAATTCCAGAGAAAATAACACACACCTGATGCGACGATACCAAGCCAAAGCAGTACAATCCATTGCGTTGTCGTGGTTGGAAACCTGTTCATATCACCAAAAAGTAACCAACAAATTACAGCCACAACTGCTGCCCCCAAATAGACCCAGGAAAAGGCCTGATGCTGCGGCATCGGATAGAGCTCCATAATACGTTTATAACCAACCTGACCCAGCGCAAAGAAAATATTTGCCCCCTGAATCAGTAAAAAACCAACGATAAAATTAGTGCTGATTTGGTTATAACGAATAATCGCGGTACCAATTACTGCCAAAACAGCAGTAAACAGATAGGCCCAGCGTAGTGGATGACGTTGTAAGAGATCATATATTAGCGTGACATAAACAGGCGTCATGATGGTGAACAGTAAAATCTCTGGCACACTGATGTAGTTAAACGAATGATAGTAAAAGATATACATAATACTGAGCTGAGAAGCTCCAACCAACATAAAGAGAATACACTGCTTAAGTGATACTGATTTAAAACGCAGAAAAGGTAAAAATAATAAACAAGCCAGTACAATCCGGATAGCTACCGCAAACCAGGAGTCAACCTGTCCGCTTAAGTACACACCAATGAAACTAAAAGAAAAAGACCAGATGAGAGTAACAATGACAAGATATAACATAATTTCCACCATAAGCTGAGTATGGTTCAATTATATGTTAACTAAAATAAATTTTAAATGTTTACATTAAATTTATTCTTTCCTAAAACAACAAAACCCGCCATAAGACGGGTTTTAATCATTCAAACTGATGTTAGATTACAACAACTTCAGCCGCTGCTGGACCACGAGGGCTATCCTGGATAGCGAACTCTACTTGTTGGCCTTCAGCTAAAGTTTTGAAACCATCACCAGCGATTGCTGAGAAATGTACGAATACATCTTTGCTTCCATCAGCTGGAGTGATAAAACCAAAACCTTTGCTTTCATTGAACCACTTAACGTGGCCAGTTTTCTTAGTCATTACTAAACTTCCTAACGATAATTAATATTAGCCGGAACGGCTCTCTTGGCCATAAGATTAGCATTTACTTATAAGAACATCCAAGAAGAGATCTGTTAAAGCTAAATCGAAGATTATGTTTAAACAGGAACTACTTATACCCAATGTTATAACAAGCAGAACTGCAAATTATGTCCGCGACTATTACCGCATATAATGGCACTTAAAGCAAGGGCTTAATCGGGTATTTTAAGACACGTATCACATTATTTTGCAAAAAACATACAATTAAGCAGCTATTTATCGTTCGCAGGAGTATTTTCACGGATTTTTTGGGCCACGATGATGATCGCCTCAGCACAACTCACCCCCTCTGCCATCAGCTTTTGAATTTCTTCCACCGCTGCTTGTTGTTGTTCATGAGTTAACTCTAAATCAAGTAATTCCATACTCCCCTCGGGACTTTTGTCCTAAATATAATCCATTGATTATTATTCATATTTAATATATCTATTTATTCTTTAAGAGAATAAAAAATTATTTTTTGTGCATAAAATGTAAATTAATCGATAATTTTGTAAAGACTAACATTTTCATACAGTCAATCAATACAATAAAAATAGATCTTGTCCCCAGCAGGAATCGAACCTGCAACTAGCCCTTAGGAGGGGCTCGTTATATCCATTTAACTATGAGGACATTGAAAATGTATAAATAAATCAGAATGAAAGAGTCAGATCAGATAATTGTTTTTCGACTCTGTTAAAATACATGATACAATTCTGCCACATATTTTATAGAACAATAAATTTAAATTGAACATTATGAAAAAATTTCTTATCACGATTCTGTTTGCGCTCACCACATTAACCAGCTGTGCAACTTATGATCCTGAGACAAATAGCTATTCCGATCCAATGGAAGGCTTTAACCGTACTATGTTCAATTTTAACTATAATGTTTTAGATCCTTACATCGTGCGCCCTGCTGCCGTATTTTGGAAAAGCTATATTCCAAAACCTGTTCGTATTGGTATCTCTAACGTGACATCTAACCTGAGCGAACCCGCTTCAATGGTTAACTATTTATTACAAGGTGAAGGTAAAAAAGCCGCCATTCACTTTACTCGTTTCTTCTTAAATACTGTCTTTGGTTTAGGTGGTCTGATTGATGTAGCTAGCATGGCCGATCCACAGTTACAAAAACCAGAAGCCAGAGCATTTGGTAGCGTACTCGGACATTATCAGGTTGGTTATGGTCCATATGTTGTACTACCTTTCTATGGTCAGGCAACACTGCGTGAAGATGGTGGTGATGTCGTTGATTTCCTCTATCCACCTCTAAGCTTACTTACCAGCGAACTGGTTATTACTAAATGGATCTTCCAGGGGCTTGAAACACGTGCGCAGTTCCTTGAATACGAAGATATGCTTAATAACAGCAGCGATCCATATAGCTTTATGCGTCAGGCTTATTTCCAGCGCCATGACTTCTTAGCTGCAGATGGTAATGTTGACACGTCACAACAGCAAAAACGTGAAGAGGCAGTACTTGGTGACTTCCTTGATGAGATTGATGAATAATCAACTCGCCCTCTTTTCTGAACTCCTATTTTCTAAACAACTCCCGGCTTTTAAATGGCTGGGAGCCTGTATAAGGCTTTAACGCAATTCGAGTAAAACGCTTAGCCGCTTTTAAACACTCTCCATCCGGAAACTCTTTTGCTGCCAGTGACTTTAATTGCCGTCCGGTAAAACTATAGTTATCCGTAATAAGACTTCCTATAAAGCCTTTCTCAGCCCGGTATTGGTAAGTCATCTCATCCGCCACATCATCACCTGTAGCAGAGCAGTGAATAAAATCAACGGTATAACCTAGATTATCCAGTAATGCCAGCTCAAAACGACGCAACGCATGTTCCGGTGAACGCTGCTGTAGTGCTAAAGATTGCAGACAATTGAGATATTCCAGAAAGAGAGAAGTTGTATCTGACTCAGCCACAATCACGCGGTGAACCAGTTCATTCAAATAAAATGCACTATAGAGGCTAGTCCCTGACAGAGGTAAAGCTAATGATATAGCTTCCACCTGCCTGAGCGTTTTCAGGCTACCACTGCCACTATACTGGACAATCAAAGGCGTAAAGGGCTGCAAAGAGCCCTTTTGAGCTGAACGCTTACGTCTGGCGCCTTTGGCAAGCACAGTCACACGCCCGGCTTGCTCAACAAAAAGATCAACAAGTAAACTGGTTTCACTATAAGGCCGACTATGTAATACAAATGCCCTTTGCCAATTACTCATAAAATTTCTTCAATAAAATCAAAGAGTTAAAATATTAAAAATTACTTATAAATCATCAACATAGCCAAGACTGCGTAGAGCTCGCTCATCATCAGCCCAACCAGCTTTGACTTTTACCCAAAGTTCTAAATGCACTTTAGTCTGGAAAAACTCCTGCATATCGCGGCGTGCTTCAATACCAATTTGCTTGATCTTCTGTCCCTGATTACCGATGACCATTTTCTTTTGACCATCACGTTCCACCAGAATAAGACCATTGATATCAAAATAACCTTTTTCATTTACCACAAAACGTTCGATTTCAACAGTCACTGAATAAGGTAATTCTTCACCCAAAAAGCGCATCAGTTTTTCACGAATGATTTCTGACGCCATAAACCGTTGAGAACGATCGGTAATGTAATCTTCCGGAAAGTGATGTTCTGCTACAGGCAGATGCTCACGGGCGATTTTGGCGATGGTATCTACCCCCTCACCGGTTTCAGCACAAATCGGCACTACATTCAGAAAATTCATTTTTTGGCTAATTTTAGCAATATGCGGTAACAAAATGGTTTTGTCTGTGACATTGTCAATTTTGTTAATTGCCAGCAACACCGGGCTTTTAAGATTTTTTAGTTTATTGACCACCATCTCATCGTCATCATTCCACTTAGTGCCTTCCACCACAAAAATCACCAACTCCACATCACCAATTGAACTATTGGCAGCACGATTCATTAAGCGATTAATTGCACGCTTCTCTTCCACGTGCAAACCTGGTGTATCCACATAGATCGCCTGATAATTATCCTGAGTATCAATCCCCATAATACGGTGACGCGTAGTTTGCGGCTTTTTGGAGGTAATCGATACCTTTTGCCCAAGCAATTGATTAAGTAAAGTTGATTTACCTACGTTTGGGCGACCTACGATTGCAACGAAACCACAATGAGGTTGTTTAGTTTCATCTTGCATAGTGTTTTCTGTCATTTTATTCCTAATTGATTGATCGCCTCTTCTGCGGCAGCTTGTTCTGCTTTACGGCGACTGGCTCCACGGCCGATAAACTCTTGATCTTGATCCTGAATTTTGCATTGCACCACAAACTCTTGTTCATGATCACAGCCTTTAACTTCAAGTATCAAATAAGTCGGTCTTTCCTGATGAATACCTTGTAAGTATTCCTGTAAACGTGTTTTAGAATCTTTTTGCTTGTTACCCGGCTTAATCTCGTCCAGTCGTTCCTGATACCACTGTAATAACAGTTGACTGATAGTTGCCATATCACTATCCAGATAAACAGCACCAATAATGGCTTCCACCGCATCAGAGATGATAGATTCACGACGGCAACCGCCACTTTTTAACTCACCCGGGCCAAGGATTAAGTTATCACCTAAATCAAAGTTTTTACCAATATCAGCCAAGGCTTGTCCACAAACAAGTGTTGAGCGCATCTGGCTCAGATCACCTTCTGCCACCTGCGGAAAACGATGAAAAAGTTCATTCGCGATCACAAAACTTAAAATAGAGTCACCTAAAAACTCCAGACGCTCATTGTGCGACTTATCCGCACTACGATGTGTTAAAGCTTGCTGTAGCAGCTCAATCTTGTTAAAGCGGTAACCAAGTTGTTTTTGTAAGCGCTCTATAGATAAAGAATGCATAATATTCACTTATTTAATTCTACCCATCTGACTGAATCGAATGCCTGTTGGCCATTCATCAGGTTGTTTCTCTAAACTGAGCCAGATGAATGTAGCTCGTCCAACCAGATTCTTCTCCGGAACAAATCCCCAGAAACGGCTATCTTCGCTATTATCACGGTTATCGCCCATCATGAAATATTGCCCTTCCGGAACGATCCATTCACCTGAAGGTAAGTCAGCTTGTTTATAAAAATCACGCGGTTGATAAATAACCATTGGTAGCGTTAAAATCGCGTGTTCATCTTCACCTAAATGTTCGGTTCGGGTTTTCAGATTAAAGTTAGGGGTATTACGTGGTAAATTACCCTTGATATCTTCAAACTGAGATAATGTATAAAAATTTGTTGATGTTTCAGAGAAAACTTGCTGCCAGTTACTATCAACGACAGGTGAATATTGCAGGTTAAGCGTTGTCGTTGAAGTGGTCTGACAGTTCACTTCATCTTCCTGACATGCAGGGTAAATAGTCACTTGTTTAGTATTGGCATTATAAGTAATCTTATCACCTGGCAGGCCTACCACACGTTTAATAAAATCAATACGTGTATCTCTTGGATATTTAAACACCACAACGTCACCACGTTCCGGTGTACCAGTTGGAATCAATGTCGTGTTAGTGATTGGATCTTTAATACCATAAGCAAACTTCTCGACTGCAATAAAATCACCAACAAGTAAATTTGGCATCATAGAGCCTGACGGAATCTGAAACGGTTCATAAATAAATGAACGGATCACAAATACCACAAACAATACAGGAAATAGCGAAGCTAAAGAATCTACCCAGTTTTTAGGTTTTCCTACTTCAGCAAGGACATTACCGTCAATCTTTCCTTCTGTTTGTTTTCTAACTTCTTCAACTTTCCGTTGTCTAGCTGGAGCCCACTTAAATCTTTCTAAACACCACAAAATACCTGTAATAAATGTCGCTACCGTCAATATGATGGCAAATGATCCCGCCATTGTGTTTCCTCTACAAGGGTTATTTAACCTGAAATGAGATATTATACCGTGAATCTTACAATTTATTGAATAAAATATTAACTGGATGATTTTATTGCAATATAAGATATGTATTAGCAAGTCTCTGTTAGTTGTCTGACTTTATTCTGCTAATAAAAAAAGAGCGCCTATATTATATATAGACGCCAAAGTAATAATAGGAAAAATACTATGTAACGTTACAGTTGGTACACAACCTAAAACTAAAGATAACAAAACTTTAGTGATAAATTTATACTAACTAAACTTAGTATTTCGCTGTTAATAGTATCGCATCATATAGGAAATGGGAATCGAATTCTCGTACAAATATACGAAGAAATTTGAAAAAGTTGTGTTAACTACTTATTTTATAAAGTAATAAAAAAGCCTATTTATCATAGGCTTCCTTTGATTTTTTAGTTTAAAAAGTCAGCAAATTTACTCTTTACCAACGTGCAGTATCGCTAAAAACGCTTCTTGTGGTAATTCAACATTACCTACTTGTTTCATACGTTTTTTACCTTCTTTTTGTTTTTGCAGAAGTTTCTTCTTACGACTGACGTCCCCACCGTAACATTTTGCCAGTACGTTTTTACGTAATTGTTTAACCGTCGAGCGGGCAATAATATGATTACCAATAGCTGCCTGAATAGCGATATCAAACTGTTGACGATGAATTAAATCTTTCATTTTTTCAACCAGCTCTCTGCCACGATATGGCGCATTAGCACGGTGAGTAATAATGGCTAAGGCATCAACACGTTCACCGTTTAATAATACATCTAAACGAACCATGTCAGAAGTCTGGAAGCGTTTAAAGCTGTAATCCAGTGAAGCATAACCACGTGAAGTTGATTTTAATTTATCAAAGAAATCAAGAACCACTTCTGCCATTGGAATTTCATACGTTAGCGCAACCTGATTGCCATGGTAGACCATATTCGTTTGTACGCCGCGTTTTTCAACACATAGCGTTATGACATTACCTAAATAAGTTTGCGGCACTAAAATATTACATTCTGCGATCGGTTCACGAAGTTCTAAAATATTATTTAGCGCAGGTAACTTAGCCGGGCTATCAACATAAATGGTTTCATTAGAAGTGGTTAATACTTCATAAATAACGGTTGGTGCGGTTGTAATCAAGTCAAGGTCATATTCACGTTCCAGACGTTCCTGAATAATCTCCATGTGCAGCAGGCCTAAGAATCCGCAGCGGAAACCAAAGCCAAGTGCGCTGGATGTTTCTGGTTCGTAGAATAGTGAGGCATCATTTAAACTAAGTTTAGCCAGTGCATCTCTAAATGCTTCATAATCATCAGAACTAGTTGGGAATAGACCTGCATAAACTTGTGGTTTTACTTTTTTAAATCCTGGCAATGCTTTATCAGCAGGATTACGAGCCAGAGTTAAGGTATCACCTACTGGAGCCCCCTGAATATCTTTAATCGCACAGACAACCCAGCCCACTTCACCACAATTTAATACATCTTTATCAATTTGTTTTGGTGTTGAGATACCTAAACGATCAACGTTGTAAGTCATACCTGTACTCATGACTTTAATTTTATCGCCTTTACGTAGTACACCATTTTTTACGCGAATTAAAGAAACAACACCTAAGTAGTTGTCAAACCATGAGTCAATAATCAGTGCCTGTAGTGGTGCATCAGAATCACCTTCTGGTGGTGGAATATCACGCACTAAGCGCTCAATCACATCAACAACACCAACACCGGTTTTAGCTGAACAGCGCACAGCATCTGTCGCATCAATACCAACGATATCTTCAATCTCTTCAGCGACGCGTTCAGGTTCAGCTGCAGGTAAATCAATTTTATTCAGAACAGGAACCACTTCTAAATCCATTTCGATCGCCGTGTAGCAGTTAGCCAGAGTCTGGGCTTCTACTCCCTGACCTGCGTCAACTACCAGTAAAGCACCTTCACAAGCAGCCAGTGATCGTGATACCTCATATGAAAAGTCAACGTGCCCCGGGGTGTCGATAAAGTTAAGCTGATAAGTCTCACCATTTTGTGCATGGTAATCTAAAGTTACACTTTGGGCTTTAATCGTAATACCACGCTCCCGTTCCAGATCCATTGAATCAAGAACCTGAGCTTCCATTTCACGGTCAGATAAACCACCACAAATCTGGATAATACGATCGGATAATGTTGATTTACCATGATCAATATGGGCAATAATTGAGAAGTTTCTAATGTTTTTATTCATAATTATATATCTAAGATTACTGTCGCTTTAATAAACTGAATAGAGAATATTTTAATGTCGTGCATTTTACACATTAATCAGTGCTAAGCATAGTTTTAGATAGAGACTAGTGAGTAATAATTACAATATTTTTTGCAATTTGTTGAATTGTCTCAAGTGGTAAGTTACCGATAATGACAATATCTTTATCGTTACTATGAGTATTATAGATAGTACGACTACCACGCAGTATCGCATGATTTTTATTATCTCCAGCTGAATTTGAGACGTTAATAGTAAAAGAAAATACGCCATCAGAGAATAACTTAGAACTAATCGTTTCCTGCTGGAAATTCAGGGATGAATAAGACAACTCTTTGAACCCGGCTGGCAGTGTTGTCAGCTCCCAGGTATCACTTTCAGGTTTTACATCTTCTGCGGCCAATAGGACTGGATAAGGTGTTTTAGTCACATAATTTTCAAAATCAGCCGGATCTTCAATTGACTCAAGTTCGACAACTTTAAATTGTTCCAGCAGCGCGTTATTCATATCAAACAAATCAACACGTAGTGGTAAGAAGGTTTTATCATCGATCCAGATGATATAGCTATAGCGATCTTTATCTTTAGATACAATACGCACAAGCTGACAACTACGATTTGCCGCTCTGGCTTTTCCTAATGGGAAAAAATCATAGTAATTGGCAAGCGTATTAAAATTATTAAAAACGACATCCGGAAAAGCCTCGATAATACGAGAACTATTCAATGAAAACGACTCGTTATCTAACTGAAAGTAGCTCACAATATTGTTACGTAAGAGTATTTCTTTCGCGGGTCCATCAAGATAAAGGAGCTGTGCCAATGGCTTGTCGTCGACGATAATATGTCGAAACTTAAACGCATCAGTTAACTTACCATTTTCGGTATTGATAAAAGAGATCTGATAATTTTGGCTAAGAACAGCGTCCTGCATATTATTCAGTAGTTGCACACTACTAAGTGATATTCCATTTGCCTGAGGAGATTCGATAACTGCGCTGGCTTGGTTGATTGTCTCTGTTTGTTCTGCCATGACAGCAGGACTAAGAGCAAATGAAATTAGCGATAAAAAAACCGCTACTACTTTACGACAAGTCAAAGCAGTCAGCGATTTTAATGATAAAAGCACAAAACTATCGGTTTGCATTTAAACGTTTTTGTAACTCGTAATCTTGTAGTAATAGATGAATTTTTTCTGACTCTTGTTTATCTATCGTACTTTCATTAATTTGATATTTGCTGTTGTCCTGAGAAAGTGTTCCCCCAACTGGAGAAACTTGCACCCCAATTGGTACTGTATTTATGACAGGCACATCACCAGCTCCCTGATCGTTACTGTATAATTGCACACCGGCAATAATAGCAAGTGTTACACAAGCAGCTAAACCAACTTGTCCGATGCGAGAAGTTACATCAATAACTTTACTCCAGAATAAATTCTTCACTTTAACCGGTGCTTGCTTGCTGAGATCTGGCTGATCATTCATCACAGGCTCAATGGTTTCATTGGCAATAATACTGGCAATTTGGCTGGTCATATCAAGGTTAACACATTGTGAATGTACTGACCCACGCATACTTTCACGGATGATATGATAACGATGCCAATCCTGTTGCACTTCTTCTGTAATAGCAGATAAGTCAATATTATCAACTAATTCACCATCCATTAATGAAGAAAGCGTCTGTTTTTGCATAATTTGAATACCTTAATTTGTACAATTAATAATCAAAAAATATCTTTTTACTATAACTCTAACTACTGTGACTAAATTAGCGGTTTGAGCTTTTCATCTATTGCTTCCCGCGCTCTAAAAATTCTCGAGCGTACAGTTCCAACAGGTGTATCCATTATTTCAGCGATTTCTTCGTAACTTAAACCATCAATCTCACGCAGGGTAATCGCTGTTTTTAAATCTTCTGGCAACGCCTCTATTGCATCAAAAACGACTTTTTTAATTTCATTAGATAACATTAAGTTTTCCGGGTTATCTATATCACGCAATGAGTCTGCACTTTCATAATTTTCTGCATCAACCACATCAATATCTGATGATGGTGGGCGCCGGCCTTGAGCGGTCAGGTAGTTTTTCGCCGTGTTGACCGCAATGCGATACAACCAGGTATAAAAAATACTTTCCCCTTTGAAAGAAGCTAAAGATCGATAAGCCTTGATAAACGTTTCCTGCACTACGTCAGGCACCTCTGCCTGTAGAACGTAGCGTGAGACTAAATGAGATAATCTATTTTGGTAACGAATCACCAATAGATTAAATGCATTTTTATCCCCTTGCAGAACACGTTCAACCAATACTTGATCGGCCACTTGCTCACTCATTCAGGCCATCTCCACTAATTAATCAACCTTCTGACGGCCTGAATATTTATTCAATCAATGCACATTCACAAGGTTAGAGTTTAAAATTTCAAAAAAGTTCCCAACATTTTAATATTATTTATCAATAAATTGGTATGTTTTTTATGTTTCTGATTAATTTTCATCATGTTATTACTTTATTCATTAAAGAAATCTTTAAAATATACAATAAAATCAATTAGTTACAATTGAAATCATAAAAAAATAAAAAATTAATTTTAGCCAAAAAGTATTATTCGCCAATTTTAGCTAAACGGTACAACCTGACGAGGACCATCCACACAATGAATGATTTGGTAAAACTGAGGAAGGTTAAAATTAACCGATGAGCTGGAAGCAAAAGTAAAACGGTCATCAGCAAGCGTATAAAACTGATTCACATCGTTAACCATGCTTTCTTTACACCCGTTACAATTACGGTAAATTTCTACCTGATTATGTTCGTTAAGAATATAGAGATCAAAGCCTGTAGCTGTGTCTTCAAAGAAGAACTGGATAATTCCTTCACTGGCCACGCTATCAATTTCTTTCGGGAGCTCATTAGTCTCATCTAAAATATTTAGTGCCCGACCTTGCAGCTTATTATTTGAGATAGCCCCATAAAAGTCGATAGTATTATCAAACTGATGTAGGGAAACACCCAAACGCTCGAAGAATAGCCCCCACGAATTACCGGCTAAACGCAGTGGTTTAAACTTTGATAAGTTATTTTGTGAGGTGGTTAAACGGAGCTCAACACATTTATTCATTAAAGAACGAAGCTGTTCTGTAATCACCTGTTTAAAATGTTTGCTATAACAAAATATTTCAATAGAGTCAGGAACATCGGCATCTTTATGCATACGGTTTAAAACTGTTTTTAAAGCATCAAGTACGCTCAGTTCACCGCTAAAATTTAAAATACGAATTTCATTCCAAGAGTTACGATACAGCAGATCAATTGAACCGACTAAGTTACGTTCTTTCTCTCCATAACTCAGCATATTGGTAGAAAGTTGATCTTGCTCTTTGATATTGTTAGCTAGCTCTTCAGTGGGATCATCCGTCAGATTCACAATAATAGCTAAATGACGAATCTCACATGGACCATAGAGCGCCTCTTCTGTAGCGCTTGCTACTTTAACCGGAAAATAGCCTCTTAGGTCATTCACCAGCTGAACCAATTTACTATTATCTCGATTACCACCATTCCACAAGAACAGCTCAGTATCTTTGGAGATTAAGCCATTAAAATATGACCAGGCCACTAGTTTGACCAGATTACGGGTAAACTCCAGATACTGGTGTCCTAAAATAGACTTAATATCTGGTCGTTGATTATATAAGTACCAACCAGCACGATTAACCCGATCTTCTTTAACATGGATGAATGTTAAATTTTTCTCTGATAAATCTTTGGCTATGTTAGGGTTAATAACAGAAACTTTTCCCGGTAACACTTCAAATGCGGTATACAGTTTACGGGTCAAAATAGCCAGATCTTGCGGACTGATTAGCGCTTCCAGGTTATTACGACGACCAAAATTCAATAAATTACGATATCCGGTCATCATGGCATGAAGCAACTCTTCATGGGAGGCTCTGGCCTCACGAATAGTCCATTTATCACATTGATCTAAATATGTAAGCTCTTCAATCCCCCAGCCCCATTCACCCACCAACTGAGTAAGTGCCTGACGGCGCCAGTTTGGATTATCTGATGGTATTGAAAGCTTCTCGTTCACTTTCATATATAGACAGCGTCTGGCAAGCAACAAACGCTCTTCATCATGAATTGCAATCAGGTACTTAGTGACTTTATTAAACACCATAAAGTAAGGATCCAGATGGAAATAACGCATCCTGTTATGGTGAATGAGTTCTTTAATTTCATAGGCAACAGGTCGATTATTTGGGTATTCCCAGGAATAAGCCTCAAGCAGTAATGTTTTAAGCACCGCTTTATAAGGTGAATCAATACTCTTATATAATTGCCACAAGCTGGCACCAAAGTACTCTTCTGCAGATAGTGACACAAATGAGCCAAAATCTAACCAGTCATCCGGATTAATCGCTTTTTCATTAATCAATGCTTGTACGCACTCTTCATAAGAAGAATATGTCACGTCATTTAGGGTTAAGTCAGAAGGAATACGATACCAAAGTAACAATTTGCCAGCTAACACATTCGCTGTCCGGTAAAACTCTTCCAGTAGCAACATATGCTGGGCTGAACCGCAGTTATCTCCGATCAGGCAGTCATGATGATTATTTCTGAAACGATTAACGTCAACAATAAATAAACTGAGTTCGACTCCCTGCGCTTCCGCCCAATACTCAATCGAGTGGCATTTACGCTGGAGCCTTTCTTTTTCACTGGTCGATAAAGGCTGTTCAATACAGACCCATATATCAAGATCAGAAAGAATTGATTGCCCTAAAGAACTGGTACTACCCATCGTATACAGACCAGCAATAGCGGGTTTATGGGCAAGCTCTTCCTGTGAGATTTCACAATGATATTGGTTTTGAATGATTTGAAATAAATCAGAATTTAATTCGTAGTGCGCGATACCAAAAGGAACATTATCTTGTTCATATCCTGGCAAACAAGGTTTATGCAGATGAAATAATGCTGGTAATAATAACAGAACATGCTGGTAATTTTCAGGCATACCGACCAGCGCTCGCTCTCTTCTTAATTGAGCAAGTTCTTGTAATTCTATATTTATTTCATCAATATAGTGTTGCATGTAAAAAAATGGACTCCAAAAATGTGACATTACACACATTTATATTCCAATGCGCAATCTAACATGTTATCTTTTCAAGGTAAAGAGGCATTACATTGGACTTCCAATCTATTTAAAAATAATCATTTTAAACAGGTATTTTGCCTCAACCATAATCCCTTTCATTACCCAATATTTTGCTAACTTATTGATAATATGAGGCGAATTTTTATTATTTCAAATAAGATAAAGCTTTTAGAATAATCAGATGCTATTGTGTAAAATACCGAACAGGACTAGTATTAAGCTAAAATCTACTGTTATTGTTATTTATGAAAACGAAATCAGACATTATTTCTCGTCTTAAGAGCACTAAAACGAAAACGACAAAAGTTTCACTACCTAAAGCAGCGGTATTTATTCCACTGGTGGAAGTTGATCAGGAGCTTCATCTCCTTTTTCAGGTACGTTCTTATACTTTAGTCTGGCAACCAGGAGATATTAGCTTTCCGGGCGGTAAAATTGAACCTTCTGATAGTTCACCTGTTGCAGCGGCTTGTCGTGAAACGTGTGAAGAACTGGGGCTATCTGACGAAGATCTTCTGGTACATGGTATTTTACCCTCATTTAATGCCGCACTTGGTCTGGAGATTTTTCCGGTTATGGGAGAAATACTCCATCCTGAGAATATAAAAATTAATCCGGATGAGGTTGCTGAAGTGTTTACAGTCCCAGTTTCCTGGCTACTGGCGAGTCCTCCTCAAATTGCACATATGCAGTCAGGTTCAAAACCAGCAGATGATTTTCCATTTAACTTACTTCCTAATCACCCAAAAGAGTGGCGTATTCGTTCTTCTCATGCCGTTTATTTTTATCCTTATAAACAGTATATTATCTGGGGACTCACAGCACAGATACTCCATGCTTATTTAGATGTCATTCGTACTTAATGAACGAACTTAATAAATTATTAAAGGACTAAACATGTCATTCAATTACTCCTCAACCAATATTGATCAGGATGAAATTGCTAAGTTTTCAGCTATGGCTGCAGAATGGTGGGACCCTAAGGGTAAATTCAAGCCACTACATATAATCAATCCATTACGCCTTGATTATGTTTTACAAAAAGCGGGCAATTTATCAGGTAAACAAATATTAGATGTTGGTTGCGGGGGCGGTATTTTAACCGAAAGTCTGGCAAAACAAGGTGGAATTGTCACAGGTCTGGATATGGCCGAAGCCTCGTTAAATATAGCTAAGGCACATGCAGCACAGAATCAGCTAACTATCCAATATATCCTACAATCTGTTGAAGAGCACGCTCAGAATAACCCTCAAAAATATGATGTCATCACCTGTATGGAGATGCTGGAGCACGTCCCGAGTCCGGAGTCAATTATTCAGGCTTGTGCAACACTTCTAAAACCAGATGGACACCTGTTTCTATCCACAATTAATCGTAATAATAAATCACGCTTCATGTTAATTGTTGGTGCCGAATATATCGCCCGTTTAGTACCGATTGGAACACATGACTTCCATAAATTTATTCGCCCATCGGAGATGATGAACTGGGCTAGTCAGGCTAACTTAAAAACTGAAGAATTTATCGGCATTGAATATCACCTGCTTAAAAATGAGTTTTCTTTAAGCCGCAATATTGATGTTAACTATATTGGCCACTTCATTTATTAGTCAGTATAAGTTAAGTCACTAATTTGATAAAAACTAGAAATTAATCTTCAGGTAAGGGGGTTGGCTAACCTCCTCTCAATAATTTACTTTGAGATTTTTCACATTTCCCATAAAAAAATCTGGTAATTTCACGTAAAAATCTATAATATATCTCGGCAATATTTTTCAACTTCAAAACGGTGAATATTGCCATGTCTCGAATAATCAAAGAAGCCCTTACATTTGACGATGTCCTTCTCATCCCTGCTCACTCAACAGTTCTGCCAAATACTGCTGATCTAAGCACCCAGTTAACCAAAACTATTCGTTTAAATATTCCTATGCTATCGGCAGCAATGGATACAGTTACAGAAGCAAGTCTGGCTATTGCTCTTGCTCAGGAAGGTGGTATTGGTTTTATCCATAAAAATATGTCTATTGAGCGCCAGGCTGAAGCAGTACGTAAAGTAAAAAAACATGAAAGTGGTGTGGTACAAGACCCAATCACAGTTCTGCCAACCGCAACGATTAAAGACGTGGTTGAACTGGCTAAAGAGCACGGTTTTGCAGGATTCCCGGTAGTCACCAAACAAAAAGATTTAGTTGGTATTATTACTGCGCGCGACGTACGCTTTGCCACTGATTTAACTCAACCAGTGACTGCTGTTATGACACCAAAAGAGCGTTTAGTCACTGTGCTTGAAGGCGAATCAAAAGAGACAATCCTACAGCGTATGCATGAACGTCGTATTGAAAAAGTTCTGGTTGTTGATAATGCTTATCACCTTAAAGGTATGATCACTGTTAACGATATTCAAAAAGCAGAACAAAAACCAAATGCCTGTAAAGATGAACAAGGTCGTTTACGCGTTGGCGCTGCTGTTGGCGCAGCACCTGGTAATGAAGAACGAATTAAAGCACTGGTTGAAGCTGGTGTTGACGTTTTACTTATCGATTCATCACATGGTCACTCAGAAGGTGTGTTACAGCGTATTCACGCGACACGTAAAGCCTACCCTGATTTACAAATCATCGGCGGTAATGTTGCCACTGCTGAAGGTGCTTTAGCGTTAATTAAAGCAGGTGTAAGTGCTGTAAAAGTGGGTATTGGCCCGGGCTCAATTTGTACTACACGTATTGTTACTGGTGTTGGTGTACCTCAGATTACCGCTATTATGGATGCTGTGGAAGCTGCCAGTAAACATGGTATTCCGGTTATTGCTGACGGTGGTATTCGTTATTCAGGTGACGTTGCTAAAGCAATCGCTGCTGGCGCATCTTGCGTTATGGTTGGTTCAATGTTTGCAGGAACAGAAGAAGCCCCTGGTGAGATTGAACTTTATCAGGGTCGTGCTTACAAGTCTTACCGTGGTATGGGTTCACTTGGTGCGATGTCGAAAGGTTCATCAGATCGTTACTTCCAGACTGATAATGCTGCTGACAAACTGGTCCCGGAAGGCATTGAAGGTCGTGTGGCCTATAAAGGTGCTTTGAAAGAAATCATTCACCAACAAATGGGTGGCTTGCGTTCATGTATGGGATTAACCGGTTGTGGTACGATTGATGAATTAAGAACTAAATCTCAGTTCTCTCGTATTACTGGCGCAGGTATTAAAGAGAGCCATGTACATGACGTGGCAATTACTAAAGAATCACCAAACTATCGTTCTGGTATTTAATCAATTCTCAAATAAAAAGAAGCGGTACTCATATACCGCTTCTTTTTTTATATTACTTATATTTCAATTAGTTTAAAGCTTTTGAGATAAGTTTAGCTGCTTCGTCTTCTAATTGTTTTAAATGGTCATGACTGACAAAACTTTCCGCATAGATTTTGTAGGCTTCTTCTGTCCCTGATGGGCGAGCAGCAAACCAGCCATTTTCAGTAATCACTTTTAAGCCACCTATTGGTGCATCATTAGCTGGCGCGGTAGTAAGAGATTGTTGAATCTCTTCCCCAGCTAATTTACTCACTGTTATTTGGTTCGCATCAAGTTTAGATAGTTTTTGTTTTTCAGCAAATGTTGCCGGAGCCTGAATTCGACCATAATAAGAGATACCAAACTGGTCGGTAAGTTGCTTATAATGCTCCTGCGGGTCTAGTCCTGTTTTAGCCATAATTTCAGCAGCAATCAGACATAAAATAATACCATCTTTATCGGTAGTCCATACTTTACCGTTATGGCGCAGGAATGAGGCACCAGCACTCTCTTCACATGCAAAACCAATAGCACCTGAAAATAGCCCTTCAGAATACCATTTAAAACCAACCGGGAATTCTTTAAATTCACGTTCAAGTGAATCAGCTACACGATTAAGCATAGCACTGGTAACCACTGTTTTACCTAAAGCAACATTGGCATTCCAGTCCGGGCGGTTCTGAAACAGATAATTAGCCACTACGGATAAATAAGCATTTGGATTCATTAGCCCTTGCGGGGTCACAATACCGTGACGATCAAAGTCAGTATCATTACCAAAAGCTAAGTCAAAACGGTTTTTATGTTTCAATAGGCCTGCCATTGCATAAGCACTTGAACAGTCCATACGAATAACATTGTCGTGATCCAAATGCATAAAGCTAAAGGTTGGGTCTACTTTATTGTTAACAATATTCAGATTTAAACCATATTGATCCTGAATTTGTTGCCAATAGGTGATCCCGGCTCCACCAAGTGGATCTACACCAATATTAAGGGTAGAATCTGCAATAGCCTGAATATCAATTACATTGACTAAATCGTTAATATAGTCCTGTTCAAATTGCTTCTCATGAATATAACCACTTTCCTGAGCTTGCTTTAATGGCACTCTTTTGACCTGATTAAGCGAATTTTGTAGTAGCTCATTAGCTCTTTGTTCAATCGCTTTGGTTAGTACCGTATCAGCCGGTCCACCATTAATCCAGTTATACTTTATCCCACCGTCTTCCGGTGGATTATGAGACGGTGTAATGACGACTCCATCAGCAAAATGTTCATGTCGATTTTGATTATATGTGATGATAGCGTGAGAAATAACTGGTGTTGGCGTATAGCCACGATCTTTAGCAATAACAGTTTCAATATGATTAGCCGCAAAAACTTCCAGCACAGTTTGTAGAGCTAAATCAGATAAAGCATGAGTATCTTTACCAACAAAACAAGGACCATCAATTTTATGTAGCTTACGCACATCAGCAATAGCTTGCGCTACTGCTAAAATATGGTTTTCATTAAAAGTTTGTCTATGGGAAGAACCACGATGACCAGATGTACCAAAAATCACTAATTGACTGGCATCACTAGCATCAGGCTGAGAATCATAGTAATCTTTTATCAGCTGGCTGACATCGATTAAATCTTCAGCTTGCGCCGGTTGCCCTGCCCGATTATGTTTTTGTGTCATCACTCACCAGCCTTAGCAATAAAATTATCAAGTACCGTAGTAATAATTGATGGGGAGAGTTCCATATTATCCATAATCGTTTTCAGAATATAGCTCTTACGTGCTGAATTATTGTTAGTAACCACCCAGTAAGGTGTATCAGGTATCGCTTTAGGCTTAGTATTATTACCCGTATCTATGAGTGACTTTTCATCTGTCGCTAAATATCGTCTTTTACTACCATGTAATGACGTTGCGGCTAAAGAAAAACGAGAGCTATTTTCCTGATAAAGTGCTGACAACAGCATTAGAAAACGATTCACTGTTTTCTTCTCATCAATATAATTACTGTGATGAATTAGTGAAAGTAATGAGGTAGCAGGCAGTTTTATTGATGTCTGGGAAGCTACATTAGCTACGACCATTGACGGTACAGTTGTCGTTTCACATTTTAATAAGCGACGTAAAATACTTGAGGCACTTTCACCAATGTGCTGTGTCTGACTGGCAATATAATGATAAAGTTCATCATCAATTTCAATTGTCTTCATTATCTGTTCTCTTTTTTATAATGTGTAATATTAATCCAGTGAACAACTAAAGCCGGCCTGAGCACCTAACTTCACTGTAGAGTCTGTCTGTGTTGAATTTGCTTCATTAATATCAAGACATTCATCTGCCACGTTTTGAGAATTTAATTCTGCCTCATCAGTTTCAGAAGTTGAAATGGGTACAGAGACTTGAATTGAGGCTGAATCACCCCCATTTTGTAACTGAGGTTTATCATTATCACATGCAGTTAATAGAAATAGCGCTGTAAGTGAGGTAATAAATATATTCCGTGTATATGCTAACATGTTAACCATCCTGACTAATATAATTCACTCAATTATACTTAAAAACACTTGGAAAATTAACATCTATCGCTAAAATTGTAAAAAGAGATTGTCATAAACTAGAAATTAGGAATATGCTGTCTTTCACATAGGGATATGTTTTTAATAAGGAATAGAAAATCATGAAAAAATTTGTCGCACTTGCTATTGTTGTTGCTGTACTCGCAGGCTGTCGTAACAGTGATATTTACTCAGGTGACGTTTATACCGCTGATCAGGCCAAACAAGCACAACGCGTTAGCTACGGCACAGTCACCTCTGTCCGTCCGGTTAAATTACAAACTAATGCTACATCAGGTTCAAACAATAATGTTGTCGGTTCTCTGGGTGGTGCTATTTTAGGTGGATTTTTAGGTAATACTATTGGTAGTGGTTCTGGTCGTTCATTAGCTATTGCTACAGGTGCTATTGCCGGTTCTGTTGTTGGTGGAGCAGTTGAAGATGAAGTCAGCCAGGTGAATGCGGTAGAACTTGAAGTCCAACAGGAAAATGGTGGGACTGTCGTTTTAGTACAAAAAGCAACAGCTAATCAATTCTATGTTGGTCAGGAAGTCCGTTTAGTTACTAACGGTAAGCAAATTAATGCTTCACCTCGTTACATGTTAAATCAACAGCAAATTAAAGATAGTCAATAATTCAAAATAAGGAAGAGAAATGAGAACATTGCATACCATGATTCGAGTCGGTGATTTAAACCGCTCTATTGATTTTTACACTAAAGTACTTGGTATGCGAGTGCTACGTCGGGATGAAAATCCTGAATATAAATATTCTCTGGCTTTTGTTGGTTATACTGATGAGGCTCATGGTTCTGTTATCGAACTAACCTATAACTGGGGTGTTTCAGAATATGAGCACGGTAATGCTTTTGGTCATATTGCTCTAGGTGTTGAAGATGTTGCTGTCGCTTGTGAAAATATCAAAAAAGCAGGCGGTAAAGTGACTCGTGAAGCAGGTCCGGTTAAAGGTGGTACAACTATCATCGCCTTTGTGGAAGATCCTGACGGATATAAGATTGAATTAATTCAGGACGATCAGGCGAGTAAAGCACTTAGTGCCTAATCAAATTAGATAGATATAAAAAAAGCATCCAAATGGATGCTTTTTTATTACTTAAATTCTGATTATCTTCTGTTACCAAGGATACGAAGTAACATGATAAATAGGTTAATAAAGTCTAAGTATAATGTTAATGCACCTAAGATAACATAACGACGGAATACGTTAGAATCATCAGTAGGTAATTGTTCACCAATATTCTTTAATTTTTGTGTATCATAAGCAGTTAAACCAGCAAATACAAACACACCAATATAAGTTACAGCCCACATTAGTGGCTCACTTTGCAGGAATAAGTTTACCAGAGACGCCAGAACAATCCCGATTAATCCCATAAATAAGAAGCTACCTAAACCTGATAAATCACGTTTTGTGGTATAACCAAAAATACTTAACGCAGCAAACATACCTGTTGTAATAAAGAACGTACTTGCAATTGACTCACCGGTATAAACCAGGAAGTAAATTGAACAGGTTAATCCCGTTAAAACAGAGTAAAGCATAAATAAGCCGGTTGCGACCGAACCAGATAATTTGTTTACCATTCCTGATAATACAAACACTAAACCTAACTGGGCAATTAATAATACCCACATACCTTTATATAACATATTTAACAACGTATAGTTACCTGATGCGTACCAGGCAACTAAACCAGTTAATAATAAACCAACACTCATCCAACCATATACATGGCTCATATATGTTTGAATTTTACTACCTGTTTGTTCAACAATTGAACCATTAGGTGAATAATTGTTCATCTAAAAAACCCCTCATGCAAAAACAACTTCATTGGCAATTATGCCATGATAACGTTAAACGTACTACAGAAATTTTATTAATCTTCTGTCATATAAAATAAGGGCTATTGCCATTTTTTCAAGGATTCCTGGTCAGAATTTTTTGCTTCTACCCAGCTCTCTCCTGTTGGTGTCTTTTCACGCTTCCAAAATGGGGCTTCTGTTTTTAAGACATCCATAATAAATTCTGCTGCTGCAAAAGAATCAGTCCGATGAGCACTGCTCACACCAACAAATACGATCGATTCATTAGCCTGAATTTCACCAATTCGGTGAATCACTACAACCCGATTTAAACTCCAGCGTGCTCTGGCCTGTTGAATAATCTTCTCAAGAACGGCTTCTGTCATCCCGGCATAGTGTTCAAGAAACAGGCTGATCGTCTCAGATTCAAGCTTTCTTACTTTCCCGGTAAATGTAACAATCGCTCCATCTTGCGGACAACTTGAAAGCCATTGATACAATTCATTAACGTCAAATGGTTCACAATTAACAACGATACGATTCATTCTAACCACCTGTTACCGGAGGAAAAAATGCAACTTCATCTCCATCCTGAATAATGTATAGCTCATCAACTAATACTTTATTAACAGAACACAATACTTTCTTATCTTGTAGTGCTAAAGCAAAGCGGCTATTACGCTGGCTTAAATTCCGCAATAATTCGGAGATCGACTGACCTTGAGCTTGTAATTCCAGACTACTTTCACCAATAATTTCTCTTATCTGAGCAAAAAATAATACTTTAATCATAGTTAATCCGCCCGAAAATCACCTGATTTACCACCGGTCTTAGTCAATAAACGTATCTGAGTAATCACCATATCTTTTTGTACCGCTTTACACATATCATAAATTGTTAATGCCGCCGTTGATGCAGCGACCAGTGCTTCCATCTCTACGCCAGTTTGTCCTGATAACTTACATAACGACTCAATCCTAATTTGTTGCTTATTAAGATCCGGTTCAATCATAATTTCTATTTTACTAAGTAACAGCGGATGACATAAAGGAATCAAATCCCAGGTCTTTTTAGCAGCCTGAATACCCGCAATACGTGCAGTTGCCAGTACATCTCCTTTTTTTAACTGATTATTTAAAACCATTTGTAAAGTCTCTGCCCGCATAGAAATAAATGCTTCAGCTCTGGCCTCACGGAACGTAATTTGCTTATCCGATACATCAACCATATGAGCTTCACCATGCTGGTTAATATGAGTAAGTTTTTGATTAGTCATTATTAATATTCATCAATTATTAAACAAATATAACGGTAAGATAACAGATTTATAACGGGTAGAGAACAAAAAGAGAATATACTTTGATATTTTTACTATTATCAACAAATTATGCTATTATCTTGTTCAATTTAATTGTCACTTAAGAATCAAATCAACATGAAAATAAATAAACTCTTAACCACACTTTTATTGGTTAGTTCAACACTAACAGCAGGAACTGTGTTAGCAGCAGAAAAATATGTGTCTGATGATCTCTCTACATTCTTAAGAAGAGGACCAAGCGTACAATATGGTCTGTCTGGTACTTTAAATGCAGGTGAGAAAGTCACCGTTTTAGAAGTCAGTGCAGATGGTAAATTTACTCAAATTAGAGATGCACGTGGCCGAGTCGCCTGGATAGAAAGTAGTGCTTTAAGCGATCTACCAAGTTTAAAAGTTCGTATTCCTGAACTTGAGCAACAAATTGAAACGCTAAAACAAGAAATTGCTAATACCAGTGATAATCACTTAAATACCACTGCTGACTTAAGAAATGCTGTCTCTGTCTCAGAAACAACAATTAGCAACCTGACAACAGAGAATCAAGATTTAAAATTACAAGTTATCGCACTTGAAAAAGAAATTGATTCACTTAACAATCATTTAGATGAAAAACGTCAAAGTTTGATTCTAACCTGGTTCTTATATGGTGGACTTGTTGCTGGTGGTGGTCTGCTTCTTGGTCTAATTTTACCAATTATCATGCCTCGTCGCCGTAAGAAAGATCGCTGGATGAATTAATGGATATCTACCTTGTTGGAGGAGCAGTCAGAGACGCCCTGCTCAACTTACCCGTTACAGAAAAAGATTGGGTAGTAGTTGGTAGCACACCTGAACAGTTATTACAGCAAGGTTATATTCAAGTTGGTAAGGACTTCCCGGTATTTTTACACCCAAGGACAGGTGAAGAATACGCCTTAGCCAGAACTGAACGTAAATCAGGCAAAGGCTATACTGGGTTCATTTGTGATTTCGGCTCAGAGATCACTTTAGATCAAGATTTAATCCGTCGAGATCTGACAATTAATGCTATTGCGCAGGATGCTCAGGGTAAGATCATCGATCCTTATCATGGTGTTACCGATTTAAACGCTAAAATTCTACGCCATGTCTCCCTCGCTTTTCGTGAAGATCCCTTAAGAGTTCTACGAGTTGCCCGTTTTGCGGCACGTTTTTATCATTTAGGATTCACTATCGCACCAGAAACCATGACTTTAATGACAGAAATTGTTCAGCAGGGAGAGTTATCTCATCTGACGCCTGAACGTGTCTGGCGAGAAACGGAAAAGGCGTTACGTACTCAAGATCCACAAATTTATTTTGAAGTGCTGCGTGAATGTCATGGACTAAAAGTATTATTCCCAGAGATAGATAACTTATATGGTGTCCCTGCGCCAGCCAAATGGCATCCTGAAATAGACACAGGTATTCATACCATGTTATCTCTAAAACAGGCAGCTTTACTCACTGATGAACTGGAAGTTCGATTTTCTGTTCTGTGTCATGATTTAGGTAAAGGTTTGACTCCACCATCTAGATGGCCACATCATCATGGGCACGGTCCTGCGGCAATGCCTTTGATTAAAAATCTTTGTGAACGATTTAAAATCCCTAATTCTTATCGCGATGCTGCGCTACGTATTTGCCAGTATCACGATATCGTCCATACCATTGATCAGCTACGTAGTAATACGTTAGTTAATTTACTTGATTCATTAGATGTCTGGCGTAATCCACACAACTTAGAGCAATTAGTCCTATCCAGTAAAGCAGACTCATTAGGGCGCACAGGCTGGGAAAATCAGCCCTATCCGCAAGCAGACTACCTGCGTAATGTCTATCTTGTTGCTAAACAAGTTCCGGTACAAGACGTAATCTCTGATGGATATAAAGATAAAGATATTAAAACCGAATTACATCGTCGCCGGGTAAAAGCGGTCGAACAATGGAAACAACATTCCCCTAAAATAGGCTAATTTTATTTTTGTTGAAAATTTTATCTTTTTGATTAAAAACTCGACAAAGCAGGTAAAATCATGTCTTTTTTTCCAGCAGATTGTTTATAACTCAAACAATCGATAAAATTTTTTATAAAAAGGGGTTGACGATTAGCGTGAAGAAAAGCATAATGCGCCTCGCAGTGTTGGTTATGACGTTGCGACATTAGTTGGCTACGTAGCTCAGTTGGTTAGAGCACATCACTCATAATGATGGGGTCACAGGTTCGAATCCCGTCGTAGCCACCATTAAAAAGTTAGTAGTAAGATAGAATGCGGGTGTGGCGAAATTGGTAGACGCACCAGATTTAGGTTCTGGCGCCGCGAGGCGTGTGAGTTCAAGTCTCTCCACCCGCACCATTTTATCTTAAACTTCTTACCTCTGATGGGGTATAGCCAAGCGGTAAGGCAGCGGGTTTTGATCCCGCCACTCCGAGGTTCGAATCCTCGTACCCCAGCCATCAAATACCAATAAAATCAACAATCTACAGCTCAAAATAAACATCAAAAATCACACTTGTAATAAACTTGTAATATCCAGTTGTATTATTCCCCGCTACCAATATTTTAATATCAACAGATTTATTCACATTTCCCAGTTATCCACAAATGAAAATTACTGGTAATTTTTCCGAGCCATATCCCAAAAATCACTCTCTCTTATTAGTCACTTTTAACAGTCATTTATCATCAACCGATGATCACAATTAAAACTCATATAACTATTCATATTCTCACAGAAGAACTAAACGACACTAGTTATTATTGAGAGGGAAACCAAGCATATTATTGCGAATAATCAAGGCGAACAAGCTACAAACTGGAAAAATGTTTTACCTATGATTAGAACTCAAGCATTAAATGAATTTTAATTAATTAAGCCCTGTTAATCAGGGCTTTTTTATGTACAATAAAAAAAACGATAAAGGAGTATCTATGAAATATATTCACATACTTATTTTTTTAATGACACATGACACAACTAAATTAAAAGAATTTTGGCAATCTGAAATTATCAAAAACAAATCATTTAAATGGCGTAGAATTTTACGCAGGCTTAAAGAGTCAAAACGAAAATCTAGACAAGAATTTTATTGGTTTTGGTGGAGACTGGCTAATGAAATGTATTTAACAGAAAATCAAAAGTATAAGAATATTGCGTTATCAATTAACTGTGACCTGTTGATGAAATACAATACTGAAATATTGCTTGGCGCAAAAATAGGGAAAAACTTACATCTTGCACATACACGCGGAATAGTTATTAATGACAAGGTTGAGATTGGTGATAACGCAACATTATTACAAGGTGTAACAATTGGAATGAAGCATAGAGAACAACACATAAAAATAACAATAGGCAATAATTTTTATGCTGGCGCAAATAGTGTAATACTAGGAGGTGAATTTGTCATTGGTGACAATGTTCGCATTGGTGCACTATCATTTGTAGATAAATCTCTACCAGATAATTGTGTAGTATATACAAAGAAATTGAATGAAATAGTTATAAAAGCCAGTTAAAACTGGCTTATTAGTTTATACCTTAAAAACTCTTACGCGATAAGGAACGGTATTAATTGCTACTGTTAAGCCAAATGGATTTCCATCCACCGCTGACGGTTGAAGTAATCCTGATGTGCCTGTCTGAATAACAATGTCGCTTTCAACAAGTTCAATTTTGATTCCTATCCCTCTCGATGAACCTGTGCCCTCAGCAATTGACCTCACTACATTATTATATGTTCCCCATTGTCCATTAACTAATATTTCAACTTGTACTCTTGTATTACTTAAATCACCCAATGGATTTGGAATAGATACCCTATTATTAACAACAAGCTGATCCGGCGCTTCTGGCGTTCCATTTGGATAAAGTAACTGCTGGGGAAAAGACTCAGAAGTCAACACATCATGGCTATTCTGCTGTAGTTTATCTGTAAAGTTTGTTCTACGAGTGACAACTCCACCATCTTCAGTAAATACATTAACCCCATTTTGTTTTAAATTACCATTCACATTTGTATTACCTGATATAGTCATATTTCTAATAATATTAATATCACCCGAAATTTCCCCACCATTTTTTGTTAAAACATCAACGTTCTCTTGTAGTAACTTACCTTGTACATTTAAGTTACCGGATAGTTCTCCACCAGATATTGGTAAAAACCCTGTCCCTTCTTTTATTTCTTTTACTGTACTACTCAAATCAGCCAAAACCTTTTTTCGTGTTTCAAACGTATTACCAAAACGATCCTGAGTATAATCATTTTCACTATTTACCCATTCATCAAGAATAATGGTGTTATCATTTAAATCTTTCATATTATTCGATGGAACCAAGTTATTTGTATTTTGTCTTACTGTCATATTTTTCTCCAATAAAAAACCGCCAAAAGGCGGTTAAGTAAATACTAAATTTTAGGCATAAAAAAACCGCTTTCGCGGTCTTCTGATTGTTGTAATATACGCAAAAATGGCATTTCTACTGTTTAAATATACAGTAAAAACGTAAATGAGTCAAGTAATACGTAATTAAATTAAGATTAAAATAACATCTTTAAAATACTCAATTTAATTAAAAGGTTAAGATTCATATTCGCTAAATCTCTAATCACCTAGTAATGAAAAGACCACAAATTTGTAGTCTTTCAGTATTTACCTTATATCATTAATATTTATTGAAATAAGCTCTAAATTGATTCATTACGTTATTTTCCTGAGCTTCAATAAAAATATTATTTACAGAAGCTAATTCATCACTTGTCATGATCAATATTGCTTCATTAATCATAAGGCTGTCTAAACGCTCTACTTTATAAGTTCGACCTTGCAGATAAGTTAATATCTCACACTGTGCAGAGCTTACCTTAGAATCTTGGATACTATCAATTGAAAAGTTAAAAGATACTGTCGTGTTATAAAAATCACTAAAGCCTATATCTTGATCCATACTGACATTTTTATGCTCAAGATTAAGGAATTTATTAATCTCATCCTTACTCCACGTTACATTCGATGAAACTTTCACATCTGAAATATTCCATGAATCTGTGGCTGAACTTTTTTCTTGAATAATCTGAGAACAGGCATTAACCATATTATAGTTCAGTACATCTTTATTTTTTACTGTCGCCATAATGTACATACTAAAAGAAGTAAAAATGATAAATGCACACAACGCGATGGTTAATAATGTTTTTCTCATAGTCAGACCCTGCAATTATTGAGGCTAAATCTTATCGATTTTATATACTGAAAGCAAACAAGATATGATAAAGAGAGGCATTTTTTGAACACAGATACAAAATAATGACTAATAAAAAAGGCCATGGCTTAACATGGCCTTTTCACTATATACATAAATTAGTAGATATTTACATCAACTGTTTTGCGAACACTTGATGAAGACTCCTGAATATTAGAGATATAGAAGGCTTTTGCTCCACGATCAATAGCTTGTTTAGCGGCTTCAAATTCTAAAGCATAGCCAAGCGATGCATCCGTATCAAAAGAAAAAGTACTGGTTGGGTTCATTTGTTTAATCATACCCAAAGGTAATTTACGTGCAGTATGGCCATTATAAGTGTAATAAACAGAACCCATATGTCTAAGTGGAGCGTCAGCATTATAAAGAGAAATATCCATATCGATATTCTCACCGTCAGAGTTAACTTCCTCTACTCTGGAAATTTGATAAGCAAACGCGCCTTTTTCTGCAGCAATTTTTACCGCATCTTTATCTAAATCAACTACATTTGGATAATAACCTCGATGAGTTACAACTTCATAAGGAACAAATGGGTTTTGCATATATCTTGGGAATACATACATGCCCTCAACTTGTTTTAACTCAATCACATAATTATTTGGATTCGCGTCAGTTTTATTGAAGTCAGAATAGATGATATTTAACTTACCATCTTCAGTTTTACTGACAAAGTATAGTGCTTCGCTTTTTTCAGGAACAACTGGTTTATCACCTTTAATGACAACAGCAGAGTCCAGAGCCGGATTAATAATTTCACCTTCATTTGCTGCTTGTGCAAAAGAGAGAGGGAATAGTAATGATAAACTTAATGCGATGATTGTTTTTTTGAACGTAAACATAGAAACCTCCTTTTAGCCATTGAACAAGAATGAACAATAGGACTTATATCTCCTATCAGCATAATCCTACTGATAACGCCAGAGATAATTGAAGTATTTCATCCTTGTCTATTAGAAACCATTTAATAAATCCATTATCAAACTTTATTTAGTAACAAATAGCACTGAAAATGCTATTTTACTAAACCTTTACATACTAAATTGTGTAAATTTCATTCAGTATAAGATTAAATATAATCCATTAATGAATAAATAGATAACTATTAATTTAATAGATAAAGAGAAGAATTTTTACTTAAAACAGATTACTTAATTAGTCTCGAATCAAAAGAGACAAGCTGTATTGTTTGCTCTTTAATATAACCTGAAAAATCAGGATGAGCAGGATTGAGTACTACATTTTTTTCCAGTGGAATAATCACAGAGGGTACAATTAATCCAACACTTTTCCCCTCTTCCAGCCACTTATCACCAACGTCCATAGTTTCATCCAGTGCCGGATAAGTATTCCATTTACGGCTTAATTTATCACTATCCAAATTTAGTAACTTCTTATCAGGGATCTCAATACTTAATAAAGAATAAGACGACATAAACTGACTTTTTTGCAGATGAACCAAAATTTCAAGCATTGCTAAAGAAATACTACTGGCAGTATATACCATTGCCCGACCCGGATGATTCCATCGGCCACCAAACTGCTGAGCCCCATAACCAGACCAGGCTGAGGCGATATGTTCCGTCTTCACAATACGGTAGAGTTTCACGAAAAAACTCCATGCTCAAGACGTCCGATCAAATTAGATACTTCAAGAGCACCTGTTTCTGTGGCCAGTAGCTCTACAGGAGAACGGTTCCCTAACGCAATAGCAGGTGTATTTAACCAGTCAATTGCTGCATCTTTATCACCATCGAATAGATCAATAGCAATATCCATGACACGAACTAAACGCGCAACTCTTTCACTCTCTTCCGGGTTAAGTCTTTGATCATCAGTTTTTTTACGACGTGCCAGATTTCGCTCATTAATACCAGTAATCTCTAATACGTATTTTTTGGATAAATTTAACCCATTATTTAATCGGTTAATAACATCAACCGATAAACCACGTTGTAACTCTTGAATTAAAGTAAGACCACCACTAGCAGGGAATCCCGCTAATTGCCAAATCTTATCCGAATGGTATGAAGAAGCTATTGGTTCTGCAGTCTTACGATATTCTTTAACTTTATTTGTCATACTTCACCCATCAAAAAAGACATATGACAATAAAATATCATGACAACTGTCAGTTTACAACTTTACTTTTTCTAAGATAAAAAAATGACCCGATATCGGAGTAGATATCGAGCCAAGGGAACGGACAGGGATAAATCTCAATGTTAGTAATGAAAGTTTATTTTCAAATTTTGCATGCAAATAAGAAAACAGGAATCAACTCAATACAATTAGAAAGAAATCCCGACTAAATTATACACAAAAAATCAATAGATAAAATAAATATCACTATAATAGAATAAAATTAAATTAAAAGTTCGAATAACTAGCTTTTGTTACCGATAACTTTATGTTTATTAATAAAAAAGCCATCTTTATGATGGCTTTTCTGCATATATGTAAGAAATAAGTATATTACTTTTTCTTAGCTTTTGGATTTGGTAAATCAGTCACAGAGCCTTCATAGATTTCTGCAGCTAAACCAATTGACTCATGTAATGTTGGGTGAGCATGGATAGTTAAAGCAATATCCTCTGCATCACAACCCATTTCAATAGCTAAGGTGATTTCGCCAAGTAGCTCACCACCATTCACCCCGACAATCGCCCCACCTAAAATACGGTGAGTCTCTTTATCAAAGATTAGTTTAGTCATACCTTCTGCACAGTCAGAAGCAATCGCTCGACCAGAAGCAGCCCACGGGAATACCGCAGTTTCATAGTTAAGACCTTTAGCTTTCGCTTCTTTTTCCGTTACACCAACCCAGGCAACTTCAGGCTCAGTATAGGCGATAGAAGGAATCACTTTTGGATCGAAATAGTGTTGTTTACCAGCAATAACTTCTGCAGCAACGTGACCTTCATGCACACCTTTATGTGCAAGCATCGGTTGACCAACAATATCACCAATTGCATAAATGTTTGGCACATTGGTACGCATTTGTTTATCAACTTTGATAAAACCACGCTCATCAACGTTAACACCTGCTTTCTCTGCATCTAATAGTTTACCATTTGGTGAACGACCAATCGCAACTAATACCGCATCATAACGCTGTGGCTCTTTAGGTGCTTTATCGCCTTCCATTGAAACATAAATACCATCAGGTTTAGCTTCAACTGCTGTCACTTTCGTTTCAAGAATCAGTTTAAATTTCTTTTCGATTTGTTTGGTAAAGACTTTCACTACATCTTTATCAGCAGGAGGAATAACCTGATCAAACATTTCCACGACATCAACTTCTGAACCCAGAGCATGGTATACCGTCCCCATTTCCAGACCGATAATACCACCACCCATTAATAGTAGGCGTTTTGGTACTTCACGCAGAGCAAGTGCATCTGTCGAATCCCAAACGCGCGGATCATCATGTGGAATAAATGGTAATTTAACCGGACGAGAACCAGCAGCAATAATTGCATTATCAAAGTTAACATTCGTAATACCGTCTTTAGTTTTCACTTCAATAGTATTAGCGCTGACAAACTTACCTTCACCTTCAACCACAGTCACTTTACGCATCTTAGCCATTCCGCCAAGACCACCTGTTAGTTGGTTGATAACTTTCTCTTTCCAGCCACGAACTTTATCTAAATCAAGTGTTGGTTCACCAAATACAATACCATGAGCAGTTAATGATTTCGCTTCATCAATAACTTTGGCCACATGTAATAAGGCTTTAGATGGAATACAACCTACATTTAAACACACACCACCTAAGGTAGAGTAACGCTCAACCAGAACAACATTTAAACCTAAATCTGCTGCACGGAAAGCGGCTGAATAACCAGCCGGACCTGCACCAAGAACAACAACCTGAGTTTTAATTTCTGTACTCATCGCTATCTCCAAATTACATGATTAAACGACGAACATCAGAAAGAACTGATGTAATGTGACTTAAGAAACGCGCACCATCAGCACCATCAATCACACGGTGATCAAATGATAATGATAGAGGAAGCATTAATTTAGGTTCAAATGTCTGACCATTCCAGACAGGTTTCATCGCTGAACGAGAAACACCTAAAATTGCTACTTCTGGTGCATTCACAATCGGTGTAAATGAAGTTGTACCAATACCACCAAGGCTAGAGATAGTGAAACAACCACCTTGCATATCAGCACCCGTCAATTTACCGTCACGTGCTTTCTTAGAAATTTCTGAAAGTTCATTAGAAAGAGCAATAATACCCTTCTTGTTCACATCTTTAATCACAGGAACAACTAAACCATTTGGTGTATCAACCGCAACACCAATATTGACATATTTCTTAAGCGTCAATTTTTGTCCATCTTCAGAAATCGAGCTGTTCACACGTGGGTAGGCTTCAAGCGCACTCGCTACTGCTTTCATAATGAAAACAAGTGGCGTAATTTTCAAATTAAGTTTCTTCTTCTCTGCTTCTGCATTTTGTTGCTTACGGAATGCTTCAAGTTCAGTGATATCTGTTTCATCAAAATGAGTTACATGAGGAATCATAACCCAGTTACGATGTAAATTCGCACCTGAGATTTTTTGGATCTTAGTCAGTTCAAGTTCTTCAACTGGACCAAATTTACTGAAATCTACTTTTGGCCATGGTAATAAACCAGGTAAAGAACCACCCGCTGATGACGAACCTGATTCAACTTGTTTAACTGCATTTTTCACATAAGCTTGTAAGTCTTCGCGCAGGATGCGTTTTTTCGCACCTGTTGCCGCAACTTTAGCTAAGTTAACACCAAACTCACGTGCTAAACGGCGTACTGATGGCGTTGCATGGGCGTAAGCATCATTTTCAACAAATTCATTACCTGATGACTTAGCTGGTGCTGGCGTTGCTGCCGGGGCTGGAGCAGCTGCTTTTGGTGCTTCAGGCGCAGCGGCAGGAGCCGGTGCTGCCACTGGAGCGGAGCCACTAGCTGCCACTTCAAAGACCATCACTTTAGAACCAGTTTTAACTTTATCACCAACAGCGATACTGATTGATTTCACTACACCAGCAACCGATGCCGGGATCTCCATTGAAGCTTTATCACCTTCAACAGTCAGTAGTGACTGATCAACGTCAACTTTATCGCCAACCTTAACCAGAACTTCTGTTACTTCAACTTCATCTGGACCAATGTCCGGAACAGCAACATCTTGCGTCGTTGTTCCACCTGCAGCAGGAGCCGCGGCTGGAGCAGGTGCAGCTTCAGCTTTTGGTGCCGGAGCTGGCGCTGCCGTAGCTGTACCTTCAACATCAAACACCATAATGCTTGAACCAGTCTGAACTTTATCACCAACAGCAACTGTAATTGATTTCACAACACCCGCGACAGATGCTGGGATTTCCATTGATGCTTTATCGCCTTCAACAGAAAGTAACGACTGATCAACTTCGACTTTATCGCCAACTTTAACCAGAATTTCGGTAACTTCAACTTCATCCGAACCGATATCAGGCAGTTTAATTTCCATACTCATAACTTTACCTCTTAAGCAATTCGTGGGTTAACTTTGTTTGGATCGATATTAAATTTCTTCATCGCATCAGTCACAACAGATACGTTAATATCACCACGTTTTGCCAATTCACTCAGTGCTGCAACCACAACATATGACGCATCAACTTCGAAGTGGTGGCGTAAGTTCTCACGACTATCTGAACGACCAAAGCCGTCTGTACCAAGTACTTTATAACTTTCAGCCGGAACATAAGCACGAACTTGCTCTGCTAATAGTTTCATATAATCTGTTGAAACAATCGCAGGTGCTTTATTCATAACTTGTGCAATGTAAGGTACTTTTGGTGTTTCAGTTGGATTTAACATATTCCAGCGTTCACAATCCTGACCTTCACGTGCTACCTCAGTGAATGAGGTCACACTATACACATCAGAAGTAATACCATACTCGCGGGCAAGGATATCTGCCGCATCGCGAACGTGGCGTAGAATTGAACCCGAACCAAGTAACTGAATAGCTGGTTTACCATCCTGCCCTTTAACAGTATCAAGTTTATAAATACCTTTACGAATACCCTCTTCTGCACCCTCTGGCATTGCCGGTTGAGCATAGTTTTCATTTAGGGTAGTAATGTAGTAGTAAATATTCTCTTGATCACCATACATGCGACGTAAACCATCTTGCATGATAACCGCGACTTCATACACATAAGCTGGATCATAAGAGATACAGTTAGGAATGGTTAATGATTGAATATGGCTATGACCATCTTCATGTTGTAAACCTTCACCATTCAGTGTTGTACGACCAGAAGTACCACCGATTAAGAAACCGCGCGCTTGTTGGTCGCCCGCAGCCCACAGTAAATCGCCAATACGTTGGAAACCAAACATTGAGTAGTAAACATAGAAAGGAATCATCGGGCAGTCATTTGTGCTGTATGACGTTGCAGCTGCAAGCCATGACGCACCAGCACCCATTTCATTGATACCTTCTTGCAGAATTTGACCTTTTTCGTCTTCACGGTAATAAGCAACTTGCTCTTTATCCTGAGGGATATATTGCTGACCATGAGGATTATAAATACCAATTTGACGGAACAGACCTTCCATACCAAATGTACGAGCTTCATCGGCTAAGATTGGCACTAAGCGTGGAGCAAGTTCTTTATCTTTCAGCATGATATTTAACGCACGCACAAAACCGATCGTGGTTGAAATATCTTTAGATTGTGCTTCAAGTAATGAACTGAATTCACTTAATGGCGGAATTGAAAGCGGTTGAGTAAAGTTCGGTAAACGACTTGGTACATAACCTTTTAACGCTTGACGACGTTCATGTAAATATTTGTACTCAGGTGTATGCTCTTCAAACTTGATATATGGTAGTTTTTCAAGCGCATCATCAGTTACCGGAATATTGAAGAAATCACGAACATGACGCACGTTGTCCATATTCATTTTCTTCACCTGGTGAGCGATATTTTTACCTTCTGCTGCATCACCCATACCATAACCTTTAATGGTATGTGCAAGAATCACTGTAGGACAACCTTTAGTATCTTTCGCTTTTTGGAAAGCAGTAAACATCTTAGCCGGATCCTGACCACCACGATTTAGGCGGAAGATCTCATCATCAGACATATCTTTAACCAGTTCAGCGGTTTCCGGATATTTACCAAAGAAATGCTCACGAACATAAGCACCATCTCTTGATTTAAATGTTTGGTAATCACCATCTAATGTTTCGTTCATCAGACGAATCAATTTACCTGATTTGTCTTTTTGCAGTAATTTATCCCAACGATCACCCCAGATAACTTTAATTACCTGCCAGCCAGCACCTGCAAAAATACCTTCAAGTTCATTGATGATTTTACCATTACCTGTTACCGGACCATCCAGACGTTGTAAGTTACAGTTGATAACAAAAACTAAGTTATCTAACTTCTCACGCGTTGCAACGGTAATTGCACCTTTTGATTCCGGCTCGTCCATCTCGCCATCACCAAGGAACGCATATACAGTTTGTTCTGATGTATCTTTCAGTCCACGGTTATGCAAGTATTTTAAGAAACGAGCTTGATAGATTGCACTGATTGGCCCAAGACCCATTGATACTGTTGGGAACTGCCAGAATTCAGGCATTAATTTTGGATGTGGATAAGAAGATAATCCTTTACCATCGACTTCCTGACGGAAATTGTCCAGTTGTGCTTCGGTTAAACGACCTTCGATAAATGCGCGGGAATAAACACCCGGAGAAATATGCCCCTGGAAGTAAACTAAGTCACCGCCATCTTTCTCGTTACGAGCACGGAAGAAATGGTTAAAACCCACTTCATAAAATGTTGCTGCAGACTGGAATGATGCCATATGACCACCAAGGTCTAAATCCTTTTTAGACGCTCTAAGTACCATCATTAACGCATTCCAACGCACGATAGAACGAATGCGACGCTCAAGTTCCCAATCCCCAGGATATTCAGGCTCTTCTTCCTTTGGAATCGTGTTGATATAGTTACTTGTTGAAGAACCAAACAGTAGCGGTACGCCGCCTTGTCTTGCTTGATTGATAATTTGCTCAATGATGTATTGAGCTCTTTCTGTACCTTCTTCGCGGATCACTGATTCGATGCTTTGTAACCAGTCCTTTGTTTCAATGGGATCGATATCATTTGTTAAAATATCAGACATGTAGTGGCCTCTTTAGTTAAAGACAGGAAGAGTATAAATATTTGATGTTGCACAATATAAATATACAGCACTGTACCGCATAAATATATACCCTTATCCAATAATATCAAGCTGTGCAATAAATTATCAAAGCTATCAACAAGTGACCAGCATAAAACTTATGATTTTTCCTATTAAATTAATTCGTTATCCTGATTTAATACCCTAGTTAATTTAGGGGATTAACCGTACCTTTTGATTTATCTCAATTTTCAATGGTTTTAAAAAGAATAAATTGAAGTTACGCATAACATCACAGTTATTTTTTATACTCACATAAATAATTATTCAATGTTAGAATCTTGACCAATTGACAGCACTTCATGGATGAGAGGTACAATGACCGAAAAATCGATGCAAATCCGACAACTTGGTTTGACTTCATACCTCGATACCTATCAGGCTATGCATAACTTTACGACGTCCCGAACACAAAATACCCAGGATGAAATCTGGTTAGTCGAACACTTTCCCACCTTTACACAAGGCAGAACGGGTAAAGCGGAACATATCCTACGAACCAGCCATATTCCTATCGTACACACAGATCGCGGTGGGCAAGTGACTTACCATAGTCCGGGCCAACAGATTATGTATGTTATGATTGATTTAAGACGAGCAGAGTTGAATATTCGCACACTGGTTGATGCTCTGGAGCAAAGCGTCACTCAAACTCTAAGCAGATATCATTTAGATTCTTATACCAAACCCGGTGCTCCCGGTGTGTATATTGATCACAAAAAAATTGCCTCTTTAGGTTTACATGTTAAAAAAGGCTGCACCTTACACGGACTGGCCCTCAACATAAAAATGGATTTATCACCTTTTAATGATATCAATCCTTGTGGTTATCAAGGATTACAAATGACACAACTACATGACTATATTCCTGATATCGACCAACAACAGGTCTGTCAGCAGATGGTCAATACTTTTACTCAGCTTTTGCATTATGACAATGTTCACTACGAATACAACACTCAATACGGATAAGTGGTAACACAATGAATAATAGCGTAGAAACTCAAACAGTTAATCGAAGTACGAAATACCGCGATGCAGACAAAGTTCGCCTGATTCCAACTGTTTCTTTAGATAACTTACCTCTGAAAAAACCAGACTGGATGAGAATTAAGCTCCCAGCAACATCAGAAAAGATTCAACATATCAAAGATACAATGCGTAAACATGGCCTGCATTCAGTTTGTGAAGAAGCTGCCTGCCCTAACCTGTCTGAATGTTTCCATCACGGTACAGCAACGTTTATGATTTTAGGTGATATCTGTACACGCCGCTGTTCATTTTGTGACGTCGCACATGGCCGGCCTTTACCGCCTGATGCTCACGAGCCCGCAAAACTAGCTAAGATGATTCAGGAGATGAAGCTGCGTTATATCGTTATCACTTCTGTTGATCGTGATGATCTTAAAGATGGTGGAGCACAACATTTTGCTGAGAGTATCAGAGAGATTCGCGCCCTAAATCCAGAGATTAAAATTGAAACGTTGGTACCGGATTTCCGTGGTCGTATGGATATTGCTTTAGACATACTTACCAAGACACCACCTGATGTTTTCAATCACAACCTGGAAAATGTTCCCCGTTTATATAAAGAGATTCGCTTAGGGGCAAGTTATCAGGGTTCTTTAGATTTACTGGCTGAATTTAAACAGCGCCACCCGGAAATTCCAACCAAATCAGGTTTAATGGTTGGTCTTGGTGAAACCAATGAAGAGCTGATTAAAGTTATGCAGGATTTAAGAACTCATGGCGTGACTATGCTGACTTTGGGGCAATATCTGCAACCAAGCAAACATCATCACCCATTACATCGTTATGTCTCTCCGCAAGAATTTGATGAATTAAAACAAGTGGCACTTAATATGGGCTTTACTCACGCCGCTTGTGGGCCTTTTGTTCGTTCATCCTATCATGCAGATCTACAAGCGATGGGTAAAGAAGTAAAATAGCAGTAAAAAAGTAATAAAATCAAAGAGTTAAATAAAAATATAACCCTTTGATTTTATTGAAGAAATTAATTTAAAGGAATAATTAAAGAATATGATCTTCCCAGTGAATCACATCTCGTTCATACACCACACGGTTACGAATCGAGATACGCTTCTTATGCATCTTAGTTTTATCGCCAGCAATAAGCGGATGCCAGCTGGCAAGCGGTAGCTTGTTTTCAATCAACACATAAGCACAAGTTTTAGGTAGCCAAGGGATAGTGAGCACACTCTCTCTGGTTAACTTAATACAATCAGGCTCAAGTTTAAATCGGTTCTCATAGTCCCTGCACTGGCAGGTCTGACTATCTAGCTGATCACACGCCACATTAGTGTAGAGAATTTCATCAGTATCATCATCCATGAGTTTATTCAGGCAGCACTGACCACAACCATCACATAGCTGTTCCCATTCTGCATCACTCATTTCATCAAGGGTTTTCGTTTCCCAAAAACGATTTTGACTCATCTCTCTATTCTCAATGACTATTTTGTTGAACCGGTAGTTTTAGTATCCAGACTATCTGCCAATAATCCCACACTTAATGCAAAGTAATATGAACGATTCCAGTTCATTAACGTTTTGAAGTTATTATAAACCAGATAGGCCTTAGCGGGCTCGTCATCAGGCAGAATAACCCAGGCATTAGTTTCTTTTGCTGGTGTCAGCTTACCATCAGTGATCACCACCCCCAGTTTTTGCCACTGAGCAATCGTTTTAGCTTTATTGTTATCAAGCCCGGTCAAACTGATATCAAAGTTCTTTGGCAGATTGACTTTATTACCCCAGCGATCCTGAGCATTCCACCCAACTGTTGCCAGATAATTACCAATTGAGGCAAAAACATCGTGTTGATTATTCCAGATATCAATCACACCATCATTATCACCATCTTTACCGTAAGCCAGTAAAGACGATGGCATAAACTGAGACTGCCCCATCGCTCCCGCCCAGGAACCTTTAAGTTTATCTTTAGTGATATATCCACGTTCCAGGACAGTTAAGGCCGCCAGTAATTCACGTCCAAAAAACTTCTCTCGTCGTCCTTCAAAAGCCAGTGTCGATACGGCTGAAATCACGTCTTCATTACCCTGATAACGGCCAAAGCCACTTTCAATGCCCCAGAGTGAAACAATATAATTGCCCGGAACACCTGTCTGCTCTGTTGCTGTTGCTAAATCAGAACGGAATTCAGTATATTTTTGCTGTGTTGTTTTTAAACGATTTTCAGATAACACTCGTGTTAAATATTCATTAAGATCACTTTTCTTTTCCGGCTGATTTCTGTCAGCGGTAATCACCCGATCGATATGATAAACATCAGTAAAAGCGATCTTAATCGTCTCTTCATCGATACCATTTAAACGTGCATATTGTTTAAGTTCTTCAACATATTGCGGGAAGTGCTCAGCATCACGCGAGTCAGTATAAATAATTTCATCTTTGGTTGATTCTGCTCTTAGCTGATTATCAGAACAACTAATTAATACTGCGCTAATGGCTAGTGATAAAAATAATTTCGTATATTGTTTCATACTTGACCTGCTAAATTTTAAAATCGTCTTCTCTTAACATCTGTAAAAAATAACCTTGTTCAGCCATTTTTTGCTTAATTTCTTGTGGTGTTGCCGCGGCAAGTTTACGCGCATCGTCTAAGTATAACTTCATCGCAAAAACCGGTTTACCAAATAGTTTCATGAGCTCTTCCGGTACCGGAGAAAAATCATTCTCTTTTTCAATATACAAGTAGCTACCCATTTTTTTCGTACTTCGATAAATAAAACACCACATAATGACTTCTCGTTATTTCTGAGTAATGAGCGAAATTATATCATAAGGGCTATGATTTGATACCGTGAAATATAGGTTCCAAAAATCAGTACAAATATCATTAATTAGAAACATTGATAACTGATAATATTCTTCTAATTTATTTGATTAATCTCTAATTTAGAGCATAGAATAGCCGGGCTATAAATCAATATAAAAATAAAAATTAGGAAATATATATGTTCATTTCTTGGTCAGGTCGGGGGTTAGTGATCCCGTTAGTAGTTGTTGTGAGTGCTATGGTATTAATTCCTTTTTTCTCTTCTGATACGTCTTTGATGTGGATAGCTGCCAGCTTTTTATTATCAGGAATTATCATCTATTTTCTGGGTAAAAAATGGAATACGCATAAAGAATTGATCCCACAAGAAGATTCAATGGTCCAAACCAAACCACAATATCGCTTGACTCCACATAATAAACATCGTTTTTACTGGATCCCAATGCAATATTTTGGCATTGTACTTATGGTTTTAAGCGTTGTTACTGCGATTATGTATCTGGTGAAGTCTTAAGAGCTAACAGCAGCAACTGGGGCTCTTTTCGTTCCATAAAGCTCCTGATAAATTGCAATCGCTGATGTCATCACCATAAATAGTGCGGCACACAAGAAAATACCTCTTGGGTGCCCCTGATCAAGAATCCAGGCAAAGAGTAATGGGCCTATCGTCCCCCCAATATTAAAGCCAGTGGAAACAATACCAAATACTCGCCCTTCAGCACCAACGGGGGCAGCAGCACGTACCAGCATATCTCGTGATGGTGCAATGATACCAGAACCGCATCCCATCAAGCCCATAATGATCAGAAGTGTCATTGAAGAAAAATCATAATAGACAATAAACATCGCCAGTATCGCAGTAAATATCAAGGCCATTGCAGCTATCATGCCATGACGCTGAGTGTAATCAGCTAGTTGTCCACCAATTAAAACACCTGCAGCATTGGCAAATAAAAACGTGGTTAATGCAATATTCGCTTCAGTTAATGGTAAGCCATAGCCGGTAATAAAGGCAGAAACTGAAAAGTTTTGAATCGCCCCACCACTTAAGCTGGTTAATAAAAACAACATCAACATCAATAAAATGGATGGAGTAAGCAAATCTCTTTTGCGTACATTCAGTTTTTTTGCCACCGGTTTAGCTTCAACCTGACGAGCCACTGCCTGTTCTTTAGCGGGTGGAATTAAGACTAATGCTGACACAATCCCAATCAGCCCGGTAACAATAAACGCAGACGCAATACCGCTAAAGGCTGCGATAGCGAGTAATAATACTGGAGTAATAGCTGTACCTAAAAAGCCACAGAACGTATGGATGGAAAACGCTCTTCCCATACGATTTTCTACAATATTTTGGGATAAAATGGCATAATCCGCCGGATGGTAGACGGAATTGGCAACCCCTGCCAGTCCCATAGCAATAATCAGCCAGTAATAGTGATCAATTAAACCAATTGAGATAAACGAACATCCACCAAAGATAAGAGCGCCAATTAATACCCGCTTAGCGCCAATATGATCGACAAAAAAGCCCATCGGAGCCTGAATTAAGGCAGACACAATATTAAACACACTAATCGCAAGACCGATCTGAATAAAGCTCAGTTCAGTCTGGACAACCATAAACGGCATCAGTGCTGGCAGTGCCATCATATGGATATGGCTGACCAAATGGGCGATAGAAATTTGCGATAAAATTGAAAACTTTGGACCAGCCATGAATCATAAACCTACTTTATTTTGGGCATTGCTTCCTTTGGAATGACTGCACCTTGATGTTGAATTACTGTTCCTGCGACTAAATGACCTTGTTTGGCTGCACTGACAGGATCTTTACCTTGTAAACGGGCAGCTAAATATCCTGCACTAAATGAATCACCTGCTGCTGTGGTATCAACAATCGCCGATTTAGCAATCTTATTAGCCGGAACATCAAACTGTCCTTCCGGTGCATCAATGATACAGCTCTCTGCACCGCGCTTGATAATTATCTCAGAAATTCCTAATTGTTTTGAGCGTTTTATCACAGATTCAAGGGATTGTTTACCCCATAACAGATCTTCATCATCAAGTGTTAAAAAAGCAATATCAGTACAAGACAAAATGTCCCAATATACCGCCTGAGCCTGTTGCTGATCTGCCCAAAGTCTTGGCCGATAATTGTTATCAAATGCTACTTTACCGCCTTTAGCTCTGAATCGTTTTAATAACTCAACCAGTTTTCTAAGACTTTCGCCATCTAAGATAGCAATACTAATACCACTAAGATAGAGATATTGATAATTTTCTATCTGCTTTAAAATAATTTCTGTTTCTGCCGTCTTCAACCAGAAACGTGCAGCAGCATCATTACGCCAGTAATAGAAACTCCTCTCCCCTTTATCATCTGTGACAATTGCATATAAACCAGGAAGTTTATTCGCCATTCTCTGTACCAGATCAGTAGCTACACCCTCTTTTTGCCAGGCAGTGATCATCTCATCGCTAAAGGAATCGGTTCCAAGACCGGTCACATAATGAATTTTATAATCCTGATGAGGCAGTAAACGAGCCATATAAACTGATGTATTGAGTGTATCACCACCAAAGCTACGTTTAGCTTGCTTATGCTTTTCGGAAAGTTCAATCATACACTCGCCAATCACAGCAATATTTGTTGTCATAAAGAATCCTTCTGATTAATTGGATAAATTTTCTCGTCCTGATTAAATTATAAGTAATCTACTGCGATTTTGACGACAGCTTTACGTACAGGAGAAACCACACCATTGATCACACACAGCGGTTTATGAACTTCATGAGGATAAAAAATAATAAAATCTCCTTCATTCATGACAATCATCGTTTCATCTTTAGGTGTCTGCACAAAAGCAATATCATTATCTTTTAGCTTATCTGTCACCATTTCAGTATGTGGTGGCTGCAAACTAAATGCCATTCCTTCCGGTCCTTTAAATACAATCTGAATATCCAGATATTTAGCATGATATTCCGGATAGGCTTCATGAATATGACGAGTTGCGGTATCAGACAACATCACATAAGCCTGACGTCCGTCGATTTCATACTCACCTGCTGGTGTATTATCATTAATATTTTGTCTAACAAATTCAATTGCTTGCTTGATTTTTGCGGGTAAATAAGGAACCAGATCTAAGTGATGAATATTACCGATAATCATAAAACCTCCCTGATTGATTAAAAATAGAAAATTTTATTGTCTTATTGAATATCCTCTATTTAAAAATAAAAAACATCCTCTGAAATAAAAAAACGTGATCCTATTCACGATCTTTATACTAAAAACCTTATCTGGTGAAATAATGTGATCAGGTTAACGTTTTTTTCTATTACTTCTCTTTATAGTTTCACTTATGATATTTAAAGTTCTATATATAAAACAAAAAGAGTAAATAATAATGAGTATTCCTGAAAGTTTAAAAGAAAGTAAAGCACCGGCAGCCGTCAGGCTGGTCGCGATTTTAGATTTCATCGCTGAGAAAGGAGCTGCTAGTTTTAGTGAAATTAGCTCTCAGCTCGCCATTCCTAAAAGTAGTACTCATCATTTACTTGATGTTTTATGTGAAACACAAATGCTGCGCCAGCGTGTCGATGGTCGCTATGCTCTGGGCTTACACCTATTTGAACTTGGTGGACTCGCAGCCAGTGGGCTGGATATGCGTCAGGAGGTTATTCCCTATTTACATGAACTGGTTGAACTCACCGGTTTAACCTGCCATCAGGGCATTATGGAAGGTGATGAAGCTTTCTTCTTAAGCAAAATTCAATCTCCACATGCGATTATTTTAACCTCATGGGAAGGTAAGCGCATTCGTTTGCACAGTACTTCTCTGGGGAAAATTTTACTAGCCTGGAAACCCACCGAACAAGTAAATCAGATTCTGGATAAAGCAAAGTTTGTCAAAAAAACTGAATCCACAATTACTGATAAAGAGAGTTTTATAAAACACCTAGCTTTAGTTAAACAACAAGGCTGGGCCTATGATGACGGAGAGAATATTAATGAAATCCGCTGTATCTCTGCCCCAGTATTTAATACCAAAGGAGAAGTACTTTGCGCCATCGGGCTGACAGGTATGGTCTCTCAATTTGCTAATGGTAAAAAGGAGGAATACTTAAACCATTTATTAGCCACCACAGAAAAAATATCTAATGCCATAAATTTTGGACTAAAAAAGTAGTCTGAACCAAACAGTTATTTAGTTTGTAAGTACGCAAGTCAGTAAGAGAATTGAGTCAATAGTAAAAATATGTTTTCCGTAGTACATGACAATGAATTGATAGTTTAATTTTAAATTAATTGAGGAAGTGAATCATGCAAATCAAGAAAGCGATAGACAAAATTCCCGGTGGTCTGATGTTAGTACCACTATTCTTAGGCGCACTATGTAATACACTTGCGCCCGGAACAGGTAAATATTTAGGTTCATTTACTAATGGCCTCATCACTGGAACCGTTCCCATTTTAGCGGTATGGTTCTTTTGTATGGGCGCATCAATAGAGCTCAAAGCAACAGGTACAATGCTTAGAAAATCTGGCGTGCTTGTAGTAACCAAAATAGCTACAGCCTGGGTTGTAGCGATGGTAGTTGGTTCATTCCTGCCATTAACCGGCGTGCAAACCGGAATTTTTGCAGGGATCTCAACACTTGCTCTGGTTGCTGCAATGGATATGACCAATGGTGGTTTATATGCAGCACTCATGAATCAATACGGTTCAAAAGAAGAAGCCGGAGCCTTTGTTTTAATGTCTTTAGAATCTGGTCCTTTAATGACCATGATTATTTTAGGTACCGCCGGAATTGCTTCATTTGAACCACAACTCTTTGTTGGTGCGGTACTTCCTTTCTTAGTTGGTTTTGCACTAGGTAATCTTGATCCAGAGCTACGTAAAATGTTTGGTGGTGCAGTTCAAACACTTATTCCGTTCTTTGCCTTTGCTCTGGGTAATACCATCAAACTACAAGTTATTGTACAAACAGGTTTTGCCGGTATTTTCTTAGGCGTTGCAGTTATCATCGTGACTGGCATTCCACTGATTCTGGCAGATAAATTCCTGGGTGGTGGTGATGGAACAGCTGGTGTTGCTGCGTCAAGTACCGCAGGTGCTGCAGTAGCTACGCCAGTCTTGATTGCAGAAATGATTCCGGATTTTGCACCTGTTGCCCCTGCAGCTACCGCACTGGTCGCAACCAGCGTGATTGTAACATCTATTCTTGTACCAATTATCACGGCACTTTGGGCAAAACATATTAAAAAAGCCAGTACACAAACAGCTCCGGCTGCTGCTCCGGCAGAATAAGATAAGAATTTTTAGTTAACATCTTGTAATAACAGAATATCAACACACAATGATAAATAGGACTAGCCCCATTTGTCATTGTATATAACACAGAGGATATATCATGGACGTAAGACAAAGTATTCACAGTGATCATGCAAAAACACTTGATACTACCGGAATCAGAAAAGAATTTTTAGTAGAAAAAATCTTTGAAGCTGATAAATACACAATGGTTTACAGCCATATCGACCGTATTGTCATCGGCGGTATTATGCCGGTTAAAAATACGGTCACAATTGGTGCTGAAGTAGGTAAACAATTTGGCGTTAACTATTTTTTGGAGCGTCGTGAACTGGGACTCATCAATATTGGTGGTGATGCCACAATCATCGTTGATGGCACCACTTATACTGTTAAAAATGAAGAGGCGCTTTATATTGGTAAAGGCGCTAAATCGCTTGAATTTAAAAGTGTTGATAGCAGTAAACCAGCAAAACTGTATTATAACAGCGCACCGGCACATCACACTTATCCAACTCGTACTATTACTAAAAATGATACGGTTGCCCAACCACTTGGCAGCTTAGAAACCTGTAATAAGCGTACTATTCGCAAATACCTTGTTCCTGACGTACTGGAAACCTGCCAGCTTAGTATGGGAATGACTCGTCTGGAAGAAGGCAGCAACTGGAACTCAATGCCAACTCACACTCATGAACGTCGTATGGAAGTTTACTTCTACTTCGATATGGATGATGAAACTATTGTCTTCCATATGATGGGTAAACCACAAGAAACCCGTCACGTGGTTATGCATAATGAACAAGCCGTTATCTCCCCAAGCTGGTCAATTCACTCAGGTGTGGGTACCAAACGTTACACCTTTATCTGGGGTATGATTGGTGAGAATTTAACCTTTGATGATATGGATCATATCGCCATGAAAGACATTCGCTAATTTATAGCAAACTAGCTCATAAAGAGTGATCAGTTTATAAAGAATAGAGGATTATTATGATTTTAGATCAATTTAAATTAACCGGGAAAGTTGCTCTTGTGACGGGTTGTAATACCGGACTTGGACAGGGTATGGCAGTCGGGCTTGCACAAGCAGGCTGTGATATTATCGGTGTAAATATTACAGAACCAGTTGAAACTAAGCAACAAATTGAAAAACTGGGACGTCAGTTTGTGAATATCTCTGCAGATTTGAGTCAGTATGACAGCATTCAGACAGTAGCGGATAAAGCAATTAGTGTTTTTGGACGTATCGATATTCTGGTTAATAATGCGGGTATTATTCGCCGTCAGGATGCTATCGAGTTTTCAGAAAAAGACTGGGATGATGTGATGAATGTGAATATCAAAACCGTATTCTTCCTGTCTCAGGCGATTGCTAAACAATTTATTAAACAAGGTACTGGCGGCAAGATCATTAACATCGCTTCGATGCTGTCATTCCAGGGGGGGATTCGTGTACCTTCTTATACAGCATCAAAAAGCGGCGTGATGGGGATTACTCGCCTGATGGCTAACGAATGGGCGAAGCATAATATCAATGTTAATGCGATTGCTCCGGGTTATATGTCAACCAATAATACTGAACAGCTTCGTGCTGATGAAGCGCGCAGTAATGAGATTTTAGGACGTATTCCGGCAGGTCGTTGGGGCTTCCCGTCTGATGTTATGGGACCTGTAGTATTCCTTGCCTCCCCAGCATCTGACTATATCAATGGTTACACCGTAGCTGTTGATGGTGGCTGGTTAGCTCGTTAATCTTTTCACTATAAATATAAAAGGTGCCATCTGGCATCTTTTATATTTTTCTTTATTAATCAATAAGTTATAAATCTAATTAGTTACCATAAATCGACGATTTGTTGTAATCAATTGTAAGAAAATAGATAAACTCAGTTTTTCATCTTTTTGTAACTCATTATTTGTATCATAAATACGGTAATGACCGAATGAATCAATCACAATCGTCTTATCTTCATAAAGCGCAGCCACTTCACTCTCATTACCCGCTATTAACCAGTTACGGGTAGAAAGATCAAACAGATTCATACCCTGACTATACTGAGCTGGCGATGTTTTCGCTTGCAATAAGTTTTGCATCAAAGTCTGCATAATATCAGTGTGTGTTGTTCGTGTATCTACCATTTGATTAACCTGAGTTGGCCACGAAATCACTAAAGGTACATGTAAAGACTCACGATCATAGCTACGTAAATCACTATCATTGCTTAGTACCACTTTTTGACCTTCAGTCATGAGTCCTTTCGCTGCGGTAATAACAACCACTGTATTATTCAGCTGCCCGTTTTCTTCCAGATGAGTAATCACTTCTTTAATCTGATTATCCATTTTTTGCAGGTACTGGCTAAACTCTTTCTCACTCATTGTCGCAGGAGATTTAAGCGTTCTCTCTTTATCAACTACCTGATAATTTAAGAACGAGAACCAAGGCGTCTGTGTCTCTGATTGATTTAAATTATCCAGCCACTCTTCCCAATATTTAGTCACTGTACCATTGTTGGTAAATTTCGGCTTAGGTAAGGAGAAATTTGACAATAAAGCATGACGATAGAGCGGCTGATTAAAGCCATCAGTTGAGAACAATCCTAAATTATAGCGTTGGCGAGTTAAGCCATCTAACAATACTGATGAGGTATGACTCGCCAAAATACTATTATAATAGTTAGGGTCAAGACCATAAAATAACGAGAACACACCAAGCGTATCCCGATTACTGGAGCTATAGTGCTGTGTATAATTACTGTTTTGACCAGAAAAACTGGTTAAAAATGGCATATCATTGGTCATTGACTGTACCGGCAATCCATCCATTACTATCAACAATAAATTATATGGATTATCCTGACGGTCAAAACTCACCCGACTCAGTGGATATTCAACCGCAACAGCAAAGTGATTCCCCTCTTGTTCTGCTCGTTCACTATAATCACCAGGATTTAGGAAACCATATTTTTCAAGGAAGTGACGTGCTGTCAGCGGATTAGATAGCGGATAACTTGCTCTTTGCATCGTAATTGGGCGATAGAAGTTAGCATCAGCCCAGATATGAATGATATGTGAAGACAGGAATGATAAAACCAGAATAACCACGATCGGTCTGGCTATAAACTTGCGCTTTGATAAGCTACGCAGCTTTTTCCAGCTCCAGATAGAAAAGACCGTTTCAATAAAAAAGATGAGCGGGACAAAGATAAATAGTTTCTGCCAGTCAGCATTGAGAATATTATCTTCCGTTGAGGTAAGAATATCCCAAATAGTTAAATTAAGGTGCATCCTAAAGCGGGCAAAGACTTCAATATCAATAAGCAGTAGCGTGATTCCAATCGTTGCCACTACAGTTGCAATAATACGGTTCCAGCGCTGGGAGTGAATGAAGAAACTGAGCGGGAATAACAGAATCAGATAAACAGCAAAAGTCAGAAAGCTAAAATGACCAAGACTGCTGATAATAGCATAAAACCGCCCCATAAAAGTCGATGGCCAGTCAGCAAGGAGTATGTAACGGCTACCTAAAATAATCACTAAAAAAATATTAAAAAGAGTAAACCAGTGCCCCCAACTAACAATCTGGGATGATTTTTCATCTTTAGTATGATTATTCTTTATCTTATGCATAGAGTCTATTCAATATCAAACAGGTTTAAGACAATTAATATCAGTCATTACCCGTATCATAATGGGATTAGTTTAATTAAAATTGTTGAGTAGTTTACCGTATTTTGATAAATCTTTCTGTAATATTTTTGTTCGGATATATTCTCAGTATGGTTTCCTGTTATAATCAAACTATTAATCACTAAAAACAAGATCAACACTTTGGCAATTACTCAATTAATCTGGGAACAGATACAACCTAATATCGATAATGCTCCGGACATTTTTACATCTGCCTCTGGCGATGTCTCCCCTTTAGCATTACAGTCACGTTTACTATCTGGTCTGGATATTTTGTGCCCTACCAAACGGCGTCATTTTGATCATCAGTTTATGCTGATTAAGGCCAGTGACAGTCATCTTATGTTGTCTCTGCTACAAAGTGAGATAAAATCACGTCTGCCAGAAAATAATACCGCCTTTGCTTATCATATCAATGAACATAAAGTGACATTGACTGAAACACAAAATCGTCAGGATAATTTTGCTGCCTCAGATAGCTGTCTGGCAGCTCAGTGGGTAGAGAGCGAGATATTATTTGGTTGCGTCCGTCAGCCTGATGATGAAACTTTTAAACTACAAGCGGGTCTGGTACACAAAGCCAATGGTGGAGTACTCATTATTGGCTTGCAGTCTTTGCTTGATCACCCAATGCTCTGGCTACGTTTGAAAAATATGGTACTCAACCGGGAATATCAATGGTTTTCTAACGATGACTCTCATCCGTTACCGTTTTCTATTCCCCCACTGCCACTGGATTTACGTATTATTCTTGTGGGCGATCGCGTGTCTTTATCCGATTTACAGGAATTTGATCCCGATTTCTATCAAACCGCGCTGTATGCAGAATTTGAAGAAGATCTCTTTATTGATAAAGAACAAGTCATTACTGACTGGGCAAGTTATCTAAAAGCCATTGCAAAATATCAAAATTTACCAGAACTGGATGGCTCCGCCTATAATCCAATCATGAAAGCGGCAACCCGTTATCTGGAAGATCAATATTACTTCCCCCTTTCTCCTGACTGGGTGAATAGTTTGTTATCTGATGCTGCACGCTATGCCGATAATGTGATTAATGGCGAAGCGATTGAAAAAGCCATTCAGCAAAAAGACTGGCGAGAAGGCTATTTACTTCAGCGCTTCCGTGAACAAATCTATGCTAAACAGATCATGATTAATACTCAGGATCAGATCGTTGGACAAATCAATGGGTTATCTGTTATTGAATATCCGGGTTACCCAAAAGCGATTGGTGAACCGACCAGACTAAGCTGCGTAGTGCATTTTGGTGATGGTGAATTTATTGATATTGAGCGCAAGAATGAACTGGCCGGCAATATTCACTCCAAAGGTATGATGATCATGCAATCATTTATTACCTCAGAATTTGCGCTACAACACCAGCTCCCGTTTTCTGCCTCACTGGTATTTGAACAATCATATAATGAAGTTGATGGTGATAGTGCTTCTTTGGCCAGTTTATGTGTGCTGATGAGCGCACTGGCAGAACAGCCTATCGACCAACAACTGGCAGTTACAGGTTCAGTTGACCAGTTTGGTAATATCCAGCCAATTGGCGGGATTAACGAAAAGATTGAAGGTTTCTACGCGGTTTGTAAAAATCAGGGCTTAACGGGTCAACAAGGTGTGGTTATTCCCGCATCTAACAGCCGCCACCTCTGTTTAAGTGATGAAGTACTGGACGCAATTAAAAATGAGCAGTTCTCCATCTGGACAGTTGAACATGTTAGCGAAGCGCTCTATTTACTGACAGGTATTGAATATAAGAATAAATCAGGGATTAATTTATATACTCTGATTCAGACCAGAATCCAGCAGATGCTAAGTTTAGATCGTAAGCAAGGCGGCTTGTTTTCCAAATGGTTTAAATAGTCACAAATAAGCCGATTAAATATTTGCAAATCAAGTTTTTTCGGCTTACACTTGTACGCTAATTTTAATCAACACTTAAAATCTATAATTAAGGTAAGTTATGACATTTGAAAGAAAATCCTCTTACTCAAAAGAAGACCTAATTAAATCAGGAAATAACGAACTATTTGGTCACGATGGCCCACCATTACCAGCAGATAATATGCTGATGATGGATCGCGTCAATGAGATGAATGAAACTGGTGGCCATTTTGAAAAAGGTTATGTTGAAGCTGAACTGGATATCAATCCTGATCTATGGTTCTTCAAATGTCACTTTAAAAACGATCCGGTGATGCCTGGTTGTTTAGGCCTTGATGCGATGTGGCAATTAGTTGGTTTCTACTTAGGCTGGCTTGGTGGTAAAGGCAAAGGTCGCGCACTGGGTGTGGGTGAAGTTAAATTCACTGGTCAGGTTCTGCCAACGGCGAAAAAAGTGGTTTACAAAATTCACTTCAAACGTGTCATTAACCGTAAATTAATCATGGGCTTAGCTGATGGCGAAGTTTTTGTTGATGGTAAACTCATTTATCAGGCAACTGATCTTAAAGTCGGTCTATTCCAGGATACCAGCGCGTTCTAATCCGGAAATACCTGAACTGAATTTACAAAAAAGCGACTAATAAAGTCGCTTTTTTTATTTAAGCTGAAGTAAAGACTAATTACCCTTTCACCGCAGCCACAATTTTGATTTCAACTTTGTAGCTGTCTTTCATCAGACCTGAATGCACAGTACAACGAACTGGAGCACTACCCGCAACCACCCATTCATCCCACGCTTTATTCATCGCCTGAAAGTCTTCTTTATTAACCAAAAAAATCGTGGCATCTAAGATCATTGATTTATCGCTATTTACCCGTGCAAGCATGGCATCAATTTCTGCCAGAGTGCTTTTGGTTTGTTCATAGGCATCTGCCACTAAATTAGCTGGAACACTGGTGTAATAAACTACGCCATTGTGAACAACGGCTTCCGACCAACGAGCTGCCGGATCAATTCTTGTAATAGACATAATGTCTCCTTTCTTATGATATTGATATAATTCCTGACAATACCTGTTTCATATCCAGCATATTGTCTTAATACCTTACGATATCTGAATAAATTCTTCTCTTAACTGCTTAATCTCATCACGCAGAACGCCAGCTTTTTCAAATTCCAGATTCTTAGCAGCTTCATACATTTGTGCTTCCAGCTCTTTAATATGCTGATGAATATCTTTAACCGATAACGCTGCATAATGTTTAGTTTGCTCTGCCGCCTTACCTTTACTGGTTTTCTTACCACCCATTTGAGTAATTTCCAGTATATCTTTAATCCGTTTAATCACCGATTTTGGTGTAATACCATGCTCAGTATTATAAGCTTCCTGCTTAATACGACGACGCGCAGTTTCATCAATCGTTCTTTGCATTGACGGCGTAATCTTATCGGCATATAAAATTGCTTTACCATTCGCATTACGCGCGGCACGTCCAACTGTCTGCATGAGTGCACTTTCAGAGCGCAGGAACCCTTCTCTATCCGCGTCAAGCACTGCCACAAGTGAGACTTCCGGAATATCTAAACCTTCTCGTAACAAGTTGATCCCAACCAGTACATCGATCTCACCTAAACGTAAATCACGAATGATTTCCATACGCTCAACGGTATTAATATCTGAGTGCAGATACTTAACATTGACCTGATGCTCTGCCAGATAATCCGATAAGTTCTCTGACATACGTTTGGTTAATGTGGTTACGATAATCCTTTCATTATTAGCCACGCGCTGACGAATTTCTGACAGCAAATCATCCACCTGTGTTGTTGCCGGTCTGACTTCAATAATTGGGTCAAGTAATCCGGTTGGACGCACTACCTGCTCAATAATCTCGGTGCCTGATTTTTCTAACTCATATTTAGCCGGTGTCGCTGACACATAGATGGTCTGGGGCATAATACTTTCAAATTCAGCAAAACGCAGTGGACGGTTATCCAGTGCTGATGGTAAACGGAAACCATATTCAACCAGTGTCATCTTACGTGAACGGTCACCATTATACATACCGGAGATTTGCGGAACACCAACGTGAGATTCATCAATAAACAATAAGCCATCTGCCGGCAGATAGTCGAACAAGGTCGATGGTGGTTCACCGGTTTGACGCTGATCCAGATACAGTGAATAGTTTTCGATCCCTGAACAATAACCCATTTCCGTCATCATCTCTAAATCAAACTGAGTACGCTGTGTTAATCGCTGCTCTTCAACCAAACGGTGATTATCTAACAGCTCTTTCTGGCGTTTAGTTAAATCCACCTTAATCTGTTCTACCGCTTTCATCAAAATATCACGCGGCGTAGCATAATGCGTTTTAGGGTGAATAGTGATACGTGGTACTTCACTCACCGTGTGACCTGTTAACGGATCAAAAATACTAATACGTTCAACTTCGTTATCAAATAACTCGATTTTCACCGCAGTAGAATCTGAATCAGCCGGGAAAATATCAATCACATCACCACGCACGCGGAACGTACCACGGAAGAAGCCAACATCATTACGCTTATATTGAAGTTCTGCCAGACGAGTTAAAATCGCACGCTGATCGGTAATTGTGCCTTTAGTTAAATGCAAAATCATTGCCATATAACTTTCAGGTGCACCAAGTCCATAGATTGCCGAGACCGAAGCTACAATAATGACATCACGACGTTCCAGCATCGATTTAGTCGCTGACAGACGCATTTGTTCTATATGCTCATTGATAGACGCATCCTTTTCAATAAATGTATCTGTAGTTGGCACATAAGATTCCGGCTGATAATAATCATAGTACGACACAAAATACTCAACTGCATTATTGGGGAAAAACTCTTTCATCTCTCCATATAACTGTGCCGCAAGTGTTTTATTCGGTGCCAAAATGATCGTTGGACGATTATGTGTAGCAATGACGTTTGCCATAGTAAATGTTTTACCTGAACCCGTTACTCCAAGCAGAGTCTGGTGGGCAATACCGTCTTGTAAATTTTCATTTATTCGTCTAATTGCTTCTGGCTGATCACCGGCTGGTTTGAAGCTAGAACACAATTCAAATTTTTTCATTAAAATAGTACCTTAAATTTTACCTATTAATAAATTTATCCCCAAAAAAGCTTGACCTTTTATTTTTCTTCATTTTTTACTTCTTTTGAGGAAAATTAACTAACTTATGCTTATCAAAATCGTTATTGATTTAATATAACTATTTGATTTTAAAAGAAATGACGTTTTATGATTACAATCTAAACAAATTAGCCTAATTACAGACGCTATCAGCATTTTTTGCCATTTCTATTAAACTATCAACAGAGTTATCCACAGCCTTCGGGGATAACTTACTAAAGCCTAGTGTTATCTATATTTTTTCCCTTACGGGTAAAAATCCAAGATAAAAATTCCGGCTAATTTAAATTTTTTTTAATACTTTTTATCTATTTTTAAATGCACTTTAATAGCTTGACAGCTACCCGCCTATAAACGTTCGAACTGATATTGATAAACACTCTCTTTTACATGAACAAATGTTAATCGATGTGTAATACAAGCCGGTGCATCTTCCGCATGATGAGACACAAATAACAATTGACTCTGCCCTTCCCGAATCAATAAATCGATCCAGCGTTTTACCAGTTCACGATTTAGCTGATCTAAGCCTTGTAACGGCTCATCCAGAATAAGCAGTGTCGGGTGTTTAACTAAAGCTCTTGCGATTAACACAATACGCTGCTGTCCCCATGACAAGGCATGAAACGGTTGCTCAGCGTATTTATTTAGTCCCAGTAGGGTCAGCCACTGCATGGCCAGATTACGCTGCTTATCACTAATGGCATTATAAACGCCAATAGAGTCAAAATATCCTGACACCAGTACATTCATTACGCTGGAACTCACCCGATAATCCAGATGCAGACTGCTGCTGACATAACCAATATGCTTTTTGATATCCCAGATCGTTTCACCAGAACCGCGTCTTCGTCCAAATAAGGTCAAATCATTACTGTACCCTTGAGGATGATCACCTGTCACCAGACTAAGCAGTGTTGACTTACCTGCTCCATTTGGACCAACAATCTGCCAGTGTTCACCTGACTTAACCTGCCAGCTTAACCCCTGAATAATCGGCCGATCATTATAGTGAACATGAGCATCATTAAGCACAATTAAGGCATCGGTTGTTGATGGTCTGACAGGTTCTTCATCAGCATCAGGCAACGTAATATGCTCTAAATGTTCCAGATTACTGAGTTGTGTCACCACCGGGTCAGCCATTAACTCTGCTTTTTTACCCGTTTTAATTAATTCACACTCAACTAGAACGCCAATATTCTCAATAAAATCAGGTATATCATCAAACCGATTAAGTACAAGTACAATCGTGATCCCATGACCTGAAAGTTGTTCCAATAACTTAGCCAATTGTTGACGCGATAACACATCCAGTCCATCAAATGGTTCATCCAGCACTAACAAATCCGGTTCAGACATTAATGTCTGGCACAATAATGTTTTACGTGTTTCACCGGTGGATAAATATTTAAAACGACGGCTCAGTAAATGACTGATACCAAATTGCTGTGCCAGTTGCTGACAACGCGCTTCATTCTTAATATGTTCCTGAATAATTTCAGCTGTGGTTCTTCCTGTATCATCCTCGCCCGGGCTGAGTAAATCAGTATTATTGCGTTGCCACTCTTCTTCAACCAATTTCTGCAATTGCTCAAGCGAAATACGGGCAATAGTCGTAAACTGATTCGTCACTTCACCACTCAATAATGGCAGAACATTAGCTAACGCTTTAGCCAGTGTTGATTTACCGCTGCCATTACTGCCAACAAAAGCCCAGCTGCTACCGGAAGAGATAGTTAACTCCGGAATGGTAAAAACTCGGGTGTCACTAATACGATATTTTGCTTGTTTAATCGCTAACATATTAAAACCTCTTTATAAATCAATAAGTTTTATCACACCAGTGTTGCAATAATAATATTTTCCGGATGAATATTGATATATACCGTTTGATTGAGCTGAAGATTGAGCGCCTGAAATTCCTGCGTGAGTTTGGTTGCACAAATCACCACATCATCTGAAAGTGATAAATCCAGCTCACTCCAGATATTATCCTGACGAATTTGTTTAATCGTGGCTTTAAAACTGTTTTCACTCAACGAGTTTGTTAAGGATATGGCTACTGCCGGTGCTTTTATCAAGAGAATAACCGCTTTATTTTTACTTAACTGTAAACGGTCAATACTACGCCTTGTCACATTCACTTTTATCACTGTTTGCTGATCATTTAGCATGATAATGACCTGACTATAAACAGTATTTGATATTACGTCAGAGATAGTGCCATACAACTGATTACGCGCACTAGTTTGTAACGAAAGTCTGGCTGTTGCTGCCAGTAAATTATCCAGTGGGGCATCATCGTCACTAAGGATATTGAACGCATTATGCTGAATAGTCGTCAGTAAATCATATAACTGAATAAAACGTACTGCATAAGCTGTCAACTGAGCACCGCCACCGCCTTTACCTCCGGTCATACTATTAACCAGTGGATGTAAAGAGAGCTGATTCATCTCATGAATCGCATCCCAGGCAGTTTTATAACTCACCCCAACAATTTTAGCCGCCTGAGATAAAGAACCAGTTTTATCGATCTGTTTTAATAAAGCAATACGACGAGGATCAGCAAACAGTTGCTGATTTCGTTTTAAGGTTAATAAAATTTCAGATTCAGACATATCAGGCTCTATGCACACTTACCCTGTCAGGCGAAAAATAGTTATCAAATAATTGTGTCATATTATACGCGCTATTCAAGAAAATTTCTTTGATTCCTTCCTCTGTACGAACAGATTTACATCTGATATTATCGTTATGTTTTTTATTATATAACGAATATATTTGTCCTCACTCACTATTACCTGGGATCTGTTATGAAAAAACTGATTGGGATTATCGCTGTCTTATTTTGTTTAAATGTTAATGCAGAACAAAAAGTCACTGTCTTTGCTGCTGCTTCTCTGACTAACGCCATGGAAGATATTGGTAAGTTATATGAGCAACAAAATCAGGATACTAAAATTGTTTTCTCTTTTGCTTCATCATCAACGCTAGCCAGACAAATTGAACAAGGTGCACCTGTTGATATTTTTATGTCTGCCGATCAAAAATGGATGGATTACCTGATTGAGAAAAATATCGTTAAACAAAAAGAAACCCTACTAAAAAACTCACTGGTATTAATTACCGCAGCAGATTCAACACTAACTGATGTGACAATCAATAAGCAAACTGACTGGAGTCAATTACTACCAACGGGTGAGCGTTTAGCTGTTGGTGACCCTGACCACGTTCCGGCTGGTTTATATGCTAAAGAATCACTGACTAATCTAGGTGTATATAGCAAACTTGAACCACAACTTGCGCGTGCTAATAACGTTCGTGCAGCACTAACTTTAGTCGAATTGCAAGAAACACCAATTGGTATCGTCTACAGCACAGATGCTAAAGTAAGTAATAAAGTGAAAATCATCGGTGAATTCCCGGCTGATACTTTTGCATCCATTGAATACCCGGTTGCGCTTTTAAATAAAGATGCAGAAGGTTTCTATAACTTCTTACAAACTGATCTGGCTAAAGCAGTATTTGATCAATATGGTTTTGTGACTCAATGATACTAACTGACTCAGAATGGCAGGTATTGCTACTCAGCTTAAAAATAGCCGGAGCAGCAATTGTTTTTAGTTTACCGCTCGGCATTTTAGTCGCATGGCTGCTTGCCCGTCGCCAGTTCTGGGGCAAATCTCTGTTTGATAGCATCATCCATTTACCGCTTGTTTTGCCACCTGTTGTGCTTGGTTATCTGTTACTGATCACCATGGGCAGGCGCGGTTTTATCGGTGCATGGCTATACGAACATTTTAATATCAGCTTTAGTTTAAACTGGAAAGGTGCAGCACTGGCTTCTGCCGTTGTGGCTTTTCCACTGGTTGTTCGCTCTATTCGTTTATCAATTGAATCGATCGATTTACGGCTTGAAAATGTAGCCAGAACACTGGGCGCGACCAGATTACGCATCTTTTTTACTATCACCCTGCCACTGGCTTTACCTGGAATCTTGATGGGTATCGTGCTTGGTTTTGCCCGTTGTCTTGGGGAGTTTGGCGCCACAATTACCTTTGTGTCTAATATTCCTGGCGAAACCCGTACCTTACCACTAGCCATGTACACGCTAATTGAAAGTCCAAATGGTGAGCAAGCTGCGATGCGTCTATGTGTTATTGCTATTATTCTATCACTTGGTGCCCTGCTTTTTTCTGACTGGCTATTGCGCTGGCACAAACGAAAACTCGCGGGGTAAATGATGCTAATTATTCAGGCTAAAAAACGGCTCGCCCACTTTACCTTATGTGTTAATACTCAGCTTGCCTGTGAGGGAGTCACTGCTGTACTTGGCGTATCAGGTTCAGGAAAAACGACTTTAATCAATCTCATTAATGGCTTAACTAAACCTGATCAAGGCTTGATTCAGTGGAATAATACGATTCTGTTCGATACCGAGAATTCTATTTTCATTCCGCCTGAGAGACGCCATATCGGTACCGTATTTCAGGAAGCCTTACTTTTTCCTCATTATAAAGTCATCAATAATCTGACTTATGGTATGGCTCCTCATATGCAGCGCCGGTTTGATGAAATTATTGATGTCCTCAATATTCGTAACTTACTCAATCGTTACCCGGCAATGCTTTCTGGTGGTGAAAAACAGCGTGTCTCAATCGGACGAGCACTTCTTTCCGGTCCACGCTTCTTACTGATGGATGAACCCCTGTCAGCGCTGGATATGCCAAGAAAAAAAGAACTATTAACTTATATCCAAAAACTAGTGCAGGAAATCAATATTCCAATCATCTACGTCACACATAACATGAATGAAGCTCGGCAGATTGCCAGTCATGTACTGGTAATGAATCAGGGTGAAATTATTAACTCAGGCCCAACAGCACAAGTTTTGGAAAGTGATTATTTCAAAGACTGGTTATAGAACAAAATCGTGAGAAATCACCACTACTTTTTATGATAAGTAAGCGCCATCTCAATACACAGAGCAAGCTCTTTAACCGGTAATTTCTGCTTTGGGTCAAGAACAATAGCCCTATTCTTAGAAAACTCAAACAGGTCAGCAAACATTGCTCTGAATGTTCCAACAAGTGAAGTCTGACAATGAAAAAGAAGCGCGATTTTATTATCACCAAAGCGATCAATTCTAATCGGTGAGCCAAATTTTGTTGAATAACTTGGCTGATTCCATTTCAAACTTTCAGCAACAATCATTTCAGGAGAGAGCGTATCAGCGGTATCAAAAATAAGCTGGCGAATTGCCAGTAAAGATTTTTGGTATTCAACAGGATAATGATTAAAAACAGCAGCAACAGCCGGGGACTCAATAGGTTTCATTTAATCTCCTCCTCACCACTTAGGTATTCATGATAAATTCATAAAAGGCAGTAAAATCGGCGCCTCATCAAATACCACATAATCACAGGCATCATGCCACGCACCCAGCACAATACGTTGTACAGGTTGCCCATTCATCTCAAACTGATGAACAGCCGGTTTATGTGTATGCCCGTGGATCATAATCGTCGCCTGATACTTTTCCATGGTTTCAACAACAGTATCCTGATTGACATCTAAAATATAAGCTGACTTCTCAGAGTTGTATTTTTTGTTGTGCTTACGACTCTCTTTACGAATATCCCCGCCCAGTTTTTGGCGGAAAGAGCGCGGTAGCCAGAGAAAGATTTTTTGATAAAATTTAATACGGGTAAAACGACGAAAACGCTGATAGGACACATCATTGGTACATAACGTATCGCCATGCAGTATCACCACTTTAATATTATTTGGAGTAATTAAAGTCACATCAGGTAACAGTGTCATCTTACACAAAGCCGCATAAGGCTGACCGATCATAAAATCTCGATTACCCTGAATAAAATAAGTTTTGATGTTACGTCCAGATAACGCGGCTAACTCGCCAGCAATTTGCTGATGAAAATCAGTGAGAATGTCATCCCCGACCCAATAATCAAAAAGGTCACCTAAAATATACAGATTACTGCCATCAGGTAAACGATGCAGGAAACGCAAAAAGCCTTCGGTAATTGAAGGCTGTTTGATATCTAAATGAACGTCCGCAACAAAAAAACTTGTCATTGGTATTTATTCAACAATGACTATTCAACAGTAACGCTTTGAATCACAACGTCCTCAACAGGAACATCCTGATGCATACCGTTACGGCCAGTTTTAACACCTTTGATGGCATCAACTACATCCATACCTTCAACCACTTCAGCAAATACGGCATATCCCCAGCCATTCATATCTGATGAACGGTAATTTAAGAAGTCATTATCAACCACATTGATAAAGAACTGAGACGTTGCTGAATGCGGATCAGAAGTACGTGCCATAGAAAGCGTACCACGAGTATTTTTTAAACCGTTGTCTGCTTCATTTTTGATAGGCGCATTGTTACGTTTTTGTTTCATACCCGGTTCAAAGCCACCACCCTGAATCATAAAACCATTGATTACACGGTGAAAAATCGTGTTGTTATAAAAACCGTCCTGACAATATTTGATAAAGTTTTTAGAGGATTCCGGTGCTTCTTTATCAAACGTTTTGATCTTAATATCGCCTTTATTGGTATGAAAAATAATCATGATTTTTTCCTTAAATAATTAATCAATGCTAACCTCAGGGGCAGCTATATTCAGTTGTGTGGCTATTATCGCTTAAGAATGAAATTTTTCACAAGCTTCAAGTGTATTTCTAATCAGTGTAGCAACCGTCATTGGTCCTACACCACCCGGAACTGGCGTAATAAAACCAGCGCGTTGTGCTGCTGTATCAAACTCAACATCACCGACAACTTTGCCTGATGGAAGACGATTAATCCCCACATCGATCACAATAGCTCCCGGTTTAATCCATTCACCTTTTACAAAACCCGGCATACCAACACCGGCAATCACCACATCAGCACGACGCACATGGTCTTCTAAATCAACGGTACGGCTGTGAGTAATTGTGGTCGTGCAACCAATAAGTAATAATTCCATCGCCATCGGACGACCAACAATATTTGAAGCACCCACAACGACCGCATTTAAGCCAGAAAGCTTAACACCGGTTGACTCAAGCATAGTGACTATACCGTAAGGCGTACAAGGACGCAGTTTTGGATCACGCTGGCACAGGTGACCAATATTATAAGGGTGGAAACCATCCACATCTTTATTTGGGTGAATGTGTTCAAGCACTCGGGTTTTATCGATATTATCCGGTAAAGGTAGTTGTACTAAAATACCATCGATAGTGGGATCGTTATTTAATTCAGTAATTAAATCTAACAGTTCATCGGTACTCGAAGAAGGAAAATCATACGCTTTAGAAACTAAGCCCACTTCATCACACGCTTTACGTTTATTATTTACATAGATTTGTGATGCCGGGTCAGAACCAACCTGAATAACAGCTAAACCAGGAGCTCTTAAACCACTTGCTAAACGTTCTTTAACACGTTCTGCGACTTTACTACGAACCTGTTGTGCTAAAGCCTTACCATCAATAATTTTTGCTGACATGAACTTACCTAATCCTACAAATAATCGACCAAAAATAAAAACAGTGAGTATTGTCGCAAAAGATAGCGTTGTTGTCAGGTTTTTATCAAGAAATAAAATATTTAATAAAATCAAACAGTTAAATTAATTATAAGTTGTTGATTTTATTACAGTTTTTAAATAACCGGGGTAGAAAAGGTGCTGATTTTAAAGGTTTGGTGTTGTTATTAGCATGGTGATTGTCAGGGAGCACGCCCCGCCCTGCGTGTAATTTTTGTTTGGCGCTTGTTATTAACATGGGGTTTGGGGCGGACTGCGCCGCCCAGCGCAATGTTTTTGGTGATGTTGTAGGCTCAGTGAGACTTGATGGCCTACCGCACCCCATAGGCGCCCGCTCGAGGGCTCGCTAAGACCTATGAGGTACGCTCTCCATCAATCATAGCAACAGTGCTGTAACTTGAAATAAAACTATCAAATCAATTATCTCAACCATAAAATAAATATCAGAAAACTATAGAACTCATATCAAAATCAGAATCTAATTTTATCTTTTATCTTTAGATGTTATTAAAAGTAGACTAAGCTTAGCGGTGCTATGGAGTAAGCGTTACATGGCTTGCATGTTCAGCGCATCGGAATAGTACCGCTAAGCTCACCCACAGGCTAATTACAATCACCGTTCTAAGATCCATAAAGCGCGACTACGTCGCGCAACTCAAAACCCAATCTAAAATATTATCTTCTATCTTTGGATATTATAGAAAGTCAATTGAGCTTAGCAGTGCTATGGAGTAAGCGTTACATGGCTTGCATGTCCAGCGCATCGGAATAGTACCGCTAAGCTCACCCACAGGCTAATTACAACACCGCTCTAAGAGCCACAAAGCGTGGCTGCGCCACGCAACTCGAAAAAACCTAATTACTTTCACTGCACTAAGATCTAAAAGCGCGACTACGTCGCGCAACTCAAAAAATATTAAATAACATTATATCAATAAGGTTATTAGTTTTTATATTTTCAGTATCTTTTTTAACTTTTTGATTTTAAAAAACTAATTAAAAATTCCTCATAAATTATGATATTTAGTATCATAAAAACCTGCTGTATTTGTGTGTCCCTTCAAGGTTTTCTTTCTATTTTCCTGTAGACTTCCTATCATCAGATTATTGGTGGGAGAATGACATGAATTATCGTATTGATATTATTTCTCGCATTAAAGAGAAATTTGTTGAAATGACCGGTTCTGAAAAGAGAGTTGCCCAATTTATTTTGGATGACATCGAATCTGTTAGCCGTTTACCTATTGCCAAACTCGCTCATGAAATGGCAGTGAGCCCAGCTACTATCACGAGATTCGCAAAATCACTCGGCTGTGATGATGTACGTGACCTAAAACTAAGTCTGGCTCAGTCACTTTCCGCCGGACAACGCTTTATCAATGACGTTCCTGATCTAGACGGTATTCAGGGTGTCTATAGTACCATCATCAATGCATTAATGGTCAATCGTAATGTCATTGATGAAAAGGTTCTCAAAAAAGCCGCTAACTGGGTAAGTCATGCCAGACACACAATCGTCATTGGTATGGGCGGCGGTTCCAGTTTTGTGGCACAAGAAGTTCAGCATCGTTTATTCCGATTGGGAATCCCTGTTACATCCTATAACGATGGCTTATTAGTACGTATGGTGACTGCTGCAGTTGAAAAAAATGACGTAGTGATTGCCCTTTCTCTTGGCGGTTACACCAATGAAATTATCGAAAGTGTCGCTATTGCTAAACAATATGGTGCAAAAATTATTATTGTGACGCAAGAAAACACACCACTTGCCAAACATGCAGATGCCTTGTTACCCATCATCGTTCAGGAAAATGACTATATCTATAAACCAACTGCGTCCCGCTACGTGATGTTGGCTGCTATTGACGTACTGGCGACTGAACTTGGTGTTTCTAATCAGCGCCATGCCAGAGACCGCTTAAGGCGAGTTAAAGTTGCGCTAGATAGCCACCGCGGAGGAAACAACAGACAGCCTCTTGGTGATTAGCGTACTCCAGTAAATATTCATTAAAGAAACTAAATTTAATTTAGTGACCAGTTCATAACTGGTCATTCAGGGGATTTTTTTGCCTTTTTTTAGGAGAAGTTATGAGTGAAATACTACCTATAGTCACCATCGATTCTGGAACAACCAATACCAGAGTCAGAGTCTGGTCGGAACAAAAAGTGATTGCTGAAGCAACTCAATCTGTTGGTGTGCGCGATACCGCCATTACCGGAAATACTATTAAATTAAAACAAGCCGTCAAAACCGCGCTTGATGAAGCCTTACTGACTGCCAAAATTAAACCTGAACAACCTTTATTGATTCTGGCTTGTGGCATGATCACCTCTAATCTGGGACTTTGTGAAATTCCTCATCTGGTTACACCAGTCAGCATGAAAGATTTAGCCGCCAATATGGTAAAAAAATTATTGCCTGAAATATCCTCCTCACCGGTCTGGTTTATTCCCGGCGTTAAAAATAGTGCTAACCCTATTAGTCTTGATGATTGTGAAATGATGGATATCATGCGCGGTGAAGAAACCGAAACAATAGGTGTTCTTTCCCTGTCAGATATCAACTCTCCAGCATTAATTGTCTTACCGGGCTCACACTCTAAATTTGTCAAAATAGATCAACAAAAAAACATTACTGCCTGTACCACCACGATAGCGGGTGAGATGCTAGATATCATCACCCAGCAAACCATTATTAGTGGTTCACTGGATCATCAATTTGCAAAATCAATTGACCAGGATTATCTACTAAAAGGTGCTGCGTCTTGCCAAGACGTCGGTCTGGCACGTAGCTGTTTTCTGGTTCGTCTGCTGGATTTATTTGGCCAGACCACGATCAATCAACGAGCCAATTATCTACTTGGCGCTGTGCTATATGGCGATCTATTAACGATTAAACAAAGTCAGGCTCTTAACGTTGAGGCTGACACCACAATTATCCTGACTGGTAAAAAAATTCTACAACAAGCACTACAACTATTGATTTCTCACGACGATTTTTTTACCGGGAAAATTATCGAATTGAACGAACAAAAAGAACAACCCCTATCAGGTTTAGGCTCTATCGCTCTGGCAAAAATAGCTAATTTATTATCTGAAAAGGAGATATCTCAATGACATGGCAAACAACCAAAATTCCCTTAATTGCAATCTTAAGAGGAATCACTCCTGACGAAGTTGAACAGCACATCTCCTTATTGATTGAAGCAGGCTTTGATGCGATAGAGATTCCGCTGAACTCACCAAACTGGCAGGAAAGTATTCGTATTGCGGTAGAACGTTACGGACATTTGGCTCTGATAGGTGCCGGCACAGTCCTCAAAGCTGAACAGGTAGAAGAAGTTGCCCGTCTTGGCGGGCGATTAATTGTGACACCAAATATCAATGAAAGTGTAATTAAAAAAGCCCTACAACTAGGACTGGTGATTTGCCCCGGGTGTGCCACTGCCACAGAAGCTTTTACCGCTATTGATGCCGGTTCGCCTAATTTAAAAGTGTTCCCCTCTTCTGCCTTTGGTCCTGATTATATCAAAGCTTTAACCGCGGTGATTCCAAAACACATCGGTATTTTCGCGGTGGGTGGAATTACACCAGAAAACTTACATGATTATTTGCGGGCAGGTTGTGTCGGTGCAGGGCTGGGCAGCGATCTCTATAAAGCCGGGCAATCCCCTGACGCTACAAGACAAAAAGCAGCAGCATTTATTCAGGCTTACCAAAGCTTTAACAAACTTTAGTGAGCAAAATAACATTACAGGTGAATAAGGTAAAAATAGTATGAAATATGATTATGTATTTAAAAATGCCACGATTATTGATGGCTCAGGACAAGAAGGCTACCGTGCTGATCTTGCGGTAAAAAACGATAAAATAGCTAAAATTGCACTGAAAATTGATGATGAGGCGAATATCGTTATCGATTGTCAGGATAAAATATTATCCCCCGGTTTTATTGATGTCCACACACATGATGATTTAGTGGTGATCAGACAACCTGAGTATGAGGCTAAAACCTCACAAGGTGTCACCTCTATTATTGTTGGTAACTGTGGTATCAGTGGAGTTTGTGCTACGATGCATGGCGAAGTCCCTGATCCGATAAACCTACTCGGTGAACTGGATGAGTTTGTCTATCCTGACCTCAAATCTTATAAGCAAAAAATTAATGATATCTCACCCAGTGTCAATGTCGGCACCTTTGTTGGTCATACCACCTTACGTAATAACTGTGTGGAGTCACTGTTAAAACCAGCAACAGAAGCCAATGTTGCCGTGATGAAGCAAAAACTTATTGAAGCCATGGAGCAAGGTGCTTTAGGACTGACAACAGGCTTATCCTACGGTAACGCGATTAACTCCTCAACTGAAGAAATTTGTGCTCTGTCAGAAGTGCTTGCGCAGTATAAAGGACTTTATGCAACGCATATGCGTACTGAGTATGACTGTATTATTGACGCTATGCATGAGGCTTTCCTGATTGGCCGACATGGCAAAGTACCGGTTCAAATCTCTCATCATAAATGCGCCGGTGCTAAAAACTGGGGTAGAACAGTTGAAACATTAGCCCTGATTGATAAATATCGTAAACAACAAGACATCAGTTGTGATTGCTATCCTTATCGTGCCGGTTCTTCCAATCTGGATTTAGGTCAGGTTACCTCTGATTACGATATTGTGATTTCATGGTCAACACCTCATCCGGAGATGGCAGGTAAAACACTGGCAGAGATTGCCAAAATCTGGTCAGTCACACTACTTGCAGCAGCTGAAAAACTTCTCCCTGCTGGTGCCATTTATTTTCAGATGCATGAAGACGATGTCAGACGCGTCCTGCAACATGACACTTCAATGATTGGGTCAGACGGTCTGCCTTGTGATCCTAATCCTCACCCACGTTTATGGGGAACCTTTCCTCGCGTTTTAGGTTATTACAGTCGAGACGAGAAACTCTTTCCACTAGCCATCGCTATTCACAAGATGACAGGTAAATCAGCAGAGCGTTTCTCTCTCACGGGCAGAGGCTTTATTCGTGAGGACTATTTTGCCGATTTAGTGTTATTTGACCCGCAAAAAATTAATGCCAGCGCGACATTTGAAGATCCAAAACAAAAGGCTGACGGCATTGAATATGTGTTTGTAAACGGCGTTCTGACTTATACCCAAAAACAGATGACGGGTAAACGGGCAGGACGATTTATCGAAAGACAACAATAGTATCTATACAACAAAAATGATTAAAACAAAATTGATAAGCATAGGAGCAAGAACATGATTAAACGATATGGCATTGAAGGTGGTAAAGGGACAGGAGGACAATCCTTACCTTTTGCCAAAGCCGTTGCCGCAGACGGTTGGTTATATGTTTCGGGGCAAACCCCAATGATTGATGGTGAAATTATTGACGGCGGTATTATCGCTCAGTCACAATTAGCAATCCAAAATTGTCTGGATATTGTTGAGCAAGCCGGATTTAGTAAAGAAGATATTGTGCATATGAAGGTGTTCCTTACTGACGCACGTTACTTTCAATCATTTAATAAAGTATTTAAAGAGTTCTTTAGTGATTGTCCACCAGCCAGAGTGTGCTGTGTTGCGGACTTAGTTGTTGATTGCATGGTTGAAGTTGATATGACCTGCTTTAATAAAAAATTCAAATAAATTAAATAGATTACAAAGTAACGTAAGCTGGAGATATCTTTATGAATCATGATAATTTTTTAATGTGGTTTCTACTTTATGCGGTTGGGATGATGTTTATTGGCTGGTACGTGACCCGCCATCAAAAAACCGGTGATGATTTTATTCTTGGTGGACGTAAGTTACCGATGTTACTCACATTGGGCTCTACTGTTGGTACGATGGTTGGTACAGGCTCAAGTATCGGTGCGGTTAGTTTTGGTTATGCCAATGGTTGGGCTGGTATGCTATATGGTATTGGCGGTGCAACGGGTATTTTAGTCACTGCCTGGTTATTTGGACCGGTGCGTAACCTGCGTTTTATGACTATGAGTGAAGAACTTTGTTATTACACTGGTGGTAGTAAAGTCGTAAAAAACGTGGTGGCGCTAATTATCTTTTTAGCTTCTCTTGGCTGGCTGGGGGCACATATTTTAGGTGGTGGTCTGTATTTAGCCTGGGCTGCTGACATTGATATTACTGTTGCTAAAATCATTATTGCCGTTGGCTTCATCTTCTATGTCGGAATCGGCGGATATAAAGCAGTATCCTGGATCGATACTTTACAATCTATTGTCTTGTTCCTAGGCTTTATTGTTCTGGCAGTGATGTCAGTCAGTTACGTTGGTGGCTGGGATGTGGTTGTGGCTAACACTGACCCAAAAGCCTTTACCCCATTTGGTATTGGTAAGTTAGGTATTTTGCCAGCGATTTCGCTCTCAATAGTGATTTGTATTGGAGTTTTAGCAACACCATCTTATCGTCAACGCATTTACGCAGCAAAATCAACCACAGCTATCAGACAATCCTTTATCATTACTGGTTTGCTCTATATGGGTTTCTCGTTCTTACCGGCTATTATCGGTATGGCAACTCATGTAATGGAACCGAATCTTGAAAATAGTAGTTTCGCCTTCTTATACGCAACTAACGCTTTACCTTATGCATTGGCAATGGTGGTATTAATCGCTGGGATGTCTGCCAATATGTCATCAGGTAGTTCTGATGCAATCGCAGGTGTTTCTATTATTCTACGCGATATTTATACCTTAATTACTGGCAAAATGCCGCCAAAAGACAAAGCGATTAACTTATCCCGTTTATTCCTGTTAGTGGTTATTTGTTTGGCGTTGGTCTTTGCATTAACTTCCAATGACATCATCGGTTATATCACTAAAATGATTTCAACCGTAATGTCAGGTATGTGTATCTCTGTATTACTTGGTAAATTCTGGATGCGCTTTAACTGGCAAGGTTGTATCGCTGCGTTACTTGGTGGTAGCTTAACGTCAGTAGCCATTATTCTAAACAGTGACTGGTCTGCTTATTTTGGTAATCCATGTATTCCTGCCTTAACGGTGAGTTTAGTTGCTTCTGTACTTGTTACCTTGGTTACTCCGGCAAATAAATTATCCCGCGAGGAAGTCCTAAAAATGATCACTGATGAGCGTGAAAATAATGCTTAAAAAAGTGATTGATTAAGTCATCAGTAAATCTTAATAAGAGAGGGTTACTCCTCTCTTATCCATTCAATGATTTTATATTGATGAACAGAATATTTTTAGTAGCGCTTTGAATATTTTATCAAAGTGTGATGAATAAGAGGGATAGTATGAAAAATCAATTAATATCAGGCAAGCTGGATCATAAAGCCGCGGCCATGTCTCATTCTACGGACGGACAGATCAATATTCTTAATGAAGATGTGTGCTTACCCGTCGTCGTGATTAAAGAGCAGATACTTGATAATAACATTCGCTGGATGCAGGATTATACAAATGCCTGTCAGGTTTCTTTAGCACCTCATGGTAAAACCACTATGACGCCGGCTATTTTCAAGAAACAGTTACAAGCCGGAGCATGGGGAATTGGTGTGGGTACAGCTTATCAGGCCAAAATTGCTATTGAATCGGGTATCACCAATATCATTATGGCAAATCAGCTGATTGGTAAAGCCAATATGTTATTTGTGTCAAAACTCAAACAACAGTCAAATACTAAGATTTTTTGTTGTGTAGATAATAAAGGGAATGCTTTACAGCTTTCAACCCATTTTGCTGCACAAGAACAAACGATGAATGTGTTACTGGAACTTGGTATTGAAGGAGGCAGATGCGGCTGCCGCTCTGAGTCAGAAGCGATCGAGCTGGCAAAATATATCCATTCCTTACCGGGGCTTAAATTGTCTGGTGTCGAATTTTATGAGGGCGTAATTCATAGTCAAAATGAACTGACGGATATTGATAAAATTAATGGCTTTTTAACTCGTGTCATCAACACATCTAACAATTTGATTAAATTAAATTTATTCCCAGACTCTGAAGAAGTTATTTTAACCGGAGCCGGCTCGGTCTGGTATGACCTTGTTTGCCAGCAAATGCAACAAGCCAATCTGGGACAGAATATACGTTATGTCATTCGCCCGGGATGCTACGTAACCCAGGATAAAGGCGTATATCAACAATCCCATAATGCGCTCAAAAACCGTAGTGAACTTGCCTGCCATATTCAGGGCGATTTAGCTTCAGCCATGGAACTGTGTGCGTTTGTACAATCTATGCCAGAGCCTGATTTAGCGATTATTGGTTTTGGTAAGCGTGATGCTGCTTTTGATGAAGGGCTTCCTCAGCCAATTGCCCATTATCGTCACGGTCAGGCAATGCCTTTTGTTACAGGTACTATGAAGACACAAAACATTATGGATCAACATGCTATGCTGCATTACAGTAAGGATGTTGATTTGCAGGTCGGTGATATTTTAATTTTTGGCACTTCGCACCCTTGTATTACCTTTGATAAGTGGCGTCAGCTCTATTTTGTTGATGGGCAGTATAATGTGCTGGAAGCGGTAGAGACGTATTTTTAAATTAAGTAATGATAGAAAGGTTTTAACAATCAAAAGTTTCTCACTATTAGTTAGCTTTTGAGCGGGGCATTGCCCCGCTTTACACAATATCTTGCTTGTATAGCGCCTGATTTAATGACGTTAATGAAAGTATCAGACCTCAAGATAATCTAAAATTCCCTCAGCTGCTTTACGTCCTTCTGCAATGGCTGTCACCACTAAATCTGAGCCACGGACAATATCTCCACCAGCAAAAATTTTAGGATTAGAAGTCTGATAACCTTGCTGTTCAGGCGCAATAATCCTCCCTTGTTGATCAAGTTCAACGTTATGTTCAGTCAGCCAAGACATCGCATGCGGTTTAAAACCAAATGCCATAATCACCGCATCAGCAGGTAATACAAACTCACTGCCAGCAATGATAACTGGTGACTGACGACCTTTAGCATCAGGCTCACCCAGCACTGTTCTCACCATTTTAATACCGATGACTTGCCCACTTTTATCAAGTTCAATACTGACTGGCTGTACATTAAACAGAAATTCAACACCCTCTTCCCGTGCGTTTTTCACTTCCCGCTTAGAACCGGGCATATTTGCTTCATCACGACGATAAGCACAAATCACTGTCTCTGCTCCCTGACGAATTGAGGTACGTACGCAGTCCATCGCCGTATCACCACCACCAAGTACGACCACCTTCTTACCCTGCATATCTACATAAGGATTCTGTTCATCCTGAGAGTGGTTCATCAGATGTTTAGTATTAGCGATTAAAAACGGTAACGCTTCATAAACGCCTTTAGCATCTTCATTTTCAAGCCCGGCACGCATAGATTGATAAGTACCAGTACCTAAAAATACTGCATCAAACTCAGTGAGTAAGTCTGCTAAGGTAATATCCGTACCCACATCAGTATTTAAGCGGAACTCGACGCCCATTTCAGTAAAAATACGTCTGCGGTTAATTAAAATATCTTTATCCAGCTTAAAGGCCGGTATACCAAAAGTAAGCAGTCCGCCAATCTCCGGATTGCGATCAAAAACCACCGGAGTAACGCCGTGGCGAATAAGTACATCGGCACACGCCAGTCCTGCCGGACCGGCACCAATAATAGCAACTCGTTTACCGGTCATTTCAACGCCAGACATATTGGGCTTCCAGCCCATCTTAAAGGCTTCATCAGTAATATATTTTTCAATATTACCAATGGTTACCGCACCAAATTCTGCGTTGAGCGTACAGGAGCCTTCACACAATCTGTCTTGTGGACAAACGCGTCCACATACTTCCGGCAGGCTATTGGTTTGATGACATAGTTCAACCGCTTCTAAAATACGTCCTTCATTCACCAGTTTTAACCAGTTAGGAATGTAGTTATGTACCGGGCATTTCCATTCACAGTAAGGGTTACCACATGATAAACAACGATCTGACTGGGCTTTAGCCTGAGGCAGTGAAAACCCTTCATAGATTTCCACAAACTCAATCTTTCTGACTTTTAGCGATTTCTTCGGTGGATCAACACGTTGTAAATCGATGAATTGATAAACATTTTGGCTCATAGTGTTTCTCCTTATTGTGCCTGTACACGTAATTCTGCTGCCGAACGGCTACGGTGTCCAAGCAGTGCTTTGATATCGCTTGATTTAGGTTTAACTAACACAAACTGTTTAGCATATTGCTGCCAGTTAGCCAGAATGTCTTCTGCCCGTGATGAATGAGTCAGGTTGGCATGTTCCATAATCAGACCACGCAGATGTTCTTCATGAATAGCGTATTGAGTCACATCCAGCATCTCAACCAGCTCCTGATTAATGCGCTTAGTAAATTCGCCATCTTCATTTAGAATGTAGGCAAAACCACCAGTCATGCCGGCACCAAAATTGACACCGGTTTTACCCAGCACACAGACAATACCACCAGTCATATATTCACAGCCGTTATCACCAATCCCTTCCACAACAGTAACAGCACCTGAATTACGTACAGCAAATCTTTCACCCGCTGTTCCGGCAGCAAATAATCGCCCACCGGTTGCGCCGTACAGACAGGTATTACCAATAATGGTTGCTTCATGACTTAAAAACGCTGAACCAACTGGTGGACGAATCACAATCTGACCACCTGCCATCCCTTTACCGACGTAATCATTCGCATCACCAGTCAGAGTAAGTTCTACCCCACCCGCATTCCAGACACCAAAACTTTGCCCGGCAGTACCGCTAAAGTTTAATTTGATTGGATCTGCTGCCAGTCCCTGTTCACCATGCTGTGTAGCAATATAGCCTGATAGCGTTGCACCAATTGAGCGATGCGTATTTTGAATATCAAAATAAAACTGCTTAGACTGCTTGTTATCCACAAACTCTTTAGCCTGAGTGATGATTTCGTTATTTAACACACCTTTATCAAAAGGGGAATTTGACTCGGTATGATAAACCGCATAACCATTGATTGGTGCAGCAGTTTCCAGTAAACCAGATAAATCCAGTTTATTTTGCTTAGCTGTAAAGCCATCAAGTTCAGTTAATAAATCCGTGCGTCCGATTAAATCAGTAATACGACTGACCCCCAGTTCAGCCATAATTTCTCTGGTCTCCTGTGCCAAAAAGCGGAAGTAATTCATCGCCTTTTCCGGCAAACCATGATAATGATCCCTGCGCAGTTTATCGTCCTGAGTAGCTACACCGGTGGCACAGTTATTCAGATGACAAATACGTAAATACTTACAACCCAGAGCCACCATTGGTCCGGTACCAAAACCAAAGCTCTCAGCACCTAAAATAGCCGCTTTAACAATATCCAGACCGGTTTTCAGCCCACCATCAACCTGTAAACGAATCTTGTGACGCAGACCATTAGCCACGAGCGCCTGTTGGGTTTCAACCAACCCCAGCTCCCACGGTGAACCGGCATATTTAACAGAAGTGAGTGGGCTGGCACCTGTACCGCCATCATAGCCAGCGATGGTAATCATATCGGCATAGGCTTTAGCCACACCGGTCGCAATTGTGCCAACACCCGGTTCAGATACCAGTTTTACTGAGATCATAGCTTTTGGATTGATCTGTTTTAAGTCAAAGATCAGCTGAGCTAAATCTTCAATTGAGTAGATATCATGATGTGGTGGCGGAGAAATCAACGTCACCCCCGGCACAGAAAAACGTAGTCTGGCAATATACGGAGTCACTTTATCACCCGGCAGTTGTCCACCCTCACCCGGTTTTGCGCCCTGTGCCACTTTAATCTGAATCACATCAGCACTCATTAAATAGCCGGGTGTAACACCAAATCGACCAGAAGCCACCTGCTTAATTCGGGAAACTTTATTGGTATTATAACGAGCAGGATCTTCACCACCTTCGCCAGAGTTTGAATACCCGCCCAGCGTATTCATTGCTTCAGCTAAAGATTCATGAGCTTCAGGACTGAGCGCTCCAATGGACATAGCTGCTGAATCAAACCGCTTAAATAATGCTTCACAAGGTTCAACCTGTTCAATGGCAATAGCAGCATCTTTTGGTGGCGTGAGTTTTAATAAATCTCTAAGCGTTGTTACCGGACGCTGGTTAACAATATCGGCATACTGACGATAGTCAGCATAATTTCCGCTATTTACTGCTTGTTGCAGGCTTTGTACCACATCAGGATTGTAAGCATGATATTCACCACCATGAATATATTTAAGCAGACCACCTTGCTCCAAAGGTTTACGTTTTAGCCATGCTCGTTTTGACAGGTTAAATAAGTCTTGTTGAAAATCATCAAAATTTGCTCCGCTAATACGGCTACTCACTCCAGGAAAACACATCCTCATCACGTCCTGATGTAGTCCAACTGCTTCAAACAGTTGTGAACAGCGGTACGAGGCAACCGTTGAAATCCCCATCTTGGACATAATTTTATACAGCCCTTTATTAATCCCGTTACGATAGTTCAGCATCACTTCACGGTAACTTTTATCGATAGTACCCATGTCTATCATCTGAGCCAGTGTTTCATAAGCCAGATAAGGATAAATGGCTGTAGCACCTAAACCAATCAGTACAGCAAATTGATGAGGGTCACGTACGCTGGCCGTTTCAACAATAATATTGGCATCACAACGCAGATTACGCTCAACCAGTCTCTGTTGTATTGCACCAACAGCCATTGGTGCTGGAACCGGCAGGCGATCGGCACTGATATTTTTGTCGGACAAAACCAAAAGCACAGCTCCGGCTTTGACTTTAGTCTCAGCATCATTACATAATTGCTCAATAGCATCACTCAGATTATCATCAATCTCATAAGTGATATCTAATACTTCTGATTTATAGTGCTTTGATTCTAATGCAGTTAACTGCGTAAAATCAGAATAAAGCAGAACTGGTGATTTAAAAGAGACCCGATAGGCTTGACCTTCTGCTTCCGCAAAAACATTCATCTCCCGGCCGATGCTGGTTGACAGAGACATAACATGCGCTTCTCGCAGCGAATCAATCGGTGGATTGGTGACCTGAGCAAATTTTTGTCTGAAGTAATCATAAATAATACGTGGACGACTCGAGAGCACAGCAAATGGTGTATCATCTCCCATTGAACCTGTCGCTTCCTGACCATTTTCCCCCAGCGAACGAATAACCTGTTCCAGTTCCTCAAAGGAATAGGCAAATTGTTTTTGATAACTGGCAAGGAGTGCATCATCAAAATCTCGTTGTCCGATATGGTCATCTGGTAGTTCTTCAAACGGTGTCAGGCATTTAACATTTTTGGCCAGCCATGTTTTATACGGATGACGTTTTTGCAGGTCATTATCGGTTTCGGCTGATTGTAAAATTCGCCCTTCGTGAGTATCAATAACCAGTAACTCACCGGGCCCGACCCGGCCTTTTTTCATCACTTCATCCGGCTCATAATCCCAGATACCTACTTCAGAAGCACAGGTAATTAAACCATCCGTTGTCATCACATATCGGGCTGGTCTTAGTCCGTTGCGATCTAAACTACAGGCTGCGTAACGCCCGTCTGACATCACAATCCCTGCCGGACCATCCCAGGGTTCCATATGCATAGAGTTAAAATCAAAGAAAGCGCGCAGATCATCATTCATATCCGGATTGTTTTGCCAGGCCGGCGGAACCAGCAGACGCATCGCCCGTACGATGTCCATACCACCTACTAAAAACAGTTCCAGCATATTATCTAAAGAGCTGGAGTCGGAACCTGTTTCATTAACAAAGGGTGCAGCTTCCTGCAAATCAGGAATCAGTGGTGTTTTGAATTTATAAGAGCGCGCTCTTGCCCACTGGCGGTTGCCCTCAATCGTATTAATTTCGCCATTATGGGCTAAATGTCTGAATGGCTGCGCCAGTGGCCACTTGGGTACCGTATTGGTGGAAAAGCGTTGATGGAACAGGCAGATTGCTGATTCCATACGTAAATCCGCCAAATCCAGATAGAATCTTGGCAGGTCTTTAGGCATACACAAACCTTTATAAATATTGACCTGATTAGAGAAACTACAGATATAGAAAGAGTCATCGATAACTCGTTTTTCAATACGTCTGCGCACCATATATAAACGGCGTTCTAAATCAATATGACTCCAGCCAGCCGGCGCATTAATAAAAACCTGCTCAATTTGTGGTAAAGAAGAGAGCGCAATTTCACCCAGCACACTGATATCAATTGGTACTTTCCGCCAGCCAACCAATGAAAGTGTCTCTTTTGCCAGTTCCTCTTCAACAATCTCACGACTTAGTTGTGCCTCGGATTCATTTTGGCTAAGAAATAACATTCCAACCGCATAATTACTGGCCAGTCGCCAGCCCGCCTCCTGCGCCACGATATGAAAAAATCTGTCCGGCTTTTGTAGTAATAAGCCACAGCCATCTCCGGTTTTTCCATCAACTAAAATCGCACCACGGTGTTGCATCCTTGCCAGACCGTGAATAGCGGTTCGCACCACTTTATGACTTGCTTTCCCTTCTATATGAGCGATTAACCCAAAGCCGCAGTTATCCTTCTCATAGTGCTGGTCGTATAACATATCATTGCCCTCTTTATCATTTTTATCTGTTTATTGCTGTCTAAAATAACTCAGCACTAAACAATATTTTTCATATTCCAAATATGTTTATATCTATACTTTATGTTTATGCAAATACTAAGCCAGATTGAGTCAGACAATAAGCCGGATATCAATACCAGCCCTAAATATAAAAGTGGAGTGAGACACCAATTAACAAAGTCTGAGACAGATTTTTTACGCAATTTTAAGAAATACTGAAATTCAACGAATTAATAATATTATGCTCAGTATTAATAGAACTAATGTGTATTTATAAGGCAATTGCGCCATTTTTGGGAGAAGCCTGATTTTTGTAGTGCACCAATTGAGAACTATTGAGAAACCAATTCAATAAACGTATTTTCCCTGTTTTGTCGCCAGATCATTTGCACAAAAATAATCTGTTCTTCTTTCTTTTTAAAATTAATCCCAGCTTATGAAATATATAAAATTACTCATTATTAATTAATAAGTTATAAATTTATTTTTGATGTTTGGCATACTCCTTGCAAAAGCCTGGTTGTGGTTTTCACTTAAACAGGAGCAAATGATGAAACTAGTCACTGTTGTAATCAGACCTTTTAAATTAGAGGAAGTCAGAGAAGCATTATCTGATATTGGTGTAAATGGACTCACCGTCACCGAAGTCAAAGGATTTGGCCGCCAGAAAGGACATGCAGAGCTTTATCGCGGTGCAGAATACACTGTCAACTTTCTGCCTAAAGTCAAAGTAGAAGTTGCCATCACCGATGATCTTCTTGAGGACGTAGTGTCCACTATCAGTAAAGCAACCTATACCGGCAAGATCGGTGATGGCAAAATTTTTATTACCACACTAGATAGCGTCATACGAATTCGTACCGGCGAAATAGACGAGGCAGCATTATAGGATAGTGCTAAGCATAATTTACAGGATCAACTAATGTAGGGTTAACGCTATGTGTAGAAAACTAATTGTTTTATTCAGTCTCCTTGTATCAGGCAGTGCACTGGCTGACGATGTTGTTATAGAAGAAGTCGCTCAAGTGGCAGACAAAGCCGACAATGGTTTTATGATGATTTGTACTGCTCTGGTCTTATTTATGTCAATTCCCGGTATTGCATTATTTTATGGTGGTTTATTGCGCTCTAAAAACGTTTTATCGATGTTATCGCAAGTACTGGTGAGCTTCTCCCTTATCTCGGTGTTATGGATTATTTATGGTTATTCACTCACTTTTGGTGCAGGTAACTGGTTCTTTGGTAATTTTGACGCTATCTTACTCTCAGGCATTGGACTCGCTGACGTACAAGGAACTATGAATCAATTAATCTGGGTGGCATTTCAGGGATCATTTGCCTGTATCACCTGTTGTCTGATTCCCGGTGCATTTGCAGAGCGTATTCGCTTTTCTGCAGTACTCATCTTTATGGTGCTCTGGTTTACTTTTTCTTATATCCCGATCGCTCACATGGTTTGGGGCGGCGGAATTTTAGGTGACGAAGGTGCGTTGGATTTTGCTGGTGGTACCGTTGTGCATATTAATGCTGCCGTTGCCGGACTGGTTGGTGCTTATTTACTAAAAAAACGCTTAGATTTTAATAAAGAGTCTTTAAGACCCTTTAACTTAGCTTATGTCTATCTTGGTGCAGCTATTCTCTATATCGGCTGGTTTGGCTTTAATGCCGGTTCCGCAGGTCAAGCTAATGAAATCGCCGGACTAGCGTTTATCAATACCTTTGTCGCTACTGCTGCAGCTGTTTTGTCATGGTCACTGGTTGAATGGATTCACAGAGGTAAGCCTTCCTGCTTAGGTGCCAGCTCTGGCGTGATTGCCGGATTAGTTGGTATTACACCCGCAGCCGGATTTGTTGGTGTTGGTGGTGCTTTAATTATTGGTTTAGTCTGTGGTGCAGCTGGAGTGTGGGGAGTATCAACACTCAAACGTTTACTACACGTTGACGATACCTGCGACGTTTTTGGTGTACATGGTGTATGCGGTATTATCGGTTGTATCCTGACTGGAGTATTTACGTCGGAAACATTGGGTGGTGTGGGCTATAGCGAAGGGATTACTATGCTTGATCAAGTTGGCATTCAGGCGATGAGTATTATTACTTGTATCATCTGGACTAGTGTTGTTGCATTTATTGCTTATAAGATTGCTGATAAATGTGTCGGCTTACGCGTGTCTGAAGATCAGGAACGAGAAGGTCTTGATATTAACAGCCATGGTGAAAGAGCCTTTAACAATTAAAATATTCAATAAAATCAATAAGTTATAAAATTAAAGTTTTAGGGGAGTAAAAGGAACATTAATCCTGATACTCCTTTAAATTAATTTACTCACCCATTACTTTATCAACAATCACACCTTTTTGAATTAAGTGCTGTTCATGTTGATTAAGTAGGTAGCCATCGGTGATTACCCGATCAATATTATTCACCGGCGACATAAAAGGATAAGCCTGAACCTGACCAAATTTCGATGAGTCGGTGATAACAATATTTTCACTATCTTTAGCCAGAATGGCATTTACCACTTCCGTACGTTGCTTATTACGACCGGCAAATCCGGTGCTTGAGTGATAACCATCGATACCAATAAATGCTTTACTAAAAGAGAGATGACCGATACCAAGACAAGCCAGATCACCAACCACACTTTCACTATGCTTTTGATATTCACCACCCAGGACAATCACTTCGATCGGCGCTTCAATTTGACCAAGCAAATGAGCGATATAGTAACTGGAAGTAATCAGAGTAATCCGTTTACTATAAGCTAAATAGCGTGCCAGTAAGGCGTTGGTACTACCACCTTCGATGAAAATACGTTCACCATTTTCAACCAGTGATGCCGCATATTCAGCAATTTTTTGCTTCACGACAAAATTGACTTTCATACGAGCATCAACACTTTCACCGTCGATAGCAACCGCAGAACCGTGTACACGTTTTAAATGACCATTTTGTTCCAGAAAATTGAGATCCTGACGGATAGTCACAACTGAAACACCTGTTAATTCAGCCAGTTCAGCCACACTAATCTGCCCGACTTCATTCACTTTATATAAAATGACTTCCTGACGCTCATTCATAAAATGTAACATGATCTCAGCTCTCTCTTAAAATAGCGACTACGCCGGGTTTACTTTCTTATCACGACGATTAGCGATAATAATTTCAATCAGTGGCAATAATAGCAGTAATACCCAGATAATTTTTACTTTACTATAAATAGAATCAATTTGTTGCATCACTTTATAAAATACGACTTTTACCACAAATTCACCCGTTAAAAACTGCTGTGGTGTAAGCTCAAAAAGCTCATCAACCAGCCCTGATTCTGTACCCAGATGGCCTGCCACTAAATCAGTTAATTTATTACGTAAAAACTCTGTTGCCATAGGCGTGTCCAGCGCCACTAAAGCCAGATCAGCAATTTTATTATTATGGAGTTCTGCAAGTTCAAGCTGTTTTACTATTTCTGTTTTTACTAAGGGAATCACAGAATCAACAGCTTGTCCTAGTGTTAAATCAGATTCTACTTTTACCACAAAAGAGTCATCAACATAGGTATCAAGTAAAGACTGAACAGCTGCCCTGTACTGCCCTTCACTCTCCTGTAATCCTTGCTTGGTCGCTTGCACAGAACCGTAGAAAAAGCCGCCCGCTATCATAACAACCGGAATAAAAATCAGATAAAAATAAGACAAAAATGTCAGAAATTTGTTTGCGCGTGGCACTAAGATTTTACGTCTGAAAATAATCAAGACGATAATCGTTAAAACTAAAGCTAATAATGCATATTTAATCCCACCCCAGATAATACTTAACGGGTCAAAAAATTGGGCAAAATTATTGTAATATTCAAACATCCATTATTCCCTGCAAAATGATTTTTAATAATAAAAATTAGTTACCTATAATAGCACAAAATGTTTATAGATATAATGATGTTGAGTTGCGCGGCGCGGCCGCGCTTTGTAGATCTTAGGATTGTGAGAATACTTAGCCTGTGGGGGGGCAGTAGGCCATCAACTCCCACGGAACCTACAAAATCACAAAAAGATACACGCCAGCGGGGGCGTGCCCCTGCCAACCACCCAGCTAATAACAGACCCAAGCCTAAAAACATTGCGTACAGGTGGCCCTGTCCACCCCAAACCCAATGCTAATAACAAACAATGACACAAAAAATATAGTGACACATGTTCTCTTTTCATGGAACCTGCAACTACATAAAATAAAAACAAAGCGACAGTGGGGTCGCTACCCCACCTAAAACCCTGCTAATTACCTGTCCAAAACACTATTGCGCGCGCAGCTCCAAACACCAAACTAAGCACAAAAAAATAGCGCGACCTTAGTCGCGCCATCTTCCACTAATAGAAAAACTATCTAACTACTTTAAATCACATGCTCCGTTCTGGCGATAATATCATCCTGAGTATCTGGTGATAACGCTGTGAAGAACGCGGAATATCCGGCAACACGCACTACCAAATCACGATAGCGATCAGGATTTGCTTTGGCTGCCACTAAAGTATCTCGTGAAACCACATTATATTGCACGTGCCAGCCTTTATGCACCTCAAAGAAAGTACGTAACATTAACATCAGTTTTTGACGATCTCTTGGATTATCCAGCGTCGATGGATTGAGTTTCTGATTCAGCAACACACCACCTAAAATCTTATCTGTCGGTAATTTACCAATAGAGTTAAACACTGCTGTTGGTCCTAAAGTATCAGTACCTGATGACGGGCTTGCACCTTCTGCCAGCGGTGACCACGCTTTGCGTCCATCCGGTGTTGCTGCTGTTTGCGCACCAAATGGCACATTAGCAGAAATGGATGACGTACCCGCATAATAAGTACCGCCGATCGGTCCTCTGCCATAACGCGGATTATGATAATGTTTTAACTCTTCGATATAACTGTTATAGGCTGCAACCAGTAACATATCCACTTCATCATCATCATTACCATATTTTGGCGCACCGTTCAGCAGACGTTGACGCAGTTGTTCACCATCCAGACCTTCAAAATCATTTGCCAGTGCTTTTGCCAGTTCTTGCTGCCCGATAATACCTTCATCAAATACCAGTTTTTTGACTGCTTCCAGACTATTTCCTGTATTTGCAATACCGACCTGTAATCCAGATACCCAGTCGTATTTTGCACCGCCCTCTTTAAGCGTTTTACCACGCTCAATACAATCATCAACCAGTGCTGAACAGATAATGTCGTGAGCATTTTCTTCCAGCATGGTGTCGATCACGTATTCAATTTCAATCGATTTACGAGTGTAGTAGCGAATTTGCTCATTCCAGGATTGCATGACATCAGCAAAATCTTTAAAGTTACCTTTACTCAGTGCCTTCTCTTGTGGTAGATAAGTCACTCCGCTGGTGGCATCTGTACCACCTTCAAGCGCAGCCAGAACTACACGAGCAAAGTTAATAAAACTCATCCCGGTACAACGATATCCCCATTTACCCGGTACGGCGGTTTCAATACAACCAATCGCTGAGTATTCGTAGGCATCTTCTCTTTCCACACCCAGCTTAATAAATTCCGGAATCACGATTTCATCATTATTAAACGCCGGCATACCAAAGCCACAACGAATAACCTGTACACAAGCATCAAGGAAGTCATTATTAATGCCAGCATGATAGCGCACACTTAAATTTGGCTGAGTTGAACGCAAGCGTCCACAAGATTCTAAAATAGCGTAAGACAGTGAATTCACCGCATCAACCGGTTGGCCATTTACCAGTTTTTGTCCACCAATAGTCACATTTTGATACATCGGACTACCTGCGGAGGTTTTTGAATGTGAGCCGGAACGAATTTTGTTCACTTCAAGTAGCTTCAACCAGCAGCTATGTAACATCTCAATAGCATATTCTTTATCTAACGTTTTATTAGTCTCAACATCTCTCTCATACCATGGAGCCAGATATTGATCTAAACGACCAAAAGAGACTGAGTGACCATTCGATTCAATTTGTAACAGTAACATTACAAAATAGGATAACTGCAATGCCTGCCAGAAAGTTTGTGGCGGTTTATGTGCGATCAACTCACAGTTAGCAGCAATTTCAAGTAACTCTTTTTGACGCCATTCACGTGACTCTTTAGCCGCCATCTCTTTAGCCAGTTCAGCATAACGCTCAATATGCTCACTCATAGCAACCATAGCAATATCAACCGCTTTTAAGAAATGATCTTTATAAAAATCATCCAGATTAGTCAGATCAATACGGCTACGACGCTCTCTCACCTTTTCAACAATACCATCTAAACCTTTCTCAAGAATCAGTGGAAAATTAACCGCTAAATGAGCATCACCGGAGTTCATATTGCCTTCCGCTTTGATCATGACTGTATCAAGCAGCGATTTATGCTCATCAGAAAAAAGTGCAAAACAGCGATCAAGTACTGTCTGGCCATGCCACCATGGACAGATTCGATGTAACACTTCTTTATCATGATCAGTAACGTGGAACCCGGCACCCGGGCGATCTCCTAAAATATCGATCTCTTTCTCAATCCAGCCAACTGTATATTCAGGAAAGATCGGCGCTGCTCTTGGCTGACTTGCCTGATTACCAACGATTAACTCATCATTTTTAATCCAGATAGTACGTTTCTTTAAATGGTTAGCAAGCGCCAAGGCACGGCGAACAGCTACAGGCTGGGCTAAATGTTCCTGATAAGATTCTGTGTAGTGCTCCGCTCGTTCCACACAAATTGGTGGCTTAATAATGTGAACAAGTGCATCTTTATGCGCCCTGATTCGAGGTGTAACAGTATTTAGATCAAGAGTAGTCATGGTATTATCCTCTTAAAATAGCAGTGAGGTTCTTCTCACTTGCATAGTTCTGTGCATATTCAATGAGTGCTGAATCATCCAGTGGCGTCAGTGGTGCCTGATAAGACATATTCAACATGTTGTACTTATTTATTCCCAATGTGTGATAAGGTAAAAAATGAATCTCTTTAGCACTGCTTTCATCAGCAGTAAAATCAATAATGGCTTTCACGGATTTCTCATCTGCATTAAAGCCCTGAATCAGAGGAACACGGATAATCATCTCAATATCAGTTTTAGCCAGACGTCTGAAATTATCTAAAATCCTGGCTGCAGAACCATCTGTCCATTGTTTAAAAATCACATCATTGATCTGTTTTAAATCAGCTAAAAACAGATTCAGATAAGGTAGCGATGGTTCAATATATTTCCATGGAACATGTAAGCAAGTTTCAACTGCGGTATGGTAGTTTTCATGATGACAACGCTTTAAGATTTCAGCGCACAAATCGGGTTGCATAAAAGGTTCGCCACCTGACAATGTCACACCACCACCTGTTCGCTCATAAAAAGCAACATCTTTTTTAACCGCAGACATGATGTCATCAACTGAAGTATCTTTACCACAAACAGTAAGAGCCAGACTTGGGCAAAGTTTTTCTAGTTTTTGATAATCCTGTTCAGTCAATTGACTACGATCGATAGTGAGCGTTTGATTCGCTTTATTAAAACCATGAGGGATGCTTGTGCAGCACAACTGACAATCAGCAATACAAAGCCTTGCATCGAACAAAACTTGTTTTTTGTCTGAACGACTTTCCGGGTTTTGACACCAACGACAGCCTAGCGAACAGCCCTTTAGAAAGACAACTGTTCGAATACCGGGACCATCATGAGTCGAATATCGCTGAATATTAAAAATCATACTTCCCTCCGTTGTTGCTTATTAAACAACTTTCGAACGAAAGTTAAAGTGATCCTTATCACATTAATTGATAATAATATTAATAAATGTAGGGACTTTATTTTTTCTCAGATAACAAAAAAGCAGCTCTTGGCTGCTTTAATCTTAACTTATTGTTCTATTTCGCTTTTAACTCAGCATAGAATGCTTCAAGTTCAGCTCTTGCTTTTTCAAGCTCAGCTTTCGCTTCAGCAAGTTTGTTTTCTTGCTTAATAATCTTATCCGGGTCACCTTTGATGCGCGCTTTAGCAAGCTCTGCTTCACGCTCAGCAACATCCTCTAGTTTATCCTGGACTTCTTCTTTGTAATCTTCTTCAAGATCACCATTAGTACAATATTGTTGAATATCTAGTAAAGCTTTAGTTAAACCTGTTACACGGTGTGTATTGCCATGCGCTTTAGCATAGCTAATTTGGTTTTCAACTTCTTTTGCTTTTGCTTCGCAAGTGTAGCTACCTTTTGCTGCGAATGCACTAAATGATACCAGTGCAGATAAAACTACAATTCCTTTCATTAATTGATTTTTCATCATTAATGTTCTCCAAAAAATCATTTATTTTATACCCTTTATATTGAACCTACTTACGCAGATAAACACAATTAACCCGATGTTCTTCACCTTTAGATAAAATCAGGTTAGCACGTTCACGAGTAGGTAATACATTTTCCATTAAGTTACGTTCATTGATCTCTTTCCAAATCGTATTTGCCACTTTCATCGCTTCATCTTCCGACAATTTCGAATAATTATGAAAATAAGACGTGGGATCACTAAACGCACCAGCACGGAACTTTAAGAATCGATTTACATACCAATGATGGAGTAAATCAATGTCAGCATCGACATAGATAGAGAAATCAACATAATCAGAAACAAAGACGCGGTTCTCTTGTTGGGAGTAATTTACCGTTCCCTGTAATACGTTGAGTCCTTCCAAAATTACAATGTCTGGATTATCGATAACGATACTTTCGTCGGGTATAATATCATACTCGAGATGGGAGTAAACCGGTGCAAGCACTTTTGGCTTACCGGACTTGATATCAGAGACAAATTGCAAAAGTTTTTTAGTATCATAAGATTGCGGGAATCCCTTCTTATTCATGATACCGCGTTCTTGTAATACTTTATTTGGATATAAAAATCCATCTGTTGTAACGAGTGCGACTTTTCTGTGTTCCGGCCAGCGTGTTAATAGTGCCTGCATTACACGGGCAGTCGTACTTTTACCTACAGCAACACTGCCGGCAATCCCAATAATATAAGGTGTCTTCTGACTTTTTCCTAAAAACTTAGATAACACTAATTGCCGACTGATATTGGCACTAATGTAGTAATTAATAAGACGAGATAAGGGAAGATAAATATCAATGACTTCATCTAAAGAAAGATTTTCATTTATCCCTTGCAGTGAAGCCAATTCATCCTGAGTTAATGTCATAGGTACAGAGTCCCGCAACATTGCCCATTCCGGGCGCTCAAACTTCATATAAGGGCTTATGTTAATACTCATACTGATATTATTCGCTGGTTATTTTTGTCAAAGACAAATTTAAAGCCACTTAATTTAGTGACCTAATAAATAAGTAATTCAATTTCTGATAGCACATTTTTACTAATGAACGATAAAACCGCAAGTACTTTATGGTTCAAACTATACTTTTTTTTGCCTTTCTGATACATTTTACAACATCTAAGACGTATCTAAATAACGTCTGTTCACTAACACTATGGCATAACATGGCAAACTATATTCCAAAAAGCAAAAAGCAGAAAAAAACACGTCAGGAACTAAATGAAGAAGGACGTCTACTAAAGAAAAAGCGTAAGCATAAAGGCTTGCCTAGTGGAACTCGTCATAGTGATGCGTCTAAGCAAAATAACGGTCATGGCGGTAAAGCGGCTTTAGACCCAAGAACAGGCAGTAAAACTCCAATTCCATTAATTGCTGATGGGAAAGTGAGTACAACTAAAGCCAAACCGGCGGCAGAAAAAGTAAAATTATCACCAATGGAAGAACTTACTCAGTTGGAAAATAATACTAAGTTAGAGCAATTACTTGATCGCTTAGAACAAGGGGAAAGTTTATCAACTGAAGAGCAACGTTATGTTGATCGCTCTCTTGACCGTATTGAAGTGCTAATGGAAAAATTAGGTCTGCAATATGAAGGAGAAGATGACGACGATGAAGAAGATGATAAACCAGAAGATATTATGAGTTTACTTAAGAAACAGTAAATATGTTACTATTAATCATGCTTAGTTTTTATGTCGGTTTAGTTATAACCGTCGGACTATGCCTGTATCGATTAAGAAAACGTAAACAGAAGAATCAGTTAAATAAAATAAATCACAGCCAGATCAAAAATAATAAAAAGTTGCGCTGATAAACTTTGGAAGTAGCATGTCAAATGTCAATCTGCCCGTTGAGTGGGATCAGTCACTAATCGAGAAGTATAACTATTCCGGACCACGTTATACCTCTTACCCGACTGCGCTGGAATTTAATGAAGCCTTTACCGAGCAACAATTTCTCACCGAAACGAACCACTATCCGGATCGTGCCCTGTCTTTATATATTCATATTCCATTTTGCCATAAGCTTTGTTACTTCTGTGGTTGTAATAAAATGATTACCCGCCAGACGGATAAAGTCACCCGCTATCTGGACATACTTGAGCAGGAAATTATTCAACGCGCCAAACTATTTAAGAATAGAACAGTAACTCAAATGCACTGGGGTGGTGGAACACCAACATTTTTAAATAAGTTTGAAATTGACCGTTTAATGAAAGCGTTACGTGAGAACTTCAACTTTGCAGCTGATGCCGAGCTTTCTTTAGAAGTCGATCCGCGGGAAATCGATCTCAGCATGGTTGATCACTTAGCCCATGTTGGATTTAATCGTTTAAGTATTGGTATTCAAGACTTTAATAAAGAAGTCCAAAAACTGGTTAACCGTGAGCAGGATGAGAAATTCATTACTAGCCTGATTGAGCGTGCCAAACAGCAGAAATTCCAGTCTATCAATCTGGATTTAATTTACGGTTTACCAAAACAAACGGTAGAAAGTTTTATGTATACACTGCAAAAAGTGGCAGAACTTTCACCGGACAGACTCAGTGTCTTTAACTACGCACATTTACCACAACGCTTTGCAGCGCAGCGTAAAATCAAAGATCATGATTTGCCAACAGCACCAGAAAAACTGAAAATTTTGCAGGAAACGATTAAGTTTTTAACACAATCAGGTTATCAGTTCATTGGCATGGATCACTTTGCTAAACCGACAGATGAACTGGCTCTGGCGCAAAAAGAAGGTATTTTACATCGTAACTTCCAGGGTTATACCACACAGGGGAATAATGACCTGCTGGGTCTTGGTGTTTCAGCTATCAGTATGCTTGGTGACTGTTATTCACAAAATCAAAAAGAATTATCTGTTTATGAAGCAGAAGTGACTAAACAAGGTCATGCACTCTGGAAAGGCTTTGTGATGAATGAAGATGATAAAATCCGTCGTGATGTGATTAAGCAGCTTATTTGCCATTTCTCTCTTGATAAATCACAGATTGAAAAACTGCATAACATCCATTTTGATGAGTATTTTGCTGAAGATTTACAACTGTTAAATCCACTGGTGCAGGATAAGCTGATTAACCTGACAGAAACCAGTCTGGAAGTCACACCAAAAGGCCGTCTGTTGATTCGTAATATCTGTATGTGTTTTGATGTTTATTTACGTCGTTTAGCACGTCAGCAACAGTTTTCTCGAGTAATTTAAGAACGACTAATAAAGGAAAAGCGGGGAAATCCCGCTTTTTATAACCATTTGATTTAATTAAACTTAACTACAATTCATTTAAACCAAGCACATCACGCATATCATATAAACCAACCGGTTGTTTCGCCAGCCAGTTGGCTGAACGTACAGCGCCATTAGCAAATGTCATGCGGCTTGATGCTTTATGAGTAATCTCTACGCGCTCACCAATATCAGCAAAAATAGCCGTATGTTCGCCGATAATATCACCGGCACGAATAGTGGCAAAACCAATACTATCCCGCGCACGCTCACCGGTATGCCCCTCTCTGGCATAAACGGCGCACTTCTTAAGATCCCGCCCCAGTGTTTCAGCAATCACTTCACCCATTGCCAGTGCTGTTCCTGACGGAGCATCAACTTTATGACGGTGATGAGCTTCAATAATTTCAATATCAGTATAATCGCCCATGACTTTAGAGGCTTTTTCGAGCAACTTTAATAATACGTTAACACCGACACTAAAGTTAGCTGCAAAAACAATACCAATCTTCTCTGCTGCTTGCTTGATTTTTGCTTTACCTGCATCATCAATACCGGTTGTCCCAATTACCATATTTTTATGATGAGCAACACAGAATTCCAGATGTACTAAGGTTCCTTCCGGACGGGTAAAGTCAATAAAAACATCAAACTGATCCTTGGCTTTATCCAGACTGTCTGTTACCACAATACCGTTTTTACCAATGCCCGCCAGTTCACCAGCATCAGCGCCAAGTAATGAAGAACCAGTACGTTCAAATGCAGCACCAAGTACCACGCCATCAAGTTGTTCTGTTGCCTGAATTAGCTGACGCCCCATGCGCCCACCAGCACCTGCAATAGCAATTCGAATTGGATTATTTGTCATGAGAATCTCTTTTTTATAAAATAAAAATTTATTGTAGCAAAATTAACTCTGACTATGAATAACGTTTATCTCTGTTTTAGTCGTTCTTACTCGCTTTTACTAAAATTAATCTCTGAATAAAAGTTATTCTTTATTAAAACGTTAACCATAAAGTTGCTTATTTTGACAAAATAACTGTTTACTCCACTATAATTTTACGATTAAAGTATGCACCAATATTTAAGTCTTAAAGATCTATCTCACAGGAGAATAAAGCTCATGAACAAACATCTTTAACAGATTCAAGCTAAGTGGATTGAACTTGAATCATAGAATCAAAGTCCTTCTTCTTATTACTGTTAAAAGGTCATGTTTATGCATTCTCCTATTGCTATTAACGATTTGGGTTTATCGTTTCCCCATAAAACCTGTTTTAGTCATTTCAGCACAACTATTTATTCAGGCCAAAAAATCGCTATTATTGGAGATAATGGTTCAGGTAAATCAACGCTATTAACTCTGCTCAGTCATTCACACTCTGCGAATAATATCGTCCATGACGGCCAAATATCTCTACCTGATAATGTTATTGTCGGCTATTTACCACAGTTTTTTGACAATGATAAACAACTCAGTGGCGGGCAAGCATTAAATAAGCAGCTCTCACAAGTTTTAGCTAAGCATCCAAATATTCTGTTACTAGACGAGCCAACCAATCATTTAGATCATAAAAACCGTAAGAGTTTATTTGCTCTTTTGGAACGTTATCAGGGTACTTTACTGGTGGTTACTCATGACCCGGAACTGATTACTCGCTGCACGACAGAGCTTTGGCATATCAATAATCAAAAAATCACACAATTTAGTGGTAGCTATGAAAATTATTTGTCAGTGAACCAACAGTTAAAAGAGAGTATTGCCTCGCAACAAAGGCAGTTACAACAGCAACAAAAAGAGCTACACAATAAGCGCATGCAGGAACAAAAAAGGACAGCAAGAAGTAAGTCTAAAGGACTTAAAAGTATTCAAGATAAGAAATGGTCACCTATTGTTGGCCATATGAAATCGAGTTATGCACAAGAGAACACTGGTAAAAAACAGAAGCTGATTGCCGAGCAAAAAGATAAATTACAACAACAGATGTCTTCACTCTATCTTCCTAAAATGCTCTCCCCTACTTTTCAGCTCAATCCTAAAATAATTAAAAATAGTTTAGTGATAGAGATACGAGATGGAAGTTTGGGATATACAAAAGATTCGCCATTACTAAATCACCTTAATTTAAGGTGTTATAGTGGTGATAGACTGGTGATTCAAGGTAATAATGGAAGTGGTAAAACCACACTTCTAAGAGCAATTTATGGAGATAATACACTATTTAAAACAGGAAGCTGGCATTTACCTGAACCAAAAGATATTGGTTATTTACAGCAAAATTACCCTGAGCTAGATTTACATTTAACTGTACAACAAGAACTTGAAAAGTCCGCACCTGACTGGAATGAACAACAGATTCGACAACATCTTAATACATTTTTATTTTATAAACATGAAGCACTAAATCAAACCGTTGAGACATTATCTGGTGGTGAAAAAGTGAGATTAAGTCTCGCTAAAATTACGGCTAATCCTCCTGTTTTACTGCTACTTGATGAAATCACTAATAATATTGATCTCACGACCAAAGAGTATCTCATCCAAGTTCTATCAGGCTATACGGGAACAATGATCTTGGTTTCTCACGACGTCTTATTTTTACAACAAATAGGCATCACAGCTGAATTTTCTTTAGAAGCTCTAAACGCAGAATTAATCAATAGAAATAAGAATATGAGGGTATAAATTACCCTCATCAGGAATAATAATTAGATAATATCTAATAACTCTACATCAAAAATAAGTGCACTGTATGGCGGAATTGATGCACCAGCACCACGCTCACCATAAGCCAGTTCCTGAGGGATATAAAGCTGCCATTTAGAGCCGACAGGCATAAGTTGTAATGCTTCAACCCAACCAGCAATAACGCCACTTACCGGAAACTCTGCAGGTTGTCCGCGTTGTTCTGAACTATCAAATACAGTGCCATCGATTAAACGACCGGTATAATGCACACGTACATGATCAGCCGCTGATGGAATTGCACCAGAACCCTGATTTAATACTTTGTATTGTAAACCTGATTCAGTACTCTTCACACCATCTTTAGCTAAATTAGCAGCTAAGAATTCAGTACCTTCTTTAGCTGCTAATTTAGATTTTTCCTGACGTTCTTGTGCAGCAGCTTCATGCAATTTGCTTAACGCATTGTGTAACACTTCCAGAGAAAGCGCTGGTGGATTACCTGCTAATACATCAGCCAGACCTGCTTCAATCGCTTTAGAGCTTAAATTCTTTAAGCCTGATTCTTGTAGCTGTTGGCCAATTTGTAAACCAATACCATAGCTTGCCTGTTCTTCAATAGTCTCAAATGATTTTGTCATTTTGCTTTCCTTATAAATAAGCCTTATAGCTAAGCCTTATGAATAGCTTTATGGATAAAAAAACCCGCATAGCGCGGGTTTATATAAACACTAGAAATTGTGTTCCAGTATACTTAAGCTTCAGCAACGATATTTACGATAAGTTTCGCAAATACTTCACTGTGAAGTTGGAAAGAAACTTCGTGTTCACCAAGTGTACGTAATACACCATTTGGTAAACGAACTTCGCTCTTAGAAACTTCAACACCTGCTGCTTTAACTGCATCTGCGATATCACGCGTACCAATAGAACCAAATAGTTTACCTTCGTCACCTGCTTTAGATGCGATAGATACACTACCTAGTGCTACGACTGATGCTGCACGAGCTTCAGCTGCTTTTAATGTGTCAGCAAGTTTAGCTTCTAATTCAGCACGACGAGCTTCGAAAAACTCAACGTTCTTTTTAGTTGCAGGAACTGCTTTCCCTTGTGGAATCAAAAAGTTACGAGCATAACCTGCACGAACATTAACTTGATCACCTAAGCTGCCTAAATTAGCAACTTTGTCGAGTAGAATAATTTGCATTATGTTTTCCTCTGTTGCTAATTACTGATGGTTATCAGTATATGGTAATAAAGCTAGGTAACGAGCGCGTTTGATTGCGCGAGCTAACTGGCGTTGGTATTTAGCGCTTGTACCAGTGATACGGCTAGGAACAATTTTACCACTTTCAGTGATAAAACTTTTTAGCATAGAAATATCTTTGTAATCAATTTCTTGAATGCCTTCTGCTGTAAAACGGCAGAATTTACGACGACGGAAATAACGAGCCATTGGCTACTCTCCTAATAATTCAATATGGTCAGCATGTAAAACCAGTTGGTTTAAATTATTACGACTTTTATGTGTACTAATAAAACCACTTACCTGAATCTTACTGCCTTTTTTAATACTGTGTGTTAAATCATTGTGTCCACTTACAATAACGGGGATGTTACACCACGCTTGTCGGCTAAATCCTGCTTCAGTTTGGTTTGAGCTATGCTCTAAATAAAACTGACAATGCGGAATGCCATTTGGACTTACTTTTCGGATGGGTGTCTTATACACTGTACCCGACATAACCAAACGATTAGCCATCAATGATTAATCTTCTGATTCCTCAGAACTGTCTTCTGTATCAACGTCAGCAAAGCTTTCTTGATTTCCTTTACGGTCATCTTTTGCTTTTAACATTGGAGAAGTTTCAGTCACAGCGTGTTTAGTACGCATAATTAAACTACGAATCACTGCATCGTTGAAACGGAAGTTATCTTCTAACTCGTTAACCGCTTCTTGAGTAGCTTCTACGTTCATAAGAACATAGTGTGCTTTGTGCAATTTTTCGATTGGATAAGCCAATTGACGACGACCCCAGTCTTCCAGGCGATGAATCTTGCCACCATCAGTTGATAAAGTACCAGTATAACGTTCAATCATACCAGGCACTTGTTCGCTTTGGTCTGGATGAACCATAAATACGATTTCGTAATGACGCATTAGTGCTCCCTACGGATTAATCAGCTTTCTGTCCGGGTCAACCATAGCCCATGAAAGCAAGGAACGTGAAAAAAGAGTTGGTTGAAAGCGACGGCGTATTATATATAAAGCAAATATAATTTGCCAGTGATAATTCATCTTTAAGCAAGAAAGATCAGAGGAAATAAGACAGAGACTTTTATATCCGTTCTATTGATCATTTACAGGCACAAGCCTAATATATTTGTATGCTTAATGATGAAAGGAAACATCTTATGAAACTACGCAAAGTAATGATTATTGGCGTTGGCAATGTAGGTTCAACCAGCACTTATACACTCGTCAATCGTGGCATTTGTGAAGAAATCGCACTTGTCGATCTCAATAAAGAGCTGGTTCAGGGTCACGCCAAAGATTTAATGGATGCAGCATCTTACCGACCAAGCATGTTAAAAATCAGTGTCCGTGAGTCAACAGATTGTGCTGATATTGATATTGCGATTATTACTCTGACAGGTGGACTTGCTTCAAAATCGCGTACAGAGGAACTAGCAGGAACATCCCGAATAATGAAGACGCTAATTCCGGATATGATGAAACATGGATTTAAAGGTATTTTCCTTATCGCAACCAATCCTTGTGATGCTATTACTTATCAGGTCTGGAAGTTATCCGGCTTACCTCGCCATAAAATTATTGGGACCGGGGTTTGGCTCGACACCACACGCTTGCGTCGTATTCTTGCAGATGAATTACAAATTGGTCCACAAAGTATTGATGCCTTTATTGTCGGTGAACATGGTGATTCACAATTTCCGGTCTGGTCACACTCTTCTGTTTATGGCATGAATTTAAATGGTTATGAACGTGTTCCGCTTGATTTTGACGCCCTTGGAGATAAAGCCAGAAAGATGGGCTTTGAGATTTTGAACCAGAAAGGCCGTACTGAATATGGTATCGCCAGCACCATTGCAGAGATCTGTCATAATATTTTCACCAATAGCCATCGTGCCCTTGCAGTATCTTGTGTACTGGACGGTGAATATGGTTATAAAGATGTCGCCATTGGCGTACCGGCAGTTATTGATCAGCATGGCATTAAAAAAATCATTCAACTGGATTTTAATGCTAAAGAGAAAGAGCAATTTAAGCACTCGGTAGATGTTATTAAGGGATATATAAAAGCGATTTAGGGCTTTTTTGGTTATTAGCCTGGAGTTGGCGGGGAGCACGCCCCGCTGTCGTGTTTTCTCTGTTTATTAACATTGGGTTTGGGGCGGACTGCGCCGCCCGGGCGCAATTTTTTAGTGTTGTTATTTGTTATTAGCATTTGGTTTGAGGCGGACTGCGCCGCCTAGGCGCAATGTTTTTGGTGATGTTGCAGATTCGGTGAGACTTGATGGCCTACCGCACCCCATAGGCACCCGCTCGAGGACTCGCTAAGACCTATGAGGTACGCTCTCCATCAATCAAAGCTTCACCGTTGTAAACAAAGTAAATAAAGTAAGCAAAGTAAATAAAACACTTAACATCATGACCTAATCACTTAACTAAAAATTCTTGGTCATTAAATGATGATATTAGTCATTTGTGGATAGAGATATGATGAGGATTCTTGAATAGTTAACGTTTTGAAATCATTTAATTATTCACCAATAAACCAGAAATATTACAGCTTTAAATTTCTTAAATAAAATCAAATGGTTAATATTTTTACATGATAAAGTAATATTCTTCACCAAATCAGTATAAATCTTATCAATCTAAATAAAAGAAGTGTCCTGTTTCCGCCAACATTGCTTTGATTGATGGAGACCATATTCCAGAGGTCTTAGTGAGCCTGACGAACGGGTGCCTCTGGTGTATGGTAGGCCATCAAGCCCACAGAACCAGCCACTTCACCAAAGAGATCACGCAAGCGGGGCGTGCCCCCGCTCAATACCATGCTAATAACAAACACTAAACAAAAAACATGGTTCCGGACAGCGAAGTCCGCCCCAAACCACTCAACAAATAAGCCTGACTAAACTAATCATTTGCCCAATATCTGGCTTCACACTTACCTCAACTACTTTACAATCCTCAAGATGTCTCACCACGTTAACCCGAGCCTGCCAGTTATCTGGAATTATCCCCGACAAAGAATCCGGATAACTATCGAGTAACTGAAACCCTATTCTCCATGCTTGTTGCTGTTTTTGTTTGGTATAAAAACTCTCCGTTAAGGTTTGCTGGTAAGTCAGTAAACTCACGATAACACCGGCAAATAAAAAGAGTGCGATTAATGTTTCAACTAAACTCATACCCGATTCACTTAAACCAGATTTATTCACAATCATAACCTACTCGCTCCGGGCAAAAATCCAGCCAGTGACCTGATTCTGACACCAGTTTTTGTGTTACTGAGTCATAATAAGCCAAATGGTATAACACTAAATCCTGACCAATACTTTTGAGTATTATCATTCCTCCAAAAGAGGCTTGCTTAACACACACGTCAAGTTTCAAAGAGAGCTCTTTCTGACATTGCCAGCTTTCTGTTGGAGTGTTCCAGCTTTGTAATTTTCCCCATACCAGCCCTGAACTGGCCTGATTATAAGAACGGAAATAACGCCTCTCATACACATCACTTTTTTGCCAGATAAACAGAGACTGATAAAATCCGGTCAACAGTAACATCCCCAGCAATAATAAAACCAGCACCAGAGCAATAGCACTAAAGCCCTGCTGATCACAGTTATCAGGATAATAAACGATTTTCATACTTAATAATTTGTGTAAGAGTTTGCTCAATAGATATCTGATTCTTTAATAAACCCGTCAGGATAATTTGAATATAGCCATGTTGTTCCTGTAACTTAAAAGCCACTATTTTGATCTCTTTTTCATCTAAGATTTTCTCCCAACCTGTGCCGGTACAATTTGGTACACCAGTACGATACTCCAGATTATTTTTATTCAGACGATAGACAAAAATATCTGAAGTTTTTGCATCACCAATGTGATACTCCCACTTTCCGGTACGATCTAAGTCATAGCGGATAATCACACAATCTTTAGCACTGCTAATTTCTATCGGTTCACCAACAGCATTACCTGTATCACCGGCGATAAACCCTGCTCTGCGTAGATCTTTACCAAGTCCTGCTAAGGCACCACGTAATGATTGATCGAGTCGGTAGACCTGATATGCTTTAACAATTTGCAGTTGTAATTGCGGGTAAAATACCATCGCAGCCATCATCATTAAGCTCGATAAACTCAATACGATAAGCATTTCAAACAATGAGAATCCACGTTCTAACATTTAGGAAATCCACTTAAGTAAAAGTTATAGGCGCAGTAACGAATGCGCCCACGGGTAGATACAATCACTCTGGTTTGCCCTAAGCTATTTTCCAGTCTGATTGTTCCTGTTTGTGCCATTTCTCGTTTACCATAAAACGCTAAAGTGGAGATTTCAGTAAAACCAGTTATCTCAACAGACGGATCTGGTTGAATAAAACGTAGCCTGGTATCACAACTTACCGGTCTGCTCTCTTCTGTAACAGCCAGACACCACGGCGTAAACTTACTCCCTATAAAAAGATGTAACGTATTGGTTTGATTACGCCAGTTAGCATCATCCTGTACCTCTTTGATAAAAGCCAGCAATTGCATAGTGGCAGAAGAGAGCTGAGCACGCTGCTGTATAGTCTGCCAGCCATGTAAGCCAATAGCAGATAAAACACCAATCACACTGATAACAAAAAGCAGCTCTAATAAGGAAAATCCTTGTGCTATTTTGTCTGTATACATCGCCATCTTCAAATAAGTATTCATAACCCTAAAATAACCCAGTCTGTTTTATCATTTTAAAAAATCTGTCGGTTTATGAAGGTCTGCCTAAACCAGATAAATTCTGTTACATCGTTACCAAACGATGTGTCGTGAAATTTATAATCAAATGATTTTTAAGCAGTTATCATTTCGGTTTTGTTTATATTGAGAATGACGGTAAACTATGCGGCAATTTTCAAATAGAAAGGTTACTTTTCATGAGTGAGTCAGTAATGTGGCAGCCAGATGCTCCCATTGCCAATTTATTAAAACGTACGAAGATTATTAACAAAATTCGTCAATTTTTTGCTGATCGCGGTGTGATTGAAGTGGAAACTCCAATCCTTAGCCATGCTGCTGTAACAGATGTACATTTAGCCTCTTTCCATACCGAGTACTTTACACCGGGCACACCAAATGACCAAAAAGGACAGGCTTTGTCTTTGATTACCAGTCCTGAATACCATATGAAACGCCTGATTGCGGCAGGTAGTGGCCCAATTTATCAAATCTGTAAATGTTTCCGTAATGAAGAGGCTGGCCGCTATCACAACCCTGAATTTACTATGCTTGAATGGTATCGTATTCAGTTTGATATGCTGCAAATTATTAATGAAGTGGACGATCTGTTACAGATTATTTTAGATTGTGAACCGGCCGAACAGATTACTTACCAAAAAGCTTTCCAACGCCATTTAGATATTGATCCGCTCAGTGACGATAGGGACACTTTAATTGCCGCAGTGAATAATCTTAACTTAGGCTTTGAGACTACAGATGTAGATAATGATACATTACTACAATTTTTATTCACCTTTGGTGTTGAACCACAAATTGGTTTAGAAAAACCAATTGTAGTTTATAACTTCCCTGCTTCTCAGGCTGCGCTGGCAGAAATCAGTACCGAAGATAACCGTGTAGCTAAACGCTTTGAGTTTTACTATAAAGGTGTAGAACTGGCTAATGGCTTTAAAGAACTGGTTGAAGTGGAAGAACAGCGTCATCGCTTTGAAAAGGACAATCAAATTCGTCAGGAAAAAGGCCTGCCAGAACAAGTGATTGATGAAAACTTTCTTTCAGCGTTAACAGCAGGTCTGCCAAATTGTGCCGGTGTTGCATTAGGTCTTGATCGATTAATTATGTTAGCATTAGAAGCACAAAGCCTGAAAGATGTTATGTCCTTCACAATAGACAAGGCTTAATTATAGATTTTACGAATCCCATTCATAACAGAGAGTCAATGCCATGAACCAACCTGAATTATTAATGACAGCGACAATAATTCTGGCCGTGTTATGCCTGATTCTCTGCATCTATGCAATTAAATCTCGTTTAAATTTGAAATCTCAGCAACAAATTGCTGAACTGCAACTGCGTGAAAGACAACAAGATAACTTAGAACTGGCAACCAGTTACCAAAAAGCGGAAGAGACTCTGCAACAGCTTTATCAGGAACGTAGTGAACTCAATATCAAATACGCTGCGCTAGCTGAAAAAGCCCAGCAAATTCCGCTCTATCAGCAGCAGCAAGAAAAGCTCCTACAAGAGCTCAATCAATTACGCCTCACCAACACTCAGCTCTATGCAGAACTGGCTGAAGCAAAAACCCGTCTGGAAGAGACCCGCTCCGCCGCTGATGAAAAACAACGTTTACTCATACAAAGTGAACAACGTCTGACTGAACAATTTGAAAATCTGGCCAATCGTATTTTCGATCAAAGTGGTAAGAAATTTGAGCAACAAAATAAGCAAAGTTTAGATTTGATGTTATCACCACTGAAAGAGCAACTCGAAGGCTTTAAAAAACAGGTTCAGGACAGTTATAACGAAGAAGCCAAAGAGCGTCATACTCTTGCGTTTGAAATTCGTCACCTAAAACAGCTTAATGAACAGATGGCTAAAGATGCGGTTAATCTTACCAATGCGTTAAAAGGGAATAACAAAACTCAGGGTAACTGGGGGGAAGTCGTTCTCAGCCGGGTGCTTGAATCATCTGGTCTGCGTGAAGGTTATGAATATGATGTACAGGCCAGCCTGCAAAAAGATGATGGCTCTAATGGTCGTTCTCAACCTGATGTCCTCGTTCATTTACCACACGGGCATGACGTAGTTATCGATGCTAAAATGACACTGGTGGCTTATGAACGTTACTTTAATAGTGATGACGAACAGAAGAAAGAACAAGCGTTAAGTGAGCATCTAATCTCTGTCCGTAGTCACATTAAGCAACTAAGTCAAAAGGATTATCACAAGCTACTGGGTATTAAATCACTGGATTATATTTTAATGTTTATTCCGGTTGAGCCAGCGTTTGTGGCAGCCATTGATCGCGATCCAACTTTGATTAATGAAGCACTCAAAAATAACATTATTCTGGTGAGCCCAACTACATTACTGGTCGCTTTAAGAACCATTAATAATTTATGGCGTTATGATAATCAAAACCGTAATGCGCAAGAAATTGCCGAGAAAGCCAGCAAACTGTATGACAAAATGCGTGGTTTTGTCGAAGATATGGAGAATCTGGGTAATATTATCGAACGTTCTCAGGACACCTTCCAAAGCGCTATGAATAAGCTGTCACGCGGCAGAGGTAATGTCATTGGTCAGCTGGAACAATTCCGTGAACAAGGGATTGAAGTTAAAAAGCCAATTAACCCACAAATTGCAGAAATTGCTCAGGAAGAATCAGAGCTTAAACCTGAAAACACACTTCAAAAACTCGAATAAAATCAATAAGCTACACCTTAAAGTAAAATTCATAACCCTTTGATTTTATTAAAGTTTTTATTGATAAAAAATCACTAAACTGTTTGCCATCAATACTATCAATGACAAAAGTGTCATTTGATCTCACCAACAGATTATGTTACTTTTTTGAATACCGGGGTGCTGTAACAAGCTGAGATGATACCCGTTGAACCTGATGCGGTTAATACCGCCGAAGGGAGTATTAAATAGAATGTCATAAATTATTCAGTCGTAACACACTGATTTCTATTTTTTACTCCTCAAATATTATTCTAATATTGAAGGGAGTTTTTATGTCCAATTTGTCCTCTTGTTCTTCTGCCTGTGGTACACAAGGTGCTGTTGATGTCACCGGTTGCCGCTTTTCTCTCTATCCAATGACAGACCAGTTTGTTGAAGTTATTGTGTCAGCAATACATAAACTAAATACTGAAAAAGTCTGGGCACAGACTGATCACTTAAGTACACTTTACCGCGGTAAACAGTTGCATGTGATTGATTGCGTAAGAGCCGCTTTTATTTACGCCTATCAACCAAACTTGCATATGGTAAGTGAACTAACCTTCTCGCGCGGTTGCCCGGGTGATGTGGATGCTGATAGTTTCTTAAATACTGATGATATCGCTAACAATTTAATCACAATTCCCCAAGGTAAAAATATTCCCGTTAGCGCTAAAATCTCTTTCTATGCCTTTGGTGTGGATAGTTATATGTCACATATTCAACACGTCGTTGAACTGGCACATAAATATCAATTAAGCCCCCAAAAAGCTCATTACGTGACAATGATTAACGGCTCAGCAAGTCAGATTTTTGCCTATTTTGATGAGGTTCTTGCTTATGCTCGTCAACATTTGCCTCACTATGTGCTGGAAGCAACCTTATCAGTTAATAGCCCATCAAAAGTGATGGAGAACTAAGATGAAAAAGACTTATCAATGGCAACTCAAAGACATCATTATGGTGGCAATCCTTGCTCTGTTCTTTTCTGTCATTTATCTGGTAACTGTACATTTTGCCGCGCTTCTTGCTGTTTTGTTAACACCATTTGGCTTAGCCCTATTTGCTAATGAACTGGTTTTTGGCATCTGGTTTATGGCAGCAACGCTGGCTGCTTATATTATGCAAAAAGCCGGTGTGGCAATTATTGCTGAAATGCTGGCAGCGTTACTCGAGGTGATTATGGGTAATTTCTATGGTCCGATTGTGTTTGTCTCCGGTTTTTTACAAGGTCTTGGTGCAGAGCTTGGCTTTGCCCTGTTTCGTTATAGACGTTTTGATACTTTAGCCATTTGTAGTGCTGCAACAGGATGTTGCATTATGAGTTTTATTTGGGGCTTTTTCCGTTCTGGTTTTGGTCAGTTATCGTTCGGAATACTGATTGCCATGTTTTTAGTCCGTCTGGCTTCTTCTCTGATATTTGCCGGGCTACTCATGAAAATCTGCGGTGACAGACTGGCAAAATCAGGCGTGTTAAAAAGTTATCCGCTAGGAAAACACATTACCCAACCAAAGGTGCAAAATGACACAGGGATTGTCCGTTAAGCAGCTAACATTTTATTATCACCCGGAAAGTGATGAACCTATTCTTGAGGATTTCAATATTGAAATTCCTCAGGGTAGTGTTGTGCTTTTCACCGGTGCATCCGGATGTGGTAAAAGTACTCTTTGTCATATATTAGCTGGCATTTATCCAAAACATTCCGGTCATATAAGTCACGGAGAAGTATTGTTCAATGGTCAGGATATTCAAAATTTACCCGCTGCTGAGCGTGCTAAAACTGTAGGGTTGATGTTTCAAAATCCTAATCTGCAATTTTGTATGAATACGGTCGAGAATGAGCTGATTTTCTGTCTGGAAAATATTCAAACACCAAGAGCAGATATTCAGCCAAAAGTTGATGAGACCCTGAGCTTTTGTCACATCGAGTCTTTGCGCCACCGTGAACTCTATACCCTCTCTGGTGGAGAAAAACAGCAAGTGATGCTCGCCTGTATGATTGCCTTGGGTAGCCAGTATATTATTCTGGATGAACCCTTTGCCAATATCGATCCGGCGACTTCTAAAAAACTCTGTGATCGACTGGCTGCTTACCAACAAGAACATCAGGCGACACTGATTATTGTCGATCACCATATCAGTAATTTTATTAACATCGCTGATGAGATGATTGTCCTTGGCCCAAAAGGTAAGATCTTATACCGCCATATAGATAGAAATAATCTGTCTCAGTATTCCGACAAACTAACAGAAGCCGGCGTTGCTTTACCCAAACAGGCCTATCGTCCGACGCTTTTTGAACCCAGTGAACCAATAAAACACGCACCTATTTTTACTTTAAAAAATGTTGGTATTCGTTATGAAGACAGACAAATTCTTAACGATATCAATTTGGATTTTTATCGGGGCAAGATGACGGCCTTAACCGGTAAAAGTGGCAGTGGAAAAAGCTCTCTGCTCTCGGCTTTATCCAGAATGCTGAATTATCAGGGGACTATTTTCCTGCAGGATAAACCAATAAAAAAAATCTCGGCTAAATCTTATGCGATTAAAGTGGGTATTGTTTTTCAAAATCCACTGGATCAGTTTATTACCAATAGCGTCTATGATGAGATCGCTTTTAGTCTACCGGAAATTGCTCATCAGGCAGAAATCCCTACCCTCGTTCAATATTATTTACAACAAGTAAACTTATGGCAGTACCGGGACTTTTCTCCTTATATGCTCAGTCAGGGACAACAACGACGACTTGCTGTTTGTGCCTTAATGGCCTGCCAGTGCGAAATTCTGTTATGCGACGAGCCAACTTATGGACTGGACAGGCGTTCAGCCCAAAATATGATGAACTTTTTACTCAGACAAGTGAAAGAGCGCCATATCTCAATCATTTTTACCACCCATGATCTTGAACTGGCAAAATCTTACGGACAATATTGGTATCATTGTGAAGAAGGAACGATTATCAACTGTTATACAGGCTCGGAGGAATCACAATGCAATATTTAAATCCGGCGTATAAATGCCTGACAATTATTATCTGCGGGATTTTACTCTCTCTCACCTACCATATTTATTTTAATCTTACCGTTTTTGTGGTTGCATTAATCCTGCTCCTTCTGGCCAAAGCAAATCTCAAAAAGCTATTTATCATTCTGTTTTGGGTCTCGTTAGCAGCAGCGGGCTTTTTTACTGCTGGTTTTTTCTTCTCATCAGCACCAGAAACATCTATTTCAACCAGCTTAAATCAGGCCGTAATGATGCCGGTCTCAGTACAGAGTGGCTTACAACTTGCAACCAGAATTTATGCATTTGCAGGTTTAGGACTCTTGTTTGCTTTAACCACTAATATGCAGCAGTTTGTTTACTCTTTAGAACAACAATTCCGCCTGCCGTCTAAATTTGCTTATGGTATTTTAGCAGCCCTTAACTTAGCGCCTCTTTTACCATACGAATATAAAAAGAGTGTCCATGCTTTGCAGGCACGCGGGCGCTTAGCTTTCCCCCTCTCCTTACATATTCTGACTCCGCTGATGGTAAAATCAATTCGCTGGTCAGAAAGTCTGGCTATTGCTATGGAGTCCAAAGGCTTTGATGAAAACAGTCCCCGAACTCATTTTGTCATCATGAAAGTAAGATGGTTTGATTACCTGTTTATGGTTCTTTCTACTTTGATATTTATGACTGCACTGATCTTTTTATAGAATTATTTGATCACTCTCAGCAAAAACAAAATTACTTATTTAATAATAAGATATTAACATCATCAAAACGTTTCTCTGATAAAACGATCAAAAATAATGATAGAGCTTTGTTAAGACACTTGTTATAATTCGCCACGACACAGCCTATGATGGCTATTATTAGCGCGCCCGCGCCAAAGACATCATAGTAACAGACTGATTGTTAAATGATTCCCAAACATTCTCATATTATAACTTATCTAACCAAATACCCCATTTTGGAGCTTTCCCGTGTCTACTAATAATTCTCAATCTGTAAAAAGATCGTTTTTAGATCGCTATTTTCAATTTCAAGAGCATCGTACCAATCTAAAAACTGAATTAATTGCCAGTTTTACTACTTTTATTACTATGGTATATATCGTCTTTGTTAACCCGAAAATTCTCGGTGATGCAGGGATGGATTCTCAAGCGGTATTTGTTACCACCGCACTCATTACCGGTATTGCCTGTATGCTGATGGGGATTGTGGCTAAACTCCCAATCGCACTGGCTCCTGGCATGGGCATTAACGCCTACTTTGCTTATGTACTTGTTGGTTCAATGGGACTCACCTGGCAAACAGGTATGACTCTGATCTTTTTAGGTGCAGCAGGTCTGTTTTTACTTTCTGTTTTCCGTCTGCGTTACTGGATGATCTCAAATATTCCATTATCACTACGTATTGGTGTGAGTAGTGGTTGTGGACTTCTGATTACCCTAATTGGTTTACATAACGCACATATTATTATTGCTGATCCCGACACGATGGTTCGCTTAGGTAATCCAACCTCAATTCCGTTTATTTTAGGTTGTTTAAGCTTTCTAATCGTTGCCGTTCTGGCACAGCGCAAGTGGAACTCTTCTATCCTGTTATCCTTTGTGATTGTGACCTTAATTGGCTGGGCAATCGACCCGGAAGTGACTTATCACGGTCTGGTTAGCTTACCGCCGGATATTTCTGGTGTGGTCGGGCAATTAGATTTTTCTAAAGTGTTTGAAGTTACGCTGGTTGGTATCATCATTTCTGTGATGCTAATTAACCTGTTTGAATCCTCAGGTACATTTATTGCCGTAACAGAAAAAGCTGGATTGGCTGATAAAGATGGCCGTTACCCAAATCAACAGAAATCCCTATATATCGATAGTGCTTCATCAGCTCTTGGTGCAGCAATGGGAACATCAGCCGTCACTGCTTATGTGGAAAGTGCTTCTGGTGTTGCTGTTGGTGGTCGTACCGGGATGATGGCACTTGGTGTTGGTGTGTTATTCCTGTGTGCCGTGTTCTTATCACCACTGGAAAGAATGGTGCCACTTTATGCAACAACCGGTGCTTTAATCTATATTGGGGTACTCATGGCGTCTGATCTTGCCCGCGTTAAGTGGGATGATTTAACCGAAGCAGTACCGGCGTTTGTTGCCACCATTATGATGCCTTTTAGTTTTACTATCACAGAGGGGATTGCAACAGGATTTATCACTTACGTATTTATGAAGCTGTTCACTGGTCGTTATAAAGAGATCACCATCTGTGCAGCAGTAATGGCCGTGCTATTCCTCGCCCGTTACGCATTTTTATTTTAATTTAGAAGATATTACAAATAGTTAATATATTTTGGAGCCTTTATTATGACAACAATGTATAGAGAAGATATTCGTGAAATGATCGACGCTGGTGCAGCTAAGATTCCGGCTGATTTAGTTATCAAAAACGGTAAATTAGTCAACGTTAACTCAGCAGAAATTTATACTGCTGATGTAGCAATTTATCGCTCAAAAATCGTTGCAACCGGTGATGTTTCTGCTTATATCGGTAATAACACTAAAGAAATTGACGCTAAAGGTAAATATATTGTTCCTGGCTTAATCGATGGTCATTTACATATCGAATGTAGTAAATTATCCATGACCAGTTTTGCTAAAGCGGTTCTGCCACATGGTACCACCAGTATTATTTCTGGTTTGGATCAATATATTGTGACAGCCGGCCTTGAAGGCATTAAAGAAATTTTAGCTGAAATTGATGGTACACCACTGAAAGTTTTCTGGGGATTACCATTCTTAACACCTTATACTCTGCCAAAAAGTAATGTTGGTTTTAACGTAACAGCTCAAACACATGCTGAAGTACAAAAATGGCCTGAAGTGTTTGGTGTGTGGGAAACAGTTAGCGAGTTTATCGAGAATCAACATGATGACGTGATGAAAGCCATTGAATTTGCTCGTGTTAATCGTTTGCCGGTATTTGGTTGTGCGCCGATGACTCGTGGTCATAAATTAAACTCAATCCTTTGTGCCGGTGTACGTCTTGATCACGAAAGCTACGATCACGAAGAGATGATGGAAAAAATCCGTAAAGGCATGAATGTGATTATTCGTGAGTCATCTATCTCTCACTTCTTAGATGAAAACGTGAAAGTGATTACTCATCTAAATCCACGCTTATCTCGTCGTGTTAGTTTCTGTACTGATGATGTTATCGCTTCCGATATTATTGCTAATGGTCATATGGACAAACTGATTCGTATGGCAATTGCTCGCGGAGTTGATCCAATGACAGCCATTCAAATGGGCTCAATCAACTCGGCAGAAGCGTATCGTATTGACCACTTAGTAGGTTCAATCTCTCCGGGACGTTTTGCAGACATTCTGCTGGTTGAGGATTTAGTTAAGTTTGAAATTGATACCGTGATTGCTAAAGGCCAAATCGTGGTTCAGGACAATGAAACGGTCTATAACTTTGTGGCACCAAAACGCAGCAATGTGTTACTGCAAAGCATGAAATTAAAACCAGTGACTGCTGATGATATGAAAGTCAGAACAGATCTTAAAGAAGCGCGCGTTCATGCACTCTCCTTAGATGTTGATTTTGATATTCCGTTTGTGCGCCGTGGTCGTCAGGTAGAGCTTGATATTAAAGATGGTGTTGTAATGCCAGATCCAGCGAACGACGTCTTATATGCAACTGTAGTTGAACGTTTTGGTAAAACAACGACTAAACCAGCTGTTGGCTTTTGTTCTGGCTGGAAATTGAAAGCGGGTGCGATGGCAAGTTCTTGTGCGCCGGATGATAACAACGTAGTTTGTATTGGTACCAATTCAGAAGACATGGCAATTGCGATTAACTATTTAGCTGAAAATGGCGGTGGTCAGGTAATTGTCAAAGATGGCAAAGTGCTTGGCTTCTTATCACTACCAATTTGCGGTATCGTTTCTGATCTTGATCCATTCACGATGGCTGCTGAGGAAGAGAAACTCCTACAACTTGCTCGTCAGTTAGGTTGTGATCTACCTGATCCTCTGTTCTATATGTGTTGTTTACAAATCACTGCAATTCCTGATTATGCAATTACTGATCTTGGTGTGATTGATTTCCATGAACAAAAAACCTTTGCTCCGGTCTTTAAATGTGGTTGTAGCCACGGTAAGTTACACCCGAAGTGCCATCACTAAGGGGCTAAACAATAGTCAGTATCAAAGTATTTGATAGGTGGTTTTCACCACCTATTTACTCTATGCTGATGCTGTTTCTTTTGTCGTTTTAAAATAGTTTAAAAGAGGTATCTTGTGACAAATCATACCCAACTCAATGATTTAATCGATATGGCAGCAGGACGAAAAGTTGCTGACCTGCTTATCACTAACTGTAAAGTTATCGATGTCTATAATCAAACAATTGTTGATGGCCCGCTGGCAATTGGCCATGGCAAAATTGTCGGCTATGGTGAAGGCTATCAGGCTAAAGAGACGATCGATGCCAAAGGTGGTTTTGTAATGCCAGGCTTAATCGATGGTCATGTACATATCGAATCTTCATCCTTAACACCACCTCAATTCGCCCGCTGTATTCTGCCTTATGGTACCACCACGATTATTGCCGATCCGCATGAAATCGCTAACGTTTGTGGTTTAGATGGTATTCGTTATATGTTAGATGCTTCTCGTAAGCTGCCGCTTAATGTCAGAATTATGCTACCTTCCTGCGTGCCTGCAACTCCATTTGAGCAAGCTGGTGCTGTGCTTGAAGCAGAAGATTTAGAACAGCTCATCAAGGATCCGGGGGTTTTAGGTCTTGGTGAAGTGATGGATTATCCAAGTGTTATTCATCATTCCGATTCCATGATGAACAAACTGTTGATGGCGAAAAAGCATGATCGCGTGATCGATGGTCATAGTCCGGGCGTGACAGGTAAAGATCTGACCGCTTATGTGATGGGCGGTATAATGACTGACCATGAATGTAGCACACAGGCAGCAATGCTTGAGCGTATTCGTTTAGGCCAATATGTCTTATTACGTGAAGGCTCAACCTGTAAAGACTTACTCAACTTAATCCCAGCGATTACTCCGGCTAACTCCCGTCGTTGTGTACTTTGTACTGATGACCGTGAACCGGCAGATATTTTATCAACCGGCCATATTAATAAGAGTTTACGTCTGGCCGTTGAACATGGGCTTGATCCACTGATTGCTATCTCTTTAGCAACGCTTAATGCCGCTGAGTGCTTCCGGCTCAAAGGTAAAGGTGTTATCGCGCCGGGTTATGATGCCGATTTACTGATTGTTGAAGACCTGAAAGCCTTTAAACCACGTCATGTCTTTGTTGCAGGTAAAGAAGTCGCCCGTGATGGTAAGATGATTGTTGAAGTACCAAACTACACGTCAGATACTGTGCTTAATACCATTCGTTTAGCGCCATTATCGGTTGATAGCTTTAAACTCCCTTTAAGCTCAACCAAAGTGAATGCGATTGGGGTTAAACCTGGTAGTGTTTTAACCTCACATCTGCAATTAACCGTCAATACCGATGCTAATGGTAATTTTGATGCTAAATTAAACGATGGTTTAAATAAACTGGCAGTTATTGAACGCCATCATGCAACAGGAAATATTGGGCTTGGTGTTATTGCTAACTATGGTTTAAAAAATGGCGCTATTGCTGTATCAGTAGCCCATGATTCACATAACATTGTAGTCGTTGGTGACAATGACGCCGATATGCTGGCAGCTGTTAAAGACATCGAGAAAATGGGCGGTGGTTTCTCCCTATGTCAAAACGGTAAAATTCTGGCTAACCTACCACTCCCTGTTGGTGGTCTGATGTCGGATAAACCGGCACAAGAAGTAGCAGAGTCGCTTGAAGTGATGATAAAAGTGGCTAAAGAGTCATTTGGTATCAATCCAAAAGCTCATCCTCTGATGACGCTGGTATTTATGACCTTACCCGTTATTCCACAATTGAAGCTGACTTCAACCGGTTTATTTGATGTAAAAGCCTTTAAACCTATTGAACTATGCATTCAGGAATAGTTTAGGTCACCGTTTAGCATCATTATAAAAATGCTTATTTTCTCCCTATGTACAGGAAATTTCTGTGCATAGGGAGCATAATTTTTGTATTTCCCTCTTTTTTCCGCACAAATTATCATCAATTTTATCTGAAATAATTATTGAAATCAGATATAATCTTACCAAATTAATTACGTAAAAAAGTCTGTAAATCATGGTATTATTCTCGACGATTCTTGCACTTATCTTACTCGTTTCACTCTCGGGTGTGGCGGTTAAAATCCTTCCTTTTCAAATTCCACTTCCACTTATGCAAATTTTGCTGGGCTGCATTTTAGCCGCATTTGGTTTCTATGTAGAATTTGATCCTGAGCTATTCTTAGTTCTGTTTATTCCACCATTATTATTTGATGATGGTCGTAAAACAGTTTTAAAAGATTTTGTGCATAATGTCAGAGAAATCGTGGGTCTTGCCTTAGTACTGGTCATTATTACCGTAGTTGCACTAGGTTACCTGTTGCACTGGATTTTACCAAATGTTTCACTACCTGCTGCTTTAGCACTCGCTGCTGTTCTATCTCCAACCGATGCCGTGGCCTTAGGTGGTATCGTCGGTAAAGGCCGTATTGAAAAAAGCAAAATGGAGATCATTGAGGGTGAAGCTCTCATGAATGATGCTTCTGGCCTTGTGTGTTTAAAATTTGCTATTTTAATCGCTGTTGGTCAGATGGAATTCAATTTGTTTGATATTTCATTAACCTTCTTATTTGTGGCTCTTGGTGGTCTGGCGACTGGTTTTCTGGTTACATGGATTTTTACCCGAGTGCTGCGTTTAATTAATAAGCTGACTAATGAAGACCCAGCGACACAGATTTTATTGCTATTTTTACTCCCGTTTGCGGTCTATATCATCGCTGAACATGTTGGATTCTCAGGTATCTTAGCGGCAGTCAGTGCTGGTATGACAGTAAGCCAGTCAGGTATGATGCGTAATGCTCCACTGACTATGCGTTTACAATCAGATAGTACCTGGTCGATGCTGACCTTCGCGTTCAACGGATTCGTCTTTACACTACTGGGTATTCAGTTACCTCGTATTGTAACTAATACTTATATTGAAAATGAAACCGATGCTTCGATCGAACTTTGGCAACTAACCATTATTGTGGTTCTGGTTTACATTGCTTTAATGGCGATGCGCTTTTTCTGGTTATGGCTGATGAGACATTCACCTAAAATTGGTAAGCGACCAGCATTGGCTTTCACTAAGTATTCAACCCGAGATTTGTTAATTTCAACTTTTGCCGGTGTACGTGGTGCGATTACTCTCGCCGGTGTGCTCTCTATCCCAATGTCAATTACGGGTCGTTATGAGCTGGTCTTTATTGCTACTGGTGTTATTTTAATTTCATTAGTTGTTGCTGTGATTATTATGCCAATCTTATTAAGAAATTCAGAGGCGATGAGCACCTCAGAACTTGATAAAGAGCTCCTGTATGCTAAAGGTATTATGGCAGAAGGGGCAATTGAATCACTGGAAAAAATGTATGATAGCTTACAAAAAACTACCGCTTCTGGTGTTGATTTAGACATTGTCAATGAAGTGAGTTCACGTGTTCTTGCTTCACTGCGTCGCCGTACTGGTCTTAAAGATCTGGAAGAAAAATCACTGGAAGCAGAGAATCTTGAACGTCGTTTACGCTTGGTTGCCATTGGTGCCGAACGTTCATCGCTTTATCAGTTAAAAGCTCAACATACAATTACTAATGAAACATTCGAACGTTTAAGTTATGATCTCGACCTCTACGAGAAAATGTTATCAGATGAAAACTAGGAATTAGTCGTGATGGATATGTACAAAAAATTACATGTAATGGTCATGGAAAAAGCACCGGATGTATTAAGTGTGCCACTGCGTTATGTTCCATTTTCGGTAAAACGTAAACTTATTGAACAACTCTTACAATTACAATTTCAGCAGTCTCTTGAAGATGGTGATTTAGATTTTCTGGAGAACCGTTGGCTGAAAATTGAAGTCCGAGACTTGCAGCTAAGCTGGTTCATCAGTCTTATTGATAATCAGTTGGTGGTCAGTCAGGATGAAATTCCTGATGTCTCGTTCAGTGGTGAGACCAATGATTTAGTACTGATTGCAACGCGCCGTCAGGATCCAGATACTCTATTTTTCCAGCGCCGCCTGATTATTGAGGGTGATACTGAGCTTGGGTTAAATGTTAAAAATCTGATGGATTCTATTGATCTTGATACTATGCCAAAGGCACTGCGTATTGGTCTGGAACAACTGGCTAACTTTATCGAAGCTGGGAAGAAGCATCAGGAAGAGCTATAACAGTTAGTCTAAATCTCATTCTGTTTATAATAAAAATGGCCTTTAGGGTCATTTTTATTGTCTATCGTTTATTAAAATCTGTAATAAAATCAAATAGTTAAAATTATAAGCATTTGATTTTATTGAAGTTTTTATATTTTCAAGTTGCTTAGTTGATGTGTTGCGCGGCACTGCCGCGCTTGATAGATCTTAGTATGGTGACAATAATTAGTCTGTGGGTGAGCTTAACGGTACTATTCCGATGCGCTGAACATGCAATCCATGTAACGCTTACTCCATAGCACCGCTAAGCTCAATTGACTTTCTATAATATCCAAAGATATAAAGATTATATTTGTACATTGAATTTAATAAGAAAATCTATTTTTAATGTTAATTTTATTATGATTAGTTTTGATGGTTGTACTGTAATTTACAAAGCCGTTGCCGTGATTGATGGAGAGCGTACCTCATAGGTCTTAGCGAGTCCTCGAGCGGGTGCCTATGGGGTGCGGTAGGCCATCAAGTCCCACTGCACCAGCCACTACACAAAACAAAAGCAAAGCGACAGTGGGGTCACTACCCCACTCAAAACCCTACTAATGACATCACCAAAACATTACGCACGGGCGGCGCAGCCCGCCCCAAACCCAATGCTAATAACAACTAACTACACAAAAAACACGTAAAGTGGGGCGTGCTCCCCGCTTAAATACCCTGCTAATAACAACACTAAATCCGCATTAAAAAGGGGCCAACAGCCCCAATCCCTACTCTAAATTCGCATGCCGATAAAACATCTGTTCATCTGACTGCCCGGTGATTTTCTTCAGTTCAATAATCATGCTGTCATAAACCAGCCAGCTTAATTGCTCAAACGAAGAACCAAGTGGCTGTACTGTTTCTGCTTTCTCATTTTTAGAATCGCTTTTTGCCGTCATTCCTGGAATCTTAATACAAGCACTTGCCAGTTTGCCGATTGTATTCTCAGGAAAGATTGTCAATGTTGCGATCTTAGCGCCTTGTTTATGAGCTTTTTGCGCCATAGTGACCAAACTCCCAGTTTCGCCGGATCCTGATCCAATAATCAGTAAGTCACCTTTTTGGATTGATGGAGTTGTCGGTTCACCCACAAAATACACCGTATAACCCAAGTGCATTAAGCGGTTAGAGAAAGCCCTGGCAGCAAAACCTGAACGCCCTGCTCCGGCCAAAAAAATCCGCTTGGCATTACAAATTAGCTTCTGTACTTTTTCCACACTCTTACTATCAACTAATTGTGCATCACTCGATAATTCAGTAATAATCGCCAATAAATTTTTACATTTTGACATACGATATTCCTTCCCTATTTAGTCATGGCTTGTTTAATCAGGCGAGCTTCTTCAACCGGGTCTGCTGCATTACCAATCCCAGAACCAACAATAATAATATCCGGATTAAGCTCAACGTATTTATGAATAGTCTTACTGTTAATTCCACCAGCAACTGCAATTTTGGCTTTTTTAGCATGAGCTACCATCACTTTTAAATCATCAATTGGCTGACGCCCGGCTGCCTGCTGGTCAGCGCCAGTATGCACCGCTAAAACATGAGCGCCAATCTCTTCCATCTCACGAATTTTTGTCGGCAGATCTTCAACACAAATCATGTCCACTACAACTTCTTTGTTATACTCTTTTGCTGCTTTTAAACATGCTTTAACAGTTAAAATATCAGTCACACCAAGCACCGTAACGTAGTTTGCCCCAGCTTCAAAAGCCAGCTTTGACTCCAGGTGCCCACCATCCATAATCTTTTCGTCAGAAAGTATCTCTACGTGCGGAAACTTCTCTCTAAATTTTCTGACCGCATTCATTCCTTCATCGATCACAAACGGAGTACCAATTTCAATAATATCCACATAATCAATCACCTTTTCAGCTAAGGCTAAGGCTTCAGGAAGTTTTAACTCATCAAGTGCTAATTGTAGTTTCATACATACTATCCTTTAGTTAAATTGAAGTTCTAAGTCATATAAAAATATCTAGTTATTATTTTGCGCTAATTTCAATTCCGACTGATTTAGCAGGATGATCAAGTAAAGTTTTCAACTCATCATCAAGTTGCATAATGGTCAGGCAAGTCCCATTCATATCCAGCGATGTCACATAATTTCCGATAAAGACTTTGTAGATACAGAGTCCCTTTTCCTTGAGGATTTTTTCTACTTTGTCATACAAGATATACAACTCCATAATTGGTGTGGTACCCAGCCCGGATAGCATGACAGCCAGTTCATGATTTGAATCAGAGAAAGAAAAATCATCTAAAATTGCCTGCGTCATTTCTGTGGCAATTTCATCTGCGGTTTTAATGGCTTCAACCCGAATACCCGCTTCACCATGATGACCAATCCCAAATTCCATCGTATTTTCAGCAATTTTAAAGTTTGGATGACCAACAGCTGGAATCGTACAGGCTGAAAGCCCAACACAAATACTGCGCGTGTTATCCACCGCCTTTTGTGCAGAAGTTATTACTTCATCAAGCGAGCCGCCAAGTGCTGCTCTGGCGCCGCCAACTTTCCACATAAAGACACCACCGGCAATGCCATGCCGTTTATGACGAGTCTCTTTTGGTGATGAGGCAACATCATCTGTGGCAGTAACGTATTTCACAGTAATACCATCATCTTCTGCCATTTGAATTGCCATTTTGACGTTCATATTGTCACCGGCATAGTTACCAAATAAACAGGCGACTCCCTGACCGGCATCTGCTTCAGTAAAGGCATCATAGAATGACTGAGCGGTTGGTGATGAGAACACTTCTCCGACCGCGACCGCATCAACCATATTATGACCAACATAGCCTAAAAAACAGGGCTCATGCCCGCTACCACCACCAGTAACAATGCCTACTTTTCCTTTAATCGGCGCATTTTTTAGTTTAATGACTCGATCATTATTTTTAGAAACCGTAATTAAATCCTGATGGGCTTTTTGATAACCCTTTAACATATCTTCAACCACTAAGTCAGGATCATTAATAAATCGTTGCATACTGTTCCCCCTGTTTTTGCAGTAAAGTCATTGCCGACTCTGCGATAGTGTTCAAAATGATGTGACAGGATGTTGCCCCGGCATCAAGATGACCAACTGTTCTTTCACCTAGACGACTACCACGCCCAACTTTAGCAATTAAATCTTTGGTCGACTGCCAGCCTTTCTCACTGGCATGAGTCATCGCATCTAAACATTCAATAAAAGATTTATTTTGTTGCAACGCCTGCTCATAAGCAGCTATTGCAGGGTCAAGTACATCGATCAGCGTCTTATCACCAACTTGCGCCGTGGTTAATTGTTTAACGTTGTTACTGGCCTTTTCTAGCATGGCAAACATCACCTCTTTATCGATTTGCTCACTGATGCGAGATGCCACGCTCAGCCCTCTAAATAAGCTGCCATAGAGTGGCCCCATGGAACCACCAATTTTATTCACCAGCACTTTACTGATAGTCATCAAACCATCACTCAGATTCATTGTCTGGTTATCCAGTTCTTCTCTGGCTAAGGCGAAACCTTTATTCATATTGATGCCGTGATCGCCATCACCTACAGCACCGTCAATATCACTGAGATACTCTTTATTAGCCTGTATCGCAGTAATTAGCTGTTCAACAATAAACAGCCCGCTTTTATTGGAAAATTTCATCTCTGTCACCTACCCGTCATGTCGATGCTGTTGTTTAATTGCTTTTAACTCATAATAATTTTGTAAAATCTGCTGATACATGGAAGCTTCCGGCTTGATCGCGGTGTAATGTGTAATTGCTTTTTCAATACTGTTTTGTTCAATATATTGTTTGAGTTCAATACATTGCTGGTCATCAGCGTTAAAGAATAGGAATGCAGCTGCAATACCTTTGATTATGAAGTGATTATCACACTGATATTGTTCACAAAGTACAGCCGGGCCGACTAAACGATCCTGAGGAGCTAATTTACGAATTGGAGAACGACAAACTCGATTAATGGTGTCAACAATCCCCGGAGTCTGGAAACGATTCACCGCAAAGTCGATATAGTCGAGTAATTCCTGATAATCAAACTGATATTGTTTGACCAGTAGCTGGGCAACTTCGCGCATCGTCTCTTTAACCTGACCTACCAGTTTTTGATCATTAAAGACATCCTGAATAATGTCATAACCATACACATAGCCGATATAACCAGCCCAGGCATGTCCACCATTAATCACATAGAGTTTACGCGCTAAATATTTACTCAGATTATCGGTATATTCAGCACCTTTAATAGGTTCATCAGTAGAGTCGACGAGTTTATGCTTTTCAATCACCAGCTCAAAATCACGACCAATATCAATCGTATCATTACCGTCCCGGTGAGAATTTAACACTAAGCGATCTACAGCAGTATTTGGGAAACAAGCCAGTTGGTTCAGTTCAGATTTTGTTACTGATGGCTGACATTTCAAAAGCTCTGCTAGCAAAATATCACCATTTTCCATGGCATTTTCACAAACAACAACATTCACTTTAGGTCTGTTTTTAGCTTTTCTGGCAAGTAAGCCCAGATGTAATACCGGAGCAATTTTTGCCAGATTATCTGCCCAGACTGATGTAGTGATTAAGTCCGCATCACAAATTGCTGCAATCACCTGCTCTTTTTGTGTCAAAGGGGACAGAGCCGAGACCTGATTAATGGTCTTCTTTTTGTAGTTCTCATCAACTAAATAGAGATCATAACTACCGGTTTTATTCATCTGTTCGGCTAACTGAGCATTAACATCAATAAACACAATTTGATAACCAGAATCATGCAGTAAATCACCAATAAAACCGCGCCCGATACTGCCAGCTCCAAAATGGATTGCTTTCACTTTCACTCTCCTAAAAATTATCTTAATTAGCACCGGGTGTCAGCTACCCGGTGCCTTTGTTATTTAAAACAATCCAATAAATGAGCCACCAATTGAGATAGTTACAATTAAGATCATAATCATGGTAAAGTTTTGGTTTTTCTTCAAAAGCCACCAATAGATACCAAAGACGGCAATCAGCGGTAATAAACCCGGAATAATACTGTTGATAACGTCTTGTAATACAAATGGCCGGTTAGCATCGCCAAAACTAAAGGTAATCGGCGTACTTAGCTTGACGTACGTAGAAGATAATGCCCCCATCATAAACAGACCAAGCGTACTGGCACCAAGAATGAGTGTTTTAATATGTCCGGAATTTAAGATTTCACGAATTGATGCCTGACCTGCGCGGTAACCGTAAGCCGCCAGTTTTCTACCCACTACGATTTGGATTAACGGCAGGAGTAGCATAAATAGCGCACCGATAATACTGCCATTAGTAGAAAGAGTTACGGCTAAACCAAAGATGATCGGCTTCAGCGTTGCCCAGTCAATTGAGTCACCAATACCCGCCATAGGCCCCATAAGTCCGGTTTTAATTCCCGTAATTGCGTCATCTTCAATATCGGCGCCTTTGGCTTTTTGTTCTTCCATTGCAATGACAATACCGTTAATTGGTGCACCATAAACGGCCTCAGTATTATAAAAAACCAGATGGCGCTTTAACGCTTGTTTTAAGTCTTCTTTATTAGGATAAAGTTTTTCCAGAATTGGGATCATGGCAACAGTAAAACCCAGTGCCTGCAGACGCTCATAAGAGATCCCCATCTCACAAACAATGTAGTAATAAAGCCAGCTGTTTTTGACATCTTTTTCGGTAATTTGATTATCCATTTGTTATTCCTCTTACGCTTCTTTTTTACTTTGATAATGAGCAATAAGTAGTACGGCACATAAGCCAAATACGGCTGCACCAAATACCGGAATGCCACTAAATTGCACGATGAAATAGCCAATAAAGAACCACGGTAGTAAGGCTTTTTTACCAATCACAAAAATGGTTAAGGCAAAGCCCAGCGCAGGTAATAAACCGCCCGCCACACTAAAGCCATGAATCAGCCACTCAGGAACATTATTGAGGAAAGCATTAATACTGTTTTCACCATACATAATGGCTAAAAATGGTACCGGAAAACGTAAAAAGAAACTCAGAATTGTCGGGTAGACAATGGCACACATTTTTATCTGACGGACATTACATTCATCGGCATATTTATCTGCCATATGGACAAACACAGCATTGACGGTTTTTCTAAACTGATCGATAAATACACCCATCACACCAATTGGTACCGCAATGGCTATAGCCAGTTCTGGTGTTAATCCTGTTTTAATCGCTAAGGGAATAGCGATCAGTCCGGCTAAGCAGTCATCAGCGGGTAAATTAGAACCGGCTGCAACCAGTCCAATATAAAGAATTTGTATCGCAGCACCGATAATGACGGCCTGAGTAATATCATTCATCAGGATCCCGATAATCACCGCGGAAAACAGAGGCTGTCTGATAGCATGAGTAATGGCATAACCAATATCTGTTTTACAGATCCAGTACCATAAGCCTGCAAATATTGCGACTCCTAACATAAGTTATCCTCCTAGTTTACTGATTGCTTTATCTAAACCGACCTTAGCCTCCTCTGGAGTGACCTGAAAATGCACATTCACATTTTTACTTTGCATAAATTTCAGGTCTTCAAGATCGTTAGTATCAATAGAAACACCAGTGACGACAGTTTTACGGTTTTCACCACCACCTAAGCCACCAATTTGTAATTCAGAAAATGGCACACCTTTTTCGACAATACGACGCACATTACCAATAGATTTGAATAAAATCAGAACATTGCTGCTACCATCATCAAAAGTACCTTGCTGTACTTTTGCCACAAAGTCATCTTCAGGAAGCACATGTACTGCAACATCAGGCGGCGCCGCCATTACATAAATATCAGATAAAAAAGGATCTTTAGCTAATTTGTCATCAACAATAATGATTTGATTAGCGGCGATAATATTTTTCCATTTAGTAATCACTTGCCCATGAATCAGTCGGAAATCGACCCGAACGAGTTTTATATTTTTCATACTTATCCCCTTTCATTTACTATTTGAGTGATGTTTTTAATACCTTGCACACCAGTCTCAAATATTCGACCAGAAAGCTCATTACCCTGTAATTCATCACGTGACATATCAGCTTCAATTAAGATGGGTAAACTGATACCACTGATCACTGGGTACTGATATTTTTTAGCAAATATAGCGCTTACGTTTGATGGGGTTCCTCCATAAATATCGGTTAAAATAATGCTACCAGTCGGTGCGTCTTTTAATGTCTGGGCAATCTTTTCGTAAAGCTGCTCCGGAGCCATGTCTGCAATTAAAGAAAAACAATAAACATCCTTCATTTTTCCCACAATCATTTCACAGCTTTTCACCAGTTCTTGCCCAAAATTGCCGTGGGTTACCACTAAGATCCACGGGAGTGTAGATGTTTTACTCATCGAATATTCCTGTTTTGTTACAATCTAAAATCAAATTAACACGCTGATTAACCTCTGGATTTTCCGCCAGTAATATTTACCGTTGTACCAGTGATATAACTTGAGTGGTCAGAGACCAAATAAGAGACCAAATCAGCAATCTCCTCTAATCGCCCAGGACGGCCAAGCGGAATAGATTGTTGATAATTTCCTTTCACACCAGAGACTTCCATGCCTCTGGTATAAGCGAGATCTTTTTGATGAGCAGGATTGCCCATTGGCGTTGGTTCGTTGATACCTGGCGCAACACCCACAACACGAATATTGAATTGTCCCAGTTCTTTAGCCCACGACAACGTAAAGGCATGCACAGCGGCTTTAGTGGCAGAATAACAACTCTGCCCTTTAGAACCCTCAATACCCGCTTCTGACGCGATATTCACAATGACGCCCGATTGTTGTTTAACCATTTGTCGTGCGACTTCCTGACTACAGATGAACACCGCTTTTTGATTAACGTTGACCATATGATCAAAATCATCGTCACTGAGCTCATGGTTTTTATCGTTATGATAATAATCAACTAATAAACGAGCCCGGTTCACACCAGCATTATTGACGAGTCCATCGATTCGATGAAATTTTGAGATAACACTTTGCACCATATTTTGTACGTCAGCCCGGATCGCTACGTTACATTGGATAAAGGTTATTTTTGGATGAGATACTTGTGGTGGATTTCTGTCTGCTATCACCACCTCTGCGTTATTTGCTAATAAATTAGCGACAATATTTTCACCAATACCTGCGCTGCCGCCGGTCACGATGATTACTTTACTATCAAGATCTAACCATTTGCTTACCATAATAAATACCTCTTAAATCTCTATGCATTGTTTTCAGAAAAGGCGCTATGCCTAACCTAACGTGTATCGATTTAGCTTTCTTTATTTGTGTTACTGCAAAATATTTGGATAAAAATCTTTATTTGTCTACACAATCAACTTGCTTTCTCTTTCTAAAAATAAATCAAATTAATCTTTAACTTAATATAAATAAAATATTTAATGATAAAGACTATGAATTTTTACTCAGCATCGTGTTTTTTTATCTTAAAAATCACTTATTTGTATATACAAGATAATTATGTATAGTCATATTGAATTATAGAGATAATAAAAAAGATGAAAAGAGAAAATTTTAATAAACTTTTTAATTTGTTAATTTGATCACAAATTCTTTATTTTTTATGATAAACTGCATAACAACATATCAATTAATGTAATAACTATATGTTTAAAATAAATTTATTAATAGAATTGTGTGCCAGGTGAAATATTTATCGTTATCTATAAAGTTAAAGGGTACAATAATATTTCAAGCTATAATGCTCCAATTTGTCTATGCAAGGTAAGGACTGCCATGAGCAATAAAATTACAAATAAACAGCAAACAGTGATCGATTACATTACTGCATTGATAGAGAAAAAGAACTTATCTATCGACGATAAAATCGATACTGAAATTAATATTGCTCAGGAATTAGGTGTGACCCGTGTGACCGTCAGAGAAGCCACGAGGCATTTAATTGAAGAAGGACTGATTTATCGGATTAAAGGATCCGGAATTCATTTAGGTTCACCCAATAATAAAGTGAATTTGACTGGTAAATTTAATGTGCATTCCCATTTTGACTATCAGGCTAAAAAGCGCGGGCATAAAGGTCAGCGTAAGGTGATTTCCGCCAGCATTATTCCGGTTCCGGATAAAGAGATGGCCAGTTTCCTTAAAATTAAGGCCACTGATTATGTTTATTATGTGAAGCGTTTACTCAGTTTTGATGAAATCCCAGTTGTGCTGCAATATACCTATATCCCGACTTATCTGATCCCACAATTTGAATTCAGTGAACTGGAAAAATCAAAATTTGAGTATATTGAACACAGTACTGGTAAAAAGATGAAGAAACAAATTCAAACCATTACCGCGGTGAGTGCCACTGATCATGAACTGGTTGCGTTGCTACACATCACTAAAAATGTGCCGTTACTGAGACTGGAAGAAGTGACTTATCTGAATGATGGTACACCATGTGAATATAATCTCTCCTACATGCGTTCTGAATATAATCCGGTTTTACATGTCACAGAAAGAAAATAGGCATCTTCCAATAGTAGCAAGATGCCTGTTTATTTAACTGATATTAAAAATAAATCAGGTATTTGGCAACGTCACAAAGACTTCATTTACAAATACGTTACGATTTAAATCGCTCACATCAACAGAAAAGTTAATCCCTAAATTACCAACCGGTTTCACTTGTGCTTTCAGCACATTTAAAACACGTGTTGTCACATCATTTTTGATCGCAAAAGAGCGCCCGTCAATAATTTGAATAGACACTTCAATAAATGCACGATTTTCAGGATGAATACCAACAACAAAAACATCATTACAATGAATAACGCTACGAATATTTTGTTCTTTAAATTCACCAACAGAATTTACTGCTTTATTAATTTCAACCAATAATGTTCTTGGATCAAACGCTTGTTGATCAGTAAGATTTTTAGAGTATTCAACAGTAATTTTTGGCATTTCTGGCGTCCTTAATTTAATAGGTGAAGTAATTCTGTTACTACAATGAATTTTATTCTATCAGGGATTGATGATCAACTTCCAACTATTCTCAGGTATCTTTTTTAATAAAGGGGATGTCATTACCGATCGATGAATTTTATTTAGATATTAAAAAAGGCGGATTTACCGCCTTTTTGTTACAAATAATAATTTATTTTCTGGTTCGTACAATTTGATAACGGCGTGTTAAATATTCCAATGGTACACTCCAGATGTGTACGAGTCGTGTAAATGGAAAAATTAAGAAAATCGTCATACCAAGTACTATATGTAATTTAAAAATCAAAGGAACATTAATTAATAAATCACCTGCACCAAATCTAAATGTCACAATATCCTGACACCATTGAGAAAGAAGCAACATAACACTACCATCCAGATGTTGAGTTGATGACACAATAGTAGTTAAACCTAGTATCACTTGTACCACTAAAATGCCAATAACTAAAATATCAGCAATACTTGATGTTGCTCGTACACGTTGATTAGTCAGGCGACGGTAAAATAATGCTCCACCACCAATCAACGTCATTATTCCAAAAATCCCACCAGCAGTCATGGCTAAAATTTGTTTATGTCCAGCCGAAATAAAAGGTTCATATACCCAATGTGGTGTTAACAGGCCAACAAGATGTCCAAAGAAAATCCCAATAATTCCAACATGAAATAAGTTAGAGGCCCAACGCATATTTTTCTTACTCAGTAACTGGCTGGAACCCGCTCTCCATGTATATTGGCCATAATCATAACGCAGTAAGCTACCAACAATAAAGACAGTAACCACAATATAAGGGTAAATATTAAAAAAGAACGAATGAATAAAATTCATGCTCTACTCCTTTTATCTTCATCCATATCAATATAGTAAACAGGGGCCTGCATATAATTACGATTTTTTGCAGCAATATTATCCTGACAAGATGAACCAGCCTGAAATAATATTTGCTCTTCCTGCCAGATCTTATCTAGCATTTGTGGCGTATAGCTGACCTCTTCTTGCGCAACTTGTTGCTGTAGTGTTGGTTCATCAACTTGGGTAGCACTTAAGGCAAATAGGAGTGTAAATAGAGATTGATAGATACTCTCTTTTTTCTCTAATCGCATTTCAAGTAAACGAATCACTGTTGCAATACCATGTAACCATGATGGCTGCTTATCTACCGGTAATTGGGCAATAAACTCCAAAAATAATGGCAAGTAATCGGGTAATTGTTTTTGGTCATGTAACATGAGTCCAGCCTGTTGATAATGGTTCATCAGTTCCACCATCGCCTGTCCACGCTCACGGGAATCACCATGAACATGTTCAAAAATCAGTAAGGATGTTACTTGTCCTAAATCAAACGTCTCACAATATAGTGATTGTGCTTCCAGTAGAGGCATTGATAAATAAGTCTGAATAAACGACATGAGTTGATGTTTTTGTTCTACAGAAAGCTCATCACAAGTCGCGACTTCTGTCAGTAGTTCGTCTTTTGCCTGCCAGATCTCTTTTGTAGGATGCTCCAGCAAACAGGAGATAATCATTAAACTTTTCATTATTATTTACCCCTTCATTTTTCTTGGTTCAACCACTTCAATGGGTTTTGCCTGATGAGCATCAAATAAGTTATAACGACTATCGCTACCATTACAACCATCACCAAATGAGAAACCACATCCTCCTGCTTCTGCAAAAACAGGATGAGAGAGTTCCGGATGATGGGTTGGAATGACAAAACGATCTTCATAATTAGCAATAGCTAAATAACGATACATTTCCTGAATCTGTGCTTCTGTTAAGCCCACTTCAGTCAAGAGTGCCTCAGCTTTTATATTATCAACCAATTCTGCACGTTTATATTGACGCATCGCCATCATACGTTTAAGTGCAAGCAATACCGGTTCTACATCACCAGCAGTTAATAAATTTGCTAGATATTGTAATGGGATACGTAACTGTTCAATATTTGGTAATAATGCCTCATTTGATTCATCATTCCCTATTGCAGATTGAATTGGTGATAGTGGAGGAACATACCAAACCATTGGTAACGTTCGATACTCAGGATGGAGTGGTAATGCCAATTGCCAGTCTATAGCAAGTTTATACACCGGTGACTTTTGTGCAGCGTCAATAACACTTTGTGGTATACCATCAGCTAAAGCCTGCTTAATAATTTCTGGATCATTTGGATCTAAGAATACGGATAATTGCTGTTTGTATAAATCTTTTTCATCTGTTGTTGAAGCTGCTTCTTTTATCTTATCTGCATCATATAAAATAACACCTAAATATCGAATACGACCGACACATGTTTCAGAACAAACCGTTGGCATTCCTGATTCAATACGCGGATAGCAGAAGATACATTTTTCAGATTTGCCACTATTCCAGTTAAAATAAATTTTCTTGTATGGGCATCCAGAGATACACATACGCCAACCACGACATTTATCCTGATCAATTAAAACAATACCGTCTTCTTCACGCTTATAAATAGCACCACTTGGACATGATGCAGCACAGGCCGGATTTAAGCAGTGCTCACATAAACGCGGTAAATAAGCGAGAAACGTATTTTCAAACTGACCATAAATTTGCTTTTCCATTTCTCGGAAATTAGCATCTTTACCACGTATAGAGAACTCACCACCTAAGTCATCTTCCCAATTTGGACCAGCAATAATTTTCTCTATACGCAGTCCTGTAATTTTGGAGGTTGGACGAGCAATTGGCTGTGCTTTTGATTCCGGTGCATTTTTTAAATGTGCATAGTCAAAATCAAAAGGTTCATAATAATCATCAATTTCAGGTAAATCAGGATTGGCAAAGATTTTAGATAATAAGCTGACTTTACCCCCCGCTTTTAGAACCAATTTACCTCTTTTATTTAAACTCCAGCCGCCGTTCCAACGCTCTTGATTTTCCCATTCAACAGGAAAACCTACACCTGGTTTACTTTCTACGTTATTAAACCACGCATACTCAACACCTTTACGATTCGTCCAGACATTCTTACAAGTTACAGAGCATGTATGACAACCAATACATTTATCTAAATTAAGGACCATGCCAATTTGTGAACGAATTTTCATTATTTGTTCTCCTGTTGTTGGTCTTGATCTAACCAGTCAACTTTATTCATTTTTCTGACCACGACAAATTCATCACGATTAGAACCTACAGTACCGTAATAGTTAAAACCATAAGCTAAATGGACATAACCACCGATCATATGAGTAGGTTTTGGATAAACACGAGTGACTGAGTTATGAATCCCCCCACGTTGTCCTGTAATTTCGGAACCAGGAATATTGACCAAACGTTCTTGAGCATGGTACATAATGACCATACCATCCGGAACACGTTGGCTGACAATAGCCCGTGCTGTTAGTGCTCCATTAGTATTAAATGCCTCAATCCAGTCATTATCGACAATTCCAAGTGAACTAGCATCACCTTCACTTAACCAAACAACAGGACCGCCACGAGAAAGTGTTAACATATGAATGTTTTCACTATATGTTGAGTGAATACCCCATTTTTGATGTGGCGTAATAAAGTTAAGTGCTAACTCAGGATTACCGTTAGATTTTTTATTCATCATCGGTTCTACAGAACGTGTATCGACCGGCGGACGATAAGCAATTAAGCTTTCACCAAAATCACGCATCCAGACATGATCTTGATACAGTTGCTGACGACCAGAAATGGTACGCCATGGAATTAACTCATGGACATTGGTATAACCTGCATTATAAGAAACATGTTCATCCTCAAGGCCTGACCATGTCGGGCTGGAGATGATTTTTCTCGGTTGTGCCTGAATATCTCGGAAACGGATTTTTTCATCTTCTTTATTCAACGCTAAATGTTTATGATCAAGTCCTGTTTTTTCACCAAGGGCTTCCCATGCTTTAACTGCTACCTGACCATTAGTTTCCGGTGCAAGAGATAAAATAACCTCTGCTGCATCAATAGCCGTATTAATTTTTGGACGAGAACCGTGCTTCTCACTATCCTGACTGCCATTGAGTTGTCTTAAGAACTCGACTTCTTTATCCGTATTCCAGCTAATACCTTTACCACCATTACCGTGTTTTTCCAGTAAAGGACCAACAGAAGTAAAACGCGTATATGTCTCTGGATAATTACGGGTAACTTTCATAATATGCGGCGCCGTTTTACCCGGAATGAGCTCACATTCACCACGTTTCCAATCTTTTACATCAAATGGCTGGCCAAGCTCGGCCGCAGAATCATGCTGAATGGGTAAGGTCACAATATCGGTTTCTTCACCTAAATGACCCGGACATAATTTAGAGAATGTCTCAGCTAAATCTTTATAAATATCCCAGTCGCTTTTGGCTTCCCAGGCTGGATCAACAGCAGCAGAGAGTGGATGAATAAATGGATGCATATCCGAGGTATTCATATCATCTTTTTCATACCAGGTTGCTGTTGGTAAAACAATATCAGAAAACAAACAAGTGCTGGACATGCGAAAATCAAGTGTCACAACTAAATCTAATTTACCTGTAATGGCTTGCTCTTCCCATTTCACCTCTTCTGGTTTTTGTAAGCCTTGCGCTCCTAAATCTTTATTTTGAATACCATTTTCAGTACCAAGTAGGTAATGTAATAAGTATTCATGTCCTTTACCTGAAGACCCTAATAGATTAGAGCGCCATATAAACATTTGGCGTGGATGATTTTTGCTATCGTCTGGCGCTTCAGCCGCAAAGTGAATCTTGCCATCTTTTAACGCCTTAGCAGTATACTCAACAGCATCAAGACCTGCTGCTTCAGCCTGTTTGCTAATTTTAATTGGATTAGTATCTAACTGGGGAGCTGAAGGTAACCATCCCATACGTTCAGCTCTCACATTAAAGTCAATCAAACTGTCTGAATATTTATCTTTATCCGCTAAAGGCGATAATAAGTTATGTGCAGATACTGTTTCATGGCGCCACTGTCCAGAATGATTATAGAAAAACGAAGTACTATTCATATGACGTGGTGGTCTTTGCCAATCAAGCGCAAAAGCTAGTGGCAACCAACCTGTTTGTGGACGTAGTTTTTCTTGTCCCACATAATGTGACCAACCACCGCCCGATTGTCCTACACAGCCACAAAATACCAGCATATTAATTAAACCACGGTAATTCATATCCATATGGAACCAATGGTTTAGACCAGCGCCCACGATAACCATTGAACGACCATGGGTTTTATGTGCATTATCGGCAAATTCACGCGCTATTTTGATAATACGGTTTTTTGGAACACCTGTAATTTTTTCTGCCCATGCCGGCGTATAGGCTTTGACTTCATCATAATTAGCCGCTGCATTTTCATCATTTAAACCACGTTCAACACCATAGTTTGCCATGATAAGATCATAAACAGAGGTGACTAATGCTTCCGTTCCATCAGCAAGTTGAACCGTTTTAGCTGGCAGTTTACGATAGAGAACGTCATCCAATTTTACGCTATCAAAATATTGTTGCTCTTCACCACCAAAATATGGGAGCCCTACATCAACCACGCTATCATGGTCATTCAATAAGCTTAATTGCAACTTAACGTCTTTTTGATTTAGCCCTTCTTTAGCTTCTAGGTTCCACTTGCCATCTTCTCCCCAACGGAAACCAGCTGAACCTTGTGGGCAGACGAATGATTTAGTTTCTTCATCAATAGCCACCGTTTTCCACTCTGGATTATTGCTCTGTCCTAAATGATCAACTAAATCACTGGCTCGCAATAAACGGCCTGCTGAGTACTGGCCTTGAGTATTTTTATCCAGTAATACAAGCATTGGGAAATCAGAGAAACGACGCACATAATCCGTAAAATAAGCACTTTTCTCAGCATGATGATACTCTTTTAAAATCACGTGCCCCATTGCTAAAGCGAGTGCGCTATCAGTACCTTGTTTTGGGCTTAACCACTCATCACTAAATTTTGCCACTTCAGAGTAATCAGGAGAAATGGCGACTGTCTTGGTGCCTTTATATCTGACCTCAGTAAAGAAGTGGGCATCTGGTGTTCGCGTTTGAGGAACATTAGAGCCCCAGGCAATTATGTAAGAAGAGTTATACCAATCTGCTGATTCAGGTACATCCGTTTGTTCACCCCAAGTCATCGGTGATGCTGGTGGTAAATCACAATACCAGTCGTAGAAACTTAAACAGACACCACCAATTAATGATAAATAGCGTGAACCTGCAGCATAAGAAACCATCGACATGGCCGGGATTGGCGAGAATCCCGCAATACGGTCGGGACCAAATTCTTTAATCGTATAGATATTTGAAGCGGCAATCAGTTCATTAACTTCTTGCCAGTCGGAACGGATAAAACCACCACGTCCACGTTTTTGCTTATAGAGTTTTGTTTTTTCTGGGTCACTTACGATAGATTGCCATGCTTCAACAGGATCAGCGTATTTTGCTTTCGCTTCACGCCAAAGCGTGATCAGCTGTTTGCGCATCATCGGGTATTTAACACGATTGGCACTATATAAATACCAAGAGTAACTTGCACCCCGAGGACATCCACGAGGTTCATGATTTGGTAAGTCCGGACGAGTTCTTGGATAGTCGGTTTGTTGCGTCTCCCAAGTCACTAGCCCATTTTTTACGTAGATTTTCCAGCTACACGACCCTGTACAGTTAACCCCATGTGTTGAACGTACTATTTTGTCAAATTGCCAACGCTGACGGTAACTGTTTTCCCAATCACGATTAGCTGATAAGGTCAAACCATGCCCGTCAGCAAATGTTCCTTCAACTTGCTTAAAGTACCGCAACCGATCAATAAACTTGCTCATGCACATTGCTCCTTGATAATATTTATTATTACCATCATTACTTCAATTATTTTTATAAAAAGTGTATTTATTGTTATTAATAAAGCCGTACTTTATTTACTGTGATGTCCATAACAAACTTTTGTGACAATCGCACAGAACACATAAAACACCAGAAATATGCCTAACGCATAACTCACTGAATCTAATAAATTTAATGAAAGACTAAATACCTGAGGAATAAAAAATCCACCAATCGCACCAATCGCAGAAATGAAACCCAGTGCTGCTGCTGTTTCTGTTGCAGCGCCGCGATTAGCCTCCTCTTCTGTGTGACCTTTTTTAATCATCTTCTCTATCATTTCTTGTCTAAAAACAATTGAAATCATCTGGAAAGTAGAACCACTTCCAAATCCAGCAGTAAAAAATAAAAAGATAAAGACACCGAAGAAACCAATAAATGAACCGCTATCAGATAGCACACCTGGCAACGTAGTGAAAAGTAGCATGACGAAGATAATCATCATAATGTAGTTGACAAATGTTGCTTTAACACCACCAACACGATCAGAAATAGCGCCACCTAAAGGGCGTCCAATCGCACCAATAAGCGGACCAAAAAAGGCAAAAGAAGTAATATCAACCTGAGGAAACTGAGTCTTACTTAACATCGCAAAACCAGCAGAAAAACCGATAAATGAGCCAAACGTTGCCAGATAAAGTAAACTCTGCAACCACATCGTTTTATTTTTAAGTACAACAGCCTGCTGCCAAAAAGAGGCTTTTGCCGTAACTAAATCATTCATACCAACAAAAGCAGCAAATGAACAAATCAGTAAAAGTGGAACCCAAACAAAAGCAACGTTTTGAATCCAAATAGCGGAACCGTCAGATAAATATTTTGCTGAACCAATCAACATTGGAACAAAAATAACAATAGAAGCAAGAAACTGAGCAACACTTACGCCCATGTTCCCTAAACCTCCATTTAATCCTAATGCACTACCCTGTGCAGATTTGGGAAAGAAAAAACTAATATTTGCCATACTTGAAGCAAAATTTGCCCCACCAAAACCACATAATAGGGAAATGATCACAAAGGTTGTGTATGAGGTGCTTGTATCTTGAATAGCAACGCCAAGCCAAATACATGGAATGATCAAGAGTAGAGTGCTAAAAGTTGTCCACCTGCGGCCACCAAAGATAGGAATGACAAATGAATATGGAACTCTTAACAATGCGCCAGAGATTGAAGGTAAAGCAGTCAGTAAGAAAAGTTGATTCGTGGTAAATTGAAATCCAACGTTATTTAAATAAACAGCGACAATACTAAAAAGCATCCAAACACTAAATGCGAACATCAATGATGGAATAGATATCCATAAATTTCGTCTGGCAATTGCTTTCCCTTTTTGCTCCCAAAACTCCGGGTTGTCAGGCTGCCAATCTTTGATTACAGACGAACGAGGCAATGGTTGGCTCATATAATCTCCCTTTGATAACAATCCTAAAATCCACCAAATTCATTATCCGAATAGATGAATATTCTTTATGCTATTGTAGTGAAATTCGGTAATTATTTAATTCCTATCAGTGATTACCACCAAAGCATAAAAGAGACTAATACCAATGAGGTATAAAGGGAAGATAAAGCAAGAATAAAAGTAAACCAATAAAAAACAATTGGTTAATATTTTTTAAGGAGATACCTATTTACCAGCCCCATCACAGCATCAACCAGTAAACAAATAATAAAATAAACTGCAATCACGAATAAGAACACTTCTGTAGCATAGACCATACTACGGTTGTTGACTTGCGTCGCAAGGAAAGTAAATTCACTCACGCCCACAATATAAGCCAGTGAACTATCTTTAATCATCGCTATCCACTGATTAACAAATGAAGGCAACATCATACGTAGTGCCTGAGGGAGGATAATAAAAAAGATGACCTGATATTTGCCAAGTCCAAGTGATGTTGCAGCCTGCCACTGCCCGGCTGAGATTGCTGTCATACCAGCATAAACCGAGTGAGCAATATAAGCGGCACCAATTAGCGATAAAGCAATAATCACAGTAAATGTTGCCGGAATATCTACGTTAAATAAAACCGGCAGTAAAAAGTAAGTCCAGAAGATAAACATTAAAATAGGGATAGCACGTAAAAAGCCCAGAACCAGTTTTAAAATATTACCCGTCCACCCTTTTAAAATGGTCAACCCAATACCGAAGATAATGCCCAGAATAGTTGATAAAATCCCGGCAGCAAGACTAATAATTAGTGTGAGCGCAACACCACCAAGAGGACCATCAGGAAAGACGCCCCACATTAAGTATTCAAAATTATTCCAAATTACAGAGAAGTTCATCCTACTTTCTCCCTATTTGGTTGATAGTATTGGTATAGATAGCCAAAAGCACCAATAACGGCAATAATCAAAATATACAGAAAGGTTGCGATGCCAAAATCCTGAAAAGTTTTTAAGGTTTCTGTTTCAACTTGTCTGGAGACATAAGAGAGTTCAAACACACCAATCGCCATGGCCAGGGATGAATTCTTGACGATATTCATATATTGCCCAAGCAGTGGTGAAAAGGCGATTTTAAACGCCTGCGGCAGAATAATCAGCGACATAGTCTGACGGTAAGTAAAACCCATGGCTAAACCGGCACTAAACTGATTGTTACCCACACCTAAAATCCCGGCTCGAATCTCTTCAGCAATAAATGAGCTTGAGTAACAGGTTAAGCCGATCAGACCAATAATAAATTCAAAGGACGGAAATTTAAGCGTGAAAAAAAACAGTGAAATTTGGGGTTCATCAAACAACCATAATTTGAACTCTATCGGTAGTAAACTACCGACACCAAAATACCAGAAAAACAGCTGTGGCAATAAAGGGGAATAACGGAAAATAGCATTATAGCCAATTGTGATATAACGAATGATAGCAAAACGGCTATATCTGGCCATAGCCAAAATGAATCCCAGTAAGGTCGAAAAAATAATGGTCAGAAAGGAGATCGCCAGCGTGACTAAAAAGCCATCCCATAGCCACCACAAATATTTTGCATCAAGTAACTGGCTCGATATTTGTTCCCACGACATTACTTACAACCCCTGACAATTCAACATGAAAAGGTATGATACATCATCAAAAACCGTGGATGATACACATATCCTCTGAGAGTAGACTAACAGTACATAAAACCATCTAAAACAAGTGCCAGTAAGTTGATTATTCACTCACTGGCACCGTTGTTTATTGTGTCCCGTCCCTGGGATATCTGTCCTTTAAAAATAATGTATACAATAAACTACACTACTTTTACTTTTGCTTCTTTACTGCGCTTGTGATCCAAATTTAAAATCACCACGAGGCATTGCAGAGGTTGTTTCTGGTCCAAACCAACGGTTATAAATCTTATCAGCTTCGCCGTCAGCTTCTAGTTTTAACAATACTTCGTTCACTTTTTCAGTTAGACGTGTTTCACCTTTAGGTAAACCAACAGCCTGATACTCTTTAGTGATACTAAATGGAGAAATTTCAAAATCCGCTTTTTGTGCTTCCGGCACGTTAGCCATTAGTCCAACAAGTTTTGCATCATCCTGAGTAATTGCCTGCACAACACCATTACGCAGTGCGGCAAAAGCAAACGGAGTATCATCATAAGAAATAACACGTGCATTTGGATAACGTTCGCGCAGAGTCACTTCTTGTACCGTGCCTTTATCAGCACCAATACGTAAGTTCGCTAAATCATCAGGTTTAGTTAACACGCCTTTACGAGCAATAAATTTTTGTCCGGTTGCAAAATACGGCACACTAAAATCAACCACTTTGGCACGATCTTCTGTGACCGTAAAGTTCGCCACAATCAGGTCAACTTTTTGTGAGTTTAATAATGGAATTCGGTTAGCCGGGTTAGTGGCAACAAGTTTAAGTTCAACATTAAGTGACTTAGCGATGGCATTAGCAATATCCACATCATAACCAATAAATTGTTTGGTTTTTTCATCCACAAAACCAAATGGCGGGTTGCTATCAAAAACAGCAACTTTGATCACTCCTGATTTAGTAATATCATCTAAACGGTCAGCGTGAGCTGGGGCAATACTGCTTAATGTGGCAGCTAAAATACCTGCAACACCGATTACTTTTTTAAATGAAAAATCCATATTTAGTCTCCAAAGGGTGATGTACAAGGTTAAGTCTAGCAACTTGCTTTTACTTTCTGAAATAACATTAATTCACATGCTTATAACTTTTAAGAATAAGCAATTCATCTATACCGGATCACTTTCTTAAAGCAGATAACTCTTTCTTTTGAGTTATATAATATGATACGTATTTCTTTCACTATCGCTTATTGTTTTTATCTATTACAATCAATGTTAATAAATTGATAGAATAATAGAAATATTATGATAAGAACCTTTTTCATCCTTATTTTTGGCGTCATTTCTTTGTGTATGAGCGTGATTATCACCTCACAAAAATTATCCTTTATTAAAAGCTCAGTACAAGTGGAAGGCACAGTCGCCTATCTTTCAGAATCTTACTCGGATAATTCTGGTTCTCCGTCTTATTACCCTGTTGTGACTTTTCAAGATGGTAATGGTATAACAAGAATCTTTCGCTCCGAAGTTGGCAGTAATCCGGCGTCTTATGACAGAGGAGAAATCGTGAATGTGTATTATAATCCGGACGATCCTACTGATGCTAAAATTAACGGTTTTCTCGCCTTATGGTTTGCATCAATAGTTACTGGCATTCTGGGAATAATATTTTGTTTATTCCCTATACTAACCTTGAAAAGATTCTTTACACGGAAAAAAGAGGGTGGCGTTTTTCCCACCGCGACCAAAATACCTATTCAGGCAATATTTGATTCCGTTGAGGTAGACACTTCCTCAAAAATAGATGGTGACGATTCTTATGTCATTCATTGTCACTGGGTTGATCCCATTGATAATACTAAAAAGTATCATTTTAAAAGTAAAAATATTCCATTTAATCCGGAGCCTTACATAACTCAAGATAGAATCACTGTTTACGTGGATAGGAATGACCTTAAACAATACAAAGTTGATATTCGGTTTCTACCCATGTATACATAATATTTCTTCAAATAAATCAAAGGGTTATTAAATAAACATAACCCTTTGATTTTATTGCATTTATTGTTTACCTTTCTCGATATAACTCATATCACCAATTGACTCAACAATAAATTTGCCTTCATCGGTATAACGAATTTTTGTCACACTAGCATTACCAAGCTGGCCTGTCAGTGGTGTATCCGTCATTTCAGTAATCATCGCCATAATTGCCATACCATGTGAAACAATAAGCACGTTACCGCCACCCTGCTCCTGTGCAGATTTAGCGATCATGGTTAATGCCTCCTGCATACGTGTTTTTACTTTTTCATAATCTTCAGCCTGTCCTGATGTTTCAACTGCTGCAATCGCATTCATCATTTGTGGTAAAGCGATATTGCCTTTAGCCATATCAGCCATCAGCTCAGTATCGGATTTATAGCCAAGGTGCTGTGCTGCAGGTCCCCACATATTCGGGTCCAAATCACCTTCAAACAGGCCAAAACAGGTTTCACGCAGGCGATCCATCTCAATGATATCAACCGGTACGCCTTTAGTTTCAAGCACGATACGTGCAGTCTGACGAGCACGACCTAAATCACTTGAATAAGTCGCGATAAAATCAACATCTTTTAAACCGCGACCCAGTTGTTGAGCGACTTCAATCCCTGGTTGAGTCAGTGGAGTATCTGACCAGCCTTGTGCGCGGTGGACAGTATTAAACATAGTTTTACCATGACGCGTGACGTAAAGATAAACATCAGCCGCAAATGCATTTGACATAGTAAAGACAACAACAAATAGCACACTAATGGCTTTTAAATATTGTTTCATAATAGAACCCTTTCGTTATTCATTAATTAAAAAAGATTAAAGCGATAATCGATAATAATTTCAGCTGATAAACTTGGTGAACGCTGATAATCACCATTGTGGTCAAGGACTGGTGTCTTATTACTTTGTTTATAAGACCAGCCATAACCAAACATTGAGAAAATAGACAAATTCTTAAGTCTGGTATCACTTGGCGCCCATCGATTAATCAGGTTGATTTCACCGCTTCTGACGGTATTACCTTTATAATCAAATTGACCATAGTTAAGTTGTAAACCGGTTGTCACATCAGGAATAAACTCATATTCACCAAGTACCGTTAAAGCCAACTCGCCATCACGCATATAGTCAACGCCAGCTGAGGTTAAGGCATTAAAACGTCCACGCATATTTTTAGTTAAATGGCGGTTATAGTAACCAATAGCACCTTCTTTATCAGCGTCAGTATAGGCAACGCCAAATTTTAAGCTCCAGTCTTCTTCTTTCCATTTAATATCTGCTGCATAGTGCCACGCATTGTCATCAAAATCTTTACGTCCAGCAGCCATACTATCGTAGCGGTCAAGTGCGTAGCTGCCATAAATCTGGCTACCGAGTGTCAGTTTTGAAATAGGTTTATAGGTCATCTCAAGAACGTGGCGTCTCATGTAATCATCTGCCTCACCATAACTATAAGAAGCGTAAAGATCTTTATCTTTATAGGTTAATCCACCTGTCCAGATATAATCGACATCATATTTATCATTTGTTGTGAATGAGACTTTATCCGGAGAATCACGATTGATAGAGCTGGTAATATAAGCCGCATCAAAAGAGAAATTGTCGTACTTTAACGTTCCGCTATAACCCAAGTAGCTGTTTTGTGACAAACGGTTAGAGGCAGTTAACACACCATAATTTTTTAAAATCTGCCAACCGACTTTACCATTAAACTGAACAGTCTCATTGCCTAGTTTAATTTTGATGTAACGCTGACCAATCTTACTAAATCCTTTGGCGTTATCTTTATCCATGCCACTGCCATCATTATAAAGAAGGGCACGGGTTGAGAAGTAATCACTGGCACCCAATTTGACTACACCAGTAAAGGTAGCATCAAAACCGATGAAATCGGCAAAATAACCTGATTTAAAATCCAGACCAAATGCCTGGCCCCAGGCATTGTGCACTTCTTTTGGTTGTGCTTCATCTTCTTTTAAATATTTCCAATAGTTTCTGAGTGTCAGATCCATATGGGAATCTTTAATCAGCGACTCTTCTGCCAGTGTATCTAAAAACTCATAATGTTGATTTTCAGCAGCATAAGCACTAAAAACCATGGAGGTAGAAAGCATACCTAGTACAACCAGTTTTTTCATATTATTATCCTCTGGAAATAAAAAAACCTAAACAACTCAGAGAATCACTCCCCCAAGCTATTTAGGTTTTGCCTGCCTTTGGCAGTAACAATCCTATTTATTGCAATTTATGGATACAACTTTTACTCTATAACAATTATTTACCTGTTAAGGCTGCACGACCTTTTTGTACATATTCCATGCTTCCGATCTCATCAACATGATATTGTCCATTTTTATAAGTAATTTTCACAACAGTTGCATTACTTAGTGGTTTATTTTTATCGATATTATCAGTCAGGTCAGAGATCATCACTTGCATTGACATACCAGACGAGATTGCCAGAATATTATGCTGACCTTTTTCTAATGCTGTTTGCACAATAGTATGTAATGCTTCTTGTGTTCTGGCTTTTACCTGCGCATAGTTTTCTGCCAGTTTCTTAGCATCAACCTCAGCGATAGGATCAACGATAGTTTTAATCTCTAATTTACCGGCACTGTAATCTTTGAAATAAGCATCGATAGACTTATAACCAAGCAATTTCATACTATCTGAAACTACCTTAGCGTTAGGACCACCCTCATAGCCGCCGTAGAAGACTTCTCTTAGTCCCTGAAGTTCTGTGATGGTATAATCTTTAACACCCATTTGCTTTAAGATCACTTGCATGGTCTCACGCTGACGACCCGCATCGCTGGTGTAATAAGCATCAAAAGGAATGCCTTTCAGGCCTTCTCCCAAATACTGAGCCACTCCAATACCCTGCTCAGTTAACGGTGAATCAGCCCAGCCTTGTACTAAATCAAAGGTATTAAATAACGTTTTACCATGACGGGCGAAGTAGATAGTGACTGTATCATCATCTGATTTTGGCTGATTAGCACAGCCAGTCATCAATGCCGAAACCGCCAGAAGACAAATCACTAATGTTTTCTTAAAATTAATTATCATTATGACCTCTATGTAAGTTAGTTTTCGTTATTTTCATTCTAAAAATTTATTTCGCTTTCAAAACTTCACCGCGAGTTTCAATCACTGATTTATACCAATAGAAACTTTTCTTTTTATAACGAGTTAATGTCCCTTTGTTATCATCATCTAAATCAACATAGATAAAGCCATAACGTTTAGACATTTTCGCTTGTGAAGCGCTCACCAGGTCGATAGGCCCCCAGCTGGTATAGCCAAGAACTTCAACACCATCTTCAATCGCTTCACGTACCTGAACTAAATGGTCATTCATATAGTCAATACGATAATCATCATTCACCGTCTTATCTGCGGTCAGGACATCTTTAGCGCCAAGTCCGTTTTCAACGATAAAGAGTGGTTTTTGATAACGTTCATAAAGCAAATTCAGTAAGAAACGAATACCCAGTGGATCGATCTGCCAGCCCCACTCCGATGCTTTCAAATGAGGGTTTGGTACCATATCTAAAACGTTACCTTTCAGACGAGGAGAGTTATCCGCCGTACCACAGCAGCTCATGTAGTAGCTGAATGAGATAAAATCGATCGTTTCTTTCAGGTCTTCTTTATCCTGCTCAGTCATCGTCAAATTAATATTGTTATCTTTGAAGAAGCGCTTCATATAACTTGGATAAGCACCACGTGCCTGCACATCACCAAAGAATAACCATGCGTGATTTTCATTATGTGTAGCCCAGACATCTTCTGGTTTTGATGTGAGTGGATAAGCTACTGCACCCAGTAACATATTACCGATCTTAGCGTCCGGAATCATGCTATGACAAAGTTTGATCGTACGAGCACTGGCAACTAATTGATGATGAATCGCCTGATAGATTTGTTCTTTACTGCTACTTCTTGGTAAACCCACTCCAGTAAACGGTTCATGCAAAGACATATTGATTTCATTAAATGTCAGCCAGTATTTGACCTTATGCTGATAACGTTCAAAAACTGTTTTCGCATAATGAGTAAAAAACTTGATCAGTTTACGATTTCCCCAGCCGCCATACTTTTTCACTAAGTTATAAGGCATTTCATAGTGAGAAAGTGTCACCATCGGCTGAATATTGTATTTTGCCATTTCATCAAATAGTCTGTCATAAAACTCAAGGCCTTGTTCGTTCGGCTCTTGCTCGTCACCATTTGGAAAAATACGTGCCCATGCGATAGAAGTTCTCAGGCAACTGAAGCCCATTTCGGCAAATAGTGCAATATCTTCCGGATAGCGATGATAGAAATCAATTGCCCGGTCTTTAATGGCAATAATATCTTTTTCCTCACGGTCAACAATTTCACCAAAAATACCATATGGCAGATAATCTGATGTTGATAAGCCTTTACCATCAGCTAAATACGCTCCTTCAACCTGATTGGCTGCGACGGCGCCTCCCCATAGAAAATGTTCTGGAAATTTATTCGACATGTATCACTCCTTATTTATGGGATAATGTTAAAAGTGTTTCACCTGACTCAATACTGGTCAGTGCGTGAGCAATAACGACATCAAGATATTCGTCACTATTACTGATAATAACTGGGGTTGTTACGTCAAATCCTGCTTGCTTGATCGCTTCAATATCAAAGGTTAATAGTAAGTCACCTTTCTTCACTTTAGCGCCAACTTCTACATGAGCCTCAAAATGCTGGCCATCTAATTTAACCGTATCAATACCAACATGAATGAGAATTTCTGCCTGAGAGTCGGTTAAAAAACCCAGTGCATGTTTGGTTCTAAACAAAGAGACAACCTCGCCATCTTCCGGAGCAAAAACTTGTCCAACAGACGGAATAATCGCAGCACCTTTACCCATCAGTCCGCTGGCAAAAGTAGGATCATTAACTTGTGAAAGAGGAATTAACTGACCGGTCATTGGACTACTGATTTGGCTCTGGGTAGCTGCTTTTTCTTCTTCATCGTTGTTTGATACTTCAGCTACTTGCTTAGGTTTTGCTACACCAAAACAGTAACTAAGTATGGCTGCAATAAAGAATGCTAAAGCACTAGCAGCAATAGTGGCAAAGACACTGATATTAATGCCATCAATTGGAATTAACTGAGCAAAACTAAACACACTGGCGAAACCAAATGAATACATGAATGGTTGATAAAAACCAACAATTGCACCACCTAAAGCAGCACCAATACAACCAAAAATAAACGGTCGTTTACTTGGTAAATTCACACCATAAATTGCCGGTTCAGTCACACCAAATAAACCAGACAGAACAGAAGATGTACCAAGGGCTTTAAATTCTTTATCTTTAGAGCGTAGTGTCATACCCAGCGCTGCACCAGTTTGTCCAAAAACAGCTGGGATAATAATTGGCATCAGAAAATCTCGTCCTGAAACAGACAGATTATTCATAAACAGTGGAATCATGCCCCAGTGCACACCAAAGATAACCAGAATCTGCCAGACCGATGCCAGAATGGCCGAAGCGATAACTGGATTTAGCTGATAAACAAACATAATACCAGCAGCAATACTATTACTGAGATAAGTAGAAACCGGGCCGATAATAGCAAAAGTTAAAGGTACCGTGATTAATAAACCAAACATCGGAGAGATGAACTTTTTAAATGAGTCATGAAAAATCTTGTTAAAGTTCTTCTCTAGGAAACTATATACCCAGGCAGCGACAATAACCGGAATAACTGAAGAACTATAAGGGATCAAATCAATCGGAATAAAAAAGAAATGTGTTTGCGTCTGTAAAGAGCCACCCAGCATATTAATAATATCTGGATGAACTAAGCAACCACCCAGCGCGATCCCAAAGAAAGCATTACCACCAAACTTTTTAACCGCGGAGTAACCCAGTAACATCGGCAGATAGTAAAACGCAGCATCGGCGATAACAATTAAAAATGTCGTGGTTGATGATTTTTCATCAAGTAAGCCACAAATTAATAAAATAGAAAGTAAACCTTTTAAGATACCGGCAGAAACCAAGGCAGCCAGTATAGGAGCAAAAATTCCTGAAATAATATCGATGAGTTTAGAAAGAATATTTTGTTTTGGTTTTTTGGCTATAGTTTGTTCATCACTATTGTCAAAGTGACCCAAAGCCATAATGTCCTGATACACTTCATTCACATTGTTGCCAATTACAACCTGAAACTGGCCGGCACTCTCAACGACCATAATAATGCCTTTTTGTTTTTTTAAATGCTCAGCATTAGCAACATTGTGATCTTTCAGAACGAATCTTAGCCGAGTTGCACAGTGGACAAGGCTAATTACGTTATCTTTACCACCGACATATTGAATAATATTTTCAGCTAATTCTTTGTTTTTCATACAAATCTCACTTTTGAAAGCAAAAAAAAACCTAAATCCCCCATCACTGAGAGATTTAGGTTTTGCCTGTACTAGCACTTGTACTTATTAAAATAAATACAGTAACTACAGTAACAATCCGATATTTCTATTTAGCCTAACATCTTTTTATAAACACTGAAAAGTAAAATTATTTTGAAAAATTTATTCTGTGATCGAGATCTCATTCTAAGCATGAGCCGAAAGTTCTGAACGTAGTCGCTCAATATGAATAATTAAATACAAGCTTTCATCATCCGTTAAAGGGTGTTCATATTGCTGAATAAGATGCAGATCAACACGCTTAACACATTGATAAGACGTAGGATATTTCTCTTTTACGATCTCATACAGCGAGACGTCATGGCTGGCCACAAAACTGTTATTTAATATTCGCTGCGCAAAGAATTTAAGATGGGTAATAAAGCGCTGATAAGTCAGGCTCTCTTCATCATATTCAAATTTAAAATGGTATTTAACGATATTTAAAATTTCACGCATAATTTTCGTCATATTGACGATATTAGGCATAGTATCGTTAAGTTGTGCATTGATAATATGGAAAGTAATAAACCCGGCTTCATCCTCAGGTAACTCCACCTTCAAACGATCACGAATAATATTTAAAGCATGCATACCAATCTTGAATTCTTTCGGGTAGAGTTTTTTGATTTCCCATAAAAAACCATTAGGAATATCAAACCCTTGTTTATGTCTTTCAATCGCAAAATGAATATGATCAGTGAGTGAGATATAAATACTATCCTGAAGCTTTTCGCCCAGTGTTTCTTTGGCGTAATTAATGATTATCTCACTGGTGGTCACCACTTCAATTGGAATTTCAGAAAGCAGTTCAGCAAATCTTGGTAAGGCTTCTTTATTACTTAGAGAGAACTTTTTTTCAATTAAGGATGGGTCAATAACATCGCCTTCTTTTTTCTTAAAACCGACTCCCCGTCCCATAATAATCACTTCATTACCAGACGGATCAACAGTAACAAGCACATTATTATTCAGTATTTTATGAACTTTCATACAATGTTATATCAATCCAATAAATTAAAAGGCACATATTATGGCGAGTGAAACAAACTTGCAAAGTATTGTTGTTATAAAGTGTGATTTATATCCGATCTTTTAATAAAAAACCAATCGCTCTGATATTTAAAATTCACATTTTACTACATGATAATGCTCTGATTTTAAATAAAAAAAGCCCTATCACATCATTGATAGGGCAAACAATAAAAAATGGGAATGTAAAAAAAACCTTAAATAAATTTTTTCTGCTTAGCACCTCCTTTCATCTCATTAATGACCAAGCTTGTAACTCAGTCATGACCTTGCAATAATTAGCCTGATAAAAGCTAATATTTTTTATATATAATCAAAAGATTATAAAAATCAGGCTACCGGCATCTCTACCAGTAGCCTGAAGGAGGGTTTATTACTTCTCTTCGACCTTAAAGTCTATCTTACTCGGCAGACCCGGCGACAGTCTCACTACCTGCGGGTTACGCCCTTTCACACGATAACCTTCCGGTAAACTTCTCGGGTCAAGCTTCAGCACAAAGTTCGTGCCACGCTCCCAGCGTCCGCCATCCACACCCGTTAAGTGATAACGACCCTGACTGTCTGTCGTAATGATTTCACCACGTGCCGTCACCAGTTTCACTCCACCAATGCCTTCTTCACCAGCGTCCTGAACACCATTGCCATTGCGGTCAACGTACACTTTACCAAAGATAAGCGCATCATTGAACAGCGGGTCGCTCGTCACCGTCACCGTCGCCTGCGACGTGTTCGATGCCGTGTTTCCTGTGCGGTCCAGTGCCGTCGCCACGTTGGTGTATTCACCCTGCGTCACACCCGCACCCACAACAAGCATATAGCTTAAGGTACGTTTACTTGGCACACCACTCACCGCACCACTGCCGCCAATGTCCATCGGACCAAAGTATACCGGACGTGCACCTGTCGGGTCAGCGATTTTCACACCGTCCAGACGGGCAGACCCATCCACATACTTAAAGCCGGCCGGAATCAGGTCTTTAATCGTCACGTTAAACGCCGTCGTCGCTTTGTTGTTCTCAATCGTAATCGTGTAAGGCACGATATCACCCACCACCACGTTGTCTTTCAGCACCGTTTTGTGGATAGTTAAATCACCACCCGCCGCACGATAACCAAAGTGCAGGTCTGTTGAGGCAATCTCATTATTCGGTGCACTGCTAATCGCTGCAACGACCGTATGGGTCTCTGCCGTCACATCCACCGTACTCGAGACCGGTGAAGACAGGCTGACCGCCCCGACTTCGGAGTCATAACTCGGCTCCATCTCCGCCAGACGACAGCCACTGTTCGCCGCCGAACCAAACCTGGTCTGTAACTTATAATCCACTGACGGGTCTAAGTTACGCAGACTGAACTCACCACTGCTGCTCGTTGTAATCGTGATGGCATTACCACTGCTGTCCAGTACCGGACTGTGGGTCATATCCAGTAAGGATAATTCCACCACTTCCACCCCATCAGACGACGGGTCAAAGCTGCCGGTGGCATTGGCGTCATGTAATACCACACCTGACAGCACACCACCCTGTACGTAACCAAAGTGCTGGTTCGTCAGCGTACTGCCGCCTACTGTAATGGTCGCTTTGTCTTTATCGGCATTTGGCACCAGACTGGTCGCACTGAATGCATTATCCGGGTCAAAGCTGGCTTTAAACGTTGACGGAACACCCGTGACGGTGACGGTCCAGCTGCCCGGCAGTAAGCCCGTGGCACTGTAATCCGTACTGCCGCTGGCAATCGTTCTGCTCACCGCCGGCACGCTGCCACTACCGTGAGTTAACGTCACCGTTAAGGCACTGCCCACATCGCTGTCCACGCTGCTGCTGTAACTGCCGTTATCATCCGCATCCCAGAACACATTACCACTGATACCGCCCGCACCCTTCCAGCCGAAGTGACTGTCAGTCGCACTGGTTGCCGTGGCCGCTAAGGTATACGTACGCGACATCTTCGCGGCCGTATTCACCACCGCACCCGCGGTCACACCGCTGTCGGTACTTTCTGTCGCAAAGCTGTTGATGTAATCACTCGCCGGCGATAACACTTCAACAATATAGGCCACACCATCACTTAACCCCGTGAAGCTGTATGCACCACTGCTGACTGCCTGCGTTGACACTAATGTACTACCCACATACAGGTTCACACTGTAACCCGGGTAGAAGCCTGTTGTATCAATCGCGATATCAGAGGCGGTGACCGTTGCCGCTGCCGGTGGTAACGGGTCCTGGTCATCCACATCTATCACAACCTGTCCGCTGATAGACGCTGCCGCTCTCACACCAAAGCTTACCGTCGCACCGCGTACCGCTGCACGTGCTGCCGCCGTTGGATTAATCTCCACCTCAGCGCCGTTTACCACCACCGTTGCCGTCTCACCAAACAGGTCAGTGATATAGCTGTAGCTGATATTCGCCGGTAAGGTCGCGGTATCTAATTCCACCGTCCACAGACCACTTGGTAAGTTCTCAATCTTGTACTCACCATCGGCCACGGTCACATTCGAGTAACGAATCAGACTGCCCTGCGTCGCTTTCACGCGCACACCGGCCATCTTATCATCCACCGCGGCATGGCGAGTTCCCTCACCACCCAGGTCACGGTAAATGTAACCTGCTAAACTGCCGTTACTCTTGTAACCAAAGTCCTGAGTCGAAAGTACTGTCGCCGGGGTTGCTACCGCTAAATCCACCGTACTGACCGTGGTGCCCAGTGGGTCAAAGCTCACCACATGACCGGCAAAGTCTGTTGAACTGCTCGTATCCACCGTCACTTTATACGTATGAGCAGACAGACCCGTGAACTCATAGTAACCTGACGCATCCGTCGTCGTGGTACGGCTCACAAAGCCCGCTGTGGCCGAGCCCAGTGTCACCGTCGCTGAGGCCACTGGCGTATCTGTCCCTGTTACCGCATTGCCCCCGTCACTTGGGTCCATATCTATCACGATATACCCGCTGATTTTAGCCGACCCTTTATAGCCCGCTTCAATACCAGTAAACGTCGTATCAGTCGCTGTAATCGCCACACTCAGTGGTAAACCACTTGTCCCTGTCACGGTCGTACCCGCACTGCTCTTCACAAAGCCCAGTGTGTAATCTGACCAGTTTGCTACCGTCTGCGTTGCCGCCGTTGTCAGTGACCAGTTGCCAATTGGCAGGTTATCAAAGCTGAACTTACCATCTGTATCCGTGGTGGCCGTCTTCGTCACCAGCACACTGTTAATCGTCGCACTCAGCGTCACATCCACGCCCGCAAACGCATCATCCGCACCCGACACATACGCATTATTGCCGTCTACATCAATAATGAACTGTCCGCTCACACTGCCGTTATAACGATAGGCCGTGCTGCTGCCAGTGTTATCCGCTGCCAGGGCTGCAAAGGTAAAGGTATCTGTGTTATCTGCAATACTGCCTGTCCCTGAACTGGCTATCAGTGATGTCCCTGCCAGTGCAGTTGACGTGCTGTCCACCACTACCTGATAGTCTGTCCCTGCCGGCAGGCTACTGAACACATACTGACCTGTCGTCGCGGGTGAGGTCCCTGTTGTCATGGATTTAAGCAGAGAGTAATTGCTTGCTCCCGGGGCTTTATAGTTCAGATTGACTGTAACACCATCAAGCAGCTCTGAAGTACCCTGAACTAAATCACCGTCAGCATCAATCCAGACATCACCATCGATCTTCAGTTTACCCACCACAAAGTAGTCGTTATCCAGCACACCCGCTTGTGGCAGATTAGCAACATCAATCACTACCGCCGTTGAAGTACTGCCCGCTTTACTCAGTGCAAAGGTATAATCTGTCAGGGTACTCATCACAATCTTGACAGAGTAGTTCACGCCAGTACCGTAAATCAGGTTCTCAAACTTATATGCACCTGTCTCATCTGTGGTTGTCTCACCCAGTTTAGTACCTGTAGCGCCCGTACCGTCATACAGTTCAACTGTTACATCACTCAGTGGATGGTCATTGCTATCCACCGTTACTGTCGCGTTATCTGCACCAAAATCTATATATACTTTACCCTGGATACCGTTAACGCTGGCTGTTTTGTACCAGAAGTTTTGGCCTGTCACACCAGAAGAACCGACAGTGATCCCTGATAAAGTATCCAGTGGAGGAGTCGTTCCTGCTGTATTACGCACAAGCGCATATCCAGACGGTGAGCTCAATGTCACGATCTTATAACTATCACTTGGTAAGTTATAGAAGTGATAATCACCAGTTGCATTTGTTAACTGACGCGCAATCTCTACACCACCGCTATCAACTAAACTGATCAGAACACCCGGTAAAGGCGTACTTGAACCATCATCAAGTAATGTTTTACCTGCCAGACCACTGTTTGTTGCTGATGATGCCCCATTACCTGCTGCCGGATTGCTATTTGAGCTACCTGCAAATAAGAAGAATTTGTTTGAATGTGATGATGGTGTCGCACCAATGGTAATTGCCGCTAATGTATCACTGGCATTACCATCCACATTATTAATCACACCATAACCCGTTGTTGGAATAACTTTGGTGATATAACTGGTACTTAAATCAATACCTGAGAAGCTATAGTAACCTTTACTATTGGTTTGAATCGTTTTATAAGGCGAACCAGAAACACTGCCTTTATAAAGTTCAACTGTGATGTTACCTAAAGCAATATCGCCTTGTTTATTGTAATCAATATCGATAGTACCGTTATTATTGATATCCAGCATTACATAACCACTGATCGATGCATCACCTGTTTTCTTATAAGTAAAGTCATTATCAGTTAAGGTTGGGCTAGAAATAGTGTTCACAGTTAAGCCGTTGTAAACTCCAGAACCTGGGTTCACTAGCTCATAAAGTGAAGTATCTAAACCAGTATTTGTAACTTTAACATCATAAGAATCATCGAATAAACCGATGAAGCTATAACTACCATCAGCACCACTGTTTGTGTAGGTATATAAAGAACCACTTTTCCAAAGTTCAACACGCACACCTGACATTGCCGCATCAACACCACTGTCATAAGTATTATTGCCGTTTAAATCATAATATAAACGACCACTGATGCCTGTTGGATTTTTTAGTTTTATTAACCAATACTGATCTGGTGAACCTGATACTGCACCGTTCACCTGCATATAGCTCATATCACTTTTAATAGCTGAAGATAAATAGCTCTGTTTTGGACCACTATTAGCCACTAGTTCAAATTTACTTGTATCCAGTCCATCTAGTTTCAATAAGTAGTTGGTGACATATAAGAAACCTGGAGTAGAAGCATTTGCCGCTGTATGAGCAAAATAACCATTATTTGCCACTACTGCATTATCAGTAAAGTCTGGGCTAGCAAGTACAGTGGCTTCTCCTTCGGTATAGTCAGGATATAAACGTGGTGTAAAGTAACCTTTAACGCTTACACCGGTTAACTCAGAACCTGGTACAGGAATAGAACGATCATCTTTAACACCGTTACCTGTGATATCCAGATAAATTTGACCGGATACACCTTCTGCTATTGAATACACTCTAGCCTGATAAAAATTACGACCTGTTCCCGGAAGCCCATCTGCAAATGTACCATCAGCAAGAATTTCAAATTCAACAGTCCCTGGTTCAGTACTTGGATCGCTATCAGCAATATCTTTATAAACAGATCCTGATGCTACATGAACAACTTTATATTTACCTGCCGGTAATGAAAGAATTTGAAAATCGCTATAATAGAAACCAGTTTGGTACCAATACTGCCATGTTGTACCATCATGATAATAAACATTTGTTTTCCCCGGACCATTTTCAGCAGTATTTTTACCTAAATAGGTTCTATTACCATCTAAGTCATTCACTGGATCGCCAGAAAAAGTTGTATTTCCTTGTAATAAGAAAGTTAAACGAGCAGGTACACTTAAACCAGTAAAATTAACCTTGTAATTTGCTTGTAAAGCACCTGAGTTAACTACAGCTACACCATCTTTAATGGCTTTAACCATATAGTCAACACCAGAGGTGATACCATCTGCCGCACCACTAAAAGAAAACTGACCATTTACCGTTGTTACTTGATGAGAGATATAGTTTGCACCACCAATTTTACAATCAGCCTCATTACCGTCATTACAAAGTAAAACGGTTACTCCATAAAAAGGAGCATCATTTTCAAGATTTGGCTGACCAATCTGTAACGTACCACGAGAACGTGTATCCAGATAAGTTGTACCCGTAATTAAATAGTCGGTTGTGGTTAATTTATACCAATGATCTTGATCAGTTAAATTTGTTCCACCAGTGAGTGTCACCTCAATAGTTGATGTGCTTACTGTTGTTGCACCTGATGCAATGTTACCTTCTATTTCAACATCACTTGCTGTCACATTACTCACAGAACCAAAACTTCTATTCACTGTTACGCGATAATCGCCATTAGGTAAATTGGTAAATTTAAAATATCCGTTAGTATCAGAAGCATTATTACTTACTGTTTGCCAGATGCCAGTCGATACTTGTTTACGATATAACACCACACGAGATGAATAGACAGGAATATCACCTGCAGTCGGATTATAAGTACCTGTTGTTCCTGGGTGGCTATTATTAATATAAACACGTCCAGAAATACTATTTGGTGTTAATGCATGGAAATATACAGTTGGACCAGCATTAGTCACACTGGCTAACGGCACGCGTAAATATGAGATTACTGGAGTGCTAGAAGAACTAGCAGAAGGAGAAACGTTAGCAGAATCATAGCTATCAAAAATAAAGATAAAATACCCAGCATGATCCGTAGGAGTGTTAGTACGATTAACAGTTAGATAACCATCAGGTTGCGCACCCAAAGTAGCTGTAGGAATTAATGTCCCATCTGTTTTTCTTGCCAGGGTTACGCCGTCTTCTTCATAGTATCGCCCCTGGAAAGGTGCAGACATTGAGCTCCCAGCTAAACCATTTACTGTACCGCCCCAAGAAACAATATTATTTACCGTTGTCATATAGTCATTAATATACAACGTGGTATTACTAATAGTAGAGTACCAAAAGTTTTGATTGGTTCTGGCATTGGTTACATTGACCAAAACAATTTCTTTACCTGCAATTGTATCTTGTGAACTATCACTGAGCGTTACTTTACCACGGTGAGTACTGAGTGATGCAGCAGAAGTATCTGAGGATTTACCATCAGTATCACCAATAAAGTAATACGCAGAGGTATTAATCCCACTCTCATCTAAGATAACTTTATAGTCTTTACCTGACATTAAGCCTTTAAATGCATAGCTACCATCGCTTTTAGAAAGCTGAGTTGCAAGTAGACTCCAACCAGTTGTACTGTGTTGATATAATTTTACCGTCGTCTGTAAACGAGGACTTGCCGCTACAGGTACAGTATTCCCTGTCTGGCCACTATCTGGACCAGCCACCGGAACTGATGTACTTGCTAAAGCAAATACATAACCGGATACTTTAGGAAGAGAAGTATCATTACTATCAATATTAACTAAAAAGTTAAAGGCGGATGGATTACCCGTTGCCGTTGAGATAGAAAAGTTTGCATTATCAGCGGTCACAAGTTGCCAAGGTGCAGTAATATTCGTCATTTTAACGGTAAAATCACCAAGCGGTAAGTTTTTGAAGTTATATTTACCATCTGCACCAGTAGTAATCGTTGACTGACCTAAAACTGGAGTGGTTGTACCTTGGTAATAAATTTCTACATTAATACCTGCGGCACCAGTGTCAACACCCGCTGTATAAGAACCATTTTCGTCCTGATCGACAGCCACAATACCATCAGCACCCCATTCATTACGCTCACGTACATTAAAGGTTGCAGACTGTGCAGTCCCACTCATTGTTGTACTAAAAGTATCCACATATTGAGAAGAACCATTTGGTAATGTCGTGTTCCAAAGTGCATAATTTTTACCATTACTGGTATCAGCAATAATATCCGCCGGACTCACCGTAACAGTATAAGCAGAGCCGGTTAAGGTATTACGAATAATTACCTGACCAGATGCATCTGTGGCTTTGGTCATATTACTCATATCAGTCGCAGAAACCACTAACTCAATATTCTTAACGCCTGCAGCAAGCGTATCTTTAATATTTAAAGTTAGATCACCACCCAAACCTTTTAAAAATACGTTACTTCCGGTGACAGGTGTACTACCAGAAACAGCGACAGTCGCAATCCCTTCTTCACCAGAGGTTGACGTTATAGCCTTAACGCGGTAGCTACCAATACCCGGCGCTTCAAGTGTAAAGTCACCACTGGCTGTTGTTGTACCCGTCACTGCCGGTGACAGGGAAGCCCCTGAACTGTTCAACAGCTCAACACTAATCCCACTCAGCGTCGGCGGGGAGTTAATCAGACTCGCCGTGTTATCAAAATCTAAATACACTTTACCTGAGACAGATACCGCATGAGCTGCTGTTGCAAACCCCAGTAACCCCGCCCCTAAACATAACACACCAAGACCTCGCTTGATGGTGCTTAGTGCTCTTTTTAATCCTCGCATTACAGTTTCTCCTGAGATGCTTTCTTTCAATGTCTGTTGGTTATTTTTTATGACGTTGTTGTTATTGTTGTTATTGTCAGGTCTGTTTTTGATTGTCATTATTAAAAACTCCCCACCACATTGATAAACCAGCCTTTCGCATCATAGTTCAGACGCGTTAAATCATCATTGTATTCCGTGAAGTTATAACCAATACCTATCTTGGCATTGTCACCTAAGTTACGGTAGATACTCGTCACGATACCGTCCTTATGGTCATCCGCTAAACTCGTTCTGAGCGTGCGGTACTCCACCTGATATTCAAAGTCAGCGTAGTTAAAGTTCACACGCGCAGCATATAAACTTGCACCGGAAGAGAACCACTCACTCTCGCCTTTATAGCGCAGGTAACCTTCTCTGTGCGCCGCCTTAAACGCGGTTTCCCAGTACTGGTTGAACTCGTACACACCCTCAAGGGCAAACACCCAGCTCTTCTGGTCATACTGACTGCTGTAGTAACTGGTCGTGCCGCTGCTGCCGGTATTGGCAATCAGCTGGTCTTCCGGGTCAACACCACGAATGTACGTCACCTTACCAAACAGGTTCAGGTTGTTAATCTCCATCGGACGATACGCAAAGCCCACTGCCGCTTCGGTGAAGTCATTCACCACGTCATTGCTGCCGGTCGTTTTAGCAATATCAAACTGACCTAACCAGCTGAAGTTTTCACTCACTATCGTCTTGGCACGGTTGGTGGACACCCACTGTTTCACCGTCTCACCATTGCCCCGCTCCCAGCGGTACTCTAACTTATTACGGATTTGGAACCAGTCATTCTTGAAGCCGTAGCCGAGCAAATACACATCACGTTTGGTGTCGTTGTTACCGGTGAGTGTGGTTGAACCGGAGTTACGGTAGTTCACCTGTCCGGTACTGTAAGATGCATCGATATACTGACTGTCGGTTGGTTTAAACTTCACCCCGTACACATCTGACGTTGAACGTTGTGTGTTTTGACTCTTGAACTGACGCTCACTGTAAACATCCATCTGTGAAGTGGCTTTGACATTGGTACCCACTGTTGTCGTGATACCACGACCTGCGTTAGAATCAATGTCGTTCATCACTTTGGTGTACACGCTGGCACGTTCGTTCATGTCCCATGCAGCAGACACGCCACCACCGGCACCGCGGTTACTGCCAAACACTTCCGCACCAATGTTTAAACTGTCGGTAATCTGTGACTGGTAACCCACTGTGGTTTTGTTGTTATCACTCACGTCACCGCGCTTGTCTAAAGTAACCTGTTGAATAATATACGCTTTGTCACGACCTTCAAACAGCTCCGTTTCTAACTTCACGGCAGCCAGACTTTCTCTTGTCTCACCAGCACCGTTGTAGCTGTTCTCTCTTCTGTCCTGAAGTTCAACTACCCCTTTCAGACTTTCACCTAAACTCGCGAAATACTGCGCACGAGCAATCTTTTCAAGGTGTAAGGTTTTCTCTTCTTCGCGCGTATAGCTCAGTAAGAACCCACTCTTATCCTGTTCAAAGTCATAACGAACTTCTGCGCCCCATTCCTCAAGGTCGTTGTCACGCGCGGTCGAGAACGAGGAGAAGCCCTGCTGCTTCATGGAGTAGTAACCTTTGAATTTCAGCGGCACTTCCGCTTCAAAGTATTCATTAAAGTCGGCTTCTTGTTCGAGTCTCCATGCCGCGCCTTTAGTATTGTCGCCCAGACTCACTTTACTGAAGCCTAAACCACCGTTACTCGAGACATAGATATCATTGCTGCTCGCATCTGACGTCGCGTATTCCACATGGGTATGCGTGCCTTGTAGAGGACGCACAATTAAGTCCACACCCTGCAGCTGATACGATTCACCACTCGCCTGGTCTTCATGTACATAGCTACCACCCAGACGAATGTAGTCATTCACCCAGCCATAAGCACGCGCACCAAACACCTTCTGCTCTTCCATATCAAAGCCGTCGGAGTAGTATTCATAGTCCGCGACTAACCAGACGTTATCGCCGTTCAGTAAGCTACCGCCGGAGATAATACTGCCACCCGTGCCACTGTTCGCGGTCATCGGTAATGGATTGGTTAAAAGAATACGCCCCTGGAAGTTATCAATCTCAAAGTCCACGCCTTCTGTTAACGTTTGGATGCTCTTCACACGACTGGTATTTGGGTCACGCAGTTCAACAGAAAGTTTTAACGTCCCTTCGGTCACACGTTGATGTTTTAAGAAATAAAGACTACCACCGGTTGAGGAGAACTCATTGTGGCTACCACGGGTATCTCCGGTCGCGCCAAACAGCGCTGCATAACTGCGTGTATCACCGAATTTGGTGGTCGCTTCACTCTCGTGATAAATCTTGGCACCGTACAGGCTACGGTTAAAATCAGAGAACGCCGTGCCGGTCATCTGGGTATTGTAGTTACCCCATAACGCGTAGTTTTTACCGTTCTCCAGCTTCACATAGAATTTACCTTCGGTGTCGACATCATTTTCCACTGTCGAATCATCACCAAAAATTGGATAGTAAGCATTGGGGTCCAGCTCACGAGTAAAGCGACGCGGGTCACGGTCGCCGATTCGGCCGAATGCATCTTTCAATTTGGTTTCAGTCGTGTCTAAATGCGCCGTAATGCGGTACTCATCCAGATTGCCTTTTAAGTAGAACTGTACGCGACCGTCCCAGCTGCCGGTGCCGCGGTAATGATGTTCATCCGCATCTTCCAGAATCATCTTACCGTCGCCGCTGACTTTGTTCTGTGCCCAGGTTACCTCGGCCATCCCGACAAAGAAGAAGTCATTGGACTTCTCAATCACTAAACTGTCCTGTTGCGTCTGACGGACACCGTCTTCATCCAGCCAGCTCAGGTTAAAATCATACTCACCCGGTGACAGCACGACTTCACGCATTGCACGGCCGCGGTTATCCACCATCAGGCGCTCACCGTTCAACATCACGTCTTGCTTGCCTTCCAGACCCGCCATTTGCACAATGATGGTTCTGTCCTGCGCCGAGGTCACAATGCCCTGCTGCTCTACGCGGTTGATCCCAAAGCCCGGGATCTCCGCGCTGTCGCGTAGCTGACCACGGAGTAAAGCGTCATTTGATAAGGTTGACGGAGTGGCAGTCACTGGCTCGCTGGCTGTTCTTGCTGAGGTACGGGTCGTATTGTCCAGTGCGCCCTCATTGATCTCTTTTGCACGCATATGCACCACTGCGCTATTCCAGAACTGTTGTTGCTCTTCTTCTGACATGGCTGACAGTTTAGAAAGATCAACCACCTGGACGGTTTCACCGTTGATCACACGTTCGGACAGGTAGGGCTTATCTGCAAAATCAGAAAAACGGATCCCAGCATCCGCATCACGGGTATAAACGTCAAAATCAGAATCCTGAGCCTGATTATTCACGCCCAGTGTTTCAAAATAAACAGGAGCGACTCTGTCACGACGACCATTCACGCCTTCGATTTCCAGAATCACTTTATATTGAGTATTGGTAGCAAGCGTTCCACTATCAATCTGTCCGGTCCACATTACCGCTTCATACGGGCTGACATCGTCAAAACGCAACACTTTGAGTGGCTGAACATTATCCGCGTCGCTAGCGCGATAAATGCTCAGCTGATAATGACTGATTTTGGTTGGATAGTTGGAATATATATATAACCCCATCGGCGTTGCAAACAAGCCTGCTGACGTTAACGATAATTTGGGATTGTAAATACTGAGGTTTAATTTTTGTTCATTATTAAACTGATCGGTTGTAATCGCCAGCGTAGGCTGTTTAGCCAGCTGAGCGTAGACAACAGAAGAGCCAAATAGAAACAACGTACCCATACCCAGACCGGGAAGGGCTTTCTTCCAGTTTTTGTTTTGCATTGTTTTTTAACCTATCCATTCTTGCTTTTTTATTGATTATTATTAAATTCCACCGGATAAATGATGAAAAAAATCAAATGATTTGCGCATCATTATCTTTCATCACTGGGTGAATAAAAAATCGTTTATATCGATCAATCGATCTACATTATATAGATAAATTCTATCAAAACCATATAAATTGATCGTTTTCATCGTAAATTTGTTCTATTAAAGGTTATCTAAAAATCAATCTAATACATTAACTTAATAAAAATTTATTCATCTTTTGAGTTCTAGAATAATTAGATGAATAAATTAATTAACAAAAAAAATTATAAATTATCATTTCTTTACATTATAATGTATTTTTGTAAAGACTAAGAAGATAAATTTGTACTTTGATTAAAAAACAAATTATTAATAATATTTATTTTATAAATAACTTGTTTTCTATTAGATTAGTAACTAATTAATTTAAAATAAAAAAAGGGAATAAATATTCCCTTTTTCTGCATAAATGTGAATTTAAACAGTCAAACTAGCTGGCAACATTAATACGTTTCATATCGGTCATATATCCACGTAATTTACGTCCGATAACTTCAATTGGGTGGTTACGAATAGTTTCATTCACATCACGTAATTGAGCATTATCTACACTACCTTCCGGGATTGCTTTACCTAAATCTCCGGTTTGTAGCATTGGCATAAATTTTTCACGTAATAACGGTACAGCAGCATTTGCAAATAAGTAGTTACCATATTCAGCTGTATCAGAAATAACCACGTTCATTTCATATAAACGTTTACGTGCAATAGTATTAGCGATCAGTGGTAGCTCATGTAGTGATTCATAGTATGCGGATTCTGAAAGAATACCAGATTCAAGCATTGTTTCGAATGCTAATTCAACACCAGCTTTAACCATAGCAATCATTACCACACCTTGATCAAAATAAGTTTGCTCCTCGATCTTACCATTGTATTGTGGTGCTTTTTCAAACTGGGTTTCACCAGTCTCTTTACGCCAGGTTAAAAGATTAATATCATCATTTGCCCAGTCAGCCATCATTGTTGCTGAGAAATGACCTGAAATAATATCATCCATATGTTTACGGAATAGATCTTTCATAATTACTTTTAATTGTTCAGCTAAAGCATTAGCACGTAATTTTGCCGGATTTGATAAACGATCCATCATTAAGGTGATACCACCTTGTTTTAATGCTTCGGTAATTGTTTCCCAACCAAATTGAATTAACTTACATGCATAAGCAGGATCCACACCCTCTTCTTTAGTTAATTTATCAAAGCATAGTAAAGAACCTGCTTGTAACATACCACAAAGAATAGTTTGCTCACCCATTAAGTCAGATTTCACTTCTGCCACAAATGATGATGCAAGTACACCAGCACGATGACCACCAGTTGCAGCAGCCCATGCTTTAGCAATAGCAAAACCTTCGCCCTGTGGGTCATTTTCCGGGTGAACCGCAATTAGTGTAGGAACACCAAAGCCACGTTTATATTCTTCGCGAACTTCTGTACCCGGACATTTTGGCGCTACCATCACAACAGTGATATCTTTACGAATTTTTTCACCAGACTCAACAATATTAAAACCATGAGAATAGCCCAGTGCTGCACCTTTTTTCATTAAAGGTTGAACTGCTTTAACCACTGCTGAATGCTGCTTATCCGGAGTTAAGTTAACTACCAAGTCTGCTGTAGGGATCAACTCTTCATAAGTACCAACTTTAAAACCATTTTCAGTTGCTTTACGCCATGAAGCACGTTTTTCAGCAATAGCTTCTGCACGTAATGCATATGCAATATCAAGCCCTGAATCACGCATATTTAAGCCTTGGTTTAGACCCTGAGCTCCACAACCAACAATAACAACTTTTTTACCTTTCAGATAATTTGCTTCAGATGCAAATTCATCACGCGACATAAAACGACATTGACCTAATTGTTCTAATTTTTCACGTAAGTTTAACGTGTTGAAATAGTTTGACATGATTGGACTCCTTGCGAGTAAGAAAGCATTAATAATAAGAAAGACCTTTATCTTTGTAGGTACATCATAGCTGAATTATTTTATTGCTGAAATTGATATATTTAAAAAACAATGTTTCATATATTGCAATAATGATTAAATATCAAAACAGCGTATTTCAGTTTTATAATCAAAAGAAGGAATGAATATATGTATCGATGAATGGAAGCTATATAAAATTTACATAAAAAAGCATAGGTTTCTTTATTACTGTCATCTTATATCACTATGAAAAAGCCTCATCACATAATTGATGAGGCGCGACTGAGCCGAAAATATTATGAAACCAAAAACTATATATCTTTCACCTTTTTATTTATTGCTAAAATAGCACTTCAATATCAAAACCTAAGATTTAATTTGCGTAGGCTAAGTATCTTTAACATACCAATTGTTGATTAAAATAACGTTAGCGACATACTACTGTAAATAAACCATTTACTGGGGGCACCCCAACTTGCCCTCTGGCAATATTGACACCAAACTGCTGACCATCATCTCGTGATTCGCTAGCCCAAGCAACATTTCGCATTTTAAACCCTGTAGCTGCCGGATAACCGCCATATAAATTTCCCCACTCCCCCATAAACGTTGAATCAATATCTCGCGTAAAATAACCATTAAGTCCATTACTCATCACTTTAGGTGTATTGGTAAAATCAGATCTGGCAAAAAAGTACGTTTCTGCTTCTTCAGCTGTTGTCACACTCGTTGTTGTGCCATCTTTACACATTGAGGCAGCAGGAAAGGCTGTTGCAGTAGATAATATGGAATTAGCGTAAGTGGATTCACCCAGTGCCCTGGCCCACTTCACAATACTAAAACTGTATGTTTGAGCAGGATAAGTTGTATCATTTGGTGTTGCTGTCAATGTGATATTCAGGGGTAAAACTGGTTTACTCGTTGAATGTAATGTGACATCGCCATTACCATCAATTGAAACAATAGCAGGGTTACTTGAAGTATAGATATAATCGCTTTGATTACTGCTCATGACTAATCTAAATTCAGCCTGATCAAAACCCGTAGTAGGAAACGTTATTGCTGAATTTGGAGAGAACCCTGCACCTGGTGTAAATACTGACGGATTGTAACCAGACTCATACGTACAGTTACCAGCAACAGAGCAGTTAGATATCACTGTCATTTCGGCCGGTCGGGCATAACATATTCGATAATCGGTGACATTTACCGTATAGGACGTACTTTGATTGTCATAAGCCTTACTCATAGGATCACCATATGCTGACAAGGCTTTAAGATCATTTGCTGTAATTGTTAGTGTGTAAGGGGCATTACAACCATTAAATGGTTCACTAAGCTCATCAGCTGTTATTATTTTGGTTGTGCCATCAGCAGCCACATAACTCCAAGTTGCGGTTAAAGATCCTGCTACTGGTGTTGTTAAATGCGGGGTATCTCCATCAGTATCATAATAATAAGTCGGTGATAATTCATGACCAATACCATCAGCAGAGACTTTCGTCACAAACTGCTCAAAGGTGTAAAAAGAGGTCACATTAATTTCATTTGTCGTAGGTGATATTACTGTTATATCACCTGCGCCATCAGGCATCTCAAAGCTGAGTAAATAATCCAGATTACTTGCCATAGAATTACCATTATCAAAACTTAATTCTGGTTCTCTCCCCTGAATAGTTTTGGCGGTACTGGTAGATAAAGAAGCATAACAAGGCAAAACAACTAAAATTAAACCTGTTAATAAAATGGGCGCAAGTAAAGAACGACTATTATGATTCCATTGTACTTTTTGTTGAGAAGATATTTCTGCAAGACTTCTTAATTTACTGCCATATTCTTGAAGTGAGTTTGTGCTATTTTTAAACATTAATTTTTTTCCTAGATCTTATAATTATCTGTTATAAACGATAAGTCAATTCATTACGAATTTATTATAATTTTTTGATTTTTAACAATAATTTTTCAAATTATAAAAGTTAAATACATTTAAAAAAAATCGTTTATACCGATCAATAACAATAAACATAATAGATTAAAACTATTAAATAAATAATATTGATCGTTTATTTCGATATATTTATATTTTAAATATAATCTTAAAAAGGCTTAATGAGCATGAAAAAAATATATCTACTCTATAAATTAATTTTCAATTAACTTATTGAATAAATAAAATTTATCCACTAAAGCATAAAATTTACTTAACTTTATTTTAGTATCAGTGACAGATAGGAAAATTCAGCATAATCTATAAAAAATGAACTACACGTTCTAAAGAACTTGCGAATATTGCCAGTCATTTATTTATATATTGGGTAAAACAGGAAAGTGACTCAACATAAAAAAAGGCCTCATCAAATAATGAGGCAAAATTGGATGGGAAAACTCAAAACAAGAAAAATATATCTCATAACCTCCTGATATCTGTTTATAAATAGTCATCTTACAATCTGAGTTCAGAGACTAAACATAAACCCAAAAAATTTATTCAAATAAATCAATATATTATAAAATTAAGACTTTATCATTTACAAATAAAACCTGATAAATTATATAATGTTCATACTACCGACAAATTGTAGTTAACTGAGACCGTAGGCCATAGTTATATGAGTATCCTGCATAGTGAGAATACACAACCTGTTGATAATCACTGAACGACTCACCTGTCCAGGTAAATGAAGCATCATTGGTTGCCAGTCCAGAGCCTGGATAATAAGTCTCATTTAATGAGCCCCACTCTCCTGCAAATGTTCCATCAATATCTCTGGCAAGTTGTTCATTAATATTATAAACAGGTGTTCCGGTAGCAGATGGAACATTACTCAATTCCTGACGAGTAAACAAATAAGTGTTAGCCTCGGCTAAAGTGGTGACACTAGTGGTTGTACCATCTTTACACATAGATGCCGCAGGGAATGCTGTTGCTGCCGAAGCTAAAGCGTTATCTGCATAAGCGTAAAGTCCTTTTACGACAGCCCATGTTGTTGGAGCCGGAATGGTATAGCTGTCTTTTTGAGTCCAACTGGTGCCATCATAGTATTCCAAATTAATCACCGCCGGCGTTGTCGGTTTATTGACTGTATTATATGAAACAACACAGTTTTGCCCGACACCTCCTCTGGAAGATAACTCTATCCATGGGCTTGTTGTCGTACATCGATATATAGAACTGTGCTCCATGCTATATCCGGATGCTATAAACATTAATTTAGCCTTATTAAAACCCGTAGTAGGATAGGCTAAACCAGCTGCATTTATTTTCTCGATTGAAAAGCCAGTAAACCTTACCCATAGATCAGGGTTATAGCCTGTTGCTGGATATTTACTATTTTCCCCCGGAGCACCAGATGTAGGAAAAGCAGTAGGACTGCCAGTCATGATATAACAAAGTTTTGGGAATCCACTTGAATGAAAGGTATAAGTAATTGGAGCCTGGCTACCATAAGTATTACTCTTTGGATCACCATAAGCCGTTTCAACACTGACATTATTGGCTTCAATGATTAATTTATATGGTCCACCACAATCAGATAATTCTTCGTCAAGATCAGTCACCATGCTGTAATCGTTATACCATGTGGCTTTCATATTCCCAATAATAGTTCCTGCGTTATTATTGGCATCTCCATCGCTGTCGGCAGCATTTGCACTGACAATTCCATAAGCAACACCATCAGCTTTAACCAGAGTCACTACATCACTAAATTTCATCCCTGCTGGAGCTACGATAACAGCACCACCGTTGGTTGTAGAATCGCTGGCTTCTTTTTGGATGGTTCCACTACTGCCTGGCATGGTAAACCCAACTAACTGCTCTAAAGTCATAAGATCGCCAGTTACATTGCCGCTACCATCAATTAACTGTATATAAGGCTTAGTCCCCTCTATTGTGAATATAGTGTGAGCGGATATGACTGCTTCGGTAGCCCCTGATAAAAGTAGCCCAGACAGGCCGATTATCTGTACCGTACCAAGATAATATTTTGATTTGTTATGATAAAACCGATTTACTGCTATTTTATTTTGTACCATTCCTTTCCATTCCATTTTTATACTTTTATTTTAATTAATATCAAAACTTATTATCTAATAACGCCACAACCAGTTAATTATTAATAATAATTTTTTAGGATTATAGAAGGTTAAGCGGATTAAAAAAAATTGTTTGTACCGATCAATTCAATACAAAATAATAGAATAAAACTATTGAATGTAATTTATTGATCGTTTATTTCAATTTAAAATGTACATCAAAGAATTGTGAGAGTAGTAAAATATAGTCAGTAATTGGAGTATGAAAATGATGTGGATATTTACTTTCTGTAGCAGAAAGTATGACATCTTACTACTTTTTATATTAAAAGTAGTTAACGAATCTAAAAGATGACAAGAGAACTTTTACTCTTATCTAACTTAAATCTTTCTTCAATCAGCTGTTAAATTAAGCTAGAATCAATTTTTAAAAAGTAAAGTCGGATAATATACAATGAAGAAATCTATAAACGCCGCTCTGTTACTCATACTTATTGGTATCATTTCTTTCATATTATTTAACTTTATTAAGCCTTCTGAAACTGACTCTATTTATAAAAATAATGCTCGTACTTATTATGAAGCCATAGATTTTAGTACGCCCGAGTCAACATCACTGGCGTTTATTTCTGCCTGGCGGAGTGCTGATTACATTACTTTTTATATTTTGCTTCATCCGGATACACAACAGGCATTGATTCACAAAGCTTTTTATCGTCTTGATATTCTTCCGTTCTTCCCGGAAAAAAGTACTGAAATAGATGAGACGCTAAAACAAACAGCCAATATGTCTAATATAGAATCAATTCTTGATCTAAATCTTTACTTAGATTATTTGTTTAACGCTGCCAGACAACATGATGCGCTGCCTTTTAAACTTGGAGAAGATGCAAGAATAGATACAGTAATAAAGGATGACCAACAAATCATCGTCACTATTAAGACAGATAGCCAGCCTCAAGAAATTAGCCTCTACTTAAAAAAACTAGAGATCAATGGAAGGTGGAAAATCAGCTATATCCAAGTGCCAGAATTTCCGTCTCAGTCTCTGTTATGGGGTCATGCACCTAATAATGAGCCTAATTAAGTCTTTTCTTAAAAATGATTTGCAGACCATCTTGTAAGGCAATAAGAGGGGCTGTCTGATGAATTTGTCCTTCGTAAATAGTGAACTGACTAAAAAAGTTAGGCAGTTCAGCTTGTTGCAAACTAGTAACAAGATCGCGAGCATTATCAATCACCCTTCTGTTTTGAAAATGTTGTAATCTTTGGGCTTTTTCTTGCTCAGAGGTAAACACTTCATGCCCTTTGAGCGATTGCTCTAAACCTCCAACAGACATGATTAAATGAATAGGCTGAGTTAAATGAGAAAGTCCTGCTTTATTGTCGATAAATTGCTGTGACTCTTTTAAAATATAGCGGTCACTGAACCAAATCGATGGACTGACAATAATGTAGTTATTAAACATTTCTGGTGCTGAAAAAAGCGTATGCAGTGCAAATAATCCACCATAAGAATGACCAAACAGAGTTTGCTTATCTTTATTTACCGTAAATCTTTGTTCAATGTTTGGTTTTAGCTCATCTCGGATAAAAGCTAAAAAAGCATCAGCCCCACCATATTGCGCAGGAATATTCATTTTGCCATTAGGGAGAACTTCTGGCACAAATTCATCGGGTTTGGGTAAATAGTCCAGCTCACGCCGGCTGGTTTGTGGATAATCAATAGCCACAATAATGCCTTCTTGCAGTAAACATTTAGGACAACTTTGATTTTGTGTTATTGCAACAGCAGAAGAAAAAAAGCTCTTACCATCTAACAAGTAAATAACCGGCCATCCCCCTTTTGGTGTAGTCTGATTTGGCTGATAAATCATAATCTGGTAATCACCATTAGTCTGTGAATGGAAAGTATCAACCTGACTTCCAGCAATAGTAAATGGCATCACAGCATCCTTTTGCTTATCCATACAACCAGATAGAAAAAGTAAAGTCGTGAGCACAACGATAATATAATGGCGAAAAAGCAGCATATTCAATAACTCTTATCTGATTATTACCTTGGTCTTTTGAATTGTCTCTTTGAACTACAACCCAAAAATCGTTGATAATCATATCTATTAATAACATCTTAGTTTAAAGCTAAGTATACCATATTTTTATTATTTAAGAATACAAATGATATTGATTATTATTTGCAATTAAATACAATAGTGTCCCTATCTTCACTATTATGGACAATATACTTAACCATGAAAAAACTCAAACCCTCCCATTTATTCACCTTATTATTAAGTGTAAATTTTAGCTATGCTGTTGCAGCACAGGACGATATGAGCATTGAATCAGAAGACGTTATGGTGATCACTGCTGCCGAACAAACCCGACAAGCTTTAGGCGCTTCGGTTATCACCTCTGAAGATATTCAACTATTACCACCTAAAAACGATCTATCTGAGATTATTAGAACTATGCCAGGCGTCAATCTGACCGGAAACTCAACCAGTGGTCAACGTGGTAATAATAGACAAATTGATATTCGAGGCATGGGGCCGGAAAACACCTTAATACTTATTGATGGAAAACCGGTAAAAAGTCGTATGTCAGTTCGTTATGGCTGGCGCGGTGAACGAGATACCAGAGGAGATACTAACTGGGTACCCGCTGAATTAGTTGAACGTATTGATGTTATCCGTGGCCCTGCTGCCGCCCGTTATGGTGATGGTGCAGCGGGTGGTGTGGTGAACATTATTACTAAACAGCCAACCGGCGAATTTCATGGTTCGATCAATAGCTACATCAATGCCCCTCAGCACAGTGAAGAAGGTGCAACCAGACGTCTTAATATGATCCTCTCTGGCGGCCTTACCGATAATTTAAGTTTCCGTCTTTACGGTAACATTAATAAAACTCAGGCCGATGACTGGGATATTAATCAGGGTCATGAATCAAACCGAATCGGGGCTTATGCTGGTACCTTCCCGGCCGGGCGTGAAGGTGTCAGAAATAAAGATATAAACGGCCTGTTACGTTGGGATATCACTGATAGTCAGTCACTGGAGTTTGAAGCTGGCGTCAGCAGACAAGGTAATATCTATACTGGTGATACACAAAATACCAATACAAATGCGATTGTTAAAAGTATGTATGATCGGGAAACTAACCGACTTTATCGTCAAAACTATGCTATCACCCACCGCGGTAACTGGGATAATGGCGTGAGCTCATTAAGTTATATTCAATATGAAAATACCCGTAATGATCGTCTGAAAGAAGGCTTAGCCGGTGGAACGGAAGGCATATTTTCATCCAGAGATTTTAGTAATATCACCTTAAACAACATCACTGTCCATAATGAAACAGACATTCCACTTGACTGGGTCGTCCCACAGATGCTGACAGTCGGTGCAGAATATAGCTATCAGCGTATGAAAGATCCCACTTCTTATACACAGTCTACAACAGAAGGCGGCACTATTGGCTGGATTGATGGAGCAAATCGTTCCCCAACCAGTTCAGCCACTTCTTACGCAGTATTTGTGGAAAATAATATGGAGTTAACCCCAACAACCATGCTAACACCTGCACTGCGTTTTGATCATCATAGTGTATCAGGCAGTAACTGGAGCCCGGCATTAAACCTGTCTCAGGAACTGGGGAGCTACTTTACGTTAAAACTGGGGATCGCAAGATCTTACAAGTCACCTAACTTATATCAGACCAATCCTAATTATCTGCTGTTTAGCCGCGGTCAGGGTTGTTATGGTGGTAGCACTCAGAGCTGTTACTTAATTGGTAATGATGACCTTAAAGCAGAGACAAGTGTTAATAAAGAAATTGGTTTAGAGTTTCACAATAACGAAGGCTTAGTCGCCGGAATCACTTATTTCCGTAATGATTATCGCGATAAAATTGAATCAGGTATCTCTCCAATTGGGCAAGCCACTGGCGGCTCTAATGCCAATATTTTCCAGTGGGAGAATGTTCCAAAAGCATTAGTTGAAGGTTTAGAAGGTAACGTCACTATTCCGGTCACAAGCACCATTAAATGGAGTAACAATATTACCTGGATGTTAACCTCTAAAAATAAGCAAACCGGCGATTATCTCTCTATCACTCCTAAATTTACCCTAAATTCATCGGTAAACTGGCAGGCTACAGAGGAGCTCTCTTTACTTGCCTCACTGACATGGTATGGCAGACAAACACCGAAAAAATATGACTTTAATGGTAATCCGGTGACAGGCAGTTCCGCTCACGAACTTAGCCCTTATTCTATCTTTAATATGAGTGGACAATATAAGTTTAATGACCATATTTCCGTCAGCTTTGGGGTAGATAATCTGTTTGATAAACGTCTGTTCCGCTCCGGTAACTCTGCTGCTGTCACTAATAATTTGGGTGTTATCACTATTGATGGTGCCGGCGCTGCAACTTATAACGAACCGGGTAGAACTTTCTTCTTAGGAACGAATATCTCATTCTAATTTGTTTATCTCTCCTTTCCAGATATCAGGAAAGGAGAGATTTTTAGTTTACTTGCCAAACGTATATCTTAAGCCACCACTAAACTGCCAGCCTTTCCAGCCAGCATCACCTAGATTATCCTGCCAGGAAAATTCACCATATAAAGATAACTGTTCACTCATAGCTCCAGAAATACCTGCACCAACCTGAATCTCTCTCCCAAATCGTCCCATTTCAAAATCAGTATCAGATATGGTGACCGATTTTCCCCGATTAAGTCCGTGACGATAATCTACTCTGGCATATGGTGTGACCTCGTTACCATCTTCAGTTTCAAATGGATGAGACAATCTAAGCCCTGTACGTAACAGACTTTGCGATTGGTGTCCCATATTGACATCCACCTGATCAAAATCGGTAAAATCTTTAAAGTGCAGATTTTGCCAGATATATTGAATTTGTGGTTCTAAATTAAAACCTGAATCGCCAAGAGCAAACGGATAACCAGCCTCAATTGAAGCACTATAACTATTACCCTTTATCGTTGCTACATCAAGATTACCGTAGGTTTCTGTACGAGTTTTACCTCTTAAAAACCCAAAAGAAAGAATCGTATCAACATACCAGCCATCTTTGTCTAAATACGTGCCGATAAGAGCAAAACTCTGGGTATCTGTTTTAGTCGTACTCTGACCATCAACTGCATCAGGCGTGAGTTTAGAGTGACCAAGTGTAACAGCTCCACCTAAACGAATAGTTGCCTCATCATCAGTACGTAATATTTTGCTGGATCCAAACTGTAAAGCTCGATAATTTTGTTTAGCGTCAAAACCAAAATCACGAAAACGGACATTGGTAGAATAGTCCATGTTAGATCCATAAATACGAGCAAACACCTCCCCATCAGAGTCAGATCTATGATCATCTTTGAGAGTTCGAATCTCACCTAAGCGACGATGTAGATTATCTAAATCTTGTACACCGGCACTAAAAAGTGCTCCAGGAATACTAATGTAATCAGGGACTTGAGGTACCACTTTCCAGCGAATATCTTCATCTTCATCTCCGTCATCGCCGCCACTACCACTACCGCCATCTCCACCACCGTCACCCGGTAAAACAACTTCACCCGGAGGCAAAGGAACAGCCGTAACATAAGCATGAGAAAGACGATAATCCCAATAACTATTCGGATTACCAACTAAGTTTTGATCAGCAGAAGCAGACCCGTTAGATGAATCTGGACCATAAGCATAAAGTTTAAACTGGAAAGGTGTTCCTCCGGTGACATATGGCGTAGATAAAGTAAATGAATTTTCCTGTGCTGTCCCTGAGACCTGGATAATAGAAACCCCATCATTAGGGGAGACAATCTCACCGTCAGCCCTTACGTATGAGCCGGCTGGTAAATCATTTACAGTAGAAAGCTGTGATGCAGCTGCAACCTGTGATTCACTAATAGTAACGACATTAACTGAAGTTGTCCCTGTTGCATCACCACGTACCAGCATACGGTCAGCTTGTTGACTGGTAATCGCACCTAAATGGCCATCGTCTAACAAAGCCCCAAGAGTAATTGACCCACCTGAACCGTTATAGTTTCCGGTAATATTAAGGGTATTACCAAACGGTGAACCTGAACTTAATATGGTTTGACCTGCGTTAGTATATGAACCAACAATATCAAGTTGTCCGGTTGAAGAATTGCCATCAAAAGTATAGCCACTCCCTACATAGAGAGTTCCGTTGTTTGTGACAGCCCCTTCTACCGTACTATCAAACCCAACCATTTCAGTACCGGCAAGAATGTTGACTGTATCAGTAGAGAGAACAGCACCAGAAGATCCCGGTGCACCAACAATTAATCGACCATTAGAGACTGTTGTTTGCTTCGCTTCTGTTCTGCCAAGCAGTGTCCACTCACTACCAACCATATCCAGAGAACCAAAAACTAAGAAGTCATTACTGGCAGAACCTGTACCATTAAGAATAAGCTGACTGGTATTACCACCATAAGCAGTACCTATTAATAGCGCGCCGGTTTGTAAAGTCAGAATACCATTACCGGTATTGAAATAGACAGAGTAATCACCACCTTCAATTGTGCCATAAGTGGTAATTTCGGATGAACCATTTGTGGTATAAACACCGTAAGTGCCACCTTTAATCTCACTACCTGTTAAGTTATATAAAGTACCACCCGAGTTAAAACTAATACCATTACCGGTTGTTCCCTCAATCAAACCATTATTAATGACCGCTTTAGTACCATTAGTCAGATACACCCCGTCAGTAGTACCACGAACTACACCATTGACGTCATTTAAAAAACCACCCAAACCGCCATCAATATGGACAGCCATACCATTAGTTGCTTCGATAAGCCCTGAGTTTACCGCGCCATCCGCTGAGCCATTAAGAAGATAAATCCCTTTTGATTCACCGGTAATACGCCCACCTTCTTTATTTTGTAGAATACCATTTGTCCGTAGCTCAACACCAATCCCCCCCGTTGTTTCAATGACCCCAGAGTTAATTACTGTTGTGCCCGCATTAATGGCAGTAAAGCCACCACCCGCACCAGTGACTGTTCCTTCATTATGGAATGAATTGCCGTTTTGTAACTGTACAGCATAAGAATTAGTATCTGAACTTTTCAATGTTCCCTGATTATCCAGACTCCAGGTAAGATTTTGCCCAAATACAGCATGGCCATTCGTGACATCAACTGTAACGCCTTCGTTCACAACAGCAGAGTTGTCTGAACCCGAAGCCATGCTATCTAAATTGATGGAGGAATTGCTATCAGTATCGATCTCAATTTGAGCTTGTGCTTGCACAGGTAAAGTGCACAGCAGCGCAGTTGTTAATAATACAGAAGTTTTAACAGTATAGTTTGAAAAGTTAAGGAAAGGAGAGTCTTTCATTTGTATCATCCTTGAAAAGCGGTGAATTTAATCACCTCTTATTAATAAGCTTCATCCTGAAGCTATGGGAAATCTGGTAAGATAATCAATAACAGCCATTCTGGTTTCTGATACAGACCTTCGCAATATAAGGATTATCTATTACTTAATTCAATTAAGCTTATTCCATACTACAAAAAAACAACTACTACATCAATTGAAATAGATAAATTATTTTAATAGGAAAAAGCTAATCTAACAGATTTAAGCTAATAAATGTAAATAGATGGCTCATCCTTTGGACGAGTTTTAAAACGACGATGCAGCCACATATATAAATCAGGCGCTTTCATAATCTCTTTTTCAATAATTTGATTCATATGTGTCGCCGTTTCTGTCGCATTAGCAGAAATAAATGTTTCTACCTTATCTGAAATAGAAATCGTGTAACCACTTCCATCATGATTACGTAGTGGAGTAAAAGCGATAATCGTTGGATCTGCAGATTTAATTAGCAGATGTGTGCCAATAGTTGTAGCCGCCTGAGATACCGCAAAAAATGGAGCAAAAACACTATTTTTAATACCATAATCATGATCAGGAGCATACCAAAGGATATCCCCTTGTTTTAACGCTCTGATCATTTTACGCGTATCAGAACGATCAATGAATGCTTTATTGGATTTTAGTCTCCCTTTCAGCTGAACCCAGTCCAGTAGACGATTATTATGTGCACGGTAAACACCAACTCCTTCATGATATTGACCAAGTATGCGACCACCTAACTCTAATGTTAGAAAATGAACACCAATAAGCAGAACACCTTTTTTAGCCAGTACTGCATTATCTAATTGCTCCAGCCCTTCAACTTTACTCCACTTTCGAATACGTTTATCTGACCAAAACCAGGCCATACCGGTTTCAATCAAGCCCATCCCGACTGACTCAAAGTTATTAATAATAAGCTGGTCAATTTCCTGTTGTGATAAATGAGGAAAACAGGCTCTGATATTTCTTTCCGCTATTTTTACACGTCTTTTTAGAAATTTTTTAGAAAAACGACCAATCATCTTGCCAAAACGAAATAAAACCGGATAAGGAAGTTGAACAAATAAGTAAAGAGTGCCGATGCCAAACCACGTCAACCAATACTTTGGATGAAGTAAAGCCAATGAAAAATGGGGAGTCAAATTATGTGCCTTTTTAAGTGAGGTTCTTGTTATTATTCGAGTAAAAAAAATAGTAACTATCAATATGTAAAGTTAGACTAGTATTAATCAATAAAGTTCTGATCTATTTGTAAAAATCGTTATTTTATTAAAAAAGAAAAATATTTTCTGTCACAAATTCTCCATTATAAGTTGCTTAACAAGATAAAGTGAATACTATTCTTTTTTATTAATATAGAATCACACTCCAGCCCCATTCTTGTCAGAATAAATATCTTCTTATATTATTTGCTTTAAAGAGTACCTAAAATCATGATAAAACTTTTGAGAAACTTTTAACGATATGCAAAAAACACCTGTAATTTCGACACTATTTGCACTGACTTTACTCACCTCTCATTTAGCCGGTGCTAAAGATCCGGTCTATAAAACTAATGAACAGTTAACAGCACAGGCACAGTGGCAACCTAAAGAGGTTATCCGGGATGGTTTTTGTTCCCAAAGTGGAACCTGGTGTCAGCGAGTTTTCTTAGGTATCACAGAAAATAATAAAATCCTGATTCAGGATTTTTATACCGAGCCAGCTACTCATTTACAAAATGTCATTCGTGATGAAAAAACCGGAGAGCTTTTATCTGCCTCTTACGATCCTTATACAGGAATAATCGACAGTAAAATGACCGATCCTTTTACTGTATTAACCGTTGAAGATGCCAGTAACCAACTGTTTTATCTGGAAGATGGCAGAGATGGTCCCTATCGACAATATAATCAATTTGGTGATGTTACCAATGAAGGATCTTTTCAAAACGGCTTAAAACAAGGGGAATGGAAAACCTACTTTTTAGATGGTAATTTTAGCTATGAGCATTATAACAAGGGAAGGCTTGATGGATCTGCGCTGAGTAAAATTGGTAATATCATTTTTGAAGAATCTTATACTAACGGTCAGCTTACAGTTAATAGTCATATTGATATCCCTGACTTTAATCTCCCAATTACCTCTGACCAGTTTTCAAAATACTCTGTTCAAAAATCAGAGATCTACGAGTTTTATTTACCCTCTGAATACCAAAATATGTTGAATCGCTTTAAACAACAAGAGATAGCAACACCAGTCAAAGGAACCCATTTTGGCAGTGAGTTTGTTACTGAGAATTTACGCTATTTAACTCTTGGTACATTTAAAATTGATGATTATTTATATGAGCTCATTGCTTACAACCGTGATGATGATTCTGATATCGTCCTGCTTAATATTCAGCTCAATAGTTATGATCAATCCAGATATGATATTATTGACTCCCTGCTACTAAGTAGCCAGTTTGCTTTTGAAGATATTGAAAGGTACTCGCAGTTCACTATCGATAATAAAACAATCGATATCACCCACTACATTCGCACTATTTTCCGTACTGAGATAATAAACGGTCAGGAAGTCACAATAATGAATGTTGACCCACAACCGGAAGTGTACCAAAAAGAGCAATATCAAATAAAAGATGGGCAATTTATTGTTATTGAACCAGTTAAAAACTAATTATCACCAAAGAGCTTATCGTTATTAATTTGAAAAGATAAAGATGCTGATAGAGAAAAAGAAAAACTAAGAAACTGCTCACTCAGATTTGTGACTTGCCTATCAATTCACATTCATTGATATTGACTCTATAGATTTTTATTGTTACGTTACGACCATAACAGGATTGTAATAGTACTTGGCTTACTACACAAAACCTATTTCCGGATAGACCACTATCCGGAAATAGGTTTTTTCATTTTAGGGCGCTAATAATATGAAAATAAAAAAGATATTGAATAATAGCGTTGTGTTATCACTCGATGCCAATGATAAAGAAATTATCGTTATGGGCAGCGGTATCGCTTATGCTAAAAAAATCGGTGATGATATCGATCCTAAACAAATTACTAAAAAATTTGTGGTCAGTTCTATGGAATACCCACAAAAAATTCTCGATTTATTTAGTGATGTGCCTCTAGAGTGTATCGAACTGACTGATAACATTATCCAATACGCAAAACAGAAAATATCTTTAGAGCTGCATGAGACAGTATATATCTCAATTATTGATCACATTCGGGCCAGTATTGAACGATATAAAGAAGGAATTACGCTCAATAATAAACTATTGTGGGAAATCAAAAATTTCTACAAAGAAGAGTTTGAGATTGGCTTATATGGCTTAAAGCTCATTGAGGAGACTTACCACATCAAAATGCAGGAAGATGAAGCGGGTTTTATCGCCCTGCATATTGTGAGTGCAAGAACCAACGATGATATTCATCAAACCTACGAAGTCACTAATTTTATTCAAAATATTACCAATATTGTGAAGTATCATTTTAATATTGAATATGACCTTGAGTCGCTGTCTTATTACCGTTTTGTGACTCATTTAAAGTTCTTTGCTATCCGTTTATTCTCACAAAGTGAAAGTAATAACAATTTACTCAAAAATGAGTTATTAGACATGATCAAAGAAAAGTATGTCAGGCCGTATTTGTGCAGTTTAAAAATAAAACAATATATTGAAGAAAAGTACCAATATCACTTAGATAACGATGAAATATTATATCTAAGTATTCATATCGCTAAAATTACGGAGGGAAAATAACAGACACAAAATATAAAAAGAGTACATAATAAAATAACTGATTAAAATTATTGAATAATATTATTAAATTCATCGCTGGATAGTAACATTAAGTTGGCTAAACCTTGATTATTTAATCCTAAATCAAAGGTGGCAACATGAATTACCAAGAATTTGCAAATGAGATCATCAACATTGTTGGTGGTGAAAAAAATATAAAATCCCTCGTCCATTGTTCAACCCGCTTACGCTTTACTCTGCATGATGAAAGCAAAGTGAACGATCAAGCTGCAACAGAAAACAAAAAAATCTTATCGGTAGTAAAAAAAGGTGGACAATACCAATTAGTGATTGGTAATGACGTGGATAAAGTGTATAACGAAATCGTTAAACATATCAAAATTGAAGGTTCATCTAAATCAGAAGGCACTAAGCAATCTATCGTCAATAAAGTACTATCGACAATAACCGGTTCTATCGCCCCAGTGATTCCAATACTGGCTGGTGCTGGGATGGGGAAAGTGTTACTCATCGTACTAAATATGCTTGGCATTTTAGATAAAACTCACCAAACCTACTATATTTTAAACTTTATCTTTGATACCGGTTTCTACTTCCTGCCAGTCTTTATCGGTTTTTCCGCTGCTAAAATGTTTAACTGTAATCAGTATTTAGCAGCCTTTGTCTGTTTAACTATGCTCCACCCTAGCTGGGACGCACTCGTCAAACTTGGCAACCCGGTACACTTTTTTGCCATGCCAGTAGAGCTGGTTAAGTACTCATCACAACTGATTCCAGCACTACTGACTGTCTGGGCGATGTCTTACATTGAGAAGTTTGTGTATAAAATTGTGCCTGATATGGTAAAAGTCTTCCTTGCACCACTTTTAGTGGTTCTGATCACTACGCCAATAGCTTTAATTGCAGTGGGCCCTGTTGCCAGTTATTTAGCTCAACTGGTAGCTGATTCAGTCTTGTTCTTACAAGAACATACTGGCTTTATCGCCATTCCAATCCTTGTTATGCTTTACCCTTGGTTAGTTTCTGTTGGACTACATAAAGCCCTAAGCCCAATTACGGTTATGCTGGTACAACAAAAAGGCTATGACCCAATTATTCGTGTTATTGCCCTTTGCTCTAACATGTCACAAGCTGCGGCCGCTTTAGCGGTATCTATTAAATCAAAAAATAAAGAACTTAAACAATTAGCCTTTTCTGCCAGTATTACCGCTTTCTTTGGCGGTATCACAGAACCGGCCATGTATGGTGTTAACTTAAGACTGAAAAAACCCATGTACGCCTGTATGGTTGGTGGTGGTGTAGCGGGTGTTTTTGCCGGAGTCATGAAACTAAAAGCCTTCGTTTATGCAACTCCTGGACTTTTGAGCCTGCCGATGTGGGTGTCTGATGTTGACAATCAAATTGTTAATGCCATTATCACACTTATTATCGCCAGTATTGTGACCTTTATTGCTACGTTTATTATAGGTTTTGATGATCCGGTCAGTGAAAACTTAGCCACTGAAAATAGTACAAATAATGAATCCTCACCAGTTACTCATAAAGGTAATCCGGTAAAACTAACCGCGCCTTTAGCGGGTCAGGTTATCCCTTTAGATAAAGTAAATGATGAGACTTTTGCTTCCGGCATTATGGGAAGTGGGATTGCCGTCATTCCGGAAACAGGCCTTGTCACAGCACCGGGTAATGGGATTGTAGCAGCAACATTTACTTCAGGGCACGCCATCGGCTTAAAGTTGGATAATGATATTGAAATGCTTATTCATGTTGGTATTGATACTGTTGGACTTGATGGTAAATACTTCACAACCAAAGTAGAAAAAGGCCAGAGAATCAAACAAGGCGAAACGTTAATTGAGTTTGACTTAGAGGCCCTAAAACGTGAAGGTTATGACATAACAACGATGATCATTATTACTAATAGCAATGATTATCTGGATATCATCAAAACAGAACAACACGCTGTTGATAAAAATGTAGTACTTATGACAGTATTTTAGATGTTTCGCCCATCTGACTACTCTTGTTGGATGGGCAAATAATAGAGGTTTACACAATGATTTATGCTGATTTACACATACACACCAATCATAGTGATGGTGTATGTGAAATTACTGATGTGCTGGAAAATGCCAGGAGTAAAGGTCTCAAAACACTGGCCATTACCGATCACGACACCACTAATCACTATCCGGAAATATTTAAAGAAGGGAAAAGGCTGGGACTGAACATCATCAAAGGTGTAGAGATGAGCTGCTATGATTTTGATGTGTTTAAGAAAGTCCATATTGTCGGGCTTGGACTCAACCTTGAAACACCAAATGTCGATAGACTCTGTTCGCATACTCTTGCTTGTCGGGATCAGTATCACCGGGAACTCATTTTAGAATTACATCAGCATGGCTATGATATTTGCTATGAGGATGCCAAAAAATTCTCTAAATATAATATCGTTTTTAAAATGAATATCTTTCAGGCCTTAAAAGAAAAATATCCGCAGGAAATGACCAAAGAGAGATATAAAGAACTCTTTGCATCCAAAACCAGTAAAGAGACTGACTTAAAGATGGGGTATATTCCTGTTGCTGAAGGTATTGCCAGTATCATTGCTGATGGCGGAGTACCCATCTTAGCTCACCCTTGTGTCTATGATAATTATGACGAGATCGAAAAATATGTCGGTTTTGGTCTGAAAGGCTTAGAAATTAGCCATTCAAAAATGAAACCGATTGATTATGAAAAAACTCAAATGTATGCGGAAAAATATCAGCTGTTAAAAAGTGGTGGTAGTGATTTTCATGATCCGGCATTGCTTAAGTTTGGGGATTTTGGTTTGACTCAGGAGCAGCTTGAAGAACTAGCTAAAGCTGGGAATATTAAGGTTTATACCAGTTAAATCTAAATGGTGGCCCCTACTGGACTTGAACCAGTGACCAATCGATTATGAGTCGACTGCTCTAACCAACTGAGCTAAGGGGCCATTGTGGTGAGGGCAGGAATTATAATAGAGTTAGAGTAAATTTTCCAGATAATATCGGATAAAAAGTGAAAATCCTGTTCAAATCAGGGCTGAATGAGTAGATTATCAGCATTCACTAGGTGCTAATTTGCGGGGAAATTGTAGTTTTTAATAGCGTAACTCAGCTTAATCTATTATATTGTACCTATTCATTGATTAGTCTCCTTCTCTTGTTATAAGGAAATTTTATGTCTATTAAGAAAATTCTTTTAGTTTCTGCTGTACTTGCTCTGACAGCATGTTCTTCATCTCAATATACCCTATCTTCTGCTGGTGCTAATGTTCAGTTCGTTGATGAAAAACCATCTGAAAGCTGCCAATTCTTAGGAAGAGCCGAAGGAACTCGCGGTAGTTTCTTCTCCGGAACTAAAACTCACAGCCAGTTAATGCGTGACGCTGCAATTGATTTAAGAAACCAGGCAGCACAAATGGGGGGTAACGTAATTCATAATGCGCAAGATGCCTCCATGAAAGTTATTTCAGACATAGCACCAACTGATGCTGTTATGGCGGGTGATGTGTATAAATGCCAGTAGTCATTAGACAAATCTTTTAATAAAAATAGTGCTAATTAAGGCACTATTTTTTTATCTGATAATATTTTCTCTTCAATAAAAATGCTGAAAAAACGATCACTGCTGACACTTTTTCACTATAACACCCAGATATTTGTGATATAAATCACATTTTTAAAACAAACATAAATTTTCAACAGTGATATAGATCACATTTAACCATAAATTGTAATGATTTAATTTTAGACATAACCATACAATGACCATGTTATCAACTGCAATGGAATTCATTATGTCTACATCAAACGTTAAACTGAAAGTGCAAAATTTCGGGCGATTCCTAAGTAATATGGTGATGCCAAATATTGGTGCCTTTATTGCCTGGGGATTTATTACTGCTCTTTTCATTGAGACAGGCTGGTTACCAAATAAAACGTTAGCAGACGCTTTTGTTGGTCCAATGATCTCTTATTTATTACCACTTTTAATTGGTTACACCGGTGGTAAACTTGTTTATGGTGAACGTGGTGCTGTTGTTGGTGCTATTACAACCATGGGGGTAGTTGTTGGTGCAAGTATCCCGATGTTCTTAGGTGCGATGATCGTTGGTCCTTTAGGCGGCTGGGTCATTAAACAATTCGATAAAGCTGTTGATGGTAAAATCAAAAGCGGTTTTGAGATGTTAGTCAATAACTTCTCAGCCGGTATCATCGGTATGTTACTTGCTCTGCTGGCGTTCTATGCTATTGGGCCATTTGTCGTTAGTGCATCGAATGTTCTGGCTTCTGGTGTTAATTTCATGGTTCAGAATAACCTTCTGCCATTAACATCAATTCTGGTTGAACCAGCAAAAATCCTGTTCCTAAATAACGCAATCAACCACGGTGTCTTTACTCCACTTGGCGTACAAGAAGCAGTCACTACCGGTAAATCTATTTTCTTCTTAATCGAAGCAAACCCGGGCCCTGGTCTTGGTTTATTATTGGCTTATATGTTCTTTGGTAAAGGTTCCGCTAAAGGTTCAGCCAGTGGTGCGGCAATTATCCACTTCTTTGGTGGTATTCACGAAATTTACTTCCCGTATGTACTAATGAACCCACGTTTAATCATTGCGGTTATTCTTGGTGGTATGACTGGTGTATTCACGTTAACTCTGTTCAATGCCGGCTTAACAGCTCCAGCATCACCAGGTTCTATCATCGCTGTTCTTGGGATGGCTAAGGGTTCTTATGTTGGTGTGATTACCTCTGTTGTTGCGGCGACTGCAGTATCGTTTGTCGTCTCTGCAATCTTACTGAAAAGTTCTAAAAATGCAGAAAAAACACTGGAAGAAGCACAATCTAATGTGACTGACATGAAAAACGAATCAAAAGGTGTCCAAAACTTTGATCTTGCTAATGTCAGAAAAATCATTGTAGCTTGTGATGCTGGCATGGGTTCAAGCGCAATGGGTGCTGGCGTGTTACGCAAAAAAGTTCACGATGCGGGCTTAAATATTATCGTCAATAACTTAGCGATTAATAGTATCCCGGCTGATGCTGATATTGTGATTACCCATCAAGACTTAACGCTGCGAGCAAGACAATATGCTCCAAATGCTCACCATATTTCACTGACTAACTTCTTAGACAGCAACCTGTATAGTGAACTGGTTGATAGGCTGAAAAAAGCACAAAGCACCAGTGCATCAAGACCAATTGAAGAAAATGCCCCAGTAAATAATGTATTCAAATTATCAGCTAGCAATATCTTCCTAGGCCTTAGTGCCAGCAATAAAGAAGAAGCGATCCGTTTTGCCGGTCAAAAACTGGTTGAAGGAGGCTACGTTGAGCCTGAATATATTGATGCTATGCTTGAAAGAGAAAAACTCACATCAACCTATTTAGGTGAATCTATTGCGGTTCCTCACGGAACGATTGAAGCAAAAGATAAAGTGCTAAAAACAGGTATCGTATTCTGTCAATATCCGGCTGGTGTGCCATTTAGTGACAGTCCGGAAGATCAGGCCAAAATCGTGATTGGTATTGCAGCACGTAATAACGAACACATTCAGGTTATCGCTAAACTAACCAATGCCCTTGACGATAGTGCAGTGATAGAGAAACTGGTCTCAACAAAAAATATTGACGAAGTTCTGGCTATTTTATCTTAAGCAGGAACTGACGATAGTAATTTAGTAAATAAGGGTAAGGTAAAACTTACCCTTTCACTGTTTTAAAATCTCTTAACAGAGATAATCAATAAGGTGTCATTATGAAAGCGTTACATTTTGGTGCAGGAAATATCGGACGAGGATTTATCGGTAAATTACTTTCTGATGCAGGTATCCATGTTACTTTTGCTGATGTTAATCAACAAGTCGTCGATGCTATTGCAACACGTCACGAATATCCCGTTAATGTAGTTGGTGAATATGCCGTAACTGAAACAGTAAAAAATGTTGATGCGATTAGTAGTCTGTCAGATGACGTCTTTAAACAAATTGCTCAGGTTGATTTGATAACTACCGCAGTTGGTCCACAAATCTTAGCTCGCATCGCCGGTAGCGTTGCGCAGGGTTTAGTCCAGCGTTGTAATGATCAGAATACTTCCCCACTTAATATTATCGCTTGTGAAAATATGGTACGTGGAACCAGTCAGTTTAAAGAGTATATCTTTAAAGCGTTACCAGAAAATTATCACGTTTGGGTCAACCAACACGTTGGATTTGTTGATTCAGCTGTTGACCGCATCGTTCCGCCGGCCACCTCTAAAACCGGTGACATTTTAGAAGTAACTGTGGAAACATTCTCAGAATGGATTGTTGATAAAAACCAGTTTAATGGCCCAGTACCAGCAATTAAGGGTATGGAAGTCGTTGATAACCTGATGGCTTTTGTTGAGAGAAAACTGTTCACTCTAAATACCGGGCACGCCATCACGGCTTACCTAGGTTTTTATTTTGGTGTAGAAACTATTCGTGACGCGATTTTAAATGACAAAATCAGAGCCATCGTTCGTCAAGCGATGGAAGAAAGTGGCGCTGTCCTCATCAAACGTTATAATTTTGATGCAAAAAAACATGCAGCTTACATTGATAAAATTCTGTCTCGTTTTGAAAACCCTTATCTGCATGATGATACAGCGCGTGTTGGTCGTCAGCCAATCCGTAAACTGAGTTCTGGTGATCGTCTGATCAAACCATTACTTGGCACCTTTGAATATCATACTGCGAATGATAACTTACTTATTGGTATTGCTGCCGCGCTTAATTATCGTAATCAGGAAGATGAACAAGCTATTGAGCTGGCAGAAAAGATCACTAAATCAGGGGTTGAAGCAGCATTATGTGAAGTTTCAGGTTTAGAAGCTTCTGTTTTAGGGAAAAGTAATCCTGTAGTAAGTAGGGTTGCGCAGATCTATCATTCGATGCAAAATAAGCAGTTTTAATATTAGTGACAAATTTAATGTCAGATACACAACACGAAGATTATATTTTAGAACAGCTTAATCAAAAGCCTGACATCCATGGGCTTTTGATTACAGCCATTGATTTGATTGGCAAAAGTGTCAATAAGCTGATCATGAAAGTCTTTCGTAAAGAACGTCACGCAATTAAATTTGTTATTCCCTCTTTAATTGGGCATAAAGGCCCACTTAACGATCTCTCTGTTCGTCTAAAGTTACTGTATGCCTTAGGTATTATCAGCCGTGAAGAGTATGAAGATATTGAACTGCTCATGGCAATTCTTGATGAGCTGGAAAATGACGAGACATTATATACTTATACAGATGATGAGATTTTAGGCCCAATCAGTCTACTGCACGATATGGTCTTACCCCCTAACCTGCCAATTACCCGCACAGCTACGAGTGAAGTTGGTATTGTCGATTCAATGAAATCATCCATGTATAGCCACCGTTACGAGCAAATGATTCGTTCTGCACTGATCATTGCTATCACCGACTTAACCCTGCGTATCAGCGAAAAACAAAAACATAATTATTTTCCTTAAACACTACTGACATAATGCTGTCAGGAGCACTGCGTTATGATAGTCACAGTAAATGAGATAACACAAAGTAAATCACTCATTTACCCTAATGACATTATTTTTAATTAACAAAATGAAAAGGAAAATCTTATGCAAGTTCGTCGTCCAATTGAATGGTTTGAAATTGTTGTTCGTGATTTTGATCGTGCCGTAAAATTCTATGAAGCTGCTTTTAATGTGCAATTTAATATTGAACAAATGAATGATATGTCTATGGCCATTTTCCCTTATCCGGAAGGACAAACTGGTGGTGCTCTTGTTGCTGGTGAATGTTATAAATCATGTCAGTCGGGCTCTGGTTCTATCGTTATTTACTTACCTGCAGATTCAATTAAGACAACGCTGGCAAAAATAGAACAATTAGGCGGTAAAACAGTAATGCCATGTATGGAAATTGGCGGGAATGGTTATATCGCCCTGTTTACTGACAGTGAGGAAAATACCATTGGACTCTGGTCACCAGTTCCTTAATACTAGAAAAGCTCTGAACGATTATCATTGTTCTGAGCTTTTACCAACATTTAAGTATACCGAGGATAACTATGCGCCGTGCTGACCGACTCTTTCAGATAATTCAGTTTTTAAGAACCCGTCGTCTGACAACGGCTAAATGGCTGGCTGAAAAACTGGAAATTTCAGAAAGAACTGTCTATCGTGATATTCAGGACTTAATGAGTACCGGCGTGCCTATTGATGGTGAGGCCGGTGTTGGTTATGTTCTGCGTAAAGATTATGATCTTCCTCCGTTAATGTTTGATTTAGATGAACTAACGACTCTGGTACTGGGTGCCAGAATGGTGGCAGCTTTAGGCGGTAAAATGAAAACCAATGCTGACAGAGCGCTCTCAAAACTTAATAGTGCCTTGCCTAAAAAACTGCAGGAAGATATCAATAAAATTAAGCTCTACGCACCAAGTTTTAATCGTCTGCATTATGGTGCAATGATCGATTTAATCAATCAGGCCATTATTCAGCATCAGGTGATCTCTATCGATTATCAAAAACCACAAGACGTAGTAGCGGAAAGACGCAAGATCTATCCTTTAGGAGTCTTCTTCTGGAGTGACCGCTGGACGATGGTTGGCTGGTGTACAACGCGTAACGATTTCCGCCACTTTCGTTTAGACCGTATTCTGGAATATACACTACTGGATGAGACATTTAAGCTGGAAAAAGAACAAAGACTGGAAACCTATCTGGCCTCTGTAATCGTCTAAGTTACATTCTAACGGGTACCAGTTTAACTTATTGTTTTAGCAAAGAAAAAAGGTGTTTCCAAATTGAAAACACCATATTTATAACTCATTGATTTTATTGAAGAAATTAATTTAAAATTTCTTTTAACCCATTGATTAAACGCTGGTTTTGCTCAGGCAGACCAATACTGATACGTAAATGGTTTGGCATGCCATAACCCGCAATTGGTCTGACGATAACACCTTTCTGCAATAATTGCTGATAAATAGGTTGTGCCGGTTTACCAAAATCAATGGTAATAAAATTGCCCATTGATGGAATATATGGCAGTTTCTCCTGCTCACAAAACTCAGTAATCAGTTTTAGGCCCGCTAAGTTATTCTCATAAGCCTTAGCCAGATAAGCATCATCAGCCAAAACAGCTTCGGCTGCGACAAGTGCTAAACTATTACAGTTAAATGGCTGACGCACACGATTTAAAATCCCCATAATTTCCGGAGAAGAAACCGCATAACCAATACGCAGTCCGGCAAGTCCATAGGCTTTAGAGAAAGTCCGGCACACAATCAGATTTGGGTACTTATCAACCCATTGTAGTGACGGTGCACGGCGACTGACTGGTGTGAACTCAGTATAGGCTTCATCCAAAACTACCAGTACATTTTCCGGTACCTGTTTAATAAACTGTTCAAGTTCAGCTGATTCAAGGAATGTTCCGGTTGGATTATTTGGATTCGCTACCACAACCAGCTTAGTTTTATCAGTAATTGCAGCAAGCATAGCCGGTAAATCATGGCCCCAGTTTTTAGCCGGAACAACTACCGCTTTAGCATTTAGCGCCTGAGTCACCAGCGGATAGACAATAAAAGCGTACTGAGCAAAAATTACTTCATCTTCATCATGAACAAACGTTCTGGCAATGAGTTCAATTAAGTCATTAGAACCATTACCAAGTGTAATTTGTTCCTGCTTTACTTTAAATTTTTCAGAGATGGCTTTTTTCAGACTAAATCCGTTAGCATCAGGATAGAAAGTGAGCTCATCAAGATGTTTAGTGATTGCCTGCTTGGCACTAGCCGGAAAACCGAGTGGATTTTCATTCGATGCCAGCTTAATAATATCTTTAATACCTAACTCACGCTCCAGTTCTTCAATTGGCTTACCTGCCTGATAAGGTTGAAGTTTACTAATTCCTTTATTCGCCCTGCTTAAATAATCACAACTCATAACTGTTCCTTTTTATTTTCTATTTTAATTTGTTTAACCGTGAGTACGCTCAAATTCCTGCATAAAGGCGATGAGTGCTTTAACCCCGTCAAGATCCATCGCATTATAAATCGATGCTCTCATCCCACCTGCAATTCGGTGACCTTTAATACCAATAATATTTTCCTGTTTTGCCAGTTCAACAAAACGCTTGTCCAGCTCTTCGCCCGGAGACATGAAAGAAACATTCATGATTGAACGATTAGCAACCGAAATATTATTACGATAAAAATCAGACTGATCGATAGCTTTATATAGTAACTGAGCTTTAGCCTGATTCAACTCATGCATCTTCTCAACACCGCCCAGCTGTTTTAACCATTTAAACACCAATCCTGACATATACCAGGCAAATGTTGGCGGCGTATTGAACATAGAATCATACTTAGCCATAATTTGATAATCAAAAATAGATGGTGTGATACGACTTGCTTTACCCAGTAAATCTTCACGCACAATAACAATCGTGAGCCCTGACGGGCCAATATTTTTTTGTGCTCCGGCATAAATCACACCATAACGGCTCACATCAATTGGCTGAGATAAAATAGAAGAAGATAAATCAGCCACTACCACTTTATCTTTAGCAAAAGTGGGATCGTTAAAAATCGCTACACCATCAATCGTCTCATTTGGACAATAATGTATAAAAGCAGCCTCTTTATTTAAATTCCACTCAGACATGGGTTTAAGACCGACTTTACCATCATGTTCAGTACGAATATGTAGTTCATTTACCGTACAATATTTTTGTGCCTCTTCTGCAGCACACTGGCTCCAATAGCCACTATTAATATAGTCAGCTGTTGTTTTATTCCCCAGTAAATTCATTGGCACAGCGGCAAATTGCCCTCTGGCACCGCCCTGACAAAATAAAATTTTATAATTAGCCGGAACAGCTAATAAGTCACGTAAATCTTGCGTAGCTTCAATCGCACAGGCATCAAACTCTTTTCCGCGATGACTAAGTTCCATAACCGATGCGCCGGTATCTTGCCAGTTAAGTAACTCATGTTGTGCCTGTTTTAGCACTTCGTGCGGAAGAATAGCTGGGCCAGCACTGAAATTGTACACTTTATTCATAATGATTTACCAATAGATGAGAAATGAATGTTGAACCACATAGTTTTATCATTGTAATTCATAACTCGCAACAAACTCTTCATAATTTATTTTTATAATGCTCGTCGTTTGATTATTAAAGGAGTTAGGCATATAATTGCTGCCGATCAATTTTTTACCATTTTAGGGGTGTACTATTTTCAGAAAAGTTTCGCGCTTTTACCGCAAATTGTTTCAATCTGAAGTACCTACTGAATTACCTGTCGAAGTTCAACATTCAGAGCAAGAACAACCTTTAGGGAATGTGGTTATTGTTCCCCGGGAACAGCATAATATTTCACGTCAATTAATTAGTGAAAATGCGTTAAAAGTGCTTAATCGTCTTAACAAACAAGGTTACGAAGCTTACCTTGTAGGTGGTTGCGTCCGTGATTTACTGCTGGGACAAACACCAAAAGACTTTGATGTCACCACAAATGCTACACCGGAGCAGGTTCAAAAAGTATTCCGTAACTGCCGTCTGGTCGGACGTCGCTTTAGACTTGCACACATTATGTTTGGTAAAGAAATTATTGAAGTTGCAACATTTCGTGGCGATCATGAAGATGCCAGTAATGACTCTCATGAATCACGTCAGTCAAATACTGGTATGTTACTCAGAGACAACGTATATGGCACTATAGAGCAAGATGCTGTAAGACGCGACTTCACCATTAACAGCCTTTATTATTGTAGTAAAGATTTCACTGTTCGCGATTATTGTGGTGGTTTACAGGATTTGCGTCAGGGTGTTATACGTTTAATTGGAGAGCCGGAAACTCGCTACCGCGAAGATCCTGTGCGAATGCTTAGAGCAGTCAGATTCGCTGCTAAATTAAATATGACTTTAGCACCAGAAACGGCCAAGCCGATCGTTCGCTTAGCGCCGTTATTACAAAATATTCCGGCACCACGTATTTTTGATGAATCATTAAAATTACTGCAATCCGGTTATGGCTATAGTACTTATCAATTACTTCGTGAGTATCATCTGTTTGATCAACTCTTCCCGGTTATCAGTCGTCTGTTTACACCAAAAACGACAACGCATAAAGCAATGCCTGATAACTATATGGAACAGATCCTCGAACAAGTCCTCAAGAATACAGATTACCGTATCAAAAATGATCAGCGCGTAAATCCGGCATTTCTATTTGCTGTGTTCTTATGGTATCCATTAACAGAGCTGACCCAGAAACTGGTGATGGAAAGTGGCCTGCCTTATCATGAGGCGTTCTCTATGGCGGTTAATGACTTGTTACATGAACAAAGTAAAACCATCGCTATACCACGCCGTTTAACAATTATCATGAATGATATCTGGCGCCTGCAAGCTCGTATGACCAAACGTTTTGGCAAACGAGCTTATGTGTTACTTGAACATCCTAAATTCCGTGCGGCTTATGATTTGTTAGAACTTCGCTCTTCTATTGAGAAAGGTGAACTATTGACTTTAGCCAAATGGTGGGATGAATTCCAGCACGCTGATCATGACGAGCAAGAAGCGATGGTTAAAATGCTGGATAAAGAGCCAACGCGTCGTAAACATAGTCCACGTAAATCTCATAAACCAACTAAGGATAAAGCTAAGCAGTAACGCTTTATCTCCATTCAGTTAACATTATCTGTTCAACAATTGAATAGATAATGTGACTTTATTGATTATTCCTTTTGCTAATAATGAATAGACGTTATAATACTGCATCTTTTTATTTGATGCCTTGGTATAGATACGTTACATATGAAAAAATATGTCCCTTCATTGGTCGCAGTCGCTGTATGGGCAACGCTTTATAGTGCCTATAGTCTCGCTAATAACACCGAAGAAAATCGTCCTGAAATTTCTTGCTTAGACCAACAATGTCTGGCTAACGTGCCAGTCTATACTAAACCACTGGTTGAAGGTGACATTAAAACTCTGCCCGTTGAAGTTGAAACCGATACATTTACAGCCAGTGCACCCAACACAGCTGTCTATGAAGGAAACGTTGTCATTACTCAGGGTAATCGGTCAGTAGAAGCTGACAAAGTCACGATTGAAACCAAAGAAGACCAGTCACGTGTCGTGACCATTTCAGGTGATATCAACTACCTTGATAATGTTGTTACTTTACAAGGTGAACAAGCCTCAATGAACTTAGATACTAATGATATTGAAATCAAAAACAGTCAATATCATTTAGTCGGCCGACTGGGTCGTGGTCAGGCAAGCCAGCTTCAGCTAGAAAGTAATCGCTATATTACGTTAAAAGACGGAAGTTTCACTTCTTGCCCAGTCGATGATAACAGCTGGAATATTCAAGGCAGTACAGTTATTCATGATAATGAAGAAGAATTAGTTGAAATCTGGAATGCGGTATTTAAAATCGGTCCGGTTCCTGTGTTGTATTCACCATATTTACAATTCCCGGTTGGTGACCGGCGCCGTTCAGGCCTACTCATACCGTCATTTAACTACGATAGTATTGATGGTGTTAACATCGCCACACCATTCTATTGGAATATCGCCCCTAATTTAGATGCTACTTTTACACCACGTCTTATTCAGCGTCGTGGTGTGCAATTACAAACTGAAGCACGTTATTTAACAAGCCTTGGGCAAGGTGTATTTGCGCTGGATTGGTTACATCATGACTCTTTATATAATAAAGACCGTCGCGATCCTGAAATCGATACTGGTGATAATAAAGAGCGTTGGTTATTCCACTGGGAACATAAAGGACTCATTGACCAAAACTGGCGTATTGAAACGGATATGACTCGTGTAAGTGATGTACGTTACTTCACCGATTTAAGTTCTAATTATGGTTCGATGACAGATGGTTATATTACTCAGCGTTATTTGCTTGGTTATGCTAATAATAACTGGGACGTTGCGTTGAGTTCAAAATCTTTCCAGGTATTTCGTTCAACCTTAAAAGATAATATGTACCGTACTGTGCCACAATTAGATATTCGTTATTACAGTAACCCTTTTGATTCGGTTAAATTTAACACTTATGCTCAGGCAGTACGTTTTACCAGCCCTGGTGTCAGAAACCCGGAGATTACACGTTTACATATTGCACCAACAGTAAGCTATAATGTCTCTAACCAATGGTCTATGTTTAATGCTGATGCTACTTTGTTGGCAACACACTATTATCAGGATGTTCCGGGTAATAACTATTCTGTGCTGCAAAAGGATGTTAACCGCGTTATGCCTCACCTAAATCTGGATGGACGTATTATTTTTGAACGAGATAACATTCCATTCCTTGATGGTTATACACAAACACTCGAACCACGTATTAAATATCAATATATTCCTTATCGTAATCAGTCAAGAATTCAGAATACGGATTCATCATTACTGCAATCTGATTATGCAGGTCTATTCAGGGATCATCTTTATAGTGGTCTGGATCGCATTGCGTCTGCCAACCAACTTTCTACAGGTTTGACTACACGTTTTTATGATAATAATTTAGTTGAACGCTTTAACTTCTCTCTCGGACAGGTTTATTACTTTAATAAATCACGTACTGGTGATCTCAGTTCTCCTCTCGATCAGAATGAAGATACTGGTAGTTTAACCTGGGCTACAGATGGCTTCTGGCGCGTAAATGATAACCTGATTATGCGTGGTGGTCTGCAATACGATACACGTATTGATGAAGTTGCTTTGGCCAACGGTGTTATTGAATATCGTGCCTCACAAAATAAACTGGCACAACTGAGTTATCGTTATGCCAATAAAAACTATATCGATGCCATCGGCCTGATTACTAACTCGCCATATAAACAAGATATTTCACAAGTTGGTTTGATGGCTAGCTGGCCACTTACAGATACATTATCTGTAGTAGGCTCTTACTACTATGACACCAAACTTGAACAATCTTCTGATAGCTTTATTGGTTTCCAGTATAATTCCTGTTGCTGGGGCTTCTCTGTTCAATATGGACGTAAAATTACCGACTGGAATGCTAGTACTCAAACCAGCCAATATGATAATAAACTCTCGTTTAACTTTGAGTTAAGAGGACTTAGCACTAACCGTAACACTACGGCTAAAATGTTAGATTTTGGACTTCTTCCGTACCAATCTGCATTTGAAGAGAACTAAGAATATATAGGAATCTGTATTTAGCTGTTAACGGAACTAATAAACTAAATACAGGTCTAAGTAACTATTGACCATTTATGATAATAACTGAAAATTATGACGCTTAAAAAGAACATCATGACAAATAAACTACGTACTATCGGTTTAATTTTAGGTTTATGTGCAACCAGTATCGCTTTTGCTGCTCCAAGAGTTGTCGATCAGGTTGCAGCAGTAGTAAATAACAATGTCGTTTTAGAAAGTAAAGTTAAGCAGATGTTTAACGATATTAAAGCGTCAACACCGCCACAAAATCTTCCTGATGATGCAGCACTCAGACATCAGGTTATTGAGCGTTTAATTGTCGATAATTTAATTTTACAGCAAGCTGCGCGTTTAAAAATTACCGTTTCTGATGCTGATGTCACTCGGACTATTCAACAAATTGCTAAAGAAAATAACTTAACTGTTGATGAACTACGTGGTCACCTATCCAGTTCCGGTATCAGTTATAACAGCTATCGTGAACGTATTCGTACTGATATGTTAATTGATGAAACGCGTATGACAGAAGTTCGTCGTCGTATTTCAATTACGCCACAAGAAGTCGATTCTTTAGCAAGTACTCTGGCTAAACAACCGGCTAATAATATAGAAGTCAATATCAGTCATATTTTGCTCGCCTTACCTGAAAATCCAAGTAAAGCACAAGTTACAGCAGCAACAGAAAAAGCCCAAAATATTATTTCACAGCTTCGTAATGGTGGTAACTTTGCCCGCTTAGCTGCAACTTACTCAAATGATGAGGCGGCATTGTCAGGTGGTAGCTTAGGCTGGCAAAAAGTGAGCGAATTACCAACGCTGTTTGAAGGTAAAGTTATTCAGGCACAAAAAGGCGATATTATTGGTCCTATCCGTTCTGGTGTTGGTTTCCATATTTTAAAAGTGGATAACACACGTGGTGAAACCCAGCAACCAATCACTGTGCTTGAAGTTAATGCTCGTCATATTCTGATCAAAACCAATGTGCTGGTCACTGATGATCAGGCAAAAAATCAGCTTGCTGATATGCGTCAACAAATTGTGAATAATCAGGCAACCTTTGAAGAGTTAGCGAAAGCCTTTTCTGAAGATCCAGGTTCAGCTGAAAAAGGTGGTGAACTTGGCTGGAATATGCCTGAGCGCTACGATGAAGCCTTTAGAAATGCCCTGCTTAAACTGAAAAAAGGTGAAATCAGCCAACCGATTAAATCTGCTTTTGGCTGGCACTTAATCCAGTTACTGGATACACGTAAAGAAGATCGCACCGATTTAGCTCAGAAGGAAAAGGCTTATCGCTTAATCTTTAATCGTAAGTTCAGTGAAGAGTTACAAATCTGGATTCAGGAATTACGTGCTGATGCTTATGTAAAAATTATTGGCGAAGACAATGAATAATCGTGTACATCAGGGGCATTTTGCCAGAAAACGTTTTGGTCAAAACTTTTTACATGATGACTATATTATTGAAAGTATTGTGGCTGCTATTCAGCCTAAAAACGGCCAAGCTCTGGTTGAAATTGGCCCGGGTCTGGCCGCACTAACCTTACCCGTTGCTCGTCAGGTCGATCATTTAACTGTAATTGAAATTGACCGTGATTTAGCAGCACGTCTGGCGACCCATCCAAAACTAGGCGATAAGCTGACAATCATTCAACAAGACGCTATGACCATTAATTTTGATGAACTCGCTAAACAGGCAGGTCAGCCTTTACGTATATTTGGTAACCTTCCTTACAATATTTCTACACCTTTGATGTTTCATCTATTCAGCTATTATGATGCGATTGCAGATATGCATTTTATGTTGCAAAAAGAAGTGGTTAATCGTTTAGTTGCAGCACCAAATAGCAAAGCCTACGGACGACTCAGTGTCATGGCGCAATATTATTGCCAAATCATTCCAGTCCTAGAAGTACCACCAACTGCATTTAAGCCGGCACCAAAAGTTGATTCAGCAGTTGTACGTTTAGCGCCGCATGCGATGATTCCTAATCCGGTTAAAGACATTAAAGTACTTGGCCATATTACCACTCAGGCATTTAACCAGCGCCGTAAAACCATTCGTAACAGTTTAGGTCAGCTCTTTACTGCAGAGCAATTTGATAGTTTAAATATCGATGCCAATCTGCGAGCAGAAAACCTGTCCGTTGCACAATATTGTGCACTCGCTAACGCTTATATACCTGCTTAGTTCCCGGAGCACTTATCATGGCAAATTTACTCATTGGTGATGTTCACGGTTGTTATGATGAGCTGATGCGTGTACTGGAAAAAGCAGAATATAGTGATAGTGATATCATCTGGTTTACCGGTGACTTAGTTGCCAGAGGTGAAAAATCACTGGAAGTATTACGTTTTGTAAAATCCCTTGGTTCTAAAGCAAGAATGACACTAGGCAATCATGACCTAAACCTGCTGGCTATCTATGCCGGAATCAGTAAAAATAAATCGAAAGATCATCTTACTCCGGTACTCACTGCTCCTGATTGTGACGAGCTAATTAACTGGTTACGTCGTCAGCCCGTACTACAAATCGATGAAGAATTAAAACTTATCATGGCACATGCCGGTCTGAGTCCACAATGGGATCTTGAGACAGCTAAGAAATGTGCCAAAGATTTAGAAGCTATCTTATCCAGCGATAGTTACCCTTTCTTTCTGGATGCGATGTATGGCGATCTGCCTGACTTCTGGACTTCTGAATTACAAGGCGTAGAGCGTTTGCGCTATATTGCCAACGCTTTTACTCGTATGCGCTACTGCAATTTAGATGGCCGCTTAGATATGTATTATAAAGAATCCCCACCAGAGGCTCCGGGTAAATTAAAACCCTGGTTTATGTTACTGGAAAATAGTGATTACTATCCAAAGTACAGTATCGCTTTTGGCCACTGGGCTTCTTTAAATGGCAAATATACTCCGGAAGGCATCTATGCACTTGATACCGGTTGCTGCTGGGGCGGAAAGCTTACTTGTTTACGCTGGGAAGATAAGCAATATTTCAAAAAACGAGCCTATAAAAAGTAACATTCTATCGTTCTGTGCTGTTGTATAACTGTAGATAGATAACAAACCTACTCTTTTCATCATTTTCATGTATGATGAATCATCTCAATAAAAAAGGTCAGCCAGATATTATGAGTTTTTGGAAAGTCATTGGTAAAATTTTTAAATTCGCGTGGAAAGCTCTCAATCTAATTCGCGAAATTATTATGAATATCTTCTTTTTAATCTTTATCCTGCTTTTTATTGGCTTATGGGGATTAATTACAGAACAAGAGAATTCCTCTTTTATTCCACAAGAAGGTGTCTTAGTTTTAAATATTCAGGGCTCAATTGTTGATAGCCCGATATATGATGATGAATTTTATAAACTACGTAATAAATTTTCTGGTGAAAATGTCGATTTAACGCGTGAAAATAGCTTATTTACATTAACACAGAAAATTCACCAAGCCACTTACGATAATAATATTCAAGGCATTATTCTTGAACTGGACAATTTTACCGGAACTAACCTCACCTCTTTACAATATATTGGTAAATATCTGGAGGAGTTTCGTGCTAATGACAAAGCTGTTTATGCAATTGGATCTTCTTACGATCAGGCTCAATACTATCTGGCAAGTTTTGCTGATAAAATTTATTTAACACCTATGGGTAGTGTGAATGTTTACGGCTTTTCTGCAAACAGTCTTTACTACAAAACCTTACTGGATAACCTTGATGTTAAAGTAAATGTTTTCCGTGTTGGTACTTATAAGTCAGCTGTTGAACCTTTCCTGCGTGATAATATGTCTGAAGAATCACGAGCAAATACGCGTCGCTGGTTAGAAACAATGTGGAACAGTTATCTGGAAGATACCGCAGATAATCGTGAAATGTTTGCTAATGAACTGGTGCCAGAACCAACAGTAATGCTATCTAAGCTAAGACAACTTTCTGGTGATCTCACTCAATATGCTTTAAACAATAATCTTGTCGATGAGATTGTATCTACATCTGAATTTGGTCAGGAGATGGATAACTTATTTAGTTATAGTCCAAGACTTAGCTTCTACGATTATGTGTTAAATACACCTGAAGAAGTTTTAAATCAAAATTCAGAAATTGCCATTGTCTTTGTGAACGGAGCAATTACCGGCGGTAGTAATACAGAAAGCAATGCAGGTAGTTATACTATTACCGGGCAATTACAATCAATCAGAGATAATGATCATATTAAAGCTGTGGTGGTTCGTATCGATAGCCCTGGTGGTAGTGTAGATGCGTCAGAAGCTATTCGTAGTGAAATTAAGGCTATCAGAGATACAGGCACACCCGTTGTAGTTTCTATGGGCAGTATGGCCGCTTCAGGCGGTTACTGGATAGCCAGTGAATCGGATTATATTGTTGCCAGTCCAAATACGATAACAGGTTCTATTGGTATTTTTGGTATTATCCCTACATTTGAAAAAACACTTGATTCTGTCGGGATTCACACTGATGGCGTATCCACATCTCCACTGGCGGATCTGGCATTTACCAAAGAGCTCAATCCGCTGCAAAATGAATTAATGCAATTAAGTATTGAAAATGGCTATCAATCTTTTGTGAATATTGTCGCCAAGGCCAGAGGTCTTACTCTTGATCAGGTAGAAAAAGTTGCACAAGGACAAGTCTGGATTGGTACTGATGCGAAGAGCTTTAATCTGGTTGATCAACTAGGTGATTTTGATGATGCACTCAATAAAGCTGCTGAACTTGCACACATCAATGAATATAGAATTAACTGGTTAAAACCGGAAATGAACTGGTTTAATACTGTATTTGGTAATATCTCAGCTTCACTACCAAAATCATTAGCAGAAATGATTTACACACAATTACCAATATCTAAACAATTAAAGCAGCAAACAGAATTGTGGAACAATCTGACTGATTCACAAAACCGCTACATTTATTGTTTAAACTGTGCCGATGTGAATTAATTTACCCAATAAAAATAAAGGCGCTAAAAGCGCCTTTATTTTTGATTAACTTAAAACTATTTAAGTAACGATTTATACTGACTAAGGGTCTTATCATCCCAGACACTACATTGTACGTGGCCAATATGATCAAGTTGCAGTAATAGCATGGTTAAACGAGACTGACCAATACCACCACCAATTGTTTGGACTAAATTGCCACTCATTAGTGCTTTATGCCAGTCAAAAGCTAAACGGCCTTCATCATTAGTTAAAGATAGCTGACGTTGCAGTGCTTCTGGGTTCACACGAATCCCCATGGAAGAAAGCTCGAATGCCATTTTAAGCACAGGGTTCCAAACTAAAATATCACCATTTAAGCCAACATGCCCTTCTTCATTTTTGGTACTCCAATCATCATAATCAGGAGCACGAGCATCATGAGAATTATTATTTGATAACTTACCACCAATACCAATTAAGAATACTGCGCCATATTCTTTGGTAATTGCATTTTCACGCTCTTTAGGCGTCAAATCAGGATAACGTTGCAATAGTGATTCACTGTCAATAAAAGTAATAGTTTCAGGTAAGAACGGTTTCAAACCATATTTATCATTAACCGCTTTTTCAGTTGCTTTGATAGCTGCATAGATATTTTTTACTGTTGATTTTAAGTAGCTAATTGTTCTGTCGCTCGGTGAAATCACTTTTTCCCAGTCCCATTGGTCGACATAAACTGAATGTAATGGTGATAAGGCATCTTCATCAGGGCGCAGTGCAACCATGTGTGTATAAAGGCCTTCTCCAATATCAAATTGATTTTCACTCAGGGTTCTGCGCTTCCACTTAGCTAATGAGTGAACAACTTCAAATTCTGCCTGAGGAATTGTTTTTACTCGAACTTGTACTGCTTTTTCTTTACCGGATAGATTATCTTGTACCCCATCACCAATGCGACTTAAAATTGGAGCCTGAACTTCAACTAATGACAATTTATCAGCAAGTTGCTGTGAAAAAAATGATTTAACAAACACGATTTTTTGTTGTTGTTCTATAAAAGATGCGCGCATAGGGTCCCTTAAAAATGGTTCAATTTAAATTTGTTCGTCGTATAAAATAAACCAGATATCACAATTATTCAAATCTATTGCGAGAATAAATAATCCAATAGGTATTTATTTAGATTTTTAAGTTTATTTTTAGCTTATCAATGATGTATTAATGATCATAAAGGCCTTGTTTTTAAGAAAACACTCAAAATCAAAAAAAACATAACCCATTGATTAATAAACAGTTTTATTTTATTAAGTTATTATTATTCAACAACTTAACTAATTAAAGAATATCTGAGCAAATTCCGACTAATCAAGAACCCACTCTTTCATTCCCGGATTAAAATAGCATTCAAAAAAATAGCGCCTCAACAAAAGGCGCTATTTCCAGCTAATTATAAAATATTATTTATATTTACGCATAACAAGTGTTGCGTTCGTACCACCAAATCCAAAGCTGTTTGACATGACAGTCGTCAATGCTTTTTCAACTGGTTTAGTGACGATATTCATATTTTTAGCATGTTCATCAAGTTCATCAATATTGATACTTGGTGCAATAAAACCATTTTCAAGCATCAGTAATGAGTAAATCGCTTCCTGAACACCAGCAGCACCCAGTGAGTGACCTGTCATTGATTTAGTTGATGATATCGCCGGAACGTTATCACCAAAAACTTCAGCAATCGCACCTAGTTCTTTTACATCACCAACTGGTGTTGATGTACCATGCACGTTGATGTATTCAATTGGTGTATCAACGTTTTCAATTGCCATTCTCATACAACGAACCGCACCTTCACCTGATGGTGCAACCATATCTGCACCGTCTGATGTTGCCCCGTAACCTACAATTTCTGCATAAATATGTGCACCACGAGCAAGAGCATGTTCAAGTTCTTCAACCACTAACATACCGCCGCCGCCAGCGATAACAAAACCATCACGGTTAGCATCATAAGCACGAGAAGCCTTAGTTGGCTCATCATTATATTTAGTTGATAACGCACCCATCGCGTCAAACTCACAAGACATTTCCCAGCAAAGTTCTTCACCACCACCAGCAAAAACAATATCTTGTTTGCCAAGTTGAATCAGCTCTGCTGCATGACCGATACAGTGAGCAGAGGTCGAACACGCTGAACTAATTGAATAGTTTACGCCTTTAATTTGATAGAAAGTTGCCAGACAAGCTGATACGCCTGAAGCCATTGATTTAGTCACAGCATATGGACCAACGCCACGCAGGCCTTTCTCTTTCATACCCGCTGCTGCTGCGTATTGAGCTTTAGCAGAACCTGTACCAGAACCAACAACGATGCCTGAACGAGGATTAGAAATTTGCTCAGGAGAAAGTTTTGCATCTGCAATCGCTTCTTGCATAGAAAGATAAGCATAAATTGACGCATCACCCATAAATCGAACCATTTTGCGATCAATTAAACCAGTTGTATCTAATTTAACATTACCCCAAACATGACTACGCATTCCGGCTTCTTTCATTTCTTCTGAAAATGTCAGACCTGATTTTCCTGTTTTTAGTGAAGCCAAGACTTCTTTTGCATTATTTCCGATACTAGAAAGAATGCCAAGTCCTGTAATTACAACTCTTTTCATTCATTACTCCCAATTATATGTGCTCTGTGCACACGAAAAATTAGGCTGATTATAGCGTACACTTGTACGCTGAACAACTAAATTTAGTCTCTGAATGAAAATTCCCATTAAATTATGCTATGATTTACCCTAAAATTTATTTAGATAAGGGCTCTATTTTGCAACCAGATAATTTACAACAATTTATTATCCAAAAAATTGAAGATATTAAAGGTAAAGATATCGTGACTCTTGATGTAAGAGGCAAATCAAGCATCACTGATTACATGATTATTTGTACTGGTACTTCAAATCGCCACGTTTCCTCTATTGCTGATAATATCATTGAAGAAGCGAAAAAAGCTGGCCTTTTAGTTCTTGGTAGTGAAGGACAAGCTGATGCAGACTGGATTGTTGTAGATCTGGATAACGTTATTGTGCACGTTATGCAAGAAGAGAGCCGTCAGTTATATGAACTTGAGAAGCTTTGGGGTTAATTAAGTATGAAGCTGCAATTAATTGCGGTTGGTAATAAAATGCCCCAATGGGTCACCACAGCTTTTAAAGATTATAGTGATCGCTTTCCAAAAGACCTGCCCTTTGAGCTTATCGAAATTCCTGCTGGTAAACGTACCAAGAACGCTGATATTCCTCGTATTCTGGAAAAAGAAGGCGAGCAGATGCTTTCTGCCTGTGGTAAAGGTAATAAAATCATCACGTTAGATATTCCGGGAAAACCTTGGGACACGCCAGAACTTGCTTCTCAACTGGAACGCTGGAAACTAGATGGTAGAGATATCAGTTTATTAATTGGCGGGCCTGAGGGGCTGTCCCCTGCCTGTAAACAGGCTGCCGAACAAAGCTGGTCACTTTCGCCGTTGACACTGCCCCATCCACTGGTGCGTGTAATTGTGGCCGAGAGTCTATACCGGGCATGGAGTATCACAGCTAATCATCCTTATCATCGGGAATAGCATGCTATGAAAAATATTATCCTTGATTTACAAATTGTCAGTCAAAATAGTGATAATCTGCCAACAGAATCACAAATTACTGCCTGGCTGGAAAAGATATTACTGCCTTTTCAGGATACTGCAGAATTGACTATCCGTATTGTTGACGAAGAAGAGAGTAGACAACTAAATAATACTTATCGTCATAAAGACAAACCGACAAATGTGTTATCATTTCCGTTTGAGTCACCCATTGAGATTGATATTCCACTGCTTGGAGACTTAATCATTTGTAAAGCAGTGGTTGAATCAGAAGCGCTGGAACAACACAAAGATTTAGAATCGCACTGGGCACACATGATTATACATGGATGCCTGCATTTACTAGGCTACGATCATATAGAAGATGAAGAAGCCGAGGAAATGGAAAGTTTAGAAATTAAAATTATGCAAGAACTTGGTTTTATTAACCCTTATCAACTTATTGACTAGAAGGAAAAAAATCGAAAATGAGCGATGATATTCACCGGAGACCAAAAAGAAGTTTTGCTTTGTGGTTAAGTGAACTATTTCATAGTGAACCCAAAAATCGGGAAGATCTGCTTGAATTAATTCGTGATTCAGAAGAAAACGAACTAATTGATCCAGATACTCGTGATATGCTTGAAGGCGTAATGGATATTGCAGAACAACGCGTGCGCGACATTATGATTCCTCGTTCCCAAATGATTACCATTAAAAATAATCAAACGTTGGATGAATGTATAGATATTATTCTGGAGCATGGCCACTCCCGTTACCCGGTGATCAGTGAAGATAAAGATCATATTCAGGGTGTTTTGATGGCTAAAGACTTACTGGTATTCATGCGTAAAGATGCAGAAGAGTTCTGTCTGGCTAATGTGCTCCGTCCGGTCGTGGTTATTCCGGAAGGCAAACGTGTTGATCAGATGTTAAAAGAGTTCAGAGCTAACCGCTACCATATGGCTATTGCAGTCGATGAATTTGGTGGAGTGTCTGGTGTAGTGACAATTGAAGATATTCTTGAACTCATCGTTGGCGATATTGAAGATGAATATGATGAGATTGAAGATCGTGATGTACGTCATCTAAGTGGTGATACCTATACCGTGCGAGCACTGACACCAATTGAAGAGTTTAACGAAATCTTTAGCACTGCATTTAGTGATGAAGAAGTAGACACCGTTGGTGGTCTGGTGATGCAAAAATTAGGGCATCTTCCAACCAAAGGTGAATCAGTGACTATTAATCAGTACCAGTTCAAAGTGGCAGTTGTGGATAAGCGCCGTATTATTCAATTACACGTAACAATTCCACAAAACTCAGCGACACCCAATCTGGAAATTGGTACTGCATAATGATTAAAGCAATACTTGCAGCTATTTGTGGAGCACTGGCCGTCTTTGCCTTTGCACCATTTGATTACTGGATTACTGCATTTATTGCTTATTGTGGACTATTATATTGTGTAGCTTCATCAGCCAGCCTTAAGCAAGCATTTGCTATGGGTCTTTGCTGGGGAGTTGGCTTTTTTGGGGCCGGCGTTCACTGGGTTTATATTAGTATTCAACAATTTGGTGAATTACCTCCGGTTATCGCATTTATTTTACTGGCACTTCTTATCGTTTATCTCTCTCTGTATCCGGCAATATTTGCAGCTTTACTGAGAAAATCCAGTCGTCCCTACTCATTTATTCAATTTGTGATCGCAGCCCCTGCTTTATGGCAGATTACTGAATTTTTAAGAGGTTATATTTTAACTGGTTTTGCCTGGTTACAACTGGGATATACTCAGCTTGACGGACCATTAAATGGCTATTTACCGGTTTTTGGTGTTGCTTCTCTGAATCTGATTATTCCTGTTATTAGTGGTTTACTGTTATATATCTATTATTCAATAAAAAATCGCGCCCCAAAATGGCAGCCTGTAACGGCATTTCTGACAATTCTGCTACTGACAGGGAGCGCGTTATTACTCAGGCAAGTAAATTGGGTAAAAGTCGATGAAGACCGTTCCCTGAATTTCGCGCTTATTCAGGGTAATATCGAGCAATCCTTAAAGTGGGATCCAAAAAGACTGACCCAAACGCTGCAAGATTATCAGCGCCTTACAGAGCAAAACTTAGATTCAGCTAATATCATCATTTGGCCAGAAGCTGCGATTACGGATCTGGAAATTAACCAGCAGAGTTACTTAAAAAATATTGATACACAAGCACGTCTAATGGATACGGCAGTACTTGTTGGCCTAATCGATTTGCAATTTTCACGCTCAGCGAATAGAATATTTAATTCGCTGGTTGTACTGGGTGATGAACAACCTTATCAATACCCAACAACAAATCGATACAATAAATACCATTTGGTTCCTTTTGGTGAATTTATTCCTCTTAGCTGGTTACTTTCACCAATTGCAGATTTATTGAATATTCCGATGTCTTCAATGTCATCAGGAGAATACATTCAAGCGCCGCTAAAAATAAAGGGTTACACCTTTGTTACTGCGATCTGTTACGAGATTATCCTGTCTCAGCAAATTTGGGATAATTTCACACCTGAAACTGACTTTTTACTTACAGTTTCTAACGATGCTTGGTTTGGTAATAGCATTGGTCCCTGGCAACATCTACAAATGGCCAGAACTCGTGCAGTTGAATTTGGACGACCTTTAATCCGTAGTACCAATAACGGAATTACCACAATTGTGGATCACCATGGTCAGATTCAAAAACAACTACCTCAGTTTGAACAACAAGTTCTTACTGCTCAAGTATCACCAACAATAGGGTTTACTCCTTACATAAAATGGGGAAATAAACCATTTTGGGGCATAACACTTAGCCTGTTACTTATTATGCTTTTTTGGCGTAAAAGAGAACATTAAGTTTGGCATAGTTCTTGCTTAATAATAAAGGCAGTCCCAAAAGCATATTTTATTTACTTATGGTTAATATCAATATGTTTATTGCACAACAAAGGGGATTAATTTCACCATTTCAGTGCAAAACGATATCACCGAAATTAAACAATGGAGTTGATGATGAAACAACACACAACAAATGTATTTAATACGAAACTGACTAAAATCACTTTATCAATGGTGTTAATTGGCTTAGTTAGTTCAGTCGCAAGCGCCGCAGAATTAACCGGTACACTAGCGAAAATTAAGCAAGATGGAACTATTGTTGTCGGTCATCGTGAATCGTCAGTACCTTTTTCTTATTACGACAACCAACAAAATGTAGTTGGCTATTCTCAGGATTATTCAAATCTGATTGTGGACGCGATTAAAACTGAACTCAATATGCCAAATCTAAAAATTAAATATTTACCGGTTACATCTCAAAACCGTATTCCCCTATTACAAAATGGCAGCTATGATTTTGAATGTGGCTCAACAACAAACAATGAAGCTCGTCAGACTCAAGTCGATTTCTCAAATACTATATTCATTGTAGGTACTCGTTTTCTGGTAAAAACAGGCAGTGGTATCAATAGCATTGATGATCTAAAAGGCAAGAATGTTGTTGTTACTGCGGGTACTACATCTGAAGTCATGTTAAATCAGTTAAATACTGAGAAAAACTTAGGTATCCGTATTATTACACCTAAAGATCATAGTGATGCATTCAGAACACTGGAAAGCGGCCGTGCTGCAGCTTTCTTAATGGACGATGCCTTACTTGCTGGTGAACGTTCTCGTGCTCGTAAACCTGATCAATGGGAAATTGTTGGTACACCACTATCTTATGAAGCTTACGCCTGTATGCTACGTAAAGGTGACGAACAATTCAAAACTTTAATCGATAAAACAATTGCTGATGCACAAAAATCTGGTGTAGCTGACGCATCTTATACTCGCTGGTTTACTCAACCTATTCCACCGAAAAATTTAAATATGAATTTTGAACTTTCACCAGAAATGAAAGCGTTATTTGCCGCTCCAAATGATAAGGCATTAAACTAATCATTCAGATTTAAATTGATAGATAACAAGAACATTATAATTTCAGTTATAATGTTCTTGGTTTCTACGGAGTTGTTATGAGTATAGATTGGAATTGGGGTATCTTTTTAGAACCTGCAAAATTTGGTGATACAACCTACCTCGGCTGGTTATGGATGGGCTTTCAGATGACCATCTTATTGTCAGCTTGTGCAGGTGTTATTGCTTTTTTTGTTGGATCTTTCTTCGGTATTCTACGCACTCTACCAAATCGTCTGTTATCTAATATCGGCGCTATTTACGTGCAGTTGTTTCGTAATATCCCATTAATTATTCACCTGTTTATCTGGGTTTATGTTGTTCCTGAGCTTCTACCTGAGGCAGCAAAAGAGTTTTTATTTGGACTAGACCCCATCATCTTTATTTTTATTATGAGCGCTATCGGTCTGGGACTTTTTACCGGTGCGCGTGTTTGTGAACAAGTCAGAACTGCAATTCAGTCTCTACCTGTTGGGCAAAAAAGTGCCGCGACAGCTCTTGGACTCACTTTAAAACAAACCTATTTATATATTTTACTACCTAATGCTTATCGTCGGGTATTACCACCATTAACATCAGAAGTATTAAATATGGTGAAAAACTCAGCGGTAGCCTCAACTGTTGGACTGTTTGAGCTTTCAAAACAAGCAAATCAATTACTTGAACACGCCGGACATCCATATGAATCATTTATTGCCGTAACCATTGGTTACGTCATTATTAATATCGTTGTGATGAAAACCATGCAATATATTGATAAACGTACTCGCCTGCCTGGCTCAATAGGAGGTAAATAATATGGAATTTGATTGGAGCCAAATTTGGCCAAATCTGCCTTATATTATGGAAGGGTTAGTACTTACATTAAAGATTACTGTTACTGCTGTTGTCTTTGGTATTTTATGGGGAACGATACTTGCGGTTATGCGCCTGTCCTCAATTAAAGCCGCACGCTGGTTTGCTATGGCTTATGTGAATACTTTCAGAGCGATTCCACTTATGATGGTATTACTGTGGTTCTATTTACTAGTCCCTCAGTTATTAGCTAAGTTATTTAATTTACCGCAAAGTACAGATATTCGTTTAATTTCAGCCATGGTCGCCTTCGCGTTATTTGAGGCCGCTTACTACTCTGAAATTATCCGTGCCGGTATTCAAAGTATTTCGAAAGGTCAATTAAGTGCAGCGCTTGCACTTGGTATGACACGTTCACAGGCATTGCGTATTATTGTTTTACCGCAAGCTTTCCGAATTATGACGCCACTACTCCTGATGCAAGGAATTATCCTGTTCCAGGATACCACCTTAGTTTATATTCTAAGTCTGGCAGACTTCTTCTATCGTAGTGTAGAGATCATTGGTAAAAATAACGGTGTAATGAATGAGATGATTATTTTCTCTGCCGCTATTTACTTTGTTATCTGTTTCTCTATGTCGAGTTTAATTAATTATTTCAAGAAAAGGTTAGCTTAAATGATTTCCTTAAAAAATGTTTCAAAATGGTATGGTCAATTTCAGGTTTTAAAAGACTGTACAACTCAGGTTGGTAAAGGTGAAGTTGTGGTTGTCTGTGGGCCATCAGGTTCAGGTAAGTCAACACTAATTAAGACCGTTAATGCTCTTGAACCAGTACAGCAAGGTACTATTATGGTGGATGGCGTTAATGTAACCAGTAAAGCAACTGATTTAGCCAAACTACGTTCTAAAGTAGGTATGGTATTCCAGCATTTTGAGTTGTTCCCACATCTGTCAATTATTGAGAACTTAACACTGGCTCAAATTAAGGTGTTAAACCGTTCTAAAGAAGAAGCCAATGAAAAAGCACTTGGTTTACTTGATCGTGTAGGTTTGCTTGCTCATGCAGATAAATTCCCCGGTCAGCTTTCAGGTGGCCAGCAACAACGCGTTGCTATCGCACGTGCACTGTGTATGGATCCTGTTGTCATGCTATTTGACGAACCAACTTCAGCACTTGATCCTGAAATGGTTAATGAAGTATTAGACGTTATGGTCGAGCTGGCTTATGAAGGGATGACAATGATGGTTGTTACCCATGAGATGGGCTTTGCCCGTAAAGTAGCTCACAGAATCCTGTTTATGGATGAAGGGACTATCATTGAAGATACGCCAAAAGAACAATTCTTCACAGATCCTCAGTCAGATCGTGCTAAGGACTTTCTGGCTAAGATTATTCATTAATCGTTTTTATAAAGCATTACTGAATGCCGTACAAGTAATCTTGTGCGGCATTTTTGTTTCTCCTGCCCTAATTTCAATTTCTTGTTTTAAGGCATCTCTAGGTTGTTGAGTGGCGCAACATAGTCGCGCTTGTGGATCTTAGAATGGTGAAAGAGTTAGCCAGTCGGTGAGCTTACCGATACTATTCCGATGCGCTGAACATGCAAGCCATATAACGCTTACTCCATAGCATCGCTAAGCTCAGTAGGCATCCAATGATATTCACTGATAAAAGATTAAGAGATTAAGAGATTAAGAGATTAAGAGATTAAGAGATTAAGAGATTATATTTTAGATTTTGAATAGAAACAGAAAAGCGACTATGGAGTCGCCACCTCACACATAACCCCAGCTAATCACAGCACAATACTATTACGCTACCTGATACAGTAAACTTAGATTTTATATGAGAATTTATGGCGCACCCGAAGGGATTCGAACCCCTGACCGCTCGGTTCGAAGCCGAGTGCTCTATCCAGCTGAGCTACGGATGCAGGTAAAGATAAGGAAGATGGTGCATCCGAAGGGATTCGAACCCCTGACCGCCCGGTTCGTAGCCGGGTACTCTATCCAGCTGAGCTACGGATGCAAGTACTACTATAAAGAAATGGTGCATCCGAAGGGATTCGAACCCCTGACCGCCCGGTTCGTAGCCGGGTACTCTATCCAGCTGAGCTACGGATGCATGTACTACTTTGTAATTTTAAATGGCGGTGAGAGAGGGATTCGAACCCTCGATGCAGCTTTTGACCGCATACTCCCTTAGCAGGGGAGCGCCTTCAGCCTCTCGGCCATCTCACCTAGTCAATCGTTTAAAACATTAAACGAGTTACGTGGCGGACATATTACTTTTTACAGAAAATAAGTCAATTATTTTTTTACCTCAGACCTGTTAGTTGTGCATTTCATACCCAATTTCTAACAATAAACAAAAATAGACTCACTATTCTTGTCCTGAGTCTGGTTCATCCTGCTCTTTTGTTGCCTGATGAATACGGTTATAAATCTCTTCCCTGTGGATAGAAACCTCTTTAGGTGCATTAATACCGATGCGTACTTGATTACCTTTAACACCAAGAACAGTTATCACTACATCATCGCCAATAATTAATGTTTCACCAACTCTCCTGGTTAAAATTAACATCAGTCCTCCTAATAATTATAATTATATTAATTTAATCTATCATTAAGCATTGCTTTGATAGAGGACAAAGCCTCCGGTAATGCCTGAATATCCACGCCTCCTGCTTGGGCAAAATCCGGGCGTCCACCACCCTTACCGCCAACTTTAGATGCTAATTCTGACACCAGTTCACCAGCTTTAATCCGATTAATCAGATCTTGTGTCACGCCTGCAGCAAGACCAATCTTACCTTCAAATACAGACGCTAAAATAACAACACCTGACTTAATTTGATTCTTTAAGTCATCGATCATTGTTCGCATAACTTTTGGCTCAATATTGTCGATTTGAGCGACAAGTATGCTTATACCATTTACTTTTACTGCTTGTTGAATCAGTTGTGCACCTTCCTGCGCAGCACTTTGTTCTTTTAACTGCTGGATTGTTTTCTCTAATTGTTTTGTTTGTTCAATAAGTTGAGCTACACGATCAACTGAACTCGCTTTATCAGCTTTAACAAGCTGACCAATTTGATTTAACTGCTGTAAATCCTGATGAACATGGTTTAATGCAACCTGTCCTGTGACCGCTTCAATACGGCGCACTCCTGCAGCAATTCCTGATTCAGAACTGATACGGAATAAACCAATATCTCCGGTTCTGTTTACATGGGTACCACCACAAAGCTCGATAGAGAAATCACCCATAGTCAGGACGCGCACCTGATCTTCATATTTCTCACCAAATAGTGCCATTGCGCCTTTACTTTTAGCTGCTTCAATTGCCATGATCTCAATTTCAACAGGTAAATTGCGACGTACTTGTTGATTCACCAAATTCTCAATTTCAACAATCTGACTTGCCGTTACCGGCTCACTATGAGAAAAGTCAAAACGCAAATAGTTGGCATTAACTAAAGAACCCTTTTGATGCACATGGGCACCTAAAATACGTTGTAAAGCAGCCTGTAATAAATGCGTTGCTGAGTGATTTGATTTAGTTCTCTCTCTAAGCTCTGTATCAATAACAGTGGTAATGATATCTCCCACTTTCAAGGAGCCTGAAACTAAATGACCAATATGACCAACAGCTTTACCGTATTTTTGGGCATCACTGACACTAAATTCAACACCTGCTGCAGTGAGCAGACCTTTATCACCCGCCTGACCACCAGACTCACCATAAAATGTTGTTTTATCTAAAATAACAACAACAGGTTCACCAATATTTGCATGTTGAACCTTTTGTCCATTTTGAAATAGTTCAACGACTTTACCCTGAGCTTCTACCGCGTTATAACCTAAGAATTCGGTAACGACTTCAGATTTAATAATGCTATTGTAATCAGCGCCAAAATTATTTGATTCTCGCGCTCTTTGTCTTTGGGCTTCCATCGCTTTTTCAAAACCAGCTTCATCGACGGTAATATCTTTTTCCCGACAAACGTCAGCGATTAAATCTAACGGAAATCCATAAGTATCATAGAGTTTAAAAGCAACTTCTCCGGGTAACACCGAACCCGTTAATTTAGCTAATTCCTGATCTAATAAGAATAAACCCCTTTCTAAGGTTTTTAGGAACTGCTCTTCTTCCGTTTTGAGAGTTGTCTCAACAAAATTTTGTTGTGCTTTCAAATCACTTGCAGCACTTTCCATTACATCAATAAGTGGCTGAACTAATTTATAGAAGAAAATATCTTTCGCACCAAGCATATGACCATGACGTACCGCACGACGAATAATACGACGCAACACATAACCACGACCTTCATTAGAAGGAACAACACCGTCAGCAATCAAATAAGAACATGAACGAATATGGTCAGCAATAACACGGAGTGATTTATTCGCTAAATCCTGGGTACCAATTACACCAGCCGTGCTACGAATTAATTTATCGAATAAATCAATTTCATAGTTAGAGTTTACATGCTGTAAAACAGCAGCTATACGTTCAAGGCCCATACCGGTGTCAACAGAAGGTTTTGGTAGTGGTTTAAACTCACCATTGGCCTGACGATTAAACTGCATGAAAACCAGGTTCCAAATCTCAATAAATCGGTCACCGTCTTCTTCTGGAGTACCTGGTAATCCACCCCAAATATGATCGCCATGATCATAGAAAATTTCGGTACATGGGCCACAAGGACCTGTGTCTCCCATTTGCCAGAAGTTATCTGACGCATACGGAGCACCTTTGTTGTCACCAATACGAATAATACGTTCTTTTGGGACACCTACTTTCTTTTCCCAAATATCAAAAGCCTCGTCATCGGTTGCATAAACAGTGACGTATAGACGGTCTTTTGGTAAATTAAACCAATTTTTATCAGTTAATAATTCCCATGCGTACTTAATTGCATTCTCTTTAAAATAGTCACCAAAACTGAAATTACCTAACATTTCAAAGAAGGTATGATGACGTGCTGTATATCCTACATTATCGAGATCGTTGTGTTTTCCGCCTGCACGAACGCAACGCTGTGCTGTGGTTGCACGACTATATGAACGTTTATCTTGTCCCAAAAATACATCTTTAAATTGGTTCATCCCTGCGTTAGTAAAGAGTAATGTTGGGTCATTATGCGGAACCAAAGAACTACTACTCACAACTTCATGGCCTTTTCCATGAAAAAAATCAAGAAACATTTGACGTATTTCAGCAGTACTTTTATTCATCATTAAATTCCAGTTTAAATGAATACAAAACCAATAATATGAGTATTATTAATTGATTTTATTGAAATTAATATATTAGAGATTTGTATTATCAATTTGATAAAATTGTTGAATTAAGCTTCCCGCCTATTCAGCGTTTAATTCGAATATACTAATATACTGTATTAATAAATATTTTAGTATATCTGTCGTCTAAATTTTTGAATAATTGTATAAAAAAGCATCTTGAATAATGTAAATTTTTCGAAAACAAATTGCTTACAATTCATTTTATCTTATAAATGCTTATTTTACTTATAAATTATTCAGTTTTGAGAAATTAATAAGATAAGTCATATTTGTTGATAGGCGTGTTGAATTTCTGCTTGAGAAAAACCTCTGGAGAGTAAAAATCGATAAACTCTGTTTTTTTGTTTAATATCTTTCTTATCCAAAACTTTAAATTTCTTTTCTATTGTAAGTTTAGCAACACTAATCCAGTTAATATCATACTCTTCTAAAACAGACACAATATCTGCGGGTATAACACCTTTTTGCTTTAAATCCATAATAATATGGTTTTTACCATAGCCTTTACGGCTACGCATAGCTAAGTATTGTTCAATATATTGTTTATCATTAAGCAGATGGTGCAAATAGCAGTAATCAATCACTTGCCGGATAACTTTATCATGTGCACGCTGGACTTGTTCAGATAACTCTTCAAGAGAGTCAGATTCAAAAGATTTGGATAATTTCTTTTGGGCTTGTTGAAATGCAAAAAGTTGCAGTTTTTTACGAAGAATACTTTCCGTATAATCCCGCTGTGCAAGTAAATGCACAGCTTTATTAAGGATTAAACTATAAGATGTGATACAGGATGATATATCCACAATGTCAATTAATCTTCACTACTCTCTGAAGCATCTTCTTCAGCAAAATGAGCAGGACTATTTAATAAAAGCTCACGTAGTTTCTCTTCCAGTTCAGCAGAAACTTCCGGATGCTCCTGAATATATTTCATTGAATTTGCTTTACCCTGACCAATTTTTTCGCCATTGTAGCTGTACCAAGCACCCGCTTTATCAACTAATTTATGTTTAACACCTAAATCAATTAATTCGCCTTCTTTAGAGATACCACAACCATACAGAATCTGGAATTCAGCTTGTCTGAATGGAGCAGCGACTTTGTTTTTTACGACTTTAACACGAGTGTCACTACCAATGACATCCTCACCCTCTTTCACTGAACCAATACGGCGAATATCAAGACGTACAGAAGCATAGAATTTTAAAGCATTACCACCCGTTGTTGTTTCCGGGTTACCAAACATGACACCAATTTTCATACGAATCTGGTTGATAAATACAACTAAACAGTTAGCATTTTTAATATTGGCGGTTAGTTTACGCAGAGCCTGAGACATCAAACGAGCTTGTAATCCCATATGAGAATCACCCATTTCACCTTCAATTTCTGCTCTTGGTGTTAAAGCTGCCACGGAGTCAACAATCACCACATCAACCGCACCAGAACGAACTAATGCATCACAGATTTCCAGCGCCTGTTCACCAGTATCTGGTTGTGAAACCAGTAAGTCATCAACCTGAACACCTAATTTAGCAGCATAGATAGGATCTAATGCATGCTCCGCATCGATAAATGCACAAGTTTTACCTTGTTTTTGCGCCTGAGCAATAACCGATAATGTTAATGTCGTTTTACCTGAAGATTCAGGCCCGAAGATTTCAACAATACGTCCCATTGGTAAACCACCAATGCCAAGTGCAATATCTAATCCTAAAGAGCCTGTAGAAATCTTATCTACATCAAGAGTCTGGGTATCCCCTAAACGCATGATAGAGCCTTTACCGAATTGTTTTTCAATTTGACTTAATGCAGCTGATAAAGCGCGTTGTTTGTTCTCGTTCATAATATTAGTATCCATCATTCGTTAGTGATATTTAGATTTTGCAATTATACTGTATTATTATACAGTATCAAGTATTTTTTATTATCTTCTATTTAATTTGTAAAAAGCAGTAAAATTAAATTTACTTTAGCTTACTTTTGCAGGTAAGTTTTGTAAAAATTTACATTTTTAAAAAATGTATTATTACAAAAAGTTAATCGCGTTTCTTAATAAATATATTAACATTTCATTACGTTTATAACAGAAATAGACGAAACCGTTATATACAAATTATTGCTAATGTATATAATTCCACACAAATTTTGTGCGGTATTACGCAAAATTAGGTCACGAGCAAACTTAAATGATTTAAATTTCTCAATATTTTCCCGAATAACCCAACCAAATGTCACATTGCACATGGACGATTTTTTACATTAAGTAAACAATTTGACTTTACACAGATTAAATAAAAATAAAAACAATTTATCAATAAGTTAGTTATTTAAAATAACAGATAAAGAAATAAAGTATAGAATGGAGAAGAATGTAATGAAATTTGTTAAGCCTGTCTTAACACTTCCAGTGTTATTTACAATGTCATTGCCTGTTTTTGCTGAAACTGTCCCTGATAGTTTTCCGCCAAAAGAGGCGACCCCAGATATCAAACTGATTTTAGATAATCCTGAATACTCCAGTGGTTTTGATCAAATCATAACGTCCTGGCAGAGTAAAAATCTTATTGCTTTAGATGGTAAGAAGTTCCTGAGTGGTGAAACACTCACCCGAACGATTACATCGGAATTAGCGACCCAGCAAATTTGGATGCGTGATGGTGCGTCCAGCTTTAACACAACACTGGATTCCGTTCAGATGGATATTTATGGCACAGGTATTGCCGTGGGCACTATTGTAAAAGGTGCCGCCAGTGATAAACATATTGGTGTCTTAGTTTTACAAGAAGGTACCAAAGGTTATGACACCATCATTGAAGATCGTGGTAGCTTAAGTCTTCGTAAAAATGCTGAAGCATACAATACACTAGTCAAAACGGGTGGTACTCAGGTTCTTGGTGATTATGCTTATGCGCAAGCTACTATCGTTGATGGTGGTGAACAACGCCTGATGGTGACCAGTGATAACGCTTATGCTGAAGATACTATCGTTATCAATGGCGGTATTCAGTATATCTGGGGCGGTACCGCTAAAAATAGTCATATCAGTGGTGCAGGTAGTTATCAGCTGGCCAGTGGTAAATCTATTGAAACTAAAGTTTATGATGGTGCATACCAATTAGTTTATGCCGGCTCAGATGATAACGATATTGCCGATCAGGACAGTACAATTTATGCTGGCGGTACACAACGTGTTCAGGCCGGTATTGCAGATAATACCAAAGTCTATGGACTACAAATTGTCAGTAGCCAACAAGGTTATTGGCGTGAAAGTAACAAGCAATGGGAAGGTCAAAACTCCATCCTTAACCGTGGTCAAAAAGCAACTAACGCCACAATTTATGCCGGTGGTGAACAACGCGTTGAGTGGTATGCCTATACCGAGAACACTACTGTTGATGGCGGTTTAATCAATGTTAATGAGCATGGCGGTATCTTAAATACTACTGTAAAAAATGGTGGTAGAGTAAATATTGCTTATGGTGGTTATTCATCTTTAGCGCTCGATGTTGAAAACGGCACATTAACGATGGAAGGCGGTGACGTTCATAACTGGAGTAACAACTACCTTGGCGGTAAAGGTGCCTGGGCTAATGAAGTATCACTCTTAAGTGCTGATGCTCAGTTATATATCAAACATAATGCAGATACGACAGAATCGACAGCGACAATTAAAACTCTTAATTCAACTAATGGTCTGATTCATTTTGGTAGTCAGGATGGGAGTGATGCAGGCAAGTTTAGCCGACTAGAACTAGAAACCCTAACCGGTTCAGGTACTATCGTCATGAATGCGAATCTTAATAATGGTCAGGGTGACTTCTTATATGTTGAGAACAAAATTGCCGATCCGGATTTATTTACGGTAGTAGTTAATGACTCTGGTACTAATTTAGGTGACAGAACTCACCACTTAATTAGTGCTGGTCAGAATTCATTAGATGATAGTTTTACTTTAAATAAAGCCAGAAGTCGTGCTGATGCAGGTGCTTACATGGTGCAGTATGAGCTACAACATAGTTCAAACGGTACAACAAATATGGAAGACTGGCATTTAATTGCAACTGGTCTGACTATTACCACACCAACAACTGATGCCGTACTTGCTGTAGCTAACGTAACACCCACAATTTGGGATGCCGAGCAATCAACATTACGTCAACGTTTAGGCGAGCTTGAAAACAATACTCTACAAAATGGTGTCTGGGGTAAATACATTACCAGTCGTTATAAAGTAGATCACGATCAGGGTGCTAACTATAAGCAAGACATGAACGGCTTTGTAATTGGTTTTGACCGTGCAGAAGAAAAAGCTGATGGTACACTTCATGTTGGTGCGATGGTCGGTTACTCTCGTTCTGATATTGATTTCAGACGTGGTGGCGATGGTAAGGTAGATAGTTATACTGCTGGTTTTTATGGTAGCTACATTGGTAATTCCGGCTGGTATGCTGACTATGTAATGAAGTATAACCACTTCAGAAACAAAACTGACGCTGTTTCAACTAATGGCGATAAAGTGACTGGCCAATATAACTTATCAGGTTTAGGTGTCTCTTTCGAATTAGGTAAACACTTAGAGCAAGATAATCTGTTTGCTGCACCTTATGTACTTATTTCTGGTTTCTACGCTGGTAGCGCTGATTACACATTAAGTAATGGCTTAAAAGCAGAAATCGATAATGCAAGTAGCTTCAAAACTGAAGTTGGTAGTGTTGCCGGTTACAACTTTACTTTTGACGGTGGTGACTTCAAACCATATATGCGTTTAGCGGTTAACTATGAGTTTGTCGATCGCAACAAAGTATATATTAATGATGAAGATAGCTTTAATAACGATATCTCAGGTGCGGCAGTTAAAGTTGGTTTAGGTGCAACAACTAACCTTACTAATGGTTTTAGTGCTTATGCAGAAATCAATTATATGAAAGCTAAAGACTCTAGTATGCCTTATGCAGGTAACATCGGAATCCGTTATTCATTCTAATTTTTGAGTAATACTAAATATCACTATAAAGCCTCTAAATAATTAGAGGCTTTTATTTAAAAAACACCAAAAAAATCAAATAGTTATAATTTACCTAATATATCCCTAAATTCCGCTCTAATGTAGAAAGCTCAGCCTGATATCTCTTTTATATATTCAGAATAATATACTTTTTATAGCCAGCAGAAAGCCCTACAAATAAATCATTTTTATACAATATACATGTCCGAAAACAGCGTATATTTTGTCAGTCGCTCTATATAATGAATTAAATAGCAAATCCCTAGTATCATTTTTAAGGGAGCTTAAGGAGCAATAAAGATGACTAAACAAAATGAACAGTATGCCGTTTTAAATAATACGTTGAAATATGCCATGGATTATCTGAATAAACTTGAATACGATGATGTGTGTGCTACAAAAAGTCTGGAATCACTACGACAAGACTTAAACAAACCATTAAATACTTATGGTGAATCTGCTGACACCGTTATCAGTGAACTGGTAAAAGATGTTGATGGTGGTTTATTAGGTAGTGCCGGTGGTAGATTCTTTGCCTGGGTTATAGGAGGCTGTATTCCGGCAGCACTTGCGGCCGACTGGTTAACATCAACATGGGATCAAAATGCTGCTTTATATGCCTGTTCCCCGGCTGAAGCCGTCATTGAGGAAGTCGTTGGTGAATGGCTAAAAACAATTCTGGGTTTACCACAGCTGTCAAGTTTTGCAATTACAACCGGTTGTCAAATGGCGCATTTCACCTGTCTTGCTACCGCACGTAATGCTCTGTTGAAAAAACACTCATGGGACGTGGAAGTAAAAGGATTATCCGGTGCACCACAAATTTATATTCTGACCAACAAATTATTACATGCCTCTGTTGAAAGAGCGGCAAGATTTTTAGGCTTGGGTAGTGAATCTATTAAACCGCTTGAAATCAATGAAAGTGGGCAGCTAAAACTTGATAGTCTGCAAATCGCCCTTGAGGAGTTTAAAGGTAAACCTGTCATCGTCCAGCTATGTGCTGGTGATATCAATACCGGAGTTTATGATAATTTCAATGAAATCATTCCATTAGCACATGCATACAATGCCTGGGTCCATGTAGATGGTGCTTTTGGTTTATGGGCAAATGCCAGTAATAAATATTGTCACATGCTAAATGGAGTAGAATACGCAGATTCCTGGGCAACAGACGGGCATAAATGGCTAAATATCCCCTATGATTGTGGTTATGCCTTTGTTAAAAATAATGAAGCACATAAAGCCTCTATGTCTCTGCGTGCAAGTTATCTGACTCATGCTGATACCGCCAGAGATCAGTTTGACTGGAATCCTGAATGGTCAAGAAGAGGCAGAGGCGTACCAACTTATGCAGCTATCAGGCAATTAGGTACTAACGGAATCGCAGACCTGATTGAAAGATGCTGTCAGTATGCTCACAGGTTAACTATAGGCATAGGTAAACTTAAAGGTGCAGAAATCATTTGGGAACCAACGATTAATCAGGGATTAATTCGTTTTGTAAATCCTCAAATACCCTATACCGAACAGGAAAATGATGCTTTCACCGATCTGGTTATTAATAAAATTAATGCTTCTGGCAAACTTTTTGTCGGTGGGACAACCTGGAATGGCAGACGCTGTATGAGAATATCTGTATGTGGCTGGCAAACAACGGAAGCGGATATTGAAATGTCGATTAAAGCAGTGGCAGAAGTCCTTGATAATTTATTATCAAATAATAAATCACATTCTTTGGATTCATCTAAGCTATAGGATGAACTACTTTTAGCTGAAAGTAATATTATAAAATAACTATAAACAAAAAGCCCTCATGTATATTGTATACATGAGGGCTTTAACTGACTGAATTTCCGAATATTTATAACCTGATAAATATTCCAAAACTCTAATATGGCTCCTCCAACTGGGCTCGAACCAGTGACCTGCGGATTAACAGTCCGTCGCTCTACCGACTGAGCTATGGAGGAATAGTTTAATGGCAAAGATATTATCTGTCTCTTCCTCTTATGTCAACGCCAAACCGGGAAAAATGACTTTAACTGGTCAGCATCTAATCATTTTTTCATTTTCTTATGAATAGATAATTACCGGTAATAGAAATCATGTTAGAATTTTTATCACTCTATTTATTAATAAGTTTGTGCTTTACCATGAAAAAGAATATTTGTGTTTATTGTGGTGCCAGTGAAGGCACACGTTCAGAATATAAAGATTATGCTTACCAGTTAGGCAAAACTCTGGCAGAACAAAGCCGTAATTTAGTTTATGGTGGTGGTAATAGAGGTTTGATGGGTATTATTGCCAACTCTGTGCTTGAACATGGTGGTGAAGTCATTGGTATTATTCCGGAGCGTCTGGTCAAAGCTGAAACCGCTCATAAAGGGATCACACAGCTGGAAATAGTGCAGGATATGCATCAACGAAAAGCCAGAATGTCAGAACTTGCTGATGGTTTTATTGCTATGCCAGGTGGTACCGGTACTCTTGAAGAGCTGTACGAAGTCTGGACTGGTGCTCAAATTGGTTATCATAAAAAACCCGTTTCACTCTTTAATATTTCTGGTTTTTATAATCCAATGATCTCATTTCTAAAACATTCAGTACAGGAAGGGTTTATTCGTGAAAGTTTTTATGAGACGTTAATTGTGACTGATAACCCACTTTCACTACTGGAACAAATGGATAACTACTTTCCTAAAAATCTGGAACGCTGGGTTAAACAATAAAATGGAGGTAGAGATAATTCTCTACCCTACTAATTTAAATCTCTCTTATAGCAATTTTTTCGATCATCTGATCAAGGACTTGTTTATCACTAATTCCGACATTAGTCTGGCTCACGGACAATGCAGCAATAGCAGAAGCAAGTTTTAGCACATCTTTAATGGACATACCTGTTAATAGCCCATACATCAAACCTGCAACCATTGAATCCCCTGCACCAACTGTACTTACAATCGGACAAGATGGCGGTTTGGCGTGCCATGACTCGTTTTTAGTGATCCAGAGAGCACCATCGGGGCCCATAGAGACAATCACATGCTCAACACCTTTACCTACCAGTTCTTTAGCCGTAGCTTTTAGCTCATCAATCGTTGTTAACGTTTTTCCTGCATATTGAGAAAGCTCTTTCTCATTTGGTTTGATAAGCCACGGCAGTGTCATCATACCGGCTTTCAGTGCATCACGGCTGCTATCAAATACCACTTTTGGACATACTGTTTTCACTGCTTCCATCCAGCTGGTAAATTCACCCAGTTCAATACCTGCAGGTAAACTACCATTAATAGAAACCATATCCATATGTTTAAGTAATGCTAAAGAGTGCTGAGTAAATTGCTGCCATGCTGCAGGACTTACTGTAAATCCGGAAAAATTCAAATCTGTGACATCATTATCCGCTTCGGTTAGTTTTACATTAATTCGGGTACGGCCTTCTACAGTCTGAAATTTATTATCAAGTCCCAGTTGCTCAAAGAGTTGTTTAAAGCCATCCTGATTATCCAGCCCCAACAGGCCAGTAACAGTACAATTAATTCCCAGATCGTGCAGTACCTTAGCGACATTAATCCCCTTGCCTGCAGCGTGTAAGCCTGTGGTTTGTACTAAATTCACATCACCAAGAGTAATTGCCGGGCAAAAGCCCACCAGATCATAAGCCGGATTTAAAGTAATAGTTGCTACCTTATAGCTCATAACGATTTCCTTTATTTACCATCTTTTCTTTTTAAGAATACCAATTGATATCTAATATTAGATAAAATATAAGGATTTAGTATACATGAATATTCATTAAATTTTAAAAATTGCTGTCTGAGTATTTTTAGAAAAGGTATGACTATGAAAACGAATGGTTAGCCTGAGATATAAAATGTTTTCAATTCTCTGCTTTTACATAAAAAAATAGAACCAACATAAATATGCTGGTTCTATTTTTAATCAGTCTGGTTGGACTATTTTTTTGCTACTGTTTTTAGCGGTTCAGCAATAGTCAGAACAATAATAAACGTTAAACAGGAAATAATAGACATAAAAGTAAATACTGAGTTCCAGCCATAACTATCTAACAGTAAACCAGCAATAAATGGTGTCGCAGCACCACCTAATTGTCCGCCCATATTAACGATAGCATTAGCTGTCGGGAATTTATCTTTAGCAGTAAATGACATCGGATAAACCATATAAGCAGAGAAACCAATATTTAACAGAACTCCGGTTAAGAATAGTAAAAGACCAAAGATTGTTGGCTCAGCAGGTGCGTTAATTAACACAAACATCATACCAGCCGTGGCAATAGAAGAGATCATCATGCCAGGTTTTCTACGACGTCCCAGTATCCGATCAGAAAGAAAACCACCAAACAGATTACCAACCACTGCACCAACCCACGGAGCTGCCGCTACAATCCCCATACCAATAATTGAGAAGTTTTTAACGACTAGTAAATATGTTGGAATCCATGCCAGTAACAGACTTGAGATACCTAGCTGGAAGCAATATCCCAGTGAACAACCAATAATATTCCATGATTTAAAAATATCTTTATTTGTATTAAGTTGCTCGACTTCTTTAACTCTGATGATTTTATCCAATAATGGCATTTCAACAGAGGCAGTGACACCTTTTGCCTGATTACCACCATTTTCATTTTCTGCAATGTAATCTACTTCTTGCTGATTGGTAAAACGGCTTTCTGAAGGTTTATTTTGTACTAACATATACCAAAAAGCGGATAAGATAATTCCCGGAACAGCAAAGAAAATAAACACTTCTTTCCAGCCCCAGATAGAGATAATCACAGCCCCTAAAATAGGTGTAACAACCGGTCCAAACTTTACAGCGGAAAGGAAAATACCAGATGCCGTTCCCTTCTCTTTTGATGGAAACCAGTTATTAATGGTCGTTGTTACACCAATTGGCAGTGGCCCTTCAGCCAGCCCCAGTGTTAAACGACACATTTTAAGCGCGAAGAGTGAGTTAACAGTACCCGTTAAGCCGGTTGCAATTGAGGTTAAAATCATCGAGATCGGAAAAACTTTTCTCACCCCAAATTTTGACAATAACCAGGCTGACGGAAGCTGAATAAGCGCATAAGCAATAAGAAAAAGACTGACCAGTCCACCCGCTTCCGCGTTCGTCATATCAAAATCTTTTCTAATAAAAGGTAGTGCAACACCCAAGTTGGCTCTGTCTGCCGCAGCAATGGTATAAATAATGAAGAAAAGAAGAGCAACAAACCAACGATAATTGGTACGTTTCCCACTCTGTTGTTTTACTGAATTTGTCATAAAATAGCCCCATTTCTTTATTTTATAGTAATTAACCGAAATTAAACTAACTCAAATCGTTTTAATGTTTCAGACAGATTTAATAACTCTGCTGTCGTTGCCCCATTTCTAATTTTTTCTTTAAAGATGTCTTCTTTTGCTTCTCGTTGTAATGCCTTTTGTATAACCTGCTCAACCTCATCAAGTGACACCACAACCAGACCATCTCTGTCACCAACAACAATATCCCCAGGATTGATCTGCACACCTGATATAGTCACAGGTACGTTGAGTTTTCCTGGCTGATTCTTTTCCGTTCCCTTAATACTCAACCCTTTACAAAAGACAGGAAAGCCCACTTCAGAAATAGAATTCGCATCACGGACAGCGCCATTAATAATTAAGCCTTCCACGCCGATTGTCATGGCCTGCTCAGTCAGAACATCTCCCCATGGGCCTGCTTCCATAAATCCCTTCGCATCCACAACTAGCACATCACCAGGTCTGGCTTTTAATAGTGCATAGTGCAGCATAAGGTTATCAGCAGGTCTGATATCAACGGTTAACGCACGACCAACCACACGCATATTGTTATCAATGGGTTTAATATCAGAACCAAAAGCACCTTTAGCCCCTTGTGCTTCATAAATCGTTGCTGAGCCTAAACGTTTTAAAATAGCGCTCATTTCCTGGGTGATAATTTGATTATTCATAAAGCCTCCTCAGTTATTTCTCAGGACTACGTTGTAAGGTGTGATAACCAAATTTCACTCTGGCCTCGGCTAAAGGCATTCCGGATAAGGCTGCTGTAACAATTTGTTGCTCTACCTGATTCATAATGAATGCTTTCTCAACAACTTTATTCAGGTGCTGAGCCGGTACCACTACCACCCCATCTAAATCACCAAAAACAAAATCACCATGATTGACGCGCACATCACCAAGGACGACAGTTCCCCCGCTTTCTTCAACCTGTACGCGATCTTTACCTGTTCTCATAAATCGACCTAAGGCATACAGAGGATATTGCGCGTCATCCGCTTCTATTGTGTCCCGGCATACACCATTAATCGCAGTTCCGGCGATATTTCTTTGTTTAGCGACATTACTTAAAATTCCACCCCAAACCGTGCAATCCGTACGAGCATTATTATCAATAACGACAACACTCCCCTCTGGTACGTTATCGATAAAATCACCCACAGTCCCTGGATTATCGGGATCGACAGGAGCAAATCTGAGCGTATAAGCAAAACCAAAAAAACGCGCCGTTCCTGCGATATGCTTAATACCCAATGCACTACCTTTTAACTTAAAAAAATCAAGAGCATCCGATAACTCTGCAGTAGATAACACCTGAATTTTTTGTAGTAATTCTTTATCTATTGTGTTCATAAATTATCTCCATGTTGTAATTAGGCTCATTCTTAAATAAAATAAAACCAATATCAAACATCGAATATTGAAAATAAGATAAGAAAAATTGAACTAAAGATATGTATTTTTCTATGTCAAATAACGGAAATAAGAAATGTGATCTTCTCCGTGATTTTTGATTAAAAATGAGATGTATTACCAGCGGCAGGAAATATAAATGAATTTAAAACAGTTAAAATATTTTTGTCAGATTGTTGAATCCGGAAGTGCGGCACTTGCAGCAGAGCAGTTATTTATTGCGCCAACAGCAATTAGTATGCAATTAAGCCAGCTGGAAGCATTACTGGGAGCTGAATTATTTGATCGTAGTAAACGCCCGATGGAACTGACTTCTCTTGGTCGTTATCTGTATCCGCGTGCTAAAGAACAATTAAGACAGTTATCTCGACTAGAAGCTGAAACAAAAGATGTCGCAAGTGGGAAGCGAGGCTGGCTGAGTATTGGCTTCACACGATCAACCATTGTTTCACTATTACCAGAGGCCTTGCGCCTATTCAGAGAAAGCCATCCCAACGTTCATTTAGAATTGGTTGAGGCGCTATCAGAATATCAAATTGATCATTTAAAAAATTCCAAAATAGATATTGGGATCTCAAGATTTATTGGAAATAGAACTGCACAGGCAGAATTTGATGAAACAATCTTAATTAAAGAACCGTTTGTTGTTGCCTTACCTATTGGGCACCATCTAGCCAAAAAAGAGACATTAACACTCGAGGAACTATCTGCAATCCCACTAATCACTTATCCTAAGGACATAAAAACCAATTTTAACCAATTAATGGCATCAACCATTCACTCTACCGGAAATTACGTTCCTGTCGCTTATGAGGCTGTAGAAATTCATACGGCTCTAGGTTTAGTTGGGGCAGGACTTGGGATGACGTTTGTAGGACACTCTGTTGCTAAAAATAATCGTACCGATGTGGCTTTTATCTCTGTCGCAAACTTTCCAATTAGTACCACAGTTGTGGCCTACACCAGAAAAAATGAAATTAATCCATTAGTGAATAAATTCTTACTTATTTTAAAGAAGGTTAGTTTGCAATATTAAGGTTACCAAGGTTTTATATTTTTTAATTTATTGATTTTATTAAGGAAATAATGGAGGTCGTGAAGGATGTCATTCGTATCATCCTGATACTCACCCTTCGGGCCGTTGCTGATGCAACGTTCAAAATTGTTCCAGACAATTTTGTCGAACAAAGGTTCGAATCTTTATGTGTGGTTTATTATATAACTTATTGATTTTATTGAAGAATAATGGTGGGTCGTGAAGGATTCGAACCTTCGACCAACGGATTAAAAGTCCGCTGCTCTACCGACTGAGCTAACGACCCATTTCTGGGGAGGTGTATCTAATTTCGGGTTGCTATAATAAGCGGATTATTTTTTTGATGCAATAATTTTATTTAGAAAAGTGTGCCGACTGCTTGATATTCAAACACCCGGCATAAAATTTATTGTAATTCAGTCAGTTTTTGCTGAGCTTGTTTTACAATATTGGTATCTTTCGGATACTGAGAAATTACTTGCTGCAATACAGCTTTCGCTTTCTCTTTTTCACCTTGATCAGCTAAAATTAAACCGATTTTATACAGACTTTCAGATGCTTTACTTGAGTTTGGATAACTTTTTACCACTGTTGCAAAATAGAAAGAAGCATCAGATAATTTTTTCTGACCATAATTCAGCTGGCCTAACCAGTAGTTAGCATTTGCCTGATAACTAGATTTTGGATATTGCTTCACAAATGCCTGAAAAGCAGTAATTGCTTCTCTGGTTTGCTTCCCTTCTAATACAAACTTAATAATAAAATTATAGTCCGTTTTATCATTACCTGATGGTGACCAACCCACTAACGTATTGCTATCACTACTAGCAGTAGATGTAGAGGTCGATGTAGTAGCCGGTTTAGTTGGTGTATCACTAAGCTGCTGTAAAATCATTTTTTGTCTTTCGATCGTTTGCCCTAGCTGATATGTATTTTCCTGAAGTTGTCCTCTTAATTCATCAACTTCACGTTGTAAGTCACTAATTTGCTGCTGATACTGTGTTAATAGCTGTCCTTGTGCGGTCACAATACGTTCCAGTTCAGATGATGAAGCAGCATGTGCTGTAGTGACAAATAAAACTGATAAGCAAAGACCAGTAATTTTCTTATACATAATCATTAACTCTAATGGTGCAGATGGAAGATAAATAATCGGCTATTTCTAATTTAAAAATAGCCGATTGAACATGAATAACTGAGAACTCAGTTATTTTTGTAGATATTAGTATACGATTACCGCACGACGGTTTTGAGCATAAGCACGTTCGTCATGACCAAGTACAGCTGGTTTTGCTTTACCGTATGAAACGATAGAGATTTGAGACTCTGCTACACCACGGCCTTGTAGATATGCTTTAACTGCTGCAGCACGGCGCTCACCTAATGCGATGTTGTATTCTGGCGTACCACGCTCATCCGCATGACCTTCGATTACGATTGAGAATGAAGAATGAGTACGTAGGAATTCAGCATGTTGATCTAATGCTGCAGTAAAGTCTTGTTTGATATTGTATTTGTCAAAATCAAAGTAGACTGTATTTACTTGTTGTAACTTCTGTAATTGTGCACTTGTTTGCGCGTTTGCAGAAGCTGATCCATCAGTAGATTCACTTGATGAGCCAGTAGAAGAACACGCTGTAATCGCAATAATTGGTAGTGCGAATAATACACCTTTTACCATTTTAGAAAATTGCATTTTAAGACTCCTTATGTTGTATATAACACTCTGTTAAATAACTATTAAAAAACTAAAGCTACAAATACGGAGACCATGCTGGGAATGATACTTGCCCATCAGTAGCCGGTAATCTCGCTTTAAACCGCCCATCAGCAGAAACTAAATTTAATATTGTTCCCAATCCTTGGGTCGAACTATACATAACCATAGTACCATTAGGTGACACACTTGGTGTTTCATCTAAAAACGTACCCGTTAATATTTGATAAGCACCCGATGCTAAATCGTACTTCGTGACAAATTGTCCTTTATCACTCGTTGAGATCATCACCACAAAACTACCATCAGCTGAAACTGACGGGTTTTGATTCTGTACACCATCCCATGTTAGACGTTGAGAAGAACCACCAGCAATATTAATAGTATAAAGCTGAGGACGTCCTGTTTGGTCTGATGTGTATACTAGCGTTTGACTATCCGGCATCCATGCTGGTTCAGTATCATTACTGCGACCATAGGTTACACGGCTAATTTTACTAGTTTGTAAATCCATAACATAGAGGTTCAAACTTCCCTCTTTTGATAATGCAAATGCTAATTTTTTTCCGTCTGGTGAAAACGCTGGAGCGCCATTATGTCGTGGGAAAGACGCAATTGTTTTTAGCTCACCAGTAGCTAATGTTTTCATTACCAGCGCAGAACGACCACTTTCAAAAGTCACATAAGCAAGCTTAGTACCATCTGGTGACCAGGCTGGCGACATTAGCGGTGCTGTTGAACGATGTACTGTAATTTGGTCGTAACCATCGTAATCAGACACTCGTAATTCATGCGTGAATTTACCGCTATTATTTTTTACTACATAAGCGATACGAGTTCTGAATGCACCTTTAATACCTGTTAACTTTTCAAATACTTCGTCACTCGCTGTATGACCAGCATAGCGTAACCAGCGAGCAGGCACAGTATATTGATTCTGAGCTAAAATTTCACCCGGAGAGTTTAGTGTATCAACAAGTTGATAGCTAATTAAATAGTTACCATTTTCACCCGGTTGAATATGACCAACAACAATCGCATCAATACCTATTGCACTCCACGCTTTTGGCGTGACTGCAGAAGCTGTGTCTGGTAATTGTGGCATATCTCTAACTGCAATTGGATTAAATTGCCCGCTGTTGCGCAGGTCAGAACTTACAATCTCTTCCATTTTTTGTGGCGGCTGGCCTGTTCCGTGCCATTTAAAAGGGACAACAGCAATTGGCTTAGCCAAATTCATACCATCAGTAATAATAATTCGGACATCAGCTTGTGACGTAATTCCCCAAATAAGGAGAAGAAAACCAAGCGATAACCGACATACATATTTAATCATTACTTAACATCCTTTTCTATTAGGTATTCGTAATACTTTACTCATTACGTATCATAGTAAATCTATTTTGTTTGTTTCTCAATAACTATCACGTAGGTTTAACGTATTTAAATCATTGTCCGTTTCTATAGATACTATGGTCTAAAATCTACAGTAACCTCTTTAACAGCCTGATAAAGAGCATCGCTGGTAGGCTTAGGAATGGCAGCTAGTTTAGTGGCAGAAATTGCCTCTCTACATAACGCAGTATCCCCTTCTGTAGAATCTACACTTAGTAATAATCCATCACGGGCAATTTTTATCGTTAATACACAATTTTTACCACTATATAATTGTGAGTTATTAAATTTATTACTGATTGCATTATGTAAAAGTGTTTTATATTTATCCAATTCACCACTAGCAACACCTTGTTGTACTTTCGGTGCATTGGATGTCAGACTGCCCAAAATATCATTCAACTCTTGTTGGCGAGATGCTTCTTCAGCAGCACTTTGCTTTTGTTGCTCAGCTTTGGCGCGCTCTGCCGCGGCAATTTGTTTCTGACGTTCGGCTTCCTGACGCGCTTTCTCTGCTTCTTCTACAGCCTTTTGACGCTCAGCTTCAGCACGTAATTTTTCTTGCTCAATTCGTTGTTGCTCAGCTTTAACCTGCTGCTCTCTTAACTTAGCGTCTTCTTCCGCTTTTTGTTTAGCCAGAAGTGCTTGTTTTTGTTGTTCTTCAAGCTGTGCTTTGGCTTTAGCAGCTTCAGCCTCTGCCTCACGAGCGGCCGCTTGTGCAGCCTGAGCTGCTGCAGCTTCCTGCTTTTGTTTTTCAAGAGCGGCTAAACGCTCTCTTTCTAAATCTTTTAAACGCTGCTGTTCAGCGGCTTGTTTTTCTTCTAACTCACGAGCACGCTGATCTGCCTGTTGCTGACGTTGCTTTTCAGCCTCAACTAATGCATCTTTTTGTTGAACCTGACGAGCATACTGTTCAGAAACAATTCGAGGATCAACCATAATTGCATCCACAGCATTACCATTAACATCACCGGCATAGGTAGATGTATAATTAAACGCACTAATCCCAAGAGCAATCAGGATAGCAACATGCAATCCTAATGACAGGATAATTGCAAACTTCAATTTAGAATTATAGTTACGCGTCATAAATATTGTAATGCTATAGTTACCAGTAAAAATATGTGATTATTGTCTCATTATTATTTAAAAAAATCATCAGGTATTATTTTGCAGATTCAAGTTTTAAACTGCACAATTATCATATTAGGGATTTCATATCTGACAAAAGGAATAATAATGAGATGATTAGACTCTTTACCTGAGCGATTTCCGCCCAGATAAAGATGGCTAATTTTAAACAGGTTGAGTCATAAGTCCTACAGACTTAACACCCGCTGATTGTAATAAATTCAATGCTTTAATAATCTCTTCATAAGGAACATTTTTTGCTCCTCCGACTAAGAAAATCGCATTTTCATTTTGACTAATCTGCTGCTTAATTTCAGAAATAATCTGTTCTGCTGGTAAATTGGATTTACGCTCTTGTTCAATGATTAAGGTATAAACACCGATATCAGAGACTTCGATAATAATAGGTTTATTCTCAGCCGGAGAGACTGTTTTAGCTTCCGATGCCTCTGGCAAGTCCACTTCTACACTCTGGCTAATAATAGGAGCTGTCGCCATAAAAATCAGAACAAGCACCAATAATACGTCCAGAAGTGGAACGATATTGATCTCTGATTTTGTGGAGAAGCGTTGATTACGTCGACTCATTTAATTACTTCCTTACTGCTACAGCTTGACGTTGTAAAATTGCAGTAAATTCATCAATAAAGTTCAAATAATCTTGATCAAGACGAGCAACACGAACACTTAAACGGTTATAAGCCATAACAGCCGGAATCGCAGCAAACAGACCAATTGCCGTGGCAACCAGCGCTTCTGCAATACCCGGAGCAACCATTTGTAATGTTGCTTGTTTTGCAGAACCCAGCGCGATAAAGGCGTGCATGATCCCCCATACTGTTCCAAATAATCCAATATATGGACTAATTGAACCAACAGTACCAAGGAAAGGGATATGAGTTTCCAGAATATCCAGCTCACGATTCACAGACAAACGCATTGCTCGTGATGCGCCATCTAAAGCAGCTTTTGGCATATCCGGATTAATTTTATATAGACGAGAGAATTCTTTAAATCCTGAGTAAAAAATCAGTTCTGTACCAGATAAAGAATCTTTTTGCTCATGACACTCTTCATAAAGTTTAGAAAGCTGATCAGCTGACCAGAACTGTTCATCAAACTCTTTAATCTGGTGAGATGCTTGCGTAAGCATACGGCTTTTTTGAATAATTATTGCCCATGAAATCACTGAGAAAGCAAGTAACAATAACATAACACATTGAACCAGGATGCCTGCTTTTAAAAACAGGTCAATAACATTCATTTCCACTACATAAACTCCGCAACAATAATTTGAGGAAGCGCAATTGGCTTCATTTTTGATATATCAACACATGCTATCAATACATCTGCCTGACTAATTAATTTGCCATTCTGATCCAAGATTTGCTGTTTAAATTGTAAAGAAGCCCGACGTACAGACTCAATTTTACATTCAATGGTTAACAAGTCATCCAGACGAGCAGCAGAAACATAATCAATCGTCATACTTTTTACGACAAACGCAATATTCTGACTAAGCAGAGACTCTTGCTGAATATTGTATTGTCTTAACATTTCTGTTCTTGCTCGTTCATAAAATGCTAAATAACGAGCATGATAAACAACACCGCCAGCATCGGTATCTTCATAATACACTCTGGCCTGCCATTTAAAATCTTTCACGATAACAACTCACTGTCATTTAAAATAGATAGGTAATGTTTTCAGTTATATCGAATTCAGCTGAAGATAATACAAAATTCAACAAATGAAAACAATTATCATTTGTAATAAATTCAAAAAATATGTTCATATTATCCTCGTAGTCTTTCATTTATACAAGCAAAAAACAAAAACAGCGCCCGTTAAAAGCGCTGTTTTTATTAGTAAAATGATGACATTTATGTCATGTAGAATAAAGAATTACTCTTCTTCTTTTTTCTCACTATCTTTTCTATCGATCCAAAGACCGGTGATGATAGCAAAGCTACATGCTAATAATGTGCCTATTACCCAAAATAAATACCACATTTGCTATCCCTCTCTTAATAAAGTGTCGTTTTGTTACTTTCAATATAGTTTTTATCTAAGCGACCAAACATCTTGATATAACACCAAGCAGTATAAAGTAACATAATTGGAACAAAGATAGCCGCTACAATAGTCATAACAGTTAATGTATTGAAACTTGATGTAGCATCCCAAATCGTCAAACTAGCATTAGGCATAATGCTTGATGGCATAATGAATGGGAATGTTGTCACACCAAAAGTCAGTAGTACACAAACAATTGTCAGAGAAGACAGCAGGAACACAAAACCACTCTTATTCAACGCAGAGAACATAATTGTTAATAGTGGTAATACTGCACCTAAAATTGGTAATGTCCATAAGATTGGCATCGCTTCAAAGTTACTTAACCATGAAACACCTGTTGCCACTTCTTTATTTAGTGGATTTGATGCAGCTATGTGGCTTTGTTCGCCTATTACAGCATAACCATCGATCCCCCAAATTACCCAAATACCAGCCAAAACAAATGCAATAGCAGTAATTAGTGTAGAAATTTGAGTTGCTTTACGAGCACGAAGATAAAGCTCACCTTTTGTCTTCATTTGTAACCAGGCACCGCCTTGCGTCACAATTAAAGTCAGACTGACCACACCTGCGAGTAATGCAAATGGATTTAACAGCCCAAAGAAGCCACCTTTATAAGATACGCGAGCCAAGCTATCAACTTCAAATGGAACGCCTTGTAATAAATTACCAAAAGCGACCCCAAAGACTAAAGCAGGCACAAAGCTACCAATAAAAATACCGCCATCCCATAGATTACGCCATTTTCTGTCTTCCAGTTTTGAACGGTAATCAAAACCAATTGGTCGGAAGAATAATGCTGCAAGAACTAAAATCATAGCAACATAAAAACCCGAGAACGCCGCAGCATAAACTAGCGGCCATGCAGCAAATAACGCACCACCTGCAGTAATTAACCAAACCTGATTACCATCCCAGTGCGGAGCAATGGAGTTAATCATAATTCGTCGTTCATTGTCAGTTTTACCAATAAAAGGAAGTAAAATACCTACTCCCATATCAAAGCCATCGGTGACAGTAAAACCAATTAATAAGACACTTATCAGCACCCACCAGATTAAGCGCAATACTTCATAATCAAACATTGTATATACTCCTTATGTCCTATTGGGCTGCTTGGGTTTGTTCAAAATGATAACGACCCGTTTTTAAACTACTTGGACCAAGTCGGGCAAATTTAAACATCAAGAACATCTCTGCAACTAAGAACAACGTATACAGACCGCAGATTAAGATCATTGAGAACAGAATATCTCCAGCCGTTAAGGTTGAATTAGCCACACCGGTCGGTAATATTCCTTCAATCGCCCAAGGTTGACGTCCATACTCTGCAATAAACCAACCACATTCACTGGCAATCCATGGGAATGGAATGCTGATGAACATTAACCATAATAACCAACGTTTCTCACCAATTTGATCTTTGTAAGTATTCCATAATGATAAACCAATACCCAGTAACATTAAGAAACCTAAACCAACCATGATTCTGAATGACCAGTAAAGTGGGAATACTTGTGGAATTGAGTCCTGAACCGCGGCCTGAATATGTGCTTCTGTCGCTTGTGGAATAGTCACATTATCCGCATTAGTAAAGCGTTGTACTAAATAGCCATATCCAAGATCATCTTTGTATTTATCGAATAACTGACGAACAATTGGGTCGGTACTACCTTCACGCATTTTCTCTAAGTTTTCAAACGCGATCATGCCATTACGAATACGACCTTCATTTTCCTTCATGATATCTTTAAGACCAGTCACTTGCTGGGTTAAAGAACGAGTCGTGATAATACCCATCACATAAGGAATTTCAATCGTATAATGGTTTTTCATCTCTGTCTGATCAGGGAAACCAACAAGAACAAAGGCTGCCGGAGCTGGGTGAGTTTCCCATTCTGCTTCAATTGCTGCCAGTTTAGTTGGTTGTACTGTCGTCATTTCATGACCCGCTTCATCACCCATCACAATTAAGCTAATAGATGCCATAAAACCAAACGCCGCTGCAACAGCAAAAGAACGTTTAGCAAAAGCAACATCGCGCTTTTTAAGCAGGTAATAAGAACTGATACCAAGAATGAAAATAGCACCTGTTACATAACCAGCCGATACAGTATGAACAAATTTAAATTGTGCAACTGGACTTAATACTAATTCAGAGAAACTCGTCATTTCCATTCGCATGGTTTCATAGTTAAACTCAGAACCAGACGGGAATTGCATCCAGCCATTTGCGACCAGAATCCAAAGAGCAGATAAATTTGAACCAAATGCCACAAGCCAGGTAACCATTAAGTGTTTACCTTTGCTTAGACGATCCCATCCAAAGAAAAACATACCCACAAATGTTGATTCAAGGAAGAAGGCAACTAACGCTTCAATAGCAAGCGGTGCACCAAAAATATCCCCAACATAATGTGAATAGTAAGACCAGTTAGTTCCGAATTGGAACTCCATAGTCAAACCAGTTGCTACACCTAAGGCAAAGTTAATTCCAAATAACTTACCCCAGAACTTCACCATATCTTTATAGATCTGTTTACCACTAACAACATATATCGTTTCCATAATTGCAAGCAAAAACGCTAAACCCAGCGTTAATGGTACAAAAATAAAGTGATACATGGCTGTTAGCGCAAACTGTAGTCTAGATAGTTCAACAATATCTAACATCTGCGCTCCTAAGTCCCAATACTAGAGACAATATGACTGCCCAATAATAATTATAAACAATAACTTGTTGTATTATATTAAGTCTAACTGAATAAAATTAGCGACAATATAACACAAATATTTGTCAGGTTGTATGGTGTCTAACACAATTTTTTGTAAAAATTGATAGACATCAAATTTTACGCTATTAATTTTTTAGCAGCGTCACCAATATCAGCTAAACTTTTAACAACTACTACTCCTGCTGCCTCTAAAGCTTGTGTTTTCTCTGCCGCGGTACCTTTACCACCTGCAATAATTGCTCCGGCATGTCCCATTCTCTTACCACTTGGCGCAGTAACACCAGCAATATAACCAACAACAGGTTTTGTTACATGATGTTTAATATAAGTTGCAGCTTCTTCCTCTGCACTACCACCAATTTCACCAATCATAACAATAAGCTCTGTCTTTGGATCTTGCTCTAATAATTTAAGAATAGAAATAAAATCAGAGCCTGGAATAGGATCACCACCAATACCCACACACACGGATTGACCAAGACCTGCATCTGTTGTCTGTTTGACCGCTTCATAAGTCAGTGTTCCTGAACGTGAAACGATACCCACTTTACCGGCTAAATGGATATGTCCGGGCATAATACCAATTTTACACTCATCCGGAACAATGATTCCCGGACAATTTGGACCTATCATCATACTATTACTCTGTTCCAATTTTTCGCGCACAATCAGCATGTCTAGCGTCGGAATACCTTCAGTAATACAAACAATTAATTCAATGCCGGCATCAATCGCTTCTAAAATAGCGTCCTTACCAAATGCTGCCGGTACATAAATAACTGTGGCAGTCGCACCTGTAGCTTCAACAGCTTCATAAACAGTATTAAATACAGGTAATCCTAAATGCGTTGTTCCCCCTTTACCCGGAGTAATACCACCAACCAGTTTAGTACCGTATGCTAAGGCTTGTTCTGAATGGAAAGTTCCCTGACTGCCAGTAAATCCCTGACAAATTACTTTTGTCTCTTTATTAATTAAAATCGCCATTAAAACTCTCCACTTAATTCATTGCTTGTGCAGCTAATGCAATTTTTTGTGCTGCATCAGTTAAACTTGTTGCGGTAATTACATTAAGTTGACTATCCGCTAAAATTTTTCTGGCTTTGTCTGCATTATTTCCTTCCAGACGCACAACCACAGGTACTGTTAAACCAATCTCTGTTATAGCTGCAATAATTCCATCTGCAATTAAGTCACACCGGACAATACCACCAAAAATATTTACTAAAATAGCTTTCACTTTTTTGTCCGATAGAATGAGTTTGAAGGCTTCAGTGACACGCTCTTTTGTCGTCCCGCCACCAACGTCCAGAAAATTAGCTGGTTCACCACCATACAGTTTAATGATATCCATTGTGGCCATTGCTAAGCCTGCACCATTTACCATACAACCAATATTACCGTCTAATGAAACATAACTAATCCCCTGCTTTGCCGCAATTGATTCACGTTCATCTTCTTGTGTAATATCGCGTAAAACACTCAACTCAGGGTGACGATATAAGGCATTATCATCTAGAGAAACTTTCGCATCTAAGCAAATAATCTCTTCTGTTTGTGTAATAACTAAAGGATTAATTTCCGCTAAGGCAAAATCATTTTTGATAAACAGATTAGCAAGACCTAAAAAGATTTTTGTGAATTGATTAATTTGCTTCCCACTTAAACCTAACTTAAACGCCAGTTCCCGTCCTTGATAGCTTCCAGGTCCAGTTAATGGATCAATCATCACTTTGTGAATCAAATGAGGAGTATTTTTAGCTACTGACTCAATATCGACTCCACCTTCTGTTGAAGCCATAACAACTACCCGACGGGAACTTCTATCCACGACAGCACCTAAATAAAGTTCTTTAGCAATATCCGATGCTTTCTCTATCAGTATCTGATTAACTATCTGACCATAGCTATCTGTTTGATAAGTAACGAGTTGATGACCCAGCCATTTTTCACCAAACTTTTGTATATCTTTTAAATTCTCTGTACAAATAACACCGCCAGCTTTGCCTCTGCCACCTGCATGAACCTGACACTTAACAACCCACTTCCCACACTCTTTTTGCGAAGCAATTTCGGTCACAATATCATTTATTTCATCGATTGAGTTACAAACATAACCTTCCGGAACAGGTAACCCATATTGTTTAAACAGCTGTTTTGACTGGTATTCATGCAGATTCATATAACGGTCCATATGTTACGATTTTTTGCTGAGAAACGTGATATTTCCAGCATTTGAGATGTCTTTTCAGTTTAATCTAATATCCCGCAATTGTGTAGATATTAAATGACAATTATTACCGCTTTTGTAACAGCAGTGTTATAATTGACCATCTTCATAACAAATATAGGATTTAAAAGATGGCAAAAGTTGGTATTTTTTTTGGTAGTGACACCGGAAACACAGAAAATGTTGCGAAACTAATCCAACTTCAATTAGGGGATGATGTTGCTGAGCTACACGATATTGCAAAAAGTACTCAGGCTGATATCGAGAAATTCGATAAACTCTTATTTGGAATTCCAACATGGTATTACGGTGAATCTCAATGTGACTGGGATGATTTCTTCCCTACATTAGAAAATATTGATTTCGCGGGTAAAACTGTTGCTATCTTTGGATGTGGTGATCAGGAAGATTATGCAGAATACTTCTGTGATGCAATGGGTACATTACGCGATATTATTGAGCCAAGAGGCGCTAAAATTGTTGGTCACTGGTCAACAGAAGGCTATCATTTCGAAGCTTCAAAAAGTCTGATAGATGATAAACATTTTGTTGGACTTGCTATTGATGAAGATCGCCAGCCAGAACTTTCTTCTCAACGTATTGACACTTGGGTTAAACAAGTTTCTGCAGAAATGGACTTATAATCCTACCTTGTACTATAGAATAAGGGTGCTTTGGCACCTTTATTTTTTAGTGTACTTGATTTATTCATAAATGAAGTACACTCATTCATACTACCTATAATAATAATCGTTTTATTTTTAGGTTAATCCTCTTATAATGAAAAACTGTTATTAATTTGATATAAAGAGATTCTACTATGGCTGATAATAATTTAGCATTGAAAAAAGCTGGGCTAAAAATTACGTTACCCCGTCTAAAAATCTTAGAGTTGTTACAGACCCCAGAATTCCAACATATTACAGCAGAAGATCTTTATAAAAAGTTATTAGAACTCGGTGAAGAAATCGGTCTAGCTACTGTCTATCGAGTACTCAACCAATTTGATGATGCAGGTATTGTCACCCGTCATAACTTTGAAGGCGGCAAAGCTGTTTTCGAATTAGCCCATCAAACTCATCACGACCATTTAATCTGTCTGGATTGTGGCGAAGTTTTCGAATTTAGAGATGAAGTGATAGAACAACGCCAAAAAGAAATCGCTAAACAGCATGGTATTGCTCTGACACATCATAGTTTATATCTTTATGGTAACTGTACCGGTGGCGATTGTAAAAAATTACCAGGCTTACACAACCAAGCAAATAATAATAAAAAATAGACCATAGGTTTTTAGATAATGAAGCAATTACTTGATTTTATTCCTTTGGTCATCTTTTTTATTTTATTCAAAGTTTATGATATCTATATCGGTGTAACTGGCTTAATGATTGCTTCAACAGTTGCACTAATCATTACCTGGATTATCTATAAAAAAATAGAAAAAGTCGCCTTGTTTGCTTACCTGATGATCATTATCTTTGGCGCTTTAACACTCTATTTCAGGAATCCTGACTTCATAAAATGGAAAGTAACCATTATCTATTTTATCTTTGCTATTATTTTACTGGCCAGTCAGCTAATTTTTAAAAAACCTCTGTTACAAAAATTACTTGGTAAAGAACTTAATCTACCAACCCAAATCTGGAATAAACTTAATTTTAGCTGGGTTATCTTCTTTATTGTATGTGCCTTAGCGAATCTGTATATCACCTACTCTATGTCACAAGAGTTTTGGGTAACATTTAAGACCTTTATTTTACCGGGTATCACATTAGTATTTACTATTCTGTCTGGTATTTACATCTACAAACAAATAGATAAGAATAGCTCCCAAGCATAATATTTCTCAAAATCAGTGTGGAGAACTTAAATGAGCGCTGAAGAAAAAAGTACGCCTAAAGGTGAACTAGTTTTACGGACTCTGGCTATGCCTGCCGACAGTAATCCTTATGGACATATTTTTGGCGGATGGATCATGTCTCAGATGGATCTGGGTGGGGCTATTTTAGCTAAAGAAGTAGCAAAAGGACGTGTTGTTACAGTAAATGTCAGTAGTATTACCTTTTTGAAACCGGCTTTAATTGGTGATGTTGTGTGTTGTTATGCCAGAGTATTAAAAACAGGCAGAACCTCACTCACTATTGCTATTGAAGTATGGGTAAAGAAAGTCACTGACTATACCAGAATTGGTGAGCGTTTTTGTATTACTGAAGCTGAATTTACTTATGTTTCAGTAGATAAACATTTCAATCCAAAACCTTTACCAGAATTACACCAGAATTTTGATGCTAAAACGAATGATGTAAGTATACTACGCAGCGGCTGTTAAAATGAATGTTTCACTTAGCTCATTTTATGCAATAATGAGCTCCGTTATCTTTTTTAGTTATTGGCTGCTCGTCGTTATAACTATCTTACGTATTGTCACCAGACGTCGTCCAACGACTTATGTCGTAGCATGGATGTTAGTTATTTATCTTATTCCCGTCGTTGGGATTATTCTGTATTTCTTGCTAGGTGAAGTTCATCTTGGTCAAAAGCGTGCCAGTCAAGCACAAGAAATGAAACCACAAATCGAGAGTTTCATGCACGAAATGCAGGATTTCCCTCATATTTTTACTTCTAATGTTAGTTCTGTTGCCAAACCTATCTTTCAACTCTGTAAACATCAAACTGGTCTTGATGGTATCAATGGAAACCATATTGAATTACTGACGGATGCGGATGACGTTTTTGACAATATAATTCAGGACGTTGATCAGGCAAAATCTAATATCGAGCTTGTTTTCTACATCTGGAATAAAGGTGGTCGAGCAGATGATCTTGAAGCTGCTTTAATCAGAGCTACGGAACGTGGTGTTACCTGCCGTATTATGCTTGATTCTGCCGGTAGCCGTAAATTTTTAAGATCGCCAGATAGTAAAAAGATGCGTGAGGCAGGTATAGAAGTTATCGAAGTATTAAAAGTAAATCTGTTTCGTATGATGTTTCGTCGTTTAGATCTCAGACAACATCGTAAAATAATTATTATCGATAACTATATTTCTTACACTGGTAGTATGAATATCGTCGATCCTCGCTTCTTCAAGCAAGACCGTAATGTTGGGGAATGGGTAGATATTATGATTCGTATGACCGGCCCAATTACTGCCGTTATGGGAATCGTCTATGCCAGTGACTGGAAGCTGGAAACCAACAAGCAGCTAATACTCCCAAAAGTACTAGAGTTTGCAGAACCACCGGAAGAACAAGGCCATATATTACAACTTATTGCCTCTGGCCCTGGTTATAGTGAGAATATGATTCACCAGGTGCTTCTCACCGCCGTTTATGCTGCTCAGGAACAGATTATTTTAACTACACCTTATCTCGTCCCTAGTGATGACTTATTACATGCTATTTGTTCAGCAGCACAACGTGGTGTTGAAGTTATCATTATCATTCCACAAAAGAACAATTCTTTAATGGTAAAATGGGCCAGCCGGGCTTTCTTTTCTGAATTGCTAGAAAATAATGTTAAACTTTACCAGTTTAAAGATAATTTACTTCATACCAAAAGTGTTCTGATCGATAAACAGCTCAGCTTTGTTGGTACAGTAAATCTGGATATGCGTAGCCTTTGGCTAAATTTTGAAATTACCGCAGTCATTGATGATAGTGTCTTTGGTCAGGAACTTAACCAGTTACTTAGTGGTTATCTGGCGAATTCAGAACCTATTGATAAACAGCGCTGGCTAAAACGACCTTTTTGGCAGCATATTATCGAACGCCTTTTTTACTTTTTTGCCCCGCTACTCTAGGAGCTTTTATGGATTTAACCTTACTTGATATTAATAACTGCTTATCAGACGATGAAGTTATTGATACCGCTTATGATATCTTTTTAGAACTTGCTCCGGATAATTTAGAGCCGGCAGATATCATTCTATTTAATTTACAATTTGAAGAGCGTGGCGCAGCAGAACTCTACGATCCCGATCCAATGTGGCAGGAAGAGCAACTTGATTTTGATCCTTTAAACAATGATTTCTTTGCTGAAGTCATTATTGGTTTAACCAATGACCAAGGTGAAATTGATGATATTTTTGCTCGTATGCTAATTTGCCGCGAGAAAGATGAAAAATTCTGCCATATTCTTTGGAAGCAATAACACTGTTGAGGCTAAAATAACGGCCTATTAATACATTATCTATTAATAAATTAATAGCCGTTAATTGTTAAATCAGGAATGAATAATGTTGACTCAATATGAGAAACCTGAGTTTCTATTGTACCATCTTCATACAGAGATAAATCTCTCCAGCCGGGCCCACATTCATCAACAGTAAACTCATTACATTGTGGTTTAAATTGTGCACATGTAGATGGTGTGGCAAAAACCATACGACCTTCCCACTGCTGTTCGATATTTTGGTGAATATGCCCAAAACCAACAGTTTTAACCTGAGGATGTTGTTTAAGGATATTTTGTAAACTTTCAGTATTTTGCAGACAATGTTGATCTAACCACTGGCATCCTGACAGCACCGGATGATGATGTAAAAAAACACAAGTATTACGCTCAGAATATTGCTGTAACGTCTCAGACAGAAAACTTAATTCACTTTCGGCTAATCTGCCATATGCCTTACCCGGAACCTGGCTATTTAACAAAATAATAAGCCAGTTCTCACCTAATAAAATAAGTTTTTCATTTGGAATCTGATATTCATTAAAAACAGGTTGCAGATTGGGTAACATGTCGTGATTACCAGGTAACCAGACACAAGGGATATCTAACTGTGTAATACGTGTGGCAAAACGTTCGTAGGCGGCTTTAGAACCATCCTGTACAAAGTCTCCGCTTGCTACGATTAAATCATAATATTGCTTTTTCTTCTCTATCTCACAAATAACTGCATTGAAACTATCTAAGGTATTTACACCAAGTAAAGTTTCATTTTCACAGGCAAAAAGATGGGTATCGGTTATATGCAATATCCGTCCTATTTTTTTATCTATAGGTAACGATAAAAATGCACTCAAAAGTAGGCCTCTATTAAATTCTTATTATTTTATCTGCTATATAATACAACGTTTCGACAGAAAATTCTGTTGTCTAGCGCACAGTTTTTATTATCAACTCGAATATTTGTTTAAATATTACAGCAGATAAAAAATAATAAGTAAATAAAATCAAGACACTACTTAGACCATTCAGCCTGAACTTGCTTATAATTCAATTGTAGCCATTGTAGCGCAATAATTGATGCGGCATTATTGATCAAGCCACTTTCAACCCATTTATACGCTTGCTCACGGCTGGTGACATGAACCCTGATATCTTCACTTTCTTCTTCAAGACCATGAATTCCTTTAGCAGTAGAAGCATCGACTTCACCAATTAAAATATGTAACTTTTCTGTTAGTGCTCCCGGACTGGCAAAATAACTAACAATCGGTTTACATCGACCTAACTTAATCCCCGCTTCTTCCATCGCTTCGCGTCGGGCAACATCCTCAACACTTTCATTTTCTTTGTCGATCATCCCGGCAACAAGTTCAAGCATCCATGGAGTATCACGATGACCAATTGTAGCAATACGAATTTGTTCCAGTAACACAACATCGTCACGTTTTGCATCATAAGCCAGTAAAACAACAGCATGCCCTCTTTCAAAAATTTCACGCTGGACAACTTCACTCATTGAACCATCAAATTTACGATAACGAAAACTATATTGCAGTAATGAAAAAAAGCCTTTATAAAGTTCCTTTTTAGTCAACCCTTCGACATCTTTATCCGTAAAAACGACTGGGTTAGTGGTCAGTTCCTTCATAGTAAATCTGCTCCTTATATCCTTAAATTTTATTAAAATGTGCTGAGATTAAAAAGTCACCTTTATATCTCAAAATAATCTGTTAAAATTGCATAATTCGCAAGTTTTAGTTGAAATTACAGGGACAATGCATGAAAAAAGTAATACCCCTTCTGATCGGATTATGTTTTAGTCAATATGCCTTAGCTGAAGACTTATTACAAGTGTATGAGCAAGCAAGATCATCAAATCCTGATTTAAGAAGTGCGCAGGCAGAGCGCGATAAAGCTTACGCGGCCATATCTGGTTCAAGAGCAAGTTTATTACCACAATTAGGTTTAAAAGGTTCATATGGTGTCGCTCATGGTTACCGTGAAGCTGATGACCAGAACACTAAATCAGGTAGTCTGACTCTAAACTTATCTCAATCTTTATTTGATTTTTCCAGCTGGAAGGCACTGAGTATCAGTCAAAAAGCAGCAAGTATTCAGGATATGACCTACGAAGCGCAAGAACAAACGCTTATCCTTGATACTGCGGTTGCTTATTTTAATGTCTTAAAAAGTATCGATACTTTAAGTTATATTGATGCTCAAAAACAAGCTATCTATCGTCAGTTAGAACAAACACGTCAAAAACACCGTGTTGGTTTGGTGGCAATTACTGATGTACAAAATGCACAAGCTGATTATGACCAAACTATTGCTCAACAAGTGAGTGCGCACAATGATTTAAATAATGCGATTGAAGATTTACGTCAGGTGAGTGGACGTTTTTATGCCAGCTTAGCAACGATCAATACTTCATCATTTGCTACTGAAAAACCCGAACAGATTAATCGTTTATTACAACAGTCAGAGAATACTAACTTAAGTTTACTCGCTGCTCGTTTAAGCCTTGATTTATCTAAAGAGCAAATTCGTCAGGCAGAAGCCGGCCACATGCCAACGCTGACTCTTGATGCCTCAACAGGTATTGCAAAAAATGAGAGCTATGGTTCTGCAGCACAAACACCAGGTAATCGTATCAATGGTACTAATCAAATTTCTTTGAATTTGAATGTTCCAATTTTCTCTGGCGGAGCAACACAATCTCAGGTAAAACAAGCACAATATAACTATGTGGTTTATAGTGAAAAACTGGAAAGTACTAACCGTAGTGTTGTAAATCAGGTTCGTTCATCACATAACAATATTTCTGCATCAATCAGTTCGATTAAAGCTTACCAACAAACTGTGATATCTGCTCAAAGTTCATTAGAAGCCACACAATCTGGTTATGAAGTTGGGACACGAACAATTGTTGACGTATTAACCGCAACAACAACGTTATATAATGCAAAACAACAATTATCTGATGCAAAGTATAACTATCTGACTAATTTACTACGTCTAAAATATGCTGTTGGTACATTAACTGCTGATGACTTAGTCACATTAAATAATATGCTTGGTGCACAAGTTGGAACAATCGTTTCAATCGACTAAAAAGTAACAAGTAACAGATATAAAAAAAGCACGGAGTTCGTGCTTTTTTTATATCTCAAATCTGACTAGATTTATTCAATTGTCGCCGGGATTGCTGAATCACTTTGAGTCCAGACTCGATATTTAACCTGAAGATCACTTGGTGCATATACCACAATTGGTAATTTACTGTTATAACGAAGTAAATCTAAATTGCTGTTTAATGTCACAAACTTAGTTTGTTTTTCAGCATTTAAGCATGCCATAAGCGTTGATACCGGACCATTTACTTTCTCAACAACATAGTAATTATAGCCCCAGCCATTGAGCGTTTCTTCCTTCACAGTACCTGTATAGAATTGTGAATTACAATCCACTTCAGTATCTTTACCAATCACAAGTTCCACTTTGGCATTTTCTTCATTTTTAAGTTCAGGTAAATAGATTACTGAACGAGTATAACCCGCTTGCGCTTCCGGATATGGTGCCACTTCGTTCACACTTTGACTCCTTGTCTGTTGAGCTGGCATACTACAAGCCGCTAATAAAACACATGGTAATACTAAAGCCATTAACTTTTTCATTCAAAACTCTCCTGTTATAAATTAACCCTGTTATTTTAGTTCTTTTCATATAAATCGTCATTATAATTTATAGCAACCTCTCCTATTTAAACCATAGTTTTCACGATTAATGTGATATAGTATGATCTAAAATAAACTGATTAAATTAACATTTTATGCCGGCAGAAAAAAACACCTATGATCTTCTAAAGCTCATTTTTAATCTTTTGATTATTGGTTTACTGATCATTATTACTTATCGTGTAGTAGAAGCCTTTCTTTTTGGTTTTTTCTGGGCAGTGATGGTGGTCATTGCAACCTGGCCATTGATGTTAAGAATTCAGCATCGTCTGCTTGATCGCCGTATTCTGGCTGTTCTGGTCATGACATTAATTCTCTCTTTAGTTTTTGTTATTCCATTCTCTTTAATTATTTACAGTATCACTAAAAATGGCGCATATCTGATTGAGTGGGCTAAAAACCTTTCCCATGAACAAATTCCAACACTCGACTGGTTAGCGAGTATTCCGGTGGTTGGTCTTGAGTTACAGCAAAAATGGGTAGAAATTGTCAATACCGATGGTTCCCAGCTTATGGCTGAGGTGCAGCCCCATATAGGTACAGTGATTAGCTGGGTGATTGAACAAGTCACCAATATCAGTATTCTTATTTTCCATTGTGGTGTGATGATTATTTTCAGTGCGTTACTGTATTTTAAAGGTGAAAGTGTTGTTAAACATCTAAAACAATTTGCAGCCAGATTGTCCCCTCAAAAAGGGATTTTTGCAGTGACGTTAGCAGGTCAGGCGATTCGAGCCGTGGCGCTTGGTGTTGTAGTTACCGCCTTAACTCAAGCGCTGATTGGTGGATTAAGTCTCTCACTCACTGGTACACCATATCCAGGACTTTTAACACTGGTTATTTTCATTTTCTGTGTTGCACAACTTGGTCCATTGCTCGTCATGATTCCTTGCATTATCTGGCAATTCTGGACTGATAATATTGTTGCCGGTATTATTCTGATTATTACTGCAATTGCACTGACTACGCTTGATAGTGTAATGCGGGCAATTCTAATTAAAAAAGGTGCAGACTTACCCTTCTTACTCATTTTATGTGGTGTAATTGGTGGTATTTTAGGATTTGGTATCATGGGATTATTTATCGGTCCGGTAGTACTTGCCCTATCATATAAACTCATTAATGCCTGGGTTGAAGAACAACAAGAAAATCAGGAATTTATTAATTAATTGGTTAGTATTAAATTGGCAGTATCAAAGTTGCCACAGTTCCTTTATCTTCTTGTGACTGAATTCTGATATTACCATGATGTAACATGACCACTTCTTTTACAAAAGATAATCCAAGTCCTGTGCTTTTACTTTTATTAGCTCTAGGAAGGGAATAGAAACGTTCAAAAACCTTTTCTTTAGCAAATTCAGGAATCCCTGAACCGGTATCAGAGACAGTAATAATATATTGTTTATCTGCTACTTCTCCTGAAACATTAATTTCCCCACCTTCTGGTGTAAAATCTAAAGCATTATCAAGCAAATTACTCATGGCCTGAGTAATTAAAAAACGATCGAGAACTAATTTCTGACTCTCACTTTTAGCCAGTTTAAGCGTGACCTGTTTCGCTATCGCCTGAATCTGCTTATTTTCAACCACCTGACTTAACAAAGAAGATAAATCTGTTGATTGTAAATCAACACCAACACGACTTTCTAAGCGTGCTTGCTGTAGCATCTTATCAATTAACTGCTGTAGACGCTCACTTTGTTCATCGATGTTATTTAGAAATCTCCGTTCAGTCTCATTAATATCATGACTATCCTGCAAAATCTCTGTCGCTCCACGAATAGCAGCTAACGGACTTTTAAGTTCATGCGTTAAGGTATGTACATATTTCTCAACATAATCCTTACCTTCAAGCTTTAAACGCATATTCTCCAGAGACAGACCAAGTGTCGTTAATTCCGGAGAATCTAACTTCGGCAATAACACTTCTTCATGATTAGACACTTTTTCAGCATAGTTCACTAAGCGACTGATCGAGCGATTTATCCACCAGATAAATACACCACCGACACCCAGTGCCAATATAATAAGGATAAGGCCAAAATATAAAATCCGTCTTTCACTACGCTCAACGATCACAGCCATATCTTTATTTGGCTTAGAGACAGTTAATACACCTGCAATCTCACCTTTAATTCGTAAAGGTGCGGCAACATACATTACACTACTGGTTTTATCCGCCGGATTAGATAAAGTACTTCGTGCACCATATCTCCCTCGCAGAGTTAAGTAAACATCATTCCAGCGTGAATAATCTTTACCTACATCCATTCCTGTTGAATCAAAAATGACGATACCTTGTTTATTGGTAATATAGACTCGATACGCGACACGGTTTTTAACAATGCCATCGATATTAGCGCCGATAGGATATTTATTAACTTCTTCAAAAGCACGATAAAAATCACTCTCATTAAACTGACTTAAATCATCCCGGTCCTGAGTTACAATATGTGCAAGTAAATTAGCAGTATCTACCAGCATCCCCTCTGTAGCCCGGCGGACACTTGGCGTAATCTCTTTAAGAAAAATACTTAAAATAAAGTAACTGGCAATGGCAACTATTAACAGATAACCAATAAGCAACCGTAAACCAATTCTCATCTTATGACTCCTGCACTAAGCAGTAACCTAAGCCACGATGTGTCTGAATAGGCTGGCTGTCAGGATTGATTTGATGAAGTTTACTGCGTAACGTTTTGATATGTGTATCAACAGTACGTTCAAGGCTCTCTTCATTATCACACCAGACTAAATCCATTAATTGTGAGCGTGAATAAATACGATTAGGTGATTTCAGTAGTGTTTTTAATAACAGATATTCATAGCGGGTTAATATCAGACGTTGCCCCTGATAAACAATTAGTGCACTCTGTTCGTCTAACTGGAACTGCTTTACAACCGGCTGAGACTTTTGCTGTTTATCTACGCGCCTTAAAACCGCCTTAACTCTTGCCACCACTTCTCTTGGTGAAAAGGGCTTTGCAATATAATCATCGGCACCAATTTCCAGACCCAAGATACGATCCAGCTCTTCACTTCTGGCAGTTAAAAAGATAATAGGCAAATCATGACTAGTCAGAATTTTTTTAGCTAATTCAAAGCCACTAATATCCGGTAAACCAATATCTAAAATGACTAAATCAGGGCAGACATCAGATGTTTGAGTTAATGCCTGTAAAACAGGCTCACCACGCTCAAACCAACGCACCTGAAAATTTTCAGCGTGTAATTTATAGATTAGCGTATCTGCAATAGCAGGCTCATCTTCAACTAACCAAATCACTGACATCTATATTTTATCCTTTGTCTATTGAGTAATCTGATAGTTCATTAAAATATGCGGAGCTCCTTCTTCCAGATAGACATCTCCTTCTGTAACAAAGCCTAAATTCAGGTAGAAATCTTTTGCATGTAACTGAGAAGATAACTGAAGTTTGGTTAAATTATTCTGTTTAGCGGCATCGATCAAATACACCATAATCAATTTACCTAAACCTTGCTGACGAAAAGGCTTCAAAATGGCCACTCGCCCAATTTTCCCCACACCATGATCTTTAAAAATCATTCTGGCAACAGCTATAGGTTGCTCTTTCTCATACCCAACCAGATGTAACGCTTTTTCATCATACTCATCAACTTCGATTGATAAATCAAAACCCTGTTCATCCACAAAAACTTGTTTCCGGACAGCGAAAGCATCATCTACAATCGGAGAAACTTTACCAATGACATGTTTGATTTTCACACTACACCTATACTATTTAATTTGTTCAATTTAATGATGTTACCCAAATATTTATTTCAGGACAATTCAATTTACTATTAGTTCAAAATAAATCATTTTTATCTACGTCAATCTTATCAGTTTGTTGAGTCCATCACAGATTCTAAATTACGTTTTTTTAACTGAACGATTTATGCTATTCTATTTCAAATTTTAGCAATGACAATAACAACATGCGGATACCTTTTTTCAAATATAATCATCAAAAACATCTTGATGAACTACCAAAACTCAAACAATCTCAAGATGAGTTTCGTATTTTATTGTCCCCTTCTGAATATCGCATTGAATTACTAAAAGCCATAGAGAGTGCTAAACATCGTATTTATATTATCGCCCTTTATCTGGAGAAAGATGAAGCGGGTCAGGAAGTATTAGAAGCTCTTTATCAGGCTAAGAAAAGTAACCCTCAATTAGATATTAAGATTTTTGTCGACTGGCATCGTGCACAGCGCGGGCGTATCGGCGAAGGACCTGTTGAAAGTAATGCCAATTACTATCATAAGATGCAGCAGAAATATCCGGATATTCATCTTGATTATTATGGCGTACCAGTTAACCGCCGAGAGATGCTAGGTGTTTTGCATCTTAAAGGGAGCATCATTGATAATACTCTGCTTTACACGGGTGCAAGTATTAATAATGTCTATTTACATAAACTGGATAAATATCGCTTTGATCGTTATCACTTAATCACGAATAAAGCGTTAACTGACAGTATGGTTAATTATGTTGACCAGCATTTGATCACTGCATCAGCGATTCAAAAGCTAGATAATCCGGAACAACCATCCCGTAAACAGATTAAGCCTGATATCAAACAACTTAGATGGCAACTATCACAAAACCAATATCAATATAAAGCAGATGCTGATAATAACGAGCTAGCTGTTTCCCCTATTATTGGACTGGGTAGAAATAACGATTTAAATCAGATGATTCATCACCTGATTAATTGCACACAACACAAAGCAACATTTTGTACTCCTTATTTCAACCTGCCAGCAGTTCTGATCAAAGATATTATTCGTCTGTTGAAGAAAGGCAAACAGGTAGAAATTATTATCGGTGACAAAACAGCAAATGACTTCTATATTCCGGAAGACCAACCATTTAATATTTCTGGTGGATTACCTTATCTTTATGAGGTCAATTTACGTAACTTCATTACGCGTTTACAACACTTTATCGATAAAGGTTTATTAACCGTTCGCCTCTGGAAAGATGAAGATCATACTTATCATCTCAAAGGTATCTGGATCGATAATAACTGGGTCATGATAACGGGTAATAATTTAAATCCACGTGCATGGCGTTTAGATCTAGAAAACGCAGTATTAATTCACGACCCACATCACCAGTTACAATCTCAGTTTGAGCAAGAACTGGAAAGTATTCGTAAACACACATTTTTGGTTACTCATTACCAACAAATACAAGCCAGCCAGTTCTATCCAAAACATGTTCATAAACTGATCAAACGTTTGAGCCGTATTCGGGTTGATAGAATTATCAAACGATTATTATAGGTTGATAAAGTTGCGCGACGTAGTCGCGCTCTGTAGATCTTAGAGCTGTGAAAACTATTAGCCTGTGGGGTGCGGTAGGCCATCAAACTCACCAAAAGCATTGCGCATGGGCGGCGCAGTCCGTCCTAAACCCAATACTCATAACGAGTAGCGATACAAAAACACACGAACAGAGGGGGCGTGCTTCCCCGCAAAAACCCCCTGCTAATACCATCAAAAAATCTTCAATTGCGCTACATGACCATGCTTTTAAGAAAAATTTACAAGATAAAATCATAATTATTTGATTTTATTACACATTTAAAAATTAAAATGCTTATTAATCAATGCGTTAGAGTAAATTGTGGCTAGCATAAAAACCTGATTATACTGTTAGAAGACCAATCAGACAGCACCAAAACAATCGAGAAGACCTCTCATACTTGCGCTTTAGTAAAATCGCAGTGTTCCCACTGGCGTTCGCAGCTCAACACATTGTTAAGACTAATAAGTTACGCGGCATAGCCGCGTTTTGAAAAACAAATTACTGAATTCTATCGATCCTTCAATGAAACGAATTCAACAAAATCTCCAATATTTTTATAAGCCGGTCGAATAATTCGGCGATCATCAAAATTCAGTTCTTCGATACGATGTGCACACCATCCAACAATACGAGACATAGCAAACAACGCGGTATAAACTTCTTTAGGCAGACCAATCATCTCATACACAAAACCAGAATACAGGTCAACGTTAGCACAAACCTGTTTCTTCGCTTTACTTCCTTTACGGCTCATCACAGCATTGATCGCACGTTCTTCAATTAACTGCAAAAATTCAAACTCTTTCTGACGACCTTTCTCTTCAGCCAGATCCCTTGCCATTTCTTTTAATAAAGAGGCCCGTGGATCAGAAATGGTATACACCGCATGACCAATACCATAAATAAGACCCGCCTTATTATATGCTTCGCGGTTTAACATTTTAGCCAGATAAGTATCCAGTTCTTTAACATCTGTCCAGTCGTTGATCGCCTCTTTCAGGTGTTCAAACATACTACACACTTGTAGATTTGCACCACCATGCAAAGGACCTTTTAATGAACCAATACCCGCCGCAATTGAGGAATAAGTATCTGTTCCAGTTGAACTGGTTACTCTCACCGTAAATGTTGAGTTATTACCACCACCATGTTCAGCATGAATGATCATTGCCAGATCAAGTACTCGAACATCTAAATTAGTGTAACCATTTGAGCCCTTCATCATATATAGAAAGTTTTCTGCAATAGAAAAATTCTCATTTGGATGACGGATATGTAGCGACTGACCTTTGGCACTATGACGTAAAATATTATAAGCATAAGCGATAATTGCCGGGAACTTCGCAACCAGATCGATGGATTGACGCATTAAATTCTCACGCGTGGTATCATCAGGTGCTTCATCATATGTGTACATTTCCAGCACTGTACGAGCTAAAATATTCATAATATTTTGCCCTTCAAGCTGAATAATACTCATCTTAGTTTGCTTCTCTAGCGCCATTGACTCATTGAGTAAACGAGAAAACTGTTTTAATTCATCCTTATCAGGCAAATATCCCGATAGTAACAGAAAAATCACCTCTTCAAATCCGGTACGCTTCTCATGTTGAATACTATGTACCAAATCATCAATATCAATACCACGATAGAGTAACTTACCAGGAATTGCCTGTAATGAACCATCCTCAAGACGCTCATAACCAAGCACATCACCAACTGTCGTTAAGCCAACAAGAACCCCTGTATGATCGGCATTACGCAGTCCGCGCTTAACATTAAACTTTTCAAATAATTCACTCTCAATTTTACACGTCGACTTCACGGTTTCAGAAAGCTTATAAATCATAAATTCATTTTTCATTATTATTTGCTTCCTTATTTTTAGAGGTTTTCAATCATTGCTTGTGTGAAAGCAGTCGTTGATAAGGTTTGCCCATTTGTCATAAAACGCGCTAAATCAACTGTTGCCTGACCGCGTTGGAATAACTTCTCCATCGCCTGAGTAATAAGTTCACCAACTTCTGACCAGCCAAGATAATCAAACATCATAACGCCAGATAACAAGAGTGAAGATGGATTTGCCTGATTCTGACCGGCAATGTCCGGAGCCGTGCCATGTGTTGCTTCAAAAATTGCATGGCCCGATAAATAGTTAATATTAGCACCTGGGGCAATACCAATCCCCCCAACCATAGCCGCAAGCTGATCTGACACATAGTCCCCATTCAGGTTCAATGTGGCAATAACAGAGTAAGCCTCTGGTTTAAGAAGTGTATTTTGTAAAAAAGCATCAGCGATAACATCGTTAATAATCACTTTGTTACTTTCTTTAGCTGTCTTAAGTGCAGCGTCAGCAGCAGCTTTACCTTCTGACTTTTTCAACTTATCATACTGATTCATGGTAAAGGTCTTAGCCGAGAACTCACGTTCAGCCAGCTCATAGCCCCATTGTTTAAAACCACCTTCAGTAAATTTCATAATATTACCTTTATGTACCAGAGTGACAGAAGGTAATTTGTTTGTAATAGCATATTCAATAGCTGAACGAATTAAACGTTCAGAACCTTCAACAGAGACAGGTTTAATACCAAATGAGGAAGTTTCAGGGAAACGAATCTTCTTCACACCCATTTCATCTTTTAAAAAGTGATACAGTTTTTTAGCCTCTGCACTACCTTGCATCCACTCAATACCAGCATAAATATCCTCTGTATTTTCACGGAAGATCGTCATATTCACTTTTTCCGGATATTTAATTGGTGTCTCAACCCCTTTAAACCAACGCACCGGACGCAGACAAACAAACAGATCAAGTTCCTGACGTAAAGCCACGTTAAGTGAGCGAATCCCACCACCAACAGGAGTTGTTAATGGCCCTTTAATGCCAACCAGATAATCCTTAAACGCCTGCATTGTGTCATCTGGTAGCCATGAACCATTCAGATTAAATGACTTCTCTCCGGCTAACACTTCTTTCCAGACCACTTTACGTTTGCCCTGATAAGCCTTTTCTATCGCTTTATCAAAAATAGTTTGAGCTGCCTGCCAAATCTCTTTTCCGACACCATCGCCTTCAATAAATGGAATCACAGGATGACTTGGCACCTTTAACTGGCCCTGATGAATAGTAATTTTATCACTCATAATAATATCCTTCTTTACAGCTCATAATGGCTAAAAAAGCCGGCATAATCCGGCTTTAAGCACAACAATCAGAATCTTATTGCGCTTTTAATTTATTTAGTGCGCTACCTGCTTTAAACCACTCAATTTGAGCCTCGTTATAAGTATGCACAACGTCAACTTTATCAACAGTACCATCACTATGATTTAACACCATAGTCAGATTTTTACCCGGACTAAATGTTGTCAGACCAACAATACTGATCTTGTCGTTTTCTCTTACCTTGTCATAATCTGATTTATTAGAAAACGTTAAAGCCAGCATGCCTTGCTTTTTCAGGTTCGTTTCATGAATACGGGCAAAGGATTTAGCGACAATTGCTTTCACATTTAAGAAGCGTGGTTCCATAGCGGCATGTTCACGAGAAGAGCCTTCACCATAGTTTTCTTCAGCAATAACAATAGAGCCCAGCCCTGCTGATTTATATTTACGCGCTAATGCCGGAACAGCAATATACTCTTTGCTCTCAGTATCAAGCACACTATTAGTTTTATTATTGAATGCGTTAACGGCACCAATTAACATATTGTTAGAAATATTATCTAAATGACCGCGATAGCGCAGCCACGGACCGGCCATAGAGATATGGTCAGTTGTCGCTTTACCTGTGACTTTAATCAAGAGTGGCTGTTCAATAATATCTTTACCGTCCCAGCGGGCAAACGGAGCCAGCTTCTGTAAACGCTCAGAATGAGGAGCAATAACCACTTCAACTTTACTACCATCCGCAATAGGCTCGATATAACCTGCATCTTCAACACTAAAGCCATCTTTCGGTAATTCATCACCAACCGGCTCTGCCAGTTTAACTTTCTCGCCTTTTTTGTTGACTAAAGTATCCGTCATAGGATTAAAACTCAGGCTGCCTGCAATTGATAGGGCTGCAACAATTTCAGGTGAACAGACAAACGCATAAGTATTGGGATTACCATCATTACGTTTGGCAAAATTACGGTTAAATGAAGTGACGATGGAGTTACGTTGTTCTTTCTCTGCTCCTTCACGTTTCCATTGCCCGATACAAGGCCCGCAAGCATTAGCCATAATGACTGCACCTGCTTTCTCAAAGACAGCTAAAATACCGTCGCGCTCAGCAGTATAACGTACTTGTTCTGAGCCCGGATTAATAATCAGCTGAGCTTTCATCTCAATACCTAAATCCTGAGCATTTTTGATAATTGTTGCCGCACGACTCATATCTTCATAAGAAGAGTTAGTGCAGGAGCCAATCAGCCCTACTTCCATATTTTCAGGATAATTACCCTCTTTGATAGCCTGAGCCATGCTTGAAATAGGATGAGCTAAATCCGGAGTAAACGGACCATTTACATAAGGTTCCAGTTCACTCAAATTAATTTCAATCAGTTGGTCATAATAAGTTTCCGGTTGTTTAATGACTTCATCATCAGCCGTAAAACACGCCATTAATGATTTAGCCAGATCGGCAACTTCTTTGCGTCCAGTAATATTTAAATAATTAATAGATTTATCATCAAATGGGAAGATAGATGCTGTTGCACCAACCTCTGCACCCATATTACAAATTGTGGCTTTACCGGTGGCAGACAGAGATTGAGTTCCTTCACCAAAGTATTCAATAACAGCGTTAGTCCCGCCTTTTACAGTCAAAATACCCGCCAGTTTTAAAATCACGTCTTTAGCAGAAGACCAACCAGAAAGTTTACCAGTTAGCTTAACACCAATAATTTTTGGCATTTTTAATTCCCACGGCATACCTGCCATGACGTCTACTGCATCAGCACCACCCACACCAATAGCGAGCATTGCCAGCCCACCTGCATTAGGAGTATGTGAATCAGTACCAATCATCATCCCACCCGGGAACGCATAATTTTCAAGGACAACCTGATGAATAATGCCAGCCCCCGGTTTCCAGAAACCAATACCATATTTATTTGATACATCACGCAGGAACGTATAGACCTCTTTGTTACCATTCTCGGCAACAATTAAATCTTCATAAGCATTTTTATGAGCCTGAATAAGATGATCACAATGAACAGTAGAAGGTACAGCAACACGATCACGTCCTGAATTCATTAGCTGTAATAATGCCATCTGCGCTGTTGCATCCTGCATCGCAACGCGATCCGGATCAAAATTAACATAATCAACACCACGTTGATACAGTTTGATTTCCTCACCTTCGGACAGATGAGCATAAAGAATTTTTTCAGTTAGTGTTAGAGGTTGTTTTAACGTTGCCTGAATATGACTAATTTTATTTGGATAAGCCAGATAAATTTTCTTAATTAAATCAATATCAAATACCATGTTACACGCTCATTGCTTATTATGTGAATTAGAGTAAAAGAACATCAATGAATTGTATATTTATTCATTTTTTATGTTTAAAAATGCAATATTTAGTATGCTAGCTACTTATTAAGTGAAAAACAATGCTGTTTTTACGATTAATTATGAATAACTCAATTAATTTGCCCGTTTTTACCAGAAAAAACAAGTATTCAATGGGAATAAAACCAGAAATAAAGAAATAAAAAAGGCGATTATATAAATAATCGCCTTGCTGACCAGTGTATAACGTTATAAATGAATTACTATATCGTTATCTTAAAAACTCACCGCAGTCATTACCACTCCACTTATAATTGGTCATTACACCTTTCTTAACAGTAAAGGTTAAGTCGCAATAAGAGCGATTACCATATGGATCATATGAATTATAAACATAGCCTAAATACGAAACACCATCGGCAGAAGATTGCTTATCCGGTACACCCCAGGCTGACATAATTTCATTAGCTGAAGCACCAAGCCATGCATCAAAATGGAGGCTAATTATTTGCTTTGCAGTAACACCATTTTTTGTTGAATAAACAAAGTTGTCACCCACATCTTGTTGCTTAGTTGCAGCCTGACAATTGCTTTGTGCCGGAGTAATACGAGGATACTGCCAATAACTACGATTTCTTGATTGCCATAATGTCACGCAATCACCTACATTATAAATATCAAGATCAGAATAAACATCATAGCTCATTCCATCTTTATCTTTTAACTCATATTTAGTTCTTGAGCCCCAGGCATAAACCTGTTCTTTAGTAACAATTGTGACTCCAGTTGAGAAAGCTTTTGGATCTTCTTCATAAGATTGGCTGACTCCACAACCTGCTAATACAACCGCAGCAAGCGCTATCAGAATAAACTTTATACTCTTCATGTTCACCTCAAAAATTTATAAAAAAGCCCAATTTATCTATTAGTTAAACGATAAATTGGACATATTTCTTAATAATGATAGCTATTTTTACTTAGGCTGACATTTAAAGTCACTAATTGATGGAGCATCAAACGGTAAAAGTGCTGGTGTTGAAAGGTAAGAACACGCAAAGTTACGGCCTTTATTGGTTCTTGCATTAAACGTAATACGTTTACCACCTAAAGCATCCGCTTCACCTTCTTTTACATTAGAAAGAGTTACTTCATCTGTTGATGCAAGCCCTAATTCCTGAGCAGTAAGACGTTGAGTTCTCATCTCATCATGTTTATTCGCACCACAACCTGCTAACAATGTTACTGCTACCACTAGCATTAATACTTTTTTCATTTTTATTCCCTTTTCGTGTTATTGAAACAACCTACAAACGAGCCAATTTTATGTATAAGGTTGACCTAAGTCAAATTATCTTCTGTTATGCAAACCCTTTTAAACCAACAACGTGTACATGCTCTTGATTATTAAAGACTTTACGCACTAATTTATATGTTGTCCCCTTCTCCGGACTGATATTCTCTGGTGCCGCAATAACCAGCTGCATCTCCAAACGTTCACAAAGTTCAAACAAGGTCGAAATAGATTTCGCATCCAGACGCGCTGCCTCATCAAGGAACAATAAGCGACATGGAGAGATATCTTTACTACGTAAACGTTTAGACTCTTCTTCCCAGCTTTGAATAACCATCAGAAGGATTGACATACCTGTACCGATAGCCTCACCCGTTGATAGTGCACCACTTTCCGCACGTAACCAGCCATCTGCACCACGGTTAACTTCAACATCCAGTTCCAGATAGTTACGATAATCAAGTAACTCTTCACCAATGGTTTGTGCAGTACGCTGACCAACATCAATATGTGGGTTCAGACGCTGATAAAGCTTCGCCAGTGCTTCTGAGAACGTCATACGATTATTGGTGAATAGATCCTGATGCTCATCTTGTTGCTCAGCCAGAACCGATAATAACGTTGCATGGGTTTCTCGTACGTTCACATTCAGACGAACACCATTCACCTGACCAAATGCTACAGCTTGCAGCCCTTGATTTAGCATACGGATGCGATTTTGCTCACGCTGAATCGTCTTACGAATAATATTAGCCACACTCTTAGCACTAATAGCCAGTTGCTGCTCACGCCCGGTTAACTCTTCAGTTAAGCGAGACAACTCAATTTCCATCTGCTCAATAGCTTCAATTGGATCGTCTGTTTTGACAATATCCTGACGGATACGCTCACGCAAGTGGCTATAAACGGCAATATAGAATTGAATCTTACGCTCAGGGTGTTTTGCATCTTCAGACAGACGCAATACATCACGTAAATGCTCATTATCTGCCACCGCCTGACGAAGAGAACCCAGCGCCTTATCCGACATAGAACGTAAATCTTCTGCATTTAAATAAGCCAGTTCGCGACGATGTAAACGACGCTCAACGCCATTTTCTTTCACCATACGCAGAACCAAGCACCAGCCAGCTTTAGCCTGAACCACCTGCTCACGTAATTGCTGATAATCACGCTCAACTTTACGGACTTTCTTCTGCAATTGATCCATTTCGTTTTCACACATCATCAATTGTTTTTCTAACTGATTACTGTGAGAACGGTTGCTATTCACTTTTTGTTGCAGCTCATCACGGCGAACGCGAGCACGCTCTTCAGTTGCAGTATCGGCTTTAACACCAATTTGCTCCATCTCTTGTTTCAGCTCATTCAACATATCACGTTTAGTATCATAAGCACTCTTCAGTGATACTAAAGTTTGGTTATATTGATTATATTGAGCCTGATATTGGCGAGCTTTATCACGTGCTTCAGTACGTTCTTTTTCAACTTGTTCCAGACGTGTGCGTAATTTCTCATTCAGGTCTGAATTTTCTGTCAGCATACTGGCTGAATCAGCATAACCAAAATGAGCACGACGCTGTACAACTTCGGTTAAAGCAAACACCTGCTGTTTAGCCACGCGTTGCTTGGCTTTAATCTCATCATACTGAGAATGTAGTTCATCATTTTGTTCAGGATCGCTTTGCAGTACCGGCACAAGTGGTTCAAGCTCTGCAATGACATCACGATTACGCTTCACAAAGTCAACTGATTCCTGAGCTTCACTAAGCTCATCACGTAAATCATCAACACGATCCGCTAAATCATCATCTGCCAGCAAATGTAAATAAGGTGTTAATTTATTCAGACTACTTAATTGCTCTTTTAACTGAGCAACCTGTACCTGATGTTGTTTGTCCTGATTTTCCTGACTACTTAACTGACGTTCAATTTCAACACGACGTGCCGACAATTTCTGCATCTCCGCTTCCGGATCAGCTTCAAACGCGACAGATAAATAAGCACCAATAAACTGGCTAACATTTTGTTGTACACGCTGCGTTTTTTGTAAATCAAAAGAGAGTGTGGCGTATTGTTCAGCCAGCACTTCACGCTCAGCAGTTAATACTTCTAAGCGAGTCTCACGCGCAGCACGACCAAATAAAGGTACTTCCGGGAAGCGGGAATAACGCCACTGACGATCACCCGATTTAACCAGAACTGCATTTTCCATCTCTTCGTTATCAAAAACGCTATCATCAAATGATGACGGATCACCTTCGATGAAATAAAGATCTTCCGGGCAGTCTTCCAGTGACTCCAGTTGTGCTCTGACCACAGACAGATCAGGAACCACAATCGCCTGTCTTGACGGACCATATAACGCAGAGAAGTACGGCGCATCTTCAATAGTCACGTCATCATAAATTTCAGACAGTAAAACACCGTTAAAACGTTCTGCGAGCGCATTTAAACGCCCATCTTCAGCACCATTTGGTTGATTGAGTCGTTCAATTTGCTCATCAAGTATTTTACGTTTACCCATTACGCTATCGCGCTCAACAGTAAGCGTACGTTCAGTCTCAAGTAGAGACTGCATATACTCAGTCACTTGTTGATTAGTTTTAAGCGGTTTATTTGATTGCTCACGTAGAGTAATCAAGGCTTCCTGCGCTTTTAACCAGGCTGGTGCTTTCTCGGTAAACTCACGAACTTTGGTTTGAATCTGATTTAGTTCCTGACGCAACTCAAGGCGTTGTTCACTTGATGACGTTGCACTTGCAGAAGCATTTTCCAGCTTCGCTTCCAGTTCTTGCTGTAAATCATCTAATTCTTCGACCGAAATGTTACGCTCAAAACGTTTTGAGAACTGAGCTAAACGTTCTTCAGCTTCTTTTTGCTCATAAAAACGCTGTTCCAGCTCAGCCAGTTGCAGTTGCAGATTTTCAGCGCGTTCTGCCTGATAACTATGGGAAGGCCACTCTTTCAGCGTCTGACGAGCCGCCTGCCATGCCTCACCACGTGTCACTTCACCAACCAGTTTAACCACCAGTTCATAAGCACGTTCAAACTGAGTGACTGCAGCATCTGCTACGCTTAGTTTTTGTTCCAGTTGCAGAACCAGTTCAGTGGTTTCTTTCTCAACTTGTTTAAACTTGGCTAGGTGTTCTTCAACATTCTCTGTAGAAAGTTTTTTCAGCTGACAAACTTCTTTAGCGTTTTCCAGTGCCTGTAGAGCCTGTTGATATTGAATCGCACGAGTTTGCTGAACATCTAACGCCTGCTGATAATCAGCCAATTGCGTTTTGATCTCATCAACTTCTTGTTCTGTCTCTTCTGAACGCGTTTGATACTCTAAATACTGTTCATTGGACTCGCTCACAACTTCACTTTGTTCTTCTAAACGATAAGTGAGTTCATCTAAATCTGATTGATAGCGGTCAATTTTTTCCTGCTGACGCATCGCCGTCTGAACTAAATTTAAATGGTCACTGGCAGCCTGATAATCTGTCTCTAAATCTGACTGAGACTCGGTATATTCCTGTAACTCTTTCGCCATTTCAACATGACGATACTGATCATTAACTAACTGTTGCTTGGTATCAAACAGATCCTTACGGTAACCAAGCACTTCTTCAATATGCACGCGACGCTCATTGGCATGACGCATATAATCTGAGGCAACATAGTTAGTTGACTCAGTAATTAAATGTTTAAACAGATCACGGTCAGACTGAGTGACTCGAATCGCCTCCAGCGTCATCCGGTTTTCACGTAGTGCAGCTTCCATATCCTGGAATGCTTTGCGTACACCACTATTCTCTGGCAGCAGGTAGTCACGCAGAGAACGGGTAATAGCACTGGAAATACCGCCATAAAGTGATGCTTCAATCAGACGATAGTATTTACTACGATCAGATGCAGAACGTAAACGTTTTGGCAGTACGCCAAAATCAAACATTAATGAGTGGTAGTCAGTAATAGAGTTAAATTGTTTAAACTGAACCCCTTCCATTGACTCAATACGGTCTTTCAATTCAGGTAAAGATAAGATTCTGGCCTGACGTTCAGCCAAACGCTCTGTCACCATCTCGGTTGGCTGAATATTGGTCGGTAAGCCCTGAACAATAAATGGTTTGATATCCACTTTCTTATCACGACCGGCAACTTGTTGCAGACGAACACCACAAATAATACGTTGATGACGAGAATTCACCACTTCAAGTAATGAGTAACAAACGCCCGGGCGTAACTTACCGTGTAAGCCTTTATCTCTTGAACCGCTGGTTGCGCCTGCTTCAGTGGTATTACGGAAGTGAAGTAAAGTTAAATCAGGAATTAACGCAGTAACAAAAGCTGCCATCGTCGTTGATTTACCGGCACCATTACCGCCTGATAGAGTTGTAACAAGCTCATCCAGCTCAAAAGTACGGGCAAAGAAACCGTTCCAGTTAATTAGTGTTAATGAGTGATATTTACCATGTTCGATCATAATTATTCCTCTATCCCCTCATTATCCTGACTATTTTCTTCACTACTTTCATCATCAGCTAGAGATAATGAACCTTCAATTTTCATTGCTTCACCATCACGAATCATACGTAATTGCGCTTCCTGTGCATCATCGCCACTACGAACATCGGCCCCAAAGCGGAAAATTGATTCAGTAATACGAAACTTGCTACTGTCATTACCAACAATAAAGAACACCATACCTAAACGACGTAAACGATTAAGTGATGTTCTAACCTTGTCTTGTAATTTTTGACGATCTAAATCTGAACCGGTTGAACGGTTATTTACCAGTTTTAATAATTTACCTTCATCAGCCAGTCCCATGAGTTCATCGTATAGCTCATTGATAGAGAAGATACCTTCATGCGCTAAACGCTCAGGACTGAGGTAAAGATAACAAAGTACTTTACCAACCAGCATATCCAGCTCAGACAATACCGAACGCGGGATAAGTGTTGTCGAACGCGGACGCAGGTAGAAGAACCCTTCCGGTGCACGAATTAATTCAACATGATAGCGTTGATAGAATTGCTCAAGCTCAGCCTGATAATCCATTAAAAATGCATGATTATCCAGCTCATCAATACCAACATGGCGACCTGAACGCAGCGTACTATCAAGTTCAGGGAACAGTGAATTGGCAATAGCCTGAGCCAGCTTAACCGGCATATAGGTTGATAAATTTTGACTCACCGCAGGTGAACCCGGTTTCTCATCCCTGTTTAATGCTTCTTCAATATCCATTTGTTCTTCAGTATGTATTGATGACATGTGCCTGTACCTTAGCTCCATAATCGTTAATCGGTTGCCACTGCGCAGGAACTCCTGAGAAGTCAGCATCTGCTACGCCTAAACGAATCGCTTGATCGATAAATAGACGTGCAATATCAAAGTGTTGGGAACGAGGGAATTGTGCCAGATAGCTACGAATCGACGCTCCCATATCCAGTGGTTTTGCCGCTTCACGGAAGACCAACAGATTTTGCTCGATATGAGCGATAATATGTTCTTGAATCTCTTCAATTTGTTCAAATTCGAGTTCAGAAGGTAACTCACCGGTTACTTCTGCATCTCTGAGCAATAACTCTTCATCGCGCATATCAAGCAAGCGTTCTGCGTTAGCCACAGTAAGTGTCCACGGTAGATCGAAATAACTTTGAATGGAACGACGTAAACGTTGAGAGAAAATTCGGTTTTTATCCAGATCGATAGCCGTTCGGATAAATTTATGCACATGGCGGTCGTAGCCAATCCAGAGGTCAATCGCTTGCTGACCCCAGCTAATAATTCGGTCTAGTTTACCCTGCAAATCGATAACAACGTTATTTACACGTTCAAGTTCAGGGTCATACATGGTTGCATCCTGAATCTGAAGTAAGCTGGCTTGTAGCTTATCCCCTGCTGCTTCCAGCGTATCTTGTAGTTCTCGCAGCGTACCGGATGTTTCTGAAAGTAATGATTCACAGCTGCTAATGGCAGCTTGCCAGTCCTGACTGAGCAGTGCGGCAATATTTTGTTTCACTTCACTTTGTTGCTCATCCATGATGCGCTGAGTCATATCAATACTGTCAAAGATCTCAGCCACAGAATATTTAAGTGGTGCAAACACGTTACGATGCCAGTGAATGTCATCACCACCTTCCTGAGCAGCATCTGCGGCACGTTTTAATTCCTGAGCCACAATCGATAACTGGATAGACAGACGAAGAGTTGAAAACTCACGCTGGCGGATATAGTAATCGGTAATACCAATCCCAAGTGGTGTTAGTCGATAGATAGATAAGCCATCGGTAAGTTCACTGGTAAAACGCGTAATCAGTCGCTGACGAACCAGATCATTAATGGCATTGTTCGCACGGACGGTAATTGTTTCCTGACTCTGTTCAAAACCTTTACTGACATGTCTGAAAGCATCAACCAGTTCAGATTCATTCATTTCACCATCAAATCGCTCACCGTTCAGCGCCGCAATAGCAAGCAGGAACGCCAGGCGCTCTGTTGGTAACGAAATGGAGAAATCATTCTTTTTTGCCCAAGCTACCAGTTCTGGTACTGATTGGGAAAAATCGCTCATATATAACCCTTATAAACTTTCAGCCTAAGCCAACTCTGTAAACGTCTATACAACTAAGTACAAATTACAGGCAAAATAATCGGAGATTATATAACAAATCGGCAAAAAATTGTAATGATTCAAGCAAATTACGAGAAGAAGTTAACATTTAAAAATAACGATTTAATTTTTAAGGAGATATTTGAGGAGATTCATTACCATTGGGTGAAGGTTTCTTGAGGGGTAAATGTTATTAGCATGGTGTTTGGGCGGGGAGCACGCCCCGCTCTGCGTGTTCTTTGTTTTGAGTCTGCTATTAGCATTCGGTTAGGGCGGACTGCGCCGCCTGGGCGCAATATACAATCAGGCTTATTCTGTGTTTGTATTAGCATGGTATGTTGCGGGGGATACATCCCCCGGGTATGTTTTTTGGGAGTGTGGCTGCTGATTCCGTAGGTTTGATGGCCTACCGCACCCCATAGGCTCCCGCTCGAGGGCTCGCTAAGACCTATGAGGTACGCTCTCCATCAATCAACACTTCACCGTTTGAATCAAAAAGAACAAAGAAGAAAAAATTTTTCAATATTAATAAGTTAAATATATAAATTCAAATTTTAACCACTTGATTTTATTAACTTCTATATTTTGTATTTATTAATTATATACACATATCAAAACGATATTAATCGTCTTACTTTTGGAAAAAGTATTTGTGTTTTTAAAAGAGGTTGAGAAAATCTACTAAGTGCCATGGTTCAATAGAATTCGCGATGGCACACTTGCATCTCTTCTCGAGAATTCTATTGAACCATGGCACTTATACCAAGCTGAGAGTAAACACAGAACAAAAGCTATTGCGCATGGGCGGTGCAGTCCGCCCTAAACCCAATGCAGATAACAAACACGATACAAAAAAATACACGCCAGCGGGGTGTGCTCCCCGCCACACAAAACTAAATTAAAACTACGCCTGAAATTTCTTCTCTGCACTCTCTTTAATAAAGTCATATAACTTTTGCGCCGGAATCGATAATGTTTTATCCCGACTTTTAATCAGATATACCGCCCGGCGTAGCGACACATCCTTAAAAGGCACGATCGCAATATTGTGATGTTCGAATTGAAACAGTGTCAACCCGGTAACAATGCTAATACCATAATTAGAAGCCACCATTCCCATCATTGTGGTGAGCTGACGAACTTCCAGAATATACCGGATATTATGAAACTGAATTAACTGGTCAGTATAGATACGAATACTTGTCCCCTGAGAAAAGGCAATCAGTGGCTGATGCTCAAGATCAGAAAGTTCTACATATTCTTTACTGGCTAAGGGATGATCCTTATGACAAATCAAATAAAAATTATCTGAAAATAACACTTCAGAACTCAGCTCATTTAAGGATGGCGTACCTGCCGTCAAAGCCAAATCAGCAGTATGATTGATAATAGATTGCAAGCAGCGATCCCACTGAGTATCCATCAGCTCTACATGAATATTCGGATTTTGCTTATTAAATTCGACCAGTAACTCTGGCACCCACTGCACCGCAATAGATGGTAAAACGGCTAAAGTCACCCGGCCTTCTTCACCTTTGGAACGAACTCTGATCTCATTCACAGTATTGTCATAAGTATGTACCATTGTACGAGCGAGTTCGATAAAATGCAGCCCGTCACTATTTAACTGAACTTTACGAGTATCACGATCAAATAATCGATAACCAATCTCTTGTTCGAGTGAAGCAATAAGTGCACTAAAAGCAGGTTGGGATAAATTTACTTTCTCTGATGCCCGGGTAAAGTTTTCCGCTTCAGCCAGAGCCAAAAAAGCACGTAATTGCTTTATAGATAGATTCATATCAGTCAGTTATCTCATATTTATTTGTTAAATGGATAAACGTTCCTGGTTTTTGTGTGTCAATCCTTAAGTTGCGGTCACTTTAACATAGTTACTCCATTTTTGGACGAGTTATCAAAAGTGACTTTTTAATTCTGTGACGTAAATAAATAAAAAATTCAATAAAGTTAGATTCAGTTTTTATCTTCTTTATTTAACTTAATGAATGTATTGATGTTTTTTATTTATATTATTTATTTAATCGTTCAATTAATTTATTTGAATTGCAAATAGATGGATGTTATTGAAAAAACAGATAACTCTATTTTGTTTTTCGATTAGTTTTATTGCCTTAAATCCCTAAAAATCTTCTCCAAAGTTACAACTCATCATTACATTATAAGGAGAATCTATGTTAGCTCTTATCGGGGTTTTGACGATAGCAGCACTCTTGTACTGCATCATGTCAAAACGAATGTCACCCATTGCGGCATTAATTTTAATACCGACAATTGGGGCACTGATCGCTGGTTGTGGTCTGGAAACACCAAAATATATCGTATCAGGCATTACTAAACTGGCGCCAATGGCGGCGATGTTTGTTTTTGCTATTACGTTCTTTGGTGTTGTTACCGATGCCGGTATGTTTGACCCAATTATTAAACGTATCTTGCGTTTTGTTGGTGTGAATCCTATTCGTATCATTATTGGTACCGGGATTCTAGCGCTAATTGCCCACCTTGATGGTAACGGTGCAGTAACGTTCCTAATTACTGTCCCAACTATGCTACCGCTATTTGACAAATTAGGTATGGATAAACGCATGCTGATCGGGATTACCGCACTCAGTGCCGGTGTTAACTTCCTGCCTTGGACTGGACCGATGATTCGTGCTGCGAGTGCTTTAAATATCTCAACTCACGATCTGTTTGTACCGCTTATTCCTGCTCAACTTTGTGGTCTGGCATTCATGATCTTTATGGGCTATTACTGGGGCAAGAAAGAACAAAAACGCCTTGGTTTAGCTGGTGGCTTCTCTATTGCGAGTGGTTCTTCTGACCAATTCCATGAGAAAGAGCTGACTGAAGAAGAGAAGAAATTACGTCGCCCACATCTATTCTGGGTCAACATTTTACTGGTTGTTGCTGTTCTTGGCACCATGGTATTTACCAAAATCTCTCCAACAGTGGCATTTATGATTGCCTTAACACTTGCGCTAATCATTAACTATCCAAATGTAAAAATGCAATCTGAGCGTATTAATGCTCATGCCAAAGCTGCACTAATGATGGCAAGTATTCTATTTGCAGCAGGTGCTTTCACCGGCATTATGGGTGGTTCTGGTATGTTAAAAGCGATGTCAGAAGCAGCGGTTAACTTTGTACCAGAAAGCTTTGCATCACATGTACCGTTTATCACCGGTATTATTTCAATGCCTTTAAGTTTAGTCTTCGATCCTGATTCTTACTACTTTGGCATTATGCCAGTTGTGGCTCATACCGTTGAAATGCTGGGTGTTCCTGCAATTCAGGTTGCTCAGGCATCAATTATGGGACAAATGACTACTGGTTTCCCTGTTAGTCCATTAACACCAGCCACTTTCTTACTGGTAAGCCTTGCTGGCGTTGACTTAGCTGATCACCAAAAATTCAGTATTCCAATTTTATGGTTAGCTTCCATCATTATGACATTTGCGTGCGTAGTGTTTGGAGTATTCCCGATATAACAGACGCACAAAAGACAAATTAAATCGAATAAAGGTAAATTGTTATGAAAAAAATTAGAATTGGTTGTGGTGCAGGCTACGGTGGAGACCGGGTAGAACCAGCCATTGAACTGGCTCAAAAAGGTGATATCTCTTACTTAATTTTTGAATGTCTGGCGGAAAGAACGATCGCTATTGGTCAGCGTCAAAAGAAACAAAATCCTAATGCAGGTTTTAATGAGCTTTTAGCAGCACGTATGAAAGCAGTACTACCAATCTGTGCGGCTAAAAAGATTAAAATTGTCACCAATATGGGCTCTGCAAACCCAAGAGCAGCGGCTGAGCTGACTAAAACAATCGCTAAAGATTTAGGCTTATCAAATCTTAAAATCGCCATTGTTGAAGGTGATGATGTGTATAACACGATTATTCAGCAAGATTCTAAACTGGATGAAGCTGGCAGTGTTATCTCAAAATCAGGCAAAACAATTATTTCAGCTAATGCTTATTTAGGCGCCAAACCACTGGTTGAAGCTCTGACTCAAGGGGCTGACATTGTGATTGCGGGGCGTGTTTCAGACCCGTCACTGTTCTTATCTACCATGATGTTTGAATTTGGCTGGCTGGCTGATGACTGGGATAAGCTAGGCAAAGGTACGGCAATTGGTCATTTACTTGAATGTGCAGGTCAAATTACTGGTGGATATTTTGCTGATCCAGGTTTCCGTGACGTACCTAATTTAGCTCGTCTTGGCTTCCCGATTGCTGAGATAACCGAAGATGGTAATGCAGTTATTACTAAAGTGGCTGATGCAGGAGGTTGCGTTACTGTTGACACCTGTAAGCAGCAACTTCTGTATGAGATCCATAAACCGGATGCTTATATCACGCCTGATGTTGTGGCTGATTTTACCGGAATTACGTTTACTCAGGTGGCTAAAGATCAGGTCGCTGTCAAAGGAGCAACTGGCAGAGCACGTACAGACACACTGAAAGTCTCTGTTGGCTATACTGATGGCTTTATTGGTGAAGGCGAAATTAGTTACGCAGGCCCAGGCGCTGTTGAGCGTGGCCAGCTGGCACTTGAGATTGTTAAGGAGCGCTTAGATATTTGTCAGGTTAAACCACAGGAAATTCGTTTTGATTTAATTGGTGTTAACTCTTTACATGGTGAAAAACTCTCTAAAGAAAGCAAACCTTATGAGGTCAGAGCGCGTGTTGCAGCACGCTTTGCAACTAAAGAAGAAGCAGCAACAATTGGTAATGAAGTTGAAACCCTTTATACCAATGGTCCAGCTGGCGGTGGTGGAGCATTTAAATCTGTTAAAGAGATTGTTGCGATGGATTCAACACTACTTGCTCGTAATTTAGTTAAAACCACTGTCAGTTATTTGGAGGTATAAAATGAAACTTCGTGAAATCGCACATTCCCGTACTGGTGATAAAGGGAATATTTCTAATATCTCTGTGATCGCTTATGACAGCAAAGATTATGAGAAAATCAAAGCCGCGCTAACGGCAGAAAAAGTGAAGGACTTCTTCTCTGATATCGTCAAAGGTGAAGTTGTCCGTTATGAGTTACCAAATATTGGTGCCCTAAACTTTGTGATGTACAACGCACTGGGTGGCGGAGTAACTCGTACTTTAGCGCATGATATGCATGGTAAAGGCCTGAGTGCAGCTATTTTAAATATGGATATTTAGTTCAATTTAAATAGTGAGTTAATAGTAAAAAGAGGGATTATTCCCTCTTTTTTATTTGTGTTTGTAATTAGCACACAACTAGTTAATCAATAAATTTCCGCTTATTAATCAAAGAGTTACAAACTAGTCTTTTTAACTAATTATTTATATTAATTAAATAGTTACTCTTTTAAATCACTTTATGAATCTTTAAATTTACTGATTTTTTAAATCCTCTTTTTTATTCATTACTTTTTTGTTACTGATTTAACCCATTTCCTTGAAAATAACTGCAACAAATAGAAAACAATTATTTCAATTTGCCTCATTAAACAATACAATTGACAGATTATTTTGAGACGTAGTAAAAAATCACCAGAAATATAGGATGTAGAGTTATTATGCAAGAACAATATCGCCCCGAAGAGATAGAGTCTGCCGTACAAAAACACTGGCATGAAAATAAAACCTTTCACGTAACAGAAGATAAAAACAAAGAGAAGTTTTATAGTCTCGTGATGCTTCCGTACCCGTCGGGTCGTCTCCATATGGGTCACGTGCGTAACTATACTATCGGTGATGTTATTTCTCGTTATCAACGTATGATGGGTAAAAACGTTCTGCAACCAATTGGTTGGGATGCATTTGGCCTGCCTGCAGAAGGCGCTGCGGTAAAAAATAATACTGCACCGGCTAAATGGACCTATGAAAACATTGCTTACATGAAAAACCAATTACAATTACTTGGTTTTGGTTATGACTGGGAGCGTGAAGTCACCACCTGTGATCCTGACTATTATCGTTGGGAACAATGGTTCTTCACTAAACTTTATGAAAAAGGCATGGTCTATAAAAAGACATCTGCTGTTAACTGGTGTCCTACCGATTTAACTGTACTCGCAAATGAACAGGTTATCGATGGCTGCTGCTGGCGTTGTGATACTCCGGTTGAGCGTAAAGAGATCCCACAATGGTTCATTAAAATTACTGCCTACGCAGAAGAACTATTAAATGACTTAGATACCCTTGAAAGCTGGCCTGAACAAGTGAAAACCATGCAACGCAACTGGATCGGCCGTTCAGAAGGTGTTGAAATCGACTTTGTAGTTGAAAACTACCCAGAAAAAGTCCGCGTTTATACAACTCGTCCGGACACCCTGCTTGGAGCCAGCTATTTAGCGGTGGCAACTGATCATCCACTTGCTCAACTTGCAGCGAAAGCAAATAGCAAAATCGCAGCAGCAATTGAAGAATTTAAAACTCTTAAAGTGGCTGAAGCTGATATGGCAACCATGGAGAAAAAAGGGATCGCTACTGGTTTTTACGCTGTTAATCCATTAAATGGTGAAAAAATTCCGGTCTGGATCGCTAACTTTGTTCTGATGGAATACGGTACAGGTGCAGTTATGGCGGTTCCAGGCCATGATCAGCGTGACTGGGAATTTGCCACAAAATACAACTTACCAATCAAACCAGTTATTTTAAATAGCGACGGTCAAACACCTGACCTGTCAGAAGGCCCATATACTGAACACGGAATTCTTTTCAACTCTGGTGAGTTTGATGGACTTAATTTTGATCAGGCTTTCAATGCTATCGCTGATAAAATCATTAGCTTAAATGCTGGCCAACGTAAAGTGAACTATCGCCTGCGTGACTGGGGAGTCTCTCGTCAGCGTTACTGGGGTGCTCCAATCCCAATGGTGACTCTGGAAGATGGTACTGTCATTCCAACACCAGAAGACCAGTTACCTGTTATTCTGCCGGAAGACGTGCAAATGAACGGTATTACCAGTCCGATTAAAGCAGATCCAAACTGGGCAAAAACAACGGTAAATGGTATGCCTGCTCTACGTGAAACAGATACTTTTGATACCTTTATGGAATCTTCCTGGTACTATGCGCGTTATACCTGCCCGCACTACGATCAAGGTATGCTTGATCCAGCAGCAGCTAACTACTGGTTGCCTGTTGACCAATACATCGGTGGGATTGAACATGCGATCATGCACTTATTATATTTCCGCTTCTTCCATAAATTACTACGTGATGCCGGTCTGGTTGATTCTGACGAGCCGGCAAAACGCTTGCTATGTCAGGGCATGGTACTGGCAGATTCATTCTACTATACCTCTGCAACAGGTAGCCGTGTCTGGGTTTCGCCAACAGAAGTAAATGTTGAACGAGATGAAAAAGGCCGTATCGTTAAAGCATTAGATCAAGAGGGTCGTGAACTGGTTTATACCGGCATGAGCAAAATGTCTAAGTCAAAAAATAACGGTATCGATCCACAAGACATGGTTGAAAAATACGGCGCTGATACCGTTCGTCTGTTTATGATGTTTGCCTCACCAGCCGATATGACGCTTGAGTGGCAAGAATCTGGTGTTGAAGGTGCCAACCGCTTTATTAAACGTGTATGGCGTTTAGTGTATGAACATACAGAGCAAGGTAAAGCACCAGCACTTGATGTAAGCCAGTTAAATGATGAGCAAAAAGTTCTGCGTCGTGAGTTACATAAGACTGTTGCTAAAGTCACCGATGATATTGGTCGTCGTCAGACATTTAATACCGCAATTGCTGCTGTCATGGAACTGATGAATCGCTTACAAAAAGCTCCACTTGAATCAGCCCAAGACCGTGCACTGATGGATGAGGCGCTAAACAATATCGTGCGTTTACTTTACCCGATCATTCCTCATGCATGTTTTGCTATGTGGAAAGCGCTGGGCAATCAGACTGAAATTGATAACGTACTATGGCCGATTGCTGACGAATCAGCAATGGTTGAAGATGAAAAACTGATCGTCGTACAAATCAATGGTAAAGTACGTGCTAAACTCACTGTTGCAGCAGATGCGACAGAAGCACAAGTGACAGACATCGCTAAACAAGAACCAAATATTCAAAAATACCTTGAGGGTGTGACGATCCGTAAAGTGATCTATGTCCCTGGTAAATTACTGAACGTGGTAGTTGGTTAAATTCAATTTCTCATAAGGAACAAATAAGTTTCTTATGAGAAGTTAATAAGAATGTAGGTGAACAATGTTTTTTCTGATTAAAAAATACCAATGGTTATGCCTGACTGCAGTTTTGGCACTATCCGGGTGTGGGTTTCATTTATCAAGTACAGCTGAAATTCCGGAGCAATTTAAAACCTTAACGTTTTATAGCGCTGACCCTTATGGTCAGCTCGCGCGTGAAGTGAAAACAGCGTTAAGAGATAATGGTGTGACCATAACAGAAGATCACTTAAATCAAAATATCCCTTCACTACGTTTAACCGGTGATAACATGTCTAAAAATACCATCTCTATTTATCAGGATGGTAAAGCAGCTGAATATCAATTAATTCTGACGGTTGATGCCCAAATTGTGATTGCTGGTGATGATATCCATCCAATTACTGTGAAGATTTTTAAAACCTTCTTTGATAACCCGGCAGCAGCTCTGGCAAAAGATACAGAACAAGGTATGATTACCCGTGAAATGTATCAACAGGCAGCAGAGCAACTGGTACGAAAACTAAAATCTGTTGATGTTGCAGAGCAAAAACAAAATCCATAATGATTAAAATTAATACGGAACAACTCACCAGTAAATTAGACAGTTTAAAGCAGCAACAAAAATTGCTGCCTTACTATTTTCTGGTCGGTACTGAACCGTATTTACAGCATCAGGCACAAACCGTTCTACAACAAAACTTAAAACAAGCTGGCTTTGAAGAACAATATATCTTCACTATTGATGCTCAGACAGACTGGAATAAGATTTATGACCATTGTCAATCCCTCAGTCTGTTCTCTAGCCAGACATTACTGGTTTTGTTATTTGGTGAAAACGGTGTAAATACTACCATCACAGCTAAATTAAATGAGCTTATTCCCTTACTAAATCCGGATATCGCTTTAATTTTATCCCTAGGCAAAATCACTAAGCCACAAGAAAATAGTGTCTGGTTTAAAGCGCTGTCAGAACAAAGTTTATGGGTTAATTGCACTGCACCTGATACTGCCGGTTTACCTCAATGGTTGAATCAACAGGCACAAGCGAAAGGTTTAAAATTAGAACCACAATCGATTGAGCTGCTCAGCTATTATTACGAAGGTAATCTACTGGCGCTGTCTCAAATCCTTGAGCAATTGATTCTGCTGTTCCCAGAGGGAAAAGTCTCTTTTGAGCAGATCGAAAATAATATTAATGATTCAGCAATTTTTACGCCCTATCACTGGATAGATGCCATTCTGGCTGGTAAAACTAAGCGAACCATGCATATTTTACAGCAACTAAAACTGAATGAAGTGGAAGTGCTGATTTTACTGCGGACCATACAAAGAGAATTGCTGCTGTTAATTAATTTAAAAAGATCGTCAATGCCAGTCAGGCAGGCCTTTGATCAATATAAAGTCTGGCAGAATCGCCGCCCTCTTTTCACTCAGATTCTAAATCGTTTAGCACTACACGATCTTTATCAGGCACTAAATAAACTGACACAGATTGAAATTTCATTAAAACAGGATTACAGCACAGAAATCTGGCGAGAGCTGGAATCACTGAGCCTGTTATTAATTGGAAAACCGGTTAATGCCTAAACAACTCTATGCACTTTTTGGTGGTACTTTTGATCCCATCCATAATGGTCATTTACTTCCGGTAATGGCGCTGGCAAAAGAGGTGGGTTTAACTCAGGTCAATTTGTTACCTAATCATATTCCGCCCCATAAACAACAACCAGATACGACACCAATTCAGCGCGTCGCTATGTTAAAACTGGCTATTGAAGGTAATCCACTGTTTACGATTGATATGCGCGAACTTAACAGAGATAAACCTTCATACACAATAGATACACTGGAAGAGTGGCGGAAAGAACATGGAATGGATGTTTCTCTGGCATTTATTATTGGTCAGGATTCCCTGCTTAGTTTACCTTCCTGGCAGCGCTGGCGGGAGCTGCTCAATTATTGTCATTTACTGGTTTGTCGTCGTCCCGGTTTTACAGCTCAAACCGAGAGCCCGGAGCTGAAAGAATGGATCGTACAACACCAGACACAAGATATAGCGCTGCTACATCAAAAACCACATGGTCATCTCTATCTGGCACATACTCCACTAGAAGATATTTCTGCCACAGAAATCAGACAACAGATCAGAGAACAAAAAGATTATCACACACTATTACCAGAAAAAGTCTGGCAATATATTCAACAAAACCAGTTATATATTTAACCAATTGCAGCGTTATTGAGATTTTTCACTCGATCCTTAAGAAAGACCTTTACATCAGGACATTTTTTGGGCATTATCACGCGCTGTTATATCATAATTTTTAATTTACTTTAGAGGATTAAATGGCTAAAGAAGACAATATTGAAATGCAAGGCACTATTCTTGATACATTACCAAACACGATGTTCCGTGTTGAACTGGAAAATGGTCACGTAGTTACAGCTCACATTTCAGGAAAAATGCGTAAGAACTATATCCGTATTTTAACTGGCGATAAAGTGACTGTTGAAATGACACCTTATGACTTATCTAAAGCACGTATCATCTTCCGTAGCCGTTAATTGCAATTCAAAGCAAGTTCTATTCCTGCAATAATCAAGAATATATCTGTTTTTGAAGTTTTACCAAGATAACAGAAAAGAAGAAAACATTGTCTGAGTGATGCACGGTATTAGCCGTGCTTTGTGCTATCTGCAATTTATAAAATATTAATCAATAGCTCTGGTTACTAAGAAGAGTAATTAGCAGGCATTAGCTGATAAAATGGGCAAAAAGTACCACTACTCTCGCCCATTAAATTGATTAATAATCTCTGGTAAAATCCATATCTTTATAGCGAACGAATTTGGTTCTCTTAATAATCTTATAACCAAACATGATCGCTAAGAATAATGGAATACCGATATACGTTGCAACCACACCATTCCAGTCGATCTTATCTTCTAAAAATGCCTGATAGTTTTGACCCAGAGTAATGATTAAACATAGCACAAAAGCAAATACCGGTCCAAACGGGAACAGACTCGCTTTATAAGGTAATTGATTTAAATCACGTCCCTGAATCATCATACCGCGTCTAAAGCGATATTGGCTGATAGCAATACCCAACCAGGCAATAAAGCCAGTCATACCGGACAGATTAAGTAGCCACAGGTAAACCGCCTGATCTTTATAGAAAGAGGTTAAGAAGCACAGCATAGCGACGACTGTTGTGGCAACTAAAGCCATTCTTGGCACACCTGATTTAGAGATACGCGCAAAAATCTTAGGTGCTTTACCTTCTTTAGCTAAGGCATACAACATACGGGTTGATGCATATAAGCCAGAGTTACCCGCAGAAAGAACAGAAGTTAAAATAACTGCATTCATAATCACAGCTGCTGATAGTAAACCAACATTTTGGAATACCAGTGTAAACGGACTCACACTAATATCGGTTTCGTCATTACGTAACAGATTTGGGTCGGTATAAGGGATAATTAAACTGATCACAAAAATAGCCAGCACATAAAATAATAAGATACGCCAGAATACCTGTTTCATCGATTTAGGGATATTTTTCTCTGGATCTTTAGATTCACCAGCAGCAATACCAATAAGTTCAGTACCCTGGAATGAGAAACCAACTATCATGGCAACCCCAATCATTGATGAGAATCCACCCACAAATGGTGCATCACCAATCGTCCAGTTATGCCAGCCAGCCCCTTCTCCCCCGCGCAAAATACCAAAAATCATCAGTGCGCCGACAATAATAAAGATAACAACTGTAACAACTTTAATTAGAGAGAACCAAAACTCAGCCTCACCAAAGCCTTTTACTGAAATGTAGTTTAGACCAAAGATAATACTTAAGAATAATGCACTCCATAGCCAGCTAAGGGAGTGGTCAAGGTCAATCCAGTAGGAAATCACTAATTGTGCTGCTACAAGGTCAACGGCTACTGTAATAGCCCAGTTATACCAGTAGTTCCAGCCGATCGCAAAACCAAATGATTCATCCACATAACGAGAACCATAAGTGGCAAAAGTCCCTGAAACAGGTAAATACGCCGCCAGTTCACCTAAACTTGTCATCAGGAAATAGACCATTAAACCAATGATCATATAGGAGAGCAAAGCACCTGCCGGGCCAGCTTGTGCAATTGTTGCACCTGAGGCAACAAACAGCCCGGTACCGATCGAACCACCGATGGCGATCATCGTTAAATGGCGGGCTTTTAAGTCACGTTTTAATTTTTTTGGCATTATCTACTCAAGTTACTTTCAATCAATGGTCGGCAATTCTAACAAATTTTCACGTAGCTGAGCAGTAATATTTATATAATTTTAGGGCTGAGTCTGTTTTTCCAGCTCGGTCAGGTAATCCAGTGCCTGAATTCTGTTTTGCTGACACATTTCAAGACAAGGTTGTAAGTGACCACAAACAAGCGGCCTGTCAGGATGATTAAAAATCTGACAACGATAATTTGCATCTAAATGAATGCAAGGAACACCAGCTGCTTTACCATCAGGCATGCCGGGAATTGTGCTTGATATTGAAGGCGCAATACAACAAGCCCCACATTTTTCTCTACAATTCATCTGCTTTCCTTTCATTATTTGCTGGTGACAATATCAAGTTAGCGGTAAAATAGCGAGCGAAATTTCTAACCCCATTTTGAAGAAGATTAACATGGCTAAAGCAAACGAAGTCAAACGTGGTGATGCAATTAGTTACAATGGCAAACTACTACTGGTAAAAGATATTGATGTTCAAAGTCCAAGCGCACGTGGTGCCAGCACCCTGTACAAAATGCGTTTTGCTGACGTTAAAACAGGTTTAAAAGTGGAAGAGCGTTTTAAAGGTGATGATATTCTGGAAACTGTACAGTTAAGTCGTCGTCCGGTCTCTTTCTCTTATATTGATGGTGATGAGTATAACTTCATGGACGATGAAGACTATACACCTTATATCTTCAAAAAAGAGCAAATCGAAGACGAGCTACTATTCATGCCAGAAGGCGGTATGCCGGGTATGCAGGTCCTGACAGTTGAAGATCAGATCATCGCTTTAGAACTGCCGCAAACAGTTGATTTAGAGATCATTGAAACTGCTCCGGGTATCAAAGGCGCTTCTGCCAGTGCCCGCAATAAACCAGCGACACTGTCAACAGGTCTTGTCATTCAGGTTCCTGAATATATCAACAATGGTGAAAAAATTAAGATTCATATTGCAGAACGTCGCTATATGAGTCGTGCAGACTAATATTTAATGTGATGAAGAATATTTATAAAATTATCAGCCTCAATATTTTGGGGCTGATATTACTGACTACCTACTATTTTACTTATCGGGCTGGTTTCTGGTTTAACATTGATTCCGCTATCTTCCACTTTTTCAATGCTCCACTGAGCACGAATAAAGTCTATCTGTATTTAGTGGCTGTCACCAATTATCGGCTGTTTGATGTGATTGCTTTTCTGGCCATGGCACTGTTATATCTGCACTATTTCCTTAAGCAGTCAAAACAAGACAGACGTCGTATGATTGCTATTGGCTTTACTATGCTGCTTATGGCTGTGCTCATTAAACAATACGGTCGTTTCATCCCGATTTCTCATGAAAGCCCGTCACTTTACTTTGACCATGTTAATCGGGTATCACAGCTGACTAATTTTGGAACTAAAGATGCGTCAGGTGATAGTTTCCCGGGTGATCACGGCATGATGCTGATGATTTTTGCCGCCTTTATGGCTCGCTACTTTGGACTTAAAGCATTTTTATATTCTGCCGGTATTGTGGTCATCTTTTCATTACCACGTATCATGGCAGGTGCACACTGGTTTACTGATGTTTATGTCGGATCCTTATCCATGGTTTCTATCGTATTAAGCTGGTTCTTACTTACTCCAGCCAGCGACTGGGTCATCGGTAAACTCACTAAGTTATTTTCTGCATTACTTGATAGGTTCAAAATTGAAAGTCTATAATCAAAATAAACTCCATAAACGCTTACGCCGTCAGGTTGGTGAGGCTATCGCTGACTACAATATGATAGAAGAAGGCGATCGTATTATGGTTTGCCTGTCAGGTGGTAAAGATAGCTATACCCTGCTTGATATCCTGATTAATCTAAAACTAAGTGCACCGGTTAACTTTGAATTAATCGCGGTTAATCTTGATCAAAAGCAACCGGGATTTCCGGAGCATATTCTGCCGGAATATCTGACAAAGCTTGGTATTGAATATAAAATTGTGGAAGAAAACACCTACGGCATTGTGAAAGAGAAGATTCCTGAAGGAAAAACCACCTGCTCGCTTTGTTCCAGACTACGCCGTGGTATTTTATACCGAACAGCCACTGAACTGGGTGCGACTAAAATCGCCCTTGGTCATCATCGTGATGATATCTTAGAAACTCTGTTTTTAAATATGTTCTATGGTGGCAAAATGAAAGCGATGCCGCCAAAATTGATGAATGATACTGGTGAACACATCATCATCCGTCCGCTGGCTTACTGCAAAGAAAAAGATATTGAAAAATACGCAGAGATTAAACAGTTTCCTATTATTCCATGTAACCTTTGTGGTTCTCAGCCTAATCTGCAACGTCAGGTGATTAAAGAGATGCTCAAAGAGTGGGATAAAAAATTCCCGGGACGCATTGAAACGATGTTTACCGCGACACAAAATATTGTTCCTTCCCATCTATGTGATACCAAGCTTTTTGATTTTAAAGCGATTAAAAAAGGGGATAACGTCATCAATGGTGGTGATATTGCTTTTGACAAAGAAGAGTTTACTGCTGCCTCTTTTGATGCTTCCGGTATTGATGAGCAGGATATTATTTTATGGAAAGAAGTGAATTAATCTCAATAAATCAATAAGTTAAATACCATTATTCAAATTTATAACCCATTGATTTTATTACGATTTTCATTAAAAAGACTATTTTTTGATTACAACAATATTTAGCAAGATTAAAGCCGCCCTCAAATGAAGGCGGCTTTATTTTTATTTGACCATTTGGCTACCGGAAGAAAAATTATTATTTCCCTGACTTAGTGCGCGGTTACGTTTGGCATTAAACATGATTTTGTAAATCCATGTTAGTAATTGCCATACCGTTAAAGCGATTAAGAAAATAAATCCAATTGCCGTAAGTAACACGCTAAGTGAATCAGTATAAGGGTTAATATCAGCGTTAACTTCAAGTTTTACTAGCTGACCGTCACTATTATAGCTCACTCCTGTCACCATACCTTTAACATTAAAGTATTCGTCTGCTTTGCCTTTAATCACGTTCACCAAATAGCTATAAGAAGCCGTGGCACTCATGCTTCGATCAGACCCCGCTAATCGGCTACGTGGGAATGAGACCGAGTTATTCGTAGGATCAAATGTGACATCAAGTACCATCATATTTTCACGTTGATACTTATCAACAATATTCTCTAACGACAGTAAATCAGTACGTAAATAAGTATTAGCAAGGCTAATTAAGCGACTTTCCAGACCATAAGTTGATGAAGTCGTTACAATCACATCTGAGGGTAACATTCCTTCTTCCTCGTCTTCAACTAGTAGCTCCCAGGTATAAAAGTTATCACTCTTACTTAATAGGTCATCATTATAGAGATTAACAACCATACCCGCTAAGTTATCACATGAGCCTTGAATCATTCCTGGTGTCGTTTTATCCTTGAAACAAATGTCATTGATCATCGCAACAACAGCATCAAGGGATTTGAGTTTAGTTAAATAAATCTGACGGGAAGAGGAACCATATACATTATATGAGTTATAGCCAGATAACATATTCATCATACTTTGCATACTCGTTACCTGTGCATCACTAACAGATGAATATAACTGGTCATTTGCCAGTTTTCTTGCCCAGCTTGGTAATATTAGCTTTTCTGGTGCGACATCATAAGGAATATCCCGGCTTACCAAAATACGCTCACAATAATAAGCATCTCGAGCACATTGCCCCTGCCCCCTTAAATTCACCCAGCTACCTACAGTAAAGGCTTCTTTATTAAAACCCTCTTTGTCGGTAACAGTAATCACTTCTGAAGAGCTACCGGTTAACTTAGCATACATGTAAATCATACTGCCTTTTAAAGCCGGAACCGAAATATAGAAAATAATCGATAAAATAGCACATACAATAAATAAGAAGCAGTTTCTACCCCAAAAACGCGGCGCACCAAAACGTTTGATTTCATCTTCAACAGAATGAGTATGCCCAAAACGTAACATGTTTTTAGAGGTCACTGTCACGTCAACATCAATAGTACTGCCTTCTGTTGCCGGAATATCCTGATCCCAATGCTGTGGGTAGATAGCACCAATCGCGTTACCAATATAAAGTGTTTTATTCTCAGGACTTTTAAAACCAACTGTGCCTCTGACATGGTTGACTTTCTCTTCTTCTCTTTTGGCTTTTTTGATATAAAAGAAAGCTGCCAGACCTAAACAGATAACTGCAATCACGCATAACACAAGCGGTTCAATATCCATGACGTGATTGATGATAAATAATATGATTATAGCTGCAATAACCAAGAAAACTGAGCTCACAAAACCAGTATTTGCCTGTGAATGCATTTTCTTTTCAGTCTCGGTCAGGTCTCTCTGACTGATAATTTGTACTGTTTCTTTATAAGCTGGTTCGTCTTCTGTTTCAGGGCTTTCATCAGAACCAGTATAGTCTTTATAGCTTCTTGTCTCTGCAGTTAAAGTTACCCCAGCCTGCCAGTCAGCTTCATCTTTAGCAATATCATCCTGAACATTTTTAGCGACTTCTAGAGATACACCATTTAAGTTAACCACAAAGGCATATCGGCCAGTAAACGCAACCTCAGCTTGATTGAAGTCGATTGTGTATTTATCCATCTCATAAGGGAAAAAGACTTCCACATCAGCAATCGTGTAATAAGTAGAAGAGCTATTATTGGTGGTGATGGTATGGGCAATACAGGGACCTGATAGTAAGAAAACATTCAGATTGGCTAAATGTTCCTGATGTTTATAGGGGGGTTTAACTAGCTTTTTATCAACCAGATAGGGATTGAGCAATTCGAGCTCTTTAGTTGTCAGCTCACGCAAAGGCTCGGAAGATAGGGCTGCCTTTAAATTAGCTTTATTACCGCTACGCTGAATCGCATAACTAATGGCAGAGATTAAGAAAATACCAAGCAGAATCAGTTTTAAAATAAGAGCAATACCATCCATAAATACACCACTTACTTGCAATTAAGAAATTAATAATTTTTTATCTTTGTTTTGAACGAAGAATTTTACACGAAAATGATTTTTGTTGCTAGTTGAGAGGAATCTTATAACAAGAGTAATGAAATCACTTTAAAAAGAAAAGGTCAGCAGATGCTGACCCTTTGTGTGTTAATTGTTAGTTAGAATATAAACTACTGCGTTGCTACAATCTTATTATCTTTTAAATCCAGTTTAATCATTTTACCCGGAATTAACTGACCCGATAAGATTTGTTGAGCAAGCGGATTTTCAATCTCTTGTTGGATGGCACGTTTTAGTGGTCTTGCGCCATAAATTGGATCAAAGCCAACAGTTGCCAGCTGGTCAAGCGCCCCGTCAGAAATTGAAACTTCATAACCGCGTTCTTGTAAACGTTTTTCCACCAGAGCCAATTGAATTTTTGCAATCGCTTTAATGTTTTCACGACCAAGTGGATGGAATACTACAGTTTCATCAATACGGTTGATAAACTCTGGTCTGAAGTGCTTACTCACTACTGTCATCACCATCGCTTTCATTTCATCATAACTAAATACATCATGACCCTGAATTAAATCAGAACCTAAGTTTGATGTCATGATTACCACAGTATTACGGAAATCCACAGTACGACCCTGTCCATCAGTTAAACGACCATCATCAAGCACCTGTAATAAAATGTTAAATACATCAGGATGTGCTTTTTCCACTTCATCCAGCAAAATCACTGAATAAGGACGACGTCTGACAGCCTCAGTCAAATAACCACCTTCTTCATAGCCAACATACCCAGGAGGTGCACCAATTAAACGGGCAACTGAGTGTTTCTCCATAAATTCGGACATATCAATACGCACCATCGCATCACTGCTATCAAACATAAAATTAGCCAGCGATTTACAGAGTTCCGTTTTACCCACCCCGGTTGGTCCTAAAAACAGAAATGAACCAATTGGTTTGTTTGGATCAGAAAGTCCTGCACGACTACGACGAATCGCATTAGCTACCGCCACTACCGCTTCATCCTGACCAATCACACGTTTATGTAGCGCATCTTCCATATGCAGTAATTTATCTTTTTCACTTTCCAGCATTCTGGATACCGGAATACCCGTTGCTTTAGACAGTACTTCAGCAATCTCATTGTCAGTCACTTTATTACGCAGCAGCTTCATAGTCTTGCCTTCTGACTGCGTTGCTAAAGCGAGTTGTTTTTCCAGATCCGGAATTTTACCGTACTGAAGTTCTGACATTTTATTTAAATCACTGGCACGACGAGCCTGTTCTAACTCTGTACGCGCTTTTTCCAGTTCTGCTTTAATTGTCTGAGTGCCAGAAACAGCAGCTTTCTCTGCTTTCCACTCTTCTTCAAGTGAAGCAAACTCTTTTTCTTTCTCGCCAAGCTCTTCGTTGAGCATTTCAAGCCTTTTCTTACTCGCATCATCAGTCTCCTTCTTCAGGGCCTGTTGTTCTAGTTTGAGCTGAATAATACGACGTTCTAAGCGATCCAAAGACTCCGGTTTAGAGTCCATCTGCATACGAATACTTGATGCTGCTTCATCGATTAAATCGATTGCTTTATCAGGTAGCATTCGGTCAGAAATATACCGGTGCGATAAGGTCGCTGCTGCGACAATTGCCGGGTCAGTAATTTGTACGTGGTGGTGAAGCTCATAACGCTCTTTAAGTCCACGTAAAATGGCAATGGTATCTTCCACTGTTGGCTCTGCCACATACACTTTTTGGAAACGACGCTCAAGTGCCGGATCTTTTTCAATATACTGACGATACTCGTCCAGCGTGGTAGCACCCACGCAGTGTAACTCACCACGAGCAAGTGCAGGTTTTAACATATTACCTGCATCCATCGCACCATCACCTTTACCGGCACCAACCATGGTATGTAACTCATCAATAAACAGGATCACACGTCCTTCTTCTTTTGATAAGTCTTTTAGTACCGCTTTTAAACGCTCTTCAAATTCACCCCGATATTTAGCGCCAGCAATGAGTGCCCCCATATCTAAAGATAAGACACGTTTATTGCGAAGCCCCTCCGGGATCTCTCCATTCACAATACGTTGTGCTAGTCCTTCAACGATGGCAGTTTTACCAACACCGGGTTCCCCGATCAGTACCGGGTTATTCTTAGTACGACGTTGTAATACCTGAATCGTACGACGAATCTCTTCATCACGCCCAATCACAGGGTCAAGTTTGCCCTGTTCTGCACGTTCTGTTAAATCAATAGTAAACTTTTTCAGTGCATCTCTTTGATCTTCTGCATTGCTATCGTTCACGCTATCTCCACCTCTAATTTGATTTACCGCTTGTTCCAGACGAGCCTGAGTGACACCTGCTTTTTTTAGCATTTCACTTAAGCTACCTTTGTCCTCCAGTGCTGCAAGCACAAATAACTCTGAAGAAATATAACTATCATTATTTTTCTGAGCTAACTTGTCACATAAGTTAAGCACACGCATAAAATCGTTCGATGGACGGACATCGCCGCCAACACCTTGCACCTGAGGAAAACGGCTAATCGCCTGATTTAATTCATTTTGTAATGTTGCAATATTAGCACCGGCTGAAACCAGTAACGGACGAACGCTGCCACCGTCCTGATTAAGTAATGCCGAAAGTAAATGAGCAGGTTCAATAAACTGGTTATCCTTACCCAGAGCCAGTGACTGTGCATCACCTAAAGCCTGTTGAAATTTGTTCGTTAGTTTGTCTAAACGCATATAGATATCTCCTTATAGCAATAAATTTGGTCTAAGTGATAACATCAAATATTCTTGAATTAATCATACATTTTAAACCATTGCTTCTTTTAGTAACGTATGCCTGTTTTATAAGAATTCAAGTGGAAAAGTCAGAAAATTTATCATCAATATAAAACTAAATTACACGTATAATAGAACACTGACTAAATGGATTATGTAGGATTTATTGATATGTTTGGAATTGATATAAAACTTATTATTGCGTTACTGGGTGCTGTGATTATTTATTTTTATAAAAAGACACTCAAAAACCGTTTATCACAAATGGAACCGGGTAGTGATGAATGGAAGAAAACTCGCTCTAATATTATCGCTTTTTCTATTTTATTCTGGATATTAGCCGTACTTGGTGTGTGTGGTGTTGGATTATCGCTTTATTTAATTGCCAGTGGAGTCATTTAATTTACTGACTTTAGCCACAAATTGATAAATTTACCTAACACAGCTATTATTAAGCCTTGTATATATCGGATTATAGAAAATGCCTAAAAAAGATAAGGTGATACTACGTGCCTATAAACAAGTAGATGTCTTTACCACCTCGCCACTACAAGGTAACCCTTTGGCAGTGGTTCTGGAGGCAGAGGGATTGGATGAAATGCAGATGCTTGCATTCGCGCGCTGGAATAATCTTTCAGAAACAACCTTTGTTCTCAAACCGACGAGTCCTCTTGCAGATTATCGGGTACGTATTTTTACCCCTGAAAAAGAATTACCCTTTGCCGGGCATCCAACACTAGGCACAGCTCATGCATTACTCGAGGCTGGACTTGTCACTAAACAGCCGGGGGTTATTGTACAAGAATGTGGAGTTGGTCTGGTTACAGTCAATATCCAGCCAGAAAGAACACTGGCATTTGCTGCACCTGCAGTAACACTTCAAACGCTGACCGTTGAAGAAAAAGAGCTACTAATAACAACTTTTCAGCCTGCAATTATTGAAACAGAGACAATGCCGGTGGTGGCAGATATGGGCATTCGCTGGCTTATGGTTCGTATGCCAGATGCTCAGTCTTGTCTGACAATGGTTCCGACACAAGCCATGATTAAAAAACTACAAATTGCCTGCCGTGTTGATGGCGTGGCAATTTATGGCGCCTATCCATCTGGTAATCCGGCAGATTACGAAGTACGAGCGTTTCTGGTTGAACAGGATAAATTAGTTGAGGATCCTGTGACTGGCAGTGCTAATGCGTGTCTGGCCCATTTGTTACAGGCTAACAACTTCCCGGATGGAGGTCTAACGTCGCAGGGTTATCACGTTCGACAAGGTACCCAACTGCATCGTGATGGTCGGGTTAGTGTTCGCTTTATTGACAATGAGCCATGGATTGGTGGGCAAAGTTGCACGCTGATTAATGGATCAATATATATTTAGGTATAGCAATAAAATAGCAGGTATAAAAAATCCCGCCGAAGCGGGATTTTTGAGAATGAATTATTGAATAGAATTTAAACCTTTAACAATCACATACTCAATATTGCTACTATTTGCTGTAATAACCTTAATCTCAGCACCTTTATATTGTACAATCGATGAGTCAGATAAGCTATGTTCAAATTGGTAAGATTCAGATGAAGTACTGTGACCATTTCCTATCTTTAATCGATATTGAAAACTAAGTTTATTGCCGGATTTTCCAAGATAAATAATTTCTTGTTCATAATCGTTATTATTCAAAAAAGTAATAGTTCTTGTGGAATAATCGACTTCCTTTTGGCAGAGCATAGGGCCTCCACCCCACTCATACGGAATACAAACAATTCCAGGTTTATCTTGAAACGTTTTTATTGCCGCAGGCACTGCTGCAGAACCCGATTTTTGAACAACTAAACCTGATCGCATTTCTTGCAGTGAATAGTAATTATCGTTACCTTCTTCACCAACTTTAAGATAATCTCCTGCATAAATTTTATAAAATACAAGCCCCTTAATATTTGTTTCTTTATCAAAATGCAATACATCTGAGCGGGTTAATTGTCCTTGTTTCAGTATACTTTCCCCTACAAAAGCTTTAGTTTGCATACCTAAATTAGGCTCATTAATACTTTCTTTTTGTGCTTCATAATTTTTGACATAATGACTACTACATCCGGATAACAGTAACAAAAAATACCCTAGAAACCATATTTTTTTCATTTTATATTTCCTTTCGAATAAATCATTAATAAACTTATAATGTTATATTTTAAAATAAGGTATAAAAAATCCCGCCGAAGCGGGATTTCTTAAAGTAAATAATCAGAAATTATTGACCTTTAACTTCTTTTAAACCGTGGAAAGGAGCTTTAGCTTCGCCAAGTGCTTCTTCAATACGGATTAATTGGTTATATTTAGCAATACGGTCTGAACGGCTCATAGAACCAGTTTTGATTTGACCTGCTGCTAAACCAACTGCAAGATCTGCAATTGTTGCATCTTCTGTTTCACCTGAACGGTGAGAGATAACTGCTGTATAACCAGAATCTTTAGCAAGTTTAACTGCTGCGATTGTTTCAGTTAAAGAACCGATTTGGTTGAATTTGATAAGGATTGAGTTAGCAATACCTTTATCAATACCTTCTTTGAAGATACGAGTATTAGTTACGAATAAATCGTCACCGACTAATTGTACTTTGTTACCAAGTACTTTAGTTAAGTATGCCCAACCATCCCAGTCGCTTTCGTCTAAACCGTCTTCGATAGACACGATTGGGTAGTCTTTAGTTAGTTGCTCTAAGTAGTGAGCAAATTCTTGAGAAGTGAATGATTTACCTTCACCTTTTAATTCATATTTGCCAGTTTCTTTGTCATAGAACTCAGAAGCAGCACAGTCAAGCGCAAGAACAACGTCTTTACCAAGAACATAGCCAGCTTTCTCAACAGCTTCTTTGATACATGCAAGAGCGTCAGCATTTGATTTTAAGTTAGGAGCAAAACCACCTTCGTCACCAACAGATGTGCTCATACCTTTAGAGTGAAGAACTTTAGCTAAGTTATGGAAAATTTCAGAACCCATACGTAAAGCTTCTCTTAAGTTTTTCGCACCTACTGGTTGAATCATAAACTCTTGAATGTCGATATTGTTATCAGCATGCTCACCACCGTTGATGATGTTCATCATTGGTAAAGGCATAGAGTATTTTTCAGGCGTGTTGTTTAATTCAGCAACATGTTTGTAAAGAGGAATACCTTTTGCTGCTGCAGCTGCTTTAGCATTTGCTAAAGAAACAGCAAGAATTGCGTTTGCACCTAAGTTAGATTTGTAATCAGTACCATCTAAATCTAACATGATTTTATCGATAGCTGCTTGATTTAATGCATCTTTACCGATTAATGCTTTAGCGATTTGATTGTTTACGTGACCAACAGCTTTTAATACACCTTTACCAAGGAAACGAGATTTGTCACCGTCACGTAATTCTAATGCTTCACGTGAACCAGTTGAAGCTCCTGATGGAACCATTGCTAAACCAACAAAACCACCTTCTAAGTGAACTTCAGCTTCTACAGTTGGGTTACCACGTGAATCGATAACTTCACGACCTAGTACTTTAACGATCTTTGCCATGTTACTTTTCCTCTATATGACATAGTAAATTAAAAAACTTTCAAAACAGCAAATAGGTAATACAAATTAGCTATTTGTATCCTGATACTCTTTTGCTGCTTTCACAAAACTACTGAACAACGGATGACCATCGCGCGGAGTTGATGTAAATTCCGGGTGGAACTGACAAGCAACAAACCAAGGATGATCTGGGTTTTCAATGATTTCAACTAATTGCTTATCAGTTGATAAACCAGTTACTTTTAAACCTGCTGCAACAATTTGAGGTAATAAATTGTTATTTACTTCATAACGATGACGATGACGTTCAACAATGGAGTCTTTCTTATACATTGCATGAACCATAGAGCCTTTCTCTAAATGGCAAACCTGCCCACCTAAACGCATTGTACCACCTAAATCACTATCTTCGCTACGAAGTTCTACATTACCAGCCTCATCGCTCCATTCAGTGATTAGACCAACAACAGGTATTGGCGTATCTTTAACAAATTCAGTTGAGTTAGCATCTTTCATGCCGGCAACATTACGGGCAAATTCAATCAGTGCTACCTGCATACCTAAACAAATACCTAAATAAGGAATTTTGCTTTCACGGGCATAACGTACAGCCATGATTTTACCTTCCACACCACGGTAGCCAAAACCACCCGGAACTAAGATACCATCAAGACCTTGTAATACTTCAACACCACGAGATTCCACAGTTTCAGAATCGATATAACGAATATGCACAGTCAGACGATTTTTTAAGCCACCATGTTTTAATGCTTCGTTCACTGATTTATACGCATCAGGAAGTTCAATATATTTACCAACCATACCAATTGTTACTTCACCAACCGGATTGGCTTCTTCATAAATGACTTGTTCCCACTCTGATAAGTCAGCTTCTGGACACTCTAAACGGAAACGGCTGCAAACAAAGGAATCCAGCCCCTGAGATTTTAGCAGGGCCGGAATTTTATAAATCGAATCAACATCTTTTAAAGAGATAACCGCTTTTTCTGGTACGTTACAGAACAGAGCAATTTTAGCACGTTCATTAGCCGGCACGACACGATCAGAACGACAGATCAAAATATCCGGCTGAATACCAATAGAAAGTAACTCTTTTACTGAGTGCTGAGTTGGCTTAGTTTTCACTTCACCCGCAGACGCCAGATAAGGCACCAGCGTTAAATGCATATATAAGGTATGTTCACGACCCACATCAACCGCTAACTGACGAATAGCTTCAAGAAATGGTAGTGACTCAATATCACCTACAGTACCGCCCACTTCTACGATCGCTACATCAAAGCCTTTAGCACCGCTTAATACGCGTTCTTTGATAGCATTAGTAATATGAGGAATAACCTGAACTGTTGCGCCTAAATAATCGCCACGGCGCTCTTTGCGTAGAACATCTGAATAGATACGACCTGTTGTAAAGTTATTACGACGTGTCATTTTAGTTCGAATAAAACGCTCGTAATGACCAAGGTCAAGATCGGTCTCTGCGCCATCTTCTGTCACAAACACTTCCCCGTGTTGGGTAGGATTCATTGTGCCCGGATCGACGTTAATATAAGGGTCAAGTTTAAGCATGGTGACATTTAAACCACGCGCTTCCAGAATTGCGGCAAGTGATGCTGCTGCGATCCCTTTACCTAATGAAGAAACCACACCGCCTGTTACAAAAATATAATTCGTGACCATAATAAACCGATTCAAGTTGAGGTGAAAAAATAATAAAAAGTGCATTACTGCCAGACGGGATAACAGTCTAACAGAAACCACATTTTGCGACAATCAAAATAGATCTTAAAAGTCGAATTTCTACACTAATAGATCGTCTTTGCCGATTTAACCAAACGTCCAAACATATTTCTTAGTATTGGAGGAACTGATTCAACTCCTCTTTGTTTAGCATCATCACAAATTGCGATAGCCAGATCCGGTTTGGATGAACGCTGAATCGCTTTTTGAATAATACGTGAAACAGGTAAATTCACGTGTTCTGTACTGCCATAAGCGATCTGTTTATACACATGACTAAAGCCATAGCGGAACATAAAGTTCTCAATATTTTGGGCTGGTAATGTGAGCAAATAATCTTCTATATGATCTCTATTTGGTGCTAAGGAATTAACCGTTTCACTGTAATGTTTACCGGCTATATCGCCATCAGTGACTACAAACCACTCAATACCAATTTTATTCGCCAGCTTAATGAGAGGCTTAAGACCACACTGTGCAAACTCGATTAGCTGAATCCCTTCTGAATCAAGGTGATAACCGCACAAATTAGCCAGTTCATTGAGCATCCAAATCTCGGTTTCACCTTCAACCAAAAGCCAGGAGCGGGCAAATAGCGTAGTTGGACGACGATAAAGTAAATGGAACATTATCTTACGCGTATCACTGACACTCAGCGCTCTTGGTTCAAAATGATAAACCGCGATACGATCAGGCAGACGCACCAGACGATAAATTTTTTCCAGAGGAATAAGAGAAATCAGATCGCTGGAATTCGTGGTGGCAATTTTTTGCATTGGCAGATGATTTAAAAACCGTATCCCAATAGATAAGATTCTTGGATGTAACTGGCTTTCTGGCTCTTCCAGCAGCAATATTGGTACAACGTCAGGCGAGAACTGATGTGGATTATTAAGCACCAACAGCGCAGTAAAAACACTCAGTAAGGTTGAGCGAATCGCAGTATCATCAAACCGACTTAAAATATGGTTAACCTGATCAAGATGGTTCCAGTCTACCAGATTAGGGGTCTCTCTTTTATCGACGTGCTTAATATTATAGCGTTTTTTCTGATCTACCAGATAATATTCCAGCAAATAACACGCGGCATCAAGACCTCGGGACAACTCTTCTGGACGCAGATTAGGCGAATATTTAAGTAACTGCTGTTTGAGTAAATCTAAATGTTTATCTGACCTTGGATCTACATGGATTGAGTGATTATTAACCGGGTCACCAAGGAACTGCTTATCACCAGGATCTTTCAGACGCAGTACCGGACGTAACTTCACCAGAGCAGTCATCATCGTTTTAACATCTTCTACAAACAGGCTGTCACCATATTCATTTAAGAAGCGGTAATCAACAACGATTTTTCCCTCTTTTTGCTCTGCCCTGATTTGATAAACCAGATACTGTAACTTATCAGAACGATTCAGATATACAACCGGTTGCAGTGCTTGATATACAGGCTCATTGAGCTGATTTTGATATTCACCACAAAAAGTAAAGGTGATAGAAAGAGTATTGTGCTTATGGGAATTATGATGAAAATCTTCAGATACAAACTGGTTAAACATCTGCTCCGGCGATAAAAACATCAACGCACTAAGTAAACTGGATTTACCCCAGGCATTTTCACCAATCAGTACACTACCGTCTTTATTGACATCCAGAAATAGCTCACTGATACCTCTAAAACCTTTAACATCAACGGTTTTTAAAAACATGCTCAACTCCAAAATATCATATATGGTTGTCCAAACTTCCTGTATGGCACGTATTTTTCACTTTACAATAAAAAATAAGCAATTGATTTAATTAAATATTCTAAATAAAATCAGTTACATATAAATCACTTTCTTACCAGCTTCAGGTGCTTTTGCATCAGCTGCAAATTGTTCAAAAAAATACGCTAAATGATCAATTTTATCACCAAGCAGGCGCCCTTTGACTTTATTCCATGTAAGCAAAACAATACAGGCATCAGGTTCACCAACAATTAACATCGGCTGTTCAACGTCTTCATTCCAGTAGAATTCACCACCATATAAACGCTGCGCGGCAATTAACATATAACAACCATACTCCTGAGCGATCATATCCAGCTGCTCTTCAGACACTTCTAAATGTTTAGCTGACAATTCATCAACAATAATCTCAACGGCACTCAGACTTTTCTCACTGTAGTCCAGCTCATTCACGCTCCATGCCGGGCTATGTAAAATTGCATTATCAGACCAGGCTTTGATCTCTTCATAAAGTTCATTTTTTGCTGTTGCCATGTGATATCCCTTCAGTTAATTTTCATCTTTTAAAAGATTATCACTTTTCTCAACATTTGACTATCAGACAAGGCTAACTGGCACAAAAGATCTGCTTTACTTGTGTTCTGCTTGCTTAACTTGTTGCCAGACTTCTTCCATCTCATCCAAACTGGCTTGATTCATATCCTGACCGCGTTGTTTAAAATGCCCTTCAACTTGTCTAAAGCGTCGCTCAAATTTCTGATTAGCGTGTTTTAGTGCCAGTTCAGCATTTTGCCCTAAGTGTCGAGAGAGATTCACAGTAGCAAACAGTAAGTCACCGACTTCTTCAGCCAGTTTCTCCTGATCAACTGTTTCTTGTTTAACCTCAAACATCACTTCTAAAATCTCTTCCTGCACTTTATCAACTACTGGTTCTAGCTCATGCCAGTCAAAACCTACCGATGCGCAGCGTTTTTGAATCTTATGTGCTCTCATTAAAGCCGGTAAAGCGAGAGGAATATCATCTAAAACAGAAAACTGCTGCTTTTGACTACGCTCTTGTTGCTTACGCTGTTCCCAGTTTTTAGCATCAGACATCGATACCGATTCATTTTGGAAAATGTGTGGATGACGGCGAATGAGTTTATCGTTCACCGCCTGACAGACATCATCAAAAGTAAAATACCCTTGCTCTTTAGCCAGATCGGCATAAAACACGACCTGAAACAGTAAATCACCTAACTCTTCTTTTAACTCCGGATAATCTTTCCGCTCAATCGCATCAAGAACTTCGTATGTTTCTTCCAGTGTGTGAGGAGTAATTGACTCAAATGTTTGTACCCTATCCCACTCACATCCATTCACAGGATCACGTAAAGTATTTGTAATTTCTAATAATTTTTTTAATGCTAAACAGTTATTTTGTGGCACAATACACACCTGATTTTTCGTTATTTTTCATTAAGTAATTATATGCTAACAGTTTCGAAAATATCAGCTATTTTATAAAACAATTGGGTTTTATCCCAAGTAAGTAGAGACATTGATATGATTAAAACTGATAATTTGGTCCTGCGTCTTTTTAAACCAGACGACCTGTCTGATGTACAAACTTTACTCGCTGATCCTAAAGTTATTGAGTTTTCTGCTATTGACCCATTTTCGGCTGAAGAGAGCCTGCTTTGGTTATCAGAACAAATTGATTCTTATGATGGTGAGGACTTCAAACAGGCTTTTGCCATTACGTTGCCAGAGACTGACAAAGTGATAGGTTACTGCTGTTTAGAAAAAATGGCATTGGGAATTATTGATGATATTGAAGTGTCCGTCGTAATAGCGAGTGAATATTGGAATAAAGGCTATGCGACAGAAGCTGTTACGGCAGTAATTAATTATGCCTTTAATCAACGCGGAATTCGCCGTCTGATTGCAGTGGTCAATAAAGACAACATTGTATCGCAGCGTTTATTTAAAAAGATCGGTTTTATTGAAGAAGAGTTGCTCACCATTGAAGGAATTGGCGTACATTCTGTGATGGCCGTGATTAATCAATAAAATTTATCTGTATCGACTATAACCGTATTAATACTCATGTGAAGAAGAAAAATATCGTTAACAATTTGTCTTTCGCTTAGTATTAATACGTTCTCAATCTTCATTTTCTACTTTTATAAGCTCATTTCTTTTTAGCTTTTTGTAGCGCCAGCGACACAACTAGTGACTGAATCAAACTCAAAGAAACAACCTGAGAACGAAAATGGTTAAGCTCTGCTTCCTTAACAACAAAGGTGACATTACTGCTATCCAGTAACGGACTGACATGACTATCCGTTAAAGCGATTTTTTTCATACCACGTTTATCAGCAATTTCAAGTAACTCAAGGACTTCTGTCGCATAAGGTGAATAGCTCACAACAAAAATAACATCTCGCTTAGTCGCTCCGTTAAGCTGAGAACGATACATTCCCCCGACACTATCAATCAAAATAGATTTCATCTCTAAATTACATAACGCATAAGATAGATAACAAGCAACGCTAAAAGAGCGCCGGAAACCGACCACATAAATATTATCAGCATTTTTCAGTAAACGAATAGCATTTTTAAGCTCTGATTCATGTACCTGTGCAGGTAATTCCTGTAGTGCCTCAATATTGACCTGAGCAAATGCGCTAAGTACCTCTTGCGGCCCAGCTAAGTCATCAAATTGACCTGACTCCGTTTCCGATAAATTCACTCTTTCAGTATAAAGTGGAGTAGTACCAATATGATATTGTCGTAGTACGCGCTTCATATCATTAAACCCTTTAAAACCAAACAGGCGGGCAAAACGAATTAACGTTGATGGCGGAACCTCAGCCTTTTGGGCAATGACAGTGATGGTATCAAAACAGACACTATCGCCATTATCCAGCACATAGCGGGCAACTTGTTGTAGTCTTTTACTCAATCCATCATAACGAGAGCGAATTTCATTATGCAGGGCTGATAATTGTTCATTCTTACTCATGTTATAGCTCAGTTTTATTAATTATTGAAGAAGTCATTACTACATCATTATGATCATGCTACAAGAGCCCGTGACTGACAAGTGAAAATCTTGAATTTGCCCTAAATAAAAAGGGGCAACAGCCCCTTTTAGTCAGTTGAAATAATTCTAGCTGTCTTGTTTTAGACGTTTAAAACCTTCAGCCAAATCCTGTTTTAGATCTTCTACATCTTCCAGACCAATTTGCAGACGCAGTGTCAGTCCACCCGGATTCCAGTTGGTCACTGTTCGATACTCTGCACAGTTAAATGGAATAACCAGACTTTCAAATCCCCCCCAAGAGAAGCCCATACCAAAAATTGACATATTATCCAGCATGCTGGCCAGGCCTTTTTTGGTAAACTCATCTTTCAAGACAATAGAGAACAAGCCTGATGAGCCGGTAAAATCACGTTTCCAGAATTCATGTCCCGGGCACTCAGGGAATGCCGGATGTAAGACTTTGCTGACTTCAGGTCTTGATTTTAACCAGTTCGCAATTTCTAACGCACGTCTTTCCGCTTCTTTAAGACGCAAATGTAATGTACGCAGACCACGCAGTGCTAAGAAGCAATCTTCCGCACCCGGTAGCATTGCCATACTGTCATAAGTGGCACGTAGCGCTGGCCATGTCTCTTCATTAGCAGAAACCATACCAAGTAACAGATCAGAGTGACCACCTAAATATTTAGTCCCTGCTTCCACCGATAAATCGACACCGTGATCGTGCGCTTTAAAGAAGATAGGCGTAGCCCAGGTATTATCAATAATAGTTTTAATACCATGCTTTTTAGCGACACTAACAATTCCCGGTACGTCCTGCACTTCAAAACTTTGTGAGCCCGGAGATTCAAGAAAAATCGTACTGGTATTTGGTTTTATCAGCTTCTCGATATCTTTACCAATGAGCGGATCATAATAAGTCGTTTCTACACCAAATTTCTTTAACATACCGTTACAGAAATTACGTGATGGACGGTAAACACAATCAGGCATTAGCAGATGATCACCGGCTTTCACCGTAGTAAAGATAGCCAGTGCCACAGCACCTAAACCTGATGGTGACATGACTGTCCCGGCTGCATTAGAGATTTGTGACCAGGCATCTTCTAAATTAGCGATGGTTGGAGTACCTGAGGTACCGTAATGGAAACGGGCTTTTCTCGCTTCGATATCTTGTAATGATTTATAGATAACTGTTGAACCACGATACACCGGCGTATTAACAAAGCCACATTGCTCCTCCGGATCACGACCTAACTGTGTCAGCTGAGTACTAATTTGATGTTTAGGATCACCGTGTTTATTTTTCATCATAAATTACCTTTATTCTTTAATTCCTGCATAGTTACGAAACAATATATTTTTATTCGAAGAACTTAAATAATGGCGAAGCACAAAGCATGATCCCCATTATGATAATGTAATAGATACTCAGACCTTTAAATTTATTTAAAACCGGAACACGATACACCAGAAAACATGGAATAAGACAAGAAACAAGCCCATATACCGGTGCACCAATTTGTTGTAATAAGATAAAGGAGAATTTGGTCATTACCCAGCACCACAATAATAAGATAATAAAGATACAAACACCAAATGTCACTGTTTTATCACTAATTTTTCTTTCGAATATTAATATTTTTTCAGTTCATCATTTCTGATTAAGCGCGTATGATGAGTCAAATAAACATCCTGTAATTCCAGCATAATAAGGTCATGCCTTTAAGGAGGCAGCGTGAAAAAAACACATTTGTTCAATTGGTATTTTGGCTGGAATATTGTCGCTGCCACCGTAGTTTTGACCTTATTATCCAGTGGTATGCGAATGAGTCTGGGTGTGTTCCTTTTACCCATTTCCCATGACTTAGGTTTTAGCCGTAGTTTGCTGTCGGGCATGATCGCTATTGGTATGTTATTTTATGGTCTGGCTATGCCAGTTGCCGGCTATTTAGTTGGTCGATACGGAACACGTTTTGTCTTATTGCTTGGTACCGTTATTATTGTTATTTCATCAGTCTGGACTGTCTGGGCCAGAGATCCAATCAACTTCTTTTTAGCCTTTGGTATTGCTTCTTCTTTTGGTTTAGCCTTTGTCAGCTCAATTAGTTTCACTCAAATCATTAGCCACTGGTTTACTCGCCAAAGAGGAATGGCACTGTTCTTTCTCTCTACCGGAGGAATGGCCGGAATTGCAGTTATGATTCCGGTCTTTACTTTCACCATTGAGTGGTTTGGTTGGCAAAATACCATTTTAGGTTTTGCCGTTATTTTCACGTTACTGGCCATCCCGACTGCAATCTGGATTATCCGTGAAGATGTACCGGAACAAACGGATTTACTCCCGGATAGTCAAAATACGACTCATAAAACGACAAGCAGAGCGCCTTCTCCCCTCGCTCATCTGACTTTGTCACAAATATTACAGACTAAACCTTTCTGGCTCTTATGCTTAGGATTATTCGCTTGTGGTTTTAGCATGAATTTACTGGGTACTCATGGTGTGCCGATGCTTATGGATCATGGGTTTGATAATATCACCAGCTCTTACGGAATAGGTCTGATTGGACTTGTTGCGATATTCAGTACTATTATTTTGGGTAAAATTTCTGATCTGGTACAAAGACGTAACATTTTAGCTGTTATCTATTTTGTCCGGGCTCTGGGCTTTATTGGACTGGTCGCCGCCACATCAAAATGGCAGCTTTTTACTGTTTCGATTATTGGTGGCTTTGTCTGGTCGGGTACCATTTCCTTATCTGCAGCAATAATGGCTGACGTATATGGTGTTAAGCAAGTCGGACTACTTACCGGACTCACTTATTTAGGTCATCAAGTTGGCGCGATGGTAAGCTCGTGGCTGGGCGGGTTTGCGTATGAAGCTTATCAAACTCACTGGATTGCTTTTGGCATGGCAAGTATATTTTTAGTGCTGGCTGCTGCGATTTCGATCACCTTACCAACACGCCAAATAATAAAATAATTGATTGATAATCAAGCAAATAAAAAATAAACCTGCTATAATCGCTGCGATTTTATTGATATTGATCCATGTCAATAATCTCAAGATATTATGATTTCAATTATCTATAGTTTTAAGGGGGGCTTTATGTCTTTCTACTCACTGCAAAATATATTGTATTTACCCATCCACCAGCTAGGTCTTGTCGTCATTTTATCTGTCTGTATTATGGCTATTTGTAGTTTTATTGGTGCCCGCATAGCAACAACTGAATTAATTCGCTTTTCATCTGCAATATATACAACCGGTTATTTTATTATTGGTTTATTCTTACTGCGATTTTTATCGAAATTCTTTAATATAGAACGATATTTAACAGGTAATTATAATCTGATTACTTTTGCTCTATTATTCTTACTACTTACAATACTTTCAAGTCGCGAATATCGAGTTTCTTTCACGAAAGGGGTATTTATTGCGTTTATCACTAGTCTATTGTTAGCATTGGCTTTGATGGCAGTATCTTCGTTACTCCCTCGTTATTAATCTTTTTGGAATAATTCAGTTCAAATTAAAAAATAAAAAAATGAACTGCCAGTTATCTGGCAATTCATTGAAAAGATACTGATTTTATTATTGTTATTATTCCAGGAAAATATCTCTAAGCGTAAGGAAATCTTGTTCAGATAAACCAAGCTCTTGTTTGATATAATTTTCCGGTGTACCTGCTACCTCTTTCATCGTTTTCAATACTTCCAGAATAAATTCTTCACGCGTATCAATCAGACTTAACAGATAACCAAGTACATCTTCATCCTGAGTAATTTCACGGTATTGCGACATTTTATAATCATTACGTTCTAAGCGGTTTTCTCTGGTGAGCATATAGTCGTAGACAATATCCTCAACCGAAATACCCAAAATAACCATAACGAGTAACACGCCATAACCAGTACGATCTTTACCACCACGACAGTGCAGAACACAAGGAACGTTATTCTTGTCCAGCATTGCCTGTAGCATATCTTTAAATGCCACTTTAGCCGTATCACCATTAACAAAATTACGGTACTGTTCAAGAACCTGCTCACCTTTACCGTTCACTTTATCTTTTGGCAGATTTTCAGTAATGAATTTGATTAAATCTTGATTTTCATTATCCGGTTTAGCAGCAAATTGCGCAGCCAGTTCAGCGGTATGGGCTGATGGATCGACATTGACTGTTTTATTTTCACCAATATATTCATTTGGTGATTTACTGATTTCTCTGTCACTTCTAAAATCAATAACCGCTTTAATACCAAGCGCCTTGATATAAGCCAGAGAGCCCTCAGTCAGACCATGTAAATGGTTGGAGCGATATAACACACCCCATTTAATACGTTTACCATCAACACCAACATACCCACCACAATCACGCAGATTAGTCATACCCGCTACTTTTAACGTTCTTTCACCAAACAAATATGGTTTACTTTGCCCGTCTAAAGTATCCAGAATAAAGTAGATGCGCTGCTGATTATTTAACGGATCTTGTAGGGTGATTGAATCCCCTACATTCTCCTGCACAAGTTCTCTGTTTTTAGTTTGAGAATCGTGATCTTTAGTCCAAAACAAAGCGACATTAGCACTACCATTTTTTTCAATATTTATAACTAAGCGATTATCATCTTTTCGACAAACAGAAGCCGCTTTGATTAACTGTTTCATTACTTTCCCTTATTCATCAAAAATTATTTTAAAATACCGGCGGTTGATAAAATTACACCTAACACCATCAATGAAATGATGACTGTTACACTATATTTGCCGTTTAATTTTCTTAATAAGAAGAACAGGCCTATCGTAAAGAGTAATACCAGGAAGTTTGGCATAACTTTGTCAAACATCTCCTGAACTTTAATCGTTTGCTCCCCAACTTCTATCGTCATTGGGGTGGCGACTTTTACGGTGGTGGCTATGAGGGACCCCAGCACCATTACCCCGACGACGTTAGCTAAGTTAGAAATACGTTGAATAATATTTGAGTTCTTAGATTGTTCGATCAGATCCACACCTTTACTATAACCATAATGGATAAAGTAATATTTAGTGAATAAGTTCACAAAGTTAAACATAATGAACATGATGATCGGGCCTAAAATATTACCTTGTAAGGCAAAAGAAGCACCGATACTACCGCAGATAGGTAACCAGGTGAATTTCAGTAAGCTATCACCAAGACCTGCAAATGGTCCCATCAAACCAGTTTTTACAGCAACAACTGCATCTTTTTCTTCTTCAGATGTTTTTTCTTCCAGTGCCGCAGTGATACCCATGATGAGTGCACCAGAGTTTACCTGACTGTTATAGAACTCAAGGTGACGCTGCATCGCTTTTATACGAGTCTCTTTATCGGCATCTTTATATAAACGGTTAAGAACCGGAACCATACAGTGAGCAAAACCAATCGTTTGTAACTTTTCATAGTTGAAAGGAAACGACATTGTCTGAATGTTCCAGAAAATCTGATTGAGATCTTTCTTAGTAATTTTATTCTCAACTGGTGCCACTTCGGTCACTTCAGTTTTAATATCTTGTGTCATAGGTCGTACTCCTCTTCTGCTGCTTTATTCCCCGTTTGATTTGCTGATGCATCATTTTTCACTGCTGCATTATTGTTTTGCATGTTGCTTGCCAGGTCATAAACCACCGCGAAAGCAAGAGAAATAAAGGTAATTGGAATAATTGGTAGTTTTAGGTAAGTTGTTAAAATAAAACCAAGTAAGAAGAATACCCACATTCTGCCTTTTAGTAACATTAGAAGAAGGATACAGATACCTACTGCCGGAATTAATTTAGACGCAACACCAAGTCCGCCAAGAACGCTATCTGGAATCATCTCAAGGATTTTTTCAATCAGAGAACTACCAAAGTAAAGCGCAAGGAAACAAGGAATAGCGCGAATCAGGAACCAAAGTAGCGTTGCAGAATAGTGCACTTTCTTAATCGCATTAAAGTCACCAGTTAGTGCAACTTTATCAGCCCAAGGGTTTAAGAAACATGCCATTGAACGCCAGATAATCAGAAGCTGCTGACACAGAATTGACACCGGAATAGCTAGCGCGATACCTGTTGCAACACCACCATTGGTTGAAATACCTAAAGCAACGCCGATAATTGCCCCGGCAATCGTATCCGGAGAAGAGTAAGCACCAACGTTACCCACACCCATCCACATAAGTTCAAGTGTCGCACCAATTGCCATACCTTGAACCACATCACCCATAATGACACCAACAATAGTACCAGTTAAGAGTGGTCGACGTAACATTTGCGGGCCGACGTCATCAAGGGAACATATCCCCGCCCAGGCCGCAACTAAAAGAGCTTGTACTAACATAATGATTACCCCTCAATTAATTCAATATTGAGCTAAGTTGCACAATTGGATCTTTTGGCACCATTTGCACTTCGATCTTAAGACCTGTTGCCAGTAATTTACGGAATGCTTCTTCCTCTGCTGGCGTTACTGATACAGCGCGAGACAGAACTTTTCGTTCATCATTCTTACGCATACCACCAACATTGAGTTTGTCCAGTTTAAGACCGCTTTCAACTAAAGGAAGTACATCAAGACAAGTTGAGAAAATCAGCATCGTTTTCTTTTTGATTTCAGTTTTCTTCAAAATCTCAACAAATTGGTTAACACCAAAAGCTACCACTTTAATTCCCGGAGGAGCAGCCATGGTTAATACTGATTGCTGAACGGTATCTGCTGCAACTTTATCATTCACAACAATAATTTGTTCTACGTCATACGCTTTAATCCAGGTTGTTACAACTTGACCATGGATTAGGCGGTCATCAATACGGGCAAAATTAATAGGCATATCATTGTTCCTTATTAAAGTTCAGTCACATCATCATTAGTAATGGCTAAAATCGCCGTTGCATTGACACAACTTTGACCATAAACCTCATTAATAATTGGACAAATTTCGTTATAGCAAATATCGCGATTAGACAGGACTTCGAGTAGAATCGGGATATTAAATCCGGTATAAATAGTGATATTTTTGTGTTTGATGGCAAGCTCTGAAGCCAGGTTACACGGTGTTCCACCAATAATATCAACTAAGACGAGTAAGCCTTTGTCGTTATTCATTTTTTCATATAGTTCGGCAAATTCTTCCCGAAGTTGATCGATATTACTGTCATTTTCTACAGAGAGCGTTGCTACGTTATCCTGCTTCCCCATCAAAAGTTCAGCACAAGACAGTGCACCTTTTGCGAAAGAACCATGGCTAGCTAAAATAATGGGTAATTCTGTTGCCATTTGTACTCCTTATTTCCACAGTAAATAAAACATTGTTACTAAATAAATTATAATTTCAGTAATTATGTTACTTTTTATATTACAGATTACTACCCCATGATTTATGTTTTGTGAAGATAATCACAAAGAATGTAGGGTTTCTTGTCAAAAATGAGACATAGTCGGAAATATTGAGAAAATACTCAAAAAAAGATGAAAAGTAGCGTTTAGAACAGGGATTTAAAAATTATTTTGTGTTTTCAAATAGTTAGGACTAGAAACTAAAGCAGACAAACGTTCAAAGTTTTCTTCGTACTGTCGAACAAAGATATTCGCAACTAAAATATTAATGATAGAAAGTTGTGATACTTTCGAACGAATAGGAATTAAGCGGGATGTTTCTTCTGACGAAGTATGTAACACAATAGAAGCCAGAGAAGAGACTTTACTGTGTCCAAGACGAGTAATAGCAATCGATGGCACATTTAATTTTTTACTGTATTCCAGTAATTTGATACAAAGCGACGTTTCACCTGAGTTAGAAAAAATAATCAAGACATCATCTTTATCAAGCGTACCTAAAATATTATGTTGAACATAATAATCAAAATTACAGGACACATTTTTCTTCAGTTTAATCAACTGATATTCAAGTTCTTTACCAATCAGTGAACTACTGGCCGCACCATAAATCACCACTTTGTTACATTTAATCAGCATATCAACGGCTTGATTTAATGTTGCAGTATCAATCATCGAATAAGTCGCATCGATCGCCAGTTTTTCCATCTGAAAAACTTTAGCATTAATCTCCTCCATACTGTCACTAACTTTAATATCGTCTTGCAGATAGAGTTTAGATTGCGTGGTATTTGGTGAGGCAATAAGGGCAATTTTAAAATCACTAAAGCCACTATAACCAAGCTTGTCACAAAGTCTAAGGATTGTTGCAGTACTGACTTTGGTTGCTTCAGCGAGGGAATGGATACTAATAGTTTTGATCGTCTCCGCATTATTTAAAATATAAGAGGCAACAAGCAGTTCTTTCTTAGAAAGATCCTGTTGCATTTCCTTCAATTTTAAAAGACTCATCGACATGTTATCCACTCGTATAAAATTAAGTCACATTATATTATAGCTTTATCACGAATCAACAAGGTTATTTTTGTGAAAGTGAGAAGGGATTCACGGAAAGGTTAAAGACAATATTGCACTTTCAATATAATTAAAACACAATTATAAATATAATTTTTTATTAACAATTAGACTTAGTCTTTTGAATAATTTCTGGAAAAATTTCTTGCAGGCTCATTTTCCTAAAATTTTTATTACGAAAATTAGATATTTTTTGCTGTCACTGATACAAATCTATATATTTAAAATATTCTTCCAGTGATTTTTTTGCTATCAATTCATGCGCTTTACTCATATTAAATAACAGTCTTAATTTTTGGATATGAAGGGAGGTTTATTCCTTTTATTCTCCCCATTCCACTAATATCTTTTTATATAATTATCACTAATTTTTGCGGCTTCACCCAATTTATGCGATAATAACCGATAATCTGATATCTTAAAATAGCGATATAAATCAAATCATTATGCAAAACATCGAGACTGACTACACCGCTCACACACCAATGATGCAACAGTACTTAAAACTTAAAGCGCAGCATCCGGATATTTTGCTGTTTTATCGCATGGGTGACTTTTATGAGATGTTTTATGATGATGCTAAAAGAGCTTCGCAACTGTTGGACATTTCGTTAACTAAGCGCGGTGCCTCAGCTGGTGATCCTATTCCCATGGCTGGTATTCCCTACCACGCAGTTGAAAACTATCTGGCAAAACTCATCCAACAAGGCGAGTCTGTCGCGATTTGTGAACAAATTGGTGACCCGGCAACCAGTAAAGGTCCGGTTGAGCGTAAAGTGGTGCGCATTGTTACTCCCGGTACCATCAGTGATGAATCACTGCTGGAAGAAAAACGCGATAACTTACTAGCCGCTATCTCAAGAGATAAAACCGGTTTTGGCTATTCAACGCTGGATATCAGCTCTGGTCGTTTCCATCTGTTTGAATGCAAAGATGCTGAATCAATGGCAGCAGAACTGCAACGCACAAATCCGGTTGAGTTACTCTATCCGGAAGACTTTGAGGAGATGTACCTGATTGAACATCGCCGTGGTCTACGTCGGCGCCCTGTCTGGGAATTTGAACTGGATACTGCTAAGCAACAGCTGAATATGCAGTTTGGTACCCGCGATTTGGTTGGTTTTGGCGTTGAAAACGCCAGTAAAGGTCTGCGTGCTGCTGGTTGTTTACTGCAATATGTCAAAGATACCCAGCGCACTGCCCTGCCACATATTCGTAGTCTCACTAAAGAATCACTGGAAGAGAGCGTAATTCTTGATGCTGCAACCCGCCGCAATCTGGAAATTACCGAAAATCTTTCCGGCGGTACAGAAAATACCTTAGCAGCAATCTTAGATAAAACCAAAACCGCTATGGGTAGCCGTATGTTAAAACGCTGGCTGCATGCACCGATTCGTAATCTAAAAACGCTGCAATATCGTCAGGAAGCGATCAATGAATTACAAACTATGATTTGTGATCTGCAACCGATGTTACAACAAATCGGTGATATTGAACGAATTTTAGCGCGCTTAGCGCTACGCACGGCTCGTCCGCGTGACTTTGCCCGTATTCGTGATGCCTTTAAAATACTGCCAGAGTTACATGGCAACTTAGCACAAGTTAACTGTCAGCATCTTAAAAACTTAAAAGCCGATATTAATCAATTCGATGATATTTGTGAGTTACTCACTCGTGCAATTATTGAAGTGCCACCTGTTCTCATTCGTGATGGTGGTGTGCTTGCTACTGGCTATAACGCAGAGCTTGATGAGTGGCGCCTTTTAGCAGAAGGTGCAAGTAACTATTTAGAACAGCTAGAAAAGCGCGAACGAGAAGCACACGGTATCGACACGCTTAAAGTCGGATTTAATGCTGTTCATGGCTACTATATTCAGATTAGTCGAGGTCAAAGCCATTTAGCACCTATCCACTATACTCGCCGCCAGACGCTGAAGAATGCTGAGCGTTATATCATCCCTGAACTAAAAGAACATGAAGACAAAGTATTAAGTTCGAAAGGTAAAGCACTGGCGCTAGAAAAAGCCCTGTATGATGAGCTTTTTGATCTGCTTCTGCCTTCTTTAGCTGAAATGCAAAAAAGTGCCGCTGCACTGGCAGAGCTTGACGTTCTTAGCAACTTATCAGAGCGTGCTTATACTTTAAACTATAGTTGTCCGCTGCTGACCGATAAAATGGGCATTGATATAGAAGAAGGCCGTCATCCGGTCGTTGAACAAGTGCTTTCAGAGCCGTTTATTGCTAATCCTTTGATGCTGTCACCACAGCGCCGTATGATGATTATTACCGGCCCTAATATGGGTGGTAAAAGTACTTATATGCGCCAGACTGCACTGATTGTACTACTTGCTTATATTGGAAGTTTTGTGCCAGCTTCTCATGCCCAAATTGGCCCGGTTGATCGCATCTTTACCCGTATTGGGGCTTCGGATGATTTAGCGTCTGGCCGTTCTACTTTTATGGTTGAAATGACAGAAACCGCCAATATCCTGCATAACGCGACCGATAAAAGTTTAGTGCTGATGGATGAAATTGGACGCGGAACCTCAACGTATGATGGTCTGTCTTTAGCCTGGTCATGTGCAGAGTATCTGCTTAATCACATTAAAGCCATGACGCTGTTTGCCACTCACTATTTTGAGCTGACTCAGTTACCAGAAAAAATTCTGGGTGCAGTCAATGTACATTTAGATGCGGTTGAACATGGTCACACTATCGCCTTTATGCATACCGTTCAGGAAGGTGCTGCGAGTAAAAGTTATGGTGTTGCTGTAGCAGGTCTGGCCGGTGTTCCACAATCAGTATTAAAACGTGCTCGTCAAAAACTGAAAGAGCTTGAATCTCTTTCTCAGCAGGCATCAGGGAGTCATGTTGATCGTTCACAACTCTCATTACTGGCAGAAGCAGAGCCATCAATTGTGGAAGAAGAATTACAACGTATTGACCCCGACTCGTTAACGCCAAAAGAGGCGCTGGAACAGCTCTACCGATTAAAAGGTTTACTCAAGTAAAAACTCTCTTGAGTCAGTAAAATCAGGACATAAAAAAAGCGCTAATAATTAGCGCTTTTTTATTACTTAATACCAGAAACATACTCATTATTGCTGCTTTATATCATAGTGATTGATGCTATTTTGCTCTTAATCCTAAGCTGATTTACTTTGATTAAGCCAGCTTAATCATTGTCATACCAATCAACAGACAAGCCAGACCAATCCAGCCACGATTATTGAGTTTCTGACCAAATAAGATCCACCCGGCCGCAACCGTTGCGATAACACCAAAGCCACCCCAAAGTGCATAAGCTACTGAAAGATCAATCCCTTTTACGGCCTGAGCCAGACAGGCAAAGGCAGCTAAAACTGAGGCCAGTGACAAAAAACCGAAACCTTTATGACTAAAGCCGTTAGAATATTTCAGAAAAATATTGGCGATGATTTCCAGTACAACCGCCAGGGCTAAGAAGGCAATATGATAGAACTCAAGCTGTTGCATGATTAACCTCCAGTTTAATTACATTTGATCTGCTTTTGGCTGGCCTGGCGCGCTCTTCTTTACAGCCAGATTTAACCAGAGCAATACCTAGTAATAACACCGCTAAACCAGTCGCTTTAAGTGGTGTCATTACTTCGCCAAACCAGGCCACACTAAAGAAGGTAATGGCAACTGTACCAATTCCTTCCCAAAGCGCATAAGCAACACCTAAAGCAATCTTTTTAACGGCGATTGCCAGTAGTAAATAAGAACAGGCGATCATCACAAACATCACCACATGACCAGTCATTGCACCGTGTACACTGGCATATTTCATCGAAACAGTACCGATAATTTCTGCCACAATAGCAAATAATAAAAATATCCAATAAATCATATTTCACCCCAATGGTTTGCACCATATTTATAAATTTAAGAAAGAATGATGGTTACTGGACGTAATCAGCGTATCAATGGATAGATTATTGTCAGAATAAATAGAAAACGACTAACTATGCCAAAATCAGAACTACGCTTGATAAACGTCAGCGATAAGGGTGAAGTACGCTACAGCAATGCACGCCAGTGATATTCACTGGTAAAACTTGAGAAAATTGACAGTTGATAATTCAACGATTTTGAAATACACATTTTAAACATTTAACCTTTTATTTGTTTACTAAAGATTTCAATTTAAAGTTCAAAAAACAAACAGAATATAAGTCTTCAGTGGCTTTATTCTTCCATAGTGAAAATAAAAAGGCAAGCAGATTTTAATAAATAACTTTTTAATTAATAACAATTAATTATTTATGAGAAGAAAAAATAGAGTTGTGAAAATAAATTATTCAATAAAATCAAATAGTTAGGTTTAATTATAACACATTGATTTTATTGAATATTTTCAATTAATGCTTACTTACTTTTACCCTGATTAGCAACTGCTGCCGCCTTGGCTGCTATAGCGTCGGCATCACCCAGATAATAGTGACGAAGCACTTTCATATTATCATCAAACTCATAAACCAGTGGCGCACCTGTTGGAATATTTAGCTCAATGATGTCATCATCGCTAATATTATCCAGATATTTAACCAGTGCACGGAGTGAATTACCGTGAGCTGCAATAATCACTCTCTCACCTTTAGCTACACGCGGGGCAATCACATCATTCCAGTATGGCATTACACGTTCAATGGTCAGTGCCAGACTTTCTGTCACAGGGAGTTCTTTCTCGGTCAGATTTTTATAACGCAGATCATGACCCGGATAACGCTCATCAGATTTATCCAGTGCCGGAGGCGTTACCGCAAAACCACGACGCCAGAGTTTAACCTGATCATCACCATATTTTGCTGCTGTTTCAGCCTTATTAAGACCTTGTAGTGCACCATAATGACGTTCGTTTAACTTCCATGATTTTTCTACAGGCAACCATGGCTGTTTTAACTCATCCAGAATAGTCCATAACGTGTGAATTGCGCGGGTAAGAACAGAAGTGTAGGCAAAATCAAAGATAAAGCCCTCTTTTTTCAGCAACTTCCCTGCTTCGAGCGCTTCCTGACGACCCTTATCGGACAACTCAACATCTGTCCAGCCGGTAAAACGATTTTCCTGATTCCAGGTACTTTCTCCGTGACGGACAAGTACCAATTTTTTTACTGCCATAGAATGCTCCTTAGTATAAAACACTATATACCGCTACATGCTTATCATGTAACTACATATAACTCACTATAAAAACAAGACATTCTCAAATTGCTAACAATTATTAGTATTATGTGATAGCGCTACAGTTGTAGCGCTATTAGTAAATCAATAACAGATATTACTGTTTAGGTAAGTATTTTAAAGGATCGACAGATTTCGCTTTATATCGAATTTCAAAATGCAGGCGAACTGATGACGTCCCTGTATTACCCATTGTTGCAATTTGCTGCCCTGCTGCTACGTCCTGTTGCTCTTTCACTAAAATACTTTGGTTATGTGCATAAGCCGTTAAGTAATCATCATTATGTTTCACAATGATCAAATTACCATAACCTGGTAATGCGTTACCAGCATACACAACACGACCAGCCGCTGCTGCCACAACTTTATCACCAAGTGAGCCAGAGATATCAATCCCTTTAGTTGCGTTAGAGAAGGTTTCAATCACTTTCCCTTTTGCCGGCCACTGCCATGTAATATTGGCAACATTTGTTGTCGTTGTCGGCGTAGTCGTGGTAGTAGTTGTCGTAGTTGACGATGATGGCGATGTCACCGCTGTTGTCGTTGTAGTGGTACTCGTTGCAGGTTTAGTTCCTGTACTTGTACTGGTAGCTGGTTTGGTTGATGTTGCCGGGTTAGTTGTGACTGTTTTTTCTGTTACCACAACTGATGTATTACCACTAACGTCAAGCACCTGACCCACACTTAATTCATAAGGTGCTTTGATGTTATTTTTCAGTGCTAAAGCACGGTAGTCATTACCCGTAATCCATGCTACGTAGAATAATGTATCACCACGTTGAACGGTATAAGAATTACCCTGATAACCGCCCTTAGGAATATCTTCATAATTACGCGTGTAAACAATACGTTCTTGAGTTGTTGTTGTCGTTGTAACCGTATTATTGTTAGGGTTTGTCGTTACGACTGAAGATGTTGGCTGCGTCGTTGTACCACTGACAATTGAAGAAGGACGCTGTTCATAAGTTGGAGCGCTGTTATCAATCGTCGTACGGCTTGACGGTGATGTACCAGCATCGGAGATATCCTTAACGACAGCCGGATTATTTTGCGTACACGCTGCAAGAATTAACGCTACAGAACTGAGTGCAGCAATTTTAATAACTTTATTTAACACTATAGGTCTCCCTTATTATGAGTTACAGTCCATACATGTAACACATTATTTTCGACACAAACTGAACTTATTCTATACAATATTAGTTTGCTTGACTATTGATATTGTGTGCTTTTCTCATCTACGATTGTGGTTATTCTTACTGATTTAAATGACAAAAACAATCAATCACAAAAAATATATTGCTAAATTTGATGACATGAAAATCAATTGCGACAGAAAAATTGGTTTAATCTGCTAAGTGATTTAGAATAACACCCATTAACTCCTTAATCAGAAAGAAAATAAATGTCTGCTACTCAACCAGCTACACTCTATATCGTCGCTACTCCTATTGGTAATTTAGGTGATATGACTTTACGCGCAATTGAAGTACTAAAAAACGTCGATCTAATTGCTGCAGAAGATACCAGACATACAGGGCTACTGCTACAACACTACTCAATCAATGCCAAATTATTTGCCCTGCACGATCATAACGAGCAGCAAAAGGCTCAGGTTCTGATTGAAAAACTAAAGAGCGGTCAGTCTGTTGCTTTAGTCTCTGATGCCGGCACTCCACTGATTAACGATCCTGGTTATCATTTAGTTCATCAGTGCCGGGCAGAAAATATTACCGTGGTACCTGTTCCCGGTGCTTGTGCAGCTATTGCAGCATTGTCTGTTGCCGGACTTCCTTCTGACCGTTTTTGTTATGAAGGCTTTTTACCAGCAAAAAGTAAAGCGCGCTGTGATTCTCTGAGTAATCTGCTAACAGAAACCCGTACCATGATTTTTTATGAATCAACTCACAGATTACTGGATAGCTTACAAGATATTCAAACTGTCATGGGTGAGGATCGCCACGTCGTTCTGGCCAAAGAGTTAACTAAAACATGGGAAACCATTATCAGCTTACCAGTTAGTGAATTAATCACCTGGCTAAATGATGATCTCAATCGAACTAAAGGCGAATTTGTCCTGATTATCGAAGGTTATCAAAAATCAGCAGAAGCAGAACTGGATCCTCAGGTACTTAAAACACTCCAACTTCTGCAAAAAGAGTTACCACTGAAAAAGGCGGCTGCAATTACTGCTGAGATTTATGGTTTAAAGAAGAATGCTTTATATAAGTTGGGACTTGAAGAATAATTTCAAAATGTATTGCAATAAAAAAGGGATTAATCATTTAATCCCTTTTTTATTTTTATAACTGCTGACTATTCACAGCGCACCGTAATTGCCAGTCCACCTTGCGACGTTTCACGATATTTTGAGTTCATATCTTTACCTGTCTCATACATCGTTTCAATTACTTTATCTAAAGAAACTTTACCCATTGTCGTACGACGTAGCGCCATACGAGAAGAGTTAATCGCTTTAACGGATGCAATCGCATTACGCTCAATACATGGTACCTGAACTTGTCCGCCAATCGGGTCACAGGTTAAACCTAAGTTATGCTCCATACCAATTTCTGCCGCCATACAAACTTGTTCCGCATTACCACCAAGTAGTTCTGTTAAGCCGGCAGCCGCCATGGAACAAGCAACACCGACCTCGCCCTGACAGCCGACTTCCGCACCAGAAATTGACGCGTTACGTTGATATAACAGACCAATTGCACCAGAAGTTAAGAAATAACGCATACAGATATCAGGCGTAACTGGTTGTACAAACTGATTATAATAAGCCAGAACCGCCGGAATAATACCGCAGGCACCATTAGTGGGCGCAGTCACAACACGACCACCTGCTGCATTTTCCTCACACACCGCAAACGCATAGACGTTTACCCAATCAAGAACAACCATCGGATCATTAGAGATTTTAGTTTGTGACATTAGCTGACGATAGAGCGAATACGCCCGTCGCGATACTTTAAGTGGTCCCGGTAGTAAGCCTTCAGAGTTGATACCACGATTGATACACTCTTCCATCACCTTCCAGACATGTGTAAAATAATTTCTCACTTCGTCCAGACTATGCATAGCTAGCTCATTTTTAAGTACAATACTTGATAGTGAGACTGATTCATCATCACAATATTGCAGCAATTCTTTAGCTGATGTAAACGGATAAGGTAACTTAACCTCAGAGGCATCTTGTTGACCAAAATGCTCTTCATCAACAATGGCCCCACCACCAATTGAATAATAGGTTTTACGGTAGACCAGCTCATCCTGATGATAGGCTGACAATGTCAAACCATTTTCATGCAGAGGCAAAAACTCACGGTGCATCACCAGATCCGTCGTTAAAGAGAAATCGACTTCATACTTACCTGAATAAACTGGGAGTCTTGAAGTTTGTCCGACTTGCTTCATAAAATCAGGAATAGAAGCAATATCTACTGTTGCCGGCGCATTACCTGCCAGTCCCATAACGATAGCAATATCGGTATGATGCCCGCGTCCGGTGAGTGACAAAGATCCATAAACATCAGCAACTAAATGCGTGATCGAAGCCATTTTATTCTGCTCAATGAGATCATCAATGAAACACTTAGCTGCTTTCATCGGGCCAACAGTGTGTGAACTGGACGGGCCAATTCCCACTTTAAAAATATCAAAAACAGTATAACTCATTGATCTACCTCATTACTTTACAACCGTATTGAATAATCTGAAGCCCGGCTGACGCTTAACCAAAATTGCCAGATATTCTAACTCAAAATCATGTTAACGTTGAGTTTATTTTAAGCAAAAATCATTTTCATCTGTTCAGCAACCACAGAGTAATTCAAAGATACGCAAACGATAAAAAAACCAGTACAATACAAAAAATACTTTCTGACTTTAAATACATCGTGATCGACTATACAAAACTCACTCAACTAATTAAACAATGGGGACTCGAACTGGGTTTTCAACAGGTGGGTATTTGTGACGTCGATTTGTCAGCAGAAGAACCTAAACTTCAGTCCTGGCTTGATAAGCAGTATCACGGTGAAATGGACTGGATGGCATCTCATGGTATGATGCGTGCCAGACCAGCAGAGCTACACCCCGGAACACTCCGCGTTATTTCTGTTCGTATGAACTACTTCCCACAGCAGTCGGACTCAGCCAATACTTTGTCCGATCCTGATAAAGGCTATATTAGCCGTTATGCTCTTGGTCGGGATTATCACAAAGTGATGCGTGCTCGCTTAAAACAACTGGGCGAAAAGATTAAAGAGTACTGTCATGGCCTCAATTACCGTCCTTTTGTCGATTCAGCCCCAATTCTTGAACGAACACTGGCAGAAAAAGCCGGACTTGGCTGGCGTGGTAAGCATTCACTGATTATGAATGAAACCGGCTCGTGGTTCTTTTTGGGTGAACTGCTGGTCAATATTCCTTTACCAGTTGACGAAGCAGTAAACGAAAAATGCGGAAAATGTCAGGCTTGTCTGCAAATTTGTCCAACTCAGGCCATTGTAGCTCCTTATCTGGTTGATGCGCGCCGCTGTATCTCTTATTTAACTATTGAATATTCAGGTGTTATTCCGGAGGAATTTCGGGCAGCCATAGGCAATCGCATTTATGGTTGTGATGATTGTCAGCTGATTTGTCCCTGGAACCGTGAACCAACCTATACACAGGAAGCAGATTTCACACCTCGTCATCAGCTCAGTAGTTCTAAATTACTTGAACTCTATCAATGGAACGAGCAGCAATTTATGTCTTTTACTGAAGGGACACCTATCCGCCGTATTGGTTACCAAAACTGGCTGAGAAATATTACAATTGCGCTGGGTAATGCGCCCTATTCACAAGAGATTGTTCAGGCACTGGAGTCACACAAACAAATCAGTGAGCTACTGGATATTCATATTAACTGGTCACTGGCACAGCAAGCTAAATCTCAGCTTGAGATCATTCCGGTTAATACACAAAAAGCCCGCTTAATTCGTCAGATCACGTCTCGCTATTAGGGACTTAAAATAGTTTGATACCATATTTATAAATGGCTTAATAAATAGAAAATAAAATGTGATTATTAATCAAAAGGTTATTTTTTATAAAATCCTTTTCCCCGGTAAGATACCTTTTAAAATATGTGGTTTGATTTTACCCCAAACCTGCATCTCACAAGATTTACAATCAAATTTTAACGTCAGCACTTCATCATTATGAACCAGCTGCATCGGAGTAACCTTAGTTCTGACACCTTGCACACCTTTAGCCTGTTTAGGACAAAGATGAAACGCAAAACGCAGACAGTGTTTGGTAATCATCACCGGAGCATCATCTTTCACTTCATGCGCTTCATAAGCGGCATCGATCAGCTTCACGCCATAGCGTTGATAAAACTCTCTGGCTTTATGATTATAGACATTAGCCAAAAAGGTCAGATGCTCTTCCGGATATTTTGGCGCTGGATCACTGACCGCTTTACGTAACTCTCTTGGGTACTCAGCCAAACGGGCAACAGTCAGTGCTTCAATCGTTTCACGTCTGAGTTGATTTAACTGAGCGCTGGGAACGAAATAGATTTGCGGTAAATTCACAGCGACAGAACTGGCGTAATACATTGTCTGGCCCAGTTTAGCCAAACTTTCCTGTAAATTCGCCAAGGCTTTTTCTGCCTGATTAGCAACTTCAAACTGTCCTTCTAAAGAACAGGTAACAGTGGCACCTTCTTCACTAATCGCAGTTAATTGCAGTTCATTTGCCTGACCGGTTAAGATAAACTCAACCGCAATACGACGATCACTGGACGTTTTTAATAAATTCTGCTGCCAGATATGATCTAAGTTACGATTTAATGGATGATTTAAACGCAGTTGTTTAAACTCAGGTAACATCTCATTTGGATAAACACGATAGCGTAAGTTAGCGACTTTTTCGACTTTATTGGCTCTAAATCCAACAATTTTCCGCTTAACCAGCACATTTAGCCCATCACCGTTAGTTAACGGTTCGGTCACTTCAACTTCCAGATAATCTTTGGCGACTTTTAAAACTTCACCAACGGGTAAACCAATAAATTTTGGTGAGTCAAAAGCGCCGATATCAATACGTCTCTCATTGACAAAATAATCGGTACTACCCCGATGGAAGGTTTTCTCCGGATTAGGCGTAAAGTAATGTTCTGTTTTACCACTAGCGGCCGGCTGTAAATCTGGTCTTTGTTCCAGAATCTGATCTAATTTCTGACGATAGTAAGAGGTAATATTTTTTACATAAGAGAGGTCTTTATAACGTCCTTCAATTTTAAATGAGCGTACACCAGCATCAATCAATGGCAGCAAATTATTCGCCTGATTATTATCCTTCATTGATAACAGATGCTTTTCATAGGCAACAACACGCCCCTGATCGTCTTTCAGTGTATATGGTAAACGACAAGCTTGTGAACAGTCACCACGATTAGCACTACGCCCGGTTTGAGCATGAGAAATATAGCATTGACCAGAGAAAGCAACACACAGTGCCCCGTGAATAAAAAACTCAATTCGGGCATCGATATTGTCGTGAATTTGTTTGATTTGTGTCAGACTCAGTTCTCTGGCTAACACAATTTGCGAAAAACCTACATCAGACAGAAACTTAGCTTTTTCAACGGTTCGAATATCTGTTTGCGTACTGGCATGTAGTTCTATCGGAGGAATGTCCATCTCCAGAATACCCATATCCTGCACAATCAGTACGTCAACACCCGCCTCATAAAGTTGCCAGATCAGCTGGCGGGCTGGCTCCAGTTCATCGTCATGCAAAATAGTATTTAGTGTCACAAAAACTTTTGCGTAGTACTGGTGAGCAAATGTTGTCAGGTCAGCAATATCTTTCAGGCTATTACCTGCATTGTGCCTGGCTCCAAAACTTGGTCCGCCGATATACACAGCATCAGCACCGTGTAAGATAGCCGCTCTGGCAATTTCAACATCTCTGGCCGGGCTGAGTAATTCTAATCGATTATTAGCCATATGATGCTCTGCCCCCAAAATAGCAGAAGATGGGTTTGTCTGACTCATGGAACTCACTTAAGTTAACTTCGAAACAACATAATGAGTTATTATAGCTGATCTCAATCACAACTAAAATGCTTGTGAGAGTCGCTCTAAATAATAACAACAAGAACGCCAGTGTTCAGAAGTTAGCTGATCATAACTAATCAGCAGTGTACAACGCTTTTTGGTGCGTAATGATTGAATTGAAACAACAGCAAAATAGCGCAACAACAACGGTTTACGTCGAATAACCCAACGCTGTTTTTGCCAGTATATTTGTTGTACCGTCAGGTCGATTGCAATCGCCCCAACATGCTGAATAATCTTTTTATAGCCACGATAAAACTCAAAGATGAATAAACATCCCAAAAGAAACGTTAAACCCAAATGAATATGCCAGCTTAAATAGATACTGAATCCAAATAACGAGCTATAAAAGACAATACAGAGCAAGTACAGACAAACTGAGCGAGTTAATTCAGCTTGCCACATTGTTGATAAGATTTGATTAACTCAACCAGCTCTTGTTGTACTTTCACTTGCAGTGGCTGATTATTAAAAAAACTATCAAACAGGACTAAATCATCCTGTTTTAATAGTAACTGAAACGCTTGTTGTTGTTCTGGCGATAAATGATTAAAACAATTTTCCGCAAAAGGAATCAACATCAGATCTAACTCTCGCATACCCCGACGGCAAGACCATAAAACTTGAGAAAATATATTTTGATTCATGAGCAATCTCTATTATTAGGCTGAAAACATTTTAAATCTAAATAACCTGATTACTTATAATAAAAATACCGTTTTTAGAGCAAGTGCACAAAATATATTAGGTCCTTTCAATATAAAATTCCTTAATCCGGGCTGGTAATTTTTGCTCAAGCCTATATATAATACCTTATCAATTCTGTCGGGTTTATTATTATGCTTCATTTATCAAAAGATCTTCCATTTAGTGTTGTTACACTTAATGACTGGCAACTGATTAAAGTCTCAGGCGCAGACGCTGCAAAATATCTGCAGGGTCAGATCACTATTAATACCAGTAAATTAACGCCAGAAAACTTCTCTTTTGCTGTACATTGTGATGCTAAAGGTAAAGTCTGGAGTAACTGGCTGCTGTTTCAAAATGGTAGTGATTTTTTCTATATTGAACGTAAAAATGTTGCTGAAAAACAGCTCACTGAACTTAAAAAATATGCCGTATTTTCTAAGGTCACCATCGAACAAGAAAATCAGTGCGGTTTGCTGGGTTTTGCTGGTAAAGAGAGTCGTGAAAAACTATCCGCTTACTTTCCACAGCTCCCAACAGCAGAGCAAACTGTGGTTGAAAAAGAGGGTATAACACTGATCTGTTTACCAAAACCAACCGAGCGATTTATCATCATTGCTGATTCAGGCAAATTAGCTCAAATCAAACAAGATTTAGCTGCCCAAGGTGCTGCTACAGCTGATTCAAATCAGTGGCTCCTGCTGGATATAGAAGCCGATTATCCAATCGTTGATTTGCCTAATACTAATGAGTTTTTACCTCAGGCTCTTAGTTTACAACTAGTTGATGCTATTCACTTTGATAAAGGCTGCTATTTAGGTCAGGAGATGATCGCAAGAGCCCAGTACCGTGGTATCAATAAACGCGCTCTTTTCAAGTTAACTGGTTCATCGACTTCACTGCCTGTCGTTGGTGAAAGTCTGGAAATGCAACTGGGTGAAAACTGGCGTGATAGCGGTACAGTTTTGGCCTCACTGGCGCTAACAGACAAGCAGATTATTGTACAAGCCGTTTTAAATAACGATGTCGAAGAGGCTACGGTGTTTAGAGTGAAAAATAATCCGGACAGTCTGCTGCACGTAACTAAATAAATAACCCATTGATAGTACTTTTTAGACAGGGAGCGAAAGCTCCCTTTTGTTTTTTCATTTGTTTAAAACATTCCCTTTGGCCGAACTCCGCATTTAAAAGTGTGCGCTATTTCAAATAGTAGGATTATTTACACTTTTTTTAGATTTTGTCGCATTAAATGACAAAAATAAATAGATTACAATTTGATAGCATGAAATTATGCAAAATCTTACTAAGCAGTTAGTTTTTTCTCTTAACTGACTTTAACTCTACCAAAGGGAGCTTTTATGAAGTTTTCCAGCCAGAATAAAACGTTAATCATCATTCTCATGTTAGTTGTCGTCGCTATTGGCGGTTATTTTTGGTACAGCACGCGTGATCAGGGGCCCGGTGATGGATTTATCAGTGGCAATGGGCGTTTAGAAGCCACAGAGATCGATATCTCAACCAAACTAGCAGGTCGTATCGATGATATTTTGGTGAATGAAGGTGATTTTGTTACTACCGGGCAACCACTTGCGCATATGCAAATTCAGGTTCTGGAAGCCCAGCATGCAGAGGCCACTGCGCAGTATTATCAGGCAGTCAATGCTGAAGAGAGTGCTAAAGCACAAATTAAATTAAAAGAAAGTGACGTCTTAGCCGCTCAGGCAGTTGTGGTGCAAAGAGAAAGCGAACTTGATGCCGCGCAAAAACGTTTAGCCCGTTCCGAAACCTTAGCGAAAACTCAGGCCCTATCTTATCAGCAACTTGATGATGATCGCGCCAGCGTAAAAAGCGCTGAGGCTGCAGTACTGGCTGCTAAAGCACAAGTTGCAGCAGCAGAAGCCGCTGTTGATGCCGCCAAAGCTCAGGCTGTTGGTGCAGCTTCAACTGTAAAAGCGGCTCAGGCAACCATTGATCGTGTTCAGGCGGATATCGAAGACAGCCAACTGATTGCACCGCGTGACGGGCGCATTCAATACCGAGTGTCCCAACCGGGTGAAGTACTTGGTGCTGGTGGTAAAGTATTAAATATGGTGGATTTATCTGACGTCTATATGACCTTTTTCTTACCGGAAGTCGCCGTTGGTAAAGTCTCTATTGGTGGTGAAGCACATATTATTTTAGATGCTGCGCCGCAATATGTTATTCCTGCTAAAATTACCTTTGTTGCCAGTACCGCTCAGTTCACGCCTAAGACGGTAGAAACTGCCAGTGAAAGACAAAAACTAATGTTTAGAGTCAAAGCGCAGATTGATAAAGAGTTACTACAAAAACATTTGGAACTGGTTAAAACAGGACTCCCGGGCGTTGCCTGGGTCAAACTTGATCCTGATGCCGAGTGGCCGGCTAACTTAGCTGTTAATGTATCGTTATGAAATCGCTCACTCCAGCAGTAAAGCTCACCAATGTGAGCCAACACTATGGAAAAACATTAGCGCTGGATAATATCACATTAGATATTCCGGCTGGTGGTATGGTCGGCCTGATTGGACCTGATGGCGTGGGTAAATCCAGCCTGCTTTCGCTCATCTCTGGTGCCAGAGAGATCCAACAAGGAACAATTATCGCCTTAGAGGGTGATATGAGCAGTAAAAAGCATCGCGATGCTATCTGTTCACGTATCGCGTATATGCCACAGGGGCTGGGCAAAAACCTCTATCCCACTCTTTCAGTTGAAGAGAACTTGCAGTTCTTTGCCCTATTATTTGGTCATAATGCAGCAGAGCGCCGACGCCGTATTGATGAATTGACTCAAAGTACCGGACTTTACCCTTTCCTTGACAGACCTGCCGGTAAATTATCAGGCGGGATGAAGCAAAAACTGGGCTTATGCTGTTCTTTAATCCATGACCCAGACCTACTTATTCTGGATGAACCAACCACCGGCGTTGACCCGCTTGCTCGTTCACAATTTTGGGATCTGATTGACCGCATCAGGCAGGAACGCCCACAAATGAGCGTGATTGTCGCTACTGCCTATATGGATGAAGCACAGCGTTTTGACTGGTTAATCGCGATGGATGACGGTAAGATTTTAGATACCGGAACTCCTGCCCAGCTACTGGAAAAAACGCATACAACTTCACTTGAAACCGCCTTTATCTATCTGCTACCGGAAGAAAAACGTCAGGGCTATAAACCGGTAGAAATCACGCCGTTAAATATTGATGAATCAACTCAGGTTGCCATTGAAGCCAAGGACCTGACCATGCGATTTGGGCAATTTGTCGCCGTTGATCACGTCAACTTTACCATCCGTCAGGGTGAGATATTTGGCTTTTTAGGTTCCAACGGTTGCGGTAAATCCACCACTATGAAGATGCTAACCGGACTTTTACCGGCAACTGAAGGACAAGCCTGGTTATTTGGCCATGAAGTCGATCCTAAAGACATTAATACCCGGCGTCGCGTTGGCTATATGTCACAGGCTTTTTCACTCTATAGCGAGCTAACTGTTGAGCAGAACTTAGTTCTGCATGCCCGCTTGTTTCATGTGCCGGAAAAAGATATTCCTGCTCGTGTGATTGAAATGGTTGAACGCTTTGACCTAAAACATGTAATTAACTCTCTGCCAGATAGTCTGCCACTGGGTATTCGCCAGCGTTTATCCTTAGCTGTAGCGATGATTCATAAACCAGAACTGCTGATTCTTGATGAACCCACATCCGGTGTTGATCCTATCGCGCGGGATAACTTCTGGCGTTTGCTGATTGGGCTTTCCCGTAATGATCGGGTGACTATTTTTATCTCTACCCATTTTATGAATGAAGCCGAGCGCTGCGATCGAATCTCTCTGATGCACGCAGGTAAAGTTCTGGCCAGTGATTCTCCGGAGAAACTGGTTAAGCAATATGGTGTGGGTACGCTTGAACAGGCCTTCATTAAATATCTGATTGATGCCGGCGCGGGAACTGACTCAGAACCAGCAGAAAATCAGCAGGCAAAGCTTGTATCAGATACAACAGAGCAGCATCCAAACCAGCATCGTTATTTTAGTTTCCGCCGTATGGTCAGCTATATGTGGCGAGAAACACTGGAACTGCGCCGCGATCCTATTCGGGCAACACTGGCTTTACTTGGTTCAATTATGCTGATGTTTGTGATGGGATTTGGTATCAGTATGGACGTAGAGGACTTAAGTTTTGCAGTACTTGATCGTGATCAGACTACGCTTAGTCAAAACTATACATTAAATCTTTCCGGCTCCCGTTACTTTATTGAGAAAGACCCGATTATTGACTACGCTGATTTAGATAAACGTATGCGTAATGGCGAGCTCTCTTTAGCGATTGAAATTCCACCAAACTTTGCCAGAGATATCCAGCGTGGTGTTGACGTACAGGTTGGTGCCTGGGTTGATGGTGCCATGCCACAGCGGGCAGAAACAGTCAGAGGTTACGTACAAAGTATGCATCAGGGATGGCTGGCTGATCAGGCAAAATATAGTCTTGGTACACCAATTACCTCACTGGTAGATATCGAAACCCGCTTCCGCTATAACCCGGATGTGAAAAGTTTACCAGCTATTGTGCCAGCGGTGATTCCAATTCTCCTGTTAATGTTCCCGGCGATGCTAACAGCGCTGGCTGTTGTGAGAGAGAAAGAGCTAGGCTCAATTATCAATTTATATGTCACGCCAGTGACTCGTACAGAATTTCTAATCGGCAAGCAAATACCTTATATCACGCTGGCAATGATTAACTACTTCCTGATGGTGTTGCTATCTGTCACGCTGTTTGATGTTCCACTTAAAGGTAGTTTTATCACCTTAACCCTCTCTATGTTGATTTACTGCATTATTTCAACCGGAATGGGACTGTTTGCTTCTACTTTTACTCGCAGCCAGATTGCCGCGATGTTCTTTACTCTGATTGGAACATTAATCCCTGCGATTCAATTTTCCGGAATGCTCAATCCGGTTTCATCGCTGGAAGGATCAGGTAAAATTATTGGTGAAATTTATCCAACCACCCATATTTTGACCATCAGCCGTGGTGTGTTTTGTAAAGCACTGGACTTTTCTGATTTGCATCAGGCGATCACCATGCTTGTGATTGCAGTCCCTGTGATCTTAGGTGTCACAATCCTATTACTTAAAAAACAGGACACTTAATTATGCAACAACTCGCAAATATTTATCGTTTAGGTGTCAAAGAGTTATGGAGCTTAGCGCGTGATCCCATCATGCTGGTATTGATTGTGTTTACTTTTACTGTATCGATTTATACCGCAGCAACGGCAGTTCCGGATTCTTTATATAAAGCCAGTATTGCTGTTGTTGATGAAGATGATTCTCAGCTCTCTTCACGCATTATTGGTGCATTCTATCCACCACATTTTACTGTTCCAAGTCGAATATCACTGAGTGAAGTTGATCCGGGAATGGATTCTGGTAACTATACTTTTGTGTTAAATATTCCGCCAAACTTCCAAAGTGATGTACTGGCCGGTCGCTCACCAGATTTACAAGTTAACGTTGATGCCACCAGAATGTCACAAGCCTTTACTGGTAATGGCTATATTCAGCAAATGATCAATAGTGAGACAACGGAATTTATTCAGCGCTACCGGACAGTGGCAGCGCTTCCGGTTGATTTAGCACTACGTATGAGATTCAATCCAAACCTGACCCAATCGTGGTTTGGTGCGTTATCAAATATCATCAATCAGGTAACGATGCTGTCAATTATTTTGACCGGAGCTGCACTGATTCGTGAACGTGAACATGGCACGATTGAGCATCTATTGGTTATGCCGGTAACACCAACCGAAATTATGCTGGCAAAAGTGTGGTCGATGGGACTCGTGGTATTAGTAGCGACAATTCTGTCACTGATCTTTGTCGTGCAGGGACTGTTAGAAGTACCGATTGAAGGCTCAAAACTACTGTTTTTTGTTGGTGTTTCTCTGCATCTTTTTGCCACTACTTCAATGGGAATCTTTTTAGCCACAATTGCCAGAAGTATGCCACAGTTTGGTATGCTGCTAATGTTGGTGTTATTACCTTTGCAAATGTTATCTGGTGGTATGACGCCAAGAGAGAGTATGCCTCAACTGGTACAGGATGTGATGTCTTTTGCCCCAACGACTCACTTTGTGGAACTTGGGCAGGCGATTCTATTCCGGGGCGCTGACCTGAGTATCGTCTGGACATCGTTTTTAGCACTGTTCTTAATTGGTAGTGTGTTATTTGCGATTTCATTGATGCGTTTTCGTAACACAATTAGTCAAATGGCGTAAGGTTTTAATTTCAATTTTAGTGATGTTATCAGCATGGTTTTGGGCGGGGAGCACGCCCCGCTAGCGTGTTTCTCTGTTGCTGTTGTTTGTTATTAGCATTGGATCTGGGGGCGGACTGCGCTGCTTTGCGCAATGTTTTTGGTGATGTTGCCTGCTCCGTGGGTTTGACGGCTTATCGCATCCCATAGGCACCCGCTCGAGGACTCGCTAAGACCTATGAGGTACGCTCTCCATCAAATGCAACAACTACACTCAATTTTCATATTTCTTTATTTTTTTAGTTTCTTTAAATTATTCTCTGGTTTCTTATTATGATATTGATTTCTTATTTCAAAAAGCGCGACTATGTCGTGCAACTAGCAAATTTTTAATAGGAAATACGCCCTACTGGTGTATAGTTTTTAGAAATGCTGACTGAGCTTAGCGGCTCTATGGAGTAAGCGTTACATGCTTGCATGTCCTGCGCATCGGAATAGAGCCGGTAAGCTCACACCATGCTGACTCTTCCACTGGTTTTAAGTCTCAATTTGCCAAGTCACACAGCTAAATCAAATTCACAGTTTATGATCTCAGAAGCGCGACTTCGTCGCGCAACCAACACCACCGCTCTATTTTTTGAACAGTGCTAAATACTCACCATAACCTTGTTGTTCAAGCTGATCTTTTGGTACAAAGCGTAGCGCTGCCGAGTTAATACAGTAACGTAAACCACCCAGTGCTTTAGGTCCGTCGGTAAAGACGTGCCCTAAGTGAGAATCTGCTTCAGACGATCTAACTTCAACGCGGCGCATACCGTGACTATTATCTGTTCTTTCTTCCACATTATCGGCTTCAATAGGTTTAGAGAAGCTTGGCCAGCCACAACCTGAATCAAACTTATCCATTGAGGTAAAGAGAGGCTCACCAGACACAATATCGACATATAAACCTTCTTCTTTATGCTCATTAAACTCATTACGAAATGGTGGTTCAGTACCATTTTCCTGAGTCACACGATACTGCATTGGTGTAAGCGTTTTTAATTTAGCTTGTTTATCTTTAATATCCATAACAATTCCCTCTGTTTATGTCTTGAGTTATCAAGTAAAAATAAATATAGATCTGTTATATCACGATTTTTATAAATCTACAGCTGATATTTTGGTGGTTATGACGGCAAAATTACTATTGATGAAATTGCGGAGATAAAAGAACAGATGTTATTAAAGTGACATAAATATGCCACTTTTTATATTAACTTATTGATTAATAAGCATTTAAATATAATAATGTGTAATAAAATCAAAGTGTTATATTTTTATCTTGTCAGTAATAACTCTGACTATTTTGAGGTCACTAAACGCTGCCCATTGGTATAAACAACAGCGCGCCCTGGCCTACAAAAACCAACCAGCGTTAAACCATATTGATTTGCCATATCAACTGCCATAGAGGTGACAGTTGAAACAGCAAATAGTATTTCAACGCCACAATTTGCTGCTTTTTGTACCATTTCATAACTGGCACGGCTGGAAACTAAAATCACACCCTGTTGATCTTTCTGCTTTGCACGGTAGCCAAGTAATTTATCCAGCGCGACATGACGACCAACATCTTCAAAACCACCGAGTAACTTACCATCTAAGCTCACCCACACCGCTGCATGAGTACCACCGGTTCTCTCCCCTACTTCCTGCACTTCTTTTAAATAAGGCAAAATACTATCCAGACATGATAAATCAAATTGTTGACTGTTTGGGAGAATAGGAACAGTCTGACAGACTTGTTCCAGTTGCTCAGTACCACAAATACCACACCCGGTTCTGCCCGCTAAAGAACGGCGCTTTTCTTTTAATTCACTAAAACGACGGGAGGATAGCTCAACATGGACTTCAATCCCCTGCTCAACAGGCATCACTTCAATACCATAGATTTCAGCCGGAGACTGAATAATATTTTCTGCTAATGAAAAACCCAGCGCAAAATGCTCCAGATCTTTTGGTGTTGTCATCATCACCACATGAGATATACCGTTATAAATCAATGCCACAGGCACTTCCAGCGCAATAGTATCTTGCTCCGCTTCCTGCAATATCTTGTCCTGATAACGATTGATTAAAACTGACTTTGCACCTGTGACCATAATATCTACCATTAGCACTAATTTAGTTATTAAAAAGCTATTTTACCTGTAAAATGATGACTTCGCACATTAAAGAGAAGAATTAAATTAGCAATGGAATTTATTTATGACGCAACTGCAAGCATTATGCAGTTTATTCAGGCTAATCAAAACTGGGCTATTCCAATTATGTTCCTGCTGGCATTTGGTGAGTCTTTAGCATTAGTTTCATTGATTATTCCGGCGACGGCTATTTTGCTAGGTGCAGGAGCACTAATTGGAGCAGATCTGCTACCGTTCTTCCCTATTTGGCTGGCTGCAACTGTTGGTGCTATTTTAGGCGACTGGATTTCTTACTGGTTAGGAAAGCATTACCATGACAAGATTATCAAGTTATGGCCTTTATCAAAAAATCAGCGTTTGATTGTTAAAGGTGAGCAGTTCTTCTATCGCTGGGGATTTAGCGGTGTCTTTGTCGGACGATTCTTTGGGCCTTTACGGGCAATTGTACCGCTCATTGCAGGTACCATGAGAATGTCTTCATTTAAATTCAGTATCGCCAATGTTACCTCTGCACCACTCTGGGCCTTTGTGCTACTTGCTCCGGGTGCTTTTGGTATTTCGTGGCTTGAGACACTATTTGGCTGATTGCCTATAGTGTCCCAACATTGTAGGTTCGGCGTCCACTCTTACGACCAATCGCTTCAAGATTAGTTTGCAGTGGCGGGAATGGTAATTCCAGATCACGTTTACGGTATTCACTTAAAATCAGCTGATGGATCTCACTTCTCAGCGGCATACGATGCCCCATTTCTGCAGCAAATACACGCAGTTCAAATAACTGAATCCCTTCCTGAATATCCACTAAGAAGACTTGTGGTTCAGGATCATTAAGCACATAGCTGCAATCAATAGCCGCCTCTTTTAAGATCTCAATAATTAAATTACTATCTGCATCAATCGTCGCCGGAACTGTTAAAACAATACGGGTAATAGAGTCTGATAATGACCAGTTAATCAGCTGCTCTGTCACAAATGCCTTATTTGGCATCACAATCTCTTTTCTGTCCCAGTCAACAATCGTGGTCGCACGGGTATTTATTTTAGTGATATTACCAGTCAAATCACGAATCGTAACTGTATCACCAATACGAATTGGTTTTTCAAACAGAATGATCAGACCTGACACAAAGTTAGCAAAGATCTCTTGTAAACCAAAACCAAGGCCAACACCAAGAGCGGCAATAAGCCACTGAATCTTGGACCAGTCGATACCAATGAACGAGAAGGCAATAATACAGCCGATCATCAGAATAATATATTTAGTCAGCGTTGAGATGGCATAACCGGTACCTGGCGTTAAATCCAGATGCTGCAAAATTCCCAGTTCAAGTAATGCTGGCAGATTTTTAACTAACTGTACCGTTATTGTCATCACTAAAATAGCGATAAAGACAGAAGCCAGCGTGATATTTTGATCCAGTTCGGTACCACCAGCGGTCGCAGCTTTTGAATGCCACAGAGTAATATTTTCCATAAAGGCAAAAGCAGAGTGCAGCTCTGACCAGAGTACGATCATACAAATTAACGCTATCATAACCAAAATCGAGCGTACCAGTTGTAAAGACTGGGAACTGATCACATCTAAATCGACCACCGGCTCATCAACACTATCATTGTTACTACTGTCGTCTTCAACAAAGCTCTTATTACGCTGAGCAAGTCGTTCCAGACGTCGCTGCTTAGCCCGTTCAAATTCAATCTTACGTTTTTGAATTAACATCCAGCGACGAATCATAAAGTAAATGACAAGCAGACCAAACCAGATAACGACAGATGCTTCAAGACGCCCGAGTAATACTTGTGACGTTGACAGGTAACCTAAACAGGCAGCCAGAATTGCCAGCCACGGAGCAGATAACAAAATGATCCACAAAATTCGGCTGAACAGATTGTTACCATTACCCTTTTTATCTATATATAACGGCACACCCGCTTTATGCAGTGCTGTTGTCATAAAAATAAGAGCAAAACAGAGCAGAATAAAACAGAATCGACCAAGCGTCGCGGCAAACTGACCATTATGATAATTACCAAATGCAATCACCAGCATCACCAGCGGAATCACGACCCAGACAGATAAACGGTAATACTTCATCGCTGACTGAACACGTTCACTTGGCCAGCCAAAATGAGTAATAAACAAGCCTTTTGGCTCAGCAAAATAAGCGCTGATCATAAAGACCCAAAGTACTGGTGCTGCCGCATTCACACCATGCCCCAACGCCACGGCTACCGGATAATCCCAGGCACTTTTTAAACAATAACCAAGCACACCCCAAAGTACTGGGATTGGTAAAGCCATCAGTAGCGAATAACAGACAACACGAATCGTTAGCATATAGTGATCCTGTGTCACCTTGCCAACCCGGGTGCTATTTTGTTCTAAAAACTGTAAATATCTGGCTTGAAAGCGGAAATGAATAACCACAAAAACAATTGCCAGCAGAAGCAAAATAAAGGTACCGACAGAAGTTAAGATTTCCCCTGTGGCACCAAGTAATTGAGAGAAAGTATCAGCAGAGAAAAAGACATAACCAATATCACGTGCCAGACTTACCGGATAACTGGTTGATACCGGATTGACGTCAGCAACCCAGAAGAAATATCGGTGCGCCGCTTCAAACACATTATCAATCGCATCAATCAACTGCTTGTTAGCAATTTTTAATTTAGTCAGCTCCAGAATCTGTGCATCACTATTAAGTTGTAATGCTTTTAGTAAATCCCTTTGCTCACGCACCAGACGACGGTATGACGCCAACTGCTTACTGTTAGCCATCGGCTCAATGATTTCAACATTTTCATCCAGAGTGACTAACTGATCATTGTAATTAAGCTGTTTAACCCGAATCTCAGCGATATCTTCATCAAGTGGCTGAGATTTTGGCTTTTCTGGTAAACGTAGGAGTTGTTGACGTAATGTTTCACCCAGAGCGGTTGAAAAACTTAGCCATTCACCTTGCTCATCAAGCGTATTTAGGGTGTTTTGGACATGATTTATCTGAGTCGAAATATTATTTTGTTCATTAATAATATAGCTTAGCTGCTCTTCCTGTAGTGCTCTTTGTTGTTTCAGCTCACTATTTTGATCAGCTAAATCTTGCAGAACCAGTTCAAAATCAAATTTAGGCTCTTCTGGCGGCGTAATTTCCTCGGCCAGCGCGAGTCCGGTAGAAAATAGTAATATACTGCTCAGCAGGGCTTTAACAAAATAGCGTTTTACCTTTCTGTACCTACTATTTTCTACATTCATATTTTACCTGTTAACTTAAATACCGTGAGCTAAGGCTTCACCAACTTTTACTTTATCATCTGTGCTTAAGTCTTCATTAAATTCAACTTTACCGGCAGCAAATAGAGTAATAACGGTTGAACCAAGTTTAAAGCAGCCCATGTCCTCACCTTTTTTCAGCTCAACATCATCATAAGTCCAGCGTTTCATAATCCCGTCACGAGGTGGAGTAACCATACCGTGCCACTGAGTTTCAATACTACCAACAATCGTTGCTCCAACAAGAATTTGTACCATTGGACCAAACTCTGTATCAAATAAACAAATCACACGTTCATTACGGGCAAAAATATTTGGAATACCTTCTGTTGTTGCTTTATTCACTGAAAATAACGCACCTGGCACGTAGATCATCTCACGCAGTTTACCATCACATGGCATATGAACACGGTGATAATCTTTTGGTGATAAGTAAGTAGTTGCAAACAAACCATTTTCAAACTGATTGATCATGGCTGAGTTACAAGCAAGTAAAGAGTCCAGATTATAATAATGACCTTTAGCCTGAATCAGCTGACCATTTTCGATCACACCAAACTGACTTACTACACCATCAGCCGGCATAACAATCGTATTATCGCCACCCGCTAAAGGACGTGCATCTTCATTAAGCTGGCGTGCAAAAAATTCATTAAACGTTGAGTAGGCTTCAGGATCTGATTCTCTTGCCTCATTCATATCTACATCATAAAGTTTAATAAAACCTTTAATTAACCACGTAGTAATTACCCCTAAACGTTTTTTAGCCAGCCAGCCAAACATAATGGTAAGTAGCTGCTTAGGAAGTAGATACTGGATGATTGCCTTAAAGTGATTCAACATGTTTTTGCCTCTTCAAAATAGATAAGTCGCCATTATAATACATTGTATCTAAAAGTACATTGCATCTATAGTAATGTGACCCTTTCCACAAAGACTGCCTAAAAAATTTACAATTATTAATATGATTTAGATCACAGTTAGAAAGTATTTTTATTGATTAATTTTTAGTAGATTGTCATATTAGTTATCGAAACGTTTCGATAACTCAAAAACGCAGGGATAATAACATGAGAAAAGGTCAATTATTTAATTCTGATGTTTGTCACGTTCTGTCCAAATTAGGCCATACTGATTGCATTGCTATTGGTGATGCCGGTTTACCTATTCCGGATTCAACTCAACGCATCGATCTTGCTTTAACTAAAGATATTCCCTCTTTCCTGCAAGTTTTTAATGTTGTCTCTACTGATATGCAAATTGAGAAAGTGGTTCTGGCGGAAGAAATTAAACAAAAAAACCCGACCATTCACCAGAAAATTTTGCAAAGAATTCAAGAAGTTGGGCAATTACAAAAAAATACAGTTATGATTGAATATGTTCCTCACGAGGAATTCAAACAGCAAACAGCAGCCTGTAAAGCTGTTATTCGTACAGGTGAATGCTCTCCTTACGCCAATATTATTTTACAATCTGGTGTATTTTTCTAAATTGAGATAAAGAGAACGATTATGCAACCGTTACTTCATATTCATCAAATTGAAAAATCTTTTCCTGGAGTAAAGGCGCTTTCTGGTGTTGACCTCAATGTTTACCCGGGTAAAGTGATGGCTCTGCTTGGGGAAAATGGTGCAGGCAAATCAACACTAATGAAAGTCTTAACCGGCATTTACTCTAAAGATGCCGGTACTATCGAATATCTGGGCAAACAAGTTACTTTCTCAGGCCCTAAAGCCTCTCAGGAAGCTGGCATTGGTATTATTCATCAGGAACTCAATTTAATTGCTCAGCTTACCATTGCAGAAAATATCTTTTTAGGCAGGGAGTTTACCAATTCTGTCGGCTGTATTAACTGGTCTAAAACCTATGCTGAAGCTGATAAACTGCTGTCTAAATTAAAACTCAATTATGATAGCCGCCGTCTGGTCAGTGAACTCTCTATTGGTGAGCAACAGATGGTTGAAATCGCCAAAGTACTCAGCTTTAAGTCTCAGGTTATTGTCATGGATGAGCCAACCGATGCGTTAACTGATACCGAAACAGCAGCCCTTTTTAACGTAATAAACGATCTTAAAGCTCAAGGGTGCGGCATTGTATATATTTCTCACCGTTTAAAAGAGATTTTTGAAATCTGTGATGACGTGACGATTCTAAGAGATGGTCAATTTATTGCAGAAAAACCAGTGAGCGAACTGACAGAAGAATCTCTGATTGAAATGATGGTGGGCCGTAAACTGGATGAACAATACCCGCGAGTTGACCATCCAAAAGGCGCACTATCACTTAAAGTTGAAAACCTCTGCGGTCATGGTATCAACAATGTCAGTTTCGAATTACATGAAGGTGAAATTCTGGGGATTTCCGGCCTTATGGGTGCTGGTCGTACAGAGCTGATGAAGATCGTCTATGGTGCGCTGCCGGTTAAACAAGGGAAAGTCACTTTGTTTGGTAAATCGATTAATAATCAAACTCCGGAAGACGGTTTAAGTAATGGGATTGTCTATATTTCTGAAGACCGTAAGAAAGATGGCTTAGTCCTTGGGATGTCAGTTAAAGAGAACATGACACTGACCGCATTGCGTTATTTTAGTCATCCTACAGGTACTTTAAAGCTCAATGATGAAAAAATTGCCGTCGGTGATTTTATTCAATTGTTTAATATTAAAACCCCATCAATGCATCAGCCGATTGGTTTATTATCCGGTGGTAATCAGCAAAAAGTAGCGATTGCCAGAGGCTTAATGACCCGCCCGAAAGTATTAATTTTAGATGAGCCAACACGCGGTGTAGATGTTGGTGCTAAAAAAGAGATCTATCATCTTATCAATCAATTTAAGCAACAAGGACTTAGTGTCATTATTATCTCCTCAGAAATGCCGGAAGTACTGGGTATTAGCGATCGCATTTTAGTGATGCATGAAGGGAAAATAACCGGACACTACCCTATTGCTGAAGCAACACAAGAAACTCTGATGGCGGCCGCTATTGGAAAAGTGCAGGAGAATTAAGGATGCAAAGTAAAACCTTAAAACGTTGGCTTATTGAACAAAAATCATTAATTACGCTATTGGTTTTAATCATTTTTGTCTCTTGCTTAAGTTCTAACTTTTTTACTATTAATAATCTGTTTAATATTCTGCAACAGACTTCGATCAATGCCATCATCGCTGTTGGTATGACACTGGTTATATTAACCTCAGGCATTGACCTGACTGTTGGTGCGTTATTTGCTCTGACAGGTGCTATCGCTGCTTCTATTGTTGGTTATGATTTATCACCATTTTTAGCCATTGCCGCGGCTTTAGGGCTTGGTGCAGTACTTGGTGTTTGTACCGGAACCATTGTAGCAAAAGGTAAACTACAAGCCTTTATCGCAACACTGGTTATGATGCTTATTCTGCGCGGTGTGACGATGGTTTATACTCAAGGTAGCCCGGTTACTTTGGGAATGTCTGATAATGCAGAGTTATTTGAATGGATTGGATTTGGCAGAATTTTGGGCGTGCCAGTACCAATCTGGATCATGGCTTTAGTCTTCCTGTTTACCTGGTATTTACTCAAATATACTCGCCTTGGCCGCTATATCTACGCACTTGGTGGCAATGAAGCGGCAACTCGTTTATCAGGTATTAATGTTGATCGAGTTAAAATTACAGTTTATGCCATTAGCGGTTTACTTTGTGCCCTTGCCAGTACCATTGAAGTTGCTCGCCTCTCTTCTGCCCAGCCTAATGCTGGTATGGGGTATGAGATGGATGCAATTGCTGCAGTAGTACTTGGTGGCACCAGTATGTCTGGCGGACGTGGTAAAATTATTGGCACATTAATTGGAGCCTTAATTCTTGGTTTTTTAAATAATGGATTAAATTTATTAGGTGTTGATGCCTACTATCAGATGATTGTCAAAGGTGCAGTAATTTTACTGGCTGTACTGGTTGATAATAAAACAAGCAAATAATTGACTATTTAGGAGCAGCATATGAATTTCAAAAAAGTAACCTCTTACCTTTCAGCTGTGACTTTTGGACTACTCATGAGTTCTCAGGTTATGGCAAAAGAAAACATTGCTTTAGTTGTTTCCACCTTAAATAACCCATTCTTTGTTGCTTTAAAAGATGGCGCTCAACAAAAAGCAAATGAGCTTGGCTATGAGTTAATTGTTTTAGATTCACAAAACAATCCGGCTAAAGAACTGGCTAACGTTGAAGATTTAATTGTTAAAGGAACACGCGTTATCCTGATTAACCCAACAGATTCAGATGCAGTGGGTAATGCTGTTGTGGCGGCCAATAAAGCCAATATTCCGGTCATCACGCTGGATAGAGCCTCCAACAAAGGTGAAGTAATTAGCCATATCGCTTCTGATAACGTAGCAGGCGGACGCGTTGCTGGAGACTACATTGTTGAAAGACTCGGTAGTGGCGCCAAAGTGATTCAACTGGAAGGTATTGCAGGAACCTCTGCTGCCCGTGAGCGTGGTGAAGGTTTCAAACAATCAATGGAAGCCAACAATATTACATTACTTGCTTCTCAGCCGGCAGATTTTGACCGTGCTAAAGGCATGAACGTGATGCAAAATCTGTTAACGGCAAACCCGTCTGTTCAGGCAGTCTTTGCACAAAATGATGAAATGGCTTTAGGTGCAATGCGTGCTATTCAAACAGCAGGTCGTTCAGCTGACATTATTATCGTTGGTTTTGATGGTACTAATGATGGTATTCAGGCAGTTGAAAGAGGACGCCTGGCTGCAACAGTTGCACAGCAACCTGAGCTAATTGGTTCAATTGGTGTAGAAACCGCTGATCAGCTACTAAAAAATGAGCCGGTAGCAGAAACGATTCCGGTCGATTTAAAACTCATCACTAAATAAGTTTACATTGATAGCAATCTAAGTGTCTTACCTGACTACACACTTAGATTGCTGGTAGTACAGATATTCAAAAAGATAAAGACGGGACGAGATTATGAAAAAGAAACTGATAGTACTTGGCAGCATCAATGTTGATCATATTATGAATGTACAACAATTTCCTCGTCCTGGTGAAACGATTATTGGTTCAACGTATCAAATCGCTTTTGGTGGCAAAGGCGCCAATCAGGCTGTTGCCGCGGGTCGTGGTGGTGCAGATATTCAGTTTATTGCTGCTGTTGGTGATGATGATATTGGCCAGCGTATTTGTGAACAACTTAAGAAAGATAATATTGATACTCGCTCAATTAGTAAAATCAGAAACGAAACAACGGGTGTAGCCCTGATTTATGTCAATGGACAGGGTGAAAACCAAATCGGTATTTATGCTGGTGCCAATGCAGCAGTTACACCTGAATATGCAGGTAAATATCGGCAAGATATTATTCAGGCTGACGCTTTGTTAATGCAACTGGAAACACCACTTTCAACTATTGCAGAGATGGCAAAACTGGCTAAAGCCAATAATACTCAGGTTATTGTTAATCCGGCTCCGGCCCAGACACTAGCTGATGATATTTTGAAATGCATTGATATTATTACCCCCAATGAGACCGAAGCAGAACGTCTGACTGGGATTCCAGTCAATGATGAAAAAAGTGCAGATAAAGCCTCACAATATTTACATCAAAAAGGTATTCCAACCGTCATTATTACACTGGGTAGTAAAGGGGCCTGGGTGAGCATGAATGGTCAGGGTAAACTCATTACTGGTTTTAAAGTTAAAGCCGTCGACACCATCGCTGCCGGTGATACTTTTAACGGAATGCTGGTCACTGCTCTGCTGGAAGATATGCCAATGGATGAAGCGGTAAAATATGCACACGCCTCCGCAGCCATTGCAGTTACCCGCGCCGGAGCTCAGCCTTCTGTTCCGTGGCGCGATGAAGTAGAAAAGTTTTTAAATGAGATTAATTCTCCAAAGTAGTTAAGTCAGTCCTTGGGCACGGCAACGTGCCCTTTTTTTTATCATATTAAAACTTGTTGCTTTAGTTATTTTGGAGTATAAATCTCAGGTCTAAATATATTTAGTTGGATAATTTGTTTAATAATTAAAAACATCACCAAATGATCATGAGTGAGGATATCTACTTTGGCCACGATGAAAGATGTTGCCCGTTTGGCAAAGGTTTCAACTTCAACCGTATCACACGTCATTAATAGTGATCGCTACGTAAGCCCGCAAATTAAAGAACGCGTTGAAGCGGCAATTAAAGAGCTGAACTATGCTCCTTCAGCCCTCGCCCGTAGCCTGAAAATCAAAGAGACCAAAACTATCGGAATGGTTCTTACTACCAGTAACAATCCTTTCTTCTCTGAAGTTGTACAAGGCGTTGAGCTCAGTTGTTATGAGTTAGGGTATAATCTCATCTTATGTAACACAGAAGGCAATAAAAAGCGTTTACAGGATAATATTGAAACTCTGCTGAGCAAAAGTGTCGATGGTATTCTGGTGATATGTACAGAGACAGACAGTCTTACACCTGACATCTTTGCCCGCTATCCAAGCTTACCTATTGTGATGATGGACTGGGCGCCATTTCATGGTGTTTGTGATGTTATTCAGGATAACTCACTACTTGGAGCAACACTTGCCACACAATATTTAATTGAAAACGGTTATCAAGATATCGCCTGTATTACTGGCCCGCTAAGTAATCCACAAGCCCAGTTACGTTTACAGGGTTATCGGGTTGCAATGCAGCAGGCTAATCTAAAGATTAAGTCAGGTTATGAAGCAGAAGGAGACTTTATGTTTCGATCCGGCTATGAAGCCATGACTAAATTACTGGCTCTAAAAAAACCGCCGGAAGCTGTATTCTGTTGTAATGATGCGATGGCGATTGGTGCTTATCAGGCACTTTATCAGGCAGGTCTTGAGGCAGGCAAAGACATTGCCATGATAGGTTATGATGATATTGAACTGGCACAGTATATGACGCCACCACTCACCACGATTCATCAGCCTAAAAGCGAACTTGGGCAGCTTGCTGTAGAAACACTTCTGCATCGACTCAAACATAAGGATGAAGAGCCGGAAGTATTAACGCTGACTCCGATCTTACAAAAAAGGCGCTCGGTTAATCCCAAAGCGCCAGCTTAAATCAAGATAACGAGAAGATTTTAAGAGATCTTCTCTGCTCCACCTTCAATTCTTTTTGGTGGTTCATTCCAGTTTACGGTACGGGTTAAAACCAGCACAGTCACAAACAGAATAAACAGGCAAATAACACTGAAGATTAAGACATTATTGATAATTGTCACTAAGTAGAAGTTCAAACCAAATAACACTAATAACACTACACCATAACCTACGCTCGCACCAATACTATTCATTGGTGATGAAAGGTAGAACATCGATAACAGCGCACATAGTACTGCTGAAATAGAGTAAGCAAAAGGGAATGCCACATAGTCAGATAACGCTAAAGTGACCAGATAGAATAACAGTAAACCAATACCGATAATTGAATAATGGAACAGATGCAACTTAGCGTGTGCTAAGAAATCGATAACCAGTAATAACAAAAATGCCAATCCAAGGAAGAATACGGAATAATAAAACAGTCGCGCATTAAGTTCATAATTATATGACGCATCAACTACACCATCTTTTGTGGTATCTACAGCCGTATGCAAAAGACTGGTCAATTTATCTGCCGAATCCACAATTAAAGATGACACGCTATTTAGTTCAGTAACTTTATTTGCAATATACTCTCCAACAATGTAGAGAGGTACTTCTAATATACAAGTCAAAGCGATAATCGCAATGACTTTCCAAAACAGGGTCAGTCTCATTTCCATGCAAAATAACTCTTATTATTAATTTATTTGTGTTTTTATATTGTAATTTTTGTTTATCAAGATGACAAATGAAAAACTCAGTATTATAGTAACTAAATTAACTTTTTATTTTACCCCCACTCTTATTACAATAAATTCAAAGGTATTTGTATGTCATGGAAATTTTCTGATCGTGCTATAGCACTAAAAAGTTCTGCTATTCGTGAAATTCTTAAACTTACCGAACAACCAGATATGATCTCATTTGCCGGTGGTTTACCTTCTCCTGATACATTTCCAGTGACAGAAATTAAACAATCTCTTGATGTGATTATGCAAGGCAGTGAAGCTATTGGGGCTTTACAATATGGCCCGACCGAAGGCTACGCACCACTGCGTAAGTGGATCGCAGAGCATGTTTCAAAACGTGACAATATTACTATCAGCCCAAGTCAGGTTTTAGTTGTCACAGGTTCACAGCAAGCCCTTGATTTAATTGGTAAAGCTTTAATTAATAAAGGTAGTAAAGTACTGGTTGAAACCCCAACTTACTTAGGTGGTCTGCAATCTTTTACGCAATTTGAACCTGAATATATTTCAATTGAAAGTGACGAACAGGGCTTAGTTCCGGACTCCCTAAAAGCAGAAGTTGCTGATGAAGCCAGCTTCTTATATGTTATTCCTAATTTCCAGAACCCAACGGGCCGCCGTTTACCACTAGAGCGCCGTCAACAACTGGCAGAAAAAGCGAAACAAGCTAAAATGCTGATGGTTGAAGACGACCCATATGGCGAACTGGACTATAAAGGTCACCGCTTAGCCAGCTTGTTCTCTTTAGCGCCTGAAAATACCGTTTATCTTGGTTCATTTTCTAAAATTTTAGCACCAGGCTTCCGTTTAGGTTATATCATTGCCTCTGAAGTATTTATCAATAAACTGGTACAACTTAAACAAGCAACTGATCTACATACACCAAGCATCACTCAGCGTATTGCGTATCAGATCGTTAAAGATGGCTTCTTAGATACTCATATTCCAAAAATTCGTCAGCTATATAAAACACGCTGTCAATTTATGCTTGATGCGCTCACTCGCTATATGCCTGCTGGTGTGAACTGGAGTAAACCCGAAGGTGGTATGTTTATCTGGGTCAATGTTCCTGAAAATATCAATGCCACAGAATTACTCACAGAAGCAATTCAACACAAAGTGGCATTTGTGCCGGGAGAAACTTTCTTCGCTGGTGGTGAAAGAACTAACTGTATGCGCCTGGCGTTTGTAACCGTACCGGAAGAGAAGATTGAACGCGGCATTAAAATTTTAGCTGAACTAATCAAAAAACATGCTAACGATTTAGAAGAAAGCCCGGTAATGGTTTAAGCTTTAATTAACCCAATAAAAAATCCCGCCATTTGAGCGGGATTTTTTGTAACTCTATGCTATAAAAACTAACCAGGTAAAAATAGCACTATTTACAAGCAATTATTTAGCAGCTGGATTTTTTTCTAGCCATGCTTTTAATGTTGCAATATCTTTAGTTTGGTTAGTAATCACGCTTTCAGCAAATTTACGTGCATCAGCATCTTTACCGTGTTGTAGTTCTAATTTAGCAATTTCAATAGAACTTTCATAATGAGCAATCATAGTTTTTGCAAATGTTGTATCTGGAGCTTGTTGTTGCATAGTTTGTGATGTTTTTGTTACTAAATCTTTTAATGTATCAAAACCTTCACCTTGAGTTTCGTTAGCAAATGCAGCTTGACTACCGAACGTTAAAGCAGAAACCATTAATGCTACAACTGTAAATTTTTTCATAGTAAAATCCTTGTAAGTTTGAATAAATAATATCAACTACCTTGTTGATATTTTCTTCACGTTATCACCCGGAAGATAAATAAAATAATTAATTTTACCTATCAGTCTGATAGATAAATCTGATTTAATGTAGCTAATTATGTAATAGAAACAATTAGCTACATAAAACTTAAAGTGCCTTTTCTAGTATCTGACGACTGGTAGATAAAGTGATATCCTGATGCTCACCGAGGTTAATTTGACCATGTTTTTCCATTTGCTGCAAAATTGGCTCAATCACTTCACGGCCAAGTCCATAATCTGAAAAGTGAGTTTTGATTCCTACTGATTCAAAAAACTCACAGGTCTTTTGAATTGCCAGATCCACTTTTTGTTCATCACTACCCTCTGTAATATCCCAGACTCGTTTAGCATATTGTAATAACTTACCTCGCTTCGCCTCTTTTTTCACCTCAAGTAAAGCGGGAAGAATAATGGCTAAAGTACGCGCATGGTCAATACCATACAGAGCAGTGAGTTCATGGCCAATGCGATGCGTGGTCCAGTCTTCCGGTACACCGGTGGCTAAAAAGCCATTTAAAGCGACTGTAGCCGCCCACATAAAGTTTGCTCTGGCCTCATAATTATCAGGTTGACTTAGTACATCTGGTGCAATTTCAATTAAAGTGCGTAGTACACCTTCGGCAAAGTAATCAGGCACTTTAGCGTCAATAGGATAAGTCAGATATTGTTCCAGAGTATGCATAAATGAATCAACAATACCGTTAGCCAACTGACGCTCAGGCAACGTATAAGTTTTAGTCGGGTCTAAAATAGAAAATTGCGGATAAACCAGAGGCGTTCTGAATGAGAGTTTTTCTTTAGTTTCAGCTCTGGTTACCACACCGCGGCAATTCATCTCTGAACCGGTTGCCGGTAAAGTCAGAACAGTACCAATAGGTAACGCTGTTACCGGAACTTTTTTGCGTGATAAAATCTCCCATGGATCGCCTTCATAACAAGTCGCCAGTGAAACAAATTTGGTCCCATCAATTACCGAACCGCCACCCACAGCTAATAAAAAATCAATCTGATGCTGTTTAACTAAAGCTACCGCTTTTAATAAGGTTTCATAATGAGGGTTAGGCTCAATGCCACCAAATTCAAAATACTCCCGTTCACCAAGCGCCTTTTTGACTTCATCAATAGTGCCATTTTTTACTGCACTCTCACCGCCATACAGAATTAACACTTTAGCCTGTGCCGGTAATTGTTGAGATAGTTCAGAGACGGTTTCTTTACCAAAAATAATACGAGTTGGGTTATAAAATTGAAAATTTAACACAAGATACTCCTTATTTTAGTTACACAGAAAAGTATAAGACCTGTCTGACTATAATGAAAAAAATATATAATCCATTTGTCTTATAAAGGGCTTTCCACTATTATTTATCAATACTTTCATAATAAAAACGATAAATTCTAACGTGAAAAATATTTGCTCTGTATTAAAAGTACTCTATACATTTCTGCTGGTTGTCGCTGCACTGATTATTTGTGGTGGTTCTGTCGGTTTTTCTGTCTTTACCGTCATCGCGTTTGGCACCTATTTTGCGCTGATCGCTTTCTTTATTTTTCTGACCGGTAAAAAACAACTTTCATTCATTATCGCCAGCAGCTTAATTATTATTCTACAACTACTTAGTCAATTAAAGGTACATTTTTATAAAGAACGACTGTTTTTTCAGGATATCTATGTTGCTCTTGACTACCGGAATTTAGAAACACTCTTGTACTATCCTTTAGGGATGGCTGCGCTGTTTGGCTTATTTTTGTTTCTGATTTTTAATATTTTTATATTTCGTAAAAGCACTCCAATTACAGGGAAAACTCGTGTTAGTTTACTGATTGCCGCATTTGTTGTTATTGGACTCAATATCTATTTAAGCAGCCAGCGTACCAATATTGAAACCTGGCAAAACCATTTACCTAAAGGCCGTGGAACAATTTCCAATCTATTTATTTCTGCTCATGAGCAAAGCTATACGCCACCTTATTTTTCACAGAGTGATAACTATTTTTTAGAGAAAATGAAAACGGTCTCGCTCACTTCTGATAATAATGTAAAAAAACCAGATATTATTGTTTTGCTACAAGAATCAACCTTTAATCCCAGATTATTTGATTTTAATAGTCAGACACTACCTGACTTAACCCTATTTAGCCAGCCAAATAGCGGATTATTACGCGTCAGAACGTTTGGCGGTGGTACCTGGATTTCAGAATTTGCGGTACTCACCGGTCTTGATCCTAATGACTTCTCTTTCCGTAAAAATTCAGTGTTTTATATCGTAGCAGAAAACATCCAAACCAGCCTGTTTAAAGAAGCGGTGGATAACGGATATCAGACAGTTGTGCTGTCTTCAATGGGATATGGCAACTACAACGCGGGACCTGCCTATACTCATTTTGGTATGCAGACTTTCTTACAACCTCAGGACTTAGGCTATCCAGGCGAGAAAGGCGCTAACCTCTGGCATATTCCAACTAAAGATCTACTGGAATGCGCTAAAAAAGTATTAGAAACCTACACGGATAAACCCCTGCTTCTCTACGTACTAACCATGGATGAGCATGGCCCATATGATGAGAACACGCCTGATCAATATCAGTTAACTCAGCTAACACAACAAGATAAGGCTTTTGTCGGACGTCTGAATGACTACTTACCACGTATTGAACGCTTAAATGCTGCAACTAATGATTTAACGAGCTATATTCAAAACCGGGCAAATCCGACACTGTTCTTCTATTTTGGTGATCATCAACCGGCTCTTAACTGGCAAGGAGAGTATAAAACTGAACTTGCCACACCAACATGGCTGACCCAATATGCGCTGACCAGTAACTACCCAATTGATAAAGCCAGTTATCCTGTGCTTGATTTGTCGCTGGCAAGTGGCATGATTCTGGAAAAGGCTAATCTGCAGGTTTCTGACTTCTATCAGGCCAATATTGCTATGCGCTACTTATGTGACGGGAAGTTAGATGATTGTGATGATAAACAGTTAGTAAATAGCTATAAACACTATATCTATCAAACCTTAAAAGATGCCGGTGAGGAAAAGTAGCGGCACCTGACCGCTCTTTTTACGAGTCATCAGCTCTTAAAGAGATCTCTCCGCCAATGAACGGTTTAATCACACCATTTTGTTCGAGTAACAGAGCACCCTGTTCATTAATACCGCGACCAATACCACGGATCACTTGTTCACCAATCAATAACTTAATCGGACGATTTAAAAAGTTATCCAGTTGATTCCAACGCTGAATAAATGGCGTAAAACCCGTTTTTTCAAACTCAACCAGCGAGGCTCTTAGAGATTGTAATAATTTAGCGACCAGCTGATTACGATCAACATTACCTAAGTTCTCAAAGCGTTGATTCACTATGTTTGGATCAGGATTGTGCATCGCCAGATTAATCCCCATCCCCATCACCACATGCGCATAGTCACCTGTGCGGCCTATCATCTCAACCAGAATACCAACCAACTTTTTATCATTTAAATATAAGTCATTAGGCCATTTTACCCGAATATCCTGTCCGGAAACCTCGCGTAAAACCTCTGCCAGAACAATACCGATCATAAGACTCAGCCCCATAGCAGCAGCAGGGCCTTGTTCTAAGCGCCAGTACATAGATAAGTACAGATTAGCCCCAAAAGGAGAGAACCACTGACGACCACGTCTGCCGCGCCCGGCTTGTTGATATTCTGCCACACACGCATCACCAGGACTCAGCTGCTGAGTTTTATTTAGTAAATACTGATTAGTCGAGTCAATAACCGGAATTACCTCTAACTGTAATTCTTTGTTTCGAGGGTAATAATCGGCAATTTTTTGCAGATTGAGCAACTGCAGAGGATAATCCAGCTTATAGCCCTTTCCCTGCACAGAGGAGAGAGCAATCCCCCACTCTTTAATGGTTTTGATATGTTTATTAATCGCCACCCGACTCATGCCAAATAAAGCACCAAGTTCTTCTCCGGAGTGAAATTGTCCGTCAGATAAAATTTCAATCAGTTTTAAAGGCTGAGTTAAGTCACGCATAGCTTAATCCTTAATCATTCATTAGAACTTCTAATGAATTTAATTCCCCATCTCGCCCCATAAAACGAATTTCCGGTTCAAGACTCACACCAAATTTTTGCAGTACCTGATTACGTACATGGCGCGCCAGTGACACGATATCATCAGAGATTGCCTGTGATTTATTTACCAGAACTAACGCCTGTTTTTCATGTACTGCGGCTCCACCAAGCTGGAATCCTTTTAAACCACACTGATCGATTAGCCAACCAGCGGCCAGTTTTACAGAACCATCAGCCTGAGGATAAGCCGGCATCTGTGGATATTGCATCTGTATTTTTGTTGCCAGCGCTTGCTCAACCACTGGATTTTTAAAGAAACTCCCTCCATTGCCTAACTTTTTAGGGTCAGGGAGCTTAGCATTACGCACTTCACACACTGTATCAAAAATCATTTTAGCGGTCACGGTCGCAGGATCCATTTTTTGCAGCTCACCATAAGCCAGAACAGGTTGCCAGTTTTTAGGTAAGCACACCCCAACATAAATGACAGCATAGCCGGATAAATACTGATGTTTAAAGATGCTTTCACGATAACCATATTGGCCATCAGTAATCGTGATGATTTTACCTGTCGCAAGCTCTAACAATTCAACGTAATCAGCAAACTTTTTAAATTCCACGCCATAAGCACCAATATTTTGAATAGGTGCAGAACCAACACAACCCGGAATCAAAGCTAAGTTTTCTAACCCGCTCATACCACTATTGACCGTCATCTCAACCAGTTTGTGCCAGTTTTCTCCGGCACCAACACGCAGCAGCCACGCCTGCTCACTTTCAGTAATTGTCATCCCTTTGATTCGGTTGACGATCACTACGCCTGAAAAATTCTCTGTAAATAAGGTATTACTGCCCTCGCCCAGAATCAGGACTGGTAATTTTTGCGCGGTCGCGTTTTGCCACACTTGTAATAACTCATCTGACGTATTTGCAGTCACTACCTGTTTCGCGGTGACAGATAAACCAAATGTATTAGGGATTAGCTGACTCATTTTTTTAACTTCCCAAGAGCGGCGGCAAAGGCATTACCCATAGCATTATTGCCTGCCTGATTACCCGAGTTGCGATCCGGCTGAGCCGCTCTCGGTGCTGCTTTCCCCACAGGTTTAGAATCAGCCGATTTAGCCGGTGCCGTTTCATCAAGTCGCATCGTTAATGCAATACGTTTACGCGGAATATCTACCTCTAAGACTTTAACTTTGACAATATCCCCGGTCTTAACCACAGTACGCGGATCTTCAACAAATTTGTTAGATAACGAAGAAATATGTACCAGACCATCCTGATGTACACCAATATCAACAAAGGCACCAAAATTAGTTACGTTGGTGACAGTTCCTTCCATAATCATACCAACTTTTAGGTCATCCATGGTTTCAACACTTTCATCAAATTTAGCAGTTTTAAACTCAGGACGAGGATCGCGACCCGGTTTGTCCAGTTCTTTAATAATGTCAGTCACCGTTGGAATACCAAAGTTATCATCCACATAATCTACTGCTTTTAAAGTACGTAGTTCAGTTGAATTACCCATCAGATCTTTTAGAGTTTTATGAGTAGCTGACAGAATTCGTTCAACAATCGGGTAAGCCTCCGGGTGCACAGATGATGCATCAAGTGGGTTTGTACCATTCATAATGCGTAAAAAGCCGGCACATTGTTCAAAGGCTTTTGGCCCTAAACGAGCGACTTTTAGTAACTGACTACGATTCACAAACTGACCATTTTCATTACGCCAGTCTACAATATTTTGAGCAATCACTTTGCTTAAACCAGCAATACGTGTCAGCAGTGCAACTGATGCAGTATTCAGATCAACTCCCACAGCATTCACGCAGTCCTCAACCACAGCGTCCAGACGCTTAGCCAGTTGTGTTTGACTCACGTCATGCTGATACTGACCCACACCAATTGATTTCGGTTCAATTTTTACCAGTTCAGCGAGTGGATCTTGCAGGCGACGAGCGATAGATACCGCACCACGAATTGATACATCCAGATCAGGAAACTCTTGTGCTGCCAGTTCAGAAGCAGAATAAACAGAAGCCCCTGCTTCACTGACAATCACTTTTTGGCCTTTTACTTCTGGGAATCTCTTTTGTACATCTAAATAAAAACGCTCTGTCTCACGCGACGCCGTACCATTACCAATTGCCACCAGCTCTACCTGATATTTAATACAAAGCGCAGCAACGATCATTGCGGCTTTTTCAGCTTGCCCGGTATGTGGGTAAATCGTTTCTGTTGCAACCAGTTTACCTGTGGCATCAACGACTGCCAGCTTAACACCGGTTCTCAGTCCCGGGTCCATCCCCATGGTGACGCGCATACCCGCTGGTGCTGACATCAGCATATCTTTTAAGTTATGGGCAAAAACATTGATCGCTTCATCTTCTGCCTGTTCACGCAGCGTCGTCATTAACTCAGTTTCCATATGCATTAAGACTTTAATGCGCCATGTCCAGTTAATCACAGCTTTACGCCATTTATCAGCAGGCTGGTCATTCAAATGAATGTGCAGATATTCGGTAATCAGCTGCTCACAATAGCTCTCTTTTGGTGGCTCATCATGCTGAGGATCGGCATTAAGTGAGAGTTGTAAAATACCTTCGTTACGACCACGAAACACTGCCAAAGCACGGTGTGAAGGCACTTTTGAGATAAGTTCACTATATTCAAAATAGTCACGAAACTTAGCACCCTCTTCTTCTTTACCCGCTACTACCTGTGACACAATATGAGCATTATTCCATAAATAGTGACGCACTTTAGCCAGCAGTCCGGCATCTTCCGCAAAACGTTCCATTAAAATATAACGGGCACCATCTAAAGCCGCTTTGGTATCAGCCACGCCTTTTTCAGCGTTCACATATTTTTCTGCTTCTGCTTCCGGATCAAGTTTGGCGTTAGTCCACAGATCATCAGCCAGTGGTTCAAGTCCTGCTTCAATAGCGATTTGACCACGCGTCCGACGCTTAGGTTTATAAGGTAAATAGAGATCTTCCAGCTCAGTTTTACTCAGCGTATCACTAATTTTTTGTGATAATTCTGGTGTGAGTTTCCCTTGCTCTTCAATTGATTTTAAGATAGTTTGACGACGATCTTCCAGTTCACGTAAATAACTTAAACGTGTATCCAGTTGACGTAATTGAGTATCATCCAGCCCTCCCGTTACCTCTTTTCGGTAACGAGCGATAAAGGGAACAGTGCTGCCCTCATCAAGTAAAGTAACGGCAGATAAAACTTGTGCTGGTTTTACATTCAACTCAGTGGCTATAATATGGCTAATCTTGGAATTCATCATAAATATATTTTCTTCAAATAAATCAATAGGTTATAAAATTATCATTATGGCTAGAAGTAATTATATAACAAGAGAGGGCTACTTGGCACTCGATCGTGAACTTAAATACTTATGGAAAGAGGAGCGACCACGTGTTACGCAAGCTGTGTCAGAGGCTGCCGCGATGGGAGATCGTTCCGAAAACGCCGAATATATTTATGGTAAGCGTCGTCTGCGTGAAATCGATCGTCGGGTACGCTTTCTCACTAAACGCTTAGAAGCACTAACTATTGTCGACCCAAGCCCACAGCAGGAAGGAAAAGTCTTTTTTGGTGCCTGGATCCGTCTTGAAGATGATAATGAGGAAGAGAAGATTTTTCGTATCGTCGGACCTGATGAGTTTGACCCGGCTAAGAAGTGGATCTCACTCGACAGCCCTGTAGCCAGAGCTTTAATTGGCCATCGGGTTGATGATGAGATTAGAGTGATGACACCTAATGGTCCGGTGACCTACTGGATTTTGGAAATCAGCTATACAACCTTAATCTAATGAATCAGATCAAAAAAGGCGCACCTTGTACGCCTTGATTAGATTTAACTGTTTAACCATTATCGTTTGATTTGTTCGCGATAATATTCCCAGGCATCTTTCTGCGTACCGTCTTTTAACTGACAGACAGAACGCACACCTTCAGCAGTGGTTTTATTGATCACCTGACCACCAACTTCTAAGCAATATTTATCAGCCGGGTTAGGAAGACCAATCGGTGCTTTTGCCAGACCTGTATCAATTGAAGTGGTTGGTTTAGCTGGCAGAGTTGGTTTTTCTGTTGGGGCAGGTGCAAGGCCTGTATCTATTGTTTGGTGATTATTGGCGCCAGCACAACCTTGAAGTAATAGCACGAGTGCAGCAAGAGCAAGATATTTTTTCATAATAACATCCTTTGTCCATATGAATTAAGAGTTGAAATTAACTCTTCGCATAGTATATGCCTGTTAACAGTCGAATGATAACAGGAAAGAGTAATTAATTTTTACAATAATTATTATTGCCCCTGTGAAAACTTACGATGCAAAACTGGCAATTCACCGCAGATTACTGAATAATAGTCATAAGACTCACTTATCTTTTTATATGGCAAGAATAATGACACAAAATTCAGCTCAGACTGGCACACTTTATATCATTTCTGCACCAAGTGGTGCCGGTAAATCCAGTTTAATTAAGGCTTATCTCAACTTATCGGATAATCACCCGACTAAAGTTTCTATCTCTCATACTACCCGTGCACCAAGACCCGGAGAGCAGCATGGTGAGCATTACTATTTTGTGGATAAAGCAGAATTTGAAGTGATGATCAGCAGAGATGATTTTGTTGAACACGCTCAGGTTTATGAGAATTATTACGGCACGTCACGTCAAGCTATTGAAGGTAATTTAGCGGCCGGTATTGATATTTTCCTGGATATAGACTGGCAGGGTGCGCAGCAGGTCAGAGCAAAAATGCCTTCGGCAAAAAGTATTTTTATTCTTCCACCCTCACTAACTGAGCTGGAAAACCGTCTGTTTCAACGCGGTCAGGATAGCCCGGAAACCATTCAAAAAAGAATGTTAAAAGCAAAATCAGAGATTTCTCATTACTCAGAATATGATTATCTAATCATTAATGATAATTTTGAGCAGTCACTATTTGAGCTACGCTGCATCATACAAACAGAGCGTTTAACACTGGATAAACAGTCTCAGCAACATCACGCTTTGCTGGAAAGTTTACTAAAGTAATAAACGAAAATAAAATATTCAAATAAATCAAAATGTTAAATTGATTAATTTTTGGAAAGTCTTGCTACATCAAGCTTTTCAAAGTTTATGATAGACAAAGACAGCATAAATTAAGTAAAATGTCAGATCATACACAAAAATTTTTGTTTGAAGATTTGAATCTCGAAAGTAAGTCACTTCAAACCCTAATTGAATCACTATAAATTAAGTCACATTGAGTAGAGGTAAATAATGGCTCGCGTAACAGTTCAGGATGCAGTAGATGAAATTGGCAATCGTTTTGACCTTGTGTTAATTGCTTCTCGACGCGCCCGTCAGATTCAGGTTGAAGGGAAATCACCACTTGTTCCGGAAGAAAACGATAAAGAAACCGTTATTGCTTTACGTGAAATTGAACAAGGTTTAATTAATAAGAACGTACTTGACACTGTTGATTATCAGCAACAACATCAGATAGAAGTTGAAGAAGAAGAGTCTCATCCAATCATTCACGAAACCGTACTGTTTGATAATTCTTCTCACTAGAATTTTCGTCTGTAGGTTCCGCTTATGCGTATCTTTGAAAATTTACATCAAATTGTGAAACGATACCTGCCTGAAAAGCAGGTTGAATGCATAAAAGAAGCCTATATTTTCGGGCGGAACGCCCATGAAGGACAAACACGCTCCAGCGGTGAGCCCTATATTACTCACCCTGTTGCCGTTGCTTCCATCCTCGCAGAAATGCGCCTTGACTACCAAACCATTATCGCCGCCTTACTACATGATGTTATCGAAGACACTCCAGTCACTTATGAAGATATCACCAATAAGTTCGGGCACCATGTGGCAGAACTGGTCGACGGTGTATCAAAACTTGATAAACTAAAATTCCGTAATCGTAAAGAAGCACAGGCAGAAAACTTCCGTAAAATGGTTATGGCAATGGTGCAGGATGTTCGGGTCATTTTGATTAAACTGGCCGACAGAACGCATAATATGCGCACGCTTGGCGCACTACGTCCGGATAAACGTCGCCGAATCGCCAAAGAAACTCTGGAAATTTACGCCCCTCTTGCTCACCGACTTGGTATTCATCATTTAAAAACAGAACTGGAAGTTCTTGGCTTTACTGCCCTTTATCCTAACCGTGCTCATGTCATTGAAAAAATTGTCAGCGCTGCACGTGGTACACGTAAAGAGATGATCCAACGGATTTTAACCGAAATTCGTAACCGTTTAGGTGAAGCAAAGATTGAAGCGAGTGTTGAAGGACTTGAAAAGAATATTTACGCCATCTATCAGAAGATGCAACTGCGTGAACAGCATTTCCATTCGATTATGGATATTTATGTGTTCCGTATCATCGTCAAAGATGTCGACACCTGTTATCGCGTACTTGGTTTAATGCACAATCTTTATAAACCAAGAGCCAGCCGTTTTAAAGATTATATCGCTATTCCTAAAGCCAATGGTTATCAATCACTACATACTTCAATGATTGGTCCACATGGCACGCCGGTTGAAGTCCAAATCAAAACAGAAGATATGGAACAAATGGCAGAAATGGGTGTCGCGGCTCACTGGGCTTATAATGAGAAAGATGAACTAAATAACACCACTGCTCAGATTAAAGCTCAGCGCTGGATGCAGAACTTACTTGAGTTACAACAAAGCGTCGGTAACTCATTCGAATTTATTGAAAACGTAAAATCTGACCTCTTCCCGCATGAGATTTACGTTTTTACACCGAAAGGTCGTATTGTTGAATTACCTGAAGGTGCCACCCCTATCGATCTGGCTTATGCCGTACATACCGATATCGGTCATCAATGCGTCGGTGCGATTGTCGATCGTAAACCTTATCCATTATCCCAGCCACTGGTTAGTGGTCAAACGGTTGAAATTGTGACTTCTCCGGAATCACGCCCTAATGCTGCCTGGCTGAACTTTGTGGTGAGTTCAAAAGCGCGTGCCAGAATCCGTCAGGCACTAAAAACGTTAGAACGTGATGATGCGATTGTACTTGGTCGTCGCCTCCTTAATAACGTGCTGACTAATGAAGGCGGTATTGATACGATTCCTCAGGAAAACATCAAGCGCGTGCTTAAGTTTATGAAACTAAAAAGCCTTGATGATCTCTTGTCGGAAATTGGTCTGGGTAATATAGTGAGTATTTTTGTAGCCAAGGGACTAGAGAAGAATCAGTTTACTGAACTGGTTTCTGGTGAGAAGAAAAAACTCAGCATTACTGGTGCCGAAAGCGTATTAGTCAGCTTTGCTAAATGTTGTCACCCGATTCCAACCGATCCGGTTATTGGCCATGTCAGTCCGGAAAAAGGACTGACCGTTCATCATGAATTCTGTCGTAATATTTCTGGTTACCAGAACGATCCAGAGAAATATATCCAGCTTGAGTGGGATGTTTCCCCTGATCAGCGATTTGTTGCAGAACTAAAAGTAGATATGCTTAACACACAAGGTGCTTTTGCCAGTATTATTTCTGCTATCAATGTTGAGTCAGCCAATGTACAAGGACTTAACACCGAAGAGAAAGATGCCAGTCTTTATACCATTACAGTTCTGGTTGAAGTTCAGGATATTCATCATCTTAGCGCGGTAATGCGTAATATCAGCCATCAGGCAGGTATTGTCAGTGTTACACGTAATACCAATTAATACTACCTGGTCAAAGCGCGGTAAATATCATGTCATCCCGCTTACTTAACCATATTCAGGTAAGCTCACTGAGTGGTATTGGCGCAGCCTCTCTGGCTAAATTCCATAAATTAAATATCTATACAGTGCAGGACTTACTGCTGCATTTTCCTTTCCGCTATGAAAACCGTGCTAATACTGCATCCATTGGTGAGGCCCTGCCCGGTCAGTATGTGACGCTGGAAGGTAATGTACTCACTACCGGCATAACTTTTGGCAGACGTCGTATGCTGGTCAGTAAAATATCTGACGGCACCGGCGTATTAACCATGCGCTTTATGAACTTTAATAACGGTATGAAAAACGGGCTGGCTGAAGGTGTACGGGTGAAAGCTTATGGCGAGATCAAGCGTGGTAAAACCGGACCAGAGATGTTTCACCCTCAGTATCAGGTTATTTCAGCCAATATTCCGGCACCAACAACAGCTGCTGATGATAACCTGACGCCAATCTATCCCACCACTGACGGGCTGACCCAAAATGTCATCCGTAAGGCGATTAAACAGGCTTTACTCTTGCTACAGCGTAATCCCCCGGAAGAGCTCTTCCCGGACTCTTTAGCTACGGGTTTAATGCCTGTGCGTGAAGCGTTAGAAATTTTACATCAGCCACCAGCCGATATGGATGTTTCAGAGCTGGAAACAGGCCACCATCCTGCTCAAATCCGTTTAGTGTTTGAAGAGTTACTGGCTTATCACCTGAGTATGCTGGCAGTCAGAAGCCACAATCAGCAGCAACAGGCTTATTCGCTGACTCCATCCGTGGATTTAATCACACAATTTTTACAACAACTTCCATTCAAACCAACGGGCGCGCAGCAAAGAGTGATTCAGGATATTAAGCAGGATATGCAACTGAATATCCCGATGATGCGTTTAGTACAGGGGGATGTTGGGTCAGGTAAAACGCTGGTTGCTGCGATGTCTGCTCTGTTTGCTTTGAGTAATGGTAAGCAAGTTGCTCTTATGGCTCCAACTGAAATTCTGGCAGAACAACATTTTAATAACTTTAAACGCTGGTTTGAACCACTAGGTATTTCTGTTGATTTAGTCTCTGCCAAATTACAAGGCAAAGCGAAACAGACTCAGCTGGCAGCAATCGCAGCCGGTGAATATCAGATGGTGATAGGGACCCACGCTATCTTCTATGATAAAGTAGGCTTTCATGACTTAGCTTTAGTGATTATTGATGAACAACACCGTTTTGGTGTTAATCAGCGTTTAAGTTTGTGGGAAAAAGGTGCTCATAATGGTAATGCGCCACATCAACTGATTATGACCGCCACGCCAATTCCAAGAACACTGGCAATGACCGTTTATGCCGATCTGGATGTTTCTGTGATTGATGAACTGCCACCTGGCCGAACTCCGATTAAAACTGCGGTGGTTTCCAATACCAGACGTGGTGAAATTATTGAGCGCGTCAAAGAAGTTTGCCTGTCCGGTCGTCAGGTTTATTGGGTGTGTACATTAGTTGAAGAGTCCGAAGTCCTTGATGCTCAGGCAGCAGAAAGTATTACTGAAGATCTGCAAAAAATTCTGCCAGAGATTGTCATTGGTCTGGTTCATGGCCGTATGAAACCAGATGAAAAACAAGCTATCATGCAAGCCTTTAAACAAGGCGATATTCAACTGCTCGTTGCCACTACTGTAATTGAAGTTGGGGTGGACGTTCCTAATGCCAGCCTGATGATCATTGAAAATGCTGAACGTTTAGGACTTTCTCAGTTGCATCAATTACGCGGGCGCGTTGGACGTGGTGCAGCGGCTTCTCACTGCGTGCTGATGTATCAGGCACCACTCTCAAAAACAGCACAATCCCGCTTACAAGTGATGCGGGAAACCAATGACGGCTTTATCATCGCCCAGAAAGACATGGAACTACGCGGAATTGGTGAAATACTGGGAACCAGGCAAATTGGTGCTGCAGCTTTTAAAGTGGTAGATTTAGCCCGCGATCAGCACCTGATTGCCGAAGTTCAGCGTACTTCTCGTTATTTACAACAAACTCATCCGGAGAAAGTACAGCAACTGATCGACTGCTGGCTACCAGACAGAGAAAAATATATTAACGCTTAATAAAGCACTAATTCACTCTATCCTGCATCTCCGGCAAATAAGCCCAAAACCGAGCTGGCATAGCACGGCGTTGTTGTTTTAAATTAATACGTTCTTTAATAGTAAGCGCCTTAAAATAGCGCTGCCACATCAAAGTAATCAGCTTATCATCTTCATCCTGATACTTCTCGTTTAAACGATGATGAACTAAAAAGTCATCTGCTTCACTCAGGGTCATTTCCACTATTTTTTCTAAATCGTAGTAGAAACCATAACCACGCTTTTCATCATAAATTGCCCACTTCTGATCAGAAAATCGATCTTTAAAATGGGGTAAAACCAAAGGCAAGACATTATAGGTGGGTGCGACAGGAGCAAAAAAGACATCGTCTGCCGTCTTGTTAAATCTAACCATCATGCTGATAAAATGCATATCACAGCCTACTTTCTTAGCCAGCTTTAAAACAGCCATGACGTCTTCATCAGCAAAGTTACTCTCGATATTCTGCTGATGGTCAAATACCTTACAGATATATCGGAACAACAGCATCTCCCGCTCAGGTACTTCAGATAGCCAGACTTTAGTCAGATTATTTAGGGCACTCTTTGAGAGCTTTTTTTTCAGCGCAGTGAGTACCCGCTCATATTTACCGTTAGCAGTTTCAACCGTATGCTCAAAAGTAGTCAGTAGTGGCGGCACATCGCCAGTTACCAGAATATGTTCAGGGAAATATTTCAGCTTATAGGCATCAAAAATGACACAGAGTAACCCCTCAAAGGTCTGATCATAATAAGCGATTTTCATATTAGTTAAATCCAAAGCCCAGTTGTTCCGGCATAGCTTTATTTTCCAGCGCTTTATAAGCCGCTTTAGGTTCAGCCAGTAAAAGCCGTAAACGCTCTGGTGATGTTTCATTCACGGAGACAATTTTATGCATCCCCTGACAGGTCAGGAAATATTGTGCCCGCTTTAAAACCACACCAATACGTTTTAGTCCGTCAAGGGTTAAAGCCCCGTGTTGTCTGGCCGCCACAATCAGACGCGCTGATTTAACACCTACTCCCGGTATTCTGAGAATCTTTTCATAACTGTCCCGATTTACATCCACCGGAAACTGTGCCGGATTACGTAGCGCCCATGACAATTTAGGGTCGATTTCTAAGTCCAGCTCCGGGTGCTCATCATTAACGATTTCATGCACGTTAAACTGATAAAACCGCATCAGCCAGTCAGCCTGATACAGACGATTTTCACGTACCAGCGGCGTCTCTTTACCAACCGGCAGACGTTTATCATAGCTATTTACCGGAATGAAACCTGAATAGTAAACACGCTTCATGCTTGGTCTTTGATAGAGTGACGAAGTAAGTTGCAGGATATCTTTATCTGTCTCATCAGTGGCACCAATAATAATCTGCGTACTTTGACCTGCTGGTGCAAATCTGGGTGCAGAACGAAACTTTTTACGCTCCTCCTGACTGATGATAATACCCCGCTGGATATCATGCATGGGCCGGTAAATACTTTGATGATCTTTTTCCGGTGCTAACAGTTTTAGATTTTGTTCAGTAGGAATTTCCAGATTAATACTCAGCCTGTCAGCATATAAACCTGCCTGATGAGTGAGTTCTTTACTGGCTCCTGGAATGGTTTTCATATGAATGTAACCATGATACCCGTGAGTCTCACGTAGCTCTTTCACTACCCGAATCATTTTTTCCATCGTGTGATCCGGGTTTTTAATCACACCGGAACTTAAGAATAGTCCTTCAATATAGTTACGACGATAAAACTCGATAGTGAGTTCTGCCAACTCTTTAGGCGAAAAAGCAGCACGCTGAATATCATTGCTGCGTCTGTTAATACAATACGCGCAATCATACATACAAAAGTTAGTCAGCATGATTTTCAGTAAGGAGACACAGCGTCCATCTTCGGTAAAACTATGGCAAATTCCCCAGCCACTGGCACTACCGATACCACCAGATTTATTTTTTCTGGTCGTACCACTGGATGAGCATGAAACATCATACTTTGCAGATTCAGCGAGGATTTCGAGTTTTTTTAATGTGCTCTCTTGCATAATATTCGTTTATTTATACTGTATATAAACACAGTATAAATAAACGAAGCAGATTTGTCATTAGAAATGTCTAATAAATACGCAGAATTATTTTTTAAAATAATAAGGGGCTAACTTCTGAATTAGCGTTTGTTCTGTCTCTTTACTGCAACGGCAATCGCCTAGCTTAATAGAGGGTTTAGTTTTACCATGGAAATCACTACCGCAAGTAATTAAACAACCACGTTGCTGCGCCTGAGACAGATAAAACTGAATCTGTTCTTCTGAATGATAACTACTGTAAACCTCAATCCCTTTCACACCTTGTGCCAGTATGCTGACTAATAACTTTTCACTCTCGTGAATATTATTACCCGGATGAGCTAAAACAGGGATACCACCCGATTCAACTATATATTTAATGGCTTCATTTAAGCTAATGTAATTAATCGCCACATGTGCAGGTTTACCCGGCGCACAAAAATCCCAGTGGAAGTTAACATAAGGATTATTGCTACGTTTACCACCAGCTAAATAAGGCATTGTTAACGGATGATCTTTATTCTCCGGCTCATAAATGGAAGCTTCGGCAATCATTTCACCAATAATCACACCATGTTTGCTTAGCTTATTTAGCTTGTCATGATTGATATAAATACCCAGTTTTTCAACCAGCCCGACACGCTGCACGGATTTTTGTTGTTCCTGCTTTAGAATATCAGCTTCAATTTTGGCAAATGCTGGATAATTGGGATCAACGCCGTAGCCAAGAACATGCAGATGTGTACCTTCATGAACACAATCAATTTCAATACCTGAAATCAGAGTAAGCCCATATTGCTGAGCAGCCTGATAAGCTTCAGCTGTACCTTTAGTTGAATTATGATCAGTTAAAGCAAAATATTTCAATCCACTTTCGGCGCACATTTTAACCAGTTCAGTTGGTGTAAATTCACCATCGTCGCTGTGTGCAGAATGCATATGTAAATCAATAATATTTTTTTGCATAATTCATCCTTATTATAAATTTATAACTATTTGATTAATATACAGTTTTAATTAAACTAAAGTTCTATTGCTTCCATCCAGATATTTGGTGTCATTAAAGACAAGCCAGACAGATGACGTCTTAACATATCCAGTGCCACGGTTGAAAAAATATCCTGCAACATAGTACGACTATATATTCTGCTGATATATTTCAACTGATAGTGATAGGTTTTTTGCTGAGTATCCAGCACGACTTCAAACGTCTTTTGTTCCTGCTTATAATCACCAAGAACTAACGCAATATCAGTATGATTTTTTTGGCGTAGTGCTTTAGCATATTCAACTAAACTGGTTTGCTGATTGCGAGTCACTTCTGAACCTGTCAGCGGTGCTTCTGCATCATATAACTGATAAGCCATCAAACCTGCTGTGTACTGTTCTGAAACCGTTAAAGATAATCCCTTCTCAGTCAGTAGCTCTGTCACCAGTTTAGGTAAACCGACAGTTCCTTCATAAATAGTATTATCGCGTACATAGCCTTTCAATTGCTGCCAGACCTTTTCCATTTCTGCTTGTTTAGTCCCGGGTCCGGTCAGTTTCAGCTCAATAATTGGCATGGCTGAACGGTAGCCCAGATCGACGTTTTCTGGCAGTTTAAGCTGGCTTTCAAGCTCTGCTGCAATCTCACTTTCAGAACGGCCAAGCGTGGTTAAGCGATAGCAAACCGGAGTAACAATATTTGGAAACATCTGTTTTAAACGAGGTAAGATCTCATCTTTTACCATGACCTTAAATTCAGAAGGCACACCCGGGGTAAAAAACAGTGAACAACCGTTGAGCTTAACTAAAAACCCACAAGCTGTACCGACCGGGTTATTAATAATCGTGGCACTCTTAGGAAGCATTGCTTGTTTACGATTAGTGGGTGACATTGGTCGGCCACGCTGCGCAAAGTAGCGTTCCATCTCAGCGATCCACTCTGCATGTTCAACCAGTTCTTCGTTATTGGCCATGGCCGCAGCTAAAGCACTTAAATCGTCGCTGGTTGGCCCAAGACCGCCATTGACGATCAACACATCATTTTGCTTACTGCGTTCACGCAACATATCCACAAGTTGATTTAAATTATCACCCGCCGTCACGCGGGACGTAATAGGAAAACCCTGCTGGAATAAAAAGTCTGATAACCAGGCTGAATTTGTGTCAACAATTTGCCCGTACAATACTTCATCGCCGGTACTTAGCATCTCTATTCGCATTGTGTCATTTTTATTCATTTTAAACCGCCTGAAACTCATTAAATAATATTATGATGATGACGATGAACCTGAGCCATCATCCATCTGATCCTTACTTTGAATCATACGAACAGCCAGATAGAGATCTGACACCAGTTCCAGATGATTCTTATCTAAATCAATATGCATATCACTAAACCAGCGTTCTAAAGTCCCTTTACGACCAGCCAGAACGAGCACCGCATCCCGCACTTTAAATGCCCGTATCAGTTCTTCCACCCCAGAAAGCACGCTAACATCAGGATAGGTAAAGCTAGGTACTGCATCAACGATCACCCATTTTATCGGTGTTGGTGACTCATCAATTAAAGTCAGTACTCGGCGCTTGAAATAAGCGATATTGAAATAAGTTAATGGCGAGTTAAAGCGATAAATCATAACATTAGGAATCGGGTTAACATCCATTTTAATGGTGTGAATCAGACCTGCTCCATCCACACCAAGCAGTTGTTCTGACGGACGGAAAACAGTTCTTAAAAAGAGTAATAAGCCGAGTAAAACTGCCAGCCCCATACCCGGAATAATACCGATAATAAGTACTGCCAGCAGTGTAACCAGACTTAAGTAAAAAGCATCCCGGTTACGATTGCGTAACTGGAAAATAGATTTTAAATCAATTAACGACCAGGACGAATAAATAAGCACAATACCAAGTACACAAACCGGTATAAATTGTAGCGGAGAAAGTAAAAATATCACCACGATGCCGATAATCACAGCGGCAATAATAGAGACCAACTGCGTTTTACCACCATTAGCATCGTTCACCGCCGTACGTGAAGAGGTACCGCTAACCACAAAGCCCTGAGAAAGCCCGGCAACAATATTGGCAATACCTAAAGCACGGAACTCAACATTGGCATCAATATCATAGTTATTTTTAGCGGCAAAGCTACGTGCAGTAATCATCATACTCACAAAGCAGATGACTGCAATATTGATAGATGGCACGACCAGTTCACGGCTGAGGCCGATTTCAAAACTGTTCCATGAAGAGAGCGGTAAACCTTCTGACGTAATATGACCGATGATACTAATATCATAAGATTCAAAATTAATCAGCCATGAGCAGAACGTCATAATCACTACAGCAATCAGTGGTGCCGGCCAGCGTGATTTAAATTTCTTAATCACAATTAAAATAACCAGTGTCGCCAGAGAAACCAGAACGGTATTTACATGAGCACTGGTAATCATCATCATGGGGAGTTCAATTAAGCGTTCAATAAAACCGGAGGCTTCAAATTTAAAGCCGCTGGCTTTACCGATCTGGTCAATAATAATCGTAAAGGAGATACCGTTTAGCAGGCCGATCAAAATAGGTCTGGATAACAGATCTGCCAGTGCCCCTAGATGTAAACGACTGGCGAGGATACACCAGCCACCAATCATCAGCGTCATGATAATAACCAATTGCCAGCGTAACACCGGATCGCCAAAAGCCAGTGGTGTAACAACTGCGGCAATGACCGCACATGTTGCAGTATCAGGACCAATAATTAACTGGCGGGATGAGCCAAATAACGCATAAGCAATTAACGGTAAAATCGTTGAATACAGGCCTGCAATTGCTCCAACTCCGGTTAATTCAGCATAGGCAATTGACACAGGTAAAGCTACCGCAGCTACAGATAGCCCGGCTTTCATGTCATAACTTAAATTTTTACGTTCATATGAGAATAAACTGCCAAGTCCCGGCATATATCTAAATAAACGCTGAAAGAATGTGCGCTGTGTTAAATTAATCATCTTTATTTTAAATTATATCCCTTTAAATTTATTTATTATTTTTAGATTATTTGCCTGCGATGCTCATATTTTCCAGCAGTACCGAACCACACTGAATACTGCTACGTCTTTCAATATCTGAACCAATTGCCACAATACCAGAAAGCATCTCTTTTAAATTACCAGCAATGGTAACTTCACTCACCGGATATTGAATTTGTCCATTTTCAACCCAAAATCCGCTAACTCCACGGGAATAATCGCCGGTAATAATATTCACGCCTTGTCCCATTAACGAGGTAACCACTAAGCCACGATGTAACTTTTTCACCATCGTGTCAAAATCACCGCCATTTGTGGTTAGCTGCCAGTTATGTATACCGCCGGCATGACCGGTTGATTTTAAACCTAGTTTTTTAGCAGAATAATTACTTAATAGATAAGTTTGTAATCGTCCCTGCTCAATAATATTACGTTCAATTGTCAGCGTTCCTTCATTATCAAATGGGGAGGAACCAAGCCCTTTACGTAAATGAGGAAGTTCCGTAATAGTTAACCATTCCGGGAACACTAACTCACCCACTTTATCCAGTAAAAACGTCGATTTACGATAGACGGCACCACCGCCAATAGCGCTTGCAAAATGGCTAAATAAACCGGTAGCCACATTGGCACAAAATAGCACCGGAGCCTGAGTCGTTTCAATTTGTCTAGCACCTAAGTGAGACAACGTACGCTCCGCAGCTGACTGACCGATTAGCTCCGCACTCACTAAATCATAGCTATCTCTGGCTACAGTATAGTCATAGTTACGTTCCATTTGACCGTTCTGTTCAGCAATCACACTACAAGAGAGTGAATGTCTGCTGGCACAATAACTTTCCAGCATGCCATAGCTATTACCATAGACATGAATACCATAACTACTGCTGTATGAACCACCATCGCTACGTGTTATTCCAGCATGACTTAATGCAATTTGCTCAGCAATTTGTGCTTGTTTAATTGCTTCATCCACATTTAGCTCATCTGGATAAAACAGATCTAAATCTGGTGGATTAAATGCTAATAACTCTTTATCACCAAGTCCTGAATAAGGATCGGGTGAGGTATATTTCATAATATCCAGTGCTGCTTTAACCGTTTGTAAAATAGCCGGGAAAGAGAGGTCATTGGTAGACGCATTACCTTTACGCTGCTGATGGTAAACCGTAATCCCCAGTCCGCCATCACTATTAAACTCAACGTTCTCTGTCTCACCCATATGAGTACTGACATTAATTCCGGTTGATTTAGAGATAGAAACTTCTGCAGCGTCAGCTTCTTTCATCGACTCAGACAGAGCATAAGCGACCGCTTCTCTCAATATTTGTTGTTGACGAGCAACATCTTCTTTAATTTTACGCGTTGTCATAATAGCTAATATTAATATCGGTTATTTATTTTCTACAATTATGTCCATCATACGTTATAATACCGAACAATAAAATCGATCACTAACGTAATAAAGAGAAATAATCTTATTTTTCTTCAATAACCTGACTTTGGATTAAGTATGCACAAAAATGATGATGAACTTTGGGAAACAGAAGACTTACCTGATGAGCATCCGGAAGATGAAGATGATGAAATTATTTGGGTTAGTAAAAGTGAAATTAAACGTGATGCTGAAGCCTTAAAAAAACTGGGTGTGGAACTCATTCAGTTAAGTAAAAATGCGTTAGAAAAAATTCCTTTAGATGAAGACCTGAAACGTAATATTGAGCTTGCTCAAAAAATCAAAAAAGAGGGCTATCGCCGTCAGATTCAATATATTGGTAAGCTCCTGCGTAGCCGTGATGTTGAGCCGATCAACCAGGCTCTGGATAAGTTAAAAAACAAACATAACCAACAAATTGCTCTGTTACATAAATTTGAGCAACTCAGAGATAGCTTGATTGAAAGTGGTGATTGTGAGCCAATTATGGAGCTCTATCCAAATGCTGATCGACAGCAATTGCGTTCTCTTGCCAGAGCTGCTAAAAAAGAGCAGGAAAGCAATAAACCACCAAAATCTTCACGTCAAATATTTCAATACCTAAAAGAATTGAGTGATGATGAATAAAGTTTCATAATAGAACACCAAAATTTACTTCTGCCAGCTTGACAAACAGCTGACAGAAAAAATACACTTTTGCCCGAATCGTCGCTTTTAAAACGACTTAATACAGATACAGAGGAAAATATAATGGGATTAAATAACGTTCCTGCCGGTAAAGAATTACCAGATGATATTTATGTGGTTATTGAGATTCCTGCTAATGCAGATCCAATCAAATATGAAGTTGATAAAGAATCAGGTGCGCTTTTTGTTGACCGCTTCATGTCAACAGCGATGTTCTATCCATGTAACTATGGTTACATCAATCATACTTTATCACTTGATGGTGACCCGGTTGACGTTTTAGTTCCAACTCCTTACCCACTACAACCTGGTTCAGTGATTCGCTGCCGTCCGGTTGGTGTATTAAAAATGACTGATGAGGCTGGTCAGGATGCTAAACTGGTTGCTGTTCCGCACACAAAATTAAGTAAAGAGTATGAGCACGTTAAAGATGTGCAGGACTTACCAGAGCTACTTAAAGCACAAATCCAGCATTTCTTTGAACACTATAAAGATTTAGAGAAAGGTAAATGGGTTAAAGTTGACGGTTGGGATAACGCCGCAGCTGCAAGAAAAGAGATCCTTGACTCTTTTGAGCGTGCTAAGAAAAAATAATTTTTCTGCCAGCTTTAAATAACATAATGCCCATCAAATGATGGGCATATTTTTTACGTGAAAAATGAATAAAAACTCGCTATCTTTTATCAGTCAAATTTACGCATCTGAGACTCTTTATAGATGCGACTAATAATCGCACTGACAATATCTTCATGACCGGTTAAACCGCCTTTACCCACACAAATCAGCCCGTCATAATCACCACCAATAACACAGCCTAGATCAGTCTGAGGGATAACATAATCAATAAGTTCAATCCCTTTAGCACCAAGTTGTCTGAGCACATTCACCATTGTATCTCCACCCGTCATATAGATACCGCGAATATCACTTCTGTCACGATCAAGCGTGGTTTTGACAATTTCACCTAAACCTATATTAATATGCGTTGCTGCTCTGCCTGGCTCCAGATTAAACATCTGCTCCTCTTTAGCCAGATCAAGCACTCGCCCGGTTAATGCTGTTTCAAAGATAAAAATAGCGTTTTTACGGGTAGAGACACAATCAATAGCCTGATTCACTGTTCTTTCAATCTCAACATCAGCCGCGTTTTCTCTGTCAATCAACAGCTCCGCATCCACCGGAATATGACATATCCGGTCATCTGTATCGATCAATTTTTGTAGCTGCTTTTTAGTCACTGGCGTAGCGCTACCTGCCACCACAATCACAGAGCCTGACTGACTTTCACGTGGTAACTCTTCAATATTATTTTGATGATTAACTTTCGCCAGTCCCCTAACCACAGCAAGTCTTTCTGAGAATGGTCCCGGATCAACGGCTAAAATATTCCACTGCAGCTCAACTACTGCTCTGGCGATCGTCTCCACGTCATCAAGAGTAATAGAATCTGCAATAATCACTCTGGCACCTTTGGCTCTTTCTCTCTTAAACGCTTCACAGACTCCCTGAGGACCATGCAATATGTCAGATAAGCAAATATAACCAATTTGATGTTCTGTCTGCTCCCCAAGCAAAGTGGGAATATGCGACTCTTTAACCGGGGTTCGTACGTCTTTAGCCACATCAGTTTTTGACAGCGCAATACAATCAATTACTGAGTAGCCCCCGACTAAAATGCGGCGAGATTGAGGCATTGCCGGAACAACGACAGCAATAGTATCTGGTGATAACTCTTCAAGCATCGCATCAATTTCATAACCAATCCCACCACGCATCGTCGTGTCAGTACGTTTAGAAAATTGTGTTGCACCTTTTTGTTTAAGTGCCAGCATTGCTTCTTTAACTTTTTGCTTAGCTTGTTCTTTTGGGAGCGGTCTGCTATCACTGCTTAGTACCATCGCCTGATAATTCTTATCCACCTGAGAAAGTGACTGAGCATCAAAAAATGCCGCAGTTTCAACACCAGAGCGAGCGAGTAAAACACCGACTGTTGTTGCTCCAGTTAAATCGTCCGCCACGATACCAATTTTGTCCAGCGGACCATCTTCACCCACTAAATAGATATTGATCGGCTTTACATCTGAAACATAGATATCTTCTAAAATATATTGCGCAAGTGGCCCTGATTTACCAGTAGCATGGACATTAATGGTTGGAATACGGCGTTTAGGATAAATACCACAACGTAAAGTACCACCACATTCTATGACCACAATACCAATTTCATGTTCTGCCGGCTCACCATGTTTGAAAATATCGACCGGCTCCCAACCGGTTAGTTCGGCAATTCGGTCAACAATGGCTGGTTTAATACTACCAGTCATATAGGCAATCTTTTTATTCTTTTCTACTAACAATTTTAAAGGGCCACCCCAGCCAGCCTCACCCTTTTCGATACAAATATACTGCTTCATCTCTTCATCTCCAGACTGAATACAAAATCATGATCTGAACTGGCATGACACTATGCATGCCAGTGGTAGAGAAACACTATTAAAAATCAACTATCTTTGTTTCATTTTCCAGTACTGGGCAGCCACGACGGTCGATTCGATCATACTGACTGAACCCGCTAAGTTTTTACCGGCGATATCAAAAGCAGTACCATGATCAACAGAACTGCGCATAAATGGCAGACCAAACGTGATAGTAATTGAGCGCTCAAAATCCAGTGTTTTACAGGCAATATGCCCCTGATCATGGTAAAGAGAAAGAATGGCATCATAACGCCCCTGTAAACCTAAATGGAATACTGAGTCGGCCGGAATAGGCCCAATAGCATTAATACCAAGTGCCTGCGCAGCTTTGACTGCAGGAATAAGGTTATCCTGCTCTTCGTGACCAAATAAACCGTTATCTGAACCGTGTGGATTAAGGGCTGCAACTGCAATACGTGGCTTATCAAATTTCAGTTCAGTAAATTCATGGTGAATCTGTTTCACGCAATCAAGAACACGCTCTTTGTTTGCGTAGTCACAAGCATCTTTAAGTGCCATATGACGGCTGACAAAAAAGACGCGTAAATTACGGACATGGAACATTGTTAAACCGTAGTCAGAATGGGTTTCTTCCTGATAAATTTCGGTATGACCGGCCAGCTTACAACCAGCCAGTTTAATCGCTTCTTTATGAATTGGCGCAGTAGAGACCACATCGATTTCTTTATTTAGTCCCAGCTCAATTGATTTTCTGACATAGTCCAGTGACATCTGACCAGCCAGCTTTTGTACTTTACCCCACTCAATACTATCATAATCATAATCGCCCGTTTCCAGCACATCGATAGTACCAAATTTATATTCCCCTTCTGAAGGCTTACTGATTTTATTAATCTTGAAATCACAATTTTTGATCGCCATTGCCCTTTTAATGATTGGAATTGAACCAATTAAAAACGGTTTACATACATCATAGACCTCTTTTTGTTGCAACGTTGCAACAGTAATTTCTGGTCCAATACCAGCAGGATCACCTGTAGTAACGGCAACAATGGGTAATCTGATTTGTGACATAGTATTCTCCTTGGAACTATCTTTATTAAGACTATCTTGATCGAGGGATATTCAATAAAATTAACCAATTGATTTTATTGAATTTAAATAAAAAATATTACATTTGAATATATATTGAACTTTAGTTCAAATTGTTAATCACAATAGCATCAAATTTTTTGAATTTCTATACTTAAACAACCAATAAAATGATGCTGAATATTAAAAATGTGATCAGGTTCAAATTTAAACCAGATGAAAGAACAACAATAAAACAAATGTTTATTTCAGAAAGAGAAAAGCGAACAAAAGGCCATTTTCCAATAGATACAAAAAAGAAATATCTTTCTAATCACGGCATAAACCCAATAGAAAACGATTGAAATATAAAGCAAACCTTTACATTTAAAATAATTCTATGTCAGATACTCACTCTTCAGGCTGCATCTCTTAACAGCACATCTTTGAATAATTATAAAAAATACAAATTAATCAAATAGAAAAAGATTAAGCATCACTCACTACCAATGTAACAAACTGAACAAATGCATTTATTGAGATCAAATGCTTGATCGTAAAAATGAATCCTTATATACTTCAAAACAACAAAAGTTAATTAAATGAACATTTGAACAATTTACAACCTCTTAAGGAGAACAAATATGTTACCGATTGCTATTGGAGCTGATGATGCTGCGTTTGAGTTTAAAGATCAGATCACCAATTATTTAAAGTCTAAAGGCTTATCTGTTATCGACTACAGTGCTGATGTCCAGCCAGAAAATAAACTCTACCCGGATGTAGCACAGGCTGTGGCTATCGCAATAAAAGATGGCAAACATGAACGAGGTATCTTAATTTGTGGTACTGGCATCGGTGTCGCCATTTCGGCCAATAAAGTGTTCGGAATCAGAGCAGCACAGTGCCATGATACATTTTCAGCCGAACGTGCCCGAAAAAGTAACAATGCTCAGATAATGACAATGGGTGCAAGAGTCATTGGAATTGAGCTGGCAAAAAAAATTGTTCAGGTGTGGCTTGATTCAGAATATGAAGGCGGTGGTTCAGCACCAAAAGTTGAACGAATTAGCTATTATGAGCAACAAAATTATAAAAAATAGGTTATAGTAAACGAGTCTATTTTTTCTTAAAAATCAAACTTGAGGATAATGAAATGAGTCAGTTAGATGAGTTAAAAAAATACACTATTGTTGTCGCTGATACCGGAGATATTGATTCCATTAAACAATTCTCTCCTGAAGATGCAACAACCAATCCATCACTTGTTTTAAAAGCTGCACAATTACCACAATATAAGCATTTAATTGACTCTGCAATTGAAACAGCAAAACAACAAGGTGGTTCAAAAGAGACCCAGCTTCTTAACGCCAGCGATCAGGTTGCCGTCAATATCGGTGCTGAAATCTTAAAATATGTCCCGGGCCGTATTTCAACTGAAGTTGATGCTCGTTTATCTTTTGACCGTGGTATGTGTGTAGCTAAAGCGCGTAAACTCATCGCTCTGTATCAAGAAAAAGGGATCGATAAATCTCGTATCCTGATCAAAATTGCTGCCACCTGGGAAGGTATTAAAGCAGCAGAAGAACTTGAGAAAGAAAAAATCAACTGTAACCTGACTTTGTTATTCTCCTTTGCTCAGGCCAGAGCCTGTGCTGAGGCTGGTGTCTACCTTATTTCTCCGTTTGTTGGTCGTATCTACGACTGGTACAACACCAGACAACCAATCACTAACTATGTAGCTGCTGAAGATCCGGGTGTGGTATCTGTACGTAACATTTATAACTACTACAAACAACACCGTTATACTACTGTTGTAATGGGTGCAAGTTTCCGTAAGAAAGAGCAGATCTTAGCTTTAGCTGGTTGTGATCGTTTGACCATTTCGCCTAACCTGTTAAATGAACTGAAAGATTCAAAAGAGCCGGTAACTCGTGTACTTGAGCCTTCTAAAGAAGTATTAAATCGCCCAAGTCCAATTACTGAGTCAGAATTCCGCTGGCAGCATAATTCTGATGCAATGGCGGTTGAAAAACTGGCTGAAGGTATCCGTCAGTTTGCTGTCGATCAGAATAAACTGGAAGAGATGTTAGTTAAACTACTTTAATACTTTTCTCTGCTCAAAATAAAAGCCCTTAATCAGGGCTTTTTTTATATCTGTATTTTTAGTTGTTTTAACGCAGACGCTTAAACATCAAATCCCAGACACCATGTCCCAGATTGTGTCCACGGCGTTCAAACTTAGTCACTGGTCTTGAGTCAGGTCTTGGTACGTAATCTTGCGTTCTGGAAAGATTCTCATAGTCAGGCAGCTGACTCATGACAGCCAGCATATGCTGAGCATATTCTTCCCAGTCTGTTGCCATATGAAATACACCGCCAATTGCCAGCTTCTTACGCACCATTTCAGCAAATGGAGTCTGGACAATACGGCGTTTATTATGACGAGCCTTATGCCACGGATCAGGGAAGAACAGTTGTACCATGTGTAAGCTATTATCAGGAATCATCTGTTCGAACACTTCAACCGCGTCATGGCACATTACGCGCAGGTTAGTTAAACCAGCTTCTTCCAGCCCCATCAGGCATGCACCAACACCTGGCTGGTGAACTTCAATACCGATATAGTTTTGTTCAGGATTATTTTTAGCCATCTCAACTAAAGATGCTCCCATACCAAAACCAATTTCCAGCGTTACCGGAGCCTGACGCCCAAATAATTTTGTAAAATTGATAAGCTGACCTGTCTGATACTCAATACCAAACTTAGGCCAGAGATTTTCAATCGCCAGTGCCTGTCCTTTTGTTAAACGGCCTTGTCTTAGCACAAAGCTACGTATTGGACGACGTTTTTGTCCGTTTTCATCAACAACCGGAGTAATAATATTATTAATCATATATCTGTATAAATCATCGGGATTAAAAAATTGCCCGTAGTTTATAGTAACTTCTGCCTTGTCGCCAGAAAAACTGTGTGTAAAATACCCTTACACAACCAAATTAAAAATATTCAATAAAATCAAATAGTTATAAATTTGATTTTAAATTAACTTTACAAGTCTTATAAAATTATGTTTTATTCGTCGCCAATAACAGGCATTTAGTGGGTATCTTTGATGTATGAATTTAATCTGATTCTTTTGCTATTACAGCAAATGTGTATTTACCTGATGATTGCCTATCTGTTGAGTAAAACGCCACTGTTCACCCCACTTATGCAGGTGACAGTACATCTGCCTCATAAGCTCCTTTGTTATATTATTTTCTCTATGTTCTGTATTTTAGGAACATATCTTGGTTTACATATCGAAGATTCCATCGCTAATACCCGCGCAATTGGGGCGGTACTGGGTGGTCTGCTTGGTGGTCCAGTCGTTGGACTGTTGGTCGGACTGACAGGTGGTTTGCACCGCTATCAACTTGGTGGTATTACCGCAGAAAGCTGTGTACTCTCGACCATTTTTGCCGGCATTGTGGGTGGTCTGGTTCACTACTATTTACTGCGTAAGGGACGAGTTGATCGCCTGTATAATCCCCTCACTGTTGGTTTGATTACGATTGGAGTTGAAGCTTTTCAGATGGGACTGATTCTACTGATTGCTAAGCCTCATGCTGAAGCGCTAAATATCGTAAAAAGTATTGCAGCACCAATGATGATTGCTAATAGTGTAGGTGCTGCTATGTTTATGCGTATCTTACTCGACAGACGGGCGATGTTTGAAAAATATACCTCAGCCTTTTCTGCCCGAGCACTAAAAATTGCTGCCAGTACGGAAGGTATTTTGCGTAACGGCTTTAATCAGGAAAACAGTACCAAAGTTGCTCAGATTATCTATAAAGAGCTGGATATTGGGGCGGTAGCTATCACTGATCATGAAAAGTTACTGGCTTTTATTGGTATTGGTGATGATCACCATATTGTTGGCACACCAATAGCATCTATACACACCAAACAAGTGATTGAAAATAATGAAGTTAAATATATCAATGGCATTGATGAGCCGTATCAGTGCTCGTTACATAAATCTTGTCCGTTGGGATCGACTGTCGTTATTCCACTGATTGGGGATAATCATAAGGTTATTGGGACCATTAAATTATATGAAGCTAAAAATAAGTTATTTAGCTCAATTAACCGTACCCTTGGTGAAGGGATTGCCAGCCTATTATCCGCTCAGATTCTGGCTGGTCAAAATGAGCGGTATAAGCAACTGCTGTCTCAAACTGAGATCAAATTATTACACGCTCAAGTTAACCCTCACTTCCTGTTTAATGCACTCAACACTATTATGGCGGTGATTCGCCGTAATAACGAACAAGCTTGTGGCTTAGTACAAAATCTATCGACGTTCTTTAGAAAAAACCTGAAACGCCCGGAAGAAATCGTCACATTGCACGATGAGATTGAACACGTAAATGCTTACCTACAGATTGAGAAAGCCCGTTTTATGGAAAATCTGCAGGTTGAAATCAATGTGCCGCAGTCTCTGGACAATGCTCAGTTACCCGCTTTTTCCTTGCAACCTATTGTCGAAAACGCAATTAAACATGGTATTTCTAATTTGCTGGATGGCGGAACACTGACCATTAATGCCTATGAACAAGGTATGCACCTCATTTTAGAGGTACTCGATAATGCCGGTTTATATAAAGAAAAAGAGAAAAGCAGTACTGGTCTTGGGCTAAATCTGGTTGATAGACGTATTCAAATACGATATGGTCAAGACTATGGGATTAATATTCAGTGTGAGCCGGAGCATTACACTTTAGTTCGTATTATGCTACCACTTGTGAAGGAAATTGCCTGATGCTAAACGTGATTATTGTTGATGATGAGCCACTCGCACGCGAGAACTTAAGCTGCCTCCTGCAACAAGATAGTGCCATCACCATAGTCGCTGAGTGCAGCAATGCGATAGAAGGTATCAGTGCTATTCACCGCTTACATCCTGATGTGGTCTTTTTAGATATTCAGATGCCGCGCATCAATGGCATTGAGATGCTCAGCATGATCGATCCACAATACCTGCCACATATTGTGTTTGTGACAGCTTATGATGAATACGCGATTAAAGCTTTTGAAGAACAAGCATTTGATTATTTAATGAAACCGATCGATCCGCAGCGTTTAAATAAGACTTTACAGCGTCTGCATATTCACCACCCACCACAAGATATTCACCAGTTAGTACCGACTAATGAACCATTCAAATATATTCCCTGTATTGGTCACAGCCGTATCTATTTACTCAATGCTGATGAAGTTTACTATGTCAGTTCCAAAGTCAGTGGTATCTCCGTCTTTAATCAGACTAATACCGAGTACTTTTCTGAGCTGACTTTGCGCACACTGGAAGAGCGAACTTCGCTGATACGTTGCCACCGTCAATATCTGATCAATATTAAGCATCTCAAGGAAATTCGTTTCAATAAAGAAGGACAGACCGAGGTTATCTTAAGTAATGGTGTGGCAGTACCAGTCAGCCGCCGGTATCTCAAAGTACTTAAAGAACTTTTAGGGCTATGAAGCAAAACTGTTTCATAGCTTTCCCGATATAAATCCCCAATCTTTTTTATGTGATAAACCACTAACCTGACATTCCTGACCACTCAGCTTATCTATACAACCAGTAACCAAAATCCCGATATATTTGCGAGATCACTCCAGTTAGTATAACGCTGTCAGCAGAGTAATTCTAAGTTCCAAACGCGCTTTATGCGTTGAATAAACATATTTTCTCAACTGGGGAATAAAAACAATTATGAATAGTAAAAGCATTCTCAAACACGTTCCGTGGATAATCTTATCCATTGTTGGAGCCTGTTGTTTAGCTGTTATAGCACTGCGTCGTGGGGAGCATGTCAGTGCTCTTTGGATCATTGCTGCATCAGTTTCTGTCTATCTGGTTGCTTATCGTTACTATAGCCTTTATATCGCTAATAAAGTAATGAAGTTAGACCCGACCAGAGCCACTCCTGCCGTTATTAATAACGACGGGTTAAACTACGTTCCAACCAATAAAAACATTCTGTTTGGTCACCACTTTGCAGCGATTGCAGGTGCAGGTCCGTTAGTTGGACCGGTTCTTGCTGCTCAGGTAGGTTATTTACCGGGTGTGTTATGGCTACTTGCTGGTGTAGTACTGGCTGGTGCGGTACAAGACTTTATGGTGTTGTTCCTATCTTCACGTCGTAACGGTTCATCACTGGGTGAGATGATCAAGAAAGAGATGGGTATCGTACCAGGTACTATCGCTCTTTTTGGCTGCTTCCTGATTATGTTAATCATCTTAGCAGTACTTGCCTTAATCGTGGTGAAAGCGTTAGCAGAAAGTCCATGGGGTGTATTCACGGTCTGTTCTACAGTACCAATCGCATTGTTTATGGGGATATACATGCGATACATTCGTCCGGGGCGCGTTGCTGAAGTATCAGTCATTGGTATCGTATTACTTATCCTGTCTATCTGGTTTGGTGGTGTTATCGCTCACGACCCATACTGGGGACCTGCGCTAACCTTTAAAGATACAACCATTACTTATACTATTATCGGTTACTCAATTATCTCTGCAATGTTACCTGTATGGTTAATTCTTGCTCCGCGTGACTACTTAGCGACCTTCTTAAAAATCGGTGTTATCGTTGGTTTAGCGATCGGTATCGTGATTTTAAATCCTGATCTAAAAATGCCTGCAGTCACACAGTTTGTTGATGGTACTGGTCCGGTGTGGAAAGGTACACTATTCCCGTTCCTGTTTATTACTATCGCTTGTGGTGCGGTGTCTGGCTTCCATGCCTTGATTTCATCTGGTACGACACCAAAATTACTGGCTAACGAGACTGATGCTCGTTTCATCGGTTACGGGGCGATGTTGATGGAATCATTTGTAGCAGTTATGGCTTTAGTTGCTGCATCAATTATTGAGCCGGGCTTATACTTTGCAATGAACACACCTCCAGCTGCACTGGGTATTACCATGCCTGACCTGCATAATTTAGGTTCAGCGGCTGATGCTCCGGCAATTCTTGCAGCCTTAAATGAGGCGACAACACTAGCTGCGGCTAAAGTAAGTTCATGGGGCTTTGTGATTTCACCTGAAGAGATACTACAAACAGCCAAAGACATTGGTGAACCGTCAGTATTAAATCGTGCAGGTGGTGCTCCGACACTAGCGGTTGGTATCGCTCACGTATTCCATAAAATCATCCCTGCTGCTGATATGGGCTTCTGGTATCACTTTGGTATTCTGTTTGAAGCGCTATTTATCCTAACCGCTCTTGATGCAGGAACGCGTTCAGGACGCTTCATGCTTCAGGATCTACTTGGTAACTTTGTGCCATTCCTGAAGAAAACTGACTCAACAATTGCAGGCTTCATCGGTACTGTTGGTTGTGTTGGTTTATGGGGCTACCTGTTATACCAAGGCGTAGTTGATCCACTTGGTGGGGTGAAAAGCTTATGGCCTCTGTTTGGTATCTCAAACCAAATGCTTGCTGCTGTAGCTTTAGTCTTGGCAACTGTTGTTCTGATCAAAATGAAAAGAACAAAATATATTTGGGTAACAACTATCCCTGCTGTCTGGCTATTAATTTGTACAACGTGGGCACTGGGCTTGAAACTATTCAGTAACAACCCTCAACTGGAAGGTTTCTTCTTCATGGCTAACATGTACAAAGAGAAAGTCGCTGAGAATGCTGCAGATCTGACTGCTCAGCAAATTGGTAATATGCAACATATTGTTATCAATAACTACACCAATGCTGGCTTAAGTATTCTGTTCCTGGTTGTGGTATATAGTATCATCTTCTATGGTATCAGAACTGCGCTTAAAGCCAGAAAAATCCCTGAACGTACAGATCAGGAAACACCTTATATACCTGTACCGGAAGGTGGAGTAAAAACTGTTAGTCACTAAGACATAAACAGAAAATCAATAAAACCCTGCACCAGTCCGCTGGTGCAGGGTATTTTGGAGAGAAATACCATGTTTGGTAATTTAGGTAAAGCCGGCAAGTATTTAGGACAAGCTGCACGTATGTTAATTGGGATTCCTGATTATGATACTTATGTTGAGCACATCAAATTGAATCATCCGGATCAGCCTATTATGACCTATGAAGAATTCTTTCGTGAACGCCAACAATCCCGTTATGGTGGTGATGGCAAAGGCGGCTTTAAATGCTGCTAACACAATAGGAATAATCATATGAATCAACCTCTACCTGTTACCGTTTTAACCGGCTTTCTTGGAGCAGGAAAAACAACTTTACTCAGCCACATCCTGAATACTCAACACGGTTTTAAAATCGCCGTTATTGAGAATGAATTCAGTGACACATCAATTGACGATCAACTTCTTGCCGATAAAGCTACCACAATCACAACTCTCAGCAATGGCTGTATCTGTTGTAGCAGCGCTAATGAGCTGGCGGATGCTTTACAGGCTTTACTCACAGGTCTGGATAATCAGGAACTGGACTTTGATCGCTTAGTCATCGAATGTACCGGTATGGCCGATCCGGGACCGATCACTCAGACATTCTTTTCACACCCGGTCTTGTGTGAACGATTTTTACTTGATGGCATTATTACTTTAGTTGATGCCGTGCACGCTGAGCAACAACTGGACAAGTTTAATGTCGCACAAGCACAGATTGGCTATGCTGATCGTATTTTACTGACTAAAACAGACATTGCTCCACAGCATGAGCAACTCACCGAACGTCTGCAAAAAATTAATGCCAGAGCACCTATTTACAATGTGCTGCATGGCGATATCGATTTAAGCTTATTGTTTGATATTGAAGGTTTTATCCTTAACGATAAGCTAACTGTTTCAACACCAACTTTTAAATTTATTCCATCTGTACCAAGTGACGTGAGTTCTGTCGTTATTGAACTGGATAAACCAATTGAACTCTCTGCTGTATCAGATCTGATGGAAGGTTTACTACTTAAATACGCAGACCAGCTACTGCGCTATAAAGGACTGCTGGCTATCAAGGATGATAACAAACGCTTACTATTTCAGGGAGTGCAACGTTTATATAGCGCTGACTGGGATCGTCAATGGAAAGAAGATGAAGAGCGAAAGAGTATTCTGGTTTTCATTGGTGTGAATCTGCCGGAGCAAGAGATAAGAGAAAGTTTTGCAGGGCTTTTGCAATAGATAGGTTGCGCGACGCTGTCGCGCTTAGTAGATCTTAGAACGGTGAAGTAATTAGCCTGTGGGTGAGCTTAGCGGTACTATTCCGATGCGCTGAACATGCAAGCCATGTAACGCTTACTCCATAGCACCGCTAAGCTCAATCTGCATCCAATAAGGTTCACTGATAAAAGATTAAAAGATTGTAATTTATGATTTTAGTTTTAATAATAAATTCAATATTAAATAAAATAAGAAAATCTAGTTCAGATCTGATTTCATTTTGATGTGGTCTTGGCTATTTTGTGTTGAGATTAGTACCAATATTGAATTTGATGGAGAGCGTATTCCATAGGTCTTAGCGAGCCCTCGAGCGGGCGCCTATGGTGTACGGTAGGCCATCAAACCCACGGAATAAGCAGCCACACCTAAAAGGCACACGCATACAGGGCGTGCTCCCCGCCAAATCCCCCTGCCAATACCAACACAAGATTTTAGTCACACAACATAGCCACACTCTCAAAAATAAACACAAGATAAAACCGTAACCATTTGATTTTATTGCAAATTTAATTATTAAACTGCTTATTAATCAATTACTTATAGTAAAATATGGCCTATATCTTTCCTCCCCTCTTTTTATTAATCATGATTCTGCTGTCCTGATCTCTGAAGATTCCTTATAATATCGTCATTATCAATTACCTTACTGGCTCAACAATATGCAGCAAGACATTACGATTATAGGCGCAGGTGCTGCGGGACTTTTTTGTGCCGGTTTACTTGGGCAACAAGGATTTGACGTTAGCGTCATAGATAACGGCAAAAAACTGGGGCGCAAAATTTTAATGTCTGGTGGCGGACGCTGTAATTTTACCAATATGACCGTTGAAGCTAGTAATTATGTCTCGAGTAATCCTCATTTTTGTAAATCTGCACTTAGTCGCTTTACTCAGTGGGACTTTCTGGCCTTAGTGAATCAATATCAGATCGCTTATCATGAACGGGATCATGGCCAGCTATTTTGTGATAATTCCGCTCAGGACATCGTTAATTTATTACAAAGTGAGTGCCAAAAAGGCAATGTTAAATTTCAGTTACAGACAGAATTACAGCAAATTAATCAAAAAGATAATGGTTTTGAATTAATCACCTCACGGGGTACTTTTAATAGCCATAGAGTAATTATAGCAACTGGTGGACTCTCAATGCCGGCTCTGGGGATGACATCTATTGGCTATAAAACAGCAGAACAATTTAACTTACCAGTAGTCCCGGTCAGAGCAGGTTTAGTTCCACTTACGTTACATAAACCTTTACTGGATATTTTAAGCCCGTTATCGGGCACTGCTATTATGACTCAGGTCTCAACTGTTAGTGGAGTCACCTTTAAAGAGAATTTACTGTTTACCCACCGTGGATTATCCGGTCCGGTCATTTTACAAATATCGAATTACTGGCAAAGTGGTGAAGCCATTAGTATTAATCTGCTACCCAACACTCAGTTAGAACAATTTTTTGCCGACCAAAGAGAAAGTTCAGCAGGTCAAAGTCTTAAAAATATCTTGTCAAAACTACTCCCAAAACGTTTAGTGGAATGCTTAATTCAGCTGGAACATATTCCGGATATTCCACTAAAACAGCTGAACATTCCACAACAAAAAGCAGTAATTGAAACATTGACCAACTGGCAAATCACACCTAATGGGACAGAAGGTTACCGCACCGCAGAAGTAACACTTGGCGGAATTGACACCGATGTGTTATCGTCTAAAACGATGGAAGTAAAAAAGATTCCTGGTCTTTATTTTATTGGCGAAGTCATGGATGTATCTGGCTGGCTTGGTGGTTATAACTTCCAGTGGGCATGGAGTTCTGCCTGGGCATGTGCTGATGCCATTATTCAGTCAAAATAGTTTTTATTTATAAGGATATGATATGAAACGAGCGCTTTTAATTATTGATGTACAATATGCCTTATTTGATATTCCGCCAGAACCCGATCAGGCAACTGAAGTGATTAATCATCTTAATCAACTGAGTGAAAAAGCCAGACAACAACATGCACCGGTTATTTTTGTGCAGCATGAAGATGATGACTTTATCGCTTACCAGTCACAAAACTGGCAGTTAGATAAACGCCTTATTCAGCGTGATGGTGATTATTATATTCGCAAAACAACACCGGATTCATTCTACAAAACAAATCTCAATGAACTGCTGACTAAACTTGGAGTAACAGATCTGGTGATTGCTGGTTACGCCTCTGAATATTGTGTAGATACCACAGTGCGCAAAGCAGCAAGTTTAAAGTATAACGTCATCTTAGCCAGCGATGCACATACCACACACGACAAACCACATTTAACGGCTCAGCAAATCAGAAAGCATCATACTATGACCTTATCCACGATGATGAGTTTTGATGCAACCATTGAAGCTAAATTAACTAAAGATATTACGTTTGAGTAAACTGACAGATATCTTTAGAAAACTTGATTGAGTTACCTCAGATAGAACAAGTGGACTGTTATACGCTGAAAGTTCAGGCGTATAACTCCATTTCGTCTTGATACACACAACCACTCAATAGCTTGTAATGTATAGAAATTATCCATAATTGCTATATAATGTTCACCTACTAACTATTATTATAAAAATTAAAGGCATCTGCATGGGATTTTTACGTTTTCTGCTCCAGCTACCTTATTACATCATCACAATTGCAATTGAAGCTGTTATCTACTTCATCATTTTTATCTTAGCTTTACTCAAAGCTATCCTTTGGCTTTTTACTCCGCTTATTGGCTCCCTGCAATGGAAAAAGCCAGTCTGGGTCAGTAAATTTGCCTCGGGCATTAACTATATTGGTCAATCCTTAAAACAAAAAACTGGTCAGTATAAAACGCTAATTGGTTCCACAATTATCGTGCTTGCTGTAGCTGGCATCAGTGGTAATTATCTGTATCACTGGTATTTGAACAAACCTAAACCTATTGACCCAGCTCCTATTGTTGTTAATACCTATAGCGCCCGTTATTTTGCGCCAACGGGTAATTCATCCCCGTTAAGAATTCGCTTTGAAGGTCATTACCGTTCCCCTGCCCCATTAGAGTTAATGAATAATACCTTTACCGAAGGTGTCAAACTCACACCGGAGATTGAAGGAACCTGGAAATGGATCAGAGATACAGAGATCTCTTTCTCACCAAAAGGCAGCTGGCCACTAGGTGTACAGTACAAGATTGAACTGGATGATAGCCTGTTATTTGCACCAAATCATAAACTGTATGATAAAAGTAAAGTTAATACGTTTACAACGCGTGACTTTAACTACTCTATTAGCAGAAGTGAGTTCTATCAGGATCCGGTGAAACCAGAAGAGAAATCAGTGATATTTTCTGTCGATTTCTCTCATCCTGTCGATAAGTCAACATTTGAAAAAAATATCGCTCTGGAGATGTATGAATATGTTCCGGATGAACCGGCAAAATTCATCAAACCTTATGAATTTACAGTAACCTATAATAACGAAAATACTCAGGCATGGATTCGCTCCACAAATATTGGTCTGCAAGAACAACAGACATTTATCCAGCTATCTATACATCAGGGTGTGGGCTCTACTCTGGGAGGAAACACTTCAAAAGCTACTCAGCAATGGGGGCAAAGTATTCCAAGTCTTTATAGTTTAAACTTAAGTCCGATCTCAATCTCATTACTGGAAATTGATAACCAGACTATGCGACAAGCGCTCATTCTGACATTTAGCCATAATGTTGATGTCAAAGATGTAGCCAAGATCATTAATGTCTGGCAGCTGCCAAATACAGAGCCACAAAAGTCATATATGGTGCGCTATTTTGATTCGTTAGATAGCCAATACAAAAATAAACTCAATGTCACGAGTGAAGATCTGGCTAATTCTAAATTATTGCCACTCAAACCCGCTGATTCTGAACGTCAGTACCAAAGACAAGTCAGTTTTGAAATCAAAGCCGATCAGGGTTCACAGCTTTATGTCTCTCTTGATAAAAACCTGACTTCTGACGGAGGCTATCAACTTCATGATAAATATGAAGAAATCTTACGAGTTCCCTATTATCCACGTTTCCTGAGCTTTGTATCTGAAGGCGCGTTATTACCTTTATCAGGAGATCAAAGCCTGACATTTGTTTCACGTAATATGTCAGAGCTAAAACTAGATATTGAACGTGTCCTGCCGGAGCAGTTACAACATCTTGTCTCATTCAATCGTAATCAATATCAGAATATGAATTTTGGTTATATTGGTAGCGAACACTTTGTTGAAAAATTCTCATTAAAGCAAGATATCGTTGGCTCGCCAGAGGAAGTTATCTATACCAACGTTAATTTATCAAAATACTTACTTGATAATGACAACAAAATGCGTGGTGTTTTCCTGTTAAAAGCTTACAGTAAGCCGTTAGCACAAATGCAGCCGGTCGGTGATAACGACGAGGAATTTGAGGGCGAATTTGAAGATGAAGAGCCAGAAGAACTCAGCTATGACCCGAATAATACCGGATATACTTTTCAAGGTTCACGCTTTATTGTTATCACTGACTTAGGGCTTATCAATAAAACGTCTCTGGATGGTTCTCACGATATTTTTGTGCAATCGATCACAAGTGGTCAGCCGGTTGATAAAGCGAAAGTTTCAGTGGTCGGAGAAAATGGTGTTGAGATCACTTCTGCACTGACCGATGAACTTGGGCACGTTAAATTTGAGCCATTCCAGAAACTCTATAATGGTATTCGCCCGATTATGTATCTGGTTGAAAAAGAACAAGATACCTCGTTCCTGCCGGTGACCAGTTATGACAGAGATTTAAACCTGTCTCGCTTTGATGTTGGTGGTTTATCTGAAAGTCTTAAAGGTAATGAATTAAGAGCTTATCTCTTCTCAGATCGTGGTATTTACAGGCCAGGTGATACTTTTAATATCGGTATCATGGTCAAAGCACAAAACTGGAACATTCCACTTGAAGGTGTGTATGTTGAAGCTTCAATCTATGATGCTAAATATAACTTTGTAACTTCTAAACGCTTCCCTCTGGATGAGTTTGGTTTTAACGAGATCTCGTACACTACTACAGAGTCCTCACCAACCGGAGAGTGGTTTGTTTATCTAAACATTAAAACTGAAGTAGATTACAGTGAAGAGTTAGAAAGTGTTCTGCTAGGTTCTACATCTGTTATTATCAGAGAGTTTGAACCGGATAAGACAACCGTAACAGCAACATTTGAACCAGAAGTGAAAATAGGCTGGACCTCACCTGACTCGTTATCCGCTAAAATTGTAGCACAAAACTTATTTGGTACACCGGCACAAGATCGAGTGGTGGAAAGTAAACTGATCTTAGAACCAGCAATTCCATCATTTAAACAATATGCCAGTTATTCATTTTATCAGTCAATCTCCAGCCAGCGATCCAGTTTTAATATTACTCTGGAAGCAGAACGGACGAATGATGAAGGTATTGCAGAAATCGATCTGTCATCACAATTAAGCAGTTTTGAAGGAACCTATACTGTCAGACTACTGACTGATGTCTTTGAAGCAGATAGTGGCCGCTCTGTGGCTGCGGTAGCAACAACCTTTGTATCTAATGATGAATATCTCATTGGAGCCAAATCTGATGGTAACCTTAACTACATTAAACGTGATGCAGAACGTAGTTTAGATTTTATCGCCATCGATTCTAAGTTAAATCAGATTCAATCTGAAAACTTAACTGCAACAGTTATTGAACAGCGTTATCTGTCAGTTCTGGTGAAACAGCCTTCTGGTGTTTATAAGTATGAGTCACAACGTAAAGATATGACTCTCTCAGAAACACCGTTTGTTATTTCTGATACCAGAACCATTTATCCACTGGATACCTCACAACCGGGTAATTATATTCTGCAGTTAAAAGATGAAAATGGTAAGGTTGTTTATCAAACTTATTACTCTATCGCCGGCTCAGCCAACGTAACACGTAGTCTGGATAGAAATACCGAATTGATGCTCAAAATAGATCGTCAGGAATATCAACCTGGTGATGAGATTGAAGTGTCAATTACCTCTCCATATATCGGTAGTGGTTTAATCACCATTGAACGGGATCAAGTCTATTCATGGACATGGTTTACGACGACAACGACCAGTTCTGTACAAAAAATTACTATTCCTGAAGGGGTTGAGGGTAACGCTTATGTGAATGTCCAGTTTATTCGCGGACAAAACTCTGATGAAATATTCATGAGTCCACTAAGTTATGGCGTTATTCCATTTAAAGTGACCAACGCTAAATTCAATTCAGGTATTAAAATAGATGCTCCGACTTTGATTAAACCGGGGGATGTATTACCCATTACGATTCACTCAAACGATAGACAACGTGTAGCTATCTTTGCGGTCGATGAGGGAATTTTACAGGTTTCTAACTATAAGTTAGTTAACCCGTTAAACTACTTTATCCGTAAACGTGCACTCTCTGTCAGAACATCACAGATTCTTGATTTGATTTTACCTAAGTTTAATCAGCTTAATACCGCCTCAGCCCCGGGTGGGGACTCTGATGAGTACCAATCCGGAGATATGCTATCAGCGCATCTCAATCCATTTAAACGTAAAGTGGATGCGCCTGTTGCTTACTGGTCAGGTATTGTTGAAGTAGATGGCAGCAAAACGGTGGAATACACCGTACCAGATTACTTTAACGGTAAGATTCGTATTATGGCTGTTTCTACTGGTCAAATGACTATGGGCGCAGCTCAATCAAGTACCACGGTACGTAATGACTTTGTACTAACACCAAATATTCCTTACTTTGTAGCACCGGGTGACACGTTTGATGTTAGCCTTGGGGTGGCAAATAATCTGGAAATGGATAGCGATCAGGCTATACCAATTACAGTGACATTAACGACAACACCACATATCTCAATCGTGGGTGAAGCAACAAAACAGATAGATTTAGCGAAAAGTCGTGAAGGTGTCGTGAAATTCACTCTAAAAGCCACAGAGCAATTAGGTAGTGGCGACATGCACTTCAAAGCCAGTTATGCAGAGCACACGACAGATCGTAGTGTCAGCACATCTGTACGCCCAGCTTCTCAATATCGACTACAAACGGTAATGGGAAGAATGCCGAGCGATAGTCATACGATTGATGAGTTCCGTGAGATGTATAAACCTTATAGCCAGAGAGAAGCGCTAGTGTCGTTATCTCCTTTAGCACTAAGCAAAGGATTATCAGCTTACTTAGACAGTTATCCACACCAGTGTTCTGAGCAACTTATCAGTAAAGCAATCCCATCAATTATTGATAATAAACATCCAGAACTGGGCCTCATCAAGCAGAGTGATAAAGCTAATGTTACAGCTCTGCTAAATCATTTATATCAGGTACTACAAATCCGCCAGAACACGGATGGCGCTATAGGAACATGGTATTCAACTTATTCAAATGATCCGTTTATCACACTTTACACAGTACATTTCCTGTTAGAAGCAAGAGATGCAGGTCAGGTTATTCCACAGAAGATACTCAATCAGGCAAATAGTTACCTGCGTGTTATCGCTGAGAATAACCGTCGTGATTTGAATGGTTTACGCCTGCGCGCTTATGCGATTTATCTGTTAACCAGACAAAATCAAATAACCACCAGTTATTTAGCGTCTATTCAAACAGCGCTGAATAACATTAAAGATAAAGCTTCATGGAATACTGATGTGACGGCACTTTATCTGGCCTCATCATATAGCATGCTGAAGATGGACAGAGAAGCAGAGAAATTATTAAAACCAGTCTGGCAACAGATGCAACAAGCCTATGATAATGCCTGGTGGTCACATAATTACTTTGATCCTTTAGTTATCAATGCCAGTAATATTTACTTAATCAGTAAACACTTCCCGCAGAAGATAGCTGATATTCCGGCACAAGCGCTGGAGAATATGGTCATAATGTTAAATAAAGGCCGTTATACCACTTATTCATCCGCAACAGTTATTCTTGCTCTGGATAGTTATGCAACCCAATTAAAAGCAGAAGCGTTATCGCCAGAGACACTTACTGTTTCGATTCTGGAAGGCAAAACGAGTCAGGAAGATAAACTAAAAGTCATTGGTCAGTTGCAGGGCTTAATCGCTCAGGGTCAATTTACTGAAAATACCACTCAGATTCGTTTTGATAACCAGACTAAATTACCAGCGTGGTATTTAGTCTCTGAACAAGGATTTGATCAAGGTATTCAGGACAAACCAATTACCCGCGGTTTTGAGATTATACGCCAATACACTAATGCTGCAGGTGAGTTAATTGACCATGTCAGTTTAGGTGAAACGATCAATGTGAATATCAAAGTCCGTAGTTTATCGCAGGAAGCACTGACTAATCTGGCTATTGTGGACCTGCTACCGGGTGGCTTTGATGTTGTACAGCAAGATATATCCAGTCGTACCAACTATATGAGTAATATCGTTGATAATGATACTGAGTATGATGGAGAAGATTATGAACCGGGTCAACGCTGGGTATCACCAGTTCAGGTTAAAGGTTCAACATGGTCCCCTGACTATGTCGATGTCCGTGAAGACCGAATCATCATTTATGGTGCAGCTCACAATGGTGCAGTACAACAATTTAGTTATCAAATTAAAGCCACCAATGTAGGGGATTATATTGTGCCATCTGCCTTTGGTGAAGCGATGTATGATCGTGATATTTCCGCGGTTTCAGTCGGCGGTCAAAGAATAGTTGTTGAACCTAAAAAATAACTATTTTCATGATCATTAATCTAATACGCCGACTAGTACGTTTAATTGTTTATTTACAAAACGTACTAGTCGCGTTTTTTTTACTGGCGATTATTTTTGTTGGAATAAGGCTTTACCCTCATCCACCACTTTCAGAAGGGCTCACCTTTTCAACTGCTTATTACGATGATAAAGGGGAACTTCTTCGTCTAACTCTGGCAGAAGATAGTCGTTATCGTCTGTGGACTAAACTGGAAGATATTTCACCTGATGTAATTAACGGTATACAGCTGCACGAAGATCAGTTCTTTTACTACCACCCCGGCTTTAATCCTATTAGTCTGCTACGCGCTGTCTGGGTCAGTTATATTGGTGGTGGTAATAAGCAAGGTGCATCAACGCTGACTATGCAACTGGCTCGTATGCACTGGAAACTCAATACGCGGACTATTTCAGGTAAAATTATCCAGATCTTCAGAGCAATACAACTTGAGCTGATGTACTCTAAACACGATATTTTAGAGGCCTATTTAAACTATGCGCCTTATGGTCGTAACATTGAAAGTATTGGTGCTGCCAGCTTAATTTATTTTAATAAAACACCACAAAATCTGACTTTACCAGAATCTTTAACATTGGCCGTTCTTCCTCAGTCACCGACTTATCGTGTTAATCGACAAACGGGTATTGTTGGGGAAGCACTGACCCAGGCTCGTAACCGATTATTTGAACGCTGGCAATCTGACTATCCTGTCACAGACAGCATGCCTGCGCTATTTAATTTACCATTAATCTTACGTCAACCGGAGCAATTGCCTTTCACTGCCCCCCATTTTATCAATCAGATCATTGAAAGTGATAAGTACACTCCAAATACCGATAGTCATGCAGTACTCACGACGCTGGATAGTAACTTGCAAACAATTATTGAACGGCAAGTTGCCGCCTTTATTGAACGCAATAGTGTGCGTGGAATGAAGAATGCATCAGTCCTTCTCATTGATACACAAAGCACCAGTGTTAAGGCACTGGTGGGGTCTGCTGATTACTTTAATGTTGCTATTTCCGGGCAGGTTAATGGGACTACAGCTCAGCGCTCCCCGGGTTCAACATTAAAACCTTTTATTTATGCGCTTGGCTTTGATCAGGGCATACTCCATCCGATGACAATTCTCAAGGACGTTGAAACCGATTTTGGTTTTTATACACCAGAGAACTTTGACCGCAGATTCAGAGGCCCGATTTCTGCCACAGAAGCACTTATTTATAGCCGCAATATTCCAGCTGTCTATGTCGCTTCTAAACTTAAAAATCCTTCATTATATGACTTCCTGCAGCAAGGTCACATCGATAAACTTGCCAGTGAAGAGCATTACGGTTTATCTCTGGTTTTAGGTGGTGGTGAAATCTCACCACAAGAGCTTGGTGCGTTATATACCATGCTGGCAAATCAGGGGCAATGGCATCCTTTACGTTTTACTCAAACCAGTGAATTATCAGCTGGTGAGCAATTACTTACTCCACAAGCCAGTTTTATGACTATGGACATGTTAAGACAAAATATTCGTCGGCAGGATATCCTCTCATCTAAACAGGCTAATCGCCTGCCGGTTTACTGGAAAACAGGGACTTCATGGGGATTTCGCGATGCGTGGTCTGTTGGCATCTGGGGACCTTACGTTCTGGTAGTCTGGATGGGCAACTTTGATAACTCCAGCAATAACGCCTTTGTTGGAGCCGATGCAGCTGCACCATTGTTCTTTAATATTATTGATAGCATAAACGCATACTATCCTAATTTGCGTGAACCAAAGCTTGCTCCAATCACTAATTTAAAACGAGTCGATATCTGTTTAGCCAGCGGTAATTTACTTACTCAGTGGTGTCAGCAAAAAGGCACCTCATGGTTTATTCCTGGTGTCTCCCCCATTACTATTGATACTATTTATCGCCCGGTTCTGATTGATAATATTACCGGTGCTGTCGCTTGCCCACCTTATAATAAAGAAACTTCCCATATTGAAGTCTATGAATACTGGCCGTCTGATTTAGCCAAAGTATTTGCCCGGGCAGGTATACCTAAAAGACCACCGCCAGATATCAGTTATTGTAAGTCATCTGCCTACTTAGGGGAACGCCCAAGGATTACTTCCCCACTTAAAAATGTGGTATATCAGTTCCGGCAGGATAATCACAAAAATGAGCAGATCTTCTTCACTGCTAATGCTGATGGTGATGCAAAGCGTCTATACTGGTTTATTAATAACAGTTATTTAGGTCAGACAGAGATCAACAACTCTTTAGAATGGACACCAACTGAGTCTGGTGTTTATAAGGTGATTGTGACTGATGATTTAGGCAGAACCGACAGCCGCCAAATAACAGTAGAATTTGTCAAATAAGTAACTTATTGCTAACTAACCAGACCAACTTTTCAAAAATAAAATAACCATAAAAAAAACGGTCGCAAATGCGACCGTTTTATATTTTAAGAATGTTTGCGTGAAATTAGTTAAGACGTTCTCTGATACGAGCCGCTTTACCTTTAAGATCACGTAGGTAGTATAGTTTAGCTTGACGAACTGCACCACGACGTTTAACAGCAATTGAATCAACTACTGGAGAGTGAGTTTGGAACACACGCTCAACACCTTCGCCGTTAGAAATTTTACGAACAGTGAATGCTGAATGTAATCCGCGGCTACGAATTGCAATAACAACACCTTCGAATGCTTGTAGACGTTTTTTGCTTCCTTCAACAACCCATACTTTAACTTCCACTGTGTCACCAGGACGGAAAGATGGGATGTCTTTCTTCATTTGTTCGTCTTCAAGTTGCTTAATAATTGCATTTTTCATGATAATTCTCTTTTCTAGTTAAACTGAAATTTCATTTACCCTGTTGTTCGCTATGTTCTTTTTGGAACTCAGTTAACAACAAACGTTGCTCATCAGTCAGAGCTAGTTTATTTAGAAGATCTTCTCTTCTAAGCCAGGTTCGTCCTAGAGATTGCTTTAATCGCCAGCGACGAATTTCTTTATGGTGACCAGACAGTAATACTGCTGGCACCTCCATCCCATCTAACACTTCAGGTCGTGTATAATGCGGGCAATCAAGTAACCCATCGACAAAAGAATCTTCTTCTGCTGACGCTTCGTGACCCAAAACACCCGGAATAAACCGAGCAACTGCATCAATTAACGTCATAGCGGGTAACTCACCACCACTTAACACATAATCACCAATAGACCACTCTTCATCAACTTCAGTCTGGATAATGCGTTCATCTATACCTTCATATCGTCCACAGATCAAAATTAACTTCTGATTTCCGGACAATTCGCGAACTCCCGTTTGGTCAAGTTTGCGCCCTTGTGGAGACAGGTAAACTACTTTGGTATCTTCTCCCGACACTGCTCTTGCAGCATTGATAGCATCCCTTAATGGTTGAACCATCATCAGCATCCCGGGACCACCGCCATAAGGACGATCATCCACAGTCTTGTGCTTATCATGCGCAAAATCGCGCGGACTCCAATACTGTATTTCTAACAAGCCGTTCTTAACTGCCCGACCTGTCACCCCATAATCAGTTATTGCATGGAACATCTCAGGAAAAAGGCTGATGACGCCGATCCACATATGTCGCTCCATAAACTAATTAAAAGGCTGGATCCCAATCAACTTCAATAATTTTAGCTGCGAGATCAATATTTTTAATCACTTGTTGTTCAACAAAAGGCAGTAAACGCTCTTTTGCCCCAAAAGCATCTTTAAGATTCGCTTTTACAACCAACACATCATTTGAACCTGTTTCCATTAATTCGGTAACGATACCTAAGTTATAACCTTCAACAGTCACAACTTTGCATCCGATCAAATCTTTCCAGTAAAAATCACCATCACTAAGTGCTGGTAATTGGTCTGCATCAACATAAATTTCAATATTGGTTAATGCATTGGCAAGATCACGATCATCAATACCTTTAATTTTCACAATAGTATCATTGCTATGTGGTTTAAAAGCCTCCGGCTCAACAACCTGCCATTTACCGGCGCGCTGAATATACCAAGGTTGATAATCAAAAATACTTTCAGAGTATTCTGTGAATGAATGAATTTTTAACCAGCCACGAATCCCGTAGCAAGCACCAAACTTACCCACAACAATTCGATTTTCTGTATTATTCATCATTACTCAGAACCTGATAACAAATTAAGCTGCTTTTTGCGCTTGTTTGATCAGTGTACAAACACGATCAGAAACAGTTGCACCTAAACCAACCCAGTGAGTAACACGATCTAAATCGATACGTAGTTCTTCAGCTTTACCTTGAGCAATAGGGTTGAAGAAACCAATACGTTCGATAAAACGACCGTCACGTGGGTTACGGCTATCAGTGACAACCACTTGATAAAATGGACGCTTTTTAGAGCCGCCACGAGCTAAACGAATAGTTACCATAACATCCTCTTAAAATTAAATAATTTGCTTTTAACTATCTCTTTTGCGTAATTACAAAGGAAATTTGTATATATAAAAAGCCAGAGGATTATACTCTTTTCTACAAAAAGAGCAATGATTGGAATCAAGGATTGCCATATTGAGATGAAAATAAATAATAAAATTTTACTTTGATTTGGTTTTTAAAACTCAACTCATTCATTCAAACAAAAATCCCTCTTCTTCAAGAGGGATTTGCCATTCAAAATAAGAATATGATCTTATCTAAACACCTATTTTACTTTCTGCCACAGCCATAAACTAAAGATCACACATGCAAATAAGCCACCAAAGCCAACACCGATCCAGATCACCGGAATCCCAAGTGCTACAACAACAGAGTAGATTCCCAGCATAATAAGCATGACGCTGTTTTCACTGATATTTTGTACCGCAATAGCATTACCTGCACCAACAGTTTTCTTACCAAAGTCTTGTAGATAGGCGTTCAATGGCACTAAGAAGAAACCACCCAAAGCACCAATCAGCACTAACAGAGCGTAAATGAAATAGACATTTTCCTGCATGACTAAGTAAGACACACAAATCCCCATAACAATACCCGCAGGAATACAACGAGTAATTTTATTTAAGCTCACCAGTTTTGCCGCCAGACCAGCACCTATTACAATACCAATCGCTACAATACCATTTAAGATAGTTGGTGTTTTATTGTCTGAAATCCCCAAAGCAATAGGTACCCAGTCAATTAATAGAAAGCGCAGTGTAATTCCAGCTCCCCAGAATAAACTAGTTCCAAGCAATGTAAAACGTGCATATTTATCTTTCCAAAGCGCTTGTATTGATTCAATAAAATGTACAAGTATTTGTTTAAAATCCCATTTAATAATTTTACGAGCTGGTTGTAATTTAGGAATATAAAAATTAGCAATCACCGCACATAAGAAGATACCACTACACATAATCAGTGATGCCATCACACTCAGATCGGCAACATATCCGCCGGCAATCGAGCCAAGTAATATGGCGGCAATGGTTGATGCTTCAATCAGACCATTAGCTTTAACCAGCTTATCTTCTGTTGTCAGTTCACCTAAAATACCGTATTTAGCCGGTGAATAAAATGCAGCACCAAGACCAACCAAAACATAACCAAGGAAAGGATCAAAGCCCACACAAACTGCTGTAGCCCCAAGGACTTTCAGACCATTAGCCATCATCATCACTCGGCCTTTAGAAAAACCATCGGCAATGTGTCCTACAAACGGTGCTGTCACAATATAAGTAACGACAAACGCCATTTGTAAAACTGGTCGGCTCCAGTCAGGATATTGTAGATCTTTAATAAAGGCTAATAGTGCAAATAATAGCGCATTGTCACCAAAAGCAGAGAAAAACTGTGCCAGCATCACGGCAGACATACCTTTATTTAATAAAGGTTTTTTTGCTGTATCTGGATTCATAGAAGTATCCTTTTAGAGGAAAATGAGTTGTTGCTGCCGACTAGAGTATATCGCCGGCAGCAAATCATTATGCGTCTTGATCAACCATTTTGCGTAGTGCCACAAAATCGACTTTACCACTACCAAGCAGAGGAAACTCTTTTATCACTCTGATATCTCTTGGTACTGCCAGCATTGGTAAACTAAGCTCTTGTGCAGCCTGATTAAGTTGTTCACGAGAAAGCGTTGTTGAAGTGGTGAACAAAACCAGCGCCTCACCTTTTGATTCATCTGGTTTAACCGTCACGCCATGTTCAGATTGAGGATCCGCTTTTTTCGCTATCGCTTCGACACTTTCTAAAGAGACCATCTCGCCGGCAATTTTGGCAAAACGTTTTAAGCGCCCCTGAATAGAGACAAAACCCTCTTTATCAATAGCAACAATATCTCCGGTATCGTACCACTGCGCCTCTAAGTCACCATCCTGATTAACAGCAGCCGGGCGTTCAAGCTCTCCCGGATTTTCTACTCTTAAATAGCCTTTCATGACGTTAGGCCCTTTAACCTGCAGACGACCACCGGTTTCAATACCTGGTACAGAAATAAGACGAGCCTGCATACCCGGCAAAATACGACCAACCGTGCCCTTTTTAAACGCCATCGGTACGTTAATTGCAACCACTGGAGCACATTCAGTCACACCATATCCTTCAAGGATACGAATGCCAAATTTTTCCAGCCATACATTACGGATATTATCGTTAAGCTTCTCAGCTCCGGCGACTACGTAGCGTAAGCGCATGAAATCAAATGGATGGGCAAAACGCGCATACTGAGCTAAAAACGTTGGCGTACCAAACAAAATCGTACAGTTTTGATCATAGATCACCTCCGGTACGACGCGATAATGTAGTGGGTTTGGATATAAGAATAATCGACTTCCTGAAAATAATGGCAGGAAAAGACCAGCAGTAAGTCCAAAGGCATGGAACAGCGGTAAAGCAGCCATAAAACAGTCACTTGGTCTTGGATCAAGCACAGTACGAATCTGTTCTACGTTTGCCAGTAAGCTGGCATGAGAGTGAACAACACCTTTAGGGTTTCCTTCAGAACCAGAGGTAAACAAAACTAGTGCTTCATCATCTGCTCGTTGTTTTCGTTGAATTAAACGAGGAACAAATAGATGTAACAATACCCAAAGCTTATCTGACCAGGTAATTTTTGAGGCTAAATCCTCCAGATAGAACCATTGTACATTAGGTACTTCATCAACCAGATGAGTCAGTTTACCTTTTGCTAAAAACTGTCTGGAAGTAATAATAGTTTTAATCTCTGCTGCGGTCACTGCACTGTTAATCCCTTTGGCGCCGGAAGTATAGTTAAGCATCGCCGGAACACGGTTTTTAATAGAAACCGCAAAAATAGTGGCCGCTGTGACTTTGGCATTAGGTAACAATAAACCAACACGTTCTTTATTTTGGGTAATTTTTTCAACAATACAGCTGACCCCCAAAATTTTCTTTAAAAAAGCACGGTAACTATCTTGTTTTAAAGAGATATCGTTGATGGCTGCTGTTTTAGCACCATAGCGAATCTGAGCATCAAGGAAGGCCTCAAATAGCGTCACTTGTGGACGACTTGCCATACGAGCATCCATCATAATCTGATGTAGCTTTTCACCTGCAATATAACGTCTCTCGCTGGCTTTTGGCGCTTCCGGCATAGAGATATGTTCAGGCTCTAAAATATTAATCGTAATTTTTGGAAACAGACGACGTTTAAACAGACCTTTTAAACGACTGGTAATAGTAAACTCTGCCCCTTCAATCCATATTGGCACAACAGTTGCACCCGTTTTAGCGGCAACAAAGGCAGCACCATCATAAATTTTCATCAATGAGCCCGTTACAGTGATTCTCCCTTCCGGGAAGATCACAATCGGACGACCTTTATTAACTTCACGTACCAGATGACGAATCGCCATCGGACTACTTGGATCAATTGGCACGAAATCAACAAAACGACTGGCTAAACGAACCAACCAGTGATCGATATATAAAGAGTAAATTGCAAAGACCGGACGGACAGGAAGAAAAGCACCGAGTAAAACACCATCCAGAAAAGAAACATGATTAGGAGTGATTAACAGTTTATCTTGTTTAAGATGTGAAAAATCACCTTTGACGCGAACATGAAATAGAATACGTAGTAATGCTTTAATTATTTTAACAACCATTAGCTATCTCGAGTATCGTGCAATATTACACAAAATTGATAATAAGTAGCGCCATATAATAGCACAACTACAACCGGCTCTATTTGATTAAAAATTAACCATAATAAGCGTGATCTATATCATATTTAGCTCTTTTAGCTAATTTCTTAGATGCTATAAAATCAGAGATAGTTATTGACCAAATTGTTAATTACAATGAATATAAACAAATAAATTTTATTATAATAATGTGTCTGCATCGTCGCTTAGCAAGGTAATAATTAATAATGAGTATTTTAGCCCTACAAGCTTTTTTCCGCCGTATTGATAACAGTAATAAATTTCAGTTTGTGGTTATTGCTGTCATTGTTCTGTCCGCCTTATCTATTGGTGCACATACTTACCGTTTACCTGCCTGGATAAATAACACCTTACTTATTCTGGATTACTCAATTACCGTATTCTTTCTACTGGAAATTATTATCCGCTTTTTAGCTAGCCCAAGCCCGGGGGCTTTCTTTAAAAAGGGCTGGAATATTTTTGATACACTGATTGTGCTAGGTAGCTTAGTGCCAATTGGTGGTTCCACCATTCTGCTGGCAAGACTGCTACGTATCTTTAGAGTACTACGATTGATTTCAGTCGTTCCGGAACTCAGAATTCTGATTAATGCCCTGCTGAAAGCAATTCCAAGAATGGCTTATATCGCCCTGCTCATGTTCATTATCTTTTATATCTACGCTACTGTTGGCAGTATTGTATTTGTGAATATAAATCCCGAACTCTGGGGAGATGTAGGTATTGCTTTACTCACCATGTTTAGAATTGCCACCTTTGAAAGTTGGGGGGCAATCATGGGGGAAGTCATGACAGTTTATCCACTTAGCTGGACTTTCTTTATCAGTTTTATCTTTTTAGCAACATTTATTTTCTTAAATATGATGGTGGGAACGATCTTAGATGTGATGGCTAAAGAGACTCGTAACGTCGAAAGAGAAACTACCACAAAAGATCAAATGGTGGCTACTGTACAAGATATTGATGCTCTAAAAGCTGAGATTTTAGAATTGAAAGCCCTGCTCATTCAGAAAAACCAACATTAAATCTCTCCAATCTATACAGCATAAGTCAGACACTTATGCTGTTTTATCTTTATGAATTATAATATTTTTAGCTGATTTTTAGCATTTTAAATAGCTGGACATTTTTATGTTATTTATTGATAATAATTCTCATTTATAAATTATCTGCCACTAATGGACCCTAAAAATGCTCAAAAAAGTCGTTATCGTAAGTAGTTTAATTACTGCCGCTATTAGCTTGTCTGCCTGTCAGTCTGATACCATTCAAATCACTCAAAATGATAATACTATTACCCTGCTAAAAGCACCGGAAAAAGTTGTCGTCATGGATTTTGGAGTGCTGGATACGCTTGATGCCTTTGGCTTAAATAATACCGTTGTCGGTTTACCAAAGCAAAATATTCCGGATTATCTGAACCAATATACAAGTTCTGATGCAATAAATACCGGTACAATGAAAGAACCTGACTTTGAAGCAATAACAGAAACTAAACCGGATCTGATTATTATCAGCCCACGCCTGTCTTCTTCAATAGACAAATTATCTCAAATCGCTCCTGTGATTAATATGCCAGTCAGCAATAAGGATTATTTTAGCTCTGTAAAAAGTAATATCACTCTGCTTGGACAAGTCACCAACAATCAGGATAAAGCTGCACAAAATATTGCTCAGTTAGAGCAAAAAATTGCTGAGGCTAAACAAGTTACTACAGAGTCACCAGTTAATGCGATTGTAGCACTACATAATAATGGGCGTTTAATGCTGACTAACCAAAGCACTTATGCTGCACTGATTCATGACGTACTCGGTGTAAAACGTGCCGTCGCTATTTTACCATTACTGACTAAACCACAACCGGGAGAAAGACCAAAACCAACGCTGGTTGATAATCAATATATTCAAACCTTAAAACCGGGTATTGTGTTTGTGATTGACCGTAGCGAAGCAATTGGTCAAAAAGCAATGGCTGATGACTTTTTCGATACTAAAATCTTAGAACAGACTGGCACTAAAGTTGTCCATCTGACAGCGGATCTGTGGTACTTATCTGGTGCGGGTGTTGAAAGTACTAATTTACAAATCGATGAAGTGACTACTGCACTAAAATAATTAATTCTGTTTTTCAGTAAAATAAAAAAGCCACAAATAATCATGTGGCTTTTTTGTTATCTTTTAAATTTTTCTGTTAACCGTCAGATATAAAAATGCCCCTAAAAACAGAGCAGCTTTTAGGAACATCTATTTTTAACGTTTAGTTTATTGATTCATTAACATCAATTATTTAGAACGTGGACGACCACGACCTTTTGGTGCCCCGCCTTCACTATCAGAAGAAGCACGTGGTTTTCTTCTTGGTGCGCTGTCACCGCTATCAGAACGGCTACCACGGCCTTTTGGTGCAAAATCACGTCCGCCTTTACCGCCACCAGAATCACGTTTACCTTTTGCCGGTGCAGCAGGCGCATCGCCAAGCATACTCATATTCATCGGAATATTCAGTACACGGACACGTTCAAAATGAGTCAGTAAATCTTTTGGCATACCTTTTGGCAGCTCAACCGTCGAGTAGTTATCATATAATTTGATATTACCGATATAACGGCTGCTGATATCGCCTTCATTAGCGATCGCACCAACGATATGACGAACATCAATACCATCTTCACGGCCTACTTCAATACGATACAGATCCATATCACCTACATCACGACGCTCACGACGTTTTGGTGCTTCACGATCATCACCACGCAGACGACCACCACGATCATCACGGCTATTTCTGTCGCCACGATCATTACGATCACCGCGAGTTTCACGCATTGGCTTAACTACCGGATCAGGAGGAAGAATCAACGAACGGTTACCTTGTGCCATTTTTAATAAAGCAGCAGCTAAGTTCTCAAGTTCAGTGTCATCCTGTTTTAACTTCATTAAAATTTCACGGTATTGCTCTAAATCTTTACTATCTAATTGTTTTTGTACTTGTTCTGCAAAACGCGCTAAACGACGTTCTTCCATTAGCTCTTTAGATGGTAAGCCAACTTCAGGAATTGCCATTTTCATTACATTTTCAACATTACGCAGTAAACGACGCTCACGGCTATCAACAAATAGTAATGCCCGACCAGCACGACCAGCACGACCAGTACGACCAATACGGTGCACGTAAGATTCTGAATCTAGTGGAATATCATAGTTAACCACTAAACTAATACGTTCAACGTCAAGACCACGCGCTGCAACATCAGTTGCAATTAGGATATCTAAACGACCATTTCTTAAACGATCAAGTGTTTGCTCGCGCAGAACCTGTGTCATATCACCATTTAGTGCCGCACAGTTATAACCATGTTTTTCCAGCACTTCAGCGACATCAAGTGTTGCTGTTTTGGTTCTTACAAAGATAATCGCTGCATCAAAATCTTCTACTTCAAGGAAACGGACTAATGCTTCATTTTTACGTAGTCCACGCACCAGCCAGAAGCTTTGACTAATATCCGGTTTGGTTTGCATTGTTGCTGCAATTTGAATCTCTTTTGGATTCTTCATAAAACGTTTAGTAATACGACGAATTGGTGCCGGCATTGTTGCAGAGAATAGTGCTGTTTGATGACCTTCAGGAATAGCATCCATAATACTTTCCACGTCATCAATAAAGCCCATACGCAACATTTCGTCAGCTTCATCAAGGACTAAACCTTTTAAATTAGACAGGTCTAAAGTACCGCGTTTTAAGTGGTCAAGTAAACGGCCCGGTGTACCAACAATAATTTGTGCACCTTGTTTTAAAGCACGTAACTGACCATCATAACGTGCACCACCATATAATGGTAATACTTTGATTCCATTCATATATTTAGCGTAATCAGTACACGCATCAGCAACCTGAATCGCCAGCTCACGCGTCGGCGCTAAAACTAAAAGTTGTGGTGCTTTTAAATTAGCATCTATTTTGCTTAAAAAAGGTAAGCTAAATGCAGCTGTTTTACCACTACCGGTTTGTGCCATCCCAAGCACATCTTCACCTGATAGCAATAGTGGAATACACTGCGCCTGAATAGGTGATGGTTTTGTAAAGCCCAGATCGTTCAAGGCATTAAGAATAGATTCAGGTAAACCTAAATCAACAAAAGAAACTTCGTTTGTCATGTAAACTCGCTTATAAGTACTGTTTTGTTAAAACATATAGACGCCAGCTTACTAAACTGAAAATTTGACAACTATCCCCACGATAACCAGTGAATTGCTACTTTCGTAACCTGTTGATTTATAAGCAGAAATTATCTGCACGTTAATATCTTAACAGAAGATATTAAATTATCCTGCAATGACAGGACACAACACTAGTTATAAAAAGAACTGCTATAAAACCTATTTTCACTTTTTTAAAACTGGCATGACCCCAGAATTAATCTTTTAAATCGATTAATTACTTTGATTTCGCTCTTTCTCGAGCAAATTTAACTCTATTAGTGCCTGCTTATATTCAATATAGTTATAAATATTATTTGCTAACGAATATTTGAATAATGTCTCAGCACGTTTTTCATTACCTTTACTCAGGTAATATTTACCTAAATAAAAATAGACTTCAGTAAGGCGCTCAGCTAATTGACGATTGCTGGTCACCTCTTTTTGGGTATTTTCCATCAGCGTTGATTCACTGATTTTACCCAGATAAAACGCCACAATATCACCACCCCAGGCACTTTGATCTTCCATCTGATCATAACGCTCCTGCAAAGATTTTAATGCAGCTTTACTATCAATTTCTTTATCCACCAGATAAACCCAAAGCAGGCGAATCGCATCTTCAGGTTTATCATTGTAGAAGAATAAAACGTCATCCAGTGCTAACGAATAACGCTCACCACGATATGAAACAAGACCACGATTGAAATGCGCAGAAACGCTTTCCGGATCAAGTTCAAGTGCAGTATTAAATGCCATATAAGCAGCATCTGAATCATCTTGATCAATGGCAAATGTGCCTAAGTAATTATATACCTCTGGCAGATCTGGTCTCATCGCCATCACCAAAGTCATATCACTTTGTGCATAGGCTCTTAAACCAATTGAATCGTAGAGAACACCACGTAAAAACAGCGTGTGTAATCTGGTATCATCATCAATATCTGGACTATTAAGTTGTTGCCCTAGTCGTGCAATTTTCACTTCATCTTCATAAGTCGGACGCTCTGGTATAGCTAATACGGGATCTTTATACCATCCTAGCGTATTACATCCGGAGAGAAAGATTGCTATAAGCGCAATAATTCCACATTTTATGCCGACAAATTTCATGGTGACTCCAACTGCTTAAGGTGCCAATGTGGCACCTTAATATGACGACTACTATTACTTATTCAGCAGAATCAGTAGTAACTTCTGACTCAGCTGCAGGTGCTGATGTCGTTACCGCATCTTTCATGCTTAAACGAATACGACCCTGACGATCAATTTCAAGTACTTTTACTGGTACTTCCTGACCAACAGTTAAGTAATCAGCCACTTTCTCAACACGATGTTCAGCAATTTGAGATACGTGTACTAAACCTTCTTTACCACCAGAAATTGCCACAAAGGCACCAAAGTCAACGATACGAACAACTTTACCTGCATAGATCTTACCAACTTCAACTTCAGCAGTAATGTCAGTAATACGGGCAATAGCTAGTTGTGCTTTCTCACCGTTTGATGCAGCGATTTTCACTGTACCGTCATCTTCGATTTCAATTGTAGTACCCGTTTCTTCAGTAAGTGCACGGATTGTTGCACCACCTTTACCAATCACGTCACGGATTTTCTCCGGATTGATATTCATAGTGTAGATACGCGGTGCAAATTCAGAAATTTCTGAACGGTGGGTATTAATCGCTTGTTCCATCACACTTAAAATGTGCAGACGCGCACCTTTAGCCTGATTTAATGCAACCTGCATGATCTCTTTTGTAATACCTTCAATTTTGATATCCATTTGCAGCGCACTAATACCAGTACTTGTACCCGCTACTTTAAAGTCCATATCACCTAAATGGTCTTCATCACCAAGAATATCTGACAGAACGACAAAGTTATCACCTTCTTTAACCAGACCCATTGCAATACCAGCAACAGATGCTTTAATTGGCACTCCTGCGTCCATTAGTGCTAAAGAAGCACCACACACAGAAGCCATTGAAGAAGAACCATTTGATTCAGTGATTTCAGATACCACACGTACAGTATACGGGAAGTCTTCAGTTGAAGGCATAACCGCTTTAACACCACGTTTAGCTAAACGACCATGACCGATTTCACGGCGTTTTGGTGAGCCAACCATACCTGTTTCACCAACAGAGTACGGAGGGAAGTTATAATGTAATAAGAAACGGTCAGTATATTCACCGGTTAACTCGTCAATTGTCTGTGCATCACGCTCAGTACCAAGTGTTGCTGTTACCAGCGCCTGAGTTTCACCACGAGTAAATAGTGAAGAACCATGTGTTCTTGGTAATACACCAGTACGAACATCAAGTGCACGGATCATGTCTTTTTCACGACCATCGATACGTGGTTCACCAGCGATAACGCGCTGACGTACTGTTTTACTTTCTAAATCAGTGATGATGTTTAATACTTCATTATCATCTAACGTTTCATCTTGTGCTTTTAATGTAGTAAGAACATCTTCTTTAATCGCATCAATTTGCGCGTAACGATCTTGTTTTACTGTAATACGATATGCTTCACCAAGACGTGCTTCAGCAAGTTGTGCAACTGCATTATATAAAGTTTCATTTTTTGCCGGAGCAGCCCAGTCCCATTTAGGTTTACCTGCTTTAGCAACCATTTCGTTGATGTTATCAATAACAACTTGTTGTTGTTCATGACCAAACACAACTGCGCTTAACATTTGATCTTCTGTTAACAGGTCAGCTTCTGACTCAACCATTAACACTGCGCTTTTAGTACCTGCTACCACAAGGTCTAAACGACTGTTTGGTAGTTCGCTGGTCATTGGATTTAGTACGAACTGATCATTAATGAAACCAACACGCGCACCACCAATTGGACCATTGAAAGGAACACCCGCTAAACTTAATGCTGCTGAAGCACCAATCATTGACACGATATCAGGATTAATTTCAGGGTTCACAGAAACAACTGTTGCTACGATTTGAATTTCGTTGAAGAAACCTTCAGGAAACAATGGACGAAGTGGACGGTCAATTAAACGAGCGATAAGTGTTTCGCCTTCACTTGGACGACCTTCACGTTTAAAGAAGCCACCCGGGATACGGCCAGCCGCATAAGTACGTTCCTGATAGTTAACAGTTAACGGGAAAAAATCTTGCCCTTCTTTAACTTTTTTATTAGCCACAACAGTAACAAATACTGCTGTATCATCCATGCTAGCCATAACAGCAGCAGTTGCCTGACGAGCCATAATACCGGTTTCGAGAGTTACAGTATGTCGACCATATTGAAATTTTTGAATTGTTGGATTAAACAAAGTGAATTCCTCTTAAATAAGATTTGAATGGAAAAGACCTTCTCATACTCACGACTAACGACAAATCTCTCTCAGATTTTTATCTCATTGTTTATTAAGATAAAATTACCAGAAATAGAGCTCTCGTTAGCCGCGCGGGATATGATATTGAAGATCTTCAATAAAAAACGCGTCTAATTATACATCAAAACAGTAAATTGTCATAATTATTCGCAGCATAAAAAAAGAGGCTTAAGAGCCTCTTTTTCTTAATATCACTTAAAATTAGCGACGTAAACCTAAACGTTGAATTAACTGAGTGTAACGAGCTACATCAGAACGTTTTAGGTAATCAAGTAATTTACGACGGCTAGAAACCATACGTAATAAACCACGACGGCTATGGTGATCTTTTTTGTGTTCAGCAAAGTGATCTTGTAAATGAGTAATTTGTGCAGTTAATAAAGCAACCTGAACTTCAGTTGAACCTGTATCTTTTGCATCACGGCCATACTCGGCAACAATTTTTGCTACAACTTCTGCGCTTAGAGACATAATAAACTCCTAAACTATCTATAAAGATATGTAAGTAAATAAACGAGAACCCCGATCTCTAATTCAGTAGTTCCCACGAATTGGGCGACAATTATACGCCGCTATTTATAAATTGCAATCAATAAAACCCGTTATTATTGAGTTTTTTAGATAAAAAATATTGTGGTTAAAGAACAAAAACATTCAAATAGTTAACATATTCATTTAGAGACACTAGAGTGACGCCAAACAATATCGGCACTATTTTGTCATTTAAAAACGAAAAAGTTATGCTAAAATATCGTAGTATTCAATTTACATTAAGTAAGAATAAATTATAAATAAAATAAATAGGGATCGGTGTAAAGAAGATATGAAAAACAGTACTTTTAAAGTAAGCGGGCAAACGCTTTATGATGCTTTTATAAATAAAAAACAATTACTAAAAACTTCATTATTCTCGCGTTTATTTAGTATCATCGTACTAAGTTTCATTTCCTTATTATCAATTAACCGCACTAATGCTGAATCATTAACATTAACCTCAGAAGTCATTCAAGGTAACAAGCCATATTTAAAGTTATCAGATGGTACAGAGTTAACAAGTTTAAATCAGTTATCAGGTTTTAGCATGCCAAACCGGGATGGCACACCCGGTACAGAGCAAATTGATGTAAGTATGGCAGGAACAGTACTGATAGCCCCGGTGGGGATGAAATTTAGCGATATAACGGCGATAGTCAGTACAACAGGTGCTTCAGAGCTGTTATCAAGCACTACTCAGCTAAGTGTAGATGACGACGATGGCGATGCAGGGATACTGGACACTATATTAGGAACAGCAAAGGTAGAATGGAAAAACAATGGTGTGACAGTTCCACTCTCTGCTCAAAATCAAATCATGCCGAAATGTGAGGGTCCTTATACATTAGAAATTACGATAGATGGCGAAGTATCGGCCAATACAATGTATGGTTATCCAAGGACAAATAATTATGGCACAAATCCGACAATAACATATACATTTACACCCGCTGGTGGTCCTGAGATTTGTTACATCGGAACGGGGGAAATGAGCCAATTTTACACTGGTACAAGTGATAATCTTAAATATACAATTGGCTACAATCCTGCCTTATGGGAGAAAACCGGTAATGTTCATCGAGGTTTTTCTGTCAAAGCACTAAATCAAGCGGCTGTAGCTTACCCTACAACTGGGTTTGATAAAGCTGTATTAAAGTTGATGGGTTCAGGTACAGATCAGAATAATTACAGGTGTACAAAGGGAGCAGGCGCTAGTTGGGTAGATTTATCAGGTTCTGCGAGTACAGCATTAGGAGAAAACTGTCAAATCACCTATAACAGTACAGCAAAACCGACAACAGCAGCAACAATCAATATGGATTACACTGTTGATGGAGGGCTAACCTGGATACCAATGAACAGTTACACTATACCGGTACCGATGAAGTGGGCGATAGGTAAAGGCTTACTGCAATACGGCAATACTGGCAGCGTGTCTACATCAACTGCCTTTCCTGTTCTAGATGCTTGTCGTACTGTAGGGCCAAATGCAGACAATGGCACGACGACACCAAGCGATATGGGAATGACAGAGGCAAATAAGGAATTTCGTCAGCAATACCTCTACCGACGTGATGAGTTAACCAATAGCCCACGTACAGTAGCGGCAGAAGGAAGCGCACCTCCTCTTGGTCAAGATTATTACTCCCGAGATGCTGATGGCACGTTTATGGGAGAATGGGGAAGAGTAGCAAACTATGCTGGTTCACCATGGAGCGGTACAATTGGGTACTGGGCCAGTGAAGCATGGTCTACAGTTAACCAAAACGTTGTCAGTACAGATGGCAAAAGTGATTACTCTCATCCATTCAAAAGCTACGCAGCAATATGCCGTGGTTAAGTTCGGTTAATAACTCGTTTTTTACTCTTATGAGCTACATCTTTGTAGCTCATTTTTTTAATGAGAAAATTTAGTTGTTGTAAGCCTTATGATTATATAATTTCTCTGTTCTTATTAACCTAATTAGTATCATAAAATATATTCATATACTTTATTATTTATAAAAAATTGACTCAATTCACATTTATAGACATTAATATTCAAAAAAATGCGATATGAACTCTTTTGAAAGGTAAAATTAAAATATCCAGTTGCTTGATTCAGACAGATAAGTAAATAGTTAGAGGAAACAATATGGGTAAAAATATAATGAAAAAAGTATTCCCATCTATTGGAACAGTCATTTTTCTATGTTTTCTGATATCTCCGGGGGTACTAACTGCGTCCCTAACAGCCTCTTCTGCACAGACCATTCAGGGCCGTGGCCCACAACTTCTTACTGTTGATGGCGCTATTCCTGCGGATATAAATGATTTTCTGCACTTTTCAGTGCCTGATACATCAGAGCCTGCCGGATATAAGACCTATGTAGGGGATACTGATATTTCTAATATCTACTTTCCTCGCACCTTGAAGCTGAGTGATTTTAATATTGATATATGGGATAACGATTATACTGATGAGGATGGTGATGCTCCGTCATCAACGAGTTTGGTTTCTTACACTTCATTAGTCGCCCAGTGGAAAGACAAATACGGTAATGTAGTATCAAATACGACCGGCTATTTAGATAGCTGTGTCGCACCTTATACATTAACGATTGAAGCCCAGGATTTTAGTGTTGTTTCAGAATATGGTGACCCAATTTCCACGCTCATTGGTGATTTAACAAAAACGTTCTCGATTAATGTAGAACCCGAAATTTGTTTCTTAAAACCAACTCATATGGCTTGGATCAATTGGTCAGCAACAGGTGGTGGCCCTCCTACATTTGTCACCGGAAACGGAACTTATAATCCACCATCTTCCAATAACTTTGGCGCTTATTACAGTGAAGATTTTGATCCGGCAAATGGTTTTAAAACCAAAGTGTCTGGTGATACTTTCCCAACAACAGGCTTTGAAAATGCTAAATTTACTGTAGCAACCTCATCCTGGCCGGCTGGTTTTTCCGGATTCTCCTCAAGCAATCCGGCTGTAGCCAGTATTAATTCCAGTACAGGATTGGTGACGCTGACAAGACCAGCCAGTTTACCAACTACTGTGACAATAAGTATTACCCCCGTTGGTTTGCCAACGTTAAACTACTCATTTACCATCAAAAAATGGGCTATGCCTAAAACCGCGTCCGATGCAGGGATGGGTGGAACCAATTATACAACGTACGATATTGCCACTGCTGTCTGTGGGACTCAAATGGCTACACGTCAGGATTTAACCAGTTCACCAAAAAACAATGTTGCTGGCGGTAGTAGTCTTGGTTCAAATAACGTGTATACCAGAGCTATCGGTACACTTGGTGGTGAATGGGGTTCCTTACAAAATTATAGTGGTTCAAACTGGATGCATAGTTACTACTGGACATCAGAGCTCTATCAAACAGATAGTCCTTTTGTTGTAGGTGTAAACTATGGTTCAATCTCCCACTTCAAATTGGTTGAACCGCCAGTACAGCCAAATAATCCGGCTGTTGTTTGTATTGAACAATAATGTTTATAGAACTTATTATTTCAAGACATAAAACCGTGTAAATTTTATTTATTATTTTCTCTGTAATAAATAAAAATATTCCAGCGGCTATCGCCAATACCACATAACACTGTTAAAATAAGCAGCCTTATCGCCTTTCTTAATAATCGCTCAGAGGATCCCTGCTGTGTCTGACAAAACATCATTAAGTTACAAAGACGCTGGTGTTGATATTGATGCTGGTAACGCGTTAGTTGATAGAATCAAAACTGTTGTAAAAGAAACTCGTCGCCCGGAAGTTATTGGTGGTCTTGGTGGATTTGGTGCACTCTGCGCTATCCCACAAAAATATAAAGAACCTATTTTAGTCTCCGGTACTGATGGTGTCGGTACGAAACTACGTCTGGCCATGGATCTTAATCATCACGACTCTATTGGTATCGATCTTGTTGCTATGTGTGTTAATGACTTAATTGTACAAGGCGCCGAACCACTCTTCTTCTTAGATTATTACGCAACAGGTAAACTCAATGTTGACGTTGCCGCAACAGTGGTAACGGGTATTGCTGAAGGTTGTAAACAATCTGGTTGTGCCTTAGTAGGCGGTGAGACTGCTGAAATGCCGGGTATGTATCACGGCAATGATTATGACATTGCTGGCTTTTGTGTTGGAGTCGTAGAGAAATCAAAAATCATTGACGGCAGTAAAGTCAAAGATGGTGACACTTTAATTGCTTTGGCGGCAAGCGGTCCACACTCTAATGGTTACTCTTTAGTCCGTAAAATTTTAGAAGTCAGCAAAACTGACCCGGCAAAAGAGATGCTGGCAGGCAAACCGCTGGCTGAACACTTACTTGCTCCGACTAAAATCTATGTTAAATCAATTTTAAACCTGATTGAAAATGTTGAAGTACACGCCATTGCTCATATTACTGGTGGTGGCTTCTGGGAAAATATTCCACGTGTACTACCAGACAATACTCAGGCTGTGATCGATGAGTCAAGCTGGCAATGGCCGGCAGTATTCAGCTGGTTACAACAGGCTGGTAATGTCAGTCGTCATGAAATGTACCGTACCTTTAACTGTGGTGTGGGTATGATTATCGCACTACCAAAAGATAGTGTTGATAAAGCGATTGCGCTGCTTACTGCTCACGGTGAAAAAGCATGGAAACTGGGTGAAATCAAAGCCTCTGATTCTGCTGAGCGCGTAATCATCAAATAATCTTTTTAGAATAGCGACTCTGGTCGCTATTTTTTATTAATTATTTTCTATCGTTTATCAATTTACGAGTCATATTATAATGAAGAAAATTGTTGTTTTAGTTTCCGGTAGCGGCTCTAATCTACAAGCTATTATAGATAGCTGTCAGTCAAAATTAATCGATGCACAGGTTGCTGCTGTTATCTCAAATAAACCCGATGTTTTTGCTCTTGAACGCGCGAAACAGGCTGAGATTCCTGCTCATGTAATTAATCATAAAGATTTCACGTCGCGTGAAGAGTTTGATGAAGTTGTCGCAAAACAAATTGATCAATATCAGCCAGACTTAGTCGTGTTAGCAGGTTATATGCGTATTTTAACACCTAAGTTTGTACAACATTACACTGGTAAAATGTTGAATATTCACCCATCTCTACTTCCTAAATATCCAGGATTACATACTCATCGCAGAGCAATTGAAGCCGGAGATAGTGAACATGGCACATCAGTACATTTTGTCACAGAAGAACTTGATGGTGGTCCTATCATTTTACAAGCTAAAGTTCCGGTTTTTGCTGATGATAATGAAGAAGATGTTGCCAGTCGGGTACTTGTTCAGGAACACCAAATCTACCCTTTAGTTGTGAAATGGTTTATTGCAGGTCGTTTAATGATGAAAGATGGGCAGGCTTATTTAGATAATGAGCGTTTACCTGCACAGGGCTATTGTAGCGAAGACTAATATTCAGTTTACTCCATAAATCTTTATGAATCAAAACAATAGCAACCAATTTGTGCGGTCGTTGAAATATTTATAAGAACTGGTTGACGACCCTCTAATAATTTGACAATGTAGTATCAGTAGTACACACATTAGCTAGATTATAGGGGGTCAATTATGACTTTAAGCATTACCAGTAAACAAATGGATATTACTCCTGCAATTAGAAGCTACATCGAAGAGAAATTCGCGAAATTGGATAAGTGGAGAGCTCAACTCATTAATCCTCACTTTATTTTGTCCAAAGAACCCAACGGATTTATGATTGATGCAACGATAACAACAAAAGGTTCACCACTGGTCGCCTCTGCGAAACACGATGATATGTACACGGCTATTAACGAACTGGTAGGAAAACTAGAACGTCAATTAAATAAAATTCAACATAAAGGTGAGGCACGCCGAGCCAATGAAAGTATTAAAGGCTATACGCCTGAAGAGTAATACGAAATAATTCTGATAAAAGGCACTGTATAGTGCCTTTATTTTATGTGATACTTATACACTAATCTTACTGCCTTGAGTCTTGTCATTTATGTCTAACAATCCGTTATTACCACTACGTGAAAAAATTACCGCGCTGGATAAGCAATTATTAAATCTGTTGGCAGATCGTCGTAATCTGTCTAAAGAGGTCATTTATACCAAGATAGCAGCTAATTTACCGGTACGGGATATTGCGCGTGAACATGCACTGTTAAAACTGCTGACAGAACAAGGTAAGGCTTATGATCTGGATGAAATCTATATTACTCGTCTGTATCAGCTAATTATTGAAGATTCTGTCCTAATGCAGCAAAAAATTCTGCAAAAGCAGTTAAATCATAATTCAGAAACGACGGCTAAAATTGCCTTTTTAGGCCCTAAAGGTTCTTATTCACATTTAGCAGCTCGCCGTTATGCCAGCATCCACTTTAATCAAATGGTCGAATGTGGTTGCCAAAACTTTACTGATATCTTTCATCAGGTGGAAGAGGGTTTTGTTGATTACGGTATTTTACCGTTGGAAAATAGCAGCTCAGGTTCAATCAATGAAGTTTATGACTTGCTACAAAAAACTAATTTACATATTGTTGCCGAACTAGCATTACCGATTGATCACTGCATTTTAGCTAAAGGTCAGACGGATTTAGATAAGATTGAAACCGTCTATAGTCACCCGCAACCATTCCAGCAATGTAGTAATTTTTTAGCTCAGTACCCTCACTGGAAGATCGTTTATTGCGATAGTACTTCATCAGCGATGGAGACAGTGGCAAAACTTGATAATCCAACTGTTGCCGCCATGGGTAATAAAGATGGTGGTGAGCTGTATGGACTTCAGGTCTTAGCACACAATTTTGCTAATCAGAAAGAAAATATCACACGCTTTATTGTCCTGTCCCGTAAGCCGATTGAGGTTTCAGGCCAAATCCCGGCTAAAACCACCATTTTGATGAAAACCGGTCAGCAATCCGGTGCGCTGGTTGATGCTTTACTGGTTCTGCGTAAACATAATATTGCCATGACCAAGTTAGAATCCAGACCAATTCACGGAAATCCTTGGGAAGAGATGTTCTACATCGATTTACAGGGTAATCTTGGTACAATGGATATGCAACAGGCACTAAAAGAGTTATCATCCATCACCTTATTTATGAAAGTACTGGGCTGTTATCCGAGCGATAACTTATTACCGGTGGCCTGATATTAAATAGATTATTTGGTTTGGCTTCGGACAGAATAAAGATCCCTTGTATTTAAGCGCTTAATGTTTTGCCGAAGCTAAATAGTATTAATAAGTAACAGAAAACATAGAGTTATTATTGTGTCAGAAAGATTTAGTCACTTTTCCGAGTCAGTCCTGAACTGGTATGAGCTGTACGGACGTAAAACCCTACCCTGGCAGCAGGAAAAAAGCCCTTATCACGTTTGGTTGTCTGAGGTGATGTTACAACAAACTCAGGTTGCAACAGTGATCCCCTATTTTCAAAAATTTATTGAGCGCTTTCCAACCATTTCAGATTTAGCCGCAGCACCTATTGATGATGTGCTACATCTCTGGACCGGACTTGGTTATTATGCTCGTGCTCGCAATCTGCATAAAGCTGCTCAACATGTAGCTGGGCATTTTCACGGAACATTTCCAACTACTTTTGATGATGTCGCTGGTTTATCTGGTGTCGGGCGTTCAACCGCTGGTGCAATTTTGTCTCTCTCACAAAACCAACATTTTGCTATTTTGGATGGTAACGTAAAGCGTGTACTAGCCAGACACTATGCAGTTGAAGGATGGCCGGGACAAAAGGCAGTCGAAAATAAATTATGGACTCTTAGTGAATCAGTTACTCCGGCTAAAGGTGTGGCACAGTTTAATCAAGCAATGATGGATATTGGTGCACTGATCTGTACTCGTTCTAAACCTAAATGTACACTTTGCCCGGTTAACCGTGACTGTGAGGCTTATGCGACCAATAGCTGGCAAAAATATCCGACGAAAAAACCAAAGAAAGAGATCCCGGAAAAAACCGCTTATTTTCTAATTCTGCAGGATAAGCAAACTATCTGGCTGGAACAAAGACCACCGACAGGAATCTGGGGTGGACTTTACTGCTTCCCACAATTTAAGACAGAAAGTGATTTACAGGAATGGCTGCACAAACAAGGGATTAAAACAGAAAAACCAGAGCAGCTGATCTCTTTTCGCCATACCTTTAGCCACTTTCATCTGGATATTGTACCAATTTATTGTAAGATAACTCATCGCACCAGCTTCCGGGAAGAACAAGCCGGCTGTTGGTATAACCTGAATGAGCCCCAGACAGTAGGTCTGGCAACGCCGGTTGATAACTTATTGAAACAATTATCTAAGTCGAAAGAGATATAAAGTAAGGAATACATTATGAGCAGAATAATTTTTTGTCACTATCTAAAGAAGGATGCTGAAGGCTTAGATTTTCAACTTTATCCGGGAGAAATTGGCAAGCGAATTTACAATGAGATCTCAAAGCAGGCCTGGTCGGAGTGGATGAAAAAACAGACCATGTTCATCAATGAAAACAAACTAAATATGATGAACCCGGAGCACCGGAAGCAGATAGAAGAAGCGATGATTAAGTTCCTGTTTGAAGGTGAAGCTGTCGATATCCATGGCTATACGCCACCAAAACAGCTATAATGCGCACTTCTTAAACTTTTTTAAACCTATGATGAATAAAACGAAAATCATTGTCCTTTCGCTAATTACCTTTATTTTAGCGGCTTGTTCTACGTCTTCAAACAGACAAGGACCGGTAGATTACACTAAAGACACCAATGCTTTTAACATTTTAATTAGTCAATTCGCTGACAACATCCAGGACATCTGGGGACGTCAGGAAGTCCTTATTCCGGGCCCTAAAGACTATGTTCATTATAGTGACAACTTACAAACTCGTGTGCATATCAACTTTGTTTCTGGTCGTATCACGATTGAAACACTTTCTCACGACCCATTAACTGAACTGACCAGCGCTATCGTTTCAACACTCCTTATGTCTGAACCGGACGATATGCTTAAAGATGATTCAAAGACTATCGACCCAAGCAAAGAGCCGTTCTTGTATAATCAGGTGGTTGATGAAACCGGGCAACCAATTCGCTGGGAATGGCGAGCTAACCACTTTGCCAGCTACTTAGTTAATAATCAGCTAAAGTCCCGTTTAGCTGATGACAAACAAATCTCATTTGTGACGATTAATTTAGTCGCCAACCACGTCGATCAACGTGCGCATAAATTCTTACCGCTGGTGAAAAATACGGCTAATCGTTACGACCTGGATGAGTCACTCATTCTAGCCATTATGCAGGTTGAATCTAACTACAACCCATTTGCTGTCAGCCGTTCTGATGCCATTGGTTTGATGCAGGTACAACAACATACTGCAGGCCGTGATTTATATCAAAACTGGGGGATGAAAGGTGAACCAACCCGCTCTTACCTGCTTGACCCAAAAAATAACGTCAATATGGGTGGTGCTTATCTGGCTTTAATCCGGGATCGTTATTTAGTCGGCATTAAGAATCCACTATCAATGAAATACGCAATGATTACTGCTTATAATGGTGGTGCTGGAAGTGTACTGACAACGTTCTCTGCAGATCGTAAAAAAGCGGTTGATGTGATTAACTCAATGACACCAGAACAAGTGTTTAAAACTCTGACCTCAAAACATGCTTCTCAGGAATCACGTAATTATTTAATTAAAGTAACGAACTTACTGAGAAAGTAAGTTCGTTATCACTGTTTTAGTTACTGCCAGAGTTAATTACTACGGGCAAATGCTGCCGCTTCATCAATAAGTTTTGCATCAGGTCGGATACCGGTATATAACACAAATTGTTCCAGTGCCTGAATGGCAATGACTTCTGCTCCGGTAATTACTTTCTTATTCAGAGATTTTGCCAGTTTAATCATTGGTGTTTCAACCGGCAAAGCAACCACATCAAAAACAATTTTAGCCTGTTTAATCCATAGTTCAGGAAAAGCCAAATCATGTTCCTCCGCCCCGCCAGCCATGCCAACCGGGGTGACATTAATAATCATTTGTACTTTAGATAAATCATACTCTTCTTCACTGGCGATCCACTGGTAGTTATAAAGTTTTGCCAGTTCAGTCCCCTTATCTTTATTACGCGCTAAAATTGTACCGTGTTTAAAACCTGCATCAAATAGCGCACCGGCAACTGCTTTTGCCATTCCCCCACTACCTTTCAATACAAAATGAGTATCTGGGTTGATTTGATTGCTTTTAATTAAATTAGCAATCGCGATATAGTCCGTATTATAGGCTTTCAGATAACCATCTGTATTAACGATAGTATTCACTGATTGAATGGCACTGGCTGAAATATCCAGTTCATCAAGATAAGGAATGCAGTCTTCTTTAAATGGCATAGACACAGCACAGCCCCGAATACCAAGCGCACGTACACCACCAATTGCTGCTTTTAAGTCTTTGGTCGTAAATGCTTTATAGATAAAGTTTAAATTGAGTTTTTGGTAGAGATAGTTGTGAAAACGTGTACCAAAATTACCCGGTCTGCCGGATAAAGACATACAAAGTTGAGTATCTTTATTAATCATTTGATTCATCCTTAATTCATGATAGTAACGGCGATAATCATACCAATAACTCATCCGGTTTTATACCCGTTATCGCCAGATTTATTTTGTGTGTTTCCTATTCCAGATATAGCTATCTTCTGTCATTTGATCTGATGTCGGGTAATATTTACAAGTTTTATCTCTGATCATAGACCTTAACTATAAGCAATTTTATGTATTTACCTAATACTTATTTAAATAGTTAAATAAAATCAATAAGTTAATTTTACAAATTATTGATTTTATTGAAGTTTTACTTTAATCAACTTATTCACTATAATTTGACGCTAAATTTAAGTCCCTTACTCAATTTGCAGTACTAAACAGAATGACAAATTCATTAACTGACGAAAATTATCAGCAGCAGTTTCAACACAAGATTAAAACGCTTACAAAGCTAATGGCTGAGTTTAATCCACCAGCAGTACAGGCGTTTACGTCACCAATTAAGCACTACAGAATGCGAGCTGAATTTCGCATCTGGCATGATGGCGATCATATTTGTCATATTATGTTTGATCAGCTAACACGCAGACGTATTGAAGTGACGCAGTTTCCGATTGCTTCACAACTGATTAATCAGGCGATGATCGCTTTGCTTGCAGCCATTAAACATAATCATCCACTACGCTATAAACTGTTTCAGGTCGATTATCTTTCCACCTTGAGCCAGCAATTAATTATCACTCTGCTCTACCATAAACAGCTGGATGAAGCCTGGGAGCTGGAAGCAAGAAATTTAAAAGATCAGTTGACCGCACAAGGCTTTAATGTACAAATTATTGGTCGGGCTAAAAAACATCAAATCAATCTTGATAATGATTACATTGATGAAGTTCTGTCTGTTGACGGTCACAATATTATTTATCGTCAGGTAGAAAATAGCTTTACTCAGCCTAATGCGCGCGTGAATATTCAGATGTTGGAATGGGCAATTGAGGCAACTAAAAATGCAACAGGCGATCTATTGGAACTGTATTGTGGTAATGGTAATTTCTCTTTAGCACTGGCTAAAAACTTCCGTCAGGTTCTGGCAACAGAGATCGCAAAACCGTCTGTCAGCGCTGCTCAGTATAATATTCAGGTCAATGATATTGATAATGTTAAGATCCTGCGTATGTCAGCAGAAGATTTTACTGAAGCACTAAAAGGTGAACGGGAATTTAATCGTTTAAAAGGAATAGATTTAACCTCTTATGAGTGTAATACCGTACTGGTTGATCCACCACGTGCGGGTCTTGATGACAAAACTCTGACTATGATCCAGAAATATCCAACGATCATTTATATTTCCTGTAATCCATTAACACTAAAAGATAATCTTGCTGTATTAACTGAAACTCATGACATCGTGAAACTGGCAATGTTTGATCAGTTTCCTTATACAGAGCATATGGAATCAGGTGTTGTGTTAGCAAAAAAGAAAAATTAAACATAAAAAAAACCCTAACTAAGAGTTAGGGTGCATCAAATTGCAAGGAATGGATGAAAGGAAATAAAACAATAAAAAACAGAAAGTGGTTACCTTGTGTCTTTCATTAAGTACAATATAAACCTTATTTCCATACTCTGGAATGACATCAAAATGACACTTTTGTCATTTCGTTTTAATCGCTTTTTCAGATATTTTGCTTTACCCTACCAACAGAATTTGTCATTTTACTATTTCGGGCATTTTATCCATCGGTAATAAATTATTACCAAAAAAAAACCCTAACTAAAAGTTAGGGCGCATCAAATTGCAAGGAATGGATGAAAGGAAATAAAAACAACGAAAAAAAAGAACTACTAAAAACTCCGTGCTACACAATATGGATACACTATAACCCTCTCACACCTACGATTAAATGACATGAAAATGACAATTTTGTCATACTTTTCTTATTTGCTATTTATCAACTTTACTTTATGCTATATAACATAAAGTCATGGTTTTACTGTTATTAATTAGGGACGCTTATGAAATTGTTAGTGGTTGAAGATGAGCACAAAACAGGTGAATATTTACGTCAGGGATTAGTTGAATCTGGTTTTGTTGTCGACTTAACACATAACGGGCTTGACGGCTATCACAAAGCTATGACTGAAGAGTACGATCTGATTATTTTAGATGTTATGCTACCGGATATCAGTGGCTGGAAAATTATTGAGTCACTCAGAGAAGCGGGTAAAGATACACAAATTTTACTTTTGTCTGCAATGGGAAGAATTGAAGATAAAGTAAAAGGTTTGAACTTAGGTGCTGATGATTATCTGGTTAAGCCATTTTCTTTTGCTGAGTTACTGGCCAGAATTAAATCATTATTACGTCGTAATAGTCCGCAGGTTAATCTAAATCAGCTAACAATTACTGACCTGGTGATGGATCTTCCAAAGCGTACTGTTACCCGTTCAGGCAAACGTATCGATTTAACCAATAAAGAATTTTTGTTACTGGAATACTTTTTACGCCATCCTGGTGAAGTATTGCCTCGCTCTCTTATTGCTTCACAAGTTTGGGATATGAATTTTGATAGCGATACTAACGTTATTGATGTTGCTATTCGTCGCCTGCGTAATAAAGTGGATCAACCTTTTGAACCCAAGTTGATTCATACTGTTCGCGGTATGGGATATAAACTGGATATTCTGGATGAAGACTAAGTATTACTCTTTATTTTTCTCAATTCGTTTATCTATTTTACTGTGCTGCGTTACCAGCGCATTGCTATTTATTTTAAGTTATATTATCGAGCGTTCTTTTGATAATTATTCTGTACAGCAGAACGTCACCGATGTTAATGCAGTAATTAACTCAATCAATACTGAGTTATTTCTGCACAATCCCCGTACTGAATATGAAGAGTTTGAACAAAATACTTCATTAATTCTTGCTGCTCATAATGGTTTATATGCTTATATCATCGATAAAGATGGTAATACGATCTACCGTACCCGAGGACCTGATTTAGCGTTAGTTCAGCAGCATAACGAATTTAATTACATTATTGAAAACGGTAATACGGCGATCTGGAACTATAACGATCGCTCTTATCGCATAGCTGCCGCCAGAATCTCTAACTACGCTGGTGACGAATATACTGTTATCACTGGTGTTGGTCGTACCTTACAACAAAAGTTTATTCAGCAATTGCGTGATGGTTTACGTATTTTAGTGTTAATCTCTTGTATCACTACATTTATCTGGACGATTTCAACTGTTTATTTAACGCAAAAACCACTCAATCGTTTAAGTAAAAAGATTCAAAGTATTACTTCCCGTCATTTAAGTTATCGAATCCCGACTTCCATTGTACCGGCTAAGTTTATCGGTATTGTGCAGGCGTTTAACGATATGCTGGCACGTATTGATGATGTGTTTCAAAGACAAAGTAATTTTACGGCTGATATCGCACATGAAATGAGAACACCCATCACTAATCTGGTCACTCAAACTCAAATTGCTCTACGTACAGAAAGAACCGTTGAAGAGTATCAGGAGATTCTTTACTCCAATCTGGAAGAATATGAGCGTCTGTCTAAGATGATTACAGATATGTTATTTCTGGCTCAGACTGATAATAAAAAGACCATACCAGAAGCCATCAGTATTGACCTGACAGAAGAGATAAAATCGATCTTTGAATATTTTGAGCCGGTAGCTGAAGAACAAAATGTTTCTTTTGTACTGCAAGGTAATGCGCCAGTGATACAGGGTGATAGAGCAATGCTCTCCCGAGCTATTGGTAATTTATTATCAAATGCCATTCGTTATACGCCATCAGGCGAGAGTATTACCGTATCCTTGTCTCAGGTTGATAAGTACGATATTCAGATAGTCGTTCAAAACCCGGGTAAGAAAATCTCATCAGAACATCTGCCAAAACTGTTTGATCGTTTCTATCGTCCGGATGAGTCAAGAAATCGTAATGATGGCGGTTCTGGTTCGGGCGCAGGTATTGGACTAGCGATTGTAAAATCGATTATTGATATCCATCAGGGAAGTATTTGGGTCGAATCCGATGATGACTCAACCCGCTTTATTATTCATTTGCCAATCAATATGCTAAATAAACGACCAACCAAGAAAAATACTAAACCTCAAAATCACTCATCAGTAAATTAGCTGCTGCAAAGGCTGCTTTTTCACGTAAATCTTCCGGTGTTCTGTCATCACTGGCAATAGCGTTTAACGCTTCCATAACGCAAGATAAGGCATCTTCTACATAACCAATATCATTACTACCAATTTCAGCATATCGCTGTCTGATTAATTCACAATACATATTTCTACCCTATACGTTTTTTGAAAATAAAATAAGCAAAGCTGCTTGTTGCCATCGCAATTAGAAACAGAGGATATAAACTTTTCCAGATAATAGCAAAGGAAACATTTTTTAAATAAATCTCTTTAGTCAGTTCAGTAAAGTGACGCACCGGATTTATCACAGTAATATGCTGTAAAAACTCGGGCATATTTTCTACCGGTGCAATATAACCAGAGAGTAAAATAGCAGGTACTAAAAATACGATAATCCCGATAAAAGCCTGCTGCTGGGTAGAACAGAGTGCTGAAATTAATAATCCAAATCCTATCAAAGACAGACCATAAGCCAGAATACAGAAATAATAGAGTAATAATGAGCCCTGAAATGCAATCTGATAAGCAAAAATACCTACCACTAAAATCACTGTACCTTGTGCTGTAGCCACAATTAATGCAGGAATCGCTTTACCAATAAAAATCTGTAAGGTGGTTAATGGCGAAACCAGTAATTGTTCAAATGTGCCTTGTTCCCGCTCTCTGGCAATAGAAAGTGCTGTAACAATCAACACACCAATTGTCGTAATTAAAGCGACTAGAGAAGGCAAAACAAACCATTTATAATCCAGATTTGGATTAAACCAGTGGCGGATAATCAGCTGATTACTGTCACAATTCCCTTGCAACTGACAGACTGATTCTTGTTGATACTGCATAATCACTTGCTGCACATAATTAGCTGCGATCTGTGCACTGTTAGAATGGCGCCCATCTAAAATTACTTGTACCTGCGGGTTATCCTGCCTGACTAAACGGGCAGTAAAATCGCCCGGAAAGTTCACTGATAACAGAATGTCTCCACGATTAATGGCATTTTCAACCTGCTCAGCTGAATCTAAAAAAAGGATGGTTGAAAATGCCTCCGTTTTAATTAGACGCTGAATAATCTCGTAAGAAGCCTGCCCAGTGTCTTCCCGGTAGACACCAATAGTAGCATTGGTCACATTTAGTGTGGCTGCAAACGGGAAGATGATAACCTGTAAAAATACCGGCATAATTAAAATCATTCGAGTTTGCTTCTCTTTAAACAGCAGCAACAGCTCTTTTTTAACCAATGTTACAATTCGATAAATCCACATAAATCGGGAAAAAATAGGCAACATATTATCGATCCAAATGCAATTTAGTTGTTCTCATCACAAGCGTTAACAAAATCAAAGTAAACACCGCTAAAAAAATGCCATTCGTAATTAATACAGACACGACATCACCTGATAGGAACAGGGTCTGTAGAGAATTCACAAAATAACGCGCCGGAATAATATAAGTTGTCAGGCGAATAATGACCGGCATACTACTAATTTCAAACACAAACCCGGATAACATGACAGCTGGCAGGAATGCCGCATTAATCGCAATCATGGCAGCATTAAACTGATTACGGGTCAGTGTTGAAATGAGCAGTCCCATGCCAAGTACCGTAAATAAAAACAGACTACTGAGAATAAATAATGCAATAAATGAGCCCCGGTATGGCACATGGATAATAAAAATGGAAAATAACAGGCAGATCAACATCGCAAACAGCCCCAGGCCGTAATAAGGTAACAGTTTAGAAAGTAATAATTCCCATTTGGTCATTGGTGTGGAGAGAAGCCCTTCCATTGTGCCCCTTTCCCACTCACGGGCAATCACCAGTGAAGTTAAGATCGAGCAGATAACGGTCATGATGATAGTGATTGCCCCCGGAATAATAAAGTGCCGACTGGTTGCAGCAGCATTAAACCAATAACGCATTTCAACCTCAATGCTACTAGTCAGCTCCTGCCCGGCATCCTGAAGATTTTGTTGCTGCCAGATCCTCCATACGCCTTGCATATACGCTTGTACAAAGTTAGCAATATTGGGCTCACTGCCATCAGTAATCACCTGAATACTGGCCTGATTATCGGTAAATTGTTTACCAAAATCATTAGGGATAATAATGATACTGCGGATATTCCCCATCTTAAGCTGATCATCAAGAACTTCACGATGAGAAGCAACCACCGGATTTAAATAATCTGAGCCTTGTAAAACCTGTACAAAACGCTGCGCCGGCAGACTTTCATCCTGAACAACAACACCCACGTTCAATCGACTGGAGTCCAGATTAATACCATAACTAAAGATAAGCAGTAACAGAACAGGAATCACAATAGCGATCAACATACTACTCGGGTCACGAATGATTTGTTTAGTCTCTTTCACACATAATGCTTGCAAGCGACGAATAGACAGACTCATTTTACCTGCTCCTTATCGTGTGCCAGAACAAGTTCAATAAAGGCATCTTCCATAGTTGGATTGGGTTGTTGCTGTGTCGCGACTTGTTGCTTTAAATCATCCGGAGAACCAAGAGCAATAAGTTTACCCTGATAAACCAGACCAATACGATCACAATACTCTGCTTCATCCATAAAGTGAGTCGTTACCATCACAGTCACACCTTTATCCACTAAACTATTGATATGCATCCAGAATTCACGACGAGTCACCGGATCAACACCCGAAGTTGGCTCATCTAAAAACAACACATCCGGTTTATGCATCAGGGCACAAGCTAAAGCTAAACGCTGCTTAAACCCCAGTGACAGGTAATTAATATCTTTATTTTGAATAGAATGAAAATTAAACGCAGTAAGCATCTCTTCGATACGTTCATTCTGCTCTTTACCAACTAAGCCATAAATACCAGAGAAAAACTGTAGATTTTGCAGGATAGTTAATTTGTCATAGAGCGAGAATTTTTGTGCCATATAACCAAGACGTTGTCTGACTTTAGTCGGGCTTTTAGCCAGACTCATACCAAGTACCAGCGCCTGTCCGGCAGAGATTTTAAGCAACCCGCACATCATTTTAAAGGTAGTTGACTTACCTGCACCATTTGGTCCGAGTAAACCAAAAATTTCACCACGTTTTACCTGAAAGTTAACGTGATTAGTCGCAACAAAGTCACCAAATTGTTTAGTTAGATCTTGTGCCTCAATCACAACCTCATCTTTGCTGCCTTCAATAGGTTGCATAATTTTAGTCAGCACCGATTCTTTGATCTCAACACCACCAAGCAGATCAATAAAAGCATCTTCAAAACGACCAGCAGTAGGAACAACTTTAATATCCTGAATGTTATCAATGGCAACCAGTTTATCTTTAATTGTGTCAAGTGTGACATCAGATTTTAAGATCAGGCGAATATCATTACCCTGAATCACGCCATCACTGATTTCCGGTAACTTTAATGCTTGCTGTAATAATGTGCGATGAGGATAATTAGAAGAGACCAACACTACACGCTCACTCACCTGATGTGTCAGCTGCATCGGTTCTCCATTAAAGAGTAATTTCCCTTCATTCAGCAACAGGATATTTTCACACTGCTCTGCTTCATCTAAATAAGCAGTACTCCAGATGATTAACATACCCTCATGGGCAAGCGTATGCACCATCTTCCAGAGCTCACGACGAGAGATAGGATCAACACCTACTCCCGGTTCATCCAGTAGCAGAACTTTAGGCTGTCCAAGCAACGTACAAGCTACCCCTAATTTTTGTTTCATACCGCCTGACAATTTGCCGGCTAAGCGGTCAGTAAAACGGTGTAAATCAGTAAAATCCAGTAACTGATTAAAAGTTTTTGTTCTTTCTTCACCCTGAATATTTCTTAAATCAGCAAATAAATTTAAGTTTTCAATGACGGTGAGATCTTCATACAAACCAAATTTTTGTGGCATATAGCCCAAAATATCACGCAGTTCACTACGATTTTTAATCGGGTCAAGACCTGCAACATTCAAAGAACCCGCTGAGGCTTCAAGCAATCCTGCCATCATTCTGAGCAGTGTGGTTTTCCCTGCTCCGTCAGGCCCAACAACACCAGTTACACCTCCCGCTTTAATCGTTATCGTTAACGGTTTAAGGGCTTCTACATTATCAAAATGTTTATTAACATCTTGTAATATGATACTAGCTGGTGAAGCTTGTACTGTTTCCATTATTAATTACTCAGCAAACTTGATCGTAACAGGCATTCCCTGACGTAACATATCATCACTATCAGTCACAATAATACGTAAACGATAAACTAAACTGGTTCGTAATACTTCTGTCTCAACCGATTTTGGCGTAAACTCTGCCGTTGGGGAAACAAAACCAATCTGCCCTTTATAAGGTTTATCTGGCTTAGCATCGGTATAAACCAGAACTTCTTGCCCCGGCTTTGCATAAGCCAGATTAACTTCATCGACATAAGCGCGAATCCAGACCGGGCTGGTCAACGAAATACTATAGACGTAACTGCCGGCAGAAAGCAAAGTTCCCGGTTCAACAATACGGGTTAAAATAGTTCCGTTTGCTGGTGAATAGAGCGTGGTATCGCTTAGGTTAAGTTCAGCCTGAGCAAGTTCAGCTGCGGCTAAATCCACATTGGCTTTAGCGGCTTCAATATCTTCTTCACGATTACCATTCAGGTATTGGGTGAGCTTATCTTCCGCTGTCTGTAACGCCGCTTTAGCCTGATCTCGGGCAGCTCTGGTATTGTCTAATTGATCTTTTGAGATAGCCTCTGTTTTTGCCAGAGCAACCTGACGCTGATAGGTACTATCTGCATATTGATAAGCAGCTTTATATTGTTCGACTTGTGCCTTAGCCTGATCGATTTCTTCTGTTCGATAGCCTGAGAGCATTAAGTCTAGTTGAGCTTTGCTGGCAGCTAAGTTAGCAACAGCTTTTGAACGAGCTATTTGATAAGGTGTTAAATCAATTCTAGCAAGTATGTCACCCTCTTTAACGGTATCACCTTCATCAACTAATGACTCAATTAAACGTCCACCCACTCTGAAGCTTGTATTTACAGAACGAATATCAACATTGCCATATAATTTATTAATACCAGATTCTGATTTTGGCCATAACAAATACACTGCAGCAGCAATGACGATTACCACAACAATCATAATGATTTTTTTTATACTAAGACTCATTGCCAGCTCCCTCTTCAATGATTTCAATTTGCGTTAGCACTCTTCCCAGAATATTTTTCAATTGTGTCTTTTCGTCAGCAGAGATAGTAGACCAGGCTTTAGAGACATAATCATATAACGCAGGAGATACTTGATTTAAAAAATCATGTCCTTGCTGAGTGACCACTAAATACTGAGACCGTCTATCTGTAGGATGTTGTATGCGGTCAATCCATTGCCGTTTGACTAAGTCCTCTACAAAGCGTGAAACTTGTACCCGTGAAATATTTAGCATTTCACTCAGTGTAGAAGCCTGAATTCCTTCTTTTCCGGTACTTCTTATTGCTGTAAACAATAAAAAGTGATTATTGGTTATTTTATACTTTTGAAACATATTGTTAAGTCGTATTAGCATTTTATCTTGCGTAAATTGCAATAAACGCGTCAGATAAATCTCATCAAAAGGCATCTCAAATCCTTGTGCCTTATGTCTGTTTAATAATGTTTCAACTAATTGAAATGAATATGACATAATTTTTCTCTCAGTATAATTACATTTGAAATAATAACATTTGTAACTATATAGTAAAGAGATTTGTGCTATTTGTAATGCTCAATATACTGAATCAGTAAAAATGGCTTATCACACAGGACAGTTTCTGTATAATAGTCATCCAGTAAAAATAGATTGATCGATTCTTTGGGATATTGTAGTGAAAGCATTAAAAATCTTGTTGTTTTTATTAAAGTTTTTTGTAGGTTGTGCCTTTATTGGTACAATTACCGTTTTTGCTGCCTATATGTATTATTCCAAAGATCTGCCTGATGTTGCTGAACTAAAAGTGGTTCGCCTGCAAACACCTATGCAAGTACTTAGTGCTGATGGTGAACTGATTGCCTCTTTTGGTGAACATCGTCGTATCCCGCTTAAATATGAAGATATGCCGCAATCGGTAATTAATGCGGTTATTGCTACTGAAGATTCCCGCTTTTATAGTCACTATGGCGTCGATCCTATCGGGATTATGCGTGCCGTCTTTATCGCACTAAAATCAGGTAGTTTGTCACAAGGTGGTAGTACGATTACCCAGCAGGTAGCTAAAAACTTCTTCTTAACACCAGAAAAGAGTATCGGACGTAAAATTCGTGAGATGATTCTGGCAATTCGTATGGAGAAAGAGCTCACCAAAGAAGAGATTATGGCACTCTATCTCAACAAAATTTACTTTGGTTCCCGCTCTTATGGCATTGGTTCAGCGGCAGCTACATTCTTTGGTAAAACAGCCGATCAACTAACATTGAGCGAATCGGCTCTGCTTGCTGGTCTGCCAAATGCGCCATCAGCTTATAACCCAATTTCTTACCCGGAACGAGCGATCTCGCGTCGTAACTGGGTACTGCATCGTATGCTTGATCAAGAGTACATCACGCAGGAACAATATGATGAAGCTATTGCAGAACCACTAAATGTGAGTTATCACGTTCCTAAAGTCGCATTTTCTGCACCTTATGTTGCAGAAATGGCGCGCCAATTCATGTATGAAAAATTTGGTGAGTTTGCTTACAGTGATGGATACAAGGTCTATACCACAATTACTCAAAAAAATCAGGTGGCAGCAACAACCAGCGTTCGTCATCATGTACTTGATTACGATATGCGTCATGGCTACCGAGGACCAGAAAAAGTCTTATGGCAAGAAGGTGATACCGCCTTTACACCAGAACAAATTCAGCAAGCACTTAGTAAATATATGACTTATGGTGGAGGAATGCTCCTGCCAGCAGTCGTGACCAAATCAACAGAGCAAGCTGCTACAGCTGTCCTTTCTAATGGTGAAGCCATTACTATCAATTATGATGGCATGAAATGGGCGCGCTCATTTATCAGTGATAATGCTCAAGGACCAACACCTAAAACAGTCTCGGCTGTGATTAAAGAGGGACAACAAATTTGGGTGCGTCAGGTTGATAAAAACTGGCAACTCTCTCAGATTCCAGCAGTCAACTCAGCGCTTGTGTCAGTTGATTCCAATACTGGTGCAATCACTGCACTGGTTGGTGGTTTTGATTTTAATCTCAGTAAATTTAACCGTGCCACTCAGGCGATTCGTCAAATTGGTTCTAATATTAAACCATTTATTTATACCGCAGCGCTGGATAAAGGCTTAACCATGGCTACCATCTTAAACGATGCGCCAATTCTTAGAACCAGTGCCGGTAGTGAAGCCTGGCGACCTAAAAACTCACCAGCAACTTATGCCGGACCACTGCGTTTACGTGTTGGTTTAGCAACGTCTAAAAACGTAATGATGGTACGTGCCGCACGTGCTATTGGCATTAATTATGCTGCTGATTACTTAGAGCGATTTGGTTTCCCGCGTAGTAATATTTCACGTAATGAGTCACTGGCTTTAGGCTCTGCCTCATTTACCCCATTACAGGTGGCCAGAGGTTACTCAGTTATCGCCAATGGTGGTTATCTGGTTACACCTTATGTGATTGAGCGAATTGAATATTCTGAAGGTGGTGTAATTTATGAACACGTGCCGGAAGTCGCTTGTAGTGATTGTTTACAAGAGCTCGCTTATGCCGAAGAAGATAAACAAAATATCTCTTTAGACCACGTTGAAAACGTAGTGACAACAACGGATGGCGATACACCAGATCAAAATGCATTAACCGCTGATAGTGGCTTTGTATTACCAGAAAATATTCCGTTTGAACGCTTACCAGTTGATGAGAATCAACCAAAACCAGAAACACAGCCAGAGTCACAACAACCTGTTTACGCTCCACATGTTATTAGTAGTGAGCTGGCATTTATCATTAAAGACGCGTTAAAAACGGCGGTATGGGGTGAAAAAGGCAGTAACTGGCTAGGGACAGCATGGCGTAGCCGTAACTTAAATCGTCATGATATTGGTGGTAAAACAGGGACAACTAACTTATCTAAAGATGTCTGGTTCTCCGGTTTTGGTCCGGATATCGTCACAACTGTCTGGATGGGCTTTGATGACCATCGCCGTGAACTTGGACGAGCAAGACAAAATGCCTTTGACGAACGTTCATATATTTCAGCTGAAGGTGGTGCCCGTACAGTAAATCCACTCTGGAATGATTATATGCAAGTTGTGTTAAAAGGTGTGCCTCAAAAAACTGAGATTCAGCCAAATAAAGTGATTTCTGTACTGATCGATCGTAAAACAGGAATGCTTGCTACACCTGATTCCAATAGTATTGAAGAATACTTCATTGAAGGTACTGAACCGACACAGTATTCCTATAAAGAAACAGGAACACAGGTGACAGATGAACAAGGTAACACTTCAGAGTTATTCTAATTAACATGAAAGCTATACGTTCTCTATCAACATCGAATAACCACCCGGCAACAAAAGTACCGGGTGAGATTCGCATTATTGGTGGCAAATGGCGTGGGCGCAAATTACCCGTTATGGATAGTACTGGACTCAGACCAACTACTGATCGCGTGAAAGAAACCCTGTTCAACTGGCTTATGCCTGTGATTTCAGAGGCAACCTGTTTAGATTGTTATTCTGGTAGCGGTGCCCTTGGTTTTGAAGCTGTGTCCAGAGGAGCTAAAACAGCCGTATTACTGGAAAAAAGCCCGGCTATTGCAAAGCAGCTCATCAGTAACCAGCAAAAATTGCAGGCTGATAATCTTTCTGTCATTGCAGCTGATACCCTAAACTGGTTAAACCAACCGGCTACGTATCAGTTTGATGTAGTATTTATTGATCCCCCTTTTCATCAAAATCTAGTTATAAAAACAGCTCAGCTTTTAGAAGAAAACGGCTGGCTCTCAAAAGAAGCCTGGATTTATCTTGAAACTGAAAGTCAGTACCCACTGACCAATTTACCCGTTAACTGGCAGCTCCACCGTGAAAAGCAGGCTGGTCAGGTTGATTATCGTTTATTTATCAGACAAGAGTGAGCATAAAAGATTATGTTTATACTATTAGGTCGTATCGTATATGCCATCATTTGGGGCTTTTTGCTATTTAATCTGGTCTTTCCTTACCCTTCTCCGGCAAGACTTGTCGCTAATGTGGCGCTCGCAGCTCTGGTGGTTACTCATGGACTGCAGGCATGGCTACTGAATGCATCGCTCACTCAGCAGGAAAAAGAGAAAGATCGTTTTATTGTCTGGCGCATATTCTTTTTTGGGGTATTTGAAGCATTAAGCTGGAAAAAGACAAAAAATAAGCAATAAGTGTGACAAATTGCAGAAATTGCTTGCAGGAAGAATTAAATTTTGTATAATTCTCTCCGCACTTCGTTATGCGGGAATAGCTCAGTTGGTAGAGCGCAACCTTGCCAAGGTTGAGGTCGCGAGTTCGAACCTCGTTTCCCGCTCCAGTTCTTCTTCCATTAAGGTTCTTAGTCTTCCAATGATTGTATTTTAGTTTATCAAAATTAATCACTTAGCTCCAGTTTCTTTTCCACTGGCGTGCGTAGTCTTCCACTAAGAGCCACAACAAATAAGTATAGAATTAAGTATAGATTACTTAAATTTGAGTTCGATTACTTATTAATGACTTAAAAAAGAAATCAGACATAAGCAAATCCGCATTTATTCTGACCTTCTGCCTCAAAACAACTACATTTATTTTCGTATTTGTTAACTTATTGAGGTACCAGACATGACATTATTATCCGATTTTACCATTCGCAGAGCAAAACCAGCCCAAAAAGCCTATACCATTAAAGATGGTGATGGACTCTTTTTACGTATTGAACCCAATGGGTCAAAAATTTGGCACTTTCGTTTTTATTGGGTGGGTAAACAAAAACTCATCTCCTTTGGTACCTATCCCGAAGTGGATTTAAAAACAGCCCGACAAAAAAGAGAGGAGGCAAGAGCACTGGTTGCTCAAAACAAAGATCCTCGCATCAAGAAAAAGCAACTAAGCAAATATGGTGTAGAAAATGAATCAAACTGCCCCACCTTTGCCCAGTTCTCAGAACACTGGAAAGAATTTAAACTCAAAAAACTAGGTGTTGCAGACAGTACACGTAGACAAAGTACCCGAATACAAATTCAACGCTATCTACGTAAAGACATGTTGCCTACATTAGGAGAGCTACCTCTTAACTATATCGACAAACCCCATGTCCTAAAAGTCTTAAGAGAAATAGAGGACAGAGGCGCATTATCTATTGCCGAAAAATGCCGAAGTTGGATGAATGAACTCTTTCGTCACGCAATTGCAGAAGGATTAATAAAAGACAATCCAGTATCAGACCTAGATGTTTTAGCTTTGCCACAAAAGCCTACCTTACATAATCCCTTCCTGAAAATGTCAGAGTTACCCGAGTTTTTACAAGCACTACGCCAATATGACGGACTCAGACAAACCCAATTAGGCATTAGATTATTACTCCTTACAGGTGTTCGTACAGGTGAACTAAGAGAAGCCAAACCAGAGCATTTTGATTTAGAAAATGCATTATGGAACGTGCCACCCGAAACAGTTAAACAACTGAAACGTAAAGTCAGAAGCACTCATGATGAAATTCCCCCTTTTATTGTACCGTTGTCGCGTCAGGCAATAGAAGTCGTACAAGAATTACTAGACTTACGTGCGCCTTGGCAAACCTACTTACTATGTCACCGAACCAAACCGACTGAAATCATTAGTGAAAACACCCTAAATAGTGGTTTAAAGAGGATTGGTTATCATGGCAGATTAACAGGACATGGCATCAGAGCCACCCTGTCCACTGCTTTAAATGAACTGGGTTACCGAAAAGAATGGATAGAAGCCCAACTGTCCCATTCAGATAAAGACCAAATCAGAGCTTCTTATAACCACGCTGAGTATGTAGAACAGCGTAGAGGTATGATGCAGGACTGGGCGAATAAATTAGATGAATGGGAGAGACAGAGGAAATAAGTAACATCAAATTAAAGAGCCAATCATTAGCGATTGGTTCTTTATTATGTGGATTTTTTGTTAATCAAGCTATTAATGCCTATTTTAACATTGCCATGGGTCATTTATTTGGCGTTTCCTGTGAGTGTATTTCACCTCTTTGGATATTACTGCCTTCAGCAACATTACTGAGCATTGTGATGAATATAGCTGTAGGAAGTTTCAAAAAATATTTGTAATCGGTTTAATATAAACGTGCATATCATATTTTTTTATGTATACTTCTTTTGAAAAATTTATATCTAATTAGTGAGTATATGATAAAAAAATTTCAAATGTCATTTTGAAACCACTACCACCTGATAAAAATGGAATTGTTTACTCACAAATTGAAGTGAATGGTGTTAATTCTTTAGTGCTTGTGGATGGTACTATTTTAGAAGAGGCTTTTTGTTGGCAAGACAGATACATCTTATTATTTGTGATTAATAATTTAGGCTTTGAAGAGTTATTGTTTATTTATTTGTTTGACACAAAAATTAATAAAATAGTAGATGAAGCTAGAATTGGTAATTTGTATGCTTATGATTTTGTCTCTGATCTACAAGTGATATCCGAGGATACCATTTTCTTTAAATTTATCACCAAATATGGGTGGATATTAAAACTATTTGATCAACCTGTCAGAACATTTCCTTTTTCATTTAAACATTTTTTTTCAATCAAACGCCCTTTTTCATCTATTCGATATTTCTCTGTTGTGCCAAATAACGAAAGATAATGTAATAAGGCGACTTCCAAATTTTTTCGTTGTGGTTTTTTCATCTATAACGGTATGTATGAAAATGTTGATTATGATGAATATAAACAAAAGTATGCGAATACTTTTTTATTTAATCATAACCAATAAAACGATTGCTATGGATTTATCCTGATATTAGATATCCGTTTATTCTATACCATGTAGCTATTTGTATGTATAATAGATAAAAAATGCAGGTGGTTTATGATTAAAAAACTCTCAAATATAACGCTGAATCACACAAGAATTGAAATAGATGGTCGTGATAGTATGATTCGTGTTGCTGGCGAACTCTTACATGCTGCACTTGCATTTGATGAGCGTTATATTTTGTTGTTTATCACTGATAATTGCCAATTTGAAGAAACATTATTCATTTATTTATTGGATACACAACAAAATAAAATTGTAGATGAAGCTGATATTTATCGAATGTATAGTCCTGGATATTTTGAAAATTTAAACATTATCTCTGACAACACTGTATCTTTTGAATTTATGATAGAAGGTGTCTGGACTTTAACTTTATACAAAACCCCTAAAACAGCAATCTCACATCTATCCACAGTATTACCATTTCAATCTGTAAAACGCCCTTTTGCATTATCTCGATACTTTAATATTAAGCGAAGTAGAGGATAAGCCCTATTCATTTTTGCCTTATTTGTGGGTTTAATAGATGGTCTTGTGAGACGTGATATTAGAAAATTTTGTGCTGGCCGTGAATCTGGTTTATCTATCATCGAGCTAAATCGCTCTTAATACCTATCTTAACGCTGCCTTGGGTAATTTACTTAGTATTGCTAATAAGTGTTTCACCACTTTGGATTTTGCTCCCATCTGCAACATTACTCAGTCTTATGATGAATATCGCTGTTGAAAGCTTTAAAAAGTAGGTGTTGAGTATTTCTGGTAGAAATCATATTTATTTATGTTGATATTGAAAGAGCATTAGAAAATTACAACAGTTTTAATCGAATTGAATCAAAGTAATATTGCTAATTCACTATTCAGATTATTAGTCTGTTATAATCATATGGCACGTATTTATGCGTGTAGGGCCTGAGAAACCCGAAACAGAAGGCGACCAGAGGTAATTATTTACCTCTGCGTGGTCTGTTGTCTATATAATAGTCAATGGTGGCACGGATTTAGGTGCAGCGCAAGCGCTGGGCAGTTCTGTTTCTGTTTTCTCACACCTACTTTTGTGTCACCACCCTATGGTGGTTCTCAAGGAGCTACAATTGGACAACGGAATGACTTCAAGATTAGATAATCCAAGCTGTCTAATCATAAACTTTTCAAATATCACAAATAGTGATGATGCTTTTCAACTTAATCTAACCGCAAAACGTACAAAAGAAAACTTAGAAACTGGCTTAGAAGCTCTATCCACAATACTCAAAATCACACCTTCAGATGAAGAAGTGGTCGCTGAACATATCATGTTTATGATGCAAGATATAAAGTCTTTAATTCAAGGCATCAATAACAATATCTTATCCACATCAACTGTTGCCAAAAAAGTTAAAAATACACAAATTTATATCAAAAGAAGTTCCTAGTCATGTTGCATAAAACATTATAGGCGCATTATTTTCTGCCTTTTGCATAAATTTTTATACTCGATCAATATTTTTACTATAGAATTGCCAAGATCATGGAAAGACCTCAATTAGAAATAGACCTAGAACACCAACAGCTACAGCGTTTATTACAAGAAAATGAACGTCAGTTAGAACTCGAACGCCTTGTCCAACAAAAGCTACCTGAAGCTGAAGAAAACATTCAAGAACAACTCAAAAAACAGAAAAATCCCATCAAAGATTACACTGAAGAAGAGCAACAAGCTTTAACAAAAGCATTATCAAAAAAGGTAGCAGCTAAAGGTCACGGTTATGAAGTGATTTATATTGCCCCTTATAAAGATAAAGATAAAGATAAAGACAAAGATAGTCATTTGATTGCATATTTTGACAAAAACCGCCCCCCTGCTCACATTAATATCCAAAAAACACTAAGAGAACACCAACTTGAACAACCAGCGTTAGTTAATAATCAGCAGGCAGAGTCAACATTAGCTCAATCAGATAGTCACATTAAACCTGATATTAAGCCAACAGTACCAGAGACCATACCAGAAATTGAGCAAGAAAAAACACAACTTTCTGTTGTAGCTCAACAAGGTGACTCTGCAATAAAAATAGCTCAAAAACTTGATCCTGATAATCCGAAACAAGCATTAGGTCATTTATACCAATCAGGCCAAATTAAAGACATTAAGCTTAAAGATGAACATCAACATGTTATTCCTGATGTTAAGCCCAACAAAGAATACACTTACGACCCCACTATTTATTCTGAGCAAGAAAAGCAACTGAATGAAAAACTTGCCAATAAAATTATGAGTCAACAAACTCAAATCAATCAGCAAATTGAGCAACAACTGGCAGCACAGAAACGTGTGGAACAGGCTAAAACAGAAACACACGATGCAAATTATCTACAAAGTCTATTCACTAAAGAGACACAACAAAATCAGATTAACCAGCAGCTAACAGAACAAACTCTAAAAGCGCAAGAACAGTTTTCATTAAATAACATGGTGTCTTTAAGTAAAGGCAATGTTCGCTATAAATCTTTACCAGAAGTACCTGTTGCGTATTCTCAATCACCTATGACGGTTAAAAAGATTTTAGAATACCAAACTTCGGGTGAAAGCTGGGGCGGCAATGAATATAAAACGTATGAACACTTTCCCGGAGAAAAGCTATCCTGTGCTTTTGCATCCAATGCACAAATGTTGAGAAATAAAATTTGTGTTGTGACAAGTGAGTCTAATAATAATGATGAATGGATCGTTAAAGAAGCCACAGAAAGTGAATCAGAACAATATAAATTAGAACAAAAAGCTAATGCGCTTGCATTAATGAATGCCGGTATGAGTAGCCCTTTTAATGTGTTTCCCAACTTAACATTAGGTGCAACTGAAGCCATTGGTGGAAGACGCTTATGGACAGGTGAAAAGATTGATACAACTGAACGCGCTGTTGAGGGTGCGTTAACTGTTGTTGGTGTTTTTGGTGTGGGGAAAATGGTTAAGCCGCTTTCTGTAACTACGAATATAGAAAGTAAAACCCTAAGAGTCACTCAATTTTACGATCCAAAGAAAGGTGATTTTCCGATTGATGGCAAGTTTGCTTTATCCGCACAACCAACAAAAGGGGAACAATTAATTGATGGTATAACGACCACTACAACTTGGATAGCACCTTTCCCTGCTGACAAAATGAATGCTTGGAATCGTATGTGGACAGGAGTAGGAAATCGCACCAATTATGTCGAGTTCGATGTGTTATCATCTGAATTGAAATCTCCTCGCAATTTAAAAGTTTGGGTATCTAAATACCAAAAGGTTATTCCCGAACAAGTTGATTTAACCCATCGTAATGCAGTATATGGTACTCTTCATACTAATCGTCTTGATACATTTGCACGATATGTAGGTGTTCCTGCTGGCTTAGGTTATAGCGGTTATTCTCTTTACAAAGATTTGAAGAAAAATGATGAGAAAGAAAAACAATGAGTTCTGAAACAATCCTATCTTTATTTATATCTGGCTTCTGGATTTTTGTCTGGCTGTTTCTAAAGCGGAATGGATTATTACCATTTCTTTTAATATATGTACCTGCTGCATATTTGGTTGGTTGGGGTCTAAACTGGCTCTATCCATGGCTTGGTACGGTGATCATCATTGTCAGTCATATTGGTTATTTAGGCATTAAATCCATCATGATTGTTTTAGAAGACAAAAAGAATAAAACGCAACAATGAGTAAGTAATTGAAATACAAAAGCAGCAAAAAAACGATCAGAATTAACGATCAATAATATTGATATTGATCGTCACAAACGATTTTTAATCGCTTTATCTATAGCTGATAATATCCTTGCTTTTCTAAAGCATTATTTTAGAAATAATTATTCTAAATGCATAATATCTAAATAAATTCAAAGCTACATTCACTATTCGTAGCTTTGTTTTTTCTCAAGCAACAGTCTGTATTTATCTAATAATTGTTATTGCCTATTTTACTTTAACGATCGGTATATCTTTCCACTTTGTTGTATACGATGGTGAAAGCAAATCTTGTTTCATCTTCCAATCTTGTTTTGTGCCCTGTCCAGCAAACCAAACACGCCCCTTTTTTAGATTAATTTCGTCAATAACTTTCATTAACTCATCACTGTTTTTACGTTGCTCAAATTCATCAAATAACCCCACCTGAACCATGTTTTCATTTGAAAAATCACCCAATATCACTCCTGCTTTTTGATAAGCCTGACCATCTTGCCAAATTTTATCCAGAAGCCTTACAGATAGATGAATAATGTCGCGACTATCCGATGAATGCGCTTGCATACTGCCATGTGCTATTTCATTCAAATAATGTTTATTTCCATTAAAAGGGGAGGTTTTGATAAATACTGAAATGTGTTTGCATCTTTGTTTTTCGTCACGAAGTTTTTTTGCAGCCCTTTCCGCGTATGATGAAATCGCTTGTCTCATATCTGCTAGTTTCGTGATGCGTTGACTGAAGGAACGTGAACACACAATTTGTTGCTTTACTGGAGTAAACTCTTCTAACGATAAGCAGGACTCACCATTGAGTTCTGCTATAGTCCGCTCCAGTACAACACTAAACAGCTTCCGCATCTGTTTCGGATTGCTATTAGCTAAATCTAAAGCTGTTTTAACCCCCATGGCTTCTAGTCTGGAACTTAACTGACGACCTATCCCCCATACTTCTCCAACTGGCACAATACCCATTAACTTTTTTTGACGTTCAATCGTAGATAAATCAACGACACCTTGGGTTTTTGTCCATTTTTTAGCAGCATAATTGGCTAGTTTGGCCAGAGTTTTAGTTGGCCCAATACCAACCCCCACAGTTAAACCGGTGCATTTTAAAATTGTACTTCTGGTTTTCTTTCCGAATTCAAATAAATCATCGATCCCGGACACATCAAGAAAAGCCTCGTCAATCGAATAAATTTCAAGTTTTGGGGCAAGTTCTTCTAATATTGACATAACCCTATGAGATAGGTCTCCGTACAAGGGGTAATTACTTGAAAACACTTGTATTTTGTGCGGTTTAATTAAGTGCTTAATTTGATAATATGGAACGGCCATTTTAATGCCGATCTCTTTTGCTTCCTTACTACGTGCGATCACACAGCCATCATTGTTGCTGAGAACAACAACAGGTAAACCAAGGATATCCGGTCTAAAAACTGTTTCGCACGAAGCAAAAAATGAGTTCACATCAACAAGGGCAAACATATTAGCGTGTCCGTGTTTTATGAATCACAAAAGTCACCACGCCAAATAAGATCAAGTCATCTTCAGCAGTAATGTCTATTGGCAAAAACTCTTCATTCATAGGTTGCAGTTGAATAGTTGGATGCAAACTCAACAATTTAACTGTGAATTCCCCATCAATGGCAGCAATCACGATATCCTGATGAACAGCTTCAAGGCTTCGATCTACTACAAGAATATCACCAGGATGTATCCCTGCATTAATCATTGAATAGCCATCAGCACGAACAAAATAAGTTGATGCTGGATGTGTGATACACAGCTCGTTTAAATCGAGTGTCTGTTCAATATAATCCTGAGCAGGCGAAGGAAATCCAGCCCTAACCTTATCATTAAAAAGAGGTAATGGCTGAATAAGTGGATTATCAGAGGGGATAAAAAATTTCATATCTAAAAATGCGAATAACTGTATATAAAAACAGTATATACATTTTAAAAAACGAAGTCTTTAACAAAATATAAATAAAAATAAAATAATTTATTATGATTATGATGAAAAACTAATAAATTCTGTTCGTCATAGTATATTGTTCTGATTATCACATCAAAGTAGATGATTTTACTTTAATGTCTATAAATAGCTGAGTTTGTAGACGTTTTTCCAATAGGAATTATGTAGTAGATAAGAGTTATTTTACCTATTCAAACAATCAATACAAACGATCAATCACAATAAAATCGATCGTTTTAAACGATTTTTATTCGCTTTCTTCTTCATTGATAATGTCCTTACTTTATTTATAACCTCAAAGTTGCTCGAACATTACTACATAATAACAGGACAATTTTATCGATATGAAACGCAAAATATATGTTTGCATTGCCAATTGTATTCTATTGCAAAGCACATCAGCTTTGGCTTTATCTGCATACACAGCAAATACCATAGTTGGCAATGCTCCGCGTTTCACATCAGAAGTTAACTTATCCAATTTTGACTCATTTGGGATCAGATTCACCAATGACACTGATAATGAGGATTACTTTATAGCGAATCCGATTCAAATAGATGTTTCAGGCGATACAAAACTTATTTCATTTAGTCCCATTTTGAAAACTGACAATGAAAGCATTTATTTAGATGATGATGAAGATTTATTTGATTCAATCTCAGGTCTAGTTACAAGTCAGTGGTACTACATAAGCAATGGTGAAACTATAGCCTTCACGCCAACATTAAATGATACATTCTGCTCACTGGCTGAAAATGGTAAACCAGCCCCTTATATTGTCACACTTTCAAATGATGGCGCGTTATCACTCAATAGTCAGTTTGGTTTACCACGTTCAACTACCTATGAGCATGTCACTAAAACATATATCATCAGCCCTTCTGTCTCTATTTGTTACGTTCAACCGAATTTAGGGAATACACATTACAGCAGCCATAGCAATACACAGTGGACGGCTGATAAAGGTTTTTTTCCTCAAACATCAGGAAAGAACTTTCCAACCACAGCATTTGATCAAGCGCGTTTTGATTTAGTCACAACTCATACTGACTATATATGGCAGGTCACACAAGGGCAAAGCATTATTCAAACTGATTCTAGTGGGTATCTACCAGTATCACAAGGTAAGGTCTCTGTCATATTTAAAGGCGCGAATAAGACGCAACCCACCATTCCCCCTTACAATCAACTTGGTAGTGGTTATCCAGTTACGATTATTGGTACTTTAGAAAATGCCCCCTCTATAACTTATCAATTCACTATTGAGAAATGGTTCATCAATAATGGCAATAGTGTTGATGATTACACGCAAGCGCAATCCTTTTGCCGTAGTTTAAATACTGATTATCGTATTCCGAGCTTAATAGAGCTAACAAACAGTGTTCAGGCTGGAGGCTCTTCAACTGGTAATAGCTATACACGAAAAATTGATGAAAGTTTGCTTGCTGAATGGGGAGCGTTATTTGATCCGAATGTAGATTCGGGTCAAGCAGAAGCAATGGGAACTGGTTATGTAGGCAGTGACTGGGTGAATAACTTCTATTGGACAAACGAAGAATACACCATAACCGCACAATACACAGTTAATTCAGCACTTGGCTCAGTGTCAAACAGCACGTCTTCTTTTCCAAGAAGAACCGCATGTATTTATCCATGATGTGAGTATTTAATTTTTAACAAAGTAAGGAGGTGTTTTAACGTTATTAATAAACTTATTTGTTTTGTTTTTATTTAATTCCATTCCCACTTTGCCCTTATTCAATAATAAGGGCTTTTTTTAGTGAATGTAATGCAATCTAAATAAATGCGGATTACGTAAGATCGCATTTATTGCATATAAATAATTTTCTTCTTCTAGCATGACTTAAATTATTCTCATTCTACAAGGAAAATATATGTTTCGTTTACTTAGTACTTTTATTTGTTGCCTATTTTCTTATCAAATTTATGCTGCTGTGTCCGCGTCAACGGTACATCATATTATTGGTCATGCACCTAAATTTAACGATGAAATTGAAGAAGGTATACAAAATGAAAACTTCAAATTGTTTCAATTCAAATATAACAATCATACTTATGATGAGACAAATATCAGTAACCTAATTATTGATCCATTGAGTACATTAGAAGATTTTCAACCGATTTTGCGACAGCCTGTCAATAATGAAGCTATAGACCAGGATGGTGACAATCATTTTATTACATTTCTTTCAACCGATAATAGAGATGTACCATTCTCATTAAACGCTATCCTTTACGGAGACAATAACACGTTGCCGACTACAGGCAGTGTCTATCATACTCAACTGCCGACACTATGCGACAAAATTACGGCATCAAAGGAAGAACATGCTTATGATGGCTATCCATACTATTTACCACTGTCACTAAAAATAACCGGTGCGGTCATGCTTCAAACACAATACGGCGCACCTAATCTAACCCGATACAGTGTGCCTAATTTACCGACTAAGCACTATTCACTTCCTGTACAACAAGCCGTTTGTTACGCAAAAATTATTGCCAATGGCTCCGGGTTTAATACTGAAAACAACGAACCAAAAACGACTGTTTGGAACGGTAATAAACATGTTCGCGCATTTTATCCTCAAGCAAGTTACACAAATAACTTTCCGAGTGTCGGGTTTGATTTTGCCACTTTTAATTTAGTTTTAGCTGGTGTAAATGCGTTAAATGAAACATGGATTGTAAGCTATCCAAATGGTGCAACCACTGTTACGGCAAAAGCAGTAGCAACTGACATATCTCAGGTCAAAATAACCCTTAACGGCCCAAGTCAAAGTTCTGGAGGTGGGCAATTTCAACCAACCCGAATAAAAATAAGCAATGCAGCGAATACCATTGAATATGAATTTGAAATCAAAAAATGGTTTATTGCCCGAAAAGATACCGCCACGATTCCTGATGCACGATTATTTTGTCCTTCTTTAAGTGGAGGATACAAATTACCTTCAACCACGGATTACGCAACCATTAGCCAGCCTTTGCAGAGATTGATCCAACAGCAGCTTATTAATGAATGGGGAGAAATCAGGGGTATTTTGAATGCCAGTAACACTAATATCTGGCCTGCCAGTATTTACTATTTAACCGACACAATTGCCGCAGATAATATGAGTTATATTGCTGTAAGAAGAACAGGTTTTGCAATCGGAAATATGGTCGTTATCCAACCAGATAAACCGTCTGTTTCTGTTCTATGTGTGAATAATTAGTGAACGTCAAAAAGCAACGAATAAGTTGCTTTTATTTATATAGTTATATGAAAAATTACACTTTTTTTTTAAAACATGTATCATTAAAGTGATTAGTTTTTCTAAAATTATATGTTGTCACCAATTCACAGTCACATAGGGAAACGCGGATGGACAATGATAATACTCACCTAATTCACTTTACAAATGAATTATCGTACAGTGAATTAACCAGTGCAGCATGTTTGATTTCCAAGTTTTACGGCGTGCAAGGTTTGGCTGCTTTAAAATTAGAACTGTGTTGTTACAATACTAAAGTGAAATTAGAAGCTGGTATGAATGTAATTAAAGAAATCATTAAACATACACAAAAACACGGTCTGATAGTCGATTCCTCTGAGATAGAACAAATGTTTAATGTTCTGTCGGATTTAATAAAGGGATTTGATAAAGCAGCACAAACAGTTGCAGATGAATCGTTAAAATACAGGCTTGAAACGGTCAAGCATATTGAATAAAGCCCTATCTCCATAAAAAAAGACAATCATGTATTGTCTTTTTTTATTTATATCGTATAAAAATCACACAGCGACTTCTAAATTAGGTATCATTCGATCTATGTGATTCAATAGTCACTAAGGGAGTGGAATCCCTTGTCTACACAAACATGGCTAAATTATTGTCATGTCTGTTTCTGTTCGCCTTGCTCAATGGTGACACAGACAGGGCAGCCTTCGGGCTGTTAGTTGTGTAGACTAAATTCCACCCCTGTCTTGTGTTGCCACCCTCAAAATATATGAGGGAATAAATAGGAGGAAACAGTAATGGAATACAACAATCATTCTTTTGAAGTAATATCAAAAATCAGCATCCAAGAACTGGCACATCGTTCATGTTTGATTTCTCAATTTTATGGAGCAAGAGGTATTGTCGCTTATAAAGTCAAACTTACGGCCAGCAATACAAAAAATGATTTAGAACAAGGCATGAATGTGATTGCCAACTTTATTGAAACCAATAAAGACTATTTCAAGAACAGCTCAATTACTGATATGAACCATCTTTATAAAATGCAGGTAACTTTATATGAGCTGATTAAAGGCTTAGATATCACAATAAAAACTGTAGAAGATGAAGCCATGCAATATCACCTACAAGCCTTACCACACATAGACATCTAAAATTAACACGTACTAATCTGCATTTATCATGACATTATAAATGAATCAGTTTCATTATTCGTCTTTTTAAACAATGATGAAACTGACCTAAAGACGGACTTTCTGGTTGTTTCATTGTAGAAAGGATGTCATGAATTTATATCATTTTTATAAATACCCTCTTGTCTTGATTTCTCTAATACTCTTATCAATAAATTGCTATGCAGATAGCTGGCAAACCAATCTTGAATGGAATTCAACCTTAAACTCATCAGGAACATATTTTTCGACCTTATCAAAAGATGGTCGTACCGTCATTATGTCAACGTGGGCAAATCCGCAGTGGAGTGCTGGTGATGCTTATAAAATTGACCAAGATGGCAACATCACAAACTTGGGGCGTTTGGGCGGCTCAAGAACCTATGTACGTTCTGTTTCTGAAGATGGGCAAGTGATTACTGGTAGTTCTAAATTAACCAATGATTATCAAAGAGCCATAAAATATACAGAACAAACAGGATTAATTAATTTAGGGACATTACCCGGACATGATGAATCATACGGTGAAGCTGTTTCTGCTGATGGCTCAACTATAATCGGTTTTTCAAGAAGTTTTGACGAACCTTATAAGACTGCTGCGTTTAAACACACGAATCAAAATGGACTGGTTAATCTAGGCACTTTGGGCGATGGTAACACTGTAGGTAATGCACTTTCTGCTGACGGTTCTGTTATTGTTGGGTTTTCCTATATTAATTTTGCCAATGGGCAATATCACGCGTTCAAATACACAGATGAAGGCGGCATAACCGATTTAGGTACTCTTGGTGGTTTAAGCTCAAATGCAACGCACGTTTCTGAAGACGGAAAAGTGATCGCAGGGACTTCGCTGACTCAACCAAATAGTACTTATTTCAATACTTTTAAATACACTGATGAAGGAGGTATGATTAATATTGGCACATTGGGAGGGAACAGCACGGAAATCAGTAGCTTGTCTGCTGATGGCTCTACAATTGTCGGTTCAGCATCAGATTTCAACACAACACGAGCATTCAAACACACGGACAAGACAGGTATTATTGCTTTAGACACCAATACCCTTTATTCAAAAGCCACTGACACGAATTACGATGGTTCAGTGATTGTGGGTTCTGCTGGTTTTAAAGTAGGTCAGACTCGTGCTTTTTGGTATTCTGATGCAAGTGGAATGATTGATCTGGGCACAATTGAAGAGTATGACTCAGAAGCTTATGCCGTCTCAAAAGATGGTTCAATAGTGCTTGGTCAAGTAGTTAAAAAAACGGGAAATGAACGCTCAAATCATGTTGTTCTCTGGCAAGTCAATCATAAAAAAGATGAACCAAATGAACCAAATGAACCAAATATAATATCACCACCTGTAGATTTAGATAATACTTATACTGAACTTGATAACATCGCGAACCAAGCGCAATCTATGCTTGATTTTCGACATGCAAGATTGAGTAATCTGGTTCAACAAAACTGTGTAGTCACAGTTGGCAGGATTTGTGTGGGCGCATTTGCAGGTCAAAGTTACGGTAAACAAATCAAACAAACCGATATAGGTATACTACTTGCAATTAAACTAAGTGAACAATGGCAATTAGGTACGGTAGCTGATTTTGCGACAAATACTGATTTACCCCATTACTACCACAGAACTGGCAATAATAATCCAGGCATAGCACTTTATCTTGATTATGCACAAAAACCAGAACAAGGTATTCATGCACGTATGGCAACCGCTTATGTCAAAGATTCAGTTACAATTAAACGTCCTACTTTATCTTATACGGAAGCTGGACAAGGTGATGCTGTGGTGAAAGGTTTATTACACCATCTGGACATGGGGTATCAGTTTAAATTTACCAAAATAGGGGTTAAGCCCTATTTGTCTTTGCAATACAGTAATATTTCTCGTAGTGCTTATAAAGAAGATGACAGTATATCTTTTCCTGTCCGTTTTTCTCAAATGGGCGAGAGGAGAACAACCGTTGGTCTGGGTTTAAAAGTACACTATCCCCTTACTTCAAAATTACAACTGAATACCGATATAGGTATGGATAAAGACATTCATAATAATCGCCAGTCTTATTTAGCCCATCTTACCCAAACACAAAACTTTAACCTCCCTTCTGTTTATGTTCAGCAACAGGACAAAAACCCCTATCGTCCCTATGCAGCATTAGGACTGCGTTACCAATCAAACCCGAATACGGCTTTACTCTTAAACTCATCCTGGTCTGAACAATCGTATCGCAGTGAAGTCATGCGATTACAACTGAGCTTACACCATTCTTTTTAACTTCAACTCACACACACAAAAAGCGTTCTAAATGAACGCTTTTTGAAATCAGACAAGACCAAATCCGCATTTATTCAGATTTATTTGTCCTCAAGTTTCATCATCAAGTTTTTAACCAGAACAAGGATAAAAACATGTCACAACACCTTTCTAAATTGTATTGGATGTTGGTGCTTTTGGTGGGAAGTTGCACGTCAACTGTCGTTTATGCACAAAACCTTGCCTCATCAGAACATCAGCATTTAGCTCAAGTGATGCGTCAGTTAGACATGATTGATTACTTAGTCGCTCAAAGCGCCGACCAAGTCAATCAATCAACATCTACAAGCCGTTATCACCTTGATTATCAACGTCTACAAAAAGACTTAACCCGAATACGCCAAGGCTTAAATGACTACATTGAACCCAAACGCGCACAACCGCGTGACCCGGTTGAGTTTAGCGGTCAATACCGTCTGTTAAATCAGGGGGCGCAATGACCAATGATCAGCTAACCGCATTTGCGATTAATGCAGGCTTTACCCCTGAAGAACTCAATTTTCTACTTCTTGGATTTGTCTTTGCCATCCTCCTGCTATGGGGTGCATGGGCAATAAAAAGCGCATACGTCTGTTGGGCAAGCCAGAAGATGAGCGACAAAGAATTTGCCTTAGTCGTGATTCGTTTTTTTGCACTTTACATCTTAATCAGTTTTTTACTCCTTTCATGAGGCCAAATATGAAATACATCTACACATTTATTCAAAAATTTATCCCTGCTTTTTTATTGTCTGTTTCTGCTTTTACCGTTCAGGCAGCAGGTTTGCCAACCTTGGAAGACCCATCACGCGGTAAAGGCACCGGCATCAAACAAACCCTTCAAAATTATGGCTTCGACATGGTCATGCTGGTCGCTTTATTTGTGATTTCAGCCATGTTTATCGGGGTGTGTTACCACGCTTACATTACCTTCAGTGAAATCCATACAGGCAAAAAAACGTGGGGACAATTTGGCTTAACTGTTGCCGTTGGCGCAATGCTGCTTGTGATTGGTATCTGGTTGTTAACTGAAGCTACCGGCATTCTATAGGGCGACTGATATGGATATGTTTTTATCTGACGGAACCGTCAACTTTCTACCGCACCGCTTAAATCGTCAACCTGTAGTCGTTCGTGGTTTAACCAACAATGAACTGTTTTTTACTGCTTTTATTGCTGGTGTCGCTGGTCTTATTGCTGGTATTCCAATCGCCATTTTATTCGAACAATTTGCCCTTGTACCAAGCTCTATAGTCGCTTTTATTGGCTTCGGTATTTTCATTGGTGGCAGCATTTTAAGACGCAAAAAACGTGGTAAGCCAGATACTTGGCTTTACAGGCAAATCCAATGGACGACCCAACAAAACTATCCTTTTCTTGGGCAGTTTATAGGCGGTTCGGAACTAATCCAAACCCAAGGCTATTGGACGACTAAGCGATTAAGGAGCGTTCGATGAGCAGATTTAAGAACGAAATTGAGCACCTAAAATCGCATGTTAAAAGCTTGCGGATTGCTTGTTTCGTCATATTTGTTTTAGCAATATCGATGGGCATTGGCTGGTATAAAGCCCCCGAGCAAATGACGATACATGTTCCACCAGATTTAAGGTCAGGCAGTATGCGTAAATGGTGGGAAGTGCCACCCGAATCTGTGTATGCGTTTAGCTTCTATATCTTTCAGCAATTAAACCGATGGCCGACAGATGGCGAGACCGATTACCAACGCAATATCCATGCGCTTTCCCCCTATATGACCCCTCAATGTCAGTCATTCTTAGAAAAAGACTACGCATTTAAACGTGATAGCGGTGAGCTGCGTAAACGCATACGTGGCGTGTATGAAATTCCCGGTCGTACATACGGAGACAACCCAACTGAACGAGTCAAAGTGATTAACAGTGATAACTGGATCGTGACATTGGATTTAGTTGCAGATGAATACTATGCCTCTGAGCAAGTCAAACGAGCCATTGTCCGCTATCCACTCAAAGTCACACGGTTTGATATTGATCCAGAGCGTAATCCATTCGGTCTTGCCTTGGACTGCTATGACACACCACCTGAACGTATTTCTTTACCTGATTCTGCTTCAGCAACACCAAGTTCTGCAAGCAGCCCCTTTGGAGGATAATTTATGAACCATAAATATCTTAAATTATTAATACCTGTTTTACTGATATTCAGTTCCTTTTCAGCTTCAGCTATTGAGCTAATAAAGTGGGAGCGTTTACCGCTTGCTGTCCCTCTTTTAGTTGGACACGAGCGTGTCATATTTATTGACCGCAATGTACGAGTCGGTGTACCTGATTATCTTAATGGCAAGTTAAGAGTGCAGAGCACAGGTGGCAGTGTCTATCTGCTTGCTCAAGAAGCTATTGCCCCAACACGTCTCCAACTACAAGACGTAGAGACAGGTGCATTAATACTGCTTGATATAGCGGCTTTGCCACCTAAAGCTGGCGATAGCCCATTGGAAGCTATCCGCATCATTGAAGGAGAAAACCCAACAAAGCTGTACGGACAAAAACCCCCTGTTCAATCTGAAACCCAAGCTAATAAACCAGTACGTGAAACACCTGTACCTGTAGTACTTACTCGTTTTGCTTCACAAAGTTTATATGCGCCTTTACGCACAATAGAACCAGTGCAAGGTATTAGCAGAGTGAGCGTTGATAAAAAGTTAGATTTAAAAACACTTTTACCCACACTCAATATAAAAGCATCCGTGATGGCAGCTTGGCAATTGGAACAACAATATGTCACGGCTGTGTTATTGCGTAATACCAGTACTCAACCGATTAGCCTTGATCCACGTTTGCTCAACGGCAATTTTATTGCGGCCACTTTTCAGCATGAATACTTAGGCCCTGTAGGGGATTCAACTGATACAACCGTTGTGTATCTCGTCACAAGCAAAGTTGGCTTAAATAAATCTATTCTCCCTACGATTAGCCCTATTAATGCCCAAAGCAATATCACTCAAGGAGTCAGCAATGAAAAGTAATGGACTACTTAAATGGTTGATGATCCCTGCTGCTGTGCTGGTGATCTTTATTGTGATCAAAATGGTGTCTGGCCGTGGTGGTTCGGATGGTGGTTTTAACGATGGCACTCGCTTAACTGCTGAAGAAATGAAAGCTCTCGGTATTGAGGGTGATTCACCGCGTGACACGGTTGCAACGCTTGTTGGTCAGGTTAAGTTGATGCGTTCTGAGCTACAAAAAACCATGACTGAAAACAAAAATCAGCAAGCTGAAAATCAACGATTAAGACAACGTGAAAACGAAGTAGATAAACGTATTCAACAAGCATTAAAAGCTGAACAAGACAAGCAACGCGCAGAGCGTGAGCAGCTTGAGATTGAGCAGCAAAATACCAATAGCTTATTGAATGATTTGCAGCAACGTTTAAATAGCTTAAATAACCGTAATAATGATTTACCAATCGGTTTAGGTTTAGAACCTGATGACGGTAAAAACATAGGCACAATGCAGTGGGTTGAACCATCAGATGCAATCCAAGAAGAAAAGAATCGTAACAGCAATTTCCAGACTCGTTACCCGACAAGTTTTGGCAACGTAGAGGATAGCCTTTCAAACTCAGGCGAAAAAATTCGTCATGAAGACTATAACGATCCAAATAAGCCAGTTCCCAAACCAGTTTATACCGTAGCTGCTAATTCCACGCTTATGGGTTCAGTCGCCATGACCGCCTTAATTGGTCGAGTACCAATAGACGGCACAGTCAATGATCCTTACCCATTCAAAGTATTAATTGGCTCTGACAATCTGGCTGCAAACGGCATTGATTTACCTGATGTCTCTGGAGCTGTTTTAACTGGTACTGCTTCAGGGGACTGGACATTGTCATGTGTACGCGGACAAATCCAATCAATGACGTTTGTCTTTAACGATGGCACGATTCGCACGATCCCTGAACCAAGTAAAGGCAGTAAGCAAAGCGAAAACTTGGGTTGGATTAGTGACCCTTATGGCATTCCGTGTGTAAGTGGAGACAGACGCAGCAACGCAGAACAATACCTCACTTCTCGCTCACTCATTACAGCAGCAGGTGCAGCAGCAGCTTCACTCATTAAAACAGATGACGGCACAGTATCCAGTATCAGCTCTGACGGCACAATCAGCAAAACAGGCATCTCTGGCTCAGACGCAATGGGTCAAATCCTGATGGGTGGCGTAAAAGATGTCGCCTCTTGGGTCAATAAACTTTATGGCGAAGCCTTTGCTGCCATTTACGTGAAACCCGGAGCTTCAGTAGCCGTTCATATCGACCAAGAAATCGCAATCGACTACGACACGATTGGACGCAAAGTCAATCATAACCAAGGAGTACAACATGCAAATGAACTGGATTAAACCTCTTTTATTAACTGTTTTAGTCAGTGTGTTGACTCTAACAGGCTGTACAACCAGCAAAGACAAACTTTTACCCCATGATGATAACACTATGCTCACGGTCTGGAATGCCGGTACTGGTGGTTCTACGGTGAGCGGTCAACATGGTCAACAGCTTTTAGATGCACGTCAACATCTGCGTAGACCACTATCTGAAAGCAACGCAGATGCTTCGCAGTATACACGTAACGCTCAGAACGAAATTTACAGTCAATTTAAACGACTGCCTAACCCCGATTTAGTGATGTATGTATTTCCTCATCTGGCTGGCACTGATCCTGTACCTGTTCCGGGTTACAGCACGGTTTTCCCATTGTATCAGCGTGTTCAGTATGCCATGCCAGGCGAGCGTGTGGAGACATATTGATGATTAAAAATATCTTAGCCAAATTTAGAGGAAATAAAGATGCAAAGAAAAACGATTTATCGCAAACACAGACAGATGCTTGGCAGAAGCATGTCACACGATTACAAGAGCACGGTATCACTCCGCAGACGAGCCAAGGAAGAACAACAAAAAAGCGTGCAACTTTATCTGATGAGACTGCACTCTACGAAGTTTCGCCATCATTCGTAGATTTACTACCTTGGGTAGAGTATTTACCTGAATCAAAAATGATGCTGCTTGATGATGGGCAATCAGTCGCAGCTTTTTTTGAGTTAGTACCGATTGGCACTGAAGGACGTGAAGCAAGCTGGCTAGAAACAGTACGTGATGCACTGGAAAACACTTTACAAGACAGCTTTGATGAAGATGAGGATCAGCCGTGGGTGATTCAACTATATGCACAAGATGAGAGTAATTTTGATCATTATATTGAGACGCTAAACAACTATATTCATCCTCGTGCCAAAGGTTCCGCTTTTACTGAGTTTTACCAACGATTTTTTCAACATCATTTACATTCAGTTGCCAAGGCTGGTGGGCTTTTTGAAGACACCACAGTTACTCGCTTACCGTGGCGCGGACAAACCAGACGAGTGCGTCTGGTGGTTTATCGTCATCAAAAAACCGCACCACGTAATATGACTGCGGAACAGGCATTAACCATAGTGTGTGACCGTCTAAGTGGCGGACTAGCCAATGCTGGCATTAAAGCCAAGCGTATGCAAGCTGCTGACATACACGATTGGCTTGTTCGCTGGTTTAATCCATACCCGACTTTATTAGGTGATAAACCAGAAGACAAACGTAAGTTTTTTGAGTTGACTAAATATCCTGAAGAAACTGAAGAAGGTGAAATTGAGTTAGCCAGTGGGATTGATTTTTCACAACGATTGTTCTTCAGTCAGCCAAAGACAAAGGACAAACAGTGGTACTTTAATGATGCACCGCATCGGGTGATTGTGCTTGACCGGTTGCGTACCCCTCCAGCAATCGGACATTTAACAGGGGAGACCAGCAAAGGGGGAGATGCAATTAACTCACTCTTTGATCAAATGCCTGAAGATACAACTCTATGTATTACCATTGTTGTAACGCCTCAAGATATCTTAGAAACCCATCTTAATTATCTCGCAAAAAAAGCCGTTGGCGATACTTTGGCTTCCCAACAAACACGGCAAGATGTGCAAGAAGCCCGATCCCTTATTGGTAGTTCGCATAAACTTTATCGCGGTTCTATCGCCTTCTACCTTCGCGGTCAAAATCAGGAAGAGCTGAATGCACGAGATTTGCATTTATGTAATGTGATGTTGGGTGCTGGTTTGCAACCTGTTCGAGAAGAAGATGAGGTTGCTCCGCTTAATAGTTATTTAAGATGGCTACCTTGTGTTTATAACCCTAATCGAGATAAAAAGCAGTGGTATACACAGCTTATGTTCGCCCAACACGCAGCCAATCTTGCACCTGTGTGGGGGCGTAACCAAGGTACAGGACACCCCGGTATTACGTTCTTTAACCGTGGGGGCGGTACGATAACTTTTGATCCATTAAACAGATTAGATAGGCAGATGAACGCCCACTTATTCTTGTTCGGGCCAACAGGTTCGGGTAAATCCGCAACTTTGAATAATATTCTTAACCAAGTCACTGCTATATACAGACCAAGGCTCTTTATTGTTGAAGCTGGCAATAGCTTTGGCTTGTTTGGTGAATTTGCTAAAAAGCTAGGGTTAACCGTTAATCGTATCAGACTCTCTCCTGGTTCCAATGTCAGCCTTGCGCCCTTTGCTGATGCACTACGCTTAGTTGAAAATCCGAGTAATGTACAAACCATTGATGCAGATGCCTTAGAAGAGAGCCAAAACGACACACAAGATGAGCAGCGTGATGTGCTTGGCGAACTTGAAATCACGGCCAGAATGATGATTACAGGTGGTGAAGAAAAAGAAGAAGCACGTATGACTCGTGCAGATCGTAGTCTAATCCGTTCTTGCATCATCGATGCAGCAACACTATGTCATAAAAACAATAAACCAGTTTTAACAGAAGATATTCGCAATGCTCTAAGGAATAGAGGTTTAGATGACAATCTCCCCGAAATCAGACGTAACAGATTGCTTGAAATGGCAGATGCAATGGACATGTTCTGTCAAGGTGTGGACGGTGACATGTTTAACCGTGCCGGTACGCCATGGCCCGAAGCGGACGTTACGATTGTCGATTTAGCAACATTTGCGCGTGAAGGCTATAACGCACAACTGTCGATTGCTTATATTTCCTTGATCAATACAGTCAATAATATTGCAGAACGAGATCAGTTTTTAGGTAGACCGATTATTAATGTGACTGACGAGGGGCATATCATCACCAAAAACCCCCTTCTTGCTCCCTATGTTGTGAAAATCACTAAGATGTGGCGAAAACTCGGGGCTTGGTTTTGGCTGGCTACACAGAATATGGACGATTTTCCCGAAACTGCTGAAGTCATGTTGAACATGATCGAATGGTGGATTTGCCTGTCCATGCCTCCTGATGAGATTGAGAAAATCTCACGATTCAGGAAACTCAATAACGCCCAAAAAGCCTTGATGCTCTCAGCTCGTAAAGAAGCTGGAAAATACACGGAAGGCGTGGTTTTGTCCAAGTCTATGGAGTTACTGTTTCGTGCTGTTCCCCCTAGTTTGTACTTAGCATTAGCCATGACAGAACCTGAAGAAAAGAACGAGCGTTTCCAACTGATGCAAGAATTTAATATATCCGAGCTTGATGCTGCCATAAAAGTAGCAGAAAAGATTGATGCAAAAAGAGGCATTGAACCAATAGGAGTTTATGAACATGAAAAAATTTAATCAAAGTTTGGGACAATTTAAAGTCTCCAAAAGAAGAGTAACGTACTTTATCCCTGCCATGCTTTTTATTGTGTTCGTCTTTATGTTAACCTTATTTTTGGTGGCAACCAATAAAGAAAAGCAGTCGCATACTCCACCTTGGATTTATGGCGACAAGAATGCTCGATTTACAGTCGTAGAATATGCAGATTTAGAGTGTCCTGGTTGTCAGGCATATTTTCAACCGCTTAAAAATTGGATCAATCAGAATGCTGATGTAAACCTTCAATGGCATCACTTTCCACTTGCCATACATGAACCAGTAGCGATTCAAAAAGCGTTAATTGCTCAGTGTGCTGGAGAGGTCGCAGGTAATAATGTCTTTTGGCAAACGGTGGAACAACTTTATGAACGTCCAGCAAATGCCATTCCTGAGTTTCTCGCAGATGAAAAAGAGAAGATAGAAGCTTGTATTCAATCTGAACAAGCCAATGCTTATATTCAAGAGCAGCTTGCTAAAGGCAATCAAGAGGGGATCACGGCTACACCTAGTTTAAAGATTATTGATAACCAGACTCAAAAATCTATTGTGTTAAGTGGTTTGGCTTCTGATGAAGAATTATTGTCAGCGATTGATTATGTGGTGTTGAAAGAGTAATTATTGATTAAGATGTGCTATTTTAAAAGAGAGAAAAGATACTTGAAAAAGTATCTTTTTACATAAATAAATTGATAATATTTGAATAACTAAATTTATCTCAATCACCCTTTAATTGTTTAAAAAACATACTAAAATAGATTATTATATATCCATACTTTTTAAATTAACTACTGAACAAGTAGCTTAGAAAATATAAGTCTTATTCTATACTTAACCACTGAATAAGTGGCTTAGAAAACATGAGTCTTTTTCTATATACGTTATCTTTCATAGATAGCTTAGAAAGTATGATGTTTGTTGTAAATTAACCGCCGAATAGGCGGCTTAGAAAACATGTAGGATGCTTGATCTTTTACCACTGAATAAGTGGCAGCTTCTATTGTTTTAAAATTATTAATTACTTCTTGAGTAATTAAGGGGGGGAAAAGATACTTGTAAGAGTATCTTTTTTCTTATTCAAAATTAGGTAAGGCTTTTCTCAACGAATTATCGTATTCGTTATCTGCAAACAGACCTGTCAGTTTAATAACCTGATTAATAAAATAATTTATATTCATTTATCCACTACAAACTAAAAGAAAAACACAATGTAACCAATTAAGTATTATTACGATGTTTATCGCAGATTGCACATTAAATTACATAGCGTTAATAAAATGTATTTAATATGTTTGTCATGATAACGATTAATGCCTATGGTAAAACTATTCATCTATTGCTTGATGAGGAAAATGATTCTATTGAACACTGTTCAGAGAATAGCTATGTAGTATTGCTCATTGAGCAAGAACTTTGGTTATTCGAGAAACAGGATAACTTAAGAGCTATATTCATATTTGAGTGTCAGACCGACCTGTTCAAGCACATCTTCTCTCTTATTCGCTAAAAATAGTGTGTGCTATCGAAGTACTCAATGACTACATCAAAACCAGCATTTTTTAATAAATTCATTGTTTTAAATAGTAAGACTGCATGTGTTGTTGTCGGTAATCCATTCATATCAGGTTTAGCATGCCAAAGTTCTTCATTGGTTTTATAGCGAATTAAAACGATTTTCTCCAGTTCAGTATGCTCCGTGTACTTTTCTCGTGCCATAATTAAGCCCTGTTCTGCGACAAAATTGATATCTGCCTCTAACTTTAATAAATTTAGAGCAACTTGCTTAGGAGGCATATTTTGCTCAGAAAAGCTTTCCCAACGGCGAACACTCCTTTCATCTACTTTTGCCCACCTAGCCAAATCTTGTATAGATAAGCCTAACGCTTCTCTTAACGTTTTAAATTCTGCTTTACTCAATATCATTTTTAAATCCAATCAATAATATACATTTTGTGCGTCACAGTTACATGATATGACCTTACCCAATTTTGCTAAATATGATTTTGATTTTTCTCGATGTTTAAGAAACTGCACTTTTTTTTCAGCTTCGTAAATATCCATTGCTTCGGATAAAATGGAAGTAGGAGAAATTTTACCGCCTCGTGGGCCAAATTCAGGATGACCAGCCTCAATTGCTATTTTTTTAATTTCACTTAAATTAAAGGTACAATTTTCTTTTCCTACACAAAATATAGCAGGATATTGATCATAAATAGCTTTAACCCAACTAGGAATTTTATCCAAATAAATATCATTATCCATGAGAATAATGTCCAGTACCTTTTTGTCTTTGACAACAATCCAGGCTTTACGTACACCACCCCAAAGAAACTCTTTATTATGTGCCAAAATATCCATTTAATTTTGCTCCCTTAATGAAGTTGTCTGGAACAATTCCCAAACTTTTAATGAATAATAAGTCCGATTTCGGACTTTCGTCAATAAACAACTAACTGAAGCAACTTAGTTGTTGTCATTACGTGTCTAAAAAGATACAATTTGGTTAAATTAATTAATTTAATTAATCTGATCAAAAAAGGAGTATATTATGACCATTGAAACGATGACAGCTTTCAATGCCAAAACTCATTTTGGCGAAGCAATTATCAAAGCACAATCAACCCCAATTCAAGTCACAAAGAATGGTAAACCAGTGATGGTGATGATCTCTGCTGAACAGTATGATTCTATAGAAAAGCTCAAAGCAGCCTATGAAGCACAACAAATTAAATTGGGACAAGAAGACATCAAAGCTGGTAGATACTCAGAAGGTACAGCTATATTTGATAAAATATTAAGTAAATAATCCATGCTTAAATTAATAATATCTACTCGAGTAGAATTCCAATTACTCGATATTTACGACTACTCTATTTTAGAATGGGGTACAAAACAGGCCAAAGATTATATTCAGTTATTAAAAGATAAATTTCTCTTACTTGCTGAAAACCCTTATATTGCAATTAAACACCTTCCAGATGAGCCTGTTTACCGTTTTCCAGTTCGTAGTCATGTTATCTATTTTCAACTGCAAAATGACTCTATTGAATTTGTAGCTGTTTTACATAAAAATGAACTACCTTATCGGGGATAAGTTTTTACACTATTTATTCCCTATCATCTTTCTCTCTAAACTTTTTTTTCGTTATATTTTAACCATTTCATATCCATTATCTGGTTGTTTATGTTAGTAAAAGAAATCAGACAACAGTAAATCTGCATTTATTCTGACTACAAACCCTAAATCCTATTTAATCTCACCTATCGTTCCGAACACACAGGAGTTGGTTGGTGAGAAACTATCTATATTTATTCGTTTTATTATTTTGCTTCAATGTGGCTCATGCTGAAATATGGCTGGTCACAGACTCAAAACATCAGTTTAAGAATGTTCCTGCTGATGCACGTCTTATTTTATTGGACGAACCTGAACAAATTCAAAGTAAATTGAATCATGGTTTGCCTGGTTACTCAACCAATGCAGCCGCGATAGTTAAACAACGATTAAACCAACCCAATTTTCACAATACGTTAAGACAAGCACTACAAAACGTTGTTGATGCTTACTCTTATCAAGTGACAAAAATCCCTGCCATTGTCGTTGACAAGAAATATATCGTCTACGGTGAAACCGATGTGCAAAAAGCTATTGCTGATATTAATACGTATAGGAGTACACATGATTAAATTAAACAGACTCATGCGTCCCTTAATAATCAGCTTAGCTTTAACATCTGGTTTCACCACCAATTCATATGCCTTAAGCACACCTGAAATTGTAGCCTCTACGATTTCACCCGACTGTATTGATTATCGTATTGTTGGGCTGTGCTATTGGCTTCTATGCACACCCTATGGTTGCTCAGTCAAAACATCGGTAAAAGTACGTCATTACATACCCGATGCTGTTGTATCAAGTTACGCGAATACTGGTGAAAACCCGTGGAAAGAAGTCTCCTTCATGAGCCCTATCTTGGCAGAATCTCAAGCTGGTAATAACGGCACAACAAACGAACAACATGAAAACAATCTTGCTAAATTCAAGAATGCAGACGTGATTGGTCACCCCGGAGCAGAGGTGTACAACGAATACATGGAGCAATTCGGATATGTTTGTTCTGGTGCAAGTGATGCGTTTGAACCTTTCTTTTTAAGTACATTCGATTTTATCGGCTGGCGGTACAACTTACCTGAAATGTTTTACCCCGAAGCACTTATGCCCGGAATGCGCGAAGTTGGACAACAACTCTTAGGAAATATGTGGGGTAATGTCTATCCGCGTGGTGGTTTCGTCCATCAGTCAGATGACTATAAAGCTGCGGCAGTTGTTGCTCAACGAGCTGGCGATATCGTCACACGATATGGTCAACCACATATCTACACTCCTATGCTTAAAGAACCCAAACCGGGTTATATCCCTGCTGGAGCGTTGATTGAAGGCGATATTTCTACAGGAAAGTGGCAAGAACTCAAGCCCACAATGATGAATACATGTAGTGTTTTTCCAAGTGCAAATTTAAATCTTGAGGCAATGGACGGTGATTTTGCATGGACGCTTTGGCGACCTTATAGCTGCTGTCAACGCAAAGGCCAAACTTTTCTCGGTAGCATAGATTATCAATAAGAGGTTTTATGATGAATTATAAAAAATATAGACTAGCGATTTTGCTAGTCGTTTTGTTACAAACATCTGCTTACGCGCAGATGCAAACAGAAGTAAATCAAAATGGATTTAATGTCACAGGTGACGTATTAGATGATTATGCACTTTATAACATTGGCGGTGGTCGTGCAGTTTCTATGACTAACAACGGCCATATGCAAAGCATCACCGTTGGTGTGGGCTGGAACGCTAATCTTATATGTGGTGATATGAGTATCAGCACGACCATCAAAAATCAGTTAAACGGTGCGACTAATGGTTTTAAAAACATTATGAGTAATGTTATTTCAAACGCGACAAGTGCCGTAGCTTCACTACCTGCTTTAATTATTCAACGTGCCAATCCAGCTTTATACAATCTACTGACAAATGGTGTATTGCAAGGCCGTCTTGATTTTGACCGGTCTAAAATGACCTGTAGAGCTATCGCTGACAAAATGGCTGATTATTCAGGTGTCGGGGGACAAACTGGCTGGTCACAACTCTCCGAAGGCATGGCTTTGAAAAATGCAGTCGGCAGTTCTGGTGGTAGTGCAGATGCGGTTGCAACAATTGAGCAAGCTGAAAAAGATAAAGGCAATAATGGTGTTCCGTGGATCGGAGGTGCAAATGCCGGTGGTAAAAGCCAAACTTCTATCAAAGTGGTGAGCGATATTACCAAAGCTGGTTATAACTTACTGAACAATAAAAGTGCTACCAGTACTGCCAGTATTCCATCCAGTAGTTGCAACAATAATTTAACCTGTTTGACTTGGCGTTCACCAGCAGAAGCGGCCACCTTTGCCAATCGTGTTTTAGGTGAGCGAGAGCTAAGAACATGTAATGATTGTACCAAAACACAAACAACACCTGGTGTAGGCTTAACCGCATTAATACAAGAAGAATTTGAAGTCAAACTGAAAGCCCTTCAAGAATTAGTAAACGGAAGTAAATTAACCACAGTAACTAACTTAGAAGCGGCTGGCAGTAATTCATTACCGATTACGCGTGGTGTCGTTGAAGCACTAAGAAATGAACCAGACTTGAACATTATGGTGTCTCGTCTTGCATCAGAAGTGGCACTCGCTAGTGTCATGGAAAAAGCCCTTCTATTACAAAGAACTTTGTTGACAGGTGCAAAAGAGCCTAATGTTTCTGCGAATGAATTGGCTCAACAAGCAGTCGATAAAGAAATGAATATCTTGAGTCAGGAAATTAATAACTTAAAAACCGAATTAGATATCAGACAACAGTTATCGAAAAACTCTGCTGTGACTATCTTAGAACGTTATCGTATTCGTTCTGAAAACTCACGCAGTATTTACCAAGGCGATCCAAATCAAAACCGCTTTGATTTAATCAATAAAGACCAAAGTGGACAACAACAATGATGATGAAAAATAGACTATTAAGACGTGTTTTTAGTCGCCAAGTTGCAGTCACAATCATGTGGTTATTTATCCTTGGAACAGTGTCATTTGTGGTTAACACTGCTGGTATTAGGATTACTGGCAGTGTCCAAAATTGGACAAGTTGGCTCAATAACCATGCGTCCTATTTTCTTGTTTGGCGAATCTTGCTGTATATCGTAGTGGCTTATGGTTGGTACTGGATGCGTCAACGTTTAATTTTAAGAGAACCGACTGTTCAAGCAAAACAACGCATTATTCGTATTGAATGTTCAACTATCTGTGCTTTGCTGGCTTTAGAAGTCAGTAATTGGCTCAACTAATCGGAGGTATCATAATGACATTATATACAACTGATTACTTAGAGTTTTATTTAACCCTTGTAGGTTGGATTATTAACAATGGCATCTGGAATGTATTAATAAGTTCAGGCGTATTTGCTATTCCATTCATAGCTATGATTGTTCAAGAGTGGCTCAAAGCGCGTGGCGAAGGCTCAGACGAAGGCAATAAAGGCGCATTGTCTGCTGCACGTATCGAAAACCGGGTTTGGATGGCCGTTCTTGTAATTTTCTTTGCTGGTGTTCCTTCCATAGATGTCGATTTAAATACCATTAAATACGATGATAACCGTTCAAAGCAGTGTCAAGTTAAAGTCCCCACACCAGAAAATACTGGATGGGGACAGTCATTCACCATGCTCAACGGCCAAAGCGCAAAAGTACCAGTCTGGTGGTTCTTTGTTCATTCTGTTTCAAGAGCCATTACTGGTTCGGCTGTCGCATCAATCCCCTGTGGACTTGATTTAAGACAAATGCGTATGGACTTAGATGCCATGAATATTAATGACCCCATGTTGCAACAAGAAGTAATGGACTTCACAAGAGATTGCTATGGCCCAGCACGTGCAAAGCTGTTTATGACTCGTCCTGCTTTAGATGAAAGTGGCATTTACGATGTCAGTTGGGTTGGTTCAACTTTGCTTGTGAACGGTTATTATGATGGTTTTAGGTCTAGTACACCGCGTGAATTTTGGTCTTATAATGAAACAAGAGATGCAGGTCTACCCAATGTTAATGGTGGTGGCTACCCAACTTGCCGTCAATGGTGGTCTGATACACCGAATGGTTTGAGAGAAAGGTTACTTGATAAAGTTGATCCAAGCATGATGCAGATGTTTACCGCCTGGGCGAACAGTATTCCTCAAGGTGATGTTTACGACCAAATATTAAGGGTGTTGATATCACCTTCTAAACAAGTTGTGAATAGAGGAGAGGTCTACACTGATTATGGTGGTCAGATTGACATGACCATTTGGAACAGTGCTGGTAGAGCCGGAAGTATGGTCGGTTCTGCCGTTGGCTCAGTTTTTTTCTTTCCAATGATGGATGTAGTAAGGCAAGCATTACCAATTGCTTTGTCATTTTTGAAAATGGCCTTAACAATCTGTATTCCACTTATTATTGTTATTGGTACTTATGAACTCAAGACAGTAATTACTATTAGCTGTGTTCAATTTGCCCTGTTTTTTCTTGATTTTTGGTTTCAACTTGCTCGTTGGCTGGATAGTACAATACTAGAAGCTTTATATGGCTGGAACTCCCCACATAGTAATCCAAACATTTGGATCGGGCTAAATAATGGTTTTGCAGATATTATTATGATGCTTGTTTCATCTATGATGTTTCTTGTATTGCCGGCATTTTGGATTACTACATTAGCTTATGCTGGAGTTCGTGCTGGTGCAATTGCACAGCAAGTCGCACAAGGCACTGATGGTGCAAAAAATGCAACAAATACAGGAATAAACAAGATTACAAAATGAAATGACTAAGACTATCAATATGCTCTTAAACCTGTTTAGAAATGAACAGGTTTATTTTATTCATCAAAACGAGGGTCTGATTCATGAGTATAAGTTAGAGGATCATAACCGATTTGATTTCGAGGGTCTTTTTCATAATCAAAGATTGTGTCTGATTCATCATCAAACTGACCATTCGTTGAAAAACTAGGCTCTCTTAAGCCACCGAAATTTTTCCAATCAACAAAGAGAAGAATTGCAATAAGAATTAGTAAAGGATAAACAAAATATAGCGCCGTCAGAATAATTGCACTATTCAACAATACTAAGATTACTTTACTTAAATTTGTGCTCATTCCCAGCGAAGCAGCAAGACGTAGTTCCTGCTGCCATAGCTTACGGCACAGTCTCCCAAGTCTCTCTGAAATGCTAAGTTTTTTCACAATATTCAATCCTAATAATGTATCAGTTTTATTCATCATAAACACATATGATCTGTGATGCAAGAAAACATTTCATCTAATTTCGCATTAATTTAAAGGGAAAAAGGTTTTAAAAGGCACAATAAGGGGAATGGTTTATAAGAGGAATGGGTCTACCCAAAAAAGGAAAAACCAAAAGGACAAAGAAGAGTGTTTTCATATTTTAAAAGAAGCAAAACAGAGCCTGAAACAGTTATTACAGAAGAGCCTGTAATACCTGCTGGTTACTTAAGACCAGAAAAGGCACAGGTATTACTTGCTACGCCAAGAAGAAAAAAATTACTCGAATTCATCTGGCAACGCACTGCTGTATCTCGTGCAATATTCAATAAACTCTATTTGTTACCAATTGAACGTTATACCTCTTTAGTACAACAGTTTCCAGCCTCTGAGTCACATCACCATTCATATCTCGGTGGAATGTTGGATCATGGCTTAGAAGTTATTGCCTATGCGCTTAAATTGCGCCAGTCTTACCTATTACCAATTGGAAGCAGTACAGAAGAACAAGCCGCACAATCTGAGGTATGGACGGCTGCCATTGCGTATTCTGCTTTGCTGCATGATATTGGTAAAATTGCGGTGGACATTGAAGTTGAAACAATAGATCAGAAAACTTGGCATCCTTGGTATGGTGAATTAACCGTACCTTACCGCTTTATGTACCGAAAAGATCGCGAATATCGCTTACATGGCGCAGCTTCTGGATTACTCTATAACACCATTTTAGATGAACATATTTTAGATTGGCTCAATCATTACCCTGAATTATGGAAACAATTGTTATATCTACTTTCAGGTCAACACGAGTATTCTGGTGTTTTAGGTGAAATTGTCACAAAAGCCGACCAAGCCTCGGTCGCTCAAGAACTTGGAGGAGACCCTGCTAAAGCAATGTCTGCCCCAAAACATTCACTCCAACGAAAACTATTAGACGGTTTACGCTATATCATCAAAGAACAGCTTAAATTGAATCAAGCAACTGCTTCAGATGGCTGGCTCACTGATGATGCCTTATGGCTTGTCAGTAAAACTGTATCTGATAAATTAAGAGCACATCTTTTGTCACAAGGCGTTTCTGGTATTCCAGAAAACAATACTGCTATCTTTGATGTGTTGCAAGAACACGCCATTATTCAACCTACGGCTTCAGATAAAGCAATCTGGAATGCGACAATTAAAAGTGATACTGGTTGGTCAAACCACTTCACATTCTTAAAAGTTGTGCCTGGATTAATTTGGCAAAATACCGCCGATAAACCTGAATCATATCTTGGCCAAGTAGTTGTGGCTGATAGTAATGAATCAACTGAACAATCTAATATTGCCCCAAATAATCAAAGTAAGGAACCAGTTTTGAATCAATTTGCCCCACAGGTAGGGGAGAGTATGGCAACAGGGTTAGATTCGCTGCTCGATTTATTTGAACCAAATGCAAATAATAGTCGTAGCTCTGAACCAGCATTAACAGAAATAACAGCCCCACCACCTACACTGGTTTCTGTTCCTGAAGCATCACAAGTTCAATTTATACCAAAACCCCCTGTTCAACCTCCGCAAAATATAATTGAAGGTACCCCCGGAGGAGAGCATTTTTTAATTTGGCTCAAAGATGCGATTTTAAGCCATAAATTGATTATCAATGATTCTAAAGCAAGCATACATACCGTTGCCGATACTGTCTTTATGGTAACACCAAGTATTTTCATGCGGTACGCCAATGAATATCCTTTGGTCAATGAAATGGCAAAAAAAGCAGAATTAGTTAATTGGCGTTGGATGCAAAAGCAATTTGAAGCACTGAAGGTACATAGAAAAAACACAGATGGCTTCAATATATGGACATGCCAGGTCTCAGGGCAACGAAAAAGCAATTATGTTCATGGCTATTTATTTAATGACCCCACTATTCTTATGCCAGATATTGCTTATAACAACCCTTATCTGAGCATTGTTAAAAAGATAGAATTACCCAAATAAACTTTATTTGTTGAAGAATTTTCGTTTTCCATTATATTAATAAAGCCACAGCAAAATCTGTGGTCAGAATTGGCGTTCTGCAACATGCAATATCTAGTTTCTTACACTAGAAAATCGTTTGTGCTTACCAAAAAATATTCAATGGTGGCTCAGGCGGTGCTCCTAACCGGAGGCTAGTCATTGCATGCTAGTACGCCAACGCTGTCTGGGTCATCTCCATTTTGGAGATGACATCAACGACAATTGGTAATATAAGGATGCAGTATGTCTTCACTTCAAATTCCCCAAGGTTGTATTGAATATCCAGATACTGAAGAGTTAATTGATCAATGCCATGCATTGGCTGGCGCGATTGACGAATCGGATGAACAACAATCAAAAGATATTTTATTTACTTTATTAAAAGAAAAGATAACAGTCTTACGTTCCTGTTATCTTGTCGAAATGAATAAATTAGAGCAAGAATGGCTTGACTCGACTTCTGGTAGATGCTCATAAACCTCTATCAGAAAATAATATAGTTATGATTTTTGAACAACCTCATCAAACCACTGATCAAAAATATCCATTGCCATTAAATTGTCTGTACTTGAATATTTTGATTCATAAGAATAATTTGCCGATAAATTGTTCTTTTTTACATCATAAATAAGTTTCATTTCTGTGGGCATTTCACGTTGTTGCTCTTTACATAATTCATGAATTTTTTCTAAGTCTTCTACCCCTATTTTGACAGCACCTTTTTGCCGACTAATAGATACATCATATGTACTATCTATATCTTTTAGCTTATGTTTATGAACAATCATTCCGTTAATTTCATAAAAGAAACTAAAATAGTATGTATTATTTTCACAAGAGCAATAAATGAAAATTTTATCTGCTTTATGAAAAGCATATTCAAGGGTAATATCAACCATATCAGCTTGTAACTCTGATAAACTGTCTTCAAATACCTTAGCCATTATTCTTTGCAACCTCGTCAAACCATTGTTCACAGATATCCATTGCAATTAAATTATCTGTATTAGAGTATTTAAGATCATATGAGTATTCAGCCTTTAATTTATTCTTTTTTACATCATAGATAAGTTTTATTTCGGTTGGCATTTCACGCTCGTTATCCTTAAATAATTTTTTCATTTTTTCAAGGTCTTCAAATCCAATGTCTAATACCGCATCCTGCCTTTTAATAGATACATCATATGAGTCATCAATTTCCTTGAGTTTATGGCAATGAATAATTACACCATTGATTTCATAAAAAAAACTAAAAAACATTACATCATTTTCGCATGAGCAATAAATAAAAATTTTATCTGCCTTATCAAAAGCATATTCAAGGGTAATATCAACCATATCTGCTTGTAACTCTGATAAACTGTCTTCAAATGCCTTAGCCATTATTACTTGAAACCTCATTGAACCACTGTTCAAAAATATCATCAGAAGTTAGATTATCCTTATTGCTATATTGAAGGTCGTAGCTGTACTGTGCTTCAAAAGAATTCGTTTGAACGTTATAAATTATTTTTATTTCTGTTGGCATTTCTCTGTTATCGTTTTTGCATAGAGCATATATTTTTTCTAAATCATCAGTACCAATATGCAAGACTTGTCTCATCCTTTCCATAGAAACATTATATTCAAAGCCATTACCAGCATCGTTTACTTTATGTTTATGTAAGAATTTTCCATTTATTTTATAAAATAGGTCAAAAGTAAGCATCTTATTTTCACATGCACAATATATATATATATAATCTGCTTTATTATTCACATATTCTAAACCAATAGAAACCATGTCTGATTGAAGCTCAGAAAAAATATCTTCAAACGATTTTGTCATATGTTATATCTCTCAATCATTAATTATTCTGCGAAATCTAGGAACACCATCAATACTATAGTCAATCTCAAAACTACTTGGTCTTAATTTATCTGCATCATAATTGATTTTGACATCTAATGTAACTCTTTTCCCTTCAGCTAGAGCATCAGCCATTCTGTTTTCAATTACTTTGTAGTCACTAAGATTAACACGACTTAACTGTGAAACTAGATTATCCAATTCAGGTGAGCCACCAAACCTGTCGCCAATAATATGACCTGCATGATCTTGCCCCCTTACCTTACCCGGAGTATCCGGGTCATGTGGCAATCGTTCATTTCTGGTTGTTAAGTGTAAATCATCTGCTTGAACATGTGTTAAACGACCATTCGCATCAGTACGATAAATATACTCATATTCACCGGTTTGGTAGCGAACATTGGGTTTGAGTCTACCCAAACCATCAAATTGTTCACCATTTCGTAAGATGGGACTATGTGCAAGATCATCTACATTATCTAGCCTTCTTCCTGCATCTGCTGCACCTTCTAATCTCTCAGTTCGTCTACTAAGCTCTAAACCATCATCTAAACGATTAGCAGTTCTACTTGCATCTGCAACATCATCCAAACGGTTCGCGGCCCTAGCTACATCAGCGACTTCATCTAAATGACTGGCTGCTCGCCCTACATCAGCTATGCCATCGGCAACTCGTGCCCCACGCCCCAATTTAGTGAAGGCTGCACCCGGAATTGCCATACTACCTATATCAATTGGGGTTTTTAAATTATCAGCTAAAGTATGATAATCCCCTGTATTGTAAGCTTGTTTAGTTTCATCCCAATATTGGCCTGCCCTATTACTAATTAAATCGCCAGCAGCATCTAATCGTTGTGACGTTCGTGCTGCGGCATCTGATCCCGGATCAATGATACCTTGTATTGCGTCTGCTTGAACTTCTCTTGCTGCCTCATATAGTTCACTGCCTTTATCATATAGTGTACTTCCAGTTCTCCTTAGATTAGAGCTTGTTTCATAACCATATTCATTAATGTTTCGCACAGTTTCAAAATTTGCTGAAAGTCTTCCTCCAGAAGCAGAATCAGCAAGTCCTACCCAACCAGCCCCTGCAAACTTGATGGTTCCAACACCCAGTGTAACTAGCCCTTCGGCTGTATCATAAATAACTGATCCCACAGCTTTACCTGTTGCAATAGTAGCGGCTACGTTTCTTCTTGCATGTGCACCAAATGAATCATCATTTGCATCCACCTTCAAATTATCAGCAATGAATCCCTGACTTTGCATGACTCTTTGAAACTCTTGTTGCTGAAATAATGCTAGGGGTTCAAGCGCATCTTTAGTTCCAAAATAACTTGCTTGCTCTTCTATTGGTTTATCGACAATGTCAAAAATCTCCCTTCGCTGTCCTGAGAGTACATTTATACGCTCATTTAAAGCTGCTTGCTTTTCTTCTGAAAGATTTTGGAAAGACTGGCTATTACGCTGACCATTAAGTTCATTAATCTCAGATTGAATTCTGTTCATATGATGTTCATAGCGATCATCAGAAAAGCTTGTCATCTGTTGTATTTGTTCTGGAGAGAACTCACGGTCAGAAACTAAAGGAGTGTCAAGAGAGTCTCTTTCATTCTGAGTTAAAGTAGGATTTTCTTCTAATGGCGATATTTTCATATCTTGAATTGTCACTGTGTATTCGTTATTCAGTGATGCTTCAAGCTCTGCCTCAAGTCCTCCTTTATTGATTATTGAAGCAGGGGTGACCTCACTAAGATCATTGCGAACTTCGTTTTCAATTGCTACTTCAGGCTCTTTGACATGTTGTGATTGATATTGCGCCAAAATAGATTGAGTATCTAACTTGATATTTTGATGTCGGGAGCCGACTAATAATTGCATTTGTTCATTATTGATGTCCACATAATGAACTTTAGGAGGATCACCAGCATGATCATCAATAGTGAATCCTATTGCCTGCATTAATGCCTGTTGTTCATTTTTAGAAAATTGCGCTAATTTGTCATGAACATTATGTTGATAAATACATTTATTAATGTCATTCAATCGTTTGTCATCGGGTAACTGCCGGTCAAATATATTTTGTTGAGCAGAAGGCTCTTTTGCTAAAGTTTGATTGATATTGATATGAGCGATTTTATCTCTACCAACGAATGCCACTAAATGTTGGGAGTCTTTTGAAAAATCGATTTTAGCAATATCACCATTACCACCTAATTTAGCCACTTCAAATGACAAAGCACTTGTTAATTTATTTTGTTGTTCCTGATTGAAGCCTTTGAGTAAATCATTTTGATTAAGATGATTTTGAACATTTTCAGTAGCTTCAGGAAGTTTTTGCTCAACACGCTGTAATTCTTCTTGCTGTTTAAGTTCACGTTGCTGTTGCTGTGCTTCTAAATTGGTATCTAATTTAATATCCATGATGCAGACGAGATGTAATGACAAGGAGATTTTATATCAAAAGATATGATAAATATTTAAAAGTAGGATATACGATGCAAATTAAATGAATAATTTGGCATTGGTGCAACAATAACTTTACTTAATTGTATAAATAGGAAATGTAATTTATTGATTATTCGAAAAGCAAAAAATAATTATGATGCCAAGGAGATTGATAGCAAGTAAAAATACCATATTATTCTATTGTAATTTTTTATTAAATAGTTTAATCTTGATAATCATAAAAATATATTTAAATTCAATAAGTTATTTTAAATATTGACAGCAAATTTATCTTAGTACATAATTTAGTACACAAGAGCATTATTAGGGTAAAAATATTGTTTTTTATCAAGAAGTTACCGCATGAGTACCCACCTCGTTTCCCGCTCCAAGCCTTATTCCGTGGGCGTTCGTAGTATTCCATTAAACCTCAATAAATCTTTATTACACAATACTTTTAGGTATATTTGTTTTTGGTGATGCTGTTAATTTGCCCTTCTAAGGTATAGGTATAGCGGATCTCTCTCCCTAAAGCATCTGTTTCCAGTAAAACGCGACCATAATTGTCTCGTTCTGTTTCAATCAATACGCCATCGTAGCGTTTGTGGGCGATGATTTCTTTAAACCAAACTAATTTAGTTCAAATTACAGCAAACTACTTTATATTTTCAAGAGTTTCTTTTAAAAAATCCAACTGATTGATATAAACATCAACATCCTGAATATTCCAATTATAATTTTTAATATGCACAAATAAAGCTTCTTGTGCTTGAACAATTTCCTTCAAAACATCATGAAAAAGAACTTCATCTTCAAATATAACTTCTTTTTCCTCAATCCCATAATATATACCTTTAATTCTGCAAAATTTTTTATCTACTTTATCCAATATAAAAGAAAATGAACCATCCATAAATAAAAATTCTTCTTGATTCGTTTTATTAAGAAGATTAACTGCGGAAGTAATCCACATAGATAAAACACTTAAAATAAAATCATCCCAATTATCATTTGGAAAAAATTTTTGCCCAACAGAAATAAAAAGTTGTCCAGTTATAATCCCTCTTTCAGAAACCCTTATACGATCATCTAAAAAGGAAATGTGTATTTTAAAATTACTCACAATTTAATTCCTCCTACTTTTGGATATGCTGTCTCAACAATATTTTTAGTTCGGTTATACCACATTTCTATTACTTCCCCTGCACTCGTTTTTCCTCGAAGAACATGGACGACATCTCCATTTGGATGATGTTGAACTTTTCGCCTTTCAAATATATTTTTATAAGCTTCTCGAATTTTTTTCTCTATAGTCCTAGGACAACTAGTAGCAAATAAATCTTTACCTTTTCCTGCACTTGCAGACTGTTTTGCTCGATCCCCATCAACTGTGTGCCCACTGATAACTTCTTTCATATCAATATTTATTTTTTGGGGTGATGGCCAAATTTTAGGTTTAGAAAACAATCCCCAAGGATCGACCCACCCCATCGGATTAGGCGCATACTGATAAAGATTCTCCCCACCCATCAACCCAATCGGATCCTGATTACTAAACCGCCCAATGTCTTCATCATAATAGCGCATTAGATTATAATGCAATCCCGTCTCAGCATCGTAATACTGGTTCTGAAACCTAAACGGTTGATGACCTTGGTATAGATTATGCTCTTCGGCTACCTTACCCCATGTTTGGTATTTGGCATACCAAATTAACTCACCTTTTTCATCGGTTAATTCTTTGGGTAAACCGACTTGGTCAGTATGTAGGTAATGAACTTGTGGTTCTTCTTGCTCTGCCTCTAATACGATTTGTGCTAAAGGTTCAAATCCTTCTTCTCGATAAATATAAGTAAAGGTTCGTTTATCGGTGCTTTCTTGTAGTAACCGCGCACCATCCCATATAAACTCAGTTGTGTTTGCAGATGAATTATTATGGATTTGTTCTTTTCTAATCCTACGTCCAAATACGTCGTAAATGTATTGCCAGCTCTCTTGTTTCTCTATGTTATTATTATTCGTTATATTAGCTGTAACTAATTGCTGATTAAGGTTATAGCCAAGTTCTAAGGTTCTATCCTTGGCTTCTTTCCTCACCATATTACCTAGTTCATCGTAATGATAAGTGATCCCTTGGTAGTTTTGCACTCGATTGGCTTGTTTGTCTATGGGCGAGACTTCGGGGTCATCTTTTAACGGTGACCATGTCGGGTCACTAAGCATCTGCTCATAATAGGTTTTGTCTTTTATTTGTTGTTTGGGCTTAGGTTGGCTGTTTTCTTGCGCATCAATAATATTATGCGCTGGGTCAAAGGCAAATTGTTCTTGCCCTGCTTGGGTAATGCGTCCTATTTTATCATAGACATATTGTAAGCTAGAGCCTCTATTGTCAGACATCCGTGTTAAGTTACCCGCTTTATCGTATTGGTAGTTGCGTTTAACGGGGCCACTGGCAATCAGCAGTTTGTTTTTGTTTTTAAGGTCTAAATCTTGTTCAAATGAGACAACTTTTTCTTATATTAGTTTAAATAATCTATATCATAAATGATTATTCTGAAATTTATAATTTAAGATATATTTTCAATTTTAAGCATTTTCAATCATTCTCATATAGAATATGACCATTTAACAAAACTTTTATCACTCTTTTTTATATATACAGTAAAACTTGGTGGATCGCCCTCTTCACTGGGGCTCCCTCTAAACTCACCAGTAATTTCATTGGCACTAAAAGTAACAGCGAAATACACTTCACCTATTTCATCCCTACCTTCAGCAAGGTACAAATAATAATCACAAGGATCAAACCCTTCTTCCCTTGCCTTATCCAATGCAACTACCAAAACTTGGGTACTTAATTTATCTAAAACAGCAATACTATTGTATGAAATAAGCATTATTTACCTCTATTAAAATTTAAGACTGTCTCCACCAGGCGTCCATTTATAAAACTTCCCACTGGGAGTACCTAAATACCCTGTATAATTTGATACTCCTGATCTACTTGCATCAGTACGTATACCAGCATAATCAGCTGGTGAAAATTTATCAACATCAAAATTATTATTAGGTTCAGATACTTTATTCTTATATTTATCTTTATATGCTCCATGTGTATGATAATCTCCAACTACAGTAGCACATTTTGGAAGTCTATTTTTTGATTTATGTGGGTTAGACCGTTCAACTGTTCCTATTCTAGCCTTCGTATACCCATACGAACCATCTGGCATTTTATATATTAGACCCGCATATTCTTTATTAGAATATATAGACTGCGGATTAAAACGCTTTAAAGCTGCTCTTGCTGCCGCTTCAGCAGTCGGGAAACCGCCTACAGATGCTTTTCTAAGTCCAACTGGATCAACCCAAGCAATCGGATTAGGCGCATACTGATAAAGATTATCCCCACCCAACAACCCAATCGGATCCTGATTACTAAACCGTCCACTATCCGCATCATAATAACGCATTAAATTATAATGCAACCCCGTCTCAACATCATAATACTGATTCTGAAACCTAAACGGCTGGTGACCTTGCTGTAAGTTATGCTCTTCGCTTACTTTACCCCAAGTCTGATATTTGGCATACCAACAAGTACATCATAGGTTAGAATTTTGAATTATAAATAGGCAAACCTAAGTCGTTATATTGGTAAGTAATAATATTTTAGAGTTAAATTACTTCATTTTAATAAGCCAATCGCCACTATTTAACCTACAATCTTCAGCTTCATATTCTGTCCATAAGTTTTTATTATCTGATTCATTATTCTGAATTCAGAATAACCAGTGTTGACATCAGGAAGGATGATAATTCTATCAATTTCATTTTTAAATTTTAAAGAATTTAATTCATTTGCCATTTTAATCAAAAAATCCACATTTGATAAAAGTAATTTATCATTTTTATTACAAGCATTTATTTTATATTTCTTTAACATATCAATTAATTCGTCCATATATTACTTTCCTATATAAATTGTTACTTTATTACCCTGAGGAGTAAGTACATTAATATGTGGAATGGTTTTATGTGGATGCCCATCTGGTAAACCACGTTCATCGTATTGATACTGGGTAATATTACCTTGTGGGTCGGTGACTTTGCTTAAGTTACCTTTAGCATCGTACTCATAAGTGGTGCTGTTGCCTTCAGCATCCATAATTTCCACTGGCAAACCGACGATGTCTTCATGATAAATAATATCGGTTTGTGTTCCCGCCGCATCAATCGAGCTGGTTAAGTTGCCCATATCATCATAATAAAAGCGGGTGGTGCGCCCCAATGGGTCGGTTTGGGTCATCACTTGCCCAAAGTCATTGCGCTCGGTATGGGTTTCATTGCCCAATGCATCAATTTCTAAGATAACTTCTTGATGGGTGTCGTAGCCAATGACCTCTGTGTGGCCGAATGGGTTGGTAATAATGGTGCGTCCGATTTGGTAATCAAACAGCCATTGTTCGTCTAAATTGGTCCAACTGAGTTTGACTCTGCCTTTAAGATGGTATTGGTCATATTCATAATAAGACTCAAAGCCATCAGGTTGCCCATTGTATAGCTATGTCTGTTTATACATAATTTAATTTTGAATAGCCACTTTTTCGCTAAACTCGGAATTGTCTAAGAAAAAGTCAAAAGATGAAGCAAGTTTTTTAATGAATAGATCATCATATAATAGCCATAGATCGCCATCAATATGATTTATAAAGATAAATCCCCCTCCTTCATCTTTTCCTATTACAAAAGATTTTTGTATTTCACTTTTGCTTAAACCTTCACCTGAGAATTCAATACTTTTATAGTATATTTCTTCATTACTAAGATACTCGAAATTATGAAAATTTGGGGAGTAAGATTTAGCAAATAACGCTTTCTGACCCCAAAATGTGTATTCTTCCCCGCCATCTATGTCTTTAACATTTTCTGTGTTAAAAAAATAACATATATTATTTGTTTCATTCTCAGACAGAAATTTAATATAAGATTCAGGAAGATTAAACCCTTTAAGTTGCTCTTTATCCATGATGTCATTTTCCTTTACATTTTTTTTTATAACATTTTCCTTGAGCTGCAAATTGATCTCTTGCTCTTTTTTTCCAGTTGCCGGCTTTGTCGTATTGGTAGCTGCGTTTAACAGGGCCACTGGCAATCAGCAGTTTATTTTTGTTTTTAAGGTCTAAATCTTGTGCAAACGAGGCAACTTGTTGTTTGATTCGCCCCATGGGGTCTAAATCGTAGAAGCTCGTCAGTTTGCCTTGGCTACGGCTGATTTCTCGGTGTAAATCGTCCGACAGCATCTCATCTCATCCCGTAAAACTCCCAATTAAAGCAATTAGCTAGTTCGTCAGACACAGAAAATTCATGTTTTTGTTTTATACTTGACAGCTTATCCTCTATTATATTTCTAACATCTGACCATACATAACTATTCAATAACAAAATTTTTTGTATCTCTGGAATAAATTGCTTTTTCTCCTTTAAAGCCATTATTCCTTCAGGTGTTGCAACAATTATTGTATAAATATCAGAAGCTTCATTACCCACAAAACCAATATTCATTTCTAGCAAATAATATACTAAATTATCCTCTGGCTCCCAAATCCATGGTTCTCCAATATCAGGGGACCAATAATATTTTACTTCTAATTGGTTAGTTGCTCAAGTATATCGCGTTCAAAGCGGTGTTCAATTAAGGTGGTGGCTTCACCATTAGGGTGAATCACTTGTCCTTGTTCATATTGGGTCACCAGTTCTATTGTTGTGTTATTTAATTAAGAGTTAGGGGGATCCCTTAAAAATTATATTAAATAAAGATTCGCATTCTAATTTTCTATTTTTACTTATACCTTTATGCTGTATACAAGCATCTTCGTATTCTATAATTCCAGAAATGGTTAAGTTAGATAGATAATTATCAATGATTGATAAGTCAATGCTTGGAGGTACATCTAACGAAAAATAAGTGGAATTTGTTGAGGAAGAAGTGAAACAACCTAATTGTTGAATTTTTTTTAGGATAGAGTTTAAGTTTTTTTGATTAAATACATATACTCTAAAAGTTGAATGTCCTCCTCTTTGAGTTATTTTACTCACAAAATATTCCCCTTGTTCAAGGTGGAAAATTACACTATCTCCTTTACTAATTCCATAGATATAAAAGGGAATATTGTCAATAATATAATGGTTTTCATTATTTTTTTTAGTCCAAATTGATTCATAATCTGTGGGAGGATAACCATTTTTATCTCTTTTTAATGGAAAAGTCACTTTTACGTATTCATCATTTACATTCATTTTCAGCCTCTTTTTTTACTATGATTTGGCTTATAACCCAATTATTCTATTTATCGCTTTATAGTTTTTACCACCAGGAATATTTGATAATTCTCGATTACATGCTCTACATAATTGTTTCCCATTATTTACTGTATTAGCACCACCTAAAGAGTCTGGATCTATGTGATCAGTTTGCCAATCTGTTTTTTGGGGGAGTTTCACCTCTTTTAGATTTTTTGGGCTTAGTCATCGTAACTTTGCAACGTTCACATTTTGGGACTCCAAAAAATTTAGTATTTTCTTCAATAAGTTCATTTTTGACTTTTTTAGTGAATTTTGCTAATCCTAGCGGGTCAATCCACGCTAAAATATTTGGCGCAAATTGATAAAGGTTATCGCCCCCGTATAACCTAATCGGATCCTGATTAACAAATCGCCCACATTCAGGCTCATAATACCTAAATAAATTATAATGCAAACCCGTTTCATTGTCATAATACTGATTTTGTAGTCTAAAGGGTTGATGAGTAGGTAACACGTTTGTTTGGTTTTCTACCTTACCCCAAGCTGAGTATTGTCCATACCAAGCTAAATCACCCATCTCATTGGTCATTTCTTTAGGGATGCCGATTTGAGCTGTGTGTAGATAATTAAAGGTAATGCTGTCTGTTTCATTGTCTTTTATTGTTTGTTCAATGGGTACAAAGCTATCGGTATCTTCATAAATATAACTAAAGAGGCTATTGCTTTGTTTATGTTGTCCTTGTTGTAGCTTTACCCCATCCCAAACAAAGCGTATTTGCTGTTGAGTTTGATTTTTGATTACTAGTTTATCGGTAATTTGCTTACTGATTCGTCTACCAAAAGCATCATAAGCATATCCCCAAGTTTCGGTTTTTTGTTGGGGTTTTCAATATGCGCTAAGGATAGCTGATTTTCATTTAATATAAAAAATTTCTTTTAGATAATACAAGAGTCATTTATGTTGAGGTAATATTGAAAGGGTTGAATGAGCTTCAATTTTTAGTTTTGCGTTTTCAAGAGCATTTTTTAAGTTTTCTGAAATTATTGGATATAAAAAAATTACATTTTTTAGAAAAAAATAATCGAATTCATTTGTATTATTGCAATCAATTGCTATAGATTTAGGTACTTTGACAAGCTTTGGGTTTCCTTCTTGATATGATTTGAGTATAAGCTCTTTCCCCCCATAATCTGAATTATTATAATCAAAACAACCTTGTCTAGACAGTGAATGTAATAACCAAAATTTCTTTTTTACAGGTTTGTTGTTTGAGTATTTGCAATCAGTTGGTATTAGTACGGTGTCAGATTTGAAGTTTTTAAGTATATTCGCAAACTCATCAGAAATTAAAATAACGTCAAATACAATTGCAAAATCCATATCCATTATCTTTACATGAGGCTTAAATCTTATATTTAACAATCTATCCTTGGATAATGGGACAATGGGCTCACCTATATCGTAATAGCCTTCTAATGGTGGTTGGAAGTTAAAATCGGCATCAAAAAAATTTTTGTCTGAATAATCAGATGATAGATAATAATACATCTTATTCCTTTTATTTTGCTTAACATGCGCTACATTTTGAATGTTTTATTTTTCTAGGCTCTTTATTTGTTAAGATTAAAGATCCATTATTTAGCCCCATCCTCATTGCCCTATCAGCTTTTGTGTGACATCGTAAATTAATCAGTATATTGTTAAATCAAATGATATCTGCTTTCCATTTTTCATCCGAGCTGGACCATACTTTGATGTTGTTGAGTAGCCAAATGCCTTCCACTTTTTTAAATCTAAATATCCTTTTTCTCTGAAAACTGTCTTCAGTTGGATGCTTTTTGAGAGTAAATACGTCAGCTTGGGAACCATTTACTTAAATTTGAATAGTTTGCTCATTTTCTAAATCAAATTCATAAGGCCATCCATAAGATAGAGGTTCACTATATATTCTTTTCCTTTTAGTTAGATAAATATCAAAAATTTCATTGCGTTTTTTTACTTGTTCACTTATCCATACAGGAGTAAAAGCTTGTTCTGTTTTTTTTTCAGAAAATGTGTCTGCTTCTCTCTCCCAATCACACATTGCTATAAAAAATTGTTCAAAACGTTTGATAATTTTGTGTTCTTCATTATTTTCTAACATTTAGCATCCTCCATCTGGAATATTTGGAAATTTGTCACGTTCTACTAATTTGCCATTTTCATCAAATACCTTATAAATTACTCCTGTTGGTCTTTTACCTTTTCCCCCCTCCAATAAACTCCCAAACCAAAGTATAATTTTTATTTGGATTTGTTTTAACTAGATCAGCAACAACACCTTCAAATTTATTATATTTTCTGCGATTAATGCCTAACAACTAGGCAAACATATTTCGATTGTAGTTAGAGCCACCTAAATTTTTTCCTAATATATGTCCTGCATCATCTTTGCAATTACCGCATTTACCAGTTTTTTTTTATATATTTTCTTTTTTTATCAGTGGTTTTTTTCCTGTTTTAAGATCCGCATTACTGATAGTTACTCGAGCGATAGTACCATTTTTGCTCCATTTAGGCTTTTTATGTAATCTTAGGATATCAACCCACCCTATAGAGTTAAAAGCAAATTGATAAAGATTCTCTCCACCTAACAATCCAATCGGATCCTGATTAACAAACTTGCCACATTCAGGCTCATAATATCTAAACAGATTATAATGTAAACCCGTTTCATTGTCATAATACTGATTTTGCAGTCTAAAGGGTTGATGAGTAGGCAATACGTTCGTTTCGTTTTCTACCTTACCCCAAGCTGAGTATTGTCCATACCAAGCTAAATCACCCATCTCATTGGTCATTTCTTTAGGGATGCCGATTTGAGCTGTGTGTAGATAATTAAAGGTAATGCTGTCTGTTTCATTGTCTTTTATTGTTTGTTCAATGGGTACAAAGCTATCGGTATCTTCATAAATATAACTAAAGAGTCTATTGCTTTGTTTATGTTGTTCTTGTTGTAGCTTTGCCCCATCCCAAATAAAGCGTATTTGCTGTTGCGTTTGATGGTTGGGCCTTTCTATATGAGCCCGAGACAGTTGGTTTTCATTATCATAGGTTAAGTATAATATTTCTCCATTCGGTTTCTCACGTTTAATGAGGTTACCTAATTCATTATAATGGTATTTAATCTCATTATAGATTTGCGTTCGATTAGCATGGGTATTAATTGGTCGACTATTTGGGTCATCCTTAAGCGGTGACCAAGTCTTGTCTGCCATCATGCGGTCATAATAAGATTTGTCTTTAGCTGATTTTTGTGGTTGGTTGGCTTGTGGTTCTTTTTGTGTTGTCTGGTCAATCAAATTATGTGCAGGGTCAAAGGCGAAAGTTTCTTTGCCTGCTTTGAGGATTTGCCCCAGTTTATCATACACATAACTGGTGGCACCGGTTCTTAAATCCGTACTTTGTTTTAAGTTACCTGCTTTATCATACAGGTAACTGCGTTTGACAGGGCCACTGGCAACGAGCCATTGGTTTTTGTTTTTGGGGTTCAGTTGGGTTTGTGACATTTTATTTCGCCTTAATGGCGACTTCATTTTTTTGTTTGCCCAAAAAAACGAAAGCAAAAAAAGGGGCCCCTATACCATTGCCCTAACGGGTGCTTGATTTTAACTTTAAATAAGAGGCGAGTATGGAAACTCGCTGCTAACACAGCTCAAACAGCCATACTCTTATTCCCTCTTATTTAAAGTCAAAATCAACAATGATAAAAGGGATAATTCGTTAGCGTATTTTGTTATGGTAAATTCAAGTATAAATTTTTATAGTTGGTCTCTTATTTATTTTAGAATTTGTTACTCTAAATATGGCAAATCATAGCTTTCACCGTACCATTCCATAGAGTAACTGTTTATATAGTTGCAAAAAGAGATAATATCCATCTCACAAGTTACGTCAGAGTGGGTAACTGGAAAAATAACAATCTTTATGTTCTGCTCAATTAAGTCTGGAACATAATCCAGCAAAAACTCTTCTAACTCTAATTTTTCTGCTTGAGCTGTACCCCAATTACCACCAACATTCATTTTTGCAAAGCATTCTGCTGGCCAAATAGGTAATAAATATACATTTTCTTCTTTATTCTCATAAGTAACCCAACCATCATCATCTAAAAACCAGATTTCTTCTTGCTCTATAATTCTTTTCATTGCATACTCAAAACGTTTTTCTGATGAAAGCTTTAATACTGATTGAATTTCTTTTTCGTGTAATTTCATGGCTTATAAAATCCTTAGCATAAATTAGTTAACCTATCTGATTTAATTTTATCTTCTGTCCTACCTTCACATTTATTAGAGCCTTCCCGTGGTTGTTTTCGACCTTGATTATCTTTTTTTATGTTGTAGTCTATGTAAACTTTTTGTATTGAGTTCAGTATATGTATAATTAAACCCTTTTTTACTCTCATAGCCACGCCAGTGAGCTAAATCAAATCCTGGGGGAAGCCTGAGTTTTGCTACTTTACCGTTTTTAGCTAATGTTGCTACTCTTCGTATTTCATTTTTTACCCATCCTCGAATTGATTTAGAAGCTTTGCAATCAGTTGCTAATGCACGTATCCTTGCTTGTTTTCCAGCATAGCTTCTTAACCCCAGTGGATCGCTCCAATTATTTGTGTTTGGGGCAAACAGATAACTATTATCTCCACCTAACAACCCAATTGGGTCCTGATTAACAAATTTCCCACACTCAGGCTCATAATATCTAAAAAGATTATAATGCAACCCGTTTCATTGTCATAATACTGATTTTGAAACCTAAACGGCTGATGAACCTGATGGATATTTAAAGCCTTACCCAGTTTTACCCAAGCCTGATATTCTCCAATCCAACTGAGCTCCCTGGTCTCGTCTGTCATTTCTTTTGGGATGCCTATCTGGTCTGTATGTAAGTAATTTAAATTAATACTTTCTGTCGAGTAATCTTTTACCCGCTATGCAACCCTGTCTCAACATCATAATACTGATTCTGAAACCTAAACGGCAGGTGGCCTTGATGTAAGTTATGCTCTTCGCTTACTTTACCCCAAGTTTGGTATTTCGCATACCAAATCAATTCGCCTTTTTCATCGGTTAATTCTTTGGGTAAGCCTACTTTATCCGTATGTAGATAATTAACTTGTGGCTCTTCTTGCTCTGACTCTAAAACAATTTGGGCTAAGGGTTCAAACCCTTCTTCTCGATAAATATAACTAAAGGTTCGTTTATGGGTACGTTCTTATAGTAACCGTGCACCATCCCAGATAAATTCGGTTTTGTTTTCTGATGAATTATTTTGGATTTGTTCTTTTCTGATCCGACGACCAAATACATCTTAGGTGTATTGCTAGTTTTCTTCTTTGCCTTTGGGGTCGATAAGAGTCGCTTGTGCAAATTGTTGAGTGCTAAGTTTCTATCCTTTGCCTCTTTCCTCACCATACTATCGTAATAGTAAATAATCCCTTGATAGCTTTGCGCTCGATTGGCTTGTTTGTCTATGGGCAAAACTTCAGGATCATCTTTTAACGGTGACCATGTGGGGTCACTAAGCACCTGTTCGTAATAAGCTTTGTCTTTTATGGGTTGTTTGGGCTTAGCTTGGCTGTTTTCTTGCGCATCAATGATATTATGCGCTGGGTCAAAGGCAAACTGTTCTTGCCCTGCTTGGGTAATACGCCCTATTTTGTCATAAACGTAGTGTAGATTGCTGCCTCTATTGTCTGACATGTGGGTTAAATTACCCGCTTTGTCGTATTGGTAGTTGCGTTTCACAGGGCCACTGGCAATCAGCAGTTTATTTTTGTTTTTTAGGTCGATGTCTTGTTCAAAGGTGGCTATTTGCTTCTTCAAAAAAATTAAAAACTACAATATTTTCTTCATTTCTACCAACACAAAAAACAATGTTATTAAAATAAATAGAATTAAACTTCTTTTTTATTTCATAACAAACTGAAAAATATAATCATGGTCATCTCTATAAGAGATATTTATACTATCGGTTATAAATATGTACCACTTAAAGCTTTTGTCAAACACATAAGAATATTCAAAATTAATTATATTTTTATTTGAATTAAATATCTGAAAAATTTCATTTCTATTAGTACAAAAAATTGGGAGTTGTCGTTTTCCTAATTTATAATGTCTCAAAACAAAAACATCTTCACTCATTATTCCATCTTGCTCTAATAAAATATCTCTCGTCTCAATAGAGGCTCCCTCTCCTGTCCCCTCAAAAGGGGTCTTCAAATAGAACTTCCTAAACTTTTGCTTTATTAATACTTTATTAGTTTTATCATAAAAATCTACCCACCCAATATTTCCCTGAAAAAATTTAAAAATTAAATACTTGGTTATCCTCTCTGACACTTGTTCATCAAGCAAAACACCAGGAGCAAAATCAACAATTTCTAACACTGTTTAATCCTCATAAAAAATATGACCTTTTCTTCGTCCATTTTCAGCCTTCCAATTAATATGATTGAGATCATTTCCGACACTAGTTTCCCCATCTTTCCAACGTTCAGATGAACACTTCCACTTTTTCGTCTTTCTATCTCTCCCTGGTTGTGGTTTATGGTTTTGGTATCCATCAGTATACTCTTCCTCCGTATACATCTTTCTCCTATTTAAATTCAATCCCGCATCTTCCATTAATAATTGTGCGTCTTTTCTATTAGCCACTCTAATATCCCCAATCCCTTCATTCTTAGGAGATTTGACAGCTGCAATCCAATCTTTCGTGCCACGTTTAATAATAGGCATATCACTAGCCATATTATATGCTATTTTTGTAACTCTACTAATTGGGTTTAAGCCTAAAAAGTCAACCCACCCCAGCGGATTAGGCGCATACTGATAAAGGTTCGTTCCACCCAGCAACCCAATCGGATCCTGATTGCTAAACCGTCCACTATCCGCATCATAATAACGCATTAAATTATAATGCAACCCTGTCTCAACATCATAATACTGATTTTGAAATCTAAACGGTTGGTGGCCTTGATACAGGTTATGCTCTTCGGTTACTTTACCCCATGTTTGGTATTTGGCATACCAAATTAATTCGCTTTTTTCATCGGTAAGCTCTTTGGGTAAACCGACTTGATCAGTATGTAGATAATTAACTTGTAGCTCTTCTTGCTCTGCCTCTAATACAATTTGGGCTAAAGGCTCAAAACCCTCTTCTCGATAAATATAGCTAAAGGTTCATTTATCAGTGGTTTCTTGTAATAATCTGGCACCATCCCAGATAAATTCTGTTTTATTTGTAGATGCATTATTGTGAATTTGTTCTTTTCTGATCCTCCGACCAAATACATCATAGGTATATTGCCAGTTTTCCTGTATGCCTTTTAGGTCGGTAATAATTGCTTGGGCAAGTTGTTGGTTTAGGATGTAATTAAGTGCTAAGGTTTTATTCTTAGCTTCTTTTCTCACCATATTACCCAGCTCATCATAATGGTAGGTAATACCTTGATATGTTTGTACTCGATTGGCTTGTTTGTCTATGGGGGATATTTCTGGGTCGTCTTTTAAGGGTGACCATGTGGGGTCACTGAGCATCTGCTCGTAATAAGCTTTGTCTTTTATTTGTTGCTTTGATTTTGGTTGGCTGTTTTCTTGCGCATCAATAATATTATGCGCTGGATCAAACGCAAATAGCTCTTGCCCTGCTTGGGTAATACGCCCTTGTCATAAAAATAGTGTAAATTGCTGCCTCTATTGTCTGACATGCGGGTTAAATTACCCACTTTATCGTATTGGTAGCTGCGCTTAACGGGGCCACTAGCAATCAGCAGTTTGTTTTTGTTTTTCTTGTTCAAATAATGAGGCAACTTGTTGTTTGATTCCCCCATTGGGTCTAAATCGTAGCAGCTGGTCAGTTTGCCTTGGCTGCGGCTGATTTCTCGATGTAAATCGTCCCGCTCAAAATCACTGACCACTTTTACCGTCTATATTGATTTGGTGTAAATAACCACTACCATCATAGAGTTAATTAATGGTTTACAATGATTTGCTCTGTGGGTAACTCGATAATCTAATCGATCAAAAAAATATTATTACTACCATCAGAATAACCTATTTAGGAGAAATATTCTTAGAAATAAAATTATTTACAAATTGATTATAAAAAATTTATTTTTTACACACCCAAATCCACCCTTCATGATGAAAGAAAAATGCTACTCCCTCATCTTTGCATATAAGTAAGCTTTCACAAGAACTAGTTTTATTAATTTGATTCCAATCAATAGGACTCATAATAGAAATACCGCTCCAATACTCCAAATAAACTCCTCTATTAATTCCTTTATCTTGAACAGTTTGAAAAAAAATTTCCTCAGCATTATTTTCATATAAAATACAATTTTCATTAAAATCATTTTCCATCCCATTAAAGTCAGCAAATTTTTCCCATTTTTTTGTTGACAAATATATCCATCTCTCTTGCCTATTTTTTGCAACAAATGTCCTAACAAAATATAAAAAGTCTTCCATATACTATTCCTTCCTAAAACAAATAATGGACGTTAACATTTGCATCATCTTTTTCCCCGGCATGAAATTGAGTTCTGTGCGTTTTTGCGAACAATCGGTTAAGGCAATAAGTTGGTGTTTATGATCGTACTCTAACTGGGTTTCACCCCCTTTGGCGTTTTGGATCACCACAGGCAAACCTAGGTGGTTATACTGGTATTCCGTCACATTTTTTTGCTGTCGGTGACGCTCTTTAGGTTGCCTTTTTCATCATAGGTGTAATCGGTACTGTTGCCTTGCGCATCAATTGTCTAAATATGTATCTTAAAAATAATCATATGGGTAAATTTCATATAAGTCATCACTTATGCAATTAATAGCTCTTTTAAGATCTTCTTGTCTGTCAGGGCTATCAAAATAATCTGGAGTATTATCAAGCTTTTCCTCAAAATCATATAAAGTAAACCCTAAACATAAAAATTTCTCAAAACTTATTTCTAAATTTAAACAAGATTGTTTTTTGAATTCTCCAAAATCATGATTACACCAAAGTATACTGTCAGTATTATCTAGAAACCAAAAATCACCTTGACCAGATGCTCCAATTAACCATAAATCTTTTTTATTTACTTGTGGATTATCTTCGGTAAACATACGGTTGTATTTTATTGCTTTTTCATAGTCATATAAAATAATATCAGGCACAATTTCAGAAAGGATATATTTTTTAATTAGTTCCAAATAATATAAGTTTTCACAAAATATGCTATCGATTTTTTTTATCTCATGTTCTCTTTTTTTGAAAAAATCATTTGGGATGGTTTTAATCATTTCTTTGATCCTTACATTTGTCACATTGTATTTTTACTGCTTTCGCATTATGTTTTGATATGCGTCAGCAGTTTGTTTTTTCCTTATTTAAGACAAATATCCGATTCAAATTTTAATCGAACTTCTTCTATATCTTTAAGCAATTCATCAGATTCAGCACCCCCTTGCTCTTTTGATTTCATTGCCCACAATTGAGACTCATTTACCTGTGTCATATCATTTAATAACAAAGAATAGATAAATTAGCTATTACTCTTTGATAAAACCAATCATAATAAGAGTCAAAACCAAACGCATTTAATTATTTGATTTTATTTAATTTAAATGTCTATTATTCATTATAACCTTAGGATATATGTATATAGCGCATCAATCTAACTATTTATATTTTTTTCCTGTTAGAATCAACACATTATATCTAATAAAGGTGTCATCATGGAATTAATCATAAACGTCTCAATCTTTGCTATTATTTTAATGATTTTGATGTTAGTTAATCGAGAAAAAACAAAATGGAGTTTAGCAAGAAAAGTCCTAATCGGTTTGGTTATTGGGGTTATATTTGGTGCAATTTTACAAGTAATTTATGGCGCAGACACTAGCATAATTAAAGAATCCATCAGTTGGTTTGACATTGTTGGTAGTGGTTATGTGAAATTATTACAGATGATAGTTATGCCACTTATTTTGGTTTCGATTTTAAGTGCGGTAACTAAATTACATAACGCTTCATCATTAGGTAAAATTAGCAGTTTAACCATATCAACGTTATTAATCACCACCATGATTGCAGCAGCAATTGGTATCACAATAACCTTATTATTTGGATTAACTGCCGAAGGCTTAACATCTGGCACGCAAGAAGCAGCTCGATTGGCAACACTTGAAAACAGTCACGTTAAAACGTTAGAAAGTTTAACCGTGCCTCAAATTATATTGTCGTTTGTTCCACAAAATCCATTCTTAGACCTCACAGGAGCAAGAGCAACATCAATCATTAGTGTTGTTATTTTTGCTGTCTTTTTGGGTGTTGCGGCATTAAGAGTCTTCCGAGATGATCAAGAGAAAGGACAACGCATTTTTAATGGTATTGAAGTATTTCAGTTCTGGATCATGAAATTAGTTCGAGTTGTGATTCAATTAACGCCTTATGGTGTATTTGCTTTAATGGCAAAAATGGCGGCAAACTCAAACATTAATGACATAATCAAATTAGGTAGCTTTATTTTAGCGTCATATATTGCCATTGGTATTATGTTCTTAGTGCATTCGGTTATTGTTTCATTTACTGGCGTGTCACCATTACAATATTTTAAGCGTATTGCATCGGTCATGGCATTTGCATTTACCAGCCGTTCTAGTGCAGCATCGATTCCACTCAGTGTGGAAACACAAACTAAACGTTTTGGTGTTTCCAATAGTATTGCTAGTTTTGCTGCATCATTTGGTGCAACAATCGGTCAAAATGGTTGTGCTGGTATTTATCCAGCGATGCTTGCTGTTATGGTTGCCCCAACTATCGGTATTACGTTAGATATTCATTGGCTTATGATGTTAGTGGTTGTCGTTACCATTAGCTCTATTGGTGTTGCGGGCGTAGGTGGCGGAGCAACTTTTGCCGCATTAATTGTGCTACCAATTATGGGATTGCCGATCGAACTGATTGCGCTATTAATCTCAATTGAACCATTAATCGATATGGCAAGAACTGCCTTAAATGTAAGTGGTTCAATGACAGCTGGAATTGTAACAAGTAAAATATTAGGTCAAACTGATACAAATCAAATTGAAGAAGAATAGTATTATCACAATAAGCGATATGTATAATGATAAATCGCTTATTGTGGCAAACATTGACCAATCCCCCAATTTATTGACTGAAAACATAAGGTCGGTAAAATGCACGCGCTCAAAATGAATTACTTTTCAGCTACTTGTAATAGTCTATTTAAGCCTGTTATATCATGACTATTTGCTTATTTCTGATGAAAATACAAATATCTTGTAAACAAACTAGTATTACCCATAGTACCTTATTCCTCGTCAGAAACGACAACTAAAGGCTAAAAGGTAATAGATTAATATTTTTCATCATCAGAAAGCTTCATTTCTTTTCTTGTTTTTTGAAGTATAAAACATACATAACACATAAATAAAGTAAATTAAAAATGATGATTAGACTGAGCCTGTTCAACATAGAATATACCTGACTAAGTATCTCGGATATATCTGTTGTCATTTCTATTTGATACTTAATAGTGGTAAAACAACCTGCAATAATAAATAATTCAACAATTACAACTATAATAATAAAAATTATCATTAGTCTTTTCATAACGGTCTTTCTCTCATTTTTAATTTGATGGTGTTTTAATTGATCGTTCAGAATGATCATTTAGGGATAGTCATCAAACTATACAACACCTATTAAGGTTCTCACATGGTTATCTGTTGATATATAATTGTTTAATATGCAAACACTCTTAAATTGTTATGGGCTATACTAACAATTTTAGTAAAATAAATTAAAGAGGCAATTAATGAAAAATAACATGATAACTATTCGCTTTGCACAACCAAAAGATGAAGCCACATGGTGTGAACTATGGGATGGTTATTGTCGTTTTTACCAAACACAACTAGCAGAAGAGATCACTCAACAGACATGGCAACGTATTCTTTCCCCTAACTCTTCTTTATTTTGCCGAATGATTCTTGTAAAAAATAAACCTGTCGGTTTTGCTTTATATGTTTTACATGAAGGAAGTTGGGTCACCAAACCTATTTGTTACTTAGAGGATTTATTTGTAACACCAGAGCACAGAGGGAAAGGTTTAGGTAAAGCCTTACTAGATGATTTATTTACATTAAGTAAACAATCGGACTGGTCAAGAATTTATTGGTTTACGCAAAAGAATAATCCAGCCAGAGCTTTATATGATCAATATGCAACAACAGATGATTTTGTTCGTTACCAAAAAAATTTATAAAAACCATATGCTAAAATTTTAGTAATGCTTTGCCTAATGTTATGTGTTGTGGCTGTGTTTTAGTAAACCAAAAGACAAAATAAATCTTATCGTGTCATTGTATATACGATGGTTCAATAGTGAACATTATCAATGCTAGCCTAAATCTGACAAAATCACACCCAAAATACGTTAGTGTAAGAGTTTATACCAGTTTGCATAAACTCTGTATTAACTCTCTACTTAGTTAATTGGTCAAAGAGAATCACTTTACCTGGAAAAAATAAATAACTTTTCTGATGTACTTTCACTTGTTATCTAAATTGAATCTATCATTCTGTGACAAATTTACTCATATATAAATTTATTTGTTGTTGACAAAAACAATTTGATGTAACAATAATAGTTACATCAAATTAACCCGAGAATATGACCATGAGAATAAATACTCGATTTGCTGTGGCGATTCATGTTTTAGTCTTAATAGAATTAAATAAATACAAAGATATTTCTAACACTTCAGAACATCTGGCTTTAAGTGTTAATACCAATCCAGTTGTTATCAGAAGAATTATTGCCATGTTAAAAAAAGCTAACCTTATTACAGTTAAAGCTGGTGTGGGCGGCGCCTCATTAAAACGTCCGCCACAGAATATATCATGGCTTGATATCTATCATGCAGTGCAATCAGATGATGAGTTTATGTTATTTAATAAACATGAGCATCCGAATCAAAACTGTTATGTAGGCGCTTCTATACATGAAGTGATTGATGAACCGTTACATATCGCACAAAAAACAATGGAAGAGAAACTATCTACTTTTACCTTATTAGATGCCATCACCCCTATTGCAAAAAAAAATAAGATAGCTCTTTAGCTATTTTTTTATCTATAGATGTAACAAATAAAGTTACAACCAAAAAAGGAAATTATATGAAATTTATTTTTAACCATAATTATTCATCAGCTCTCACGGCAAAAATGATGAGATTTGTTGCCGTTTTTTTATTCTCAATGCTATTTCTCTCCCCTGCTTCTGCAAATGAACTGAGCCATGAAATAGTCTCAGAAAGCATTGAAAACCATCAACTATCTATTCCTTATTCAGTATCAGGACATGGCAATACTGCAGTGATATTTATTCACGGTTTTATGGATGCAGGTAATGTATGGGAGCCTGTTATTTCAAAATTACATGCTCAAGATTACCAATTCGTGACTTTAGATTTGCCATTTATGGGGGCAATGTCAACTATGCAAGGCCAAGTCTCGCTTGAGACTATCTCATCGGCTGTGACCGGTGTTGTTGATAAATTAGATATGCCAGTCATATTAGTTGGGCAAAGTATGGGGGCACAAATAGCTGAACTTGTAGCCAATGCCCGCCCTGAAAAAGTTAAAGGTATCGTGTTTGTTGCGCCCGTTCCTTTATCGGGTTTGCCTGTTTCAGAGGAGTTTATGAGTTCAATGCAGGCAATGGCAAATAATGAAACATTACAACGACAATTTCGCCAACAGCAATTCTCCCATATTGATCCAGCTACATTGGAAAAAATAGTGGTAAATGGAACACAAATAACCGCAAAAAATATAGTAGAGCTGATTAATGCATGGAGTAAAGGACATCCTGCTGGCAGTAAACCAGCATTAAGCACGGCTCCTGTTTTGATTATTGGCGGGGCTGATGATCCGGTTTGCACACCAGAGGTTCTAACTTCCTTAGTCTCTCCCCGTTTTGCACTGGAAACCACCATATTTTTGCCAGAGGCTGGCCATTGGTTACACATAGACCATTCTGACGATGTTGCCAAGGAAATTGATCACTTTCTTGTGAATATTCAATAGCCTTATTCATGATTTATTTTAATTTTTAATCTGGAGTCATTTACAATGAAGAACCTGAACTGGAAAGTATTCACAGTCAAACGAGATAGTGCCACTCAAGATAGTAATATGCCTGTTGGTAACGAACACCTACGCTGGGTTGCCAATACTGCAACACTTATTTATGGACAAACAGATGCCATTCTTATCGATGTTTATTTAACCACGGATCAAACAAATCAGTTAGTCAGTTGGATTCGTGAAACAGGTAAAAATCTTAAAGCAGTCTATTTAACACATGCCCATGCTGACCATATTTATGGTGCAAAAATCCTAGCCGATAACTTTCCTCAAGCAAAAATAGTTAGTCTGCCAGAAGTTATCAAACATATCCCCGCACAGTTTGATCAGGATTACATTAATCGTTTTTGGGAAACCAAGTTCCCACAAAAAATACCCAAAGAATTTATTATGCCTGAAGCTATTTTAAATAATGAGTTGGATATTGAAGGACATAAAATCGTGATAGAAATCGTTGGTTTTTCAGATACAGAAAGCACAACCTTTGTTTATGTTCCGTCTTTAGCTTTAGTTGTATCAGGTGATATCGTTTACAACGGTATTCATCTCTATTTGGCAGAGACCACAAGTGAAACCAGACAAGAATGGATCGCTGCACTACATAAAATAGCTGCTCTTAATCCTAAATTTGTAGTTGCAGGCCATAAAATTCCTCAAAATGATAATAGTCCTTCAAATATTCAGGCAACGATAGATTACCTCATCAGTTTTGAACGATTGAATCAAGAAACAACAACCACACTGGATTTATACCAAAAAATGCTAACACTCTACCCTGATAGAGTGAATCCAGGTTCATTATGGGGAGGCGCAAAAGCGGCTAAAGGTAAATAATACTCATTGATTTAATTTAAGGTAAAAGTCGTTATAATTAATGGCTTTTACCTTAAAAAATTATTGTTGCAGTGATGTTTCTATTTCAATATTGCAAAATATCTATAGAAATGAATTTTCTTATCAGAGTAAATAATTCTTCATATGGAATTTTTCTCCCTAATTAACGTAAATTCAAGTTAAAGCGTGGGTTGTGGAATAGGTTTATCAATCGGCTCAAAACCACCGACATTTGCAAAACAATCACTGCTATATTTCCATTTTATTAAGACATCATCTTTATCTGCTAAAAATGTGTCTACGCATTGGTATATTACACCACGATGGTCTGCCCAAGGCTTCTCTTTCCATTCATATAAAGTTGTTCCATTTTTATTCTGATGTTCAGTTGCAGGGACACCCCATTTGGCAATAATATCATCCAGATGATAACCAACCCAAGATTGTAGAAGATCATTTCTTGTCTTATCTCTTTGCGTTGGAGTACTACAACCAGCAATTACTATTGCACTTAGTAATGCTATGGTCATTATTTTTTTCATCATTTCCCCTTTTCTTTATCAGATGCACTTTGCATCTGTATTTAATACTATGAATGAGTCTTATATTGTTAATGTCATGATCATTAATATGGTGAGCATTATCAATCAAAATAATAAATATAACAAATAGGATTTCTACCTACTTGTTTCTGAAATATCATTTCATCTTCTTGATTATGAAAGACTAAATCAATATCTCTACCAATTAGGGTGTTATCTTCCAAATTTTCAATAGCTTTTGTTATTGCTTCTGCAACTACCTGGTCTTTTCCTGTAAAATCCAAGGGTTCTAAAGTATCTTTTAGCTGTGGTTGAGTAGATATTAGAGGAGCCACTCTAAATATTTTATATTGAGGACATTCACAAGCATATAACATGTTATATGCATAGATACCAACCTTCTGAGGAGATAAGTCACGACCGCCGGTAATAAATAATAGAGTGACAATTAAGAGAGGAATAGAGATTTTTTCACTTAAGTAACTCCAGTAAATTTATTGTTATCTCTATAAATTTGAAATTGAGCAACTATTTATAATATAACAATTTGAGAATAAGTCTCTCATTAATATTCTAAATATTTGTCAAAAAACTGGCTCAACTCTTTAAAATATTGTTGATTCTCTGGCGCCTCCAAAGACATTAAATACTGAGCATGTGATAACCCTTCAAATACAATCAAGTCTGTCGGGATCTCTGCTTGTTTTAATGTCCAGTGCATACGAATCGTATTGCTTAGGAATAAGTCTCTGGTTGCTGTTATCAACAAAGTGGGCGGAAAATGTTTCACATTGCCATAAACTGGTGATAAATAAGGATCAGTTAAATCATGACCATTGGCATACAATTGAGCTGCATCGCCTAACCATCCATCATAGCTCACTAAAACATTATCAATCCCTTCATGAGTAAAATAACTATCACCTGTTTTGGTTAAATCAGTCCATGGTGTACCGGCAGCAATAGCGGCAGGCAGAGGCAATCCCTCTGCACTTGCTCTTAATGCCAAAATCAAACTCATCCCACCACCCGTTGAAGTACCAAATACCCCTAATTTTTGAGTAGGATGTGTTTTTATCAGTTCTTGATAAACGGCTATTGCATCATCTATTGCGGCAGGATAAGGGAAATCAGGCGGCATACGATAATCCACCGAAATCACTTTTATCTGCCCATAACCTGCCATCATTACGGCTTCTGATAGCCCTGCTTTTCCCGGATTAAGTACATAACCACCTCCGTGAAAATGTAAAAGTAAACGTTCCTGATTATTTGGCGCAATCTCTTTTGGAGTAATAGTAAAAACATTGACATTAGCCAGCTGGCTTTGCTCAATGGTGACAGCAAATTTTTGCTGAATGCCAGGGAGTATTTGTAATTCAAACTGTGCAAGTTCATTTACCCAAGATTTCCATTGTTCCGGCGTTTTAGGATGGCTGTTCCAATAGGAAAAAGGTTCTGCGGCAATTAACGGTTGCATTTCTTTACTGACAGTACTCGGTACAGGAAGATTTAGTTTTGTTATCTCCTGTGCTTGTGCAGTAACATTTAACATCAATAATAATGTTAATAAATATTGAGGTAATTTCATATGTTATCCTATTGAATACTCTTATTCTTTTTTATGGCATCAATTCTATTGTTACTTTTATGGGTTGTGACAAGTTAAAGAGATCAATATCAGCATCTAATTTTGCAATTAAAACTAACCCATGAGAATAGTTAAAATCTTTATGAAATATGGCTAAATTGCCCCAAGGAGCATAATAGGTAATATCCCCTTTTGACGGTTTATAACCACTTGGCATGCCATTGGTTGATAACTTCTTGGGTAAATCGGCTACAGCTTCAGTACCCGCATACTCTTTTAATGTGATATTTAACGGTAAGAGTGCAATAAAATCATGGGTTGTAACACTATCAATTAATGTTGCAGTGACAATTTTATCGTTTATAGTAAATTTGATTTTCATTGTATTAGTCATTTGGCTGTTCTGTGCATAACCATAAGAAGTCAACACACACAATATGATACTGAGGATGAACTTTCTCATCATGACCTCCTATTCAGATAGAATACGACTCAATAATTTATTGAGTCGTGCGTTATTCGCTCTATTTTAAATATTGGTTAAAAAACTCAGTTATCTTATTGAACGGAATAAGTTCTACGCGATCATAAAGATCAACATGCCCGGCATTAGTCACGATATACAATTCTTTAGGTTCTGCCGCACGTTGATAAGCATCTTCACTAAACTCTTTTGAATGTGCATTCTCACCAGTGATAAATAACATCGGACGAGGTGAAATGGTTTCTATATCGTTAAATGGATAGAAGTTCATAAACTTTACATTACTGGTTAATGTCGGATGTGTGGTGAGTAGTGGTGATGAACCTTCTGGTGTAAACTCACCTCTTGGCGTACGATAGAAATCATAAAATTCACGTTCAATCGGGTGAGAGTTCCCATTGATCTCATGTACAGTTCCGCTGGTGTACTTAATCTCACCGCCTGTAAACTCAACATAACGTTGCTGCGCTGCATCAGCAATAATTTCTTTTCTTTGTTCAAGTGTCAATGAGTGATTAAGCGCCTGACGGTTAGCTGCGCCCATATCATACATACTCACTGTTACAATCGCCTTTAAGCGAGGATCGATCTTAGCAGCACTAATAGCAAAACTACCGCTACCACAAATACCAATAACACCGATATTATCTCTATCAATAAACGTTCTTGTGCCTAAAAAATCCACTGCTGCACTAAAATCTTCGGCATAAATATCAGGTGAAACACTATTGCGCGGTTGGCCGTCACTTTCTCCCCAGAAAGATAAATCAATCGATAAAGTGATAAACCCCTGCTCCGCCATTTTAATGGCATATAAGTTAGCACTCTGCTCTTTTACCGCTCCCATTGGATGGCCGACAATAATTGCCGGATATTGAAGGGATTGATTAATATCTTTAGGCATAACAAGATTGCCTACAACATTCATATTATATTGATTTTTAAACGTGACTTTTTGTATTGTGACTTTATCACTTTGATAAAAGTTATCAGCACCATGAGACATGTCCTGACCTATTGCAGTTGTTGATAAAATAAGGCCACATGCACCCATTAAGGTGATGAAAACCGTTCGAATTCGAGAAAAACACATTAATTTTTTCATATAAACTCCTTTAACAATAAACATTATGGTTATTTGTTAACTACGCGAGTGTGCCAGTGACTTTGGTAAATAACGCAAAACAAAACTTAATTAAAATCACAGCCAATAATAGAATGAAGGCAGCACAAATAAAGATGCTATTCATACCAAAACGATCGAAAAGCAGACCTCCTGTTGCCGCAGCAAATCCAATGGAGAATTGAATCGCTGCAACTGATAAACCACCCACTATTTCAGCTTTATCAGCCAATGTACGTGTAATCCAGGTTGACCAACCAACAGGAATAAAACCGAAGATAAATCCCCAACCTATTACCAGTATCATTTCAAAAGCAAAATTCCCATTACTGAAATATAGAAGAATGGCCAATAATAAGAGTATCAAATGAATAGCGAATAGAGTGCTCCTAAATCGTTTATCCAGAATAAACCCTGCCACAAATGTGCCAACACAATTAGCCATACCAAATATCAGTAAGACTATGGTTAATCGACTAGTTTGTAAGACAGCATGTTGCTCTAAAAAAGGTCTGAGATAAGTGAAGAAAATATGATATCCACCATAACTAAAAACAGTGGCACCAATGCCCATTAATACCCAGTTTTGCTTTATTAAAACGAACATACTCTGAAAGGTACTGCTGGTTTGGGCTGGTAATGATGGTAAAGTAAAAAATTGCCAGATCAGTGCTACCACGCTAAGCAATGCTGATAGAAAAAACACCTCACGCCAGCCAAAGACTTCACCAAGATAGCTGGCAAGTGGTAATGAAATAATGGTAGCCACAGAAACACCGGCATAAACAATACTCAAGGCTTTAGGGACATCTTTTACAGGCACCAGTTGCAATGTTACTGCTGAAGCCATAGACCAGAATCCACCAACACAAATACCTAATATACTGCGACCAATAAGCAGAACAACATAATTGGGTGCTAAAGCAACCAAGATATTAGAGATAACCAGTAATCCTGATAATGTTAATAAAACATATCGTCTGTTAATGGTTTTGGTTAGTGGCGCAAGGGTTAGACTGGCAATCACAGCAAAAATACCGACAGCGGTAACCGTTTGGCCGGCTATACCCTCTGTAATATTAAGTTCCTGTGCGATAGGCGTGAGCAAGCTAACAGGAATAAATTCGGCTGCAATTAGACTTGTCACCCCCATAAATAACGAAAAAATCGCTGACCAGTAAGCTTTATTTGATGAATAGGTTAAAGATGATTTCATTAAAATGTATGCTCTTTTTTGATGATAAATATCTGCAATAGACCATTTCTCTATAATTTGAATAAAAACAGAATTTTACTTCTGAACATTTATTCGCTTGTTTTGGAGTATAAATAGATCAACTAATCATGTAAAATACTTATATTTTATGATTTATCATGCCTTTTAAGCATGGATGAGTTCAGTCAGGAGATTAAAAATGGAGATAAAAGTATTACGCTATTTTCTTGCGCTTGCTAAAGAGGAAAGCGTAACCGCTGCCGCTGAGTATTTGCATTTGACCCAACCCACCTTGTCCAGACAACTAAGTGAATTAGAAGAGCAGTTAGGAACGAAATTATTCCTTCGTGGTAGTCGAAAAATTACTCTGACTGATGAAGGGATCCGATTACGTAAACGAGCAGAAGAAATACTGGAACTGGTACAAAAAACTGAAGCAGAATTTCATATGCCAACGGAAGAGATAAGAGGAGATATTTACATTGGGGGCGGTGAAACTCATGCCATGGTATTCATTGCGAAAATAATCAAAAATTTACGAGACAATTTTCCACATCTTCATGTTCATCTTTTTAGCGGTAATGCAGATGATGTGACAGAACGCATTGATAAAGGTCTGTTAGATTTTGGTGTATTAATTGGTTCAACAAATATGACTAAGTACGAATCGTTAACACTTCCCCAAAAAGATACTTGGGGAATATTAATGAGAAAAGACAGTCCCTTAGCGGAACGCACCTGTATTCAACCTCAAGATTTAACGGGTTTACCATTAATTGGTTCAAAACAAAAACATGTTGATGAACATTTTTCTAAATGGATGGAGAAAGATTATAAAAGGCTTAATATTGTGGCTACTTATAATCTGATCTTTAATGCATCCTTAATGGTTGAAAAAGGCATTGGTTATGCGCTCTGTTTGGATAAACTGGTCAATACTACTGGGAATAGTCATCTCTGTTTTAAACCGCTTAATCCTGTATTAGAAGCAGATATTAATATTGTCTGGAAAAGATATCAGGTGTTTTCCAAAGCCTCAGAGCTATTCTTACAACAGCTAAAGAAAGCATTTAGCCAATATAAACCCTAGAATTTATGTTGCAGTAATGGTTGTTTATTTCACAAAAGAATAAGAATTTATTAATCTTATTAGGACTTTATGACACACTAAATACCAATGACCTTTGGGTAATATTCTTCACTCACCTGTTTTTTAATTTTCAGTATATCTGTTTAAAGCTATTCTTCTAAATCATTTGCAATACAGTTAGGTGCTTTAAGTATTAGCTTAAATGTTTCTACCATCAATGTTTCTTTATCTTTTAAATAACCTTCAAAATAATAAATATAACAAATGGGATTTCTATCTACTTGTTTATGAAATATCATTTCATCTTCTTGATTATGAAAAACTAAATCAATATCTCTACCAATTAGGGTATTATCTTCCGAATTTTCAATAGCTTTTGTTATTTCTTCTGCAACTACCTGGTCTTTTCCTGTAAAATCCAAGGGTTCTAAAGTATCTTTTAGCTGTGGTTGAGTAGATATTAGAGGAGCCACTCTAAATATTTTATATTGAGGACATTCACAAGCATATAACATGTTATATGCATAGATACCAACTTTCTGAGGTGTTAAGTCACAACCTCCGGTAATAAATAATAGAGTGACAATGAAGATGAGAGTAGAGATTTTTTTCACTTAAGTAACCCAATAAATTTGACCAACCTTTTTGATCGTTTATTTTATGACTTTATCATTAATTTAGTTTCTAGGGGAATATGGGAAAAATAAAATTGGCCCCTGTTATGATATTGTCAAATAATTCAAAATGGATTATCAAATTTTTTTCACAGTATTACCTCCCCTAATGAAAAGAGGGGTAATGGTATTTCGTAAAGTATTCTGACAGCGGTGGATGTTCCTTTTGCCATTGTTCAGCATAGGCATTGGCTTGTTCCAATTGCTCTTTTGATAATGGTGGCATTCTCTCTTTTATAGAGAATTCGGCAGTTCCGCTATTGATGGTATTATGAGTAACCAAAAGGTTGGTTTCAAAGTAAATAAAACAAAAAAGCCTGTTTATTGTAACTAATTCATATAAAATTTATCTGACATTAACATTCTGATATAATTAGTTACTTATTTCTTTTTATAAAAATTATGAAAAACTCTCTCTTTTTATGTTTGCTTACTTTTTTTATTGCAGGATGTTCGAGTAGTCACATAGCTGGTCGCGATTCTCTCTTCTCTAGTCAGGTGAATAATGAGCTGTATGAGTTATCCATTGAATTTGACTCTCCCCCTCATACATAAAGAATCAATTTAAATCAGGATCCTGCCTATAATAAATCACCCTATTTAAATCTCCGCTATTTTTCTGAACGAACTCCCTATCTTGATACTTGTGCCAGTTTCCCCTTTTTCTTCTACCCATGTATAAATAGCCAAGTCAAAGAATATACGCGCGTTATTTATGGGGAAAAAATGACTGATACTCTTTTTAAGTTCAAAGTACCCCCTTATCGTAGCTGGGATTTAAGTGTCTATATCTATTTGCGGTATGACACAAGTCAATTTTACTTAGTTATAGCCAACAGAGTTAACGATCCTGACTGCCCTAAAACCCTTGAACTGCGGGATGAGAAGTCGAGTATTACTATTACCATCAAATCTAAAGCAAATTACTGTATCCTTGAGAAAAGCCAGGTAAGTCAGTGAACCGGAAAAGAATAGAATATTGGATATTATGATATTTCCTGTTTGGACTATATTTCATAATTTTCGTGTGGCGCAGTGGTGATAGCTTGTAGCATGGTTTTTTCCTGAAAAAGTAAGTTACAAAGGTCTAATACTTATAAAAATCCTTCCAGCTCCAGTAAGGTTTTCTTCTTATCCACACCACCAGCATATCCGGTTAAATCACCACTTGAGCCAATTACACGATGGCAAGGAATAATGATCGAGATTGGGTTATGACCAACAGCACCACCCACAGCCTGACTGGACATACTACTTTTATTAGCTTTAGCTGCCATTTTTTTAGCTATCTCACCATAAGTGATGGTTTTTCCATATGGAATTTCACACAAAATTTGCCACACCTCTTGTCTGAACTCGCTACCAATTGGTGCCAGAGAAAGTTCAGAGATAGCGGGTTTCTTGCCTGCAAAATAGCGATCCAGCCATTTTTTAGTTTTATCAAAAATGGGCATATTATTTTTCTCTTCCACTTCTTTTGGCAGGGTTGCTCCGAAATACTTTTGTCCTTCCAGCCATAAACCAATCAGATTTTCTCCATCACTTGCCAGCGTCATTACACCTAAAGGTGATTGATAAGTTGTTGAATAATGCATATTTTCCTCCATTCAACGATATATATTTTGCATTCTTAAAAGACGGTAATTAATTGTGTGATTCTTGAATACTATTGTTACAACGAGTTCCAAAGATTGATGGTGGCGTAACTGCGCCATGGGTGCCACTTCTCCGCAATTTGGGATATCTCTTTTACTGAATAAGGAGCCAGAGCTTTTTTTACCCCCACATCAGTTTCAAGAAAAGCATCAGTCCACTCCATAGTACGCATAGCGATATATTGTGCTGTCCAGCTACCAATTCCCGGAATATCCAGTAACTTTTTCATTTCAGTCTCCGGATCGGCACACAGACCAAAATCAATCGTTTTGTCTTCCAGCGCTTTAGCTAAGGCGTAAATGGTTTTTGCTCTGGTGGCTATAATACCAAGTGGTCCAAGGTGACTTTCAATCGGTTCACTTAGCTTAAGGATATCTGTTGGTGATGGGAAAACATGAGTTAATCCTGCAATACCTGTTTCTATCTGTATACCAAAAGTGTTCACCAGCCTGCCAGCCAGAGTACTTGCCGCTTTTATTGTGATCTGTTGCCCCAGAACTGCCCTGACTACCATTTCAAAAGCATTAAAACTGCCAGGAAGCCGGGTGCCTGGAGTGCAAAGTCCGGGACGGATATCATTCATAACCTGTAGCGTGTCATAAATTGTTGTCGGGTCGCAATACAGATCAAACATATGTCGAATTTTTGCCAGCACCTGTGGAATCACCGGTAATAATCCTTCGCTGACAGTCACACTTAAGGCATTTTGCTGAGGTAAGTGCCCGACACTCACCCAACCATAGAGTGATTTCTGGTGAGTGTCTTGTAAGTGGACAGTTCTAAAATACTTTCCTTCTTTAATCACCTCCACACCGGGAATTGCACGAGTAGCCAGGAAACTGAGGAGCTCTTCCCAAAGGTAAGGCGGTCGATATCCTAAAGCTAAAGTAATATTACTACTCTCCTTCTTCTTCTCTGACATTCTCTTTCTAAGTCCGGTTGGTGATAACTGGTAATGTTCTTTGAAAAGATCATTGAAGCGACGCAGACTACCAAATCCAGCACTCATAGCGACATCAAGCACAGACAGATTAGTATCAGTCAGCAGATTTTTAGCCAAAAGTAAGCGGCAAGTTTGCAGGTACTGCACCGGCGATACGTGATATTCCGCAGTAAATACCCGACGTAAATGGCGATCAGTACAACCAAGTCGCCCGGCGAGCTCATCCAGATTTTGACCACTACCGCAGTTTTCTTCCAGCATTCTTGCTGCTTTATGAACTAAATTAGCAGTAGCATCAGTAATAGATGAACCCGGTGCCAGTTCAGGCCTGCACAGCAGACATGGTCGATATCCGGCTTGTTCAGCTTCTGCCGCTGTAGAATAAAAAGAACAGTTTTCTTCTTTAGGCTGTCTAGCTTTGCATACCGGTCGGCAATATATTCCGGTAGATAATATGCCAATAAAAAATCGGCCATCAAAGCGAGCATCTTTTGCTTTATATGCGGTATATAAGCCGTTATTGTCCAACGCTAACATTTCATCACCTTTGTGTTTATCTTGAACTACCTATCTGCTGCTATGTAACTAAAACATAGTTTAGTGTATTTTTCTTAAAATGATTAGCTGTTTTCGGACATGGATATTTATTTTTTAAATACGTTTTAGAATGGATACTGTGTGATTGTGCTTATAAAGAAATTTCCTGTATCAAAGGATATTTATAGGCATGAATACACAATAAATCAGGAAGTGGCTAAGTAAATACCGGGTAAGGCAACTATCCCAAAAGAATACCCGGTATTTCAAGTTTTAGTAGCCAGCTAAAAATACTTTCGCTTAATCCATAATGCAACGCTCACCAGAGCAATAAGCACAGGAACTTCAACCAATGGACCAATAACAGCAGCAAAAGCAACGGGAGAAGCTAAACCAAAAGCAGCAATGGCAACGGCAATTGCTAACTCAAAATTATTACTGGCGGCGGTGAAAGCCATTGAGGTCGTTTTTGGATAATTTTCTTTTGCAATATATCCCATTAAAAAACTGGTAATAAACATGATGACAAAATAGATCACCAGAGGAGTAGCAATCAATAATGCGTCAAACGGTAAACGCACCACCTCTCCGCCTTTTAAACTAAACATCGCCACAATAGTAAATAATAAAGCAACTAATGTTATTGGGCTGATCTTAGGTAGAAAGACACTTTCATACCACTTCTGCCCTTTGATTTTGATTAAAAAGTAACGAGTCAGAAAGCCCGCAAGAAATGGAATCCCCAGATAAATCAGTACAGCCTCAACAATAGTCGTAAAACTGACATCAATTACACTTCCTGCTAAACCAAATAATGGAGGTAAAAATGTTAAATAGAACCAGGCAAACACACTAAAAAAGAGAATTTGGAATAAAGAATTAAAAGCCACTAAAGCTGCCACATATTGATTATCTCCACCTGCAAGCTGATTCCAAACCAGAACCATCGCAATACAACGCGCTAAACCAATTAAAATAACACCCGTCATATATTCCGGATAATTTTTTAAAAAAATAACCGCCAGAATAAACATCAAAGCGGGTCCAATAAGCCAATTTTGGATTAAAGACATAACTAAAATCTTTTTATCAACAAATACTTTTGGTAGCTCTTCATATTTAACTTTTGCCAGAGGGGGATACATCATTAAGATCAGTCCTATTGCAATAGGAATATTTGTCGAACCCACACTGGCACTATTTAAGGCATCGGGTAAGGCTTTAAATAAGAAACTTAACACAATACCAAGGGCCATTGCGACAAAGATCCAGAGAGTAAGATAACGATCTAAAAATGACAAACGTTTAGTTAAAGATGGTGTAGACATAAAACACTCGGCTATTGATGAAGTTATTAATAAATATAACCATTTGAAATATAAACACTTTTATTTTTCAATTAAGTGTTTGTAGAGCAATCTTCATTTGGAGTGGCAAGACAGCATTGATTAGTTAAAAATCCTGCCAGCGCTTTCATTAAAGCTAAATTCGCCCTATAGCGTAAAAAGCGCCCCTCTTGTTGAACTGACACTAAATTTGCATAGGTTAATGTTTTTAAATGAAACGATAAGTTAGTAGCTGGCAGGTTCAGTTCACTGGCAATTTGACCGGCAACCAGCCCTTCTGAACCATAACGAATTAATAAACTAAATATATCCAGTCTGACCGGGGAAGATAAACATTCAAACAGTTTTGCTGATTCCTGAGTATTCATATTTAACTCCAATATTTCAAATATAGTTGAAATATAAAATTAACTTATTACTTTGTCAAGCTGAGAAAAGAATATTCTTAATTAAAAAACCTTAACAAGTGAGGTATTTTAATCATATCAAGGATACTTTATTATTGAACTAACTAAAATACATGCTCAAGCCTGACAGGCTCCTCATCTTTCGTTGCTACAACAGCTACATGAGAAGCATAATTCAATGCAGTAATTATCTTCTATCATTTTATTTTCTATAAAATAGAGAATTAAAAAATTGTATCTAGCTGGTTATCAAACTCTTCTTCAAAGTCACAGGAAACAACTGTTCTAATATTATTGGCACGTAGAAGATTATTTAATTCTTTTGCTAAAGATAAAAACTCATCGAAATCATCATAATGATCTTCATCAACAGGAATCAGCTCTAAACAACAGCGCCAGTATAAGAAACCTGTTTCCCCTCTTGCTTGTGTCAGATTTTTAAAACAATCAATGGCAATGTCACCAATTTCTACTGAGCCAGATTTAATCGGTTGTTTAAAATGTTTACTGATAATATTCAGTATCCACTCACAAGATAAGTTAGTTTTTAGATAGAACTTACAAAATAATGATATTTCACCCATACAACCACCAAAAAATATCATTATTAATCAATAATGTTATAATTAATCATAATATTCTACTAATTCAGTATCAAAATACCTTCTGGAGGATTTCCTGCCATTAAAGGACAAAAAATACATTGGTTTACTGTATTTAGAATGCCACTTAATACTCACAATCACACCCTTTTTCTCTGATACTCCAATAACGGCCACATGCTCACCAAGATGGAATTGAATAGACGGGATTGTACTGTATAAATCAGGTTTGACTTTAAATGTGAAATCACCATAACTAAGCTCAATAAAGTCTGCATTTTCATCACTACAATAAAATACATATCCATATAAACCATTAATGGAAAATGCTTTCACTTTTTGCAGATCATTTGCATGAATCAATGTTTCATCATCGTCCGGAAACCAGGGATACAACCCATAAGTCCCTCTATACTTCAATGTCACAGTCTAAATACCTTTAAATTTCCAATTTATCTTCGTGTAAGATATATCCTTATTTAGCAAGTGAAAAGCACAAAAAGTAATTAATTTCCTATTTATAATAGATAATATGGAAAAGCTACCTAATATTTTCATTGGTATTTTAATCTTGAAGAGGATGGATAAATATTATGAAAAAGATTCTAATAGCAGCATTTTCCTTTATATTTTTAAGCTTTAATCTCAGTCAGGCAAATCAGGTTCAACATTGGTCTGATGGAACTGTTCGGGCAATTGGTAATCAAAAAGTGGAATACTGGAGTGATGGTACTATCCGCTCAATTGGAGACTTAAAAGTCAAATACTGGTCGGATGGAAAGATTCGTTCAGTTGGCGATCAAAAAGTAGAATATTGGGCTGATGGAAAAATTCGCTCAATTGGTAATCTGAAAGTAGAGTATTGGTATGATGGGAAAATTAGATCGATTGGTGGGTATAAAGTTAAGTATTGGGCTGACGGAAAAATTAGATCCATCGGAGATTAATCAAATAGAGTTAAACTGGTTCCAATACATTGATTGTAGTTTACTAATTTAGCGGATTTTTTCCGCTTTTTTATTGATTGGTGGAAAACGATAAATCATCTTATAAATCCAATATAAAAATTATTAAGTACTGATAAAGAATAAACAGAAAATCACGGATTTCAATTAATGTGATATTAAACATTCTTCACAACTGAAAAAATCTATATAATGCCGGCAAATTAACGATTTCATTTTAACCAACTAATAAGGAGAGAGTATGTCTAAGGATATTGTTATGACCTTCATTCTAAAAAACCGTAATGGAGGAAGAAGTTAGTCAAAAGCACTTTTTTCCTCCAATAAAAGATTATATTTGGAGGTTTAAATGTTATATCAAAATTTACGCACTTACGGATTAACTACTCGTTTTGCACAAGAAGCTTTGCTCTACCCTGAATTAATGCTGGCCAGAGTTACTGAGCAGCATCGCAGTTTATACACAATTATGACGGAAACAGGTGAAAAGCACGCTTCAGTATCAGGCAAATTTGCTTATCTTACTCACGACACAGCAGCCTACCCTGCCGTTGGTGACTGGGTTATGGTCAGTGAGCTAGCAACGAATGGTGATCATATTATTATTCAGCAGGTTTTATCGCGTAAAAGTATTTTTGACCGTAAAGCTGCCGGGACACATCAGGCAATACAAGTAGTTGCCACAAATATTGATACTATCTTTATTTGTATGTCTCTCAACGCTGATTTTAATTTGCGTCGTTTAGAACGCTATTTAGCCATCGCCTGGCAAAGTGCAGCTACGCCTGTCATTGTCCTGACTAAATCAGATCTTTGTTCAGATATAGCGACAAAGCTCACAGAGATAGAGGCTATCAGCTTTGGTGTTGATGTACTGCTTACCTCAATTTTAAACCATGAGGTACAAGATATATTTGCTCCTTATCTGAGTCAGGAAAAAACAGTTGTCTTTCTTGGTTCATCCGGTGTTGGCAAATCATCAATCATCAACCAATTAATGGGTAAAGAAGTCCTGCTGACCCGTGAAGTAGGAAGTGATGATTCCGGGCGACATACGACCACACATCGAGCCATGTTTGTGTTACCTACTGGTGGTGTTGTGATTGATACTCCGGGAATGCGTGAATTACAGCTAGATAGTGGTAATTTATCTAAAACGTTTGAAGATCTTGAGGAGCTCAGTTCACAGTGCAAATTCCGTAACTGTTCACATACCAGTGAACGAGGATGTGCTGTTTTAGCTGCTATAGCAGATGGTACCTTATCTGCCGGACGTTTAGAGAATTACCGGAAGCTGGAAAAAGAAACACAATATGAAGGTTTAAGCTCAAGACAACGAGAACATACTAAAATTACGAATATGTTTGGTAGTATGAACGAGCTAAAACAATTCAAACGTAATGTGAAAAGTAAGCATAATTATTGAGATTGCTTGTAGAGATCTTAATAATTCCAAAAGAGCTGTTTACATAATAGTGACTTTTATTTAGACATTATTACTACTTTAATATCAAATAAGGCTGAATATAATCAGCCTTATTTTTATCCGAGATTTTTATTCTTCATATAAATTTTTAAATACCCTTTCTATATTTAAATCATCAATCTATAAAATTACTTCCCCTTCTCTAACCATTATTGAACGGTACTGTTCAAGAAATGCGATAAATTTTCAGCTATCATTTCACGCTTTAAAGGCTTGGTAATAAATGACCAGCCAGATAAATTTAATTTGTTGAACAATTCATTTTCTATTATATTAATGTCGCCTACAGCAAAATCTGTGGTCAGAATTGACGTTCTGAAACTCGTAGTATCTGGAATCTTTCCGGGTAATCGTTTGTGCACACCTGTTATTTAGTTCTATGGTGGCTCAGGCGGTGCTCCTGCAAAGGAGGCTAGTTTCTACGAGCTGGTACGTCAACGCTGTCTGAGTCATCTCCACTCCCAGGGAGAGAGAATAGTAATAAACATAAGGACATCATTATGCAAATTCAAATTCCACAAGGTTATACTCAGTACCCGGATACAGAAGAAGTCATAAACCAGTGTTGTGTGCTAGCTGATGCTATAGATGAAACAGAAAACCACAATTTAAAAAAAGTTCTATTTTCTGTACTAAAAGAAAAGATAAATACTTTGCGCTCTTGCTATCTTCTTGAGGTAGACAAAATCGAGCAAGAGTGGTTACACTCTACGACAGATCAAACTTCTTAAATCTTGTTTTAGGTAAATCTCTTTATTTATCTTGTGTTTTAAAATTCACAAGACAATGACATTCCTACTAAAATAACAAAGTTACACGCCGTACTCTATTTTACTCTTAGAATAAAGCTCTAACAGAAAAATAGAGTTGATTAAACCCTTTTACTACCCTGATTACTTTATCTTTATAATATCTATTTTAATCGTAAAATATTGTTCTGACTGGAAAGCTGAAGTTTTAATACCTGTTGCCAGATATCCCGGAAACTTTAACTTATTATTTAATATTGCACGCTATTGTAGTAGTAACATATCTACTTATCCAGTTCCAATTCAAATGTATATTCCATTAAACGGTTTTCCCAGGTTTGAATTTCCCTTTCTAACGTTCTCACAAAGCCAAGTTTTTTATACATACTAATAGCTTGCTGTTGATCTTCTGTCGTGGTGAGAAAAACGCTGAAGTACTTCTTCTGTTTACAGTAATTTAATGCTTTACTGATGAGCTTTTTACCCAGTCCAATAGAGCGGTAGTCGGGATCCAGAAGAAACCAGCGTAGCTGTGCCTTATCTGCATGTTTAACAATACCAATTGAACCAATAATTTTGCCGTTATGTTCTGCCAGCCAGATTCGATCTTTATCCTCGTCATAGTTTTCCATAAATTGATGGAAAGTCTCTGACACATAGCCTTCAAAAGCCAGAGGATAATGACATTCCTTATTATAAATCCAACCATGCATATGAATAAGCGAACCAATATCACCTGACATTAACTTATGGCGAATAGTAATATCATCAAGTGTGGTATTTTTATTGCTGGTTAATAGGTTTTCAATCACAGACATACTTTGTACAAGTTGAGATTGCTGAGATTTAGAAAGCGGCTCAATCAATTTATTGATTTGTGTATTAGAACAAGAGTGCAAGGCAGTGATGACTTCTCTTCCATAGTCAGTCATATGCAGAAAGTAAGATCGCCCGTCTTCCGGAGAGGATTTTCTCTCAATCACTTTAGCTTTTTCCAACTGCTTAAGAATACGACTCAGATAACCAGCGTCCAGACAAAGAATTTCAGACAGTTTTGTGGGAGTACAATTATCAGAAGTACCAATTTCATGCAGTACTCGAACTTGTGAAAGGGAAAATTTGCTTTCTAAAATATACTGATCAAGTAATCCAAGCAGATTGGTATAAAAACGGCTAAATTTTCTGATGGCGGTAACGTTTCGATTCTCTTTCATTAACCTTTCCTTTTTAAATTATATTTATTATATAGTTGACATAAGCAACCATATGAAAATTAATTGCCTACGTCAAGTATATGATAAATATTCTCTGTTTATTATTAGTCATGCTACAGGTCAATCACGCCTAAAATAAACTCAATAAAATCAAATTGTTATATTGTTAATTAATAAAGCTAATGTAGCTTGTAATTCTTGCTTACGATGCAACCACTCTTCTGTATCTGGTCGTAAATAAGAATTTCTAACGTCAGCTAAAAGATTAGCGTGTTCTACCGATAGACGTCTAATCGCCCAGTCAGCTGCTTTGTCTTTTGACGCAAACTTCTCTGTTACCATGGTATACCACATACGAGTCAGGGTTAATAGCACATTACGCTCATCTCCAGCAAACGATTTGATAAGCGCCGGTAACATATCCCGGGTAGCCTGATGAATATCCTTAACTGGTATCATCGGCAAAAGATGAGCTATATTTGGACCAATCAGAGGAAGAGCGTTCTGACGAGCCTGAGCCAATACCAGAGTAAGCTCGGGATCACAAAGTGGTTCAGGTATTTTCCCTGCCTTATAATCACTGCGTAACCATTCACCATAAATAAATTCACACCGAGCAGGATAAATAAGTGGATTGAGAGCAGAAGATAAAAAAATAATCACTTCAAGTGGACGACGCCCCGCAGAATCCAGTGGATAGTGACCTGAAATTTCCATTAAATCCGAGACCAAATCCCTTCGTATCTGTGGTGTCATCGGTTGATTGATAACTACCAGTAAATCAATATCACTACGAGGACGAAGACCACCGGTAACAGCCGAACCATGCAGGTATACTGCTACCAGTGATGTCATTAATCTTTGCTCAATACATAACAGCGTTTTATTTACTTCCAAAGGAATAATCACCATGCGACGCCTTTTAAGTTAATAATCTCTCGACTCTACTCCATAACTAACAAGTGTATACAATTTCATGAGATAGTTTTCGTTACAGCGTCACAAATATTCATTTGATATGACTCAATACTCTAACAATAATGAATATATTGCTACCTGAATGATTAAGAATGTTCTCCATTTAATAACTATAACTTACTCATCATCATATTGGCATAACTCTTAAACATCGATATTATCTTCTCACTGGTCTCTATCTTGAGTAAATATATTGCTAAACTATTTCATCCTATTTTCTACAGCCTTTATAGCGGCAACTCTGATTCCTGCACAGTCAGAAGCAGCGCTATTATCAATGCTGGTTTTGAGCAACTCATCTGCTGCAATACTTATTTTAGTAGCTACCGCTGGTAATGTGCTTGGTTCAACTGTTAACTGGTGGTTAGGGACAAAAATAGAGAAATATAAAGATAGAAAGTGGTTTCCTGTATCTGAAAAACGTTTAATACAGGCACAAAGTTACTATCATAAATTTGGCTCAATTATTCTATTACTCAGTTGGCTACCTGTAATTGGCGATCCTATTACGCTCGTTTCAGGCGTTTTAAAAGAAAATATTTATAAATTTTTAATTCTGGTGACCCTGGCTAAATTTGGACGCTATCTGGTTATTTATCTCTCTTATCTGGGGCTTTTTAATTAAGACGAATACCCTAATCAAAACAGGCATCACAACTTAGCTTCTCAACCTTTAGGATTTCATCTTTTTTTAAGGGACTTGCTTTAGAATCTAACAGCTTTTAGCTTAAACAAATTTAACATCATGCAGCCTCACAAATCTAAGCTCATTTGTGAGGCTGATACTTCCTAAATATGAAAATGGGAAAAGTGTAAGAATTAATTACACAACCTTGACATAACCATCAGATTTAAAAGCGATATTTCAAGCCCAGTGTTGCTGTGGTATTACTATAACTTCTATCACCTATCTGTTGTTTGATATTAGTCCAGACATCAAAACTATTGTTAAGCTGTCCTTCAAATCCAAGTTTTAGTTCAGCAAGATGACGGTTACCGGCCTGATTGACCCGCACACCATCCATAATGACACCTGCCGACTTACTGTTATATAACCAGTTAAACTCACCATAAACCGTGAAAAGCTCATCTGACTCAGCCTCTTCTACACTATCAACAGATAATTTGACCCCAAGTCGGGTTTGCAAATTTTCAGCCCCTTTACTTTCCACTCGTGTGCCATTATTTTCTACATGTGTATCGGTTCTGGCATCATTCCAGGTTAACTGAGCCTGCGGTGTGACAAACAAATTCCCCTGCAGGTTTTGTTGTAAGAACATGCGGTATCCGGTCTCAATCGATGCACTAAACCCATCAATATAATAACGTTCAGTAACTAAATCTTTACCGCTAACTTCGGCATCAAACCAGCTATATTGTACCCAGCTATCAACATAAGTTCCCTCTAAATTGTCAGCATTTTGGTACCAGGTTCCATATAAACCCGCGCTGTAACCTTCTAATATGCTCTTTGTTCTGTATAAACTGGTTTTAGAGCGTGTATCTCCTTTCGTTCTGCCATGAGAAGCCATAATACCAACACCCAGACGATCATTATCACCAAATCTTACCTGTAATAATTCGCCACCACCCTGAATAACATAACTATTGGCAGCCATACGTAACTGACCACTGGTATCATGAGACGTGTTACGAGAGCCAACCTGACGCAGCCATAAACTGCTGTCTTCTGCGCGTCCTTCACGATCAGCTAAACTCAAATTAAAGATACGGTTTGCAGCAGAAATATTCGTAATATAACCGCCCGCCTCCGGACGATAAATACCCGGTTCTCCTGGCATTACTATTGGAGCGAGTTGAGAACTTAAATACCAGTTACCACTGTCTTGATGAAGAAAATATTCATAAGCTCCTGCTACGGCACGTCGTTTGAGAGAAAAGATACCATCAGACTGACCAGATACACTGATCACTTCAATACCGTTCGTTGTCTGCTCACCACCACCACCAAAATTATTAACAATCACACCTGTTGAACCAGAAGTATTGCCGTTGATAATTAAACGGTCGGTACTTGAAGAATCGCCATCTAATACAGTATTAAGTTCCAGCGTACCGCCACCTGTATAATCACCATTAACCGTAATGGTCTTAAAAGTACCATTATCCGGTGAAGCAAAACTAATTAAGCCACCATTATTATTGACTAATGTTGCCAGCGTCGAATTGCTAAGCACATTCCACTGACTTGAATTTCCCAGTGTTAAACTATCCGCAAAAGCTAAATTACCAGTAAAAGTTGAACCATTATTAAGCGTAATATTTAAAGAACGATTAGGATTATTTGAAGATGAAACAATATCACCAAAAATATGTGAGCCTTCCGCTGTAATATTTACCTGCCCGGATCGGTTGGCCAATGTGGTATCAAAAATACCAATAGCCACATCAGTTTCACCATTAGTCCGACCAATAATGGTTGAATCAGTCAACGTTAAATCCAGTGAGCCGCTCTCATTTCTTATCGCATAGCCATCCTGAGTTTCAATACGGCTGCCAGTAATATGCATACTATTACTTTCAGCAGTCGTTTGGGTTCTAAAAGAGATACCATGACTAGCAGTTCCTGTCATATTAAACCAGCTATTATCAATTTGGGCATCAGCACCACTATGAACCTGCATCCCTGCAGATGATGCTCCATGAATCTGAGCATTAACTCCATTTGTATGCAAAGTTGTACCTGATGTTTTTGCCAGCATACCGATTGAGTTATTACCATTCATGGTCAAATTAGTATTATTTAGATAAATTTCCGAACCATCTGACTGAGCGACTGCACCATAACTGGTATTACCATCCAGAATAATCTCTGCATTATCGGTAATAATTTTAGTGGCTGCGGTACTATTTACTATCCCATTATTGTGATGGGCATATAATCCGGTGTTATTATCACCTGCCCCTAAAATTTTAGTTCTATCAGCTAATAATATTTGGCTGCCCTGTTGCATAGATACGCCTTTAACATCACTATTACGTAATTCTATCGTTGTGTTATGAAGTTCTGACAGTTCCTGACTCTTAGTGGCAAAAATTCCGCTGGTACTACTCCCGTTGATGATAATATGTGAATTTTTCATTAAAGCCTGAGAACGATCAATTAACCAAAGTCCATAACCTGTATTCTGATTTCGGAAAGTCTCTATCTCTACATTATCAAAAATACCAACACTTGCATTAGTTCGCTCAATATTAAGGTTGTCCCAAGATAATGCAACAGCATAGTTATTTCCTCGAACAGAGCTATCAGTCATTATCAATAATGAACCATTACGTGAATTGATACTCATTCCCTGTTCAAGCAGAGAAACATGTGTATTAATCATCTCAAGAGACGAAGTATTACCAATAGTCTGCAAACCATAGTTATTAGCGTTAACAGTAATATTAGTCAGCTTAGCTTTTGCACCATTAGACACTTCTAAAATACGATGAAAGCCTTCTATGGTTGAATCTGATATATCAATAAATGTACCTTCACCCGTTCCTTTAATGGCACTAACATGATCAGCTGAAGCACCCAAATTATTGGGATTGATATGTGTTATTGTCGAATTGCTCAGTTTAATTTGACCACCATTGTCGGCATAAAGCATATTATACCTGCTATCAATATGTCGGCTTGTTAAGGAAACATTATCACCAGTAATTGCACCTCCATTAATTGCGCTTAATACAATACCATTAACAACATGTTCCTCACCCGGAGTAAGCGTTATTTCTTGCCCGTTCGTACTGGTTACTGTTGTTACAACAGCGTGAACATGAAAGGAAGCGAGTATAAAAGTTATAGCAGAGGCAATACGCGTTGCTTTAAGTGGAGTATTATAGTTATAAGCTGTCAAAGCAGATTGACCTATCTGCTTAAAATTTTTATTTATTTTCATGTCCTGACCATTCCTGATTTTATATTTTATTTTTTTATAATGTAAATAAATGCAAATCATCAATAATAATTTGATATTGATAATAACGATCAAAACATAAAAAATTGATCGTTTCAAGCTATTTAAAATAAATAATTAAATTAAAAAACAGATAATTAACTTTTTTCATTAAAAGAAATGGGGTTTATTAAAATACTTTAATTGGTAAAACTAAAGTATTTTTTAAATACAAAAGTCAGGGATTTTATCGAAAGAGAGAATTTTTTGATAAGAACAAATTTAGATACGACACATATCAAAGCGAAAATAATATCACTTCCTATAGTAGTTGATTACCCCCTTAAAATGTTAAAATAAATCAAAACATTAAATTTATAAATGATAGTTACGGCTATCCTGTGGTGCTTCCTCTCTCTTTTAAGCCATAATCTCGCATAACTGTAGCAACCCGTAACCGATAATACGCAAAAATAGAGTTTCGACCTTTTGCCTGAGCTGCCCGGTGTTGTTCCAAGTTTCGCCATTTAATAACAGCCTCTTCATTTTCCCAAAAAGAGAGTGAAAGTAATTTTTCACTATCATTTAAGCTTTGGAATCGCTCAATAGAAATGAATCCTTCCATATCCTCAAGTAATGGCTTTAGAGAAGCTGCAATGTCCAGATACTGCTCTTTAAATCCGTCTTTTGCTTTTAATTCAAATATGACTGCAATCATGTTTATTCCTTATCATAAAATATAGGTATCGCTGCATTACCCAATTCTTTCCATCTATAATCTGTAAACAGAGAAGAATTAAGTGGTAAACTTCTTAAATAATTAAATGCCGCGAGTGAAATAGCTTTAGCCCACTCACTCCCTGGACATTGGTGTTCACCCAGTCCAAAAGGAACCGAGCCTTGCTCAGTTTTTAAATCTAGCAATAAAGTATCTTCCTCTGTAATAGCATGGCCTGTTAGTTTCGTCTCTTTATTTGGAAACCTTTTAGTAAATTTAATCGGAGGATTTTGACTTAAAACCTCTGTAAGAATATCTTCAGGAGCTGACTTGAGATCTGAGTAGTGAATTAACATCTGCCCGAGCAATCCTGATGTACCATCAGCAGTTTGAAAAAATAGACCGATACAATTACTAAGTACCAGAAAATCGTCTTCAATCCCTTGCTGTTTAAATCCTAATCTCAGGTTTTGTAACAAACCACCTTCACTCTTTTTAATGATATGGAACAGATATTTTGTTGCTAAATCGGCCTGTTGTACTCTTTCTTCCTGGGGGTTAAGAATCACATCATCAATAAAACTTCTTACATAATTAACCAGTTCTGGCCAATGTCTTTCTGATATTTGAAATAAACCGGCAATAACACATATTGGAACATCGGCAATAAACTGATTTAATTGCTGGGTATTTTTCAAATTTAAAGTAAGAATTTTTGCGACAGTGAATGTTTGCTGAGATAACAATGAAACATCATATTGGTCAATAGAATTGATAATAGCTAACTTAATTTTTGTTTGTAACTGATCGTCTCTCATCCGAACTAAACTAGCAAAAACATTGCCGGCGAGTGATCCCTCCAGAATTTTTGGAACTTTCTGATTTACAGGTCTTACATAAAACTGTTCATCAGTGAGCGCTTTAATCACATCATCATGTGAATTAATGTGTATTGGGCATTTATTTACCATGTGATACTCTTTATTTGTCATGTTATAGACTGCTTAGCTTGAATAATAAACTAACGTCATTTTCATACTTCGTTCCTGAACGAAATATGGTTTTAAGATATGGTTAAAAAATGCAAAATAAATTAGCAGAAATTTCTACTGTTATTGGTGATAAGACACGAATAAACATGTTATGCCTGTTAATGGATGGGCGCGCTTATACCGCTACTGAATTAAGTATTGCGGTAGATATCGCACCATCCACAGCCAGTGTGCACCTGAATAAACTGGTAGAACAAAAGCTAATTGAGTGTTTAAAACAAGGAAAATATCGCTACTTTCGTTTAGCATCTCCTGCTGTTGCTCAGCTACTTGAATCGTTGATGAATCTGACCTCTTCTCTTCAGTCTATTCCAAGCACAACACCTGATGAACTAAAATATTGCAGAACATGTTATGACCATATGGCTGGCAAAATTGCTGTTGATCTCCTATCCTTTATGAAACAAGAAGCGTGGATTACAGGAGAAAATGAATATTCTTTAACTCCAATCGGCAGTGAGTCTCTGACACAAATGGGGCTAAATATTAAAGAAATAGTAACCACAAAAAGTAAAAAAAGATTTGCCTATGCTTGTTTAGACTGGAGTGAAAGAAAGGAACACCTCTCCGGCCTATTAGGCAGTCAGTTATTAAAATTTATTCTGGATAAAAAATGGTGCACACGTCATCCACATAGCAGAGAATTAATTGTTACTCCGTCAGGTAAGAAATCATTATCCCGATATTTTAATATTACAATTTAGATAAACATATTATTTATACCTACTCTGTTTTTAGAAAGACTAATACCACTGACTTAAATAATTAATAGTAGTAATAATATAAAAGTCACCTTATCATTATATTTTAAATATCCTAAAAATATAATTAAACAGAATGGAAAAACAATTAAAAGCCCTGGCCGCACAGTTACGTTGTCCTGAAGGTGAAGATGGTATCAAGCTTGGCCATTTAATGAATATGAGTAATCTATCAGTCATATTGCACGGTATTACCAATCTACAAATTCAAAAAAAAGATAATATCCTTGAATTGGGTTATGGTAATGGTGAGTTACTGAGTTATATTTTATCTTTGGCTGAAGATATTCATTATACCGGGTTGGAAATCTCTCCAACTATGCATCAGCAGGCTATTTTGTTAAATAAACCTTATATAGATGCAGGTATGGCAAATTATCAGATATATAATGGAGTTAATTTACCGTTTATAGAACCACAATTTGATAAAATTTTAACTGTTAATACACTTTACTTCTGGAAAGAACCAATTAAATTACTACAAAATATCTATCAAGCCTTAAAATTAAATGGTTATTTTGTTATAACTTTTTGTCATAAATCTTTTATGCAAAACCTACCATTCATCAATTATGGTTTCCAACTCTATGAAGTTGAAGAAGTAAAACAACTGTTCAATCAGCTTCCATTAAAATTAGTAAATGAAGCCTATAAAAAAGATAAAAGTATCAGTAAAACAGGAGCTTTAGTTGAGCGTGAGTTTACCAGTCTGACATTTGAGAAAACAGAATAAAAAATTAGAGAGACACAGATGAACTTTAATCTACTTGATCTAAATAACTGGACTCGTAAAAGTTATTATCTTCACTATATGAATAACCTACCTTGCACCTATAGTTTGACGGTAAATATTAATATTACCGGTCTTCTCACTGCATTAAAAAAGAGGCATAAAAAGATCTATCCCGCGCAAATCTATATGCTCACAACGATTGTTAATCAACATAAAGAGTTTCGTATGAGCTTAGATTCTCAAGGTAAACTTGGTTACTGGAGTGAACTCAATCCTGGTTACACTATCCTTAATAAAGAGAGTGAAACTTTTGCCAGTATCTGGACAGAATATCAGGAATCTTTTATCCATTTTTACCAAAACTGCATGAATGATACCAATGCTTATTCACAAGCTACATCTTTATTCCCACAAGAACTGCAACCTGTTAATTTTTTTAATATTTCCAGCCTGCCTTGGGTAAATTTTACTAGTTTTAATCTCAATGTCTTAAGTAATAATAATTACCTGTTACCAATATTTACTTTGGGAAAATTTATTGAGCAAGATAATCAAATATTGATGCCATTAGCAATACAAGTGCATCACGCAGTATGTGATGGTTTTCATGTGGGAAGATTCGTTAATGATCTACAAGAACTTGCAAATAACTATAGGACATGGGTTGACCAGTAATTAGTGTTCCGGTGCACACTACTCTCAAATAAGTTTTCTCACTTATCTAACAAATAAAAAACCGCTATAACTTATGAAGTAATAGCGGTTTTTTGATAAAAATACATTCTTCTAAGCTTTAACTAGCTTTTCTTCTTTAATCAATAAATTAACAATTGCCGCCACTGCTGCCAGAGCAATATCCACATACCAGACCCACAATAAATTACCTGAATGTTGTATTGCCAGCCCACCAAACCATGCACCTAAAAATCCACCAATTTGATGGCTAAGTAATGTTAAGCCAAACAACGTAGCTAAGTAACGTGCACCAAAAAAATTAGAAAATAAAATTAACTGAAGAAAAGCCGATGAAGTAATTGACTAAATAAATAACCGATTACAGAAGTCACTGACAAAACAACAATAATCGTTATAGTAACAAAGATAAAAGAGATAAGTGATTTTATTTTGGAGTGCTTTATCTCTTTTTGCCCGATAAATAATACTTTCAAATCATCTATCTTTAGATAAAGCAGCACAACAGCAGGAGAAATAAAGCCCCAATACCACCATAATTGCCAAAATAGTGGCCACTCTTTTAATAGAGGATGCGTAGACCAAAGTAAGAAGCTCATCACAACAGCATAAATACCCACTACTGAAAATACACAAAACGCAATATAATGCATCACAACAGGAACAAACATCGCTTTTTTAAACGTAGAATTAAGTAAAATACCATTTGTATAATAAGTTATTATCTTTGTAATAAAGTACAAATTTATGGCGATAAAAATAACCGCAGCGATAATAAAAAGTCCTAAAGTATCCATAACAATATTCTGGTTAAATGCCCTCAATCATTCCTGAGAGCAAATAGTATCTGAAAATAATTGATAACACACATGTTATTTTATGCCCCAATCCCAAGCTACTTAGATAAAGGTAAAATGATAGTCCTCTTCATTACTCTTTTTGTATCAAAGTATTTCGTATCATAAAATACTATCGCATTTTAAATTATTCCTTCTGACTGCAAAATTTTTCCTCCTGATACAGATTCTATTATTGCTTAAATAGATGTATTCTTTAAAAAAGTCGCTTATATTAGCAATAACCAATCTTGATTCACTACAAATATATTCAGGGAGGATTTATGGTAGAAAGTCATTTTGAGAAAGCCACATTTGCCGGTGGTTGCTTTTGGTGTATGGTAAAACCTTTTGACACTTATGATGGTATAGAAAGTGTTGTCTCAGGTTATACCGGCGGCCATGTTGAAAACCCAACCTATCAGGAAGTCTGCAGAGAAACAACTGGGCATGTTGAAGCAGTGCAAATTACCTTTGATCCTGCAATTATTTCTTACGATGAACTGCTGGAAATTTACTGGCAGCAGATCGACCCAACTGACGGTGGCGGGCAATTTGCGGACAGAGGTGAATCTTACCGACCTGTTATCTTCTATCATTCTGAAGAACAAAGACTGAAAGCGCTCGCTTCAAAAGAGCAACTAGAAAAGAGTCATTTGTTTAATCATCCGATTCGGGTTGATATTCTGCCAGCCAAACATTTCTACCGGGCTGAGGAATACCATCAGGATTACTATAAAAAGCAACCTGAACACTATCAACGTTACCGCACCGGTTCAGGCAGAGCACGCTTTATTGAAACACACTGGAATAAAAAGTAATTTTATTAAGGCGAAGAGCTATCAGATACAACAACACAATGTTGTATCTGATATCTATTGATACTTATTATTCATGCTTATAGTCAGAAAAAATGCTAAATATTCTCTGACTAATTATTAAAAAATTCCTGAAATACAAATAATATTACTTACCTTCTTTTCTGATTTCAGCAATATTATCATTGATGTCATATCTCAGCTTATCGCCAAATAATTTCATCTGTTCCGGGCTCATCTTTTGTGAATGCAGGGCAAAAAAGCTATCAGGATCATCAAATAAACCAAAATCCTGTACGATTCCCTCTTTTTGAATGTAAGTATCATTATCACCATTCCAGTATACTGGCGGGTCTTGTAGATTTGGAGTGGCCACAGCAAAACCGCAAAAGGCGCCGGAATTACTGGCAAACTTATGTTGTAATCCTGTCAGATATGGGACATCAAGAATCAGCCCTTCCATCTTATACCAGCGATCGTTGAAATAAACCTCTGCCCAGGTATGCACAATTTCATCAGGCATCGCATTATAAACATCACCATTCATAATACCGGATTGCAGTTTTTTATCGATAGTGAATCCGTGTAGACGGCAAGGAATACCCAAAGCACGCAATATTGCCATAAACAGAATTGTTTTAGTATTACACTGCCCGATTCCCTCTTGCAAAATAACAGAGGCGCTAAGAGTATCATTCACATTAAAACCAAATTTAATCTCGTCACGGACAAAGTTATATACCTGTAAAATCTGTTCTTTTTGATTCAGACTTCTCCAGTGCCTGTCATTGATTAACTGTTGAATAGCCGGATTATTGAAATCAAGAAATTGAGTCGGTTTTAAATAGTTTTTCATGTCACACCTCCTTATTTATCAGAGGCTTTAATATAGTGTTAATAATATAAAGCGACTTTCAAAAAACAGCTAACCTGATACATAATATTTGGAGAAAACCCAACCAGTCTTTTGCAAGCGGTAGAAAAATGGGAAGGAGAATCAAATCCGGCCTCCAGTGCTGATTCTGTGATAGAACGTCCTTTAGACACCAGTATGAGTGCACTTAATACCTGCTTAAATAACAGATGACTTTTTAAGGTACACCCCGTGTACTCTTTAAAAAGATGAGAAAAACGACTGGGAGACAAGTATACCATTTCTGCCACTTGTGCCAGAGAAAGATGATAATTATCTTTAGCATTTAACAGCTCTAGTGCTTTGGTAATACGTTGATCTTTTTCCTGTACCAAATAGAGATGGCTTTCCAGTCCAAGTATCTGATAAAAACTTACCCAATACCGGTGATAAGTTTTAGTATCAATGACGTTATTTGATATGCTAGCAAACAACTCCCGCAGAGCAGAAACCATTGGCATGGGTAAAATAAAGTACTTCTTATCGCTGTTAAGATAACGTTTTTTAATTAGCTGACCCAGACTAGATGTATTATCAATTAACAACAGAACGCTGGACCTATCCTGTAAATTCAGTACATGTTCAGTATTAGATTGTAAGATGAGTCCCTGGCAGATAACATCCTGCCCTGCTACCTGAACACCCATAGAATAATGGTCAAGCGTCAAAATGATGTGCAGAAACTGATGGCGGTGTTTTTGAGTATAAAATGGCGCATCGACAATTAGCAGATGATCATCTGACGCATAGACTTTAAATGGTATCTGAGTTGTCATTACAATTACCACCTTATAAGAATAAGATAATGGAATTATACTCAATTACAGTTGATTCTAAATAAAAATTACATGATATAAATCATAGCATTAAATTAAAAAATATTTAAATAAATCAAATAGTTAAAAATAAAATCTACTAAATCAAAATCAGGCTCAACGGATAAGGCTATTATGTTAATCCACAATAACTACCCGTTGAACCTGACAGATAAAAAAAACTAATTATTTATTTCTTTGATTAACCCAGGCTGTGGCTAAGTCCATTGCCGCGCGACATGCTTTAGTCTGGTCTAACGGGTTAAGCATCACAAAGTCATGAATCATTGCCTGGAAGCGAACCGCCGTTACCGGAACACCTGCTTCACGTAATTTACGTGCATATGCTTCGCCTTCGTCTCTGAGCACGTCTGCTTCACCATTAAGAATGATGGCTTCTGGTAAGCCTTTTAATTGCTCAATCGTTGCACGTAATGGAGAGGCAGTGATTTCATTTCTGTCTTTTTCAGACGTAGTATATTGATCCCAGAACCATTTCATCGCTTCTTTATATAAGAAGTAATCAGTGGCAAAATCATTATAAGAGCCTGTTTCAAAACTTGCGTCAGTTACTGGATAGAACAGAACCTGACCTTTAATTTTTGGACCATTTTTTTGTTTAGCCATAATAGTCATAACAGTTGCCATGTTACCACCAACGCTGTCACCAGAAACGATAAGATTACTTACGTCCCAGTTCTCTTTAGCGGCATTAGCGACAGTTTGTTCAAGAACGGCATAACATTGATTGATCGCTGTTGGATATTTTGCTTCCGGAGATAAACTATACTCAGGGAATACCACAACAGAGTTAGTTCTGACTGCAAGTTCACGCACTAACTTATCATGAGTATGAGCATTACCAAACACCCAACCAGCACCATGGATATAAAAGTAAACGGGAAGTTTACCTTTAGCGCCTTCCGGTTTAATGATACGCACATTGATTTTACCGAGTTTACCTAAATCAGTCGGTCTGTCTTCAATGGTTACCGGGTGTTTGAATACTTTAGAATCCTGAACGGAGTTAACCGCTTTTCGGCCTTCTGCTGGTGGTAATTCAAATAGGAAAGGATGAGTAGATGTGGCTTTACTAAATTCTGCTGCTGCTTGTTCCAATTGCACTTTCTTAGTCATAATAATCTCCTTATTAATTATGATTACTGAAATATCCTTGTGACGAGTGTCACTGCATAAGACTATAGATCGGCAAAATCACCCTGTCAATTTACCTTATTTCATATAAAGGTATTATTTTGACCAGCAGGCAGATGAAATCGCTTGTGCTTAAACAGGTAGTCTACTTTGGATAAGAATAACCAATTTATTTAACAGGTATTTATAATCTTTTTTCTATATCATTTTAGTGTTTGAAAAATAATGGTTATAAATAGCTGGCGTACCTGAATCTAAATTCATTTTATTAAATAATGAATCTGTCGTTATCTGACAAATCCTTCCTCATTTTATTTTTTCTGCTAAGCTACACAACAAACATCAAGGATGTATTACTTTATAACAAAGGAGTTACCGTGCATTTACTGCTTATTGGTTCAACCGGACTTGTTGGTAGTCATGTGTTAAGACTGGCTCTTGATGACTCACGTATTGATCACATTACAGTTTTATCCCGTAAACCATTACCGGAACATCCCAAACTACAAACGGTGACAGTTGATTTTAAACACTTACCAGAAGATGCGCTCTGGTGGAATAATATTGATGCTGTTATTTCCACACTCGGCTCAACCATAAAAAAAGCAGGTTCTCAGGAAGAATTTTATAAAATTGATCACGACTATTCGCTGACTGTAGCAAAACTAGCCAGACAACATAATACGCCAACTTATGTACTAAACTCAGCCCTAGGCGCAAACCCTGAATCTAAGATTTTTTATAGTCGGGTTAAGGGGGAACTGGAACAAGATTTAGCTAAACTGGGATTTACTTCACTGACTTTTGTTCGCCCGGGTTTTATTGGTGGTAAGCGTACTGAGTTTAGATTAGGTGAAAAAATCGTAGTGGGTATATTAACCATCTTTAGCCCTGCTCTGTCTCGTCGTTTAAGAGTGAATCCGGCAGAAAAGATTGCCAAAGTCCTGATTGAAAATGCAGTCAAACCAAAATCAGGTGTGAATATTGTGACATCAAAAGAGCTGTCTTAGCTCATTTTATAGTAGTGATATTTTATTAATCATAAAATATCACTACCTATCAGTAAGCCTTACCAGTTACTTAATACGAGTTTTCCGATAGTTCGCCCTGACTCAATTTGTGCATGAGCTTTTTTCAAATTCTCCGCACTAATTGGTGATAATTCCTGTGTCATCGTAGTGATCAGTTTTTTATCATCCAATAACTTCGCCACTTTAGTTAATATATTATGTTGTTCAGCTATGTCCGCCGTATTAAAGAGTGGTCTGGTATACATGAACTCCCAGTGAATAGACAGACTTTTTCTCTTCAGCAGAAGAACATTTAATGCTTCCGGATCATCAATCAATGAAATACGACCCTGCGGAGCAATCAGCTCAACAATTTCCGGTAAATAGCGATCAGTATGACTGGTTGAAAACACAAATGCCGGTTGACCTATATTCAGCTCTGCCACCTGTTTAGCCAGTGGTTTGGTATGATCAATAACATGATGTGCTCCCATTTTCTTCACCCACTCCTGAGATTCAGAACGAGAAGCTGTCGCAATAATAGTTAAATCAGTTAACTGACGAGCAAGCTGAATCATAATTGAACCTACACCACCTGCCCCTCCAATAATGAGTATCGCATTAGCTGCACCACTCACTTTGTGATCGACTCTTAAGCGATCAAACAGTGCTTCCCATGCTGTAAGTGCAGTGAGTGGAATAGCTGCAGCCTGAGTATCAGTTAAAGATTTTGGCTTGAGTGCCACGATCCTAAAGTCAACGGCCTGATACTGCTGATTAGAACCGGGACGATTAATCACACCGGCATAGTAAACCTCATCACCCACTTTAAAACCAGTCACTTCACTGCCCATTGCCTGTACAATACCAACCGCATCCCAGCCCAGAATTCGATGTTGGCCTTTTTCCGGTAAAGCCGATCTTCTGATTTTGATATCAACCGGGTTAACGGATATCGCTTTAACTTCAACTAATAAATCTTTGGCACCATATTCCGGTTTAGGTAAATCTAGTTCAACTAATGAATTGGCTTCCGAAATCGGTAATGACTGACTAAATCCTATTGTTTTCATCTATTCTCCCTCCTTTATTAAAAGACAGAGATATCGTAATATATATTATCTTTTTATGTAAGAAGTTACATAATCTTCATATAGTTACAATATAAATACTTAGTATACAAAGGATACTTATGCCTAAAAAGAGAACTAATTACGACTGTGCCGCAGGATGTTCAGTAGAAGCAACGCTTGAGCTTATTGGTGGTAAATGGAAAGGTGTCATTTTGTATCATCTCTTCTTAAAAGATGTACTACGCTTTAATGAGTTACGTCGCCTTGTACCAACTATCACTCAACGCATGCTAACTAACCAGTTAAGAGAACTGGAACAGGATAAGATTATCTCGCGTAAAATTTATCCGGAAATTCCACCAAAAGTTGAATATCGTTTAACTGAAAATGGCATGACTTTAAAACCTATTATTCACGCTTTAAAAGCCTGGGGAGATGTCTACCTTGGGAAATAACCTTCGTAGTTAAAGAAGCCCCTTTAATCCAAGCATCTCAACAATAAGCTGGCAATGTTCTTTTCACTGTTCTGAACCAGCTACAATAAGTATGAAAAACACCTTAAAAATAATAAAAAAATCTAATTTTTCAAAAAACTAAAGAAAATGTAATGATTTTTGTAAAATTATTAGAAAAATTTATCAGCTCTCTTTGTTTTATTACTGTCTTTTCTAAAAATCCTGTTATATATTTGATCGCTTGTGCTCCAACAGATAGAACATACTTCTAACTATAAAATAGATAAAAATAGCTGAGTGGAAGAATAGGATCCTTTATGACAGTCGAGACCGTATTAAAACAAACCGAACAATTTTTTAATAGTGGTGATTTTAAAAAACGTTTAGCTCAAAGAATTGCTTACCAAACAGAGAGTCAGCAACAACCTCGTTCTGAGAGTTTGAATGAGTATTTACAACAAGTCATTCAACCAGAACTTGAAGCAATGGGATTTACCACAACACAAATCGCTAATCCGGTTCTGGATAACTGCCCTTTTTTAATTGCTGAAAGAATTGAAGATCCTGCTCTGCCAACCATACTTTGCTATGGTCATGGTGATGTAGTCTTTGGTGATGCAGAGAACTGGCGTGAAGGCTTATCCCCTTGGGAAATGGTTGAAGAAGGCGATCGCTGGTATGGTCGTGGTACTGCAGATAATAAAGGTCAACATACTATTAACTTTGCTGCACTGGAACAAGTCTATAAAGCTCGTGGCGGTAAACTTGGTTTTAACTGTAAAGTCTATTTTGAAATGGGTGAAGAGATCTCCTCTCCGGGTCTGGCGGAAATTGCGACACAATATCGTGATAAACTCTCTGCGGATATTTTTATTGCTTCAGATGGCCCACGCCTGACAGCAGAAAGACCAACACTATTTTTAGGCTCACGTGGTTGTATCAACTTTAAATTAAGTATCGATGCACGTGAACAAGGTTACCACTCAGGTAACTGGGGTGGTTTGCTTTCTAACCCGGGTACGCAACTGGCTAATGCTATTGCCTGTTTAGTCGATAAACAAGGTCGTATTCTGGTTGATGGTTTAAAACCACCTGCAGTAAGCCCGGCTATTCGCGAAATTTTAAGCGATATTGAACCTGCTGGCCAACCAGGCGATCCGGAAATTGACCTGAACTGGGGTGAACCTAGTCTAACTCCTGCTGAACGCCTCTTTTCATGGAATAGCCTGGAAGTCCTCGCTTTTACCACTGGTAATCCACAAAGACCAGTTAATGCCATTCCGCCAAAAGCACATGCGGTTTGTCAGCTACGTTTTGTAGTGGGTACTGATACAGACAATATCATTAAAAATATTGAACAACATCTAAAACAACATGGTTTTAATAATGTTGATGTTGAATCTTATGGTATTACTGCAGCAACACGTTTTGATCCAACCGATCCTTTAGTTAACTGGACACTTGATGTGATTACTCAGTCGACTAATAAAAAACCGGCATTATTACCTAATCTTGGTGGTTCACTACCTAATGATATTTTTGCCGATATTTTGGGACTGCCAACACTTTGGATCCCACATTCATACCCAGCCTGTGGTCAACATGCCGTGAATGAGCATATGCTTAAACCAATCGCATCAGAAGGTTTACAAATTATGACTCGCCTGTTCTGGGAATTGGGTGAACATGGTAAAGAGTTAATAGCTCAACATAAGCAACATCAAAAGAATAAATAGAACATCGAAAAACAAGGAATATCTTATGACAGACGCTCAAATCGTTTCGGAACAGAAGAAGAAACCGAGCTTATATAAAACACTTTTCGCTACCTGTATAGGTAATGCACTTGAATGGTTTGATATTGCAATTTACGCTTTCTTCGCCTCTTATATTGCTCGCGCCTTTTTCCCGGTGAAGGATGAAACACTTTCGCTGATTATTACTTTCGCCAGTTTTGGTATCTCATTCCTTATTCGCCCAATTGGTGCGATCGTACTGGGTGCCTATGCCGATAAACACGGTCGTAAAGCTTCATTACTAGCCTCTATCGCCCTGATGATGGTCGGTAGCCTCATGATTGCCACCATGCCAACCTTTGCAACTATTGGTATTGCAGCTCCTATTTTAATTTTAGTTGCTCGTTTAATTCAGGGCTTCTCTGCCGGTGGTGAATTTGGTAGTTCAACCGCATTTTTAGTTGAGCACTTTCCTGAGCGTAAAGCGTTTATTGCCAGTTGGCAGTTCGCGACTCAAGGTGTGAGTACACTGATGGCTGCATTATTTGGTTTAATTTTGGCAAAAACACTAACCGAAGCACAAATTTATGATTGGGGTTGGCGTATCCCGTTCATCTTCGGTCTGTTAATTGGTCCAGTTGGTCTGTATATTCGTCGTCATATTGATGAATCACCAACCTTTAAAGCAGCAGAAAAATCACAACAACCATTAAAAGAGATCGTTACTCGCCAAAAATCACTATTCTTTATCGCTGTAGGCTTAATGGTTATTTCAACAGCCATCAACTATATGTTGAATTATGTTCCAACTTATGCGACCAAAACACTGGGTGTGGCAAGTTCAACTGCGTATACAGCAACGGTTGTGGCTGGTGTCATTTTAACAGTTGTTACACCAATGGTTGGCTTATTAGCTGAAAAAGTTGGACGTTTACCGCTAATGGTTGGTTCACTTGTTCTACTACTTGTGACAGTCTACCCAGGCTTCTCATTAACAATTAGTTACCTAAGTCCGACATCATTAATCCTATTAATTGGCTGGTTAGCACTACTTAAATCAGTTTACTTTGCGACAGTACCATCAATGATGGCTGACATCTTTCCGGTTAAGACTCGTGCAACAGGTATGGCGCTCAGTTATAACGTGGCTGTAACTGTATTTGGTGGCTTTGCACCGATGATTTGTACTTCATTAATTAGCTTAACTGGCAGCAGCTTAGCACCAAGTTACTACTTAATTGTGGTTGGTTTTATGAGTTTGTTCGCACTATACAAAGCAAACCAATTAAACCGTTAATTATTTCTTTTTTCTTCCTTTTTCGCCTGCTTTTAGCAGGCTTTTTTTTATTTCACAATTCTAAATAAACCCATTCTCTTTCAAACAACTCTGACCTTCATTACTCAACAAAAAATCAACAAATGACTGAGCATAAGAATGAGGATTATTTAGTAAAGTGAGACTGTAATTAATATCACTACAATGTATCGTTATATAACGATAAAAACATCTATTCAGAATTTATCCTCTTTATTTAATCTGTTACACTAACACTCTTATTTTTAACCAGAAAGTAACCCATTTTAATGCTGTCATTTAACTACAGAATAAATAAAACTAAATTAACCCTGTGCGTTCTCTGAGCAGTTCCAGTCAATAACTATAACTCAATGTTAATTAAAGGAAGATACTCTTCCCAACGATATTCTCTTATTGGCATAGGTGCTGAATCTTTAAAATAAAGTACCAAAGCTGGCTTTATGCCATTCCAGTTATCAACAAACTCATATCTGACCAGCATACCATCCTGAATCAGTTTCTTAGCTTTTGCGTGGTAATTAAAGTAAGCCATAAGTAGCACCTTTAGATATCAGTTTAAGAAAACTATAATAGAAATCTTAACACTTCCTATCATCGTGTTTATAGCTATTTAAACAAAATAGTCCTGATATTTAGACCAAAAAGGGATAATAATATTCTAATCAGATATTTGGTGGTTGATCCTAACATAGGCTTTTTTGTGATTAACTTATTGATTTTTATGGAGGCGCGTCCCGGAGTCGAACCGAGGTAGACGGATTTGCAATCCGCAGCATGGCCACTCTGCCAACGCGCCTTAGGATAAGACTAAAAGTAAAAATACTTAGAAACCAAAGGAGCTCCTAACCTTTTAGTGCGAAGGATTATCTACAAAAACGGCTTGTTTGTCAAACCATTCCATAGAATGAACATAAAAAAGCTTAATGCTTGTTTATTTTGTCAGCAGTTTAGTCAACTCATTTATCTTCCTGTACTAACTGATACCCAGCTTCTTTCCAACCACGGAAGCCACCGTCCATAGAAATAACGTTGGTATAGCCCATTTTTTGCAGATTATCGGCAGATAATACAGAGCGGTAGCCACCACCACAATATAAAATCATTGGGGTGTTTTTATCAGGAACGACGGTTTCAATGTCACGTTCGATAATCCCTCTGCCAAGATGAACAGCCTGAGGCAGATGACCATTTTGCCACTCGTTATCTTCTCTGACATCAATAAACAGAGGAAGCTTATTACTATCCATCAGCGCCTTCACTTCACCGATGGTAATTTCTTTGACGTTTTCCCTGACTTTTTCACAAAGAGCTTCAAAACCCGGATTATGTTGCATATCTTTATTTCCCCTTAAAATATAACCAATTGATTATATTTAATAAATAATAATTTGCTATTCAAAGTGGCAAGGCGTAAAATCGACACCTTATTTTATTGCTTATAACGCTACATCTTTGATGTAGTCTGACTTGTAATCAGAGGCATTGTCAAATGGAAAATCTCTATAAAAAACCGGAGCTGCTATCCCCTGCCGGCTCACTTAAAAATATGCGTTACGCATTTGCTTATGGTGCTGATGCGGTATACGCAGGACAACCACGCTACAGCTTACGCGTACGTAATAACGAATTTAATCACGAAAACCTGGCCATTGGGATTAATGAAGCCCACGCGCAAGGTAAAAAGTTTTATGTCGTGGTTAACATCGCTCCACATAACTCAAAATTAAAGACTTTTGTTCGTGATTTAGCGCCGGTTATTGATATGAAGCCGGATGCGCTGATTATGTCCGATCCTGGCCTTATTATGCTCGTTCGTGAAAACTTCCCTGATATGGAAATTCACCTTTCAGTGCAATCTAATGCTGTTAACTGGGCGACAGTTAAATTCTGGCATCAGATGGGATTAACTCGTGTAGTGCTATCACGTGAACTCTCACTGGACGAGATTGCAGAAATTCATGAAAAAGTGCCTGAAATGGAGCTGGAAGTCTTCGTACACGGTGCGCTTTGTATGGCTTATTCTGGTCGTTGCTTATTATCCGGTTATATTAATAAACGTGATTCAAACCAAGGAACTTGCACGAATGCTTGTCGCTGGGAATATAACGTGTCAGAAGGTAAGCAGGACGATATAGGCAATATCGTACATAAACATGAGCCTATTCCGGTTAAAACTATTGAGGTTGGTGAAAGCTCCTCTGAAGTATTTATGATTGAAGAAGCTAAGCGCCCGGGCGAATATATGTCTGCGTTTGAAGATGAGCATGGTACTTATATCATGAACTCTAAAGATCTACGTGCTGTTGAACTGGTTGGCGATATGGTAAAAATTGGCGTAGACTCTTTAAAAATTGAAGGTCGTACTAAATCCTTCTATTACTGCGCCAGAACTGCACAAGTCTATCGTAAAGCGATTGATGACGCTGCCGCAGGTAAACCTTTTGATGCTAATTTAAATAAAACCTTAGAATCTTTAGCTCATCGTGGCTACACGGAAGGCTTTTTACGCCGCCACCGCCATGAAGAGATGCAAAACTATGATTACGGTCATTCTGAATCATCACTACAACAATTTGTTGGAGAATTTACCGGTAAACGTTTAAATGGCTTAGCTGAAATCACAGTTAAAAATAAATTCTCTGTCGGTGATAGTGTTGAAATGATGACACCACAAGGTAATATTAATTTTGTTATCAGTGAACTTAAAAACCGTAAAGGTGAAAAGGTAGAAGCCGGTTTAGGCGATGGTCATGTAGTCTATTTAGATGTGCCTGAAGATGTACAAATCGAATATGCTCTGCTAATGCGCAATCTGGTTGATACCAATACCCGTAATCCACACAAAGTCGCATAGTAATATTTAACACAGTAAAAAGGGCTAATTATTTAGCCCTTTTTTATATCATAATAAATACTTGTCTAAGCACGAATTAAATCGTCACCTACTCCAATCCATTTATAAGTCGTTAATGCTTCCAGCCCCATTGGCCCACGCGCATGCAGTTTTTGAGTACTGACAGCCACTTCTGCCCCTAAACCAAACTGTCCACCATCAGTGAAACGGGTACTGGCATTGACATAAACCGCTGCAGAATCAACTAGCTGCACAAAACGTTCTGCATTCTTTAAACAGCGTGTCAGAATCGCATCAGAGTGCTGACTACCATGTTCACGAATATGTTCCACAGCCAGCTCTAAAGAATCAACAATCACCACATTTAAATCTAAAGATAGCCATTCATCATCAAGCTCACCGGCTTGCAGCGGAAATACATTAGCCACACCAGATTTAAGAATATCAAAAGATGCAGGATCAGCATGTAACACCACTTTATTATCTGCCATCACCTGACTGAGTTTAGGTAAAAACTGCTCTGCAATTTTGGTATGTACCAGCAGAGTTTCGGTCGTATTACACGTACTTGGACGCTGAGTTTTAGCATTGACAATAATATCAAATGCCTTATCAAAATCGGCGCTTTCATCCACAAAAGTATGACAAACTCCAATGCCACCAGTAATCACCGGAATCGTTGCATGCTCACGACATAGTTTATGTAACGCTGCACCACCACGAGGAATTAACATATCAACATACTTATCCAGCTTTAATAATTCATTGATATATTTGCGGTCCGGATTATTAATTGATTGTACCGCATAAGCAGGTAATCCGGCTTGTTGTAGCGCTTCCTGGATAACTTCAATCATAGCAGCATTAGTATTTACGGTCTCTTTACCACCACGCAGAATCACCGCATTCCCTGTCTTTAAACATAAAGATGCAACATCAATAGTGACATTGGGACGAGCTTCATAAATAACCCCAATCACACCTAATGGCACTCTGTGACGTTGTAACTTAAGTCCGCTATTTAATGTCTTACCATCGATAACCTCACCCACAGGATCAGTTAAAAAGCAGACCTGGCGAACATCATCAGCAATCGATTTTAAACGCGCAGGAGTAAGTAACAGGCGGTCTAAAATAGCTTCACTAATACCACTACTGCGTGCAGCCTGCATATCCAGTTCATTAGCAGCTAAAATTTTGGGACTATGTTGTTCAAGCAAATCAGCAATAATGGTTAATGCCTGATTCTTTTCTTTCGTTGAACACTGTGCGAGTTGATAAGATGCCTTTCTGGCCTCTTTTCCCATTTGCTCTAACATACCTATCCCCTTTACTTATGGTTATCCCATTCGACGAATCTTATCATGAAAGATTTTAGTTAATAGTTCAAGTGCTTCTGCTCTTTCTTCATCTTCCATAATATTAAATGGAACAGGCAATTTACTTTCTTTGACTGTACCAGCTTTTTGATAATAAATAATCCAGCGATTCTTCTTTTCTTCAATATAGGTAACCTCCTGAAATAACACAGTCTTTGGTGCTAAAACAGGCGATAATTTACAAGACAAATAATCCTGACCAATAGTTAAATAAACTGTGTTATAACGAATGATATGGAGAATAAAAACTAGAATAAAAACACCTATTGGCAAAGAGGCAATATAGCCAGTATTTAACATAAAAAAGATGAAAAACAGGAGCATCCCTCCCATAAGAACCAGATTTAATATAATATATTTTCTGGCGTAAAATTCTTTTTTGTTTTCTTGCGCTTCCATATTTATTCCTTGCCTTATTTTCTTTTACTCACAATTTCAACAATAGATTCAGAAGCATTATGAGTTGCTCTGTTCTGAACTTTTTGCTGATCACTTTCTGATAACTGATTTTGTTTTAATGACTTAGATAATCGCAGTAAACAATATAAATTCACTAATCCAATTAATAAAGTCATAAAGATAGCACTACCCAGAATCATGATATTAATACCAAGTTTCTTTTTATCGGTCATTAAATAAATGAGTAAACCAAAAGCAATGGTGAGCCAGGAAATGGTGGTAAAATATGCCATGAACTCATAATTGACCAGATTATTTTCCGGTTGTTTGTCAATAATATTATAAGAGGCGCTGACAGCAAGCAACTCAATCATCAACATAATAATAAGGGTAATAATCACTCTGCTCTCTCTACCGTCAGCTTTTAAAAATTATTGTCTTCTTCTGCGAACGATCTCTGGCAGAGGTTGATTATTAGGATTGGCAGGATTAGATTGATTGTTTAACACCATTCTGCGAACAACTAAATCGTCGTCCTGAAGTGATTTAATAATACGACTTGCACCAAATACAGCAATCAAACCAAGGGGAACAAAGATCACGCTCCCAATAATAATGAGAATAGCACCTGGTTTTTTCTGACCAGCAATAACTAAAATTAATCCAAGTAGTGAAATTCCCCAGCTTATCCCCATAATGATGGCTACTGTTTCATAAACAGAATCATAATTACCGTAATATTCATATTGGGTTACAGATTCCATGTACATGCCATAGACGCCAAGTAAATTAGCCAGCATTCCGATAATTGCAATAATCATTTGTTATTATTTCCTGTTTTTATTTATCTTTATTATTCTGATTTTACTAGGATTTAATGATCATATCATCCCGATGCACAGCCACAGCACCGTATTCATACCCTAAAATATGGATAATTTCTTGAGAATGATGCCCTGCTATCATACGTAGTGCATCACTATTGTAGCGACTCATACCTCGGGCGATACTTTTACCCTCTTTGTTGGTGATATCCAACACTTCACCACGAGAGAAATTATCACGTACCTCGATAATACCTTTAGGTAATAACGAACGCCCTGATTTAAGCAGCGCTTCTACCGCACCATCATCAAGTACTAAACGACCTGCCGGTGGCGCACCAAATAACCACTGTTTACGCGACTCTAAAATGCTCTTTTTAGAGTGGAAACGAGTTCCGACTGGAATATCATTAATCACATCAGAAATAACGTCAGGACGACTCCCTGCTGCGACAATGGTTTGAATTCCTGAACGATTAGCGATTTCTGCTGCCTGCAATTTAGTTGCCATGCCACCTGTCCCAAGTCCTGAAACACTATCTCCGGCAATGGCTTTTAGTGCATCATCGATCTCTTCAACCTCTTCAATCAATTTAACATCAGGATTAGTACGAGGATCAGCAGTATATAGACCGGCCTGATCAGTTAATAAAATAAGCTTGTCAGCCTGAGCCAGAATGGCGACTAGTGCTGATAAATTATCGTTATCACCGACTTTAATTTCAGCGGTCGCAACAGCGTCATTTTCATTAATTACAGGAACAATATGATTATCGAGTAAAGCTTTTAATGCATCCTGTGCATTCAGGAAACGCTCACGATCTTCTAAATCAGCACGGGTCAGTAGCATCTGCCCAATATGGATGTTATAGATAGAGAAAAGCTGCTCCCATAATTGAATTAAGCGACTCTGACCGACAGAAGCGAGCAACTGTTTTGAAGCAATAGTTTTAGGGAGTTCGGGGTAATTTAGATATTCCCGCCCGGCAGCAACAGCACCAGACGTGACAATAATAATTCGATGACCCAGTGCCTGTTGCTTAGCACACTGACGAATTAACTCGACAATCCGAGAGCGATCCAGCTTTTTAGTACCACCGGTTAATACGCTCGTCCCTAATTTTACTACAATCGTTTGTTGTGCTTTAGTTGCCATAGCGCTACTCATTATTTGATTATTATTGTTTAATGACTATTATTTAATTAGCTCTTTAATCCAGTCTGTTGATTTTTCCATCGCCTTTTGTAAACCTGGCGTAATTTGTTTCGCTTCAATTTTAACGATCTGATGTTTTTGGCTCGACATGATGAGCTTTGCTTCTGCCTCAGTACTCATGTTATCACCCTCAAACACAATACTCATCACTGGTGCGTTACAAGGCCTATTTATAAGACCTTGATTTTTAAGCGAAAAATAATTCAACTCAGCAAGCAGCTGAACATTAGAAATCCGGTTCAAGCCTAAGCGGCTGGCGATCAGGTCTTTATACATAGCAGGTAAAGTTTGCTGCACCGCTTTATCGACAAATAACTGATGAATAATTGGTCCAAAGTTGAGTAAACCCTTAATACGATTTGGCATTAAGTAAGCTAAACGAGTTGCCATTTGGGCACCAACACGAAAGCCTGACACAATCACTTTAGTATGATCGACCCATGGTACATTTGATAACTGCTCTAAAACTGCCTGATGCAACTGAGTACTATTCTGACTCAGGTTGAACTGACGACTTAGTCCAATCCCCGGTGAGTCAATAGTCAACAGCGCAATACCAAGTGGTGCTAAGTAGTCAGCAAAATATTTATAGAAATCAATTTGCAGATTAGTCAGTCCGGTACACATAAAGAGCACCGGACAAGGTTTGTCACTCACTGTTGAAGTTGGCAGATGTAACAACCCTTTCACAACCGAACTATCGACTTTAAAGTCGATCTCTTTTAACGTAAATGGTGAATACTCCAGCGCTTCTTTATAAGCACGGTAAGCATAACTTTGCGCCTGAGCAGCTAAGTCATCCGTTTTATAATGTGGGTAGCTGGCAATACTGGCAAACTGGCTAGCCGTTAACCAGTACTCATGCATTTTAGGTCTGTCTAAATCTTCAATTGGACACTCAGTATCTAACTGACAAATTTGTTCAGCTTTTCCTGCCCACTCAGCAGCTTGAGTTAAAAATTCATAAATCCAGTTACCAGACTGGTAACCAATAACGGAATCAAGCCAGTTATCATCGGAATGTTTTTTATCTGAAACAGCAATTCTTGAAAGAACGGCTTCAATTTCCAGAGTCGGTATACCACGCCAGTGCCAAAGCAATGTATTCAGTACCCGATACCAACGGGAATTAGATTCCCCTTCAAGAACAGAACTAAACTGTGTAGTACTTGCATCGATCCGTTGAATTAACGATGTTGTTTCTGGGTAATTAAACTTTGGTTTAAAAAGCTTTTCAGATAAGTTCTGTTGTCCCATGATAATACTGATACCTAATTCAATTAGTCTTCACAAAGTGGTTTTATAAAACCAACACCCATATCCCAAGGTTGTTCTATCCATGTATCCTGAGCAATATCAACTTCATAATCATCAACCAGTGGTTGCCCTTCTGGTTTAGCAAAAATGGTCACAAAACGTGCTTGTGGATAGAGATCACGAATAGTTTGTGCCGTTCCGCCAGTATCCACTAAATCATCAACCACAATAAAGCCTTCGCCATTACCTTCAGCTTTTTTCAGAATTAATTTTTCACGCTGGTGATTGTGATCATAACTTGAGATACAAACAGTATCGACATAACGAATACCAAGTTCTCTGGCCAGTAATGCAGCAGGAACAAGACCGCCACGACTAACAGCGATAATACCTTTCCATTGAGTTCCAGGGAGCAGACGAGAAGCAAGTGAGCGGGCATGAATTTGTAACATATCCCATGTAACGGTGTACTTTTTGTTTTTAGACATAGTGACCTACAATTTTTATCTTTATAGCCTCAAGTTATTAAGGCTGATGGTGAATATAAAATTGCGCTTAATTATAGTGTGACTAGTGAAGAAAAACTAGTTATTATCATAAGATAATTCCGTTTTTAGTTTATAAGTTATCAATTTTGAGGTTATCGCTATGCTATCCACACTTTCACCAAACACGCTTTGGAAGATTTTTTCTGATATTTGTAATATTCCCCATCCCTCTCACCATGAAGAGATGATTACTAAATATGTCGTTGATTTTGCTAACCGCAATAAAATTAAAGTTGAAGTTGATCAGGTAGGAAACCTGCTGTTAACTAAACCTGCAACACCGGGAATGGAAAATTATCCTTCAGTAGCTCTTCAGGCGCATCTGGATATGGTGCCACAAAAAAATGAAGACACTAAACATGACTTTTTAGTCGATCCTATTCAGGCTTATATTGACGGTGACTGGGTGAAAGCTAAAGGAACAACTCTTGGTGCTGATAATGGAATCGGTTTAGCCTCCACTCTTGCTGTGCTTGTTGATCCGGCAGTTGAACATGGTCCGATTGAAGTGTTACTTACCGCCTCAGAAGAAACCGGCATGGTGGGTGCTTTTGGTTTAAAACCAAACTGGTTAAAAAGTCAGTTCTTAATTAATACTGACTCGGAAGATGAAGGGGAAATCTTTGTAGGCTGTGCGGGTGGCGTAGACTTTAAGCAATCTCTTCCAATTGGTTATGCCCTTATCCCAGAACATCACGATACCTTTATTCAGCTATCACTTAAAGGTCTGAAAGGCGGACATTCAGGTTGTGATATCCATTTAGGTCTGGGTAATGCGACAAAATTGTTAGTTCGTTTTCTGGCTGAATATGCGGCAGATATCAATTTTAGATTATCAGAGATCAGCGGTGGCTCCCTGCGCAATGCCATTCCTCGTGAAGCCTTTGCGGCTATTACGCTAAATAAACAAGACCTGGCTAAACTGAATGAAATGATCAGCGCTTACCAGGCAACTCTGGAAAATGAATATGCAGGTGCTGAAACCTCAATTTCATTCTCAGCGACAAACTTAACACGTGAGCAAGTCAAGCGTGTGATGGAACAAGACTCTCATAAAAAGATCATCGACTGGCTACACTGTGCGCCCAATGGTGTGGTACGTATGAGTAAACAATTTGCAGGTGTAGTTGAAACATCACTAAACCTTGGTGTGGTTTATATTAAAGACGATAAAATCACAGCCAATTATCTGATTCGTTCTTTAGTGGATAGCGCAAAAGATAACGTAGTTTCAATGCTGATCTCTCAAAGCCAGCTAGCAAGTATTGAGTATCAAATTAGTGGTGGCTACCCGGGCTGGCAGCCAGACCCACAATCCCCGCTAATGCAACTGGTTAAAGATAAATATAAAGCGCTCTTTAATCAGGAAGCTAAAATCATGGTGATTCACGCAGGCCTTGAATGTGGGTTATTTAAAAAACCTTATCCGCATGTAGATATGGTTTCAATTGGACCAACTATTGTGTCACCTCACTCACCAGATGAAAAAGTCAATATTAAGAGTGTTGAGCAATACTGGAAACTATTGCTTGCCACACTTAAAGCCGTTAAGCAATTAGTATAAGGAATTACAATCAATGCCTATTTTTGGACTTGGGCTTAGTACCATTATTGCTATTTGCTTTGCTGTGCATGTGATTTATACCGGACAAGATAAATACTGGCTATTTATCTTGCTGCTATTTCCGTTTATCGGCAGTATCGTTTATTTTATTGCGATTGTATTACCATCACTACGTTATTCTCATTCCGGCTATCAGTTTGAATCAAAATTACGTAAAACGTTAGATCCTAATAAAGAGCTGAGAGAAGCACAAAAAGCGTTTGAATTGTCTCCAACAATTGATGCACGTCTACGTCTTGCCAGCGCTTTAATGGATTTAGATAAAGCCAGCGAAGCCCTGCCACACTTTAAACATGTGCTTTCTGGTGTTTATCGTAATGCGCCGGATATTTTATTACAGTACGCGCAGGCTTTGTTTATGACTGGTGATTATTTTGAAACCAAGAAAACGTTGGATCACCTGCGTGAAACCAATCCAACTTATCGTTCTGATGATGGACATCTGCTTTACGCCAGAGCGCTTGCTCAGCTTGGAGAACAACAAGCTGCCCGTGAAGAGTTTGATGCACTCGTGGATTATCACCCAAGTCTGGAAGTTTATGTCCGCTATGCAGAGGTGTTAATTATGTGGGGTGATCGTTCAGGGGCGCTTAAACAACTTGAAGCTTTAGAGCATCGTGTTAAGTTTTTACCAAAACACGCACAGCGTCTAAATGCAGAGTGGATTAGTATGGCGGATAAGCTATCTCGTCAGATTAGAACTCAGAATAATTAAGGTTTATTTTTTGTAAAAAAGGCGCTCCTGTTGGGGCGTTTTTTATTAATAGGCATTTTTAGGGCTAGTTTTTGGACTGTGCTTTTTATTAACGTTGGGACTGGAGCGGCGTGCGCCGCTCATACGCATTTTAGGGCGATATGATTGAGTTCCGTGGGTTTGACGGCCTACCATACCGCAGGGGCGCCCGTTCGTCAGGCTCACTAAGACCCCTACAATATGGTCTCCGTCAACTCAACCTCAGTTAAACTTTTAGTTCCTTAAAATACTTCTTAGAATAAATATAAACTGGTTATTTAGATTTTATAAAATAAAAAGATAAGATTAAGAAACTAAGAAACTAAGAAACTAAGAAACTAAGAAACTAAGAAACTACTAACCTATTACACCAATATTAAATTTAGAAATAATATTCTTTTAAAAGCCCATAATCATAACACATTGATTTAATTTAAGTTAATTTAAATTAAGTATTTGAATATATTATCTTTATTATTTTAGAATCTGATGGAAATGATGTTGTTGAAATTGACGGAGAGCGTACCTCATAGGTCTTAGTGAGCCTGACGAACGGGCGCCTATGGGGTGCGGTAGGCCGTCAAGCTCACAGAATCTGCCACTACTTAAATAAAACCATTGCGCATGAGCGGCGCACACCGCTCCCTACACCAAGCTCAACTAAGGCACAAATACCCGTTATGCCGAGCGCACCAACAAACAAAACCCAAATGAAATACTCAGCATCACTAGCGCTATCCAGTAAATGACTTCGTGCCCAAACACACTCACCAACAGCCCCTGGATAAGCCCGGCTAAAATTACACTACAGGAGATCCCGTTACTAAACAGTGTTGAGGCTACCCCCATTCGATGCGGCAACAGATCTTGAAAATAGATAATACCGATACTAGCCACAATACCAATAAACAGTGCATTAAAGATCTGAATACCCATCAACCAGCTTTTATCAGTAAAACTAACCATTCCGACATAAAACAAAATGCCGCAAATGACGGCAAATAAAAATAGCTTACGCTTACCCACATAAGGAACCAGAAAGCCGGCAACCAGCATAATTGGAATTTCCAGCCCTGCTGCAATGCCCATTAATAAACCCGGTGTTGAAGCCGACAGACCTAAAATTTTATCAACATAAAGCGGCATATCGATCAGATACATCATATTTGCTGTCCACATAAATACAGTGGCGATAAAAAGAAATATAACACTGGTATTTTTTAAGATAGATTCTGATTCAACAGACTTATTATCTGTATTCTTATCCCCTCTTGGACTAGACGGGAAAAAACCAATTACCATAATCATCGCAACCATAAATACCGCTGCAGCACAAAGGTACATTACGGTAAAACCATACGAAGTCGCTAATAAAAAAGATAATGGCGGTCCAATCACCCAGGCCAAAGATAGCTGAGCTCTAAGTATCGAGTTAAACGCCACCACATTACGTCCAGTTTTAGAAGCATACTCACGTGCAATAGCAAAAATCTGCGGCATAGTCGAAGAAGCTAAAGAAGAAAAAAGGATCCCAAGTGTCACAAGTATCATATAATGACGAGTAAATGCAAAAGTAACACTGTTACCGATTGCCATTAAGCAACAAAACAAAATAACATTACGTCTATCACCTTTTTTATCAGAACGCTGTGCTAACATAAAGCTCACAATGATACTGGCAACGGCATTTATTGAATAAAACAGCCCAACTAAAAATGGTGCTGCTTTAACTTCATCAGTCAAATATCGACTCAGCGTTGGCGTCTGTAATGCACCCGCAATGCCAACAATGAATGCCGTAAGTAACAATGACAGTAAAACTGTTGTAGAATATTGCCGGTTAAATGAAAAATGCACGTAAATTACCTATTTTGGATAAGATTCAAGAGTATACTACTCAGTAAGATATATTATAGCTCGAATTAACTTAATAATATTGAGGTTATTTATGCCAACATTAGAAATTTGTTGTTATGACATCGAATCAGCCATTACTGCTCAGGATGGTGGAGCTGATCGGATTGAGCTCTGCTCTGGCCGTTATGATGGTGGCGTAACACCAAGTTATGGTGCACTTATAAAAGCGCATAAATTTATCTCTGTTCCTGTTCATCCAATCGTTCGCCCACGCGGTGGAGATTTCTATTACAGCCAGTCAGAAATTGCCACAATGAAATCAGATATTTCATTAATCAAAGAACTTGGTTTTAAAGGGATTGTGTTAGGTGCTTTAGAAACTGACGGTTCAATTGATATTCTTATCATGCGTAAACTGTTAGCACTAACCAGCGATCTTTCTGTAACCTTTCATCGCGCTTTTGATATGTGTCGTGATCCATTTACAGCACTTAAACAGCTAGCTGATTTAGGTATCGACCGGATATTAACTTCAGGTCAGCAGTCAACTGCCGAGCAAGGGTTACCATTAATTATTGAGTTAAATGAAAAGACAACGGGTCCAAGGATTATGGCGGGTTGTGGTATAAACTCCAACAATATTAAAACCTTTTTAGACGCTGGTATTAAAGATATTCACTCTTCAGCCGGGAAGTACCAGCCCTCTTATATGCAGTACCATAATCCCAATGTCAGCATGAGCCAAAATACACAACAGAATGAATACCTGAATTATCAGGTCGATCCTGACATTGTGGTTGCCATGAAAGAGCAAATTCGGTATACCAATAATACGCTATTTATTGGTTAAAATACGCGTCCATAACCGTACCATTAATCTGTCGATATTTGGTGGCTGCTCAAGCATAGGGAATAAATTTTTCATTACTGAATCTGGCGGATAAATGGACGGATTATTATAAACATCCTCATTCAGATACGGATAAGAACAACTATTCGCATTGGCATAATAGATATGATTACTAATATCAGCGATAACTTTAGGCTCAAGTAGGTAGTTTAGGAACTCATAAGCAGCATCCACGTTTCTGGCACTCTTTGGAACAGCCAAAACATCAAAGGAAATAATCGCGCCCTCTTTAGGAATGATATAACCAATATTCACCCCATTTTTTGCCTCTTGTGCAGCCATCGCAGCCTGCATCACATCGCCCGTCCAGGCAATTGCGACACAGATATCGCCACTGGATAAATCCGTAATATATTTTGAAGAGTGAAAATAAGTTACATAAGGTCTTAGCTTTTCTAAAAGCTTGGTTGCCACTAAATAATCTTTTTCATTCTGGCTATTGGGATCATAACCAAGATAATTTAATACCGTAGGAAATACTTCACTTGGTGCATCAAGAAAGGCCACACCACATCTTTGCAGTTTTTGCAGATTCTCTGGTTTAAAAATCAAGTCCCAACTATTTAAAGGTGCATCATCGCCAAGAATCTCTTTTACTTTATCAATGTTGTAACCAATTCCAGTCGATTGCCACATATAAGGAATAGAATAAGTATTATCCGGATCATGCTTCTTCATAAGTTCAAGTAAAGATACATCCAGATTGTGATAGTTAGGCAAACGACTTTTATCCAGTGCTAAATAAATATTGGAATTAATCTGTCTGGCCAGAAAACTATCTGTTGGCACAACGATATCAAACCCGGTATTACCGGCAATCAGTTTACCATCCAATACCTCATTAGAATCAAAAACATCATAAGTAACACGAGTTCCGGTTAATTGTCTGAATTTAGAGATAGTATCGGGAGCAATATAATCTGACCAATTATAGATATGAAGAGATTTTGTTTGCGCTGAAACAAGGAAAGAAGAGAAAATCAAAATTATAAAAACAAAATAGTTGGTACCACGAAAATTAAACACCCACAAAACCTCCTATTCAGTTGATGCAAAAATATGTGATTGACCCTATTTATTAAAACTTAGCTATTTATTATTCTCATCCTAAATTTTCAATTAATCAATCATATAAATATAATTATTTTTGTCATAATAAAATACAGGGCTTAATAAGATAGTCATCTTTCCTGATAAAGACTACTCTTTCCGCATAAAAGTGGGATCAAGGTATCATAAATAGTAGTTAGTAAGACCAATTAATAAACTAACTAACACCTGACAATAACCGGAAAAAGGGATACATTAGGTTATCGCTATCGCTCTGATTTGTTGAAACTAATATATAAATCATTAATAATAGTAAGGATATCTTTTCACCAATAAAAGGAATTTATGATGAACAGACTTTTATATTTAATCATATGGGTCATTTTTTGTTTTTATTCAGTTATCAAGGATGCAGCAGCAGGAAAAATTATCTGGGTTATCTTAGATATTATTTTCTCTATCCCGGTGGGCATTTATCGTAGCTTTATGTATATATTTTTTTGGTAAATTTATTACTAATAAGTTTACCTGTTAACAATAATGCTACGCCTGCAGAATTAATATTATCTGGCTTTAAGTCTCGGATATAGTCTTAACTTCCTTTGGTAAAAGCCACTCACAAATCATGTAGTGGCTTTTTATTTTGAGAAATATTAAATAGATAAATTACTTATTTTGGCTCATCAAGTATCATAATCAATACAAAACCAATAGCAGCACAGATACCAAAATAGGTAAATACAGCACTAAATGAGCCAGTTTGGTCTAATAAAAAACCAGCAACCATTGGTGAAACAAAACCACCTAAATTTCCACCACTATTAATGACTGATATGGCAATTGGATAGGTTTTTTGATCCGCAACACCCATTGCATAAGCAGTAAATGCCGGCCAGCCAATATTTAAAAACAATCCGACAAAGAATAATCCAGCTGCAACAGCGACTGTGCTTCCCGGAATATTAAGCATTACCAGCATCATCAAAACAGTGGCAGAAGCGGTAAATAACATCGTCGGTTTACGTCTTCTTCCCAGGATTTTATCTGAAATAAAACCACCACCAATTGCCCCAATGAAGCCACCAATACAAGGCATGGCCGCAACAAACCCCATGCTCATAAAAGAGAAGCCTTTCTCTTTCACCAGATACATAGGAATCCACGTTAAAATACCGTACAACACACTCACCATCATGAAATACGCTAAACAATCTCCTAACACGTTTTTAGAGGTAAAAATTTGTTTAGCTGAACTGAGTGGCTCAAGTTTTTTCACGCGGATTAATTTATCCAGAAGACGGAATTTTTCGTTTTCTGAAATATTACCAACAGGTTTGATGGCTGTTGATGTGTCAACCTGCTCGCTTGCTCTGATATATTTTAATTCACTTTCTGAAACAAATTGGCTTTCTTCCGGCTTAGATTTGACTAAAAAATACCACACTAGCGCAAGAACTATTCCCGGAATAGCAAATGAAAAGAATACCCAGCGCCAGCCATAAGTGAGAGAGATCCAGACCGCTAAAGGTGGGACTAAAATCGGTGCAAACATGGTTGAAGCGATATAGACACCAGTTGCTGTCGCCTTCTCTTTTGGCGGAAACCAGTTATTAATCGTGGATGCTAAACCAACAGGACATGGGCCTTCACTTAATCCAAGACCAAGTCGAATCCATTTAATCGCCAGTGCTGAGGTGGCAGTACCAATTAACCACGTAAAAGCAGAAAATCCTAGAATAGACAAAGAGACCAAACCCCTTGTGCCCTTTTTAGAAATCCAAAACCCCGCCGGAATCTGACTTACGGCATAGCCTAAGAAGAACATACTGGCGATAGAGCCTGCTTCAAAATTACTTAACTGAAACTCCTCAATAATAAAAGGTAAAACAGCGCCAATATTTGTTCTGTCTGCATAGTTCACGGCGTAAACTAAAAATATCAATACCAGCACCACCCAACGGTAATTAGTTTGTGGTTTGGCCAAATTCATTGTGATACTCGTCATATAACAACCCCTTTCAAGTAAATGAACAATAACTTATTTGTGAGATGAAACAAAGCAGGATGTTGATATCTGGCTAAAATCACTATCTTGCTATTTTTAAATAAGTTTTAAATTGCTACTACGGTTTATTCACCCTTATAGCGCTAGTGAATAGCCCAGTAAAATTTCATCTAATTTAGAAAGCTGGTTGATAAAAGAAAATACAAAATAACTCATCTGATGCTGAGAAAAATCGAATTCGTGAGCCTATTCAAACTCTCTCTATTTCATCCAAATACTCCGTCGTAAACAGGACAATTTAATAATTAACCTATTGTTATAACTATCATTTTACTTATTAATGATAGTTTCATTAAATCAATCCATAATTATAATTTCTTCAAATAAATCAAAGAGTTAAAAGCCAAGAAAATGAATGTAACTTTGTGATTAATAACAACATTTTTAGACCAGATGTACAATTTATATTGAACCTGATCACGAATTCAATTTTTCTCAGCATCAGCTGAATCCTTCTATGTTTCGTTTTTTAGATGAGCTTTCTACAGTAATAGGCGTTCTTACCTGCCACTTATTTATTGCTTACTTATTGATTGATAGAAAGGAGATTGAATATGTTATTAAAAGATAAAGTCGCTATTGTTACAGGTGCAGCTTCACCACGCGGACTTGGTCGTTCTACCGCCAAACTGTTTGCTGAAAATGGTGCTAAAGTTGTCATCATTGATTTAAATGAAGAAGCCTCAGTGTTAGCTGCTAAAGAACTTGGCGCAGAGCATTTAGGTCTGGCAGCTAATGTTGCTGATGAGAAAGATGTAGAACGTGCCATTGAACAAGTGATTGCTAAATATGGCCGCGTTGATGTGCTGGTTAATAATGCCGGTATTTCTCAGCCACTCAAAATTATGGACATCAAACGTGCAAATTATGATGCCGTTCTTGACGTCAGCCTCCGTGGTACTTTACTCATGTCACAAGCCGTTATTCCATTTATGCGTAAACAAAAATCCGGCAGCATTGTGTGTATTTCTTCTGTTTCTGCGCAGCGTGGTGGTGGAATCTTTGGTGGACCACATTATAGTGCTGCAAAAGCAGGTGTGCTTGGTCTTGCGCGTGCAATGGCACGTGAACTAGGTCCTGATAGTATTCGTGTTAACTGTATTGCACCGGGTCTAATCCAAACCGATATCACAGCAGGAAAACTTTCTGATGAACAACGTTTGAATATCCTGACAGGGATTCCATTAAATCGTTTAGGTGATGCAATTGACGTTGCAAGAGCTGCCCTTTTCTTAGCCAGCGACCTGTCATCTTATTCAACCGGCATTACGCTAGATGTGAATGGCGGTATGTTAATTCACTAATTTTTATCATAAATCAGAACGTGGAGTATTGATTATGACACCAAATTTATCTCAGCTTGCTAAACATGCTTACCATATTCGCCGTTATGCGCTACGTATGGGTGAAGTTCAAGGTCAAGGCTATATTGGACAAGCACTTGGTATGGCTGACATTTTAGCTACCGCATTTTGTCACGCAATGAAATTCAAAGCAGACGAACCAAAATGGGAAGGACGCGATCGCTTCCTCCTCTCTCATGGTCATTATGCTATTGCCTATTACGCAGCTTTAATTGAAGCGGGAATTATTCCGGAAGACGAGCTGGAAACCTATGGTGCGGATGATAGCCGTCTGCCAATGTCTGGCATGGCAACCTATACACCAGCGATGGAAATTTCTGGTGGCTCACTGGGGCAAGGACTAAGCATTGCCGTTGGTATGGCACTTGGTTTGAAACAAAAAAACAATCCTGCTTTTATTTATAATTCGATGTCAGACGGTGAACTGGATGAAGGTTCTACCTGGGAAGCAGCCATGTCTGCCTCACATTACAAATTAACTAACTTAATTAATATGATTGATGTGAACTGTCAACAGGCTGATGGTAATTCTAAACAAATCTTAGGATTTGAACCGTTACACGATAAGTGGGAAGCCTTTGGCTGGTTCGTACAACGCGTTAATGGCAATGATTTACCGGCAGTGGTTAAAGCCTTTGATGCGGCTCGTAACTATACGGGTGATAAACCTCGTGTCATTATTTTTGATACCTTAATGGGTAAAGGTGTTCCCTTTCTTGAAACCCGAGATAAAAACCATTTTATTCGCGTAGATGCTGACGAATGGCAAAAAGCCATTGCCGTACTTGATCAGGCGCAAGGTAAAGGAGCATAACGATGTCTAATACAAATCAAACTAAACCACGTCTAACGACATCAGCGATGATTGCCTCAATTGCTGACGAAGGACAAGAAACACGCTCAGCGCCTTTTGGCCATGCTTTGGTAGAACTGGCTAAAAAGCGTCCTGAAATTGTGGGAATGACTGCTGACTTATCTAAGTACACAGATTTACATATTTTTTCTCAGGCTTATCCGGAACGTTTCTTTCAAATGGGTATGGCAGAGCAATTACTGATGGCAGCGGCTGGCGGTATGGCTAAAGAAGGCTTTATTCCTTTTGCTACCACTTATGCCGTATTTGCAACTCGTCGAGCTTATGATTTTATACACCAGGTTATTGCTGAAGAAAATCTTAACGTCAAAATTGCAGCTGCTTTACCGGGGCTCACAACCGGTTATGGCCCAAGTCATCAGGCAACAGAAGATATTGCTATGATGCGTGGTATCCCTAATATGACAATAATTGATCCTTGTGATGCTATTGATATTGAGCAAGCTGTTCCGGCTATGGCAGATCATAATGGCCCAGTTTATATGCGTCTTTTAAGAGGTAAAGTCCCTGTTGTTCTTGATCGTTATAACTATAAGTTTGAACTGGGCAAAGCTAAGTTACTTGAAGACGGACGTGACGTTTTAATTATTTCTTCTGGTATTCTGACCATGCGAGCGCTGGAAACAGTTGAACAACTTAAAAAAGACAATATCAGTGCAGCGGTACTACACGTTCCAACGATTAAACCACTTGATGAGAAGACCATTCTGGCTGAAGCATCAAAACCAGGTCGCTTGATTGTAGTTGCAGAAAATCATACTCGTCTTGGTGGACTTGGTGAAGCAGTAGCTACGTTACTCATGACTAAAGGTGTTCATGCCACATTTAGACAAGTTGCTCTGCCGGATGAGTTTTTACATGCCGGTGCTCTGCCTACACTTCATGATCGTTATGGTATTTCGACTCAAGCCATTGTGACGCGGATTAAAGATTGGTTATCTAAGTAAGTTTTCTAACGTTAAAATAACAAAGCCCCTGTTCATGGGGCTTTTTTGTTAAATCTGAATATCAGAAACGGCTAGTTCCGCCTGAATCCAGTTTAAAAAACGCTTCACTCGATCGTGTTTAGCATGATTATGTGGAAAGACCAGATGATGAGCATTCACCGGAATATTTAAACTGCTCTCAAAAACGGGTACCAGCTTATTCTGCTTTAAGTATTCCTGAGCCAAAATATTACTTTCCAGAGCAACACCAAGTCCTAAACAAGCGGCTTCCAGACTCATATAAGATCGATCAAAACTGAGTGCAAAGTTCTTATTGGACATAGAAATATCATTATAAGCAAACCATTGATTCCACTGCACAAGCGTTGTTTCAGAACGAATAAGCTCGCAATCTAACAAATCAGATGGCTGTTTAATCCTATGTTTAGTTAAAAATTCCGGTGAGGCAAGAACCATAACCGATTCATTTTTAATGGTTTTAACATCAAGCGTTGACCATGTGTTATAACCATGACGGATATCTACATCAATTTTATCTCTGGAAAAATGTAACGCTTCATAAGAGCACGATAGATTTAGTTGTAAATCAGGGTTAGCAGTTCTGAATTTGTCCAAGCGAGATAATAACCACAACAAACCAAAACTTGGCGAGGAATGAATACGTAAGCATTGCTGTTCTTCGTTACTCATCACTCTTTCTGTTGCGATGCCGATATTATTCAGTGCTCCGGCTGTCTCCCGCAGGTACTGTTCACCAACAACCGTTAAAGTAACTCCTTTACCTGTCCGATTAAATAATCGTTTACCTAAATATTTTTCAAGGCTGGCAATATGGTGGCTAACCGCTGACGATGTGATGTTTAATATCTCAGACGCATTCACAATACTGCCGCAATGAGCAACCTGTACAAATGCCTGAATACTTTTAATCGGTGGAATTTGAAAGACTTTTTTATTCAAATCTTGAGACATAACAACTCCAATTACTGATGAGTAATATTGTTGTTATTGTAAGTAAGGATTGATGATTTTACTATTTGATTTATTTTGATTTTCAATGTAGATCACAGTATGTTTTAGGACTGTGTCTTATTTTAATGATAAAAATGATCTCTACCGTTAAATGGACTCAATTCACGTAGAAAATCTATTTATATTACTTAACTCTAAGATTTAGAGTTGTCTATGATATGAACTGGTACATACACATCACCTAACTCATTAATATCGTAACCAATCTTCTTGCTTTTTAATGATTTTTTAGACTTCATTCTGGTAAATAACTTTATCAATAAATTACCCATAATTCACTCCCATTTCATGCCTATTATCTGGCAATCATAAGATAACTTATATTTGTGACAATATTATGACTTGCAGCCTAAAAATAAAAAGGTGAATATCTTACAAAATACTCATCCAATAATATTTTGATTTATTTTCATTATTTACTTTAATGAATTTAAAATTTACTTTTTACCCCTTCCAAATAAGTCTATGAAAGATAGCCCCACCATAATTAGTGGAGCTAGCTAAGAGTTATTTTGGAATTCGGGTATGAATGAGTTCAGCAAAAAAATATATGTCTAATGTTATGTCTACTCTATCTCTTGCGCTTTTTGTTCTACTCTAAGGATAGATTCTTTTGCTGGCTCATAGCCTTGTTCAGCTGCTAATTTATACCATTGTTTAGCTTCTTGATAATCAATATCTACTCCATCCCCATACTCAAACATATAGCCCATCATAAATTGAGAGTATGGATATCCTTGTTTGGCGGAGAGATGAAACCACATTAATGCATCAAGATAACGTACTGGTTCATCTTGCCCCAAAGTATGCATGATAGAACCTAAGCTATATTGAGCATCAAGCTCACCTTTTTCAGCTAAGGGAGTATACAATTTTATTGCTTTATCATAATCAAGAAGATTATATGAATCTAAAGAATACATTCTGGCTAAATTAAACTGGGCATTAGCATTTCCTAGTTCTGTTGCTCTTTTATACCAATATATAGCATTAGTATAATTATGTTGATAATCATATAAGTAACCAACATATAGCATTGCTCTGGCGTCACCTTGCTCTGCATGCTTTTCACATTGAGCTAAATTAAGTTTTGCATCATAAGGATTACAAACTGGTATATGCACCTCAAATCCTGTAAGGAAGAATGCACTAAGTAATAATAGTAATTTAGAGAGTTTCATCCATTATCTTCTTATATTAATTCTTATAATTATATTAGTAATTATTCTATCTTCATCGTACATAGAAATATGCATATTACGACTCTGATTCCTACTATCAATTACACCAAAATTTTAACTAAAAATAATTGTAGCCACCCCTATAACAAACGCTCGCAACATAATCTTAAATAAACTATATTTTTTCTTATGAAACAAGATGATGTTAGCTTGCTTATTATATTTAGCCTTGTAAAAATATTTATCTTTAACAGAAATATACTTTTTATAAACCAAGGTAAAGTATAAGATAACAACTAATCCACTCCCTACTCCAAAAAGTATTAATAAAATAAAAATAAAATTTTGCAGCAAGTCAAAATCATAAAAACCAGCTGCAGCCATTAACACCATACTAATAGCTAATATAATGCCCAATATTTTCATGTAACTTTTTATTTTATGTTGTTCGACATCATTACAAGCTGGCAAGATAGGTAATGGTTTATCCTCAGCACCAGAAATAAAAATATAAAATTCATTAGTTAAGGAAGGGATAGATATTAATGAGGTACTTAATTTTTTTGTCGCAATAATTTTTTTATACCCCAGCTCCTGAGCCTCTCTAATTTCATTCACCGTATCAACAACGATTTCTTTATTATTTTGCATATAGTTCAGAATAAAATGGATTATTTTTTAATCATAATTGAGTGTATTTAAAATGACTAGAGAAATTTTAGTGTTTCAAAATGATAACTACGGCTTCATTGGTGTCTATATCTTATCTACGCATCAATAATTCCTGTCCGTTTTTCGATTTTATCGACATGTTAAGCTATCACAATAAAGAAGTGAAAGTTAATTGATTGTCTTGTAAAACATAAAAATGGATAATGGATTTTAGTCATTTTGAATGGCGTCCCCTACAGGATTCGAACCTGTGACCTACGGCTTAGAAGGCCGTTGCTCTATCCAGCTGAGCTAAGGAGACGTTGAGAAGAATTGAATAACGTTGAGTATTATATAAAGTAAATGATCTCAGTCAATGGTTTATTTGTTTACAAGGCAATTAGTTGCTCATCAGTTTAATTTATAATCATTCTGGTAAGTATGAGTAATCAACAGCAACAATAATGAGTGGATAAAAAAAGGCGCTTCATCGCGCCTTTTTAATCATCAAAATAAGAATTAAACAATCCGCTCAAGCTGACTATATTTCAGTGAACTCACAATAAAATGTAGACGATTAAGGACGTTAACCTCACCAGCCCCATCATCAAAGTCCAGATAAAGTAGATTCAGCTTAGGATGCAGGTCACGCATACGTTTTTCTACACCTTTAGATACGACGTGATTAGCGATACAACCAAATGGCTGTAAACTGATAACGTTGTTGATGCCCTGCTCTGCAAACGTCATAATGCCAGCCGGGATCAGCCATCCTTCACCAAACTGATTACTCAGATTTAAGATCTCTTTGGCTTTTTCTGCCATATCACGAATATCATGGAATGGCTGGTAATATTTAAAGTTTGAGAGAATCTTATTCACTTTATTCACATGGCGCTGTGCGATCTTCTCAAGGAAGAAAATCAGGTAAGAAGCAAAACCTTTTCTGGCCAGATAGTTATCAATATCACTATCTAAGTTAACAAAGCTTTGTGAGAAGAACTCAAGCATTGGTGGAATGACCGGCTCAATACCCTGCTCAACCAGCCAGTCGACGCTATTTTGATTACCAAAGCTGTTGTACTTAACGTAAATCTCACCTACTACACCCACCTGTGGGCAATCAATATTGTGGATTGGTAAGTGGTTAAAATCCATCACGGCTTTCTCAAGCAGAGCATAAATCTCTTTATAGCTCTTTCTGGCTGCAATGTATTTTTCCATCGTATCCAGATACGCATCTCTGACTCGGTTTGCATCCCCTTTATTCACTTCACGTGGAGCGATTGAGTAATACATTTTAGAAATAGCATCAGCAAACAACATACCAATAAAAGCCGCTGGTAATGTTTTCATCCAGTTTAATTTAAAGCCTGGCTGCTCATGTTCTGTGATGTTGCCACCACTTAATGAAATAATTGGAATATCGCCAAAGCCATTGCTAATCATCGCTTTTTTAATTAGTGACAGATAACTACTTGCCCGGCACTGACCTCCGGTTTGCGTAATACCTATCGCCACTTCATCACGATTATATTTGCCAGAATGCAGAGCTTTAATCACGTCACCAACAATGATAGTCGCCGGGTAACAAATCTCGTTATTACAGTATTTAAGCCCCCACTCTACCGAGCTTTTATCCGGTTTTGGTAAAGTCTCTAAACGATAACCTGATAACGCAAATAATGGCGGTAATAGCGGTGAGTAAAATTCAGAAATAAATGGCGCCAGAATGGTTCGACGCTGTTTATCTTCCTGCATGAAGACCGACAGTTTTTGACGTGGTGTAACACGATTGACCTGATACCGGTTAAGTTTTAGTGACTCTAAAATCGAGCGCAGGCGTAAACGCACAGAACCTGTTGCAGTGATCTCATCCACCCGGATAATCGTACAGGTTTTACCTTTCGCTTCTAAGATCGCTTTACATTCATCAGTCACAATCGCATCAGGACCACAACCAAATGAGTTTAGCTGTACAAACTGGATATTGTTTGGTTCGTTAGCTACAAAGTTCGCTGCAGCGTACAGACGGTTTGGATAGCTCCATTGCGAGCAAATCTGCAAATCTGGTGAAAGAGTATTATTTGCTGATAACACTGAATCTTCAGTAATGACATCACAACCCAGCGCATTTAAAATCTCTGGTGTTTTATGGTTGATTAAGCTATCGCTATGGTACGGGCGACCAGCCAGAATAAACACGTAGCGGTTATCTTCTTTCGCTTTAGCCAGAACCTCATTGGATTTAACATACAAGGCCTTTTTATAGTCAGCCTGTGCGTTCAATGCTTTGGTAAATGCCTGTTCAAACAGCTTTGTATCGATACCTAGTGTCTTACAGTACTCAAGGCAGCCTTTACGTAGCAGCTTAATATCAGTGAAGTTAATCACCGGATAATCAAACGGCATGCCATATTTAATTTCCGGATTAATCGCACTATTTACCACTTCCGAATAACTACTGACAATCGGACAGTTATAGTTATTAGTTGCATTAGAGAACTCTTGTGATTCTAAAACCACCATTGGCATAAAGATACGATCAGCTTGTTTCTGCTCCGCTAATTCAACAATATGACCATGAACTAATTTAGCCGGAAAGCAGATACTATCCGACATAATTGTTCCTGACCCTTTCTCATAAATTGGCATCGTTGAATAAGGTGACAGTGTCACACCAATATTACACTCAGTAAAGAGTGTATGCCAGAATGGGAAGTTCTCATACATACCAAGAACACGAGGAATACCAAGCGTTAAACGAGGTTTTATTGCAGGTTGTTCTTTAACGCGATCAAACAGTAATTCATTCTTGTAATCAAACATATTAAATGTCTGAGTACTCTTTTGTGGATTGTTACTTAACAGACGTTCACACTTATTACCGGAATAGTAACGCTGACCATTGGCAAATCGGTAAATAATAATGTCACAGTTGTTCTCACACCCTTTACAGCGGGAATCCTTCGCCCTGTTCTCTTCTGCTTTGACTAAATGATCAAGACCGATAAATCGACTTGGTGTTGCTTCATGCTGATAATTATTTTTTGCCACCAGCGCAGAGCCATAAGCCCCCATCAGCTCAGGGATATCTGAACTGGAAATCTCAGCACCAGTTAATTGTTCCAGTGCTCTAAAGACAGCCGGATTTTTGAATGTTCCGCCCTGTACCACAATATGTTGCCCAAGTTTGCTCATATCGTGCAGTTTTAAGACTTTATAAATTGCGTTCTTAATGACTGAGAATGCCAGACCAGCTGAAATATCTCCAACCGTCGCATTTTCACGTAATGCTTGTTTCACTTTTGAGTTCATGAAAACAGTACAACGAGTCCCTAAATCACAAGGATTAGATGAGTGACAAGCCGCTTTAGCAAAATCTATTGTGTTTGAATTAAGTGACTTAGCAAAGGTTTCAATAAATGAACCACAGCCGGAGGAACACGCTTCATTAAGCTCAATATTATTTACGACACCATTAGCAATAAAGATAGCTTTCATATCCTGCCCACCAATGTCCATAATAAAGCTGACATTTGGCTGAATATGTTTTGCTGCAGCGTAATGTGCCATTGTTTCAACCAGACCATCGTCCAGAGAAAACGCCGCTTTTAACAGCTCTTCGCCATAGCCCGTGACACCAGTACGAGCGATATTAATTTGTTTACCACTTTTTTGAATCTCTTCTTTCAGAACATTCAAACCAGTAATAAGTGCTTTAATCGAATGGCCATTGTTTGGTGCATAGTAAGTGAAAAGCAGTTCATCATCTTCACTCACCAAAGTAATCTTAGTTGTGGTTGAACCACTATCAATCCCTAAAAAGGCATTCGCTTTAGTGTAATCTGATAAAGCAACTCGCGGAATAACAATGTAACGACGCTTCTTTTGCCAGTCATCAAAATTTAATGATTCATTAAACAGTGGTTTTAAACGAAATGCTGATGGTTGTTGAACCTGTGTTGATTTAGTCAGTTTATCAATCAGAGCTTCAATACCAATTTCAGTACGTTCAATAGTATGAATCGCTGAGCCCCATGCCGAAAGCAGTGTTGGATGTTCTGTGCTAACTAAGTCATCAGGCTGTAGTTTTAATGTCTCAAGCGCTGCTTCACCAAGCGTTGGAATGAACGAGAATGGTCCACCAATCAGCATCACTTTAGGAATAATGTCATAACCACGAGCCAGCGTATTCACCAGCTGAATACAAACAGCATGTAAAACTGAATAAGCGATATTTTCTTTAGAAACGTTACGACTGATGAGGTTTTGGACGTCAGTTTTAGCAAATACACCACAGCGGGAAGCGATAGGATAAATATGGTCATGATTTTTGGCTAACGTATCAAAATCAGAAACGGGCACATTCAGTAAGGTGGCCATTTGATCGATAAAAGCCCCTGTTCCCCCGGCACAACTCCCATTCATACGAATATCTGGTGGGCGATCCGGGAAAAAGAAAATCATCTTACTGTCTTCACCACCAATATCAATTAAGGTGCGAACATCCGGATATTTACGCTGAACAACTTCTGAGGCGGCCACAACCTCCTGAATAAAAGTAATATCTGCTTTTTCAGATATTCCCATTCCGGCTGAACCCGTAACTTTGACAGAAAGCAATATATCGTGACCCAACTGTTGTTTGATCTCATTCAGAATTTGAATGACAGTCGGAACAATATGAGTATTATGTCGAATATAATTAGTGTAAACAAAATTGTCCTGCTCATCGAGTACTACACATTTAGCCGTCGTTGAGCCGACATCTAATCCCAATCTAAATATTTTTGGCATAAAAGAAAACTCATCTTTTTAAATCATATAAATTTTGATAATTAAATCGTTTCTTCACATTTTTCCTGTATGTGAGATTCAAGATCAATTATACCATTTTATTTATGGTTATTTCCAATCAGTGACTGATAGATAAGCAATATGCCTAAACAAAATGAAGATATTCTGATGCTTATTGCACATCTCGATCTTTGATATCGACCGTATTCTCACCTACATTTATTTAACTGGCAATATACTTATGTGCTATTTTGAACATATTCTGTATAAAACCTAACCAATAAAAATGCTTTTATTTATTTTTTCGATAAAACTGTGAACTATGTTGGATTATTTAAAAATGTTTGAAAGTTAACAGTACAAAAATATAAATTTTTATTACTATTTAATGATCTAGAACAAAATATTGTTCTTTGTTAAAAAATCGACTTAATCTCCTTACCAATAAGTCAGCTTACTAACCTAATTTACTTTAAAATAATAGCCATTTTATTGAGAGTAGCTATAATAGGCGCATTAATTATTAAGGTAACTTACAAATGTCTGAAATCACTGACTTTTCATCACTTGAACTGGATGAATCATTACTTAATGCTCTGGAAGATAAAGGGTTTAAAAAACCAACCGTTATCCAGGCACAAACTATTCCTGTTGCGCTTGATGCTAAAGATATTATGGGCTCCGCCCCAACAGGTACCGGCAAAACTCTGGCATTTTTAATTCCGGCGATTCAGCATTTACTTGATTTTCCGCGTCGTAAACCAGGTCCTCCGCGTATTTTGATTCTTGCCCCAACCCGTGAGCTGGCAATGCAAATTGCTGACGAAGCGAAAGAAATGGCCAAGTACACCAACTTAAGTATTGCAACTATTACTGGTGGCGTGGCTTATATGAATCACGCAGAAGTATTCAGTAAAAATCAGGATATCGTTATTGCTACAACTGGCCGACTCTTACAATACATAAAAGAAGAGAACTTTGACTGCCGTGCAGTAGAAATGTTGATTTTAGACGAAGCTGACCGTATGTTGGACATGGGATTTGCCAAAGACGTCGAAACCATTGCTGCAGAAACCCGTTGGCGTAAACAAACTCTGCTCTTTTCTGCCACCATGGAAGGCGAAGGCTTGTATGATTTTGCTAAACGTATTTTAAATGAGCCGGTTGAAATCAACTCAGATCCTTCTCGTCGCGAGCGTAAAAAGATCCAGCAATTCTATTACCGTGCTGATGACCTTGAACACAAAACTGCCCTGCTCGTCCATTTACTAAAACAACCTGATTGTAAAAAAGCCGTTGTCTTTGTACGCAAACGGGAGCGTCTACATGAGCTGGTGAGCTGGTTACATCAGGCTGGTATCTTAAGTAGTTATCTTGAAGGTGAAATGGTTCAGGCTAAGCGCAGTGAAGCAATTAAACGTCTGCAAAATGATAAAACCAAAGTGTTGGTTGCCACCGATGTTGCTGCGCGCGGTATTGATATCAATGATATTACTCACGTAATCAACTATGATTTACCAAGAACAGCTGATATTTACCTGCACCGTATTGGCAGAACAGCCAGAGCGGGCAAAAAAGGGATTGCAATATCTCTGGTTGAAGCCCATGATAATGACTTACTACAAAAGATCGAACGCTATATTCAAGAACCAATTAAGTTAAGAGTGATTGAAGAATTAAAGCCAAAATCTAAAGCGCCAAAAGCGGTCACTAAAAAGAAACCGTCTAAAAAAGCGAAAGAGAAAAAGGCCAATAAAAAAGAAGAACAGAAGAAAGTCAAAGTTCGTCATAGAGACAGTAAAAATGTAGGAAAACGCAGAAAGCCAGCTAGCACAACGGAAACCGTTAATAGTTAGGGCTTATGGAATTGATTGTTTTAATCAACTTTTTCTTTACTTAACTACCGATTATACTTTCACACGTCGAGAATATCGGTTTATAAATAATAGTAATTCTAATAATAGTAATTACTACATAGTCAAAGGAGATTGTTATGATTTTAGTTACTCGTCAGGCACCAGATTTTACTGCAGCAGCTGTTCTTGGAACAGGTGAAATTGTTGATAATTTCAACTTTGCACAATTCACAAAAGGTAAACCAGCAGTTGTTTTCTTCTGGCCAATGGATTTCACATTCGTTTGTCCTTCAGAAATTATTGCATTTGATCACCGTTTTGAAGAATTCAAAAAACGTGGTGTTGAAGTTATTGGTGTTTCTATTGACTCTGAGTTCGTTCATAACGCATGGCGTAATACTCCAGTTGATAAAGGTGGTATTGGACAAGTTCGTTTCCCACTAGTTGCTGATATCAAACACTCAATCGCTCAGGCATATGGTATTGAGCACCCGGTTGCTGGTGTTGCATTACGTGCATCTTTCCTTGTTGACAAAACAGGTGTTGTTCGTCATCAAGTAGTTAACGATCTACCAATTGGCCGTAACATTGATGAAATGATTCGTGTTGTTGATGCGCTACAATTCCATGAAGAGCACGGTGAAGTATGTCCAGCTCAATGGGAAAAAGGTAAAGAAGGTATGAAAGGTTCACCAGATGGTGTTGCTAAATTCCTTGCTAAAAACGGTAGCAGTCTATAATTCTTATAGAATTTAATTGTAGTACCAATATAGTAAAAATGTAGTTTTATATAGTTATAGTAGTTCTTAGTTATATAGTTTTACGTAGTTATATGTAGTACCTAACGATTAATTAATATTCATAGACCCTGTTTACGCAGGGTCTATTCTTATCTAACAAAAATCCATATTTACCTTTTCCCACGTTTATTCTGTAGTATACTGATTGCCTTACTAAATTTGTTATACCCCAATCCTGCCCATGAAATCAAAATATTTCACACTGCCAACAATTGGTGGTTTATTAATTATTGCGGCTTGTGCTGCAGTTATTTTGTACCTTTCACAAATTGTGTGGTTTCAACAGCATGGTTTAAGTGCTCTGACACTGGCGATTATTATTGGTCTGCTGGTTGGCAACACTATTCCCCAATATCTCCTAACACGAATTAGCTCAGGTATTGAGATCGCTAAAAAGCAAATCCTGCGCCTTGGTATTATTCTGTATGGTTTTAATCTAACTTTTGAGAACTTATTAGAACTCGGGATTAAAGGCATTATTATCGATGTGCTAATGATCGCAACCACCTTTATTTTGTGTTACTGGTTGGGAACTAAAATCTTTAAACTTGACTCCCCGACAACTATTCTAATTGGTGCTGGCTGTTCAATTTGTGGTGCTGCTGCCGTACTTGGTACAGCGCCAATAGCCAAAGGTAAGAACGACGATGTCACTATCGCCATCGCCGTAGTTGTTGTGTTTGGTACACTGGCTATGTTCCTCTATCCGTTTATTTATCAGTTTTGTCTGGCTGGTCAGCTTCCTTACCTATCTCCTCACGAATTTGGTATCTATACCGGAGCATCAATACATGAAGTCGCACAAGTTGTTGCTGCCGGTAAGGCTATGGGGAATGATGTTGCGGGTATGGCAATTATTGCTAAACTCACCCGGGTATTACTCTTAGCACCATTTTTAATTGTTCTGTCACTATTTTTGGTTTACCGGGATAAATCATCCACACAAAAACAAAAAATCGATCTAAAAAGTACGATTCCCTGGTTTGCTTTAGGTTTTGTGCTGGTTGCTATCATTAATTCACTGAATATTCTCCCTGCAAACATTATTCAATACACACTAAAATTTGATACGTTATTATTAACGATGGCTATGTTTGCTCTGGGTCTGACCACACACCGAAATGCACTGCAAAAGGCCGGTGTCAAACCCTTGATTCTGGGACTAGTATTATTTGGCTGGCTGATAATTGGTGGATATTTATTTACCTTAATCATATAAATAATATAACTAATTGATTTTATTAAATATTTTTATTTGTTGATAGCGTAGAGTTAGCGTATAATTCTACGCTATTTCTTTATACTTATTTTTTTATTTTGATAAATAAGTCACGCTATTAACTAACATATTGATATACATGATGAAAAACTTATCCCCAACGATTGGCTTTGTGAGCTTAGGCTGTCCTAAAAATCTGGTTGATTCAGAGCGAATTTTAACTGAGCTGCGCACACAAGGTTATCAGGTTGTACCAAGTTATGACAATGCTGATCTGGTGATTGTAAACACCTGCGGCTTTATTGATAGTGCAGTACAAGAATCACTGGAAGCTATTGGTGAAGCGCTAAATGAAAACGGTAAAGTGATTGTCACTGGCTGTCTTGGTGCCAAAGAAGATCAAATTCGGGCTTTACATCCAAAAGTGCTGGAAATTTCTGGCCCTCATAGTTACGAACAAGTTTTAACTCATGTGAATAAATATGTTCCTAAACCAGAATATAATCCATTTATTAGTCTGATTCCGGAACAAGGTGTTAAGCTCACACCTAAGCATTACGCTTACTTAAAAATCTCGGAAGGTTGTGATCATCGTTGTACGTTCTGTATCATTCCATCACTACGTGGAGATATGGAAAGCCGACCAATTGGTGGCATACTGGATGAAGCAAAACGTCTGGTTGATAGCGGCGTCAAAGAACTACTTGTTATCGCTCAGGATACCTCTGCTTATGGTAAAGATATTAAAAATCGTACCGGATTTTGGAACGGCATGCCGGTGAAAAGTGATTTAGTCACACTCTGTCAGCAGTTATCAAACTTAGGCGTCTGGGTACGTTTACATTATGTTTATCCGTATCCGGATGTGGATCATTTAATTCCTCTTATGGCCGAAGGGAAAGTGCTGCCCTATTTAGATGTGCCGCTACAACATGCCAGCCCTAAAATCTTAAAATCGATGAAACGACCAGGCACAATTGAAAGAACGCTTGAACGTATTCAAAAATGGCGTGAAATTTGCCCGGAAATTACTCTGCGCTCAACATTTATCGTCGGCTATCCGGGAGAAACTGAAGAAGACTTCCAGCTATTGCTCGACTTCTTAGCTAAAGCCCGCCTTGATCGCGTAGGTTGTTTCACTTATAGTCCGGTTGAAGGTGCTGCTGCTAATCAGTTACCAGATCAAGTACCGGAAGATGTTAAGCAGGAACGTTTCCACCGCTTTATGCAACTGCAACAACAAATTTCGGCAGAAAAACTACAAGAGAAGATCGGTAAAATTCTGCCAGTGATTATTGATGAAGTAGATGAAGAAGGTGCAATCGGGCGCTGTATGGCTGATGCGCCTGATATTGATGGTGCAGTTTACCTCAATGGTGAAAATAAAGTGAAAGTGGGTGACATCGTACAAGTTAAAATTGAAAACGCAGATGAATACGATCTGTGGGGCTCAAAAATCGCTTAAATTAATTACATTATAAATACTGAGAAACATCATGATAATAAAACCGGAACATCGCAAAGAGATTAAAGTGATCATCACTTTAGCGATTCCGGTGATTATTGCTCAGGCCTCACAAACAGCTATCACCTTTGTTAATACCATGCTTGCCGGACATTACAGTGCTTTAGCACTGGCTGGCGTAGCAATTGGTGCTTCTATCTGGCTGCCAACTATTCTCTTTGGACAAGGGTTATTTTCGGTTTTAACACCAATTATTGCCAATCTTAATGGGGCTTCTAAAAGACAGCATATTGCCGCCCATACCCGTCAGGGAATTGTTCTGGCTACTTTTCTTTCAGCCATTATTATGACAATTCTCTATAATGGTGATAAGTTGATTAATCTGCGTAGTGAAAACTCTCCTATCGACCCGGAGATGATCAAAGCAGCTACTGACTACCTGCGAACAATCATGTGGGGAGCTCCAGGTTTTTTATATTTTCTGGTTTATCGCAATCAGTGTGAAGGCCTTTCTAATACGAAACCAGCAATGATCGTCGCTTTTACTGCTCTGATGGTTAATATTCCTATCAACTATGTGCTTATTTACGGAAAGTTAGGATTACCTGAGCTTGGCGCCGCTGGCTGTGGTATTGCTGCTGCGACTGTCTTTTGGTTAATGTTCATCTTAATGAGATGCTACACTCTCTTTTCCGGGAGCCTGCGAGATATCCGTAATACGCCAAAAGGCAAGCTGCTTGATTTTGAAGTGATGAAACGTATCATCGTGTTAGGCATGCCCCTTGCGCTGGCTTATTTTTTTGAGATTAGCCTATTTGCCATTGTAGCAATTTTAATTGCTCCACTGGGTGAAGTTGCCGTAGCCGGACATCAGATCATCTTTACGATAAGTAGTATGACGTTTGTGATTCCACTAGCTTTATCTGTTGCAACCAGTATTAGGGTTGGTTTTCTACTGGGTGAACAGAAAATTTTGGCTGCTAAGCATACCTCTTACATTAGCTTATCTATCGCACTTTGCATGGCGCTGATAATGGCTTCGGGTTTAATTATTTTTAATCCTTACCTGATTGCGATGTTTACTGATGATATCGCAGTTATTCTGCTGGCAACTCAGTTAATCATTTTACTGGCACTTTATCAGTGTTCCGATTATCTGCAGGTCACTGCCAATAGTGTACTCAGAGGCTATAAAGACACGCGCAGTATCTTCATTGTGACTTTTATCGCTTACTGGATTATTGGTTTGCCGCTTGGCTATATATTGGCACTGACAGACATTCTTGTTTCACCAATGGGACCAGCTGGGTTCTGGACAGGGATTATCTGTGGCTTAACTGTTGCTGCCATATTTTTACTTAGTAGAATGGTCTTTATTCAACATCAGCCAGAAGCACAGATTCTACAACGAGCCTCCCGTTAATTATCTTACAAAATAAAAAACCACCTTTCGGTGGTTTTCAAACAATCATCGAATAATTACATATTCCAGGAAGTGACAATACCTTTCTTATTGAAACTAACCCATAATCTGTTATAGGTACCCTTCTCGTTCGCATCATTTCTGGCATCATTTGCACCAGCTGCTGCACTACCACCAGGAATATAACCTGAAACAGCAGAAAGCATATCAAACCCTTCATCTTTGCGGTACAACCAGGTTTCATTACCATTATTATCTAAACTCTTAGAATCTGGACTCCCAAAAGCTGCGATAACCTGGTCTTGTGTTGTTTTACCCACAATAAGATTTGATTTTACATATTGAGATTCAAATTTATCAGCGTTCCCACCAATGTTTGAACACGCACTCAACATTACTGCAAATAACAAAATTAATATTTTTTTCATCTGTATTTTTCCTAATTCATCTTTAGCATGATTTTGACTGACCGGTGTGAATTATATAAAAACTGAATAGAATAACAACAACAATATTTTTACGTGTAATTGTTCTCTATCAATTTTTCAGACACATACATTGAAGATATAAATTTTTAACTATTTAATCACTAAATGACATTAATGTGATTTATTCTTAATAGTCCTCTGATAGCTACGGAGTGTATCACAGCTGAAACACTGGTACACCCCTTCTCAATAACTGAAATATCATACTTCCTGGCCTGATCAGATATAGCAGTAAACAAAATACAGTTTTGTGTCATCATGCCACATAAGGCTATTTTTTTGCATTCTCGCTTTTGTAAAACACTATCAAGTTCAGTTTCGTCAAATGAGTTACCATGACGCTTATTTATAATAATTGCCTTATCTCCTGCCAGTTCAAGCAGTTCAGGAATAATTTCTGAGCCTTTCGTCCCTTCTTCAAAAAAGGCAGCACCTTTACCGGATAAATGTCTGATAAAAATAATCGGTAAATTTTGCTGTTTATATTCAGATATCTGATGCTTAACTTCAGCTAAGGCGCTATCCATATTCCACAAAGGATATTTACCTGTTGCCAGATAATCATTTTGAGCATCAATCACAATCAAAGCTTTACTCATAAATACCTCACCTACTTTATTGACACTTGCATTAGTTACTCTATTTTATCTTACTTTAAATTATATAACGCTTTTACTACACTTTAAAATAAGTCCAGATAAGCGAATCACCTAATACTAAAACTACATAAAAATAGCGCACATTATGTGCGCTATTTTTATATTCATCATTAGGTAGAAATTATCTAAATTGATTACATCGCCAATGGTTTTGGCTCAGCGACAAGTTTAGGAATCTGCCCATAAGTAGCACCAGAACGACACCCTTTATGATTCCAATTGACAATAACACCTTTACTATTGCTAACTAGTGTTTGTTCACACCAACCGTAAGTATAGTTACCAGACCAAACATCACGGGCACTTTCCCAATAGTTTTTCCAGGTATATATTTTTCCACCTGAATTCATTGCAGTACTACTGGCTGGAGCGCCCCATTTGACTAGCGCTGAATCGATATTTTTTCCTAGCCAATCAGCCATGACATCATTTAATGTACGAGAACGCATTGCCATATAGCCTGCATTATAAGGTTCATCTTTTGGTACAGTAATAACCGGACCAGTCATAGATACACTTAAACAGTCATCTAAACGGTAATCAAGTGGCTTCACGACTTTAGTTTTAGGGTTAAAATTGACATACACAGTACAACTTTTATCATCAAGCAGTTGCCACTTTGCAATATACGATCCCGACGGGGTGTAGGTTTCTACTGGTTTACCCCATACTTTAATATAATCATCTATAGTATAATTTTCTGCCATGCTATAGTTTAGATAGCTATTAATAAAATAGTTACCTGATTGAAATTTTTCCGGTACTGAATCTGTTTTTGGTGTATCTGTCATCGCTGCTGCAATATTATTGAGAACTGAAGTACAACCAGTCAAAATTGACACAGTGACTACGCTCATAAGAATAAGTTTTTTACTTAACATAAGTTCCTTTCCATAAATAGATAGATATGATTCTACTAAAATTTATTTTTATCTTATTAAGCTCTCGATTATAGGAAAGTTTATATTTTTATCAACTCTTTAATCTATACCGATAATCATTTGTATATCAATCATAATAAAAGCTGACGTAAATCTCTCATCAATTTTATTAATGCTCGTGCAAATGACTCATAAGAAAAACCCCACTAATACTTTTATATTAGTGGGGTTTCAATGAATTTAACTAATTAATTTATCTAGCTATTGTGTGAGAATTCATTTTTCTTTTTTTAGCTTTTAATAAACTAATCAAATTTTTATGTGGGGTTCTCATTTTTCCCTCCTTCTTGTTACTTATATATCCTTATTTATTCCTATAAATATGCTAATCCTATTTAAAAAACAAATTGATACTGCTTAAAAATCATAAAGTTAGAATTCTCCTGACACACTAACTGTATGATTCAATAATCTTGTTATCCAATAAGATAACAACTAATTCCCCTTTTACCAATGGGTAATCAAAACCATTGGCCAAAACGATTAATATAAATACGTTTCATAACCTGTGCCACTAAACAGTAAAATTTGCATGAATTTTAATATTGAAACGGCAACCATACGGCAACCAGAAATAAAAAATCAGTATAATATTTTAAGGTAAGTTATTGATTTTGAATGGTGCGTCCGAGTGAACTCGAATCACCGACCCCCACCATGTCAAGGTGGTGCTCTAACCAACTGAGCTACGGACGCAGTAAGAATGTATTTAGATAAAATACAGTTGCAAATATTAACGGGCTAAACACGAAGTATCAAGTAAAAAAATCTAAAAATGAATAAATTTTCTGCATTTGAGTAAATTTGCTTATTATATAAACATATTTAAAGACAGAAATATTGTCATAAAAGATTTATAGTAAGGTACTTTCTAGACTCCCACTCTTCAATATACGAATAAAACTATGGAGATAATTTATGCCAAGACCAACAACGAAAGATGAATTATTAACACTCAGTACCCATAATTTTGAACTATTATTTAAACTGATAGATTCAGTACCAGCGGAAAAACAAATGGCTGAATTCCCTTTTGAAGATCGAGATCGCAATATTCGGGATGTGTTATGTCATTTATATGAATGGCATTTAATGATGCTGGGTTGGTATAAAACAGGTATGTCTGGTTCTAAACCTGTTACACCAGCTGAAGGTTATACCTGGCAGACAATTCCAGCTCTGAATCTGGTTATCTGGCAAAAATACCAAAACACAAGCTTACCTGATGCAATAAAATTATTAAATTCCAGCCATCAACAAGTGATGAAGCTAATTAAAAAGCACAGTAATGACGAGTTATTTACCAAAAAGTACTACCCGTGGACAGGCACAACATCACTTGGTGCTTATCTTATTTCAAGCACTTCCAGCCACTATGACTGGGCAATAAAGAAGATTAAAAAATATGTGAAAACACTAAAAGATTAGCGTTTTGGTTTCCATGCTGGTAACTTTTTTAAGACGGTGTAAGCCGTCTCTCTGGCTACTATTCTATCCATTTTATGTTCGCGGATCATAAAGCACGTCAGATTCTCCCAGCGCTCATCAAAACTCTGCATTGAGCCATCTTCTCGGGCACAGTGTTTACAATAATTTTTTGAAATATCAAGACGTGGATAATCACCAATAGAGGTCATTGGCATTCCACAAGCAATACACATTTTCATCGTTGATTAACCTTACTTATAATAAGCTTATCTTAAAAATCCTACTCCTCCTTATCTGATAATGCAATACAGATAAATGGTTTATCTCACCCTATTTATGACTAATGAGTAAAAATAAGGTATAATCGCGTTTTTTCTAAAAATGGATGATAATTATGGACTCAATACCTAATTGCCCGATTTGTTCTTCGCAGCATACTTATTCTGACGGTACTTTATATATTTGCCCGGAATGTGCTCATGAGTGGGATCCAAACGAAGCTCCAGCTTCTGGCCTTGAAGTAAAAGACAGTAATGGTAACTTACTGGTTGATGGTGACTCAATTATTCTAATCAAAGATTTAAAATTAAAAGGTTCATCAACCGTTCTTAAAAAAGGCGCCAAAGCTAAAGGTATTCGTTTAGTGGAAGGTGATCACGAGATCGACTGTAAAATTGATGGCATGAAAGTGATGCTAAAAGCTTGCTTTGTGAAAAAGGCTTAATACATTTATCTAAGCAGATGAATTCTCATCTGCTCTACTCTTCTGTCTCACCAAATAAGTCTAATTGATCAACTGTTTCTGGTATTTGTGCCTTTTGAGATTCTTGCAATAGCTGATACTGACGACGTAAAGCACGTTGCTTACATAATCTCAGCACCACACGCTTTTGTTCATTAGTAAACTTTAACCACAAAAAGCGCTCATCGCGTGAGCGAAAACAAGTCATGCAATATCCTTGCTTGTTAGTTTCACAAACCCGCTTACATGGGCTTTCAATGTCAAAGATTTCAATTTGATCTAACATAAAAAATATTCATGCTACTTATAAATTCAGTTTTACTCATTATACAACTCATCATAAAATAAACGCATTATTTCTGGTAAATTAAGCGATTAATTTTTCTTCGGTTATAGCATAATATTTATCAGTACCAATATTTATTAATATAAATCAATACATTACGCTATATTTCACTTTACGTAACCATTTGATTTATTTAAAGTTTTTAGGTAAATAACAATTGAATAAACTTATTTCCTCTCGTCCCGCAGTAACAGGCGATCTACCTTTTATTGTTGATGTCTACAACTCAACTATTGCCGGACGTATGGTAACAGCAGATACTACGCCTGTCTCAGTAGAAAGTCGTCTGGATTGGTTTAATCAGCATCAAACAGCAGAAAGACCATTATGGCTAATTGAGTATGATGGCAAGCCTTGTGGCTGGGTGAGCCTTTCCAGCTTTTATGGTCGCCCAGCTTATAATAAAACGGTAGAAATCAGTTTATATATTCATAGTGATTTTCGTGGTAAAAGAATTGCACAAACGATTGTTCCGCAGCTTGAGTCTCACGCTAAGTCACACAAAATCGAAACAATTTTATGTTTCATTTTTGGGCATAACTTACCCAGTCTCGGTTTATTTTCTAAACTGGGCTATCAGCAATATGGCTTATTGCCGGAAGTGGCTGAGCTAGATAATATCAAACGTGATCTTGTCATTTTAGGTAAGAAAATTATCTAACCGCTAATCGTTGTTCTGATAGGGTCTCTACTGCATATCTAACTTAGATTGCAAAGTTGAGTTCTGTAAAAAAATAACGATATCCTGCCAGGTAGTCTTATCACGTGCAACAAGGACGTATTTACAATCTTGTGTGTAAATAACGATAAGATTTCCTGTCAACATTGTTGAACTGGTTTCAATGACTACCACGTCTTCAACCCGGCAGATTTGCGGATTCTTTTTCTTAAAAAATAAAGCCGGCAGACCAAATTTGAGATAATCAGCGAAACCTACTTTTTGTTCAAATAATACTCTGCCATCTGTGGAGAGATTTATTCTAGAAACACACTTATAGTTTTTTCTTTTCATTTTTAATTTCTTTAATAATTGTTATTGATGAATTACGACAATATGTTATTTTACTGTGTTTGATTTGTGAATAAATCAAAAAGCTAGTTGCGATTTTGGCGGTAATTCGTCATTCTAATAACAAATTAACTGTGATTAAACTGGAATAAACAATGCCTAAAAGATTACTATTAAGCCTATTTATTTTGCTTTTTTCATATTTAAATTTTGCTTATGCAATGCCAACAACCAATCATCTTATCAGAGATGACGGTTCTCCTGTTACCTATTATTTGACCAGACAAAAAATCGCCTCTCCTTCTGATACCTTATTAATTCTGTTACAAGGTTCTGAATGTTCAAGCGTTGCCTATGACAGTACCTTAAATCGTGGACTTTCTCAGGTGATTCCCTCTGCTGATTTATTAACGGTTGAAAAATATGGCTTAGATGCTTACTCTCCGGATCCATTAGCTAAAGAGTTGGTATTTTGCCCTTCTTCTTATATTAAGTATGATTCACCAAGCCAGCGTGTACGAGATGTGAAGCAGGTTCTTGATCGCCTGCAACAAATCCAAACCTATAAAAATATTGTGGTACTGGGAATTAATGAAGGTGGGCTGATAGCCAGCAGGATTGCCTCAGAACTACCAAAAGTGATTAACGCTGTAATTTCAATTAACAGTGGCGGACGTTACTTCATTGATGATGTGTTGTATCGCATTTCAAGAAAACTTAACACAGAAGAAGCTGATACCGAACAACTAGCCTTTATTCGTACCACTGAACGCATCCAAAGAGAAAATCCGGAGCAGCTAGATTTAGATAATCACGGGCTGCTGTGGTGGAAAGATATTTTAAGTTACGACAGGCAAGCTATTCTGGCTCAGGTCACCCAACCGGTTCTGATTATTTCTTCCGGGCAAGAGGTTGATATTTCAATTAAATCAACCAAACAGATGCTTGGCTCACTCAAAAACGATGATGGTAAATATAATATTCGAATGATGGCTTATCCAAATATGAATGGTCAATTTATTAATTTAAATACAGGTCAAAGTGAGTTAATCAGAGTTGTTGAAGATATTCGGGTCTGGCTGGCTAATTATCGGGTATTACAATAACGTTTAAAATTAGTACTATTTTTTTATTAGCTCTGGCACAGATCACAAAAAGCAGATTTTCTCTGCATAATGACGTAATTCTATTCTGATTTTATAGCTAAATTAACTGATTTCATGAATAATACACCCTTATTATTTTTACTTAATTCAGGCATATTAAAAATATAATGAAAGCAAAAGTTCAGGTTAATAAATCCATTTATATTGTCATGCTGTTTATTCTACTTATCTTGCCTATTGCGATCAGCTTTTCTGATCCAACGTCAAGCAGCGACACTACCCTATTATCGGTAATTCTTATCGTCACGATGTTAATACTGGCCGGCCTGATTATCATGATTTTATATACAGCAAAAGTTGAATTTACTGATACTGAGCTTGAAATTGGTGACAAACTTTATACTAAAAAAGTATCACTGACAGATATCAGGCAACTAGAGCTATTTGAACAACAACTGCCTGTGGGCTATCAACTTGGTGCTAAAGTTGGTGGTGTTAATATTCACGCTTATCAGTCAGGTAATTTTAGAATCAAAAAAGATTTCAGCCGTAAAGTGTTTGCCTGTAAAGGAAGAGCACCTTATGCTTTTGCGGAACTACTCAATGGTGAATCAATGCTGTTCTCGATTCCTGATATGGTTTTTGGTCAGGCATTACAGGCAAAATTAAGTCAGTCCAAGGCTCATAACGAAATAATACCAGAATAATCCTACAGAATACGTAAAATAAAAGCCACACTAGGTGGCTTTTATTTTATCAAGCTTTAGTTAATATTTGGAAAATTTAAGATCAACTCAACAACACCATTAATCACAAACTGAACCCCCATACAGACCAATAAAAAACCCATAATACGAGAGATAGCTTCAATCCCGCTCTTACCAAATAAGCGCATAATTACGCCAGAGCTTCTTAAACAAAACCATAAAATCAGACTTAAACTCAAAGGAACCAGAATCGAAGCGGTATACATCACCCAAGGTGTCATTTCAATGGCGCCAGTTTTCACTGAAGCTGCTGTGCTAATAATCATAGCAATCGTACCCGGACCTGCTGTACTTGGCATAGCCAAAGGGACAAAAGCGATATTGGTTGATTGCTCGTTACGAATTTCCTGACGTTTATCATCAGCTTCTATACTTTTATAAGATGCCTGCTGAGGAAAGAGCATTCTAAAACCAATAAAGGCTACGATCATCCCACCGGCAATACGCAAACCGGTGATAGAAATACCAAACGTATTCATGATCAATTGACCAAAATAAAACGCCACCACCATAATAATAAAGACATAGATACAAGCCATTTTAGCCTGATGATTACGTTCCTGAGCAGTCATATTACCGGATAGTCCGAGCAATAATGCAACAGTGGTCAAAGGATTAGTTAATGGCACAAACATAATAACCCCAACACCAACCACTTGTAATAATTCAATCATTCAATTACCTATTTTTACCGACTCTCTTTATTTATAGCAATTAATGATAACTGATTTATGCAGAATCACCAGTTGCTAAGTTATTTAATTATGTGAAAAAATAAAAATCCTCCGGTGCAGGCACAGGAGGATCACTCATCTATTCTGATAACGAGCTAATTTGAATAATTAGTCGATATGTTTTTGTACCCATTCATGAGCAAATGTTTTAAACGCTTTAAGTGGTGGATAGTGTGAATTACGTTTTAATGAACTTAACATCAATGGCTTTTTAGGCGGATTTTCCAGATCAATCACAGTGACTCCATCACTGAAATACTTCACTGATTTTTTCGGGAAGAATCCAACAAACTCTTGATAACGAACCATATTCATTTTTAGATCAAGCAAGCTACATTCACTATAATTTCTAGGATCAATGCCTACATCTTCCAGTGCTTTACAAATGATCGTATACGCACCGGTATCTTTTTGTGGCAATACCATTTTTTGATTAGCTAAATCACCTAATGATAATGGTCCGCTATGTTTAGCTAAAGGATGCTCATTAGCGACAATCACGACTAACTCATCATCAATAAGTAGTTCATGAGCCAAGTAACTTTCATGAAGTTCCTTACTATTTGGAGTAGCAATAGTCACATGTGAATCTGTATCTTTTAGACCACTAATTAATGGATGACTTAAACCTTCGCTGATAATCAGGTTAACATCAGGATATTTGTTATGGAATTCTGACATCATATCACCCATTCTCAGATATCCGACTACCGGGATGATACCAACGACTAATTTACCTTTTACTGTCGCATCATAAGACTCTACAAAGTCCTGAAAACTATCCATTTCCGCGATGAGCTTATTTGCTCTTTCTACAAACACTTCACCAAACTCGGTTAATTTAAAATGACGAGTTGTTCTGTCGATAATCTTTTTACCGATCTTAGTTTCAAGTTTTGTGACATGTTGTGACAAAGAGGGTTGTGAAATATTTAATACCTCGGATGCCTTAGTGAAGCTTTGCCAACGACTCAACTCCACCAGATAACTAAGCCTCTTTATATTCATCCTATTACCTCTATTTATTTGGTTTGTTTATAAATGTTATTCAAAAATCTTATAATTTATCTGTTATATATTACACAGAATTTTATTCTATTTATTGGAATTATCACCTAATCAAGCAAAAAAGTGCGAATTTGGGTAATGATGGATTATATGTTCGAGTTTAAATATTATCAACGATGATTTTTATCAATTTTGAATAAAAGTGACATAGAATACAGAGAGTTATTCGATAAAATAACGAAAAGCTTATGATTTCTTTATGGAATAAACCCTGACAGGGCGCCCAACTGACAGATAAGCTAAATAACTTTCAAGCTCACCTGCCTCTTCCAGATGGTCGATATATTTTTTTAATGAAATACGGGATAAATTAATCAAAGGTACAATATCACTCATACTAAAATCGCCGTTATAGCTATTAATCACCTCCTGAACAATTTTTAATGTTTCAGAATCAATGCCTTTAGGTAAAGTTTTAGTATGTTCTGTTGCTTTGGCAAATATACGAGAATCTAACTGCTTTTGATCTAAAATCTCAGTTGAAGACAGCAGCCTGACTCGTTCCTGATAAGACAATAACGCAGTACGGAAACGACCGAATGTGAAAGGTTTAACAATATAGTCGATGACACCAAGTCTTAAAGCGGTTTGAATATCAGAAGTATTACAGGCAGCAGTGACCATAATAATATCTATTTTAGGATAGCTGGTTCGAATGTGCTGTAACAGCTTTAAACCATCCATTTTGGGCATAAAAACATCAAGGAGTAATAATGACACATGATTATCATGAATGTAGTGCAATGCTTCCTCACCATCACTAACTTGTCCGACAAGTTTAAATCCGGGGATCATCTGTAAATATTTACGGTTTAGCTCTGCCACCATCGGATCATCTTCAACAATCAATACATCAATCATGGTTATTTCCCTGATAGAGTTCATCTAATGGTAATGATACGTGAAAACAGGCACCTTGTTGAGCTTTTGTCTCACAGATATTAATAAATCCACCCAGTTCATCGATACTGGCTAGCACTAAATATAACCCAAAACCACGATTATCACCTTTTGTGGAGTAACCTTTGGTAAAAATTTTCTTAAGATCCTGCTCTTCTATCCCGTCACCACTATCTTGTACTTCAATCTCAAAATTTTTATCAGTTAAAGATAAGTTCACGGTGATTTGCTTATCATCGACAAATTGCACCGCATCCAGACCATTATCAATTAAATTACCTAAAATAGTGACCAGACTATGTATTACTGAGCTGTTGGCAATTGGCTGTAATATGCCACTGATATTTAAGTGTAGTTCAACTCCAAGTTCACGCGCCCGGCTAAATTTACTATTTAAAAAACCGGCAATAATAGGTTCTTTGATTGACTGAGAAATACCATCCTGCTCGGCCTGACGACTGCCTATCACCTCTTCAATATAGTTGATGAGTTCATCTTTATTATCATTAAAAGCCAGTCCATAAATCACATGTAACTTATTATTAAATTCATGAGACTGAGAACGCAGCGCATCGGCATAACTGTTTACGCCAGTCAGATTTTCTGCCAGCTGACGAACTTCTGTCATATCTCTAAACGAAGCAACCGCGCCAACCAGCTGACCTTTAACAAACAGTGGAGTCCGATTGGTTAAAATAGTAATGCCATTAATATTTTGTTCACTATCATATTCCGGTTTGCCCGTTTGCATAACTTCATGCAATCTGGAATTAGGAATAATCAAACTGACATTATGATTAACAATATTTTCATGGTTACTATCAGTACGCAGAATTCGTTTAGCCTCATCATTGATTTCTGTCACCAGCCCTTCCCGGTTGATAACAATAATGCCCTCTTTCACAGTACGAATAATCGCATCACGCTCTTCAAAGAGTTTCACCATCTCAAAAGGCTCAAAGCCGAGTAAGATATTTTTAATATTGCGGGATAAAAATAGCGCCAGACTAATGGCAATAGCTAAAGAGATCACCAGCGTGAGTAAAATAGGTTGACTAGTTCGGGAGGCAATATGATCAATTTTTTGCAAAGTCTGCCCGACCATCACCGCGCCAATTTGCTGATTTTGTTCGTTAACAATTGGGTGGAATGACCGAATTGATACTCCTAGCGTTCCCTTCGCAGTAGAAAGATAAGATTCTCCCTGAAGAGCCCTTTCACCATCACCACCAACAATCATCTGACCAATTTTAGTCACATCAGGGTGAGTGAAGCGTTTACCATCCATACCAAAGATAGTAATAAATTCTACTTGTGAGAGCTGACGAGTAATTTCTGCATAAGACTGAAGCGCAGATAAATTTTCAGGTGTCGGGTGACTAATATTATTAATTACACTTGGGGAAACAGCCACAAGACTGGCTACATTTTCAACCCGTTGACTGGCATCCTCGTAATATTCATTATTTACAATACGAATAATATAAATATTTTCTGCCACAACAGCTAATATAAACACCAGACAAATCAGGATGATGAGTTTTGTTTTTAATTTAAGATTATCAAGAAACTTTTTCATATCTCAACCTGCATGATTGGTATTAAAACATTCATAGTGATCATTAAAAATAGTAAAACCTGCTTAATAATAAACGATTAAGCAGGTTTTATTTAGCTAATTAGCAGAAAATAACAACTATTTTTTTACTGCATTTCTGACACTTTCCGCCACGACTTTTGACACATTAGGCTCAAACGCATTTGGCAAAATATAGTCAGGTGATAACTTATCTGCAGTGACAATACTCGCTAAGCCTTTAGCAGCAGCAAGTTGCATTTCAAGGGTAATATCTTTTGCCCTTGCATCAAGCGCACCACGGAAAATCCCAGGAAAAGCCAGAACGTTATTGATTTGATTTGGAAAATCACTACGTCCGGTACCAACTACATAAGCACCACCGGCTTTGGCTTCATCCGGCATGATTTCTGGCATCGGATTAGCCATAGCAAAGACGATCGATTTATCAGCCATAGTCGCTACCCACTCTTTCTTTAAAACGCCAGGAGCAGAAACACCAACAAACACATCAGCGCCTTTGACTGCATCCTGCAAAGTACCTGTTTGTTTTTCACGATTGGTTTTCTTTGCCATCTCCATATGATGAGCCGGCAGAGAAGTATCTGATTCACATAAGATTCCGATTTTATCGACGACTTTCAGATTTTTAACACCCGCCGCCAGCAGCATATTAGCAATAGATAAACCTGCTGCACCACCACCATTAATCACCACTTTAGCACTATCAATTGATTTTTGCGCTACTTTTAACGCATTGTATAAAGCAGCCAGAACAACGATTGCCGTACCATGTTGGTCATCATGAAACACCGGAATATCCAGCATTGCTTTCAGGCGTTTTTCAACTTCAAAGCAGCGCGGAGCACTAATATCTTCCAGATTAATACCACCAAATGAAGGAGCCAAAGCAGCAATATGGCTGACTAGTTCATCCGGATCTTGCGTATTAATCGATAAAGGAATAGCATCCACATCAGCAAAACGTTTAAACAGAATAGCTTTACCTTCCATCACTGGAATAGCAGCTTCAGGTCCAATGTTACCTAGTCCAAGTACTGCCGAACCATCAGTAATCACCGCTACTAAATTACGTTTTGAGGTGTATTCATAAACCATCTCTTTGTTATTAGCAATTTCAGTACAAACAGCAGCCACGCCAGGTGTATAGGCAACACTTAAATCTGCCATTGAATTAATTTCTACTTTAGAACGAATTTCTAATTTACCGTGTTTCTCTTTACTGATTGCTAATGCTTTTTCTTGAACTGTTGTCATCTTAATCACCTCGAATAATCTATGAAGTATATAAAATTTATCTTTAATTGTATGTAATATAAATTAAATTCATAATTACATATGTAAATAACGTAATAATGCCGTAGCACAAATTACCATTAGCGCCCCACCTAAACGTGTTGCAACTTGTGCAAATGGCATTAAGTTCATGCGGTTTGCTGTTGACAGAATTGCCACGTCGCCTGTTCCACCCATACCACTTTGGCACGAAGAAATGATAGATGCCTCGACTGGGTACATTTTTAAGAAGTAACTACATACAAAGCCAGTCATTGATACCGTAAACACCACCGCAATAACGGTTAAGAAGTATGGAATAGTCAATACCTGTACTACGCTGCCTAAGTCGATATAAAGCAGACCAAGACCAGCCATTAGCGGATAAGTAAAGTTACCAGAGATAAATTTGTACCATTGCTGGCTGCCTCGCTCTACGCTTTCCGGCAGGATTCGGGAATATTTAACTACCGCGGTAGCAATAATCATCAATACAGGCCCCGGGAAGTGGGTGATTTTTTCTAAAATTAAACCAAGTACAAACATAGTGGATAGAACCATTACAGCCCCACTCATTGCTCTTGCATCTAATGGTGTTGTATCTTCTTTAAGTGCTTCTTCCATTCCTTCAAATTCAATTTTAACCAGTTGGCCTTTACCACTTAAATGTGGTTTAAGCTCACCAACCCGGTTGATAATGGCAGTAAAAGTAATCGCAAAAAAGTTACCCACAACAGTGGCAGGAATTAACGCACTAACGAACATATCATAATCTTGATTTAAGATATTACTGTAAGCATTGGAAAGCTGTAATACTCCTTCACCAACTCCACCAGCCATAACCGGTGCAACAGTATAAAACAGTGCATGATCCCAGGTATCACCGAAAGCTACCGCGACACCGACGCCAGCCAGTGCCGCTAAGCACATTCCCAGAATCATCGGAATCATCATACGAATAAAGCCCTGGATCAAAATAACCCGGTGCATACCTAAAATACTACCACAGACAAGGCTTGAGATATAAAACAGCAGGAAGTTTGAATCTTTCATCAACATCTTAGTTGCTGCCAGTGTATTAACATCAAACACATCATTGTAGACCAATAAAGACGGGATAATTAATGACAGGATTGCCGGAGCACCAAACTTTTTAAAGAAAGGCAGGTTCTGTCCAACCGTTCCTAAAAACCAGCCCATTGGTAAAATAACCGCAAACCCGCCAATTAAACTTTTAGGCAGCATATCCAGCTGCGCGGCAATAATCACCACGATAGAACAGATAATAAAAATATGTATTGGTAAAGATCCGATATAGAGATTCTTTTCTTTTATTTTTTGAATAATACTCATAGTAGCCTCATGTTGAATGGGTTGAAACTATGAGTAGTTTAGATATGCAGATAAAAATGAGAAGAATTGGAAAGTTAACTAAGTCATTATGTAATTAATGTAAGTGAGATAGAAATTAATAATAAAATAAGAGGTTCTATATAATCTGACTTAATTATTCACTTTTGAGGTCTAATTAATTGATTAAGCTTCAAAAGTGAATAAATAAAATTATAACTCTCCTAAAGCAAATTTTAACTCTTTTACAAAGTGATCAATATTAGATTGTTCCTTCGCATCTGTATGACTAAACGAAAATGTCTGACGTTTATTGGTCTTAATAATAATCGTGTCATGATGTTCAATTAATGAAAACAATTTTCCTTGCTCTGCAAGCTCTTCTAACCAATTTAGAAATTGCAAATAAGTCATTGACTCTCCTTCATACAAATTACATTTACTTTACAACAACAAGTCAATTGACTAGCAGTTCCCTTACTCTTTACCTTTGATTAAAGAATTTCTAAATATAAATTAAAGTATAATTTTAACAAGCCTTATTCTATATGAATTACACAGAATAAAATCAGATATGTGACGGGGTTAAAAGAATGGCGTACAGACTTATAACCTCTCTCCTATCAACGAGTAGCTTTCAAATAACCAATCAGATATATGTTATACCTTTAAAAGATAATTTCTCAATCTCTCAGTGCTAAATAACGATACAGTTAAAGTATATCTATTTATAAAAATTACGTAATAAAAAACCCGGTCACTCAACTAAGTAACCGGGCTTGTTTAATGCTAATAATTAATTAGAAACTAAAACGGTAACCAATATTAATATGCGCCTGATCAAATTTATTACCCATTGTTTTTTCCATGTCTAAATAGAAAGTATGGCTTTTATTAACCAAAACACTTGCACCAACACCAGAAACCCATGCATCACCTTTAAAGGAGATCTCTTCTTTTGAGCCATTTAGTTTATAGCTTGTCTCACCAGTAAACTCATGTAACCAGCTATTTTTAAAGTAGAAGTTAACCGGGGCACGATCAGCTTTATTCACTTCATAACCAATTAATACACCAACGCGGCTAAGCAGTGAATCATAACTGTCTAACTCAACTTTTAAACCGTTAGAGTTATCAATTGTCGTACTATCCTGCCAGCTATAGCTTAACTGTACTTGTGGTTCTACATACCATCCGGTTCTGTTTTCACCAAAATTGAAACGATGACCACCTTCAATAGAAGCAGAGAAACCATCAGAACTACCATTACCATAAACAGCATTACCTTGAGTATCAGTTACATTCAGTTTATTTTTATGATGTTGATATTTTAAAATACCATCTAAATAGGCGCCTGAATTCATGATATAGGTTGCATAGACACCTATAGATTTACTTTTTAAGCTACCATCACCACTTGCATAATCCTGAGATGAATTAGTTAAGCCAACAAAGGCACCAGTATATAAATCACCCTGACTAAAAGTGAATGATTTATCCGCACCTAATTGGAAACCATGATAATCCATATCAAAACTACCTAACTTATGGTTAGAAAATGAATCAAAATTACCATAGAAGAAACGTACCCAAACGTTATCCTGCTCACTACCCTGACGTAAATCGCCCATACGTTGTAGTAAAGTTTGAGTTTCAGCATAGTTCATTAAATAACTCACGTTTAAGAAACTCGCTGAGGCATCAGCTGCTGAAGAGGTAGTATCCGATGAGTAAAGTTCCCAGTCAGTGCCTGTCTGACGCAAGCTATATACATATCCACCCAGTTCAACATTGCTCGTTAAACCAAATGAACCTTGACCGTCTGCGGTATTAACCAGCGTTAAGGTTTCAGTTCCGTCAGTGGTATCACTACCGCTATTAGCCACAGTTAAACGGTGACTACCTGCAGTAGTTCCGGTCACCTGAATTAAATCGCCACTATTATTTAATAAATCAGTACGCATACTAAATATGCCGTTACCTGATAAATTATTTACCGTCAACACACCATCAGTCGCAGTCTGGAAGTTTACTTTTGAATTATTACTTAATGCTAAGTTATTAATGCTGGAGTCATTATCAAATGTCCAGGTAGAGTTGTTTAAGGCTAAATTAGCCACTCCACCACTTGATTGCGTTACTGCACCATTAAGTACTGAACCGCTCGTCATTGACAGATCAACTAAAGCTGAATTTTGTGCAGCAAGCTGACCAGTAATATTCATTTTACCAGTACCTGTAATCGAGCCACCTGTACCATCAGCAATCATCGCTACACCGGATAACGCATTCAGTGTAATATCACCCTGTAATGTCACTTTACCCTGATTATTAGCCACAATACCATATACACCAGCCGCACCTTGCAGGTTCATGCCATTAACATTAATTTTACCGCCACCACCTGTTGCCCACAGTGCATAAGCCGGACTGCCGTTACGATCGACCTCAATCTCAACGTTATTCAAATTGACAGTTGAATTAGCACCCTGAGAAAGTGCAGCGTAGCTGCCGCCAGAAATCAATTTACTGTCGTTAATCGTTGCACTAGCTGTTGACCCACTAGCAGCATAAACTGCAACCGTTCCGGCATTATCTGACTGTAAAACACTGCCTGCACTGATGGTTGCACTGCCTCTACGCACATCAATGGCGTTGGCACTTGAACCTATGGTATGGATCGTTAATGCTTCAGCTGTAAAGGTTGCGTCATTACGTCCAACCATCCAGACGCCTGTAGAAGTTGTTCCTGTTGTCGTAATTTTACTGTTACTACCCAAATCAACACTATGTGCACCATTATTCATATTGATACCATAGCCATTACTACCGGATGTTTCAATCGTTAAGCTATCCGCTTCGACGTTGACATCAGTTCCTAAAGTAGCAATACCATCACCGTTACTGGTAATTTTACTATTTGAACCCAACTTAACCGTTGATGTACCTCCAGCTAAAATCCCTTTCCCTGTCGTTGTTTCGATAGTTAAATTGTCAGCAGTTAATTCAGCATTACCACTTAATTTAACGCCATATGAAACATCACTGACAGCATTTGTTTCTATAATAATTTTGCTACCGGTACCAAGATCAACATCAGCACCAGATGACTCTATTCCGGTAGACATGGAATTAGAGTTTGCTTCGATAGTTATCCCATTAGCAATAAGTTTTCCTGAGCTATTTAAAACAACACCTGCTGAAGAAGTTGTACTTTCTACCTTAATTTTCGAACCATCACCTAAATCAACGATATTGTTCCCGGTACCAATAATACCTTTAGCAGAGCCACTCCCGGTGACTTCGATATCCAGGCCAGAACCAGACATATTCGTTTGGTCACCCAAATTTACCGCATTAATATTATAAACAGTGTTTGTCGTTGGAGGTGTTGTTTGTTTGACATCAATAGTTGAGCCAATACCAAAATCATTATCCATTTTATTGGTAAGGTTGACCCCAGTGATACTGACATCAGGAATAGAGTTAGTCAGTTCAACAGTAATTGAACCATTGCCTAATTGCAAAGCACCACTACCAGCAGTCGTGCTGGAGACAGCGTTTCGCTGATCATCAACAATAACTTTATCCCCACTGACGAGTGTTGTGGAGTTGAGATCAACAGGAGTATTGTATTCAGTTGCTAGTGCCAGAGGAGCAAAAACCATATTACCAGCAATTGCAAGAATGGGTAAAAGAGGTCTATTCTTAATAGACATAGCTATAAAGGTCATTTTCATGATTAAGTCATTCCCGAGTAGTTTTATTATAAAGTTGGCTTTACATACATTGTGCAAGCCTGTCTTTTGTAAATTTGGAACTTGTAAATAAGTCAAATTTATTACTACTCGTTTTTGAACTCTTTGTTACTATTCATCCTTAATTTATTTTAATTAAATGATTAAATAGTAATATAACCCGCTAATCTATATAGAATTATTCAAATATTTGAATTAATTCAACTTCATTCCTTGATTGATTCTTTATTCCATTATTTGACCGTTTTATAAACTCTAAATAACGAAAAGTAATAAGTTGTGCATTTTAGTTGACTTTGATCAAAAACAATAACAAGTGCCTGAATTTCATACAGCAATCTCATTGATATTATTAATCTCTGCAAAATAAACTCTATGCTGACTTATTTTGGACACGAAATAATACAACTATTTTTATTATATTACCAATAGTTAGTTTTAAAATTATTTCATATTCTGACTATATAATTAAATTGGCCTAACTGCTTTTAACTTAAACTAAAATAGTTCGAGACTATATTAGTACAGTGTTTTTAGCGTTTAATCATTTTTATAAAAATAGATAAGATTAGTAATTTCAAATCTAATAAACCCAATTTAATATGACAATTTTGAGTACTTTTGGTGAGCAAAGATTTGTATAAAATCCGATAAACCCACCTTCTGCTCAAAATCTCTAAAAAAATAATACAATTAAAATAATCAGTAAGTTAAAAGTTAAAAATAGTCAGTATCTTAATAACTATGACTCATACTCATTACCAGAGTGGCTGTACCTAACACTAGTATTATATTATTTGATATGTTTAGTTGTGGTTAAGGTAAATGGTGATAATTTGATCTAACTCTTCAGAAAATTGTAGCGCATCCTGAAAGCGATACCCTAAATGATGGCCAATAATATCGACATAAGTACATGATAGCTGTCGGGCAACTTCACGCGCAGTTTTAGCATAAAAAGCCTCACCACTGGCGCGGCCTGCTGTCATCACAATAGGCACTCCACTGCTACGCAGTACGTCAATACATGGTACATAATGGTTAATATGGACAAATTCGTGTGCTAAAAAGCGCTCGTGAGTGGCAGCAATATGCTCAGTGGGCCTTATCGCTTCCTGCTCAAAACCAATAAAACACGTACCAAAAAGTGCCATTGCCTGTGCAGCCCCCTTAGTGTTAAAAGTTTTACTCACCTCATGAAAAAGTGCCTGCCATTTACTGGCTTCATTTTCCGGTAAAATATTAACAACCGGCGGCTCATGAGCAATAAGCCCTTTCACCAGTTCAGGGTGCTGAGCTGTAAGCTCTAATGCAATATTTGCTCCGGCACTACTTCCAAATACATATGCCGAGCCAAGGTTAAGTGCTTTAATGACAGCGGCTGCATCGCGGCCAGCCTGCTCCATATCCATTTCACCATTTATGTCACCAGTACTACGCCCATCAGCACGACGGTCATACCTGACTACCGTGTAGCGGTCAGACAGATAAGTAGATAGTTTAGTGAATATTTTGCTATCACCATTGCCACCTGCAATCAGTAGTAATAGCGGTCCTTCACCTTCAATATCATAAGCGATATCAGCATCTTCTGTGCGAACAACACAAGACTTAATCATTTCATAACCATTTGATTTATTTTAATATTTAATTAAAAAATAATTGTGAAATATCACTATAACTGGCTTTTATAGAAGCGACAGAGCCAGATATCAAGATATTATTGTTTTAATCTAAAGTGGTGGATCATAGTGTATGGAAGTTATCTTGTCCAGACTCGCACACCCTCTGATTATTTGTCCCTGATAGTTAATAAAAACTTCAAAGATATTTATTCCGTCATTATTAATGACACATAGAGAATCAATCCAGCGTGCCCGAATAAGCCCATAAATCTGATATTCTTCTGACTAAAACATTAAGAATGAATAAAACTTATTGGTTGTCGCCACTCAATTTGCTCACAACCATTAAACTCCGCAAACTGTTGTAATGACAATTCTAATTCATGTTTAAATCGATCTAATTGCAACGGTTTTTTCTCAACAAAGATATTTTGTACGATTAAGTTTTTGTGTTGACGATCAGCTTTGGCGTCAAGACGACCAATAAACTGATCTCCCCAAAGTAAAGGTAAACAAAAATAACCGAATCTACGCTTATTTTGTGGTACGTAACATTCTAATTGATAATCATAATCAAACAAAAAAGACAGACGCTTTCTTTGGATAAGCAAATTATCAAATGGAGACAATATCTTTACCCGGCGCTTAGGTAATCGTTGATTTAATAATTCTAAATGACTGTTAGTTGTATAATAAGTCTTTCCTTCAATGGAAACAGGAATAATCTCGCCGTCTTCGACATAAGATTTTAGCTCACGATGAATAGCCACTTTCATACCGTTTCTTAAATAGCCAAATTCAGCTTCATTGCCTAGCCCATGGGAGTTTAAAAAACGTTTGATTAAATAGCGGGCATATTCCTCATTTGACGGAAAAGAGGTATTAATATTTGACGGTAAAACCCGTTCGGTAAGATCAAAGACTTTCTGGAAGTTATTACGCTCAGTGATCATCAATTTGCCTTGCATAAATAGCAGTTCCAATGCTTGTTTAGCTGGCTTCCAGTCCCACCAACCACTATTGTTTTTAGCTTTCTGCTCAAAATCTTTAGACTGTAAAGGGCCTTCTTCACGTATACGTTCTAAAACATGCGCCGTCATTTTTTTTGCTTGCGGATACCAGGTCACTGCTTTTGTTGACATTTCCTGCATTCTGGGTAAACAAAAACGATAGTCATTCATAGGCAGATAAGCCGCAGCATGAGACCAGTATTCAAAGATTTGACGGCTTTGCTGTAGCAAATCTAAATGCTCTGGTAAATAATTGGCAGAACGGCTCCATAACGTATGGTGATGTGCGCGAGCTACCACTGAAATAGTATCTATTTGCACATAACCTAATTTATTAATGATATCGAACGTTGTATTTATATCATTATCAGAAGAGCCAATGAATTGATTTAATAAAACAATTTTACATGCTTGTTGCTTTGATATTGATAAACCAGTCATAAATCAAATTCCGAGAGATGATAAAATTTTAGGTAAAAATAAGTATGGCAGAATAAAAGTATAACGATAAGTAATATATCAACCAACCCTGTTTTAGGAGCCATAATATAGCCTATCACAGGTTGTAATCTTACATATTTTCTTTTAGTTGTAGCGGCTTAATCTTTGTTTCAGACAGAACAATCTTCTTCTGAATACCCTTGTATTTTAGCGAGCAAAAAAGCCAGCTATCATGATGATAAAACTGGCTTTTTAAGCTTTTTGTACTTACCGGAATATTACGAAGTTATTCCCACTCAATAGTCGCTGGAGGCTTGCCGCTAATATCATAAACCACGCGAGAGATACCATTGACTTCATTGATGATTCGGTTAGAAACACGACCTAAGAAATCATAAGGTAAATGCGCCCAGTGAGCCGTCATAAAGTCTACTGTTTCAACAGCACGTAGTGAAACGACCCAGTCATATTTACGCCCATCTCCCATAACACCAACAGAACGAACTGGTAAGAATACCGTAAACGCCTGACTGACTTTATGATAAAGGTCTGCTTTGTACAGCTCTTCAATAAAGATAGCATCGGCTTTACGCAGTAAATCACAATACTCTTTCTTCACTTCGCCCAGTACACGAACACCAAGACCCGGACCCGGGAATGGGTGACGATAAAGCATTTCATATGGCAGTCCAAGCTCTAAACCAATTTTACGTACTTCATCTTTAAATAGTTCGCGTAGTGGTTCAACCAGCCCCATTTTCATCTCTTCCGGTAAACCACCCACATTATGGTGAGATTTAATGACATGTGCTTTACCTGTCTCTGTCGCTGCTGATTCGATAACATCCGGGTAAATCGTACCTTGTGCTAACCAGTTCACATCTTTAATTTTGAAGGCTTCTTCGTCAAAAACTTCAATAAATACACGACCGATGGTTTTACGTTTCGCTTCCGGATCAGTAACACCTTTCAGTTCAGATAAGAAACGATCTTCTGCTTCTACCGCAATGATATTTAAACCAAAGCGATTACCAAACATATCCATTACTTGCTGTGCTTCATTTAAACGCAGTAAACCGTGGTCAACAAACACACACGTTAACTGATCACCAATCGCTCTGTGTAGCAGTAAAGCGGTAACAGATGAATCCACGCCACCTGACAGACCAAGTAATACTTTATCTTTACCAACTTGCTTTTTGATACGTTCAATAGCATCTTCAATGATAGATGACGGAGTCCACAGCTTCTCACAACCACAGATATCAATGGTAAAGCGTTGTAATAGCTCTGCACCCTTGACTGTATGAGTCACTTCCGGGTGGAACTGTACGCCGTAAAAACGTTTTTCATCATTGGCCATAATGGCAAAAGGACACGTTTCTGTACGCCCTACAGTCACAAAGTTATCTGGAATCGCTGACACTTTATCGCCATGACTCATCCAGACATCAAGTTCATTATGACCCGCGGCATTTTTACTATCAAAAATACCATCGGTTAGTTTTGATGAAGCGACGATATCAACTTTAGCGTAACCAAATTCACGCTGGTCTGAGCCGGCAACCTTTCCACCCTTGCCCACTTGCAGCGCCATCGTTTGCATACCATAGCAAATTCCAAGTACCGGAATACCTGCATTAAATACGTATTCTGGTGCTCTTGGACTATTTGCTTCAGTGGTACTTTCCGGGCTACCTGAAAGAATAATCCCTTTAGGATTGAACTGTTTGATTTTCTCTTCTGATACGTCCCATGGCCATAGTTCACAGTAAACGCCAATCTCACGCACACGACGTGCAATAAGCTGCGAAACTTGTGATCCAAAATCGAGGATTAAAATACGCTGTTGGTGGATGTCTTTTTTCATTAATCGTGTTCCCATGATGACAGTGACTAAGATAAATCTGAAAATAAACATCAAAAACATAAGTTATTGATTTTATTGCAGTTTTTTTTATATTTTATCATTATTCCCTTAATAACAAAGAGCACAAAGAAACAATTATAAAACATAAGTAAATACAAAAAACAAGAAATATGAGGTGATAAGAATCACCTCATATTGTTATTACGTTTAAATCAATTCAGTTCAAACACTTATTGTTGTGTCGCCTGAATTGCTGTTAATGCGATAGTATAAACGATATCGTCAACTAATGCACCACGTGACAAGTCGTTAACTGGTTTACGCATACCTTGTAGCATTGGACCAATTGACACTAAATCAGCAGAACGTTGCACCGCTTTATATGTAGTATTACCTGTATTTAAATCCGGGAAAATAAACACAGTGGCTTTACCAGCAACTTGTGAATTAGGTGCCTTAGATTTAGCAACATCAGGCATAACCGCCGCATCGTATTGCAAAGGACCATCGATCATCAGATCTGGACGTTTTTCTTGTGCAATACGCGTTGCTTCTTTCACTTTTTCAACATCAGCCCCCTGACCAGAGTTACCTGTTGAGTAAGAGATCATAGCAACACGAGGTTCAATACCAAAAGCAATTGCAGTATCAGCAGATTGAATAGCAATTTCAGCAAGCTCTTGTGCATTTGGATCTGGATTGATCGCACAGTCACCATAAATATAAACCTGTTCAGGCATAAGCATAAAGAAGACTGATGATACAAGTGAGCTATTTGGTGCTGTTTTGATGATTTGTAACGGTGGACGAATAGTATTAGCCGTTGTGTGCACTGCACCTGACACTAAACCATCAACATCACCATTTTCCAGCATCATTGTACCAAGTACTACGTTATCCGCCAGTTGTTCACGCGCAATAACATCAGTCATACCTTTGTTTTTACGTAGCTCAACTAAACGAGGAACATATTTTTCGCGAACTTGCTCAGGATCCATAATTTCAATCCCTGCACCAAGTGTTACGCCTTGAGACGTTGCCACGCGACGTACTTCATCAGGATTACCAAGCAGAATACATTTAGCAATACCGCGTTCAGCACAAATCATTGCAGCTTTAATTGTGCGTGGTTCATCGCCTTCAGGCAGAACAATCGTTTTACCGGCTTTACGTGCTAGTTCAGTTAACTGGTAACGGAACGCTGGTGGAGATAAACGACGTGCAGATGAAACTACTTCAGTTAATGATTTCACCCAGGCTGAATCGATATTATCCGCCATAAAGTTTTGCACTTCTTCAATACGTTCATGGTCATCAACCGGAACTTCTAAATTGAAATTTTGCAGATTGATCGATGTTTGCCATGTATTAGTATCAACAGTAAATACTGGTAAACCTGTATCAAACGCTTGTTGACATAATTTTTTTACACCCGGATCGATTTCATAACCGCCGGTTAATAAAATAGCACCAATCTCAACACCATTCATGACTGAAAGTGAAGCAGAAACCAGAATATCAGCACGATCAGCAGAAGTTACAAGCAGCGCATTGGCTTGAAGATGAGAAAGCATATTTGGGATATTACGCGCACAGAATGAAACATGTTTGATACGACGTGACTTAATTGCCCCTTCGTTCACAATTTTTGCATTCAGATGTTTAGCAATATCAATGGCACGGCTGGCACTTAAATCGATATTCCATGGAATACAACCAAGTACTGGCAGCGGACTGACTTTTCTTAAATCTTCGATAGTGACTTTTTTACCATCAAACGTTGGCGTGTGGTAAATTTCAGCGATATCCGGACGGGCAAGACCTTGTTCATCAATTGGAGCATTAACTTTATTAACCAGTACACCAATGATTTTTTCGTTTTTAGTGCCACCAAAGTTAGAGCGTGCGATTTCAATACGCTCTTTTAGTTGCTCTGCTGAATCACGGCCCATCGACATTACAAAAATAATCTCTGCACCTAAAGTTTTAGCGATATCAAAGTTAAGTTGGTTAGCAAACGGATAGCCGTTAGTTGGTACGATACCTTCAACTAAAATGACATCTGCATCTTTAGTATTTTCAGCATAAAGAGCAACCACTTGCTCCATTAAAACGTCTTGTTGGTTTGAGCTAAGCAGTGACTCAACATGACTCATTTTTAGTGGTTCAGCAGTTGAAATTGTTGAGTTAGCACGAATAATTGATGTGGTTTGGTCTGGCGTATCGCCACCAGCACGTGGCTGAGCAACAGGTTTAAATACGCTTAATTTAACCCCCTGACGCTCCATTGCGCGAATTACACCTAAACTAACACCAGTTAAACCGACATTTGTTCCGGTTGGAATTAACATAATTGTACGAGACACGGTAATACCTCTCTAATAAAAAAACCGCCGTTATCCGGCGGTTAGATGATTATGCTGTTAAGCGATTTGTATCTTGCGCAATGACAAGTTCTTCGTTAGTTGGGATCACAAGTGCAAGGCGTGAACCTTCTTTATTGATTGCACCAGCTTTACCAAAACGAGCAGCAAGGTTACGTTCTTGATCAAGTTCAAAACCAAGGATACTTAGTTTTTCCATCACACTACGACGAACACCTTCTGAGTTTTCACCGATACCACCAGTAAAGATAATCGCATCTAAACGACCATCAAGTAACATACTGTAACCACCAATGTATTTCACTAAACGGTGAACGAAAACATCAAATGCATTAGTTGCACCTTCGTTTTTACCGTAGTTGTCTTCAACATAACGGCAATCACTGCTTACTTCTGTTAAACCAAGCAAACCTGATTTTTTGTTTAGTAAGTTATTAATATCAGCAACAGACATTTTTAAATTGTCGTGTAAGAAGAACATAATTGCTGGATCAATATCACCAGAACGAGTTCCCATCACTAGTCCTTCAAGAGGTGTTAAGCCCATTGAAGTTTCAACACATTTACCGTTTTTAATTGCAGTAATTGATGCGCCATTACCTAAGTGACAAGTGATAACGTTCAGCTCATCAACAGGTTTGTTAAGCATTTTTGCCGCTTCACGGCTAACATAGAAATGACTTGTACCATGAGCACCGTAACGACGAATACCATGCTCTTTATATAGGTTATAAGGGATAGCATATAAATATGCTTCTTTTGGCATAGTGGTATGGAATGCAGTATCAAACACAGCCACATTTTTATTTTTTAAATGTGGGAATGCTTTATAGGCTTCACGAATACCAATTAAATGCGCCGGGTTATGTAAAGGAGCAAACGCAGCTGCATCTTCAATACCTTTTAGTACAGTGTCATCAATCACAACTGATTGAGTATACTTCTCACCACCATGAACAATACGGTGACCAATTGCTTTTAAGTTAGCAAGTAATTCTGGTTTTTGAGACAGAATTTTACCAACGATATATTGTAGTGCTTCGCTATGCGCAGCGCCTGCACCTAAGTCTGCTTCAGATTTATTACCATCTACTTTCCACTTAATACGTGCATCAGGTAGGTTGAAACATTCAGCAAGGCCAGATATGTACTCATCACCATTTACAGCATCAAGAATTGCAAATTTTAGTGAAGAGCTACCACAGTTAAGAACGAGAATAAGATTACTCGACATAGTGATGTGATCCCTATTTTTTAAATAAAACGACAATACACCAATAAGAACATATTGATGAATATGAACAATCATCAGATGACTAATGATAAATTTATATATTTGTGATTAAATAAAGGTCGCAAGACCTCCATAAAAGGTGCGCATATTTTAAGACAATAAATTGGTAATGTCGAGGTTTCAAGATTAAATGAGCATGATTAAATTATTAAAAGATGGGCAACGCTATATGCAGGTTTGCCCAAATGACAAAAGATTGCTCAGCAGCTTCCCCGAAATGAAAATCATTCGTTTAACACAATTAGCTAAACGATATATGCCTCCGGCGATTGTCATCTTATTTATTTGGCAATATTACATGAATGCTAATTGGGCTATTGCCCTTCTAACATCCATATTTGCTTTTAGTTTACCGGTTCAGGGAATGCTGTGGTTGGGCAAGCGCGCGAATTCCCCCCTGCCACTCACTCTGGTCGATTGGTTTGCTATGCTTGAAAAGCGCCTTATTGATAAACACGTTTTAGGTAAATCAAATCCCAAACCTAACTTTATGGATCTGATGAGAATACTCAATTTAGCTAAACTTCATCTTGGCGATTACCTTGACCTTGATGATTCAGACCAGAACGGAGCTCACCTGTCATGAAAAATGCGGAGTATCTGTTACATCAGCTTGAGAAGCAAATTGCTTTACTTGGTCAACAACTCAGTCAGAGTAAATGGAAACAGGTGAATGAATCACGCTTTGATCCACAATTATTCCTGACGACTCATGAACCGGCACATAAAATCAGTTTGGCACACTACCTGACTGAGATTGAGCAAAATTTTGACTTTCTAAAGGAAACAGTCGCTACTCAACAAACAGAAAAAGTAGCTTATATTGCTGAGAAACTGGTTAATCAGATTGCTGCCCTGCACCGTGAACTGGCAACACAACAGCTACGACTTGAAGAGCCGAAAGCTGTTTATACCGAAACACCTTATCAGGTTCATTCCCGTTATTTAGATTACCAAAGAAGACTTGTTACTATGCGCATAGAACAAGAAGAAAAACTACAGCAAGCCAGAGCTTACGCAGAAAAACAGCAAATTCAAACTCAGCTGGCAGCGCTTGAAAACCGCATCACCCGCTGTAATGCAGCCATTGCTAAATTAGAAAGACAACTAGAAAGTGACATTGTCACAAATCGTTATTAATCTATTGATCACACCTTATATATAGCTAAATAGCATATGAATATAACAATTCATTCCTGTTATCTTTTTATAAGCTGTTTATAATAGCAACCATAAGTAGTAATTCCTCTTTTATGACTCTGACTAGGAGAATCTGTATGAGTAAAATATTTGATGATAACTCTCAAACTATCGGTTATACCCCACTTGTTCGTTTAAAACATTTTGGTAATGGCAATATTCTGGCCAAGGTTGAATCACGTAACCCTAGTTTTAGCGTTAAATGTCGTATTGCTTCCAATATGATTTGGGATGCGGAAAAACGTGGATTATTAAAACCAGGTGTCACATTAATCGAGCCAACCAGTGGTAATACTGGTATTGCTCTGGCGGCTGTTGCGGCAGCTCGTGGTTATAAACTCATCCTGACTATGCCCGCTAGCATGAGTATCGAACGCCGAAAATTACTTAAAGCATTAGGCGCAGGTTTAGTATTAACTGAAGCAGCTCTTGGTATGAAAGGAGCTATAGATAAAGCAGAAGAACTTGCTGCAGCAGATCCAGAACATAATATTATCCTGCAACAATTTAGCAATCCGGCAAATCCGGAGATTCATGAGAAAACCACAGGTCCAGAAATCTGGAATGATACCGATGGTAATGTTGATATATTTATTGCCGGTGTGGGGACGGGTGGTACCTTAACGGGTGTGAGCCGTTACCTGAAAAAAACCAAAGGTAAAAATATTGTCTCTGTTGCAGTTGAACCAACTGATTCACCGGTGATCTCTCAAGCCCTTGCTGGTGAGCCAATTAAGCCAGGCCCTCACAAAATTCAAGGTATTGGCGCAGGCTTTATTCCGGGTAACCTTGATTTAAGTCTGGTCGATCATGTAGAAAAAGTAACAAACGATGAAGCGATTGAAACAGCCCGTTTGATTATGGAAAAAGAAGGTATTCTGGCAGGTATTTCTTCCGGTGCTGCTGTTTTTGCTGCTGATCGTATGTCAAAGCTACCTGAATATGCTGGAAAAACAATTGTGGTTATTTTACCTTCTTCAGGTGAAAGATACCTAAGTACCGCTTTATTCAATGGTTTATTTACAGAAAAAGAACTAAATCAATAAAAGCTAAAAAACTATTGATGTGAAAATTACTTGATTTAATTTGTAAAAATAAAGATAATTTGCGGGCTATTTTTATAGTACATAACAAAAATAAATTAAGGAAATCACATCATGTTATACATTATCATTCTTATTGTACTTGGTATTGCGGCTGCTCCGTCTTTAATCTTAGCTAAAAAACCAGATGCAAAAGAGACACTTGACAAACTAGTTCCGTTCCAAGGTTGGTTAGGTGTGATTGTATGTTTAGTAGGTATTTGGCGTACTATCGAAGGTATCATCTACATCGAAGTACTAACTATTGCTCCTATGGTTTGGATTATTTGGATGGTTGTTGCTATCGTTGAAGTGGTTCTTGGCTTCATCATGGGCTTCGGTCTAATCAACACTTACGTATTATCACGTAATCCAAAAACAGAAGAAAAAGGTCAACAACTTATTGCGAAATTACAACCACTACAAGGCGCATTCGGTATTGCTGCTATCGTAATCGGTGTATTAGCAATCATTGGTACTTTTATTCTGTAAGTCACGATAAGTCATTATCGAAATAATACCGTCGCTCTGACGGTATTTTTTTGCCTGTAATTTATAGTCACCATTGTAATATCTGTTAATAAGTCCCTAATAGTGAATCCCCATTCTTAGCCATTTAATAATCTTTTATTACTGATTTTGCTGTAGCCCTTTTCTTATCCCCTGTTCCATCGTTTGCATACCATATTGTTGCCCCGTTTGTAATAAGCTTAATATTTGGCTGTTTTTACCCTCTTTAATCAGATGACTTACTGCAGGAGTATTGATCAGCACTTCATAAGCAGCAAATCGACCTGTGTTTTGTGTATTCATGACTAATGTTTGATTAATAACAGCACATAAACAGTCAGCCAGCTGAGCTTTAACAAAATACTTCATCTCACCTGGAAAAACATCAACAATACGATTAATAGACTGAATAGCTGAATTAGTATGTAACGTTGCCAGAACTAAGTGGCCAGTTTCTGCTGCTGTCAGTGCCGCCTGAATAGTTTGTTGATTGCGCAGCTCCCCCAGTAGAATAATATCCGGATCTTGTCTTAGCAGTGATTTAAGTGCACTTTCAAACCCATAGATATGGAGATTTACTTCTCGCTGCTGTATTAATGCTTTGCCGGCGGGATAGATAAACTCAATGGGATCTTCAAGCGTAATAATATGCTTTGCCTTAGACTGGTTAATATGCTGAATTAATGCAGCCAGAGTTGTTGATTTACCACTTCCTGTGGCACCAGTAATTAAAATAAGCCCCTGCTGCTTTTCAATCAACTCAGTAAAAATAGTTGGAGCACCCAGTTTATTTAATGTTGGTATTGTCTGTTTAATCAAACGAAAGGAAGCAGAAATCCCATTTTTCTGATAAAAAATATTCCCTCTAAATCGGCCATACTGCTCATGATGATAAGCAAAATCAATCTGTCTATCGATTTTTAACTGTTGCAGTTGTGGCTCAGAAAGGAGTTGATATAATTGTTGTTCTAAAATATCTGGTTGCAAAACACTAAGCTCTAAATGGATTAACTGACCATTAACACGAATAGCAGGTCTTTGCCCGCTGGATAAATGTAAATCTGAAGCGTTTTGCGCTAAACTGATAGCAAATATTGATTCCATCTTGATTGAGTTATAAATAATGAATAATGTGCAGCATAATTTAAACCACATCCGGCAAGTGATTGATACCACAGCACAGCAATGCGGCAGAGATCCCAAAACAATTACACTGGTTGCAGTCAGCAAGACAAAACCTGTAACGATGATCGAGCAGGCTCTGCACGCAGGACAAGTTCATTTTGGTGAAAACTATGTGCAGGAAGGCGTAGAAAAAGTAATTCATTTCCAGTCGCAGGATTTAGTTCAAAGGCCCGTGTGGCACTTTATCGGCCCTTTACAGTCAAATAAAACCAAACTGGTTGCAGAACACTTTGACTGGATTCATACCATTGACCGCCTGAAAATAGCCCAAAGATTAGATGCACAAAGACCACAGCATAAATCACCTTTAAATACCTTGATTCAAATTAATATCAGCGATGAAGAGAGTAAGTCTGGTATTGAGCCTAAAGCTATGCTGGATCTGGCTGCAGAAATAGTTAAGTTACCACATCTGAAGCTGCGAGGACTCATGGCTATCCCCGCGGCAGAAAAAGATGCTGATAAGCAGTTTGCTATCTTTCAGGAAATGCATAGTCTGTTTTTATATTTACAACAACATTACCCGGACATTGATACGCTTTCTATGGGAATGAGTGATGATATGACCTCAGCAATAAAAGCGGGTAGTACCATGGTCAGAATCGGTAGTGCTATTTTTGGCGAACGCTTAAAACAAGCCTAATCCACTGATTTTAATCTAAAAATAGCTCAATGAAATATGGTGCATTGATGGCTACTATCTATGTTATAATCACCAAACATTGAGAGAGGTAATTAAATGGCATCAATATTTTATATTGTAAATACAATTCTGACAGTCGGTATTTATGTGTTTATTCTAAGACTCTGGATGCAATATGCACGAGTCAATTTTTATAATCCATTTACTCAATTTGTCTTACGTATTACTCAACCAATTGTCGGACCGCTAAGACGTATTATTCCGTCCATTGGTCGTATTGATACATCTATTGTGCTTGTGACTTATATTATTGCTCTTATTAAAGTTATTTTTATCACGACCTATGCTTTAAAATGGCCGGTATGGAACATGATGTACCTGTTTTATGGTATTCTTGCTATGTTTCATGCGCTTGGTCACCTTATCTTTTGGATGTTACTGGTACGTGCTATTTTAAGCTGGATCAATCGTGGCCAGTCCCCTGTTGAAGATTTACTGGCGCAGCTAACTGAACCGCTGATCAGACCAATTCGTCGAATCGTGCCACCATTTGGCAGCATTGATATCTCCTTTATGATTTTTGTTTTTGCACTTATTGCCCTAAATCTTATTGCAACGGACTTGTTTGGTATTGTATGGATGCTACTGTAAGTTCCCCTGTTGTCTTTAACAAAGAAAGCAACGAATTAACTTTAAGACTGTATATCCAACCTAAATCCAGCAGAGATCAAATTGTTGGAGTCCATAATCATGAGTTAAAAGTGGCGATTACCGCGCCACCTGTTGACGGTCAGGCAAATCAACATTTAATAAAATTTTTATCTAAACAATTCAAAGTTGCTAAAAGTTCGATTATGATTGAGAAAGGTGAATTAGGTCGCCATAAACAAGTAAAAGTTTTACAACCAGTAACAATTTCAGATGACATTTTAGAATTGATTTGCAATAATTAAAAGAAAATGAGAATTATTATCACTAAGGAAGATTTAGACATATGACAGCAACACCACTCATACTCACAGTACTTGCCGGTGCATCTACATTTATCGGGGCTCTTTTTGGTGTCATGACCAAAAAACCATCTGAGAGAGTACTTGGGTTTTCTTTAGGTTTTGCTGCCGGTATTATGTTGCTAATTTCTTTAATGGAAATGTTACCTGCGGCTTTTGCAACGCCGGGGGTGTCTCCTATTCTGTGTTATGCCATGTTTATTGTGGGCCTGGTTGGATATTTTGGTTTAGATCGACTACTTCCTCACTGTCATCCTTATGACCTTCCATGTGAAGAAGGCGATCTTGAGTGCTATGCGTGTGAGATGGATAAACGCAAAGATAAACTAAAACGTACCGCAATTCTGTTAACACTTGGTATCAGTTTACATAATTTCCCGGAAGGGATTGCCACGTTTGTAACTGCTAGTGCAAACTGGGAACTTGGCTTTGGTGTAGCAATTGCCGTTGCTATTCATAATATTCCGGAAGGACTGGCCGTTGCGGCGCCTGTTTATATGGCGACAGGTTCTAAAGGACAAGCACTCTTTTGGGCTGGGATATCTGGATGCTCTGAAATGCTTGGTGGTGTTCTCACCTACTTCATTCTGGGTGAAATCATCTCCAACATGGTCATGGCAAGTATCATGTCTGCTGTAGCGGGTATTATGGTGGCCCTATCTATTGACGAACTTATTCCTTTGGCCAAAGAAGTTGACCCTAAGCGAAATCCAAGTATCGGAATCCTGTGTGGAATGACAGTCATGGGCTTTAGCCTGATATTACTACAATACTTCTAATTCCAAATAAAGCTATCTATAATAGATGGCTTTTTAGTTCTTATTCCCTGTTATTTAATTTAGATAAATCAAAACCACTCAAAATAAAATATTTAATAAAATCAAAAGGTTATAATTTTCAGTTTTTGTTATTAGAAAACATCTTTTTTATGTTTGTTATTAGCAGGGTTTTTAGCGGGGAGCACGCCCCGCTGGTGTGATATTTTTATTTATATGATTTTTAGTTTTTCGCTGTTATTGGCAGGGTATCGAGCGGGGAGCGCGCCCCGCTTTTACGCGTGTTCTGTTAAAGCTGCTGCAGATTCCGTGGGCTTGATGGCTTACCACACCATAGAGGCGCCCGTTCGTCAGGCTCACTAAGACCTCTAAAGTATGGTTTCCATCAATCAAGGCTCCAGAGACCTTTCAAAACAGTTTCCAAATATCAAGAAACTAATATGTAAAAGAAACTAAATAAGAAAAATTCTTAAATTCTTAAATTCTTAAATTCTTAAATTCTTAAATTCTTAAATTCTTAAATTCTTAAATTCTTAAATTCTTAAATTCTTAAAGAAATCTCTCCTCATCTGTCTTGAATGTCAACAGAATAAGATGTTATTCCTTTTTTATTTACGAATCAAATGCCGTGATTGATGGAGAGCGTACCTCATAGGTCTTAGCGAGTCCTCGAGCGGGTGCCTATGGGGTGCGGTAGGCCATCAAGTCCCACGGAACAGGCAACATCGACAAAATATTGTGCACGGGCGGCGCAGTCCGCCCCTAAACCCATGCTAATAACAAACAATAAAAAAAGCCACTAAATAGCAGCTTTTGATTATTCTAACTAATAATAGTCCAAAACCTAGAACACCCCAATAACAACCCCAAATGCTGAAATAGCCGTTAAGATTAAAATCACCCTAGTAGCCGTCATCTGTTTAGAGGCAATTAACCACCAAGCAAGTAAGACCATACTCAGTGGTAAGATTTTAGGGAAAATACCATCCAGAACATCCTGCAGCCCACGAATACTATCTCCCATCGGAATCTCTAGCTTTGTTTGTAAGACAATATTCCCGGCAGCCAGTCCACCAACGACCATAATCCCTAAAATATTAAAGGCATCGGTAATACGCTTAACATTATCACCAATGATAGTATCAATGGCACTCACCCCTAAGCGGTAACCATTAAAAAAGCTCAGATATGAGATAAGCGGACCAATGATCGCATACGCGATAATATAGAAAATAGGTCCAACTGCACTACCACCAGCTGCCATCCCCATTGCAATTGACAGCAATATTGGAACGATAATACCCTGAATTAAAGAGTCACCAATCCCGGCTAAAGGTCCCATGAGCGTCGCTTTAATATTAACAGGTAATTCCTCTGGTACATCATGACCGCGTGCAATCTCCTCTTCCATAGAAGCCACAATACCATTGATCAACTGCCCGGTTTGTGGTTCTGTGTTATAAAACATTGAATGACGTAGTAATAAACGATGCTTTGCTTCCGGGTCATCTTTATAGTATTTTTCTACAAATGGGATATAAGAATATGCCCATGCATGTGCCTGGAGTTTTTCATAACTCATGGAAGACAGATGAGTAAAACCCCATCGGTACCAAATCTGACGCAGCTCTTTTTTACTCATTCTTGGTTTTTCTGCTGTATTTTCCATCTTCTTTCTCCTTGAACCTTAAAATAGATCTTCGTCTTCAAATACGTCTTGAGATTTAGCTTCTGCAACACTTGCTGAAGATGAGGCTGCCGCTGTCTCTTTTTTACTGGCCATAAAGTACAAATAAGCGACCAGTGCCGCAATAAACACCAGTGCAATCATACTAAGTCCGGCAAAGGCTAACAGCACAAAACCAGCAAAGAAGAAGATCAAATGCATTTTCTCTTTGATGACAATACTCATCAGCATTGCAATCCCAAGAGCCGGCAATACGCCACCAAGAACAGAGATAATATCTGTCACTACCTGAGGAACATTATTCAATAACCACTCAACCAGTCCGGCACCAAAATAAATCGCTAAAAAAATAGGAACTGCACGCAGAATAAACGTAGTAATTTGTGGATAGAGAACATGATTCAACATAATGCCGCGTGTATCATTATGGTCAGCAGCTTGCTGGGCGCGGTTATTCCAGAATGAATACACTGCCATACGTGTATTATAGAAAATCAGCCCAAATGTTTGACCAATCAGCACAGATAATGTCACCGCAACTGCCGGTTCTCTGGTTGTTGCCAGCGCCAGCCCGATACCACCATATGCGGCATAAGTAATTTCACTATTTGTAGCCCCACCGGTTGATAAATTAGCGATAAATACTGCCTGTACAGCAAGCCCGCATAATACACCTGCCTGTACATCGCCAAAAGCCAGACCTACCAGTAAACCCGCTACCAGTGGTCGTCCAACAATATAGAACCCACCCGACATACCAAATAACCAAGGGGATTCTATTGCACCTAAATAACAAAATAGTCCCGTTAACATTGCTGATATCAATAATGCTGCATCCATATTTATTTCCCTCGCATATCAGTCGATTAATTTCATTCGCTCAGTTTTATTCACTCAATTTTATTTCGAGTAACTATAGTGAATCGTATTTTTTCTTAAGCACATCCCATGGTCTTGAGTCATCATCAGGAAGTAATTGAAACTCAATATTCACACCTTTCTTTTCAATATAATCAAAGGCGTTATAGTCCTTCTCATCAATCGCCACCGTTCTTCCCAAAACCTTTGCCCCTGCTCTGGTATTCATACAACCAATATTTAAGGTTTTACCAAAGTTCACACCGAGTTCGAGTAACTTCGCAAAGGTTTGAGGAGAGTCACTAATTAAGAAAAAATTCTTATCTGAAGCTACACCTTGAGGGATTTTTTCAATCGCTTGTTCAACAGTATAAATACCAATCTTAAGGTTACCAGCCGCGGCTTTTAAGACTTTCTTACGCAGCTCATCATGTGCAATGTTATCGCCCACAACTAAAATTCCTTGTACTGGTCGGGCTTTTGTCCAACGAGTAGTAATCTGACCGTGAATCACACGATCATCAACTCTTGCTAAAGTAATAGTCATGTTACTTTCCCTCTCATTAAAGATTAAAAATCTAATTCATCTTCTGGCTGCTCTGCGTCAATACTTTTAATTGACTGCATAGCAGCATTCAGTGTTAGTTCAACCAGCTCATCCTGGTCTGAAATATCGCTAACAGCCAGACCAGCTTCAATCAGCATGGGCAAATTAAGGCCACATATCACCCGGACTTTATCAGGATGCTGTAATAAATATTTATAGGATTCGTTATAAGGTGTACCGCCTTCCAGGTCACACAAAATCAGAACTGGCTCATGTAAAATAATTTGATCAAGTTGTTCAGTAAGTCTTTGCGTATAGTCGCTAATCCCTTTATCGGTCAACTTAACCGGAGTAATGTGATGGCTTTTACCAGCAACCATCTCATAACTACTTAAAATACCCTCACATAAATCACCATGAGAAGTGACTATAATTTGCATTGCGCCTCCTTACTCTTCTGCCAAACTCTAGTAAATCACGACTATATTTTGGCTTCAGCTTCTCTCAATAAGATATAACATTTTAGTTATTTAATTAAATATATACTTACATATTAAAATAACCCACACAATATAAAAAAACCTTTAAAATCATATTTTGTGAATAAAATCACAAAATAAAAAGGATTCAAATTGACAGGTTTATATTTTAAATTACAATAATATGTAATTACATATAAGGAGGTTAAATATGAAGAAATATACGCTAGATGATTTAAGCCGTTTTATAGATCACACAAATTTAAAAGCAGATGCGGCGTCCGCTGATATACAAAAACTTTGTTCTGAAGCTAAAAAGTACCATTTCAAAATGGTAGCCATTAATCAGGTGCAATCAGCGCTCTGTGCTCAGGAATTAAAAGGAACCGATATTAATATCGGTGCTGCCATTGCTTTCCCTCTGGGCCAGACAACTATTGAAGCGAAAGTATTTGAAACCAAGAATGCCATTGAAATTGGCGCTACCGAAATTGACTACGTGATTAATATCACTGAACTTAAAAATCAAAATTACGACTACATTCGTAATGAAATGCAGCAAATTGTCGATATTTGTCGCGGAAAAAACGTTATTTCAAAAGTTATTTTTGAGAACTGTTATTTAACTAAGGCTGAAATCGTTAAATTATGTGAAATTGCCAAACAGGTAAAACCTGACTTTATTAAGACTTCAACAGGTTTTGGACCAAGTGGTGCAACATTTGAAGACGTTAAACTTATGAAAGATACGGTTGGTGACACTGTTAAAGTAAAAGCCGCTGGTGGTATTCGTGACGTAGAAACATTCTTGAAAATGGTCTCATTAGGTGCTGAACGTATCGGAACCAGTGCTGGAATAAGAATCATTGATGAATTAACTCTGCAATGTAAAAAAGAAAACCGCTCTTTTATTGAGATCTAATGATAAATACCTCTGTAAAGCCCTCTGATGAGGGCTTTTTTATTACAATAAATTCCGTTATGCTGTGCGCATACAATTATAATGAATATTCTGCGAGGTAAGATAAATGGAAGCTGAATTTGATAACTTTTCTTCCCGTGTTTATGCTGTCATTGCACAAATTCCTAAAGGAAAAGTAGCCACTTATGGCCAGATTGCTCGCCTTGCTGGCGCTCCTACCTACATTCGTCAGGTTTGCTTTGCTTTACGTAAAATGTCCAAAGATACAAAACTACCTTATTATCGCATTATCAATAGTCAGGGAAAGATTTCGGTTAAAAATGAAAGTTATCTTAATCAGAAACAAAAATTGCTCGGTGAAGGTATAGCCTTTGGTAAAAACGATAAAGTGGATCTAAAGAAATTTGGCTGGGAACTTTAAATTAATAATGCTTGTGCAGCATTATTATTTAGTTCAAAGATAAATGAGTTCATATCACCACGATATTTAGAAATCGAGTATTCAACAGGTATACGCTCACGGGTGTAACCGGTTGAATGGAAGTAGAAAATTGGATCCCCTTCTTCTATATCAAGTAAATCACTCGTCGTCTCATCTGCTTTTAGTACCTCAAGTTTACGGCGAATAGAGGTAATGGCAAAATTTAACTTTTCTAAAACAGTATATAATTTCTCCTGCGAGAAATCATGGCTCATAAAATCAGGTAACAGAGCAAAAGGTAAATAAGTCGTGACTAAAACAATGGGATTGTTTTGCGCATAACGCAAACGAACCAGTTTATAAACTTTATCGCCCTCTTTTAAATTCAGGCTTTGTGCCACGTCTTCAGTTGCAGTATCTTCTTTAAGCATTAGAACCTGAGTTTTAGGCAATAAACCTTTACGGTTCATCTCTGAATCATAACTTTCAATAATGTGAGTAAAATCCTGATCAATCTTCTTCTGACGTACGATAGTTCCACGACGTTTTTTACGTTCCAGATACCCTTCGTTCACCAATCCCTGAATAGCCTGACGTACAGTTGGGCGGCTAACCTGATATATCTCCGTCAGTTCAGTCTCTTTGGGAATAAGACTAAACTCAGGGTATTCACCTGACTGTATCTTTTTCAGCAAATCCTGTTGAATATGCTGATGCATCGGGATTTTACTTTTTGTCATAGCCTACTCAATATTTTGAATCTGCTCACGCATCTGCTCAATCAGGACTTTTAATTCAATTGCTGAATTTGTCACGTCTGCATTGATAGATTTTGACGCAATAGTATTAGATTCACGGTTAAACTCTTGCATCATAAAATCTAAACGACGACCAACAGCTTCGTTTTTCTTTAAAATAACGTAAGTCTCTTTAACGTGCGTTGACAGACGATCCAGCTCTTCTGCAACATCCAGACGCTGCGCCATAAGAATCAGCTCTTGCTCGACTCTTCCATTATCCAGCTCAAGATTGGCATCTGCCAATTTGGTAATTAATTTGTCTTTTTGCCATTGAATAATTTCTGGCATCCAGCCCCGGATTCTGTCAATTTCTACCTGTACAGCTTCCAGACGCTGTATAATTAATGTTGCTAGCGATTTACCTTCTGTTTCACGGACAGTAATAAATTCATCAATAGCAGTATCAAGTAAACTTAAGATCTCCTGAGAGATGGCATCTAAATCCTGCTCTTTAGCTGACATAACCCCAGGCCAACGTAACACTTCAATAGGATTGACATCACCAGCATAGTGTTCAGTTTTAATCCAGTCAGCGGCAGACAGAATTTGCTGAGCTAAGCGTTTATTTAACAGTAATTCATGATTTTGATTTGCCGCATCAAGCTCAAAGCGTAAATTACATTCAATTTTACCGCGAGTCAGTCGATTACGCAGTCTTTCACGAATAATCGGTTCAAGTGAACGAAGCTGCTCAGGTAAGCGTATATACGTTTCCAGATAACGTTGATTAACGGATCGGATTTCCCAGGCGGCACTCCCCCATGATTGACTAAGCTCCTTCCTTGCATAAGCGGTCATACTGCGAATCATAGATTAACCTCATAAATTTCCTTAAATGTTACTGTGCATTGTATCATAAATTCTGTATAATGCGCTCTTAGCTTAGGCTAAACATTGTGAATTTAAAATATCTTTATATTTTTACATACATAGCAACACAAGTAACAATGTCCCCTAATAGAATGCTCAAGATATTTTTTGTAATCTGTATTAACACAAATGTAATACAAATAATTTTGGAGAAATTGCAATGCGCCCTGCAGGTCGAGCCGCACCCGAAGTACGCCCTATCAAACTTACTCGTCATTATACAAAACATGCAGAAGGCTCAGTTCTGGTTGAATTTGGTGAAACTAAAGTTATTTGTACTGCTACAATTGAAGAGGGTGTACCTCGCTTTTTAAAAGGTCAGAATCAAGGCTGGATAACAGCTGAATATGGAATGCTCCCGCGCTCAACTCACACACGTAATCAGCGTGAAGCAGCTAAAGGTAAACAAGGTGGCAGAACACTGGAAATTCAGCGTTTAATCGCCCGTTCACTGCGTGCTGCTGTTGATTTACAGACTCTAGGTGAATATACCATTACCCTTGATTGTGATGTTTTACAAGCTGACGGTGGTACACGTACCGCTTCTATTACTGGTGCCTGTGTTGCTCTGGCTGATGCGTTAAATAAAATGGTAGCTGATAAGACTCTAAAAACGAATCCTCTTAAAGGTTTAGTTGCTGCTATTTCTGTGGGTATCGTTAATGATGAAGCCGTTTGCGATTTAGAATATATTGAAGATTCTAATGCAGAAACAGATATGAATGTCGTGATGACAGAAGATGGCCGTATTATTGAAATTCAGGGTACCGCTGAAGGTGAACCTTTCACTCATGAAGAGTTACTTGAACTGCTTGAACTTGCCAGAAATGGTATCAAAACAATTATTGAGAAACAAAAAGTAGCATTAAAAGATTAATATAATAAAGCGACTCAGTCGCTTTATTTTTGCCACAGAATAAAACGTATATTATTGAAGAGAATATTTGGAGAAAAACATGAAGCCATACCAACGCCAGTTCATTCAGTTCGCTCTTGACCGGCAAGTTCTTAAATTTGGTGAGTTTACCTTAAAGTCAGGTCGTAAAAGTCCTTACTTCTTTAATGCTGGTCTCTTCAATACCGGTAAAGATTTGGCACTACTTGGTCGTTTCTATGCAGAAGCACTTATTGATGCTAATTTACAATACGATGTGATCTTTGGGCCTGCTTATAAAGGCATCCCAATTGTGACGACAACTGTTGTAGCACTTTCTGAGCACCATAACTTAGAAGTCCCTTACTGTTTTAACCGTAAAGAAGCAAAGGATCATGGTGAAGGCGGTAATCTGGTCGGCACTCCTATTACTAACTGTCGCGTAATGCTTGTAGATGACGTAATAACAGCAGGTACAGCAATTCGAGAATCAATGAATATCCTACAGGCTAATAACTCAAAATTAGCCGGTGTGCTTATTTCTCTTGACCGTCAGGAGAAAGGTCAGGGAGAACTATCAGCGATTCAGGAAATTAAGCAAAACTACCATTGTGACGTTATTTCTATTATCACTTTAAATGACTTAATTACTTATTTAATGGAACAGGATAATCAATCAGAAGAGTTAAAACGTGTTCAGGCATATCGTGCCCAGTATGGTATCAATATTTAATAGTATCAAATAAAAACAAGACAAATAAAAAACCGCTAATTAAAGCGGTTTTTTTACTCTTACACACTACCTAATAGACTATTTATTATAAAAATCAAATACAAAACAGTGTTTATATTTACTTTGTGGTGGTAAATAAGATTCTTTCACTTTAACTACACCTTTAGTTGTTAAATGAATAACAATTCCATTTTGCGCAGTTTGTTCTACACGAACCGAAACCATATCACGGTTATTAGTTTTAATACGACTCACTAGTCTATCGATCATTTTGCTATCAATATCAATATTGTTCATGGTAATCGTATACTGTTGATCGCTTACTTTAGTCAACAAATAGCCATCACGATTTGCACTCTCAATAACCAGACGAGTATAGTCTTTATGTTCACCAACGCGGGTATCAATGACTTTATTTTTACCCTCAACAACAGCCGCTGTTGTCGCAACCGGTTTAACTGTTGAAGTAGTAGTTGTAGCTGTCGTTTCTGCTTTTGTTTCACCTGATTGAGGTAATAATGTCATACTTTGTAATATGTTATTTACTTCTGTATCTGATGCTTTTGTTTTATCATTGGCTGTTACAGGAGTTGCAGCAACTGTTGCACCTTTAGTCATAGCCGTTGTTGCGACCGGAGTTGACTGTACAGCTGGTTCAGCTCCTTTAATTTTAGAACCTTCAGCTAAATCATTACTATGCTCAATCTTAACATCTATCACATTTGGAGCTAAGAAAGTATGGTTAACCATTTCTTTTGGTTCAACATATTTTAACTCATTGATTAAGATATCCGGGAAATCTGATAATTTATGTTCAAGGCAAAAGCTCTTAGCAAAATTGTAATCACCTAATTTTACGATAGTGAAAAATAGATTATTAATAACAATTGGCTCTCTGTTACCTTTACTATATAACTGAGTTAAATAAGCATAAGATTTACGGTAATTCTTCTGTAAGATAGAAATCATTGCTAAGTTATTGATAACTTTTGTTTCATCATAGAATAATACTCTGGCCTGATTAAACGAAAGCTCTGCTTTATCTAGCTGTTGTAATCTAACCTGTATAATCCCCAGCACGTTATAAGCTTCACCATTATTTGGATCAATAGCTAAAGATTTTTCCACATAGCCTTGTGCTTTAATAAGGTCTGATTGATTACCGTCAGCAGTTTTCATCACGTTTTTACCATAAAGCAAAAATACCTGTGATGACTGAGTTTTTTCTATAATAGGCTTCAAATAAAACATTGAAGACTCATAGTTATTAGTTAAATAATAGAGATTAGCAAGTTTAATTCGAGTCTCTTCTGTATCATTCTGTTGCAAACGATTACGATAGATTTCTATCAATCCACCATAATTACGTGTTGCTTCCAAAATATAGACTTTTTGCTCTTCTTCTTTTTTGGCCATTAAAGAACTATTCTGACATGCGGTCAAAAACACAACAGAACATAAAATTATCGGTGTTAATTTTTTCATATTATTTTCACTATCATCTAGTAGGTTTAATTCTTAATTAAGCAAACATTCTGGTCAGTTTTACAACTACTGGTCCTAATACAATGACTAAAATTGGAAACAAAATAAATAACATCATAGGTAGCGTCATTTTTGCTGAAGCTGCTGAGATCTTTTCTTCAGTTTCAAGGATTTGTAATTCTCTAATTTCACTGGCTAACTCCAATAGAATTTGATAAATGGAGTTACCATAATTCACACTTTGCTGTAACGTTGAACAAAGCATTTTTATTTCACGACTTGGAACTTCTTCATAGATAAGAGATAAAGCACTATTAATTCCACTTACATCCATCTTTAAACAAGCTCGCTCTAGTACTGAGGCCATATCAGGATTAATAGGTGCGAATTTATCTTTAACAAAACGTAAAGCATTTTCAACAGTCATTCCTGACTGAATCATAACGGCTAACATATCAATCAACATTGGAACATCATTAGAAAGCCTTCTTATTCTCTTATTAAGAATCGATGCACTGATTTTCCCTGGAATAATAATGACAAAAATAATTGTCACCAGCAAAATAATAAGTATGACTGATTGATCCAAACTGACAAATTTAAACAGCTCGTTTACCACCATAAAGATAAAGAAAATAGTAATAACTGCATAAATTTTCCATAAATGGTTATTTTCAAATCGTTTAAGAAAATAAGAAAATTGATTATTTTTCGCAATAACCTTTTCAAAAGCAGTATCCGCTTTCTTTTCCTTAGATTGTGCTTTTCCTATATTTTTAGGATTTGGATTTAATAATTCAACAATTTGCTCTTTTTTCTTTGTCGACTGATATTCGTCAATGATACCTTTAACCGCAAAAAAGATAAGAGATATACAAATAATCCAAAAAATTAAATCTTGCATTATGTCCTCACTATATAATCTTACTTAACATATTGCGGATAATCATCTGTCCTATCAGAACACTCCCAACAACATAATACAAAATATAGTTACCTGTTTGATCATCAAATAAGAAGTTGAAATTGTCTGGAGCAATAAACTTCAACATAAATATAAAAGCAAAAGGCATTATAGAAAGAATTTTTACTGTCATTCGAATTTCAGCAGTTTTACTGTCTCTGGTTCTCTCAAGAGCTTTATTACTAGAGATCATTTTTGATAAACGGTACATAATCTCTTTAACTTCACCACCGCCTTGTAAATTCACAATTAGTACAAGAATAAAGAAATAATACTCTCTAAATGGTAAGCGACGATAAGAATCAAATAAAATACGATCTGAATCTTCACCAATCTCTAATCGACGAGACATTTCATTAAAAACAGATCCCACCACGCCATCAATTTTAACTCCACACTCATGAATACCTTGAGTCAGTGAATTGCCTGATGAAACAACACCAACCAATAAACTTAATGCTTCTGGAAAATTGAGTTCGAATTCTCTTTTTAACTGTATTCTCGCCTGAATAAATAGCAAAATGATAACGACCAAAAAGGAAGCTATTACTGCAACATACATAGGTTGATGAACATATTGCTTATTGATAAATATACAAACACAGACACCAATTAAACAAAAAGCAATATTCTTTAACCGTACAGAACTTGAAACTCCACCGAATAGTGTTAAATAAATATCTGCAAAAAAGATTAAAATACGCTCAAAAATACCTACTGAACGCTCTATCTTGCGCTTACTACTTAACTGAGCAATAAATGAAGTATCTTTTTGCTGTACTGTCTTTTTGAATATATTCAACTTATCCTGTCTATTACGCTGAATAAGTAAATTCAAAAGACCGATAAAAATTAATAATATTGGAAAAATTACGATAATTGTCATTCGAGTAATTGCTCATTAAATAATTGGGTTAATGAATCAGTCATCTCATGATAACTGGCATTTTCATATACTTTCGAACGTTTCAATAATCCATTACAGATAAATTTTCCCTGAAGTTTTCCTTCAAAATCCCGACCTTCATCAACTTCAAATCTAAAAATATCTTGTGCCACAATTTGGTCAGATTCAATACCTACAATTTCTGTGATATTCATAATTTTTCTTGAACCATCAGGAAGTCTTGCAGCCTGAATAATGATATTTACCGCAGAAGTGATATAACGTCTAATCGCTGATAATGGAATCTCTGATTGAGCCATCATCACCATACTCTCTAAACGAGCTAGCGCATCTTTTGGTGTATTAGCATGCAATGTTGACATTGAACCATCATGTCCAGTATTCATCGCTTGTAACATTTCAAACGCTTCTTCACCACGACACTCACCAACTATAATGCGATCAGGACGCATACGTAATGAGTTAACCAATAAATCTCTCATGGTGACGCGCCCACGACCTTCTTCACCGCCGATGCGTGTTTCCATACGTACCACGTGAGGCTGCTGTAATCTTAGCTCTGCCGCATCCTCAAGTGTTACAATACGCTCTTTATTATCAATAAATTGGGATAAAGCATTTAATAGCGTTGTTTTACCTGAACCTGTTCCGCCTGAAACAATAATATTCATACGGCATTTTGCAGCAATAACTAAGAAGTTAGCCATAGCTTCATTCATACTTTTAAATCTAACTAACTCACCTAAACTTTTCTTACCTTTACCAAATTTACGAATAGATAAAGAAGCACCATCAAGTGCAACAGGTGGAATAACCACATTAAGACGACTACCATCAGGCATACGGGCATCTACAAGCGGATGGGTATCATCAATATTTTTACCAACCCGATTAACCAATCGTCTGGCGACTTCAGTTAACTGCTTATTATTGATAAAAAACTTGTTCGTCTTTTCTAATTTACCAAATCGTTCAACGAAAATACTTTCTGGACCATTAACTAAAATATCACTAACCGATTCGTCTTCCATCAACTCTCGGAGTGGCCCATATCCATTAATTTCATCACATAACATGTCACATAAACGCGATGATTCCTCAGTTGAAAGATAAATCCCTCGTGAGTTAACAGCACTTCTAATAATATTGTAGATTTCACGGTATAACTCGTTACGATTAGCTCGCAGATCATCGAGTTTATCTAAATCCAGTTCCTCAAATGCAATGTCACGAATCAAAGACCATTCATTAGGGACCAAAGTTTTATTCGTTTCTTCAAACATTCAAACTACCTTATATTTTATTTTTTTATTGTTAGATAACCAGTTTCTGACTGCACAATAATCGTATCGATCAAATCTATCAGATCAGAAATATCATTGGCATCATGCACATATTGTGGATCATTATCAGAACATCCTTTTAACCACATATCATGATCATCAGTTCTCGCCGCATTTAAAGACACATAATGAATCTCACTTGGTCTATCTAAACTACTTAAATTATGTTGAGTTTTAGTTACATCATCTAATTTATCACGAATAACCTGGCAAACGCCTTTGTTAAGGAAGACTTCAGTAATACTCGAATTAGTGGATAGTGATGCAGGTAAATTTCTGGTTTCGTTATTATCCCCATCAGAAATAACGATAATAATTTTCTGTAGCCCTGTTCCCTGTGCAGCCATCGGTGCAGCACGTAACAGACCACTCATCTCATCTGTCCCACCACCAGGTAACATCTTATTGAAATTAGTGATTAGCTCATTTTTACCAGTGACATCTTTAGTCAGCGGAATTAGATAGGTTTGGCTTTGAGAGTTTTTAATTAACTGAGATGCTCTCTGATACAGAGGATCACTACTTGTCTCATTTTCATCTGTATCTCTCAATAAATTATCAGGTCCAGCCTGGGCTGACTGACACATACCTGTGAATGGACGCTGTGATAAAACGTTGGGGGATGTTGGTTGATAAAATTCGATAATATTCTCTGATTTAAAGATATTCTTAAGTGTATTATCAAAATCGATTGAACCACCATTAGCAATAGAGAATTCACCCTTTCGAGCAGAAGATGCATTCCAATACATCAGATTCATTAAATCAAGGACATAGTTATACTGACTAGTAACTTTACTCACATTAGCTGTAGTGAAAATACTCTCATCTGCATTGACCTCACATGTATAACGATATTTCGCATTAACTATTGTAGTATTAGCACCATTATCTTTACAAATTCCGGCAGCAACTAATTGGGCTCCAGTTGTTAATCCCATTGAAGGTCCTACAACTTTTGAATAATATAAATAACGATACCCATCCATATTATAGAAGGTACGATTGTAATATTTACTCTCATATCTTATTGAAGATGAAAATTCAAAATCTAAGTATTTATTAGCCCAAAAAGAAAAATCAATTTTATTGTATGGCTGTAATAAAGTATAAGGAACTGAACAACCGACTTGCTCTCCTCCAACTTCATTTTTCGTTTTTAAATTAGTAATATTAACAGCTTGCTCAGGTCTGAATGGAACTCCTGTATCAAATGGTACAACAGAGAATTGAATACCTTCTGTTGTTTTATATTTACTCAAAATACTATTAACGACTGTCTTTAAGAGATCTGCCCGGGTATTTGTTCCACTAGTTGACGACCATAAATTACATGAAGATATTGATGTGTCACAAGTAGTTGAAGAAGAAAAATCCAAAACAAATGTCACATCAGAAGAAGTAGTAGAATCAATTTTAGTCGCAATACCTGAACTGAGTCTATCGTTACCCACTGTCATGTATTTATCATATCCAGTCAATGCGGGCGTAGAAAGCAGCATCTGTGCATCATAAACGGTAGTAACATAATATGTACTATTATTAGCCTTATATTCCACATTAAGGCTTTTAAGCTCACCACGATTACCTGTATAATAATTAACATAATTTTCAGCAAGTGTTCGGTTATACTCCTGCTCACTAGTTGATTCATTTTTATTATGGGCGATAGCAACAGCTAATGCAGCTTCATCTGCAGCTGCTGATAACCTTACCCTGGTATTCAATACATGTGTCCCATCAATTGCAACCGCACCAAATCCAATCATAAATGGTAACGAGATAGCAAAAAAGATAGCAAAAGCACCACTCTCAGATTTTATAAAAGAAGGTAAATGAGAAAGAATTTTGGTTGTTTTTTTCATATTAATTCCTCACTCAATAATTAGGGTAATGGTAGTGGTATTGCTGGAGGCGTTATTGATGTTGGTGTTTCACAATTACCAGAACATCTTGAAACCACAACGCTTGATGTACAAAGCTCATTAATTCCATCACCTACACCTAAACCATTAACAGCTCTTTTAAACAAACTTTCACTATTCGCAACACATGCAGAAATTCGATACAAAGGAACCCAACGATTTAACTGTGAATACGCAGCCAAATTATATAAGGAATCAAAATCAGGTAAGCTAGAAAAATAACTTGAACTACAACCTGATACACCACAAAAACCGACGACTTCTTTTGTAGCCATACCGATATCACTCGGGTTCGACGAGCTACCTGTGATATATAAGGCCTCTACTTTTATCTCAACTGAATTTAGCCCCATTAAACCACTGAGTAAATCTTCTAACTGTTCAACTTGAGCCTGATCAATCGCTTCAACATTACCGCCACCACCACGATAAAAATAAGTTCTTTCTCTAAATGCTGTTGCTGCGGAATATGTCGAGCGGTCAAGCTTTCCCTGAAGAGCCATTGCTACATAGAAGTCATAGACTAAAAAAAGTACCAGAATAACACCTAAAAATGTCATCGCAAATTCAATGCTTAAAGCACCATGTTCATCTTTTATGCATTTTAATTTATTTAAATTAATCATCTTTTTATCTAGTAACATATTAAAATCACCTTAGTATTCTTTAAAAACAACAACCTTTCTCTCTAATACTGATTTAAACGAACTAAATAAAGAATTAGAAAACATTGGGCTATATTGATATTCAACAGAGAAAACAGCTAAGGAATGATTAATTGGTGAAGTGTAACAATTTCCACCACCATTTTTTGTAAAATTAATAGCATCATCAACAAGTGAACAATAGACAATTTCTACTTTTAAATGGGAACTAGAGGTAATTAATGGCCAGATAGGGATATCATCTGAAACTTTATCATAAAATAACTGGCTATAATTTGATTCTTCTTTTGTTTTAGCAACAAAGTATCCGCCCTCAACAGTGATGACGTCTAAAACTGATGAAACAAATAATAAACGGCAGAACTCAATAAACATAAAAATAAGTAATAAAAATAAAGGCAAAATAACAGCAAACTCTATAGATAGAACTGCTCCACTTTGGTTTTTTAAAAGTTTCTTAAACATATTTATACCTTATTACTATGTTTACTTATCATTCTAAAATGGGAACGGTAAATCCGTTCCCATTTATAGCTCTAGCTATTAAGAGCTAGATACCATACCTTTTAAGGTTGTACCTAATGTTTCGAATACTTCAGTAAGCGCTGTTGCAACTGGACCATCTGATGCGAAAACGATTAACACAACTGCTGCAACACCAGCAACAACGATTGCGTATTCAATAGCAGTAACACCTTCTTCTCTTTTGAAGAATGAACCAAGTTTTAACATTAAGTTTTTCATAATACTTTCCTATTAGTTAGTTTTTATTTCATTAAAAATTAAGTAGCACATTACAATTTGCAATGAGACTACCTTTTTGAGAAAACACTTCCTCAAAACCTGTAAAATTAACTTACTTACTTTTACTCTTAAAAAGGGAAAACTTACTTTTCTTTTTCTTATTTCCGTTAGTCGTTAATTTGTTTAATAATTTTCTTGGGCTTTCACTAATCCCAATTAATAATGTAGCAATACTCTTAACCTCTTTACTGGTATGAGCTTCTTGCAGTTTTTTATTCGAGGCAAAATAGCCTTGCTTAATATCAATTGGATGTTCTAAAAACTCAGCAATATCTTCGTCTGCAAGCATCTCTTTTTTATTAAATGGTTTATTATCATTAAGGCAGATGAAGAAACGTTTATCTGCTAATTGGTCATCACGCATAATGATTCGGTTACGTTCTTCTAAAATAGATTTAGCTACCTTAATTGAATAAGGATCACGATTAATCACAACAATAACCGTATTAGAAACAGCAAAAACATTGTTCAGCTGAGGAACAGACAAAATACTATTCAAGTTATGATCAAATACAACCAGATTGAACTTATAAATACTGTCATCCTTAAAGTCCCAGCCTGGTTTAGATGGTTCAATTCTGACACTCAAGTTATCATCTAATTCAACGATAGAACCGTCTTTTTCAATTGGCTTTTCGACAATAAAATCCATATCAAAACTACCACTGCCACCTTGTACCAGTAGCATTGGAATTTTAGAAATACGAGAGATTGCTTTAACCGTATGATAAGCTAATTGAGAAGTACCAACTCCGCCTTTACAGCCAAGGAATGTAATAATATTACCTTGTCTTTTCTGTATCTCATTCTTACCTTGCCAAAGTAACATTGGTAAGTTATCAATTTGTACATCATTTAATAGATATTTAATCCCTTTCTTTTCCAATTCATGAGCAAAAGAGATTGAATCATTACTACCAATAACATAAGCAATACTGTTTACTGGAATATACTGAGTTAAATAAGCACTAATAAATTCAACATCATCATTGGTATCAATGTCGATTAAAATTACATCAAATTCATCAAGTTCAACTTCATCTTTTAACAGTGCGAAATTGATTTCAAAGACTTGAATACGAACAATATTGTATAGAACAAGTATTGATTTCAATCTTTCCACTCTTTCAGGATTTTCAGAAACGATCGCAACTTTATAAAGAGAGATCTTTCCTTCAATACGATCTTTCCACGGGTCGTCTTTTTTCTCTTCCGTGCTTACATCACCAAATAACTTCATCACATTAACCTTGTATTTATTATTCTAAGAAACCGACACGACCTAAGAAACTTTCACTTTCATTAGTAATAGGAAACTCTAGTCGGCCTTGCTTATCATGATTATTGTTATAATTGAAAAAGATATTACGATAATCTGTACGTTCAAATGACGGAATATAAGCATTTTCAAAAGAACTTGCAGGATTAACCAATTTAACTGTTGCAAACACAACTAATTCAGTTTTATTACGTGAAGTAGATGTACTTCTGGCTAAAGCTCCAAGAATAGGAATATCACTGATGAAAGGTACCCGTGTTAAACTTTCAACATCATGCTCACTCACAAGTCCACTGATAATAAAGCTATCACCATCTTTTACTTCAATTGTAGAACGAGTACGACGAGTTGTTAGCGTTGGAATTTGATAATCATTAAAGGAATAACTACCAGATACAGAACTAAATTCATTACCAATAAGTAAACGAATTGTATCACTGGAGATTTGAGCACCAAGATCCAGTTTGATCCCATACTCTTTGTAAGTAATAGATGAAGAATTATCATCAGAACCACGTGTTACGATAGGAATTTCTCCACCCACTAAAAAACTAGCAGTTTCACCAGATAAAACTGTTAGATTTGGTTCCGCCAAAATTTTAGCTAACTCATCGTTTTGTACAGCTCTAATAATCGTTGAAACATTATTAATATCAAAACCATGCTTTAATCCAAGAAGATTAAATGTACCAACACTTGAAATATTTGTTCCACCAGAAATAATGCTATCTAAAGTTAAGTTTTGCCATTCAATACCTAATGTGTCAGTAAACTGTTTACTCACCTCAACTAACGTTAACTTTACGTTAACCTGATTATTCTTAGTAATTTGAATTTTATCGATAATATTGTCATAACGACGGTGATACATGAAAAATACATCATTTCCTGCATAGTCCGTTTTTTCTTCTCTATCATTAGATGGATCACCAACAGAAGAGCCAACTATTGCATAGATTCGTTCACGCGTTAAATCATCAGGTACTGTCCCTGATAATAAATAACTCGCTTTTTCTTGAGAAATCCCACTACCAACAAAACTACTAATTCTAATATTACTCTCAGGGAACTCTCGTTTAATTCTGTAGTGTAAATCTGGTACAATTGGATCTACTTCAACCGAATGACTTGCTAAGATTTGGTCATCTTTACCATAGATAACAAAATCAGCATATCCTCGGTTTTTAGCAAAAAGCGTCACTGTATTATCACCGACAACCCGATAGTCTGCGATTTCAGGATTTGAAACGAAAACAGTTCCCAATACTTCATCAGACTTAATCGTTTTAGATTGCCCTGGTTTTAAATAAAAAACAGCAGCTGAAGCAGTCATACTTGAAAAAAGTAAAACTGTTCCAATAAACACAGAAAAGTAAGAGCGCCAATTTGATGCCATAAATAATTGTTTTGTGTTCAAATCAATACGAATACTCATTTTAATTATTTTCCTCTCAGCTCTTTAACTTCTTGTGACTTAATTGAGCGTCCAAAAGCATCTAAATTGAAAATTGGGTTAGTTGAAACAGGCCATGCGGCCTCATCCCCTAGCAAAATTTGACTGTCATCAAGAACGGTACCGTCTGTATCAATGCTAGGAAACAAAAAGATTTTTGCATTACCTTCAAGGCTTTTTAATAATTTAACTTCCGCTTGAGAGAGTTCCACAAATAAGCGACTGCCATCCACATTGTCATTAACACCAGAACTTGTAACTTGTTGAACTTTATCAATAAGAAGCAATCTACGATTAGTCACTATTGGTTTAATTCTGGTTGTCATAAAACTATTCGTTGGGGAGACTAACTCAACTGATTTCTGTTGCCCTATACTGCGTTGGTCTGCACCATAAGCAAGATAGATATCAATGAGATCACCTTGTTTAAGATTGCTTAATAAATAAGTATCTGTTCTGGTTAATGTAAATGGATAAACTAACATGCCATTTTGTAAAGACATTTGAATATATTCAGCAGATGTTGACGGTGGAACCAGACTTGCCATAGGGATAAAAGAGTCTTGCTTGATAGCAAATTTCAATCCATATTCAGCAACATTGTCAAAGCTGAGAGCAAAATTCGCTTTTTCACCACTATTTACAGGAACTGATATAGTCTCTGCCTGATAATCAGAAGATCTAAGTAAAGAACCCGCGGGCAAATCACGTAATGCTTTAATTACTGTAATATTTTCTGTTTTTTCTTTTACAACCACAGGTTCTACAGGTTTATCTGGATCTGCTGTACTTGGAGCCGGGCGACTATTTATTACAAATAGCATTCCTAACCCAACCAATATCATTATTATGTACAAAACCGTTAACTTTTTATTCATTCTCTGCACAACTCTATAATATGAAACTTACATTAAAATTATTATTAATATCAAAAATTACAAAAATGTCATAATTGTGCAAATTTAAACATAAAAAAGAAACATAAACAATACATAAAGAAAAATAATAATTAATCAAACCGCATAAAAGTAAAAAAATAATTTACAGAATATTAAAGTAAAACTTACCAAATATTTACAATTATCAATAAGTCTTAATTCCATTATCCCTATAAAAAATAAGGAAATAGCTGTTCAATTATCGTTCAATAAAATGATGTAGATAAGATCAAAAAAGATTAGTGCAACATAAAATAGAGTAAAAAATATCCGGTATTAATAGCCACACCATATGGAATCGTTTTATTTTTCATTTTTAAGACGTAATAACAAAATAAAACAATAGCTATTAAAGGTAAGCCACAGAAACTAATCAATAAAATAAAATCGATAATATGATTTTCAGGGACAGATAACGATAGCACTGCAAGTAATTTAATATCACCAGCACCAATTCCACCCAGATAGAATAAGGCAAGACCAACAAGGAAAATAATTAAAGCACCTTTCCAGTTAGGAATGATACTAAAATAAAAAGAATTAATAATGGTAATAACAAGTAAAACCACTAAGACAATATTGTAAATTTTTCTGTACCGAATATCGGTATAACAGATATAAATAAGAATTGGCAGAATAGCACAAAAAAAAGTTATTAAATTAAACATTTCACCCTTTCATTTCACAATAAGAAAGATATAATACATAAAATATTATTATAATTATAATAAAGTGAATTAATGATATACGAAAGTAACAAACTATAAAATAATATATTTAATAAAATAAAAACAATTCATTTAAACAACGAAACTGGTAATACTATGAAAGCAATTAAGATTAAAAGAGTCTTATTAGCCATACCACTTATCTCATTCTTTTTAATGGTTGCTAAAGCAAATGCCATTGAAAATGATGTTCTCCTTTATGCTAAAGATACAGCAAACTTTGCAACAATTGCGATCTCTCCAACTACTTCTCTGGATACTGGTGTAACCATCAGTAATGAAGGGAACTTATTTATCTGGGGATTTAGAGGTTCAGGACAACAAGGTAATGGCTCAAATGTTGTTTCAAATACAGCAGCACCCGCACCTGTATTTACTTTTATGAACCAAGGTCTAAAAGTAGTTACTGCTGCCGGTGGTGCATACCACTTTGTTGCACTGGATGAATCTGGTGGGGTCTGGTCTTGGGGTCTTAATAACTACAATCAGGTAGGATGTATTTCCGGTTTAGGCGCATCAAGCACACCTTGTCGTCTACTTACTAATGCTGTGCAAATTGCTGCTGGTGAATATATTTCTTATGCCCTAACTAAAGATGGTGATGTCTATTCATGGGGGACTGGTTATTACGGTCAACGTGGGGATGGAAGTACAAAAACCCTGGATGCCGGACTGAAGAGAGTTAATCTTCCGGAAAAAATTCGTTTACTTGGTGGTGCCTATGAAGGCGGTTATGCTGTTGGATTCTCTGGTAAAATTTATGCCTGGGGTGATAATGAAGACTGTGCATTTGGTTATGGAGGTTACTCAGGTAGTGACCCTTGCAGAGGTCGTCAAGAAGTACCTAATCCACAACAACTTATTGCTACAGGTATAAATGGAAACCAGATATCATCTATTTCAGGTGGAAATGCTCATACTATTATCTTACTTGAAAATGGTAATGTATATGGGATTGGGAGAGGGAATTCTCTTGGTCAGGGAATTACTAACTACACTCAAGGAAACTCAGCCTCTCCTCGTTTAATCCTTAAAAATGTTGAATCTATCTATAATCGATATGTCGGTTCTGTAGCTGTTACTTTTGATGGGAAAATATATACATGGGGAGAGACTTCTGGTTCTGCTTTCCCGACTATTTATGGTAATAGCCCAACACTCAGAACACCATCTCTTGCTTCTGGTGAATATATTGTAAAAATAGATGGTGGTAAAGAGCACTTCTATTACACCACAAACACCGGTAAAATGTATGGTGTGGGCTATGGGGCTGCGCGTAAGTTAAATGATTCTAGTAGCGCAAACGTAGCGTGGCCAGGTGTTCGCATGACGTTTGTTGAAAATGCAATTAAAAGCTACGAATAATCAAAATTATTTATATAAATACAATAAAAGCCCACTAATCAGTGGGTTTTATTTTTCTTAAAAATCACAATACATTTATATTAATAATGTTTTAAATCCAGAATCAACTGCTTATCAAGTTGCGGGTCAAGTAAAGTGACATGAAATCCAACCAACCTTACTCCACGGTTATTACGTCTTTCATGCCAGACTTTGTGAGCTTGCCGAATTAGTTCCTCTTTATCCAGCTTATCCCAGACATGTTCCTGAGTCGTTGACTGAAAGTCATCAAACTTCAGTTTTACCCCTTGTCTGGCCACAGACAAATCACTACGGACTTTTTCAAGCCTTACTTTTAACTCTTCATATAAAGGCTCAAGTAATACTAAACACTCTTCCCAGGTATGAATATCAGTCACAAGTGTACGTTCAACGCCTACTGATTTACGCTGCCGGTCATTACTGACCTCACGGGAATCAATTCCCTGACAACGCTCATATAAAATACGGCCAAATTTACCAAATAAATTTAATAGTTTACTTAAATCATATTTAAGTACATCAGCACAAGTATAAAGACCAAGCTCTACCAGTTTTTGTTCGGTAACCTTTCCAACTCCTGGGATCTTTTTAAGAGGTAAAGCCAAAATAAACTCTTTGACCTCTTCCGGAGGAATAACATGCTGCCCATTAGGCTTATTCATATCGGAAGCTATTTTTGCCACAAACTTTAACGGAGCGATACCTGCTGATGCGGTCAGATTAAGTTCCTGAGCAATTTTTTGTCTGATATCCTGAGCAATAAGCGTTGCCGACCCTTGAAACAAAGGACAATCAGTCACATCCAGATAAGCTTCATCTAAAGAAACCGCTTCAATAATTTGTGTATAACGACGAAAGATTTGATGAATTTGCAGTGACACTTCTTTATATACATTCATTCGTCCCGGAATTATTTTTAAATTGGGACATAACTTTAAGGCTTGAGCCATTGGCATAGCACTATGTACACCATATTGTCTGGCGATATAGTTAGCAGTTGAAACTACACCTCGTTTTTTAGGATCACCACCCACAGCGATCGGCAGACTACGCAATCGGGGATTATCGCGCATTTCCACCGCTGCATAGAAGCAGTCCATATCAATATGAATGATTTTTTTCATGTGTTTCAAACTAACTCGCAGAAAAATACTGTACAAATATACAATATTTTAAATACAAATACTATAGTCCCTACCCTAATACTGTAAAAACTGGCATAATAGATGAATGTGTTTAATGTAAAAGAATAACGTTGTGTCTGAGAATAAACCTAAACTAGCTGAACGATTTCGTGGTTTCTATCCTGTTGTCATTGATATTGAAACTGCCGGCTTTGACCCTAAACTTAATGCTATGCTTGAAATTGCAGCTATCACCTTAAAAATGGATAACGATGGCTGGCTGTCTCTTGATCAAACCATGCAATTCAATGTTGAACCATTTGAAGGTGCTATTTTAGAACCTACTGCTTTAGCATTTAATGGTATCGATCCCGCTAATCCTTTACGTAATGCTGTTGATGAACATACTGCTCTTGAAGGTATTTTTAAAATGGTTCGTCAGGGAATAAAAGACAACGACTGTAATCGTGCAGTAATTGTTGCGCATAATGCCGCATTTGATCACGGCTTTCTGATGACTGCCGCTGAACGTGCCGGAATAAAACGTAATCCTTTTCACCCCTTTGCCACCTTTGATACAGCATCATTAAGTGGTCTGGTATTTGGTCAGACAGTACTGGCTAAAGCTTGTGAAACAGCTTGTATTCCGTTTGATCATAAAGAGGCTCACTCGGCACTTTATGACACTAACCGTACAGCATTACTATTTTGTGAAATGGTAAACCGCTGGAAGAAGCTTGGTGGCTGGCCACTTACCTGTTAAGAATAGAGATTGTACAACAAAGTTATACTCAAATTTGTATAAGAATGTATGAGCGCTTGTTCTTAATTCTGGTGCAGTATCAAAATATTCAATAAAACCACTTCTACAAAAATAAGAAAGCCGCTTAAATTAGCGGCTTTCTTTTATATAATCTTTAAAATACTATTTTGCCGGATGCTTTTCACCGGTCTCTTTAATCAATGTTTGTAATTCACCTGACTGGAACATCTCAATCATAATATCACAACCACCCACTAATTCACCTTCCACCCAAAGTTGTGGGAAGGTTGGCCAGTTAGCATAAGCAGGAAGCTCTGCACGGATATCCGGATTTTGGAGAATATCAACATAGGCAAATGGCACACCACATTGTGATAATACTTGTACAGCCTGAGCGGAAAAGCCACAACTAGGTAATTTTGGGGAACCTTTCATATAAAGCAGAATAGGATTTTCACTGATTTGTTTTTGAATCTTTTCAATTGTAGTCATAATTTGATCCTGAGAATGAGGTATTAGATGCCGAAATTCTACTGTATTCAGCTCGGTATAACTCATTGAGTTTACCTATTGAATCAATCGTCAATAATTATTAAATAGCTATTAGAGCTACTTAAAAGCCTTTATTTTACTAACGCTATTCATTGTTGTTGAATATGTTAGAATAATACCCTATTCCATTTCATTTGCAATCAGGTTTACTGTGACAATAGCCGCTTTTTCTTTACGTAATCTGTTTCATAGCCAAAACTTTTTTTATAGTTTACGTATCCTTATTAGCTTAATTGGCAGTACTTTTGTTCCCTGGTATCTGGGATATACCTATTTAGTTATTCCAACCACGCTTGGTGTGGTTGCGGCTGCACTGACTGATATTGATGACCGCTTCACTGGTCGTCTGGTCAATTTAGTTTTAACATTAATCTGTTTTCTGATTGCTTCATTTTCAGTTGAAATTCTCTTCCCTTATCCGTTACTCTTTTTATGTGGACTCTTACTCTCCACATTGATTTTTATGTTACTGGGTATACTTGGGCAAAGATATGCTGTCATTGCCTTTGGCTCTTTACTTATCGCAGCTTATACTATGCTTGGGTATGAAATGTATACCAATCTCTATATTCAGCCTCTTTTTCTGATCATCGGAGCACTCTGGTATAATTTACTCACATTAATCGAATCTATTTTACAACCGGTCAAACCTGCACAAGAAAGCCTGTCACAGTGCTTTCGTAGTCTTGCTCACTATCTGGATAGTAAAGCTGCAATGTTTGATCCTGATGAAGATAATGGTTTTAAAACTCAACTTATTGCTTTAACTAATGCAAATAAACAGTTAGTGGATAAGCTAAATCAAACCAAATATTCGCTATTTAACCGAATTAAAAGTGCACGTGGACAAGCCAGCTCACGCAGAATGCTCAATTACTATTTTGTCGCTCAGGACATTCATGAACGTGCCAGCTCTTCTCATGGTCAATATCAGGCCTTAAGTAAGCAGTTTCGTCATAGCGATATCCTGTTCCGCTTTGCACGTATTTTAAATCTGCAGGCCGAAGCATGTTCACAGGTTGCTAACTCTATTCACTTCAAGCAGACTTATCATCATAATCCGTTATTTGTTCAGTACTTTAGTTATCTGGATGAAGCGATTCGCCAGTTAGATGATAATTCCTGTTCCAACAGTTTACTTAGAAATTCTTTAGCCAATTTGTTTAGTAATCTGCAAGCTATTGATGTTTTATTAGCAAACATTAATTCAGAACAACAGCTCTCCGAACAGCAAGAACATAATGCATTGATTAATGAACAAGGTAATAGCTTTAAGGAGATTATCTCCAGAATTAAGCAACATCTTAGTCCTAAATCATCACTATTTCGTCATGCGATTCGAATGAGTATCGTGTTAGGTGTTGGCTATTTAATTATTCAGGCGACAGACCTGCCACATGGTTACTGGATTATTCTAACCAGCTTATTTGTTTGTCAGCCCAATTACAGTACTACACGTTATCGGTTAAAACTCAGAGTCCTTGGTACTATCATTGGTATTATTCTGGGTCTACCACTGACCTATTTACTCCCAAATATTGAAGCACAGCTTGTTCTCATTGTCCTCAGTGGATGGTTATTCTTCTTGTTTAAAAACTCCCAATATGCTTATGCCACAGCGTTCATCACTTTACTGGTATTCTTTAGTTTTGGACTGGTTGGTGAAAGTAGTGTTTCAGTAGCTACTTATCGTATTATTGCCACAATTATCGGCTGTATCATCGCCTGGCTGGCTGTCACTTTCATCTGGCCAGACTGGAAGTTCCGTAATTTATCACAAATTATTCAGCGTTTATGCCATAACGATTGTCACTATCTGGCCTTGATTGGTATGCAATATCAAACAGGAAAAACCAATGATGCTAATTATCGTCTTTCTCGCCGTAAAGCACACGAAAGTGATAGTGAACTTTCCTCATTGATTTCAACGATGTCCAGTGAACCGCACGCTGATCAGCACAAGATAGAGCAAAGTTTCAGACTACTTACACTCAATCATACGTTGTTAGGCTATATTTCTACACTTGGCGCTCATCGGGGCAAAACAATCTCAGAATATGCTCTGGCTATTTTTGATAATGTAGTGGTCTATACCATTAACACACTGAATGCTTATCAAAAAATTGATGTTGAATATACACAAATCAAACATCAACTCACTGATTTTATTGAACAACATCCTCTGAAAGAACATTCTGATGATATTCTTATCATGCAGCAACTATTACTAATCTTAGATATTCTGCCAGAAACTGCAGAACTCACCTCCCAATTAACCAATGAAAGAATGACTCACTAAAATCCTTATTACATTCTTCTTTGTGATAAAACCAGCTAAATCCCACTGATTCTCAGGTTCAATAAGGCTTTACTTCCCTTATTACTACACAGCATAAAATATTGATCGATAGCAACGATCAAATTCATATTAATTGATCGATACAAACGATTTTTTATTTACTGATAGCTAATTGATAATACAAAAGATAATTAAAAAGAGTAAATAAAATATGATTTACTTTTTTATTGCAGATAAACAATAGAAATGAAGATTAAGGAGGTGCAGGCACAGAAATTTATTTAAGGTTTTACATTTTCCCAATTTTTTGCCTCATCACCAATTGGATGAGGCTTTTTATTCGAGTCTTTACTACTAGTTTTTATTATTGTTGACTCTTAAGCCAGGCGATCTCCTCAGCCCAGATATCCGGATTAATTGTTTCTAAAATCAATGGAATATTATTAAAACGAGAATCCCGCATAATATAGCTAAACGCATCTTTACCGATATTACCAAGCCCTAAACTATTATGGCGATCAACATGACTAGCCAGTTCACTTTTGGCGTCGTTTAAATGCATCCCACGTAAATATTTAAAGCCGACTATTTTATCAAATTCACTGAAGGTCTCGTCACAGGCTTTATCGGTACGCAAGTCATAACCAGCAGCAAACGCATGGCAGGTATCAATACAAACACCAACTCGTGATTTATCTTCAACCTGATCAATAATTGCAGCTAAATGTTCAAATTTATATCCCAGATTAGAACCTTGCCCTGCTGTATTTTCAATAACTGCAGTGACACCTTTAGTCTTATCCAGTGTGATATTAATTGACTGCGCAATACGTGATAGGCACTCATCAACTGAAATTTTTCTTAAATCACTACCCGGATGAAAGTTAAGTAGTGTCAGACCGAGTTGCTCACAACGTTGCATTTCATCTAAAAAAGCCGCACGTGACTTTTCCAGCTCTGGTGCTTCCGGATGGCCTAAATTAATCAGGTAGCTATCATGAGGAAGAATCTGTCCGGAGTGATAACCATAAGTTTCACAAGCTTGTTTAAACTTATCAATGGATTCAGAACTAAGTGGTGCAGCGTGCCACTGGCGTTGATTTTTAGTAAATAATGCAAAGGCTGTGGCTTGTAATTCATGAGCACGAATTACTGCGTTTTCTACCCCACCCGCTGCACTAACATGAGCACCTACAAATTTCATCATCTCACTCCTTCTGATAAATAACATCTACCATAATCAATTCTCCGGAAATTGCCAACCTGTTATTGTTATCGATTATTCTTATCTTGGTAGAAAGCGTCGCTTAAGCATTGGTTTTATTCTGAGTTGTTATTAGCAATGGTTTGAGCGGGGAGCACGCCCCGCTGGCGTGTGTTTCTTTGGTGATGTTGCAGGTTCAGTGAGACTTGATGGCCTACCGCACTCCATAGGCACCCGCTCGAGAGCTCGCTAAGACCTATGAGGTACGCTCTCCATCAACCAATACACCTCAGTCGTTAATAACTCACTGAACAAAAGATATTGCGCCGGGCGGCGCAGTCCGCCCTAAATACCACACTAATCACAGACAAAAATAAAGCACGACATAGCCGTGCTTACTCTTTAAAAAGAATTTAACCAGGAATTACTTGTCATAATTACGCTGCAACTGATCACGTAAATTCGGTGGCGTTCCTTTAATAACTAAAGTATCTGTTTGTGGGTCCCACTTAACTCGTTCACCTAGCAAATCAGAATCAAAACCAATAGACAGACCACCACCACTACCGGTAAATTTTTTCAATTGACGAAGCGTTGAACGATCAGCCGGGAACTCTTCATCTAAATCATATTCATTATTAGCCACAAAATTCAGGAAATTTTTATCATCATCAGTTGGTAATTCTTTAGCCAGATTACTTAGCTTAATCTCTTCACCAGCCTGAATCTGCCCATTACAGTAGCTATATACCTGCTGACGGCACGCCTGTTTCTCACTCTTGTCCAGATTAATTTCCTGACAATAATCATCTACTGCCTGCACTAAACTTTTATTTTGAGCTTTGGCATTTAAACCTTCACTGGCACCCAGATAATCCATAAAGAAGTCTGAGACTTTACGCCCAACTCTGCCTCTTAAAAACGTTAAATAACGCTTAGAATCCTGTTCTGTTTGCCACTCGGTTAAATCAACACGGGCAATAATATCGGCATGATCAATATCCAGATAGTGAGTCGTTGAAATATCCAGCGTATCGCTGACCAGCATACTGTCACAACTATTTAAAACCGCAATCATCAGATATTCTACCGCTAAATAACGATATAAACAGAACACCACTGTTCCACCATCAGCAAAAGGATATTTAGCCAGTTCATTGCGAAGCTGTTTAGTTGATTCCTGAGAAAAATTTAAAAAATCCTGATTCCCCAGACGCATCTCTTTCACTGACTCAGCAAATAAGCTTTCTTCATTAAACAAACCATAGGCTTTACTTTTGTTATTATAAATACGATTAATATCAGCAATAAGATTTATAACAGGTTGATTATTTTCAAGTAGTGCATCACGTAAGACGACTTCGATATCATTTTCATTTTTTCTGACTAACTGATGTAAAACGATTTGTTCTATTTGTAAACTCATAAAATGCCTTCTTCTTAATTCGAAATGGGTATATCAAAACTAACCAAATGTTTAAATCTAACGAAATGTTTGTTGTTTAAGTTGTGCAATTAAATTATTTAAGAATATCTCAAGTTCCTGCATAAAAAGAGTATAACTGCTCTCTTTTTTACTGATGGCATCTAACTGAGACTCCCATAAAGCGGTCATATCTGGTGTTGTCGCAACATCCGGTAGATTAGCTACCAGCTGACGCCCGGTTGGAGTAGAACGAATGGTTTTGCCCTTTCGCTCTAAAAAATTACGTTTAAACAGAATCTCAATAATCCCGGCACGAGTTGCCTCTGTCCCAAGGCCATCAGTTTCCCGCAAAATCTTTTTAATATCCGGATCTTTCACAAAACGGGCAATCCCGGTCATGGCCGATAATAGTGTTGCATCATTAAATGGTTTTGGCGGTTGAGTTTCTTTACTCAACAGTTCAGCGTCAACACACGCCACAGTCTCACCTTTTTTAACCAGATTTGTTAACGCTGGACCATCTTCCTGCTCATCATCTTTGATAGTGGCGCTCTTTTTAAATAGAACCTTCCAGCCTTCAAACAGCATCTGTGTTGCTTTCGCCACAAACTTGCCACCAACAATATCCACATCAATTTGTAACTCTGCAAATTTATAAGCTGGGTAGAACTGAGCAATATATTGCAGCGCAATGGTTTGGTAAACCATTCTTTCATGCTCTGTCAGTCTGTCCATCGATGCTTTACGTAAAGTAGGAATAATCGCATGGTGAGCATCAACTTTACTGTCATTCCACGTTTTAGAACGCAAAGAAAAATCAGCCTGCTCTATCGCTTCAGTAAAATCAGCACAGTTACTGGCAATCGCCGCTTTTACGCCCTGAACCTGTCCTAAATGCTCTTCCGGCAAATAACGACTATCAGAACGCGGATAAGTAATCAGTTTATGTTTCTCATATAATGACTGACAAACATCCAGTACATCCTGCGCACTCATGCCTGATTTTCTGGCCATCTCTATCTGCAAGGAAGAGAGGTTAAACGGTAACGGTGGTGCTAATTCTTTCTTCTTATTACTGACATTCTCAATAGTTGCCGGCTGACCTTTAATACGATTAATGACATTTTCAGCCAGCGCTTTAACCAGAACCCGCCCCTCTTCATCCTGATAAGGTGCACAGGATTCACTTGGAATCCATTTGGCTTTAAAGGTCTCGCTATTTTTAGTTTCTAAAATGGCATAAACTTCAAAAAATGGTTTAGGCTGAAATTGTTCAATCTCGATATCACGACGCACAACCAATCCAAGAATTGGTGTTTGTACACGACCAACTGACAGTACGCCCTGATATCCTCTTTGCTGACCTTTAATCGTACATAAGCGGCTCATATTAATGCCATATAACCAGTCAGCACGAGCTCTGGCTAAAGCTGAGGTAGATAAGGGAATAAAGTCATTATTGCTACGTAAATTTTGAATAGCCTTTTCCACCGCTGAAGCATTTAAGTCACTAATCAAACAGCGCTGTACTTGTTTAATTTTTTCAATTGGTAGCTGACAATAATTCAGTACTTCATCAATAAGCAATTGCCCTTCTCTGTCCGGGTCTCCGACATGGACGATTTGATCGGCGTGTTTAATAAGTTCAGTTAAAACAGATAGCTGTTTTTGTGTACTGCTTTTAGGCAGTAAAATCCACTTTTCCGGCATGATTGGCAGATCGCCCAGTTGCCATTTTTTAAGCCTTTCATCATAAGCATCAGGCGGAGCCTGTTCAAGTAAATGACCAATACACCAGCTCACGATATCACCATTTCCTGAACGCAGAAAACCATCCCCTTTTTGGTGAGGCTTAGGTAACACATCCATTACAGCACGGGCCAGACTCGGCTTTTCAGCAATATATAACATAGTATTTATAAGAATAGATCGTCAGACAGATTCAACATATTACAACCACTTACGACGTCTGAGCCAAAAGATAAAAATAATCGTCATCATAATTAATACGCCAGAAAATATACCAAATGCTAACGGGCTTTCACTATATGGCATACCAGACAAATTAATGCCAAACAGACTCGTTAAAAAGGTAATAGGCATGAAGATCATGGCAAATAAACTCATCAGGTAAATACGTTTATTGGTTGACTCGGTCAGCATCGCGTTAATGAGTTCCATCAGTGATGATAAACGGAATAAACACGCATCAATATCTTCAACTGAATAACTTAAACGAGTGGCAATGTCATGCATATGTTGTCTGTCATGATCGTCAATCCAGGATAAACGTTCAGTTGAAATTCTGACATAAACATCTCGTTGGGGGGAAAGTAAACGACGTAAAATCACCAGCTGACGACGTACACGCCCAATATCTTTATTTTGAATCAGCTTTTGATCCATTGCACCATCTTCAAGTTTAATTACTTGTGAATGAACATTCTCAACCGATGCATTAGCATGTTCAGCAATAATATCTGAAAGTTGTACCAGCCAGTCAGCAACATCAACCGGGCCAACTTGTTTCTTTAAATCTTCCTGCAGCTCATTAATCGCATTAATTTTTTGATGGCGGGTCGAAATAATCAGATTATCAGTAATATAAAAACGCAGGGTTACTATCGGATCTGGCTGATTATTAGGCGTTACATTCACACCTTTCAGGACTGCCAGCATACCAACGTCAAGTCGTAACTCTTTTGGTTGTTGATTTTTACTCGTCAGGATAGAACGAGCAATATCAGGTAATAGCGGAGTTTGATTAATCCAGGCAATCGTCTCAGGTTTGAGATAATCTAAATGCACCCAACATGGATTACTTACTGTTGCCTGAGTATCTTGTGTTACAGGAATTGCACCACCTTTACCATCTAACTGACAGCAAAATACCGGTTTAGCTGACAAAAATGCCTGACTACTAATTGGTGATACAGCTTTAGCTGATGAGGAAGTTAATGTCTCTGCCATGATACTTCAATCCCTGTTGAATATTAGGGGCTATATTATCATAAATTCAAAATTTGGTGGAGAGGTAAAACCAGAAGATATATTTACGGCAGGAATAATAAAAAACTGCAATAAAATCAATAACTTGGCAAATTTTTTTTATTGCAGTCTTATTCAGAAAAATTATCACACTTGTGAGTGATACTATGATCACTCACAAGATAAGACTTATTTATCTTTAGCTAAGAATGGATACACAATACCAGCAAGAATCGCACCTAAAATTGGAGCTACCCAGAACATCCATAATTGTTCAAGTGCCCAGCCTTGTACAAATAGCGCCTGGCTAGTTGAACGTGCAGGGTTCACAGAGGTGTTAGTAACCGGAATACTGATTAAGTGGATTAGTGTTAAGCCTAAACCAATAGCAATTGGAGCAAAACCAGCCGGTGCACGACCATGAGTTGAACCAAGAATAATCATCAGGAATGCAAAAGTCATTACAACTTCTGAAATAAAGCCAGCAGTGAAGCTATAACCATCCGGAGAATGTGCGCCATATCCGTTAGCTGCAAAACCACTTGATAGTGCAAAACCATCTTTACCACTAGCAATCATATATAAAATCCATGCAGCGATAGTTGCACCGATTACTTGAGAAATAATATATGGTACGACTTCTGCAAACGGAAAACGACGACCAACAGCTAAACCAACTGTCACTGCTGGATTTAAGTGACATCCAGAGATATGACCAATTGCATAAGCCATAGTTAATACAGTTAAACCGAATGCTAATGCTACACCTAAAACACCAATATGTGGTGCTGCAAGTACTGCACTACCACAACCACCCATTACTAACCAAAAAGTACCAAATAATTCAGCGAGACAACGCTTTGATAAAGAATACATATACACTCCAAATTGTAACGAAATATAACTAAGTTATTTCGAGGCTATAATACATCAAGTTACATTCTTTTAAAGAGGGAATTAGAAAAATATTTTTAACTAAAAGTAGTTAGCAAACTCTTCCATTGTTCATCAAATTCTGCACAAACCGTCATCGGTTCTTTTGTCGCCGGATGAATAAATGAAAGTGAGCTCGAATGCAACATAAGTCTGTGAATAGAGAAGTACTGAGCAAAAGCACGATTTTGATGCAAATCGCCATGTTTACTATCACCGATAATGGGATGAAAAATATGCTTCATATGACGACGCAACTGATGCTTACGCCCGGTATGAGGAGTCAGTTCAACTAAGCTAAATCGAGATGTCGGATAACGCCCGACAGCAACCGGAATCTCAACTGTTTTTAATCCCTGATATGATGATACCGCTGATTGTGCAGGTTTATCTTTAGCTGCATATTTATCAGCAATCTTGTCCCACTCTTCAACCAGCGGGTAATCAATGGTATCACTACCTGTCAGGTAACCACGCACAATGGCATGATAAGTCTTTTTAACTTGTTGCAGTTCAAATTGCTGAGCAAGCGCACGAGCCATTTCACTGGACAGTGCCAGTAATAAGGTCCCTGAAGTTGGACGATCTAAACGGTGAACCGGATAAACATGCTGACCAATCTGATCCCGCAATGTCTGCATCACCACAATCTTTTCATTACGATCAAGCCAGCTACGGTGAACCATCCACCCTGCCGGCTTATTAATCGCAATAATATCCTGATCCTGATAAAGAATCTCAAGCATTATAAGAATATCTTTTCCAGTTCCAGGGCAATACTTGGGCTATTGTTGTCACCGATAACGCGATCAGCGATGGCTTTAATGTCGTCCTCACCATTACCCATAGCAATACCAAGACCCGCACCTTTAAGCATTGTGATATCATTATAGTTATCACCAAAAGCAACGATTTGACTCATTGGTACGCCAGATAATTTTGACCACTGTTCTAAACCAGCACCTTTATTATTCCCTGCTTTAGCCACATCTGCACGATTTGACCATGACCATTCACATGATAAATCAGGGTAAAGTGTTTCAATCTCGTGGCTAAAGGCACGCAGTGCTGGCAGATCGTGAGAACTGGTCGCAAATTTATAGACGACATTAGCTTCATCAATCACATCGATAAAACTGTCTACTTTATGCAACACTGGACGAATCTCTTCTGGTAACGAGTTAATCCATTTAAATAAACCTTCTAAGTGATCATCCAGAACTTCATATGTTGCTTTTTCATCAGTATAAATCAGTGTATGAATACCGTGTTTATTGACCAGACCCAGTAAGGTTTTAGCTTGTTCTTTACTCATCGGATTACCGGCAAGTACTTTATGCTGATTAAAATCATATAAATATGAACCATTACAGCAAATAACTGGTGTATCAAGCCCTAATTGATAATGATAAGGATAGACAACTGAATGGTGACGACCTGTTGCTAACAGAACTTTAATCCCTTTAGCGGAGATTTTTTTAATCACTTCAACGGTTTCAGGAAGAATTTCACGATTCTTATCAAGTATTGTACCGTCCATATCAAAAGCAACTGCTTTATACGTCATATCTCTTTCTCACTTAATTTTATCAGTTAATTTTCTTTTTATTTAACATTATTAATCAATAACTTACTATATTTCAATTTTTTGTCTGCCGATGAATGAATGGGAAAGTGTTGTACCATCTACCATTTCCAACTCGCCACCAACAGGTACGCCATGGGCAATTCTGGTTGCCACAATATTATGTTCCGCACACATCTCAGCAATATAATTAGCAGTGGCATCACCTTCAACTGTTGGGTTTGTGGCCAGAATCACTTCAGAAATCGATTCTTTAGAAAGGCGCTTCTCAAGTAAATCTAAACCAATATCCATCGGACCAATACCATCCAGTGGTGACAAATGCCCAAGTAATACAAAGTAGCGTCCTGCATATTGACCAGTTTGCTCAATAGCTACAATATCTGCCGGGGATTCGACTACACAAATTTGCTGACTCGCCTGACGACGTACATTAGCGCAAATCGCACAGCGCTCCCGCTCAGTAAAGGTACGACAATCAACGCAATGCCCGATTTCAGTCATCGCCTGATGCAAAGCATTAGCAAGGTTCAAACCACCACGACGATCGCGCTGTAACAATTGAAAAGCCATACGCTGAGCAGACTTAGGGCCAACGCCCGGTAAACAGCGTAATGCTTCCATTAAAGATTCAAGTAAAGGACTCGTTTGCATTTAGAAAGGCATCTTAAAACCAGGAGGTAACTGCATGCCACCTGTAACTTGTGCCATTTTCTCTTTTTGCGTCTCTTCAATACGACGAGTTGCATCATTGAATGCAGCGGCAATTAAATCTTCTAACATCTCTTTATCGTCTTCAACCATTAAAGAAGGGTCAATTTCGACACGGCGGCAGCTATGAGAACCATTAATGGTCACTTTTACCATACCAGCGCCAGACTCTCCAGTCACTTCCATTTGAGCAATTTCAGCCTGAATTTTTTGCATACGATCTTGCATTTGCTGAGCTTGCTTCATTAAATTGCCCAGACCACCTTTACCACCACCAAACATAACGACTCCTTATAAATTGTGGATGACTGTTTTAATATGTTTTCTTAAAATAACTTTTAAATAAAAAATGATTATACGGGACGTATACTCTCTTCATCAATCTGAGCATCAAAATATTGACACAATAGCTTGATAGTATCATCACCATGAATGATCTCTTTTGCCTGCTGTAGTTTTCGTTGATAAATCTCTTCCCGCAGTTCTAAAGGCGTCTTGCCAACGGTATCATCAATGACAATACTTAATTCAACAGAGGTATTGCGATGTTCAGATAAATTTTGCTGTAATGCCTGAAAACTATTTTTCGTGTTAGTATGAGCAGAAGCAGTTCTTAAATGCAATACCACATTATTATCGCTTATTTGCTCTAAAGCTGAATTGATCGCCAGCTGTTTAATCATTGGGGCTAAAGTAAGTTGTTCAATCTCTGCTGACCATGAATCAATTTTAGCGGCTTCTTCAATTAATTTAACTGTCAGTTCTGCTGTCTTTTCATGCTCCACTGACTGGCGTAAATCTTTTGGTGAAACAGTCAACGATTTATCATCGAATACGGTCTTAGCTTGCCACTGGTAAGTTTCCGCCGATTCTTCTTCATCTTCTGAATTTTGCACTGCAAACTCTTCCGGCTTTTTATAATTACCTTGCTTAATATTCGCTAACCTTTCTGATTTAATCGGCTGCGAAGACGCAACCGATTCAGACTTTTTTGGCTTTATCTCATTATTGATCAACTGATTACGAGCAGCTAAGATACTTTGTGTTTCAGATGATAAGTCCTCAGTGTTATAAGCTGGCTTGGCTTCCGGTGCAGCAGTCGGTTTAGCGTCTGGTACACTAGTCTGAACTTTTGGTGGAGTTACTGTACGTTGTGGTGCAGATTCACTTACTGGGGCTGCTCTTGACGTAGTTGAGGCTGCCTGAGCTGCTGCAGATTGATTTCTTACAGATGTCCCTGCCTGTTCCTGAAAGATTTTTGGTTGAAAAGCGACAGTGCGTAAAAATGCCATTTCAACACCAATACGCTTTTCAATTAAAGCTGGTAAATCTTTAAGACCATTTAATAAAATCTGATAGTACAACTGTACATCCTGCGGAGACATCGTCTGAGCTAAATGGCGAATGCGTTGCTCATAATTTTGATAATCACCAATGGCTGTTGGTACCAGTTGTAACATAGCAATTTGATGCAGCAGATTAATCGTATCAGATAACAAAGTATACCAGTCAGCACCTTGCTCAGCGGCTTGTTGAATTTGCGTCATCAAGGTATTCCCATCGGCACTTAAAATCGCTTCAAGCAGTGCAAAAGGAATATTTTGGTCTAAAGAACCCAGCATCGAAGAGACAGAAGCAGTATCAACCTGACCATTACCTAAAGCAATTGCCTGATCAGTCAAACTCAGCGCATCACGCATACTACCATTAGCCGCTTTGGATAATAGCTGCACGGCACGGTTTTCATGAGTGATCTGCTCTGCATTTAAAATCTTATCCAGTTGATGTTGAATCTGATTGACATCCAGCATTTTTAAATGCAGGTGCAAACAACGGGATAATATAGTAATCGGTAGTTTTTGTGGATCAGTGGTTGCCAATAAGAACTTTACATGTTCAGGTGGCTCTTCCAGAGTTTTAAGAAGCGCATTAAAGCTGCTGCGCGATAGCATATGGACTTCGTCGATTAGATAAACTTTAAAACGTCCACGTGTTGGTAAATACTGAATATTATCAAGAATTTCTCTGGTATCTTCTACTTTAGTGCGGGAAGCAGCGTCAATTTCGAGCAGATCAACAAATCGGCCTTGTTCAATATCACGGCAGTTATCACACACACCACAAGGAGTTGCTGTAATACCAGTTTCACAATTAAGGCCTTTAGCTAAAAGACGTGCGATGGATGTTTTACCAACACCACGAGTTCCGGAGAAAAGATAGGCATGATGCACACGTCCAAGCGTTAAAGCATTAGACAATATTTTTAGTACATGTTCTTGTCCAACAACGTCAGAAAACGATTTTGGTCGCCATTTACGGGCTAAGACTTGATAGCTCATACTCTTCCAGATAAATAGTCAATAATTTAAATAAAACAGGGAGACATAATACCACAAATCTCCCTGCAAAATGACTATTATCTGAATTTAAGCGAATTAGAAATCCGATTGATTTAAATACGCCCAGGCATATTGAGCGTAAAGCTCAGCACCAGTTGGCATACCATCTTCATCAATATTAAAACAGCCATGATGGTGAGCTCTTTGCGTATCTTTAGCAGCATTACCGGAACCCACAAGTGCAAAGGCACCCGGAATATTTTCCATATAGTAACTAAAGTCTTCACCGCCAGTAGTTGGGCGCTCGGTATATAAGAAATCATCACCAAAAGCTTCTTTAATCACTGACTGAGCAAGTAGCGCACTACGATTTTCATTAATAACAGGAAGTGTACCATAATGGTAAATAACTTCAGCTGTACCACGATACATCGCAGCTACTTCATCAGCATAACGTCTGATTGCGGCTTCAATTTTTTTACGAATATCGACGTTAAAGCAACGTACTGTACCTTCAAGAACAGCATTCTCTGCAATGACATTGAAACGTGTACCCACTTCCATACGACCAATTGTTACAACTGCAGGTTCTAACGGATCGATTTCACGAGACACAATAGACTGTACATTCATCACAAATGCAGAAGCGATCATCACCGCATCGACTGTATCATGAGGCATAGAACCATGACCACCCTGACCTCTAAACTTAATTGTTAATAAGTCAGCAGAAGCAAAACTTGGACCTGCATTACAAGACACTTTATTTACCGGTGTTTGCGACCAGATATGCATCCCAAAAACATTATCCACGCCTTCAAGTACACCCTGTTTAATCATCGATTTAGCCCCTTCAGCCACTTCTTCTGCTGGCTGGAATACTAAACGTACATTACCGGTTAACTGATCTTTAATCGCATATAGTGCTTTAGCAGCAGTCAGCAGCATTGCTGTATGAGAATCATGGCCACAAGCATGCATCTTACCCGGAATAGTTGACTTATAATCGATGTTTTCAGTCAGTTCCATTACTGGCAGTGCATCAATATCTGCACGTAATAAAATTGTTTTACCCGGCTTCCCACCTTTAATTTCAGCAATGATCCCGGTTGGTTCTGTACGACGATAAGTGATTCCAATTTTATCTAACTCTTCAGCAATACGATCCGTGGTTCTGACTTCTTCCCATGGAAGTTCTGGATGGCGGTGTAAATCACGACGAAATTCAACCATGGCTGCTGTATTTGCTTTAACTACAGCACTAATTTGTTTGTTAATCATTTTATTTCTTCTACCTTTATTCTGCTTTTGCCTTAGTTAAGGCTTTTACCGTTTCGAAAATAACTTCAACTCCTTTTTGGATTTGATCATAATCAGTCCATTCGTCCGGATGATGACTTAAGCCATTTCGACTTGGTACAAAAATAAGTCCTACGCGAGTAAAACCTGCGAAAACCATAGCATCATGGCCGGCACCACTTACCATTACCCGACTTTTCAGATTCAGTTTATCACTATTTTCAGTCAGGAGCTGACAAATCTCTTTATCCAGATTGATTGGCTTAACATAAATCGGCTGTTCAATCTGTGTTTTAATAAATTGAGTTTGTGCCTGAGCAATCGCTTGTTTAATCTGATCAATAACACGATCAAGCTTTTGTTGATCTTTAGAACGCACATCAATACTAAAGATAACTTTACTTGGAATAACATTTGCCCCGTTAGGGAAAACTTGCAGCTTACCCACTGTTGCAACAGTTTCGCCTTCTGCCACCGCAAACCCGGCAACTTGTTGTACTAACTGACTACTTGCCAGTAGTGCATCAGCCCGCATATTCATTGGAGTGGTACCAGCATGACCGGCTTTACCTTCAACCGTCACAATCATTTGGCTTAAACCAACAATGGTTTCCACTATCCCAATATCTTCACCACTTTGCTCAAGGATTGGACCTTGTTCAATATGCAGTTCAATAAAGGCTTTCAATTGTTCCGGCTTGCGTACTGCTTCAGCAATCTTATTAGCATCAAAACCAAGTGCGGCCATACGCTCAGCAGCAGATACACCCTGACTATCACGCATTGACTTTAAATCAGCGGTTGATACTTGTCCGGCAATAGCGCGAGAAGCAAGTAAACCACCACCAAAGCTGGCACCTTCTTCTTCAACCAGCGCTACAACTTCAAGCGGGTATTCCGGCACTAAGTTGTATTCTTTAAATAGAGTAGCGATTTCAAGTCCCATAACCACACCTGCGGGACCATCAAAGGCACCACCATTAGGGACTGAGTCAAAATGAGAACCGATTAATACCACCGGTAGATCAGGATTTTTACCATTCAGACGTCCAAAGATATTTCCCATGGCATCTTCATAAACAGTTAAACCCGCCTGAGCCATCTGTTGTTTAATATAGTGTCGTACTTGCACATCCTGCTCACTATATGACATACGAGTTGTACCCTGACCTGGTGTAGCTGTAAATGTAGCAATAGTTTCAATATGCTCCTGAATACGCTTAGTACTTGCCTGCATAACTTTTACCTCTTAAATATCTCTGACAGCTTAACCGACAACAGGAACAATCATACCAACCATGATACCGGCTAAAACCACTGACACCATCGTAACAGAGATAAATCCACCAATAAGCATTGGGGCAAGCATATGGCTGGTTAGAACGCGACGTTCTGTTTCATCTTGCGTTAAACTATTAATTACTTCGTTAGTAATTATATAATCAGCCGGGAAACCATATAAAGCTGTTAGTGCGATAGAGAAAGCCATTTCAAGACTCACTTTAAGAACCTTACCCACTACCACAGCAAAGATAAACATACCAATAACCGCTGAAATGATTAAAACGATCAGTGGCGTCACTAAATCAAGTAGCATTTCTGGTGTCGCACGATTTAAAGTATCAAAGATAAATAACATCAGACCCATAACTGCAAAACCAAAACCATTGGCTTTTTTCAGTGGATGACGCTCTAAGAATCCAACTGAGGATGCGATAACACCATATAATAAACAAAGAACAAACGGGCTTACAGCGACAATCGGCTCAAGCGCTTTAGATGTCAGGTAGGCTAAAAAGCCAACAAATGCTAAACGTAAAAACTGGAAGTATTCCGTATTGTATGCTGCTGGAACTTTGCTAAACATCTTCGGCATAGCGTTCTCTTCAATTGCAGCTACTGCTTCTGACTTTTCACCTTTACTGCCATCGAGTGACTCTTCCCACTGACCAGCACGGTATTTTTCAAGAACTTTACGCCCTTCTCTTTTCAGCATGATTGAAGTTAATGGATAACCGGCAAACCCTTGCATAACATAAATGATAATAGCAAATACCGCCAGCGTTGGCAGACCTGCTTCTTGAGCTCCGCCAGACATGATAATCGCCGAGACAATACCGCCAACCAGAGGTGGAATCGCCACGATTACCGTATTTTTATCAAATAGAACATAACCGATTATGCCGCAAACAATAATAATACCGAGAATACCAGCCAGTGAAATTAAAATTGTTTTCCATTGTTTCAGGAGTTCTTTGACTGATAAAAGTGTTCCCATATTCGTAATGAGTAAATACATCAGCATAACAGCCACGACCTGTGGAATACCTGCTCTTGCCACAATATCTTTTGGGAAGAACGTCCAGTAACCCGCTAAAAAGAGGACGGCACAGACAAACACAGAAGGAATCCATGCTTTAGTGCGTGTTGCAACAATATCGCCAATATATAAAATTAACAAAATAAGAACTAACGCCATCATTTGTGGCATATCAGACATAGGGGACATCCAAAACTCCAGTGAATTTGATTTTATTGTTTTTAAATAAATAGATGTATAGATCTATTTCCAGAAACGTAAAGTATAGCGCGATTTTAAGAGATGACTACTATTTTTAATGCAACTTATGATTCTTTTTGTGATGTTCATTTAAGTTTACATCAAAAATGGCATCCTAATTCATTAGGAATTTAAGATAAACTCATCGATGACTTCAATAAACTCGGCACCATATTTTTCCAGTTTACTTTGGCCAACACCAGAAATAGAGAGTAATGCAGAAGGATTAGTCGGTAGGTATTGCACCATTTCAAACAATGTTGCATCACTAAATACCACATAAGGTGGTACTCCTGATTCGTCGGCCAACGATTTACGTAGTCTTCTCAAATTAGCAAATAACACTTTTTCCTGATCAGTGAGTAAAGACGTGGCAGCAGATGAACGACCATTGCGTACTTTCTCTTTCTTAACAATCTCAAGACGAGGTACCGCAAGTGAAAGTTCTACATCGCCTTTTAAAACAGGACGAGCAGCTTCGGTTAATTTTAATGCTGAATAAGCGGTAATATCCTGTACCAGAAAGCCTAAATGTACCAGCTGGCGAATAATACTAATCCAAAAATCGCTGGTTTTCTCTTTGCCAATACCATAAACCGATAGTTTATTATGACCAAAATCACGAATACGGGCGTTATTTGCTCCGCGCAGCACATCAACGACATAGTGCATCCCAAAGCGCTGACCGACCCGGTAAACACAAGACAACACTTTTTGTGCATCCTGTAAGCCATCATAATGCTCAGGCGGGAACAGACAAATATCGCAATTATTACATGGAGTCTGACGATATTCACCAAAGTAGTTAAGTAACACTAAACGCCTACAAGTTAAGCCTTGAGCAAAAGCACTCATGGCATTTAACTTATGTAGTTCAATCTCTTTTTGTGAGCCGTCTTCTTTCTCATCCAATAATTTGCGGTACCAGCCTAAATCACCGGCATTAAATAGCAGTAATGCCTCTGCCGCTACACCATCCCGGCCTGCCCGCCCAGTTTCCTGATAATAGGATTCAATATTTTTAGGAATATCAGCGTGAATTACAAAACGGACGTTAGGTTTATTAATCCCCATCCCAAAAGCAACGGTAGCAACAATAATCTGAACATCATCTTTCAGAAAAGCGTCCTGTGCTTTTTCTCTTTCCTGATTGGTTAAACCAGCGTGATAAGCCGCGACAGAAAAGCCACGAGTCGCTAAGCGTGCAGCGGTATCTTCTACTTTTGCCCGACTACCACAATAAATAATCCCACTATTGCCTTTTTGACGCAGCAAAAAAGTCGTCACTTGTTCCAGAGCATTGAATTTTTCTGTCACCGTGTAGCGAATGTTCGGTCTGTCAAAGCTGCTGATACTAATTAATGGATCATGCAGGTCAAGCAGGCGTACAATATCTTTACGTGTCACATCATCTGCTGTTGCTGTTAGTGCAATAACCGGAATATTTGGAAAGTTAATTTTTAGTTGACCCAGAGTACGATACTCCGGTCTGAAATCGTGTCCCCACTGAGAGATACAGTGCGCTTCATCAATAGCAATAATTACCGGCGGGCATTCAAGCAATAACGAAGTAAAAGACTCAACGTTAAAGCGTTCCGGGGAGATGTAAAGCAGATGGATTTTTTTAGCGCGATACAGTTCAATCACGTCGCGTTGTTCACGCATAGTCTGGGTCGAATTTAAACAGGCAGCAGAAATACCATTGGCTGTTAACTGGTCAACCTGATCTTTCATCAATGAAATAAGCGGAGAGATAACAATTGTCACTCCCTCTTTCATCAACGCAGGAATCTGATAACAAAGGGACTTCCCGCCCCCTGTTGGCATGATGACTAAGCAATCGCGATCAGCAACAACGGCATTAATAATCTCCTGTTGCTCATTACGAAATGCTCGATAGCCAAAAATATTATGCAGAATCTCTTCTGCTTTATTTAACACTGACAACGACCTTTAGATTTAGAATAGATTTCCGAGTTTAATACCAACACCAAAACGAGTTTGTTTATAATTATAATCAATTAATGACTCACCATAGCCGGTATAAAGTTGTGTATATATGCGTAAAACGTCACTAACAGGGTAACTCCAGCCAAGCTCAGCATTACCATAACCGGTGTTCCAGTTATAACGCCCTTGGGCAGTAAACATATGAGAGTTCCAGCTGTAGCCCAGTGTCAGACGATAATAACCGACATATTTAGTTAAATCCGGATTATCATCGCTGCTGCTGCTTTCAGGAATACGATACCAGGCTTTTAAATCGATCATAAAGTTATCTTTCATCGCCATCGCACGGGCATAAACACGATTCCAGCTACGGGATGTCGCCTGTGAACGACCATTAGACTGATGGTTAAAACCGACTTCGATATCTTTTAAAGTCCAGCCTAAAAACTCGTATTCAGTTTTAAACCCGACAAATAGCTGAGGTTCATAGTTAGTTTCACGAAATGGAGAAGACTGTGCAGAGTTAAATGCCTGCCACCACGACTGTTGAGTATAAGATGCTGCTAAGACAGAATTTTCACCGAAAATACCACGGTAGATAGGAAAACCAAGGCTTATTTGAAATTTTGCTTCATCTTTACGTGCATGATCTGACCAGCTATATGACTGGATAGACTCACGGTTAATATTACTAGTATAAGTATATAACAGGTAATTTGATTCATAAGGATACAGAGCTAAAAAGTCTGAATTGTTCTTTTGTAACAATCGTCCAATGATACTTGGTGAGTCGCTAACATTTTGCGGAATGGTTGGCTCTTCTGCCAAAGCAGTTAGCGGAGTGAACGAAGCACTCAATAAAGCCAGAGGTAAAATGGTTGTTTTAACAGATTGAATTAGCTTTCTCATAGGTAGTATTTAGCTGATTGTTAATATGGATAAAATTTAGTTGCATAATATAACAAATCATCGCTAAAACTACCATGTCGTAATGCAGATTTATCGAGATACTGCGAAAAAATGTTCCTGAGAAAACTTAATTCTTTCTTCCGGCGTTTCGATAATTTTCTGTGCTGCCAACTCTGCCAAATGTTTTTCAACCACATTGGTTCTTTGGTGTAAACCAACATCGTTAGCAATTTGAATATTCAGTCCAGGACGAGCATTCAGTTCCAAAATCATCGGTCCTTTTTGTTCATCAAGTACCAGATCAACACCGATATAGCCCAGTCCTACCATCTCATAGCATTCAGTCGCCAGTTTAATAAACTTATCCCAGTAAGGTAACTGAATACCACCCACGAGATTATCGGTATCCGGATGGCGAATAATCTGTTCATTCAGCCATGAACCATTACCCAGAGTTTTACCTGTGGCTAAATCCACACCAACACCAATTGCCCCCTGATGGAGGTTAGCCTTACCATTAGACTGACGAGTTGGCAACCTAAGCATAGCCATCACCGGATAACCCATCAACACAATAATACGTAAATCCGGCACACCTTCATAACTGATACTTTTGAAAATCGGATCAGGCTTAACCCGGTATTCAATCATGGCAGTATCACGCATACCACCCAGTGAGTACAGGCCAGTAATAATATTAGATACCTGATACTCCAGTTCAGAAATTGTTACTAAACGACCTGAAATGGTTTTAAAACGGTTCTCATCATAACGGTCTGCAATAACCGTAATTCCGTCACCGCCAGAGCCCTGAGCCGGCTTAATGACAAAATCATTATACTTTTCCAGTACCTTTTTCAGATTACTGGTATCGTGCTCAGTACGAATGACACCATAGAGTTCCGGCACCGTAATTCCGGCATCTATTGCCAGCTTTTTGGTCAGTAACTTATTATCTACCAGAGGATAAAGATTACGCTTATTATATTTTAAAATATAATCGGCATTACGCTGGTTAATCCCCATAATGCCTCTGGCATTCAACGCTTTCCATGTCTTAATTAGCGATAACATAACGTGCTCCTATTTCAACATCGCTTTAAAACGTGTTAACTCGAGCAGGCGATAGCCACGATAACGACCCATTGCCAGCATAAAGGCAATAAATAGCAACATAATTGCCGGGAAAGTGAAGACAAAGTATTTCAGTGCGCGAATATCCATCACAAGATAAGCGATAGAAGCTGTAATTAACGTACCAATAGCTACTTTCAGAGCAAAGCTCGCCCCTCGCTCTTCCCACGTAATGGAGAGTCTTTCAATAGTCATAGTTAAAATAACCATTGGGAATAAACTAATTGATAGTCCACGGTCGAAACCAAGTTTGTGACTAAACAGACCAGCAAAAATAATTAGCATCACCACAAAAGTCAGTACTACCGATAACCTTGGCAACATTTGCAGTTTAAGATGTTCCAGATAGGAACGGAGTGACAGACCCGCTGATACGATTAGAGAGAAGAAAACTAAACCAAATACCAGTCCAGTTTCTCTAAATGCCAAAGCAATAAGTACCGGTGTAAAGGTACCCAGTGTATTTACACCAACAATATTACGTAAGACTAAAATAATCAGAACGCCAAATGGAATCATCAGCATTACCTGATAAGCCCACTGTGTTGAAATCGGTAAACTGTAGAAAGAGTATTCCATAAGTGAATTCCCTTCCTGTGCCACTTTAGCCAGGCTAATCGCGGTAAGTTCACTCTGTTCCATACTAAAAGTGACTCGGGCACGAACACCATTATCAACAGTTAATACGTCTTCATTACCCACCCACCAGACAATAGCATCTTCCGGTAGTCCCATTGCGCCGGAGGTTGGATTAAAATAGAACCATTCACCAGTACTGGTACTGTTTTCAGCACGACGTCCAGTATCAATATAACTACGAATCCACAGCTCTGGTGTCTGACTGGTACTACTTGTCAGATGTAATATATGAACTTGCTGAATAGGAATATATGCCTGAGAAAGTAATACCTCAATGGTTTTCACTCTATTTTCAGGAGTCTTACTCTTACCCAATAATAGGTTAACGTTATCATTGGTGGTATCGTTAATCACATTAATCGCTGTCGTGATAAACGTTGTGGTATTAGATGACTTCTGACGAATTTCATTGATCAATGCATCAGCCGCTAATTTATCTGCACCCTTCATAACAATAGGTTCACGCCATGATGTACCTTTAGTCGAATGAGCAACCTCGTCCGTATAACGTTTAGTAATATTTACGCGGTAATACAGTGTTTGAGGACCACTGACCCGACGGGCAGACCATGTTACAAAACGATTGCCAAGTGGTGACTGGTCAATATTTTGTCCATAATCTTTAGCTAGGAAAATTTCATCAGAAATCGCATAATCATCCGATTTAGCCGGAATATAGAGTTGAGCTTTAACTGGCTTAGTACCATTCACATCAAAATCGACGCGGGCATCAATAGTCCATAAGTTATCAAGTTCATTTTCTGTAATTGGTGTTTTTTGTACAAATATTTGGTAAGCAGTAATAGATAGTCCGAGTACGACTAAAATCGTAATCAAGACTTTTAAATGCAATGTAAGAGAACGCATAATCACTCTCGTGTAAATGGGTTATTGTTATTTACAATCTGGTTTAGACTGATATTTCAATTTTGGATCTATCAGAATATTAAATTCTTGTAAGGCGGTCTTCCCAACAAGAAGTGGATAATTAAAACGTGAACGATCAGTTAAATTAGCCTCAACCGAATAAATTTTTCCGTCAAAGCAGATGTCGAGCATAATAACTGGTCGTACAGTATGAAGAACATCGTCACTCGTATCGCCACTACGGCGTTTAATATTACTATGACGAACTAAAGGAGATTCCATTTCCGGTAGTGTTACCCCTTCAATTTGAGGAGTAAACCTAACCCAATCGACACCATCCTTATCAAAAATATGTATATTAGTCGCGCCTAAAGACGTGGTAAGCGCACCTGTGTCAAACTTAGCTCTGACAACTACGTTGTCAAACTCCACCAGTTTCACTTTTTCATATATACCATAAATTGGTTTTTGAGCTGCAAATGATGATGACATAAACACCAACATAACAAGAATTAAGAGTTTATTAATTAAACTTTTCATGATACTTTTTTTAGTCCATTAACAGAAATATGAATAAAGGGTCTTTATCCATGCTGTATGATTATGATAATCCATTATTTTTATTCTTAGCTAATTGAGCTAATTTCCAAATTTTCAGCGTATATAAGATAAGATCAGGATAGAAAAAAAACAATATGTTTTGCGAATTATTATCATTACAAAAATGTCATATTTGCCAGTTTAATCACTAACCATTTTATGCCTTCGTTCACGAAAGCAACCTGAGCGCGACGATGATCGCCCTCACCATCTAAATTAATAATAGTTCCTTCACCAAAACGACGGTGACTTACACGTCGTCCTAAGGTATATCCGTCATCACCGGCTGTTGTATTACGCTTAGTTGAACGTTTATCTTTATAGTCTTGTTGAGTGTAGTGATAATCACTTTCTTCATCTTCAAAAGTAAAAGAAACCGGCTCTTTTTGAGTAACCTGGGGTTTACTATAGGTCATCCCTCTAAAACTAACTTCATTCAGCCACTCTGGTGGTAATTCATTTAAGAAGCGCGAAGGTAAATTACGCTCTTCCTTACCATATAAGCGTCTGAGTTCAGCTAAAGACAACGTTAGGTGTTTACGCGCCCTGGTGATACCCACATAAGCTAAGCGGCGTTCCTCTTCCATACGGTCTTTATCAGGAATAGATCGCTGAGCAGGGAACAGCCCCTCTTCCATTCCGACAATATAAACTTGCTCAAACTCCAGCCCTTTAGCGGAATGCAAAGTCATCAGTTGCACTGAATCCTGATTACGTGAGCTCTCTTTACCTTCCAGTGAAGTATAAGCCAGAAATGCTTCCAGTACAGTTAAGGTTTTGCCGCTATGAACATCAACCAGATTATCTCCGGCTGACTCATAATATTGATGTGCAGCTGAAACCAGTTCTTCCAGATTTTCAAGCTTGGATTGACCTTTAATGCCACTCTCCTGCTCATACATTTCATAAATACCGGAATCCTGAATAATTCGGTCAATCTGCTCATAGAATGGTTTTTCTGCCAGCTCTTTACGCATGGTATTCATTAGCTCAATAAAACGCGAAAGTCCATTGCGCTGCTTAGGTCTGAGAACCGTCATCTCAATAAGTCGTTCAGACACTTCCCATAAAGACTGATTTTGCTGTTTTGCCAGATTACGAATAGTATCAATCGTTGAATCCCCCACACCTCTGGCTGGTGTATTGACTGATTGCTCAAAAGCCACATCGTTATTGGTATCATACAGCAGACGTAAATACGCTAGTGCCAGTTTAACTTCCTGACGCTCATAGAAGCGAATCGAACCATAAATATGGTAAGGAATAGCTGATTGTAATAACGTATCTTCAAATAAACGGGACTGTGCATTATTACGATACAAGATGGCACAATCACGATAATTACCACCATCCTGATGATATTTTTTAATTTGACCAATAACATAACGGGCTTCATCTAAATCATTAAAGCCAATATACAGAGAAATCTGCTCACCATTGCCTTGATCAGTCCATAAATTTTTACCCAGTCTGGCCTGATTGTGAGAGATTAAATGATTAGCTGTTTGTAAAATAGCACCGGTTGAACGGTAATTTTGTTCCAGACGGATAATCTCAGTATCAGCATAATGATTAACAAAGGTTTGTAGATTATCTGAATTCGCGCCGCGCCAGCCATAAATAGACTGGTCATCATCACCCACGATCATCACATTGGCAGTATCACCCGCTAAACGTTTAACCAGTTGATACTGGATATGATTGGTATCTTGAAACTCATCAACCAGAATATTTTTAAAACGTTTACGGCAATAGCTAAGAACTTCTGCATTATTGGTCAGTAGTTCGTAGGCACGCAAAATTAACTCTGAAAAATCGACATATCCGGCACGATCACACATAGCCTGATAGCTGGTATATACTTGCTTCCAGATCTCTTCCATTTGATCGGCAGGTGAAATATCCCCGGGTCTGAGTCCCTTCTCTTTTTGGGTAGAAATATAAGCTGCACAATCGCGCGTTGGCCAGCGCTTTTCATCTAACTGAAATTCACGAAAGATACGTTTGACCAAACGGTGCTGATCGTCAGTATCAATTAACTGGAAATTACTCGGTAATTTTGCTGCGTCAGAAAAGATGCGTAATAAACGATGAGTCAGACCATGGAACGTTCCTACCCACATACCGGCGAATTGCTCTGCACCGACCAATTCTTCAATTCGTTCCTGCATCTCTCCGGCAGCTTTATTGGTGAACGTGACCGCAAAAATGGAATTAGGTGAGTAGTTTTTAACAGTACAAAGCCAGGCAATACGATGAACTAAAACACGAGTTTTACCACTTCCTGCACCTGCCAGAACCAATGTATACTGACTATCTGTGGTAACAGCTTTTTGCTGCTCCGGATTAAGGCTCTCCAGAAGTTTATGGTTCATAATATAACTCTTTGATTTATTTGAAAAAATTATATTATCATGAAAATTTTAATCAATGACAATATAAATACTGTGTATTTATACAGATTATAACAGATTATTGAGCTCTGCCAATTCAGAAATTTCTACGTGCGGTAACACTCGTGCCTCATTCATGTGATAAATATTCTGTTTAAAAATATTGATCCAGCATGATTGCATACCGCTGGAGATCGCGCCTTCTACATCAGCATTTAAGTGATCGCCAACATGCATAATATTTTCAGCCAGTACACCCAGTCGTTTTGCTGCCACGTGGAAGATATCGGTTGCTGGTTTAGAATGACCATCCACACCACCACGTAAAGAAAATTTAAAATAGTGTCCTAAACCTACTTTAGTCACGTCCACATTACCATTAGTAATGACTGCCAGAGGGTACTTTTCTGCCAGCTTATCTAATACCTGAAAAGTATTTTGTGGCACCGCTATTTGATGTCGCCAATACATAAAATTATTCATCGCTTCATCGGCAAAAGTGAGTACTTCATGTTGTAAAAAACCGTGTAAAGCAAATAACGTTTGTAAGGTCTGAATTCGCCACTGCACTACATCCTGATATAAATCAGGTTCGGTCTCTAATAAGCCATGTTTAATGGCATTAAATTCAGCCAATTGTAACGTTTGAAGAGGTGCATGTTGCTGTAAATGTAACATCAGTTCCTGATCGGCTTTCATCATCACCGGTACATTATCATAAAGTGTATCATCGAGATCAAAAGTCAGTGCCTTTATAGTTTTTAACGAACGATAAAAATGCATTAGGATTTTCCTCTTTTTGCTCTTGGATGAGCCGAATCATAAACATTAGCTAAATGCTGAAAATCAAGATGAGTATAAACCTGAGTCGTCGATAAATTAGCATGCCCCAGTAGTTCCTGCACAGCACGCAGATCACCGCTGGATTCCAGCATATGAGTAGCAAATGAGTGACGGAGTTTATGTGGGTGCACGTGAGTACTTAAACCTTGCTTAACACCCCACTGGGCAAAACGCTTTTCAACATTGCGGGTAGAGATACGTTTACCATATTTGGAGATAAATAATGCATCGTCTTCCGGTTCAAAAAAGTCCCGCATAGAGAGCCAATGCTCAATCCATTTGATCGCCAGACTGCCCATCGGTAATTTACGCTCTTTACTGCCTTTACCAATCACGCGCATCTCACCATCTTTTAAGTTGAGTTCACGGCAGTTTAGTCCAACCAGTTCAGACAGACGCAAACCAGAGCCATACATCAGTTCCAGCATCGCCCGATCGCGCACGGCTAACGGATCGTTAAAGTTAATATCCATCAGTTGATTGATCTCATCAACATCAATATTTTTTGGCAGATGTTTACCCGGCTTAGGGCTTTGCACACCACGCGCAGGATTAACGTTCATCTGTTTTTGATGTACCATCCAGTCCAGAAAACTTCTTAGTGCCGACAGACGTAGTGACAAACTACTGGCACTGAGACCTGTTCGCTTACTACGACCAATCAGTAAACGTACTGCAGAAGCATCTAAATTTTGCCAGCAGGAAAGCTCAATTTCATGAGCCAGATGGATAACGGCATAAAGCTGCCGCTGGTAATTGATTTGAGTATGTTGGCTTAGTTGACGCTCAGCTTTTAAATATTGCAGGAACTTCTCTACCGGCTGTGTTAACAGCAATGAGTAGTTTTTAGTGTCAAATGGTTCTGCCGCTGGCTTTGTTTGTTGCATAGCTCGAGTTGGTTTATCCATTGGACTTGTCCTGTTTCAATTTATTTATCTTTTTCGATTACTTTTCCAATAAATCTGGCATCATTATTTCTTACGAGTTACCCAGCGCTTAATCAGGATAGGTAAAATCTCACTGATTTTTTCCAGCAATAGTGTTCCCTGCCCCGATTGATAATGACGGTGATCACGACTGGCAAACACTAAAACACCTAAATCACCAAATTCCCCAAGTAACGAAAGTGCTACAGAACCAACATATTCCTGATTAGGTACCAGCAGGGTCAGTTCTGTCGGATTTAATTGCCCTAAATAGTGATAGCTATATTGTAAATGACGTACACGAATAAAATTAAATTTATCAGAAGAAAGTGACAGATGATGAAAACTCGATGGTGCCGAGAGAGCCCATTTATCCTCAAACAGATAAACATATCCGCCCAGTAAACCTAAACTTTTCGCCCAGCGATTTAAACGAGTAACCAGTTCACCTAAATTTTCTGCCTGTAATAACTCTTTCTGCAATGTCATTAAGTGTTCAAACAGATACTCATTGGCACTGGCGTGCTCCATCAGCAGTGTCACTTCCTGTTCTAACTCTTTAATTTTATTACGTTGTCTGGCTAGCTGCCATTCAGGTAAGGAGACCACACCACGTACCGGATGAGGAATCCGCATTGTTTCTACCTGACGAGCATTACGAATAAAGAAGTCAGGATTTTGTGTCAGATACTGATTAACCAGTTCATCATTTAGCTTAACTTTTCTGACTCTGGGTTTCGCTTTGGCGCGTCGTTTTTTGGTCACAGTTGGCTTAGCGACGGTTTTTTCGGTCAGAGTTGTAGTCTGCTTAGAGGCCAGTTTAGTTTCTGCTGTTGTCACAGACTTTGTTTTTATCTTAGTTTTAGACTTAATTTCTGATTTAAGCTCTGGTTTAACTTCTGGCTTAGGCTCTGACTTAAGTGTTAACTTAGATTCTGATTTAGGCTTTGATTTAAGTTTTGGTGTCACTTCAGCCTTAGCTTTAGTTTTTATTTTTGCCCGAGACTCTACCTGCACAGCAGCTTTTTTTGTCGTTTTTGCTACTGGTTTTGCTTTCAGTTTGGTCTCTAATTTTGCGTCCAGCGTAGGCTCTGCTTTAGACTTAGGTTTAGTCTCTGGTTTTATTTTTGTCGATGCTTTGACATCTGTCTTAACCTTGGCTCTGGTTGAGCTATTTTCTGTACTCATAATGTTACAAATCCATCATAAACGTGTGTGGCTGAACCGGTCATAAACAGAGGCTTACCAACACCTTCCCAACAGATATCTAAATCACCACCCGGTAATTTAACTTTCACTTTAGAATCAAGCAGACCTTGTGTGATACCAATTGCAACAGCAGCACAAGCACCTGTACCACAGGCTAAAGTCTCACCTACACCACGTTCAAAAACACGCAGCTGAATCGTATTACGATCAACAATTTGCATAAAACCAATATTTGCTCGCTCCGGAAAGCGTTCATGAGATTCAAGCACAGGTCCAAGAGTTGCTACACTTGCTGTTAGCACATCATTGACTTGTAATACACAATGAGGATTACCCATAGAAACTACACCACAAAATACGGTCTGTTCCTGAGCCCGAATAATATAAGTTTTCTCTTCTTTAATCGCTTTAAATGGAATACTTTGCGGGTCAAAAACTGGTTCGCCCATATTGACCTGCACCGTTTCATCCTCATTCACTTTCAGGATTATCGTACCTTTGAGAGTGCTGACTTTTAATTCACGTTTTTTAGTCAGACCTTTAAGACGGACAAAGCGGGCAAAACAACGAGCACCATTACCACATTGCTCCACTTCACCACCATCGGCATTAAAAATTCGATAATGAAAATCATGATCAGGAGAGTATGGTGGTTCAATAACCAGAAGTTGATCAAAGCCGACACCGGTATGACGATCAGCTAAACGCTTTATCAGTTCAGGAGATAAATGAACATTTTGGGTAATGGCGTCAATCACCATAAAGTCATTACCCAGTCCATGCATCTTGGAGAAATTCATTCTGTCACCACTACTTGGGCGGTTTTCACCGCCACAATTTAGTTTAATTTGATGACATTATAGTGGTTTAATGAGGGTTGAATCAACCAATGAGTTGCTCACCAGCCCAGAGATCGGTATATTTTTCACGTTGACGAATTACATAAGCTTTATTACCATCAACCATAATCTCTGCCGGTTTTGGTCGGCTGTTATAGTTAGAAGCCATACCAAAGCCATAAGCACCAGCACTGCATACTGCCAGATAGTCACCCGCTTCTACAGCAAGCTCTCGTTGTTTACCCAAAAAGTCGCTTGATTCACAAACTGGACCTACGACATTATAAACATAGCTTTGAGCCTGATTTGTTTTTTGTGAAACCGGAATAATTTTCATCCAGGACTCATACAGAGCGGGGCGAATTAAATCATTCATACCGGCATCGACAATCGCAAAGTGGTTATCTTCATGATGTTTTAAGTATTCAATATGAGTTACTAACAGACCTGCGTTAGCAACAATAGCACGACCTGGTTCAAACAGAATTTCCAGATGCGGATAGTTTTCTACTTTTTTCAGAATAGCTTTTACAAACTCAGCTGGTGTCGGAGGTACTTCATCATTATAACACACCCCAAGGCCACCACCAAAATCAAGGTGATGAATATGAATCCCTTCTTTCTCTAAACTATCAACTAGAGCAAGTACTCTGTCAGCGGCATCAAGGAATGGTGTCAGTTCTGTTAACTGAGAACCAATATGGCAATCAATACCCTCAACGCTTAGATGAGAAAGTCTGCTCGCTTCTTTATACACCTCTAAAGCGATCTCATAGCTAATACCAAATTTATTCTCTTTCATCCCAGTTGAAATGTAAGGATGGGTTTTAGCATCCACATCCGGGTTGATACGCAGTGAAACCGGTGCTTTTTTATTAAGGCGTTTTGCTACTTCATTAATACGATAAAGCTCTGGAATTGACTCAACATTAAAACAACGCACACCAACTTCAAGCGCGCGGGCAATCTCTGCTTCAGTTTTAGCTACACCAGAAAAAACGACTTTCCCGGCATCACCACCAGCAGCTAGTACGCGCTCAAGTTCACCCTGAGACACAATATCAAAACCAGCACCAAGCTTAGCTAAAATATTTAATACCGCTAAATTACTATTGGCTTTCATCGCATAACAAACAAGGTGTTTACGACCAGCTAAAGCCTGATCGAACGCTAACCATTGTTGTTCAATGTAGTTTTTTGAATAGATATACAGCGGCGTACCAAATTGTTTAGCCAGTTGTGTCACAGACACATTCTCGGCAAATAATTCCTGATTTAGATATTTAAAATTGTTCATTACTTAGACTCATTTGTCGTGGTTGATTGCTGTTCATCAGCCGGAAAATAAAGATCACCTTTTAGTCCACAACCGGATAACCAGACTACAACAGTTAAAAGAGTTAAAAATTTAGCATAGCGTTTCATAATTGACCAATAATAAGAAATGATTGAAAGGTATATTACTATAAGTGAAATGAATATTCAGTAAGAGATTTACCCTGATAATTGCCCATTAAAATAAACATCATAACCAATTGATTAATAAACACATTTTATGGATAATTTAATTACCAATCTTGAATTATGGTACCAGAGCACCATAATTAAGTTAAAGATAAAATAATCAGAGGAAATTAAATTATTAGCATTATTTATCTGCAGGTACGATACCAAAGTGACGATAAGCATGCAGAGTCGCAATCCGCCCTCTTGGTGTACGTTGAATAAAACCCTGCTGAATTAAGTATGGTTCCAGCACATCTTCAATCGTTTCACGCTCTTCACCAATTGCTGCGGCTAAGTTATCCAGCCCAACCGGTCCGCCCATAAATTTATCAATAATGGCTAGCAGTAATTTACGATCCATAAAGTCAAAGCCTTCAACATCAACATCAAGCATATCTAATGCCTGAACAGCGACATCACCATTTACTTTACCGTCAGAGCGAACATCCGCATAATCACGAACCCGGCGAAGTAATCGATTAGCAACACGTGGCGTTCCCCGTGAACGTCTGGCAATTTGGTGTGAACCTTCCGGTGATAACTCTAAACCTAAAAATTTGGCGCTGCGGCTAACGATATATTCCAGATCAGCTACTTTATAAAACTCTAAACGCTGCACAATACCAAATCGGTCACGCAGTGGAGAGGTTAAAGAACCCGCTCTGGTTGTAGCACCAATAAGCGTAAATGGTGGTAAATCAATTTTAATTGAACGTGCAGCAGGTCCTTCACCAATCATAATATCCAGTTGATAGTCTTCCATCGCTGGATAGAGAATCTCTTCAACCACTGGTGACAGGCGGTGAATCTCATCAATAAATAAAACATCATGGGGTTCAAGATTGGTCAGCATCGCTGCCAAATCCCCTGCTTTTTCAAGCACCGGGCCTGATGTAGTGCGTAAATTAACACCCATTTCATTTGCAACGATATTAGCCAGTGTAGTTTTACCCAGCCCCGGTGGTCCAAAAATCAGCAAGTGATCAAGTGCATCCTGACGCTGTTTAGCGGCCTGAATAAAGATTTTCATCTGTTCACAGACATGAGGCTGACCAATATATTCATCCAATGATTTTGGTCGAATTGCACGATCAACAGTGTCTTCTTCTCGCTGTGACACCGGTGATATTAAACGATCAGCTTCAATCATGATAACCTCTTATTATAACGCTGCTTTTAGTGCTTCTTTAATCAGGGTTTCGCTGTCAGCATCCGGACGAGCAACTTTACTCACCATTTTGCTGGCTTCCTGAGGTTTATAGCCTAAAGCCACCAGAGCAGAAATCGCTTCACTTTCCATATCATTAGACGTTTTCACGCGCGGAATATTAATTTCGGATAATGAGGATTGGGATAATAGTTCACCACCAAGACGTTTCAGACGATCTTTCATCTCAACAATCAGGCGCTCAGCAGTTTTGGTACCAACACCCGGCAGCTTAACCAACGTTTTGATTTCACCCATTTCAACCGCAGAGACAAACTGAGCAGCAGACATTCCGGACAAAATTGCTAAAGCCAGCTTTGGACCAACACCATTGACTTTAATCAGTTCACGAAACAGTGCACGTTCTTGTTTATGATTGAAGCCATAAAGCAGTTGTGCATCTTCTCTTACCACAAAATGGGTGAATACCGTCGCTTCTTTACCATTATCCGGCAGTTCATAAAAACAGGTCATTGGCATAAAGACTTCATAACCAACACCATTTGCTTCAATCACAACTTCCGGCGGCTGCTTTTCAATAATGATGCCACGTAAACGACCTATCATAATCTACCCTTAAAATTTAATAATCAGACGTATAAGATATAAATTAGTGACCAGTTTACATGATGATGGAAAAAGAAGAAAGATTTAACTGTATAAATAGACAGTTTATTTATACAAAGATAGCAGACCGCCTTTACCAGCGACCTGCTCTTTAAAATTACTGGAAGCTAAATACGAACGATAAAATTAGCAGTAATGCTGCCAGCATAATAATAACTAAGCCTGAAATACCTAAACCTTTAAGATAGCTGGTTTTAAAGAATCCGGAATAACACCAGCTCAATACACCAATTGAAATCGCAAAATCAATCAATGCAAAGGTATTTGAATAGTAAAACTCCATTGGTAAGGTAAAACCAACAATAAAGTTCTTAACAAATGAGAACAAGACATACACGATAGTCGCTAAAACTGCGGCACCAAATGTCGGGTGACTTGCTTTTACGATTTTTGCTGATAAAAAAGCAAATAATGAACATAAAAGAACAGCAATCACGAGAATAACAATAATACTAACAAGTAAACTACCTGCGCTAATACCGTAATATGCTAATATCTGTTGTAGATCATTATAACCAGTCATAAATTACCTCTATTTCTTACTATATTGTGACTCATCAATAATTCGTTTACGGGCTAACGCCAAACGATTTTCACTCATCTTCACTAAATTTTGACTCATATGCGTGTGGGTGATAGCAATTGCCAACGCATCAGCCGCATCGGCTTGCGGGCTGGCGGGTAACTTTAACAGTGTTTTTACCATATGCTGAACCTGAGACTTATCTGCCGCCCCTGTTCCAACCACGCTCTGTTTCACCTGACGCGCAGCATACTCAAAAATAGGTAAATCCTGATTTACCGCAGCAACGATCGCCGCCCCTCTCGCCTGTCCAAGTTTTAGAGCTGAATCAGCGTTACGCGCCATAAATACCTGTTCAATGGCAAACTCATCAGGTTGAAATTGTAAAATAATTTCAGTCACCCCAGCATAAATTCGCTTCAGGCGCGTAGGTAAATCATCAACAGCGGTTTTAATACAACCACTGCCTAAATACTCTAATTTACGTCCGGTGTGACGAATGACCCCGTATCCCGTCAAACGGGAACCTGGGTCAATACCTAAAATGATTGTCATTCCAGTGTTGCTGCAACCTCGTCAGAAACTTCACCATTGTGGTAAACCTCCTGAACATCATCACAATCTTCAAGCATATCAATCAGACGTAATAATTTTGGTGCTGATTCAATATCCAGATCAACTTTAGTTGCTGGAATAAGTGAAACTTCAGCCGATTCAGAAACTAAACCTGCCCCGTCCAGTGCATCTTTAACTTCGCCAAACGCTTCTGGTGAAGTAAATACATCAATTGCACCATCATCATAAGTCACAACGTCATCAGCACCAGCTTCAAGCGCAGCTTCCATCACAGTATCTTCATTTGTACCAGTTGGGTAAGAAATGACACCTTTTTTAGAGAACAGATAAGAAACTGAACCATCAGTACCTAAGTTACCGCCTGTTTTAGTAAATGCATGACGTACTTCTGATACGGTACGATTACGGTTATCACTTAAACATTCAACCATAACAGCTGTACCGCCCGGACCGTAGCCTTCATAAATGATAGTTTCCATGTTGCTATCATCTTCACCACCCACACCACGTGCAACTGCACGGTTCATGGTATCGCGAGTCATGTTATTAGATAATGCTTTGTCCATAGCAGCACGCAACCTTGGATTTGATGCAGGATCGCCACCGCCAATTTTTGCCGCAGTTACTAATTCACGAATAATTTTGGTAAAAATTTTGCCACGTTTTGCATCTTGCGCCGCTTTACGGTGCTTCGTATTGGCCCACTTACTATGACCTGCCATAAAAAATCTCCAGTTACTTGTTACTTATATTTCTTGAAGTAAATATACTAAATATATTGAAAACGCGCCATTCTAGCAGATTTGAATTGCAATTTCATTATTCGAATAAAGGAAGTGAATCTATTTCAGTAAAAATTATCGCCACACCATAATCTGCCATATAACAAAAAACTCCTTCTGTCTTAAGTTAACAAAAGGAGCTTAAAGAAATACACTAAATTCGGTTTAACGAATAAATTATTTGGCTAATTCATTAAGTAGATTTTCAAATTTATCAAATGAACAATATCCCATTGCATTAATTGGGCATGAAGCAAGTTCAAGCACCACACGTTGCGGTGGATTTTCACGATTTAGCTGTTCAAGTTTACGCAACTGATCAGTAGATTGATAAACGTACTCAATTTTTAACAGTTGTTCACCAGTTGTATTATCTTTCCAGCGTTCAAACAGAATCTTACCACCAATTGGTGTAGTTTCGAACTGGTTAGGTAGGTTGTATGGTTTCACACCTAAAGTAGCAAACATTGAAGCAACATTTGAGTCATGACCTACTAAGAAAGTGAATTTAGCCGCATCTTTATTATCAAACACAGAGTGAATATAGTTGATTAAATTAGTAGAGACCTCTTTAGCCACGACGGGCGCACTAAAATTCACTGTATTGTAGTACTCTTTAATAGACACCAGTTTTTCAAACTGTTCATTATTTTTGATTTGACCCCAGGCGACGTCACTCAGTGGCGAACCTTCATAATATTGTAAAATAAAGGCATCGGCGACGGATGTCCCGGTACGAAGCGGACCAGAAATCCCTGGTTCCTGACTTGCAGTAATATTAATTGTCGTTGGTTGTGCTAAAAAATCACATTGTTTATCAACAGTACACGTTGCTGACTTACCATAGTTGATCACTTTAGACATATCTTCATAAATTGGTTTAAGTCTTTCATTTAAACCAATCACACCACCTGGTCCTGCCGCCGCATTGATAGAATCAATCGCTTTTTGCTTAAATTCAGGTGTGTCATTACGAATAATTGGATTAAAAGTAGCATCCATTGTGCCTAGTTTTTCTTTGTGATAAACAGGTACGATACAACCCGGGAAGGCACCAACACTAAAATATTGTGCTGTGGCAATAGTTCTTTGCAAACTATTGGCATAGAAGTATACATCTTTTTCTGTAGGACAAACATCCGCCTGAAGCAGCTTGGTATCAACTAGCCACTCACTAAAATAGTGACCAAAGTAGGCTTCAAGCGCGCCACCTCTGGTAGTTAAATAACTGCTTGGTGTATCCCACTGTGGCCACTCATTTGGTGTTACTTTACCTAGCGCACTACTAGGGCTGGCAAGGGGTGCTCTTAAGCCATGGCGGCTGAATACTACAACCTGTTCCAGTGTGTAGTTATTAGCATTTTCCGCTGCTTCTGCTACGCACGAAAATACCAATGGTAAAGCCAACAAAGCACTATATTTAAACTTCCGCATAAAACCTCCAAATGTTTATATCATCAGCTAAAAATCCACTTTAAAAACTTCTAATAAGTCCAATAAATTAACAAATAAAACAATAAATTAACCTTATCATTAACTTTATTTGTTAAATAAAATATGCAGATTAATGGAGTGTATAGTTTTGATGGCTTAAAAAATGAGACTTACATCACAAAATTAGTCTGAACAGGTCAGTTTAAATATTCATATATTATGACAAAGCATTTTTTGTTACTGATTTTCCTCTGATTTCACCAGGAGAAAATCCAAAGCGCTCTTTAAATCGTATCGAGAAGCGGGAACCTGAATCATACCCTGTTTCTAGTGCAATTAACTGAACTGGCCACTGAGTCGTTTGTAATAACATGAGCCCATGATTCATTCGGATATCAGTAATTAGCTCTGTTAATGAGGTATTTTCTGCTGACAGATGACGGCGCATAGTCGCCTCACTCATCGCCATTTCATCAGCAACCTCTTTAGAACTCCATTTCTTATCCGGAGCAGAAAGCAGAAACTGCCGAACCCGCAGACTGAGCTGAGCGTCAGCTGTATTTGACAGACCAATCCCTTGTGACATAAGCCATAGTAAAATCTCTTCAAAGCGATGAGAAATGATTGTATCTGGTAAGTTCTCTGAGTCAGAAAACAGGTCAGATAAATTTTGTAGTGAATGTAAAAATGATTTTGCCGGATGGGGTAATACTTTCACCGAAGTCAGTGGCGTCACCGGATGAGCCATCTCAAATTGCTGCAAAGACTTAGGTTGCCAGCTAATCATACAAGCCTTATATTGGCCCGCTTGTTTATGGTTTGAAAAACGCGAGTGATTGATCATAGCAAAACGCTGATTAGCCGGAATAATCACTATCTGACCAGATTCTAAAGTAATCACTTCATCAGGAAGAATGATACTTTTTTGCCCTTCTGTGACATAAACAAGCATGGGAGCAACACAAACCATTTGTTCTAATGTTTTATCACAGCGCTGAGTAATGTGAGCATAAGTACCAATATCAGCGTGGTGATAAAATGACTGAGGAGATTTTAATGTAATCTTATATTTTTGACTAATCACACGACTCTCCTCTTAAGATTTTCTGATTTGCTAACAATTAGCGACCATAAGTATATGTCACTTGCGCTTTATCAATCGCAAACTGATTCACCATAAAGCCAATATATGCCGCACTTGATGTTTCAGATACCGGAATATTATCAATACTTAAGGCATAAATTGTAAATTGATATTTATGCGTACGTCCCACCGGAGGGCAAGGTCCACCATAAGTATTATAGCCATAATCGTTACGAATTGTTACTGCCCCACCCGGTAATAAATCAGTTTGATTGCCAGCATTTTGTACTAAAGAGTGAGTACCGACAGGAATGTTTGCCACTGCCCAGTGCCACCAACCAGAACCTGTTGGAGCATCAGGATCGTACATTGTCATGGCTAAACTTTTTGTTCCTGCCGGAATATTTTTCCAGGTCAGTTCAGGTGAAATATTCTCACCTTCACAGCCAAAAACATCTGCAATATATCTGTTGGTAAAACCATTTTTATCCAAATCCGGGCTGGATAAGGAAAAATCCTTGGTTTGGGAAAAAGAATAAAAACTTAAGAAAGATAAGGTTAATAGTAAATATTTTTTCATCATAAGACTCCTGTAAAAGAGCCATGATTATGCCAATATTTTTTATTTATATAGATTCAAACCCGCTCATTTTAGGTACAAATTCGCTCAATCTGTTTTTGCTAAGTTGTAAAATCGCCTCACGATTATTCCATGACTTTGTTAGATCGGCCGCTTCTTTATAATTTAACCATTGGCAGGCTTTGTGTTCGGTTAAGGTAATTTGGCATTTCTCTGGTAACGGTAAATAGAACCAGTGTTCTTTATTAGCTGTAACGCCGGGTGCATAGCGGTGTAAAAACTGCGGAAAAATCTCAAACTCAACGACGTGCTTTGCATCAATCAATGTTAATTGCTGACCTGTAATATCAATACCCGTTTCTTCTTTTACTTCACGAATTGCCGTTTGATAAGGTGTTTCCCCATCTTCCAGACTACCCGTCACTGATTGCCAGAATGATAAATCGTCTAAACGCTGCAACATCAAAACTTGTTGCTCACGCTGTGTAAAAATCACTACCAGTACTGATTCCGGCTTTTTGTAGTTCATATCAATCTATCCTGAATAAAAAGAGTAATAAGATCATATTTAAAGCAAAATGACAGATAAAAATAATCCCGCAATTTTATTTAAACTGCGGGATTATCAAAATATAAAAAGGTTTAATCTTAAAGACTATGCTTTTTTAGAAACCTCAATCCCAAGTTCCTGTAAAGCAGCCGGATTAGCCGGACTTGGCGCATCCGTTAATAAACATGCCGCAGCGGTTGTTTTTGGGAACGCAATAACATCACGAATATTATCCGTACCTGTTAAAAGCATAGTCAAACGATCCAGACCAAAAGCAAGTCCTGCATGTGGTGGTGTACCATATTTTAAGGCATCAAGTAAGAAACCAAATTTCTCACGTTGATCCTGTTCACTAATGCCTAAAATACTAAATACGGTTTGTTGCATTTCATTGCGATGAATACGTACAGAACCACCACCTACTTCATAACCATTGATCACCATATCATAAGCATTGGCTACGGCTTCTACCGGACTAGCTTTCAGCTGTTCTGGAGTAAAATCTTTTGGTGACGTAAACGGATGGTGCATTGCACTTAAACCATCTTCGGTTTCTTCAAACATAGGGAAGTCGATAACCCAAAGTGGCGCCCATTTCTTTTCATCAGTAATTTTTAACTCTTTACCGACTTTCAGACGCAGCGCACCAAGTGCATCACTCACCACTTTATAGCTGTCTGCACCAAACAGTAAAATATCACCATTTTTAGCATTAGCACGGGTAAGAATAGCCTCAATTTGCTCAGCTGAGAAGAATTTAGCTACCGGACTTTGTACACCTTCAGGACCAGCTGCACGATCATTCACTTTCATCCATGCTAAACCTTTCGCTCCATAGACAGTAATAAATTGCGCATAATCATCTAAATGCTTACGGCTAAGCTCAGCCCCACCCGGTACACAAAGCAGTGCTACACGACCTTTTGGATCGTTTGCCGGACCAGAGAACACTTTAAATTCAACATCTTTCACTAAATCCGCGACATCGATAATTTCAAGTGGGTTACGTAAGTCTGGTTTATCAGAACCATAACGGCGCATTGCTTCAGCAAATGTCATCACCGGATACGTGCCTAAATCAACCCCTTTGATTTCCAACCAAAGTTTACGGATTAGCTCTTCCATAATTTCTCTGACCTGCTCAGCCGTCATAAAAGAAGTTTCAACATCGATTTGGGTAAACTCTGGCTGACGATCTGCGCGCAAATCTTCATCACGGAAGCACTTAACAATTTGATAATAGCGGTCAAAGCCAGACATCATCAGTAACTGTTTAAATAATTGTGGTGACTGTGGCAACGCATAGAATTCACCTTTATGTACGCGGCTTGGGACTAAATAGTCACGCGCACCTTCTGGTGTAGCCTTAGTTAACATCGGCGTTTCCACATCTAAGAAACCATGTTCATCCATAAAACGACGTACAAAAGCGGTAACACGAGCACGAGTTTTAAAAATAGCGGTCATTTCCGGACGACGTAAATCGATATAACGATATTTTAGGCGTTGCTCTTCAGTATTGTTTTGATTGAAGTCCAGTGGTAGAACTTCTGAACGGTTGATGATGGTAAGAGCAGTAGCCAGTACTTCAACTTCACCTGTTTTCATCTCTTTATTTAACTGGCCTTCTGGTCTGGCACGAACTTTACCCTGAATTTGAATACAGAATTCATTGCGTAACTCTGAGGCTAAAGTAAACGCTTCTTTATAATCCGGGTCAAAAAAGACCTGTACCAGCCCTTCTCTGTCTCGCATATCAATAAAGATCATTCCACCCAGATCGCGGCGTTTATTCACCCAACCACATAATGTGACTTCCTGACCAATATGAGAAGCATTTAACTGACCACAATAAATTGTACGCATAAAAATTATTATCCTTTAAGCCTATATCGCAAAATGCCACCATTATAGATGAAATTTGACTTGTATATAAAGGCATTATTATAAATAATTAACGTCCAAGGTATTTTCGATTTTATTCGCAAGGAAAAATATGAAAGCACTCATTTCTCTGGACTACACTTACGATTTTATCGCTACAGACGGAAAGCTAACCACTGCTGCTGCCGGGCAAGCGATAGAAAAAGAGCTAGTTACGTTAACTAAAACCTTTATTGAACAAGGTGATTTTGTCGTATTTGCTATTGATGCTCACGACCCATCAGATAACTATCATCCAGAAAATAGACTCTTCCCACCGCATAATATCATTGGTACTCCGGGACAAGATTTATACGGTTCACTAAAAACTCTTTATGAGCAATATCAATCTAAACCGAGTGTCTACTGGATGGCTAAGCGTCACTACTCAGCCTTTAGTGGTACAGATTTAGATTTACGTTTGCGTGAAAGAGGAGTTCGGGAACTGCATCTGACCGGAGTTTGTACCGATATCTGTGTGTTGCATACAGCAGTTGATGCTTATAATCTTGGCTATCAGATAGTTATTCATAAAAATGCCGTTGCCAGTTTTAATCCGATTGGGCATGACTGGGCTTTAGGCCACTTTGAACATACGCTTGGTGCCACTATTGTTTAACTGATTTAACCGAACAGGCAATTTATTCACCTAAATCGGCTCGTTTTTTAGTTCTATTTTTTAGAGATAATTCGCAGAAATAGGATTATTTTCGCCTGTAATTTGTCTATTATTCGACCAGTTATAAGTAACAACAATGCTCATACCAGCATAATTACAAAATATCATTTGCCGATCGAAAACGATTATGTTTTTATATTTACGACATTAGTTTTGAACAAAAAATGCTACTTTATAAATTCTATATTCTAAATCAATAAAAAATTTATCCCTGTTTTAGCGGATAAAACTAATCACAAACGAGGTTGTGTCCAGATGGAAATCTTAAAAGATTGGAAACTACACATTATCGCTCTACTAGTTGTTGTTGTCTGTGAGCTAATTGGTATTATTAAACTTGGAATGATTGTTTTATTACCGATGATCTTTGCTATGGTTATTGGCGGCATCATTAGTATTCCAAAACTAAAAATTCTTAGCGAAGGTAACATGAAACGTGCCAGTACTGTTATGACCGTTTCTTTGATGTTACTTATTGCAAAACTAGGACTCGATATCGGTCCAAACTTAAATCATATTTTTAATGCTAAAGGTGCATTAATATTCCAGGAAGTCGGTCATTTCTTCGGAACCATCCTATTTGGTCTGCCAATCGCTGTTGCTCTTGGTATGGGGCGTGAAGCTGTTGGGGCAACCTACTCTGTTGCTCGTGAACCAAATATTGCAATTATTGCCGATAAATATGGACTGGATTCACCGGAAGGTCGCGGCGTTATGTCAATGTACATCTGCGGTACATTATTTGGCGCTATCTGGATCAGTATCTTAACCACTTTTATCGGTCAGCTTGATATCCTTCACCCTTATGCCTTAGCAATGGGCGCTGGTGTTGGTAGTGGTAGTATGATGGCTGCCTCAACCGGTTCAATTGTCACGCTTTACCCGGAAATGGAATCATCCATTCGCGCCTATGCTGCGTCAGCTAACTTACTGTCCAGTATCTTAGGTATCTATATTTATATGTTCTTCTCACTACCTCTGGCATCAAAAATGTACGGTGTGTTTAGACGTCTATTTGGTAAAGATAAAGGTTAATAAGGATAGGTAACATATAATGAAAATATCAGAAACTATTTTTGTACTTATACTCGTCGCAGTAATTATGGCTGCCGGTAACTCTGTTGGTTACCCTGTTGATATCATCTCCTCTTTAAAAGGAATGGCGGTACTTGTTGTAATCTCTGTTGTTGGCTTCTTAATTGCTAAACTACCCGTTTGTAATAAACTACCGGTTATTTTCTGGGTATCGATTATCGCTATTATCTCCTCACTACCGGTAACACCAGGCTCCGCGTGGGTACTTGATACAGCAAGACACGTTCAGTTCCTGGCAATTTGTACACCAATCCTTGCTTATGCAGGTTTAGCAATTGGTAAAGATTTAGCCATGTTTAAACAAATCTCATGGCGTATTATTCCTGTGGCACTTGCCGTATGTGCAGGAACATTCTTATGTGCAGCCTTTATTGCACAAGTGACACTTCACTTAGAAGGTGTTATCTAAAACAGGTAGGTATCAAATGAATAAAGAACAACTAAAGAAAAAAGTTTGCGATGCAATTGCCGCCAGAAAAGGCGATATTAAAGCACTGGCTCAGGCGATTTGGGAAGAACCTGAACTGGGTTATAAAGAGACCAAAACTGCCAGCAAAGTTGAAGCCTGTTTTGAAAAACTTGGCATTCCTTACCAAAATAAACTGGCGCTGACCGGTGTTAAAGGTCGTCTAAAAGGTGGTAAAGGAAGTAAACACAGTGTTGCCGTTATTGGTGAACTCGACGCAATTATTTGTGCAGATCATCCCGATGCAGATGACACATCTGGTGCCGCACACTGCTGTGGTCATAACGCGCAAATCGCCAATATGATGGCGGTAGTTATGGGCCTTAAAGACGCCGGTGCGATGGAATATCTGGCTGGTGACGTTGTTCCTTTTGCTGTGCCCGCTGAAGAATACGTTGAAATCACTTACCGTAATCGCTTAATTGAAGAAGGCAAAATCAAATACATTGGTGGTAAACCAGAGCTAATCTCTCGCGGTGATTTTGATGATATCGACATGGCATTACAGATTCATTTAACCAGCGTTCCGGCTAAACGTGATAATGGTTTTATCGAAATATCAACCACCAGTAATGGTTTTATCGGTAAGCTCATTCGTTATAAAGGTGAAGCAGCTCACGCAGCAGCAGCACCTCATGCTGGTGTCAACGCATTAAATGCAGCCATGATGGGCATGATGGGTGTACATGCTATTCGTGAAACCTTTCAGGAAAAAGATTACATCCGTTTTCATCCGATCATTACTCAGGGTGGTGATTTAGTTAACGTGATTCCAAGTGATGTACGTATGGAAAGTTACGTTCGTGCAGGTAATGTACCGGCCATGATCGATGCTAATAAACGTATTAATCAGGCGCTTAAAGCAGGTGCTATGGCTGTTGGTGCAGAAGCAGAAATCAAAGACTTACCAGGTTATTTACCACTACAAAATAATGATGTATTAAATAAATTCTTACGTCAAAATGCAGAAGGCTTAATCGGTGAAGATAACGTGTGGGTAGCACCACATATGACCGGCAGTACAGATACCGGCGATTTATCTCATATTATGCCAGTCAGCCATCCGTGGATTGGTTCTGTGCGTGGTGTTTTACATGGTAAAGACTATAAGATTATGGATGATGACATGGCTTATATTCGCCCTTCACAAATGATGGCTTGTACCATTATCGATCTGTTATTTGATGATGCTAAAGAAGCTGACGAACTGATGGCAAACTATAAACCGCTAATGACTAAACAAGAATATTTAGATTTTCTTGAATCATTTAATAGTTAATTAGTTTTATCTTATCATTAAAAAAATCACCTCTTAGAGGTGATTTTTTATTGGTTTATCTTTGATTTACTTTTCCAGTAAAATTGCCACAGTCTGACTTTGTCGTTCATATCGCATACCTTTGATATCAGAAAAGATATCACACACTTTAAAACCAGCCTCTTCCACTTCTGTCATTAAACTTTCTGCTGAGAAGCAGCTGTTCCAGATATAAAACGTTGTCATTTTTTTACCAGTTACGACAATAGTTTGTTCAAGTATGACGTTATCAGGATATTTATATCCACCACTTATTGCCAGATATTCATCTTTACTCCAGAACCCACCGTCAGGATAATTTTCCCAATTCTTATATTCCTGAAATAATGCATAATGCTTTGTCGAAAAGACATCTAATAATAATTTACCGCCCTCTTTCAAACTTTGATAAAGCTTTTGTAAGATGATTTTGCGATTATCTTTTGACAGTGCTCCATAATCACAATAAATGAACGTCACTAAGTCAAAATAATCTTTGAATTCCAGAGCAAGATAATCCTGATAAATATATTTGATATCAAGCGCCTGCTGCCTGGCAACATTTTTAGCATAATCAATAGAACGCAGAGAGAAATCTACGCCCGTAACCTGATATCCTTCATTATAGAATTTTTCAGTATAAAGACCCGGTCCACAACCAATATCGAGTAATTCAGGATAATCTTTAGGAGGGAGTATTGATTTAATCCACTGAACTGAATCCTTAATAAACTCAGGATGACGACTGGCGCCTTCAAAATCAGGATCTAAATGAGCGGTTAAAAGCTGCTTTGAAATATGTTCTTCATTCCAAAAATTAATGTCACTTTGAGTATATATTTCCGGAAGATAAAGCTGTTGAATAATCTTACTATACATAAGATACTCCTTTGTTTTTATTAAATAAAAAAGCCGTAAATTTTACTCTACGGCTGATCCAATACAAACAAAGGAAGACAAGATGCAGAGTAAAATAAACAAACACGGGTAAACAATACTTAAAATAAATAAGTATTGGTCACTAAATGTGTAAATTGCGTTTATTTTCTCTGTTCCAGTCATATCCATATTACCGATTGTGCAATATCTGATATTACCGGATAGTCTCTCCTGTCGTTAAATTTGTCGGAATTATATAGCAATATTGATTAAAAAGTTGAGAGAATTATCACTTTTTTAAATATTTTTACTGTTTTATTAAATAAAACGTAGAGAGGTAAATACATAAAACTCAAGATAGTATCTATTTAATAATTGTTAGATTTTCGTTTGGTTTATCCCTACGCCAAAAAAAATTTCTATCTCAGACATAGTATTAAAATGATAATAAAAAAGCCACTTTACGTGGCTTTTTTATAGAAACTTTTATTAAACTAAATAACGCGACGACTCATCCAGTAGTTATTTTTCCAGTAACCGCCTTCTAAACTGGCAAACTCCACTCCACGGCTGGTGGACACATGCAAGAACATTCCATCTTTATAGTAAATACCAACATGTAAACCGTTTTCACCACGACCGGTTTTAAAGAAAACCAAATCACCGGCAACAAGTTCGTCAACTTTATCGCCTATTTTAGCTTGTTGAGCCGTGGTTCGTGGTAATTGTGTCGCAAAATGAGTTTTAAAGGTATTCATAACCAGCCCGGAACAATCCGAACCTTTGACTGTCATTCCACCGTAACGATATGGCGTGTTTTTCCATACCAGATATTGACTCTCCAGTTTATTAATCACTGTTGAATCTGAATATTGATCCTGATAAGCCGCTTCCTGATTAGCACACCCGGATATTAACAAAACACTCAGCATAACAAATATGCCAACAATTAATTTATATGAATTATGGCAACTGTTTAGCCAACTCTTCAATAATATTTTGTCTTCTTGCATCATGTGTCCGATGGTTTTTGTTTAAAATAGACCACTCTGGATGAGAACGTGTTCTGGCCAGAATTGTCGGTAATTTGCCCTTTTTCCATAACGTCTGTTCTGGACTAGGCAATGTCACGATTTGTAGATTAGCATGACTTCGCGCACAAAGGCTAGCACATAATTGCTGTAATCTTAATGACAAAAAACAGATAATTGTGTCATCTACAGTTAAACGCTTATGACCAGAGAACTTACTCATCAGTCTGGCGCCATAGTGATTCGCAGTTTGTGAAAGCCCACCAATGGCTGCACCAATAAGAGTTGCCGTCCCAAGTGTTAACCCACCAACCGCTAAATCAATTCCGGCTCCGGTAATTGCACCAGTCACAACACCTTTACTTAATTGTATGCCCATTTGCTTTAGAGCTTCTGCATTAAACAGATCACTGTCAAAGCGCCCTTCACTTAAAGGGACCTGGTATTCTGTCTCATATCTTTCATCAAACGCATATAGTTTTAGTAATGACTTAATCGCTTTATATTCTCTTTCTCTGACCTGATTTTGTAACTCTTCAATTGCTAACTTATCATCAGGCTTAATCAGCCGATAAGCGGCGGTCACATCAACTAATGCCTCTGCAACAATTTGATTAGCTGTATTTTGTCTTTGCGCCTGTTTATCAGATAGTTCAGTCAGTAAGTTACTAATTAACTCCTTTGCCGGTTCCACCAGCAACGATAAACTTTGATAGAGTCTTAGTTCGCCATCAACAGGAGGCAAGACTGCGTCAAAACGAATAATGGCATGGATTCCGACACGCGATAATAATACCTTCCAGGCTTCTTCCTGATTATTTTCACTTGCCGTAAAGTTAAATACTGCCAGTAACGGCTTATTACTTTCAGCTAAAATAGCCAGCTCATCGTGGTATTTTGCCAGCACAGGTTCACGCACATCGATGATATATAAACCGGCATCACTTTTTAATAACTGACGAATGACTTTAGCTTCCTGCTCAAACCGATGTTCTGCCTCTGGACTCGCCAAAAAGCGGGATAACTTATCAATGCCATCCAGCTTCTCTTTAGGTTGCACCAGATCCTGAATATATTCATAGAGTGCAATGCTATCTTCAAGACCCGGAGTATCGAAAAAGACAATCTTTTGCTGATTTTTAAGTGTCAGAGTCATACTTTCTACATGGCGCGTAGTGCCAGGTTTATCAGATACTTCACCAAAGCTGGCATTACGGCTAATTGCCCGTAAAAAAGAGGTTTTACCTACATTTGTATGTCCGACAATAGATAAGTTTAGAGTATTAATCACGCTTATCCTCCTGTAGCCAGTCTGGTTCAGCTTGGGTTAACTTTAATTCCACAAGCGCGCTCAACCAGTTATGCATCTGTTTACCTTGATGGCTAAACCAGATACGAGCCTGCTCTGCCTGCCCGGCCAGCTCAATCACTAAATTAATTAAACCACGATCGGGAGTTCTGTCACTATCAATAGCAATTAATAGTTTTTTAGCCGGATTTTGATATAGATAATTCAGCACTTCATTTTTTTGTTGCCGATTATTAATAAAACCTAAAAAATGAATATGTTCAGGTACCTGCCATGTTTCACTAATTTCAATAGCCACCATCACTTCCTGATGACCATGCTCAATAGTAACCAGCGTCGTCTCTGACCTTGAAGCCACATTTTCATCAATAATCTCTGTCGTTTGCTGTGGCTGTAAACGTTCAATTAAAATCTGATAATCTGGATGGTTAAGATTGAGCTTAATTCGTTTTTGACTGACAGACCAGCAAATACCACAAATAACCATCAGAATAAAACGAACACCTAAACCATAAATCACAAATACACCGATAAGCCAAACCGCCCAGGCTGAACGAGCCTCACCACTGGAGAGTGCCAGTTCACCACTTTGTCTGATAGTATCAATATCAGGTAGGGCAAATCCTAGTAAGGCAGGTAACTTACCTATAATTTGAGTAAGTTGAATAAAGGTTTCAGCACTAAGTAACGTTGTCTGCCAGACAAAACTATAATGTCTGGTTGATAATAAAATCAGCAGCAAAACTAAAGCACCGCTAAGTAATACTGTCCAGAGCAGGTTAACAAAAAAGCCAATAGAAAAACGCAAATGTGCGCCAGCCAGAGACAGAAATGCCGGAATTAATTGCTGAGTCGTTTGTTTTTGTGAGAATTTTTCAGTCAGCCACAGCCATAACTGAATAAATAAACTTTGACTGTTATCTGGCATAAAACAGAAACTGAGCAGCCAGATAATTAAGGTAACAATATGTAAACCAAGCAGGCTAATTAATGCCCAAAAGATATTAACCGGCTCTTGACTTAGCGCAGTAAATGCTAAACCAAATCCGGATAAAATGGCAAAAACCAGTAATAAAATAAAGGCGAATCGAACAGAACTCAGCCAGTTTTTTTGAATGTTTAATAAACCATTCTGCTGCGCTAAAACAGTAGCCCGAACAATTAACTGCTCTTCAATTCCACCTTGTTTGGCTTTAGCTTTACGGTTTGCTTCACTATCGACAAAATGTCCGGATTGCTCCGTTAATCGAATAGTTTCAACCAGCCATAAAGCTTTTAAGTGACGATTCAAATTAACCTCTACTGCCCATCTGGTAAAACCACTAGTGTATGAGCAACCAGTTAAACACTACGAATCAGATTAACCAATATCCTTCATTCGACCAAGCAGACTCTGCAGACGGTCTTGCCATTGCTGTTGTTCAGCTTTTAAACGTTGGTTTTCTTCCTGCAAAGCAGTCACGCTGCCAGATGAATTCATTGCCTGCTCTTCTAATTGACGATTTTTTCCTTTTAAATCTTCAATTTCTAACTGTAATAGCTCAATAGTCTCAACGGTTTGCTGAATTTTACTTTCTAATTGGTTTAAAATATCTAGTGACATATTTATCCTCAAGTCATCATTATTTATGTATAATGCGCTATATTATATCTAAATTTATCATTCATTCTACACGTAAATATATTGTTGGAGCTAATTATGCGCAAACCACTAGTAATGGGTAACTGGAAGTTGAATGGCAGTAAAGAAATGGCAAAGGCTTTGGTATCAGGCCTTAAGCAAAATCTGGCAGGTGTGAAAGGTTGTGATGTTTCAATTGCACCACCAGTGATGTATCTTGATGAAGTAAATGGCTTACTTGCTGGTTCAAATATCGTTCTTGGCGCTCAAAACGTCGATACTGCTTTATCTGGTGCCTTTACTGGTGATATTTCTGCAACTATGCTAAAAGAGATGGGTGCTAAATATATTATTATTGGTCACTCTGAGCGTCGTACTTATCACAAAGAGTCTGATGAGTTTATCGCCAAAAAATTTGCTGTACTTAAAGAAGCGGGTTTAACACCAGTATTATGTATTGGTGAGACAGAAGCAGAAAATGAAGCCGGCCAGACTCAGGCAGTTTGTGCACGTCAAATTGATGCAGTACTTAATACTCAAGGTGCAGCTGCCTTTAATGGCGCAGTGATTGCTTATGAACCAGTATGGGCTATTGGTACAGGTAAATCAGCAACTCCGGCACAAGCACAAGCAGTACATAAATTTATCCGCGACCATATCGCGAAGAAAGATGAGAGTGTAGCAAAACAAGTAATCATCCAATACGGTGGTTCAGTAAATGATGCTAACGCTGCAGAACTTTTCACTCAACCGGATATCGATGGTGCTTTAGTGGGTGGTGCATCACTTAAAGCTGATGCATTTGCAGTCATTGTTAAAGCTGCAGAAAAAGCCAAAGCTAAATAAAACTGAGTTCTACATACAAAAATAGCAGGGTTAATCCTGCTATTTTTATTTCAACTCACTAAAGATATATGACTAAAGATTTTCATCAAGAAAATGTATGAATGTTTCTTTTGTCATCTCCCCGACTTTTTCATCAACCAGCTGACCATTTTTAAACATAATAAATGTTGGTGTACCTTCTACTTCAAATGCCTGAGCTAAGTTATTTTGCTGATCGATATCAACACGGGCAAATGCGACTTGTGAATGATATTCTTTAGCGACTTTCTCGACAATTGGTCGCATATGCTGACAATGCACACACCAGGTAGCCCAAAACTGAACAACCATAAGTCCTTTATGTTCAAGTACCTGGGATTGAAAAGATGACTCAGTCACATCAATAATAAAATTATCCATAATTCCTCTCCGATTAACAATCCTGATCGGTTTTATTCTGAGCTGAATTTGCACATTATGCAAACAGAAACTAATTTGAGTGGAAATAATAAGTAAAAAGAATATTCATATTTGGTGGGAGGGTGTATAACAGATCGTGCATTCATTAACCTGTTATACACTATATTTGGGCTTTTTATGTGTATTTCATGGTATAACTAATGTGACAAAGTTACTTTTTATAGCGGCTCGGCCAGATTTTTTCAACCGGAACGTTTAAATATCCAGCAATTATTTGCTCATATTTTGGACAGTGGCGATATAAAGCATTCCTTAATGTATCAGCTTTTAAACCACTTGAACGTGATAAATCACGTAAACTACCGCCACGAATTTTGATTTCGCCAACGACTCTAGATGGTAACCAGTCTTGATATTGTTCTCTCATTATGAGATCCTCTTTCTTCTTATATGTAAAATAGATAAGCGGTTATTAAAAACCTCAAAAGCCCTAAACATCTGAGAAAGTCTAGCATATAAAAATACGAACTCAAAACAAATATCGTTTTTTTATGTGCTTGGCGCATTTTTATAGGAAAAATGAATGGAAACATCAACTTTTTATAACGTAAATGAATGTGATGATGATAAAGAACACATTCTAAAGGAAAGCGGTATTCTCTCTTTTAAAGAGAGATTACTTATCGCAATGCAAGGTTTGTCTGGCAACTCTTTTGCTAAAAAAGTTGGCATGTCTGAAGCTGTTATTCGTGACTATTTATCAGGCAGAACTTATCCTTCTCTCAACCGTGCAGCAATTATTGCTAGCAAATGTAATGTTCCTCTGGAATGGCTGGTAACGGGCAAAGGCAGCTGTACGTTGACTAAAGAAGAGGAAGTTTTTGTTACATTACCTGTGTTTGCTTCAGATATTCCGGAATATGCACAACCAACAGGATTTACGCCCTCTTTAGGTTTACCGTTTGATGCCAGCTGGATTAGTTATCGTGGCTTTAATAAAGATGACCTGATGGTCTTTTGGGCTAAAGGTGATTCTATGTCATCAACGATTACTAACCACGATGCACTCATTGTAAATACAGCAAATAAACATCCTATGGATGGCTATATATATATTGTAAAACATGGTGAGCATGTCACGACAAAGAGAATCCAGGTAAGAGCAAGATCACTCATGCTAATCAGTGATAACCCTGCTTATCCACCCATTACAATTAATATTGAAGAAAGAGACGATTTTGAAATTATTGGTCGTGTTGTCTATATTTTGAAAGAGGTTTATTAATCAAATAGTATAAATTTGGACCGAGTCCGATACAAGACACCTGCTCTCTGTTCTTTGAGGGCGTCTGTTTTATACTATAGCCCGCAAAAGTTTGCTATTTAATGTTGTTTTTAAATAGTCCCACAAGTCTTGCGCACCATTTTATCAAAAATTTTCTCCATTTATTCCCTGTTTTTGTAACTACAATAACTATGTCATTACAGACAATTATTCTTACATCACTCAAGAGAAGAAACATACCCATTTTATCTCAGTTATGCTAAAATCACGGTTTATGTTCATGCTAATAATTAATTGTCTAAAGATATTTACCTATGCCTAGTCACAATATTCATTCACACACAAAAGATCCCGCTCACACCAAAGTGATTGTTGGTATGTCTGGCGGTGTTGATTCTTCTGTTTCGGCTTATTTACTTCAGCAACAAGGCTATGAAGTCATTGGTCTGTTCATGAAAAACTGGGAAGAAGACGATAATGAAGAATATTGTTCAGCAGCAACAGATTTAGCTGATGCTCAGGCTGTGTGTGACAAATTAGGCATCAAATTACTCACCATCAATTTTGCCGCTGAATATTGGGATAATGTATTTGAGCATTTTCTGGCAGAATATAAAGCTGGCAGAACACCTAATCCGGATATTCTGTGTAATAAAGAGATCAAATTCAAAGCCTTTTTAGAATATGCCGCTGAAGACCTTGGTGCAGATTATATCGCCACTGGCCACTATGTTCGCCGTCGTGATATTGATGGTAAAACTCAACTGCTAAGAGGCCTTGATAGCAATAAAGACCAGAGTTACTTCCTGTATACGCTGAGTGAAGAACAGATCAGTAAAAGCCTGTTCCCGGTCGGTGAATTGGAAAAACCCGAAGTTCGCAAAATTGCCGAACAACTCGATCTGGTTACCGCTAAAAAGAAAGATTCTACTGGTATCTGTTTTATCGGCGAACGTAAATTTACTGACTTCTTAGCCCGCTACTTACCTGCCCAGCCGGGTAAAATCAGAACTGTTGATGGTAAAATTATTGGTGAACATCAGGGTCTGATGTATCACACACTTGGACAGCGTAAAGGTTTACACATCGGAGGCCTGAAAGATGCCGATGAAACACCATGGTACGTGGTTGATAAAGATCTACAAAATAATGAACTAATTGTAGCGCAAGGTCACAATCACCCTGCCCTGTTTTCTACCGGTCTGATTGCACAACAACTTCACTGGGTTGACCGCAAAGTAGTGACTGCACCATTTCGTTGCGTGGTGAAAACTCGTTATCGTCAGCAGGATATTCCTTGTACTGTAACACCACTAAATAATAACCAAATTCAGGTAATTTTTGATGAGCCTGTTGCAGCGGTGACCCCCGGGCAATCTGCTGTATTCTATATTGATGAAGTTTGTTTAGGCGGAGGAATCATTGAAACCTGCCTGAAAGATAACTTCCCAAAGGAGCAAACCGATGACTAAATATCATGATATCGCTATTGCCCTTGCTGGCGTATGTCAAAGTGCATCCTTGGTTCCACAACTGGCGAATACTGGTAACTGTGACAGAGAGCTATACTATCTGGGAATGCGCAGTGTATTTAACACTTCCCCATCGTCAACCTTAAATGTTTTTGGCGAGCGAAAGGATATTCAGTCAGGTCTGAAACTTTTAGTTTCGGTACTGGGTTCAGAACAAAAAGAGAATGCTGATGTGCTCCGGTACACATTTGGTACACTTGGTATTACTCATAAACTGCGTAATCAACCAGAAACATTAAACGATATCGGGATGCGTATTCAGCGCGTGGCTTCCATGCATCCGGAAATGTCACTGGAAGAAGTTGCCACCCATTCTGACGAGCTCTCCTACTCTTTAGCTGGCATTTACTCTGATATTATCAGTCCGGTTGCCGCTAAAATTAAAGTGATGGGAAAGATAGAATATCTACAAAATACACTGGTACAAGCAAAAGTACGTACTGCTCTGTTTGCCTGCGTACGAGCTGCTATTTTATGGTATCAGGTTGGTGGCACTCGCTGGCAGTTTATTTTTTCTCGTAAAAAGATTGTTCAGGCAGCACAAGAATTACTTACCGAATATTAATTATTAAGTCCTTATATTAACTAAGTACTGGAGTTTATACTGATGGAATTATCTTCTCTTACTGCAATTTCTCCAATTGATGGCCGCTACGGCGATAAAACAACAGAACTACGCTCTATTTTTAGTGAGTTCGGTTTATTAAAATATCGTGTACTCGTTGAAATTCGCTGGTTACAAAAACTCTCTCAACATAAAGGTATTCCTGAAGTTCCGGCGTTTAGTAATTCAGCTAATCAATACTTAAACCAAATTGCAGATAATTTTAATGAAGAAGATGCTCAGCGCATTAAAACCATTGAGAAAACTACTAACCATGACGTAAAAGCGGTTGAATATTTTCTGAAAGAGAAAATTGCCAGTGTACCAGAACTACATGCCGTATCTGAATTCATTCATTTTGCCTGTACTTCAGAAGATATCAATAATCTTTCCCATGCCTTAATGTTGAGCGAAGCAAGACAAACAATCGTTCTTCCTTACTGGAAAAAACTGATCGATAAAGTGAAATCACTTGCGCTGGAATATGCTGAAATCCCACTACTTTCCCGTACTCATGGTCAGCCGGCAACACCATCAACGATGGGTAAAGAGTTTGCCAATGTCGCTTATCGTATGGACAGACAACTTAAACAACTTAATCATTGTGAAATTCTGGGCAAAATTAACGGTGCGGTTGGTAACTACAACGCACACATCTCTGCCTACCCGGAAATCAACTGGCACCAATTTAGTCAGGAATTTGTAACATCTCTTGGTATTGAATGGAATCCCTACACCACTCAAATTGAGCCCCATGACTATATTGCAGAGCTATTTGATTGTATCTGCCGTTTTAACACAATTCTGATCGACTTTGACCGGGATGTTTGGGGCTATGTTGCACTCAGCCATTTCAAACAAAAAACAATTGCCGGTGAGATTGGTTCATCAACCATGCCGCATAAAGTCAATCCAATTGATTTTGAAAATTCAGAGGGCAATTTAGGTCTGGCTAACGCAGTGATGGGACACCTTTCAGCTAAGCTCCCTGTCTCCCGCTGGCAGCGTGATCTGACTGACTCGACAGTTTTACGTAATTTAGGTGTTGGCCTGGGTTATGCACTCATTGCTTATCAATCTACTTTAAAAGGCCTGAATAAGTTGGAAGTTAATCAGGCTCATTTAGTGAATGAACTTGACCATAACTGGGAAGTACTGGCCGAGCCAATTCAAACAGTTATGCGCCGTTATGGCATTGAAAAGCCGTATGAAAAGCTCAAAGAGTTAACTCGTGGTAAACGCGTTGACGCTGAAGGAATGAAACAATTTATTGATTCACTGGATTTACCGGAAGCAGAAAAGACTCGTTTAAAACAGCTAATGCCAGCTAATTATATTGGCTATGCTATTGAATTAACTCAACAAATTAAATAATTTCTTCAATAAAATCAAAGACTTAAAAACCTTTGATTTTTGAGTAAAATATTGATGCAACAAGTAATTAGAATCGCAACCAGAAAAAGTCCATTAGCCCTTTGGCAAGCTAACTTTGTCAAAGAGCAGCTCATGCATTTTCATCCCAATCTGACGGTTGAGCTGGTACCTATGGTCACTCAGGGTGATGTTTTACTGGATACGCCATTGGCTAAAATCGGCGGTAAAGGTCTGTTTGTCAAACAACTCGAACAAGCTATTTTAGATAATGAAGCCGATATCGCCGTGCATTCTATGAAAGATATTCCGGCAGAATTTCCGGCGGAGCTTGCCCTATTAACCATTTGTCAGCGGGAAGATCCCCGTGATGCATTTGTCTCGAACCATTATCAAAGCCTTGAAGAGTTGCCTGTCGGTGCCATTGTGGGAACTTCAAGCCTGCGTAGACAGTGCCAGATTAAAGCCAAGTATCCTCACCTTATCATCAAAGATTTAAGAGGTAACGTCGGTACGCGCTTGTCTAAACTGGATAACCGTGAATTTGATGCCATCATTTTAGCCGTGGCAGGACTTAAACGTCTCAATTTAGCCTCACGTATCACCAAAGCTCTTAATGTTACTCAAATACTCCCTGCTGTTGGACAAGGCGCGGTAGGTATTGAAGGACGAGCTGGTGATCAGAGAGTTAAAGATTTACTGGCTCCGCTTGATCATGCACCAACCCGTACCTGCTTAATAGCAGAACGTGCGATGAACAAACAACTACAAGGCGGCTGTCAGGTACCTATTGGTTGCTACGCGGAATTAAAAGATAATCAATTAGTTGTTAATGCACTGGTTGGCAGCTTAGATGGTAAAACCATTATCCGCGCAGCACGTACCACTCAACCTGCTCTGGCAGAACAAATTGGTATCGAACTGGCTAACGAACTGCTTAGTAACGGCGCTAAAGCGATTTTAGATGAGGTATATTCAGCATCATGATGATTGTTACTCGCCCCTCTCCATACGGTGAAGAGCTTGTACAACTACTTGAACAGGCTGGAATCCCGGCCTTGCACTTTCCGCTGTTCACAATTGAAACAGGGGCTGAACTCTCCGAGCTATCAGACAAACTCTCTCAATTACAAGAGGGAGATTTGGTGATTGCTGTATCACCACAAGTTATCAATGCTATTGCAACGCTCAGAATTCAGCTTACTTTTCCCACCAATTTAACCTATTTAGCGATTGGTGAAAAAACCGCGAAGCTATTTGAAACACTAACAAAGACCCCGGTTATTTACCCTAAAAAAGATGAAAACAGTGAGGCATTACTGGCGTTGCGTTCACTTCGAAAAGTCACGAATAAACGTATTCTGATCTTACGTGGTAATCATGGGCGTGAATTACTGAGCAGTATTCTTTCATCACGCGGAGCAGATGTCAGCTATTGTGAGTGCTACAGACGTGCACCGGTTGATCGCGATGATTATGATTTTTCCGGCTGGGAAAATAACACCACAATTATTATCACCAATATTGAAACACTGATTCGGCTGGACCTTCTGATCACCAGTAAACAGCGTTTATTATGTCAGTTAATTGTAAGTAGTCCACGCATTGCCAATAAGGCAAAACAACTAGGCTGGCACCGCATTATGTTAGCCGATTCAGCTAACAATCAAATTTTGTTTAAAACCATTACGACTGTATGTCATAATGTGTCTAATTAACAAGCAATCAGGAGTCATCATGACTGACAACAAATCATTGCCAGAGAATGAAAATTCACAACAAAGCGAAAATAATAGTGAAGTTACAACTCCAACAGCGGTTGAAACGGAATCTAATGACACTTCGACCAGTTCAGCAATCAATGAAAATGAAGTTGTTGAAACAGTTGACGAAATAAAATCAGAAACCGTGTCTGTAGAGAGTGAGACACCCGCAGATACGAAGAAAGCAAACAATAAAAACAATCAGAAAAACAACAAATCGAAGAAGACGGATAATATGAAAGAGAAAGAACAGCAAACGGATATGCAGGATACGCCAGCTGAACCGGAAAAGGTCAAACCAGTTAAGGTGAAAGCGCCAGTTTCTAAATTATCAATTGTGGCAATACTGTTAACCCTGGGTCTGGCTGGCGGAATGTATTTTCATGGTCATAATCAGGCTAACCAGCAAAAAGCTACAATTGATCAACTGCAAAATGAACTGGCTTCAATCAAAGGTACAATCCAGCAGGAAGTTCAAAAAATTACCAGCTCAAGCCAGTCAAATCAAGGGCAGCAGTTAACTAATTTACAAAATACTTTAAATGCACAAGTCAGTGATCAGACCAAATCTCAGCAGCAGTTTATGGCTCAGGTGAATGATGCACTGAAAGTAACAGAACAAAATATTCAGGGTTTACATGAGCAGTTATCAGCCATGTCAACAACGGATAATAATATTTGGCTAATCTCTCAGGCGAATTATCTGGTGACTCTCGCTGGCCGTAAAATCTGGAATGATCAGGACTTTATCACTGCTCGTTTACTACTTAAAAGTGCTGATGCCAGTTTAGCTGAAGCCAACGATCCGAGTTTATTACCGGCGCGTCAGGCTATTAACCGTGATATCTCAGCACTGGCTAAAATTAGTTATGTTGATTTTGATGGTATTGTGATGAAGCTGATGACTCTGGCAGACCAAATCACAGAACTGCCACTGGTTGATCATTATGAAACGATTGAACTTGGTTTAACCACACACGATGACTCCTTCTCATCAGATGTTCAGCCATCAGATGACACTATTGGTAGCTTAGAAACTGAGCCAACCAGTGATTTAAGCTCTGATGAAATCTCCTTCTCAATTAAAGACTGGTCGAAGAATCTGCTCAAATCAGGTCAGGGCTTTATGGAGAAATTCATCTCTATTGAAAAATATGACACTTTCTCTGAATGTGTCGCTGGCGCTGGCCAGGACATCAGTAAGCTGAATAATTGTCAGGTCTATAAAGCGTTAATCACACCTGAACAATCTATGTATCTAAGAGAGAATATTCGTCTGCAACTCTTTATTGCTGCTCAGGCGATCCCTAGACATCAGGAAGAAATTTATCAACGCGCTCTGTCAGATGTTTCTGTCTGGGTACATGCTTATTTCAATACTAAGCAACCAAATACTTTAGCGTTTTTAGAAGAACTGGATACATTGCAACAGCAACCGGTTTCTAATAAACACCTACCAGAACAGCTGGAAAGTGCCTTAGCGCTGGATAAACTCATGCAAACCCGCGTTCGTTCACTTTTATCAGTAAACTAGGAGAATAAGAATGTTAAAGACACTTATTATTTTCTTAATATTGATCGCAGGCCTTATCGTTGGGCCGATGATTGCAGGACATCAGGGAATTGCATTTTTCCAGTTAGCCGGTTACCGAATCAAAATGAGCTTTACCACCTTCTTGGTGCTGGAAGCGATTCTGTTTGTGGTCTTATATCTGATCTACTGGCTGATTAAAAAGATTACCGGCACCAGCTCACTGCTTGGCCGCTGGATGAGACTTGTTTCACCAAAACGCTCAACCAAACGTCTGGAAATCGCTAATCTTATGATGCTGGAAGGCAACTACAAAAAAGCGCAGAAACTGTATACTCAAGGCGCTAAATATTCCCATAATATTGCAGTAACTTATCTGCAGGCTGTTCGTGCTGCTTTAAATAATAACGATATTACTTCAGCCTATCAGCTGCTGGAAAAAGCGGCACCTCATTGTCAGGATAAAGAACGTTTTGCTTTTCAGCTGACTCAGATTCGTATTGAAGTACAAAATAATGAAGTGACAACTGCCCGCTATCATATCGAACAGTTACTGGATGATCACCCACGTAATAATGAGCTGTTAAAAATGGCGGACAAAGTCTATTGTCAGTTGCAGGATTATCAGGCTGCGATTGGACTATTCCCATCGATGTATAAAGCAGCAACATATACCGAACAATATTTAGACCAGCATAAACAAGCAGTCTATCTGGCACGTATTCAGCAGTTAGCAAACAATAATGATGTTAATGCATTGTATAACTGGTGGAAAGACCAGCCAAGAGCGGTCAGAAATACTGTTGCTTATCAAAAAGAGATGGCTGTCCACCTTGCAACTCAGGGCAAGCAGGATGAAGCACAAAAACTACTCAATCAGTTAGCCAAGAATCAAAAGATAGCTGAATAGTTAATATCTAAAAATAAAAAGCACGGTTTATACCGTGCTTTTTTTATGACCAAAATCAGTGAATGTTATTAGCATAGTTTTTGGGGCGGACAGCGCCGCCTGGGCGCTATGTTTTTGGTAAGGTTGTAGGTTCCGTGAGTTTGATAAAGAACGTACTTTTTAGATTTGTGATGTTATTAGCATGGTTTTTGGGGCGGACAGCGCCGCCCGGGCGCTATGTTTTGGTGATGTTGGATAGTCCGTGGGTTTGATGGCCTACCGTACACCATAGGCACCCGCTCGAGGACTCGCTAAGACCTATGGAATACGCTCTCCATCAAATTCAAATCCAGTGTTCTAAAGAACTAGCAACAATTTCAATATATTTTTAACATAAAAACCTTAATAAAATCAAATTGTTATATTAATAATAATTATTTGATTCTATTGATTTTTCATTCACATATTTCTGTTTCTCTTTAAAAATCTAAAAGATAATCTCTTAATCTTTTATCAGTAAATATTATTCAATGTATACTGAGCTTAGCGGTGCTATGGAGTAAGCGTTACATGACTTGCATGTTCAGCGCATCGGAATAGTGCCGCTAAGCTCACACACAAGCTGATACTCCACGATACCAAAGACCTTAAAGCGCGACTGTGTCGCGCAACTAAACCAAAGCCTTGCGTTGATATGAGCCTGGTGTTTATCAGGGAGAGCACGCCCCTTTACGTGTGTTTTTGATAGAATACAAACTGCACTTATCTGTGCTATAGAGTAAGCGTTACATGGCTTGCATGCTAAGCGCATCAGAATAGTACCGCTAAGCTCACACACAGGCGGATATTCCACAATATCAAAGACCTTAAAGCGCGCAACCACAAAACAAAAAACCGCCCTAAAGGCGGTTTTTCATCAAACTAACTCAATGTCAGTAAAATACTAGATTACACCCTGTCCAAGCATTGCATCAGCCACTTTTACAAAGCCGGCAATATTTGCACCATCAACATAGTTCACCACTTTACCGTTACCACGGTCACCATAACGAACACAAGACTCATGAATTGCCAGCATAATGTGATGTAATTCACGATCAACGGTTTCTGCTGTCCATGACATACGTGCTGAGTTTTGCGCCATTTCAAGACCTGAAGTTGCAACACCACCGGCATTAGCTGCTTTACCCGGAGCAAACAACACGTTAGCTGCAATAAATGCTTCTGTTGCTTCGATAGTGGTTGGCATGTTTGCACCCTCACCTACTGCAATTACCCCGTTTTGAATCAACGCCTTAGCGTCTTCTAAATCAAGTTCATTTTGGGTTGCACAAGGTAGTGCGATATCTGCTTTCACTTTCCATGGTTTTTGGCCTTTATGGAAAGTTAAACCAAACTCTTTGGCATAATCTTCAACACGGCCATATTGCACGTTTTTGATTTCCATTAAACGAGCCAGTTTCTCTTTTGTGAATCCAGCTTCATCAACCACTGTACCGTTTGAGTCAGAAACAGTAACAACTTTAGCGCCTAGCTCTAAACATTTTTCAATTGAATATTGAGCCACGTTACCTGAACCAGAAATCGCGACACGTAAACCATCAAAGCTCTTACCTTGTTTTTTCAGCATCGCCTGTACAAAGTAAACTAAACCATAACCGGTTGCTTCAGGACGAATTAAACTACCGCCAAATGCCAGACCTTTACCCGTAAACACACAAGATGCGTTATTGGTTAATTTTTTCATCATACCAGTCATGAAGCCAACTTCACGGCCGCCAACACCAATATCCCCTGCCGGGACGTCTGTATCCGGACCTAAATGACGATATAATTCAGTGATTAGTGCCTGACAAAAACGCATCACTTCACCATGGCTTTTCCCTTTAGGATCAAAGTCAGAACCACCTTTACCACCACCCATAGGGAGTGTAGTTAACGCATTTTTAAAGGTTTGTTCAAAGCCAAGGAATTTTAAAATAGACAGATTTACTGACGGATGGAAACGCATACCACCTTTAAACGGACCAATCGCTGAGTTAAATTGTACTCTCCATGCACGGTTTACCTGCACTTGTCCTTTATCATCAACCCAGGTTACGCGAAATTGAATCACACGTTCAGGTTCAGTAATTCGTGTTAATAATCCTTGTTCGGTATAACGTGGATTATCTTTTAAGAAAGGCCATAATGAAGTTAATACCTCACGTACGGCTTGTAAGAATTCTGGTTGATGTGGATCGCGTTTTTGAAGTGAGGTAATAAACTGGTCAACGGAGGAATAGTGACTCATGATAGGATTCCTATTTAAATATAAGTAAATTGAAATAAGCTGGTACGGTGCAATATATCACTAAACTAATACAGAAAATAATAAGAAATATTTATCCTTAAAATTTTCTGATTAACACCAATTATCTTACTTTGATTAAGTAAAGTACCTAACCCCAGCCATAGCAGCCATTCCCACTACCACTATCCACAATAAGTTTTTAGTAATAATCGCTGCAATAATTGTCGGAACTGACGCAATTAATGCGTTTTGATTTATTCCCGGGAATTGACCGTCTTTATGTACCAATAAACTTTGCACAAATAATGCCGTTAAAATACAGACCGGCACATAAGAGAGAAAACGAACTACCACATCAGGAAGTTGTAACTTTCTAATCAACATAAAAGGAATAACACGGGGCAACCAGGTAACAATACCACAACCTAAAATCACCAGTAATGAGTAAGTTGTCAGATTCATTTTTCGATCACCACCCCAATTAAACAACCGATGAGTGTTGCTGCAAGCAGTGCAGCTTCCGGCGACATAAAGCGCATTAAAATAATCAGGATTAACGCAACGCTTGCCATCACAATAAGTAGTTTCACAATCTTCTTGCTTTTATCACCGATCAATTGTAAATAGAGCAGACCGATAAACATAGCAACCAAGGCAAAATCTAAACCAAACGGTTCCGGGTCTGGCAACCATTGACCAATCAGGGCACCTAAAAAGCAAGCCACAATCCAGGATAAATATGCAGTGACATTCAGACCATGCATCCAACTGTCATTTATCGGCTCTTTCTTACTGATGCTGCTCATCGACACGGCAAAGCTTTCATCAGTCAGCAATGAACCAATACCAATGTTATTGAGTAATGAATATCTCTTAAAATGAGGTGCAGTTGCCATACTCATTAAAAAGTGACGGGAATTAATCAAGAATGCGGTAAGAACAATAGCAGAGATTGGACTACCAATTAACATCATACCAGTAATAATAAATTGTGAAGCACCCGCATAGACAATAATAGACATCAGTGTTACTTCTAGCACACTAAGATTAGACGCATTGCCGATGACGCCGGTTGCCAGACCAATACTCATATAACCAAGCACAGTTGGAATACAGGCTTTTACTCCATCATAAAATGTTAATTGACGATTTATATTCATATTTTATACTATCCAGACTAGGCAAAGAGTTGTTATTCTAAATTCTGTTTATTCCATTAAAAAATAATCTAATAATATTATGATCACTGTTAATCAGCTATTTTTCTATCCAGTAAAATCAATGCAAGGTATTGCGTTATCTGCAGGCAATATACAAGAAAGTGGATTTCAACATGACCGTCGGTTTATGGTGACAGAGCCGGATGGAACATTCATTACTGCTCGCCAACATCATCATTTATTATTATTAAAAATTGTTATGCTTGAGAATGGTATAAAAATTGTTGCTCCAAATCAACAGAGTATTGATGCTTATTACTCAGATTTTTCCAGTAACCCAGAACCGACAGAAGTCTGGAATAATCACTTCTCCTCTTATATCGCATCTATTGCAGTGAATCGCTGGTTAAGTAACTATTTACAAAAAGATGTGCAACTGCGCTGGCTGGGTGAACAATCAACCCGTCGTATAAAAAGATATCCGGATGTTTCCCTCTCATTTGCTGACGGTTACCCTTACCTGTTACTTAATCAGGCTTCACTGGATTATCTGCAAAAAATCTGCCCTGAGCAGCTAAATATTGGCAGATTTTGCGGTAATATTATTATTTCAGGCGCATTACCATTTGCCGAAGATGGCTGGAAACAAATTAAAATTGGCGATGTTATTTTTGATCTGGTCAAACCTTGTTCACGCTGTATATTAACAACGGTTGATACTCAGTCTGCTATTGCCAGTAAACTCAATGAACCATTAAATACGCTGCGCCAGTTCCGTAGTGACGAGCAAGGTCAGATCGATTTTGGTATCAATATGATTGCATTAAATAGTGGTACGATTTCAGTGAATAGTCCGATTGAAATCCTTGAAACCAAGCCTGCTAAACAATACCAAAAATCAGCTCCCTTTGAGCCGGAAGCAAGCAAAGAATTCACCATTGACTATCAGGGACAAAAATTCACCGGTAATAATCAACAAACTCTGCTTGAACAACTTGAGCTACACGAAATTAAGATTCCTTATTCATGCAGGGCTGGTATTTGTGGTCGTTGTCAGTTAGTTTTGGAAGATGGTGAAGTGACCCCACTAACAAATAGTGCAGTCAGAAGAGAGAAGAAAATTTTAAGTTGTAGCTGTATACCCAAAACCAATCTAAAATTGTCAAAATAGTCAATATATAACCTTTTGATTTTTAAGCAGTTTTTTCTTTGATGCAATTATATAACTTACTGATTTTATTGAAAAAATTAATACCCTAAATCACTTTAGGGTATTATCAGCAAACCTTACACAGAAAATCGAGTAATAACTCATCTGGTCCGTCATTATCATCACGCTGCATATAGTGCAGATGATTTTTAGACGCCAGTCTGTCATGCATCACTTTTACTGCATCAGCTAAACCAAATTGCTTACCAGCCATAAATAAAGATGGTTTGGTAATCAGACAAAGTGTTGCCGAGTCACCCACGTCCACCGCCAGCAAATCAATTCTTTCACCGGTATCTTGTACGCTCGCCTCAACCAGCTCCCCGATTTTAGGCTGAAAGACCATAGGCTGTTGCACAAAATACCAACTCTTTGGCATTTGTGGTTTTAAATAATTTCTGGCGATTAAGGCATTAAGCACCAGCTCTACTCTGAGCGGCTCAGAAATAGGTAATTTAGCGCAGCTTTCATAGAATTGATAATACGCCGTCGCATCATCAACAGAAAATGAAAAGGTATTAAACGCATCAACAGTCAGCATTTTAGCCGGATAACGAGAACGGAAGACCATCCCGTTTGATAAATCCAGCATCAAACAGTTATGTTCATCATCAAAATACCAACGCCAGTTGTCAGCAGGTCGAATATTCATAGTTAAATTCTCGGTTAAATAATCTACTATATAATAACTAATATTAACTAAAAAATAAACTATTATTTAAAATAAATTAAAATTTAATTATATAAATAATAATAATTTAATTATTAAAAAGGATCTAAATTTAATTAAAAATAAGATCTAATTTAAAAGAAAAAGATCTCATTAAATGATCATAAAAAAACAATTTAAGATCACTTCGCTTTTCGTTTATTGGTTCAATTTGAATATCTAAAAAATTCTGTTACTCATCGTACAGTTACCTGATAAAAACGAGATCAAATAAATAACAAATAAAAAAACAGAGGGATCAGAATAAATTTAAAAATAATATTAGAAGGATCTAAATTGAGGCGAGAAGATCTTTATCATTAGTGCTTTTGATCACTTAAAATACATCTGAGAGATCTAATAAAAAGCATTTGCTGGCAATCTTAGGTAACCCAGTTTAATAAAATAGCTCAGCATATTTATCTTATTATTGCTACAAAAATAAAGCCGATTATTTGTTTTTGATAAATAACAATTTGTATTATACTTGCCTGCGATTTTCTAATATAAAAATGATAATTAATGGATGATTCTATGCAACAAAATCAACACACGGTAAAATTTCACGGGACTCTTGGCGAATGTTTTAAGATTTACTTTCTTAATTTACTACTTATTATCTGTACTTTAGGTATTTATAGCTTTTGGGCCATTATTAATTTAAAACGTTACTTCTACCAAAATATGGAAGTAAACGGTTACCGTTTTAATTTTCATGCCACACCTATTCAATATTTGATCGGCTTTTTAATCGCACTGGCCTTTTATTTTGTTTTTGTTTTTCTTATGTATTTTGCACCAAAGATAGCTCCTATTTTTATTCTTATTGCTTTTTGTTTCCTCCCTTGGTTAATCGTGAAAAGCTGGCAATTCCATATGCGCATGACCAGTTTAAATGGTGTACATTTTAGCTTTAGAGGTGATATTGGCCGTGCTTATTGGGTACTGCTTATTGCACCACTACTGCTTATTTTGGGTTTTGTTATTGTATTTGCAATACTTGCTGGCGGTATTGTTGGTCCAATGATATCTGGAGGGGATTTTTCTCTGTCTGTTATTGCCATTATCTGTCTTCTGTTTATTGCTGGTATTCCACCAATTAGCGCCATCCTGAATTCTATGGGATTGACCTATTTTGTTAATAATATCTTTTTTGGTGAACAAAAGTTTCAGGGTGAATTTAAGAAAAGTAGCTTAATCAAAATTGAATATATTGCATGGTTATGTCAGGCACCATTCTTATTTGCAATATTTAAGTTCTATTTTGATCTGCTTACTTATGTCGTTTATGTCATCTATTATCCAGATATTTATTTAAACCTTATCATCCAGACCACTTTCTACCTGATTCTTTCAATCATTTTTTTTGTGGTTATTGGTAGCGCTTACCGAATGGTGGCAATACGTAACTTTGCCTTTAATCAAACCAGCATTAACGGTATTCAACTCAAATCAACCTTACAAGTCTTACCGTTTATCTGGCTGATGGTCAGTAATCTGTTTATGATTATCTTCACTGTGGGACTAACAATTCCATTTGCCCAGTATCGATTTGTAAAATACCTTGCGGATAATTCACATCTGGTTGGTGATTTTAAAATCGAACAAGGTGATGAAGATGTTAACACCTCTGAAGCTAATCCTGAGTTTGTCACTGATGCAATTATTAGTACCTTATAATTAGCTCTCTATTTACTAAAAACCAGCTCATTAGTAGCTGGTTTTTTTACACAAAAAATCTAGAAATACATAAACCAATATAGCAGCTATATTAATTTTTTTAAGTCACTTTTTACCCACAGAAAACCGGTAAATGGTGGTATAGCAATAAAACTCCTTATCATTAAACCAGCTACTTTGATGTGGCCAGTCAGGTCGATTAGGACTATCCGGTAAAAATTCTGTTTCTATCGCAATTCCTGCATAATTTTGGTAGATACCCATCTTTCCTTTAGTCCCTTTTAAATTATTGCCTGTATAAATTTGTACCGCCGGCTTATTAGTCAAAACCTGTAAAGTCACTTCCTGATCTGATGAAACAAGCACTACTGCAGGCTGTTGTAAATTTTTTGCTGCTGGATTTAATAAATAAGCATGGTCATAACCATTAAGCAATTGCCGATCTTTACTGCGTAAAAAATGCTCGGATATTTTCTGTAATTCCCGCAAATCCATATCACCAGCTGTGACACTTTTCAAATCCGATTCAGGAATCCCTTCCCGGTCTACGGGTAAGTAATAATCAGCATCAACATACAGTTGATGTTCTTTAATATCTCCGCCACCATCCAGATTAAAGTAGGCGTGATTAGTCAGGTTAATAGGTGTGAGTTTATCGGTTGTTGCGATGTAGTTGATTACGACTTCATTTTGCTCTGTAAGCATAAAATCTACAGTGGCCTTTACCTCTCCAGGAAAGCCCTGCTCGCCATTTTCAGACATTAAACCAAAAATAACACGATTCTGCTGTTGATTAATCATTTGCCAGCGCTGAGTATGAAAACCTTGTACGCCTCCATGTAGTTGATGAGTTCCCTGATTTGCGATTAACTGATAGTGAGTAAAATTATGCTGTAAAGTCGCATTTTTAATACGATTACTATACCGACCAATCGTTGAACCAATAAACGCTTCACTATTTTGTGAAACATCAGCACATTGCAGTAAAACATCTCTTATCGAGCCATCAGACAAGGGTAATAAACAAGAGAGCCACGTTGCGCCAATAGGTGAAAACTGCAGAGTCATACCGGAATGATTATGTAATGTAATATTCATAAGTAATGGATAACCTTAGGCTTAATTTATCTTAAGCTCTACCATAGAACAGAATGAATTTATTACTTATTCTGTTTTTTCAGCTATTCATTATGATTTTTAGTTAATGTGATAAGGCTCGCAGAATTACCATTTATATATTCAAATGGTGAGTACCTTGCTCCCGGTACTCTTTTGGCGTTTGGTTATAATGTTTTTTAAATAAAAAATAAAAGTATTGCAGTGAAGGATAACCACACATCTGATAAATCTCATTGATTGAAAGTGTGGTATGTACTAACAAATATTTGGCTTTTTCAAACTTCTCTTCATGAATAACATTATGAATCGTTTTACCCAGTTCTGCTTTAAAGCGCGATTCTAAATTTGAACGAGAAAGCCTGACCTCTGCCAACACCTGCTCTGTTTTGATACCGCTACAGGCGTGGTTACGAATAAAATGAATAGCCTGCATGACATAAGGGTCATGCACGGAACGATAATCTGTAGAACGACGCTCAATAATTGTTTTAGGTCCAACCAACACTCTTGGCATGCCAATGTCTTTATGTAACAACAGTTTTTGTAACATAGAGGCGGCCTTATAGCCCATCTCTTCTGTGCCCTGAGCGATAGTTGAAAGCGTTACCAGCGACAGATAATTAATAATATCTTCATCATCAATACCGATCACACAATATTGTTCCGGGATCTTAAGCCCCATATGGTCACAGGTTTGTAAAATATGACGTGCACGGGCATCATTAACCGCAATAATACCGGTATTTTGAGGTAAAGAAGTAATCCAGTCGACCAACTCTTTTTGTGCTTGCTGCCAGTTATCTAATGTGGTTTCCATCCCCTGATAAATAGAACCAGATAATCCTTTTTTAGTTAAAATTTGATTAAAGGAGTTCTCTCTCTCTGTCGCCCAGCGGCAATATTTACTTGGCGGAATACTATAAAAAGCAAAATCTTTAATTCCTTTTGAATAGAGATGATCAAACGCCTTTTCAATCAGTGCATCATTATCTACTGCCACATAAGGAACGGAAGGATAATCCTGAGGATGACTATAAGAAGCACCAACACCAATAATTGGCATCTCAATATCAGTTAATAAATCGACGATATCAGGATCATCAAAGTTGGCAATGATCCCGTCACCTGTTAATACCGGAAAGTTTTTAAAGTCAGCACGAAAGTCATCTGCAATATAGATATCCCAGTTGACCTGAGTTGCCTGTAGAAAATAGCCAACACCTTTTATAATCTGACGATCGTAGCCTTTATTGGCATTAAACAGCAGAATAATTCTATTACGCTTTTCTTGCATTAAACTTGCCTCAACCAGAATGACCTCGTTTCGCAATTATAGCTTAAAAACGCCGAAGATATAGGTAAGTTACCTACAATTCCATTAAGTTATCAACAAGATTAGATAAAACATATTAATAATCAATCAGTCAATTCAAGTCATTTATTTTGAATAGTACTCAATTAGTTCATCTATAGTTCAAATAATGGCGATATCTGCTGGTAAAGTTTATTAAACAGCACTCTTTTTTGTTGATAATCCTCATAATTAGCCATATTCGGTTCAAAGCTTTGTATTACTTTAGGCTGAGTAATAATTTTATGAATAGGTGTGTCTGGGTGACAAGCAATTTGCGCAAGTTTAGCTGCTCCTAGCGCAGGCCCCACATTGCCGCCTTCACTCAGGGTCAACGTTTTACCTGTCATATCACTAAGCAGCTGGCACCAATAAGTACTACGCGCCCCGCCACCAATAACATTAATTTGGGTTGGTGTAACACCTGTACTGTGTAGTACCTCCATACAATTAGCTAAAGCAAAACTGACACCTTCTAAAACAGCTCTGGCCAGATCAACAGAATTATGCTCATTGGTCATATTGAAGAACACACCTTTAGCGTTCGGATTGTTATATGGTGTTCTCTCTCCGGATAAATAAGGTAAGAAGTAAACAGCCGTTTTTGCTGGCTTAGATGATTCAACTAAAGTTAATAATTCCGCAACACTACTAATATTTAAGGCGTTACAAGCCCAGTCCAGACAAGAAGAAGCAGATAACATTACTGACATTAAGTGCCAGGTATCAGGAATAGCATGACAAAAACTATGAACGGCCTGCTCTGGTTTACTTAAAAATTTATCAGTGACAATAAAATAAACACCGGATGTTCCAAGAGACAGCATCGCTTGCCCTGACTCATATAATCCGACACCAACAGCGCCAGCAGCATTATCTCCACCACCTGCGACCACAGGAGTCTGATTTAATCCCCAACGCTTAGCAACATCAGGCAGTAGCATTCCGGTAATTTCTGTGCCTTCATATAACTTTGGCATGTGGTGACGTGATAAATCACATGCGGTGAGTAATTCATCGCTCCAGTCACGTTTTGCTACATCTAACCACATCGTACCAGCTGAATCAGACATATCAGAAGCAAACTCATTCGTCATTTTATAACGTAAATAGTCTTTTGGTAAAAGGACTTTATCGATCTGAGCAAAAACTGCCGGTTCGTGATGGGCAACCCACTTTAATTTAGGTGCAGTAAACCCGGGCATCATAATATTACCAGTAATTTTTCTGGAATTTGGGACTCGTTGTTCAAGCTCAAAACACTCTGCGCTACATCGGCCATCATTCCATAAAATAGCAGGTCTCAGGACATCCCCTTGCTTATTGAGCAGGGTTGCACCATGCATCTGTCCACTTAATCCTATTGCTTTCACTTCTGTTAGATTAAACTTTTCATTTAATGCCAGCATTGCCAAATCAGTAGCTAACCACCAATCTTCTGGATTTTGTTCTGACCACAAAGGCTGAGGACGAGAAATAGGAACAGGCTGCATCTGTGTATCAAGAATATTTTGCTGTTCATCCATTAAAATTACTTTGACACCAGAAGTACCAAGATCAATACCAATATACATACTTCCCCCTCTCTTTGTTTACTCAATCACTATAAAAATAATGTAGCTCATATCTATTTTAAAGCTCAGGCTGATTATTACCAGCCTGAGCAATGTCTTAATACTCGTGTTATCCAAAAATATAACGGTTTACAAGATTTTCTAAGCGCTCCTGGTCACCACTCACATGCTCCGGATTTAAGTTATTTTTTACTACGTGCTGAGCAATATCTTCCAGAGAGAGTCTTTTCTGTAAAATATCCTGCCCTAGTGATTTATCCCAGCCAGCATAACGTTTGTTAATTTCATTTTCTAACACTTTATCAGTAAGTAACTTAGCGGCACATTTTAAAGATAATGCCATAGTATCCATAGCACCAATATGCCCATAGAATGGTGCATATTTATCAGTACTTTGGCGACGTATCTTAGCATCAAAATTTAAGCCCCCAGTTTTAAAGCCGCCAGATTTTAAAATTTCATACATCACCAGTGTATTTTCTTCAACACTATTAGGGAACTGGTCAGTATCCCAGCCAAGCTGTGGGTCACCACGGTTAGCATCCAGTGAACCAAAAATATCTAAAGATAAGGCAGTGGCAACTTCATGATGGAATGAATGCCCAGCCAGTGTTGCGTGGTTAGCTTCAATATTCATTTTGATCTCTTTTTCCAGACCAAACTGTTTCAGAAAACCATACACTGTAGCCACATCGTAATCATACTGATGCTTAGTCGGTTCTTGTGGTTTTGGTTCAATTAAGATAGTGCCGTTAAAACCTATTTTATGTTTATGTTCAACAACTAATTGCATAAAGCGACCAAGTTGTTCTCTTTCTCTGCGTAGGTCAGTGTTTAATAAGGTTTCATAACCTTCTCTGCCACCCCATAACACATAGTTTTCACCACCCAGCTTTTTAGTCGCCTGCATAGCATTAACGACTTGTGTCGCCGCCCATGAAAACACTTCAGGATCAGGATTGGTCGATGCACCGGCACTATAACGAGGGTGACTAAACGCATTTGCTGTGCCCCAAAGTAACTTAACACCTGTTTCTGCTTGCTTTTGGGCAAGTATATCTACCATTGATGATAAATTAGACATATATTCTTTAACAGACTCACCTTCTGGTGCTACGTCCACATCATGGAACGCATAAAACGGTACGTTTAGTTTTTTGAAAAACTCGAATGCCACTTCTGCTTTGGCTTTAGCCATCGTTAATGGATCACTACCTTTAGCCCATGGATAGTTGAAAGTTGGCGCACCAAATACATCAGAGCCCTGCCAGCAAAAGGTATGCCAGTAACAGACAGAAAAGCGCAGATGTTCTTTCATCGTCTTACCCAGAATAATTTCATCCGGATTATAGTGGCGAAATGCTAATGGATTATCAGACGTGGTGCCTTCATATTTTATTTGGTCAATTTTGTCAAAATAGTGAGTCATGATCAGTTACCTCTAATGAAATGATGATGAAATAAGAACATCCTGAATATTGATGAAAGCATATTAGAAGTAACTGTTCAGATTTGTTATTGCTGTATTTTATATTGTTATTATGAAATTTAATTAACGTGATAAATATCACAATTATTTTGTTTTTTTACTAAGAAGATAAAATTAACATCTTGTTTTTATTGAAATAAAATATTAAAAATGACATAAAAATTAGTTTTCTTGTGATAAGTATCACATAAACCAATTTTCATAATGACAATAAAAGAAATAAGAATAACTTGTTGTCCTGACTGCATAGTATCTTGATGCTAACCAAACTCACATAGTCAGGTAATCTCATGCCAGAATCTCAATTTGAACATGTTATTTCACGTCATGGTAGTTACAGTGCCAAATGGAGTAACGACAATCAATATGTCATTGCTTTATCTGTGGCAGATATGGATATTGCTGCTCCTGATTTTATTGTCAATTCACTGGCAGAATTTGTCCAGAAAAGTATCTATGGTTACACTTTACTGAGTAAGGACTGGAATACAGTGACAGCGGCATGGTTTAACCGTCATTATCACTGGAAGGTTAATCCTGAACATATTGTTTTTTGCCCTCGTGTTGTGCAGGCAGTTTCACTTTATATTCAAAACTACACTCATAGCGGTGACAAAATCACTATTTTATCACCAGCCTATAGCCCGATTAGTCAGGCTGTGGTTGTTAATCAACGCACTTTACTTGAAAGCCAGTTAATCTATGCAAATAATCGTTACCAAATTGATTTTACTGATTTAGAAGAAAAGTTTCGTCAGTCTGTATGTTTTATTTTAATCTCACCACACAATCCAACAGGTACTGTCTGGTCAAAACAAGATTTAATAAAAATTGCCGAACTGGCTGAAAAATATCAGGTCTTTATCATCTCTGATGATGTTCATGCTGACTTTATTTTTAATTCTGAGCAGCATCAGGTTATTTCAGCACTGAGTACTTATGTTGCACAAAACTCTTTTATTTGTACCTCGCCAGCCAAAACATTTAATATTGCCGGGCTGGAAGTGGCAAATATTGTCATTGCTAATGATAAATACCGTCAAAAATTCAAATCCTGTTTAGTTTCAGCTGGCATTCATAATCCGGGTTATTTTTCTGTTCCGGCGCATTTAGCGGCTTACACTCAGGGTGACCAGTGGCTAACACAGCTTAAAACCTATCTGGCTAAAAACCGCAAGTGGGTCATAGAGACTTGCCAACAACATTTTCCACAGTGGCAGGTAACAAATAGTCATGGCACTTATATGCTCTGGATCAATTACAAAAACATGAATATTACCGAACAACAACTGAAACACTGGTTTACAGAGCTGGCTGGTGTAGAAATGAGTTTTGGCTCTGGTTTTGGAGCCAGTGGAGATGGCTTTTTCCGCATCAATATCGCTACACCTCGTTCACTTTTGAACGAGGCATTTGAACGTCTTATTAGTACTTTTCCCTATAAATAGTCAGGAGTAGTATTGAAATGAAAACAACAAATATTAAGAAACCAAGAACACCGACTCTGTTTGAATCTTTATTTCCCATATTATCGATGGTGATTTTACTCGGAGGAGGATATGCCGCTTTTGATTTACCCCCAGAACCCCTTATGGTTTTATCCACTGTCATTGCTGGCTTATTAGTTAAAAGATTAGGCTACAGCTACAGTGAAATCATGGGTTCTATTTCTCAAAAAATTGCCAAAACCATGCCTGCACTACTCATTCTAATTAGTGTTGGTTTATTAATTGGTACCTGGATGATCGGCGGTACAATTCCATTAATGATCTATTATGGTCTGAAAATGATCAGCCCTGCTATGCTTTATGTCACAGCTTTACTTGTTACATCCTTAGTATCTGTGTGTACCGGAACATCCTGGGGCTCTGCTGGTACTATTGGTGTCGCATTTATGGGCGTCGCCATGGGAATGGATGCAAACCTTGCTGCAACGGCTGGTGCTGTTGTTGCTGGTGCTTATTTTGGAGATAAGCTATCTCCTCTTTCTGGCGATACCAATCTGGCTGCGCTTGCTGCACAGGTCGATCTTTATGAACATATGTGGCACTTACTGTATACTACTCTACCATCATTAATCCTGACTGCGATTGTCATGACTGTTTATGGTATGAATAGCGATTTAGGGGCTGAAAGTGTCCCGGACAGAATTACCTTAATTACTGATAGCTTATACAATGTTTATTCATTTAACTTATTACTCCTGTTACCTGTTGCTATTGTTATTTATGGATCAATTACCAAAAAGCCAACCATTCCGGTGATGTTAGTTTCTGCTCTGGTGGCTATGCTTAATGCTTATTTTATTCAGGATTTTGCGCTACCACAGATTATTAAAAGTGCTGTAGATGGCTTTAATGTCAGCATGATCGATGGTGAAGTTCCTGCAATCATTCATAATCTATTAAACCGTGGTGGCATGAACTCCATGATGGGAACACTTCTAATCTGTTTCTGTGCTCTTTCTTTTGCTGGAACGCTGGCCTTGAGTGGAGCATTGGAAGTGATTGTACATAGTTTATTAAAACTTGTTCACTCTACCGGGACGATGATTCTTGCAACAATTACTTGTGGTTTAACTATGATTGGCGTGACGTGTAATGGTCAAATTTCAATCCTGATTCCAATTGAAATGCTACGTAATGCTTATATAGAAAGAGGACTACATCCTAAAAATCTTAGCCGAACAGTCGAAGACTCCGCCACTATTTTTGAACCAATCCTACCATGGACTGCAGCTGGCGCTTATATGGCAGGTACGCTTGGTGTTGCAACTCTTAGCTATCTACCTTGGGCTGTTTTATGCTGGAGCGGTATCTTCTTTGCCATGTTCTGGGGCTTTACGGGTATTGGTATAGCTAAACTAACTAAAGAAGAGCAAGCCGAAATGTTAGCTCAGTCAAATATCGATCTGACAACTGATAAAGCATAGTAGATATCATTTTATATCTCACCTAATATCGTTAATAATCATATTAGGTGAGTTTATTTTGATTCAATTTTCCAAAAAAGCATTTGAATTAAAAATAGCTCAATCCTCAATAATGTACTCTTTATCATCCCGATGCTGATTACCCCATTCACACATCATATCCAGTATTGGAATTAGTGATTTTCCATGTTTAGATAAACTCTATTCAACTTTAGGAGGAATCTGCGGATACTTCCTTGCGAATAATTAAGTTATCTTTTTCTAATTCTTTTAAAGTACTGCTAAGTGTTTTAAAGAAGATATTATCAATACAACGCTTTAATTCGTTAAAACGTATGACGGTTTTATATTCATTTAGCCAATACATAATAACCATTTTGTCTTGGCCATTTGCCAGGTCTAACGTGTAGCCAAACCCAGTTATCAACCACTATTTGCATTTTATGGCTTAGAAGATAATCAAGCTTCAGCAAAACAGTTGAAGAATAGCGCTCAGGAATACCTAACTTATCTGAATTCTTTAAAAAAAATAACCATTTGATTTATTTAAGTATATTTTAAACTCTAATAGTTAGATATAAAAAAGCCCTATCACATCATTGATAGGGCAAAACAATAAAAAATGGGAATGTAAAAAAACCTTAAATAAATTTTTTCTGCTTAGCACCTCCTTTCATCTCATTAATGACCAAGCTTGTAACTCAGTCATGACCTTGCAATAATTAGCCTGATAAAAGCTAATATTTTTTATATATAATCAAAAGATTATAAAAATCAGGCTACCGGCATCTCTACCAGTAGCCTGAAGGAGGGTTTATTACTTCTCTTCGACCTTAAAGTCTATCTTACTCGGCAGACCCGGCGACAGTCTCACTACCTGCGGGTTACGCCCTTTCACACGATACCCTTCCGGTAAACTTCTCGGGTCAAGCTTCAGCACAAAGTTCGTGCCACGCTCCCAGCGTCCGCCATCCACACCCGTTAAGTGATAACGACCCTGACTGTCTGTCGTAATGATTTCACCCCGTGCCGTCACCAGTTTCACTCCACCAATGCCTTCTTCACCAGCGTCCTGCACACCATTGCCATTGCGGTCAACATACACCTTACCGAAGATAAGCGCATCATTGAACAGCGGGTCACTCGTCACCGTCACCGTCGCCTGCGACGTGTTCGATGCCGTGTTTCCTGTGCGGTCCAGTGCCGTCGCCACGTTGGTGTATTCACCCTGCGTCACACCCGCACCCACAACAAGCATATAGCTTAAGGTACGTTTACTTGGCACACCACTCACCGCACCACTGCCGCCAATGTCCATCGGACCAAAGTATACCGGACGTGCACCTGTCGGGTCAGCGATTTTCACACCGTCCAGACGGGCAGACCCATCCACATACTTAAAGCCGGCCGGAATCAGGTCTTTAATTGTCACGTTAAACGCCGTCGTCGCTTTGTTGTTCTCAATCGTAATCGTGTAAGGCACGATATCACCCACCACCACGTTGTCTTTCAGCACCGTTTTGTGGATAGTTAAATCACCACCCGCCGCACGATAACCAAAGTGCAGGTCTGTTGAGGCAATCTCATTATTCGGTGCACTGCTAATCGCTGCAACGACCGTATGGGTCTCTGCCGTCACATCCACCGTACTCGATACCGGTGAAGACAAGCTGACCGCCCCGACTTCGGAGTCATAACTCGGCTCCATCTCCGCCAGACGACAACCACTGTTCGCCGCCGAACCAAACCTGGTCTGTAACTTATAATCCACTGACGGGTCTAAGTTACGCAGACTGAACTCACCACTGCTGCTCGTTGTAATCGTGATGGCATTACCACTGCTGTCCAGTACCGGACTGTGGGTCATATCCAGTAAGGATAATTCCACCACTTCCACCCCATCAGACGACGGGTCAAAGCTGCCGGTGGCATTGGCGTCATGTAATACCACACCTGACAGCACACCACCCTGTACGTAACCAAAGTGCTGGTTCGTCAGCGTACTGCCGCCTACTGTAATGGTCGCTTTGTCTTTATCGGCATTTGGCACCAGACTGGTCGCACTGAATGCATTATCCGGGTCAAAGCTGGCTTTAAACGTTGACGGAACACCCGTGACGGTGACGGTCCAGCTGCCCGGCAGTAAGCCCGTGGCACTGTAATCCGTACTGCCGCTGGCAATCGTTCTGCTCACCGCCGGCACGCTGCCACTACCGTGAGTTAACGTCACCGTTAAGGCACTGCCCACATCGCTGTCCACGCTGCTGCTGTAACTGCCGTTATCATCCGCATCCCAGAACACATTACCACTGATACCGCCCGCACCCTTCCAGCCGAAGTGACTGTCAGTCGCACTGGTTGCCGTGGCCGCTAAGGTATACGTACGCGACATCTTCGCGGCCGTATTCACCACCGCACCCGCGGTCACACCGCTGTCGGTACTTTCTGTCGCAAAGCTGTTGATGTAATCACTCGCCGGCGATAACACTTCAACAATATAGGCCACACCATCACTTAACCCCGTGAAGCTGTATGCACCACTGCTGACTGCCTGCGTTGACACTAATGTACTACCCACATACAGGTTCACACTGTAACCCGGGTAGAAGCCTGTTGTATCAATCGCGATATCAGAGGCGGTGACCGTTGCCGCTGCCGGTGGTAACGGGTCCTGGTCATCCACATCTATCACAACCTGTCCGCTGATAGACGCTGCCGCTCTCACACCAAAGCTTACCGTCGCACCGCGTACCGCTGCACGTGCTGCCGCCGTTGGATTAATCTCCACCTCAGCGCCGTTTACCACCACCGTTGCCGTCTCACCAAACAGGTCAGTGATATAGCTGTAGCTGATATTCGCCGGTAAGGTCGCGGTATCTAATTCCACCGTCCACAGACCACTTGGTAAGTTCTCAATCTTGTACTCACCATCGGCCACGGTCACATTCGAGTAACGAATCAGACTGCCCTGCGTCGCTTTCACGCGCACACCGGCCATCTTATCATCCACCGCGGCATGGCGAGTTCCCTCACCACCCAGGTCACGGTAAATGTAACCTGCTAAACTGCCGTTACTCTTGTAACCAAAGTCCTGAGTCGAAAGTACTGTCGCCGGGGTTGCTACCGCTAAATCCACCGTACTGACCGTGGTGCCCAGTGGGTCAAAGCTCACCACATGACCGGCAAAGTCTGTTGAACTGCTCGTATCCACCGTCACTTTATACGTATGAGCAGACAGACCCGTGAACTCATAGTAACCTGACGCATCCGTCGTCGTGGTACGGCTCACAAAGCCCGCTGTGGCCGAGCCCAGTGTCACCGTCGCTGAGGCCACTGGCGTATCTGTCCCTGTTACCGCATTGCCCCCGTCACTTGGGTCCATATCTATCACGATATACCCGCTGATTTTAGCCGACCCTTTATAGCCCGCTTCAATACCAGTAAACGTCGTATCAGTCGCTGTAATCGCCACACTCAGTGGTAAACCACTTGTCCCTGTCACGGTCGTACCCGCACTGCTCTTCACAAAGCCCAGTGTGTAATCTGACCAGTTTGCTACCGTCTGCGTTGCCGCCGTTGTCAGTGACCAGTTGCCAATTGGCAGGTTATCAAAGCTGAACTTACCGTCTGTATCCGTGGTGGCCGTTTTTGTCACCAGCACACTGTTAATCGTCGCACTCAGCGTCACATCCACGCCCGCAAACACATCATCTGCACCCGACACATACGCATTATTGCCGTCCACGTCAATGATGAATTGACCGCTCACACTGCCGTTATATTGGTAAGCCGTGCTGCTACCTGTACTGTCTGTCACCAGACCATCATAAGTAAACGTATCAGTATTATTTGCAATACTGCCAGCGCCAGAATCCGCTATCAGTGACGTTCCTGCAAGGACAGTTGACGTACCGTCAACAACAACCTGATAATCTGTCCCTTTCGGTAATGAACTGAACAGATACTGACCAGTTGTGGCAGGACTGGTCCCTGTTGTCATGGATTTAAGCAGAGAGTAATTGCTTGCGCCCGGGGCTTTATAGTTCAGATTGACCGTCACACCATCAAGCAGCTCTGAAGTACCCTGAACTAAATCACCGTCAGCATCAATCCACACTTTACCGTCAATGTTCAGTTTACCGATGACTAAATAATTATTATTTTCAGATCCTGCTTTTACCAGTGCCGGAACATTAATAATGATATCCGTTGCTGCAGATCCTGCTGTACTTTGTTTAAATGCATAGTCAGTAATACTACTCATATCAATTTTGACTGAGTAATCAATACCATAAAGTAAATTAGGGAACGCATAAGCACCTGTTGTGGATGCTGTTGCTGAGTTGATCGCAGTACCTGCTGCATTTAATCCTTCATATAATTCTACTTTTGCACCACTTAATGGATGATCATTACCATCAAAAGTCATTGAAGTATTATCATTAGCAAAGTCTACACGCACTTCACCTGTAATCCCGACAATACTCGATTCTTTATAGAAGAAGTTATTATTACTGCTACCGCTACCACTTAATGCAATACTGCTAATCGTATCAAATGGTGTTGTCCCTGCTGAGTTACTACTTAACGCAAAACCGCTCACAGAACTACTCACCATAACAGTATAAGTACCATTTGGCAGGTTATAGAATTGGTATTTTCCACCAGCATCAGTATATTGACGAGCGACTTCTACATTACTACTGTCATAAAGAGAGATCATTACCGATGCACTGATTGGCGTAGTCGTTCCATCTTGATACGCAAAACCTGAAATACCACTATTTTGCGCTGCCGGATTACTAATCCCCCCAGAAGGATTGCTATTTGAGTTACCTGCTAATAAGAATGACTGGCTAGTTACAGATACTGCAGTTGAACCAATCGAAATCTTGTCTAAGACATCACTTGTTTTACTGCCAACAGTATTGGTATTAGAAATAACACCATAACCAGTACCCGGGATCACTTTAACAAAGTAATCAGTATCTAAATCAAGTTTAGGAAATTGATAATAACCTTTAGCATTAGTGACTGTTGTTGCAACTGGAGTTCCTGTCGCTGCTGTTTTATATAATTCAACAGTAAGACCTGATAATGCAAGGTCTCCCATCTTATTATAGTCAATATCAATCACACCGTTATTATTCATATCCAGCATGACATAACCAGAAATTGAAGCATCACCAATTTTGTTATAGATGAAGTCAACATCTGACTCATTCGGATTACCACTACTAATTGTGATATTTGCTGCTTTTTCTGGTGATAGTAACTCATATTTGGCTGTATTTAGACCAACTGGGGTTACTTTAACATCATATAAACCATCAAATAAGTTATTGAATTTGTAATCACCATGAGAATCTGTAATCACGTAAGAGATTAACGTGCTAGTGCCTGCTGCATACAACTCGACTCGTACTCCACTAATCTCTTCATCAATGCCTGATTCATAAGTCGCATTACCATTAATATCATAGAAAAGTTTTCCTGATATCGTTGATGGCGTAACCATTTTCACTAAATAGTATTGATCTGGCGCACCTGTTAGTGTCGGAGTCACTTGCATGAAACTTAGATCATTTTTAATAGTAGAAGATAAATAGTTCCCTTTGGCTTGACCACTATTAGCAATAATTTCATATTTAGCAGGTAAGTTTTTAAGTTGTGCTAAATAGTTAGTTATATATAACTTACCGGTATTTGAATGCTGTGAATTAGCAGCATTAAATACAAATCTATTGGTACTTGCTACATTTGTATCAATAAAGTCAGGCGATGCTAATACCGCTGCCTCACCATAAGTATAATTAGGATATAAACGTGGAGTATAGAAACCTTCTAAAGTTGTACCCACAAGTTCTGAGGCTGGTAATAAGACAGATGAACCATCTTTTACACCTGAACCAGCGACGTCAAGATAGATACTACCTGATAAGCCCTCAGTTGCACCTTTAACAACTCCCTCTGTTGCAACCATAAAGTAACGAGGTTGTGTACCAAGACCATCAGAAATAGTACCACTTGCATCAACAGAGAACTCAATTACACCCACTGCTGATGAGGTATCAGGGTCTGCAATCGGCATCACTAAGCTAGTACTGCCAATGTACTCAATTTTATATTTACCCTCAGGTAAATTTTGAATTGGGTAGTTACTCCAGAATAATAATCCAAAATTTGCCCAAAGTTGATAACTGGCCCCATCATGATAATAAAGTGCAAACTGACCCCAGTTACGCTCTCTTTCTGTACCACCGCTACTGCCAAGAGAACGATCACCATTGATATCATTCCATGCGACAATATGATAATCACCCTGAGCATTACCTTTCATCAAGAATTCGGCTTTAAATGGTGCATCACCTGCACTGAAAACAATTGGATAGAACGCTTTTTGTGAAGAGTTGGTTAGCGCTGTTGAATCTGCTCTATAAGGCTTAAGGATATAATCCACGCCATCTAAAATACCACCTGATACATCTGATGATTTAATCTCATAAGCACCATTTCTGAGAGTTTTAGGTGTTGTAAACACAACTGAAGGATTACCCGGTACACAATCCGCTTCATTGGTTGTTTGGCATAATAAAAGTTCTACGCCCCAGAACGAAAAGTCATTCGTACCATTAGATAATGCTGTTTGTAGGATGTTATCATTATATAGACTATCCAGATACACATTACCTTTAATAATATGTTCAGTATTGGTATTACTATACCAAACATCATTAGTCGAAGAGTTAACACCACCAGTAACCGTCGTTGTCACCCAGTTATTAGTCGTTCCCATACTGTTGCCACTGAGCACGAAATCCGCTGAGTTAATATTACTATTGGTAGTAATTGCTTCAACCACAATACGATAATCACCATCAGGTAGATTTGTGAAATTATAGATACCATTAGTATCAGTACCCATACGAGAGACAGTAACATAACCAGACGCACTCAAGCGATCTAAGCGAATTTGTGCTGAGTAAATAGCAATATCATCACTGCTTACATAGGTATTATCACCGTTTTTATCAAAGTAAACTCGACCACTCACATTATTCACGTTTGCTGGAGCAAAACTCAGTGAAAAGACATCTTCTGAAGAACCACCTGGTCGAGCATAAAAATAAGTCGATGTTGTAACTGCAACCGCTGTCACATCTGGAACGATATCTTTAATAACATATAAAGCTGCATGATCAGTTTGTATTGAAACATAAGTATTCGTGGCATATGGTGAAGCCAAAGTACGATAAACATACTGTGGTACTGGCGTGCCATTACTTTTTAGTGCAGGAGTAAGCCCATCTTCTTCATAGACCTTAGCCGTAAAATAGCCCGCCATTGATACAGCCACAACCCCATTACTATTACCACCCCACGTCGAGATACCATTAATAGTCTTGAAAGTACTTATACCTGTAACGTTGGTTGCTTTTATCTCTGAATACCAGAAGTTTTGACTTGTTTTAGTTGACGTTAGATTAACAAAAACAATCTCTTTACCTTTGATTTGTTCTGTTGCACTTGAAGATAAGGTCACAGAACGATAAGTTGATTTCCCATCTGTATCACCAATAAAGGTATATAAAGAAGTATTAATACCTGACTCACTAATTTGAACTTTATAATCGCCACCAGATACTAATCCTTTAAAACTATAGCTACCATTAGTATTAGAGGTTAAAGTTGAAACGGCATTCCAGCTTGTGCCATCATGTTTTAATAGTGTTACAGGCGTTGCAAAACGAACGCCGCTTGTTGTTGGAGATGAGTTTCCTGCAGCACCACTATCAGGACCTCTGACCGGTTTTTGCGTTGCATCAAATGCAAACACATAACCAGAAATGCCAGGAAGTGTTGTATCAGAACTTGATACTTGAATCAGATAGTTAAATGCAAGAGGGTTACCACTTGTTAAACTCACAGAAAAATTTTGTTCCGCCGTAATGCCAGAAATAAATTCCCACGGAGACGCCATATTTAATACTTTAGCGGTATAGTCACCTAGTGGTAAATTTTCAAATTGATATTCACCTTTATCATTCGTCGTTTTAGTCGTTTGACCTACAACAGGCGTTGTTGTACCACGATAATATAAAGCAACCTGAAAACCTGCTACACCGGTATCAATACCAAAGCCATATGAACCATTACCGTCCTGATCGACTGCAACAAGACCATTCGCGCCCCATTCATTACGTTCACGTGCATTGAATGTGACGTTTTGTGCAGTGCCTGACATAGTTAGATTGACATTATCTGCCAGAACTTCGGTCCCGTTTAGAGAGGTACTCCAAAGGGCATAGTTTTTACCGCTGTTAGAAGTATTACTAATAAAGTCATCTGCATCAGTAGAAATAGTATAAGTCTCACCTTGTAGCGTATTCCTTAAGTACACATACCCGGTTGTACTGCTTGGGTAAGAAAAACCACTCAGACTTGGTGCAGAAACAGAGACAGGAATATCTTTTAACACAACAGTCGTTGGTTTTGTACTCTGTACCAGAATAGAAATATCACCACCATTTCCTTTTAAGAACAAGTTTTGGCCTGAAACACCACTCGCACTTGGAATAGTAACCGAAAGATCTATTGTTTCACTATTGGCTGTTGACGCTTTAACTTTATAAGTATTACTCGTTAAAATTTGTGTTGAATTAAAAGAATAACTACCATCAGCAGCTGTTGTCGTTGTTAATGGTGTAGCTAAAGGAGCACCACTACTTGTTAAAACCTCAACAGTAATGCCTGATAATGGAGCATTTGGACTACTACCCGTATTATCATAATCCAGATAAACCTTTCCTGAAATTGGTGCTGCACTAGCAGTACCAATAGCCATCATTCCTAATAAAAATGCACTTAGTGTTTGCCGTATTCGTGTGCTGATATTTTTATCTTTTCGCATCACAGTCTCTCTCACTTTATTCTCTTTCAATATGTTGTTTTCGTATTTTGATGTGTAATCTTTAAGTTTGTTTTTCATCATCAAAAACTCCCTACCACATTGATAAACCAGCCTTTCGCATCATAGTTCAGACGCGTTAAATCATCATTGTATTCCGTGAAGTTATAACCAATACCTATCTTGGCATTGTCACCTAAGTTACGGTAGATACTCGTCACGATACCGTCCTTATGGTCATCCGCTAAACTCGTTCTGAGCGTGCGGTACTCCACCTGATATTCAAAGTCAGCGTAGTTAAAGTTCACACGCGCAGCATATAAACTTGCACCGGAAGAGAACCACTCACTCTCGCCTTTATAGCGCAGGTAACCTTCTCTGTGCGCCGCCTTAAACGCGGTTTCCCAGTACTGGTTGAACTCGTACACACCCTCAAGGGCAAACACCCAGCTCTTCTGGTCATACTGACTGCTGTAGTAACTGGTCGTCCCGCTGCTGCCGGTATTGGCAATCAGCTGGTCTTCCGGATCAACACCACGAATGTACGTCACCTTACCAAACAGGTTCAGGTTGTTAATCTCCATCGGACGATACGCAAAGCCCACTGCAGCTTCGGTGAAGTCATTCACCACGTCATTGCTGCCGGTCGTTTTAGCAATATCAAACTGACCTAACCAGCTGAAGTTTTCACTCACTATCGTCTTGGCACGGTTGGTGGACACCCACTGTTTCACCGTCTCACCATTGCCCCGCTCCCAGCGGTACTCTAACTTGTTACGGATTTGGAACCAGTCATTCTTGAAGCCGTAGCCGAGCAAATACACATCACGTTTGGTGTCGTTGTTACCGGTGAGTGTGGTTGAACCGGAGTTACGGTAATTGACCTGCCCAGTACTGTAAGACGCATCAATATACTGACTGTCCGTTGGTTTAAACTTCACCCCATACACATCTGACGTGGAACGTTGTGTGTTTTGACTCTTGAACTGACGCTCACTGTAGATATCCATCTGTGAGGTCGCTTTGACATTGGTACCCACTGTCGTGGTAATCCCGCGACCCGCATTGGAGTCGATATCATTCATCACTTTGGTGTACACGCTGGCACGTTCGTTCATGTCCCACGCGGCGGATACACCACCACCGGCACCACGGTTACTGCCAAATACTTCCGCACCAATATTCAGGCTGTCAGTGATTTGGGATTGATAACCGACCGTCGTTTTGTTGTTGTCTGAGACATCACCGCGTTTATCAAGCGTAACCTGTTGAATGATGTAAGCCTTATCTCGACCTTCAAACAGCTCCGTTTCTAACTTCACGGCAGCCAGACTTTCTCTTGTCTCACCAGCACCGTTGTAGCTGTTCTCACGGCGGTCTTGTAACTCAACTGCCCCTTTCAGACTTTCACCTAAACTCGCGAAATACTGCGCACGGGCAATCTTTTCAAGGTGTAAGGTTTTCTCTTCTTCGCGCGTATAACTCAGTAAGAACCCACTCTTATCCTGTTCAAAGTCATAACGAACTTCTGCACCCCATTCCTCAAGGTCGTTGTCACGCGCGGTCGAGAACGATGAGAAGCCCTGTTGCTTCATGGAGTAGTAACCTTTGAATTTCAGCGGCACTTCACTCTCAAAGTATTCATTAAAGTCGGCTTCCTGCTCAATACGCCATGCCGCCCCTTTGGTGTTATCCCCTAAGCTCACTTTACTGAAGCCTAAACCACCATTGCTGGAGACATAGATATCATTGCTGCTCGCATCTGACGTCGCGTATTCCACATGGGTATGCGTGCCTTGTAGCGGACGCACAATTAAGTCCACACCCTGTAACTGATACGACTCACCGGTTGCCTGGTCTTCATGCACATAGCTACCGCCCAGACGAATGTAGTCATTCACCCAGCCATACGCCCGCGCACCAAACACTTTCTGCTCTTCCATATCAAAGCCGTCAGAGTAATACTCATAATCGGCCACAAGCCAGACGTTATCGCCGTTCAGTAAGCTGCCGCCGGAGATAATACTGCCACCGGTACCACTGTTCGCGGTCATCGGTAATGGATTAGTCAGTAAGATACGCCCCTGGAAGTTATCAATTTCAAAGTCCACACCTTCCGTTAACGTTTGGATGCTCTTCACGCGTCCCGTGTTCGGGTCACGTAATTCCACGCTTAACTTCAGAGTGCCCTCAGTCACACGCTGATGTTTTAAGAAATAAAGACTACCACCGGTTGAGGAGAACTCATTGTGGCTACCACGGGTATCTCCGGTCGCGCCAAACAGCGCCGCATAACTGCGTGTATCACCGAATTTGGTGGTCGCTTCACTCTCGTGATAAATCTTGGCACCGTACAGGCTGCGGTTAAAGTCAGAAAATGCAGTCCCGGTCATCTGGGTGTTGTAGTTACCCCATAACGCGTAGTTTTTGCCATTCTCCAGCTTCACATAGAATTTACCTTCGGTGTCCACGTCATTCTCAACGGTGGAATCATCACCAAAGATGGGATAGTAGGCATTTGGATCTAACTCACGGGTAAAGCGACGCGGGTCGCGGTCACCAATACGCCCAAATGCATCTTTTAATTTGGTTTCGGTGGTATCTAAGTGGGCGGTAATGCGGTACTCGTCCATGTTACCTTTCAGGTAGAACTGCACGCGACCATCCCAGCTGCCAGTGCCACGGTAGTGATGCGCATCCGCATCTTCGAGAATCATTTTACCGTCGCCGCTGACTTTATTCTGTGCCCAGGTGACTTCTGCCATCCCGACAAAGAAGAAGTCATTGGACTTCTCAATCACTAAACTGTCCTGCTGGGTGTGGCGCTCGCCATTCTCATCCAGCCAGCTCAGGTTAAAATCATACTCACCCGGTGACAGCACCACTTCACGCATGGCACGACCGCGGTTATCCACCATCAGGCGCTCACCGTTCAGCATCACGTCCTGCTTGCCTTCCAGACCGGCCATCTGCACCACAATGGTTCTGTCCTGCGCGGAGGTCACAATGCCCTGCTGCTCTACACGATTGATCCCAAAGCCCGGGATCTCCGCACTGTCGCGTAACTGACCACGCAGTAAAGCGTCATTAGTATTTGTTGCACGGGTAGTTGTTTGCGCTGTAACTGGTTGTTCACTTTTGGCAAAATCAGCATTATTGATCTCGTGTGGTCTGACCTGAATCACGGCACTATTCCAGAACTGCTGTTGCTCTTCTTCTGACATCGCAGATAACTTGGAAAGATCAACCACCTGAACCGTCTGACCATTGATCACACGTTCAGAAAGATAGGGTTTGTCGGCCAGATCACTAAAACGAAAACCCGCTTCTGCATCACGGGTATAGACATCAAAATCTGACTCCTGAGCCTGATTATTCACGCCCAGTGTCTCAAAATAAACGGGAGCAACCCGGTCGCGGCGGCCATTCTCACCTTCCACTTCCAGAATCACTTTATATTGGGTATTAGGCGACAGGGTACCAGTATCAATCTGTCCGGTCCACATCACCGCTTCATAAGGGCTGACATCGTTAAAGCGCAACACTTTTAATGGCTGAACATTATCAGCGTCACTGGCGCGATAGATAGTCAATGCATAACTGGAAATTTTAGTTGGGTAGTTAGAATACACATACAGCCCCATCGGCATGGAGAACACGCCAGCTGACGTTAACGTTAATTTGGGATTGTAAATGCTGAGGTTTAGTTTTTGTTCATTATTGAACTGATCAGTTGTGATCGCCAGCGTTGGCTGTTTAGCCAGCTGAGCGTAGACAACAGAAGAGCCGAATAGAAACAACGTACCCATACCCAGACCGGGAAGGGCTTTCTTCCAGTTTTTATTTTGCATTATTTTTAAACCTATCCATTCTTGCTTTTTTATTGATATTTATTAATATTCACCAAATAAATGATGAAAAAAATCAAATGATTTGGAAATCATTATCTTTCATCACTCGGTGAATAAAAAATCGTTTGTATCGATCAATCGATCTTCTTTATATAGATAAAAACTATTAAAACATTAACCATCGATCGTTTTAACCGTCTTAAATAATTATTCAAACCTGTAGAAAATCAATCCAATACATTAGTTTAATAACAACTAACTTACAATTTCTAACAGCTAAAACAGTAAATGAATAAAAATTGTTAACATAAAAGATGATAAATTAACATTGGCTTACATTCTAAATGTATTTTTTTAAAACGAGAAGACAAAAATACGTTTTTTTATAAAATTAACTTATTGATAAAACTTTATAATTAACAATAAATTTAATTATAATCATAAATTATAATTGAATGCTAAATCCTTACAAATATCAATCTAATAGCCACTTCAGCTGAATAATATTAGAGTTATATTCTGTTTTTAAACACATACTAACTTAGTAAGCACCTTCCTTATAAAATAAAAAATAAAAATATAATTATTTGAAAAATAATAAGTTAATAAAAGAAAAACATATAAAGTAAAAAAGTGAATTTTTTATTACTAATCGTAACTTTTACCTTACAAAATTTTATTTCTGAATATATTTAATACATGACGATTTAAAATTACAGATTATTTCTATTTTATTGCTTTTATCGGCACAAAAATATTATGATGTTGCAAATATTGCAATATTAGGATTGGTATGGATATTCGTGATCTAAAAATATTTTTACATCTATGTGAAAGCCATCATTTTGGCGTTACAGCTAAAGCGATGCATGTCAGCCCTTCTACACTTTCCAGGCAGATTCAGCGACTAGAAGAGATGATCAATAAACCGTTATTCGTTCGTGACAATCGTTCAGTGCAAATCACAGAAGCCGGACAACAATTTAAGCTATTTGCCCAGCAGACTGTCACTAACTATCAACAACTAACACATAGTTTAAAAAAGTCCGATGAACAACTGGCTGGTGAGCTGCGATTATTTTGTTCAGTAACTGCTGCTTATAGCCATTTGCCAGATATTTTAGATCGTTTCCGGGCTCATTACCCGGCAGTAGAAATAAAGTTAACCACCGGTGATGCGGCCGATGCGGTTGAAAAGATCCAGAGTAATGATGCAGACCTGGCTATCGCTGGCAGACCGAAATCATTACCAGCCAGTATTGATTTTGCTAAAATTGGTGAAATTGAAATGGTTCTTTTAATCCCAAAACAACGTGCTAACTTCAGCGATAAACTTCATTTACAGCAGCCAGACTGGGAAAATATCCCTTTTATTCTGCCGGAACATGGTCCAAGCCGTCAGCGTATTGATCTTTGGTTTAAACAACAAAAGATCATCAATCCTAAAATTTATGCCACTGTTGCCGGTCATGAAGCGATCGTATCGATGGTAGGTGTTGGATGTGGCGTAGCGCTCCTGCCTAAAGTAGTAATGGATAATAGTCCAGACAGAATTCGGGAGCGCGTTATCGAATGGACAACTAAATCAGTAGAGCCGTTTGATATCGGTGTTTGCGTTCAGAAAAAACGTTTAGCGGAAAGTATCATCTCCGCATTTTGGGCTTTACTCTAATTAGAGTATAATAGTTAACGTAATGATTAATTTAAACAGTCAGAGATTTTATATGTCAATCAACCAGAAAAATAAACGATCCTCTCTCTTTTTTGCCATCGGTGCTATTTGTGCAGGTATGAGTTTTTCTTCTATTACTTTAGCCAATAATGATCGCCCTATTTTTCAGTCTGAAGCACCCAAAAATTTGAATGTGCAGCCAGCCTGGTTAATCCTGAAAGATCGTTTTGAATATGATGGCGATAAAGATGATCTTGTCACCGCAGGTTATGGATTTTCGAAAATGGTTGTGGCTCTGCCTGAACTAAAATTTGCTAATCCATTAAGTCCTACCATGCATGAGCGCAGACAACTGCGTTTAGGTCGCTATATTAATAGTCATTTGGGTGAAGGATATCTGTATGGTTTCCGTTTTAGCGGTTTAACCCCTCTATTTGATGGTAAAGTTGCCGGAACTGAATTCCTTGCTTATCAGGATGATGGCACAGGTACTGAAAACGTTGCCATGATGTTACAAATCCCGCTGGATTTTGATACTCAAAATCCTTGTATTGTGGCTGTCCCTGCCAGTGATTCTACTTCTTTATATGATGCTAAAGATCTACAAATTCGTGGTTTATGGGGACTCAAAAAGAACTGTGCTGTGGTTTACACTGATAAAGGCCTGGGTAATGGCTTTTTTGATATAACTAACAATAAAGGCTACTTAATTAATGGTCAGACGGAACGTGCGGATTCTGCCCAAAACGATTTACAGTTCAAACCAACATTAGCTGATCGTAATCAGTTTATTGCTAACTATCCGGATCGCTTTGCCGTCAAACAACTCCATTCTCAGCAAAACCCTGAAGCAAAATGGGGGGAATACGTTTTAAAATCGATCGAGTTTGCGTTCTACCAAATCAATGAAGAATTTGCACCAACTCAAGAGATTCGTTTTAATAAAGAGAATACTTTAGTTATCGTGTATGGTGCCAGTGACGGTGGCGGTGCAGCGTTAAAAGCGGGTGAACTGGATGAAAATGGTCTAATCGATGGTATTGTAGCAGTCAATCCTCAGATTCAACCAGAACACGTTATTCCGTTAACACTAAATTATCAGGGGCAAAACATTCCTCTTGAACAAAGATCCCTGATCGATTATGCCACTTACGGAAATCTCTTTATGCCATGTGCAACGATGGCTGTCGGCAAGAATGTTGAAAATCGTGATGCACCATTTACCGAGAAACTGTTCTTCGCTAAAGAACGTTGTCAGTCTCTGTATGAAAAAGGTTTATTAACCTCTGATACGCTGGAAGGACAAGCTAAAGAGTCACTAGATAAACTGCATCAATATGGCTGGACAACAGAGATGGATAAGCAACTGGCTTTCCAATATTTTACTAACTACTCGTCATACGCTTATAAATATATTAGTTCTCTTGGGCGCTATGGTGTGGAAGAAAACCTTTGTGACTATAGCATTGCCAGCGTTGATCAGGAACGCATTATGCATAACGGTAAACTGGCACCTTTAGCGCGTGGTGATTTTGAGTCATTCTGGTCAAAAGGTAATGGTACTATTCCGGTCATCCATAATATTGATATTTCTGCCATCGATCTGGTCAGTAATGTCAGTGAAGAAGGTCCTCGTCGTGAACTTTATACTATGTCACCGAGTACTCATCGTATCGATTATAATCTTGATGGTGCTATCTGCTTAAGAGATTTGGCTATGCAGAAGTCATCACGCGTACAGGAAGGTTTAAATCAGGTTCTGTCTTCCGGTTATTTAAATCATATTACAACTTTTATTGTTCATGGTCGTGATAATTCTCAGGTACTGCCAAATTACTCTGCTCGTCCTTATGTGGCGTTAAATAGCTATGTTGAAGGTTCAGCAAGTAAATTACGCTATTTTGAAATTACCAACAGCAGCTATTTTGAAGCTAAAATTCCATTTGATGATACGCTACTTTCGATTGATTATTATGGTGAATCTGCTGCCGACTGGTTATGGAGTAACTTGACTAAAGGGACATCTTTGCCTGACAGCCAGGTGGTGCATACAGTTCCAAGAGGTGGGCTAAGACCAGGATTTGCACCAGCAGCCACAGAAAAGAATTTCACTCCAATTCTGCAATCACCAAGACCAGCGAATCTTATTCAAGTAAGTGACGGAACCATAACGATTCCCAAGTAATAGTTAATAGAAAAGCGCTGGTTAATCAGCGCTTTTTTATTTGGTGATATAAGTCTGCTTGTGCAGCAGTGAACTATTAAATTCCGAAATTAATATTTTTTTTATATTTCTAAACTGCTTATGCAGCAGTGAACGATAGCTGCTGTAACATTCCCCTTGTTAATTTTTTCTAAACTGCTTATGCAGCAGTGAACGTTTAAACCCTGTCCTCTCCTCTCTTGGAGGATTTCTAAACTGCTTATGCAGCAGTGAACTAGAGCTTAATTTTCTCTAAGGACTGATTTTTAAAGAACGGATATATCTTCCCATTAAATAACCCTTTTTTCCATATCTTAATTATATTCAATAAAATCAAATAATTACAAAATTAAAAATAAAAAGGGTTTGAAGAGGGTTATTGCTCTTATTAGCAGAATATATTTGGACTAATCGTTAGTAGCAAAGAATCAAGGGGATATTTATTCTTACATCACAGCAACAAATATAATTTTCAGTAATAAGATATCCGAATAAAAATAATTATAGTTCTACTCTTTTAGCCAGAGCATCAATCATCTCTTGTTGGGCTTTTAGTGTTCTGATTTCTTGCAATAACGTCACTGCTTGCGGATATTCAACTTTTAAATAAGTAAGCCATTGCTTAATACGAGATGAGTGATAGAAAGGTTTATTTTCCAGATGTTCCTGAGTGGTCTGTGCATAACGATATAGAATAGTTAATACTTTATCCCAGGCTAAACGCTCTTCATTAAGTCGAATAATATTAGCGATATTGGGCAGATTTAGTGCTCCCCTACCGATCATAATGTCCTGACAATGAGTTTCTTGCATACACTGCTGTGCCGCCTGAACTGAGAATATTTCACCATTGGCAATAACCGGAATACTTAGCGTTTGCTGAATTTTACCAATTGTTTGCCAGTCAATGCGATCAGCTCTATATCCGTCTTCTTTAGTTCGCCCGTGAATAGTGATTTCGGTCGCACCGCCTTGTTCAACAGCATCAGCAATTTCATAGCACAGGCTTTTATCATCCCAGCCTAAACGTACTTTAACTGAAACAGGGAACTCTTTAGCCACTGCCTGACGAACAGCCCGGGTTATTTGATAAATAAGCTCTGGCGTTTTTAACAGATACGCCCCACCCTGACTACCGACAACAGTCTTGGCCGGACAACCGGCATTAAGGTCAATCCCAAAAGAACCAAGTTCAATTGCTCTGACAGCATTTGCTGCCAGATGCTCCGGGGACTGACCAAGCAGTTGCACCCGAATAGGTGTACCAGACAAAGTTTTACCCTGAAAACTATCCTGATGTTGTAGTTCCGGACATAAACGATAATAGGTCTTTTTAGGTAGCAATTGATCAGTAACACGGACAAATTCTGTCACGCAATAATCATACTGGTTAACCTGAGTGAGGAGCTCACGCACAGCGCCATCAAGTACCCCTTCCATCGGTGCCAGAATGATTCGATTTACTTGCTGCATACAGGGCAACTCGGGAATTTAGGCAAAGAGAGTTCGTTAAACTGCATGGTGATTGCATCGATAGTTAATAGTCGCCCGAATAGCGGTTGTCCATAATGAGTCAACACTTTAATCACTTCCATCGCCTGCATGGAACCAATCATCCCAACCAGTGGTGACATCACGCCTGCTTCTGCACAGGTTAATTGCTCTTCACCAAACAGTAGGCTTAAGCAGTGATAACAAGGCTCATCCTGCTGATACAAAAACGTACTTAATAACCCTTCCATACGAATAGCTGCGCCAGAAATTAAAGGTGTTTTAGTTTGATAACAAAGCTGGTTTAACTGCAAACGAGTTGCCAAATTATCACAACAATCTAACACAATATCATGCTTTATAATCTGCTCTTTAAGGTCTGAATCATCAAGCATCGTATTGATTTTACTGAACTCTACATAAGGATTGAGCTTTCTTAATGCACTCTCGGCAGAATCGACTTTTAACAGACCAACCGTCTCATCAGTATGTAGAATTTGCCGTTGTAAATTGGTGACAGAAACCGTATCAAAATCTACCAGAGTCAGATGGCCAATACCCGCAGTCACCAGATACGGCGCAGCAGCACAACCAAGTCCGCCCAGACCAATCATCAAAACCGATGAGTCTTTCAGGATTTGTTGTTTATCAATATCGAAATTTTTCAGGTTAATCTGACGGTTATAACGCAGTAATTCCTGATAGCTCAACTCTGCCATAGCTTAACAATAGTCACCATTTAAAGAAATTATTGCCGGGTAATATAACATAAGCGGAGATCGAATCGAACAGGATTATGGATATTCACTTAAAAGGAAGAATGCGGCAAGCCAAGAAAAACAATCAAGAGAAAATCTCGCTACACCTAAAAAAATAAAATATTCAATAAAGTCAAATAATTATATAAATATTATTAAGTGATAACTAAATTAATTCAGCCACTTGTTGCACAAAATGACTCACAGAATTATCCGGTAATTGCTGTAAAATGTGGTAGAACTGCTCTGCTTTATGCTTATCGTTAAGAGCTTGTTCCAGCTTGGCAAACATCTCTTGCTGTGTATAAGGATTTTCCGGACTCCCTTTTGGTTGATTCACCTGATAACTGATAACCTGACCATTTTGTTTTGTTACTTCAATACAGACAAAACGACGACCAGTCGATACCCCGTTACGACGATGTATTTTTTTCATCAAATCGGCTACATCTGATCTGACTTTAACAGGTTTAAAATCAGCGAAACTAACCTGTTTGTTTAATAAAAACAGTGCCGTAATATATTCTGCAGAAAATCGTCCCTGCTCTTCCAGCTCTGGTTTGGTGTAAATCAGTGCTTCGTCACCTTGTGGTGAAAAGATGATATCAATAGAGCGAATATCCGAGACATCAATAGTACTGGCCAGAACCAGAGCAGCATCCGCCACGTAAGAAGCCGCTGAGCAATAAGGATAAGTTTTAAACCACAGACCCGGGCTGACTATCTTCCAGCTCTCACCCCAATGAGATAAATTTAGTTTTGCTTTATCTTTGCCATAAACAGCCAAAAAACCACTTTTAGGATCGAGGAAATCACACTCAGCACTAAGTCCGGCTTTAACCCATTCAACCGCCTGAATCGCATTTTGAGCAGCCATACCAGCGTGCAGAGGTTTAATCGAAGTCCCAAACAATAAGCGTAAACCCGATGCCTGAGTTGCAGCAACAGCCAAAGCCTGAGACATAAAATCATATTGATGCAGATAACAAATGGCTGCAGTCGCGGCGATACCACCAAGGGTTGAAGTGTTATGCCAGCCTTTGACGTAATGTTCAGAACCAACCGCCAGTGCCAGTCTGGCCATCACTTCAATACCAATCACATATGCAGACAAGAAACGTTCACCAGAAATATCTGTTTGTTCCTGCGCAATACTGCTAAACAGCGCTGACAAAATTACCGCTGATGGATGGCCTCTTACCTCAGCATGAACATCGTCATAATCCAGTAAGTGTGCCTGAAAGCCATTAAACAGAGCTGCTTGTCTGGTTGTCGCTTTTTGATTTTGACCAATAAGCCAGAAGTGATTATGACCACCCTCTTGCTCAATCCAATTCAGCAGTTGCTGAACCTGAATTTCATCTTTTGCCTGTAGACTGGAAGAGAAATAATCCATTACACCAGCAAGAGCTGCCGCTTTTACCTTTGGATCAGTTAACGGCTGACTTTGATTAATCAGCGTAATGAGTTCTAAAGTACCGGACATCATAACCTCATAAAATCCATTTAATGAAAAATTAATTATCTAGATACTAAATTCAATTGATTCAGAAAGTTGACGCAGGAATCGTTGAGTTTTCTCATTCTTCGGCGCTTCAATCATCTCATGTGCCGGGCCTTGTTCCACAATCACACCATCCGCCATAAAAATGACTCTATCAGCAACTTTCTTAGCAAATTCCATTTCATGGGTCACAATAATCATAGTGGTATCATCTTTGGCAAGCTGATTAATCACTTGTAACACTTCATGTACACGTTCAGGGTCAAGTGCAGAAGTTGGTTCATCAAATAAGATGACTTTTGGTTTAACTGCTAAAGCACGAGCAATCGCCACGCGTTGCTGCTGACCACCAGATAGTGTCACCGGGTATTGATGTGCCTGCGGTAGTAGTCCAACACGCTCAAGAAGTTCAAAACCAATCTTCTCAGCATCAGCTTTCTTCATTCCCTGAGCCACAATCAATGCCTCTGTGATATTTTCCAGTGCCGTTTTGTTCTTAAACAAGTTGTAATTCTGGAAAACCATCGCTGACTGATGACGTAAGGCTGACTCTTCTTTACGGCTATAGCTAGCCGCATTAAGTGTGACATCATCAATCGTAATCTGCCCTTGATTTGGTTTTTCCAGCAGATTTAAACATCGCAGCAACGTTGATTTACCCGAGCCAGAAGGTCCGATAATGGCAACCACCTCACCTTGTTTAACCTCTAAACTGACATCTGACAGCACCACATTTTGACCAAACTGTTTCACTAAATTTTGTACTTTAATCATGTTCATCTCCTAAATTTAGTGACCATTAACGTCTGTATGGGGCAGTTAATTTGCGTTCTACAATCTTTTGTAACCATGAATAAAGTACCACAACCATCCAGTATACAAGGCCTACGGCTAAATAGGTTTCAAAAAATCGGTATGATTCTGTTGTCAGTAACTTACCAGCCGCAAGGAGTTCCGGCACACCAACAAAGAACGCCACTGACGAATCTTTTAATAACGAGGTAAATGTATTACCTGTTGCCGGCAAAGCATTGATAAATGCTTGTGGTAAAATAATGCGACGATAAAGTTGTGATGTACTAAGTCCAACTGTTAATCCCGCTTCCTTTTGGCCGTGATCCACTGATTCTAAACCAGCTCGAAAAATCTCGGCCAAATAAGCGGAGAACTTTAAACTAAAACAGATAATTGCTGCTGTCATCGCTCCCATTGCAGTAAAACCAGGGAAAATCTTTGGTAAACCGTAATAGATAATAAACAATAAAACCACTGATGGAATGCCACGGAACAGTGAAATATACACAGCCACCAGATAGTTAAGCACGCCTCCTTTTGCTGCAACACGAACTAATGCAATCATCAGACCTAGAACAATGGCAAAGATCATCGAGATGATTGAAATATAAAGCGTCACAGGCAGATAAGGAATTATCTTTGGAAACACGCTTAAAAAGTAACTAAATTGAAAGTCCATATGACTACATCCATTTTATTGTTTACTTATCAGGAACGACTGACAGCAATTTATACTTTATTTAGACGAAATATCTTCGCCATAATATTTGATTGAAATCTTTGAGATCACGCCTTCTGCTGATAATTTTTCAATCGCCTGATTAAACTTAGCGCGTAACTCATCACCATGTGCATTTTTCTCAAACGGATAAGCGACTTCTTCAATCACCAAAGGCTCACCAACAAGTTTAAACGGTAAATTATTACGTTTAATTTCTGCCAAAAGAATTGGTTTTGAGTTCACATACCCATCAACACGGTTATACACTAAATCGTACATCGCACCATCACGGGTTTCGTAAGTACGGATATTCACTTCATTATTTGGAAACGCATTACGTAGCACATTGATATGATTTGAACCCAGTACGCCAGAAATCGTTTTACCAGGTAAATCTTCTAAAGTATTGATGTCCGTATTAGCGGTATTGGTTACCACCTGACTACCGTAGTAGCTATAAGGAATCGTGAAGTTATAGCGTTGTTGACGCGCTTCAGTCACCGCTACAGCATTAGCAACTGTATCTAAACGACCGGCTTCCAGCTGTGCCATTAAACCGCCAAACTCAGCATTAACCCATTCCACTTTGTAACCAAGCTCATTGGCAATGGCTTCTGTTACTTCAACATCAAAACCGACCAGTTTGTCATCTTGTTTAAAGCTATTTGGATAACTTTGCCCGGTTGCGCCAATTTTTAACACCTGAGTCTGTTCTGACTGTGCTGCTGCATTTTCACTACTTTGGTTATCACAGCCGGCTAAAACTAAGCCTACTACACCCATTAACATGACAAGTCCTGTAATCTGCTTTTTCATTTTTTGTTCCTTTTTTGCCAATCTTCATAACGCCCCTGATCAAGCACTTTCTCAAGATAGATGGTTGTATGACCATGTCCTAAATTTGCCTGACCGATTTCCCTATATCCGTGTTGCTTATAAACTTTAATCAACCACGGATGACTTTCTGCTGTACCTAGTGTCACAGCAGGTAACTTTAACTGTTCGATAAGAATGCTTCTCTCTACCCATTCCATTAATAAGCGGCCAAAGCCTTCACCTTTATGTTCAGGATCAGTAGCAAACCAGCCTAAATGAGGCAGTCCATAAGGCCCGGGGTTATTTCCCCATGGAAAACGAATACTTAGCGTAGACATCACTTTGCCACTTTTTTGCACTGCATAAACACCGTTACTATCAATATGCTTTTTGATCGTGTCTAAATCTGCTGTTGCTGCAGCAAAGTGAATTCCCATTTGCTCTACCGACTGATAAGCATCGTGAATAAGGTTGAGATAGAGTTCACTATCAGCCTGAGTTATTTGACGAAAAATCATAAAACATCCTTAGTTAGTAATCCGGTTTTGTCTGCATAATCAATCACAACATCCACCTTTTGTGGCGCACTACCTAAGTAGTTAACCGGGTTTAACCACTCTTCCAGCTCTTCTTTAGTCAAATGCTCAAGCAGTGCCGGATGATTTAAAAGTACTGTTTTAAATGGTGTATCTTGCTCAAAAGCCTGCATTGAACATTCATAAACAATGTGATGAGCGGTTTGTTTACCTAAACGTTTACCCAGCTCAAACATGATTTTTTCTGATAATAATAAGCCATTTTGTAATTCCAGATTTTTGATCATTTGTTTATCATTAACTTTCATGCCTCTTAATACGTTAAGAGTGATTTGTAGCTGTGCAGAAAGATAAATATTCATCTCTGGCAGTGCAATCCATTCGGCTCGCCAGCTCATTGCATCACGCTCATGTTCAACGTTCATTGATTCATGAATCAAAGCAACGCTTTTTAAGATAGGCGGTGTTAAACTTGCTAATCCTTCAAGTGCTGCCGGGTTACGTTTATGCGGCATGGTGGAAGAACCAATTTTTCCTTCTGAGAACGGCTCTTCAATTTCATTGATTTCTGTGCGCATTAAATTGTAGAACTCATTGCCAATTTTACCGACTGTTCCGCTGATTAGAGCGATAACTGACGCATATTCAGAGAAACGATCACGCGCTGACTGCCAGCCAATATTTGGGGTATTTAAACCAAGAATTTCCAGTGTTCTGGCTTCTACTTCTGGTCCTTGTTCACCAAAAGAAGCATAAGTTGAAATCGCACCATTGATATTACCAACCAACACACGATCTTTGATTTCATAGAGACGTTGTAAGTGACGCACAAATTCATCTAACCAGACTGCTAATTTAAAACCAAAAGTGGTTGGCAGTGCCTGCATTCCGTGTGTGCGCCCAACCATTGGCAGGTATTGATACTTTTTAGCTAAACGTTTAAGTTCAATAGCGATGAGTTGTGTATCACGCAGTACAATCTTAAATGCTTCCTGAAGCTGCAATACTGTCCCTGTATCAACGATATCCTGAGTCGTCGCACCATAGTGAATATATTGCCCTGCTTCACCAGCCTGCTTTTGTAGTGCATTAATGGTTGGCATTAAGGAATGTTTTACTCTGGCAACTTCTTTGGCAATTTCAGTAATATCCAGCGCCTGCGCATTTGCAGAGCGGGCAATTTGTTCCGCAGCTTCTTGTGGAATGACACCAAGCTCGCCTTCTGCCTGAGCAAGCGCCACTTCAATTGCGACATGTTTATGTAAACGATTAGTTTCTGACCAGACGTCACGCATTTCCTGCGTACCAAAGTTATTGCCTAAAATCAGAAAATCAATGATATGTGATGCCATATAATCCTCAATCTATTATATTCATTGATAAACCAATATTTATAACGTCTATCAATAGTGAATCTTTAATATGGATTATTAAGCTTTAGTAATAAATTGTCTAATACGGAGTTTTTATATTGTTATAACTAAATGGAATAAGGAGATAAAAAAGCAGAAATTAAAATAAAATCAATAACTTAATAAGTTCAAGTTATTGATTTTATTGAAGAAATTATTTATAACCATTTCTTTATTTTAAAATAGATATAAGGCGCTAAAGCGGCCATCAGCATTAAGGCGATAGCAAAAGGATAACCGTATTTCCAGTGTGTTTCCGGCATGAAGTCAAAGTTCATACCATAAGCAGATGCAACCACTGTTGGCGGCAGGAAGACCACTGACACAACCGAGAAGATTTTAATAATACGGCTTTGCTCGATATTAATGAAACCCATCGCCGCCTGCATTAAGAAGTTTACTTTTTGAAATAAAGATTCGTTATGTGGAATCAGTGATTCAATATCGCGGATAACCTCGCGCGCTTGTTCTAGTTGATCACCAGGCATCTTGGCACGACGAATCAGGTAGTTAAGTGCTCGTTGACTATCCATCAAACACAGACGCACTTTCCAGCCGATATCTTCCAGCTCTGCTAAAGTTGAGATAGCTTCATCATAACCTTCTTGTGCTGAGCCTTTCATGATGACACGACCAAGTTCTTCCAGTTTACTGTAGATATTTTCGATCTCATCAGCAAGCTGTTCAACTTTAGTTTCAAACAGATCGAGTAACACTTCATACGCATTACCATCACTCAGTTTTTGGTAACGGGAACGCATGCGATACAAGCGAAACGCAGGTAACTCACGCTCACGCAGGGTAAACAGGCGATCATCACGGATGGTAAATGCCACAGTTGAGTTACCGGCATGATCCTCGGCATCTTCAAAAAAGAAAAAGGAGTGAATATGGAGCCCGTCTTTGTCTTCGAAAAAACGAGCGGATGCTTCGATATCGTCAAGTTCAATACTGGTAGCGAGGTTCTGGCCGAGGTGTTCATAAACACGATGACGGTCGTCTTCTTCCGGTTCAACTAAATCAATCCAAGTGGCTGATTTTAAATCTTCATCTTCACTCAAGCGTGATAGTTGTCTGTTTTTAAGCTGGAATGCATTAAGCATACTCATTCCCCTTTGTTACTCGTGTTTACTCTATAAGGCTACCTTAAACGAATACAAGCAAAACCCTAAGCTCAGGCTTATATCGCGTTAATAAATAACTAATAAGAAAAGTGGATGTAGACAGTAGGCGACTACGTTTGTTGTCGCGCATTATACATGATGTTTTGAAAAGAGACTAATGCCTTGTGAAAGAGAATTTTTATAACTGAATAATGTGTGTTTATTTCAGGTGTTAGTCTGCTTATGCAGCAGTGAACGGTAGCCAATTTAAGTTTAATATTAATAATCATTTCTAAACTGCTTATACAGCAGTGAACTAGAGTTATATTTTCTCTAAGCATTAGTTTTTAAAGAGCGAGGATATATTTACATTAAATAACCCTTTTTTCTAGCCTTTATTTATCTTTAATAAAATCAAATGGTTACAAGAACCAAAATAAAAAGGGTAAATTAGGGGTGTCGCTATTTTAACATCATAATAAATTCAATAAATATTAATGACATATTTATTACTCAGATGATGAATATATAAATAATAAGTGAGATTACTTAACCGGTAATTTAATACCATTAAACATCGCCTGAATCTCAGTGTTTGAGCCACAATCCAGCGCGTTATTGACCAGTTCTTTAGTCAGATGAGATGAAAATTGATTGATGAAATCGTACATATAGTGACGTAAAAACAGATTACGCATAAAGACAATATAGGTGGTGTTATAAGAGAACAGATGACCTGCATTGAGTACCACTAAATCACTATCCTCTGTGGTATTAACCGCCATTTTTGCCACAATACCAACGCCCACACCAAGTTTAACGTAAGTTTTGATCAGATCTGCATCAGCAGTACTGAACGCTATATTTGGTGTTTTTTGCGCTTTGGCAAACGCATGATAAAGGTCAGAACCATCATTTGAGAAGTCATAACTTACCAGCGGATAATTTGCCAGCATATCGATTGTGAGCTTTGGCTCTTTTGCTAAAGGATGGTCTTTTTTGACGACAACAGAATAGTTCCAGTGATAACAAGGCAGTACCACACACTCTTCGTTCACCACCGGTAAGTCTGTTGTGATCGCAAAATCAACCTTTCCACTAATCACATCTTCAATCAGCTGATCAGGCATACCCTGCTCTAAATGCAATAAGATTTTAGGATACTTTTGAATAAACTGCTGAATCACTTGCGGCAGAACATAACGCGCCTGCGTATAAGTTGTGGTGATATTTAATGTGCCGGTATTTGGCTGGTGGTGTTCGCTGGCAATATCTTTAATCGATTTGGTTTTAGCGAGCACTTCCCGCGAAAGAGCAATAATCGTTTCACCAATTGGCGTAATACTCGTTAAATGTTTACCGGTACGTGCAAAAATTTGCACGCCCAGTTCATCTTCCAGAAGTTTAATTTGCTTACTGATACCCGGCTGAGAGGTATAAAGGCTGTCTGCAGTCGACGACACATTTAAGTCGTGATTGGCTACTTCGACAATATAACGAAGTTGTTGCAGTTTCATCTCAGCCTTCTTCCTTGTCAGTTAAGATTAATCAAATTGAATTAATCTTATTTTGCTTTAGTGCTTACCCATTTGCCGTTAACGTAATGTAACGCCCAACTAGTCGCCTTGCCGTTTTTCTCAGACGTGACGTATTGTTCTTTATTCTTACGACTAAAACGAACAACCGCTTTATTACCATCCGGATCTTCTGTCGGAGCCTGAGTTAAGTATTCATATTTAGCCGGCAAGCGATCTTTAAAACGAATTAACTCTTCAACCAGTGGTGCTCTTGTCTCACGAGATTTCGGGAATGTATTCGCTGCTAAGAAAATACCTGCCGCACCATCACGCAGAACAAAGTACGCATCTGATTTAGTGGTTTTAAGTTCTGGTAGTGCTACCGGATCTTCTTTTGGTGGAGCTACATCACCATTTTTTAAGATCTTACGGGTATTTTTACAATCTGGATTAGTACATCCCATGTAAATACCAAAACGGCCTGATTTTAAGTGCATATCCGAACCACATTTATCGCACTCGACAATTGGCCCTTCATAGCCTTTCACTTTAAAGTTACCTTCTTCCACTTCAAAGCCTTCACAAATCGGGTTATTACCACAGATATGTAATTTACGGCTACCATCTAACAGATAAGTATCCATCGCAGTATTACAAATGGTACAGCGTCTACGAGCACGCAGAGCATTCGTTTCTGCTGATTCAGTGTCTTCCAGAATATTTAGCGCTTCATGTTCCGGGATTAAATTAATGGTTTGTTTACAACGCTCTTTCGGCGGTAAGCTATAACCTGTACAAGCTAAAAATACACCTGAACTTGCTGTTTTAATCCCCATTTGACGTGAGCAGTTAGGACACGAAATTGGAATAGGAACCAATTGGTTTAAACGCATACCACCGGCATCAGGATCTTTTTCTGCTTGCTCCAGATGTTTATTAAAATCACCAAAAAAGGCATCGAGTACAGCTTTCCATTGAGTCTTTTTAGTCGCAACGTCATCCAGCTCATCTTCCATGCGCGCAGTAAAGTCATAACTCATCAGATCGTCGAATGTTTCAGTTAAACGATCAGTGACGATTTCACCAATTTTTTCAGCATAGAAGCGACGGTTTTCTAAACGAACATAACCACGATCCTGAATGGTAGAAATAATTGTTGCATAAGTAGACGGACGACCAATACCACGTTTTTCCAATTCTTTAACTAAAGAAGCTTCGTTATAACGCGCTGCCGGTTTAGTAAAGTGTTGACTTGGTAGTAATTCAACTAAAGTCAGTTTGTCACCCACTGCCGCCGGAGGAAGAATATTATCTTCATCATTTTTGCGCAGTGCTGGTTGCACTTTAGTCCAGCCATCAAAACGTAATGTGCGGCCTTTAGCTTTTAACAGGAAATCACCTGCTTTAACTGTTAAGGTCGTTGAATCATATTCAGCCGGCGTCATTTGACACGCCACAAATTGTTGCCAAATCAGTTGATAAAGCTTTTTAGCATCAGCTTCAACATCTTTAATCTGCTCAGATGACAAATTCACATCAGAAGGACGAATCGCTTCATGAGCTTCCTGTGAGTTTTGTTTACTGGAATAGATATTAAATGATTTTGGTAAATATTTATCTCCAAACTTTTTACCAATATAGCCACGAGCCATGGTGATCGCATCCTGACTAAGATTGGTTGAGTCAGTACGCATATAAGTAATATAACCTGCTTCGTAAAGGCGCTGCGCCAGTAACATGGTTTTCTTAACACCAAAGCCCAGACGCGTACTTGCTGCCTGCTGTAATGTTGAGGTAATAAACGGAGCTCCCGGGTTACTTTTGGTTGGTTTATCTTCACGTTCGGTAACCTGATACTGCACACCATCAAGTAACTCAAGTGCTAAATCAATTTCCATTCTATTAACAGGTTTATACGCTTCACCTTTAAAGTGAGTGACCTGCATATTGATAGGTTGTTTAGCCGTTAGTAAGTCAGCATGAAGTTCCCAGAACTCTTCCGGAATAAAAGCACGGATTTCACGTTCACGTTCAACCACAAGACGTACAGCAACTGATTGCACACGACCCGCTGATAGCCCTCTGGCTACTTTCTTCCAAAGTAGTGGAGATAGCATAAAGCCCACTACGCGGTCCATAAATCGACGCGCCTGCTGAGCATTTACCCGGTTAATATCTAAGTGATTTGGTTCTTTAAAGGCATTTTGAATGGCAGTTTTCGTGATCTCATTAAAGACTACACGGCGATATTTGCTTTCGTCCCCACCAATCACTTCTTTCAGATGCCAGGCAATCGCTTCCCCTTCTCTATCCAAGTCGGTTGCGAGGTAAATGGTATCAGCATCTTTAGCCAGTTTTTTCAGTTCCGAAACAACACGTTCCTTACCCGGCAGGATTTCATAATGTGCATTCCAGTCGTTATATGGATCAACACCCATACGATCGACAAGAGCTTGTTGTGCTGAACGCTTCGTTTTGGTTTTCTTATCTTCTGCTTTATCATCTTTTTTAGCGACAGAAATACGTTTACCCGTTCCGCTTACAGGCAGATCACGAATATGTCCAACACTTGATTTAACAACAAATTCTTTACCTAAATATTTATTAATTGTTTTTGCTTTTGCTGGTGATTCCACTATTACCAGGGACTTACCCATAACTACACCTTAATATTTTTAATTTGTCTCAATAGCAGTGATATATGATCGTCTATTTTAAAATTCAATCCTGACGACACTATCTATTGATTATCATTCGTAAAAAGTAATGACTCGAGGTCTTGTTTTAATGACGACATCTTATTTGCATATTTCTCTTTCTGTTCTGCATCTTCCAGCAGTTGAATGATAGTTTCAGATAGTGTCGAATTCCTACGTTTTGCTAAATTGGCTAAACGTTGCCATACAAGAAACTCAAGATCAATCGATTTCTTTCTCAAATGCTGTTGTTCAGCATTAAAGTGTCTTTTTCGTCTGGCACGAATAGTTTGTTTCAGACGATTATCCAGTTCAGGATTCATATGCTGATCGATCCAGTCCAGTACACCTGTCGGATTGTTTTCCAGTTGTAACAACTGCCCTACAGCAGCTGTCGCAGCACTACGCTCAATATGTCGCGTAATGGGCTCCCCTTCCCGGTGTTTTTTCACCAGATAAGCCCATTTCCAGCCACATTCTAAATTCTCTAGTTGTTGATATTTCATATATGTATAAAGTGACAGCGACGTTGTAACATGGGCAATATATTTATCACTCTTCGAGCGTAAACTCAATCTATTTATTAAATAACTCTAAAAACATAGCACTATAAAAACATCACTTTATAAAAACAAGGGAGCTTACGCTCCCTTGTTTTATTCAGTTTCAGAATTAATGACGTCTTAATTCTCTAAGATGCCTTTTTTCTGCTCTTCTTATCATCAACCATGAAATAAATCCGATGATACCGACAATCAGAAGAATAATCGTTGCCAGCGCATTAATTTGCGGGTCAACCCCAAGTCTAACTTTGGAGAAAATTAGCATTGGTAAGGTTGTTGCACCCGGTCCGGCAACGAAGCTGGCAATAACTAAATCATCAAGCGATAAAGTGAATGCCAGTAACCAGCCAGAAATCAGTGCCGGTGCAATCATTGGAATGGTAATGATAAAGAATACTTTTAATGGATTAGCACCTAAATCCATTGCCGCTTCTTCTAATGACTTATCTAGTTCACGCAGTCTTGCACTCACAACAACCGCCACATAAGCAGTACAGAATGTTACATGCGCCATCCAGATAGTTAGCGCACCACGATCTTGTGGCCAGCCAAGTGCTTGTCCCATCGCTACAAATAATAATAGTAATGACAGACCAGTAATAACATCAGGCATAACCAGAGGTGCTGTCGTCATAAATGAGAACAGATTAGCACCACGGAAACGACGAAAACGCACGATAGCAAACGAAGCTAGAGTACCAAGCAGAACGGCCATCGTTGCTGATGCCGCTGCAATACTTAAACTTAATCCAACCGCTTTAATCAGTGCTGTATTACTGAGTAATTCGCCATACCATTTGGTTGACCAGCTCGCCCAGACTGTCACCAGACGCGAGCTGTTAAATGAGTAAACAACCAGCATCAACATTGGGATATATAAGAATGAAAAGACAACTAATAGAATCAGAGCTTTCAAACTTTTAATCATCAAAGCCATTGTTACAATGACAGTGACAATCACACTAAAGACTAAGATACCAATAAAGAAATCAGCATGTTCCCCCGGAGAAGTCAGTAAACTGACGATACTCATCGACGAAATTAAAATCGTCAATGCAAATGAGAGAACTAAAGTAGCAATAAATACGCCTAGTGCTGAACGACCAATAATAGAAAAGTTCATGCTTATTTACCTCCCATCTCTTTATTTTGATACTTATTAAAGTAGAAGATAGGAATAATCAGAATCAATAACATTACTGACGCTACCGCAGCTGCCGCCGGCCAGTCACGATTATTAAAGAATTCCTGCCACAGAACACGACCGATCATAATCGTATCAGAACCACCAAGTAGTTCAGGAATAACGTATTCACCTACAGCCGGGATAAATACTAACATTCCGCCGGCAATAATTCCGCTTTTAGTCAGTGGAATAATGACGGTAAAGAAGGCTTTAATTGGTTTACAACCTAAATCAAGCGCGGCTTCAATCAATGTATTATCAATTTTAGTCAGTGAAGTATAAATTGGCAGTACTACAAACGGTAAATAGGAGTAAACAATACCGATATACACTGCAATATTCGTATTTAATATCACCAAAGGCTGGTCAATCACACCTAACCACATCAAGAAGTTATTAAGTAAACCATTATTTTTTAAGATCCCAATCCATGCATAAACTCGAATTAAGAATGATGTCCATGATGGTAAAATGACCAGTAATAATAAAATATTACGTGTTGATGATTTACACTGAGATATTGCCCACGCCAGAGGATAACCAATTAAAATACACAGTAAAGTTGAGATACAGGCAATTTTTAATGACTGCAGATAAGCGCTGATATAAAGCGTATCGTCAACTAAATTGATATAGTTACCAAAGTTCAATGAAATACTCATCAGACCATCTTCCCATGACACTAAATCAGTGTAAGGAGGAATGGCCCGGATCATTTCAGAGAAACTAAGCTTAAAGACGATTAAAAATGGTAATAAAAATAGCAGGATCATCCATAAATAAGGTACGGCGATCACAAATTTACGGCCATGTTTCCCCAGAAACATATCAAACCATAAAGCGAATGATTTGCTATCTTCTTTAGTTACATCAGAAGAATGAGACATTTCTACTTTCCCCATCTTAAATTAGAGAGTAAGTACAACACAACTATCCGCTTCCCAACATAGGTACATTTCATCACCCCAGGTTGGCATTCCTTTACGGAAACGGTGTTCATTTTGTAGTTGAGCAGAAATAATCTGACCACTATGTAACTGCACATGATAAATGGATAAGTCACCTAAATAAGCGATATTGACCACTTCACCAATAGCAAAGTTACATCCCTCTTCAGGGATCTCTTCACACAGTTGAATTTTTTCCGGGCGCAGCGCAACCATAACAGGTACACCTTCAACAACCGGAGAATCAAAGTCAACTTTAAGAGGATGGCGCAGTGCCGGACAGGCAATTAATAAGCCATCATCCAGAGTTTCTTGTAACAAGCCTTCAAAAATATTTACTGAGCCGATAAATTCAGCACTATAGCGGCTGGTTGGATGCTCGTAGATCTCTTCTGGTTCACCGATTTGAACAAATTGTCCTTTATTCATAATAGCAATACGACCAGCCATTGTCATTGCTTCTTCCTGATCATGGGTAACCATGACGCAAGTCGCACCTACTTGTTCAAGAATATCAACAACTTCAAGCTGCATACGGTCACGAAGTTTTTTATCAAGCGCACCCATTGGCTCATCAAGTAATAACAGACGAGGACGTTTTGCTAAGCTACGCGCTAAAGCGACACGTTGACGCTGACCACCAGAAAGCTGATGCGGTTTACGTTTACCGTACTCTTCCATATGCACTAGTGCTAGCATTTCTGCCACACGTTGTTTAATTTCCTGGGAAGAAAGTTTATCTTGTTTTAAACCAAAAGCGATATTTTGCTCTACAGTCATATGAGGGAATAAAGCATATGATTGAAACATCATGTTCAACGGTCTTTGATATGGTGGAACCTGTGCTAAGTCTTTACCATCCAGTAAAATTTGACCAGATGTCGGCTGCTCAAAACCTGCCAGCATACGCAGCAGTGTCGACTTACCACTACCCGACGCACCAAGTAAGGCAAAAATTTCACCTTCATAAATAGTTAGATTAAGATCGTCCACCGCATAGTAGTCACCAAAAACTTTGGTTAAGTTTTTAATTTCTAATAATGGTGTCACCATTTTCTTTTTTGGATGAGCATGAATTACGGTTTCATTCATTTAACACAATTCCTCATAACAATACTGTGTTATAAAAAAAGTAGACGGAGGAGTAGCTCTTCCGTCTATACTATTTTAGCTTTTAACTAATGTCTATTACTTACCAGTTCTGACTTTAGTCCAGGTACGAGTAATAGTACGTTCAAGTCTTGGCTCTTGTACTTTTAGCGTAAATAATTTTTCCATTGCTGCTGGCGTTGGGTAAACCGCCGGATCATTAAGAACATCCGGACGAATGAACTCATTTGCTGCTAAATTTGCACTTGCAAAGTTCACGTCATTTGTTACTTCTGCCGCAACATCAGGACGCATGATAAAGTTTAAGAACTCATGTGCCGCTTCCACATTCTCAGAATCTTTAGGGATTGCAAATGTATCAAAGAATACGATCGCACCTTCTTTTGGAATGTAGTAACGAACATTTACACCATTATTAGCTTCTTTTGCTCTGTCACGCGCTTGTAAAACGTCACCAGCCCAACCAAGAACCACACAAATATCACCATTCGCAATATCATTGATATATTGAGATGAATGGAAATAACGAATGTTTGGACGTAGTTTAGCCAGTAAGTCATATGCAGGACCGGTATAGTCATTAGCACTCGTACTATTTGGATCTTTACCAATATAGTTTAAAACACTCGCAAAGACTTCAGTTGGCGCATCTAAGAATGCCACACCACAATCTTTTAATTTTTCAAGATTTTCTGGTTTAAAAATAAGATCCCAGCTATCTGTTGGTGCATCATCACCAAGACGGGCTTTGATCATATCAACGTTATATCCAATTCCTGTGGTCATCCACACATACGGAATTGAATAAGTATTATCCGGGTCATGAGCTGATAATAATTTCATTAGCTCAGGATTTAAGTTTTTCCAGTTTGGTAACTTGCTTTTATCTAAAGGTAAATAGATATCAGACTGAATTTGTCTGGCAAGGAAACTATCAGATGGCGACACGACATCAAAACCTGAACGACCAGCCATTAACTTACCTTCCAAAACTTCATTTGAGTCGTATACGTCATAAACAACGCGAATACCAGTCTCTTTTTGGAATTCAGAAATAGTTGTAGAGCCAATTTGACCTGCCCAGTTATATACGCGGACAACGTCATCTTTTGCAAATACAGGTTGAGATACCGCTAGCGTCATGCCAGCAATCATTGGAATGATATTTAAAGAAGATTTTTTACTAAACCATTTGTTACGTTGAGTAAACATCCGCACAACTCCCATAAGTTCGGGTGAAACACAGTGTTGAACACAATGTCTATCTTCAGGTCTTGTTAGACAAGGGAAAATAGACACCCAAATTTTGCTGGTTAGGCAAAACCGAGGTAACCGCGAGTCAGTTATTTTATTATGGCCAACCGGAGAATTGGGACGAAGAATAAAACTGATAATAAATTAGGACACCACCCTCGCTTTACGGAAAGGGAGAATACGCTAATTCTCAAATATGTCCACTTATAATGAGAAATATTAAATAAAATAGCGGCCAAATGATTAAAAAACAAACAGCCGGGAGTTTTGGTTTTAGTGATAGGTGGATAAATCCTTACCAGAGAGATTGTCATTATTATCCTGATCGACATAAGCCAACAGGTCACAATTTTTCACCTCATTGATGACTTGCAAAGCATCTTCTTCCACTCGCAGCAAAAAGAGCGAGAATTGATTGACACTCAGGCCTTCTCCACAGTTTACCGAATGTAAAAGTACCAGTTTTGGTGAACTATCATCCTGAATATCTAAATACGCTTTAATAATAGGTGATGCAGCATTGATTTGGCTTAACTCAGTCATCAGTGTCGGAACGGCACTTGGGCGCACTTCTGCAATAAGCGTGTAATATAAAATATCATCAATAAAATCGATTTTTGCATCATAGACATCATTTAGAGACTGGATATGCTTGATGTGCAGCGCCTGACAATGTTCACACTGATAATAACCAATGCCAGCTTCATCAAGCCAGCTCATAATTTGTTCAAAACTGGGAATAACCATAAATACTAATCGTTTATTTTCTGTGGCTAAATAGTTTACACTAACCCGGTTAAAGTAATAAAGATAATTTCAATTTAAGTCAGAAGGACAGCGTGTGAGTTTAACTAATTTTAAAACCATGGATGTTAATATTTTACTTAGCATTGTGAATATGCAGCTACGCGATAAGTATTCGTCTCTGAACGATTTAGCACGTTATTATGACATTGTAGAAGATGAATTATGTCAAAAATTAGCTGCTGCTGATTTTCATTATGATGCTAAAAGCAACCAGTTCAAATAGCAATGAAGAAAATAGATATTATTCAGCGCCAAACATTGAGTGATATTCAAACCTGTGCGGATATCTGGCTTGAAGCATCGATAATGGTTCATCACTTTATCGATAAATCCATCTGGCAGGGATATTATTCGTCAATGGTATCTCAGTACCTGCCCTCTTCTGATCTTTACCTTGCTTTGGAGTCAAATCAAATACTTGGTTTTGCTGCTGTGACCAATAATAAAGTGTTAGAAGCTCTATTTATTCATCCCATTCACTGGCGTCAGGGTATCGGAAAACAACTTATTGATCATATATCTCAAATATATCCAGTATTAACACTTGCTGTTTATCAAAGAAATCAACAGGCAGTAAATTTTTATCAGCAACAAGGATTTATCCTTATTAACTCAAAACCCTGTAAACATACAGGACACACTGAGCTAATCCTGGAAAGGGTTTAGTTGATAGCAGATAAATAATTTTCATTATTTATGACCCATGTCACAATATAGGATTAATAGCTAAAAGCGATTAAATTAAACACCATTAACTGCTTTCCTTTCTGGAAAAGATGAGTATAGTAGCAACTAGATTTTAAAACAAAGAGGTGTTTAATGTACGCTGTTATTTTTGGACGTCCAGGTTGTCCATACTGTGTAAGAGCAAAAGAACTTGCTGAAAAGCTATCTCAAGATCGTGATGATTTCTCTTATCGCTATGTAGATATTCAGGCTGAAGGCATTACTAAGGAAGATCTATCAAAAAGTGTTGGTAAACCTGTTGAAACAGTTCCACAAATCTTTATTGATGAGAAACCAATCGGTGGCTGCACTGATTTTGAAGCTTATGCAAAAGAGCATCTGGGTCTATTCCAAGATAATTAATTAGCATTAAAATAAAAACCTGCTATTTTTAATTAACAATGATTTTGTTTATTAAAAGGCAGGTTTTCTTGTTTTTATTCAGTCAATTTAGTAGCAAATAGCAATCTCACTATCCCTGTATTTCTGAGCTACTATCATAATAGATAATTTATTTTAAGTAGTTATATGGTAAATCTATCCTCTGCCCGGTAATTTTTGCCAGGTCACTTCATTTCTTAGGTAAGTTGGTTCAACGTTTTCAACTGCAGTCCACTGTTTGGTTAGCCATAAGTTTTTAGCAATAGGTAGCATATCTTGCGCTGTTGGCAAAAGGGCTTGAGTTGACTGGATATTTGACATCATATCCGGATACGTTTGCCATCCGGTTCCGGCACTATACACTGGCTTAGTATTTGAGAAAGGTAAAATACAATGGCTGACTTGTTCTGGTTTAATCACCAGCTCTTTACCTAAAAGTAGCCAGTTACCATCAGTAGTTCGTTCATATTGTCCAAAGTAAACTTCATTCATTCTGGCATCAATAGTTGCAATCACATTGGTTGCACCGGATTCTCTATATGCTCTTTCAGCCAGCGTTTCAAGAGTTGAGACAGCTAATAAAGGCTTATCTGCCCCAAATGCTAATCCCTGAGCAATACCAATGCCGATACGAACTCCTGTAAAACTACCCGGGCCACGTCCAAATGCAATAGCATCAAGAGCATTAACGGTAATTTCTGCTTCAATTAAAACCTTATCTACCATTGGCAGGATACGCTGTGTATGCTCACGTTGAGATAAGATAAAATCAGCAATAATCTGGTTATCTTTTAATAAAGCAACTGAACAGGCTTCTGTTGAAGTATCAAGGGCTAGAATCGTTAATGACATAATACGCTCAAACTAATTAATGATTAAGTTATGACTTTTGGGTTAAAAACTGAATAACCTTTTCCACATCTCGGGTTCTTGGTGATGGTGGCAGGCTATTTAAAAATGTCGAGCCATATGGTCGCATGACTAAACGATTATCACAAATAATAATCACACCACGGTCCTGATGATCACGAATTAAACGACCCACACCCTGTTTTAAGGTAATTACAGCTTCCGGGATTTGTACTTCAGCAAATGGATCACCACCTTGCAGCTGACAATCTTCCATTCTGGCTTTAAGCAGTGGCTCATCTGGCGATGAAAATGGTAGTTTATCGATGATAACGCACGATAATGTGTCCCCTCTTACGTCCACTCCCTCCCAGAAGCTACTGGTAGCAATGAGCAGAGCATTACCTTTATCAATAAACTGTTCTAAAAGTTTCACTTTACTGGTTTCACCCTGCACCAGAATTGGCAAGGTTAAACTTTTACGAAATTCCTCTGCCAGTGCATTCATCATGGCATAAGAGGTACAAAGGAAGAAGCAACGACCATTATTTGCCTCAACCACAGGAAGCAATATCTCAGCCAGCTTTACAGCTGAATTTGGCTCATTAGGTGAAGGAATATAACGTGGCACACACAGAAGTGTTTGATGTTCATAATCAAAAGGACTTGCCAATAATAGCGATTTAGCTGCATCTAAGCCAAGTCTTTGAGTAAAGTACTCTAGCTTATGATCAACTGACAATGTGGCAGAAGTAAATACCCATGTCCCTTTACGTTCCTCCAGTAACTCACTAAATTTTTGTGCTACAGATAGTGGAGTAATAGCCAATACAAAATGATGAGAAGTGCACTCATACCAGTAGCTAAATCCTGGAGCATTCACATCCATCAAACGATTAAGCAGATCAGAGTATTGAGTGACTCGCTCAAAACAGTTATCCAGATTCGAAGAACGACCAAGCCCTAGCATAAGTACATCACGACAAAACAGGAAGGCATCTTTTAAAATATCAATCGCTTGTTTCACTTTTGGCTGGCTAAAAAGATAACGAAGATTACCTTTAAAACCACTTTCACCAATCGCTAAACGAAAATCCTGTACACTTTTACTGAGCTTATCTGAGCATTTTTGTAGCTGAGACATGTCCTTAACTTCCGTTCGATAACAAAGATTAATTTCTTTAGCCAAATCAAATAGTTGCCTACTTGTAAGCTGCTGCCCAAAATACTGACAAGCCAGATCCGGCACTTGATGTGCTTCATCAAAAATCATCACGTCAGCACGGGGAATGAGCTCACCAAATCCGGTATCTTTTACCACCACATCAGCCAAAAACAGATGGTGATTCACAACCACGACATCAGCATTCATCGCCCGTCTGCGAGCTTTTACCACGTAGCAATCTTCATAATGAGGACATTCCGTACCAGTGCAACTGTCATTAGTACTGGTTAAAATTGGCCAAATTGAGCTATCTTCATTAACGGTGGTACATTTGCTGGTATCACCGTCTTTAGTTTTCAGTGACCAATTTTTAACTTTGGATAAATCTTCACGAAGAGTTGCCGTTAAATCACCGGCAGCTGCATATTGATGGGAAAGTCTTTCCAGACAAAGATAATTAGAGCGCCCTTTAAGCAAAGCAATTTTACCAGAGTAGTCTAATGCTTTTTTGATAATAGGCAGGTCTTTACTGTATAGCTGATCCTGTAGATTCTTAGAGCCTGTTGAAATGACTACTTTTTTATCTGAGCGTAATGCAGGCACTAAATAAGCAAATGTTTTACCTGTTCCCGTTCCTGCTTCAACAACCAGTTGTTCTTTATTTTCGATTGCACGGCTAACCATCTCCGCCATCTCTTGTTGCGGAGCTCTTGGTTTAAAGCCTTTAATCGCCTGAGCGAGTAAACCCTCTGGCGCAAAATCATCAATCACAAAATACTCGGTTTAAACAGTCTAATTATTAGAATGGCGTATTTTAGCATAATGTCATCATGTGAGCGCGATTATTTCTTTAATGAAAATTATGAGTAAATGCTATGAATGGCCTCATTTTTTATCTTAGAATGATACTGTTTACCCTATAACTGGTAATTGATTTGAGGTTTTACTGTGACTTATTTACTCTTAACACTGGCTGCTATATTCTGGGGTGGAAACTACGTTGTTGGTCATATTTTAGTTGATCAGACTGATCCAATTATTCTGACAGAAGGACGCTGGGCCTTAACTGCTTTGCTTCTGATGTGCATGTATTATAAACAAGTCAAAATAGACTTACCTAAAATCAAAAAATCACTCTCAACCGTTACCATGCTGGCAGTTTTTGGTCAGGTACTTTTCCCTCTGACGCTTTATATTGGTTTACAATACACTTCTTCTCTCAATGCAGCGATTTATATGTCAGCGACACCCGGAATGGTACTCCTGATAAATAAACTGGTATTTAATGATTACATTAGTCGTAATAATATCCTGGGTGTGATACTGAGCTCTCTTGGTGTGGTTTACCTGATTTTACAAGGCAATTTTACCAATCTGGATGCGTTTAAAAATCTTAACCAGGGTGATCTCTGGACAATGGGTTCAGCCATAAGCTGGGCATTTTACTGCTCTTTTTTACGTAAAAAAGATAAAACTATTTCTGGTAATGCCTTTGTCACTGTAAGTTCTTTAATCGGCGCTTTAATTTTATTGCCGGTTACGATTATTTACAGCATCTATCACCCTACTAGCAACTTCTCCCCATACTTTCAATTCGCCTTTATTGCAGGCTTGTTATATCTAGTGATTTTTCCGTCCTGGTTATCTTATGTATTTTGGAATAGAGGAATTGCAGATATAGGGGCCACCAGAGGAGAAATTTATACCCACATCATTCCACTTTCAGGTGGGCTACTCAGTATTATCTTTTTAAATGTTGAGCTCGCCTGGTTTCATTTAGTGAGCTCATTATTTATTGTGGCTGGGATTTATTTGTGTTCGAGGAAATGAGTATGTTTAGTTTAGGAAAACTAAATATTAGTCAATTCAGATTAAATCTATAAATTATGTTCCCTTTCTCATAAAAGGATTTAAATTAACTTTAGTCCGATTAAGTAACAGATTAAATCTCATCTTAACTGGCAGATTTTTAATCATTTTTGTTACTTGTTGTTTACGTGTAATAAATAATCGTTCTCTCTCTTCATCCTGAATAGTAGAAATATAAGCCCCATTGATTTTAAATAAACTTGGTATCAACTTATATAAGTTCACCACACCTAATTGATAAAATAATCCCCAGCGATCAGCTTCAAACTTGACTGGATATAATAGACTATAAAGATTTTCTGCTGCTTTTAAATTAACAATATAGGAGTCTGTACAATAAGAACCAAATGCTTTATGGATTTTAAAATTCTCGGAGAGGGAGATAGCTCCACTATTTATATATCTTGCTTTTGCATTATTTAATAAGAGAACAGCAGGTTCATCTGAAAAATTATTCTGCATTATCTGTTTGATTTTTTCTATAAGAAGAGGAAATTTCTCACTAAAAGTTGTATCGTCCTCTAGTATTAAAGCATAGGGCAGTTTTCTTTTGACTATTTCCTTATAAAGCTCTATATGGCTTAATGAGCAACCTATTTCACCTTTGGATAAGATAATGTCCGGATACCCAAATACTTTTTCTTTTAACTGTTCTTCTGACAGTTCTTTACCATATACTGCTTCAAAAAACTCAACTTCGATATCTAATTTTTCACACTGCTGTATAATATTTTGTTTACGATCTAATGAGTTTTTTAGGTTAACAACGAATATTTTCATCCATATTCCCTTCATTTTAAAATAATATTTTTATTAATGAAGTCCTTCTCATTATAATGGTTCTAAATATCCTTATAATCAGTCATTACAATAAACAATACCTATAAAATTAGCAATTATCTTTTATAATAATCTCATTAGTTTTTTTCGTATAAACAACACAATTATCAGGAAGATCTTTATTTACAAAAGACATAGCTCCAATATATACATTATTACCAATATTGATTTCTCCCCCCAAAACAACAGAATTACATCCTACAGTGACATTATTTCCCATTTTTATCATAAGAGGATAATGCTGAAGACCAATAGTAACAAACTGTAAACAGGTAAAATTTTCACCAATATCAACTTTAGCTGTTATTTCTATTGCCATTGGGTGAACAATATTTAAACCTGCACCAATCTTAGCACCGAGTTGGATTTCAGTATTATATTTGGCTTTGAGTTTATTATTGATTCGTTTTGCTGCGTTTTTTTGTCTTTGGGTTCCATTCTTGAACATCTCATTAGCTAATCGCCATAGGAAAACAAAATTAGAATCACCATTAAAATGACGCTCTTTCAAGCGACGGAAAAGTCTTCGCCATCTAAATTCTTTCCCTTTGATGAGTTCAACTTCCCAATATTTTTTTAGTTCAGTTAAATCATGTGTCATTAAAAAAATAATTGCATGAATATATTTCATAATTACTCCTAAAACACAGTTACATTACTAGTCTTTATATCGGTAAATAAACAATTCCATATATGGGGGGATGATAGAAAAAGGTAGTATTATTTTATTTAATACCACCTTTAGCATTAAAATGTAGGTTTTAGTAAATCTAAATAACGCTTTTCTGTTTCCAGTCGATGCTTAATCAAAGCTTCACTTCTGGTTTCAACTTCCTCAATTGCTTTCTCTACAATATGGAGAAAATCTTCCTCAGATGAATCTATTGTCACCATATCAGCCAAAAACCCTTTCACTGTTGTTGCTCGACGGTCGTGAGCTATCATAATACCTGGAGTACCCATTGAAGCACACATACCAATACCATGAACTCGATGGCCAATGATCAAGTCATAGTCAGCAAAAATATCCAGATAATCTTTAGAGTCATATGAATATCTAATTGTTTTATCAGGATAGTCTTTTTTAAAGAGTGGTAATTCATCAATATAATGTGCTACAAATTCAAATTCATATTTTTCTTCATATTTATCAAGTAGTTTTGCATATACCCTTTTCATAAAGTTATAAGTGTCTGTACTGATATTATTATTAGTTACTGCTAAATCAGAGCCATACAATAAACCAACTTTTTTGACTTCTTTTACCACTTTATAAGATGGACTTGAGAATAATGCTGGACAAGGCAAATAATGACTATTTACACAAGATAATTGCTCATTACAGTATTCATCACGTGCAGTAATCAACTTTGCATTGCTTAATACTATTTTTTCATCTTCACTAAACTGATTAAAATCTAGATCACCTGCAGCACCAAGTCCTAAAAAGTAGGCTGGTAAATGATATTTTAAAATAGCACTGTATAACTCTTTTAATCTATCCCCTCTCCACTCAGGAGAACCCGCGAAGATAACAAGATCAGCATAATCAAGTTCCTTGCCAGTTTTTACTGAGTTATCCCAAAAAATCGTATTATCCATATATTTTTCACGCCCATGCTTATACATGAAGCGTCTGAGCCAGTTCGCACCCACATAGTGCTGATCTCGACGAATTTGAGGAGTACGGTTAAAAATAATTGCATTATGCTTGCCAATTACTTTAGTAATAAGGTGTTTTACCCCCAATAAAATGAATTCATCTCCCGGGTTCCATTGTCTTGTTGTAGAGTAAACAACATTTTTTATATTCATAAAATTCCTAAACTTGTTCGTAAAAATTGAAATATTCTACTTTAATTTTTTACAAGTTCAAATTTATATCATTTTCATGAAGTATTTCTTGAAATGCCTCACGAGTTTCAGTTTCCAATATATTCAAAGGTATAGTGCTTACAGGGTCAAAATCAAAGATGATCTGCTTAGCATAAGGACTGTTGGGAGACCAAACATTATGGTTTACAAGTGTTGACTGATTCGGATGGTTGTTAATGATATATAACCTATCTTGAAAACAATCTTCTAATTTTGCTTTACTCATCATAAGATTATAATTGTAGGTAGCTTTCTTATTATTACTATTTGGTTTTTTGGGCACTGTATCTATATAAAAAGCAATTGTTTTTTTCTTAAAGCATGAAGCGATATGAACAATAGAAGTATCCACGCTTACAACCATATCAGACAGACGGACCAACGGTACAATATCAGTAATACTTGCTGAATCGAACGTTATAATATCATCAGAAACGAGATTAGAGATTTGTTCTAATTTTCTTTTTTCGCCAATAACAACAACAATTCCATATTTACTTATAATGTCACAAACTAACTTTAATTGCTCATTAGAAAAACATCTTACCTCTTGACTACCAAAAGGATTAAATAAAATAATTTTTCTATCATCAACTTTTATTTTATCAATAAAATTTTGAGCATTCTTACTTTGAAGATCGTTAGAATATAACTCATAGTGCATATCATCACGTACTATATTTAATAAATCTAAAACAAGTCCTAATTGATTAGTCACATGTTTATTTGGTTCATAATAAGGGATTGAAATATTAAATGCAGGAATACTACTTTTATTAAACCCAGCCAAAATTGTAGTATTTGTATATACACAAAAGGTTAAATTTTTGAAATCAATGAACCGATTAAATCTCATTTCAATTGCAATATCAAACCTTTCTTTTCTTATTGTTTTAATAGAAGAAAATAATTTTATCAAACTAGAATCATCATAAACAAACGAACCTTTTATATAAGGGTTTTGCTCAAGAATATCGAGACTTGATTTACGAGAGGAAATATAAACATCGTATCCCGCATTAGCTAAACTTCTAATTATTGATGTAGTCGCAACCATGTCACCAATGCGGTCATTTCTTATAAGTAATACTTTCTTACAACTTTTAAGATCAAAATCCTTACTTCTTCTTGGGAAAAATAATGTAATAAATTTATAAAATTTAAATTTTAAAACAAGTCTCAATTTTTTAACTGCAAAGTTTCTCTTCCAATTAAGTTCTCTGACCTTTTGTTTCAAAGACATCTGATATCCTTTTCTCGAAATGTAATTCTCTTTAAAATTCCGTTAAGTTAGGCTGTAATATTAATAAAATCTCTATTTTACTAATAATGGTATATTTTATTCAATAGCACAATATGAGTAGAAGCATTCTAATTAATTTCCTCAAACATATAAAGTAAAATAGAAGTAAAGATCTAACAAATCTTGTAAATAATTAAGGGAAAACTTATACTCTTACAACTTTGATTAAAAGTAATAAACTATATTTCTTATTTAAATATTAGAGCCTATTTAATAATCATCTAAAATGAAATTAAAAGTGAGTCTTTTATAAAAACTATCAAAAGGAGGCAATAACAAGTCCCTCCTTTTATTTTAAATAATTAAACAGTGAGAATTTATGCATGCAATGGGCTCAATACCTCTCAAACATATTTCAATACTGTAAACATCTGAACAGACAACGTAATATCAAAACCAAAGAATTAAAAAATAACATCAAAATATTTTTCCTTTGTAATGAAAAACGAATTAAAACAGATATTGATTTAAATAATATCACAGACATCGCTATATTAATGTATGGAAAAGGAATTGGTGATGCTATTGTGCTTTCAGGATTAATTAAAATTCTCAAAGAACAAAATTATAAAATTACTATTCTTGCGGAAAAACGAATTGCATTTTACTTTGAGAATAACTCGAATATCGATAAGGTTATCCTTGTTGATAAATCATTTTCAGCTGAAGACTATCAAAAACTAAAAACAACAACTGACTTTGATCTTCTTATTGATCTCTATGACAAAGATTTATCCAGCTATATACGTTTTAAAATTATTAAAGCGATTAACGCTAAACATACTATTGGATTTAACCAGAAACAATATAATATTTTCGACCACTCTATTGAGTACAAAGAATATAAATCCCATATCACAAAACGATTAACATATCTCTTAGATTACTTACAAATTCCAGCACAAGAAATCAGTTATGATGTTCCACTTCCTGAAGATGATATGGCTATAGCTAACGGTTTTTTACAACAATATTTGCAAAAATACTCAACTATAGTCATATTTAATCCTTTTTCTACCAATAAAATGAGAGATTTTTCTCTTACACAAATTGATAAAATGACTCAGTTTTTGAATAGCAGAGATCAGGTGTTGACCATTATTATTGGTGAACATCAAAGAATTAGTCAGTTAAAAACTTACGAAAACATCATCATTAATCCACACCGCTCATTCTTTGTAGCGGCCGCTCTCGTAAAATCTGCAGATTTAGTTATTACACCAGATACATCCATCGTGCATCTGGCAAATACATTTAATAGAAGAATGATTTGTACTTATAATAATAGAATGATTGATCGTAACTTTATTAATAACTATGTCTGGTCACCAAATTACCCAAATGCAGTCCAGCTGTTTGCAAACAAAAATCAAGTATCTGATATTTTGCCGGATATTTTAATTCAACACATTCAGGAACAATTAGATTTAATCAGAAACGAAAAAAACTAAAAATTATTATTTACTATTGTATCAATGACAAGAACCATAACCTCTTCTCGATTGTGTTCTTTAAAGAAATTAATAATGGTATAACGATCACTAATTGGCGCCCAGTTAGTCTGTAGCAGCATATTATCTTTCTCAAATAGTGCAATAATTGTTTTATTAAAAGCAGACGCAATATGTACAATTGCGGTATCAGGGGAAATAACAAGTGACGTATGTTCACATAGTGATAAGAGTTTCTCCAGATTATTAGAACAATCAACACCTATGACATGTTTGTTTTTGGTTTGTTCAATAAGTGCATCAACTCTATTTTTATTTTGCTCAACATAAGTTAAATAAACTGTTCTTGTCGGAAATTTCTCAGCCAATAGATCAAGCAATTTCACTGCATCAGAATGCTGTATTGTTCTGCTTTCAATACTAGCAAAAATATTCAGATAGATACTATTTTCATTCCAGGTATACTCGACCTTTGTTGGTGTAATGTTGTAACGAACTTTAGTCTCTTTACATCCCAGCATCTCAAGAACTCGTTGCTCTTTAATTGATGCATGTTCGTGAGGTTTAACAACAAAAACCTTCACGCCATGTTTGGGATTAATCAACCAGCATAATAATTTTAGCTTTTCCGCCTTGATAGGATTCCAGGAGATAATATAATCAATTTTCTTTTTACGAATAGCCAGACCCAGTTTAATGATCTGCCAGAAAGATAATTTCCATAAATACCAGCTTTCAGTAATTCTAGGATCTCTTTGCCAAAACTCAGTCGTTGAGCCGGCAGTAGTACAGTAAATATTTGCGTCAGGATAAGAATCTTTAATACCTTTAACTAATGATGTATGGAGGACAGCATCACCAAGCTTGCCATCATTAGAAAAAAATAGAATATTCAAAATCCTCTCCTGTTGTTAATTAATATTATTTACTAATTCCATAATCCCGCAGCTTATTTGCCACCGCAGTATGGGAAATACCTAAACGCTTAGATAACTTACGTGTACTTGGAAACTCTAAATACAGTTTAGCCAGAATAGTTTTTTCAAATTGTTTCACCATCTCATCAAGGCCCTGATCAGACAGAGTGTTGGCTAGTTCAAATAAATTCTGCCCGGAATTCATTAGCTCCGGTAAATGAATATCTTTTGCAGTCAGTTCCTTTTTATTCAACTGAGCCAGGGTTGAATAGAGTACATTTTTAAGCTGACGAACATTACCCGGCCATGGATATTTTAAGAGTAAAGTAGCAACATCCTCACCTATTTTTGGTGCTACAATCCCTTGTTTATTAGCAAACTCAGCCACAAAGAATTGTGTCAGTGGCATAATATCATCCTGACGCTCACGTAGTGCTGGAATATGCAGAGGTAAAACATTTAAACGATAATAGAGGTCTTCACGGAACAGACCTTGTTTAACCAGAGAAGATAAATCAGCTTTAGTCGCACAGATAACTCTGACATCGACTTTTACTTCGTTATCGTCACCAACTCGACGGAATGTCCCGTCATTAATAAATCGAAGTAATTTAGTCTGCATTCTTGATGACATTTCATCAATACCATCAAGAAGTACTGAGCCACCATTAGCCTGTTCAAAAAAACCTTTCTTCCCTTCTGTCACGCCAGGATACGCGCCCTGAGCATGGCCATAAAGTTCACTTTCAACCACTTCATCAGGTAATGCTGCACAATTAATGGCTAAGAAAATTTTATCACCACGAAAACTATAGTTATGACATGCTTGAGCTAAAACATCTTTACCCGTTCCGGTTTCACCAGAGATTAAAAGAGGCTCTTTTTGTCTGGAAAATGCTTTCGCCTGAGCAATCAGATTTTGCATTGCCTTACTTTTAGAGGCAAAGCAATCAAAACTATTTTCAATAGGTACACGGCTAATTGCCAGACGAGATTTAAGATAATTGATTGGTTGAACGACGAAAATGGTTCTTTCCGTTTCGACAAAGACTTGTAGAAAATAATTCTGACGATGAATAACAATTGTTGTGCTTTCTAAATCTTCCAGAGCAATATTTGCAGACAGACCAAAATACTGCCGATAGTTAAATTTAGCGGGTAATTTGTCAGAAAGATTTAATAGCTGGATTGCAGCTGGGTTGATCGCAAGTATAGAATCTTGTTTATCTATTTCAATAATGGCAACTGGAGAAAAGTGAGAGTCCGTTTGTGTCATGTTTTTTTATTCCCTATCACTGTTTGTAAGCAAGCCAACGCTCATTTAGACGTAACATTCTTTCATGGCGATGTTTCCATTCATCGCTTTGCAGTAACGCATTATAGTTGATTCTGTTGTGATGAAACAGTAGTTCTGGTTTATTTGTCTCAATTGGTGTTAAATTGTCCAAAACTTCAACCGCGCCTTCGCGGTTATTACAAACCAAAAGAACATCACAACCAGCATCTAGTGAGGCCTGAGCACGTGCTCCATATCCCCCCATAATGGCGGCTCCTTCCATTGAAAGGTCATCAGAAAAAACGACACCATTAAAATTTAACCTGTTCTTTAATACTGTTTTTAGCCAAAAAGAGGAACCACTGGCAGGTTTGTCATCAAATACAGGATAAATCACATGAGCCGGCATAATCGCATCTAATTTATGCCCGGCAATAAGATCGGCAAAGATTTGCATATCTTTCTCAATATCTTTTTTGTCACGACGATCAAAAGGTGTTTCTTTATGAGAGTCAGTAGTCACTGCACCATGCCCCGGAAAGTGTTTACCTGTCACTTTCATTCCTGCCGAATGCAAACCATCAATCATAGCTGTGACTACAGGTAAAGCGACTTTTATATCTTCATGAAATGAACGATCACCAATTGCCAGACACTGATAACCTAAGTCTAAAACCGGTGTAAAACTAATATCAATATCCAGTGCCGTCAGTTCAGAAGCAATCAACCATCCTGCGTCCTGAGCTAAACTTTTTGCTTCATCTAAAGTGTTAATCGCTGCAAATGAACGAGCAGTTGGAATAGGAGTAAAACCGGTGCGAAAACGCTGAACTCGACCACCTTCATGATCAACAGCAAGCAGTAAACGTTGTTTAGATGTTTTACGAATAGACTGAACTAAGGCAGAAAGTTGTTCAACGTCGTGAAAATTACGCGCGAAAAAGATGACACCGCCAACTAAAGGATGTTGCAGAATCTCACGCTCTTCTGCGTCAATTTCATATCCTTTTACATCTAACATTACTGGTCCCATCTGCATATTACCTTATTTATGTTATCTATCAATTATTATTGGAGAGTTCATCGGAAGAAAAGTCCCAGATGATTTCGCCTGTCTGGGCAGAAATAAGCTCTAAAGCGACATTAGCCTGGATGTCAGGTGACTTAGGTAGTGAATTAATCGTAGTGAATAAAACATAATTAGCATTAACGTATCTTGCCAGTCCAACAACTTTTGTTCTTGAAACTAAGACATCATCAGAAGAGATACCTAATGCCTGTTTACCAGCATTAACAAAAGATTTATCCAGAACGACATAGAGATCTTGCTCTCTAAGTAAAGAAGCTAAAGCATCACTGACGTTATTACCGGCAAGATAATCCCCGGTATTATTTTTAATATCACTAACAAGGAGTAGATTATTGGCATCAGGCTGAGTGGTTTGGATGAGTTCAGCAACCAGTGGTGCCAGAATAGTTTTCCAGTCAGTGGTGACTATTTTAGGTGGCTGCTCAATGCCTGTTTCAGGTTGTTTTACTTCTTCAACAGATTTGATCGGTGCTGTTGACTGAGTCAAGTGACACCCGGTCAACAGCAACATCAAACCAATCACTAAAACATAACCGAATCGCTTTTTCATCATCTCTACACTTATTGGGGTAAAACTACTCAACTAATCGGCCTAAGTTACGACCACCGACTAAATGCATATGGATATGAAACACGACTTGTCCGGCATCTTTATTACAATTCATAATTAAGCGGTAACCACTTTCATCAATCCCTTCCTGCTTAGCGATTTTAGCCGCTACTGTGATCATATGACCCAATGTAGCTTCATCGGCTTCAGTCACATCATTGACAGTTGGGATTAATTTATTAGGAATAATTAAAATATGCGTAGGTGCCTGAGGAGCGATATCTCTAAATGCAGTTACACGATCATCCTGAAACACAATATCAGCTGGAATTTCACGTCGAATAATTTTACTAAAAATTGTTTCTTCTGCCATGGGATAATTCCTTAACAAGTTGGATTTAGGTAATGTGTTATATACTACTATAAATAACCTGACTATAAATCATTTAACTACCGATTATCGAATTTAACATTAAACAATTGGCTAAAATTATCGGTTGTCTGCGATGCCAGCTCAACTACTGATACGTTTTTCAATACAGCTAAATATTCTGCTACCGCTCTGACATATGCAGGGTGGTTTTCTTTGCCGCGATAAGGAACCGGAGCTAAATAAGGAGAATCTGTTTCAATCAACATACGATCTAAAGGCACATAACGAGCAACTTCTCTTAGGCGTTCAGCATTACGGAACGTCACAATACCCGAAAAAGAGATATACAAACCAAGATCCAGCAATTTTTTAGCCATATCTAAATCTTCAGTAAAACAGTGCAAAACACCTGAGCTAATATTCTCTTCTTTAATAATAGCCAGCGTATCATCTTTGGCTTCTCGCGTATGAATAATAACTGGTTTATTCAGTTCACGACCAAGGCGGATATGTTCTCTGAAAACTTCTTGTTGTGTCGCCATATTATCTTTCTGATAATAATAATCCAGACCAGTTTCACCAAGACCAACCACCACAGATTCTGCTGCCAGTTGTTTAAACAAAGCTAAATTAAAAGGTTCATCATCCAGGTTTAAGGGATGAACACCACAGGATAAGGCGATATTTTGATAAGGCGCTAACCAGGCCTTTAAATGCTGATAGCCTGATAAAGTAGTTGCTACTGACAAACAAAAATTAACTTCTTGTTGCTTTGCTTCATCAATAATTTGGCTAATATTAGTTTGGCTATAATCAAGCCCGTCTAAATGGCAATGTGAATCTACCAAAAACATAAATAATCTCTTTAACTTAATTTAATCAGGATGGTTGTTCAAAATCACGAATTGGTTTAATTGTTTCCCACGAACGACACGCAGGACATAACCAATAAATTGAGTTCACGGTAAACCCACAGCGCTGGCAACGGTAATTAGGAATCGCCTTAATTTGCTCACCAACCATATTACGAAGTAATAATAAACTTTCACGAGCACGCCCTTCCTCCGCATCTGCTAAATGATAATCCATCAGACGATAGAAACCGCGCAAGTTAGGATGTTTAATTAACTCTCGATAAATATAATATTGTGCAGCATCACGGCCATTTTGCTGTTCAATAATATCAGCCAACATTAGCTCAGCGACATTCCCAGAATCAGCATCAACGCAGCGCTTCAAAAAGTGTTTAAACTCTTCCATCTGTCCTAGCTGTTCATAACACTCTTTTAAAAATTCTAACCCCTCACCAACATATTCTTTATCTTGATCTAAAATCTGTGTGAGATGATAAATAGCTTTATCGTAGCGTTTCTCTGCCATCCATACGCGACCAAACATCAAAGATGTTCTGGCGCAGTTTTTATCAGCCAATATTGATTTTTGCAAATAAATCAAAGACTTAGAGTAATCCTCTACTGCGATCGTGAGTGCCGCTAATTCACAATAGAACTGAGCAATCTGCTGATTATATTCAGGTTTTCCTAATTTAACTAATCTGGACGCTGCAACTATCGCTTTATTCCATTCACTGGTTGCCTGATAGATAATAATAAGTTGTTGCAGTGCACCTTGTTGAAACTCTTCTTCATCTACGAGCTGAGTAAACATCTCTTCAGCACGATCATAAAAGCCAGCCGCCATATAATCACGGCCTAGCTGCTGAATAGCTAAAAGACGTTGTTCAAAAGTAAGTGAAGCGCTTTCCATCAAAGCCTGATGAATACGAATAGCTCTATCAACCTCACCCCGAGAACGGAATAAGTTACCTAAAGTCAGATGAGCTTCCAGCGTACCGGAATCATCTTTGAGCATATCTAAAAAGAGATCGACGGCTTTATCTTTCTGATTAGAAAGTAAAAAGTTGACTCCATCGACATATTCGCGTGATAGTCGATTGGACTCATCCTTATAGCGCTGGCTTGCATTTCTGCTACCCATATACCAACCATAACCGGCAGCAATAGGAAGTAACAGAAATAACAGTTCAAACATAATTCAATCTACTGTTGAGGTAAAGTCGGGACAGATGAAGTTAATTGTGTTTTACGGTGGCTTGCCACTTCATCATCATACTGTTTTTGGATCTTTTTCAATCTACGTTGCACGGCAGTTAATTTGATGCGGACTCGCAAATAAAATACTGCAGTGATCAACCAGCCAAGTACAAAACCGGTACCAAGTACAATCGCCAGTAATGTAGATAATCTAAACTCAGACTGAGCAATTAAATAGTTAAATGTTACTGTCTGATCATTATTGGCACCAAGGGTGATTGCCGCTGCAAAAAGTACGATGATAAATAAGAATAATATGACGAATTTCATTATATTCGTTCCTTGTGATAAATCGATTTACGCTATTCTACTATATGCCACTTCTTAGCACAAAAATAACATGCTATAGCAATTAACCAGGATAAGATAGCACCTAAAATTAAATCTATGGGATGGTGCATTCCAAGTGCCAGACGACTAATTTCAATCACTATTGCCCAGGCAATAATGATAGAAACTGAAATATGATGCCGGCGGAAGCCCAGCAATACTAAAGCTAAAAATGCCCATGTTGTCGCAAACATGGTATGCCCTGACGGAAATGAATAACCTGTTTCATTTTGCCAGTGCTCAACCAGCCAGTCCGGAATTTCATTTAAATGAGCAATATGTTCTTCAATTAACTCTTCGCGCTCAACTCTTGGTAGTGAATAAAAATAATCATCATCTACTTCATGTTCTTTTTCCATCCAAAGTACAAAAGGACGCGACTCTCCGGCATAATTTTTAATAGCAGACTTGACACCCTGTCCAACTAAAACAGCTGCAACGAGTAATACCCAAACCTGAAATATCTGTTTTTTAATTTTTAATTTTAACAGTACACAAAAAAGTACAAAGAAAAATACACAAGTCAGAGTACCCCAAGGCGCACCTGCACTTTCAGTGATCCAAAACAGATATTCAGAAAAATTATTTAATGAATTTGGATCCCAATCCCAATTTAAGCAAAGTGCCACAATCGGCGTAACTAAAAAAATAGCTAAAACTATTATTGTTTTTTTTATAACTGTCACTATTATTCTATCCTAAGTCAATGCGATAAATTTTGCGTTTGATCATTTTATCATATAATAGACAAATGGAAGTATTTTTAGTTCAGAGAGGAAAACATGAAGTTAAAGCGAGTTGCACAGGCCAAATTGCCAACACCTTGGGGTGAATTTTTAATGGTAGGGTTTCAGGAGCTGGCAACAGGAAAAGATCATGTCGCTTTAGTGTTTGGTGATATATCAGAAGACAAACCCATTCTTACCCGCGTACATTCAGAATGTTTAACCGGCGATGCACTTTTTAGTTTACGCTGCGATTGTGGTTTTCAGTTAAAAGCATCACTGGAGCAAATTGCCAAAAACGGACAAGGCATTTTACTTTATCATCGTCAGGAAGGTCGAAATATTGGCTTATTAAATAAAATTCGGGCCTATGCACTGCAAGACACAGGACTAGATACCGTTGAAGCGAACCATCAATTAGGTTTTGCTGCTGATGAGCGTGATTTTACAATATGTGCAGATATGCTGGAGTTATTGAACGTGAAACAAATTCGTTTATTAACCAATAACCCGGAAAAAATCAGAGTATTAACCGAAGCTGGTATTAAGATAACAGAACGTATTCCACTGGAAGTTGGTGAAAACCCATCTAATGAGCATTATCTGGAAACTAAAGTGTTGAAAATGGGGCATTTACTCCACTTACATCCAACGGGTAAATAACCAAAATCTAAAATAGCCATTAATATGGCTATTTATTTCACACCGTCAATTAATATTTAAATTAATCAATTAATTATCTTTCCTCATCACAAACAAGTACACCACCGTTTGCGACATCTTCTTTCGAAATTTCGTTCAGCTCAATATGAACATGATCACGCGTACAGTGAATAGTATCAACCAAAGCATCAGTCACACGTTTTACCATTTCTCTTTTTTGATCTAAAGTACGGCCTTTTAAAAAGTTAATCGTTACTGTTGGCATCTTCTTTCTCCAGAATATAAATATCATGTGCATTGATGATAAATAATTCTTATGAATTTATCGCTCATCAATACTCAATCACCTATTGATTGAAAGGTTAATATAATATGCAGTTTCATCTTTGCAAGAGCTTTATCTTTTTTATTTAAATAATGTGATACTTGTTAAAAAACAAAGAGTAAAAATTCTATAGGTGAAACATTTATCAGAGATAATAAAGAAAAAGCCAACCTATTTAGATTGGCTAAAACGTGATTGTAAGTGATCAGTAATCACAGAGGGTTCATAGCCGTCTGCAACAATAAATGATTTTGGAATGGTAAAGAACAGTTTGGGCATAGTATAAATTCGAATATATTTATCGTCTTCTTGCCATTTTAAAATGATATCCCAGGTTAACATGAACGTAGAATGTGCAGATGTCATCGCAAATCCATCATTTGTTGGTTCAATAGTAAAAACATCTTTCATTCCCGGATACTTTTTATAATCTCTACGCGCCACCCAAGGGTAAATAACTTCTCTAATGATAAAACTCACTAACACCATCGCTAAAAGAGCCCCAGCCAAAGGGTACATGAACCCTTCTCCCCAAACAATAAGTAATAATGCGACAACAGTAATAGCACCATACATAATTTTATGTTTTGATGTTAAGCGAAAATGCTGCTTTATAGAACCAACATAATCACTCTCTGAAATTCTATAAGTTATTTTCATCTATTTTGTTGCCAGTTTAGCCAATTGTTCATCAGTTAATTCAATATCTTTATTTAAACAAACACTTACTGAACTATTAATAATATTTTGGGCAATTTGTTTCGCGTCAGATAATGAGTGCATGGTATAAGTGCCGCATTGATACTCGTTCAGCTCCGGAATTTCTGCCTGAGACTGTACATTTAAAATATCATGCATGGCTGCCAGCCAGGATTTTGCGACTAACTCTTCTTTAGGTGTACCAATCAGGCTCATATAAAATCCAGTACGACATCCCATCGGTGAAATATCAATAATCTCCACCTGATCACTATTTAAATGATCACGCATAAAACCTGCAAACAGATGTTCCAGCGTATGAATACCTTTTTCAGACAAGATGCCTTTATTTGGCTGTGTAAAACGGAGATCAAATACAGTAATCGCATCACCTTTTGGTGTTTGCATCGTTTTAGCAACACGTACAAATGGGGCTTTCATTTTAGTATGATCAACTTTAAAACTGTCGAGTAATGGCATAATCTTGCCTCTTATTGGTTAATTTTGTTCAGCTTCAGCAAATAACTGTACCATACTTGCTTCATCAATAACTTTAATGCCCAGCTCTTCTGCTTTGGTCAATTTAGAGCCGGCAGAAGCACCTGCAATAACTAAATCCGTATTTTTAGATACACTACCCGTCACCTTAGCACCAAAACGTTTTAACTTAGCTTTGGCTTCATCACGAGTCATCTCGGTCAACGTTCCGGTTAAGACAATCACCTTGTCTTTAAATACACTGTTATGCACAATTTGATTCGTGGTTGATGGTGCCGGCCAGTGAATCCCGATCTCATCACTAATGAGTTGAGCAATAACCGACTGATTATGTGGTTCTTGCAAAAAGTTTTGAATACTTTCTGCCACAATTTTACCCACATCAGTCACCGTGCTGAGTTGCTCAATATTAGAACTCGCAATCGCCTCTAAAGAGCCCAGCTCGTTTGCCAGATTTTCCGCCAGCACTTCCCCTACATTAGGAATACCCAGTGCATAAATAAAACGATTTAGTGTCGTGCTTTTAGAGTTTGCCAGTGACTCAAGTAAGTTATTCGCTAACTTCTCACCCACTTTATCTAAAGTACAAAGCTCACGAATATTTAGACGATATAAATCTGCCGGATTAGAGACGTATTCTTTATCCACCAACTGTTCGATAATTCGATCACCAAGTCCTTCAACATCCAGCGCTTTACGTGAGACAAAATGTTTTAGCGCTTCTTTACGCTGTGCCGGGCAAATTAAACCACCAGAACAACGAGAAATAGCCTGATCGTCATCACGTACAATCAGTGAGTGGCAAACCGGACAATGGGTAGGAAACACAATCTCTTTAGTATCAGCAGGTCTTTTTTCCAGTACTACAGAGACAACTTTCGGGATGACGTCACCCGCACGGCGAATAATCACAAAGTCCCCTTCACGAATATTTAGGCGTTCAATTTCATCACTGTTATGTAAAGTCGCATTACTCACCACAACACCAGCAACCTGAACCGGAACTAAACGTGCAACAGGAGTAATAGCACCGGTGCGCCCAACCTGGAAATCAACTTGTTTTAATTGGGTAATTTGTTCCTGAGCCGGAAATTTAAATGCAGTTGCCCAGCGAGGTGCGCGTGCAACATAACCAAGCCTATCTTGCAGAGCAATATCATTGACCTTAATAACTACGCCATCGATATCAAAACCCAGTGACATACGCTTATTTTCAATTTCATGATAATAGCTAAGTACTTCTTCGGGTGTTTTACAGATACGCACTAAATCACTGACAGGAATACCCCATGATTTAAATAACATCAACCTGTCATAATGAGTCTTAGGCAGTGTTGTTTCATCAACGATACCCACACCATAACAGAAGAAAGTTAACGGGCGTTTATTGGTAATACTTGGATCAAGCTGGCGTAAAGACCCGGCCGCAGCATTACGAGGATTAGCAAAAACCTTTTCACCATTTTTTTCAGCTTGTTGATTGAGTTTTTCAAATCCTTTGTGAGTCATATAGACTTCACCGCGAATTTCAATACGAGGAGGAATATTCTCTCCTTCCAGACGTAATGGAATCGCTTTAATAGTTCGGACATTACTGGTGATATCCTCACCGGTTGTACCATCACCACGTGTTGCTGCCTGAATCAGTTCACCATTTTCATATAGTAAACTAACCGCTAAGCCGTCTAGTTTTAATTCACAACAAAAATCAATCTGATCCGAGTCAGTAAAATCTAAGCGATCAGTGATACGTTTATAAAAGGCTAAAAAACCAGCCTCTTCAAACACATTATCCAGTGAAAGCATTGGTTTTTCATGTTTAACTGTACCAAGTTCACTCAGCGGTGTTGCACCGACACGTTGAGTCGGAGAATCTGCGGTAATGAGTTCCGGATATTGCTGCTCAAGCGCAATTAATTGTTGCATGAGCTTATCGTATTCAACATCAGGAATTTCCGGATTATCCAGAACATGGTATTGGTATTCATGATGGCGGAGTTGTTTACGTAAGTCTTTTAGTTGCTGTAAAGTAGCAAGAGAAGGAGAAGTCACAGCATTACCTTAAATATAAAATCATTAATCAGGAGTAAAATGGGCTAACTTAGCCCATAACATGTTTAATTCTTTCTTTATAGCTATCGATTTTTTGTGGTGTAATCATATGATGCTCATCATCCTGAACCATACCATCTACATCATCGGCAATACGTTGCGCAGCCTGTAACATCATTTTGAAATTTTGTTGCCCATCACCAAATGATGGTAACATCATAAATAACGAGATACCCGGTGTAACCATATCATGCATGGTTTCCGGATCTAAATAACCCGGCTTAACCATATTCGCTAAACTAAATAATACCGGGCCATTGCCCGCCGGATCGACATGACGGTGAAAAATCTGCATATCACCAAACTGAAAACCTGATTGTAAAATACTGTTTAACAGATCATTACCGTTTAGCATTGCGCCATTAAGTCCTGTTACATGTAATACTAAGACATCATTTTTAACTGTTTTGACGGGTTCAGAAGCTGCCTGCACAGGTTCCTCTTTTGTCACTTCTTGAGTCGTTATCTGAACAGCTGGTTCTTCATTGTCATCTTCTTCCTGAATATTAGAAAATAAATCACACTGAACAGGAGAGATAACGTATTCTTTATCTGCATCTTTTGGCTTAATCTCTTGAGGAGTTTCATCGGGTGTTGCAGTCAACGCTTTTTCAACGAAGTCCGATGCACGCCTGACTCTGACCTCTCCAATATCATCAGCATCGTCATAAGTTTTGGCTTCCCAGGATAATCCTGAATCTTTAATACCGTTTTTCTTATTTTTATTATTAAAAATTGTCGAACGCTCTTTCTTATTAATCCAAAAACCATGAATCACTAATGCAATAATAGCCAGCGACGCAACAATAATCAGGATTAAGCGTAAATTATCCATAACTCTAATCTCAACAAATTAAGTGAATATTCTTCAAAGTAACCAAATCATCAATAAATGATTATAGTTACTACTTGTATTATCTTGGTAATGCTAAGTATTTTACTGTATTTCCAGACCTAACAACAAATACTTAATTCAAATACGCTCTACATTATGTACCATCAAATGTCGTCTGGCAAAATATGTTTGATTTATCTGAAGTATTAGTGTGATAGAAAAAACGAATAATTTTAGACATTTGTGTCATGCTATTATAGTAATAAAGTAACTCTCATTTTAGAAAAAATAGATTAAAATCATTTTGTTAGTTAAGACATTACTCTTTAGCACACTTCATAAGACTCTATTTTTTAGAACTCTGTGCTATACAGCGTTGTTTTACATACACTCTTAATCTGTTTTTTGTTAGAATCTCCCATTACTTGAAAATCGTTTTATGATAAATTTGTCTAAAGTTTAGCAATTAACTGGATAAATAATGTCCAGAATTACTTTCCGAGGTGTATTGATATATGAAATTAACAAAAGTACTGTCTCCTGTTACTGTTGCCTTAATGCTTGCTGGAGGCCTCATATTAACAGGTTGTGAAAAAAAGGATGACCAAAGTCAGGGAAGCCAAACACCTTCGGTAAAAGTCGACGTATTTAAAGTTGAACCTGTTACTTATACAGTAAAAACAACTTTACCTGGTCGTGTAATCGCTTCCCAAATTGCTGAAATTCGCCCTCAGGTCAGTGGTATTATTCTTAAAAGAGAATTTGAAGAAAGCTCTGATGTCACAGCAGGACAATCTTTATACCAAATCGACCCGGCAATTTATCAGGCAAGTTATGAAAGTGCACAAGCAACTCTTGCTAGTGCTAAAGCAGATGCAAGTCTTGCTCAGGTAACATTAAAACGTTATGAAGGTTTGTTAAAAACTAAATCTATCAGCCAACAAGATTACGATAAAGCTGCAGCTGCGGCTAAACAAGCTGATGCACAAGTAATGGTTGCACAAGCTGCCGTTAATACCGCCAAAGTAAATCTTGAATATACCAGAGTGAACTCGCCTATTGATGGATATATTGGTAAATCAAGTGTCACTGAAGGTGCATTAGTTTCAACTGCTCAGGCAACTCCACTGGCATCTGTACAACAACTTGATCCTATCTATATTGATATGACTCAGTCTGTTATCAAATATGAGCAAGATGAAGAAAACAGCAAAACACTGTTTAATTCAGCTGATAATACAACAAGCGTGTCATTAACTTTTAACGATGGTCGGGTATATCCATACCAAGGTTATATCAAGTTCTCAGATCGTACAGTAGATGAAACCACTGGTACTGTTACTATCCGCGCAGAATTTAAAAATCCAGATAGACAACTACTACCTGGAATGTTTGTTAAACCTCAAATTACTTTAGGTACTATTGATAACGCTGTGCTTGTTCCACAAAAAGGAATTACCAGTGACGTTCAGGGCAACTACACAGCAAAAGTTGTCGGCGCCAATGGTATGGTTGAATCACGTAACAATGTTCAGGTCTACGGTGGTATTAAAAACTACTGGATTGTGACTGGTGGCATTAATGTTGGTGATCAGGTGATCGTATCAAATCTATTGAACCTTAGTGCGATGGCTCCTAATGCTCAAGTTAAAGCTGAAGTAGTAAGCACAACATCAATCACTCAACAACAAGTTGATGACATGATCAATAGTAATACCAAGTAGGAGTTTTTTGAAATATGGCTAAGTTTTTTATCGATCGCCCTGTTTTTGCTTGGGTAATTGCTATTATGATGATGCTCGGGGGTGCGCTGGCTATTAAGCTGCTGCCAATCGAGCAATATCCAGATATAGCACCACCAGCAGTAACAGTAACTGCGGTATATCCGGGTGCGGATGCCGAAACCATTGAAAATACAGTAACACAGCTAATTGAGCAAAACTTAACTGGTATTGATAACTTAATTTATATGAAATCATCCAGTAGTTCTGCAGGTTTAGTACAAACCACCCTAACCTTTGCCCCAGGTACAAACCCGGACGTTGCTCAGGTACAGGTGTTAAATAAAGTTGAAGGGATTAAATCGCGTTTACCTGAAAGTGTTCAAAAAAACGGTGTATCAGTTGCTAAGAATAACAATAACTTCTTAAAAGTTGTGGCATTCTACTCAACTAACCCGGAAAAAACACAAGCAGATATCGCAGACTTTATTTACTCAACAGTACAAGACCCGGTTCGTCGTGTGCAAGGTGTAGGTGATACTCAATTATTCGGTTCTGAATATGCGATGCGTATCTGGTTAGATCCACATAAGTTAACCTATTACAAATTATCTACTTCTGAAATTACAGCTGCAATACAAGCACAAAACGCGCAGGTAACTGCGGGTCAGCTTGGTGCCTACCCTGCAACTGAAGGTCAGGAGTTAAATGCGACAATCACTGCTCAGTCTCGTTTAAAAACAGCTGAAGAGTTCCAAAACATTCTTGTTCGTGTAAATCAGGATGGTTCTAAAGTTTTACTACAAGATGTTGCTAAAGTAGAACTTGGTGCAGAAGGTTATGGATTCGTATCTCGCTTTAATGGTTATACCTCATCAGGTCTTGGTATTTACCTTGCCACAGGTGCTAACCAGTTAGAGACATCGACGGCTGTTGATAAGAAAATCGAAGAATTATCTGCGATTTTCCCTGACGATATCCGTTATAAATTCCCTTATGACACAACGCCATTCGTTACATTATCAATTGAGAACGTAGTACAAACACTATTTGAAGCAATTATCCTTGTTGTTTTAGTTATGTACGTGTTCTTACAGAACTTCCGTTCAACATTGATACCAACGATTACGGTTCCGGTTGTATTACTGGGTACTTTCGCAGTTCTTTATATTTGTGGATTTACCATTAATACTCTTTCCATGTTCGCCATGGTTCTGGCCATCGGGCTTCTGGTGGATGACGCCATCGTTGTTATCGAGAACGTGGAGCGGATCATGCATGAGGAAGGACTTCCTCCTCGTGAAGCGACCATTAAATCGATGGAACAGATCACTTCTGCATTAGTCGGTATTGCGGTCGTCTTATCTGCAGTATTCGTACCGATGGCATTCTATGGTGGTGCGGCTGGTGGTATTTATCGTCAGTTCTCAATCTCAATCGTAACGGCGATGACCTTATCAGTTGTGATCGCGATTGTGTTAACACCAGCATTATGTGCGACAATTTTAAAAGCTCCATCGAAATTTACCACTAAACCAAAACAAACTGCATTTGAGAAACTTGCTACCGTTCCACCATTTACCTGGCTTGGGAAAGCGAAAAAAGGCTTCTTTAACTGGTTTAACCGTACCTTTGATCGTAGTGTAAAAGTCTATGAAAAAGGTGTAATTAAAGTTATTAAACATCCAATTATTAGCTTTGGTGCGTACTTACTTATCTGCTTTGCGTTGATTTTTGGTTTCAACCGTCTACCTACCGGCTTCTTACCGGCAGAGGATCAGGGTGTACTCATTTTGATGGCAGAGTTACCGCCAGGTTCAACCTTATCACAAACTCAGGATGTGCTAAACAGAGCTTCTGACTACTTCCGTGAAAACGAAAAAGATGCGATTGAAGAGATATTTACCGTTGCTGGCTTTGGTATGGGTGGTCGTGGTCAAAACATGGCACTAGGCTTTATCAAGTTAAAAGACTGGAATGAGCGCCCGGGTTCAGATATGAAAGTGGATGCAATTGTGGGTCGAGCTAACGGATTCTTATCTTCAATCCGTGAAGGCCGTATCTTTGCAACAAATATCCCTTCTGTACCATCACTTGGTATGGCAAACGGCTTCTCCTTTATGCTAAAAGATGCCGGTGGTAAAGGACATGCTGAATTAATGACAGCTTTCTACCAAATGTTAGGTATGGCGGCACAAAATCCAAACTTAATGCAGGTTCGCCCATCTGGTATGCTTGATGTTCCACAATACAAAATTAATGTGGACTTCGAAACAGCCCAGGCTTTAGGTGTCTCTTTAAGTTCTATTAACTCAACGTTATCAACGGCACTTGGTTCATCTTATATCGATGACTTCGTGTATAACAACCGGGTTAAAAAAGTATACGTACAGGCTGACGCTCCTTATCGTATGTTACCAGATGACTTTAGCTTCTGGCATGTTAAGAACAGTCAGGGTGAAATGGTGCCATTTGATTCATTTGCAACAACATCTAAAACCTTTGGTTCACCATCATTGGTTCGTTACGACGGTGTATCGGCAATGGGGATCAGTGGTTCAGCCGTTCCGGGACAAAGCTCTGGTCAGGCAATGGCAATCATGGAACAGTTAACCAAAAATCTTCCTACTGGTTTCTCATTTGACTGGACAGATATCTCTTATCAGGAACGTCAAACAGGTTCACAAACGACAACGTTATATATTATCTCATTGATCGTGGTGTTCTTGTCACTGGCAGCACTATATGAGAGCTGGAGTATTCCAATTTCGGTACTGTTTGTTATCCCACTAGGTATCTTTGGTACAGTTTATGCAACCATGTTTGCAAGTCTGGAAAACGATATCTACTTTATCGTAGGTCTCTTGACGACGATGGGGCTCGCCGCGAAGAATGCGATATTAATCGTAGAATTTGCTAAAGATGCCCTTGAGAAAGAAGGTAAAACATTAATTGATGCAACACTTGAAGCATGTCGTTTACGTCTGCGTCCAATTCTGATGACATCATTTGCCTTTATTCTTGGGGTGTTACCGCTAGCATTAAGTAGTGGTGCAGGTTCTGCCAGCCAAAATGCGGTAGGTACAGGTGTAATCGGTGGTATGTTAACGGCGACGTTCCTTGCTATCTACTTTGTACCGTTATTCTTCGTGTTTGTAACTAAAGTATTTACTAAACACAAACACAGAGCTGTGATGTCAAAACCATCAAAAACAACTCCGGTAGCTGAATAATACAGCAAAAGAAGTTAGTTTATAGCTAGTCAAATCCCGCTCAGTGATTCTCACTCAGCGGGATTTTTTTATCCTGATTAACATCGACATTCTTCTCAATCAACGGTACATTATTGACTAAAAGGTTTTTAATTCATTGGTTCTTATTTGGAATATCTAAAATATATCTTAATGGAGAAACTGACATGCCTTACTCTGCAAATCCCAATCGTTATCAAACTATGCAATACCGTTATTGTGGTCAAAGTGGTCTGCAACTCCCAATGCTCTCTCTGGGACTCTGGCATAACTTTAGTAATCAATATCATACACTGGAATCACAACGCACATTGCTGCATAAAGCGTTTGACTTAGGTATTACCCATTTTGATTTAGCCAATAACTATGGCCCACCACCAGGTTCAGCAGAAGAAAACTTCGGACGCATCTTAAAGCAAGATCTAAAACCTTATCGTGATGAACTGATTATTTCAACCAAAGCAGGATATGACATGTGGCCAGGCCCTTATGGTAAAGGCGGCTCCAGAAAATATTTATTAGCCAGTTTAGACCAAAGTTTACAGCGCATGGGGCTGGACTATGTTGATATCTTCTATTCGCACCGCGTTGACCCAGATACACCAATGGAAGAGACAGCCTCAGCTTTAGCTACAGCCGTGCAAAGTGGTAAAGCTCTCTATGTTGGTATCTCTTCCTACTCACCAGAACGTACCAATAACATGGTTGCACTGCTTAAAGAATGGAAAATTCCCCTGCTCATTCATCAGCCATCGTATAATATTCTTAATCGCTGGGTAGAAAACGGGTTATTACAGACTCTGGATAAGCATGGTGTTGGTTGTATTGCCTTTACTCCGCTGGCTCAGGGACTTTTAACCACCAAATATCTGAATGAAATTCCAACTGACTCACGTTTTGTGAAAGAGAAAGGCGGATCATTTAAAGATAAAATGTTAAGTGAGAAAAATCTTAATGCAGTCAGACTATTAAATGAACTGGCACAAAAACGTGGTCAAAGTTTAGCGCAGATGGCGCTCAGCTGGATTTTAAAAGATAAACGTGTCACAACAGTGCTCATTGGAGCCAGTAAACCAGAGCAGCTGGAAGAGAACTGTATGGCACTTAATAACCTAACATTTACTCAGCAAGAGTTAGATTATATTGATCAGCATGTTAAAGATGGTGAGCTCAATAGCTGGCAAACGTCTTCCGATCAGTAAATAGTTCAAAGTCAGCAAAGTGCTAAATATTTTTATTTGGCACTTTGTTAACTATTTTTAGCTTTTTCGATTTGTGCTCTTAAAGCTGATAAGCGACTCTGACCTTTTATCATTCTTTGCTCTGCTGTGACTTGTGTTTTTTGACTTTCCCACTGAATATCATCTTGTGGAAGCTCGAGTAGAAACCGGCTTGGTTCAGGATTAATCGTTTCACCATATTGGCGACGTTGGCGACTTAATGAAAAGGTTAGTTCTTTCTGTGCACGGGTAATTCCAACATAAGCCAGTCGGCGTTCTTCTTCAATATTTTCCTCATCAATACTCACCTGATGAGGTAACAATCCCTCTTCCATTCCAACTAGATACACATATGGAAACTCAAGACCTTTAGAAGCATGCAACGTCATTAGCTGGACTTCATCATTCTCTTCTTCAGATTCATTGCGTTCCAGCATATCGCGCAAAGTAAAACGTGAAACGGCTTGAGCCAGAGTCATAGGTTCATCAAGATCATCACCTCTAAGCATTTCGCCCAGCCATGTAAATAATTGCTCAACGTTACGCATACGCATATCTGCAGCCGTTGGTGATGGTGACGTCTCATATAACCAGCTTTCGTAATGAATACCATGCAGCAAAGCCTGAACAACTTCAAATGGCTCAGTTTCAATTCGTGTCATTAAGTCAGAGAACCACGTAATAAATGTTGTTAAAGATTCCAGACGTTTGCCGGATAAAATCTCAGTTAGCCCGATATCAGAACTGGCATGAAATAAACTCACTGAACGCTTAGTCGCCCACTCACCAAGTTTTTGCAGTGTCGCAGGACCAATTTCCCGCTTTGGCGTATTAATAATGCGAATAAAGGCATTATCATCATCCGGATTAGTTAAAAGTCTTAAATATGCCATAATATCTTTAATTTCTGTGCGAGAGAAAAACGATGTCCCGCCTGAAATTTTGTAAGGAATACGATTTTGCATTAAAACTTTTTCAAAGATCCGCGACTGATGATTACCCCGATACAAAATGGCGTACTCACCATAATGGGAGTTATTAGCAAAGCGGTGACCAATTAAATCACCAATAACCCGCTCGGCTTCATGCTCTTCATTATCGGCAGAAATAACTTTAAGGTGTTCACCATAGCCCAGTTCAGAAAACAGTTTCTTTTCAAAGATATGAGGGTTATTTTCAATTAAAATATTCGCCGCTTTTAAAATTCGGCCGGAAGAACGATAATTTTGCTCCAGCTTAATCACTTTAAGAGCAGGAAAATCTTCTTTGAGTAGCACCAGATTTTGTGGACGAGCACCACGCCATGAATAAATTGACTGATCATCATCACCCACCACAGTAAATCGAGCTCTTTGACCCACCAGCAACTTAATAAACTCATACTGGCTAGTATTGGTATCCTGATACTCATCAATCAAAAGATAGCGAATACGATTTTGCCAGCGATCACGAGCTTCTTCATTCTTTTGTAATAACAGCGTTGGCAAAAGAATTAAATCATCAAAATCTAAAATACCACAGGCTCTGAGCTGCTTATCATACAAATCATAGCAATGTGCAAAGAGCTGATCTTTTTGAGTATGAGAACGCGCCTTGGCAATGACCGGATCAATCAGGTCATTTTTCCAGTTAGAAATAGTAGAACGCAGCTGATTTAATAAGTCTTTATCGCCTTCCAGCCACTGCTCAGTCAGATCTTTTAACAGTGCCATTTGGTCCTGATCATCAAACAGAGAAAAGTTAGATTTAATACCAAGTGCGGCATGTTCCCGTTTAATGATTTCCAGACCCAGTGTATGGAAAGTTGAAATTAGCAACCCTCTGGCCTCCTGACGACCTAACGTTTGGGCAACTCGTTCTTTCATCTCTCTGGCGGCTTTATTGGTAAAAGTGACCGCAGCAATATGTCTGGCTTGATAACCCGCTTCACGAATCAGATAAGCGATTTTATTGGTGATTACGCGAGTTTTACCCGAGCCTGCGCCCGCCAGAACCAAACAGGGTCCGGAAACGTACTCAACAGCTTGTTGTTGACTGGTATTTAATCGCATAGAAATGAAGATATATTTGCACCAATAAGAAGTGGCTTAATATAGTATACATTTACCCATCCTGCAACCAACGAACAAGTTTAAGATTGCCTTAGAAAAACCTAATTATAATCAACTCTAGCCCAACAGATCACCATAATTATTAACTTGAAAAAAACCGCAAAATTTGATAGGTTGTAATAGTTATTTTAACGTTAAAAACCAAAAGGTAAGACTATGACAATCAAAGTAGGTATTAATGGATTTGGTCGTATCGGCCGTATCGTTTTCCGTGCTGCTCAAGAGCGTTCAGATATCGAAATCGTAGGTATCAATGACCTTCTAGACGTAGAATATATGGCTTATATGCTTAAATATGACTCAACTCACGGTCGTTTCAACGGTACTGTTGAAGTTAAAGATGGCAAATTAGTTGTTAACGGTAAATCAATCCGTGTTACAGCTGAGCGCGATCCTGCTAACTTAAAATGGAATGAAATCGGTGTTGACGTTGTTGCTGAAGGTACAGGTTTATTCCTTGACGATGCTTCTGCTCGTAAACACATCCAGGCTGGTGCTAAGAAAGTTGTTATGACTGGACCATCTAAAGATGCAACTCCAATGTTTGTAATGGGTGTAAACCATAAGTCTTATGCTGGCCAAGATATCGTTTCTAACGCATCTTGTACAACTAACTGTTTAGCACCTTTAGCTAAAGTTCTTCACGACAAATTCGGAATCGTTGAAGCACTAATGACTACAGTTCATGCTACAACTGCAACTCAAAAAACTGTTGATGGTCCATCTGCTAAAGACTGGCGTGGTGGTCGTGGTGCCGCTCAAAACATCATCCCATCTTCAACTGGTGCTGCTAAAGCTGTAGGTAAAGTAATTCCTGAGCTAAACGGTAAATTAACTGGTATGTCTTTCCGTGTTCCAACTCCAGACGTTTCTGTTGTTGACTTAACTGCACGTTTAGCTAAACCAACTACTTATGCTGAAATCTGTAAAGCAATGAAAGATGCTTCACAAGGTGAATTAAAAGGCATTATGGGTTACACAGAAGATGAAGTTGTTTCAACTGATTTCTTAGGTGAAAAATGTACTTCTGTATTTGATGCGAAAGCAGGTATTGCATTAAATGACTCTTTCGTTAAATTAGTGGCTTGGTACGATAACGAAGTTGGTTATTCAAACAAAGTTCTTGATTTAATTGCTCATATCGCTAAATAATTTTTATTAGTGAATGTATCAAGGCGGCTGATCAGTCGCCTTTTTTATTCTCTAATCGATCCATTTTTAATATTATTATCTAATCTGGAGCTGGAGTTTTATGAAAATTACCCATATTGCACTATGGACGAGTGATCTAGAGTGCCAGGTTGAATTCTGGAAAAAATATTTCTCTGGTATACCTAACGAAAAATATATTAGTAAAAATAATCCTGGATTTGAATCTTATTTCATTAAATTACAGGAAGGTCCAACTATCGAGCTGATGACCAAGCCTGATTTAGTGAAAGTTAAAGAAACCAACAATATGACCGGCTGGGTGCATATTGCAATCTCTGTAGGTAGTGAGCAGGCAGTTAATAACATTGCAACTCAAGCAGAAAAAGATGGCATACTTGTCGGTAAGCCAAGGTTAACGGGTGACGGATATTATGAAGCAGTTATTGAAGATCCGGATGGGAATCTTGTTGAAATTGTTTCTTAATTCGCTTAATTTCTTAGGCGGACTGTTCGCTAATGTTTTTAGATTCACCGCTAACTCTATAAACGTAATAGTTTGACAGTTTCCTAAGACTTCTATAGCAGGTTTCCTGCCGATTTAATATTTACTGTTTTTGAAATAAAAGTGCGACTATGTCGCGCAACTTCATCCAAACAATCTAATAAGAATACAATACTGCCTGTTTTCCATTGCGACCTATTTGATTTTATGTCCCTACCCTTGAAATTTTGACATCTACTCCTATATATTCAAAGTTAAATTAATATTTTGAACGTTGAACAAATATAGAGGTAAATAATGAGTAAGCAAGGAACTGAAACTCGTGGTTTCCAATCCGAAGTTAAGCAACTTCTTCATTTAATGATTCACTCTCTTTATTCTAATAAAGAAATCTTTCTACGTGAGCTAATCTCTAACGCATCCGATGCTGCCGATAAGCTGCGCTTTAAAGCTTTAGCAAACTCTGCTCTGTATGAAAGTAATGCTGAACTTGCTGTCAGAATCTCTTTAGACAAAGAAGCCGGCACCTTAACCATTGCTGACAATGGTATCGGGATGACGCGTGATGAAGTTATTGAGAACTTAGGTACTATTGCCCGCTCAGGCACTAAAGCCTTTTTAGAATCACTCGGTTCAGAGCAGCTTAAAGACAGCCAGCTAATCGGTCAGTTTGGTGTAGGTTTCTACTCTTCTTTCATTGTTGCCGATAAAGTTACCGTCAAAACGCGTGCTGCAGGTCATCAGGCTGATGAAGCTGTTATGTGGGAATCAGCCGGTGAAGGTGAATACACCCTATCAGACCTGACTAAAGCCGATCGCGGTACAGAAATTATTCTCCATCTGAGAGATGATGAAAAAGAGTTCTTAGATGACTGGCGTATTAAAAGCATTATCAGTAAATACTCAGACCATATTTCTCTGCCGGTTGAAGTGCAAACACAAGACGGTGAAGAAACAAAATGGGAGAAAATTAATAAAGCTCAGGCACTCTGGACACGCAGTAAATCAGAAATCAGTGATGAAGAATATAAAGAATTTTATAAACACATTTCTCATGATTTCAGTGATCCATTAGCCTGGAGTCATAATCGGGTAGAAGGTAAACAAGAATATACCAGCCTGCTCTATATCCCGGCTAAAGCACCTTGGGATATGTGGAATCGCGATCATCAACATGGCTTAAAATTATATGTCAATCGTGTCTTTATTATGGACGATGCTGAGCAGTTTATGCCAAATTACCTGCGTTTTGTAAAAGGCTTAATCGACTCTAACGATTTACCATTAAATGTCTCTCGTGAGATCTTACAGGACAGCAAAGTCACTCAAAATTTACGTAATGCCTGTACTAAACGTGTGCTACAAATGCTGGAGAAACTGGCTAAAGATGAGAGTGAACAATATCAACAATTCTGGCAAGAGTTTGGTTTAGTTCTTAAAGAAGGAACTGGTGAGGATTTTGCTAATCGCGAAACCATTGCTAAATTATTACGTTTTGCTTCAACACATAATGATAACGATTTACCAACCGTGTCATTAAGTGACTATTTAGCTCGTTTACAAGAAGGTCAGGATAAGATCTATTATATTACTGCCGATAGCTATATTGCAGCCAAAAACAGCCCTCATCTGGAACTGTTCCGCAAAAAAGGTATCGAAGTTTTACTTCTTTCTGACCGCATTGACGAATGGATGATGAACTACTTAACTGAATTTGAAGGGAAAACCTTCCAGTCTGTGAGTAAGTCAGATGAAACATTAGAAAAACTCGCTGATACTGAAAGTACAGAAGAGCAAAAACAAGCAGAGAAAGAGTTAGAACCATTTGTCACACGTGTAAAAACACTATTAGATACTCGCGTAAAAGACGTTAAACTGACTCATCGTTTAACAGATACGCCTGCAATTGTCACAACAGACGCCAGTGAAATGACCACTCAAATGGCAAAACTGTTGGCTGCAACGGGCCAAAAAGTACCGGAAGTAAAATATACTCTAGAGATTAATCCTGAACATGCTTTAGTTAAACGTATTGCAAGTATCAGTGATGATGCACAGTTTAAAGACTGGATTGAACTCCTTCTTGAACAAGCACTGTTTGCAGAACAAGGCACACTTATTGATCCAAATAGTTTTATTCAGCGTATGAATAAACTATTCACAGCCTAACTTACTTCTATAACGATAAAATCCCCCTCTTTTGGGGGATTTTTATTTACTAACTGAGCGATTCTGTTTACCCAACACGCTGATTTACCAATGAGTTTCCCGGTAACTTATCGATTCCGCATTCATTTGATGTGCAATTTGATGGATATTAATTGTTATCAATTATCGTCGTCTTTTTATCTGGTTTTACATAGAATCATCATGACATCTTAATTCAATATTTTGAATTATGTCTTTGTAATATTTACTTTTTTTCTACATATATTCTTCTAATGTTATGAATGGAAATATTCTGTTTAGTGATCATCATTAAAAAGTCCTACTGAGGCTCACACATATTTAAAAAGAGGTTACCATGAAAAAAGTATTACTTGCTGTCTTTATTTCTTCCCTGTTTGCTAATGTTGCTCTTGCTGCTAAAGACGTTACCACCGAACCTGATCTCTATTTTTTAAAAGAATCCCAATCTATTGATAGTTTAACGTTGCTCCCACCACCACCGGCAATGGATAGCATCGACTTCTTAAACGATAAAGCGCAATATGATGCAGGAAAATTGCTACGCGGTACTGAGCGCGGGCAACAAGCATTCCGTGATGCCCACGTGACTGGCGATGGTGTTGCCGATGCCTTCTCTCAAGCCTTTGGTATGGCAATCACAAAAGACAAAACACCAGAGTTGTTTAAATTAGTGCTAAAAATGCGTGAAGATGCTGGTGACCTGGCAACACGTAGCGCTAAAAACTACTATATGCGTATTCGTCCATTTGCTTTCTATAATGAACCAACCTGTCGCTCTGATGAAGAAGCCACTTTATCTAAAAATGGTTCATACCCGTCAGGACATACCACTATTGGCTGGGCAACTGCGCTGGTTTTAGCTGAAATCAATCCGGACAATCAGGGAGCAATCCTCAATCGTGGTTATGAAATGGGTCAAAGCCGAGTTATTTGTGGTTATCACTGGCAAAGTGACGTAACTGCAGCTCGTATTGTTGGCTCAGCAATCGTTGCTCGTCTACATGCAGAACCAACGTTTACAGAACAACTACAAAAAGCGAAAGATGAATTTAATCGTTTGAATAAATAATCTTCCACTAAGTCCCCGGGATAACCCGGGGACTTTCTCTGTATCCCTCATCAATTAAACATTATCAGCCTTATTTAACTCACTTTTATCAGAAAAACCTGAATATAATCATTATATTATTTAAAATTTAACTATTTGATTTTATTGAAGATTTTAAAAATAATTCTCATATTGTATTAAGGTTACTTATGACATGAGTCTCAAAAATAAGATTATTTATTGCAAAAATCAGTCAAATAGACTAAAAATAAGCATGTTTAATAGAAAAGATAGCTCAGTTAACCATTCAACCTACTGATAATCATCGCTTCTTTTTAATCTCAAAAATTAGATTCACAATCAATTTATTAATTTTGGATAATACCCATGCATGGCGCTTTTACTGAAATAGAGCTAAAACAGTTATTTGATACACTCACTACCTTTACGGCCAATCCGAAAGATAAGGGTCAAACTCGTCTGGCTTACACGGACGAAGATGAAAGAGCCCATCAATACATTATGAACGAAATTCAAAAACGTGGTCTGATGGTGAGACAAGATGCAATGGGTAACGTATTTGCTCGTCTGCCTGGTAAAGATTCATCTCTACCTGCTGTGGGTACTGGTTCCCACTTAGATACAGTACCACAAGGTGGTGCTTATGATGGGATCATTGGTGTTCTAAGTGGAATCTATGGGTTGCTACAATTTAAACCTTATGAATTAAAACGTGATTTGGAACTGGTAATCTTTCGCGCTGAAGAATCAAGTCGTTTTGGTATTTCATGTATGGGTAGTAAAGCTTTAGTCGGCGCCTTTGATAAAGAAAAATGGGCAGACAGCCGTGATAATCAGGAACTCAATATTTTTGAAGCGATTGATCACGCTTATTATCGTAGTCATGAAATAGAGAGCTGCTTACTACCGGATAACTATTTTTCAGCTTTTATTGAACTGCATATCGAACAGGGTAAATGCCTTGAAGAACAACAAAAAAACATTGGTATTGTGACAGGAATAGCCGCCCCCACCCGTTTATGTATTGATATTTTTGGTCATGCCGATCACTCAGGTGCAACGCCAATGAATCAAAGACAAGATGCACTTGTAGCAGCAGCAGCACTTATTACAGAAGTTCATCACTTAGCTAATATTGAATCGGTGCACGGCACAGTAGGTACTGTTGGAAAGTTAACAGTGACACCAAATGCGATTAACGTGATCCCCGGTCAGGTCAGATTCTATGTTGATATCCGAGGCATTGAACTGGATAGTATAAATCGTGTCTCTGACGGACTAAAAAGTTTATTAACTGAAACAGCAAAACAATTTGATGTCAGAATTGAAGTAAAATCCTTTTCACAAGAACAACCGGTAAAATTAAATCCTGATGTGTGTCAGGTTATCCAAAACCAGTGTGAAAAACAACATATCTCTTATATGACAATGCTCAGTGGTGCCGGGCATGACACCATGTACATGGCACAAAAATACCCGGCAGCGATGATCTTTATTCCATCTTATAAAGGAATTAGCCATCATCATGAAGAGTTCAGCACATTTGAAGACATTATGACCGGAGCCAAACTATTAACAGCAAGCTTGCATGAGCTGGCAAATGCTTAATTTAAGACGTTTACAAGAATAATCAGGTAATAAAAATGACTATAGTAGATAGCCAATCAAAAATCTTAAGCAATGAATGGGTAAACAACGAATACAAACATATGGTTGTTTATGTCGGTGAAAAGGCAGCTTCCGTTGAGCCCGGGCAGTTTTTTAATCTGCTTTGCCCACAAACTGAGAGCGATAAACCTTACTTCCGCCGTCCGATGAGTACCTATTTTGCTAATCCTAAAACAGGTCAGGTTGAATTTCTCTATAAAGTCACTGGCAGTGGCACTCGTACATTAGCTATGATGCAGGCAGAACAGCAATTACCGGTACTTGGCCCTTTAGGTAAAGGATTTACATTAAAGCCTGAATATAAACATATTCTGGTTCTTGGTCGCGGTGTTGGTTTAGCCACACTGGCACCACTGGCAGAAAGTGCTGCAGAAAAAGGCATTAAAGTCACTGCTATTTTAAGTGCCAGAGATCAGCACAGCATTATGTCTCAGCACCGCTTTTCTGCTACTGGAGCTTCTGTTATCGAGGTTATTGATAGCAACAAATCCAGTGACGTAGAAAACGTAAAAAATATTATTTTAACTCGTCATAAATCTTCACCTTTTGATGCAGTATTTACTTGTGGCTCTACTCGCCTGACTCATTTGTTACAAGATTTAGTTAATCAATTAAACATTGAAGGCGAAGTTGCACTCGAACAACAGATGGCCTGCGGCATTGGTATGTGTTATTGCTGCATAAAGCCGTTTAAAGAAGAAGGTGAATCAGAGCCTAAAAGTAAACGTGTCTGTATTGACGGCCCGGTATTTAATATTAAAGAGGTGATTTTATGATAGATCTTTCTGTCAACATTAATGGATTAACGCTGCAAAATCCTATTATGCCCGCCTCCGGTACTTTTGATACTGAGCTTGCGTCAATCATTGATTTTAACCAGTTAGGCGCTCTGGTCACCAAAACCTTCACACACGACTTACGTGCCGGTAATCCGGTTCCAAGAGCTTGTGAGCTGCCAAGTGGCATGCTTAATGCGATTGGTATCCCAAGTAAAGGCGTTGATTACTATCTTGAACATGTGGTGCCTTTTTACCGTCAGTTCTCTTCACCACTGATTACCAGTATTTCGGCTAATACCTCAGCAGAATTTGCTGCGCTTGCTGCGCAGCTTGATGGCGTACCGGGAATTGCAGGGATCGAAGCGAATATCTCCTGTCCAAATATTGAAGCCCACGGTAAAGCCTTTGCTATGGAAGCTGAGTCAACCGCCAAAGTGGTAAAAGCTCTTCGTCAGGCCACAAAGTTACCGTTATGGGTAAAATTAACCCCTAATACCAGTGATATCGCCAGTGTCGCTCAGGCAGCTGAAGCAGAAGGTGCTGACGCCTTAATTGTGGGTAATACAATTTTGGCTATGGCGATTGATATTCATACCCGCAGGCCAAAACTAGGTAATATTATGGGTGGCTATTCAGGTCCGGCAATTAAACCAATTATGATCCGCATGACGTATCAGTGTTATAAAAAAGTCAATATTCCAATTATTGGTTGCGGTGGCATCAGCTCTGTGGAAGATGTGATTGAATATTTCTTAGCCGGAGCAACTGCTGTACAGGTAGGAACAACCAGTTTTATTCAGCCATCTGCCATGACTCAGATTATTGATGAGCTTAAAATCTATTGTTTAAGACATAATATTAAACACGTATCTGAGCTTACCGGAGCAATCATCGACGAACAATTTGAAGCATTAACAGCACTCCCTTATTAACATCTGGCAATAGTGTGTTAAAATTTCACCTATTCAGGGTTTAGCAAGAGATTTCACGAGTGGCAAAAAACAGTCGATTAGATCAGATTATGGACTATTTAAAAGAACATAATCTGGTTACGGTAGAGGATCTGGTTATCGCGACCGATGCGTCACCGGCAACGATTCGTCGTGACTTGATTAAACTAAGTGAACAAGGAGCCATCAGCCGTACTCATGGTGGTGTTTCTTTAAATCGTTTTATTCCGGTTCAGCCTACTACTCACGAAAAAATTCATAAAAATATAGCCGAAAAGCGTGCCATTGCTGATATTGCTGCCAGCTTTGTCAATTCCGGTGATTCTATTGTGCTTGATGCAGGCACCACAACGCTGGAAATTGCCCGTCGCCTTACTCATTTACCTTTACGGGTGATTACTGCGGACTTACATATCGCCCTCTTTTTATCTGAATTTAAACAAATTGAAGTGACTATCATCGGTGGTAAAATTGATGATAGCAGTCAGTCCTGTATTGGTGAACATGGGCGGTTATTATTGCGTCAGATTAATCCCGATATCGCCTTTGTTAGTTGTAACTCATGGAGTTTAGATAAAGGCATTACCGCACCAACCGAAGAAAAGGCATTAATTAAAGCCAGCATTGCCGAGAAAGCTAATCGAATCGTTCTGGTGGCTGATAGCAGTAAATATGGTTCTTATTCCCTGTTCTCCTCTGTACCATTAACTAAATTTACGGATATTGTGACCGGTAATAAGTTACAACCAGAAGACTATCAGATTTTAAAAGGGCAGACTTTCCAGCTACATATAGCTAAATAGCTTCCTGTTTAACCCAATATAAAAAGAAACAGCCATAAATTTTATGGCTGTTTTGTTAAGGAAACACATCATTTATGATGTCTTAATTTCTAAGTCAAAGAAAACTTCCCTGATATCAATTAAGCTTTAATCGGTTCCACTTTCCCTAATAAGAACACATAGTTCAACATACCAAGTACCAGTAAACCAGCAGAGAAGATTAATGCCCAAGTAAATGAACCCGTAGCTGTTACGATAGCACCCGTGATAATTGGACCAAAAGCACCACCAAAGTTAGAAACAGTATTTTGTAGTCCAGCAACGGTTGATACCATGTTCTTTGGTGACACGTCTCCCGGAAGTGCCCACACTTGTGAAGCAGCAACCGCTGTACCAGAACGAGCGACACATAATAACACTACAGTTAATACTACTGAGTCAGTTAACGGTGCAAAACCAACACAAAGTGCCATTGCCATCCCAACAATCAGGAATAACTTACGTGTTGCGGTGAGTGATAATGTTTTATTGTGATGGAGACGATCTGCAAGCCAACCAGCCGTCATCTCTGCAACCATACCACAAAGTAATGGTAGCGTTGCCACAAAGCCCATCTTAATTAAGCCCATACCCTTTTCTTTTACCAGATAAGTCGGTAACCAGGTAATAAAGAAATAAGAAGTATAATTAATGGTAAAGAATCCAAGACACATCGCCCAAATTGGTTTATAACGAAGTAGTTGATACCACCTCATCGCTGCACCTTTTTCCATACCGTGTTTTTGCGCCTGACCTTCACGGATATAGTCGACTTCTGCCTGATTGACCATTCTGTGTTTTTCTGGTGAATCCGCATAAAAGAAGATCCAGAAAATAACCCAAATAACACCAATCGAGCCAAACAGAATAAACGTAATACGCCAGTCAAATAAGTACATCAGCCAGACGATGAGTGGCATTGCAACCGCACCGCCAAACTTAGATGCACTATCAAACAGCGCTGACACAAACGTTCTTTCTTTATCCGGGAACCAGCGTGAAGCGATACCTGCATTACTTGGATAAGCCGCTGCTTCACCTGCACCTAAGATAAAACGCATTAGTAACAATGATTTAAATCCAGTCGCCACGCCCATACAAGCGGTTGCCACAGACCACCAGCCCACAGCCCAGCCGAGCGTTTTCTTTTGTCCAAATTTATCAGCTAACCAGCCTGATGGAATTTGTAGTAAAGCGTAAGTCCAGAAGAATGCTGACATAATCCAGCCCATCTCTTCCGGCGTTAAGTTAAATTCTGAAATTAAGTGCGGACTTGCTGCGGCAATAATTGCCCGGTCCAGATAGTTAATCGCAATTGCTGCCCACATGAGCCCTGCAACAATCCATCTGACCGAGGATCTTTTTTGTGATATTACATTCATAATATTTGACCTTTTAATCCCATGTTTTGTTGTTATAAGCCATTAACGACATAAATCGGCTTTCTACCATGTACTAAGCAATTGATAATATTTTCAACACATAGCTCACCAATTGCGCTCACCGCACCATCGGTATAGCCGGCAATATGTGGTGTGCCAATAAAATTATCTAAAGCAAAAAGCGGATGCTCAGTTAATGGTTCTTCCACAAATACATCTGATGCTGCACCTGCGATAATCTTGTCAGAAAGAGCCCGATAAAGATCAGCTTCATTCACAATCCCGCCACGTGATAAATTCATCAAGAAAGCGCCTTTCTTCATGCGTTTTATCCGTTCAAGATTGAACAGATTATTGGTAGATTCGATCAGTGGCATATGGATAGAGATAAAATCACTACGCTCAGTCAATTCATCGAGTGAAACAAAAGTCACACCAAATTCTTTGGCAAACGCGTGATCAGGATAAGGATCATAAGCAAGGATTTGCATATTAAAGCCACGGGCACGCAGTGCTACCTGCTTACCAATGTTGCCCAGTCCTAAAATACCAATCGTTTTGCCATAAGCATCAGTGGCAAAAATACGCGGCCATTCACCTTTTTTAGTTTTTTCCACCGCTTGTGGTAACTGGCGAGCAGCCCCAAGAAGCAGAGTAAACGCAAAATCAGCAACAGCATGCTTATTGGCATTAGGTACATTAGTCACCCAAATATTACGATTTTTGGTCGCATTCAGATCGATATTATCGACCCCAACACCATGTTTACAGACAATCTTTAAGTTTGGTGCTAAGTCCAATAACTTGTCGTTAATTTCTGTAAATGCGACTATAATAGCCACGGTGTCCTTTAGATGAGGCTTCAACTCATCAAGAGAAACATCCGCAGGGAAAGCCAGATACTCAAAACCATTTTTTTGCAGATCGACAATCGGTGTATTGTCATACTTAGCAAACGATGGCGATGTAGAAATCACTTTCATACCATTAAACCTTTAATGTTAATTAAACCTGCTCGAGCAGTGCACACTGCTCAACGTACCAACTCCAAAATCCGAGAAAATAACCACTCGGATTTTGGAGAATTTTTATAACTTAGCGACAATCGCCTTAATCGCAGCAATATCACTGTCAGAGAATTCAATCGGATAACGGCTCACGCCTACTTCTTCTCCCATCAGTGCTAACGCTTTTTTCACTGCAGCTGGTGAGAACACTGTGGCATAAAGATTTTTTCTCAGTTCTCCAACCGCATCTTGTGCTGCTTTAGATTGTTCCAGATTGCCTTCTTTAAAATGCTTCCAGATCGCATTGATTTGACCCGGTGCAACGTTAGCCAGTCCAGAAATAGAACCGACACAACCATCAACAAAACCCTGATAAATTAAAGAATCAGGCCCGGTTAATACATTAAAATTACTCATCTTTTTAGCCACATCAGTAAACCCTTTAAGACTTTCATAACTACCAGCACTATCTTTAATCCCTAAAATGTTTGGATGTTCACCAAGTTTAGCGGCTGTTTCAGGTAGAATGGTGTTACCCGTTCTGGCTGGAATGTTATACATAAACACAGGAACGGTTAGTGCGTCAGCAATTTTAGTGTAGTGATAAATTAGCTCTTCCTGCTTAACCGGAATAAAATAAGGAGTGATCACAGAAACCGCATCAACCCCCATCTTTTCAATCTGTTTACCCAGTTTGATAGTTTCTCTGGTAGAGATTTCACCAATGTGTGCCATAACCGGTGCTTTACCCGCGACTTCATCTACACAAACTTCTGTCACAGCAAGTTTTTCTTTCTCATTTAAAACAAAGAATTCACCATTAGTCCCGTTACAGAAAATACTATTGCCATTTTTTAACTGACGCTGAACTTGTTTACGCATTCTTGTAGCACAAAAGTCGCCATTATCGTCGAATGTGGTGACAATTGCAGTTAACACACCTTCAATTTTTTTACTCATCTCTATTATCTCCAAAGATTAATTTGTAATTATCGAAATTTGTCGTTATCTGAACTCATAAAAGGGATTGATAAATAGCCAGTACATCTTCACGCTTAACGGTTTTTGGTACATTATTCATTAAACGTTTTACATCTAAAGCTGCATCAACCAGATAAGGAAGATCATCTGGTGACACATTTAGTTCTTGTAACTTTGTTGGTAATCCTAATCGTTCAACCAGCCCACGGAAGTATTTGACTAGTTCAATCGATTTTTGCTCGGCAGTTAAAACCAGGTTAGCATCAGGTAATAAATCATAAGCCTGGGCAAATTTATCCACGACGGCATCACGCACAAACTCCATACACGGCACAAGTAAAATGGCATTTGCTACACCATGTGGAATATGGTATTTACCACCTAAAGGATAAGACATTGCATGCACCAGATGAGTGCCGGCATGAGCAATCGCCGCGCCACCATAATAAGAAGCCCAGAGCATATTTAACTTGCCTTCTAAATCATTGGCATTATTGGTTGAGCTTTCAATATGTTTAAACAGTTTCTGCATTCCCATAAGCGCATAGTTATTACCCACCGGGTTTGAGATAGTGGCAGTAAAACACTCAATAAGGTGACATAACGCATCCACGCCGGTTGAAGCAGCAATACGTTTAGGCATTGAAGTGGTCAGCTCAGGTACCAGACAAACATAATCAGGTAACATTACTGGAGAGATAATCCCTTGCTTGGTATTCTTTTCCGGAATAGCTAAAATCGCATTCGGTGTTGCTTCTGAACCAGTACCAGCAGTCGTTGGAATGAGTAACGACGTACAACGTTTAGTCGGTTTTTCACCAGCCAGTAAAGATTCAAGCGTCACACCAGAGCTTTTTACACAAAGGACAGATAGTAGTTTTGCCACATCCAGCACACTCCCACCACCGACACCAACCACTAAATCAGCATCTGCAACTGCCATACGTTTTAGTAAAGCATCAACATCGTGATTACTGGGTTCTGGTGGAATATCATCAACTAAAGTCACATGTGGGGCCGTGGCTTTGATCTCTTTAATTAATTGCTGTACAGGCGCAAGATTAATAATATTTTTATCGGTTACAAATAGAATGTGATTTCTGTCATTGATAAGATAATCAATGTTTTGTAACACACCCTGCCCACTTAAAACAGTACTATTTATGTGCATGCCTCTTACCTCAATAGAATTCTGATTATTTTATTTATCTGCTCCTTTAATGAACAAATAAAATCAAATTGATTTATTTCGCTCATTTATAGTAATACAAATGATAAACTCTTTTCCACACTCAATTATGGAATTGTGAAAGAGATCACGAAAACAATAAAATGATTAAATTTAATCATTTTTAATACCATTTATTAAAAAATATTTGTATACTATGCCAAGTATTGATTTTTTTGAATGAGTGTAATCAATGAATAGTCAGAAAGAGAGTAATTCAATCCTTATTATTGCCGACGATTTTACTGGTGCGAATGATAGTGGTGTGCAACTTGCCAAGAAAGGCGCAACAGCGAATGTTATATTTAATTGGTATGACTGGCAGGATATGACTCTTTCACAACCTGGCGATGTACTTATTATAAATACTGATAGCCGGGCAGTTTCACCGCAAGAAGCAGCGCATCGTCAGGAACAAGTCGTCAAACAATCACCTCTGCCAGCACTGATTTATAAGAAGATTGACTCCACTTTGCGCGGCAATATTGGTGCAGAAACTTCAGCTATTTTGAGTACCACACAACTCCCAATTGCAATTGTTGTTCCGGCTTTTCCTGCCATGGGTCGAACGACAAAAAACGGAACTGTCTATATTAATAACGTTGAGCTACTAAAGACTGAATTTGCTACCGACCCAAAAACACCTGTGCACTCTTCCCGCATTAAAGAAGTTATTTTGCAGCAGACTGATTTAGCTTGCGGAGAGGTGTTTTTACCACAAATTCGTAGTTTGAATCTCAAACAAGAGTTAGAGAAACAGATTCAGGATGGTAAGAAGATTATTGTGTTCGATGCAGAACAAGATTCTGACTTAAAACAGATTATGCAGTCAGTTAATCAATTAAATCACCCTTATTTACTGGTTGGATCTGCCGGTTTAATCGATCATTTACCTGTTCAGTATCAACCTAAACAACAAACGACAACCAAATCTGAAGGAAAATCACTCCTTGTTATTGCCGGTTCGATGAGTCATATGACGCAGCAACAAATTGACTATACACAAACTCATGGTAAGGGAAACTGGCAAATTGTTGATATTGATATTCATACGCTGTTGCCAAAGTATCAGCCATCACAACTTGAAAAGTATAGTCAGCAAATTCAGACGATTTTACAAAACAGTGACCACTGTATTGTCAGAACCTGCCGTGATAGTTCCCTGCGCGATTTTATCAATCAGCTTTGTCAAACTCATCACTTGTCCCGTACTGAACTAGGGGAACATATTAGTGATTTTTTAGGCCAGCTGACTAAGCACGTTGCAAGCCATTTAGAGTTTGGCGGGTTATTCCTGACAGGTGGAGATATCGCTATTGCCGTTGCGCAAACAATGGGGGCTAAAGGATTTTCAATTCAGGGAGAAGTCAGTTCTGGTGTGCCATATGGTCAGCTACTGACTGACAAATCTGCAACATACCGTGTATTTACTAAAGCCGGAGGCTTTGGTTCACAAGATATATTTATTAAAACTTTAGAATTTATTTAAGGAGACCGATTGTGTCAAAAGTCATTGCTATCACTATGGGAGATCCGGCTGGAATCGGACCTGAAATCATTGCTCAGGCGTTACAATCTCCCGTTGTAGAAAATGTTCATTCTGTGGTTGTAGGTTCCGCTGATATTCTTAAAAAACAGTTACAACTTGGCATCATTAGTAATGTCACCATTAATGTGATCAAACAGGTTAAAGATGCCAAGTTTTCACATGGCATTATCAACGTGATTGATGTTCCGGTTGAAAATATTAATACTTTAATACCGGGTAAAGTACAAAAACAGGCCGGAGATCTGGCATATCGTTGTGTCAAAAAGGCCACTGAACTGGCAATGAATCATGAAGTAGCAGCAATTGCCACAGCGCCACTAAACAAAGAAGCACTGCACAGTGCCGGACATATGTATCCGGGCCATACGGAACTGCTCGCAGAACTCACTAATAGTAAAGACTATGCGATGGTGCTTTATACCGATAAGTTGAAAGTAATTCATGTAACAACACACGTTTCACTACGTAAATTCTTAGATAATTTAAATAGTCAGCGTATTGAAACTGTTATTGGCATTGCTAATGATTTCTTAAAACGTGTCGGTTATGCTCATCCGCGTATTGCTGTGGCTGGTGTCAATCCACATGCTGGTGAAAATGGCTTGTTTGGTGATGAAGAGATTAAATTTGTTACACCCGCGATTGAGGCAATGCGAGCAAAGGGTATAGATGTTACCGGCCCTTGCCCACCCGATACGGTGTTTTTACAAACGCATGAAGGTAAGTTTGATATGGTTGTGGCGATGTATCACGATCAGGGGCATATCCCACTAAAACTACTGGGCTTTTATGATGGAGTAAATATTGCAGCAGGCTTACCATTTATTCGTACTTCCGCCGATCACGGTACCGCTTTTGATATCGCCTGGAAAGGTATCGCTAAAGCTGACAGTATGATTGAATCCATTCGTTTAGCCGCACAGCTGGCGTAGGCGTGAGTTAATTGTGAGTAAGCATAATCGTTTAGACCAGATTATGGATTATCTGAAAGAGCATAATCTGGTCACTGTTGAAGATTTAGTTATAGCTATCAAGGCTTCTCCTGCTACGATTCGTCGTGACCTGATTAAACTTGATGAGCAAGGCGTGATTAATCGTACCCACGGTGGCGTGACGATTAATCGCTTTATTCCGGCTCAACCCACCACGTATGAAAAAATTCACCGTAATCAGTCAGAAAAACAATCGATTGCTGATATCGCAGCGAGCTTTGTGCTGGCGGGTGATTCAATTATTTTAGATGCTGGCACCACAACGCTTGAGATAGCACGTCGCCTGACGCATATGCCACTGCGCGTGATCACTTCTGATTTGCACATTGCCCTTTTTTTATCTGAATTTAAGCAGATTGAAGTGACGATTATTGGTGGTAAAATCGATGACAGTAGCCAGTCCTGCATCGGTGAACATGGTCGGTTATTACTTCGTCAAATCAATCCGGATATTGCTTTTATTAGTTGTAATTCCTGGAGTCTGGAGAAAGGCATTACCGCACCAACAGAAGAAAAAGCGCTGGTGAAAGCCAGCATTGCCGAAAAAGCTAATCGGGTAATTTTAGTGGCCGATAGCAGTAAATATGGCTCTTATTCTCTGTTTTCATCCATTGCTATGTCATCTTTTACTGATGTGGTGACGGATAATAAAATCAATAAAGATATTCATTCACAGCTGAAATTGCAGAATTTTAAGTTACATATCTCAAACAACTCAATCAAATAATTTCCTCAAATAAATCAAAGGGTTATAAATTTAAGTTTTTGATTTATTTGAAGTTAGTGTTTGATATTAGCGTGGGGTTTGGGGCGGACTGCGCCGCCCGGGCGCAATGTTTTAGGTCAGGTTCTGTTATTAGCTGGGGGGGGTTGCGGGGCACGCCCCGCTGGCGTGTATCTTTTTGTGTTGTTGCAGGTTCTGTGGGACTTGATGGCCTACCGCACCCCATAGGCACCCGCTCGAGGGCTCGCTAAGACCTATGAGGTACGCTCTCCATCAATCACTGCATCACAGACTCAATATGTAATAACAACAAAAATTCAAAATCAAAGACAAAGACAAAGACAAAGACAAAGACAAACTATCAAATTTCTCTTTAATTACCAGAATATTTTATCTTTAAAAATTAAATAAAAATAATACATTGATTTAATTAAATTTATTTTCTATTTTCTATTTTCTATTTTCTATTTTCTATTTTCTATTTTCTATTTTCTATTTTCTATTTTCTATTTTCTATTTTCTATTTTCTAAATAATGATAGAGCCATCAATAAGATTTTAGGTAAATTTTATTTCAGAAAGATACTGAGTTTTTTGAAAGGAAGAGATTAAGAAGTTAAAAATGTTAAGAGATGACAGAAGTGTCGCTGCTCTCTGGAATTTGCGATGGCACACTTGCATCCCTTCTCGCAAATTCCAGAGAGCAGTGGCGCTTAACAAGGCTTATATAAACACTATACAAAAAATATTACGCATGGGCGGCGCAGTCCGCCCCAAACCCACGCTAATATCAAACACCGCACCAAAAATACATGCCCCGGTACGCAACTAGATTAACCCATCAACCAACACTTGCGGGTAGCCCCTCGAGCAATATTCAATCCGCCCTTGTACACCATACACTGTTGCCAGATTCTCTGGTGTAATCACCTCACACGGAATACCTTCTGCAATCAGTCCACCATGCTTTAGCATCACAATATAATCTGCATGACGCAATGCAATATTAATATCGTGCACAACAATCACGGTCACCATATCGCGCTGAACGGTCTCTTTTTTTACCATATCCATCACATGGAACTGGTAATTCAGGTCAAGCGCGCTAAGTGGTTCATCAAGCAGTAAAATATCTGGCTTACGAATTAAAGATTGAGCGAGCCCAACCAACTGCTTCTGTCCGCCGGATAGTTCATCTAAATAACTGAGCGTTAAATGAGTAATACCCAGTCTGGCTAAGACGTCAAGAATCGCGTTTTCATCAGTTGCCTGAAAATTACTGGCACGCTGAGCAACAATCACTGATTCAAGCACTCTTAAATGCACCCCTGCCGGTAACGATTGTGGTAAATACACAACTCGTCTGGCACGCTCAACAAACGGGCATTGCATAAAATCCAGACCATCATAAACGATTTTACCTGTGGCTTTATTTAATCCCGCCAGCGCTCGTAAAAGAGTTGATTTACCACTACCATTTGGCCCCAGCAGAGCAACAACCTTATTTTTAGGTAAAGTCGATAGATTCAGATCTGTAATAATATTTTTGTGGCCATAACCAGTGGTCAGATGTGATACCGTTAATCCCTTTGTCATTACACTCGCCCTCTATAACGTAAAATAATACTCATAAAGAACGGCACACCAACCAGAGCAGTAACAATACCAACCGGAATAATCACACCGTGCAGTAAGTTTTTAGACACGATAGAAGCCAGTGACAGTACAATGGCACCAACCAGGGCACTAGCCGGCAGATAGAAACGGTGATCTTCACCAAATAAAATTCTGGCAATATGAGGAGCTACAAGACCAATAAAGCCAATTGGACCAACAAAGGCAACTGCCGTCGCTGACAGCAGACTCACTCTTAGCAAAGTGCTTAAACGCAGTTTCTTCGTATCAATACCAAAGCTCACTGCTCTGTCTTCACCTAAACGCAGTGCTGTTAGCTTCCATGAGTTTGTCATAGACCAGATAAATAACACACAGAAAATCGCAAATAAGATACCAATTTTAACCCAGTTAGAACGAGTTAAATTACCCATTGTCCAAAATACTAAGCCTTGTAAAGTGTCTTCTGTAGCAATAAATTGCATCATTGAAACCAGCGCTTTGAAAGTAAAGACCAGAGCAATACCAAACAGAACAATACCTGCACTCGACACCCGAGAACGACGCGTTACCAAATCAAGCATCAGCGCAGCCAGCACCGCAAACAGGAAAGCATTAACCGAGATAATCCACTGACCCGGAACGCCCGGAATAGAGATATCTAAAACAATTGCCAGTGCAGCACCAAACGCAGCTGCGTCAGAGAGTCCAAGCGTAAACGGGCTGGCAAGTGGGTTATTTAAAATGGTCTGCATTTCGGCACCCGCAAGCCCAAGCGCCATCCCAACTACAATAGCCATTAACGCATATGGCAGACGGATATCCCAGACAATGGTACGAATATTAGCTGTTACACTATTTTGAGAAACCAGCGCATTCCAGAGTGTTTCCAGAGATAAACCCGCCGGTCCTAAAACAAAATCCAGCACCAGCGAAATAAAAATCATAACGACAAAAAGTAATAAAATACCGATACGATATTTTAATAATTTTTGATAATGGCTTAAAAATTTTTGTCCCTGTTGCTGCCGGGAAATCAAACTATCTTTATTTTCTGTTAAATGACTATTATCCATCGGTCGTCTGCTTCCAAAATTGCTCAATCTTATAGTTATGACTGTTTATTTTATAAATCACTATAAAAAAGATTAGCGACCAGACATCGGTCGCTATATTTATTTAGTTGGTATAGAAATAATTCTCTTCATTATTCTGCAGTGTAATTATCAACCCAGAATGTCCCTCTTGGTTCAACGGCTAAGAACTCACTATATAATTCATTCATGGTTTGCTTTGGATCTAAATCAGCAAATTTTTCCGGATAGAACCATTTAGCAAAGGCCTGAATCGCTAAGATGTTATAGGCAGAGTTATAATAACCATGCCAAATTGCATGAGTATTCTTAGTTTTTACTGCAGTTAAATCACGGATACCATTACGGTCAAATACAGCAGCAGCTGTTGCACGACTTTGATCTTCTGTTACTAAAGCACCAAGTTTAGCGCCAATATTTTTAGAATCAGGTGCCTGTGTCCCACTAACAATATAAACTTGTGGATCAACTGCAATAATTTTTTCAAGATTCACGTGACCAAGTGTTGCAGGTAGTAAACTTTTAGAGATATTTAAGCCACCAGCGGCATCAATAAACTCGCCCATATTACCGTTACCCGCTGTTGAACAGCAGTCTTCACTGGTTGCGGCTTTTAATTCGATAAATACAGTCGTACGCTGATCTTCAGGGATTGGGTTTACTACGTCAGTCACTCGCTTTAAATTTTCTTCATAGAAATTGATATAACGAGTCGCTTCTGCTTCACGGTTTAGTGCATCACCCAGTAAACGCATACTTGGAATAGTGTTTTTCATTGGGTAAGAACGGAAATCGACAAAAATCACCGGTACACCAGAACTCTCAAGTAATTTAACTAATTGGCTATCTCTGCCCGGACCATGACCTGATAAACCAAATACGGCAATATCCGGATTTAACGTTAAGACTTTCTCAGCACTGATGCTGTCTTCTGTAGTATTACCAATCAAAGGAATCTTATCAATTTCCGGAAACTTCTCTCTATACACTTCATAGTTTTGTGTATCCAGTTTGCGGAAGTCACCCTGCCAGCCAGCAATACGGGCAAAAGGTTTATCACCTTCAAGTAACGCTAAAGAGTGAATAATACGCCCTTCACCAAGTAAAATGCGATTCACTTGCTCCGGCACTTCTACTTCACGCCCAACAATATCTACAACTGTTTTTGCCATCGCCATTGAAGAAAACAGGCAACCAATTGAGAGTGCTACCGCAGCAAATGTTTTAGTCAATGCTTTATTACTCTTCATATTAATGATTCCATTTTGTGGTCAAGAAAGATAATGCAGTAATTTATTATAAATGAGAATTATTATCAATATTATTTTATTTATCAATTAATACAAATTCTATAATTAAGCACATAGCCCTTAATTTCTCCGACTTGCTAATTAAGCGACTTTCTTTTAATCTAATGCCTTGTTCTCTTCGGTTAAAACACCTATGGATAAACGATATTTACAAGCAAATAAAGAAGCAGTGCTTTCTTTGCTCTTAACTATTTTATATTTACTGGCCTGGTTAATTACTGCGTACTGTTTGGGTAGTGAGCCTGGAATTACAGGTCTGCCGCTCTGGTTTGAAGTCTCTTGTGTATTTGTGCCACTAGGGTTTGTGCTCGCCTGTTACATCGCCGTGCGTTTCAAATTTAAAAATATCTCCTTAGAACCAGATTCTCAATAAAGAACATAATAATTATGAATATTGATATTCTTATTCCGTTAATTCTCTATTTAATTCTCGTCTTCTCTTTATCCGTTTACGCTTATATTAAACGTAAAAAAGTGAATCAATTTACTGATTACTTTATTGGTAATCGCACTATGGGTGGCTTTTTACTGGCGATGACACTAGCCGCTACTTATATTAGTGCCAGTTCATTTATCGGTGGCCCGGGCGCAGCATATAAATTTGGTCTGGGCTGGGTTCTGCTGGCTATGATTCAGGTACCCACAGTTCTCTTATCACTAGGTATTTTAGGTAAAAAATTTGCTATTTTGGCACGTAAATATAATGCCATCACACTGAGCGATATGCTTTATGCCCATTACCGTAGCCGTTTGATTGTCTGGTTTGCCAGCATCGCAATCGTAGTCGCTTTTATTGGTGCGATGACCGTTCAGTTTGTTGGTGGTGCCAGACTGCTTGAAACAGCAGGAATTCCTTATGATGTCGGATTACTCATCTTTGGAATTGGTACAGTCATTTATACCGCTTTTGGTGGATTTAGAGCCAGTATCCTAAACGATGCTTTTCAAGGCTTAGTGATGATCATCGGGGCTGTTTTACTGCTGGCAGCCATTATTTATGCAGCCGGTGGCATTGATCACGCAATTTCATCTTTAAAAGCGATAGATCCGGCACTGTTAACACCTGAAGGCCCAAATAATTTTATGGACTTCCCTTTTATGGCTTCTTTCTGGGTGCTGGTCTGCTTTGGTGTGGTTGGTCTGCCTCATACTGCGGTACGATGCATGGCGTATAAAGATAGTAAAGCGGTTCATCAGGGAATCATTATTGGAACTGTTGTGGTTACCATCATCATGTTTACAATGCACCTTGCCGGCGCTTTAGGTCGGGTGATTCTACCAGACTTAACCATTCCTGATCAGGTGATTCCACAACTTATTATTCAGGTTCTGCCACCACTGGCTGCGGGTATTTTTCTGGCAGCTCCTCTGGCAGCAATTATGTCCACCATTAACTCCCAGTTATTACAAGTTTCGTCAGTGTTAATTAAAGATTTACTGCTCAGTATCAAACCAACGAGTCAATATAGTGATAAAAATTTAACTCGTTTATCAGTATTTATTACCTTTGTGTTTGGTGCTTTACTGATTGTTGCTGCCTGGAATCCACCAGAGATGATTATCTGGCTCAACCTGCTTGCTTTTGGTGGTTTAGAAGCGGTGTTCTTATGGCCACTCGTGCTTGGTTTATACTGGAAAAAAGCCAATGCCTGTGGCGCACTCAGTTCAATGATTATTGGTGCTGGTAGTTATATTATCCTTGCCAGCCAAAATATTAAGATTTTTGATTTTCACCCAATTGTACCAACACTCTGCTTTGGATTAATTGCTTTTGTTGTGGGTAACCAATTTGGTAAAAAGTCACATCTTGTGACTCAACAGGATATAGGATAACGATATGCCTTGGATTCAAATTAAGATCAATACATCCGGACAAAAAGCAGAACAAATTAGTGATTTACTCTCTGACCTTGGTGCCGTTTCTGTGACTTTTCAGGATACTTATGATGTGCCTATTTTTGAGCCTTTACCGGGAGAAACCCGTCTGTGGGGTGATACTGATGTCATTGGTTTATATGATGCAGAAACGGAAGTTGATCCACTGATTGCAGAGCTTCGTCAGTCTCCTTTATTAACAGAACACTTTTCTTATAAAGTAGAACAACTTGAAGATAAGGACTGGGAGCGTGAATGGATGGATAACTTCCATCCGATGAAATTTGGTCGTCGCCTGTGGATCTGTCCAAGCTGGCGAGAGATCCCAGACCCTAATGCAGTCAATGTGATGCTTGACCCGGGACTAGCATTTGGAACTGGTACTCATCCAACCACTTCACTTTGTTTAAGTTGGCTGGATAGCCTTGATTTAACGGGTAAAACTATTATTGATTTTGGTTGTGGCTCTGGGATTCTGGCTATCGCTGCCTTAAAACTGGGCGCTAAACAAGCTATCGGTCTTGATATTGATCCACAAGCTCTGCAGGCAACGCGTGATAATGCACAGCGCAATAATGTGTCAGATCGTTTAACCGTTTATTTAGCTAAAGACCTGCCGGATAATTTAACTGCTGATGTTGTTATTGCAAATATCTTAGCGGGTCCACTGAAAGAGCTGGCGCCTCAGATTATTCAACTGGTTAAACCCGATGGTTTACTGGGACTTTCAGGCGTTCTTAGTTCTCAGGCAGAAAGCGTGTGTGAAGCTTATCAGGCAGATTTCACTCTGGATGCTGTGGTTGAACAGGATGAATGGTGTCGAATCACCGGGAAGAAGAATAATTTCAAATAATTAATTTATAGCATGACTGAATAAATAACGTTTAAAGTCAATACGTTAAATAATGTCATGCTATTTAACTGGAATAATTTATTAATTATTTTAGCTTTAGCCCTTTAATCTCTAGTAAAAGATGCTAATATACGCGACCCAAAAGAGGATTTTATAATGCTGGCTGGTCACTTAAAAATTGGCAACTTAACATTACAAAATCGTCTTATTGCTGCGCCGATGGCGGGAATATCGGATCGTCCGTTCAGAGCCCTTTGTTATCAAATGGGAGCTGGCATGACGGTTTCAGAGATGTTACTGGCTAATGAGGACGTCTGGCACACAAATAAATCGACACTGCGAATGGTCTCACAAGATGAGCCAGGAATTCGTGCTGTGCAAATTGTGGGCTCAGACCCGGAAGAGATGGCTAAAGCAGCAAAATTGAATGAAGAGCATGGTGCCCAGTTAATTGATATTAATATGGGGTGTCCGGCAAAAAAAGTGAATAAAAAGTTAGCGGGCTCGGCATTATTGCAATACCCAACACTGGTGCAAAGTATCCTTTCAGCAGTAGTTAGTGCGGTAAATGTTCCTGTGACTTTAAAAATACGTACAGGTTGGGATATAATAAACAAAAATTGTTTAGAAATTGCCCAAATCGCAGAAGATTGTGGTATAAAAGCATTAACCATTCATGGACGAACCAGAGCGTGTTTGTTTAATGGCGAAGCTGAGTACGACTCAATTAAGAAGGTTAAGCAGGCGATCAGTATTCCGGTCATTGCCAATGGAGATATTACTTCTCCACAAAAAGCAAAGATGGTGTTGGAATATACTGGTGCTGATGCTCTTATGATTGGTCGGGCTGCCCAGGGAAAGCCCTGGATTTTTAACGATATTCAACACTATTTACAATCCGGTGTAGTTATGCCAGATAAAACTATTGATGAAGTTGAGCAAATCGTTACTGAACATACTCATGTACTCCATCAGTTTTATGGTGACTACAAAGGATTAAGAATCGCGCGTAAGCATGTTTCCTGGTATCTCCAGGGTTATACGGGCAACGAGCAATTTAGGCGCTTGTTTAATGCTATTGATGAGACTTCTCAACAATTTATTGCATTAAAAGCATTTTTTAATACATTACGTAATCATACAAAGAGTTAATAATATTATGCCAGAACAACGTGTTACAGCTGATGCTTTAAAATTCACTACTGTGAATTCTCAAGATAAGATCACTCAGAAACCACTTCGAGATTCAGTGAAACAAGCATTAAGAAATTACTTATCACAGTTAAATGGACAAGATCCAACAGACCTTTATGCTTTAGTTCTTGCAGAGGTTGAGCACCCATTCCTTGATATGGTAATGCAATATACTCGTGGCAACCAAACTCGTGCTGCTAACATGCTTGGCATCAACCGTGGTACTTTACGTAAAAAATTAAAACAATACGGTATGAGTTAATCGATAGATTATAAGTATACTTAATTGAATGTGGAAATCCCGGCTTAATGCCGGGATTTTTATTTCTGGGTTTGAGGTGGATTTCACCGCCTGTGTACAATGTTTTAGATTAGTGTTTGTTATTACCAGAGTGGTTGGCGGGGAGCACGCCCCCGCTGGCGTGTATTCTTTGGGTGGTGATTGCTATTAGCTGGGTATTTGGCGGGGAACACACCCCCGCTGGCGTGTATTTTTTGGGTGATGATTGCTATTAGCTGGGCGGTTGGCGGGGAGCACGTCCCGCTGGCGTGATCTTCTTGGTGTTGTTTCAGGTTCAGTGAGACTTGATGGCCTACCGCACCCCATAGGCACCCGCTCGAAGACTCGCTAAGACCTATGAGGTACGCTCTCCATCAATCACAGCACCATAGATTGAATGAAATATCAAAAATAAAAAAAGACAAAGTATTATTTTGATTATCTAAAGATTTTATTTTTAAAAGGTAAAAGTTTAATTATTTGATTTAATTAAATATTTTAGAGGTTAAATAATAGGTTAATTGATGGATAACTCAATAAGGTTTTAATAGATTGTATTTTGAGAAAATATTAAGACCATTAAAAAGAAAAGGTATTAAGAACTTGAAAATGTTAAGAGATTACAGAAGTGCCACTGCTCCCTGAAATTTGCGATGGCACACTTGCATCCCTTTCGCAAATTTCAGGGAGCAGTGGCACTTAAAATGCTTATACCCGCACAACACAAAAATATTGCACACGGCGATGCAGTCCGCCCTAGAACCCTCGCTAATTATGGACGCAGAACAAAAGACACACGCTCACGGGGCGTGCTCCCCGCCAACCACCCAGCTTATAACAACACCGGACTTATATCTCCCCTCGCCTCTTCCCAATCACTACAGACTCAAGCGCTACCTCAATCATCTGATCAAACGTTGACTCCCGCTCCTTAGAACTCAGCTTCTCCCCGGTTCGGATATGATCAGACACAGTACAAATCGTTAATGCTTTAGCTCCATATTCGGCCACTACACCATAAATTCCGGCCGCTTCCATTTCAACACCTAAGACTCCATATTTTTCTAAAACGTCAAAAATATCGCTCTCGGGCGTGTAGAAGAGATCTGTTGAAAACAAATTCCCAACTCTAAAACGAACACCTTTCTTTTCTGCTACTTCGACAGCATTACGAGCCAGAAAAAAATCAGCCGTCGCGGCAAAATCATGCCCATGAAAACGAATACGATTTACTTTAGAATCGGTACACGCTCCAGTGCCGATAATAATATCATTGAGCTTGATATCCAGACTTATTGCTCCGCAAGACCCAACCCGAATAATTGTTTTAACACCAAACTCTTTAATCAATTCCGTCGTATAAATGGAACAGGATGGAATCCCCATGCCGTGCCCCATAACGGAAACAGGAATACCAAGGTAGCTTCCCGTATAACCAAGCATTCCTCTGACGGAGGTCACTTCACGAGCGTTATCGATAAAGTTTTCAGCAATATATTTTGCTCTGAGTGGATCGCCAGGCATCAATACAACATCGGCAAAATCCCCTAAATTAGCATTAATATGTGGTGTCGTCATATCTCACTCCCCCAGTTAGCCTTCTTTCTTATACTTTACGCTTTTTTACCTGAAAATCGACATTGATCCAGGCGATTTCTAAGCTACATCACTAAAATTCTTTTATCTTATTAATGAACTCTTGTATCATTGAGATAACGTCATTTAGAACAATTACAAGGAAATCATGGATGTTAAAAAAGCTATTTTATTGTGGCATTGTCATTCTCATACTTACCGGATGTGATAACACTAAGCCAAATAACATCATTCAATCAAATAATCTTATTTTGGCAGAGATGCAGCTACCTGAGTTCAATCCAAATAAACCACTTAAACAACTTGTCCTCTATGAATCAGAAACACCGGTAGTTTCGCGTGAGGATACGCACGAAACAAATCAGACAATCGTAATTTACTATGACAGTACAGGTGCAATTACCGATACGAATTTTTCTCTGAACCTTGATGGTGAAAGTTTAGCTCACCATACAATAGAAAAAGCTGATAATTCATGGCGTCATACTGAATACGTTTTAGATGATACAAGTAATTCACTGGTTCCGGGATATATTTTTACTTATCTGACAGATTCTGCAGGACGTATTAACGAAATACAGGTTAATGAAGTCATAAAACCCAATCATTTGGATATCCCAATCAGTGCTGAATTTTCATATGACAATGACAACCGTATTATTTCCAGCTTTCATCAGGCGAATACACAAACTAAAACAACTCGGTACTCTTATTTAAACAATGGTCTGCTACACAAAATAGAACAACATATTGTGTTAACTATAGCTGATCTGGAAATCATAATGACGACTGAATATGCTTATAATGACAATAAAGAAATGATACAAAGAACGAGAACTCAATACCTCACAAATTCAGAACAGGATATTGAAGAAGCAATGCCAGAAGTTCAACAATGTATTGAATTTGATCAGGATTCCCATTGTATAAAATTTATTCCAAAGCCAATGAGAGAGGGTGTTTTATTTACCCAGCAATTTATCTATTAAGCAACAAAGAAGACAGATATCTCTGTCTTCCTCTCTTTTCAGTTACTTCTTAATCGCGGTTAAACGTTTTAACAAAATATTGAGTAATACACCATAAAGCGGTAAAAAGAACAATGCACAGATCAGAATTTTAAAGCTGTAATCCACCAGTGCAATTTCCAGCCAGTTTTCAGCCATAAACGGATCATCACTACGATAAAATGCAATACTAAAGAAAACCAGTGTATCAATCGCATTACCAGCGACAGCAGCAGCAGAAGGCGCTACCCACCAGCGATGTTGGCGTCTTAAATAGTTAAACACAGTGATATCAAGTAATTGCCCAACTAAATAAGCCGCAAAGCTGGCAGCGGCAATACGCGCTACAAATAGATTAAATGTAGATAAAGACTCAATCCCCATCCAGCTGCCATTAAAAAAGAGTACTGAGACTAAATATGACAAAGCTAAAGCAGGAATCATGACCACAAAAATAATCTTTCTGGCCAGACTCGCTCCAAATACCCTAATAGTTAAATCGGTCGTCAAAAAGATAAATGGAAAAGTAAATGCTCCCCACGTGGTATGGAAACCAAAAATAGTAAAGGGAATCTGTACCAGATAATTGCTCGAAGCGATGATCAGTATATGAAAAAACGATAAATAATATAAAGCTTTACGGCGCTGTAATAAAGAAAATTCGTACATAATTTTATTTTACCTTTTTAAATAATGGGGTGAGGGAACCCATAAAATGATTTATCAATAAAAATATAACATATTGATTTAATTAAATAAATTATATTAATTTATTCTACTGGTACTGAAGAAGAGCGTGTTGCCAGATATTCATCCAGCCCTTTATTACGCAATAAACAGCTTGGACACGTTTTACAACCACCTTCTACACCGTAATAGCAAGTGTGAGTATTAGCCTCAATATATTCCAGATATCCTAGCTCATCAGCTAGTTTCCAGACTTCAGCTTTAGTTAAATACATGAGTGGCGTTTTGATATTAAATGAGTAATCCATGGCCAGATTTAAGGTCACGTTCATCGATTTAATAAATACGTCCCGGCAATCCGGATAACCGCTAAAATCAACTTCACACACGCCGATGATAATATCGGTAATTCCCTGTTGCTTAGCATAATTAGCCGCCAGAAGTAAAAACAGTGCATTACGCCCGTCCACAAATGTATTCGGGTATTTATCGTCTTGCTGCTGTCCGATTGCCATATCCTGGTTAATCAATGCATTGTTAGTCGTTTGAGTAATTGCCGATGTTTGAATCACTAACTGAGGAATTCCCAGCTCAGCAGCAATCTTTTGTGCCTTTTCCAGCTCAATAGCATGGCGCTGACCGTAATCAAAACTGATCGCTTTGACATTTTCCTGACCATATTGTGCAATAGCCTGAACTAAGCAGGTCGTTGAGTCCTGTCCGCCAGAGAATATAACCAACGCTTGTTTGTTAGTAGTCATTGTGTTTCCTGATGAGTATTAAAAAATAGAGATCAAAAAGATAAATTAACGGTTATCTATTTTTTCAGGATACAGATCATGATTAGCGAGTCGATTAAAGGCTACCGTTTCCCATTGGGTGCCCTTTTTGCCATAATTGGCATACGGGTCAATCGAGATACCGCCACGTGGGGTAAATTTTCCCCAGACTTCGATATATTTTGGATCCATCAGTTTAATCAAGTCTTTCATGATAATATTGATACAATCTTCATGAAAATCACCGTGATTGCGGAAACTAAACAGATACAATTTTAACGACTTACTCTCAACCATTTTAATATTTGGCACATAAGAGATATAAATCGCCGCAAAATCAGGCTGTCCGGTAATCGGGCATAGACTGGTGAACTCAGGACAATTGAATTTAACAAAATAGTCATTGTCAGGGTGTTTATTCTCGAAAGTTTCGAGGATATCTGGGGAATAATCTGTAGGATAAGCCACAGATTGATTACCAAGTAAGGTAATATCTTTAAGGTTAGTCATTATGTTCCTTAGTTTTTTTGCGTGGGAGGATTTCGAACCACGTGTTTGATTAAAATAATCAGATAGCTATCTGAGTAAATGCCATTAATACAAAAGAGCACAAAACAGTTTCCTGCTTTGTGCTCTCAAGTAAAAGTTTACCAGGATTATTTAGCAGTTTTAGAAAGACTTGCTTCTACACGTTCTCTAAACTTAATCCCAGGTCTGAAAGTCACTACACGGCGTGCCGAAATAGCTACATTCTCACCAGTTTTAGGATTACGTCCTGGACGCGCACTCTTTTCACGAACTGCAAAATTTCCAAATCCAGAAAGTTTTACAGGTTCTCCTTTTTCTAAAGCAACTCTGATCTCTTCAAAGAAAAGCTCTACAAGCACTTTAGCTTCCTGTCTATCAATATTAAGTTTATTGATTAAACTTTCTGCGATATCAGCTTTAGTTAATGTCATATTATTATTCTCTTAGTAAGGCATCGAAGCGATTTTGCAACGCAGCAAGGCATTTGTCAACAATATTTACGATTTCCTGCTCTGTAAGTGTATGCGATTTATTCTGTAATATCAAGCTGATAGCCAGACTCTTTTGTCCCTGCTTAATACCTTCACCTTGGTACAGATCGAACAAATTGACAGCAATAAGATCTTCACCACCAGCTTTTTTACATTCATTAATAATATCCTGAGCAGGAACTTCATTATTAACAAGTATTGCAATATCTCGTCTGTTAGACGGGAAGCGAGAAATTTCTTTCGCTTCAGGAATAACTCTATGATTAATTTTATTCCATACCAGCTCAAAAACAACTGTTTTACTATTTAGATCCAATTTCTTTTCGATTTCTGGATGAAGTACCCCTAAATAGCCCGCGACTTCGTTATTTAGTACGAGCTCTGCACTTTGCCCCGGATGTAGCGCAGGATGCTTAGCCGGACGCAGTGATATCTCATCTAATCGACCAGTTAATGCTAAAATTGCTTCAACATCACCCTTAAGATCATAGAAATCCACGTGTTGTTTTGGTAATTTCCAGTGTTCATCATAAAGATTACCGGTAATCACACCAGACAGCATAAGCTCTTGCTTAACACCAAATTCAGCCTGAGTATCAGGTACAAAACGCAGTCCCGATTCAAATAGACGAATTCGAGGTTGCTGACGATTTTGGTTATAAACTACCGCGTCAAGCAGTCCTGTCCAGAGCGATAAACGCATTGCTGACATTTCTACTGAAATTGGATTAGGCAGAACAATAGTTTCAGCTTGTGGATGCAGTAATGACTGAGTTTTTGGATCAACAAAGCTATAAGTAATTGCTTCCTGATAACCACGGTCAACCAGCATCTCTTTGACACGAATTAGTGGTAGTTCTTTTTCCGGACGCGCAGCCATTTGTAGCTCAATATTCATAAAGGCATTAGGAATATTGTTATAGCCATAAATACGTGCCACTTCTTCAACTAAATCTTGTTCGATTTGCATGTCAAAACGCCATGTCGGCGCAACTACCGTCCAGCCATCGTCAGACACAGTCACCTGACAGCCTAAACGCGTTAAGATATCGGTGATTTTTTGTGTCTCAATAGAATAGCCGATCAGCTTATCTAACTTCTCACGACGCAAAGTAATCGTATTTACTTTTGGTAAATGCTCTTTATATGTTACGTCAATAATCGGGCCAGCCTGACCACCACAAATAGCCACCAAGAGTTCCGTTGCTCTCTCCATCGCTTTATGTTGTAGCGCAGGATCAACACCACGCTCATAGCGGTGAGATGCATCAGTATGCAGACCATATTCCCGCGCTTTACCGGCAATAGCTAGTGGTGCAAAGAATGCGGCTTCCAGTAAGACATCTTTAGTTTGCTCAGAAACACCTGATTTTTCACCACCAAAGATACCTGCCAGTGCTAAGGCTTTTTCGCTATCAGCAATGACCAGTGTTTTTGGTTTCAATGTAACTTCACTACCGTCAAGCAATACCAGTTTTTCGCCCTCTTCACCGTAGCGAATAACGACTTCTTTACTGATTTGGTTTAAGTCAAAGGCATGCATAGGATGACCAAGCTCAAGCAGTACGTAGTTAGTAATATCAACCACAGCATCAATTGAACGTACACCACAGCGACGTAGCTTCTCTTTCATCCAGAGTGGTGTTGCCGCTTTGATATCAATCCCTTTAACAATACGTCCTAAATAGCGCGGAGCTGCTTCTGGTGCTTCGATACGAATTGGTAGTACATCATTAATCACAGGTTTAACTGTCACAAACTCAGGTTCCTGAACCGGTAAGTTATTGACAGCTGAAATGTCACGTGCGATACCGTTGATACCAAAACAATCAGCACGATTTGGTGTCACGCTGATTTCAATCATTTTGTCATCCAGTTTTAAATACTGGCGAACATCCTGACCAATTGGTGCATCTGCTGGTAGTTCAATAATTCCACTGTGATCATCACTAATACCCAGTTCAGAATAAGAACATAGCATCCCTTCTGATGGCTCACCTCGCAATTTGGCAGCTTTAATTTTAAAGTCACCCGGTAGTACTGCACCAACAGTTGCACAAGCCACAGTTAAACCTTCACGGCAATTTGCCGCACCACAAACGATATCCAGTAAGGTACCTGTTCCAACGTCAACTTTAGTCACACGTAATTTGTCTGCATTTGGATGTTGTTGACAGGCAACAACTCGCCCAACGACTACTCCAGTAAAATCACCAGCAACAGGGTCAATACCATCAACTTCAAGACCAGCCATTGTCAGCTGTTCAGATAATTCATCACTACTTACGGCAGGATTAACCCATTCACGTAACCAACTTTCACTAAATTTCATGTTTTGGCTCCTGCTTATTTAAATTGTTTTAAGAAACGAAGATCGTTTTCAAAGAATGAACGTAAATCAGAGACGCCATAACGCAGCATCGTTAAACGTTCAATCCCCATACCAAATGCGAAGCCAGAGTACACGTCCGGATCAATACCTACATTACGTAGTACATTTGGATGCACCATACCGCAACCAAGTACTTCTAACCATTTGCCATTTTTGCCTTTAATATCTACTTCTGCTGATGGTTCAGTAAACGGAAAGTAGCCCGGTCTGAAACGAATAGTCATATCATCTTCAAAGAAGTGATGTAAGAAGTCATGCAATAACCCTTTTAAATGAGTAAAGCTAATATCTTTATCAATGAGTAATCCTTCAATTTGATGGAACATCGGCGTATGCGTCTGATCATAATCGTTACGATACGTACGACCCGGCGCAATAATACGAATTGGTGGTTTTTGATGTTCCATGGTTCTGATTTGCACGCTGGAGGTTTGCGTACGCAGTAGACGATCAGCATCAAACCAGAAAGTATCATGATCGGCCCGTGCCGGGTGATGAGCAGGAATATTTAACGCATCAAAGTTGTGGTAAGCATCTTCAATTTCAGGTCCGGTTTCAACCGAAAAGCCAAGTTGACCAAAGAATGATTCCAGGCGTTGAATCGTACGGGTAATCGGGTGTAGGCCACCGTTTTCCATACGCTTACCCGGCAGAGAAATATCAATCGTTTCACTGGCAAGTTTGGCATTCAGTGCAGCCCCTTCTAAATACTCTTTACGGCTATTTAAAGCTGTCACCACTTCTTGCTTAGCATCATTAATTTTTTGACCAACAGCAGGACGTTCCTCTGCCGGAACATCACGTAATGAAGCCATCTGTAAGGTAAAATGACCTTTCTTACCTAAATATTCAACACGGATTTGTTCAATCCCGTTGATATCTGCTGCACCTTCAATTGCAACTTTTGCGTTCTTAACTAGTTCCGCTAACTGAGACATAGTCACCCTCTTTCATCACTCAATATTTGGCGTGATACTTTGTATTGTCTAAACGTATATGTGATAAACGTTTACTTAAGATAAAAACAAAAAGAGCCTCTTTCTGAGGCTCTTCAATTATTTTTCGTTTCTCATTTTGCCTCAAAATGAACCTTATCTAAAGCTAAAAAAGAAACCAAAAATAACTGGATGCATGTTTATATTCCTGTATTTAAATAACTTATTTTAATAAATCATAATTAATTGATTTTATTGGAGTTTTTATAAAATTTTATCCACTATTTCTTGCTCTGTATCATTAATTACAAGAAATAAAAAAGAGGGGTAATCCCCTCTTTCTCAAAAAAGTTACAGTGCTGCTTTAGCTTTTTCAACTAGTGCAGAAAACGCAACTTTATCAAATACTGCGATATCAGCAAGGATCTTACGATCGATCTCAATAGATGCTTTCTTTAAGCCATTGATGAAACGGCTGTAAGATAAACCACATTGACGAGCTGCAGCATTGATACGCACAATCCATAATTGACGGAATTGACGTTTACGTTGACGACGGTCACGGTATGCGTATTGACCAGCTTTGATAACAGCCTGGAATGCAACACGATATACACGAGAACGTGCACCATAATAACCTTTTGCTTGTTTTAAAACTTTCTTGTGACGTGCACGAGCGATAACACCACGTTTAACGCGAGCCATAAACTTTATCCTCTAAAAAATAATAATTTAAATGTAATTCTTAAAAAATTAAGCGTATGGAACACACGCTGAAACTAAACCATGATCACCTTTTGATACCATGGTTAAACCACGTAGGTGACGTTTACGTTTAGTTGCTTTTTTAGTTAAGATATGACTCTTGTTAGCTTGCTTGTGTTTAAAACCACCAGAAGCTGTTTTTTTGAAGCGCTTAGCCGCGCCGCGTACAGTTTTAATTTTTGGCATAATAAAATATTCCACTTCGCATTGTTAATAACATAAAGTAAAGGGTGAATAAGACTACGGTTAAGCAGTTTTATTACTTGAAAACCAATTACTTCTTCTTAGGTGCGATTACCATTATCATTTGACGTCCTTCAATCTTAGTTGGATAAGATTCAACAACGCCTAACTCAGAAAGGTCTTCTTTGATACGATCAAGCATCTCGATACCAATCTGCTGGTGAGCCATTTCACGACCACGGAAACGTAGCGTAACTTTGGCTTTATCGCCGTCTTCAAGAAAGCGAATCAGGTTGCGTAGTTTTACCTGATAATCGCCTTCGTCTGTACCAGGTCGGAATTTAATTTCCTTAACCTGAACAACCTTTTGCTTCTTCTTCTGTTCTTTTGTTGCTTTACTTTTCTCGTAAAGGAACTTGCCGTAATCCATGATACGGCACACTGGAGGTTCCGCATTCGGACTAATTTCGACTAAATCTAAACTTGCTTCTTCAGCTTGTTTAAGAGCTTCATTTAAACTAACGATACCAAGTTGTTCACCTTCAATACCTGTTAGTCGTACTTCGCGCCCAGTAATCTCATCATTGATTCTGTGGGCACGAGTCGGTTGAATTCGTTTACCAGCTTTAATACTCTATTCCTCCAATTGGGTTAAACTTCGAGTACGGATTTCATTTTGCAGTAATTCTATAACATGATCGACATCAAAGCTACCAAGATCTTTACCACGACGTGTTCTGACCGAAACTTTACCAGCTTCAACCTCTTTGTCGCCACAAACCAGCATATATGGTACACGTTTTAATGTGTGTTCGCGAATTTTAAAGCCAATTTTTTCATTTCGAAGATCAGCTTTAGCACGAATACCTGCTGCCTGTAATTTATCTACCAGTTTTTGTACATAGTCCGCCTGATTATCAGTAATATTAATTACTGCCACTTGTTGCGGAGCAAGCCATGTCGGGAAGAAACCCGCACATTCTTCAGTTAAAATACCGATAAAACGTTCCATAGAACCTAAAATTGCACGGTGAATCATAACCGGAATATGACGTTCATTATCTTCACCCACGTAAGAGGCTTCTAAACGTTCAGGTAACATAAAGTCTAATTGTACAGTACCACATTGCCATGCACGCTCTAAACTATCATGTAGGGTAAACTCAATCTTAGGACCGTAGAATGCACCTTCGCCCGGCAGATATTCAAATTCAATACCGTTCTCAGTTAAGCATTCTGCTAAATCTTTTTCTGCAATATCCCAAATTTCGTCGCGCCCGATACGTTTAGCCGGACGAGTCGATAATTTCACAGAGATTCGCTCAAAACCAAATGTACTGTAAACATCATAAACCATTTTGATACAGCTACTGACTTCGCTACGGATTTGATCTTCTGTACAGAAGATATGCGCATCATCCTGAGTAAAGCCACGAACACGCATCAATCCATGTAATGAACCTGATGGTTCGTTACGATGACAGCTACCAAACTCAGCCATACGTAATGGTAAATCACGGTAAGATTTTAATCCCTGATTAAAAATCTGCACGTGACCTGGGCAGTTCATTGGTTTTACACAATATTCACGATTTTCAGATGAAGTCGTAAACATTAAATCTTTATAGTTTTGCCAGTGCCCAGTTTTTTCCCACAGCACGCGATCCATCATAAATGGGCCTTTAACTTCCTGATACTGATAATCTTTTAACTTAACGCGGACAAACGCTTCAAGTTCACGGTAGATAGTCCAGCCGTCATTATGCCAGAACACCATACCTGGTGCTTCTTCCTGCATATGATACAGATCAAGTTGTTTACCGATACGACGGTGATCACGTTTTGCTGCTTCTTCCAGACGTAACAAGTAAGCATCTAATTGTTTTTTATCCGCCCATGCAGTACCGTAAATACGTTGTAACATTTTATTGTTACTATCACCGCGCCAGTATGCACCAGCAACTTTTTGTAATTTAAAGTGGTGACAAAAACGCATGTTTGGTACGTGCGGACCACGACACATATCAACATATTCCTGATGATGATAAAGACCCGGTTTAGAATCTTTTGGTACATTTTCATCAAGAATTGCAATTTTATAAGGTTCATTACGCGCCACAAAAATGTCTCTTGCTTCTTGCCATGAAACATTCTTTTTAATCACGTCATAATTAGTTTTTGCCAGCTCAAGCATACGCGCTTCAAGCTTCTCAAGATCTTCCTGAGTTAAGGTATGGTCTAAATCAACATCATAATAGAAACCATTATCAATCGTTGGACCAATCGCCATTTGCGTGGTTGGCCAGAGTTGTTTGATAGCGTGTCCAAGTAAGTGAGCACATGAGTGACGAATAATCTCAAGACCGTCTTCATCTTTCGCAGTAATAATAGCGAGCGTTGCATCTTCAGCGATTAAATCACAAGCATCACGACGTTCACCGTTCACGCGTCCGGCAATACACGCCTTCGCAAGACCTGCTCCAATACTTTGAGCAACTTCAAGAACAGTAACTGGTTTATCAAATTGACGTTGACTTCCGTCAGGAAGAGTAATAACTGGCATGGTAATTCCTTAGCTACAGTGGTGCGCCACACGACAGCGCACGTGCAATAATCATTGTTTGATTGTTATTTGTAAATGCTAAATACAATATTTAGGTGCAATAGGATATCACTAATTTAGTGTGTTTTAAATAGGCAGGATAAGAGTTTAGTGTAAAATTTTAGAATAAACAATGTCGTGATTAACTCATTTTTTAGACAGAATGCATTCAGGAAAAAACACTGCTGTGGAATATTCAGGATATTTATAGTCGATATACCAAAACCACTTATCTAAAATGCAGTTAGTAATTAACCCCATAAATTATTATAATAGCACCACAATAAAAACTAAATCCTGAACAACCTAAGAACAACTATGCAAAATATACTTAAACCGCTTGCTATTACTTCAATTGCCCTCTCTTTAATCAGCATCCTTAATGGACTTGTCTGTCTCACTTTTATCGTTATGAATACGTTCGATCTTGGCCCTTACTGGCTCTATCATGGCGGGCAATTTTTTTATATCGCTGAGATTATTTTTGTTATGGCTCTGGCGGTACTCACCTCTCTGATCGTTGCGATTTGGGTATATCAGCAAAGCACTAAGTAACTTCTGTCACAACAAAAAAACCACTCTATATTTAGAGTGGTTTAATTTCATATTTAATTCCGATTACTTATTATATTTCTTGTTATACCAGACATTCACTATCATAGTAATCACTAAAATTGCCGCCACAACACCAAGAGAAATTCCCACCGGAATATGGAAGATATCCAGCAGTAACATCTTAATACCGATAAAGATTAAAATAACTGCTAAACCATATTTGAGTAATGAGAACTTCTCTGCCACATTCGCCAGTAAGAAATACATGGCACGCAAACCAAGAATTGCAAATAAGTTAGACGTTAACACAATAAATGGGTCTGTCGTTACCGCAAAAATAGCCGGAATACTATCAACAGCAAAAATCACATCACTAATTTCAACTAAGAGCAGAACTAAAAGTAGTGGCGTGGCATAGATAACCCCTTTATGTCGAACAAAGAATCTCTCTCCATGCATTTCATCAGTCATACGCATCTTATTGCGTAGCCATTTCACTATTCCTCTTTCGCCAATAGGCACATCACTCTCTTTGGCAAACGCCATTTTCAAGCCTGTGAATAATAAAAACAGACCAAAAACGTAGAGTAACCAGTGGAACTGAGTAATTAACTGAATACCAGCAAAAATCATGATAACGCGCAGGACAATAGCCCCCATTACGCCATACACCAGCACACGACGCTGATAAGCTGGTGGAACAGTGAAATAGTTAAATAACATTAACCAGACAAATACGTTATCAACCGCTAAAGCTTTTTCAATCAAATAACCTGTTAAAAATGCCGTGGCCTGAGTTGCTGCAATTTCACTACCAACAGTATTTTTTAAATGCCACCAAAGACCTAAATTAAACAGTAATGCTAAGCTAATCCATAAACATGACCAGCGTGCTGCCTGCTTCATGGTCATCACACTGCCTTTATTCTTTCCTTGTAAAAAAAGGTCAATCATTAACATAACAGCAACAATGGCTGCAAAACTTCCCCAAAGTAATGGTGTTCCAACCGATACCATAAATTTCTCTCCTTTTGACAATGATATTGATATTCATCGTCTGTACCTAATTTATTCCTAAATTCAGGCCAAAAAAAATGGCCAACGTCAGAAAACGTAGCCACTTAATTTTTTATAAGCATACCTCGCCTTCTGGCAAGGTCTCACTTACAACCGGAGGGTTGCTCGATAACCGGGTATCTGTAGATACCGTAATGACGATTAATCGACAACAAAGTTACTCCCCTTTGCTGATGCGTAACATACTGTATGTCATGAGTTACGTCAAGAGGGCGTCGGATCCAGACACTAAAAAAGAGAATAATTTCTTAAAAATTTACTTATTCAAAACAAATTTAGTTAACATTTCTGCCACTGCTGACTGATTATGGTTTGCCTGACAAATATAGTTAGCTGCTTGTTTTACCTCAGCTGTACCATTTTGTACACTAACACCTAAACCAGCAAATTTGATCATCGCAATATCATTGCTGTTATCACCTATTGCTATAATCTGTTCTACCGGAATATTTAATTTCTCTGCCAGTTTCTTAAGTGCTGTCCCTTTACTCACGCCTTTTTGATTGAATTCAATATAACGATTGGCGGAATAACTAATAGTATATTGACTGGCAATATCCTCAGATAAGCTTGCTTCAAGCTGTTTTAAATAATCCATATTCAGATTATAAAAAAGCACCTTAATAATTTGTACATCACTCAAAAAGTCAATATTCGCTTCAGTCAGTTCAATATAGCCATCAAGTCGTCCGGTAACGTACTCTTTTTCGGCTGCGTCCATACGGTAAACATACACATCATTTAGTGTATAGATATGCATACCTACGTCATAATTTGTACCCAAAGCAACAATCTCTTTTGCTTGCAGGAAAGAGATACCGTTCACTTCTAAAATGGTATTTTCAAAGTTTTCTGTGATGACGCCACCATTAAATGAGATCACATATTCATGTTTCAGGTTATGCAGATTCAATGTTTTTAGAGCGTTTTGCATAGTAGGAAAGCCCCTGCCACTGGCAAGAACAAACTGCACGCCCAATTCTCTGGCTTTTTGAATGGCTAATTTATTTTGTTCTGAAATCTGTTTATCTTCATTTAACAGGGTTTCATCCATGTCACAGGCAACAAGTTTATACATAATCTATTCTCTGGTTAATTGAAGAAACCCAATATCTGTTAAAAACAATTTTCTAATTTTATCAACGTATTCTCATTTTGTCTTTAATAAACGTCTTTTTACTGCTACTATCTATCAATAGTAAAGTAAAAATATGATGAACCTCAAATAACCTAAAAATAACAACTATTCATATTCCATATTTTTATAAAATTTTATATTATGCAAAGTGTTATATAAAATAGGGAGGTACAAGTATGGTAGGGATAATCCTGGCAAGTCATGGTGATTTTGCTACAGGTATTTTGCAATCAGGCACTATGATTTTTGGGGAGCAACAAAATGTTAAAGCAGTCACGTTGCACCCTGGTGATAGTCCAGATAGTTTAAAAGATAGAATGAAAGAAGCGATAGCAACTTTCGAAAACTCAGAAGAGGTTCTATTTTTAGTTGATCTGTGGGGAGGAACCCCGTTTAATCAGGCAAATGGCTTATGTTTGGAAAATAAGGATAAATGGACTGTCGTATCAGGTCTAAATTTACCTATGCTAATTGAAGCCTATACATCCAGATTATCGATGAATTCAGCTGAAGAAATTGCAGCTGCAATTATAGAACCAGCCCAAGAAGGCATCAACACAACTTCAGCAAAATTCCAGTCAAAAGATAAACACACTAAATCATCTGCCAAAACCATTCCAGCTGGCACAGTTGTTGGAAATGGAAAACTTAACATTGTGCTTGCCAGAGTCGACTCACGATTACTTCATGGTCAAGTTGCAACTGCATGGACACAAGCTACAAGTCCAAACAGAATTATTGTTGTCTCTGATTCTGTTGCCAAAGATGACTTAAGGAAGAAGCTTATTGAACAAGCAGCGCCTCCTGGAGTCAAAGCAAACGTTATACCAATTAAAAAACTGATTGAAATATCAAAAGACCCTCGCTTTGGTAATACTAAAGCTTTACTGCTATTTGAAAATCCTCAAGATGTACTACAAGCAATGGAAGGCGGTGTAGAAATAACCTCACTTAACATTGGTTCAATGGCACATTCTGTCGGTAAAGTAATGGTTAATAAAGTATTATCAATGAATGCTGACGATGTTGCGGTTTTTGAAAAGCTAAAACAAAACAATGTTAAATTCGATGTTCGTAAAGTTCCAAATGATTCCAATAGCAATATGGATGAATTACTGAAAAAAGCGAAAGACGAATTAGCTGAACAAAATAAGTAGTACTAAACTTAAGAGGTTTTATTATGACATTATCTATTATAGCTATAGTTTTAGTTTTAATAGTTGCCTTCCTTGCAGGAATGGAAGGTATTTTGGACCAATTTCAATTTCACCAACCGCTCGTCGCTTGTTCATTAATCGGTTTAGTAACAGGTAATCTGGAAGCTGGCGTTATACTTGGTGGTACATTACAAATGATCGCACTTGGTTGGGCAAACATAGGTGCCGCCGTTGCGCCTGATGCCGCCCTGGCCTCCGTCGCTTCAGCAATTATTCTTGTTCTAGGCGGACAAGGTATTAATGGTGTATCAACTGCTATCGCTGTTGCAATTCCACTAGCTGTTGCTGGGTTATTCTTAACAATGATTGTACGTACTCTAGCTGTTCCTATTGTTCACATGATGGACGCAGCAGCAGAAAAAGGCAATATTGGTCAAATTGAACTGTTACAAATTCTTGCCATTTGTATGCAAGGACTACGCATTGCAATTCCAGCTGGTGCGCTTCTCTTCATCCCTGCAGAAGTTGTACAAAATACTTTAAATTCAATGCCTGAATGGTTAACTACAGGTATGGCAATTGGTGGTGGTATGGTTGTTGCTGTTGGTTATGCAATGGTAATAAATATGATGGCAAACAAAGAAGTATGGCCATTCTTTATCATCGGTTTTGTTGTTGCTGCCATTTCTCAGTTAACATTAATCGCACTTGGTGCTTTAGGTATTGCTTTAGCGCTTATTTACTTAAATCTTTCAGAACGTGGGGGCTCATCAAATGGCGGAGGCCATGGCGATCCACTTGATGATATTCTGAATGATTACTAAGGGCTGGGAGAATTAAAATGGAACAAAAAATTCAATTAACTAAAAAAGATCGTCTGGCTGTTGCATGGCGTTCAACCTTCCTTCAAGGTTCATGGAACTATGAACGTATGCAAAATGGTGGCTGGGTATATGCAATGATCCCTGCTATCAAAAAGTTATATCAAACGAAAGAAGATAGATCTGCAGCACTAAAACGTCACCTGGAGTTTTTTAATACACATCCTTATGTAGCAGCACCTGTTTTAGGTGTTACCCTTGCATTAGAGGAAGAACGTGCTAATGGTGCAGCAGTTGATGATGTTGCAATTCAAGGTGTAAAAGTCGGGATGATGGGACCACTTGCCGGTGTAGGGGATCCTGTGTTCTGGTTTACTGTTCGTCCAATGCTTGGTGCACTTGGTGCATCTTTAGCAATGAGCGGTAACATTATTGGTCCAATTTTATTCTTTGTAATATGGAATATTATCCGTTGGGGCTTTATTTGGTATACCCAGGAATTTGGTTACAAAACCGGTTCTAAAATTACAGATAACTTATCTGGCGGGTTATTACAAAAAATCACCAAAGGTGCATCTATTCTTGGTATGTTTGTTCTGGCGGCCTTGGTACAAAGGTGGGTATCCATCAATTTCAAACCGATTGTATCAACAGTTAAGCTGGATAACGGTGCATTTATTGACTGGAGCTCATTACCTCTTGGTGGTGAAGGAATAAAAAGTGCATTAATACAAATGCAAAGTGGTTTATCCCTAACTCAAGAGAAAGTAACATCATTACAGAATAACCTGGATCAGTTAATTCCAGGCTTAACACCGTTGTTACTAACGTTCCTGTGTATGTGGCTATTACGCAAAAAAGTATCACCAATTATTATAATCCTGGGATTATTTGTTGTTGGTATTGGCGGCCATCTTATTGGGCTTCTGTAACAAAGATCTAAGTAAACTTGCAGGGCATTTGCCCTGCATTTTTTATACATAATATCTTGTCAGTTTTAAATAAATAGTAATAAAACAATCTCTTGATAAAATAATCTTTCAATAAAATTGGAAATTATTTGCATTTATGGAAATAAATAAAAATGGTCCAATCTTTAAATACAAAAGTTGATCTGGTCATTAAAGGCACCATGTTTATTGGATTACCCGAATATGGTCAAATCATGATTGGTGATAAGGCATTTGAATTTTATGAGAACCGAAATCCTCAAAAATATATTCAGGTTCCATGGGAAGAAGTTGAATATGTCACTGCATCTGTTCTATTTGGTGGAAAATGGATCCCTCGTTATGCCATTCAGACAAAACATAATGGAACCTTCACTTTTGCATCAAAAGATCCTAAAAAAGTATTAAGGGCGATTCGCGTCTATATTGATAGCGAAAAAATGGTAAGGTCGTTAGGTTTCTTTGGTGTAATTAAACGCGCCTTTACAAGAAAGAAAAAGGGTAACTAATTTTAGAGATAAATACGCTCTGGAAATAAATATGAATACAACAATCTGGAAACTTCAAAACGAAATCAAAAATTATGACTGGGGAAGCAAAACAGCAATAACAGAATTATTTGATATTGCCAATCCCACCCAAAAGCCACAAGCAGAAATCTGGATGGGAACACATCCAAATGGTTGTTCAGTCGCAATTAATTCATCCAATGAAAGAACTAATCTTGATAGTTTAATCCAATCAGACCCGTTATTTATGCTCGGTGAGAGAACGTATCAACAGTTCCACGGTCTTCCTTACCTGTTCAAAGTTTTAGCTGCGGCAAAACCATTATCAATTCAGGTTCACCCTCAGCAGCATAAAGCAAAACTGGGTTTTGAGCGAGAAAATCAGGCAGGTATTGCGCTTAATGATCCAAAGAGAAATTATAAAGACCCAAATCATAAACCAGAACTGGTATATGCACTCACACCTTATAAAGCAATGAATGCTTTCAGACCGATTGAAGATATCATTGCCGGTTTTGAAAAACTAAATTGCCCGGCACTCTCTGACTTTGTACAAGAATTAAAGCGCCATCCGGGTGCAGAACAACTCAAAGTTTTCTTCCAGACTTTGCTCACCTTACCTAAAGAAACACGCCAAAAAGCTATTGCTCAATTACTGATAAGTATTGAGAAAAAAGATGATGAAGTCACTAGTCTGATTAAAAGCATGGTGTTGGACTATCCTGATGATATTGGCTTATTTATGCCTCTCATCTTAAATGTCATTGAACTTAAACCTGGCCAGGCAATGTATCTGGGCGCAGAAACACCACACGCTTATGTTCAGGGCACAGGGATGGAGATCATGGCTAACTCTGATAACGTATTACGTGCAGGTCTGACACCTAAATATATCGATGTCACTGAACTGATCGACAATACCCGTTTTCACAGTATTCCTCTGGCAAACTTACTGACTAAGCCACAAATAAACCAAAATAAAATCGATTTTCCGGTACCTGTCAGTGATTTTAAATTTGAGATTATCAATAGTGATGAACAGAAACGGACAGAACCGGTAAATAGTCCAGAAATTCTATTCTGCCTTGCCGGACAAGTCACCGTTGAGACGGCAACAGATAGTTTCACTATTAAACCTGGTGAATCACTCTTTATCGCCTTTGGTGCAAAAGAATATCGTTACCAAGGCGTAGGCCAGCTAGCCAGAGCATTTAATTAATTTACCGTTTAAAAATAAAAGCCTGATAACAATATCAGGCTTTTTTATCACACCAGTCAGATTAACTATGAGCAGGCATCAGTATCGGTTTAGTAAAAGATATAGCCAGAGCACCAACTACAGCAACACTTCCCACAATAACGAACGTGAGAGGGAAAGACTGACTCTGTTGCAAAATAACCCCGGTTAATGTTGGACCAATAATACCGGCTAAGTTAGCGATTAAATGAATAAAGCCGCCCACACTACCAATACTCTTGGCTGGAATCGTATCAATCACTGTTGACCAGATACAGGTTCCTGCATTGTACAGTGCATAAACGGTTAAAGTCATCAGCACTACAGCCGGGTAAATAGAGGAAATATTACTAGCATAAATGATGCTGCAAGCAGAAACCAACATACCAGTCACGACCACCTTTTTGCTTGATGACAATGCTTTACCACTTCTGCGGTATAACCAGTCACAAATCAGACCACCAGTCAGTAACCCAATCGCCCCAAATAGCCATGGAATTGCATTTACAAAACCCATGGTTTTGATATCAAGGCCATGTGCACGCACCAGATAAGTCGGGAACCAGGTGATAAAGAAGGATAAAACATAGCTATAAGAAAAGTAACCAAGGGCAATAAACCAAATTGTCGGTTTTTTCAAATAGTAGCTCAGTTTTATTTTGACAGAGTTGTCGATTTTTACTTCTGATGAAGTATCACTGCGAATATAAGCAAGTTCTTGTGCACTGACATCAGGGTGTTGTTCCGGAGTATCTCTGGCAGCACGCAGCCAAAAGAAGATCCAGATAAAGCCAAGTAACATAATCACAACAAATGCAATACGCCAACCTAAAGATAGTGCTAAGAAACCAACAATAGGACCACAAAGAGCACCACCTAAAGGTTGTCCGGAGTTAATAAAACCGGTAGCAAAAGCAGCCTCTTTACGTGGAAACCAGCTTTTGATAGTTTTATTATTTGTAGTACCCAGTGGCCCTTCACCCATACCAAAGAGCACCCGAATAACCACCATCGAAAAGAATCCGGTCACCATGGCGGTTAAACCACAGAATAATGACCAAAGTCCCATTGCTCCTGCCATGGTTTTTCTGGGACCAAACTTATCCGCACAAATTCCACCAACAAAGCAAAATAGCGCGTAACCAAGAAAGAAACTACTAAAAACAATCCCCATCTGAGTCTCTGTCAGATTAAGGTCTTTTTCAATAAATGGAGCCATTACCGATAACGAAGCACGGTCCATATAATTGATGATACCGCCGAAAAACATGACTGTGGCGAGAGACCACCGAACTTTATTTTTAAACATACTATCACCTTATTGTTATTGAAACTTAATGTGTTTTTAATGCTATTGGATAATATGTTGAACTAAAGTTTCTTTATAAATCATGTCCCAATCCCATTTAATACCAAGCCCTGGTTCTTGTGGAGGATAAGCAAAACCGTCTTCAATTTTGACTTTATCTAAAGTAATAGTGTCGAGTTGCGGAATGTACTCTAACCATTTACTGTTCTCGATCGCACAGCACAGTGAAATATGCAGCTCCATTAAGAAGTGCGGACAAACCAGCGTATTAAAGCACTCCGCCATATGCGCCACTTTCAGCCATGGCGTAATACCGCCAATACGGGCCACATCAACCTGAATAATGCTGGCGGCCTGATTTTCTAAGTATTCTTTAAAGTGTTGAATTGAGTAAATCGACTCCCCCACAGCCACAGGAATCGTCGTTGATTCAGCCAGCTGTTTATGAGAGCTAACATCATGTGCCAAAAATGGCTCCTCAATCCATGACAGAACAGTATGTTCAAGTAGTGAAGCACGTTGCTTAGCATCAGACAGTTTCAGTGCCTGATTACAGTCAGTCATAATCACATAATCATCACCCACCGCTTTTCTGACCGCTTCTAAACGCTCAATATCCCGGTTCATATTTGGTGAACCAATTTTAATTTTAGAGCCACAGAAACCTTTGCTCTTCACGTCCAGCGCATCACGTACCAGCTCTTCCGTTGACAGATGCAGCCAGCCACCTTCTGTTGTATAAAGACGCAGTTTAGACTTTGCCCCACCAGCCACTTTATACAGAGGTTGATTCAAACGTTTACATTTAAGATCCCAAAGCGCCGTATCAATTGCCGCTAAAGACAGAGAAGTAATTGCACCAACAGAAGTCGCATGAGTCGAAACCAGCAGGCTTTGCCAGATTTCCTGAATCATCGAGGAGTCGCGTCCGATCAATTTAGGTAAAAGATGATCTTTAAGTAATGCAATAATGGATGAGCCACCAGTACCAATGGTGTAAGTATAACCAACACCTACTTCCCCACTTTCTGTGGTTAACTTCAAAATAGGCGTCTCTTGCGACTCAAAAGATTGCATCGCATCAGTTCTTTTGACTTTTGGTTTTAAATCAACCATTAAAAGTTCAGCTTTAACAATTTTCATCTTCTTTCTCCTGTGATTAATGTATGATAATTACTAGGTATAAAATATAAATACAAATTGTATACAATATTTATACATTAAATTAAACAAGGTAAAGATCAACGACAATTTGATAATTTTGTTAAGCAGATCTCGTTTTAATATTTTATCTGTGAGAAATCAAAAAGAAGGATGTGCGCCTGAATATTCAATTAACGTGAATACAAATAACGCGCTATAATAAGCGGATAATTTAAAAGCCTATGTGTACTAATTACACCGATATAAATATGGTCTAGACATGGAATCTAAGATGAATTCGAATGAAGAAATTTATCAGGAACTGAAAAATAGAATCATTCAAAATGAAATAACTGGCGCAATTTCGGAAAGTGATCTTTGTGCTAAATTTAATATTAGCCGCACGCCGCTAAGGGAAGCAATCTTCCGCCTAATCAATGAAGGCTGGATCGACTACACCAAGAATAAAACTAAAGTAGTTAAGCCAATTACTCTAAAAGAGCTAATTGATATTTTTCAAATCAGAGCTGATATCGAAATTATGCTACTTACCCTCTCCTGGCATAATATTAATACTGCCATTTATCAACAGATAAAACACAATATTCAAATTGGTTTAAAAACGAAAGATATCAATTTGCTGATGAGTTCAGACAATCAATTGCATCATCAACTACTGGAAGATTGTCGTAATGAACTGGTGATTCGTATGTTATCTTTTATTTATGATCGGCTTAGAATGCTCAGAGCAGAAAATCCGCAGGATAATGCTATTTTCTACTCATCTGAAGAACATCTGGCCATTTGTGATGCTATTTTAGAACGTGACTTAGATAAAACTAAACAAGCGATTGAAAACCACGTCAATAACTCGAAAAAGCGCCTGCTTTCAACGTTAAGTTAGATTCCTCGAATACAAAAAAGCCACTTAATTAAGTGGCTTTTTCATTAATCACTAAGAACTATTTATCTGATAAAATTCTTGTCCAGCTTCTGGTCATAATTCTGTCAATTTTTGGCGGCATCACTTGTAAAGAGAACAGTTTTTCCATCACTTCTTGTGGAGGATAGATAGCCGGGTTATTCTTAATTTCATCATTTAAATAAGGACCGGATTCTTTATTAGCATTAGCATAAAACACGTTATTACTAATGTCAGCAATCACTTTTGGCTCCATTAAATAATTAAGAAACTGATAAGCTTCATCTTTATTTTTAGCGTCTTTAGGGATAGCAAACACGTCAAAATAGGCAATTGCGCCCTCTTTTGGAATAAAGTATTTCACATTTACGCCATTACCAGCCTCTTTAGCAGCATTGATACCCTGCATAATATCGCCAGACCAGCCAACCGTTACACAGATATCGCCATTAGCAATATCATTAATAAACTTAGATGAGTGGAAATAGCTAATATAAGGACGTAACTGTAATAGTAAGTCAGTTGCGGCTTTATAGTCATCAGGGTTCTGGCTATTTGGATCTTTCCCTAAATAGTTAAGTACTGTTGGAAATATTTCACTTGGTGTATCTAAAAACGCCACACCACAACTTTCCAGTTTCTTTAAATTTTCAGGTTTAAATACTAAATCCCAGCTATCAACCGGCGCATCATCACCAAGTACCTGACGCACTTTATCAACATTATAGCCAATACCTGTTGTCAGCCACATATAGGGAATCGCATAAGTATTACCTGGATCATGTGCTGATAACATTTTTAATAAATTTTCATCTAAATTACTGTAATTAGGTAATTTACTTTTATCCAAAGGTTCAAAAACGCCGGCTTGTGCTTGACGGTCTAAAAAACTGTCAGAAGGAACGACTAGATCAAATCCTGTTTTACCTGCCATCAGTTTACTTTCTAGCACTTCGTTAGAATCAAACACGTCATAATTGACTTTGATACCTGTTTGTTTTTCGAAGTTACTGATAGTGTCTGGCGCAATATAGGATGACCAGTTATAAATATATAACGTTTTATTTTTGGCTAAAACCATGAAAGGAGTTGTAACGAGTAAAGCAGCAGAAACTGCCTTGAACCATTTATTTAAATTAAACATCCGCACGCCCCTCAGTGTGTGCAAATTGAATAAAATCTACAGTGATTTAATATGGAACCAAAATGGCGTTCTACTAAATACTGTAGACCCCACTTTGCTGGTCAGACAAAGCACGGTAAGCACGAGCCAGATGAACATCTGATGAAGGGAACCACCCTCGTATTACGGCTCTAAGAATATAGCGAAAAACTTATTTTTGCTACTCTTTTTTCACAAAATGAAAAATTAATTTTTTCATTTAAAATCAAATAGTTATTTTAAATATAACAATTAAAAACAATATTTTATTAAAAAATTATTTATTACCAATTTTAATGAATAAATTTAGGGAAATAATCAGCTAAAAGATCATGTTATAAAATAATATGATAAGCAAAATACAATGGAGGCTTTAACAGCTAAAATATATTAATGAGTGCATAAATATAATTTAACTTATTAAATACATTAAATTAATTTTTAAATGTTTAATAAAATCAATTGATTACATAAATTACCTGTCGAAATCTCAACAGGTAATGTTAGTAGATAATTTATTGATAAGCATTATAGACAGGACATACTATTACTTTGGAAAAATCTCATTAGGTGTAAAGAAGTAAGCAATTTCACGCGCAGCAGATTCTGGCGAATCCGAACCGTGAGCTGCGTTTTCTGTCACGCTGTCAGCAAAGTCATAACGGATAGTACCAGCCAGAGCTTTACTTGGATCTGTGGCTCCCATCACTTCACGGTAACGAGTGATGGCATCCTCACCTTCTAACACCTGTACCACAACCGGACCTGACGTCATAAACTTGAGCAGGTTTTCAAAGAACGGTTTACCTTCATGTTCAGCATAAAAACCAGCCGCTTGTTCTCTGGTTAAATGCAGCATCTTCATTGCGACAATATTCAGTCTGGCCTGTTCTAAGCGGAGATTAATCATCCCAATTAATGATTTTCTGACCGCATTAGGTTTAAGAATAGATAGTGTTTGTTGTTTAGTCATCTCTGCATCCTTTTCTCAGGCTAATAAACCTATTCAAATGTAAATTTAATCCGGTCAATCTGACCACTTTCATCTAATAACAACAGATTATGGACGCCCCGCTTAGTTAATGTCAACTCAAGTTTGGCACCTTCCCTAAGTGTATCAATTAACTCGCCATCCAAAAACCACCAGCGAGAACCAAATCCACCCTGGCTGTTAAGGGATAAAGTTAATTCATTGTGTCCTGGTAATGCCCTGACAAATTGATTATTGATGATACCTGTTACAAGCAATTGAGAGTAGTTACTCTCACCAGGTACCGGGCAATCCTGATCCATCTGTGGAATCAATGTACTACGGCGTTCATTTGGCTGAATCCATTTTTCCAGTCCGACTGGCCACAGGGCAATTTGTTTCTCAATAGCTCCGGAACAATCAGCAGCAACGCGCAATCCCTGCTCATTGACCCAGATTTTTAACCAGCCAGCACGATAAGTGGGATTATTTAGTGTACTCACCATATCTAACGTTGGTGGTATCATTTGATTAATCGCCCAGCCACGCTGACTGCGATGGCAATTAGGATCCTCTTTATCCAGTACTTCACCTGACGGCCAGCAGGTCGTCACACTGGAGACTGAATCAGGTTTAGGATCTGTTGGTAACGGACGATATTGATTAAGCTCCCGATTCATCAAAATACCATTAATCTGTTCCAGAATCGGTACCGCGGTGATACGGCCTTGTTGTCCAACAATAGGTGTTCCGTCAGGCCTGCCTACCCATACGCCAATCAGATAGCGAGGATTAACCCCTACCGCCCACGCGTCCCTAAACCCATAACTGGTGCCGGTCTTCCAGCCCAGTGGCACGATGTCAGAGACAGAGCGATTTAATGGCGGTCTGCCATCACCAGACAAAATCCGGCGTACCACCCAGGCAGCGCCTTCTCCCATCAGTTGCTTTTCAATTAACGGATCAGTTGGCATAAATCTGAGTTGTGCTGCTTTGCCGTCACGAGCAAATGCACTATAAGCAGCAACCAGTTGATCCATCTGGCTCGCAGCTCCACCTAAGATATAAGAAAGGTTTGGTTCTCCGCCCGCTGATTGTAAGCGCAGTCCAACCTGATAAAGTTTTGAAGTAAATCGCTTAGCGCCATATATTTCCATCAGCTGAACGGCTGGCAAATTTAAGGAGCGCAGCAGCGACTCTGCTGCACCAACCGGGCCACTAAAACCAGTATCAAAGTTAGAAGGACGGTAATCACTGGCTACACGCGGTATATCCTGTAATAAAGATTCAGAGTGAATTATTCCTTCATCCAGCGCAAAACCATATAAAAAGGGCTTAAGTGTTGAACCCGGCGAACGCCACGCCCGGATCATATCAACCTGCCCAAAACGACCATTATCGTTGAAATCAATTGAACCCACATAACTTTTGACCGTCATATCCGTATGATCAACAACAAGAATGGCCAGTGATGATTTAGCCGGTAGCCGGTTCTTCCAGTTCATGGCGGCATCCTCCAGCGTATACTGCAGTGATGCATCAATTGTAGTACGAATAATTGGCTGACGTGGATATTGCTGGCTCAAACGTCTTGCCAGTAAAGGCGCAAGCTGTGGTGTTTTACGCGGAAAGACCCAGACTTCCTGTTGTGCCACCTGTTCAATAATTTCTGGTGGCCAGATTTCAAATTCTGCCAGTCTGTCCAGCACCTTATCCCGTGCAGCCTGAGCACGCTCAGGATAACGGTCAGGCCTTAAACGACTGGGCGCCTGAGGTAAAACTGCCAGCAGCACAGCTTCACTACGAGTAATTTGACTGGGTGGTTTGCCCAGATAAGACCAGCTGGCAGCACCAATTCCCTCCAGCGTGCCGCCATAAGGGGCTCGGTTGATATATAGCGTCAGAATTTCATCTTTTGAATAATGCCACTCAAGCTGTAGAGTTCTAAATACCTGATGGAGCTTACCCAGTAGCGTCTTATCATGAGGTTCAAGCAGACGAGCAACCTGCATAGATAAGGTACTGCCTCCAGAGACAATTCGCCCCGTTGTCACGTACTGCCACGCAGCACGAACAATAGCAAAAGGATTGATACCAAAATGATGATAGAACCAGCGATCCTCATAGCCAAGCAGCGCTTCAAGATAATAATCAGGGACTTCATCCAGTGTCACAGGATAACGCCAGATACCATGCTCATCAGCAAAACGCCACATCGGAGTACCATTTTCAGCCAGAATAGTTTGCGTGGTTCTTTGTGAGGTCACAGGTAGAGGATAGAGCTTATCAGCCAGTAAAAATGACAGAAATAGCAAAAATGGCGATAGCAACAGCACCAACCATTTTTTCTTCCAGCGCCATATCTTCATTGTTACTTTACTCCAAATGATGACTTTGCTCCAAAAATATATCCGTCATAAAGACGGATATATTCATCATTAATTTAAAGACAAATTAATTAGCTTTATCTTTAATGGTCATCATGTCGATAGTTTTACCAATAGCAAACCATTCCGCACGATACATTGACTCAACATAAGGAGCTGGAACCATATAAGTACCCGGAGTGACTGCACGTGCTAAGTACATTAAGCGTTTGGTATAACCATAACCATAGTAGGAGTTAGATACGTCAACAGCCGCGACAAAACGATCATCACGATATTCACGGTACTTAACATCATAACTATTTTCACGTTTAAGCAGTTCACTCAACGCCGGAATACCACTAATACTAACGCTACTGTTTTCCAGATTCTGGTTCTCAAGTTCTAAACCAGCTGGCAGTAAATCAATCACTAAAGCATCAGTAATACGGCGGTTAGCCTTAACTTCTAAATAAACCACGACCATATCACCAACTTTCAGGTTATCGATCGACGTTTTGTTACCTTCTAAATCATAGTAACTACGATTGATCACCAGAGGCTGATTGTTAGCAGTTGGCATTGGTGGTTTATTTGGATAACCTGACACATCAAACTTCACATATAAAGAACTGTTTTTAGAGGTATTCTCAACCGAGATACCTTTTCTAAGCTCTTCAATAGTATAAGATTTCGTCATCGGTTTAGTGTTTGTCACTTTCTCACCGTTAAGAACGATTTCCCATGAATTAGACGCGTTCTTCTGATTCAGTAACCAGCCAGACATAAATAGTGAATTCATCTCTTGAGTTGAGAAGTAAGCACGATTATCCAGTGCTTTAGATAATGAAACTAAGTATTGATCCTGATACTTCGGATACATGTCATTTTCCAGTAAAATAGACAGAATCAGAGAGTTATCACGTACAGATGTACCATAATCATCCGGCCAGTAGTAGTTACCTTCACGTTTAGTGGTAAAAGCCAACTTCATTAACTCTTCAGATGGTTTATTGTAACCAGCATATTTTGCTGCAATAGCTAAATGCGCAACAGGTACTGCGGATTTAAGCATGTTGCTATTCTTATCATCCGTTGCCAGTAAATATAAACGGTTGATTTCATTACGTACTGCCGGTGTGAGTTTATTTTGACGCGCTAAAATCATCGCAGCATAAGATTTTGCAGCAAATTGCACATAACTGATACGTGATGAATCACCATAGCTGTTTAAATTATAGAATGCTGAGCTATCATACAGATATTCACCAATACGGTTAAGTGCACGGTCAAGAGCCTTAGTATTAACGCTGTATCCACGTTCACGCGCACGTAATAAGAAGTCAGTCGCATAAACGGTTAACCAATACTCTTCTTCACTCTCTTTTGACCACAGACCAAAGCCACCATTGCTACGTTGCATATTTAAAATACGCTCAATACCAATATCCACTGAACGGCGACGCGCTTCATCTGAATCTGTTTGAATACCTAATAGATCCAGTTGCTCTTTATTGGCATACAGTGACGGATATAAACCACTAATGGTTTGTTCTAAACACCCATACGGATAAGCAAACAGCTGCCTGATATACTGAGCAATATTAATCACCGGAACACTTGCAACCACCAGCTGACTTTCAACAGTATTTGGAATCAGTCCACTTACCATATCCTGAGTCAGTGTCCAGGTTTTCCCTGCCGGCAGAATAAATGAATCAGGACGAAGTTCTGCGTTATAAGCAGGACGCACGCCAATCTTCCAGCTACGACTAATGACAGTTTCCGGATTATTCGGAATCACCAGCCCTTTCACATCGATACGAATCGTCCCCTGACCATAACCATAATCAGCAATGATTGGTACTTGCAGGATTTGACGTTCTTTCGCAGCAAAAGACAGTGTCATATCTTTTGCTGATTCAGCCATAACCAGACCTGATGTTTGTACTGAAACTGTTACTTGTTGAGCTGAATCCGTTAAGTTATGAATATCCAGCGCCATGATGCTGCGATCTCCGCCAGACATAAAGCGAGGTGTAGATAACTCAACCACCATTGGTGCAGCAACAGTCATTTTCTGTTCTGCTTTACCAAAGCGTGACTCATCCCAGACTTGTGCCATTAAACGTAACTCACCGTTAAAGTCAGGCAGAACCAGTTGCAGGGTTGCTTCACCATTTTCATCCAGTTGTACGGTTTCAAGCTGCTGAGCAACAATTTTCACTTCAGTTAATGGTTTTTTACCACCACGTTCAAGTGCATCAGACTCGTCACTATCACCACCGAAGCTGGTACTGATCAGACGTCCCTGACCTTCAATTAACTTGCCATAAACATCATACATATCTACGTCATAACGTTTACGTCCCAGAAGTGCAGTAAACGGATCCGGTGTTACAAAGTTAGTAATATTTAACACACCAGAATCAACAGCAGAAAGCAACACAGTCACTGGTTTAGTCGAATCCAGCGTTGCAGAATCCACTTTAACCTTAACCGGTATCGTACGACTTGGTAACACATTTTGTGGTGCATCAATAGTTAGATTGACCTGACGATCAGCAACGTTAATTGGTAAATATAACAGACCAATTGCACGTTTAATTGTCTGTACTTCAAGTTGCTCACTTGGGCGGACTACCACCGCAGTAATGTACAGGTCGTGACGTTTCCAGTCTTCAATCGGAATTTCAACATCAACACCACCTTCACCAACAGTCAGCGCTTGTGACCAAAGCATACGTTCATTGCTTTCAACAGCAATATAGCCTGTACCTGCTGCAGGTGCTTCAACATGAACAATCGCAGTATCACCCACCTGATAAGAGGATTTATCAATACTTAATTTGACCTGATCTGGTCTGACTGAACCTGTACCATTAGTATTATCACCCCAGGTATAACCACTCCAGAAACGCATATTACTCACAATATTGCTTTTCTTATCTACAACTTCTAAACGATAAGAACCCCAGTCATCAGTAATAAAGGTAAACTTAGCGACGTTATCTTTAGTCACCGTTAAATTGTCTTCTGCTACCACAAACTCTTTTTGATTATACTGGTATCTCCATCCTTCTGATGCCGACCAAGTCCAGTAATAATCACGGCGTTCTTTAACTACACGCGCTACCAGTGAATTACTGGCAAGTTTATTACCTTCCATATCGACATAAGCGATCTCAAAACTTGCCGGAGAATCCACATCAACAGTTGGACGAGTGACATAACGATCACTACTCCAGTCATAATATTCACTTTCACCAAACAGTGCTCTTACCGCTGGCATTTGTGCTTTTGGCCACACAGTCTGAGCGACACGGCGATTTACCGGACGCCCACCAGCATCAAGCAGGCTTGCCTGTAAGACCACTTCAACCGGAGATTTAATATTGACCCAGTTTTGACTATTAACTGTAACCGTGGTTAAACCGGCATTATCCATAATTTGTGCGATATCAGTAAGTTGGCGTGCTACTGTGGAATCTCCCAGCGCACCAATCTGGAATCCTGGCAGACCAGCGATAGTACGCTGTGTTTTTAAATAGATTTGGCCTTGTAACTCATTACCTGCTGCCGGCGCACCGTACAGGTACCAGCCTTTAATATCAAAATTTACATTCTGACTGTTTAAAATTGGCTTAGTTGACGGAGGTGTGAGTTCCATTGCCATACGCTCAGGTAAGAACTCTTCAACGGAGAAATTTGCATAACGGAAATCATCATCACCTAAATTGAATTTAAATGACCATTTACCAGTTGCGCCATCAGTTGGCACAATAAAATCTGTCTGATAGAAGCCCGGTGCACTTTGCTGCCAGACGTACTCATAAGCAGAGGTACCATCCGGACGAATGATATCAACTTTAATCGGTTGCTTAGGTAACATCTGACCATCAGCGTCACGCAATAGCGCATTCATAAATACTTTTTCACCCGGGCGATACAGATCACGTGGTCCAAAAGTAAATAGTTGCTTGGTGTAATGAGAAGCACCAGTGATATTAAACTCACTTAAATCCAGTGCACCACGGTTAAGTTCTACTAAGGAAGTCTGACTGCCATCATCAGCAAGTAGAAGAACTCTGGCACCATTACTGGCTTTTAAGCTACCAAAATCAATCAACTCAGCAAAACCATTTTCATCAGTGCGATCGATATCAGGATAGACACCAGAATATTCACCATTTTGTTCAAAAATCAGTGATAAACGCACGTCTTGTAAAGGTTTACCTGTATCTAACGCTTGTGCATAAACCATAAGTGATGCGCCTTGGTATAAATGTGCTGACACGCCGATATTACTGATTGAGAAAATTGAAGCCGGATTGCTATAAGCATAATTACCGGACTGATTCATGACCGCTAAATAGATGCCCGTTTTCTTTAGTGGTTCAATAGCAGCCAGGTCTAACTGCACACTCTCCTGCACATTTTGACGAGGTTTTAAATCAAAACGTCCAGAATAAACCAGCTCAGTATATTTTGAAGTATATTGACTATCCCATACAGACAGTTGAGTAAGGTTGCCGTAGTCGCGCATAAACTGATAGAGATACTCTTCTTTAACCCGGAAGAAGTTCACATCAACACGATCGACATTTAATGTCATCACTGGCAATCCGGCTTTAGACTGACTAGGTAATAAAGAACCTCTACTTGAGAACCCAACCATCGGCTGTCTTGAACGCGTTTCAATTTCAGTCTGATAATCCTGATTTAACTGAACACCAGTGATCCCTTTAATTTGTTTATAGATAGTAACGATCAGCTTACGTTCCGGCTCAAGATAGCGATAACGTAGTTCCATACCATTATCCGAAAGCTCCCACTGACCATCAACAATCCCATTACTTTTATCAACTAAACGGGCTACCGATGAAAAATCTTGTGTCGGGTCAAGTGGCATTGAAAATGTCACTACCAGCGTACTAGCACCATCAAGGATCAGCTCAGAGGTATCTAAAATTTTAAGAGGTTTATTTTGATATTGCTGCTTTAATGCATCTGAATTCTGTGTATTTAAAGGGGTTTGAGTTACAGCATCAGGTACTGTATTTTCTGTTGTCGTCACTTGTTCAGTAGAATCAGACTCTGCCGTTACAGCCTGATCAACAACAAGTTGTTCTGTTGTTTCATCAATTCCATTTGCTGATGCTGCTTCAGCAGCAATTACCTCAGTCACAGCATTGTTTGCCGCTTCTGTATTTTGCTTTGCCGAATCATCACAACCAACCAGTGCTAATAAACAACCTATAATGAGTGCTTTTTTACACCCTAAAGATATATTTGTTAACATTCCAAACCTCGCTTTTATTATCCATATTTTTATACTCAGAAACGCGCCTATAATATCATTGTTCAAATTATTTTACATTCATTACTGTATAAAACTCAGCCCCTGTTTTCCTACCCTGAATAGAAAAACCTGTTATAATCTGGTATCTATTTTGATAACACATTAAAAACAATGAATATCCGATCGATTACTGCGCTACTTACACTATTATTGCTACCTAATTTAACTTTTGCAGCACCACTTGATGGCGCTTCATTATCCCTCTTTTGGGGTATTCCCTTTGCTGGAATTTTGCTCTCTATCGCTCTTTGCCCGTTAATTATTCCGACCATCTGGCATCATCATTACGGCAAGATTACCTTTTTATGGTCGATGATCTTTCTAATTCCTTTTACCGCTGTATTTGGTTTTGGTGCCTCTGTTGGTGTTATCGCTCACGCGGTAATCGAAGAATTCATCCCTTTTATTTTATTACTGTTAGCCCTGTTTACTGTATCAGGCGGTATTTTAATCCGCGGTAATTTTCAGGGTTCACCTAAATTTAATACCATACTACTGGCAATTGGGACTATCTTAGCCTCTATTATGGGGACAACCGGTGCTGCTATGCTGCTGATTCGTCCATTAATTCGTGCTAATGATAACCGTAAACACAAAGTACACGTCATCGTCTTTTTTATCTTTTTAGTCGCTAATATCGGCGGTGGTTTAACCCCGCTTGGTGATCCACCACTGTTCATCGGCTTTTTAAAAGGTGTTGATTTCTTCTGGACAACAGGCCATATGTTCCTGCCAGTATTAATCACCTCTGTACTGCTTCTGATTATTTTTTATTTTATTGATAACTTCTACTATAAAAAAGATGACGAAATTACCGATCGCGATCCAACACCAACCAACAATAAATTACAGATTTTTGGTAAATGGAACATCCTGTTACTGTTAGGTGTCATTGGTAGCGTCCTGTTATCCGGTTTCTGGAAATCAGAACAAACTTACACGATTCTTGGCAGTTCAATCGATTTACCTAATTTAATTCGTGACCTGTTACTTATCGCCATTACCATGGCCTCTTTAATGATCACTCCAAAGCAGGTACGTTCCAGCAATCAATTTAACTGGGAGCCTATTCTTGAAGTGGCTAAATTATTTGCCGGTATCTTCATTACTATCGCTCCGGTACTGGCCATTTTAAAAGCCGGCTATCAGGGAGCGCTTTCTCCGGTTGTTTCACTGGTTTCTGATAAAGCCGGTGAACCAATTAATACGATGTACTTCTGGTTAACTGGTACACTGTCAGGATTCCTGGATAATGCACCAACTTATTTAGTGTTCTTCAACTTAGCTGCTGGCGATCCGGTCACCTTAATGGGTCCTCTGGAGAAAACGCTGCTTGCCATCTCTATGGGCTCCGTATTTATGGGGGCATTAACCTATATTGGTAACGCACCAAACTTTATGGTGAAAAGTATCGCTGCACAACACCAAATCAAGATGCCAAGTTTCTTTGGCTATATGAAATGGTCAGTCTGTATTTTACTCCCTGTATTCTTAATTTTGACCTTTATTTTCTTCTAATCAGAGTCAGTTTCATAAATAAAATCAATAACTTATATTTTTTAAGTTATTGATTTTATTGCAGTTTTTATTTTTCTTCAATAATCTGATTATTACTTACCTGCTCACGACCTTGTGATAACTGATACCAGTCAATCTTACGAGTCAGTGTCATAATTCCAGCCAGTACACTAAACAGTAATAGTGCACCAAGTAATAATGCATTACCTTCTGAATTCATAACCGCGTACAAAATTGCATATAAAACCAGTAAACCAATGGCAAATAATGCCCCTCTCATCACACCCTTAAGAATCGCTGACAGATAAAAGCCAATTAAGCCACTACATGCCAGAGAAGCCAAAATATAAGCCAATAAGAAATCAATATGCTCAGACAGTGCCAGCAGTACCACATAGAATAAAACAAGCGCCATCCCAACCAGTGCATACTGAATTGGGTGAATACGTAGCTGTTTTAATGTTTCAAACAGGAAGAAAGCAATAAATGTTAATGCAATAAATAAAATCGCATATTTTACCGAACGTTCTGTTAACTGGTACTGATCAACCGTTTCCACAAAGCTGGTATCAAAAGTAGTAAAGCAACTATATCCTGAATAAGAGCAAATACCGCCACCCGTCTCAACCAGACGGTCTTTTTCAAAGAGACTATTAATGTTATTGGCATACCACGAACTTTGCCATGATGCAGTAAAGCCATCATCCGTTACTGTTCTTGTTACCGGTAGAGATGAACCCACAAAATTAGGGTGTGGCCAGTTGCCAGTTAATTGATATTCACTGGAATTACCCAGCGGTACAACAGACAGTGAGCCCGTCCCAAGCAGTTTTAAATTAAAGTTAAAATCAAGTTTAGCTTGTTCAAGCTGTGCAAAAGTAAGTGGTGCATTAATCCCTTTGCCACCAGAACCATTGGCATTTTTAATCCCCGGTTCAAATTTGATTTTATCATCACCAAAAGTCATTAGTGGAACCTGCATAATCCCGCGCGTATCAGAGATCATCATAATCACATACGGGCGATCTAAAGTAACATTGGGTGAATCTAAATCCTGAGTTTTTAAATCAGCAAAACGCCCGGAAAAGTTAATATCCGTTTGATAAATTTGGCTCTGATAAATACCGATATTACGAGTGGTGATATTCGCATCAGCCGTAATTTTCAGATCTTCTGGTAAATAGTAGCGCAGCATTTTATGTTCTACTACTACACGCTGTTTATTATTAACCAACTCAACACGTTCAATCGTATAAGGCTGTACAATAATAGGACCAATGACAGTTTGTGGACCGCTGGAACTACTCGCTACAGAGTTCACCACTTCACGCTGGTACTCAGAGCGCTCCCAAATCATATTCATAACCATAGTAGTTGGTATCAGAAGAACAATAGTAATCCCCAGTAACGCAAGGATTTTCCACATTAAGGCTAATCGATGTAACATGCTGTAACTCCGCAAATAGATGAATAATGACGGAATTATAAAAACTTAATGTGAATAGAAGATGTGTTTTGTGTGAAGTGAATGTGAAGTGAATAAATTTATTTTGCTTCGGCTTCGTACTGGGCTTTTTCCTGTTCTCTGCGATATAAATAATAGGCACCGCGAGAGATCATACGTAGTTGAAAGATTAATTTATTAATCAATTGATCGCGCTGAGAGGGCTCAAAATCAATCGCTTCTGCTCCAGAGTTAAATACCACAGTGACCATCGCTTCGGCCTGCGCTTCATTAAAGCGACGCGGCATACTATTCGCATTATCCAGATAGTCTGCCAGCTCGACAATAAAGTGCTGAATTTCTCTAGCAATAGCCAGACGAAAAGCTGCTGATGTCCCTGCCCGTTCACGCAGTAACAACAGAAATGTTTTAGGATTATTTTCGATGAACTCAATAAATGTAGTGACAGAAGTTTGAATCACACTGCCGCCCTTTTCAATGCGCTTACGCGCCTGACGCATTAGTTGACGAAGTGTTAAACCACTTTCATCAACCATCGCAAGTCCCAGCTCATCCATATCACGAAAATGACGATAAAATGAAGTTGGAGCGATACCTGCTTCTCTGGCGACTTCGCGCAGACTGAGACTAGCAAACCCTTGCTCAGCGTTTAGCTGAGTAAAGGCTGCTTCAATCAATGTTCTACGAGTACGCTCTTTTTGTTGAGCACGAACACCAATAGTACTGGCTGATTGTGTTCGTCCCGCCGGGCTTTTCATTATGCTTTACGTCGTTGAGTAAAAACGTCAGCCATATGATCTTTGATCTTCTTCGCAATTTGCTCATAACGAGCACGTAACGGAGAACCTGGACGATAAATTAGTTCAATCGTTCGCATTGGAACCGGATCTGAACATTGAATATAGCAAACATTATCACGGCAGCGCTCTTTTGGAGCCGCAAGTTCAGGGAATAATGTAATACCGCGTCCTGCTGCAATCATACTTCTGAGCGTTTCTAAGCTGGTTGCTCTGAAGCGTTTATCTTCATCAATTCCTGCCTGGAAGCAATATCCCATTGCGTGATCACGCAGACAATGTCCGTCAGCCAGCATTAAGAATTTTTCACCTTGCAGATCAGATAATTTCACTGTTTTGATCTTAGATAACTCGTGTGCACTCGGAACAGCTAAACACATTGGCTCATCAAACAGCGGTAACTCAATAAATGGTTCGCTTTCTCTTACCGCAGCTAAAATAGCACAATCTAGTTTACCTTGTTCAAGCTGAGCAACAATTACGCTGGTTTGTGCTTCATGCAGATAAATTTCAAGTTGTGGGTAGCTTTCGTGTAAAAGAGAAATAACATGAGGTAAAAGATAAGGGGCAACAGTTGGAATTAAGCCGATATGCATTGGCCCGGACATTTCCTCGCCTTGTTTACTCGCCATCTCTTTGAAAATTTGGACATTACGTAAAACTTCGCGGGCTTGTTCAACCAGCATTAAACCGGTTTGGGTGAAAAGAACTTTACGGCTGGTTCTTTCAAGCAACATTACGCCCAGTTCATCTTCTAATTTACGAACCTGACCACTTAATGTTGGTTGGCTAACGTTACAAGCATCAGCAGCTTTACGGAAGTGACGGTATTCAGCAAGAGCAACAAAATATTCTAAATCTCGAATATTCATAGATTCCCCTATATAGGTGTATATATATTTTCATGGATTATAGCTATCTTTATATGCTAAGTCATTATAAATATATACATTTTCCTTTTTGATAAATAAAAATACTGGCTAATAAAGTAAGCTCTGGCCTAAACCTGTGAGTTATTATTAGCTGTATGGTACCAAATTTATTATTTTTTAATTGATTGTCTTGATTCGAATCAACACTCATATTTATACCATAAATAGAGATACAACAGAAACAATTCTCTTGCTTATCTGATTAAAATTGACGATAAAATGAGCTTAGCCTAAATAACCTTTAGCCTGTGCAATAGCAAATTTGACTTGCTCTGGAGCAACACCCCCCTTAGCACAACGCTTGGACAAACAGGACTCCAGCGATAATGCAGGATACACATCTGACTCAATTTTTGCACAGAATTGTTGCAATTCACCAAGCGATAAATCTTCCAACATTTTTTGTTTCGCAATTGCACCAACTACCGCTTCGCCCACTATATGGTGCGCATCTCTAAATGGTACACCTTTGGCAACCAAATAATCAGCCAACTCTGTCGCATTAGCATAACCTTGTAGCGCAGCCTCTTTACATCTTGCGTAGTTAATCTGAATATCTTCGAGTACCAGTGAGGCCATTTCCAGACAGTCGTACCAAGTATCTAGCGCATCAAATAAATGTTCTTTGTCTTCCTGCATATCTTTGTTATAAGCCAGTGGTAAACTCTTAAAGGTCATCACTGCACCGCTTAAGGCACCAAAAACTCGTCCACTTTTACCACGAATTAGTTCTAACGCATCTGGGTTCTTTTTTTGTGGCATCAGCGATGAACCAGAAGTAACGCGATCAGAAAGCTCAATAAAATTCGCTTCACCACTATTAAAGAAAATTAAATCTTCCGCCAAACGAGTCAGATGGTTCATGCTGATAGTGGCGTTACTTAGCAGCTCCATAACATGATCCCGATCAGAGACCGTATCTAAACTATTATTTGTTGCACTTTGGAAACCAAGCCAGTGCGCCAGTTGTTCACGATCCATCGGATACGCAGTCCCTGCCAGCGCTCCGCAGCCAAGCGGACTAACATCAAGCCTCGCTAAAGTATCACTCAAACGACTTTCATCACGTTTAAGCATCTCAAAATAGGCTAAACACCAATGAGCAAAAGTAACTGGCTGAGCACGCTGCAAATGGGTATAACCTGGCATTACCGCATCCTGATATTTTTCTGCTGTCTCAACCAGATGAGTTTGTAGTTGCTTGATCGCAGCTAAGATAAGTGGAATTTGATCTTTACACCACAATTTTAAATCAGTTGCCACCTGGTCATTACGGCTACGACCGGTATGCAGTTTTTTACCTAAATCACCCACTTTATTAATCAATTGCTGTTCAACCCAGCTATGGATATCTTCTGCATCACTTTGACAAATTCTAACAGGGTCAGTCTGTACTTCTTTGAGTAACTCATTAAGTGCTGCTTCAAGTATTTGCTGTTCAGTCGCAGTTAATACGTTAACGGTGACCAGTGCCTTTGACCAGCCAATTGAGCCGACAATATCTTGTTCAGCTAAGCGATAATCAAAACGCAAAGAATCATTAAATTGTTTAAAACGCTGATCTGCCGCCTGACTAAAACGTCCACCCCATAGTGCCATATTGAACCTCAACTTTTGATTATTTTATCTGTTTTGTTGCTCTTCTTAGCTGATAACAACAGGGCAGTTTGCACTGCCCTGATACTTTGAATTTAGCTTATTGTAGTGTCTGACTTACTTTTTCTTCTCTTCGTTTAATGCACGAATACGTGATGATAAAGAGAACAGACGAATAAACCCGCCCGCATGGCTGTGGTCATATACTTCATCTTCACCAAATGTAGCAAACTCTTCGTTATACAGGCTATTTGGTGATTTCTTTTGAATCGCTGTCGCACTGCCTTTGTACAGTTTGACAATCACTTCACCAGTCACGTCTTCTGCCAGCACTTCTGCTGCAGCTTGCAGTGAACGACGATATGGTGCAAACCAGCGCCCATCATAAACCACGTAAGACATCTCTAGTCCAAGTTGTTCACGCCATTTAAAACTGTCGCGATCCAGAACCAGTTGTTCCAGTCCACGTAGTGCTTCAATCATAATGGTACCACCCGGAGTCTCATAACAACCACGTGATTTAATTCCAACCAGACGGTTTTCAATAATATCCACGCGGCCAATACCATGTTTGGCACCAATTTGATTAAGCAGAGACACACAGTGATAAGGCGATAACTCTTTACCATTCACTGAAACAACTTCACCTTTTTTAATACCAATCGTAACCAGCTCAGCTTTGTCTGGTGCTTCTTCCGGTGATACTGTCCACGCCCAGCAATCAGCATTAGCTGCATTCCAGGTACTTTCCAGTACACCACCTTCAGTTGAGATATGCCAGGCATTTTCATCGCGACTATAAATTTTTTCCAGTGATGCTGTAGTTGGAATATTACGTTCTTTTAAATAATTGAGCAGCGCTTCACGAGAACGTAAATTCCATTCACGCCACGGTGCAATCACTTTTAAATGAGGCGCAAGTGCTGTATACGTTGTTTCAAAACGCACCTGATCATTACCCTTACCTGTTGCACCATGACAAAGTGCATCTGCACCTACTTTTAAGGCCACTTCTACCTGAGCTTTAGCAATGATTGGACGAGCCATTGAAGTACCAAGCAGATAAGTTCCTTCATATAGTGCTCCGGTTTTTAATACTGGATAAACATAATCTTTCACAAACTCTTCACGTAGATCGACAATAAAACAAGATGATGCGCCAGACGCTAAAGCCTTTTTCTCAACATCGACCAGCTCTTGCTGATCCTGTCCCACGTTTGCAACAAATGCCACAACTTCACAGCCTTCATAGTTCTCTTTTAACCATGGAATAATCGCCGAAGTATCCAGTCCACCGGAATATGCTAAAACGACTTTTTTGATTTCAGATTGTTTCATTGCTATTGTCCTTTCAATTTACATTTACGAAGAGTATATCTGTCTGTTATGGGAATTATCCCATCATACGAGTACCTGTTGGCTGGCCAGCAAACAGTGCCATTAACTTATCAGTATCTTTCCAGCTGGCTATATCAATCGGATGACCAAGCATCTGCGCCGCCTCCAGTGCTGAGCGTACTTTAACCACCATCCCATCGGTAATAACACCCTGAGTTATCAGTTCTTCCGCCTGAGTGGTGGTTAACACTGCGATTCGTTGTTTATTGGCATCAAGTACACCGGCCACATCAGATAGCAGGATCAAATCAGCGTCAAGTGTTTGTGCCAGAGCAACAGCTGCATGGTCAGCATTCACGTTCATCATTTCACCACTTGATGTAATACCAATAGAACTGACAATTGGCAGATGTCCTGATTGTAGCAGGGAATTAATCAATACCGGAGAGCCTGCGGTGGCATGGCCAACATGGCCTAAATCATCAGAAATCTGAGTCACGTTGACACTGTTCCCATCAGCTAAACATAAACCAATGCCGGATAAGTGGTGTTTTTTCGCTTCTGCCAGCAGGGTTTTATTTGCACTACCTGCCAGTGCGCCAACAATCACATCAATCTGCTCTTTAGGTGTGACGCGCAGTCCGTTACGTCTGACTACAGGCAGTGAGAGTTTATGCATTAACTCATCAACCACGCAACCACCACCGTGAACAATCACAATGGGTCTTGCTGATTTCTTCTGATAATGATTAATTGCAATAAAAAGATTATTTAGTGCTTCTTTGGTGTCAAGTAATACACCGCCTAATTTAATCACTAATGGTTTCATATTTGTCATCCTTATTGACGTTACAACAGCGAGGTTGTCTCGTTAAATCCAAAACGAATATTCATACACTGTACAGCCTGAGCTGCCGCACCTTTTAACAGATTATCTTCAACAGCGATGATGATAAGATGTTCACCATTGACCTTAAATCCAATATCACAAAATGGCAAGCCAATTACTGACTTTAATGACGGCCAGTCTTTTTGATAAACACGTACCAGAGGCTTGTCTTCATAATATTTATTAAATGCAGCTAACACAGCTTCTTGTGTTATGCCTGCTTTGATACGACAGGTAATCGTAGCGTGAATTCCTTGTTTAAAACTCCCTAAATGGGGGGTGAAAATCACGTCCTGTCCTAAGTGAGCAACAATTTCCGGCTGATGACGATGAGTAAACAGGCCGTAAGCATGCAGACTCACTTCACAAAAACTATTTCTCAATGATGCCTTACGACCAGCCCCGCTCACTCCGCTCACAGCATTAATCACTGGCCACTGAGAAGTATTCAGTAATTCTTCTTCAATAATTGGTTTTAAAGCCAGCTGAGCCGCTGTCGGATAACAGCCTGGTACAGCAATAAGTTGTGCTGTTTTAATTTGTTCCTGATTCCATTCTGCCAGACCATAAGCTGCTTTATCCAGCCAGTGATTATGGGCATGAGTAAAGCCATAGTAATCGGTATAAAATGCTTTTTGATTGACCCGGAATGCACCGGAAAGGTCAAACACAGTACATCCGTGTTTGAGAAAATAAGGAGCAATATCATGACTGACTGAATGTTCTGTCGCTAAAAAAACGATATCAATATCGGTAATCAAGTCATCATAATTTGAAGTACCAATGAGCGGTAAATCGACAATGCCCTTTAACTGCGGGTGAAGATCATAATCGGAAATTAATTTCCCTGCATCGGCACTTTTTTCAGAAACAGTTAAGGCGGAAATTTCCACCTCAGGATGACGACTTAAATAACGAGCCAACTCTGCTCCGGCATATCCACTCGCCCCAACAATTAACGCTTTAAGCATAAATATTTTCATCCTTATATTGTTTATTATGCAATAATATAGACAAAGTTATGATGAAACTCAACACAAAAATGAATTTTTATTCATTTATTTTGAATTTTATTTCACTTTAACTTATATTATAAATAACTTTATTTAAATGATATTCCCGATTCATGAAAGATTAAGGCACATAAATATGAGTATTCCTTCTTTTCTTAATATGTACAATGAACTAATCAGCAGCCCGTCCATTAGCTCCAGTAATCCTGAGCTGGATCAAAGTAATAAACTAGTGATTGAAAAACTGGCGGACTGGCTTGAAGAGCTCGGTTTTACGATTACTTTAGAAGAAGTGCCTTTTTCCAGAAATAAACTCAATCTACTAGCCAGCTATGGCACAGGAACAGGCGGATTACTCCTGAGTGGGCATACTGATACTGTACCTTTTGATGAAGAACAATGGACAAAAGATCCGTTTAAACTCACTCAGCAAGATAATCGTCTTTACGGACTAGGTACTATTGATATGAAAGGTTTTTTTGCTTTTGTGTTAGAAGCGATACGTGATATCGACCTTACCAAATTAAAAAAACCATTACATATTTTGGCTACTGCTGATGAAGAAACGACCATGGCTGGAGCCATCTATTTTGCCAAAACTGCTACACTTAAGCCTGATTGTGCCATTATCGGTGAGCCTACCGGGCTTATTCCAATCCGTGCACATAAAGGGCATGTTGCTAATGTGATTAAAGTGATTGGTAAATCGGGGCACTCCAGCGATCCGGAGAAAGGCATTAATGCCCTTGAAATTATGCATCAGGTCATTGCTCGTCTGCTAAAACTCAGAAATAAGCTCAAAACTAAATATCATAATGATAGTTTTCAGATTCCTTATCCAACCCTTAATTTAGGTCACATTCATGGCGGTGATGCGGCTAATCGAATCTGTGGTCATTGTGAACTGGTAATGGATATGCGCCCTCTGCCGGACATGCATCTGGAAGATCTCTACGAACTTTTACATAAAGAACTAAAACCAATTATGCAGCAGTGGCCAGATCGTATTGCTATTGAATATGAGAATATGCCAATTCCGGGTTATGAATGTCTGGCACAGAGCCCGGCATTAAAACAGGTAGAATCACTGGCTAAACATCAGGCAGAAACAGCAAATTACAGTACTGAAGCTCCCTACATTAATCAGATTGCTCCAGCCATTATTTTAGGCCCCGGTTCAATCGACCAGGCTCATCAGGCAGATGAGTTTTTAGATATGGATTTTATTAAGCCTACTGATTTACTCCTGAAAAAACTGATCACTAGTTTTTGTTTGTAGTTATCGTTTTGGATTTAGTCTTGTTATTAGCATTGAGTTTGGGGCGGACTGCGCCGCCCATGCGCAATGTTTCTGGTGATGTTGCCTGTTCTGTGGGCTTGATGGCTGACCACACCAAAAGAGGCCCATTCGGGGTATAACCCCCAGCAACCAAATCCCAGTGTAGCCACACCTCAAAAACATACACGCGTGCGGGGCATGCTCCCCACCCACCAAGCATGCTAATAACAACCCAAAACAAAATCTCAGACTCATAAAAAAACCACCTAATTACGGTGGTTTTTTATTTTAATATTTAAACAAGCATCAATTAGATTTTTGTCATATCGATAACTTTACGGTAACGCACGTTAACAATCGCTGCAAATAGTACGCTTAGAGCAGTTACACCTAAGTTAAATACAATTGCATAACTTGCATTGTGTACCGCTAAACTTGGAATAACTAACGGTCCAACGATAACTGATAAACCACTTAATGTATAAATTGAACCCACTGCAAAACCTTTTTTGGTTGGGAATAGTTGAGACATTACAACTAGTGCTAATTGTAATGCACCACCTGCTGCAGTAAAGCCAATTGCAAATGACGCAATTTTACACATTGTTGGAGTAATATCAATTAAGAACACACCAAGAACGATACATGAAAGAATTGGGAACATTAAGATACAATAAACTGGTTTAATTAGTTTTTTAACTACAGTTGCAATCACGAAACACGCAATGATAGAACCTAAGCTGTAATAACTTAATAACTTGTTTGCTTCAAGTGCTGGCATACCTGTTGCTTCAATAGCAATTGTTGGCATCCATTGTTGAACAATCATAAAAGTTGCTGTTGAAGTAAAACCTAATAAAATAAGTGCAATACCTTCAATAGACATTTTTGGTTTAGCAATAAAGTAGTTAGAATCAGCGCCTGCTTTAGCAGAGATCACCACTTTTGTTGATGGGAATGTTCGAGTTGAAACAAACGCTGCATTTAATGCGAACGCTGCTGCAAAAGTAATAAATGCCCAGCCATACCAGATATCGTTCATGTAAACGAAAGCAACGATAAACGGAATAATAAAGGTACCCAGCGCTACCGCAGCTTTAACAAGTACGTTTGCTGTACCCGCTGATTGAGGGAAGTTTTCTGTTAACGCTGGCATTGAACCGGTATCAAGGAAAGAGTTACCCACACCAACAAGCACGGTTAAGGCAAAAGCAACATGGATATTTGTTGTTGATAAGAAGCCTAAATAGAAGACAACATATAACAAATTACCCATAATAATAAATGGCTTACGACCAAATTTATCAGATAAAACACCACCAACAAGTAGAGGAATAATCTTACCAATCCCCAGACCTGATGCAATATAACCAATACCAACAACGTCTGTATTAAATTGCAGACCGATAGCATCACGGAACTGCATGATAACAACGATCGTAATACTTAAAAATACATAGTTGGTATAAATAGAACCCACTATACTATATGGGTTACTAGGTTGCTTTTCACTCATTTTAAATTTCCCTTAAATTTTATATACATACAAATCTGATAAACTGTGCTCAATATACCTTATTCCCTAAAATATTGAAGTAATTAAAATAGATAAAATATTGATCTAGTTAACAGAATTTATCTGACTGTTCAATTAATAACCACTTTTTTACTAAGGTTTTTATTTTTTATCTGCACAGCTTTAATTTTTATAAAATTTAATCCATTAAATTTTCTTCATATCGATAACTTTTTTAAATCTGAAATAGACAATCGACGCTAATAGAACACTAGCAAAAGCGATTAACATATTTAATACAATGACATAACGCACATCAGTTAATGCCAATGTTGGCACAATTAATGGAATGACAATGAATGAAAAACCACTCAGAGTATAAACAATACCAACAGCAAAACCTTTACGCGAAGGGAAAAGTTGTTGCATAACAACCAGTGTTAATTGCAACACTCCACCAGCAGCGGTGAAGCCCATGCCAAAGGCAACAATCTTACACATCAGAGGAGAGATATTAAATAAGAACATCAAGAGAATTAAACCGGATAATAAAGGTAAAATAATGATGCAATATAAAGGTTTCACATGTTTTTTAACAATGTATGCAGTAAAGAACACAGAGATAATAGAACCAATACTGTAATAACTAATAAGCTTACTGGCTTCAGTCATTTCCATCCCAACTGCTTGTTTAGCGATTTCCGGCATCCACTGCATGATAATGGCGAACGTCGCTGTTGTTGTGAATCCCATAATAATTAAACAAACACCTTCCAAAAACATATTTGGCTTGCCAATGAAATAGTTAGTATCACCTTCTGCTGAAGCTGAACCTGCAATAACGGTATTTTTAGATGGGAATTTTTTCGGTAATAGCAACAACGCATTGATAGCCAGAAAAGCCAAAAAGCCCATAAATGCCCAACCAAACCAAAGTTCATTGCTATAAATAAATGCCACAATGAAAGGAAGAATCAAGGTACCAATCGAGATAAATGCTTTAATCAGAACGCTAGCTGTGCCTGCTGCACGAGGGAAGTTTTCTGTAAGTGCTGGCATTGAGCCGGTATCAAGGAATGAGTTACCTGCACCAACCAAAATCGCTAAAAAGAATGCTACATGAATATCAGTGCAAAATAACATACCAATATAGAATGATGCATAACACGTCATACCGATGAAAATAAACGGCTTACGTCCATATTTGTCAGAAAGAATACCACCAACAAACATGAGTAAAATTTTACCAATACCAATCCCTGATGCAACATATCCAATACCAACTAAATCTGTATCTAACTGCTGTGATAATGCCAAAGAAAACTGCATTATGACAATCAATGAGATACTTTGAATAATATAATTGGCATAAATCGACCCTACAATGCCATATGGATTGCTAACTTTCATACTCTCAATTTCCTTAAACTAAAACTTAACTTATTAAAATATTAAAACTAAATTGGTAACAATATACTGCTATCGATTTGATTCTCAAAGGAACAAATTAATTTTTATGGTTAAAACCACGCATAGTTCACAAATTTTACTCACAAAAAATAGAGAATATGCCTATCTCTGACGTTAACTTAATATTTTAAAAATAGAAATTGTAGAAAAAGAAACAGAAAGGCGCTCGATCATTGAGCGCCTTAAGCAGATATAAAACAAGTAAGTAAATCAGTTAAAATCAGAAACATTAAAACAATATAATATATTGATTTTATTTAATATAAAAATTAACCTAAACAGGCAACATAAGCACTTAATGAACCAGTCTGACCCTTTCCAATCTGACCTTTAACCACATTTAAAATATAGTTAGCGGTAGAACCATCGGCTGAATCACTCGTCCAATAATACATAGCCCCCCCAACCCAGCCGGAATCAGTATAAAGTGGTAAACTCCCCCATTCACCACCCAGTGAACCATCAATCACACGAGAGAAATAGTTATTCGTTGGATACCAGTTTGGTGGTTGTACAACATTTTTACGCGGAGAGTTAGTATATTCAGCACGAGTTAAGGGTCTGGTCGTACACTGAGCTGCAGTAACTGCATATAAACCGAAAGCTGGTTGCACAGTTGCCCATAAACCAATATTAAACGGATAATTAATTGTTGGGCCACCGGCTATAGGAGTAGCTGATAACGTCACAGTACCTGACGGTTTAGAGACAAGTGTCACGAGTCCCGTTGCATCAATGGTCACAGACCCTGCAGGACTTGCAGAAACAGAATAAGTATACTTAGCTTGCCCGCCACTCATAATCAACTGGAAAGTTGCCTTAGAAAATCCTGTCGTTGGGAACTTAGCACCAGCAGGAGAAGACGCCGTAGGTGTTGGTATAAAGCCTTTACCTGGCACGAAATCGCTGGAGTAACCGCCACCGCCATTTGGATCTATGGCAGTGTAAGCAGTAGAGTTCCACGGACCATTGGTTGTATCATTAACAAAACCAACCCAGTCCTGATTTTTACCCATACTACCTGGTCTTAAATAACATACCCGAGCTAAACTGGGATCAGTATCAATAGTATAAACAGTCGAGACTCCCGGATATAATGTCGATAGTGGATCACCATACTGAGATGATACTGTTGTTGCTGTTGCATTCAAAGTGAGTTTATAAGGAGCATCACAAGGATCTAAATTAGCAGCTAAATTTGTCACCACAGCCCCTGTAACATTAGTCCATGTAGCCCTTACTCTACCATTGACAGGCAAACTCGCTTTGGGAGTATCACCATTAATATCATAAAAATAACTTTCTGGCAGATACTGATATGTATTATTTGCTTCTACTGCAGTTATAAACTGATTAAAAGGAGCGATTGATGTAAAGATTGTCGTTGCAGATTCAGCTGGCGTTACAATTGTACCATTTGGTAATTTTACAGTGATCACTTCATTCAAAGTGGCTATCTTCGATGCTCCGCTATCCAAACTGATTACCGGAGCCTCGCCTTTGATAGTTTGTACTGTGGATGCTGACAATAGTGCAATTGCCGATCCGGAGACAAGAGTAGTCAATAGCAAGCTTAGCTTTACATTTCTTCTTAACATTTTCAGTTTTATCCCAATTACTACTTATTTTATTATTATTTGATTTTTAAATATAAAAGACGCCAATTACTTATTTATATAAGGTTTTTATGCTCAAAATCAATAGTTTTATTTATTTCTCTGAATTATACAAAATAATAAATTGGATAGCTATATCGGTTTAGTAGGAAATGACTAAGGCTGAGGTATAATTCAAATAGAAGAACTCTATCAAGATAAAGGTAGATTATTTTCTGAGATAATCTGGATACATATAAACTTCTCTGATTGATTATTCATATCAGAGAAGTTCATTTTATCAGTCAATTAATGGATTAATTTTTTAAATGAATAATCTTACCGCCATTTTCAGCTGACTCTTTCACTGCAAAAGTCGCTTCTAAAGATCGTAACCCCTCTCTGCCAGTCATAATTGGCTCTGCTTCACCGCGTACAACAGCTCCTAAATGAGCAGCCTGCACAATAAGTGGGTCAATATCTTCTGAAACAGGATGGTTTTGCTTTTCCTGATATATTGTCTGCCACCAGCCTCGTTTATCATCTGCGTAGCGCCACAACTGATTATTTGGTACCGCCAGTGAGCCATGAGTACCAGCAAACAAATAACAAGATTGATCAGTATAAGGATAGGCAGGATTCTCATTAGCTGTTAGTTCCCAGCTCCATGGTGCAGCTGCACAATCTGAAATACTCAAGGTACCAAGTGCACCATTTGTAAAACGAATTAAAATGGCTGCAGTATCCTCAACTTCATGATTTCTTGTACCATTAGATGAAATCGCCTGCACGCTTTCAATATCACCGGCAATATTTCTTAAGTCATCAATAACATGTACCAGATTAATTAAAATAGGACCTCCACCTTTTTGTTTACGCCATGCGACATCAAAATAGTCATCACCTTTTAAAAACCAGCACATCCCATTAACAATGGTTAGCTTACCTAAGCGCTGATCTTCTTTGACAATTTTACGCGCTCTGGCAATCAGTGGATTATAACGACGATGATGGCCGGTTAAGACCGGGATACCCGCTTTCTCTCCCGCTTCAACCAGCTTTCTGCCCGCTTCCACACTTTCCGCTAGTGGCTTTTCAACTAATACCGGCAATCCTGCTTCAATACACTCCAGACCACCAGGAACATGTAAAGCATTTGGTGTGGCTAAAATCACCGCATCAACCGGTTGCTTAGCTTTTAATAAATCAGTTAAATTTTGAAACAGAGGTAATCCTTCTTTTCCTGCTACTTCTTTACCTGAAGGCATTGGCTCGATGATAGCTGACATTTCAACACCTTCAGCTTTATTCACCGCTTCAATATGTCTTTTACCGATCAAACCAGCTCCAACGACCACAATTCTTGTATTTGCCATTTATAAGCTCCCAGTATTTTAGCCATAGTTTAAAAATCTGAAAATTCCGATTCTAGAATAAAATTATGAAATATTAATAAGTTATAAAAATTAAAACGCCTCTCAGGTTTATACTGCGATATTTTTTCTGAGACAATATCGAAACAATTAATAGAACAGGATTTTTTTTATTTATGTGAAATTCATCATATATTTAACATGTTGATAATATTTCTATTTAATTGTAATTTGTTTGCTCGTATATTAGAGATGTCTTCATTTTATGATTTAATGGCGTGTATCTCGTCAAAAATTTTATTTGTAATTTATCTTTAAGGGGATTTTCATGAGTCAGATCTCAGTACCAAATATCTATGGTATTCTTGGTTACCCACTCGGACAAAGTATGAGTCCGTTAATTCACAACACATCTTTCAAAGATAACGGCATTAATGCTGCTTATTATTCTTTCCCTACTCCGCCTGAAAAAATTGCGACGTTTATGGAAGCTATCCGCTTACTAAACATCAGAGGTTGTAGTGTAACGATTCCTCATAAACAAACGATTCTTCCTTACTTAGATAAAGTTACAGATCGTGTAAAAAAAATTGGTGCAGCTAATCTGATTTATTGGGAAGGTGACAAACTTTGTGGCGACAATACCGATATTATCGGATTTATGGCACCACTTCAGGCAAATAAGCCAAATCCGGCTTATAAAAAGATTCTAATCCTTGGTGCTGGTGGTGCTGCGCGTGCTGCAGTGGTTGGATTACAAGATCTTGGTTATACAGACATTACAGTCACTGATATTGTTGAAGATCTGCCAGCTAAATTAGCTAAAGATTTTAACTTAAAAACTATCTCTTGGGATAAACGTGATACTGTTGATGCACAAATCATCGTTAATGCTTCGCCACTTGGGATGAAAGGTAAATACGAAGACGAAAGCCCATATAAAGCTGAATGGTTTAAAGGTAAAAAAGGTATCGCTTATGATATCGTTTATACGCCTTATGTCACACTATTTCGCAAATATGCGGAAGAAGCTGGCTGGGAATCTATCTCTGGTCGTGAAATGTTCATCGGACAAGCTGATGCACAGTTCAAAGCGTGGACAGGTAAAAACTTATCTAAAGACGCCGTTCAGGCCGTTATTGATGCGCTATCTAAATAGTTAATCTGAAAAATTTAAAGCCGGCCTAAATTAATATTTAAGCCGGCTTTTTTTTATTTTTACTCTTTGATAAAGAGTGTAATGATGGCATTTTGCCCCTTATTCAGTTCACTATAATTTAACAATACCGGATAAGGTTTTATAAGTATATTCAGTAAAATAGTTATTAATATTTAATGATGCTGCCCCCGCTGCATTCTCATCACTACAAGAAATAGCGTGTAACTTAACAGCATACAGATGAGCAACTTTTTTTAATTCCTCTGCCCGGTTATCTAAATGCGCTAGCCAGAACCTTCGCGCAAGACCTTGTAAAGGTGATAAAACCAGATCTAAATACTCATTTTGTGCAGCTAAAATGGTTAACTGATGAATGCGCTTTAAAAGTTTAAACAACATCTTGAGCTGATCCATTTGCTCAATTTTGTTTAGTTCATCAATAATTTGCAGCATCTCTTTTCTATGTTCCATCGTCGCGCGACACGCAGCCATTCTATTTGTATATTCGCCAATAAAGCGTCTGACTTCTAAAAGTTTTAACTGAGTTTCTACAGAAATAGGTTTAATTAAAATGCCCTTAGAGGGATAGATTTCAATCATCTTATCATTCGCCAGACGCTGCAAAGCTTCACGCACAGGGCTGCGTCCCATTCCGGTTAATTCAACAAGTATCGATTCAGAAACCATACTTCCCGGAGCCAGATCCTGAAATGTAATCATTTCTTCCAGTAATTCATAGGCTTGATTTGATTTAGTCATTGGCATAATGCTGTTGTAATCACTATCTGAAAAATAAAAGAGAAATCATTGTATCAAATTTTAACGCTTTGTCTTTCTTCCGTTATTTTTCTTCCGGCAAATTTGCTGTTTTAACGATTTTTTATGATCACCGTCAAAGATTTTGATCAAAAAACTTCTCTTTACTCTTAAATAGATATACAACCAATATATTGGTTGTATATCTATTCTTTGATTATAAATTTAATTAAGTACTTTGGAGTAAAAATGAGAATTATAAAGCTAGAAATCATGCGACTAGCAATGCCTTTTGAAACAGGACGAGAGGTTTCCAAACAAGCTGGAGGAGATGTTTATAACGCAGCCTCACCAGAACTCTCTAAAATGGAATCATTACTCGTCACACTTACTACAGATACAGGTCTGACTGGCTGGGGTGAAAGCTTTGGTCACCTGATTAATCCTGTCACTTTTTCTGCTCTTAAAGATTCGGTTGGTCGTTTTTTCATGGGCAAGCAAGTTCCAACCACAAAACAAGAACTCGTAACATTAATGGATCAGGCAAAATATGCTTTTCACGCTTTTGGTTGTGGTGGGCCAGTGATGTATGCTCTATCTGGCATTGATATCGCGCTATGGGATTTACTCGCTAAACAAGCGGGCAAGCCTCTTTATCAATATTTAGGTGGTAATCGTTCTGTCATTGGTGGTTATGCCAGCTTAGTTCGCTATGAAGATAAAGTTGAGCAACACGTTAAACGCGCTTTAGCTGATGGCTTTACTGAAATCAAACTGCATGAAATTGAAGTGCCTTATATTCAGGCCGCGCGTGATGCACTGCCTGTAGATGGTAAGTTAATGGTAGATGTGAATTGCCCGTGGACTCTGGAGCAAACAGAAAACCTGGCACCACAACTTAGAACACTAAATCTGACCTGGCTGGAAGAACCTCTCTTTCCACCAAATGACCTAAAAAAATTAGCCAAACTTCGCGAGCAAGGTATTCCGATTGCTGCTGGCGAAAATATCGATGGTGTACAAGGTATCGAAGCACATTTAATGACTCAGTCCGTTGATATCTTACAACCGAGCGTAGCTAAAATTGGGGGTATCAGTGCTATGCTGGCAACTTTTGAGCTGGCCAAACAATATAACATCAAAGTCGTTCCCCACTGTTTTTATTATGGTGCAGGTTTACTGGCAACAGCGCATCTAATCTCTTTACTTGATGAGAGTGTCAAAGTAGAACTGCCATATATTCAATGGTCAACACACCTATTCCCGGAGATGAAAATAGGTCCGGTATTTAATTTACCTGACAAACCGGGGCTGGGTTTTGAACCTGATATTGAAGTCTTACAAAATCATTTAATTGCTTATGTGAATTTAGAAATATAATTAAATAAATTGAAGGTGAAAAATATGTTTAAACATAGATATCGTTGGGTTGTTGCTATTTTATTATTTTTTGCAGGAATGCTGAACTATCTGGACAGAGCAGCCTTATCTGTTATGGCACCACTGGTCAAAGATGATCTTGGCTTAAATGATGCCCAGATGGGGATGATTTTTAGTAGCTTCTTTATTGGTTACTGTCTGTTCTGTTTTATTGGTGGTTATTGTGCTGATAAATATGGTCCGCGTAAAACCTATGCATGGTCAGCCGGGATCTGGTCACTATTTTGTGGTATTACTGGTTTAGTGACAGGTTTTGTCCAGCTGTTAGTCATTCGTGTGCTGTTTGGTATTGGTGAAGGCCCGATGGGTACAACCACTAATAAATCTATCGCCAACTGGTTCCCGCAAAAAGAAGTCGGGCGTGCTGTTGGGTTTGTAAATGCTGGTCAGCCACTGGGCGCAGCACTGGCTGCACCTATTGTTGGCTTTGTTGGTCTGCATTTTGGCTGGCGTATCTCTTTTGTAGTGATTGCAGTTTTAGGCTTTATCTGGGTGGCTTTTTGGTTAATTTTCTTCCGTGATAAACCAGAAAATAGCTCCAGAACAAGCAAAGAAGAAGTTGATCTTATTGTTAACGAACGGCCAAGTGCAGCATCAGAGAAGAAAGCACTTGAAGCTGTTAATAATCAGTCACAAACAACAGAACCAAAACATTCTATCTTTTACTATGTGTTATCGTTACCTGTACTTGGTGTAGCGATTTCATTCTTTTGCTTTAACTATATTCAGTTCTTCTTTTTATCGTGGCTGCCAAGTTACTTAACTGATTACCAGCATCTTGATATTAAAAGCATGAGTATCGTTGGAATTTTACCTTGGCTGGGGGCGGCTGTTGGCTTCTTGGGTGGTGGAATTATTACCGACTTTTTATATAAATTAACAAAAAACTTTGTCACGGCCAGAAAGATCGTTATTTTTGTTGGTCTGGCGGTTGCTTCAATTTGTGTTCTGGCAACAGCTTATGCATCAAGTGTCGTATCAGCAGTCACACTCATCACAGTTGCTTGTCTGTTTGGTTATATGGTACCGCAGGCATGCTGGTCATTATTGCAATATATCGTTCCATCAGCGCGAATTGGTTCTGCTGGTGGCTTTGTGCATTTACTGGCTAATCTTGCCGGGATTTTATCACCAGGTATCACAGGCTTTTTAATTCAATATGGTGGTGGTTATCAGTCAGCCTTTATTCTGGCCAGTATTCTTGCCGCGTTTGGTATTATATCTCTGCTACTGTTTATTCAAAACAAAAAAGTAGAACAATTCCGTATTCAATAACCGTGTGTTCTCTCCCTCTGTTCCCGTTTGAACAGCCCTCAAAAGCATCGTGCTTTTGGGGGATTTTTTATCCCAAAATCAGCAGATAGTATGTTGAACTTTAATCATTGATTAAATAACAGTCTCAATAATAATTATTGGGTAAAGTAACTCTGAAAAGAGCTTTTTTAACTTATTGATTTTATTGAATATTTTTATTGGAGGAGAACTCTATCAGCCACATCCTGCACACATGACACCCACTACGGCTGCTTCCTTCCGGACCTGACCGAGTTCGCAAGCTAATGTTGCAAGAGGACCCATAGAGCCTCCATTGAGGAAAGCGAATCAATTAAGATAAGCTAAGGTTGTGTATTATCGGTGATGAAGTGAGAAATTGCAATCATTTTGACAATCTCGATGAAGTAAAGCACTTACAGATTAACTTATCTATCAAAAACACCCATGCAGCCAAAGCTGCATGGGAAAGATTAATTAAGCAGGTTCATCCAGCAGGAACATTCCTTCCGGATAAATAGTTAAGTAATAAGTATCACCGATTTTTGGTTTCAACATGATCGAGTTAACTTGTAATAATAATATTTGACCATTCCAGTTAACTGACACTTCATATTGTGGTCCCATATAGGCAACACTTTCTACCGTACAACGCTGACACTCTTCACCTGTCGTTTTCAGTTCAACTGCTTCCGGACGCACACCCACAGTACAATCAGCTGTTTTTGGTTCGATCTCGCCCTGACAATCAATGTTATAACCAAAAATAGACACATGACCATCCTGATAATGTGCTGGGAAGATATTTGCATCCCCCATGAAGTTAGCCATAAAGCGAGACGCCGGACGGCGATATAAACGCTGTGGTGTATCCATCTGCATGATATGGCCTTTGTTCATAACTAAAACAGTATCAGATACTGCAAAGGCTTCACTCTGATCATGGGTTACGTAGAATGAAGTGATATCAAAGCGTTTTTGCAGCTCACGAATTTTTTCACGCATACTACGACGTAAATTAGCATCAAGGTTACTCAGTGGCTCATCAAATAACAGCACTTTTGGTTTTAGAACCATGGCACGCGCCAGTGCCACACGTTGCTGCTGACCACCAGAAATCTGATCAACAAAGCGATCAGCAAAGCCGGCTAAATCAACCAGTTCAAGTGCTTCTTCAATACGGTCTTTGCGCTCACCTTTTGGTACGCCGATCATTTTCAGACCATAACCAATATTTTCACCCAGTGACATATGCGGGAAAAGTGCATAAGACTGGAACACCATACAAATATCACGTTGCTGGATAGACAAATTAGTCACATCCTCGCCATCGATGATGATCTGTCCTTCTGTTGGCTTTTCAAGCCCTGCGATTAAACGCAAAATCGTTGTTTTACCACATCCTGAAGGTCCAAGTAAGGTTACCATTTCACCTTTAGATACCGACAGGCTCAAATTATCAATTACCGTATTCTTGCCAAAACGTTTGGTAATATTATTTAACTCTACAAATTTTTCGTTAGACATAATCTATTCCTGTACCTGTTACTGCGTATTTTTAGCTGCAGAGCGAGACGTTCTTGACTCACCAACTAAGAAATCAAATAAGAAGATGATGGATAACATCACCACAATCAAAATTGAACCATAAGCAATGGCAATCCCGTATTCTCCGTCTTCTACACGGTTTAAGATATAGGCTGTTGCAACGCGCGTATCTGGAGTAACAAGGAATACGATCGCACTTACCGTGGTAATGGCTCGTACAAAGCTATATACCAGAGCGGAAAGAATTGCCGGGCGCAGTAATGGAATCAAAATAAACATAATAGTTCTGAATGAGCCGGCTTTTAAGCTCAGTGATGCTTCATCCAGCGATTTATCCAGCTGGCCAAGACCTGCAATACCGGCACGAATACCTACTGGTACGTTACGCATGATCATAGAGATAATTACGATAGCTGCCGTTCCGGTTAAGTAAATTGGCGCTGTATTAAACGCTAAGATATAGGACACACCAGCAACTGTTCCTGGTACAGCAAAACAAAGCATAGTAGTAAATTCAATCACTTTTTTACCGGTAAATTGCTGACGCACCACCACATAAGCGATCAGGAGTCCAAAGAAGGCGGTAATTGGTGCAGCAATACCTGCATACAATAACGTATCCAGCAATGATGGCCATGCGCCGTCACTAAATCCTTGACCAAACAGATTAATGAAGTTGGCGAACGTTAAGGTATAATCAACACCCCAGTTCACTGTAAAGCTTCCGTAGAAGATACTGCCATACAATATGCCATTAAACAGCGTCCAGAAGGCAAATACCGCAATAATCATGCCTTGCAGAGTGACTGGCAGCGGCTGTACATCACCACGTGAGAACTTACCAGAAATCGTCACATAAGAACGTTTACCTATCCAGAGATACTGAATACAGAAAATACTTAATGAGAAAATAAGTAACACACTACCTAAAGTACTGGCAGAAGGATAATCCAGCTGAGCACCTGTGATATAGAAATAAATTTGTGTTGCCAGTACGTCAAAGTTACCACCAAGAACTAATGGGTTACTAAAGTCAGCTAAGGACTGGACAAACACAATCAAGAATGAGTTGGCTAAAGCCGGTTTGAGTAGCGGTAAAAATACCCCAAAGAAGGTTTTATAACGCGTTGCTCTAAGGGTATAAGATGCTTCTTCTAAAGATGGATGCACAGTTTTAATTGCTCCATCTAAAATCATAAATGACATCGGCGCAAACGCCAGTACCTGAGCCAGCCAGATACCAGTGAAACCGTATAACCAGTTAGTATTGGTTAAGCCTAAATAAGTTGCAGCAAACTCAGTCACATAACCTGAGCGCCCCATCATTAAAGTTACCCCTAAACCAACCACAAACGGCGGAGTAACGATCGGTAAAAGAGAGAAAATACGTCCGATAATCACTGAGCGTTTAGCGATACGAGTTGTGTAGATAGCACAAATCAGACCAAAGAATGTGGCACTAATACCCACTGCAGCACCAAGCAGCACTGAGTTAGAGATAACACGAACAATATAAGACTTACTTAAAATATCGATAAACTGGAACGGTGCAAACTGATCACCATCCATAAACATCGGGATAAAAATCGCAATGGTTGGATAAAGAATAAAAGTAAGAATCAATAAAATGACGGTGATAAGTGCACCGATAACAAAACGGTCACCCCCCATCCATTCAACACGAGACAACGCATGTGTTGCAATCATTCCAAGGGCAATAAACAGTAAAATTGTTCCATATCCCATGCCTTTAATGCATAACCAGGCAGTCAGAACAGTAATCACCATGCAGCCTAAGGCATATAACGCATCAAAATAGTGACGGGTACGATGGTCTTTATTTAACGGTTTAAAAGGACGAATAAGCAGTCCCAGTGGCAGTGCAAACCATAACCAGCTAATCCCAAAAGATGACCAGCCATAGGCTTCTACAATCTCGTCTGCTGTTGACTCCATCAGTCCGTAATCAAGACTATAGGAAGGCAATAAAATAAAAGCAGCAACAATAAAAATTACCCAGAAAAATATCGGATCCTTTTTTTGTTCCTGCAACTTAAGTTGTGCTGTAATACTATATGACATACTTCCACCATATTTATCAAAGAGTAAGTTTCCTTACTCTTTGTTTTATTTATTATGCTACTTATTACATATGTTTTACCATGCAGGCAAACTAATTTGCCATTTTGATATCATTTACCCAACGATTAATTAAACGTTTACGGGTATCTGCATCACCATAAGTATCCATATCATAATCAATCAAATTCACCTCAGATAACTTAAGCGATAACGGTGAAGTTTCCGCTGTAGTATTGGTCAGGATTTGATAAGATTTTGCTTTTTGCCATGAAAGTTCTTGTGCTTCTTTTGATAATGCCCAGTCTACAAATAGCTTCGCATTATCCATGTTACGAGCACCTTTAATGATACTCACACCGCCAATTTCATAACCGGTACCTTCACAAGGTGCAATCAGCTCAAGTGGCGCACCATTCTCTTTTTCTAAAGAGTAATCATGTAAGAAGCCAATACCAATTGCTGTTTCACCACGCGCAGCATTACGTGATGGCGTAATTCCTGATTTAGTATATTGAGAAATGTTTTTATGCAGGGCACGTAAATATTCAAATGCCGGTTCTTCACCCCATAGTTGAATATAAGTTGCCAGTGCAGTATAAGCAGTGCCAGAGCTTTGCGCATCAGCTATCTGGATTTCGTTTTTATATTCAGGTTTAATCAGATCAGACCAACACTTAGGCATCTCAATCCCTAATTGTTTAATGCGATCAGTATTTACCCCAAATCCAAGAATACCAACATACACCGCTGATGAGTAGTTACCTTTTAACTTTCCGGGATCTCTAAACTGCGGCATAATCTGCTCAAGATTTGGTGACACATAAGGCTCAAGTAGCCCCATTTCTGCAGCCTGAGAGTGTGGGTCAAATGTTCCTGCATACCAGACATCGGCCTGCGGGTTACGTTTTTCTGCATCGATTTTTGCCAGAGTACTACCTGTACTATTACGAATTAACGATGTACGAACATCATACTTTTCACCAAATGCTTTTGCTTCGTCCTCACAAAGCGCATTTTGACCGCTACAATAAATAACCAGTCGGCCAGCTGCCTGAGCAGTTGTTACCGCACCTACCATTAAACTCACGACAGTCACTGCAGATAAAATGTGTTTTTTCATATTTTGACCCTTCATTGATATTAACGACCCAAAAAGTAGATATAACCACCTGCTTAATACGTTAATTGTATTAATTGCAGGTCATTTCATTAATCAGGAATCAGCGCGTTTTTAGTATAAGGTTGGCTAAGACTGTACAAACAATCCTAGCCACATTATTAAAGAAGGATTAGTTACCCATCTTCACTTCATCAACCCATTTACTAATTAAACGCTTACGTACTTCTGAATCACCGTAAGTATCCATGTCATAATCGATCAGGTTAAGATCTGATAATTTCAATGACAGCGGTGATGTGTCCGCAGTGATATTGGTAAGAATTTGATAGGATTTCGCTTTTTGCCATGAAATTTCTTGCGCTTCTTTTGACAGAGCCCAATCAACAAATAGTTTTGCGTTATCTAAGTTACGCGCACCTTTGATAATACTTACTCCACCAATTTCATAACCAGTACCTTCACATGGAGAGATTAAATCAAGTGGCGCACCGTTCTCTTTCTCTAAAGAATAATCGTGTAAAAAGCCAATACCAATAGCTGTTTCGCCACGTGCAGCATTACGTGCAGGGGCAATACCAGATTTAGTATATTGAGAAATATTCACATTTAATTTTTTCAGATAATCATAAGCAGCATCTTCACCCCAAAGTTGAGTGAATGTTGCCAGTGCGGTATAAGCGGTACCCGAGCTTTGCGGGTCAGCGATTTGAATTTCGCCTTTATATTCTGGTTTAATCAGATCAGACCAGCATTGTGGTACTTCAAGACCAAGTTGTTTAATACGATCAGTATTCACACCAAAGCCTAAAATGCCGATATATACTGCTGATGAGTAGTTACCTTTAACTTTAGCCGGATCTCTAAATTGTGGCATGATTTGGTCAAGGTTAGGAGAAACATATGCGTCAAGTAGTCCCATCTCCCCTGCCTGAGAATGCGGGTCAAGTGTACCACCGTACCAAATATCAGCCTGAGGATTGCGACGCTCCGCTTCAATTTTTGCCAGCGTACTTCCCGAACCATTACGGATCAGTGAAGTTTTCACATTATATTTATCACCAAATGCTTTAGCTTCTTCCTCACACAACGCATTAGTTCCGCTACAATAAATGACCAGTCGACCTGCAGCCTGTGCACTTGCTGAAGCAACCATCATCACACCAGCGACAGCCATTAAAGTAATTACATTTTTCTTCATAACCCTGTTCCTTTGTTATTTTTATTCCGATCCACATTATTTTTACAACTGATATACATAATGAGACATAAATATATGCTTCACCAATATGTAAAAAATTGTTCAAATGTTCAAAACATAAATGTTAGTAATGTGATTCAGGTAACAATAAAAATGTGAAATTGGCATCAAATAGGTATTTTTATCCTGTATTTCCGTACGAATCCTGATGATATTAGTGGATTATCTAAACAGTTAAATGACATGATTTATTACCATAAATATCCAGTCAGGATTTTCTACTTGAGACAGAGCCTATTCACTCCTATACTAAACAAAAATTTATCAGAGAAGATGGTATGAATATTTTAGTCACTGGTGGGCTTGGCTATATTGGTAGTCACACTTGTATAAAACTTATCGAAGCAGGCTTCACCCCAATTATTATCGATAATCTTTATAACAGTAAACAAGCGGTTTTATCCCGTATTGAACAAATTACTCATATCAGACCACAGTTCTATTTAGGTGATATCCGGGATAAGAAGTTACTCACTCAAATTTTTACTACTCACAATATCTCCGCTGTTATCCATTTTGCCGGATTAAAAGCAGTGGGTGAATCGGTGAGAAAGCCGCTCGACTACTATAATACCAATGTTTCCGGCTCAGTCTGTTTACTTGAAGTGATGAAAACACATCAGGTTAAGAATTTTATTTTTAGCTCATCAGCTACCGTTTATGGCGTACAAGATAGTCCTGCTTATCACGAAGAGATGAATATTGGTCAGGCTACAAGCCCCTATGGCTGGAGTAAATTAATGGTTGAGCAAGTCCTAAAAGATCTACAACAAGCAGAGACTGACTGGAGTATTACATCTCTACGTTATTTTAATCCTGTTGGTGCCCACAAATCAGGTCTGATGGGAGAAGATCCTCAGGGTATTCCTAATAATTTAATGCCTTACATTTCTCAGGTAGCTGTAGGCAAGCATCCGTTTGTTTCAATCTATGGTAATGATTATCCAACCCCAGATGGCACTGGTGTCAGAGATTATATTCATGTTGAAGATCTGGCGACTGGTCATGTGGCCGCACTGAAAAAAATTAACCAGTCAGGTTTACATATCTATAATCTGGGATCAGGCAAAGGATATAGTGTACTTGAGGTTATTGACGCATATAGTCAGGTTTGCCCTAAACCTATACCTTATAAAATTGTTGGCAGACGTGCCGGTGATTTAGCACAGTACTGGGCTGATGCCACTAAAGCGGCTAAAGAGCTGAACTGGCAGACTCAACACTCACTAAAAGAAATGGTTGAAGATAACTATCGCTGGCAATCTCAAAATCCAAACGGGTATCCAAATGATGAATGATATTACTTATCGTGTTAACCTTCCTTTGCATGTTTCTGAAATGATTGAGCTTTATCGCCACTGCTCACTGGGAGCTCGCAGACCAACAGAAGAACCTGAGCGTATGCAAAAGATGCTTGATAATGCCAATCTGGTGATTACGGCCTGGTCTCAGGATAAACTGGTGGGTATCGCCCGTTGTCTGACAGATTTTACTTATACCACCTATCTGGCTGATTTAGCGGTACATGATGACTTTCAAAAACAGGGCATCGGCCAACAACTGATTAAAGAAGTACAGAATAATACTGAAAAGCATTGCCGTATTGTGCTTCTGGCTGCGCCAGCTGCTGTTGATTATTATCCGCATATCGGCTTTACTGCTCACTCTTCTGCCTGGACATTGTTAAAAGATGAGTAGATGGTAAATGACAAGAATTATCTTAGCTTCAACCTCAGCATCACGTAAAAAGATCCTGACTAAATTTGGTATCCCTTTTGAGTGCGTGGCACCTGTTTGTGATGAAACACCACTGCCTAACGAATCAGCCGTTGAACTGGTTTTACGTTTATCTAAAATAAAAGCCTCTTCTTTAGTTGCACACTATCCGGATAGTATTATTATCGGTTCTGATCAAGTGGGTGTTTTGGACGGAAAAATTATTGGTAAACCCTTAACGGTTGAAAGAGCTCGTCAGCAACTGATAAAAAGTAGCGGTAAAACTGTACACTTCTATACCGGGCTAACAGTGATTAATACTCAAACAGAACAACAGATTACTTTATATGAACCCTTTGATGTAGTGTTCAGAAAGTTATCACCAGAAGAAATTGATGCCTACATAGCTAAAGAGCAACCGCTACAATGTGCTGGTAGTTTTAAATGTGATGAGCTAGGTATTACGTTGTTTGAAGAGTTAAAAGGTGATGATATCAATACACTGGTTGGCTTACCACTACTCAGACTCAATAAAATTATGATTGAAATGGGCTATAATCCACTGTTAAATCAGTTACCTTAAAACGTCGTACTAAGCCTTCTTAATCAAGATAAGATTGTAGTTTATCAAAAACAGCTTCAGCGGTGATCGATGCCATATGATTATCAGCCGCTTTCATCACGATTTGATTTTTACCATAACCACCAATCAACCCCGGGTCGGTTGGTCCGTATAACGTAATATTTGGCTTATCCAGTGCAGCAGCTAAGTGACTAAGCCCTGTATCAACTGAAACTACCGCTTTAGCTCCGGCAAGAATGGTGGCAATTTCAGCCAAAGTAGATTTTGGTAACACTTCGGCATAATCAAACCCTTCAGCCAGTCGCAGTGCACGCTCATACTCATGCTGTGTACCCCAAGGGAGTTTTATAGACAGACGCGACTCAGACATCAGTTCAATAAGCCCGCGCCATTGCTGCTCTGTCCAGTGCTTGGTATTACGTGTTGTAGAATGCAGAAAAACACAATAAGAACCGCTATCATCAGGAGGATTCTCTAAAAAATAAGGAGCAATAGCATAATCACCAGTTTCATTCTCTGGCAACGTATATCCTAAACTCTCTGCAAACAGTTGTCTGATACGCTCAACAGCATGTTGTTGCTTAGGCACATAATGTTTCACATCATAAAACCAACTGGCCATAGGCTCTCTGGCACTGTTTTTATCCAGACCATGCTTAACACCTTTAGCTTTACGAGTAATAAGAAATGCACTCTTAATGAGCCCCTGAGCATCAATCACACAATCATATTCTTGCTCTTGCAATAGTTTAATAAAACGACGACGTTCAAAGCGAGTTGACCGACTAAACCAGCTTTTACGCCAGCGTCTGATAGCCACAGGCAGGACCCTATGGACTGCTGCGTGCCAGCTGGGAATCTGAGTAAAGTTCTCTTCAACTACCCAGTCAAAAGTAATATCCGGAATAGCTTTACTGGCGTCAGTAATCGCTGGTAGTGTATGTAAGACATCTCCCATAGAAGATGTTTTGACTATCAGAACACGCATATCCGATCCTATTTTATAAACGTAGATAATAATCACTTTACTGTATGAGCCCGAATGAATAAATAACAATTTATTCACTGGCTGATGATTCACAACGCGATAGTAATTTCATCAGTGTTTCAAAAGCTAACTCAGGCTGAATATCGATCAGGCTTTGATGATATCCTTCGTCTGAATCCCCTCGGCGAACTTTATGATAACCGCTAATCAGACGAATCACTTCTGCTTTATTTGACAGTGGCGGAGTAAAATCCGGGCTACTTGGACCATATAACGCAACAAGTGGTCGATCAAGAGCAGCTGCAATATGCATCAAACCTGAATCATTTGAAACTACCGCTTTACAACCAGCCAATAAATTCACCGCCTGATCAAGCGAGGTTGAACCTGCAAGATTGATACAACTATCCGGATGGCCTGATTTAGCAATAATACTTTCGCCCACATCGCGATCTTTGGCAGAGCCAAAAATTACGATTTGTGAACCCTGTTCAACCAGCAAATCTGCCAGTGCAGCATAATGATAATCAGGCCAGCGCTTAGCTGGACCAAATTCAGCCCCAGGGCAAAAACCAATAATTGGGAGTTCCGTTGATAGTTTAAAATGTTCAATTGTTGCAGTAATATCAGAAGATTCTACTTGCAGCTTTGGCCATAAGAGCGGCTGTGGTAAGTCCTGCTCTGACTGGATATCTTGTTTTTGGTACGCCAGTGCCACATAACGCTGCACCATAAGTGGAAATGCCTGCTTGTCTAAATTGCGGATATCATTGAGTAAACCGTAGCGCATCTCCCCTTTCCAGCCGGTACGCTTTGGAATCTTAGCAAAAAACGGTACCAGCGCTGATTTTAAAGAGTTAGGGAGCACAATTGCCTGATCATAACCGCTGGCGCGTAAACTTTTACCCAGCTTATAACGCTGCCCCAGTGCCAGCTGACCGTGACCGACTGGCATAGCGATAGCTTTTGATACTTCCGGCATTTTATTTAGCAGCGGTCTGCACCAGGCCGGGGCCATCACATCAATTTCTGCATCAGGATAGTTATGCTTTAATGTACGATACAGGCTCTGTGACATCATCATATCACCCACCCACGATGGTCCAATAATCAATATTTTCATCATTTACTCCTGATACATTGCAACTTAATCTGTAAGGTTAAAGCGAATAATCAGGCTTTATTTAACCATTTCATGTATTCAGTGGTACCTTCCGCGACCGTTTTAAATTCGATCGGGCAACCAACCGCTCTTACTTTAGTTAAATCTGCTTGAGTAAAAGTCTGATAGCGACCTTTTAGATGCTCCGGGAATGGAATGTAGTCAATTTCACCTTTAGTATGATAAGCCAGCACGGCATTTGCCACTTCCTGGAATGACTCTGCACGGCCAGTACCACAGTTAAAGATTCCTGATACGCTGTTTTCCCAGAACCATAAGTTCATAGCAACCACGTCATCAATATAGATGAAGTCACGTTTGAAGTTTTCACTGCCTTCAAACAGTTTTGGTTTTTCACCCTGCTTAATTTGCGTATCTAAATGGAATGCCACGCTGGCCATGCTACCTTTATGCTGCTCACGCGGCCCATACACATTGAAATAACGGAAACCACAGACTTGTGATTCAGCTTCCGGAAGTAACTTACGGACATATTCATCAAACAAGAATTTTGAGTAGCCATAAACGTTTAATGGCTTTTCATATTGACGATCTTCAATAAAGTTATCACTACGACCACCATAAGTTGCAGCGGAGGAGGCATATAAGAATGGAATACCAAAATCTAAGCAATAATGAAGGATATCTTTAGAGAAATCATAATTATTCTCCATCATAAATTTACCGTTCCACTCGGTTGTCGCAGAACATGCTCCTTCATGGAAAATCGCTTCAATATCTAAGTTTTCACCAGAGACGATATAACTGATAAATTCATCTTTATCCATATAATCTGCAATATCCAGATCGACAAGATTGGTGAACTTTGTCCCATCAGTTAAATCATCAACGACTAAAATATCAGTATAGCCTTTCTGATTTAGACCCTTAACAATGTTACTGCCAATAAAACCTGCACCACCCGTCACCACGATCATATTCATCATCCTGTAATTAAAATAACTGCGTCATATAATAACGATTTATTTAAAAATATTCGAGCATTGATTGTGCATGAGCAAGTATCTACGTAAATAATATTCAGAAATTTAATAAAGAACAGGAAATTATTAAAAGAATTTAAAGCAGATTGAGATAAATAGTTTGTAAAAACAATCATTAAACCATAATATCAACGCTCTTTCGCGTCTACATTATCAGGAACTGGTATTTACCGGTGTTATTTATGTCTGTTTTAAAATTTATTCAACGTAGTCTGGTGCTACAAATTTGTATTGCTTTGGTTATCGGACTCTTACTCGCTAAATTTGCACCACAAGCTGCAATTTCTGTCGGTGTACTGGGTGAACTTTTTGTGACCGCATTAAAATCAGTTGCCCCTTTACTGGTTTTTGTCTTAGTGGCAGCCTCAATTGCCAACCATAAACCCGGTCAACAAAGTAATATGAAACCCATTATTATTCTGTATTTAATTGGTACATTTTCTGCCGCAGTGATTGCTGTCGTTGCCAGCTTTTTATTCCCATCCACACTCACTTTACCGGTAAAAGATTTAGATATTCAGCCGCCACAAAGTGTGATTGAAGTCTTTAAAGGCATTTTATTTAAAATGGTCGATAATCCATTTTCAGCCTTAATTAATGCCAATTATATCGGTTTAATTGTGTGGGGAATTGCACTTGGCTTAGTTCTACGCCACTCCTCTCCAACCACAAAAACCGTAATGAGTGACCTCTCTTATGGTATCACGCTAATTGTTCGTGCTGTGATTCGTCTTGCTCCACTTGGAATTTTAGGTTTACTGGCATCAACCATTGCTGTGACTGGTTTTGAAGAGCTATTAAAATATGGTCGTTTAATCATCGTATTGCTTGGCTGTATGTTAGTCGTATTATTAATTGTTAATCCACTACTCACTTTCTGGCTAACCAGACGTAATCCATATCCATTAATTTTTATTACTCTAAAAGAGAGTGCAATTACTGCTTTCTTTACCCGTAGTTCTGCCGCGAATATCCCGGTCAATTTAGCTCTGTGTAAAAAACTGGGGCTACCTGAAGATACTTATTCAGTCTCAATTCCACTGGGCGGCACAATCAATATGGCAGGAGCAGCTATTACGATTACAGTACTGACTCTTGCTGCGGTTAATACTATGATCGCATCAGGTGCCGGCATTCAGGTTGATTTTGGTTCTGCACTATTACTTTGTGTGATTGCTTCTGTTTGTGCCTGCGGTGCATCAGGTGTTGCTGGTGGCTCATTACTGTTAATTCCAATTGCCTGTAGTATGTTTGGTATTTCTAACGATGTTGCTATCAGTGTAGTTGGCATTGGCTTTATTATTGGTGTGATTCAGGACTCAGCAGAAACTGCAGTTAACTCATCAACTGACGTTGTCTTCACAGCAGCAGTCTGTGAAGCAGAAGCCTTAAAGCAAGGACACTCTATTTTACAGGCGAATGCCAACAATTCAGAAATATAAAATAAAAAATGCAATAAAATCAATGACTTATAAAAATTGATTTTATTGCATATCTCTTTGAATTTATTAAATCATTTCTTCGCAATAACATGAATATAGCGCGCTAAGCTCAGATAAGGCTCCTGTCGACAGTATTGCTGTTCCAATTTTAACAACTCTTCAAAGGCTTCCTGCTGCTTAGTTTTATTGGTCATATAATCGTGAAAGACCCGAATTCCGGTTTTGCCTACAATCGTCATTGGAAGCTCAGCCAGCCACTGCTGTACATCTTCTAATTTACGTGGATAATCTGGCGACAGCGTTTTCTTTTTACGCTTAGTCATTCCGGCATCAGCATAACCAAAATTCCCCAGTGTTACTGTTTTAAAAAATAGTCCATGATAATTGTAGAACATCAAAGATAATGTCCCGCTATCATGTAAGCATTGATAGAGCGTACTAAGTACCAGTTGAGGATCACTGACCCATTCAAGTACTGCATGGAAGATAACTAAATCAACTTTCTCAGGTAAATGCTGGGCAATATCCTGAATCGAACTATGAATATAATGCAGCTGCACACCTGACTGAACAGCATTTTGTTTAGCAATATCCAGCATATTAGCCGAGATATCACACAATGTAACATCATGTCCAAGTGCGGCAAGTCGACAAGCGATCTGACCCTGCCCACCACCAGCATCAAGAATAGTTAAAGACTTACCTTTAGGATAAGTTGACAGAATATGTTCAAGATCTTGCCAGATAATAGTTTCACGGATTCTGCCTTTGGTGGTGCCATAAATATTTTGTGAGAACTTGCCGGCAATATCATCGAAATTGCGATCTTTGGCTGACGTTGACATAGTCGTTATTTTTTCTGATCCATTTGCTGCGCCTCTGCATTTAACTGAGCAATTTTTTCAGACATCATTTGATAGCAACGATCCATCAATTCACGGGCATCTTCTTTATGCATACCTGTGGTCTCGATCGGTTCAAGCATTTCAACCAGCCTGTGTCCATTATTCCAGCGACCTATTTTGATGCTATTGGTCTCAGAAACACAAATTGGTACAACGGGTACTCCTGCTGCAATAGCCGCTTTAAAAGCGCCAGCTTTAAAAGGCAGCAAACCCCGACCACGGCTACGAGTTCCTTCTGGAAACATCCAGATCGAAATCTGTTTATGTTTGATTTCTTTCACCACCTGACCAATGGTGTCACGCGCTTTAGATTTATTATCGCGATCGATAAGAATATTACCCGTCAGATAATATAACTGACCAAAAAATGGAATCCACACTAAACTTTTTTTTCCAACAGTTACAGTTTTCGGCTGAACAATACTAGCGGCTACGATCAAATCATAATTATTTTGGTGATTAGCAATATAAATACAACTGCCTCTCTTCTCGATGTCAGGATATACTCGGGTGATCACTTTGATACCAAAAACTGGGGCTAAAAACCGACCAAACATGTGAGCAAAACGGGCAACATTTTTAGGATTACGTGGATTAAACAAGCAGAAAATGGAACCAAAGAGGCAAATAATGATTCCAAAGATACAGGTCAGAATAGTTCGTAAAATAAATATCATGATTCACCTCATAAAAACAATTCACTATTATAGCAAGGAATATTATTTGAGAAATGAGAAAATCATTTTTATCTGACCTATCTGTTTCTGAGCAGAAATTTGCTAAAATACTGCCATCAATTCACTCAGCTAAAAACCATGAACACACCACTAACTAACGCTAAAATTCGCTGGAATGAGCAAGGCGATCCTGTCTCTGAGATTTTTGAGGATGTTTACTTCTCTGATGATAGTGGTATTGAAGAGACCCGTTATGTATTTTTGGATAGCAATCATTTAGCTGAGCGCTTTCTTAACTCTACAGAGACTGTTTTTACGATTGGTGAAACCGGCTTTGGTTCAGGTTTAAATTTTTTAGCCGTCTGGCAATATTTTTTAGCTTTCCGGCAGCAAAATCCTGACCATCCGCTTAAAAAACTGCATTTTATCAGTGTTGAGAAATATCCACTATTGCATGAAGATATGCAAAAAATTCATGTCCATTACCCTGAAATTCACTCTTTAGCAGTGCAACTACAAGCCTGCTGGAATAGGCCAAAAACAGGTAAACAAACCATACATTTGGATAGCTGCCAGCTGGATTTATGGTTTTGTGATATCGCAGAGTATCCGACGTATTTAAAGCAGGAGAAAGTACTGATTGAAGCATGGTTTTTTGATGGTTTTGCACCAGCCAAAAATCAGGATATGTGGTCAGAATCCGTCTTTAAACAACTTTATGCACTTACTCGTCCAAAAGGGACATTTGCCACATTTACCGCAGCCGGTTTTGTGCGTCGTAATTTACAATCTGCTGGTTTTATCGTCGAGAAACGTAAAGGATTTGGTCGCAAGCGGGAAATGTTAGTTGGTATAAAACAATAACCTACAAAAGAAATTGGCATTTTCCCCACAATGTTATTGAGGATTATAGGTAAATAATTATATAATTGAAATCCCTGTTTGAACCGATTACCTTTTTGTAATCACTTTTTAAAGCTTGAGGTTTATCTCGTGCCTGACATGAAGATTTTTGCTGGTAATGCTACACCTGAACTGGCAAGAAAAATTGCAAACCGTCTTTATATTTCTCTGGGTGACGCCTCCGTTGGTCGTTTTAGTGATGGAGAAGTCAGTGTCCAAATCAATGAAAATGTTCGCGGTGAAGATGTTTTCATAATCCAGTCAACTTGTGCTCCAACTAATGATAACTTAATGGAATTACTCGTGATGATCGATGCCATGCGTCGTGCATCAGCCGGGCGAATTACCGCTGTTATTCCTTACTTTGGTTATGCCAGACAAGATCGCCGTGTGCGTTCTGCTCGTGTACCAATTACAGCTAAAGTTGTTGCGGATTTCTTATCAACTGTTGGTGTTGACCGTATATTAACGGTTGATTTACATGCTGAACAAATTCAAGGTTTCTTCGATGTACCGGTAGATAACGTATTTGGTAGCCCAATTCTGCTAGAAGATATGGTACGTAAAAATTTCGAACGCCCTATCGTAGTATCTCCGGATATCGGTGGTGTGGTGAGAGCACGTGCTATTGCAAAATTACTTAATGATACCGATATGGCAATCATTGATAAGCGTCGTCCTCGTGCCAATGAAACAGAAGTGATGAATATCATCGGTGATGTTGCAGACCGTGATTGTATCCTTGTTGATGACATGATCGATACTGCGGGAACTCTTTGTAAAGCGGCTGATGCACTAAAAGCGCGTGGCGCAAAACGAGTCTTTGCTTACGCAACTCATCCAATCTTCTCTGGTAAAGCGGTTGAGAACATTCGCAATTCGCAAATTGATGAAGTGATTGTGTGTGATACCATTCCTCTGTCAAAAGAAGTGAAAGCATTGAAAAATGTCAGAGAGTTAACCCTGTCTGGTATGCTTTCTGAAGCGATTCGTCGTATCAGTAACGAAGAATCTATCTCAGCAATGTTTGAACACTAATTATTTTGCAATAAAATCAATGACATAACCCATTGATTTTATTGCATATTTTATAACGTCATGTCTGATATTAAACTCATCGTTGGCCTGGCAAATCCAGGAGCAGAATACGCAGCGACAAGGCATAATGCTGGCGCATGGTATGTCGATCTCCTGTCACAGCATTACAATCAATCGCTAAAAAACGAACCTAAATTTTTTGGTTACACAGCAAGAATTCAAATTGCCGGTCAGGATGTCCGTTTACTGGTTCCAACCACTTTTATGAATCTGAGTGGTAAAGCGGTTACTGCACTTGCGGGCTTTTACCAAATCAAACCGGAAGAGATTTTAGTCGCTCATGATGAACTCGATTTACCACCGGGTGTAGCCAAATTAAAACTTGGTGGCAGCAACGGCGGGCATAATGGTTTGAAAGACATCGCAAATAAATTTGGTAATAACCCTAATTTTTATCGACTCCGAATTGGTATTGGCCATCCGGGTGATAAAAATAAAGTCACGGGTTTTGTTCTGGGTAAACCACCCAAAAGTGAACAAGAACTAATCGATCAGGCGATCGATGAAGCCGTGCGCTGCACCGATATTTTAATTAAACAAGATATCAATACTGCAATGAATCGCTTACACGCTTTTAAAGCTAAATAATTTAAAAATAGCTCATAATTCAAACTGAATAAAATAAATCAGATTTCTACTGTATTTTTAAACTAATTCTGACTTACCAATGGATTTAAATTGGTCTTAAATAACATCACCAATATAACGTTATAATTTCTAATTTAATTTTTTAAATTCAGATAGTTAATTTATTTATTCACGTTGTTGTCCGACATATATTGAGCTATAGTATGACAAATATTATCTTTCAAATTTATTCTTAAAATTACATGAGGCAATTACCATGAAAAACTGGAAAAGATCAGCAGAAGAAGTTCTGTCTTTAGGACCTGTTGTACCTGTTATCGTTATCGAAAAAATCGAAGATGCTGTTCCGCTGGCAAAAGCGTTAATGGCTGGTGGCGTAAAAGTACTTGAAGTGACTTTACGTACTGCTTGTGGTTTAGATGCAATTAAAAAAATCATCAAAGAAGTCCCGGGTGCAGTAGTTGGTGCCGGTACAGTAACCTCTGTTGAACAATTAAAAGAAGTTACTGCGGCAGGTGTTGAGTTCATCATCACTCCGGGCTTAACGCCGTCAATTTTAAAAGCAGCAGTTGAAGGCACTGTACCGGTGATTCCTGGTGTGGCAACAATTGGTGAGTTAATGACAGCGAAAGAAGCTGGCTTAACCGCATTTAAATTCTTCCCGGCTGAAATCAACGGCGGTATTGCGGCACTTAAAGCATTTGCTGGCCCAATCCCTGATGCAAAATTCTGCCCAACTGGCGGCATCAGTCCAAAAAACTACCGTGATTACTTAGCACTTAAAAATGTGCTGTGTGTGGGTGGTTCATGGTTTGTGCCAACTGATCTTATCGCTAAAGGTGATTTTGCTGGTATTACTAAACTGGCTAAAGAAGCCGTTGAAGGTGCTAAATAATTAGCCTTTCTCGCTAAATCAATTTATTAAAAATGCCGCTTATGCGGCATTTTATCTTAATTAACCCTTTCTGAAATCATATTGCTGATTATTACTCCATCGCTTTTTTCAGTTCATAGAAATGAATGGCGTTAATGTCCAGCTCACTCAGAACTGTCCACTGTTCATTATTGATAGACTCATCATAAACAGTGAAATCCGGCATGGTATTACGATTCAGATAATCAAATACTTCATAATCCCGGCCGTATTTGGTCTGAAAGCGTTCATACTGTTTATAGAGCGCACCATGTTGCTGATCAAAGATATATTTTCGAATCTGATATTGACCTGATTCAATACCATGGAATGTCATAATTTTACGTTTTTTAAAGCTTTGAGTAAGATGTTCCTGTACGGATAAATAGGGATTAAAAACAGAAAGATTGGTCAGCACTACCTGATAGCCAAAATAGGTTTTTGTGACCAGATAGCCATCACCCTGGGCAATAATTTTACCTTTTAATTTATCCATAAATTGCAGTACATAGAACAATGGGCGCTTAGTATTAAACAGATAGAATGCAGCAATACCACTTACATCGATATGCCCTACCTGAGTTTCCTGCTGAATTTCAGTATTAAGTGAGATTCCGACACTATTAATATGATGTGCTAAATCTAATAGAGTATGAAAAATTAATGCCGCCCGGAAGAAACTACCATTAGTATGACGGGTATTACCGGTCAGGGAGTTCCATTTCATCAAGACTAAAGGAATATTAATCCCATGAAACTTCAGCCCCTGTTTGATATGTTTGGTCTTTTCCTGAATATAGGTGATCTCATTGCCAAAAGGTTTATTAGAAATCTTATCTAAGTCAATATGTTCACTAAAACTTGCCGTGTAACCAAAAAAATCCATGGATTTTGCTATATCAGAGGTAAAAAATGGATCAGTTTTAAATTGAATCTCTTCTGAAGCAGGATAATAAAAACCCACTTTAGCATCTGGTAAATAGGCTTTAATGGAATCACGGACTAAGAAATAACATGTTTCCAGGTCACGATGTGACACCGCTTGTTTATCTTCAATATAATAAACAAACTGCCATTTTTTGACATAATCAAATCCATACAAACTAATACAGTGTTTAAAGAACTTGGTGGATTTTTCGATATACGCATAAGGATCTTCACGAATATTGGCATGATAAAGCCGCACAAACAGATGAATATTGTGTTGTTTCAAAAACGACAAGGCGATATCGCTGTTATTATAAGGAGAATAAGTCGGAATGGGTTCATCGGTCGCAAATTCCGGCAAAATGGTATTGCCCGAAATCAAATGATAAGTATCCACATAATTAATATGTGATGCTTGTTTGAGCATCACAATCTGCTGTCTGACATCTTCCTTTAATAACTCATTAAGCTCACCAATAGTGACTATATGCTCCAGTGTGGTAAATCCTTCTGACTTGACCTTGCCTGATAAGCTAATCACCTGTTCTTCTGTATGTGAATATTGTTCTAATGTGTATTCACGGCTTCCTGAATTATTGATAATATCACTGAGAATAGACACCACTTCATTAATATTTGCCTCTTTGACTTTCATTTCTTCTATTTCAACGTGCTTTTTAATAAAGATAGCGCGATCGGGTTTCTTCTTATATTCATTACGAAACTGATTAGGCGTGTTGTTATACACTTTTTTAAACAGGTTAATAAATTGCTTAGTATTAGAAAAACCGTGATCTTCAATAATGCGATAAACCGGTTTAGAGGTATTAATTAAATCATGTACCGCGTGCTGAAATTTAAGTTTAGTCAGGTACTGCATAAAACCAATACCCACTTCTTTTTTAAACAGACGGGAAAGATAAGCAAAAGAAACATGTTCCCGTTCAGCCATTTTCTGCAGAGACACATCCTGATTATAGTGACTATCTAAAAACTGAATGGTCTTTTCTATTCTGGAACTATAAGCACTGTTATTTTTATAGGTCGAAATATTCTTTTCTTTAAAAAAGGAGACCAGAATTAACAGAATTTCTGATAATTGGCGATTGATTTCAAGTGCCGCTTCTTCACTACTTTTAATATAGGCCACCATCATTTTGGCTAGTAATAACTGAATATTTTCAACGTACTTGCGTTTAAAATCAGCATAGTTTTGTGGCAGTAAAATATATTTATGATAGAAGTAATTTTTGTAATAACGGGAAAAGTAGAAATTTGAGACTTCCAGAGTAATCACAATATTTTCCTGCTCACTTTGAATCTCATATTCAGTATTATTGTTAATCAGCAGCAAATCACCGGTATAGAGTGTGACACAGAGTTCTTCACTGGTAACATCCACCTGCCCTTTAATCACATAGAGCAGAGTCACTCCATTATAGCCATTATGGTGAAATAGCGTTTTTTGATTGGCCGTCAGGTTATATTCAGACAAGCTTTTTGCCGACATGATCACTCCATAAACAAGATTTACTAAATTTGAAAGCATTATATCAAAAAATTAAATGTTATTTTTTGATATTTAGTTTCCTTCTTAATTATTTTTATCAAAAAAATACACTTTCTGCCCAAAAAAACCTCTTTTTTATGACTTATTTGATTTCATATAATCTTCACAACTCTTACTAATGAGGTGAATTAATGAAACGTATTATTGAAGAAATAAAAAAAACTGAAGATGAGTTTATTAAGATCAGACATCATATCCATCAAAATCCTGAAATCGGATTTGAAGAACACGCAACCAGTGATTTAGTTGCTCAAAAGCTAGCTGAATGGGGATATGAAGTTCATCGAGGCCTCGCAAAAACAGGTGTTGTTGGTACTTTAAAAGTTGGTAATGGTACAAAGAAAATTGGTATTCGTGCGGATATGGATGCACTGCCGATTGTGGAAGCAAGCGGCAAACCATGGACCAGTAAAGTAGAAGGTAAATTCCATGGTTGTGGCCATGATGGTCACACCACAATCCTATTATGTGCTGCAAAATACTTAGCAGAAACTCGTAATTTTGACGGTATTTTACACGTCATTTTCCAACCCGCAGAAGAGCTGCTTTACGGCGGTAAAGTGATGATCGACGATGGTCTTTTTGACAAATTCCCATGTGACATCATTTTCGGTATTCACAATATGCCAGCCCTAAAAGCCGGCGAGTTCTATTTCCGTGAAGGTGCAATGATGGCCTCTTCTGACACTATTCACATTGAAGTGACAGGTGTTGGTGCACACGGTGCAATGCCGGAACGTGGTATTGACGCTACAGCAGTAGCTTGTTACATCGGTACCGCCTTACAGACTATCGTTTCCCGTAATGTAACCCCATTTGAACCTGCTGTTGTCACTATTGGTTGTATCCAGTCTGGTGATGCACCAAACGTAGTTAATGGTAGTGCTTTAATGAAATTAAGTGTACGTGCATTAAATAATGATGTTCGTCAGTTAATGTTAAAACGCATTACTGAAATTGCCACCAGTCAGGCAGCAAGTTTTGGTGCTAAAGCTGAAATCAAACACGTCAATGGCAGCCCTGTTCTGATGAATGGTAAAGAAGCAACAGCCTTTGCTACACAAGTTGCTAAAGATTTAGTCGGTGCCGACAAAGTACATGAAAACACTGCACCACTTATGGGTAGTGAAGACTTTGCCTTTATGCTCGAAAAGAATCCGAATGGTTGCTACATGATGATTGGTAATGGTGATGAACCAGGTTTTTGTAATGTACATAACCCGGGCTATGACTTTAACGACCAATGTATCGTCCCTGCTGCCTCTTACTGGGTAGCATTGACAGAAACTTATTTAAAAAAATAACTTATAAAATTTGCCATTTAGATGGCGTCTCTGACCAACTCTAAATGGCCTAATGAAAGAAATAAAAGAGGAATCTTACATGACGACAACTACCGTTGCGCAAAAAGTGGAATACCAAGGTAGTGACAAACTCATACTAGGTATTGTGTTAGGCGTTATTACATTCTGGCTATTTGCTCAATCACTGGTAAACGTTGCACCAGATATTCAGCGTAGTGTGGGCATCCCGCTGGAATCATTAAACCTTGCGATTAGTTTGACGGCACTGTTTTCTGGTTGTTTTATTGTAGTAGCCGGTGGACTTGCAGATAAATTTGGTCGCGTTAAATTTACTTATATTGGTTTTATCTTAAGTATTATTGGTTCTCTTTGCTTAATTTTTGCAAGTGAAGCAATCTTGTTTTCTGTTGGACGTATCATTCAGGGCCTGTCAGCAGCTTGTATTATGCCAGCAACTCTTGCTTTAATGAAAACCTTCTATGAAGGGGCCCAGCGTCAAAGAGCGTTAAGTTTCTGGTCAATTGGTTCATGGGGTGGTTCTGGTGTTTGTTCACTGGCTGGTGGTGCAATTGCAACATACATGGGCTGGCGCTGGATTTTCATTATCTCAATCATCATTGCTATTCTTGGTATGTTACTGATTAAAGGTACTCCGGAAAGCAAAATGGAAAGTTCAGAGAAAGAATCTAAATTTGACTATACTGGTTTATTCTTCTTTGTGGTATCACTAGTTTCTTTAAATCTTGTGATTACTAAAGGCTCTTCATTTGGCTGGACAAGCGTAACCACATTATCACTAGCTGCTGTTTGTTTAGTGACTATGATTATTTTCTTCATCGTAGAATTTGGTAAACGCGCAGGTGCATTTATTGACTTCTCACTATTTAAAAATATGCCATACAGTGGTGCAACTTTCTCTAACTTCATGCTAAATGCAGTTGCTGGTACTTTACTTGTAGCAAATACTTATATCCAGACTGGTCGTGGTTTTACTCCGTTTCAAACTGGTATGCTGTCAATTGGTTACTTAATTGCAGTACTTGGAATGATTCGTGTTGGTGAGAAAGTATTACAAAAAGTGGGCGCGAAAAAACCAATGTTATTTGGTACCACAATCACAGGTATTGGTGTTGCTTTAATGGCATTAACTTCCTTACCAGATACACTTTATATCGTAGCTGTATTTGTTGGTTTCGTACTGTTCGGTCTTGGTCTTGGCTTCTATGCAACTCCATCAACTGACACTGCTATTTCAAATGCTCCAGCAGATAAAGTCGGTGTGGCATCAGGTATCTATAAAATGGCAAGCTCACTAGGTGGTGCATTTGGTGTGGCAATTTCAGCATCAGTTTATGCGGCCTTCTTAGCAGTTGGTGCATCCACAGAAACTGCAGCAACAATTGGTTTACTTGTAAACGTTGGTTTCTGTGTATTATCTGCTCTGTCTATTATTATTCTTGTTCCTAAAGATGCAGGTATGTCTAAAGTAGTAAAATAAGAAAAACATCCTAACGATGATGTATAAACAGTGGTAAATTCGGCCCTCCAGTTGGAGGGCTTTTTTATTATTTAATGGTACGACGACTGATCAGCTCTATCCACCAAATTTAATCCAATTCTTCTCAAGCGCGACTAAAGACTTTGTGATGTTTTAGTTGGGTATTCGACCGGGAGCACGCTCCGCTAGCGTGTATTTTTTATGTTGTGATTTGTATTAGCATTGGGTTTGGGCCGGACTGCGCCGCCCTAACGCAATATTTTGGTGATGTTGCACGTTCAGTGAGCTTGCTGGTCTAATAGGAGTACACCCCGCAGGCATGTGTTTTTGTATTGTGTTTGTATTAGCATTGAGTTTAGGGCGGACTGCGCTGCCCTGGCGCAATATTTTTGCTGATGTTGCAGATTCCGTGGGTTTGATGGCCTACCGCACCCCATAGGCACACGTTCGAGGACTCGCTAAGACCCATGAGGTACGCTCTTCATCAATCAACACTTCATTGCTGAGATACAAAAGAAAAACAGTTTTAAACGGTTATTTATTCTTTGATACTCTTTCTGAATGATCTATTTTAAAAGCGCGACTATGTCGCGCAACTCAACAATAACCCAAATATATTCACAATATAAAACTATAATAAAATCAAATGGTTATAATTTAATAAATATTTGATCTTATTGTATTCTTTATTTAAATTCTCCCGTTTCTTTTTAGAAATCTAACAGATACTCCCTTAATCTTTTATTAGTAAATCTTATTAAATGACTACTGAGCTTAGCGGCGCTATGGAGTAAGCGTTACATGGCTTGCATGTTCAGCGCATCGGAATAGTACCGCTAAGTTCACACCCAGGCTAATTCTTTCACCATCCTAAGATCTATAAGCGCGACTGCGTCGCGCAACTTAATTCAAACCTTGTATTGGTATTAGTATGGTGTTTGTCGGGGAAGCACGCTCATTTGCGTGTGTTTTGGATTAAATATATGCTGAGCTTAGCGATTCTATGGGGTAAGCTTTACATGGCTTGCATGTTCAGCGCATCGGAATAGTACCGGTAAGCTCACACCATGCTTATTTTTTCTGTGATATATGGTTGATATTTATTAGCACATTCACTTAATATCAAACCCGATCTATGACCTTAAAAAAAGCGCGACTCCGTCGCGCAACTTTAACCCTTAACTTCTAAGCCCCCGCCCACTTTCAATCAGACGCCAGACTACAATATAAAGCACCAGAATAAACAGCCCCAGAGTTGAGAATGTCATTGCCAGTGAGACATCTGTGATACCCAAAAAGCCATAGCGGAAACCATTGATCATATAGACAATTGGATTGAGCTTAGAGACCCATTGCCAGAATGTTGGTAACAGAGAAAGTGAATAGAATACTCCACCTAGATATGTTAATGGTGTTAAAACAAATGTTGGTACGATACTGATATCATCAAAAGTTTTAGCAAATACTGCATTAACCAGACCAGCCAATGAAAACAAAATAGCAGTCATCAGTAATGTACAGACAATAATTGGCCATGAATAAACTTCAAACGGCACAAAAACCAGTGAAATTAGCGTTACCAAGGCCCCAGTTAATACACCACGAGCTACACCACCACCGACATAACCCGCAATAATAATATGAGTTGGAACTGGTGCTACAAGCAGCTCTTCAATATTCTTTTGGAATTTAGCACTAAAGAAAGATGAACAAACGTTAGTATACGCATTAGTAATCACCGACATCATGATTAGCCCTGGCACAATAAATTGCATATAACTAAAGCCATTCATTTCACCAATGCGACCACCGATTAAATTACCAAAAATAACAAAATATAATGTCATGGTAATAACAGGTGGCACAAGTGTTTGTATCCAGATACGTAAGAAACGAGTGATCTCTTTACGCCAGATGCTGTTTAAAGCTATCCAGTATAAACTATTCATGTTGTCCTCCTTGTGACTCATGGACTAAATTCACAAAGAGCTCCTCTAAACGATTGGCTTTATTGCGCATACTAAGTATCTGAATCTTTTGTTCGTCAAATTGTTTAAATAAATCATTTAAGCCTTGTTCACGGTGTACTTCAACTTCTATCACACCCGGCTCCACAAGATTCGACTTGTAACCTGTAAGATGTGGAACACGATCTGCACTTTGGAAGTCAAGGATAAAAGTTTCTGCCTGCATCTTGGCCAGTAATCGGCGCATAGAGGTGTTTTCGATTAACTCACCTTTTTGGATAATACCGATATTGCGGCACAGCATTTCTGCCTCTTCCAGATAGTGGGTGGTTAAGATAATTGTCACACCTTGTTGGTTGAGCTTGCGTAGAAATTCCCACATAGAGCGACGTAACTCGATATCAACACCTGCGGTTGGCTCATCTAAAATCAGGAGTTTTGGCTCATGAATGAGTGCACGGGCGATCATCAGACGTCTTTTCATCCCGCCCGATAACATTCTGGCACGGCTATCCCTCTTATCCCACAAATCAAGGAGTCTCAGATACTCCTCCGCTTTTTTAAGCGCTTGTTTATGAGGAATACCATAATAACCAGCCTGATTAGCCACGATCTGTAGCACCGTTTCAAACGGGTTAAAGTTAAATTCCTGCGGAACCAGCCCCAGTTGACGCTTGGCATTAACGGTATCAGTCTCAAGGTCATAACCAAAAATACTCACTTTACCTGAGGTTTTAGTTACCAATGAGCTGACAATACCAATCGTGGTTGATTTCCCTGCACCATTGGGGCCAAGTAATGCATAGAAATCCCCGGCTTCAACCTTTAGATCTAACCCTTTTAGTGCTTCAACACCGTTCTTATATCGCTTTTTTAACTGACTTAACTCTAATGCAGGAACAGACATAATTTATACCTTAATTGGGGATATCAGATACCCCCCGTTTATCACTCTATTACTCTTTAACTTTTCAGATAATAGTACTGATAGTTATCTTTATTTGGAATCAATATTGCTTTTTTATAGCGCAGTCCACTCTTTACTAATGGAAGAACAAATATTACCTGAACTGTTGATGCTGCAGGTAAATCTACAAAATACTTATGCAGATCACCCACAACTAATGAACTCTTAGATTTAAACAACTGAGCGTTCAATTTCTTTTGTGCTTTCTTATCTAAATTCTCATAATCTTGTTCAATGGTATTAAGCAAAGACTCAATATTTTGAGCCGCTTCATAACCAACAACAACGACAAAATTAACCGAATTCATTTTAAAGTTTATATTTGCGCTGGCTAAACAAATATCAAGTCCACTCGCCTGATATTTAGCATAAATTGATTTCAGGTTGTTCTCTTTTCTTATGAAATCGGTAACGAGCAGGATAATACCTATTGGCAATGCCACAACAATAACAAAAATGGTGATAGATAAATAAACTGTTGATTTACTGTCAGCACCAGTGGTTGAAAAGAACAACTCAAGCCAATATTTAGCCGGAATACTATATTCAATAATAGCCCAGATGGCAGAGACAGAGTTATAGACAAATGCTATCGCAAATGCGACCAGAAAGCCTTGGGCTGCCATCTTAATTTTGCTGGTATAAACAAGTTTAGTTTTTAATTCTTCATACGAGAGTATTTCTTTCATCTAGATAAATCCCTTTTATTTTATAATTATTATGATAAATACAGACGCTCCAAAATTAGTATCAGGCGCTTTATTTATACTTATATAGTATGTCAAAGAATAATCTAAATAACTATCCATTTTCAGCGCTAACTCCCTTTATTAACTACATTTTATTAATGCTGGTAAAACAGAATATATTATCTATTATTTTACTTGTTAATCCACTTCGCTTTCTGGTAGAGTAAAGTCACGTTTATACGATCTAGTATTATTCTGCTAAGTATCATTCACTCATTTATCTGACTATCTAATATGATGAAAAAAATTTACGACCTGATTCAAAGTAACCATGAATGGTCACAAAAAGTTGCACAAGAAGATCCTCACTTTTTCACTCGTTTATCCAAAACTCAGAAACCAAAGTTTCTTTGGATCGGATGTTCTGACAGCCGTGTTCCGGCAGAAAAACTGACCAATCTTGAACCTGGCGAACTGTTTGTTCACCGTAATGTTGCCAACTTAGTAATTCACACGGATTTGAACTGTTTATCAGTAGTACAATATGCTGTTGAAGTACTTGAAGTTGAAGATATTATCATCTGCGGACACCTTGATTGCGGCGGTATTCGTGCAGCAGTTGAAAATCCGGATTTAGGTTTAATCAATAACTGGTTATTACATATCCGTGATATCTGGTATCGTCACAGCTCTCTTATCGGTAAGTTCCCGCCAGAAAAACGTATGAATATTCTGTGTGAGCTGAATGTTCTTGAACAAGTTTATAACCTTGGTCACTCCACCATTTTACAATCAGCCTGGAAACGTGGTCAGGAAGTTCGTATTCATGGCTGGGTATACGGGATGGAAAATGGCCGTATTACCGATTTACAAATCAGTTCATCAAGCCGTGAAAGTCTTGAAATCCACTACCGTGAAGCAGTCTCTTTCTTACTTAAAGCTCATGGTCTGGTTGAAGAGAACGAGAATAACGAACCCGTTCCGGTAGAAGAGTAATTCTTGCTACCTAAAAACGGTTAAAATCAAAGTGGTAAATAAACCAGATAATATTTATTTCGCATTAATCATGCTTAATATTATCTCAGTTTATGCACCACCTGATTACTACTACCACGCCAGATAAGTGCAGGGTCTGCAAGATCCTGTACAAACTTACCATCAACCAAGACGTTGATATATTCAAGCACTTCTTGTTGTTCTGGTGTTAATTCACTCATTAAATATCCTGTCCAGACCCAGATATCTTTGCCCGGGCACTCATTTTTAACTCGTTTAACCAACTGTAAAATAGCCGGTATATTTTGTGGGTGCAGAGGGTCGCCACCAGACAGCGTTAACCCCTGACGTTTAATTTCTGTATCTTGTAAATCCGCAATAATGTGATCTTCCAGCTCCTGAGTAAACGGAAAACCAGAATCAAGAGACCAGGTACTTTGATTATAACAACCACGACACTGATGTACACAACCAGAGACAAAAAGTGAGCAACGTGTACCCGGACCATTGACGACATCAACGGGATAATATTTGTGATAATTCATTTATCACCCCTATTAGAAATAAGTGCCGGACAAATGCCCGGCATTATAAGAGATAGAAAAGAAGAACTAACCGATCTGACCTGAAGCTAAATGCTTAACGCGACGCTTAACTTCTTCCTGCTTACCCGCATTGAATGGACGAGCATCAGGGCTGCCTAAATAACCACACACACGACGTGTTACAGAGACTTTTGCTGAGTCATGATTACCACATTTTGGACAGGTAAAGCCCTTGCTGGTACATGAGAACTCACCAGCATAACCACACTCATAACACTCATCAATTGGTGTATTTGTTCCATAATAAGGAACTCTGGTATAGCTATAATCCCAAACATCTTCCAGTGCTTTTAAGTTATTTTGAATATTTGGATACTCACCATAACAAATAAAACCACCACTGGTTACTTCCGGATATACTTTCTCAAAATCAATTTTCTCATATGGATTGACCTTTTTCTCTACATCTAAATGGAAACTATTTGTGTAGTAACCTTTATCTGTTACACCCGGAATTACACCAAATTCAGCAGTATCAAGACGACAGAAACGATCACATAAGTTTTCACTTGGTGTACTATAAAGACTGAAACCATAACCAGTTTCTTTCTTCCATTGTTCAACTGCGTCACGCAGACGCTGAACAATTGCCACACCCTTTTCTCTCATCATTTGACTATCAAACGGATGAGTACCGTTACCATATAGCGCCTGTAACGCTTCATGAATACCAATATAACCTAGTGATATTGAAGCACGGCCGTTTTTAAAGATATCAGCCACACTGTCATCTTCTTTCAAACGCACACCACAAGCGCCTTCCATATAAAGAATCGGAGCTACTCGTGCTTTCACACCTTCTAAACGAGCAATACGAGTCATCAATGCCTTTTTAGATAACTCTAAGCGTTCATCAAGGAGTTTCCAGAAACGTTCTTCATCGCCTTTAGCTTCGATAGCAATACGAGGAATATTTAAACTAATTACCCCTAAATTGTTACGTCCGTCATGGATCTCTTTACCATCTTCTTCATAAACACCTAAGAAGCTACGGCATCCCATTGGAGTTTTAAATGAGCCTGTTACTCTGACAACTTGTTCATAGTTCAGAATATCCGGGTACATACGTTTAGATGCGCATTCCAGTGCCAGTTTCTTAATATCATAGTTCACATCGCCATCTTTATGGTTAATACCATCTTTAATAGCAAATACCAATTTAGGGAATACCGCTGTTTTATGATTTTTACCAAGACCAGTGATTCGAACTTTTAAAATAGATTGCTGAATTAAGCGAGATTCCCAGCTGGTACCAAGTCCAAAACCAAATGTGACAAATGGTGTTTGTCCATTAGCTGTATGCAGTGTATTAACTTCATACTCTAAAGACTGGAATGCGTCATAGCACTCTTTCTCAGTACGGGATTTAGCATAACCTTCCACATCAGGAATTTGCCACTCTTCAGCAGTTTTCTTATGTTTTTCATAACTTTTAGTGACAAATTTAGCCAAAATCTCATCAATACGGTTGATGGTTGTACCACCATAAATGTGGCTGGCTACCTGAGCAATAATTTGTGCTGTTACAGCTGTTGCAGTTGAAATAGATTTAGGTGGTTCTATTTCAGCATTACCCATTTTAAACCCTTTAGTTAACATGCCATCTAAGTCGATAAGCATACAGTTAAACATTGGGAAGAACGGTGCATAATCAAGATCATGATAGTGAATTTCACCACGTTCATGAGCAGAAGAGATATCTTTAGACAGAATGTATTGTTTTGCATAATGCTTAGCCACAATACCAGCCAGTAAATCACGCTGGGTAGGAATTACTTTACTGTCTTTATTCGCATTTTCATTTAAAATCGCTACATTACTTTGTTCAATCAGTCCACGAATATCCTGGTTTAAGCGACTACGTTCTTCACGTGATCTGTCACGGTCATGACGATATTCAATGTAGGTTCTGGCCAGTTTCTTATAAGGCCCAGCCATTAGCTGGTTTTCAACCGCATTTTGAATCTCATTAATATCAACACTATCACGTTCAACCATTTGGTTGGTGACAACACGGGCAACTCCAGCACAATATTCTGGGTCGTTAACATTGGCTGCAACCGCGGCTTTTAAAATAGCATCGCGAATACGACTTTCATTAAAAGCTGTTTGGCATCCATCGCGCTTAATTACAACAGGCATTTTTTCGTCCTCTGAACTAAATTCGATATTGAATTTAAAATTGAAAATACAAGATATAGAAGTTTTCAGGTGATTATACACAATATATAGTGACTTTCTAGAGGTGAGATGAATCTATTTGATAACTTATTATTTCTATTACAAATAATTTTCAAAATGTTAAGAAATTGTAAATTTGTGATGTTTAAATAAGCAACAGTTTGTAGAAGAATTAATCAGTACTAGGATCTTATAATAAAAAAAAGAGGACATATCCAAAAGATATATCCTCCTCAACACATCAATTAAATGTGATTAAAAGTGATTACTCCATCCATTCAGTATGGAATACTCCTTCTTTATCCGTACGTTGATAAGTATGCGCACCAAAGTAGTCACGTTGGGCCTGAATTAAGTTAGCTGGCAGTACCGCTGAACGATAGCTATCATAATAAGCAATCGCTGCTGATAATGTTGGTACAGCAATACCATGTTGTACAGCAAGTACAATCACATCACGTAAAGATTGTTGATACTTCTCAACAGTTTCTTTGAAGTAAGGTGTTAATAGTAGATTAACAACATTACTGTTTGACTGGTAAGCATCAGTGATTTTTTGTAAGAACTGAGCACGGATGATACAACCGGCACGGAAGATCTTCGCGATTTCTGCGTAATTTAAATCCCATTTATATTCATCTGATGCCGCTTTTAATTGTGCAAAGCCTTGAGCATAAGAAATGATTTTACCCATATATAATGCTTTACGAACTTTCTCAATTAACTCTGCTTTGTTACCTGTAAATTTCACAGACGGGCCAGAAAGTACTTTTGATGCAGCGACACGTTGATCTTTAATTGCAGAAATATAACGAGCAAATACAGATTCAGTAATAAGAGATAGTGGTTCACCAAGATCAAGTGCACTTTGGCTGGTCCATTTACCGGTACCTTTATTACCCGCAGCATCAAGGATAACGTCAACTAAGTATTTACCAGACTCGTCTTTTTTACGGAAGATATCAGCAGTGATTTCAATCAGGTAACTATCTAACTCACCTTTATTCCACTCACTAAATACTGCAGCCAGTTCTTCATTAGTTAAACCACCAACGTGTTTTAACAGAGAGTAGCTTTCAGCGATAAGTTGCATATCACCATATTCGATACCGTTATGTGCCATTTTCACGTAGTGGCCAGCACCATCCGGACCGATGTAAGTGACACAAGGTTCACCATTGGCAACAGCTGCGATTTTTTCCAGAATTGGAGCTACCAGTTTATAAGCTTCTTTTTGTCCACCTGGCATGATTGAAGGACCTTTTAATGCACCTTCTTCACCACCTGAAACACCAGTACCAATGAAGTTAAAACCTTCAGCAGATAATGCAGTGTTACGACGAATAGTGTCTTTATAATACGCATTACCACCATCAATGATAATATCGCCTTTATCAAGTAAAGGACGTAATTCATCAATTACAGCATCAGTTCCTTTACCTGCCTGAACCATGATTAAAACACGACGTGGCTTTTCAAGTGACTCAACAAAATCTTTCATCGTAAAGTAAGGAACCAGTTTTTTACCTGGATGTTCAGCCATTACTTCTTCTGTTTTATCTTTTGAACGGTTGTAAATTGATACGGTATAACCTCTGCTTTCAATATTTAAAGCAAGATTACGACCCATTACAGCCATACCAATAACACCAATCTGTTGTTTAGACATGAAAATACGCTCCTTGAATGATCTGGGAAAGACTCAATACTTGACGAGTCTACACGGTTATTGATGATATTATATTGAAAACAATAAAAAAAGCTGCAAATAAATTAGCAGCTTTTTTATGTTACCGGTAAATCTTTGAATTAATTAGATAAAATAAAATCTATTAAAATGATAGGCTTTATATTATCTGTCTATTAATTAAGAACGCTTCATCATATCAAAGAATTCTTCATTAGTTTTGGTCATTGATAATTTATCAATCAGGAATTCCATCGCATCAGTCTCACCCATAGGATGAAGAATCTTACGCAGAATCCACATTTTTTGTAACTCATCAGCTGAAGTCATTAGCTCTTCTTTACGAGTACCAGAACGGTTAAAGTCAATAGCCGGGAATACGCGTTTTTCAGCGATTTTTCGAGACAGGTGAAGTTCCATATTACCGGTTCCTTTGAACTCTTCGTAGATAACTTCATCCATTTTTGAGCCTGTATCAACAAGTGCGGTTGCGATAATTGTTAAGCTACCCCCTTCTTCTACATTACGCGCAGCACCAAAGAAGCGTTTAGGACGATGTAAGGCGTTAGCATCCACACCACCAGTTAACACTTTACCTGATGCAGGTACAACGGTGTTATAAGCACGCGCAAGACGAGTGATAGAATCCAGTAGAATGATAACGTCTTTTTTATGCTCAACTAAACGTTTAGCCTTTTCAATTACCATTTCAGCAACTTGTACGTGACGTAGTGCTGGCTCATCAAATGTTGATGCGATAACTTCACCTTTAACCAAACGTTGCATCTCTGTGACTTCTTCCGGACGTTCGTCAATCAGAAGTACCATCAACTCACATTCTGGATAGTTAAACGCAATACTTTGAGCGATATTTTGTAACAGCATGGTTTTACCCGCTTTTGGCGGTGCTACAATAAGACCACGTTGTCCTTTACCAATTGGTGAAGCTAAATCCAGTACACGCGCAGTTAAATCTTCTGTCGAACCATTACCACGCTCCATACGCAGACGTGAGTTCGCATGGAGAGGGGTTAAGTTTTCAAACAGGATTTTATTGCGAGCATCTTCAGGTTTATCGTGGTTAACTTCATTGACTTTCAGTAGTGCAAAATAACGTTCACCTTCTTTTGGCGGGCGAATTTTGCCTGAAATAGTATCACCAGTTCTTAAGTTAAAACGACGAATTTGACTTGGAGAAACATAGATATCATCAGGACCAGCTAAATAAGAACTATCGGCAGAACGAAGGAAACCAAAACCATCTTGTAGAATTTCTAAAACACCGTCACCAAAAATGTCTTCGCCGCTTTTTGCGTGCTGTTTCAGAATAGAGAAAATAATATCTTGTTTTCTTAAACGGGCTAGATTCTCCAGTCCCATCGTTTTTTCGCCCAGTGTGACAAGCTCTGACACCGGTTTATTTTTTAATTCGGTAAGATTCATAATTTAAAGATTCTTGAGGGTAATGTTCGATATGTTGATTAGATAATTAATGTGAATAACACTTCCTATACGTAGGCGGTATTTGTGATGATAGATGAGGATACCTCGTATAAGGTTAATAAAAATTCTACACAAAAATTTTTCTACTGTCTAGCAATTACGAAAAAATATCGCTAATTTTTGTTCATTTTTTATCTTATTTAAACACAAAAAGAGCCTTGATAGCTCTTTCTGCATAGATAACGCAATTAACAATTAGAGTTGTTTATCAATAAACGCTTTTAATTGTAATTTAGATAACGCACCAACCTGAGTTGCTACAACTTTACCATTTTTAAATAATAGTAAAGTTGGAATGCCGCGGATACCAAATTTTGGCGCTGTTGCCGGGTTCTGATCGATATTCAGTTTAGCGATAACGATTTTATCTCCATACTCCTGCGCAACTTCTTCTAAAATTGGTGCTACCATTTTACATGGTCCACACCATTCAGCCCAGAAATCTACTAATACAGGAACGCTAAAGCTTGCTACTTTCTCATCAAAACCTGCGTCTGATAACGAAATAACTTTGCTACTCATAAAAACTCCCAATAAACGATACTTTCGTGATAATATGTGGCAATCATAGAATAAATTTGTACATATCTCTATCAATTAATCTGATAGGAAATGATAATTAGTATACCTGTATAATGAGGTCTACTACTGTTAAAACAATGATAAGGATTATTAATATTTTTTATGACTCAAACATATTTAACTGAGCAAAAATTTTCTGATTTTGCCCTCAATCCATTAGTGATTAGTGCTTTAGAAAAAAATGGATTTACCTATTGTACTCCCATTCAGGCAAAATCGCTTCCTTATACAACTAAGGGACAAGATATTGCTGGTCAGGGTCAAACCGGGACAGGTAAAACTGTAGCTTTTTTGGCTGCAACATTCAACTATTTACTTAGTCATCCAGCACATCCTAACCATCAGGTTAATCAGCCAAGAGCAATTATTATTGCCCCAACTCGAGAACTGGTCGTACAGATCTATAATGATGCTAAAATTCTGGCCGAAGAAACGGGTCTGAAATTAGGTCTGGCTTATGGTGGCGATGGTTACGATAAACAATTAAAGATTCTTTCTGCTGGCGTTGATATTTTAATCGCTACAACAGGTCGTCTTATTGATTATGCTAAACAGAACTATATCAATTTAGAAGCGATTCAGGTTGCCGTTTTAGATGAAGCCGATCGTATGTTTGATCTTGGTTTTATTCGCGATATTCGCTGGTTATTCCGTCATATGACGCCTCCAGAACAGCGTTTAACCATGCTCTTTTCTGCTACGCTATCTCTTAACGTCAGGGAGCTTGCTTTCGAGCACATGAATAGCCCGGTTTATATCGAAATCGAACCTGAACAAAAAACCGGACATCGTATTAAAGAAGAGCTATTTTTTGTCTCTAATGAAGATAAACTCCGTTTATTGCAAACTCTGATTGAAGAAGAGTGGCCTGAGCGTTGTATCATTTTTGCTAACACTAAAGTTGCTTGTGAGATGATTTGGCGCAATTTAGTCGCAGATCAACATCGGGTTGGCCTGTTAACCGGTGATATTCCACAGAAAAAGCGTTTACAAATTCTGGAAAACTTCACTAATGGCCATTTAGATATTCTTGTCGCTACAGATGTGGCTGCACGTGGTTTACATATCCCTGCTGTAACACATGTCTTTAACTATGATCTGCCTGATGACAGAGAAGATTATGTCCACCGTATCGGTCGTACTGGTCGTGCCGGTGCAACGGGTCACTCTATTTCACTGGCTTGCGAACAATACTCTATGAATTTACCAGCTATTGAAGAGTATATTCAACATGCTATTCCAGTCAGTCAATATGATCCAGAAGCTTTAATCAGTGATCTGCCGACACCAAAACCATTCCGTCGTCAATATAATCGTAATAACAAAAAGAAACGCCCTGCTTAGTGGTTCTTATCAGTATTAACCTAAATGAATATGGTCAAAAGTACCATATTCATTTAGAGATAGAAAACCTACCCAATTATTCCTGATTATACTCTGACTCAAGTGCCCGCTTGTCATCTTCTGATAACATTGCTACATGATATCCTCTAATAGCTGCTGATAGTATATATAGCATATTGATTGAAATATTATGATTCTGCTGTCTTAGTAAAGAAAAGGTTTTAACTGCCCCCAATCCCCGCAGCTTTGCAATATCTGTAATCCCCACGCTGACAAGCAAACGCTCAACAGACAACGTAATATTTGGCAGATCTTTCAAACGTTGTTCTCTTAAGCGTTTCTTCTCTGTTTTATCTTTATTTGCACCCTCAATAGACATGCATATTAACTCATTTAACAAATGACTATCATGCCATATCTCATCTGTCACACAATAATACTGTAATAACTTTGATATCACCCCAGTATAAATATTTAACGGTGGCATCTGTAGCTTTTTAAATACCTGTACAGAATCATTATTTGCTCTAAGGTAAAACTGATTCTCATATACCCAACCAAACATAATACCATTCAGACTAATTCCAAAGCCTCCAAACATCGACCTTGATGATAAATACCCAAGTTCTGAATATTTATTTAAGATTATTTGCACTAATTCTTTTGAATTATTAGTTTCCATGAAAAATTCCACATTAAATAACAGTGTTCTGTAAATTTTGTAACTTACTAAAAAAAGTAAGTCCAATTTAAATGTATACCAAATGGATTACCGAAAATATGATTTTTATCAGGTTTAATCAAATTTGCGATATATATTCCAAAAACAGATAATCTAATTAGTATAAAAATATATATAAACAGCTTAAAACCTGCTTCACAACAACTTTTATCAAAAAGTCTATCTTACATTTTCAAGCGTCAATCAATAATCATTGAGTGAAATGATAATTGTATTTGTTATTAACAACTATTGGTTATACAATGTGGTGGGCTTAATTCCAATTATCTGATAACAAAACACTGACTAGCATGACCAAAATTTTATCTATATTAATTTGCATTTATTTACTCATCTCTCAGCAAACTTTTGCTGAAGATAGCAATAGTGCTATTGATTGGGATAAGCTCATGAGAAGTTTTGTTAAATGTGAACCTACATTTTTTTCTGAAATTAATAGTCAAAAAGAACATCTGGCTTTAATGATGCCAGTTGAGACTTTTAATGAATCCCAGTCCTATATCAAAGTTCCTGATCGTACCGACCAAAATAGCAACACAGCCCCATTTGGTTTACCTGTGCAATATCATGGACTAACCATTACCGGCTACTATGATAGTGCCGTGAATTTAGGTAAATATGGTGATTACTATTTCTGGGGCTTTATCTTTAATAACAGTCTGGCAGAAATCAGAGAAGTTTTTTCTGACCTTATCTGGAAGGACATGGAAGGCGAACTCTATATCGCCAATCCAATGATCCGTCATGCTGATGATGATTTGCTAAACTGGAAAGTGAACAACGATACCGTCGTTGGTATTAAAACTATTCCGGCTAAAGGCTCAACTGAAAAACTGTTACTTCTGGAAAAAGGGCCTATGGTTTCTATGCTTTGTTCAATACAGGGATTCGTCCCTACAGAACTGCTAAATCTAGAGCGCCCTGATATTAAGCAACGCCCGCAATCAAGCCTGACACTAAATAGCGAAATACCAGCAGAATCTACTAAATAGCAGCTTCATCCATCTCACCAGTACGAATTCGAATCACTTGTTCAACATCATAAACAAAGATTTTACCATCACCTATTTTACCTGTTTGAGCAGTCTTGATAATGGTTTCAACACACATATCTAAAATTTCATCAGGTACCACAATTTCGATTTTTACTTTAGGTAAAAAATCCACCATATATTCCGCACCACGATAAAGTTCAGTATGCCCTTTTTGACGACCAAAGCCTTTTACTTCAGTCACAGTCATACCAGTGATACCCTGATCGGCAAGCGCTTCACGAATATCATCTAATTTGAATGGTTTAATAATTGCTTCAATTTTTTTCATTTCAAAACCCTTAAGTTACTTATTGCGTTCGATAAAAATCATTTCCACGACTTTTATCAGCATCTACCAATTCTTATAACCAAATGCAGAGGTAATTGGGTATCTGCGACCTTTACCGTAATTACGCTGTGTAATTTTTGGTCCAACTGCAGACTGTCTCCGCTTATACTCGTTAATGTCTACCATCTTAATCACTTTACGTACAACCTGCTCATCAAACCCTTGTTTAACGAGCTGCTCCACTGATAAGTCTTGTTCAACATAGCCAGCTAAAATTGCATCTAAAATCGGATACGGCGGTAAACTATCTTCATCTTTTTGATCCGGAGCCAGCTCTGCTGATGGCGGGCGAATAATCACTCGTTCCGGAATGACGTAAGAGAGTGTATTGCGATATTTTGATAACTCAAATACCATGGTTTTAGGTACATCTTTTAAAACATCAAAACCGCCGGCCATATCACCATAAAGTGTGGCATAACCAACAGACATTTCACTCTTATTACCTGTAGTTAACACTAAGCGACGACGCTTATTAGAAAGTGCCATTAAAATCACACCACGGCAACGCGCCTGCAGGTTCTCTTCTGTTGTATCACGTGCGGTATCTTTAAACATCGGAGTTAATTGTGACATAAAAGCATCAAACATCGGTTCAATAGAAATAATGTCAAACTCAACTCCTAGCAGTTCTGCTTCCTCTTTAGCATCGGCGATACTAATATCTGCCGTATATCTAAATGGCATCATCACAGCCTGAGCTTTCTCTTTCCCTAAGGCATCAACTGCAATAGCTAAAGTTAACGCAGAATCGATCCCACCAGATAAACCAAGCACAATGCCCTGAAAACCATTTTTAGTAACGTAATCACGGGTTGCCAGTACCAAAGCATCATAAACCTGAGCCAACGTATTGGTTTCAGATTTTACAATCTTACCAATACTTTCTATCTGCTCAGAAAATACCACTTCCTGAATATGTTCTTTAAAAGCGGCTAATTGATGGGTCACCAGGCCTTGTTTATTGGTCACAAAAGACTGTCCATCAAAAACCAGTTCATCCTGACCACCAATTTGATTCACATAGATAATCGGTAACTCTGTACGTAAACAATGTGCTCTAACTAACTCTTCACGATGGGCTGTCTTTTCTGTGTCATAAGGTGAAGCATTAATCGTAATAATGATCTCAGCCCCCTTTTGTTTCAGGCGATCAACCAGCTCATTAGTCCATAAATCTTCACAAACCAGTAGCCCTAAACGGTGTCCTTTAAAATCGACGATACAATCATCACTGCCCGCAGTGAAATAACGTTGTTCATCAAACACATCATAATTAGGTAATTGCTGTTTACGATATAAAGCGACCTGCTTACCCTCTGCAAAAAAAGATAAACAGTTATAAATATGCCCATCTTCCCAATGAGGGTGACCTACTATCACAGCACAGTTTTTTGAGGCAGCTGCAATATTCTCCAGTTGCTGCTCACAACGGAAACGGAAATCAGAACGATATAATAGATCTTCAGGAGAGTAGCCACATAAAGCCAGTTCAGAACATACCACTAAATCACAATGAGAATAATCTTTAGTTAACTGGATGATACGCTCAGTATTTCCTTCAATATCACCAATTCGCCAATTCAGCTGAGCGAGTACCATTGAAACAGACATGTTTTTATTACCGTAGATAGAGTGAAAATATGACTTAAGTTTAAATGATTCTACTTAGAGCTGCTACTTTTTTTGTGTTTCTGCTTGAGAGTTTAGCGTAACTTGGTTATAACATAGATGGAAAAATTATTTATTGGATATCTCATGTCAAAACAACTTATCGTTACTCTGGCTGATCGCAGCTACCCGATCACTATTGGTAACGGCTTACTTACAGATATTACACCATTTAAACTTACCGTAGGAAAGCGAGTATTAATCGTCACTAATAGCACTATTGCCCAGCTCTATCTGGCTAATTTAACTAACATGTTAAGTGCACAAAATATTATGGCTGATCACGTAATTTTACCCGATGGTGAAAAGTACAAAACACTGGATACCTGGAATCAAATTTTTACTGCTTTACTGGAAAAAAATCATACGCGTCAATCTACCATCATCGCTTTAGGTGGCGGAGTCATTGGTGATATGGCTGGTTTTGCTGCTGCCTGTTATCAGCGCGGAATCCCATTTATACAGGTCCCAACCACACTGCTGTCACAGGTTGACTCTTCTGTCGGTGGCAAAACAGCAGTAAACCATCCCCTTGGTAAAAATATGATCGGGGCCTTTTATCAGCCAAAATCAGTTGTGATCGATGTTGATTGTTTAAAAACTCTACCCGCCAGAGAGCTTTCTGCCGGACTAGCTGAAGTGATTAAGTATGGCATCATTCTCGATACGCCATTTTTTAATTGGCTGGAAGATAATATGGAAAAACTACTGGCGCTTGATAACGATACAATGAGTTACTGTATTTATCGCTGCTGTGAGCTTAAAGCACAAATCGTAGCTGCTGATGAGGATGAGCAAAATATCCGTGCCATTCTTAACTTAGGCCACACTTTTGGACATGCGATTGAAGCAGAACTCGGCTATGGTGTCTGGTTACATGGTGAAGCGGTATCAGTTGGAATGCTAATGGCCGCAGAAACAGCCAGACTACTTGGTAATCTAAGTAAACAAGATGTGCAACGAATTAAAAATCTGTTAATTCGGGCTAAATTGCCGGTCACTAAACCAGTTCAGATGAGAGTGGATAGTTATATTCCACATATGCTCAGAGATAAAAAAGTTCTGTCAGGTAAATTACGTCTCGTACTACCAACCTCTATTGGAGCAGCAGAAACAGTAGATAACGTCACACAGGATATTGTCTTACAGGCGATTCAGTCAATATAATTTCTTCAATAAAATCAATTGGTTAATATTTAACTTATTGATTTTATTTAACAAATAAAAAGTTATCTGTTTTCTTTTTTTCTTTTTTGTAAAATAATTTTTACATCATAAATTATTTTACAACCAATCAGGATTTATTTAGCAATAACTGTTTACATGAATGTATTTTTATGTTTACATATCAATGTAAAATGTAACATTAAATTTACACCAAGTGTTACAACAGAATATGCTATTCCTTGAGGAAAAAGAAATGCAAAAAGATTTATTAAACAACGTTCGTATACAACACGAACAAATTCTAATTACGCCTGAAAAACTGAAAGAAAGCTTTCCGTTATCTCGTGAATTAGAACATCAAATCGCTCAGTCCAGACAAACAATTATTGATATCCTTGAACGCAGAGACCCTCGTTTACTGGTTGTCTGCGGTCCCTGCTCTATTCACGATCCTGATGCTGCCATTGATTATGCTAAAAAATTAAAAGCTCTTTCCAGTGAACTTGATAAAGAACTCTTCATTGTTATGCGAGTCTACTTTGAAAAACCACGTACTACCGTGGGCTGGAAGGGACTCATCAATGACCCTTATATGAATAACCAATTCGATATCGAATGTGGTCTATTCTTAGCACGCGGTTTATTAATGGATTTAGCTGAAATGGGTTTACCACTCGCCACTGAAGCACTTGATCCAAATACCCCACAATATATTGGCGACTTAATTAGCTGGTCAGCCATTGGTGCCAGAACCACTGAGTCCCAGACACATCGTGAGATGGCATCAGGTTTATCTATGCCAATTGGCTTTAAAAATGGTACAGACGGAGGACTTGATGTGGCGATTAACGCAATGAAATCAGCATCAATGCCGCACCGTTTTGTAGGCCTAAGCCAAGCCGGCCAGGTTAGTGTTTTACAAACAATGGGTAATCCTCATGGCCACGTAATTTTACGTGGCGGCAAAACACCTAACTACGAAGCAGCAGATGTTGCATTATGTGAAGCACAAATGAAAAAAGCAGGGCTGTTAGCCAATCTTATGGTTGATTGTAGTCACGGAAACTCAAATAAAGATTTTCGCCGTCAGCCACTGGTTGCTGATTCAATCATCGAACAGATTCAGGCGGGTAACCAATCGATTATTGGCGTGATGATTGAGAGTAACATCAATGAAGGTAACCAGTCCTCAGACCTACCAAGAGAGCAATTACAATATGGTGTTTCAGTCACAGACGCCTGTATTAATTGGGATGATACAGAGACTCTGCTACGTAAAATGTCGCAGCAACTGGCCAAGCCGTTGCAAAAACGTCAGGCAACGATGACGGCACTAGCCTCTTAAAAATCGCAAACGTTGCCCATAAAAAAACCATTCTGACTTTTATCAGAATGGTTTTTTTATTTGTATTAGTAAAAATTAACCTAATTGTTTACGTGCATTGCGGAAAACACGCATCCATGGGCTATCTTCACCCCAGTTATCCGGATGCCATGAATTACTCACAGTTCTAAATACACGCTCAGGATGTGGCATCATAATCGTTGCACGCCCATCTTTAGTCGTAACCGCAGTAATACCGTTTGGCGAACCATTTGGATTTGCCGGATAGTTTTGTGTTGGCTGACCTGTATTATCAATATAACGAAGTGCTACGAGTTGTTGCTGTTCAAGTGACTGTAAATGAGTAACATCTTTCACTTCCACAAAACCTTCACCATGCGATACCGCAATTGGCATATGAGAACCAGCCATACCTTGCAGGAACAGTGACGGGCTATCTTGTACCTGTACTAAACTAAAACGTGCTTCAAATCGTTCAGAAATATTACGTACAAAACGAGGCCATAGCTCGGCTCCCGGAATTAAATCGCGTAAATTAGACATCATCTGACAGCCATTACAGACACCTAGTGATAGCGTATCATTACGATGGAAGAACTGTTCAAACTCCTGACGTACGCGTTCATTAAATAAAATCGATTTTGCCCATCCCTCTCCGGCACCAAGCACGTCCCCATATGAGAAACCACCACAAGCGACAAGCGCTTTAAATGGTGTCAAGGTTTTATGCCCAGCCAGTAAATCGCTCATATGCACGTCAATCGATTCAAATCCGGCACGGTGGAACGCTGCTGCCATCTCTACATGAGAGTTAACACCTTGTTCACGTAAAATCGCAATCTTAGGTCGTGCTCCCTTGGTGATATAAGGTGCGGCAATATCTTCATTAATATCAAACGTTAATTTAGTATTTAAGCCTGCGTCATGTTCATTTAATTTAGCCTGATGTTCTTGATCCGCACACTCAGGATTATCACGCAGACGCTGCATTTGCCATGTTGTTTCTGCCCACCACTGGCGCAGTGTCAGACGAGACTCTTGATACACAACCTGCGTATTACGATGGATAGTGACTTGTTGTCCTGCTTGTGCCAGACCAATGTTATGTACACAATCCGCTAAACCATATTGTGTAAAGAGTTCCATCACAACAGGTAACTGCTCTTCTGCTACCTGTAATACAGCACCCAGCTCTTCATTAAATAGCACGGCAATATCATCATTATGCAGTGAAGTAAGATCAATATCTAAACCACAGTGACCGGCAAATGCCATCTCTGCTAATGTAACAAACAGTCCGCCATCTGAACGATCGTGATAGGCTAATAAGAGATCTGCTGAAACCAACTTTTGTATTACATTAAAGAAGCCAGCTAATTGTTCAACACTGCGAATATCGGCAGTTTTGTCACCCAGTTCACGATAAACCTGAACCAGGGCCGTTGCACCTAGTGCATTATGTCCTTTACCTAAATCAACCAGTAATAAACGATTTGTCTGACTCGTTTTTAGTTCAGGTGTCACCGTTTTTCTGACATCTTCCACACGGGCAAATGCCGAGATCACCAGCGATAATGGTGATGCCATTTCACGGGATTGTTCACCTTCCTGCCATTTGGTTTTCATCGACATAGAGTCTTTACCAACAGGAATTGCAATACCAAGAGCAGGACAGAGCTCCTCACCAACTGCTTTAACGGCGGCATATAAACCAGCATCTTCACCCGGATGCCCTGCTGCGGCCATCCAGTTAGCAGAGAGTTTGATGCGTTTTAATTCACCAATTGAGGTAGCGGCAATATTAGTTAAGGCTTCACCAACGGCCAGACGTGCTGAAGCCGCAAAGTCAAGTAAGGCAACTGGTGTTCTCTCACCCATAGACATCGCTTCACCATAGTAGCTATCAAGACTTGCGGTTGTTACTGCACAGTCTGCAACGGGAATTTGCCACGGTCCAACCATTTGGTCACGAGCAACCATACCCGTTACTGTTCTGTCACCGATAGTGATTAAGAAGGTTTTTTCAGCTACTGCAGGCAGATGTAAAATACGTTTTACTGCATCAGTAAGGTTGATTTTTGCTGTATCAAACGTCTTACCTTTTGCGGTTAATGACTTAACATCACGTAACATTTTTGGTGTTTTACCAAGCAGAACATCTAAAGGTAAATCGATAGGATTATCATTAAAATGTTCATCATGTAAAACTAACGCTTTCTTCTCTGTCGCTTCACCAATCACTGCATAAGGTGCTCTTTCACGACGACAAAGTTCATCAAAGAGTTCAAGGCTTTCCGGAGCAATTGCCAAAACGTAACGTTCCTGTGACTCATTACACCAGATTTCCAGCGGAGACATCCCCGGTTCATCATTTAAAATTTTACGTAGCTCAAACTGGCCACCGCGCCCGCCATCATTAACCAGTTCAGGCATCGCGTTAGATAAACCACCAGCACCAACGTCATGAATAAACAGAATCGGGTTATTCTCACCAAGCTGCCAACAGCGGTCGATCACTTCCTGACAACGACGTTCCATCTCCGGATTATCACGTTGTACAGACGCAAAATCTAAATCAGCATCAGACTGGCCTGAATCCATAGAAGAGGCTGCACCACCACCCAGTCCAATATTCATAGCAGGTCCACCCAGTACAATCAGTTTAGACCCTGCCGGAAACTCACCTTTTTGAATATGATCTTCACGAATATTACCGATCCCACCAGCCAGCATAATCGGTTTATGGTAACCACGTAATTCAGTACCATTATGTGTTGTTACTTGTTCTTCATAAGTACGGAAATAACCCAATAATGCCGGGCGACCAAACTCATTGTTAAACGCTGCACCACCTAAAGGGCCATCCATCATAATATCAAAAGCGCTGACAATACGATCAGGTTTACCAAAATCATGTTCCCATGGCTGTTCAAATCCTGGAATACGTAAATTAGAAACAGAGAAGCCAACTAAACCGGCTTTTGGTTTAGCACCGCGCCCTGTCGCTCCTTCATCACGAATTTCACCACCTGAGCCTGTTGCTGCCCCTGGCCATGGTGAAATCGCTGTTGGGTGATTATGAGTTTCAACTTTCATCAGAATATGATTTTGTTCCTGATGGAAGTCATAAGTGTGACTTTGCTGATCCGGATAGAAACGACCAACCTTAGAACCGGCCATCACCGCTGCGTTATCTTTATAAGCAGAGAAAACATAGTCTGGTGTTTTTTCAAAGGTATTTTTAATCATTTTAAACAGAGATTTCGGCTGAGCTTGTCCATCAATAATCCAGTCTGCATTAAAGATTTTATGTCGGCAATGTTCAGAGTTCGCCTGAGCAAACATATATAGCTCGACGTCATTTGGATTACGTTTAAGTTCAGTGAAAGCATTGAGCAGATAATCAATTTCATCCTGCGCTAAGGCTAGACCTAATTGAATATTGGCTTCTTCCAGAGCAACTTTACCACGCCCCAGAACATCGACTGTTTTTACTGGTTTTGGTTGCTGTTTAGTAAACAGTGTCGCCGCTTTTTGGAAATCATCAACGACAATTTCCATCATACGATCGTGAATCAGAGACTGGAAAGTGTGTACCTGTTCTGGTGTAAGTACACTAGTTGCTTCAATATGATAAGCAATACCGCGCTCAATACGATTAATTTTGTTCAAACCACAATTATGAGCGATATCAGTTGCCTTAGATGACCACGGAGAAATAGTCCCAAAACGAGGAATCACCAGCAGCAAGTGCCCTTTTATATCCTGATGAGTGATTCTTGGCCCGTATTGCAATAATTGAATAAGTTTTGCTTGTTCTTCTGAATTTAATGTATGAGAGACATCAATCAGATGTACGTATTCAGCATACAGTTTAGCAATTGGAAGATTCAGGTCGTGACATTGAGAGAGTAACTTGTTAGTACGAAAAACAGATAAAGCCGGTGAACCACGCAAAATTTCCATAGAAATATCTCTTCTGGGATTATTAGATAGGAATTTTAGGTAGCTAAGTATAGCGGAAGATGCTGCTTTTTTGAATAACATTCTTTCTATTTGCTGAGACCTTTTCTCTACCTAATATAATATCCTCTATCAATAGTCAGATAATGATAAATATTTGTCACATAACTGGTAGAAATCTGTGGAATTCGAAAATGAAAGGCGTAATATTGAAGTTGGTAATAAATAAGCGTTAATTTGTTTTACATTGCCTAATAAAAGGAGAATTATATGACTGCGCTCATCGTTATCCTTGTCTGTATTATCATAATAAATGGTATTTTTGCTTTTCGTTTTATCCTTGATGCCTACCGGCATAAATCAGAATTAGCTCAGGAACCCGGAAATCCGGTAACTATGGGGTTTAGCTCCTTAATTATCTTCTTCTTGTCAACTTTTGGTATTTCTGACTTTGCTATTTCAACCGTCCTGTACCGAAAATTGAAATGGGTTGATGATAAAAAACTACCCGGTACATTAAATACTCAATGTGTGCTCCCTGTTGCAGTTATGGCACTAGCTTACATTAGTGCGATTAACGTCGATATGCTGACACTTATTTTATGTATTGTGGCTCAAGTTCTTGGTGCTTATATTGGTCCAAGATTTGTAGTCAGACTGCCGGTACAAACAATCCGGGTCTTTATCGGTGTGGGCTTAGTTATCGCCACCTTAATTATTCTTGCCGGTAAACTAAATATCATTCCTTCCGGTGGTGAAGCAATAGGTTTAACTGGTGGTAAACTTGTCTTTGCTGTTGTTTGTATGTTTATCTTTGGTGCACTAAATAATATTGGTATTGGTTCATATGCACTCACCATGGTCACCGTTTATGGTTTAGGCCTTAATCCGGCGGCAGCGTTCCCAATTATGATGGGTGCTTGTACTTTCTCAGTTCCTGTTGGCAGTATGCAGTTTATTAAATTTGGTGAATACGCCCGTAAAATTACTTTACTGACTTCGACTGTTGGGGTTATCGGTGTACTTTGTGCTGTCTTTATCGTTAAGTCTCTTAATGTTTCAATGCTGCAATGGGTAGTAGCCCTTGTGCTTGCTTATAGTGGTATTAGCATGTTGTATGATAGCTATAAGAGTAAACAAGCCTCACAAAGTTAAAGAATATATTTATTATTGAGTAAGGAGGAAACTATGTTAGTCCTGAATGCGGTAGATATTCAAAAAGTTTATACAATGAAAGATGCAATTGAAGCGGACAAACAAGCTCTGAGAATGTACACACAAGGTTTAACAGAAGTACCACTCAGAATTAATTTTGATGCTAAAAAAGGTCAAAATCTATTTATGCCAGCTTATATTAAAGAACTCGATGTATCGGGTATAAAAATTGTGTCTGTTTTCCCAGATAATCCAAAAATTGGTAAAAACTCAGTCCCGGCACAAGTTTTGTTACTGGATCCAGAAACCGGTGAAGTATGCGCTTTAATTGATGGTACATATTTAACTCAACTCAGAACAGGCGCAGTACAAGGCGCAGGCACAGACTTACTGGCCAGAAAAGATGCTGCCAACGCTGTGTTGATTGGTTCTGGTGGTCAGGCTGCTTCACAACTAGAGGCGATGTTAACTGTTCGCCCACTGAAAAAAGTAGCTATTTTTGATATCGATCTTGAGAGAGCAAAAACCTTTGCCAGTAACATGTCGACTAAGTTTGCTAAATTTGGTGTAAATATCTATGCATCAACTAATCTGGATGAAGATATTGCTCAGGCTGATATCATTACCTCTGTTACAACGTCTAAAGCTGCAACATTTAAAGGTGAACTGGTTAAAAAAGGAGCTCATGTGAATGGTGTTGGTTCTTATACACCAGAGATGCATGAAATCCCTGAAAGCGTCGTAAAACGCGCTGCCATTCGTGTACTTGACACTAAAGACGGCGTATTTGCTGAAGCGGGTGACATTATCGATCCAATTAATCATGGTCTGGTCAGTAAGGCTGATTTTTTTGAGCTAGGTGATTTAGTGATTGATCCGAAAAAATGTCGTCAAAGTGATGAACAAGTAACTTTATTTAAAACGGTAGGTTCCGCGGTTTTAGATGTGGTTGTAGGCTATGATATTTATCTTAAAGCTAAAAAAATGGGGATTGGCACTGAAATCTAATTTGATATAAAAATAATAGCCAGAGATCTAAATTATCTGGCTATTATTTATCTTAAAAATTAGTTGTCAGAAAATCGGTTGTTATCTCTTCTTAAGATTCTTTATTCTGTGTTTATCAATCACGACAAATAGGAATAATGATGAAACCATTAACAGAATCTCAGACCATATTGGAACAATTTCACCCTAAATTACCTTTCATTTACTGGGCAACAGCACTACAACTTTATAGCTAAAACAAAGCTTTCCTTGTTATTAACAACAAGGAAAGTTTATTTTTGACAGTTCTCACAAAAAAAAGTATTACGCTGTCCTATTTTCTGAGATTTAATCACTGTTTTACAGAGCAAACAGGGCTCATTATGTCGACCATATACTTGTAACTGTTGAGCAAAATATCCGGGCTTACCATCTGACTGTAAAAAGTCTTTTAGCGTTGTTCCACCCTGCTCAATCGATTTAGCTAAGACCTCTTTAATCGCTTTGACTAAACGAGTTATCTCTTGTTTTTTCAAAGTATTAACTGGTCGGTTAGGATTCACTTTAGCCATAAATAGTGATTCACTGGCATAAATATTACCAACACCTACTACAACATGATTATCCATGATCCAATTTTTTACCGGAATCTTTTTACTGGCAACTTGTGCCTGTAAGTATTCAGCAGTGAAATCATTACTGAGAGGCTCTGGCCCTAAATGTTTAAGTTGAGAAATATCAGATAGCTTTTCGGCCCAAAGCCATGCACCAAAACGTCTGGTATCGGTATAACGCAAAACAGTACCATTTTCTAAAATAAGATCGATATGGTCATGCTTTTGTGGTGGCTGCATCGTAGTTAAAATACGCAAACTGCCTGACATCCCTAGATGGATAACAATCCAGCCATGAGTCAATTCCAGCTGTAGATATTTTGCTCTGCGATGAACATCAACAATGAGCTGGCCTTTGGCTTCAGAAATCTCTTCTGGTACCAGCCAACGTAATTGAGGCTGACGAATAACAATATCCGCAATTTTTTGTCCTTTAATGTAAGGTAAAATCCCTCGTCGACTCGTCTCAACCTCTGGTAATTCTGGCATAGCTCTCTCTCAAAATAGATTACTGACTAAATAACTCTTTTAACCAATCCGGTGCTTCTTCACTTTGCCGAGACTCTGGCTGAGGTTCGGCTTGTGGCCTACCTGCACACAATGCCTGGATATTACTACTCCATACCGGTAATGTGCGGGCAACAGGACCAGAACAAGCCCAATCCCCCTGACGGGTAACACCAACACGTTGAATATTAGGCGGTACTACTGGTGTTAAGCGTTGTGGTGGATGGTTATTTAAATACTCCCGATAAATGGTTAAAGCCCCCGTTGAACCGGTTAATTGCATAGGCTGGTGATTATCGAGACCAACCCAGACAACTGCAATTTCTTTACCATCCACACCGGTAAACCAGCTATCTCTTAAATCATTGGTTGAACCTGTTTTGGCGGCCAGTTGATACTGAGAAAACTTCTGATTTAGTGATTTAGCTGTTCCATACTCAACCACTTGTTGCATCGCAAATAAAGTCAGATAAGCGGCCTGAGCAGATACTGCCTGATGTGCCTGCGGATAGCTTTGATAAACAGTCTCACCTTTTTCCCCCATGACAAAACGCAGTACGGATAAAGGAGACTGCTGACCATTATTGGCAATAACCTGATACATCTGAGCGACTTCAAGTGGAGTTAATTCAATAGAACCTAAAAAGCGTGCCGGCACAGATTTAATGACATTACCCGGAACACCCATTGATTTTAAAGTGTTCTCTGTTGACGCCATACCAAGCTCCATTCCAAGATTCACCGCCGGAATATTTAGTGAATATGCTAAAGCATCCACAATCATCACTTGATTTCTATATTGCTTATCAAAGTTTTTAGGTTCCCACACCGTTTTGCTATCAAGACGAATAGATAAAGGCTTATCATCCAGCCAAGTATTTAAACGGTAGCGATCCGGATTGCTTAGTGCGGTTAAATATGTCGCAGGTTTGATTAACGAGCCAATTGGCCGACGGGCAAGCAATGCACGGTTAAAACCAGCATATTGTGGCTGTGAACCACCAATCACAGCCCGAATCTCACCTGTTTGTCTGTCAATAATAACCATTGCAGCCTCAAGATCAGCCTGATTTCTGGATTGTCTTAGTGCTTCTAAATGATCAACCACAGAACGTTCTGCTGCGTCTTGCGCTACAGGGTCAAAAGTTGTGAAGATTTTCATCCCTGATAAATTATCAGCCTGATCACCCAGCTTTTGGCGTAGTTCACGACGAACCAGTTGCATAAACCCTGGTTGTGGAGAGATAACCCCACCTTTAGGTAAAACAGCCAGTGGACGTTTACTTAATAATTCATACAGCTCTGGATCAATTAATTCTTGCTGCTCAAGTAGTTTTAATACCACATTACGGCGTTCAATTGCCCGCTCAGGCTTGCTCCACGGATTATAATAAGATGCCCCTTTTACCATCCCAACGAGCAGTGCCTGTTGATCTAGTGTTAACTCATCAACCGGTCGGCCAAAGTAATAGAGACTAGCCAGCGGGAATCCATGAATTTCTTCATCACCACTTTGACCTAAATAGACTTCATTAAGATATAGCTCTAAAATCCGCTCTTTACTATATCTGGCATCTAAAATGATGGACATATACGCTTCACGAATTTTACGAATATAAGAGCGTTCATTAGTTAAGAATAAGTTTTTTACCAATTGCTGAGTCAGCGTACTACCGCCCTGAACCGTTCTGCCGGAACTAAAGTTAGTAACGATAGCTCGTCCAATAGAATATAAACTAATACCATCATGTTCATAAAAACGTCTATCTTCTGTCGCAATCAAGGTTTTAATTAAAAACTCTGGATAATTTTTTAAAGGGACAAATAAACGTTGTTCACCATTAGCTGAACGCATCATAGTAATCAGCTTAGGATCAATTCTGAACAAACCAAAATTACGCCCGGTTTCAATATTATGAATCTGAGAAATTTGATTATTAGTAAAAGTAATTCTGGCTCTAAAGGCTTTTTCTTCCCCATCAGGGAAAATAAATGGTCGACGGTAGATCTCTATCGCGTTTTTCACTACCACAAATTCACCCGGGCGAGTTGCGGTCAATACCTGACGATATTGTGCACCATTTAAAATAGAGATTAAATCATCCTGAGTGTAAGCTGAACCTGGTTCTAAGTTAACAATTTGACCATAAACAGCCGCAGGGAGCTCCCAGACTTTACCATCAATTCGTTCTTTGATTTTTTGGTCAAGATAAATACCATAAATAATGGTGATTGCCGCAATAATTAAAAAAACTTTTAATAGAAAATAGCCAACCCGACGCTTAAAACTTCGTTTTGCTGGTTTCTTTGCAGGCTTTGTACGCGATGAGCTCTTTACGGTTTGTTTCTTCATTGGTAAATTATATTGGTTTTAACTAACTGATTGCTATTTTCTAATAAAATAATAGTATTATGATAACACATAAAATAGATATTGAGGCGTCCCTTGTTATTTTCTTATCCCCTACAATCAGCACATTTAATCAAACGTTATAAACGTTTTTTAGCCGATGTTACTACTCAATCCAACCAAATAATAACTATTCATTGTGCCAATACAGGTTCAATGTCTGGTTGCGCTGAGCCGGGTGATACCGTTTGGTACTGGGATTCTGGTAGCTTAACCCGAAAGTATCCATCCAGTTGGGAGCTGACTCAAACTAAGCTCAATCATTTAATCTGTATTAATACCGCCAGAGCTAATCATATTGTTCAGGAAGCGATTGAAAACGATAAAATACCAGAATTAACTGATTATGATTCATTAAGTAGCGAAGTTCGTTATGGTGATGAAAATAGCCGTATTGATTTATTATTACAAGATCATAATAAACCTGCCTGTTATATTGAAGTCAAATCGGTCACACTGTTTGATGAACAGACAAAAGCAGGAATGTTTCCTGATGCGGTAACGACTCGTGGTCAAAAACATTTAAGAGAGTTAATCAGAATTGTTGAGCAAGGTGAAAGAGCCATAATCTTCTTTTTAATTCAACATTCCGGAGTGGAGTATTTTACGCCTGCCAAACATATTGATCCCAAATACGCAGCATTACTTAAACTGGCACATGAGCAAGGTGTAGAAATTTTGTGTTATAAAACACATATTGATACTAAAGAGATTTATATTGAAAAATCAATTCCGGTCGAATTATAACCCATTGATTAATATAGATTATTATCACCCGGTTTACGAGTTTTTAAAAACCTTAAAACCCAGGCATATTGTTCAGGATTTGGCAGAACCATGGCCTCTATTTCTTCATTCATGCGTTTTGCCATATACTCATCGCTCTGATCTTGCAGATCATTCATTGGTGGACGTATATAGATATCCAGCGTAGATGTCTTTGGATTATATGACGGAAATAGTGGCAACACTTCTGCTTTACAAAGCTTCATTAAGCGACCAAGTAAAGGCAGCGTCGCTTTATAAGTGCCAAAGAAATCAACAAATACGCTTTGTTCAATCCCATGATCTTCATCTGGCAAATAAAATCCCCAGTTACCCTGACGAATACTTTGAATAAATGGCTTAATACCATCATCACGAGCATGAATTTGCCCACCATAACGAATACGCGCTTTATTCCATAGCCAATCCACTAGTTTATTACTTTGATGATGGAACATGCCTGACATTGCATAACCTTTTTTTGCCAGTAAAACAGCAGGAATATCAATTGCCCAGCCATGAGGAACCATGAAGATCACATTACGGTTTTCCTTATGTGCATCAGAAATATACTCAAAACCATGCCAGTTAATTTTCACTTTACTGCGTTTGATAACTAAATCAACCAGCAATACAGTAACGGGAATAATCACTGCAAACATATCATCAATTAGCTGCTCTTGTTCCTCTGGTGTTTTATCAGGAAAGCAAGCTGCAATATTAGCTTTAGCACGGTTTCTGGCACTTTTTGCTTTTCGACCGACAAATCGTCCAAGTTTAGCTAAACAGGGATCTCGCCAGCGAATAGGAATACAAGCCAGTAGAATTAATAATAAAACAGCAAGCCATACGCCCCAATATTTAGGTGCTAAAAATCCCCATTCAAATTTAGGAATAAATCCTGCCGAAGCTTGTTGCTGCTTTTTCATCACATCAATCCTAATTACCAGTTGATGAAGCAGATTCAGAAGTAAATGCTAACTGAGGCTGAATAGTTTTCACCAATTCCAGATAAGTTGTTTTAGCCTTACCAGTTAAGCCATCAGATTGAGGTAGAGTCGCAGTAACCGGGTTAACAGGTTTACCATTGATATGTAGTTCATAGTGCAGATGAGGACCTGTTGAACGTCCAGTATTACCGGATAGTCCAATTTGATCGCCTTTTCGAACTTGTTGCCCTGCTCTGACCTGAATTCGGTCTAAATGCATATATTTAGTTAAATATTGGCGACCATGACGAATAGCAATATAGTTACCGGCTGAACCGCTATACTTTGCAATAACCACTTCACCATCACCGGCAGCAAGAACAGGGGTCCCTCTGGAAACAGCATAGTCCACTCCATTATGAGAAGTAACCTGTTTAGTTACCGGATTAACACGGCGAGGATTAAATTGTGAAGAAATACGGGCTGGTTTTTCCAGCGGGTGACGTAAGAAACTACGTGAGAGGCTCAGGCCCTTCACATCATAATATTGGCCATCATCCGCTAAGATTGCATAATATTCACGACTGGCATTTTGAATTCTGACCGCCAGTAATTGGCTATTTTCGTGTTTGTTTTCAAACATTTCACGAGACAGGACTACAGAAAATTGATCACCTTTTTGTAACCGTCGAAAATCCAGCTGCCACTGCAAAGCTTTAGTGATAGTTGAGATTTCACCTGACGTTAAACCTGCACTACGCGCATCAGCAACAAAGTTAGAACCAATCGTCCCGGTTAAAACCGTTTGTGACCATTCACCTTCTCGTGTCTCTGTACGTTCCACAAAACTTTCACCTTTACGTTCATAAACACGAATATTTTTTGGTGAAATAATCCAGCTAAATGTCTGCAGGCTCTTATCGTCATCTGTAGTCCAGCTAATTTGTTGTCCGATACGTAAATTAGCCAGCTGTTTGTGTTGCTTGGTTAACAGATAAATATCTGATCGACTAATTCCAAATTGAGTCAAAATTCCAGATAATGTGTCACCTTTTTCAACCACATAATGAACAACATTATCTTCAATTTCGATATCAATAGCGGCATCAATTTCATCCGAAATGATTTCATCTTCTGGTGTTGGCTGATCCAAAGACTCAGTTGGCGTTACTGTTTTAGGGTCTTCAATAATTTCAATTGATGCATTACCGACAACGACAGGTACGGTTCCTTCATTAACCACAGAAGTTCCGTTCAAGGGTATATGAACCACTCGCGCAGGATTAAGTGGTTTCCAAAGAACAGCAAATAAAATTGTTAAAGCAATAACACCCGATATCGCGTAATAAGGAACTTTATTTTTATCAGCTAACGACGACTCGGATGCTTCAACCTGTTGCACTCACAATACCTTATATCATTCTTTATCATTCAGACAATTTAACCATTGCTGGGTTAAAGTATTTAAAAAGTGAGTATATGCATCTTTTGATACAGGAATATCCATACCTAATGGATCGAGTATACCTGAACGCACATGTGTCCCACTAATCACTTTATCAATAATAGCTGGGTTAAATTGAGGTTCTCTAAACACACAAACAGCTTGTTCCTTCAGCAGTTGTTGTTTAATTTGATACACCTTTTGTACGCCAGGTTGAATCTCTGGATTTAGTGTGAAATGTCCCAGGTGTTTTAATCCAAACTGACGCTCAAAGTATCCATATGCATCATGAAAAACGAAATACCCGCTATTTTGTACGCTAATGAGTTTTTTTGCAATCACTTGTTCGGTTTCCGTTACTTGTGACAAGAAACTGCTTAAATTTGCGTCAAGCTGAACTTTCTTATCAGGAAACAGTATCAACAATCGCTCGTGAATTGCTACGGCTACTGCTTTTGCTATTTCTGGTGAAAGCCAGATATGAGTATCAAACTCACCGTGTTCATGATCATGTTCATGTTCATGTTCACTCTCTTCATTTTCGTGCTCGTGATCATGCTCATCTTCATCAGAATACAATAATGCTTCTACACCTTTGACACCGAATAATTGAAGTTGTTCCCTATCATCCACATTTTTTAGAATATTTGGTAAAAAAGTCTCCAGATCTTTGCCAATCCAAATAACCAAATCTGCTGATTTTATCTTTTGCACATCCAAAGGACGTAATGCATAAGAGTGTGGTGAAGCCCCGTCAGGTAAGAGTATATCGGTTTCTACTACATCATAAGCGATAGCCTCTGTGATAAATCCGACAGGTTTAATGGAAGAAATAATTTTAGCTTGTGCATTTATTGAAAAAGCACTAAATGTTAAATGAATAAATAGGATTTTACCCAATAAAAATAGATACTTAGAAAAATTATTCTTTTCCATAATAAAACCTTAAACACAATGACAAATAAAATTGTTATGTTATAATATAACAATTACTTTAAAGATGAAAATATCTTTTTACTATGAAAACACTTATTTCTTTACAGCAAGTCTCTGTTGAATTTAATCACAGAAAGATACTTTCTAATATTTCCTTATCCTTAATCCCCGGTAAAATTATCACTTTACTTGGTCCAAATGGTGCTGGTAAATCTACTCTGGTCAAAGTGATTTTAGGATTGCAGCCTGCCTCTCAGGGGAAAATCATCAGAGAACCAAATATTACTATTGGCTATGTCCCTCAACGTATTGCATTTAATCCCTCTTTACCTATGACGGTAAATCGATTTATGAAACTGGACAAATGGTGTAGTGATGAAGATATTCAGTCAACACTGGAACTGGTTAATGCTAAACATTTACTGCATCATTCAATGCAAAAACTATCTGGTGGGGAGATGCAAAGAGTACTGTTAGCTCAAGCTCTGCAAAAAAAGCCTCAGTTATTAGTTCTTGATGAACCCACTCAAGGAGTCGACGTCAATGGGCAAGTTATTTTATATGATTTAATTGAACAGACTCGCAATAAACTCAATTGTGCCGTTTTAATGGTTTCTCATGATTTACATTTAGTGATGGCTAAAACTGATGAGGTGATTTGCCTTAATCAGCATATCTGCTGTTCTGGTACTCCTGATCGCGTTTCAAACCATCCTGAATTTATTTCACTTTTTGGTTCTAAAGATCTACAACAGCTGGCTTTATACCATCATCATCATAATCATAGTCACGACTTTAAAGGCCGTATCACTTTAAATAATTTTGGTAAATCCCATGATTGAGTTATTACTCCCTAGCCTGCTAGCAGGACTCATTTTATCAACAATTACCGGACCACTTGGCACATTTGTTGTCTGGCGAAGAATGTCCTATTTTGGGGATACTCTCTCTCATGCAGCGCTTCTTGGTGTTGCCTTTGGGTTTCTGTTTAACATTGCTCCTTTTTATGCAGTTATTGCAGTGACATTAATTCTGGCGTTGGGCCTCACCTGGCTTGAATCACGTCAGCAATTACCAGTTGATACTTTACTGGGTATTCTTGCGCACAGTGCACTTTCACTGGGCTTAGTGGTCATTAGTTTAATGAACAATATTCGTGTTGATTTGATGGGATATCTATTTGGTGATTTACTCTCTGTAACAATGAATGATGTGTATCAGATTTTACTGGGTGTCGTACTGGTTTTAGCATTACTTATCTGGCAATGGCGTCATTTTCTCTTCATTACAGTTAGTGAAGAACTGGCCCATGTCAGTGGAATTAATATAAGAAGAACAAAGCTTATTCTGATTTTATTACTGGCACTCACTATCGGGATGGCGATGAAGTTTGTTGGGGCTTTAATCATTACTTCATTATTAATTATCCCTGCTGCAACAGCAAAGTATTATGCTAAAACACCAGAAAAAATGGCCTATTTTGCGGCTATTATTGGAATGATTTCTGTTTGTGGCGGGCTCGCACTATCTGTCTTTTATAATACCCCAACCGGACCATCTGTAGTTATTACCAGTGCCCTATTCTTCTTTATTACCTTGATAATTTGTTATAAAAAAGCCTGATATCATTCAGGCTTATTAATATTTAATGTAATACTGAATCAGATTACTAATCTTTTGTGAACAGCCTCGAACTATTTACAGTTACCTCCAAAATAACTCTATACCGTAAGTTAATCTTATGTGATGTTATTTTTGAGATAAAGTTATGTCCCTTGCCATCATCCATACCCGAGCATCTATCGGTGTTCAGGCACCTGAAGTGCACGTTGAAGTTCATATTAGTAATGGTTTGCCAGGATTCACTTTGGTAGGTTTACCAGAAGCCACAGTTAAAGAGGCGAAAGATCGGGTCAGAAGTGCACTTATAAATACTGGTTTCACCTTTCCCGCAAAACGAATAACAGTTAATCTCGCTCCAGCTGATTTGCCAAAAGAAGGAAGCCGATTTGACCTCCCTATTGCAATTGCCATACTTGCTGCAACAGAGCAAATTCCGGTTGATAAATTACATCAATATGAGTTCTTAGGTGAGCTTGCCTTATCCGGACAAATTCGTGGTATAAAAGGTGCAATACCTGCTGCTATCGCGGCCAGAAATTCAAAAAGAGCATTAATACTCTCATTAGAAAATTCGTCAGAGGTTTCACTAGTTCATGATGCGAATAATTTTATAGCTGAGACATTAACAGAAATTTGTGAATTTTTGACAGATCAAATAAAACTCCCAGTAGCTGAATATTTTGCTATTCCTACAGATAATGATGAGAAGGATAATCTACAGGATATTATCGGTCAGGAACAAGCTAAACGGGCTTTAGAAATTGCAGCTAGTGGTGGGCATAACTTATTGTTGATTGGCCCTCCCGGAACAGGTAAGACCATGCTGGCAACCAGACTCACTTCTTTATTACCACCATTAAATGATAATGAAGCTCTGGATAGTGCAGCCATAGCCAGCCTGGTTAACTTACCTCATACCAAGCAACAATGGCGTAAACGACCGTTTCGCTCACCTCATCACAGCGCATCAATGGCTGCACTAGTCGGAGGTGGTGCAATTCCAAAACCTGGCGAAGTATCTCTGGCGCATAATGGAGTGTTGTTTTTAGATGAATTACCTGAATTTGATCGTAAAGTACTGGATGCGCTACGAGAGCCATTAGAATCAGGAGAAATTATTATTTCCAGAGCTAATGCTAAGATTAAATTTCCGGCTAAAGTACAACTCATTGCAGCGATGAATCCAAGTCCAACCGGACATTATCAGGGAGTTCATAACAGAACCTCACCACAGCAGGTAATGAGATATTTAAATCGATTATCAGGACCATTTTTAGACAGATTTGATCTATCTATTGAAGTACCATTATTACCTAAAGGTGTGCTCAGTCAAGAAAGAGTGATTGGAGAAAGTACTGTTGATGTGAAAAAAAGGGTAATGCGCGCCCGACAAAAACAATTGAACAGAAACAATAAAATCAATGCCAATTTAACCAGTAAAGAGATCGAACTTTATTGTAAGTTGTCAAATAGCAATGCAACCTTTCTTGAAAATGCTTTAATCAAATTAGGGTTATCTGCCAGAGCATGGCATCGAATTTTGAAGGTATCCAGAACATTAGCCGATCTGTCTGATTGTGACATCATAGAACGAGAACATCTGGCTGAAGCCTTAAGTTATCGTTCTATGGACAGATTATTACAACAACTACACAAGAATATTGGTTAATAATTATGATTAATTAATAACTACAATTAATCATCAACATCAGAAAAATCTTCACCCGGATCAACCTGAGGTTTACCCCCAGATAATGTATGAAAACGTTTAGGTTTATTAATACATTTCAGATACTTTAACCATACTTTTTCATTATCTGTAGATGGTTCCTTTTTACCTTTACAGACTTGTACAAATGACTTCTCTTCATCTGTTACAGGCTTACGTTTTTCAGACTCCAGCTCATTGAAGGCGTAACCGAATTTTTCTAAAATCTGAGATTCTTTTATTGTAAAATCACCATGACGAGAAAAGCCTCTTGGGTAGTTTTTGTTATCAAAGAAACGATGGGTTGTTGAAAAACTTTCTGCCATATTTTTGCCTTTCGATTAAGTTAGGGTCTAACAAGAAAATATTACTTGGGCGGAATTATAATTAAGGAAAGTAATCTGTAAATAGGATTTTGACTATTATTGATAATTAAATTACTGATTGACTAAAAATGAAACAAATCGGATAAATGATGGCAGGGGCGGAGAGGCTCGAACTCCCAACACCCGGTTTTGGAGACCGGTGCTCTACCAATTGAACTACGCCCCTAGGAAAGATTGGCGGAACGGACGGGGCTCGAACCCGCGACCCCCTGCGTGACAGGCAGGTATTCTAACCAACTGAACTACCGCTCCACCGTATAAGGTATGTACTAATTACTAATGGTACTATAAATATTTAAAAGCCTGGCTGTTCCCTACTCTCACATGGGGACTCCCCACACTACCATCGGCACCACAACGTTTCACTTCTGAGTTCGGCATGGGATCAGGTGGGACCATTGCGTTATCGCAGCCAGACATATTCCGTCTGTCTCTTCAACATAAAACAAGCTGAGTCATGATACTCTCGATAGCCTGCGCTACCCCATATCAACATAACAAGTCAACCCTCAGCGTCTTCACTTATCGTCAAAAACACCTCAGAGTTGTAAGGTTAAGACTCTCGGTTCATTAGTATTGGTTAGCTCAACACATCGCTGTGCTTACACACCCAACCTATCTACGTCCTGGTCTCGAACGAACCTTACAGTGTCTCCACTGGGAGAACTCATCTCGGGGCTAGTTTCGCGCTTAGATGCTTTCAGCGCTTATCTATTCCGCACGTAGCTACCGGGCAATGCAATTGGCATCACAACCCGAACACCAGTGGTGCGTTCACTTCGGTCCTCTCGTACTAGAAGCAAACCCCCTCAATTCTCCTGCGCCCATGGCAGATAGGGACCGAACTGTCTCACGACGTTCTAAACCCAGCTCGCGTACCACTTTAAACGGCGAACAGCCGTACCCTTGGGACCTACTTCAGCCCCAGGATGTGATGAGCCGACATCGAGGTGCCAAACACCGCCGTCGATATGAACTCTTGGGCGGTATCAGCCTGTTATCCCCGGAGTACCTTTTATCCGTTGAGCGATGGCCCTTCCATTCAGAACCACCGGATCACTATGACCTACTTTCGTACCTGCTCGAACCGTCGCTCTCGCAGTCAAGCTAGCTTATGCCATTGCACTAACCTCCTGATGTCCGACCAGGATTAGCTAACCTTCGTGCTCCTCCGTTACTCTTTGGGAGGAGACCGCCCCAGTCAAACTACCCACCAGACAGTGTCCCTACACGCGATTCAGCATGCTAGGTTAGAACATCAAACATTAAAGGGTGGTATTTCAAGGTCGACTCCATGCAAACTGGCGTTCACACTTCTAAGTCTCCCACCTATCCTACACATTAAGGCTCAATGTTCACTGTCAAGCTATAGTAAAGGTTCACGGGGTCTTTCCGTCTTGCCACGGGTACACCGCATCTTCACGGCGATTTCAATTTCACTGAGTCTCGGGTGGAGACAGCCTGGCCATCATTACGCCATTCGTGCAGGTCGGAACTTACCCGACAAGGAATTTCGCTACCTTAGGACCGTTATAGTTACGGCCGCCGTTTACTGGGGCTTCGATCAAGAGCTTCGCTTACGCTAACCCCATCAATTAACCTTCCAGCACCGGGCAGGCGTCACACCGTATACGTCCACTTTCGTGTTTGCACAGTGCTGTGTTTTTATTAAACAGTTGCAGCCAGCTGGTATCTTCGACTGACTTCACCTCCATCCGCAAGGGACTTCAATTACCATCAGCGTGCCTTCTCCCGAAGTTACGGCACCATTTTGCCTAGTTCCTTCACCCGAGTTCTCTCAAGCGCCTGAGTATTCTCTACCTGACCACCTGTGTCGGTTTGGGGTACGATTAGTGTATACCTGAAGCTTAGAGGCTTTTCCTGGAAGCAGGGCATCAGTTACTTCAGCACCGTAGTGCCTCGTCATCACGCCTCAGTGTTACAGTGGCCGGATTTGCCTAACCACACACCTACACGCTTAACCCAACATCCGATAGTTGGTAAACCTAGCCTTCTCCGTCCCCCCATCGCAATATACACCAGTACGGGAATATTAACCCGTTTCCCATCGACTACGCCTTTCGGCCTCGCCTTAGGGGTCGACTCACCCTGCCCCGATTAACGTTGGACAGGAACCCTTGGTCTTCCGGCGTGCGGGCTTTTCACCCGCATTATCGTTACTTATGTCAGCATTCGCACTTCTGATACCTCCAGCAAACCTCTCGATTCACCTTCGCAGGCTTACAGAACGCTCCCCTACCCAATATACTTACGTATACTGCCGCAGCTTCGGTGCATAGTTTAGCCCCGTTACATCTTCCGCGCAGGCCGACTCGACTAGTGAGCTATTACGCTTTCTTTAAATGATGGCTGCTTCTAAGCCAACATCCTAGCTGTCTAAGCCTTCCCACTTCGTTTCCCACTTAACTATGACTTTGGGACCTTAGCTGGCGGTCTGGGTTGTTTCCCTCTTCACGACGAACGTTAGCACCCGCCGTGTGTCTCCCATGCTAAAACTCATCGGTATTCGGAGTTTGCATCGAGTTGGTAATCCGGGATGGACCCCTAGTCGAAACAGTGCTCTACCCCCAATGGTTATACATGAGGCGCTACCTAAATAGCTTTCGGGGAGAACCAGCTATCTCCCGGTTTGATTGGCCTTTCACCCCCAGCCACAAGTCATCCGCTAATTTTTCAACATTAGTCGGTTCGGTCCTCCAGTTAGTGTTAACCAACCTTCAACCTGCCCATGGCTAGATCACCGGGTTTCGGGTCTATACCCTGCAACTTAACGCCCAGTTAAGACTCGGTTTCCCTTCGGCTCCCCTATTCGGTTAACCTTGCTACAGAATATAAGTCGCTGACCCATTATACAAAAGGTACGCAGTCACCACTACCCAACGGTAGCAGCTCCCACTGCTTGTACGTACACGGTTTCAGGTTCTCTTTCACTCCCCTCGCCGGGGTTCTTTTCGCCTTTCCCTCACGGTACTGGTTCACTATCGGTCAATCAGGAGTATTTAGCCTTGGAGGATGGTCCCCCCATCTTCAGACAGGATATCACGTGTCCCGCCCTACTCTTCAAGCTTCCATATGCTACATTTTTGTGTACGGGACTATCACCCTCTGTCGTGCGACTTTCCAGACGCTTCCACTAACATAACATACTACCCGCTTTGGGCTCCTCCCCGTTCGCTCGCCGCTACTGGGGGAATCTCGGTTGATTTCTTTTCCTCGGGGTACTTAGATGTTTCAGTTCTCCCGGTTTGCCTCCTTAACCTATGTATTCAGTTAAGGATAGTGTATAAAATACACTGGGTTTCCCCATTCGGACATCAACGGCTATAGCGCCTTTTATCGGCTCACCGTCGCTTTTCGCAGATTAACACGTCCTTCTTCGCCTCTGATTGCCTAGGCATCCACCGTGTACGCTTAATTTCTTAACCTTACAACTCTTAGATGTCTCTAACAGCTATAAGTCTTCTCTCTTACTCTGTCATACCGCACGTATCAATAAAAATACCAATACACACCGCACAACCAGCTCGAGAACTCGTTATTTTTTCAGCTTGTTCCATATTGTTAAAGAGCAATTATCTCATAACACACTCATACATCTTTATTCATGCATAATGTGCTTTGAGATAAGTTTGAAAGAGAGATAAAAACGGAAATGGATGGTGGAGCTAAGCGGGATCGAACCGCTGGCCTCCTGCGTGCAAGGCAGGCGCTCTCCCAGCTGAGCTATAGCCCCTTTTCACGTCAGTTTGTCACTTTACTGTTATTGCGTTCGCTTTTATGTTGTCGCGTTGCATCTCCAATTCACTTAACCACCAGGGATAAATGGAATTGGTGGGTCTGAGTGGACTTGAACCACCGACCTCACCCTTATCAGGGGTGCGCTCTAACCACCTGAGCTACAGACCCAATAAAGTGATTTCTCTTTCTTCTGTTAAACAAACAATCTGTGTGAACACTTACAGAAACTCGTAGTAAGGAGGTGATCCAACCGCAGGTTCCCCTACGGTTACCTTGTTACGACTTCACCCCAGTCATGAATCACAAAGTGGTAAGCGCCCTCCTTACGGTTAAGCTACCTACTTCTTTTGCAACCCACTCCCATGGTGTGACGGGCGGTGTGTACAAGGCCCGGGAACGTATTCACCGTAGCATTCTGATCTACGATTACTAGCGATTCCGACTTCATGGAGTCGAGTTGCAGACTCCAATCCGGACTTAGACGCACTTTATGAGGTCCGCTTACTCTCGCAAGTTCGCTTCTCTTTGTATGCGCCATTGTAGCACGTGTGTAGCCCTGGTCGTAAGGGCCATGATGACTTGACGTCATCCCCACCTTCCTCCGCTTTATCAACGGCAGTCTCCTTTGAGTTCCCACCATTACGTGCTGGCAACAAAGGATAGGGGTTGCGCTCGTTGCGGGACTTAACCCAACATTTCACAACACGAGCTGACGACAGCCATGCAGCACCTGTCTCATAGCTCCCGAAGGCACCAAAGCATCTCTGCTAAGTTCTATGGATGTCAAGACCAGGTAAGGTTCTTCGCGTTGCATCGAATTAAACCACATGCTCCACCGCTTGTGCGGGCCCCCGTCAATTCATTTGAGTTTTAACCTTGCGGCCGTACTCCCCAGGCGGTCAATTTATCGCGTTAGCTTCGGAGCCCATCACTCTAGGCAACAAACTCCAAATTGACATCGTTTACAGCGTGGACTACCAGGGTATCTAATCCTGTTTGCTCCCCACGCTTTCGCATCTCAGCGTCAGTATCTGACCAGAAGGCCGCCTTCGCCACCGGTATTCCTCCACATCTCTACGCATTTCACCGCTACACATGGAATTCTACCTTCCTCTTCAGTACTCTAGACCACCAGTTTTAAGTGCAATTCCCAGGTTGAGCCCGGGGCTTTCACACCTAACTTAATGACCCACCTACATGCCCTTTACGCCCAGTCATTCCGATTAACGCTCGCACCCTCCGTATTACCGCGGCTGCTGGCACGGAGTTAGCCGGTGCTTCTTCTGTGAGTAACGTCAATGTGTACACCTATTAGATATACACCCTTCCTCCTCACCGAAAGTACTTTACAACCCGAAGGCCTTCTTCATACACGCGGCATGGCTGCATCAGGGTTTCCCCCATTGTGCAATATTCCCCACTGCTGCCTCCCGTAGGAGTCTGGACCGTGTCTCAGTTCCAGTGTGGCTGGTCATCCTCTCAGACCAGCTAGAGATCGTCGCCTAGGTGAGCCATTACCTCACCTACTAGCTAATCCCATATGGGTTCATCAGATGGCACATGGCCCGAAGGTCCCATGCTTTGGTCTTGCGACATTATACGGTATTAGCAGTCGTTTCCAACTGTTGTCCCCTTCCATCCGGCAGATCCCCATACATTACTCACCCGTCCGCCACTCGTCAGCAAGAGCAAGCTCCTCTGTTACCGTTCGACTTGCATGTGTTAAGCCTGCCGCCAGCGTTCAATCTGAGCCATGATCAAACTCTTCAATTTAAAGTTTGATGCTCAATGAATGTTGACATAAATTTCATTTCAAATGAATCTTTTGTGTCACTCATCAAGACTTAATTTTTAAGTCCGTAGACTATATTTTTTCGTCCTGTAAGTGCCCACACAGATTGTCTGTTCAAGTTTTTAAAGAGCTGACAGCGCATTCAAAGTCTTCTCAACTTTCGCTGTCCAAGGGCTGCGTATATTACGCAACTCTGTGGGGTTAGTCAAGGGGATTTTACCCTTCTTTTTCACCTTCTTGTCACTCACCTTATGTGGTGACAGTGGACGGGCATTATAAGAATTTAATTTTTATTAGCAAGAATAATTTAGCTAAAAATGTTTTAACTGGAGAAGGTTTAATCAGAGAATATATTAATTACTTTAAAATTCAGTAAGTTATATTCTTTGAAGATTAATTTTAATTTTTCAAGACGTGCGTTATCTTGTGAAGATATCGCAATATTATCTGCCACCTGTGACTCTGCAGTCAGATTATCCAGTTGTTCTTTTAATAAAAAAGCAACCCGACTACCAATTGCCACACCAGAATCAATTAATAAAGAGTCAGGAAAAACCTGCTGTAGCTCATCTTTAATAAATGGATAATGAGTACAACCCAAAATAATTGTATCGGGAATAACGGGTAATGTTAACCATGGCTGCATAAGCTCTCTCAACTGCTCAATATCAACAGTCTGGCCTTGTAACTTATCTTCTGCTATCCAGGCAAGCTCGGACAACCCTAATAACTCTATCTGACAATCGACAGCAAATTGTTTAATTAAATCAGCAGTATAAGCACGATTAATTGTTGCCTTGGTAGCCAAAAGTCCAATATATTTATTTTTTGTCAGTTGAGTAGCTGGTTTTATTGCCGGTACCACACCAACAATTGGGAATTTAAATTTTTCTCTTAGTGCAGGCAGACATATAGTACTTGCCGTATTACAGGCGATAACAGCTATATCTAATTGATATTGCTGGTCAATTTTTTCAACAAAACGACAAACTCTCTCAATGATAACCTCCTCAGGTTTATCCCCATAAGGAAAGCCTTCATTATCAAAAGCATAAATATAGTGAAGATCCGGCATTAACTGCCGGATCTCATTATAAACACTCAGTCCACCAATTCCTGAATCAAAAACAAGAACTGTTGGTATCGCTTTTTTAGAATTCATAAGAAAGAGTCATTGTGTATTCACGACCTGCATTAGGATATGTCAGAGCCGTTTCGTAATCCTTATCAAATAGATTAGAGATTTTTCCCCTAATAATCAATCCAGAATCAAATTTATATGACGTAGCAATATCAACCAGGCTATATCCACCTAAAACATCATTGCTATAATTACTATCCAAACGATTACCTTTATAGGTATAAATTAATGATAGCTGTAAAGCATCTAAATTTGCATCTAAAGCATATTGCAGGCTTTTGTGTGGCCTTCTCGCTAAAATTCGTCCGTCATATTGACCACCATCATATCTGGCATCCAAATATTCGGCTGTAATATTGTGACTCAAGAAACCTGTATCGAAATTAACATTTAACTCAACACCTTTTATGGTTGCTTTATCCAGATTGATGTAGCGTCCCCATGTAACTGGGTCGATATCAATCATACGATCGATTTTATTCAGGTAACCAGATAATCTCCAGTTAAACAGGTCATAATTTCCGGAGAAAGCCAATTCAAATTGACTGCTTTTCTCTGGATCCAGATCAAGGTTTTCACTTGTCCATGCCATATTATATAACTGGTAAAATGACGGAGCTCTAAAAGCTGTACCATAAGATAAGGTAGCAGAATGATTCTCTACAAATTGCCAGTCAACTGCTGCTTGCCATGTGGCATGCCAGCCATATTGTTGGTTATAATCCCCTCTTACAGCACCTTCTAGAATAAAATCACTAATTTGCTTTTGACCAGTCAAATAAAGTCCGGTATTTGTTCGTGAGTGATACTCTTGTTGTGTCGTATTTTGTTCGGAAACTTCCTGATAAAAATCAACTCCACCACTAATTGCACCTTGTTCTAAACGATAGACATTACCTAACTGAATACCTTTTTGAGTAATATCAACTGGTGTAACCGAGCTTTTGCCAAGATCTTTATCATAATTGTAATCTTTGTATCGCTGATAACTGACAATTAGTTGAGTTGTGTTTTCACCCTTTTGTAAGCGAATTCCTGTATCAAAATTATGTGTATACAATTGTCGTTCATTCTCTGGGCTATATGCACTACCATCATATTCAGTACTATTTGCATATCCATAACCTCTAAAAAAACCTGAAGCTTCGTCAGAAAACTGGCTATTTATACCAACCCAAAATGACTTACTACGAAAACCATCTTTATCAGGTTCGCCAACAATTGGATGTACATCATAACCCGAAATAGATTCATAACCACCCGCAACAGCTATTTTTGTACTATTAGAAATAGCATGGCGCACTGCCAGGTTATAGTTCTGATAAGCATGAGATCCATAGCTTACATTAATCTCACCTTTTTCTTCATCTGATTCTGTAATGATATTAATAACACCGCCAATAGCATCAGAACCATAAGTCGCTGCAAATGGCCCACGGATATATTCTATCTTCTGAATTAATGCGACTGGAATCTGGCTAAAATCAATAGAGCCGGTTACGCCAGCAGATGCCATACGGATCCCATCAATTAAAACAAGAACATGTCGGCTATCTGTTCCTCTGATAAAAACAGACGTTAACTGGCCTCTTCCACCATTACTACCTATACTAACTCCCGGTAAACGCTTTAGAATTTCAGGAACAGACTGCACCTGCCACTGATCAATTTGAGCACGAGTTACGACACTAATTGGTGCCAGTACTGTAGAGATGGGTTGTTCATATCGGTTAGCTGTAATTACTAAGGTTTCATCGGCTGTTACTTCTGCTTGCACAGCAAAGCCACTGGCAGATAACACTGCTAGCGTCACTATCTTTCTAATTTTCATTATAATTAGCATCCTAATAACTAAAATGGATGCCGCAACTAAGGATATTTGAATTGCGCGACAAATATCAATATGCGACGTGATGTTGGCAGGTCTTCGGACTCAGAGCTATATTAAACAGCGACTTCCCACAAAAGCAGTGTCATAATGCTGCGTTTAAACTCTTTACCGCTGCGCGTCAGTTCTGGATTTACACCAGATTCCCTTTTAATAATCAAAAAGATTTACCAAACGGCTGCATATTAACGTTAATCAAACAAGAAGTCTAGACGTCTAAAATAGAATATCGTTATCTACTCAAACAAGAGAAAAAGAAAATCGACTAACAATCTAATTAATAAAAGAAAATATTTATTCTCCATGAAGTACTGGAATTATGACTAAGAGTCCTTTAAAATAGCCGTCTAGAAGTTAATACTGCTACATAAAACATATATTTATCAAAGGTAACACAATGACATCATATCTTTTCACTTCTGAATCTGTCTCTGAGGGACATCCAGATAAAATCGCTGACCAAATCTCTGATGCGGTACTGGATGCTATTCTGACACAAGATCCTAAAGCGCGTGTTGCTTGTGAAACTTATGTTAAAACAGGCATGGCGTTAGTGGGTGGTGAGATTACCACTTCGGCATGGGTTGATGTAGAAGAAATTACTCGTAAAACAATTTGCGATATTGGCTATACTCATTCAGATATGGGATTTGATGCCCGTTCTTGTGCTGTATTAAATGCCATTGGTAAACAATCACCGGATATTAATCAGGGTGTTGATCGTAAAAATCCTTTAGAACAAGGTGCAGGCGATCAGGGAATCATGTTTGGCTATGCAACCAATGAAACTCCGATTCTAATGCCGGCGGCAATTACCTACGCACACCGATTAATGGAACGTCAGGCTGAAGTCCGTAAAAATGGCACTTTACCTTGGTTACGCCCGGATGCAAAGAGTCAAGTTACATTCCAATACGAAAATGGCCAAATTAAAGGTATTGACGCAGTTGTTCTTTCCACCCAACATGCTGAATATATTGAACAAAATGCTCTCCACGAAGGTGTGATGGAAGAAATCATTAAACCGATTCTGCCAAAAGAATGGCTGAGTTCAAAAACTAAATACTTTATCAACCCAACTGGACGCTTTGTCATTGGTGGTCCTATGGGTGACTGTGGCTTAACCGGTCGTAAAATCATTGTTGATACCTATGGTGGTGCTGCGCGTCATGGTGGTGGTGCTTTCTCAGGTAAAGATCCATCTAAAGTCGATCGCTCAGCAGCCTACGCAGCACGTTATGTAGCCAAAAATATTGTTGCCGCAGGACTTGCTGATCGCTGTGAATTACAACTTTCTTATGCTATTGGTGTGGCAGAACCAACATCGATTATGGTAGAAACGTTTGGTACAGAAAAAGTAGCACTGGAAAAAATACAGGCAATTATCAGAGAACACTTTGATTTACGTCCTTACGGATTAATTAAAATGTTAGATTTAATCCGCCCTATCTATTTAAAAACGGCTACTTATGGTCACTTTGGACGAGATATTTTCCCATGGGAAAAAACTGATAAAGCAGAAATGCTCAGGGAATCAGCAGGTCTGAAATAAATACTAAAAGAGGTGTAATTTACACCTCTTTTTACAATACGTTATATCATTTATGTCTATATCCAGAATTCACGTTCCTATTCGTTTACAACAGCAGACACTTCTTTCATTAAGAACTCATCTGGCTGTTGCCAATGAAAAATTAAATACAGACTATCCGGAGCCAAAAGTTGTCTACCGGAAAAAGGGAACTATTGCCGGTAGTGCACATTTAACGGACTGGCTGATACAGATTAATTCTATTTTATTGATTGAAAATGAACAGACTTTCATTGACGAAGTGATCCCACATGAATTAGCTCATTTACTGACCTTCAAGCATTTTGGTAAGGTTCCCCCTCATGGAAAAGAGTGGAAATGGATGATGAATGACATCCTGCAAATCAACCCACAACGGACGCATAATTTTTCAGTTCGAAGTGTACAAAAAAACACCTATGAATATCGTTGTCCATGTCAAATTCACCTACTTAGCACCAAAAGGCACAACAAAATTTTACAAACACATATAAAATATGTTTGCAAAAATTGCGGTAATTTATTACAACCAATAATAACTAATTCAGAGACGCCTTTATGATGCCTAGAATTGATTTTCATTTCTATAAAGAAGCTAGCTATACACTCATTATCGCCGCTATCTTATTTTTTTCAGGAAACTATTTAATTCCATTTTATTCTGAATCCGCAGTTAAAGTCGTTGAGCATACTCAGTCTCTTATGCTTCTCTTCATGACAATTTATACCTATTTCTATTTAAAAAGATATCCTTACAAATCAGATAAATATCAGTTTTGGCTTTGGACAATGTTTTGGTGGTTCTTACTTTTTGGCAGAGGCATTAGCTGGGGCAGAGATTTCTTTCCTGAAGTACCAAAAATTTATTTTAGAATAATTTCTATTGTGTTCTTTACGCCTGTTGTACTGGGATTTCTTTTTCCGGCAATTAGAAGAGAAATTGTTCGTCGCTATAAATATGAGAAAATACCATTTTGGTATATTTTATTTGCATTCATATTCTTAGGCTTGTCAGATCAGATTGAACATCATCGCATAGGCTACGATTTACTACTATCAGACCCTGCTCGTCAGGACCTAATTGAAGAACTTTTAGAAATTCCTTGTCTACTTTCTATCGCCTTTGTAGTATTTTATTTACAACGAAATGAAAAAGAAGAAAAGGCAAAAGATTAAATGTTAAGTTACCGCCATAGTTTTCACGCTGGAAATCATGCTGATGTTTTAAAACACATCGTTTTATCACTCTGTGTCGACGCCTATAAAGAGAAGGATAAACCATTCCTGTATCTTGATACACATTCAGGTGCAGGGCGTTATTTACTACAAAGTGAACATGCAGAAAAAACCGGTGAGTATCACTCTGGTATTGAGCGAATCTGGCTACAGGAATCTCTTCCTGCAGAGCTCTCATCTTACTTCTCAGTCTTAAAACACTATAACTATAGTGGCAACCTTAAATATTATCCCGGCTCTCCTTTAATTGCTAAACAACTACTACGCGAACACGATAAAATTCATTTAACCGAGTTACATACTGCTGATTATTCGCTACTGCGTCATGAGTTCTTAAAAGATAAACGTGCTAAAGTGCTCCGGGAAGATGGCTATCATCAACTCAAATCTCAGCTTCCCCCACTCTCACGCCGCGGGATTATCCTATTAGACCCTTCTTATGAATTAAAAGATGATTACCAAATTGTTGTAAAAGCCATTCATGAAGGCTATAAGCGTTTTGCAACCGGAACTTACCTGCTTTGGTACCCGGTGGTTTCAAGAGCTCAAACTCAAAGAATGATCAAAGCGTTAATTGAAACAGGAATCAAACGAATTTTACAAATTGAGCTGGCAGTAAAACCAGATAATACTCAAAAAGGCATGACTGCTTCAGGTATGATTGTGATTAATCCGCCATGGAAACTGGAGTCACAAATGAAAGAAATTATGCCATGGCTACATAATAAACTCGTGCCGGAAGGAATTGGTGGATACACCATAGAGCAATTGGTCGGCGAATAACTAATTAATAGTTAGTTTTTAATAGATATTACTTATTACAGAATTTTCTATTTACCTCTTTTATTATCAGGCTGTTTATGACAAGCTACAGCCTTTCAATTTTCAGCTCTTCTGAGGAAATAAAATGACTAAACATTATGATTACATCTCAATTGGTGGTGGCAGTGGTGGTATTGCTTCTATTAACCGTGCAGCTTCTTATGGTAAAAAATGTGCTATCGTTGAAGCAAAACTGTTAGGTGGAACATGTGTCAACGTCGGCTGCGTACCGAAAAAAATTATGTGGTACGCTGCACAAGTCTCAGAAGCGATTAAAAATTACGGCCCGGACTATGGTTTTGATACCACAATCAATAACTTTAACTGGCAAAAATTGCTTGAAAGCCGTAGTGCTTATATCGATCGCGTACATCAATCTTATGATCGTGTTCTGACTAATAATAACGTTGATGTTATTCAGGGTTACGCTAAATTTGTTAACAAAAATACCATTGAAGTTAATGGCGAACACTACACAGCAGATCATATTTTAATTGCTGTTGGGGGTAAACCGGTGATTCCTGATGTGCCGGGTGCTGAATACGGTATTACTTCTGATGGATTCTTTGAATTACAAGCATTACCAAAACGCGTAGCGGTTGTTGGTGCTGGTTATATCGCTTGTGAAATTGCTGGCGTCCTGCATTCACTGGGTGCTGAAACTCATCAGTTTGTGCGTAAAGAAACGCCAATCCGTACTTTTGATCCGCTGCTTATTGATACTTTAGTTGAAATCATCAAAGCTGAAGGACAACATCTGCATAATCACTCAACACCAAAATCAGTTGAGAAAAACAGTGATGGTTCTTTAACTCTGCATCTTGAAAATGGTGAACATTACACTGTTGATTGTCTAATTTGGGCAATTGGTCGTGAGCCAGCTACAGCAGGATTAAATCTGGCATCTGCGGGGATCATTCCTAATAAATATGGATTCATCGCAGTAGATAAATACCAAAATACTGACGTTCCGGGTATCTACTCCGTAGGTGATGATACAGAAGCAGCTGCTCTGACTCCGGTTGCTGTTGCCGCTGGTCGTCGTTTAGCTGAGCGTTTATTTAACAATAAACCAGATGAACATTTAGACTATAGTAATATCCCAACTGTGGTATTTACCCATCCACCAATTGGTACTGTTGGATTAACTGAACCAGAAGCAATTAAAGCTTATGGAAAAGAAAACTTAAAAGTTTACCAATCAACATTTACCGCTATGTATACTGCAGTGACAAAACATCGTCAGCCATGTCGTATGAAACTAGTTTGTGTTGGACCGGAACAAAAAATTGTCGGGATTCACGGGATTGGTTACGGTATGGATGAAATTCTGCAAGGTTTTGCCGTGGCACTTAAAATGGGCGCGACTAAACAAGACTTTGATAATACGATCGCAATTCACCCAACTGCGGCAGAAGAGTTCGTTACTATGAGAAACCCAATCTATTAATCAGTCTTAAGTTGGGTATATTGCAAAATATACTCAACTTTATTATTTTTCTTTATTAATCAAATAGTTATAAAACTCTTTAATTTACTTAAGCAATCAATCTAATTTCAACATCTCAATATGTAATCGCTTAAACTGTGCTTCCTGTTCCGGAGTTATTTTATTATCAGTGACAATTTTTTTGATAAACCCTGCTGCCTGCAAACTATAAGGATAAATCTTACCAAATTTTGATGACTCAGAAATGATGATATTTTCTGCATTCTTTTCAAGCACGGTATCAATCACTTCAGCTCTCATCATATCCCGACCAGTAAATCCATATTCAGCATGAAAACCATCAATACCGATAAACGCTTTATTAAAATGAATCTGCTTAATCAATTGTTTAGTCAATGGACCAACCACATTCTCACTTTTTGATTGCAGTAGTCCACCCAGTAAAATCACCTCCACTGGTGAGTTTTTAAGTAACGAAGCAATATAAAGATTCGCGGTAATAATCGTCAGATCAGATTGTCTGGCAAGTACTCTGGCCAGCAGTGCATTTGAACTACCACCTTCAATAAAAATGGTATCACCTGGTTCAATTAAGGTTGCGGCTAACTGAGCCAAAGCTTGCTTTTGAGTAAAATTAACTCGCAAACGATCATCAACATTATCAATATCAAGTAACACTGCAAAGCCGTGTTCCCGCTTCAGGTAGTTCTCCTGCTCCAGTAAGGTCAGATCATGGCGAATAGTGACCACAGAAACAGCTGTTTTTTCTGCCAGCTCTGCAACACTGACTTTCCCCTGACGATTTAATAGTTGTAAGATATTTTGTTGCCGTTGGTTTAGTTTCATCATAATTAAGCAATTTATATACATTTTTATGGACACTATTTACATTATAACTAAATTTTCCCGGAGAAAAATTCTTATCCTGTTATCTCCTAAAAATTGTGATATATATCACAATATAAGACCTATTTCTTCTATATTGATTACGTTTCATTTTTATATTCAGCCAAATTAGCTTTCATAAGAAAGAAAATTCTTTCTCTATTCTCAAAATTAAAAACAACGATATCTGGTCCATATTCTTTCATATATATTCATTTTATAATTCACAAATAAAACTTTTAATAATTTATTTAAAAGATATTTCTTTCATTATGAAAGATTTTTCTTTAAATGTGATCCACTTAAAAGAAATAAAAATTTCATAATGATAATATTTTTCACGCTAATTAATGCAAACAATTTTACTCAATAATAGGAGGCATAATGATTGATGCTATCTCTTTTGGCGCTGAATGGTTCATAGGTTTATTCCAGGAAGGCGGTAAAGTATTTGTTGGAATGGTGATGGGTATTTTACCTTTACTTATTTCTTTACTCGTTGTAATGAATGCCGTGATTAAACTGGTAGGACAAGATCGAATTGAACGTTTAGCTCAAGCCTGTGCAGGAAATGTTATCGCACGCTATTTAGTTTTACCTCTCGTTGGTACTTTTGTCTTTTGTAATCCAATGACCCTAAGTTTAGGTCGTTTCATGCCTGAGTTTTATAAACCAAGTTACTACGCTGCGTCATCTTATGCGTGTCACTCAATGAATGGTTTATTCCCTCACGTAAATCCAGGTGAATTATTTGTGTATTTAGGTATTGCCAGTGGCTTGACACAACTTGGTCTACCACTTGGTCCTCTTGCTGTAAGTTACTTCTTAGTCGGTATCGTTACTAACTTCTTCCGCGGTTGGGTGACTGATCTTACAACCACCATTTTTGAGAAAAAAATGGGTATTACTTTAGATAGAAAAGTTCATCTTTAATTAGGAGAGATAATCATGACTAAGTTTGTACGCATAGAAAAAGGTGAAGCTGGTTGGGGTGGTCCATTAGAACTTCCTATCATTGAAGGTAAAAAAATTGTTTATATTGCTGCCGGAACACGTCCAGCAGTAGTAGATCGCCTGATTGAGGTGACCGGCTGGGAAGCGATTGACGGATTTAAAGAGGGTGAACCACCAAGAGAAGAGATTGGGATTGCAGTTATTGACTGTGGCGGTACCTTGCGCTGTGGAATCTACCCTAAAAATCGTGTTCCAACACTAAATATCCACGCGACAGGGAAATCAGGTCCTTTAGCACAATATATTTTAGAAGATATTTATGTTTCTGGTGTTAAGCCAAATAACATCAAATTGATCGACGAAAAAGATGCTCAAAGTAAAGCGGCATCCCCAGCTCCAGCAGCTGAGCCAGCAAAACATAAAGATTACGATACCACTAAGAAAATCACTGAACAAAGTGATGGTTTACTGGCAAAAATTGGTATTGGGATGGGATCTGGCGTAGCGATCTTCTTCCAGGCTGGACGTGACACTATTGATACAGTTATCAAAACTATCCTGCCATTTATGGCATTCGTATCTGCATTAATCGGAATTATTATTGCCTCGGGACTTGGTGACCTGATCGCTCATGGTCTTGTTCCCTTAGCCAATAACCCAATTGGACTAGTAATTCTAGCGCTGATTTGTTCTTTCCCATTACTTTCACCATTCTTAGGCCCAGGTGCTGTTATTGCGCAAGTTATCGGGACATTAGTTGGGGTACAAATTGGACTGGGTAATATTCCACCGCATTTAGCACTTCCGGCACTATTTGCAATTAATGCGCAAGCAGCTTGTGACTTTATTCCGGTCGGCTTATCCCTTGCTGAAGCGAAACAAGATACCGTGCGTGTTGGTGTTCCATCAGTCCTTGTTGGACGTTTCTTAACAGGTGCGCCAACAGTGCTCGTTGCCTGGGCTGTCTCGTTCTTTATTTATCAGTAAATATTAGGGCACAGTTAAAAAACTGTGCCCGGTTATAGATTAAAAGGTACCTCTATGTCTAAAACGATTTATCAATCAACCATAACCACTATTGGCGAGTTTGCAGCTGATGCGCTGGCCGATGGCATGATGATTACTTTTCGGGAAGGAGCGCCGGCTGATTTAGCAGATTACTGCTTTATTCATACTCATAGCCAGCTCGATGGCAACCTGTCAAATAATCAGACAATTCAGTTGGGTGATAATCAATACACCATTACCGCAGTGGGTGACGTTGCCGAACAGAACTTACGTGAACTAGGTCATGTCACCATTCGTTTTGATGGCAGTTCTGAGGCTGAACTACCAGGAACTGTGCACGTAAAAGGGGAAATTCCGACAGATATCGTAGCTGGTAACAGCATAAAAATTCTGGCTAATTAACGAATCGATTTAAACAATTATTTAATTTTTAAGGTGTATATATGAAACAAGTTGCTGTTATTATCGGCGGTGGGCAAACCCTGGGTGCATTTTTATGTAAAGGGGTGGCAGATGCAGGCTATCAAGTCGCAGTTGCAGACCTGAATCAGGATAATGCCAATAAAGTGGCGGAAGAAATTAACCAAAAACATGGTGCAGGTACAGCAAAAGGTTTTAAAGTTGATGCGACAAATGAAGATGATGTTATCAATCTCTACAAGTCAATTGAAGAAACATTTCATCATGTAGATTTAATGGTTTATAGCGCAGGTGTTGCAACAGCATCTCCAATTAACACATTTAAACTGACGGACTTTAATTTATCTATTGCTGTTAACTTAACCGGCTACTTCCTGTGTGCGAGAGAGACTGCACGTATTATGCTGAAGCATAAAACTGCCGGGCGTATCATCCAGATTAACTCTAAGTCAGGAAAAGTGGGCAGTAAACATAACTCTGGTTATAGTGCCGCAAAATTTGGTGGTGTGGGGCTGACTCAATCCTTAGCTCTGGATCTAGCTGAATATGGCATTACAGTGAATTCTCTTATGCTGGGTAATTTACTAAAATCACCAATGTTCCAGTCACTGATTCCTCAATACGCTAAAAAACTTGGTATTGCTGAATCAGAAGTAGAGCAAACTTATATTGATAAAGTGCCGCTAAAACGTGGCTGTGATTATCAGGATGTGCTTAATGTTCTGCTATTTTATGCAAGTGATAAAGCATCATATTGTACCGGCCAGTCGATCAATATTACTGGTGGGCAAGTGATGTTCTAGCCTTGCAGTAATGCGATAAATGGTAATTTGTGCTATTATCATCCAACTATGCAGGGTCTTATGGCCCTGTAATTTCATCAGACTTAGAGGAATAATTGCCAATGAATACCACAACAGCACTCATCACGTTAGCAATTATCGCCTGGATATTACAGATCTTTTTAAGCTGGTTTCAGATTCGGCGCTTTAATAATGCTTTTCTAGCCATGCAGAAAGGAAAATATTTAGGTGTTGGTAGAAGTAAAGGCAGACGTTTCCAGCCACGTGTTTTAGTTGCCCTCTCCTTTGATGAAAATTACAATGTGATTGATTCTGTTCTTATGAAAGGTTTAACGGTTTTTGCCTTACCAAAACCCATTGAACAACTCCATGGTATGAACCTGAAAGATATCGATCCTAAAACCGTCTTCCCTGACCAAAGTGCCTGTCAAAGTGCACTTGAAATCGCCTTAACCATTAATAAATCGTAAAATAAAATCTTTCATTTCGAAAGTAGTTTTATTTTATTGTGAAATATTATATCTTATGCAGCAATAATGATTTAAAGCTATGGGTAAATAATGAAAGTAAAAGAGAGACAAGCAGCAATTTTAAATTACCTGCAGTCCAACGGTAATGCGATGGTTGATCAGTTAGCGGAATATTTTAATACGACCGGTACCACGATCCGTAAAGACCTGACACAACTATCTGATAACGGGCTGGTGATTAGAACTTATGGCGGTGCTATCTTGAATAAAGAAGTTGGCGATCAACCTATTGACCATAAAACTTACATCAATACTTCAGCTAAAAAGAAAATTGCAGAAGAAGCGGCCAAATTAATTCATGAAGGTGATTCTCTGATTTTTGATGCCGGCAGCACTGTGGCACAAATGATTCCAATGCTGGCTAAATTTGATAATCTGACTATTATGACCAACAGCCTGCATATGATTAATGAGCTGGTGACGGTTGATAACAATCAGACCTTTATTCTTTCTGGTGGTACTTTCCGTCGTAAATCTGCTTCTTTCCATAATAGTAATACCATAGCTGAAGCAGAGTTTAGTCAATACGCATTTGATAAACTATTTATGGGGGCTGATGGTGTGGATTTAACAGCAGGTGTGACCACATTTAATGAGAGCTGTAATGGTAGTGTGGCAATGTGTAAAGCTGCCGCAAAAGTTATCCTGCTGGTTGACTCTTCAAAATTTGGTCGTCGTGGGCCAAATGTGGTTTGCTCACTAAAAACTGTCCATACCATTATTACAGATGATCAGGTTGATCCAAAATATGTGAGTACTTTCAATAAGTTAGGGATTAATGTGATTCAGGTGAAAATTTAAATTTCTCCAATAAAATCAAATAGTTAAAAAATCAACTTTTGAACTAAACCACTTTGTCTTTCTATTTGAGTTTGTACCGATTTCTCTAAAACTGGCAGATCAGCAAATAACAATAACTTCTGCTTGGCCCGGGTGACTGCGGTATAAAATAGTGATCTGGTTAAAAGTGGTGAAAACTCTGTTGGCATAATAAAACAAACCTGATTAAATTCAGAACCTTGTGATTTATGTACCGTCATTGCAAAGGCAGTTTCGTGTTCAGGTAAACGGTAAGGTGAGAAGCCCTGAACGGAACCATCGGCCAGCTGGAAGTAAACACGTTTTTTAGTTTTACTGGCATCTGTATACAGCGTAATCCCAATATCACCGTTATAAATACCCAGTGCCGGGCTATTCTTTAAAATCATTACCGGGCGCCCGATATACCATGGATCATCCTGCACTGATTTTAGATAATGTTTAGATGTCAGATAGTTTTCTATCTGGCGATTGATTCCCTGTACACCAAAGCGCCCTTCCCGCAAAGCACAAAGTACTCTAAATTCAGAGAAATAACTCAGAGCTGTACTATGATCAATTATATCTTGGGTTAAATAATTAAGGTAAGTTTGATAACCTTGCACACAATGAGAAATAGCTTGCTGATAGTTTTGTTCACCATGTAAAGTAAAGTATTCAATATCTGAGTATTGTGATTGTAGCAGGATATTTTTGACTGCGGCCACTTCTCCCAGCTTAATACTATTTGCCAGTTGCCCTATTCCGGAACTTTGTGTAAATCGATAACTCTTTTGCAATAAACCAATACTATCTGAAACCGGAGAATACATCTTCTCGGTCGGTAACTGATAATGAGTTAACCTGTCGAGTTCTGCTCCCCTTTCCGGACTATATCCGGACTGAGCAAAATAGCATAAATCACCCAGTACCGCACCAGCTTCAACGGATGAAAGCTGTTCTCTGTCACCAATTAAAATTAGCCTTGCATGAACTGGCAACGCTTCAATCACTTTAGCCATCATGGATAGATCCACCATAGAGGCTTCATCAATGATTAGCACATCTAGATGCAGTGGATTATCAGCATTATGTATAACGCTACGTTGATTTTGCTTAGCACCCAGTAAACGGTGGAGTGTCAGTGCCTCTTGTGGTAAAGACTGGCGTAATTCATCACTCACCGGCAACGCAGTAAAAGCCTGACTAAGAGACTCAGTTAAACGAGCCGCCGCTTTACCCGTTGGTGCTGCAGCGACAATTCGCAAAGATGAATACGTATCAATTTGTGACAAATATAACGCCGCTAATAATTTGGCTACAGTGGTTGTTTTACCTGTCCCCGGGCCACCAGAAATAATAGCAACCTTTCTGGTTAAGGCAACAGCTACAGCCACTTTTTGCCAGTCAATCTCTCTGTTTTGCTCAGGGAATAGCTGATCTAAAATTACCGGTAATTGACCGGATACTTCTGACATTGTTTGGCTGGCTTGTAAAAAATAATCCGCCACAAGACTTTCATCCAGCCACATACGCTGAAAATAAAGGCGGGACTGCCATAAGATAAGCGGTGTATTTTCACTGCCGCCACTCACCGTAATATTATCAGTTAAAATATCCAGCCAGTCTTGCCCGGTCGGGTTTTCAAGTTGAGTCCAGATATGATTGACCAGCTCATAATCACGACCAGAAAAGATTCGGGATGGATTTAAGTAATTTAGATTTAAACAGACATGGCCAGCACGATTTTCTGCACTTAGCCATGCAACCAGAAAACTAAAACGGGCTTTTCTGAGTGCCTGATCATCATTTTGATCAGACTCAGAAAAGCCCATTCTGCTTGCTAAAAATTGACCTAAATGAACATCGAGCGAGGTTAAATAACCCCGCTCGATAGCCTGACAATATAAGTCATGCATTAACAATTAAAGTCCAATGACGCTTTCATGTTTATCTTTTGGATAAATCACTTTAAAACTAAATGGTAATTGTTTTGACTCACCCGCCGCCACTTTTAGATTCCACTCAAGCAGACCAGTTTCTTTATTGTACGCTGCATCGCCATATTTAGCGTCTTCTAAAGTAATGGTTTTGTTTTGAATGACAGGAAGCTGGTCAAGTATGGTCAAATCAATTGGTGATGTTTTAGCATTTCTGACATTGATCGTGTAAGCAAATGTGCGTGAAATGTTGTTACCAAAGAATGAAGGCTTAGAAGTCTCATTTTGGTTTTGATCACGAGAGATAATAATGTTTTTATCACGACCCAGTGAAATATCTAATGTCTCTTTCAGGCCCTGAGTAGTTAAATAGCCTTCCCCAATATAACTACCACCAAAGAACACGGTTGATTTGCCCGGTAATAACGCTAAACGATCCCAGTCAGCAATTTGCGCTTGTAAGAAGGCATTATTATCAAGTTTTGGTACTGCGGTATAACGGTAAGTTGCTGCCACTTCAGCCGCTTTTAAAGTAATAATATTATTACTACTATTACCTTTAATCGTATAAGGTAGTTTTACGTTATATTGTGTATTAATACCGTTAGTATCAGTGACCACAAAATCTTTAAAATCAGAACTCGGTTTCATAGAAACAGATGACTTTTCCATGGCCATTATCGGCATATCTGTAGTTACTGATCTGAACGCTCCACTAAAATTCCCTGAGCCTTTCATATTATCATAAAGATAAACATTCCACGGCCTTGGCACCGGTGCAGTAATACCTTCAACCGGGTTAGCAGAAGATAGAGTAAAATCAATATCATTCCAGTCAAGACCACTGTTTTGATAAACATTCGCTTTATAAGTAATGATCACCGGAGAATCAATATCTTTTACGCGAACATCATAAGTTGGTACCCAGCCCGCCTGAGAAGTGATATAAGTCACGTTCACCGGAATAGTCATCGCTTTTGGAGCAATAATTTTAACTGCAATCGCACTACCAGAAGTACGTTCCTGACCTTGCTCATCAGTAATTTGAGCTTCAACTTTTTGAATACGCTTAGCCAGCTCATCTAACTGAGACTGTAATGTTTGTTGTTCAATTAACGCTGTTGTCAGATTATCTTTGACAAAGTTTAGCATCGTTCTGGCATCTGAAATGGTATTGTTTTGACCTTTTAATGTTTCAAAACGATTACCTTTTAACAGTGCAATCTCTTCTTTATTTACAGATAGTTTAACTTTTAATACATCTTGTTCCGCTTTTAGCTGAGTGACAGAAGCACGCAGAGTTTTTACTTTTTCTGATTCTGCAGGAGTACTCAGATAGTCAGTTCTCAGCGCGGTAGATAAGATCATCGCTTCATTACCCACACCAACATTAATTGATGTTGGGTTGATATAATTAGCAACATGAGTTAATAAGATTTCGCTCTCACCTTGTGGTACCTGTACACTGGTCGTTCCCTGTAATTCAGCGCCATTTAAAAAAAGTTTTACTCGTTCAAGAGAGACATTACTGGTGATTTCAGCAGCAGATACTGATGCTGTTGCCAGTAATACCGATGATGCGATAACACCGAGCGTACTATTTAATGGTTTCATAATCTTTCCTTAATTTCCTATTTTAAGCACAACAGAGCCGCACCCCGTGCACCACCAGAATCCCCATAACGGGCTTTTTCTATACGTGGCGGCTTCATGACCTTTAATAAATACTTTGTTAAACGATTTGGAAGCTGGTGATAAATTTCATCAAAATTAGATAATCCACCACCAATTACTACCAGGTCTGCATCGATAATCATTAAAACATTCGCTAAATATGCAGCAAGTAATTCTAAATATCGTTCAACGTGTTCAACTGCTTCAGGTTGCCCCTGATAATACAACTTAATAATGTCTGGTGCAGCTTCCGAAACCTGATAAAAATGTTCATATAACCAGGTAAAGCCGGTGCCTGATAAATAGCGCTCACAACACCCTTTCTGACCACATCCACAAGCGATAACAGGAATATCATAACCAAGTATTTGTAAACAATCGAGCGGCAGTTTAAAGTGCCCGATTTCACCGGCACAACCATTAAGCCCTGATACAATCTTATGCTGTGTTACAATCCCACCGCCAAGCCCGGTTCCTAAAATCACACCTAAAACCTGTTGATATTGTTGCAACTCTGGTGTAAACGCTTCTGATAAAGCAAAGCAATTGGCATCATTATTGACTTCAATATTGCGCTTTAAACGTGTTTCTAAATCCCAGATAAAGGGTTTATTTTTGGCAATGTCGATATTCGTGGTGAATACTGTTTTATTTTGTATATCAACAATACCCGGTACACCAATCCCGATAGTTCCCTGACACTGAAATCGTTCATCAGCTTCATTTACCAGAGTAACAAAAATATCCAGAAACGCCTCGTAACTTTGATGAGGTGTTGGCACCCGTTTACGCCAGACTTCTTTTAACTCTTTGTCAAATACAGCGAGTTCAATCTTTGTCCCGCCGACATCAAAACCATATAACATGATTTACCTCAAAGTAGACTTAACAGTAAATATCATTTCGCTCTATCTGACACAAATTAATTTACTGCTCAGGTATAAAATAGTTGTTACTTTGTTGTATGAAGTTGTAAAAATTTGTAAAACAATCGATCTTAAGCTAAATCCCCTTTGACCAGAGGAACAAAATTAACATTTTCAACCACAGTAACTTTAAAGCGATCTTTATCACGTTCAATAACTTTTAAAGTTTGCTGAGACTCACCCACAGGAATTACCAGACGTCCTTTATCAGCCAGTTGTAACACTAAATCTTGTGGTATCTCTGCTGCTGCGGCTGTCACAATAATTCCGTCAAATGGCGCTCTTTCCGGCCAGCCAAGCCAGCCATCACCATGACGAGTAGAGATATTATGTAAATCCAGTTGCTTAAAGCGTCTTTTGGTATTCCACTGTAAACTTTTAATTCTCTCAATAGAGCATACATGGTTAACCATCTGTGACAGAACCGCAGTCTGATAACCAGACCCGGTACCAATTTCCAGTACTTTAGAATCAGGTTTAAGCTGTAATAGCTCCGTCATTTTAGCCACAATATAAGGCTGAGAGATTGTCTGACCTGCGCCAATAGGTAAAGAACGATTATCATAAGCCTGATGAGACAGAGCTTCATCAATAAATCGTTGTCTTGGAACTGAGGCAATAGCTTGCAATACACGCTCATCTTTTATTCCTTGCTGGCGTAACAATGAAATCAGAGATTGTATTTTTAGTTTAAACATCAAAGCCTCAATCTTGTTTATTTTTGTTGCATAAGTTCACGCAAAACACTTGTTGCATAACTACCGGCATTAAGCCAAAAATTCAGTTCTATTGTTTGAGCATCCAGCCATTTCCAGGCAAGCTGTTCTGGTTGTAATAATATCGCTCGTCTGGCCGTTTCCACTCTTTCTTGTTTAAACAAGCTAAGCAGCGGCTGCCACTTTTCAATCAGACAGCTCTCTTCAAAAGATAATGCATCCAACTGACTCCCCAGCGCATTATCACCAACCATTGGCGCAGTAATACGCAATTCGTTAGCTTCCAGTCGTGTTTGTACTTGTTCTACTTCATCAGCTTTTACCACAAACCAACTACCGCGACCAGCAAGTTGTATTGCATCACCAGTGAGTACTTTCTTATCCAGCTGTCTGATGATTCGCTCACTCACCATATCATTAAAAATAGCACTACGCGCAGCGGATAAATAAAAGCTCCGTTTATTACGATCTTTAACTTTTATTTCACCTTTCGCCCATAAAAGCGCATTATTAATATTGCTGTTATCACGCCCAAAACGCTGTTCGCCAAAATAGTTAGGAACTCCAGATTGCTGTATTTGTTGCAAACGGGCTTCTAACTCCTCTTTGTTACTCACGTTACGTAGTACCAGAATAAAATAGTTACCCTTTAAAACGCCAGTACGTAATTTTTTTGATTGTCGGGTTACCGTTAAAACTTCACAACCTTCCAGAGTAAACTGACTAAAGTCAGGTGTTTCCTTACCTGGCATATGCAGTCCAAACCACTGCTCAGTGACTCCGTGACGATCTTTTAAGCCGGCATAACTCACATTTTTAGGATGAATACCGGCAAATTTAGCCAGATGTTCAGCAACAAATGTAGTATTACAATCACGCTTACGCAGGTAAACCATCACGTGTTCACCTGCACCATCAGGTTCAAAACCTAAATCTTCTCTAACGATGAAGTCTTCAAAATTCTGTTTATAATCACCAGTTACCTGTGGTGTACCATATAAATAAGCGAGTTCATTCATGACTATGCACCAGTCTTAACCAGTAAAGCTACTGCTTCACAGGCAATCCCTTCTTTGCGTCCGGTAAAACCAAGTTGTTCAGTTGTCGTTGCTTTGACACTCACTTGCTCAAAATGCGACTGTAAGTCCTCTGCAATATTAACCCGCATTTGCGGGATATGCGGTTGCATTTTAGGTTCCTGAGCGATGATGGTGACATCAACATTACCTAGTTCATAACCTTTTTGTTTTACTAAACGATAAGCTTCACGCAGCAATACACGACTATCAGCATCTTTATATTTATTATCCGTGTCAGGAAAGAGTTTACCAATGTCACCCAGCGCCAGCGCACCTAAAATAGCATCAGTAATGGCGTGTAGTACCACATCGCCATCTGAATGAGCAATCAGACCAGATTGATAAGGAACTTTAACTCCAGCGAGTGTTAATGGCCCTTCTCCGCCAAATTTGTGGACGTCAAAACCGTGTCCAATTCTCATACATTTTCCTTATTTTTTGCCTGTTGAGTCAGATAGAATGTAGCAATGGCTAAATCTTCTGGCTGAGTAATTTTAATATTATCACGACGTCCATGAACAAGTAGCGGATGCCCGCCACAGTATTCAATAGCTGACGCTTCATCAGTAATAATCGCATGTTCACTTAACGCTTTTTGCAGGCAAGAACGTAGTTCTTCAGCCTTGAAGAGTTGCGGCGTTGCGGCGCCCCACAAATATGTTCGGTCTAAAGAATGTTCAATAGTTTTGGTTTTATCTGCATAAGCAAGTTTCACCGTGTCACTAATCGGTACCGCTAAAATACCACCTTGTTGTTTATCAAAAACAGTATCGATCAACTTATCCATATCCTGATGGCTCAGACAAGGCCTTGCCGCATCATGCACCATCGCCCAGTCAGTTGCTTGTAATTTCTGTAATCCGGCTAACACCGACGCAGCGCGGGAGTCTCCGCCCTGGACAGCAATAACTTTAGGATGGCTAGCAACAGGTAGAGTATAGAAAATGGAATCAGTCGGACTGATTGCAACAATGACCTGAGAAATTTTAGAATGAGAAATTAACGTATTTAAAGTATGTTCCAAAATCGTTAACTCACCAATTTTCATATATTGTTTTGGTTGTTCACACTTCATTCGTGAACCATTGCCGGCAGCGGGTACAACCGCAACAATACGATTATTTGACATACTTTTACTCATTATCAGAATCAGCGATAATACGATAGAAATGTTCACCCGGCTTGATCATGCCAAGGCTACTTCTGGCTCGCTCCTCAACAGCTTCAAGCCCATCATGTAAATCAGCAGTTTCAGCAAACATCTGCTCATTACGTAATTTTAATTGATTATTTTCAGCCTGAACCTGCTCAACATTTTGTTCAGCCTGTTGATAATCTGAGACGTTATTTTTACCAAACCAAAGCGAATATTGTAAATAACAAAAAATCGCAAAGAGTAAAACGGGGAGCTTCCACTTAAACATTCATCAGCCCTTAAATACACTTCACGGGTTTTGGTAACCCGGCTAATTTAGTTGCCTGCTTGGCTGGTCCTTCAGGAAATAAGCGATAAAGATAGCGGCTATTCCCTTTTTCTGGTCCAAACTTCTTTTCCATCGCTTTAACCAGCATTCGAATCGCTGGCGATGTATTAAATTCAAGATAAAACTCTCTGACAAAATTGACAACTTCCAGATGCGCTTCTGATAATTCCAGACCTTCTTTTTCTGCAATCACAGCGACCAGTTCCGGTGACCAGTCTTGCCAGTTCTTCAGATAACCCTGCTCATCTGTTTCAATTTGTTGCTTGTTGAATGAAAGCATTCTTTAATAACCTGTTTTCTATTTGGTGGGTATTATAACTAATTTCTGACGTAACCGACACTCCATAAAGGCATTATCGTTCAGAAATCATAAAATATTGACGATTTTTAAACCAAACAAATAAAATTTGCTATTTTCCTATTTACAAAAAACCTGTAGTCATTTAATATGGCGCTCCATTGCGGAAGTGTGGCCGAGCGGTTGAAGGCACCGGTCTTGAAAACCGGCGAGGGGCAACCCTCCCAGAGTTCGAATCTCTGCGCTTCCGCCATCTTCTTTCTAGCGCCTAAGAAATTCTTATCATCTAAAAAACAATTTTATAGTCATTCCACCAAAAATTCTCTAACCCAAATACTTGCAAGATATATTCACTCCAATAAATCAAATAGTTATAAATATTTTATTATTTAATTGTATTGTTACAATGACCCAATAATCTCCTATTATTTTTAGCCCGTCCATGACCAATTGAATATACAAAATTTCCTACTTAATTTGTCAGAAAAATCACAATTTTCTGGTTTCTGCCCTTCATTTTTTTCTTATTAATTTATAGTTTTAATTAATAAATAAAAATATCTCTTTTTTTTAATTCGTATAAATACACGAACAAATAAAATAAAAAAACCTTATGGAAGCTCACCAAAATAAAATATTAATTAATATTATCAATATGATAAACATTAAATAAAAAATACATATAAATTATTTTTTCGTGGAAAAACTAGACAAATGCCTAAAACAGATATATTATTCAACGGACTAAACGATCAATAACATTAAATCGATCGTTTTTATCTGTTAAAATATTATCCTTAAAGTATTCAACAAATAAAAATAATAAAAATAAACAATTAAAGTGGAATGGTAGTCTAAAATGCGAGTGATCCAATCTAGCTTAAAAGCTAAAAAAGGCTTTTTAGCACACCCAATCTTATTGGGTATCTGTTTATTATATACAAACTCAACTTACACTAATGCTTATGCTGCAATCTCTGCAGTTTCAGCGAAAACTATTCAAGGAAATAAGCCCCAATTTTCTGATAACGAGGTTGTCGTGAGAGACATTAGCTCCCGTAGAGCGCTCACGCTAAATGGTAAGACTTATATGGAATATGATGGCACATATAATGGTGCTATCAGACTTCTGACTGCAGAAGAGAGAGCATTAGATCTTAGTGTACTTGAAAATGCAGTCATAGCGGCGAGATTTTTTTTACCTGCTAACTTTGCTGATTTTGATGTTACAGCAAGTTATCTTGATTCAGATGGAGATCTTCCTATTTTAAATGGCACAAATCTCCCTTTTGAAGCCAACCAAACGTATACCTATAATCTTATTGATACTGCCGATGGTCATTCTATCAGAGGGAATTCTGGTAGCTTAGGTAAATGCTCTAATTTTGGTATGGATTCCACATCAAGTAATTATACTGTTTTACCCGTCGTTACAACAATTAGATGGGGTAACCTCATCTATCCTATAACAACCTATGGTGATCCACGTAAAGGGGACTCTGTCTCGCTAACTACCGAATATTACCTTGATACACGCGGAATTTGTAGTATTAATACTAATTTTAGGACAAGCCAAGACGTCACTACTCCTTTTGCTTTTCAGAAAAGTGGTAGATACTATACGGTGATTAACCGTAATCAGGCCTATCCAGCATCTATAGCTCCAGATCCCGTCTATGGTGGTGGATATCTGGCAGATTTTCATCCGACTAATGGTATCGATACCTCTAAAGCTTTCCCTACAATTGGCTTTCCGGGGGCTTCATTTTATATTTCTACCATGAAACCTTCAATAAATACTCCCACAGCAAATGTATACACTTACGAAGCATTAGAAGGTGGTTCTCCAAGTTCCAATGTGACTTTAAGCGAAGAAGGTGGAATGCTCAAAGTCACCCTAAAATCAAAACCAACAGGGGAAGTCACAATCAGATTAAAAGGTGTTATTACCACACCATCAATACAAGAAGAATATAAATTTACCATTAATAAGTGGTATACCATTCATGGTAGTAATACCGCTCGGATGACGTACGAGCAAGCAGTTGCGGCCTGTGGTACTGAAAATAATATTGCTACAAGAGCAGAAATTACTAATGCCCCAACCAATACCCTGCCTGCACTTGATGGGATTGGCTATGATAATGGCACAGTAGATATTCCAGACTATTACGACTCTAGCGCTTTCACCAGAACAATAGATGATTCAATTATGGGACAATGGGGAGCAATAACTGGATATAACTCACTTGGACCAACTCATATGTGGACAGCTGAACCTTCTTTCTATAATGATAGTTTTGGTGGCGTACATTTCATCGTTGATGCAAAACAAGGCGCTGTTATTTTTGACGGTTTGCTTGATCCTAACTACGCCCGTACTGGCTACGGTGTGATCTGTAAAGGCTAGATTTACCGAGTTTTTTGTCCATCCCTTTTTTTGTTTTTATGACAAAAAAGCCCCTAGCGGGGCTTCTTTTTTAACTCAGAAAAATAAAATCAAAAGGTTATATAGCTTCCGCAATAATGATATAACACTTTGTTTAAATTTAACATATAAAACTTTACTCGGCTTTCTGTTTAGCCAGAAATAACCAGGTTTCTACCACGGTATCCGGGTTAAGAGAAATACTCTCAATACCTTGTTCAACCAGCCACTGCGCTAAATCCGGATGGTCTGACGGGCCTTGTCCACAAATACCAACATATTTGTTATGACGACGACACGCAGCAATGGCCATGCTCAGCATCGCTTTTACTGCTGGATCACGCTCATCAAATGTGGAAGCAATTGGCCCACCACTATCACGGTCAGTCCCCAGCGTTAACTGAGTCATATCGTTAGAACCGATCGAGAATCCGTCAAAATATTCCAGATATTGATCAGCCAGTACCGCATTAGTAGGTAATTCACACATCATAATCAGACGCAGGCCATTTTTACCTCGTTCCAGACCATTCTCTTTCAGCAGTTCAACCACCATAGCCGCTTCTTTTAAAGTTCTGACGAAAGGAATCATCACTTCAACGTTAGTCAGTCCCATCGTGTCACGAACATAACGAATCGCCTTACACTCCAGTTCAAAACATGGTCTGAAACTTTCAGAAACGTAGCGGGCTGCGCCCCTGAAACCAAGCATCGGGTTCTCTTCGTGTGGTTCATACAAATGACCACCGATAAGATTTGCATACTCATTAGATTTAAAGTCAGATGTTCTAAGAATCACTTTCTTCGGATAGAAAGAAGCAGCAATGGTTGCCACACCTTCAGCAATTTTAGCGATATAGAAATCAACCGGTGAAGAGTAACCTGCTGTTTTAGATTGAATTTCTGCTTTAAGCTCCGGCTCAAGTAACTCTAAATCTAAAATGGCTTTTGGATGAATACCAATCTGACGATTGATAATAAACTCCATGCGGGCCAGACCTACACCTTCATTTGGCAACATAGCAAAGTTAAAGGCAAGTTCAGGATTACCTACGTTCATCATAATTTTAGTTGGTGACTCTGGCATGTTATCCAGCACCAGATTAACAGTTTCCACTTCAAGCAGACCAGCATAAACATTGCCGGTATCGCCTTCAGCACAAGAGACCGTCACTTCAATTCCGTTTTGTAACACTTTCGTTGCATCACCACAACCAACAATTGCCGGAATACCCAGTTCACGAGCAATAATTGCCGCATGACAGGTGCGTCCACCTCGGTTAGTAACAATGGCTGATGCTCTTTTCATGATCGGTTCCCAGTCCGGGTCGGTCATATCAGTCACCAGTACATCACCTGGTTTAACACTATCCATTTCAGCAATATTTGAAATCAGTCTGACCTGACCTTTACCAATTTTTTGACCAATTGCACGTCCCTGACAAAGTACATTTGATTTGCCCTGTAGTGAGTGGCGAGTCAGATTATTGCCCTCTTCCTGCGATTTCACGGTTTCCGGTCTGGCTTGCAGAATATATAGCTTACCGTCTAGCCCGTCACGCCCCCATTCGATATCCATTGGGCGACCATAATGTTCTTCAATAGTAAGCGCATATTGTGCCAGCTCCATAATCTCACGATCAGAGATAGAGAACTGTTTACGCTGCTCTACCGGCACATCCACAATTTGCACGGAATTACCTACCTGAGTTGAATCGGTATACTCCATTTTGATCAATTTTGAGCCCATATTTTTACGCAAAATCGCTGGTCTGCCTGCACGCAGAGTCGGTTTATGCACATAAAACTCATCCGGGTTTACGGCGCCTTGTACCACAGTTTCACCTAAACCATAAGCGGCAGTAATAAATACCACCTGATCAAATCCAGACTCTGTATCCATGGTAAACATTACGCCAGAAGCACCGCTGTCTGAGCGCACCATTCTTTGTACACCAACCGATAAGGCAACATCAGAATGTTTAAAATCTTTATGAACACGATATGAAATTGCCCGGTCATTATAAAGTGAAGCAAATACGTGTTTAGCCGCTTCTTTCACTTTATCGAGCCCCTGAATATTCAGGAACGTTTCTTGCTGCCCGGCAAAAGACGCATCTGGTAGATCTTCAGCCGTTGCAGAAGAACGCACAGCAACAGAGATATTCTCACTTCCAGCTTTTGCTACCATTGTTTTCCATGCATCGTTAATCTCTTGATCAAGTGCTGGTGGAAATGGTGTCGCTAAAATCCATTCACGAATCGTTTTACCTACTCTGGCCAGTTCAACAACATCATCAACATCCAGATGATCTAATAGTTGATTAATTTTTTCATCAAGGCCATCTTGCGCTAAAAAAGTACGATAAGCAGAAGCTGTAGTTGCAAAACCATCAGGAACACGAACACCTTTAGAGGTTAACTGACTAATCATTTCACCCAACGACGCATTTTTACCACCTACTACCTCAACGTCATTCATGCGCAAATTTTCAAACCAAATAACATTACTTTGAACCATCTTTATCTCCAGTGTTTTGCATTACAGGGGAAGTACCTGTTAATATTTAAGACAATTTGATTCTAATAATCAAATGAACATTTGTCACGTAGTTAAATAGATTATAACACCAAGACTTCACCATAATTAATCAATATATTGGAAATATGTTGGTTAGTATATTGAAAATAATGATAAAAAACATTGAACTTCTGGCACACAAATGCTCATAATAAATATAATAATTTTTTTTATAATCAGACCGAAAATATAGGAAAATGTAATGCAATCAAGCCGCTCAGTATTCTTTATTTCAGACAGGACCGGGGTTACGGCAGAAAACTTCGGTATATCTTTACTTAATCAGTTTGGCCAAATTAAGTTCAAGTCAACGACTGTTCCGTTTGTCGATACACCATTCAAAGCACAGCAACTGATTGAAAACATCAATACCATCGCTAAGACCAAGAATCAGCGCGTGATTGTCTTTTCCAGTATTATTTCTGAACATATCCGGCGCATGTTTGATAACCACGCTTATATTTTTCATATTGATGTTTTTGATAGTTTTATCCCAATGCTGGAACAAGAATTTGATACAAAAGCCCACATGGTAATGGGACTTACCCACAGTATTGTGGATGAAACTAAATATGATGCCAGAATCCATGCAGTAAACTTTGCGCTAGAGAATGATGATGGTATTACCGATAAGAACTTCTCTAAAGCGGATGTGATTTTAGTGGGCGTATCTCGTTCAGGTAAGACACCAACCTGTCTCTATCTGGCACTACAATATGGCATATTAATGGCAAACTATCCGTTAACACCTGATGATTTACATAGAACAGAACTGCCTAATATGTTAAAACCGTACCGGAACAAATTATTTGGTTTGACGATTGAGCCACTCAGATTAAACCGGATTCGTACCGAGCGCCGTCCAAACTCAACTTATGCCAGTTTACATAATTGTCAGTTAGAAATTAATGAAGCAGAATCGATGTTCCGCCAACATGGTATTCCGTTTTTAAACTCAACACATAAATCAGTGGAAGAACTGGCAGCCAGTATTTTACAAATTACCAATATCCAAAGACGCTGTTAAGTTTCATCATAAAAATAAAACCACCTTAAATGGTGGTTTTATTTAATGTTAAATATACTTAATCCGCACTCTCTCAATCAACCATAATATAAAAGCTAAGACAATAAACAGTCCAAGTAACATCCCTGCATTGATGATCGCCTTTTCATACCCGATACGAATCACATTAATAAAAGGATAAGGATATTGTCCGGTAATATGACCACGAATAAAAATATATCCGCCATAAATCATCAGTGGAATACAGGCCAGTACTACCGTTTTGCGATCAATTCGGGGATAAGGGCCATATATCAGCCAGCTTAGTAAGCCAAGAGCCGGCACAATAAGGTGTAAAGACTCATTAGCCATTTGCAGGATAGGTGTTGGCGGTTTATGAATTCCTCTCAGCACAGCGTTATAAACAATAGCTGTAATTAATACTCCCACCAAGCCATCTAAGCGAATAATACGAAATAACTGGCTATTGGCTTTTGGATTAATCACTAGAAAAGCACTACTGATTGCCAGGCAAATATTCGACAGGACAGTAAAAAAGCTATAGTAAAAAATAATTCGGCCGACGGGTGAATCTGGCTGCCATGGTCTGATTTTCATCAACCAGTACGTATAGGTTTCTGTACCAACAGTAATCAGTACTAATAAGATAATAAGAATATTAAGAGAGCGATTAATCATGATTGGATGCTAATTATTATCCTGAGTAAATAAAATAAATCGTAGGGTATTTTAGTGTAATGAATAGAATTGATTTAGCCAATTGTGTTACATCTAAGGCACAACCGGCTAATCAGAGATGATAAATTCAGGTTTAAATTGACCGGTCAAAATAGAGATCAACACCACTTTTTTGAGACATCCACTGCATATAGCGCTTCACATTTTCAGGAAACTTAAGTTCTTTCACGATAGAGAGGTTCCTAAGCAATGGAAACAACTGAATATCATCAGTTGACAATTCTCGCTGGTCTGAAACCATTCCCACTAATTTAGCGTCCAGTTTCACTAAAATAGTCTGGATTTCGTCACAGAGTGTTGCTGTTTTGGCTAAGCAGTCAGCAAATTTACCTAAACTTTGTTGTTTCTTCTCTGTAAAGTATGAGATAGCCCCTGCTGTAGCAAACTCTGGTAAACCAAGACTGATAAAACGCGGGGTGACTAACTGACGGAAAGCATTATCATCCAGCAGCTCAACCAACTCCATAATTTCAGCAGAGCTTTTTCCGGTTAATAATTTTGGTGGGTAAAAATCATCAACGTAATGAACAATATCCATACTTTCCGGCATATAGGAACCATCGTCTTTTTCCAGAATAGGAACTACTTTTTTACCCACCATGCTAATAGGTGTTTTTTCATCATCATTAAGAATGATTTTCAGTTCATAAGAGACCTTCTTTAGCCCAAAGATCATACGGGCACGAACGCAATATGGGCAGTGATCATAAACATATAATTTCATTATCTATTACTCCTTTCACACTGAAGCCTGATTATTGCTCAAAATATTACGGGACATATAACGTGCAATAAACGGTCCAAATAATAATACGCTAAATAGTCTTAAAATCTGTAGAGGAACAACAATTGAGAGGCTGGAATTTGTCTCGACCGCAATAATAACAGAACTCTCAAGCCCGCCCGGACTGGTCGCTAAAAAAGCAGTTAAAAAATCCACATCCATAACACTGCTCATAAATAGTGCCTGAAAATAGCAAAATATCATGATCGCAAATATCGAAACAAGTGTGATAGGCAAAGCTTTAAGCGCCAGTTTGAGTACAGAGATATTAAATCTCAGTCCGGCTGAAAGCCCCACCATTGCAAAACTCAGTGCCAGTAACCACTCCGATACTTCAATTTGAACCCAGCCTTGTAACTGCACGACGACACATATCACCATCGGAATTAATAAACGCCCGGAAGGAATTTTAATATACCGACTCAAAATACAGCCAACAATAGCAATGGCTAAGGTAATAAAAAAATCACTGGTTAATGGCGGAAACCAGACAATTTCAACCGCAACACTACTCACCCGGTCAACCATATAAAAGTGAGAAATAGCGGCCATTGATAGCACCACAATTACCACACGCAAATATTGAATAAAAGCCACTAAACGCATATCTGCCCCATAGTCAGAACAGACCACCACCATAGCCGAAGCTCCGCCCGGTAATATGCCCCATATTGCCGTATTGCCCGGTAGAGCCGAAAAACGCGCTAAAAACTTACCACATAACACACTAATAACGAGTGTAGATAATGTCAGCGCCAAAGCCAGATACCAAAACGAAGCAAGATCCTGCAACACCTGCAACGATAAAGAGCTGGCAATAAAACAACCCAGTACTGATTGAGCGAGAGAAAAACATGGTCTTGGAACAGAGAGCGAAGCACCAGACACACCTAAAATAATGCCAGCGAGCATAGGACCTAAAAGTAAAGCAGCCGATACATGTAACCATAAAAGAGCGGCTGTAATTACCACACTTAAAATAGCTAACAAGCCCCAGCGCCATAACTTTTGAGAAAAAATAGACATGAAAAACATCCGCTCAATAAATAATTATTGTGATAGAGATATCTTAATGCAATTAAGCCTGCTTTTGTTAAGGTTATTCAAAATATTTATAAATAAGGAAAGTGTTACTTAAAGGATAAAGTAACACTTAGTTATGATAAAAATCTTATCTGCTAAAACAGTGACAAATTATTTGATCGCTTTAGCAGCAACCAGTGCCGCATCATAATTTGGTTCGTGAGAAACTTCCGTGACATATTCAACATACGTGATCACATCATTTTTATCGACCACAAAAACAGCGCGGCTTAGTAGACGCAACTCTTCAATCACTACACCATATTTTAGACCAAAATCTAAATCTTTATGGTCAGAAGTCACTTTTACTGCATCAATCCCATCAGCTGCACAATAACGCGCTAAGGCAAAAGGCAGATCCACGCTGACAGATAAAATCACAGTATCTTTCAGCTTGCCCGCTTCAACATTAAAATGGTGAACCTGCGCATTACAAACCGGTGTGTCAACAGAAGGTACCGCGTTGATAATTTTCACTTTACCTTTAAAATCAGATAATTTAATCGGCGCTCTGTCAGAACCTGTAACTAAAAAATCAGGCGCTTTATCGCCAACTTTTAAACGTGGTCCAAGTAGTGTTACTGGTTGACCTTTCATGGTGACTTCATTTGTTCTCTTTTGCATAACATCCATCCTTAGTTAGCGTAACAATATACAACAAGCAATAAATGATAAATAAATTTATCTATCCTTCCTAATATAGCCCTGCTCATATAGCATGGCAACCCATTTTATGTCCCTGATTGGTGAGATAGGCAGGATAAATAATGCTGACATTTCGTGCGATATCAATTGTTGATTATTTCGACAATATCCAATTTCAGTTACACTAACTTATCCAATCATTAATAAGGGTCTTATCATGCATAATTATTTTAAAGATAAAGTCATCTGGATTACCGGCGCATCATCAGGATATGGAGAAGCACTAGCACACGCATTTGCTAAGCAGGGAGCAAAATTAATTCTCTCGGCAAGAAATACCGAAAAGCTCACTCAGCTTGCCACACAATTAGCGACTCAACTTAACAACTGTCGGGTATTGACTTTAGATTTAAGCCAGCCAGATACCTTTTATGATAAGACTCAGCAAGCCATTACCCTATTTGGTCATATCGATTTAGTTATTCATAATGGTGCGATTGCTCAGGGTACTACAATCTTTGAAACTCCACCTCACGTTGCACGCCAGATTATGGAAGTGGATTATTTCAGCTATACAGAACTCACTCAGCACCTCTTACCACATTTTATTGAGCGTAATACCGGGCACATCGTGGTCATTTCTGGCATTATGGCAAATCTTGGCATGCCAAAGCGAACCACTTATGCTGCAGCTAAAGCTGCACTTGAAGCCTATTTTCATTGCCTGCGGATTGAATTATTTTTAGCAAAATATAATATTGATATCACTATTTTGGTTCCTGGGGCAATGCAAACCTATTTTGCCAGTAAAGCCTTAAACAGTGATGGCTCCTCGATGAGTGGTAATGTCCTTAACGAGCAAGGATGCCCGGTTGATGTTGTTGCTGAACAATCATTACAGGCTATTGCGAATAAAGAATATGAAAGCTATGTCGGCAATAAAGATGAGTTCTTTATGTTATTCACTCTCTCTCAAGCCAATCCTTCTCTGGGCACAGAACTATTACTCAAAAAACTTACTATGAAGGGATAAAGACAACTCAATAAACAGGGAGAATTTCTTCCTGTTTATTCACAAGACTCACCTTTTGCATGAAATTTTAGAACCATCAACAGCAATAGACTTAAGATTGAATTTTTCAAGGCACACTTTTTATACTCATCAAGGTATACGCAGCTCAAGTAACATCAATTCAAAATATTAATCTCGTCATGAATATTTTTGCTCAGAGAAAAATGAAATATCAAACAGGTAGAAAAATAATATATTGATTAAATTAATTATTTTTAATTTATGCCAGCTCTCTCAATTTATTACTTTGAATTTATACCCACTATTTAGCGTATTAGATAGAGATTTACTCCATCTAATTATAATAAAACTCAATAATACTGATAGGAATTACTTCATTTATAATCACTACAAATAAGCCACTTAATGATATAATAAGGGTAATAGGCCTTTTTTGCGTCATAGCATTTTATCAAAGTTATTAATAAAAATATAATTATTAAAGAAAAATTAGTTTGTTGGGGAACATAGGGATGAATAAAAAAGTTAGTTTTACACGAGACTTTATAAAAGTACTGTTTGGTTTTTGTTTATTACTCATAAGCCATATTGTCAGTGCTATACCAATTACTGGTAGAGTTTACCTTGACTATGATGGTAATGGAAATAAGACCACATTACCTCTTATGAACATTCCTGTTGAGGCAATCGCTCCGGATGGAACACCTTTTACCACAACAACCAGTGCTGATGGTAGCTATAGTTTTGACGTCAGTACGATTGGTAACTATACAATTAAAGCAGAAACCGCTAATAGTGAAAGTGCTTCAATCAATCTTCTTCTCAGCGGCAGTATTGGTGCTTCTGGTAACATTTTCTTACAAGGTGATGGTGGACAATTACAAGTCTCTGTTATAGACAGCACCCCGAAAGGCTTAAAAACTATCCCGGTCACACTTTCATCAACCAATATGCCAGAGCAAGTATTACAGACAGATGCTAATGGTAAACTTGATCTCCTGTATACCTTAAAAGGTAACAGCTATACAGTCACAGTCACCGCAGAAGATATCATTGCAGATACCCAAAATGGCTCAAATTATGCACTTTGGGACATGACCATCAATGGCATGAATGGTTATGGTGATACCTATATTACCACCATGTCAGGCTCTAATGAGTCTGTGATTTATAATGTTCGTGAACGTAATGAGTGGGGAGCAGATGGTATCGTTGCTGTCGATCAAAATGATGACGGGCTTTATTCAACCGGTCGTGATACTCCCCTGGCAGGCTTTCCGGTAAATCTTTACTATCAAGGCACAACACAACCAGTCCTTGGCCAAACAACAATTACAACAGGTCCTGACGGTAAATATCACTTTAAAGATCTTCCTCTTGGCGACTATACTGTTGAGATAATGAATGTGTCTTCCCCATGGACACTGAGCTCTCCGGCATCAACACGTGCTAATTTTTCAATTGTTATCACTAATAACCAGCCATCTGCGACAGATTTTTTACTTAATGTAACGTCAACAGATACCTCTTTACCGGGCTTATCTGGTTCTGTTTTTGCCTTAGGTTCAACTCAAACCCCAGTGAGAGGCCCTGACAGTGGAGCAACAGGTGTAACCACCCCTACGTCAGCAAGTATTCGATTTGCCACACCAGTTGCACTATACCAACGTAATAATGGTAACTGGACGTTATTTTCTAGCATTGATACAAAATCCGATGGATCATTCTGGTTCAGAGGACTACCGAGTGGTTATGACTATAAAGTTATTCTTAGTGAATCAGGAATCAATACTTCATCCTACTACTTTATTGGTGATGCTGACGGTAAATCAACCAGTACCGATCCAAATTCCTTCAGTTCTCATAAAGGATTTGTGACGTTAAGTGATGGTTCATCAGCCCCGATTCAAGGTAAAGAGATTATTAGAACGAATTTGACGAATAAACAACAGAATCAAAACTTCTGGTATTCGTCGATTAAAAACTCTAATTTCTATGTCAATATTTATCATAAAAATATCGAAAATAACTATGCCTGGGGTTCAATTATCAATGGACTCAGTGCTACTAGTATGGCTGATTATTTTACCGGTCATTTATTTGAAGAAGATGGTGTAACTCCCCTTACCTTAACCAATGGGACTGCAGTAGCTCAAGTCACAACAGCAATCTTGAGTACGGGTGCCAGCATTCCAACTAAACAAGATTATGGCGGCATTGGACGAACAATCACAACGATTGACCGTGGTGGAATTATTGTTTTAAAGATAGAAGACTATGATGATACTCGTCTATCAGTGACACCGCTTACTCAATTTATTCAGGCTTCTGCCAATAACGTCACATCAGAAATTGAGTTTAAAGGTAATCCAGCTAACTCAATTTCAGGACGTGCTTATTTAAATGTGTCCCATCCAGGTGCTTTAGGTAGTTATACTCCAGGAGCTGGCGACCTTGCTACACCACAAGTACGTGTCACGCTACATCGCGATAAAAATAACGGCGTAGGTGCTCCAACCTGGCAAATTATTTCTTACTATGCCACTAATGATGACGGAACCTATAGTTTTACCAATCTTCCGGATGGTAAATACCGTGTCAAATTAGAGAAAGTATATGGTGCTGGTTTTAATCTGGATCAAAGCACTGCTACATTTGAAAATAACGTAACAGGGTCTGGCAACGAACTTTTGATTGTTTCTGTTAATGGTGGTGAATCTAAAGTCGAGCAGGATATTTGGTTTAAATTTATTCCGCCTGATTATGTTCTACGTGGTCAGGTTTATTTAGATACATATTTAAATGACTCACAAATCACTCAACCACCGCAGTCAAATAACTATTTTGACCTTTATCTTGCTGGTGCAACAGTTCTTTTATGTGAAGATAATAATCTTTCTGACTGTTATATTGGTGGTTCTGACTACATTTACCATCAAGTTGTAGGTAGTGATGGTGCTTATGAATTCCGCTCAAATAATACCGATGGTTATGCAATCTCTGGCGGTAAAAGCTATGTCGTTAAAGTTCAACATAATAATGCAACACCTGTAAATAATGGCAATTTATCAGATACTTATACTATTACCATGCCTGTTACAGTGACCTCCCCTTTTGTTAATAACTTCTTGATGAAAGGTGTGGGTCAATATAGTGGTCTGGTTTTAAACGATATTAATGGTGATAAAGTCCGTAATGGTGCGGCGAGTAATGCTAATCCGGAAGTGCCTGAGCATTCAAACTTAACGCGCTTTACCCAAACGCTTTATATGTGGAATAGCTCAACGAATAGTTGGGACTCAATGGGAGAAATTGGGTCTTATTACAGTGAGTTTAATATCTACAATTTACCTGCTGGTAAATATCGTCATGTTCTGACACAAGGCACTCAAGGTACTAAAGCTTTAGCGGTTGCTGATACTGATCCGGCAAGTGCTCCGGGTATTATTGAATTTGAAGTACTAAGTAATGGTACAATCGCTGATGGCAAAGGCTCAACTCAGCGTTATGTTTATTATGCTGCCGATTCTGGAGCCACAAATGCTGTGGAAGGTGGCATCTATCTTGATGTTACTGGTGCAGGCGTAAAAAATAGTGCCTCTGTACTCCTGTCTGCTTCTGATGTAGGTAGTTCAAGAGTTGTAGGCTATTTCACGCCACGCTTATATGAAAACTATACTGTTGGTGAAGGTGCCGTCTTAAGTTCTCCTAACTACATTGATCCTAACATTGCGGCTAATAATGGTAAATTCTATTTAAACAGCTCCACTTCAACAAATGGTGCTGTCCATGTAACTAACTTCTTATTAAGATTAGATAATTTACCACCACAATATGAGTTAGTGGCAAATAGTGGTCCAAAACAAAGTTACTTAAATACCAGTATTCAAAACGATCTTGCTTATATGCAAGTGACTCCGGCAATTAGTGGTGCTGTCGATCAATATTGGTTAGTCAAACTAAAAAATAATACCCAAATTACAGGCCAGCTTTACTATGATTCAAATAAAAATGGTACTTATGATGCTGGTGTTGATACTGCGTTAAGCGGTGTAAGGGTTGAACTTTGGAAAGATAATCAATTCTATTCATTTGTGAGTTCTGATTCTAACGGTAACTATGCGTTTGTCGGACTATTAAGTGGTAATTATTCCGTTAAAGCAACAACTGATGGGCTAGATGAAACACTTTATGAACTTGAAGACCCTATTAATGGCTATTCAGGTTTAACAATTGATTATACCAATTCACCGACACTTGATGGTCAAGACTTTATCTATAAAAAAATTGGTGATGCATCAATCAATGGCTACGTCATGCTTGATGTTAACAACAATGCTATTTTTGATTTAAGTTATGACAAATTAGGCGATATTCCATTAAACGGCGTAACTGTTGAACTTTATAAAAATAGTGCAACAGGTTCACCTTATATGACTACAGTGACCAATACTAAAGGCTATTATAGTTTCTCTGGTATTGATCTTAGCACTACTTATGTTGTCAAATTAGTTTCCCCAAGTGGCTACGGCGTAATCAGTAATGCAGACAGTAACAACACAGAGTTACTCAGCAATATTGTTATTGGTGCAACTCCGTCGTCAGAAATTAATAAATATTTCTTACTGGCAGGTAATACTAATACCAATCCTGGTGGTGGTATTACTGATAATGCAGCCAGAAACAGTGGTATTGCAGGTAAAACAGTTATTGATAATGGGTCAGATGACCCATTGGCTGGTGTTTTATTAAGTTTAAGAGATAACACAGGTAAAGAACTCGCTCGCCAAATCACAAATAGTGCTGGTGAATACCAATTCTTTAACCTTGATAATGGTACTTACAGTATTCACGTCGTTGATGCACCAAGTGGTTATGCATTAACTGATAATGTAACAAGCACTGCTCCTCTGGACACGATTAGCAATATCACCTTATCTGGCGGTGGTGTGAGTGGTCAATTCTTCAAATTCAAAAACGCTAGTCCGGATGGTATTAAAGGTACCATATACGTTGACTTTGGTTCAGATAATCAAATAGTCAGTGGTAATGTCACTATTGATAGCAATGATTTTCCATTACAACAAAGTGGCATCAAAGTTGAGTTATTTGAAGGTACTGGTGCAACGGGCATTAAACTGACAGAAACAACAACAGATGCAAATGGTGTTTATCAGTTCCCTAACCTGCTTTATGGTGCAGGTAGTAACTACTCAGTACGAATTGATACTTCGACTTTACCGGCTGATTATCAATTTGAATTAAGTAAGTCAGGTCTGGCAGCTGCTGGTTATGTGCTGGATATTGCAAATCTACAATATGACGGCAGTTTAGAAAATCACTATTTCGTTACAGGTAAGTTAACTATAGCCGGTGATGTATGGCTTGATAGTGATTATGACTTAACCCAAAGCAGTAGTGAATTAGTCTCTGGTGTGAATGTTGAGTTATATTATCAGGCACCGGGTTCAACAAGTCTGTCATTATTAAAATCAATACCTAGTGATACACTGGGTGCATACTCCTTTACGCTTCTGCCAAAAGGAACTAACTATCAAATTAAAGTAGATAGTTTAAGCACTGCTTTAAACGGAACGTCACTTATCCCGGCGACAGGTAGCCATAGTATTGCTAACAATAGTGATACCTATGATTTTGTCCCATTAAATGCTGATGATAATAAGAGTTCTGCCTACCAATACAACGGTAAAATCAGCGGAAAAGTGATTATTGATGTTGATAACAACCAAAGTTATGTATTTGGTGTTGATAAGCTTTTTGCTGATGTTAATTTGGAACTAACCGCAACAATCAACGGCAATACGGTCACCAGAACAACAACTACTCTGGCAGACGGTACATTTAGCTTTGAAAATTTATCTCCGGCTAATTGGCAATTAACCAGCTCAACAACGCAATCTATTACTGACTGGAGCAATTACTTGCTCAATTATGCACTGAATAGTGCCGGCAGTAAAACTTCAGGCAGTAGTGCTTTACCTCTGACTGAAACAATTGCAGTAACAAGTGGAGCGATTAACCAAATCACAAACCTTGAAGTTGGTTATAAAGGTATTGCAAAAATCAGTGGCTATGTGGTGATTGATACAGAGCCATCAGCCTCTCATACGAATAAACAAGCGAGTGATATTGCTGTTGCTGGAGTACCTGTTACTCTAACCTCTAGTGCTAGTGGGTTTGCAAGCAAAACGATTAATACAGACAGTACTGGTTACTATGAGTTTACTGATTTAACCATCTATAATTATGATATTAGTGTTGATAGTAGTTCTAGTGGCTTAACAGATTACCAAATTAGTTTTGATGGACTCGGAAATACCAGCTTCTCTTCTCCTGTAGCAGCAAGTCGTGTCACACTTCCGGTGACAACAAGTAATGCTGTTCTGACAGATAAAGACTTTGGTTATAAAGGTCAGTTAACCTGGACAGGTCATGTGACTCGTGATATTGATGCCAGTGGCACCCTAACCGATATCGATGAGCCATTTACCACCGCACAAACAGTAACCTTAACGCGTACTGACGTAACTCCAAATATCGTTAAAACCACCACTACATCCATTGTGGCAGCTGATCGCGGTGAATACACCTTTACGGACTTAATGCCGGGTACCTGGGAAGTGAGTGTAACAGCACCAACAGGTTATGCGGCAAGTTATGCACCAGCTGCTCAAACCTTAGTGGCAGGCACTAATGTGACCGATATGGATCTGGGCTTTAAAGGCACCGGTACATTTAGCGGTCTGATTGTTTATGATAACAACGCTAATAATGCGTATGACAGCGGTGTTGATACACCTATTCTGGCTACCATCAACGTTAATTTAAGTGGCGGCACCGGCTTTACTGCGCGCAATATTGCCATTAACGCGGCAACCGGTGAGTATACCTTAACCGATTTAGACGCGGCTTATACTGGTTACCTCGTGACCGTTGATAACACCCAAACGAACTTCCCGGCAGGCTGGGGCGTAAGCTTTGCACCATACAACACAGCAAATGCCAACAGCATCACTATCGACTGGGCACAGCCGACCACTGATAACCATTTCGGCTTTGCAGGTAATGGCTCACTGGCGGGTACTGTTCTGATTGATGTGGATGGTAGCCAAAGTCATACCGGTGTCGACACCAATTTTGCCGGTGTCAATCTGGAGCTGACTGCCACCATTAATGGCGTAACGATTACTAAGACAGCCACCACAGACAGCAACGGCGCATTTAGTTTTGATGGTTTAGCAGCAGGCAACTGGTCACTCAGTACTGCAGCGGCTCAAACAGTGGCTAACTGGACTGATTATCAGCCAAGCTACAGCCTGAAAAGTGATGGTACCACTAAAGTGACAGGCAGTGCTGCCCTACCATTATCAGAATCAATTGCTATCAGTGGAGGGTCACTGAGCCAGTTAACGGGCATTGAAGTTGCCTATACCGGCTCGGCTAAAGTTAGTGGCTATGTCGTACTTGATGCGGCACCGTCAGCTTCTCATACCAGTAAACAAGCGGGTGATATCCCGGTTGCTGGTGTGCCTGTAACCTTAACTTCTACTGACAGCAACTTTACTGATCGGGTGATCAATACAGACAGTAACGGTTACTATGAGTTCACTGCCCTTGCTGTTTATAGTTACGATATCAGCGTGGACGCAAGTCATAGCAGTCTGGCTAGTTACGTCATTAGTTTTGACGGACTAGGTAATACTGCATTTTCATCACCAGTAGCGACAAGCAAAGTTACGCTTCCGGTTACAACGCTAAATGCCGATTTAACTGATAAAGACTTTGGTTATAAAGGTCAGTTAACCTGGACCGGCCATGTGACTCGTGATATTGATGCCAGTGGCACCCTAACCGATATCGATGAGCCATTTACCACCGCACAAACAGTAACCTTAACGCGTACTGACGTAACTCCAAATATCGTTAAAACCACCACTACATCCATTGTGGCAGCTGATCGCGGTGAATACACCTTTACGGACTTAATGCCGGGTACCTGGGAAGTGAGTGTAACAGCGCCAACAGGTTATGCGGCAAGTTATGCACCAGCTGCTCAAACCTTAGTGGCAGGCACTAATGTGACCGATATGGATCTGGGCTTTAAAGGTACTGGCACATTTAGCGGTCTGATTGTTTATGATAACAATGCTAATAATGCGTATGACAGCGGTGTTGATACGCCTATTCTGGCCACTATCAATGTTAATTTAAGTGGCGGCACCGGCTTTACTGCGCGTAATGTAGCCATTAACGCGGCAACCGGTGAGTATACCTTAACCGATTTAGATGCCGCTTATACCGGGTATATCGTGACGGTTGATAACACCCAAACGAACTTCCCGGCAGGCTGGGACGTGAGCTTTGCACCGTACAATACAGTAAATGCCAACAGCATCACTATCAACTGGACGCAGCCAACTACTAACAACCATTTCGGTTTCTCCGGTAATGGTTCACTGGCGGGTACGGTTCTGATTGATGTGGACGGCAGCCAAAGTCGTACCGGTGTCGACACCAATTTTGCCGGTGTCAATCTGGAGCTGACTGCTACCATTAATGGTGTGACGATCACTAAGACAGCCACCACAGACAGCAACGGTGCATTCAGTTTTGATGGTTTAGCAGCAGGCAACTGGTCACTCAGTACTGCAGCGGCTCAAACAGTGGCTAACTGGACTGATTACCAGACAAGCTATAGTCTGAAAAGTGACGGTACGACTAAAGTGACAGGTAGTTCTGCGCTGCCACTATCAGAAACCGTTGCGGTAAATAGCGGCTCACTGAGCCAGTTAACGGGTATTGAAGTAGCCTATACCGGCTCGGCTAAAATCAGCGGGTATGTCGTGCTTGATGCGGCACCATCAGCTTCTCATACCAGTAAACAAGCGGGAGATATCCCGGTTGCTGGTGTACCTGTCACACTGACTTCTACTGACAGCAACTTTACTGATCGGGTGATCAATACAGACAGTAACGGTTACTATGAGTTCACTGCCCTTTCTGTTTATAATTATGATATCAGCGTGGACGCAAGTCATAGCAGTCTGGCTAGTTACGTCATTAGTTTTGACGGACTAGGTAACACCGCATTTTCATCACCAGTTGCGACAAGCAGAATTACGCTTCCGGTTACAACGCTGAATGCCGATTTAGCCGATAAAGACTTTGGTTATAAAGGTCAGTTAACATGGTCCGGCTACGTAACACGTGATATTGATGCCAGCGGTACACTAACCGATATCGATGCGCCATTCCCTGTTGCTCAAACAGTCACTTTAACCCGCCTAGATATAACGCCAAATCTGGTAAAAACAACAACCACGTCTATTCTTCCTGCTGATCGTGGATCTTATAGTTTTGCAGATTTAACACCAGGTACATGGGAAGTGAGTGTTACTCCACCAACTGGTTACGCGGAAAGTTATGCACCAGCTGCTCAAACTTTAGTGGCTGGCACTAATGCTATTGAAAAAAATCTAGGCTTTAAAGGCACAAGCACATTTAGTGGTCTGATTGTTTATGATAACAATGCCAATAATGCTTATGACAACGGAGTTGATACACCTATTCTGGCTGGTATCAATGTCAATTTAAGTGGTGGCACCGGCTTTACCGCACGTAATGTGGCCATTAACGCAGCAACTGGTGAATATACTCTAACGGATTTAGATATCATTTACACAGAGTATGAAGTTACTGTTGATAATACGCAAACTAACTTCCCAGCTGGTTGGGGCGTAAGCTTTGCACCATACAACACAGCAAATGCCAAAAGCGTCACTATCGACTGGGCACAGCCGACCACTGATAATCATTTTGGTTTCTCTGGTAACGGCTCACTGTCTGGTACAGTGCTAATTGATGTGGATGGCAGCCAAAGTCGTACCGGGGTTGATACCAACTTTGCCGGTGTGAATCTGGAGCTGACTGCTACTATTAATGGTGTGACGATCACCAAGACAGCCACTACAGACAGCAACGGGGCATTCAGTTTTGATGGCTTAGCTGTTGGCAACTGGTCACTCAGCACAGCTGCGACTCAAACTGTCACTAACTGGTCTGATTATCAGCTAAGCTATAGCCTTAAGAGTGACGGTACGACCAAAATCAACGGTAGTTCTGCCCTTCCGTTATCAGAAACGATTGCCATCAACAGTGGCTCACTCAGCCAGTTAACCGGTATTGAGATAAGCTACATGGGTTCTGCTAAAATCAGTGGGTATGTCGTACTTGATGCGGCACCATCTGCCTCTCATACCAGTAAACAAGCGGGTGATACTCCGGTTGCTGGTGTACCAGTCACATTGACTTCTACTGACAGCAACTTTACTGATCGAGTGATCAATACAGACAGTAATGGCTACTATGAGTTCACTGCTCTTGCTGTTTATAGCTACGATATCAGCGTAGACGCAAGTCATAGCAGTCTGGCTAGTTATGTGATCAGTTTTGATGGACTCGGAAATACGACTCTTTCTACTCCGGTTGCCGCTAATCGTGTCACTATCCCAGTGACAGCGACAAATTCAGTTTTAGCGGATAAAGACTTTGGTTATAAAGGTCAGTTAACCTGGACCGGCCATGTGACTCGTGATATTGATGCCAGTGGCACCCTAACCGATATCGATGAACCATTTGCCACTGCGCAAACGGTGACCTTAACGCGTACTGACGTAACTCCAAATATCGTTAAAACCACCACTACATCCATTGTGGCAGCTGATCGCGGTGAATACACTTTCACGGACTTAATGCCGGGTACCTGGGAAGTGAGTGTAACAGCGCCAACTGGTTATGCGGCAAGTTATGCACCAGCTGCTCAAACCTTAGTGGCAGGCACTAATGTGACCGATATGGATCTGGGCTTTAAAGGTACTGGCACATTTAGCGGTCTGATTGTTTATGATAACAATGCTAATAATGCGTATGACAGCGGTGTTGATACGCCTATTCTGGCTGCCATCAACGTTAATTTAAGTGGCGGCACCGGCTTTACTGCGCGCAATATTGCCATTAATGCAGCAACCGGTGAGTATACCTTAACCGATTTAGACGCGGCTTATACTGGTTACCTCGTGACCGTTGATAACACCCAAACGAACTTCCCAGCTGGCTGGGGCGTAAGCTTTGCACCATACAACACAGCAAATGCCAACAGCATCACTATCGACTGGGCACAGCCGACCACTGATAACCATTTCGGCTTTGCAGGTAATGGCTCACTGGCGGGTACTGTTCTGATTGATGTGGATGGCAGCCAAAGTCGTACCGGGGTTGATACCAACTTTGCCGGTGTTAATCTGGAGCTGACTGCCACCATTAATGGTGTGACCATTACCAAGACAGCCACCACAGACAGCAGCGGCGCATTTAGTTTTGATGGTTTAGCAGTAGGCAACTGGTCACTCAGTACTGCAGTGGCTCAAACCGTGGCTAACTGGACTGATTACCAGCCAAGTTACAGCCTGAAGAGTGATGGTTCCACTAAAGTGACAGGCAGTGCTGCCCTACCATTATCAGAATCAATTGCTATCAGTGGAGGGTCACTGAGCCAGTTAACTGGCATTGAAGTTGCCTATACCGGTTCGGCTAAAATCAGCGGGTATGTCGTACTTGATGCGGCACCGTCAGTTTCTCATACCAGTAAACAAGCGGGAGATATCCCGGTTGCTGGTGTGCCTGTAACCTTAACTTCTACTGACAGCAACTTTACTGATCGTGTGATCAATACAGACAGTAATGGCTACTATGAGTTCACTGCCCTTGCTGTTTATAGTTACGATATCAGTGTTAATAGCAGCCACAGTAGCTTAAGTAATTATTTACTCAGCTTTGACGGTTTAGGTAACACTACGTTATCTGCTCCTGTTGCAGTAGATCGTGTAACAATTCCCGTCACTACCATTAATGCTAATTTAACCGACAAAGACTTTGGTTATAAAGGTCAAATCACCTGGACCGGCCATGTTACGCGTGATATTGATGCTAGCGGAACTTTAACCGATATCGATGAACCATTTGCCACTGCCCAAACGGTGACCTTAACGCGTACTGACGTAACTCCAAATATCGTCAAAACTACCACCACATCCATTGTGGCAGCTGATCGCGGTGAATACACCTTTACGGACTTAATGCCGGGTACCTGGGAAGTGAGTGTAACAGCGCCAACAGGTTATGCGGCAAGTTATGCACCAGCTTCTCAAACCTTAGTGGCAGGCACTAATGTGACCGATATGGATCTGGGCTTTAAAGGTACTGGCACATTTAGCGGTCTGATTGTTTATGATAACAACGCTAATAATGCGTATGACAGCGGTGTTGATACGCCTATTCTGGCTGCCATCAACGTTAATTTAAGTGGCGGCACTGGCTTTACCGCGCGTAATGTAGCCATTAACGCGGCAACCGGTGAGTACACATTAACCGATTTAGATGCCGCTTATACCGGATATATCGTGACGGTTGATAACACTCAAACGAACTTCCCGGCAGGCTGGGACGTGAGCTTTGCACCGTACAATACAGTAAATGCCAACAGCATCACTATCAACTGGGCGCAGCCAACCACTGATAACCATTTCGGTTTCTCCGGTAATGGCTCACTGGCGGGTACAGTACTGATCGATGTGGATGGTAGCCAAAGTCGTACCGGTGTCGACACTAACTTTGCAGGAGTCAATCTGGAGCTGACTGCTACCATTAATGGTGTGACGATCACCAAGACAGCCACCACAGACAGCAACGGCGCATTCAGTTTTGATGGTTTAGCAGCAGGCAACTGGTCGCTCAGTACTGCAGCGGCTCAAACAGTGGCTAACTGGACTGATTACCAGCCAAGCTACAGCCTGAAAAGTGATGGTACCACTAAAGTGACAGGCAGTGCTGCCCTGCCACTATCAGAAATCATTGCAGTAAATAGTGGTTCACTCAGCCAGTTAACCGGTATTGAGATCAGCTATATTGGCTCAGCTAAAATTAGCGGCTATGTCGTTATTGATATGGATCCGGATGATGGAGTACTGCAAAAAACAACCAATGATATTGCTGTTGAAAATGTTTCTGTGACATTAGGTTCGACTGGCGCTGGCTTTACCAGCAAGACAGTGAGAACAGATAGCAATGGATATTACGAGTTTACTGGCTTAGTAAATTACACTTATCAAGTCAAAGTTGATAGCAGTGCAACAGAACTTGCAGGTCATACGATTAACTTTGATGGTTTGGCTCAGTTAGCACCTACTGCGACTGATACTATCTCACTCACTATTACATCAACGTCAGAAGTTCTGCAAGATAAAGACTTTGGTTACCGTGGTAATGGTGTGATCTCTGGAATAGTCTATCGCGACCTTGGTGGTTTAGGTGTTGCCCATCCAACGGTTGATAACACTGCTACCCTTGCTGGTGTCATCGTAAAAGCTGAGCAAAATGGTATTGTTCGTTACTCAACAGCGACCATTGCAGATGGTAAATATCGTATAGAGAACCTTCCATCTGGTTTATGGCAAGTGACGTTAGATACGCTACCAGATACTGATTTATCATTTAGCTATACCAGAGATTTAATCGGTGCGACTACTACAGTTGTAGCTGGAGGTGCTGAAATTGAAATCAATCCAAGACTAGCTGCTCGAGCTGCTGTCAGAGAAGGACAAGTCAACTTTGGTGTTAAAGCAAGCTCAGTCTTATCTGGTCGAGTGGTCATTGATATTGATGATACCGTTCCAACACCGGCTAATATTGATACTAATGATATCTCTGTAGCAACAGTGAACAATACTTACCAAGTAAAATTGACAGTGCAAGGTACAGAAGTAGCTGTTGTGCAAGTCACATCAAATGGTGATTATAGCTTTAACAATCTATCTCCTGATGCGGATTATGAGATTTCTGTCATTACACCAACAACGGGTTACCAAAGTAGCTTTAATGTTGAAGGTACTATGAGCAGCGCCTCAGCAGGAACAGTGAATGATACCAATACTACGATGGCGCGTATCTACCGATTTGCCACAAATAGTGGTCAAATTGTAAATAGCAATTTTGGCTGGAAAGGTGCAGGTAGTATTTCCGGTAATATTTTCTGGGATAAAAACGATAATGGTATTTTTGAATCAGCAACAGATCCTGATCTGGGAGTACCATTAACGTTAACGCTAACAACCACAAATCCTGCGTTGAGTTCAGCAACAATCACCAGAACCATTGCTATGGGTGATACTGATTATCAGGTTACAGGTTTAGTTCCGGGTGTATGGCGACTCGTTGTAAGTGGTGTGCCTGCAGATTACAAAGCTAGCTTTGACCCTGATGATGCTTACAGTCCAACTGCTATGGCTGCAACATCAAATACGGCTCAAATCAACATTACTGGTCAGGCAACAAACCAACACTTTGGTTATATTCAAGGTGGTATTATTGGCGGTGCTGTAAAAGAAGATATCAGCGAAGCAGGTATCTATAATGCTAACCATCCTGGTATTGAAAATGTCGAAATCGCCCTGCTTGATTCTTCGGGCACGGCTATTCTTGATACGAATGGGCAACCTAAAGTTGTGTTAACAAATACACAAGGTGATTTTAACTTCCGTAACCTTGATATTACCCAAAGCTATAAAGTGCAATCCAAATTTGGGGCAACGTCAAATAGCAGTAATCCACTCTATGAAATGGATGCCAGCTATGACTCACAAGTAGGAGCGATTACTGGAAGTGTGAGTACCGTCATTAATGGGGTACATACGTTAGTTGCAGATATTAGTAGCGCAGCACAAAACGAAATTACCTCAGCACAACTGTACTTTGGTTATCGTGCACAGGCTGGTGATCTCATCATCCAAAAACTAGTATTAAAAGATAACGTTGTTGTCGGTGATTTAGTGCCTTATACCATTATTATCACTAATAATAATGCCGGAGCTGTCACCGGAATTACGATTAAAGATACTATTCCGGCTGGCTTTAAGTACGTTGCAGGCTCTGCAAGACTGGATGGTGCGAAAATTAGTGATCCTACCGGTAGCCGTCCAATCTACTTTAATAATATTAATGTAGGAGGAACCGCCGGCGGTGTTGAACCTTCAAAACGCACGCTCACTTATATGCTGGTTGTGGGTGCAGGTGTCACTCAAGGCGAATACACCAATATTGCAGTGGCAGTTGGCCGTACAAATAAAGAACTCTCTAATACGGCACAAGCAACAGTAACTGTAACAGGTGACCCATTATTTGACGACGCGCTTATCTTTGGTAAAGTCTATGTTGATTTAAATGGTAATGGTGTTCAGGATCCAGGAGAACCAGGTCTTGGTGGAGTCAAACTTGTCACTGCATCAGGACAAATTATTACCACAGACCAACATGGTCGTTACCACTTACCGGGGGTGTCTGGCGGACGCTGGGAGCGAGGCACAAACTTTGTGTTGAAACTTGATCCTCGTAGCTTACCTGATGGTTATCGTTTCAAAGGACGTAACCCTGTGGTGGTCAGACTGTCACCAGGCTTACCAAGTAAAATCGACTTTGCTGTTTCAAGCACAAAATAGCAAAACAAAAGGCTGGAATTAACCAGCCTTTTTCTTACCAGTGAGGAATATCTCAATACGAGTATTGCTCTTTATTTATCAGCACCAAGGGGCCTTCCTTATTTTTTAGCCTAACCACCTGAAGACTGTTTTAAAGTAGATAGACAGAAGATAATCGTTTTGAATCACGATGCTTAATAAAATACCCTCTAACTTACTACTCAATAAAAACAAATTAAATTAAATCAATAGATTAAAAATTAAAATAATTACTATAGAGCCTATCAATACTTGGTGATGAGAATAATTTGAGAATAGAGATAAAGAAATGACAAGGCTGATAAGAGAATGCTCTGCCTTGTCATTAGACTATTTTACTGTTTCAATAAAGTGTACTCTTCTTCATCAGAATTTAGTACTGGTTCATGTTCATAATCCAACAGAATTAAGCGATTCTCACCCACAGCAAAATTCACAAATTCATTACCAAAATTGTCATATAACGTAATTTGATTACCGTCGCTATTCCAGCTAAAACTACCTTTACGCTCATTACCTTTAGCCGCAAATACGTAATTAGTGTCATATAACTGAACAGTAATTTCAGTCAATTCATTATCCAGAGGTAAAACACCTGTATACACACCAACATAGTCCAGTGAATTCATGGAGTTGTGCATATCAGTCGTCTCGACCGGAGTTTCTGGCAGTGGTTGCCCTGCCGAGGTAGAATTTGACTGGTTATCACACGCCATAAGCATAAATGACGCAAATAGTAGGACTAAATATTTTTTCATGTGCTCTCCCCAAATATCCTTGATTGAATCGAGTAAATTAACTATAAACCTTTTTGTTGCATCACCCGTTCAACGGTATCAACAACAGCCTGTGTTTGTGGATCTATTTCAATATTCACGTACTCACCCATTTGCTTCCTGCCTATGGTTGTACGTTCCAGTGTTTCCGGAATTAAGTGTACGTTAAAACAGTTATTTGTCACATTACCCACCGTTAAACTAATACCATCAATTCCGATAAAGCCTTTATATAAAACATATTTAGCAAATTGTTCCGGTAATTCAAAAGTGATACGCCAGTTATTGTCAGTTTCTAAAATATCCACAATCTTAGCAGTACAGGCGATATGGCCAGACATTAAATGCCCGCCAATTTCATCATTAAATCTTGCCGCACGCTCTACATTGACATAATCATTCACTTTTTTACAACCTAACGTCGTGAGATTCAGTGTTTCACTCATCAGATCAAAACTCACTAAGTCCTTTTCTACTTTTGTAATAGTCAGGCAGCACCCGTCATTAGCAATAGATGCACCAAGCTCGAGCTCTTTCGTCATCGACTCTGGTAAACGTACAGTATAAGTACGCAACTCAGTTTTATCCTTGATATCAATAATTTGTGCGATACCTTGTACAATTCCAGTAAACATAATGATTTCCTATTCGATATTTACTTTATTGTACATTAAAAACTAACAAAGAAATCACCACACTGATCAAAAAAATCAGGTTTATTTTAGGTATAAAAAATCCGAAGGAGAACCTTCGGATTTTTATGAATATAATGGTCTTTACTATTTTATTTTAGTAACGCTTTCGCATTAGCTAAAACATTCTCAACAGTAAAACCAAATTCTTTAAATAGTAACTCTGCTGGCGCAGACTCACCAAATGAACGCATACCAACGATACGGCCGTTAAGACCAGCATATTTGAACCAGTAATCAGCAATACCTGCCTCAATCACAACACGTGCTGTGACAGCTGCTGGTAATACTGCTTCACGGTATGCTGCATCTTGTTTATCAAAGGCATCCGTTGATGGCATTGAAACAACACGAACTTTACGACCTTCTTTAGTCAGTTGCTCATAAGCAGCAACAGCAAGTTCAACTTCTGAACCAGTCGCGATAAAGATTAGCTCTGGCTGTCCCTGACAATCTTTAAGGATATAACCACCACGGTAAACATTGGCGAGTTGCTCAGCAGTACGCGGTTGTTGTGCTAAGTTTTGACGAGAGAAGATCAGCGCAGATGGACCGTCTTTACGTTCGATCGCATATTGCCATGCAATTGCTGACTCGACCTGATCACACGGACGCCATGTACTCATATTTGGAGTCACACGCAGACTTGCTAATTGCTCAACCGGTTGGTGCGTTGGACCATCTTCACCCAGACCAATAGAATCATGAGTATAAACAAAGATTGCACGGATTTTCATCAGCGCAGCCATACGTACTGCGTTACGCGCATATTCCATAAACATCAGGAATGTTGCACCGTAAGGGATGAAACCACCGTATAAAGCAGCACCATTCATAATCGCTGACATACCAAATTCACGTACACCATAATGAATGTAGTTACCTGCTGGATCTTTATTAATATCTTTAGAACCTGACCACATCGTTAAGTTACTTGGCGCTAAGTCTGCTGAACCACCAAGGAATTCAGGTAATACTTTACCAAATGCTTCAATCGCATTTTGTGATGCTTTACGGCTGGCAATATTGGCCGGATTTGCCTGTAATTTTTCAACAAATTCTTTAGCTGTTGCTGACCAGTTAGCCGGTAATTCACCAGCGGTACGGCGTTTGAACTCTTTTGCCAGTTCCGGGAATGCTTTTTCATAAGCCGCAAAACGGGTATTCCACTCAGACTCAAGTTGTTTACCTTTTGCTTTAGCATCCCACGCAGAATAGATATCAGCAGGAACTTCAAATGGAGGATAGTTCCAGCCAAGCGCTTTACGTGTTGCTTCGATTTCAGCATCTCCAAGTGGTGCACCATGAACATCATGAGTGCCCGCTTTATTTGGAGAACCAAAACCAATGACAGTTTTACACATAATAAGTGATGGTTTATCTGTCACTGCCTGAGCCTGTTCAATCGCTTTTTTGATTGCATCTGCATCATGACCATCAACACGTAGCACATGCCAGTTATAGGCTTCAAAACGTTTAGCTGTATCGTCTGTAAACCAACCTTCAACATGACCATCGATAGAGATACCGTTATCATCATAAAGTGCGATTAACTTACCTAATTTTAAGGTACCTGCTAAAGAACACACTTCATGAGAAATACCTTCCATCAGACAACCATCACCTAAGAAAGTATAGGTATAGTGATCAACGATATCGTGACCTGGTTTATTGAATTGTGCAGCTAATGTTTTCTCAGCAATTGCCATACCAACAGCATTTGCAATACCCTGACCCAGTGGACCTGTAGTCGTTTCAACGCCAGGAGTATAACCATATTCAGGGTGACCCGGCGTTTTTGAGTGTAACTGACGGAATTGTTTTAATTCTTCGATTGGTAGATCATAACCGGTTAAATGTAACAGGCTATAAATTAACATTGAACCATGACCATTAGACAAAATAAAGCGGTCACGATTTGGCCAACTTGGGTTAGTTGGGTTATGTTTTAAAAAGCCACGCCATAAAACTTCAGCAATATCTGCCATCCCCATAGGTGCACCCGGGTGACCTGATTTTGCTTTTTGCACACCATCCATGCTTAGAGCACGAATTGCATTTGCTAACTCACGATGTGAAACAGTTGTCATTTTACTCTCCGAAAAGTCATTATTTGCAATTTTAAATCCTGACATAAAATCATTAGCCCTCTTAGAGGGCTAATAATCACACTTATAATAATTTCACTAACATCTCTTCCAGTTTGTTCTGATCAACAGCAAACAAACGGATACCTTCTGCTAATTTCTCAACCGCCATCGCGTCGGAGTTATGTTCCCAGCGATATTCTGCTTCAGTAATTGGTGCCGGGCGATTCACTACCGTTTTTGCCGGCTCAAGTTTACGTACTACACTATCGTTTGAGTCTTTTAACTCATTTAATAAATTAGGGGAAATAGTCAAACGGTCACAACCCGCTAAAGCAAGAATTTGTTCTTTCTTACGGAAACTTGCACCCATAACGACAGTTTTATAACCGTGCTCTTTGTAGTAGTTGTAAATGGATTTTACTGATATCACACCTGGATCTTTCTCTGCATCATAATCGGTGATTGGTTGTCTGGTGTTATACCAGTCATAAATACGACCAACAAATGGAGAGATTAAGAATACGCCCGCTTCCGCGCACGCTCTTGCTTGTGCAAAAGAGAATAATAAAGTTAAGTTACAGTTGATACCTTCTTTTTCTAGCTCTTCAGCTGCTTTGATCCCTTCCCACGTTGAAGCCAGTTTGATTAAAATGCGTGATTTATCAATACCCGCTTGTTGATAAAGAGAGATAAGTTTACGTGCTTTCGCCACACACATACCACGGTCAAAAGATAAACGTGCATCCACTTCTGTTGAAATACGACCTGGTACATGTTTTAGAATTTCAGCACCGATATTAACGGCCACCTGATCACTAGCATTAATTAATTGAGTTTCTTTCGAGCCACCTTGTTTTTTAGCACTTTCAATAGCTGAGTCGATTAAATGCTTATATTGTGGTAGCTGAGCCGCTTTTAGAATCAGCGAAGGATTGGTCGTTGCATCTTCCGGAGCAAACTGTTTGATTGAGTCGATATCGCCTGTATCCGCGACAACAACGGTATATTTCTTTAGTTCATCTAATTGACTCATTGAATTACCCTCAATAATTACTTTTTAAAATAAATCTGAATTCCACAGCTGCCTGTACTGATTTGATACCGTTAAACTAATATAAATGAGTCACAACCTTCTCTGGCATTCATTGCTCATGTAAGATACTGGTACTGGTGAGTACCAAAAGCACTTCCTAAAATGTACTTTCATTACCTTATTTTGTCAGCTTTATATTGGTCATATTTAGTAACATTAATCTAAAAACGACAACACTCTTAAAGCTTCGTTAAATAAAATAAAAATTCAATAAAATCAAATAGTTAAAATATTGATATTTATTGATAATTTTCACTTTAAGATCAAAATAATTCAAATGTGCATTATCATAACATTTGTCAAAAAGAGTTCAATCCAAATTTCCTATTTCTTTAATAGAATTTAAACTGCTCTTATCTCTAAAATAGACATTCAGATATTATCTTGTCTGAAATTAACTATTTACTTTGTAACAAATTTAATACGGTACGTACATTGGATGCGCTGGTTGCAATAATATCAACCACACCAGTACGTAGCGCACCTAAAATTGCTGTTGCTTTAGTATTTTCAGAAGCGATCGCAATCACACATGGGATGCTTCTTAACTCTTCAATACTTAAACCAATTACGCGATCATTCATCACAGTATCAACCGGTTTACCCTGAATATTAAAGAATCCATAACCGGCAATTTCACCAATAACACCCTGATGAATACTGGCACTGATAATCTCTTGCGGGGTAAACCAGCCAAGTTGAACCATATAGCTGTTTTCATTCATATCACCCAGCCCAACCAGTGCAATATCTGCTTTACGAGCACGATCTAAAGTCTCTTTAATCACACGATTTTGCATGAAAGCATCTTTTAGTTCTTTGTTTTCAACATAAGCCGGGGCATAAAGTGTTTCACTCGTGGCACTAAATTTACGAGCTAAATGCCGGCTTATATGATCCGCATCGATCAGTTCACCAACACGATGAGTACCACCAATCCCACAAATAAATTTACAGTTACGTTCCGGAAAAATACCAATATGATTAGCCACCGCAGCAACATTACGTCCCTGACCGACGGCAATCGTCATATTATTTTTCAGGACGCTGGAGAGGTAGTTAGTGACAAGCGCGGCAACCTGACGTCGTTGCTCTTCTTCATCCTGATGATCAATAGCGATGAGTGCACGCTTAATATTAAAATTTTGGATGAGCTGTTGTTCAATACGAGAGCTGAACACCGGATGATATTTAACGTTGATCTCAACAATCCCTTCCGCTCTGGCTTTTTTCAGTAAACGACCAACCTTGATTCTGGATATACCGAATTTTTTTGCGATCTCTTCCTGTGTTTGCTCGTGCTCATAATAAGCCACAGCAATTTCAGTCAGTAAATCACTATCTTGTAGATCGAATTGTTCCATAATTTAGTAACCCTGTGTTAGTCGTTTATAATCAAATTATGTCTATTATAAACAATCTTGTTAAGATAATTCAGACACCGTAGCAATTATTTTACAAAAACCTTCTGCCTGCCATGCGCTGCGACCAATAAATAATCCATCAATATTTGGCTGAGTGATGAGTGCAGAAGCATTCTCCTGATTCACACTCCCACCATATAAAATCACGATCTGGTTTGCTATGTCTGTTCCGTATAATTCGACTAAAGCGGCTCTTAAAGCGGCATGAATCTGTTCAGCCTCCTCCGGAGTAGCTGGTACACCGTGCTCCCCGATCGCCCAAATTGGCTCATAAGCAATAATAACACGAGTCACTTCATTTGCCGATAATCCGGCAATCGCTGCTTTCATCTGTTTAATGACTGTTTCTCCGGACACACCCCACTCTTTATCCTGAGCACTGTCACCGATACAAACCAGCGGACAAAGATCATGTTTGAGCGATGCATACACTTTTTTATGTACGGTGAGATCGGTTTCACCGAAAAATTCACGGCGTTCAGAATGCCCCATTTCAACCAAAACTGCTCCGGTATCTTTCACCATTAAGGGGGAAATCTCACCGGTAAAAGCGCCCTGATCGGCATAATGCATATTCTGCACACCGGTTAAGCAATTGACTTGATGCTCTAACATAAATTTAGACACTTCACGCACAGCAGTAAAAGGCGGGATAACAAAAGGCTGAATATGAGATTTGACTTGAGGCATATGCTCTTTTAAGGTCTGACAAAATGTCATCGCTTCAGCAAGCGTTTTGTTCATTTTCCAACTGGTACCAACAAAGATTTTTTTCATTCTAAGTACTCCGGAAGTGTTCAATTGTTTTTGAATTGAACTATAGTTTAGCGATTATTTACCCTACTTTCTACTATTCATTTAATTAAGCCGTATTAAATTTTAAATAACAATATAATTAATATATAAATAATGTAAATTTATATCTATTCATGTTCATCAGAAAAATTAAATTACAGGTAACTAAAGTTCAAAATTAAAACTTTTGATTATCGCTATTTCAGATTATATAGTCACTTTTCATTATAAATATAACCAATTGATTTAATTGAATATATTTAAATTTATAAAAAAAGTATGCTTCATTCTTCACGAAGAAGAATAATTTTTAGTGATACATCTCACGAAATAAAAAAGAAGTCATTGCCATCCACTATACGCTGCTTTTATGATCGAAATTGAAACGTTCCAATAATTATCAAAATAAATAAAAAACCAGCTTAATTTCGTCTGAGGATTCCTTATGAAATTACAATTTCTAGGCACAGCTGCATCTGAAGGTATACCAAATCCTTTTTGCAAATGTGAAATTTGTGAAAAAACCCGTGTGGTAAAAGGAAAAGATGTTCGTACTCGTTCATCATTTTTAATTGATGATGTCTTACAAATTGATATAGCGCCTGAGTTTAGTTATCAGGTAATGCGTGAAAATGTTGATGTCACTAAAATTAAAGATCTGCTTTTCACTCATACCCATCCTGACCACTTTAATGTCGGCGACCTATTTAGCCGTATGGTGGATTTCGGTTTTAACATTACTCATCCGTTACATATTTATGGTAATGACCGGGCGATTAATGGTTGTCTTGATGTATTACCGGGATATAGTCCGGAGCGCTTTCAGTTCCATCTGAGTGTTCCTTACGTTACTATCACTACGTCTGCGGGTTACACCATTACACCACTACTGGCTAATCACGCGAAATGGGAATTCTGTTTTGTGTACGTGATCGAAAAAGATGGTAAGCGTATGCTATATGGTCATGACTCTGGCTATTTTCCGGAACTGACTTGGGACTGGCTGAAAGGTAAATATTTAGATCTGGCTATTTTTGAATGTACTTATGGCTATCGTCAAAATGATCGTACTAATAACCATATGAGCATTGAAACTGTTCTTTCAACTCATAAACGTATGCTGGATGAAAAAATCTTTGACCATAAAACTCAGGTTCTGACCTCTCATCACTCGCACAGCTGTGGGTTTATGCATGATGAACTGGTTGAAATTTTCAAACCTCATAACATTGAAGTCGCTTATGACGGCTTAACAAAAACAATATAAGGATAATCTGTCATGTTTAAACTCCCAAGACTTCTCATTATGATGTTCTTACAATATTTTGTGCAGGGTGCATGGAATATGGTTATTGGGGCAGTACTTGCCGCTTATGGTTTAAAAGAGATCGTTGGTTCTACTTACTCAGTCCTTGGTATTGCAACCATCATTTCACCACTCTTTATCGGTATGATTGCCGACCGTTTTATCGCTTCACAAAAAGTGATGGGTACTTTACATATTCTTAATGGTGCAGTGTTATTTACGCTACCGTTCTTTGTGGTAGATGGTAATGTTTCGGGCTTCCTAATCATGATCTTTGTTGTTGGCTTACTGTTCTACCCAACAACGGCGCTGGCAAACAGTGTCAGTTTCCGCCATATCGATGGCGTAAAATGGTTCCCAATCGTACGCGTATTTGGCACCATTGGTTTTATGACTGTGGGTTTCACACTCGGATTTACCGGTTTCTCTGGTACAGTAAGCTCATTTAAATTAGCCGCGATTGCTTCTGTCATTTATGGCTTATATTGCTTTACTCTGCCAAATACACCACCTGCATCAAAAGGTAAAAAATTCTCTATGCGTGACGTGCTTTGCTTAGATGCACTATCACTCTTTAAAGATAAATATTTTACTATCTTCATGTTATCGACTTTTGTGTTAATGATTTCTAAAACAGCTTACAGTGCGTATTTACCTGTTTACTTACCAGTACTTGGTCTTGAGCCTGCATCAATGATGCAAATTGCTACTGCCGTCGAAGTTCTGTTCATGGTCTTTTTAGCCTTCTTACTGGGTCGCTTTGGCTTTAAAAAGATTATTCTTTTCGGGGCAATCTGTTGGATTATTCGTAGTTTATTCCTGTCACAAGCAGCAGTCAGCGATAACTATCTGACTTACGTAATTATTGCTCTGTTACTACAAGGTGCGTGCTGGGACTTCTTCTTTACTGCGGGTGATATCTATGTGGATAGAAAAGCAGGTATTGAGATTAAAGCTCAGGCACAAGGACTTCGCTTCATTGTTTCTAACGGCTTTGGTGTGTTCATGGCATCAACTGTTTGCGGCATTATAAATAACAATGTAGTGACTGAAAAAGCTCTACCGGCAGCCGCCCCGCAATGGCAAGAGTTCTGGATCTATCCGGCCGTTGTCGCCGCCGTTGTTTCCGTCGGTTTCTGGATCTTCTTTAAAGATAAAGATGTCATCATTCCAAGAAAAACTGACAATGCAGCCGCATAATCTATAGATAATTAAAACTATAACCAGTGGCTCAGTCCTGAGCCACTTTATCACCAAATACATTACTTTTATTAAATAGGCTATATCATGAGTCAATTACTCACTTTGCTTGATCAATTTTTTATGACAAGTCATGGCATTGTTGTTTGTAAAATCTTATTTGCCTCTCTGCTTGGTGCTTTTATTGGCCTTGAACGCGAGCTAAAGAAAAAGCCTATTGGAATTAAAACCTGTATTATCATCGCAACCACTACCTGTATTTTAACTGTCGTGTCTATCCACGCAGCTGAATATTATGCTGAGGTATCACAAAATATTCGGACTGACCCGATGCGTCTGGCTGCTCAGGTTATTAGTGGCATCGGCTTTTTAGGTGCTGGCGTTATTTTACGTAAAAGCGATGATGCGATTTCAGGTTTAACTACTGCAGCAATTATCTGGGCTGCTGCCGGGGTCGGTATTGCAGTTGGTGCAGGCTTCTATTTTGATGCTTTTGTCGCAGCGTTTATGATTTTCTGTGCAGTCAAAATCAGTCCATTACTCATGCTGTTTCTACACCCAAAGAAAAGCTATATTGAGCGGGCTAAATTAACCATGAGACTCACTAATTCCTGTGCGATTGAAAGAGTGACACAACGCTTAGTACGTAAACATCATCGTATTGATTCAATTGCGATTAAAGATATTCCTGATGGTTTAGTCGAATTGGACTTAAAACTCACATTAAAACGCAAAGAAACCGCTTCAGAACTCTATTTAGCCCTAAAGCAGTTTGATGAAATTGTCGGAATAGAGCTTATCAGCTAAAGACACAGACTAACTACTTTTAATCAATTCTTTACTGTGTTCTGTTAATTTTTTATTGATATATTCGATGGTTTCTTCATCATTTAACTGATGATTAATCCAAAGATGAATTGCCTCACCAATCAGATTTTCTGCTAAACGCAAATTAATGAGGGAACCATTGTCAAAATGGTTCTCCCGCATTCCCTGATAGTTATTTTCTTTGGCTAAAGTCAGCCAAGGATATTGTTCCATCAGATGCTGCTCATTAAAGACATTATTTCTGGCTGATGAGCCACCCAGTAAAACAATTTGCTCAATAATTTCATCAGAAAATAGCCACTCAAAAAACTGTTTTACTTCTTCATTTTTATGGCTGTATTTAGACATCCCCAGTGAACCACCACCAAGCAGCGGTTGTTGCCCTGGAACGTCTACATAGCCAATAGACGGCGCAATATTACGTCTGGTCATATGGGAGAATAAGTTCATATACACAATGACCATCGCAATTTGACCGGTTTCAAATAATGAAACTGACTTATCCCACCAGGATGCATCCAGGTGCATAGCCACGTTCAGATACTCTCTTAACTCTTGTAGTGTTGATAAGGTTTTCGCTTTGTCCAGCTGTAATAAGTTCTTTTCAGTTCCTAATTTGCCACCTTGTGCATAGTAGCGCAGTAAAAATTCAGAGGCGACAATCTCAGCATTGCCCAGAGTAATACAGCTGCCATATTCAGTGGACACATAAGGATTATCCTGCTGAGAAAAGAACTGTGTAATTTGAGTAAATTGTTCAAAATTGGTCGGAACAGTTAAGACGGATTTATACTTTTCATAGAAAAAGCGTTTTAATGTTGCGTCATTAAACAGATCTTTACGATAAAACAGCATCTGCATACTTGGGTCAAAAGGAATACCGTAAAGCGTATCATTGACTTCACTATAGCGCTTAATAAGTTGTTTAGAGTAATGTTTATTCAGTTGCTGTGGATCAAAATTAAACTCTGTCAGCGGTTTTAAAGTCGTCTCAGCAAACCAAGGGAGTCCTGCCATATCGATACGAATAATATCAATATGTTGATGCTTAGATAGGTCACTCAGTATAGTACCCACTTCATTAAATGGTCTGACGATCAGATTAACATCAATACCAGTTTGACGTTTAAAATGCGGTAATAGCTTACGTACCGCCTCAGTCGATGGACTTGGCAGAATTAAAAAATCCAGAGTCTGCTTAGCCAGGGAGCTCTCTTTCTCATCAGCTGCATTCTCATCAAAAATAAAGCCTTTATTGACAACCTTTATTGGCGATGCACCTTCTATCACACGGGCAATTTGCTGACTGAGCATACCATAATTCATATGATATTGATGGATATTGCTCTCTTTTAAAATGGTACCGCTACTTAATGTGTAGACAGGTGGGCAAGCTTTTGTGCTTCCTAAATAGCTGGCATTACGTAAGTATTCAGCACGTTTTATATCACTACACACAATCGCATCTAATGTTTCCGGTGTTTTTTCTGCAGAGAAAAAGTCAAATGCTAAGCTATATGTACTTTCATGTGATGAAGACTCTAAATGAGTTAACTGATAAGGATAATCTTGCTGTTTAAATTGCTCAATAATCCCCTGCCGGAACTGCTGGGAATGCGTATTTTTCAGTTGATTAGTAAACAAACCTATTTTGTGATAGTTCTGCGTGATTAACTTAGCGGCGATATCGCGACCTGCCTGAAAAAAGTCCAGTGACACAAACTGTTTACTGTTCTTAAGCCGACGATAGACAAAAATAGTTTTGTCCTGCAATCCTTTGAGTGCCTGATAATAATCATCTGCATCTTGCAGGCAGGACACAGTAACAATTGCAAAATCACGTTTAGTGGCAATACGTTGAATAATCTGCTGTTCAATCTCCGGGCGGTTGCCAGTTAAATATAAAGAAAGCTCATAGCCTTTTGGATAGAAATACTTTTGCAAACCTTCATATAAAATAGAGTACTGTTCAGATGAGATATCCGGCAAAATGATAGAAATAGTATTACTCTGCCCTTCTCTTAAAAATTTAGCCTGAGCGTTAGGTTGATAACCAAGCGTACGTGCTGCTTCTTCAACACGCTTAATTTTATCAACACTGACATTTCCCCGACCATTCAAAACATTTGAAACAGTGCCATGGGCAACTCCGGCAAGACGAGCAATATCTTTTATTGTTGGCACATTAGCTCCACGATCAATTCAAACGTTGCAATTTTATATCACAATATCTTTTTATTGTTAACGACAAGGTAAAGTAAGTCAACTGGCAGTTAATAAGCAGTAATTGTAGTTTTTGTGAATTTGATCACACTCGTAAGTGAAACTAAAAAAATCCTCTTTTTTTAAAATCTAATTTCACTTTTCCTCTAAGTCATCTCTATTTGTTATTGTTATATTTCAATAATTTTCTTTTTATCACTAATTTTTAGTTTACACACCCTTTCATTATCTTTCACTTCGAAAGATATTTTTATGTTTTTTGCACTATAAACAGAATGTGATCCAGATATCAATTTCATTGTCTGTAATTTGTTTAAATTAGCAAAGACAACGAAAGGATGTAATTAGGAGACTGAGATGAGTGAAGAAATAAATACAGTTCAGCGTCGCGAAAAAATTGTTGATCTGCTCTGCGATGAAGGTTCTGTCTCGGTAAATACGCTAAGCCAACTATTTAATGTCTCAACTGTTACTATTCGTAATGATCTGCGTAATCTGGAGAAAAAAGGTTGCCTGCTACGCTCTTATGGTGGCGCCATTTTGAACAAACAATTCGCCTTTGATAAACCACTGCAAGATAAAAGCCGAATTAATTTTGGCATCAAAAATATTATTGCGCAAAAAGCTGCTGAATTAGTTCAAGACGGCGACCGTATCATTCTGGACTCAGGCTCAACGACTGCTTTAATGGTACCTTACTTACAATCTAAGCGTAACCTCATTGTAATGACCAATGCTTTAAACATTGCCTATGACTTAGCTACTAATACTGATGTGGAAGTGTTAATTGCCGGTGGCAGCGTCAGAAAAAATGCCTATTCAATTTCAGGCCCGTCAGCAGAACAAATTCTTAGGATGTATAACTTCAATAAACTTTTCTTAGGTGTAGATGGCTTTGATTTAGAAGCAGGTATCACCACACCAAATTTTGCTGAGGCCTACGTAAATAAAGCGATGTGTGAAGTTTCACATCAAATCATTGCTATCACTGATTCTAGTAAATTCGGGCGTAAAAGCTTTTGTATGATCGAAAAAATCGACAACATTGATACGGTTATCACCGATACCCAAATCCCTGCTAACTATTTAACTTCGCTGGAAGATAAAGGCATCAATGTTATTTTGGCCGATCAAAAACCAACAACTCATCGTTCTACTCTTAGACATAACAGGAAATAATCATGAATACATATTTCTCTTACTCAGACGACTGGCTTAATGAGCACAACGCTCATCATACAGCTCGAGAGATCAGTCACCAACCACAAATCTGGGAAAACGTGTGGACACAGCTTAATGCTAAAAAAGACGTCTGGCAGGATTTCTTAAAACCGTTACTTGCTGATCCGGAGCTGGAAATTATTCTGACTGGTGCAGGTTCTTCTGCTTTTGCTGGTGTTACTTTAGCTCCGTGGTTAAGAGAACACACGGGCCTTAATGCACGTGCTTATGGTTCAACAGAGATCGTGGCTAATCCTTTACAATACTTCTCACCTAAGAAGAAGACATTAGTTGTTTCTTATGCTCGTTCTGGTAATAGCCCGGAAAGTGTTGCCGCGGTGAAACTTGCCGATCAGCTTATCGAGAATTGCTACCACCTGTTTATTACCTGTAATCCAAACAGTGCACTAACTAAATATGCCACTGGTTCAAATAAAATTTGCGAACTGGTAATGCCGGAAGGTACCCATGATTTAAGTTTTGCTATGACGTCAAGTATCAGTAGTATGATGCTGGCAACCATTCTGGTGATGGGTGTAAACAATTTTGAAGAGTCACAGCAAAATGTTAAAACATTTGCCGATATCTGTCGCAGCAAATTAAATGACTGGCAGGAAATCACCAAGTCACTGGCTAAACAACCTTTTGAACGTATTGTCTATGTAGGCAGTAGCTGCTTTACTGGTATCGCTCAGGAAGCAGCACTAAAAGTCCTGGAACTGACTGCGGGTAAAATTGCCACGCGTTTTGATTCAATTTTAGGTCTGCGTCATGGTCCTAAATTTATGATCGATAATAAGACACTTGTAGTCTGCTTCCTGTCTGGTGAAGCTTATACGCGCCAATATGACTACGACCTATTTAATGAAATTTCTCATGACCATATTGCTAAATGTGTTATTGCTCTTAGTGGTAAAACAGATAGCAACGAAAACATCCTATCACTGGATACATCTTTAGATGATATCTGGTTGATTTTCCCTTACCTGCTATTTGCACAAATGGTGGCATTTGAGAAATCACTGAGTGTGGGACTGACACCTGATAACCCATGTCCAACCGGAGAAGTTAACCGGGTGGTAAAAGGTGTCAATATCTATCCATTTTCTAAACAATAATAAAACCAAGGAGCATATACATGGGCAATCCAAATATCTTAATGACCCGTATTGATAACCGACTGGTACACGGACAAGTCGGCGTAACATGGACCAATACCCTTGGTGCAAATTTACTACTTGTTGCAAACGATAGTGCTGCTCAAGACCCTGTTCAACAAAACCTGATGGACATGGTGGTAGCAGATGGTGTGCAAACTCGTTATTTCACACTACAAAAAACAATCGACATTATTGCAAAAGCAGCGAGTCACCAAAAAATCTTTATCGTTTGCAAGACACCCCAAGATGTCTTAACACTTGTTAAAGGTGGTGTGCCAATTAAATTTGTCAATGTTGGCAATATGCATTTTTCAGAAGGTAAAAAACAAATTCATAAAACCGTTTCAGTTGATGATTCAGATATCGCAGCATTTAACGAACTAATCGCCTTGGGTATTCCTTGCGAAGTTCGTCGTGTGCCTGATGAGTCAGGAGAAATGATTGGCGATTTACTTAAACGTAGTTAATTAAAAGGAGCACCGAATATGTTAGTTGATGCTTTATTGATTGGTCTTATAGCAGGCATTGCCGGCGTAGACTTATTTGATGGTCTGACGCATTTGCACAGACCAGTTGTTATCGGGCCAATTGTTGGTCTTATTTTAGGTGATGTTAAAACCGGTTTACTGGTTGGTGGGTCACTTGAACTTGTCTGGATGGGAATGGTACCTTTAGCTGGCGCACAACCACCTAACGTCGTTATTGGCGGGGTTATTGGTACTGCATTTGCAATTTTAACCAAAGCTGACCCACAAGTAGCAATCGGTATTGCAGTACCATTTGCCATTGCCGTTCAGGGCTGTATTACCATTCTATTTACTGTTTACTCTCCAATGATGCATAAATGCGACAAAATGGTTGATGAGCTAAACTTTAGAGGTATTGAGTGGGTTAACTACCTGGGTATGATTATCCTGTTCTGTTTCTACTTTATCGTTGCATTTTTACCAATCTACTTTGGTGCAGAAGCGGCAACAGCTCTGGTTCAAAAATCACCACAATGGCTACTTGATGGTTTAAGTGTAGCTGGTGGAATGATGCCTGCGATCGGTTTTGCTCTTCTTATGAAAATTATGATGAAGAAAACTTATGTTGCTTACTTCATTTTAGGTTTCTTAGGTGTAACTTTCTTAAATTTACCAATCATTGCCATCGCACTAGGTGCTTTAGCAATTGCCTTAATTGATTTCTTCAATGCTGGCCGTAATAACAATAGTGATAGCGATACCCCGAAAAATAATCAAGCCGCTGTGGAGGTTGAAGATGGCATTTAATGATGATGATAAAAAAATGGCAGACAAATCGGCTCAAAGAATGGAACAAGCTTTAGCCACCAGTAAAGTTGCTGCTGATACTTATATCGACCAGACCGAAGCTGCACCTTTAACTAAAGGCGAAATTAATCGCATGGCGTTTCGTTCGTTAGCACTACAGGCTTCATTTAACTACGAGCGTATGCAAGCTGGTGGTTGGTTATATACCATTTTACCAATGCTGCGTAAAATCCATAAAAACCCGGAAGACTTAAAAAACTCAATGCACATGCATATGGAGTTTATCAACGTCCATCCATTTGACGTGACTTTCCTATCAGGACTAGTTCTGGCAATGGAGCGCGGTAAAGAGAATATCTCGACTATTCGTGCTGTTAAAGTTGCCTTAATGGGACCTTTAGGTGGTATCGGTGATGCGCTATTCTGGTTAACGTTACTACCAATTTGTGCGGGTATTGGTGCATCGCTGGCTTTAGAAGGCAGCCTGTTTGGTCCAATTCTATTCCTGCTGATGTTTAATATCGCTCACTTTGGTCTGCGTTTTGGTTTAGCACATTACGGCTATAATGCAGGTACCAGTGCATTGCCACTGCTGAAAGCCAATACTAAACGTATTTCTCACGCAGCATCAATTGTCGGTATGACGGTTATCGGAGCGCTCGTCGCCTCTTATGTCCGGCTGTCTACGACACTCACCATTGATGCCGGTCAGGCACACGTTGCACTGCAAACTGACGTGTTTGATAAGTTAATGCCAAACCTGCTTCCTTTAGGTTTCACATTACTTGTTTATAGTCTGATGAAACGCAACTTCTCTCCTGTCAAACTTATTGGTTTAACCGTAGTATTTGGTGTGGTTGGTAAGTTAATCGGGTTCTTGTAATCGGTTTCTTAAAACAGAGGAAAACGTTTATGATCGGAGTTATATTAACAGGCCATGGCAGTTTTGCCACTGGCCTTCATGAAGCAGCTATTCAGATCGTTGGTAAGCAGGAACAATTTCATGCAGTTAACTTTCCTGATGGTGCCAGCACAGAAGCGTTAGAGCAACAACTACGCGATGCGGTAAAAGTTTGTGATAAAGGTGATGGTGTTATTTTCTTAACTGATTTGTTAGGAGGCTCCCCATTTAGAACCGCTTCTTTAATCAGTTTTGAACTGACTCAAGCAGAAGTTATTACCGGTACTAATATGCAGTTATTACTTGAGTTACTGCTTGAGCGTGAAGATCTTACACCACAGGAAGCTCGTGATGTGATGATCGAAAGTGCCAGAATTGGTATCACCAGCTTTTGGCACGAAAATCAAAAAAAATCCAGTCAAACAGAGGTTTGTGATGATGGGATCTAAAACTATTCATGCCAGTCGGATTCTTACTGAATCCGGTTGGCTTGAAAATGGTCTGATTACCTTAAATGAACAAGGGAAAATTGAATCTATTGTTGCAGCAAAGATCCCTTGTCCAAATAACTTAATCGTTATGCCTGCTTTAATTGATACACATATCCATGGTGCCATGGGATCTGATGTGATGGATGCCACCCATGAAGCATTAAATACCATGAGTCAGTTTTTGGCGTCTCGTGGAGTGGGTGCTTTTTTAGCAACAACTGTCACAGAATCTGATGCACATACTGAAGCGGCCCTTGAACAAGTCAAAAAAAGCTATCGTCAGGGTTTAGATGGTGCAGAGCTACTGGGTAGCTATTTAGAAGGCCCTTTCTTTACCGCTAAAAATAAAGGTGCCCATCCGGAAGCCTTGCTCAAAGCGCCAGATCAAGCTTTAATTGAAAAATGGATGGCAATTGCACAGGATTCACTAAAATGTATTGCCTTAGCCCCGGAATATCCTAATGCTCTGGATATGATAGCGTGGTTAAAAAACAAGGGGCTGCGAGTCATGCTCGCTCATACTGATGCCAGTTATGAAACAACAAAAGCAGCACTACAGGCTGGCGCCGATGGCGTTGTGCATTGTTACAACGGCATGTCGGGCTTACATCATCGTATGCCGGGCGTAGTTGGCGCAGCTTTTACGGTACCAAATTGTTGTACTGAAATTATTGTTGATGGACACCACGTACATTTTGCGGCTGTCAATGTTGCCCTACGCTGCTGTGGTAAGAACCTCATCTTAATTAGTGACGCTATGCGGGCAACAGGTATGCCTGATGGTGACTATTATCTGGGTGAACTATTAGTCCATATGCAAGGCGGTATCGTTAAAACTGATAGCGGCAGTCTTGCCGGCAGTACTTTAACACTCAATACTGCAGTGAATAATCTGGCTGAAGCCGGTGAGATTTCATTTGCAGAGGCCTGGTTACATGGCAGTCATTATCCAGCCAGATCATTGGGTCTTGACCACAAGCTTGGTAGTATTGCGCCAAATAAACAAGCTAATTTAGTTCTGCTAACACCAGATCACCAACTTACAGCAACTATTGTGAAAGGTAAGATCGTATTTAATTCAACCCATCTTCCGGAGGGAGTATGTATTTAATCTCCAGTAAAAACATGTTATTAAAAGCACAAAAAGAGGGCTACGCAGTCCCGGCTTTTAATATTCATAATCTTGAAACCGTACAAGTGATTGCAGAAACTGCAGCAGAAATGCAATCACCCGTTATTATGGCTGGTACACCAGGCACATTTACTTATGCGGGTTTAAGCTATTTAATTTCTATCTGTCAGGACGCAGCAGCACTGCATAACCTGCCTTTTGCCCTGCATCTTGATCACCATGAAAAACTCTCTGATATTCAAACCAAAGTCTCTGCAGGAATTCGTTCTGCAATGGTCGATGGCTCACACCACCCTTTTGAAGAAAATATTGCTCTGGTCAGTCAGGTAGTAAAATTCTGTCATCGTTATGATACCAGTGTTGAAGCGGAACTTGGCCGTCTTGGTGGTCGTGAAGATGATTTAGTGGTCGATGCTAAAGATAGCTTCTTTACTGATCCACACTCAGCAGTTGAGTTTGTCAAAAAAACCAATATTGACTCTTTAGCTGTGGCTATTGGTTCTGCTCATGGTCTTTACCATGGTGAGCCAAAACTTGATTTTGAACGTCTGGCACAAATTCAGAGCAAACTGGATATTCCACTGGTATTACATGGAGCTTCGGGTATTCCTGAAAATATGGTGCGTCGTTCAATTGAACTGGGTATTTGTAAAGTAAACGTTGCAACAGAGCTGAAAATCGCTTTCTCTGATGCGGTTAAAGCCTATTTTAATGAAAACCCTGATGCCAACGATCCTCGTTATTATATGACACCGGGTAAAGCGGCAATGAAAAAAGTAGTTGAGGAGAAAATCAGAATCTGTGGCAGTGCTGGTCAATTGTAATTACTGATTTTTCTGATAACTAAGAGTTATCAACATTTGTAGAAATATCTCATTTTATCTTTTCTTGTTTCTTTTACAGGCATTCATAGCGCTAGGTTATGAATGCTTTTTTCTCACCTCCATCCTGTAAATTCTTTTACGTTCTAGCCTTAGAAAATAAAATTATCCAGTGAAAAATCAAATAATAAATTTTACATAGCCTTGGATAAAGCCAGATAAGTTGTATAATTGACCCCGTGATATAAAAGGATTTTATCTTCACATTACACAAGGAGGTGTTTAATGAAACGCCATAAAATCACAAAAAAAATCCTATCAGTAATGATCTCTCTTGCTTTAGGTAGCCATGCTATGACCAGCATGATATTACCCGCACAAGCAGCAACCTATACAGTTACCGATGAAACTTCACTTAACAATGCTTTAAGTCAGGCTACTGCTGGTGATACCATTCAAGTATCAAACGGTTTTGTACTAAGTGGAGTCAAAATTCCAGCGGGCTCCGGATTTATTTTAACAGGTAATGACAAACAACTTTTAGGTAACAATACCTTTGCTATTTTAGATATGACAGGTGAAGAGCTTAATAGCTTACAACATATAGAGCTCAATAATGGCAATTCTGCCACTACTGGTGGTGCTCTAACTGTTGATGATGTTATTAATGGTATTGATGATGTCGCCTTTAGAAATAACACTTCCACGTCTGACGGCGGTGCCGTTTATATCGCTGACGACCTGAATGGTGGACTGACCGATAATATACATATTGATACTAACCAAACAACTTCTGGTAATGGCGGAGGTATTTATGTTGGTCATGATTTTAATGGCGGGATTCAAGGTCTTACCAGCGACTCTCACTTTGATGGCAATAAAGCCTTAGCCGGTAATGGTGGTGGGCTTTACGTGGGTAATGATTTTAACGGACGTATCTACGCTAACTATTTTGCTGGCAATCAGGCAATCAATGGTGGTGGGATGTATGTCGGTCACAACTTTACCGGCACTTTAGATAGTTACTCCTTTTTTATCAATAACATTGCTAGTGGTGATGGCGGTGGCTTATATGTCGCCAATGATTTTATTGGTGATATTAAGGGTGCCATTGTGAATAACAACACCTCACAAAATAATGGCGGTGGTTTCTATATCAACAATAACCTACAAGGTAATTTAGGTGGTGATTATACCGGCAATACTGCCAGTGCTGATGGTGGTGCTGTCTGGATTGGTGCCATAATCAGCGGTAATATTCAGGGTACATTTAATACCAATACAGCAACTAATGGTAGTGGTGGTGCCATCTGGGTTTCCAGCAATCTTGGTGGGGGTATTTTAAATTCAGTATTTAAACAAAATACTGCTGGTACTAACGGCGGTGCCGTTGATATTGAAGGTTCTGTTAATGGTGATTTAAACAATATTCAATTTATACAGAATAAAACTACCAACGGACAAGGTGGCGCTCTAAATATTGGTGGTGATATTACCGGTAATATTAATCAGGGCGTCTTCCACAATAACCAGTCTAAATTAGATGGCGGAGCCATTGATGTTGCCGGGAGTATAAATGGTACCATCACCAGTGATTTTACCGCTAACAGTAGTGATAGTGGTAATGGTGGAGCTATCAACGCAGGAGGTAACTTATCTAATATCACTAATTCAAACTTCCTGCAAAATATTGCTGGTACCGATGGGGGCGCCATTAATACAGTAGGTAATATTGATGGTGATATTAATAAAACGACATTCTATGGCAATAAAGCAAATAACGGTTCAGGAGGTGCTATCAGTACAACCGGAACAATTAATAACATTTTAAACACCAGTGAGTTTTCAATAAACTCAGCATCTGGTGATGGTGGCGCAATCAATACCAGCGGAATTATTGGCAATATTGATAAAGGTGTTTTCTTCCTTAATACCAGTGATACAGGTAATGGCGGTGCTATCAATACAACCGACGGGATTACAGGGGCTCTTTCTAATACTACGTTCTTATTAAATGAAGCAACCAGTGGTAGCGGCGGTGCCATTAATACCACTGGCAGTCTGTCAGATATTCTTAACTCCAAATTTAGTTTAAATACTGCCGGCGCTAATGGTGGTGCGATTGCTGCCAGCTCTATTTCTGGAGATATCAGTGGCAGTAATTTTTTAAGTAATCGTGCAGGTGGACTTGGTGGCGCTTTATATATTGATGATGTGCTTAATATTAGTGTTACTTCTGGTAAAACATCTGAATTTAGTAACAACAGAGATAGCACAGGTCTAAACAGTATTCACTTTGCCTCTACCGCCACTCAGGCTGATTTCAATGTAGATGGTACACTTTATCTTTATGACCCAATCAGTGCTGACAGTGTCATTGATATCAATAAGACAGGAAGCGGTTTGCTTGTTCTTGGTGGTAAAAATATGATGAACGGTGGTGACTGGAATATTCAAAGTGGTACCTTACAGCTCACATTTGATGATGATAACGGCACAAGCAAAATTAATAATATTGATAACTTCAATCTCTCTTCGGATGCTATTTTAGCAGTAGTCCCAACAGAAGCACCGGCAGAAATTGACGCAAATGGCGTCATTCAATTAGATGGTAAAGTCACACTAGCCAGTGATCTAAGTTCTATCGCCAGACCAATTCACTTAAATAACAACAGTATTATGCTACATTTAAATCAGGCGTATTCCGGTGCTGGTGAAATTCTTTCGACTTCGGGTAAATTCTCCTTAGGTTTCTATGATTATGAATATGAGAACTTAGGCTGGATTAATGACAACCACGATTTAAGTTTTGTAACAACATCAGAAACGGTTAACCCTGGTCGTAGTGGTAGCTATGCAGCAGATAGTTCTTACCGTTTAGCAATGGCTAACGAAACACCCAACAAAATTTTTGAACATATTGACTCCTTACTTGGTGATATTACCACCACGGATAACAATTTAAACAGAGAACTTTGGGGCACTTTCTTCAATAATACAACACGTACTGATTCACATGGTATTTTTGCTGGCTCATCTGCCAAAGTACCGGGGCTTGTGATTGGTCATGACTGGTTATTTAGCAGAAATAGCTTTGGTGGTGTAGCTATCTCTTATACCTGGCCACAATATAAACAAGAGTCATTACAAAGTGATGGTAAAGACGTAAGATTAAACCTTTACGGTGGTACCCTGCTACATAATGACTGGTATCTTGGTTATTTGGCTACCGCTGGTTTTGGTGATTTAAGACATACGCGTTCCATTGCAGGTAGCAGCCATAGCGCTAAATATGATACGGAGCATTATTCAGTTGGTTTCAGCCTGGCTAAAGCCTATCATCCATGGAAAGATAACATCATTAAACCCTTTATGACTTATGAATATATCATTGTCAAAACAGACGGTTACACTGAAAGCAATAATGCCAATGACACAGGGATTACCTCAGCCAGTCACCATGAAAACGTGTCACGTTTAAAAGCCGGCTCACAATGGATTTATGAATTTAACGCTGATTCTAATTTAAAATGGAGTCTGTACTATCAAGGTCTATATGGTGATCGTTCGGCAAATGTACACAGCTCTTTAAATATTGATGATAACTACTCTGTAGCTGTACCAACGGAGGATATTGCTCGTCACTATTTAGGTACACAACTTGCCTGGAATATGCAATTAACACCAACATCACAATTTACTTTGGCTTACACCGGGGTATTTGGTGAGCGTTCAAGAAGTAATGACTTTGGGATTAATTTTGAATATAAATTCTAATCAGTACTAAACACCAAAAGGCATCAAATTGATGCCTTTTTTATTTATTCTACACTAAGCAAAAGCGACCTTCTCATCCAGCGGTTGTAATGTCTGTTTTAATCGATGGGTAAAATCCTGCCAGTGATAAAAACCTGGGATACTCTCACTGACACCGCTTAACAATAAATTCACTGAGTGTGGTGGATTTTGCAGATCAAGGACTTCCGCCTGTCTTATTTGTTGCATAGTTTGATAAATATACTCAGCTTTAAAATAAACTTGCTGAGTTTTAGAATCCCGCCAGCGTTGTAAAACGACTTTACCGCCAATTGGTGTACTTTCCAGTTGTCCCGGTAACTGATAAGAGCTAAATTTAAGTGCAGTAAGCAGCGAGGCAATATTAGAATCGTGTCCAACTAAGAACGTAAATTTGGACGGCACATTACCAGAATTAAATAGTCCGTCAATGGCATGCATTAAAGGCATCGCCAGATGAGTCGCTGTAAAAGGTGACTGGAATAAAATATCCATATAACGATTTTTAATATCAGCCAGTTGCTTCCACTCCTCCTGACTTTGAATATTCCCCCAAGCGATCTGACTTTCCGGTACACCTTCATAATATTGTAAAATAAAGGCGTCAGCCACAGCTGTAGCAATATTGATAGGCCCATAGATATCAGGCTGTTCTTTAGAGATGACAGATAACGACGTTGGAATATGAATAAACTGCTCATAGCCATGTTTCTGACGATAGTCTGATGCTGAGTAATTCAAAATCTTCTCAATAATTTGATAAGCAGAATGCAATTCGTCGTTTAACCGCTCAATGGACTCAGAAATCCCAGCCTGACTGGCGATGTCCTGCTGAATTTGCATAAGAATCTCTTGACGACTATCCCTGATCTGAGGATTAAAGATCGGGTCCATTCTTTCAATCGGATAACGATGTTTAACTGTTACATCTTCACCGGCAAATGCGCCTGTTGAAAAATATTGCGCGGTTGCTACAGTTCTTTGCAAACTATTGGAATAAACAAAAACATCCTGCCCGGAAATTGCCTGACCCAGAGTAATTAGCTGACGCTGATCCAGCCACTGACGGAAATAAGCGCCAAAATACGCTTCAAGTAACCCACCCTTCTGAGTTAGATAACCTGATTTTACCTGCCATGGCATCCACTGGTGCGTGGTAATCGTTTCCAGTAACGCCTTTGTTTGTGGGAGCGGAGAACGAATTCCATGACGACTTAATACAACAACTTGTTCAAGAATATCAGGTACTTGGATTTTCATTAGCAAAACTCATTATTTAACATGAAAACCAACATAACATAGCCTGATAAAAATTTGAATCATCCGGATTATTTTCTTATTTTGAAAGTACATTGCAGGCTTATCCACTCTATGGTTGTCGTCTTTTTGCAAAAGTGTGATTTACATCACATTGATAAACCAAACCTGCGTGGAAAGAATCAATTTAGTTCGCTTTCGAACTGAGAGAGGCAGCTCAGATTGAGCCCAGTAAAGAAAAGCGATCCGCTCATTTCGTTTTCTTACACAAAACAGAATAACCCTTTCGATTCAATAGTAAAAGAAAGGGTTTAAGAGTCAAAACTAGCATCCTAAAAACTGTGATTACACTCTCATTATCAAGCAGCACAATGTGTTGAACTATATGCCAAGATATGTACATCCTTAATTATTTGACTATTTAGGTATCAGAAAATGAAAGCAATCATCGCAGCACATAAAAATCACCAACATATTGGCATTTATTCTGTGTGCTCTGCTCACCCTTTAGTAATCGAAGCAACCTTACATTTCAATCTTAATCTTGATTGTAAAGTACTCATCGAATCAACCTCTAATCAGGTTAACCAATTTGGCGGTTATACCGGTATGACACCAGCTGATTTTAGAGATTTTGTGTATGCTATTGCTGATAAAGTTGGCTTTCCAAAACAACGCATCATTTTAGGGGGCGATCACTTAGGTCCAAACTGTTGGCAAAATGAACCTTCCGAACAAGCCATGCTTAAATCAGAAGTTTTAATTGCAGAATATGTCAAAGCTGGCTTCACCAAAATTCACTTAGATACTTCAATGTCTTGTGCAGATGATACAATTCCATTAGATCCGGAAATTGTCGCCAAACGTTCTGCTCGTTTATGCCTTTCCGCTGAACAAGCTGCAACAACAGAACAAAAAGCACAGCTGTCTTATGTGATTGGTACAGAAGTTCCTGTACCGGGCGGTGAATCACATGCAATTGATACCGTTCAGGTAACAACAACGACAAGTGCTGAACAAACGATTACCACACATAAAGTGGCGTTTGAAAAGCTGGGACTAACTGAAGCCTTTACTCGTGTTATCGCCATTGTTGTACAACCGGGCGTAGAGTTTGATCATAGTAATATCGTGCACTATGAAGCTGATAAAGCTAAAACCTTATCTCAGTTTATTGAAGCAACAAACCTTGTCTATGAAGCGCACTCAACAGATTATCAAACACCAAATCACCTGCGTGAACTAGTCAGAGATCACTTTGCTATTTTAAAAGTCGGTCCGGCACTTACTTTTGCCTTAAGAGAAGCTGTTTTTGCCTTAGCACATATCGAAAAAGTGTTAATTACACCAGAAAACCAAAGCCATATAATTGACGTGATGAATGATGTTATGCTTAATGATCCAAAATATTGGCAAAAATATTATTCAACACAATATTCACAGTATCGTATTGATTTAGATTTTAGTTTATCTGATCGTTGTCGTTATTACTGGCCTGAGCCAAGAATTTGTCAGGCGCTGGATAAATTATTACTCAATCTTTCGATGGTTAAAATTCCACTTGGTGTACTGAGTCAATATATGCCAATTCAGTTTAACCGAGTGCTGGAGCAACATTGTCCACTGGAAGCTAAGGCATTGTTACTCGATAAGATTCAAGATATTTTGCGACAATACGATTATGCTTGTCGTTAATTAGTACTAAAAAATATAACAATATTTGTACCTATTCATCCTAACTGGAGGTTTTATGAAGTTAAAAAAACTGGGTTTATTACTTAGCTTACCTTTAACCATGTCTTTTGCTGCTGAAGCGGTAGAAAACGCTAATAACTATTCACTAGAACAAGTCGTCGTTTTCAGTCGTCATGGTTTAAGAGCCCCTCTTGCCAGCCCAAACAGCACTCTTGGGAAAGTTACACCAAATCAATGGCCACAATGGGATACAACCCCAAGCTATTTAACCAATCGCGGTGGTGTGCTTGAGGCCTATTTTGGTCACTATTTCAGTGAGTGGTTAGTGGATAATAAATTACTGGCAGACAACACTTGTCCAACAGATAAAGACGTTTATATCTACACCAACAGTATGCAAAGAACGATCGCAACTGGTCAATACTTTGCTGTAGGTGCATTCCCGGGCTGTATCGTGCCAGTTGTACATAAACAAAAAATTAACACCATGGATCCAACATTCTTCCCGGTGATTCGTGACAGCAGCCCTGAGTTTAAAGAAGCAGCGATTGCCTCTATGAATGCAACTGCAGGTCCAAAAGGTTTAGATGGTCTTAATGAAGAGTTAAAACCAACGTATCAATACCTTTCTAATATCATTAAATATAAAGAGTCAGCTAACTGTGTAACAGATAAGCAATGTGACTTTGTTGCACCAGCAACGACCTTAATTATTGAAGCGGGTAAAGAGCCGGGTATCAATGGTCCACTACGTACTGGTACATCAATTGCTGATGCCTTTATTTTACAATACTATGAAGGTGCACCGTTGCAAGATGTTGCCTGGGGTCAAATCAAAACTAACCAACAATTTGAAGATTTAGTGGCAATTAAAGAACACTACAACACGATTCTATTTGGTTCTCCGGTTGTGGCAAAACAAGTTGCAGCAAACCTGGTTAAATATATTAACAACACTTTCACTGATTCAAAAAATCAGGCTAAGTTCACGTTCTTATCAGGTCATGACTCAAACGTAGCGTCTCTATTCTCTTCAATCGGAATCAAACCTTACGTTCTGCCAAACCAATTTGAAACAACGCCAATTGGCGGTAAAGTAGTATTTGAACGCTGGAAAGATAACAATACTGGTAAAGAGTTTATGAAAATTGAATATGTTTACCAATCAACCGATCAAATTCGTAATCTTGAAGAGTTAAATCGTAACAACCCACCACAACGCGTAACGTTAGAAATGGCTGGTTGTCCGACTAATGAAGCTGGTTATTGCCCGATGGATCAATTCCAAAAAGCGATGAGCGACGCAACAAAATAGTCCTTATCTTATAATAAATAAACCCGATTAAATCGGGTTTATTTTTATCCTCATTTTCAGATTGATATCACACTATTAAAAACGTCAAAGTACTTCTGACAAATAATTAATAACAATCAAACATTTAAAATAGTTTTTTCAATAAAATCAATGGGTTACCCAACCCTGTTTATGCAGGTATTCCAGCATAAATGGACGCAGTTCTTTGGTTAACGTTTTACTGATTTGTGAACTCCAGCCTACTTTCTTTTGATTGGTTGAGCGGGAGCCATAATAGTGCTCTAAGTGCTTGTCATATTCATTTAACAGCGTTTTATCAACCGGCTGGTACTGATTCTCAAAAAAGACTAAATCAGTGGGTAAACGAGGTTTTAGCTCCGGATTAGAAGCTGGTGTACCAATACACAAACCAAACAGTGGTAAAACGTATTTTGGTAAATTCAAACGTTCAGTAACCTGTTCCACGCTATTACGGATACCACCAATATATACACAACCCAGTCCTAAGGATTCAGCAGCAACGACTGCATTTTGCGCCATAATTGCAGTATCGACACAACCAAGCAGTAGCTGCTCAGCCCCGCCAACACGCGCTTCAGGTTCAATTTGTAAATGACGATTAAAGTCAGCACAGAAAACCCAAAACTCAGGTGCCTGGGCAACATATGGCTGACCGCCAGAATAAGTCACAAAATCTTTACGTAGCGCATGGTCAGAAATACGAATAATCGTACTACATTGTAGAAAACTTGAACTTGATGCAGCTTGTGCTGATTTTAGAATAGCTAAACGCTGCTCCTGTGTTACAGGTTTATCTGTAAACGAACGAATAGAACGGTGCTGCATTAATAAATTAATCATGTCTGATGGCATATAAATCACCTGAGAGCTCATTAATATTTTATGTTAATGGCAATGAGCCAGAAATAAAGAAACAAATATTGTACCTAATTCCTACTAAATTACTATACTATTATCACAATCATTGATAATCACCTGATCGATTAATGGTAAATTCTTGTGGTTTCTCATTGAATAAATTTAGTTTTACCCATATATCTGTATGATATCAAAATAAAATTTAATAAAGATTTAAGATATGGCTAAGAACCGTTACTACAATTCTTCACTGACTCATCATACGCCAGATGGTTTTTGTAATACAGAGCCGTTGACAATAAAACGTCAGGATGTCAGAAAATGGAGTCTCGATCGCTTCAAAAACAAATATCCTCATGCACCAAAGGCTGGGTATGATGATTTCTTTGCTACGTGGTGGCAGGAAGCTGATTTCTCAGACTTAACTGATGGGGTTTGGTGGCTGGGTCACTCGACGTCATTAATTCGTGTAAATAACATCACGATTTTAACTGATCCGGTTTTTTCTTATCGGGCATCGCCAGTGCGATTTTTAGGTCCTAAACGCCGAACACCAGCTGCAGCAAAAGTAGAACAACTACCTCATATTGACGCAATTGTGATTTCGCACGATCACTATGACCATTTAGACTACCCTTCTATCAAAAAACTGTTAGCACGCTTTCCTGATGTTCAGTTTTTTGTACCACTGGGAATGAAAGCTTGGTGCCTTAAACAAGGTGTTAAAAATGTGATTGAGCTTGACTGGTGGCAAAACACAGAATTTAAACAAATAGAATTTACCTTTGTGCCGGCCCGGCACTGGACACAGCGCAGTTTATTCTCAAAAAACCGGGTACTTTGGGGTGGGTGGTTCATCAGGAGTCCACAACAGACCGTCTATTTTATGGGAGATACCGGATATTCTCCAACTCTGCAGACAATCAGCCAGCGACTGGGTCCAATTGATATTGCCCTTATTCCTATTGGTGCGTATGCTCCGCGCTGGTTTATGAAAAACCAACATATCGATCCTTATGAAGCCGTTCAGCTTTTTCAAGAATTACAATGTAAGAAAGCGATTGCCATCCACTGGGGAGCATTTGAACTTGCAGACGAACCTATTGATGAACCACCCGAACTGTTAACTCAGGCGTTAGAAAAACAGAAACTAACTAATGAGCTGTTTCTGTTGTTAAAAATTGGGGGAAAGTACAGTATTGATGATAAAAATTGATAGTGCAAATTGAATTTTTTCTGTTAAAAGTATTAAGCATACAAATAAAAAAAGACCGCGTTTAAGCGGTCTTTTTATAGTAAACAATCAGTTCTAGGCTTGTGTATTTGTTAGCCCGGATTGTGCCAGCATTTGGTCAAAATCTTTATCCATAAAGAATAAATCGCGACTGTTATTACCAACCAGTTCAATTTTATCAACAATTGTTTTAAAGAGTTTTTCTTCTTCGTGTTGCTCAGCAACATACCATTGTAGAAACTGGAAAGTCGAATAATCTTGATTACTAAACGCAAAATGAACCAGTTCATTAATTTTTTTAGTAATTAATTGCTCGTGTTCATAGGCTTTTTTAAACACTTCTGCTAATGACTTATATTTACTTTCTGGTGCGTCAATTTTACCAATAATCGGTAAACCTCCCGCATCAAGAACATAATCAAATAAACGGGTCATATGATCCATTTCTTCTTTAGCGTGATCACGCAAAAAACGCGCAAACGATGAGAAGTTTTTATCATCACACCAGGCGCTCATTTGTAAATATAAGTTAGAAGAAAAGAACTCAAGATTGAGCTGATCATTTAACTTTTTAGTCATCTCTTTAGTTAACATTGCTGTGCTCCTTTAATATATTTATGCTACTTCCTAAATCTTTCAGGATTTTATTTGCTTACAATACTAACATAGTTTTTGGTAAAAGTTTTATAAGAATAGAGATAATGAGTTAGCTCAATTAAAATCAATTGAGCTTTAAAGTTTTTATTACTGAATAGTATTCTCTTCATCTAAATTATCTTCGACTGCATCTTCTGTTTTAGGCATTTCTAACCGAATATCAATCCAACGCCCACCAGGAATATCCACAGGCTCTCCTGCGATAAACTCTCCGTCTTTAAATAGTTTTTTGAAAGATTTAACGGTAATCACATTTTTATCATCAACTGAGTATTCTACGAAGATTTTCTTATTACCATTTGCATCTTCAGGAGTTTGAATATACCAACCTGATTTAGCAAACCCTAATGAGTCATGAATTTCATAGTGACCGATATTGATATACTTAATAGTGACACCTTTAGACTCTAAATTTACATAGCCATTTTCTACTTTAGTCCAACCTAGTTGTGGATTATCATTTGCAGTTGCTTGATCAAGTGGATTAATTAATCTTACAACTGGTGACGCTTGTTTAATAAAACCATTACTATCTACAATTGTATTGGCTGAGGTCAAGACTACAGCTGATACAGCGCTAGTAGTAGGAGTTCTTCTACCTTTTATTAATACTAAATTAGGAGTTTCACCATAATTCGGAAAACACAAATAATGGGTATTAATTCCATCGGCAGAACTGGCAATTGTAGAAACATATTGGTCATTTCCGAATCCTTCAGGAAAACCTATGGCACTTGTTGTTGCCGAAAACCAACCATTAACTCTTGACGTCTCAAATGTCGACACCTTTTCAGATATTCTTGAAACACCTATACCAGAATATCCTTGATATATTGCATATCCCTTATCCTGTAAAAGGATAGACCATGCTTCTACAGATTTGATAAATTTAACAGGCTCAATTACTTTTCCATCTTCATAGGGTAAGGCCTTAACATCTGCTGCAGTCAAAGTAATATCTTTATCAGACTTGCCATTTACAGATTCGATAGTACTTCTCTCAATATTATCTTTTTCAATTTTACTCCACTGACCGTCCTGACGAGCATATTGCTCTCCATCAAGAGGAGCATCTAAAATTAAACTCACCTCTTTAATTTCAGAGACTGCATTTTCAGCACGAATAGCTAATTGTTGTGCTTCATTTTTTAAGTTCTCAAGGATAGGTACTAACTCTACAGCGTCTTCGTTCTCTACTGAATTGAGTAAGTAATCATTTAATGTACTATCAGTAGAATCCTTTAAAACTTGAATTATACCCACCTTTTTAGGTAATCTACCATTCACTAACAAAGTAACATCGTAATCACCCACTTGAGCATCAATTTCGTAATAACCATCTTGAGTTGTAGTATACGATTCTACTTTTTTGATTACAGAGTCAGTTGTTTTAGTTGCAGTTAATACAATACTGCAATTTTTAACTGGTAACCCTGAACCATCTTTTAAATATCCTGATATTTTTGCCATTTTGTATACCTTATAAAATAAAAAACCGCCCTAGCAGGCGGTTAAATTAATATTAAAACAATGAACTAAGAATTATCTCTCATCACTAATAGAAAAACAAAATCAGGAGCAAAACCAGAATGAGCTGTTGATTTAGCACATGTGATTTTTGCAGATGTATTCACATCTAAGTTATACCTAATAATTTTACTATCTACATTACAAGTTTTTGAGTATTGAACAGATGTCGTTGAAGTGACAAAAGAGCTATTATTGATATTCACAGTCACTGTTGCTGCACCATAATAATGCTGCTCACGGTTATCTCCAACTAATGAGTATCTGTGGTAAGCCTTTACAACAATAGGATGGGAAACAATAACCCTTTTGTAATCTACCGGCTCTAATATCACCGTTTTTCCTGCCTCTAACAGTATAGGTGTTACAACATCACCCTGTATTTTATTTGCATATACAGTACCATTAAAATAACCATCTTGGGCATAGATAGTACCGTTTACAGTTACATCATTCAAAACTCCACTTTCAGCATTAATTATTCCTGATATCTCTGCTTTTTTGGCAACTAATGTTCCATCTGGAAGCAGTTGAAATAAAGGAGGAGTTCCACTACTAACAACAGTCCCAGCTTGAATAACCCCACCATTGATCTGAGGGGCATTTATCTCTGTTCCTGCAATTAAGCGGTCACCTTTAATGGTCCCTGTAGCAACTAAATTACCATCAAGAAACATTTTAGGGATAATCCACTGACTACCATCATATAAGCAAGAATTAGAAACCAATATTTGACCATTCTCATCTAGCGAATAAATTGTTAAAGTCGTATCTCTAGCGGGGTAAAATCCAAATTCTGAGAAAAATAAAGCTGTTGCTTTATCATTATCAGGAAAAATTCCATCATCTGTTTGAATACGGAAGAAACCACCGGAGCCATTTGTTGCGGCTAAAGTTTCAGTATTCATGATGACCATTTCAGAACGACCAACAAGATTAATCGCATTAACACCATACCAATATTCTGTTAACGGTTGGCAATCTTGGTCAATCATAACAATTGAGCGGCCTAAATAGTTTTTCTTCTCTTCCACCTCTTGTCTGGATAAACCTTTATAAAATTCATATTGAGTCCCAAGACTAGTGAGCCCGCCGCTAACAGGTCGAATGGCAACACTAAAATTACTCGGAGTTAAGAGTAAAGTATCTGGTTTAGATGGAGGTAAAATAGAAAAAGATGCTGTCGTCTCATCCCCTAATTGACCGTCTTTGCCAATACCTCTGACGATGACGTTATATAGCCCCTGTTGCAAATCAGTTAGGAGATATTCAGTTCCAGCAATAACCTCTCTGAACTTAACTTTTGCATCACTTAGAACTTTTATTTCAAACTTTAATTGATTTAAAGAGCGAGGTGTATTCCAGATTACCTTAGCCTGCCATAAATCTGATTCAGGGGTAGCCTCAACTTGAAGATTCTCGACAGGAGGAATATTCAAACCATATAACGTATGGTTATCTGACTCAAAATTTGCACCTTTATCAACAATAGTCTCTTTTTCTGGTATATGTTGTAATGCTGAAATAGTATAAGTACCATCATCATTCTCCGTGATTGTTAGAGCCTTAAACAGACGAGGTTTAATCGCTGAAGTTGAAAGCATCCAAACCGACCATTCAGATACACTAATTTCATCTGTTAATACTAACGTATCAGTTTTAGGTTGAGATAAAACTGCAACTTTTTGTAATACGCCCTGATTATCGATATAACTAATCCAGGCTTTACTGGGTTCTTCAAGTTCAATCTCTTTATCCAATACAACAGTATTACCCTCAATCGATTTAATTCGTCCGCCAATTTTTGCCCCAGCATAATCATTATCAGCAATACCAATAATATCACCTGGTAAATGACGCAACCCTTCTCGACCAATAGCAAAACTTACTGTTTGTTTCTCTAGTTTTTCAGTCTGAATAAGCCATTTACCAATACGGTGAGCCTGTCCTCTTGAAGTACAACCAAAAGCATCAATCTTACTGACATTTAAACCAAAACGACGAATTAAGTCATCATCAGCAACGTACTCTGTCGCAGTTTCCCATCCATTATCTGGATCAACATAGCGGACATGAGCCGCTGTGTGACGACTTTTCTGAGGAGAGGAAGAGTAATTAAATTTACCTTCAACAACATTAGCATTCGTGTAAATATACGTTGTATCAGCAGGTCTATCCATTACTGCAGATAGTTGTATTCCATCCCAAACTGGCAAAGAACGAAATACTGAACAGAGATCATTAATCACATCATATGCTTGTCTTTGATTAGTAATATAACAGTTACATGTAAACCTAGGTTCCTGATTACCAAACCCATCATCAACAAGCTGATCACAATATTGAGCAATAGTATATAGAGTAAATTTATCGCAGCTAAATTGTCCCAGACGCTCTCCTAATCCATATCGCGTATTTGTTACAAGATCATAAAAAATCCACGCTGGATTATCTGTCCAAGCTAATTTAAAGTTTCCCATCCATAATCCCTGATAAGAACGAGTATTAGGATCATAATTGTCAGGGACTTTTACTACCATTCCTTTTACCAGATATTGTCTACGCGGAACTCCGCTAAACTGCTCAGAATCAAATCGTAAGCCAACTATTGCCGTATTAGGATAAGTCAATTTAACATCATAAATTTCAGTATATGATGACCAAAGAGTTTTATTTTCTAGTCTTGCACTTGTACTATCCTCGGTCTCCCTTACAACACGTAAATTAAACGGAACCTCAGGTAAATTTTCAATGGTCACTGATTTCAAATACTGACTACGAACCTTCCCGCTAAAATTTACTGTTTCAATTGTTCTCCAACTACTTCCTGAACCTACTTGTACTAATAAACGGGCTGTAGTCCCAACCATATCGCCATTATCTTTCTGCTGATATAATCCAGAAACACCTACAGTGACACGAAGACGATCAATATTACTATCGGTAATACTTCTGACAATTGGAGAAGCTTTCTTAACTTCTAATGAAACAGGTATTTCATTCTCAGTTGCGGGAAAGCCCTCTAAAGGATCTTGCTCTTGTGTCCCGGATAGCCATTCAGCCTCAATCCCTTTAAAATTATAAGAATTATCTGCCGCTTGAATAGGTGTTTTATTTAAATAAACTCCTTTTAAACCGTCTACAGGACCTTCGATTTGTCCTTCACATAACAAATCAATAATAGAAAGCTGTTGACGTGACTTGAGGTTATCAGGTTGTTCATATGGAACTTTTGTTTTTCCTCCACCCTTTCCCATTTTATTCTCCTTATAATGTTTCTATACCTTGAGATAACACCTTAGAACCAATCATCATTTTTCCATAACAAAGAGGAACTGCCGTTCCTTGAGCGATTGTGTTATCAAGGTTTGAAAATGCAGTATTTTTATTATTACTTGAATCATCAGAGGTTGGTGTTCCCGGTATTTTTGTTAGCATCATCACCACTCCACCGACCATCATCCCAACTCCAGCACTGATTAGACCCACGGCTAGAGGGCTTGCACTCCCTCCAGATATCACTGTCATTACACAGCCAATAACCACTAAAGCAGCTCCTGCTATAAAGTTAAAAAAACCACCATTTTTTGTACCTAATAGCCTTGGAATAATATGTATAACTGCATTATGAGGTAATAAAGTATGTGCCCCTGCTTTGAATGTTTTTTCGTTCATATCATGCCCATTAATTCTGACGCGGTACTCACCTTTCATAATATATTTACGTAAATTAGGTATTTGTAGAAATAGACAACGTAACGCTTCTGAACCCGTTTGAGCTGTTATTTTAAATTTATCGCCAAATTGTTTGAGATCCCCATAAAACCGTATGATTGCCATTCTTTATGCCTCCAAATTGAATGTGTATATTTAAGCCAAAAGCCGTTATAAATATCGCGTTTACTTTTTCGATTAGGGCAGTGGTGTAATATCATTTGTTCCCCAACATAAATTGCTGCATGGTTCGGAACACTTGACCCTAAGCAAATTATAATGACATCCCCTTCTGTTATTTCATTTGCAGAAACCTTATAGAAACCATTTTCAGGCATGTTTTCTAAATAATAATTTTTACCTTCAGACCACCAATTATATTTTCGATAAAAATCAGGGAGATTAATACCGGACAAATGATAAGCATCACGGAATAAGGTATAACAATCAGTAGTCCCATGCTTAAAATCACGTCCTAATAAAGGAAGCATGAGCCTAAATTGGTATACACTATTCGAATGAACTAACCACCAATCTAGTGCTGTTTTCTGCTGAATAAGCTGATCTGTTTTACTGAGAATAGGAAAATCATCTGGATGAGAATGAACTAATGCGACAACCTCTCCTATTTCTTCAGCCCTTAACCAGTCTTCAGTCGAAATTTCAAATGAATCGTAAGGATTTAGCGCGATATTACGACAGGGAAAATATTCAAAATTGTTATTTTTTTTCAATACAAAACCACAGGACTCTTTATTTCCGCAAGATTTTGCATGATTAATTATTTGTTGATTTAACATGATTAACTAAGTTTTGCTGAAGAAGGAAAGCCACCAAAAGGTAAAGGATTATGCTCACCAAAACGGCATTTACACCCAGTAAGAGAACGACTACATTTATCTTTCAAATAATCGGATGTAGGATTATCGTATTCATCAGCGACGGCTTGCCCTGTATAACCACATTCAGAAGAACGATAACGCCAACAACATGTATGAGCAATAATAACTCTGGCTGGAATTAATGCACCATCAGATTCACAAGGTAGAGCTAGTTCAAAAGTTGCTGCTTCTGCATTCAAAGAACTCATTCTCTCAATCACATATCTTGAAATAATCTCTTGTGTAGGATCTGAATTCACATTTCCATCTTGAAAATTTTCTGAATCTAAAAACTTAGCTAATACTTGCCGACGAGTCACTAATGCACCAAGTAAATCCTCATAATCCTCACTCAACCCAGTGATTAATCCAGCTATATTAGCTACAGACAAAGTAGGACGATTACTAGTTCCTTGACCATTTTTTTCAAAACCTTGAGCCACAATAGGATAAGGTTCATAAACATTACCCTGCCACAAAACAGGCAAATATTTTTGGTTTACACCGGAGTGAAATCGAAAAATTGTTTTTTCACCAGCTATCTCTGAAAGATCTACTTCAAATAAATCAAGCAGACTATCTTGTTCAATATCAGATAAATTGAGATATGTTTTTTCAGGTATCATGCAACAACCTCCTCAAAGGTAGCAGTTATTGTTGTAATGATATTAGAAACACTAATATTCCAATTACGGCAAACAACAGCTATTAATTTATGGGTATGTGGCTGCCTCCAGAGAAATTTATTTACAGCTCCATGGCGACTTAAAAACTCATCGATAAAAAACTCATCTTCACGCTTTACTTTTATGGTTACGTTATAAGTTCTTAAATCATGATTGATACCACTTTTTTGGCGTTGCTCATAACCATCACCAAATTTTACTACCTTTACCTTAGGTGAAACATTCACAACCATATCAGGAGCAACCTCCCACTGAAATTCTTCCATTATGTTCTCCTATTTAGTAATCCACCTGGACGCATTTCTTTATTAATGACATCTTTAACTGCAACTTTGATCATTATCCCCAGTTGTTTACCATCCTCTTCAGTACCAGTGTTACCGTTAATACTAACAGGAACATTAATAGATAACTGTCCTCCCGCCTGAGAAGCTGAATCTAAGAAACTTTTAAGATCAGCATTGGTTCTGGCATCAACAACTCGTTCACCTTTATCAAGTAACCAAGTTCCTTCGCGTGGGATATAATCGATACCATCATGAGCCTGGCCTGACAATGTTTGTCCTGCGATAACTCCCACAGAAGCATAACCTAAACCACGAATAGTCCCTGATAATACAGTTCCTAACACTCCCCCCAATTCCAAAGCTTTGGTTGCTGCAACCTCTGTATTCATAATAGCTTCAGCAATAGCACTTGCCTTACTTGCAAGAAACATAATTTTATAGGCTTTAGAACCTTCACCTGCAGTTGCCTTTAGAATATCAGCCAGGCTGCCTGCAACAGAGCTAAACATACTGATAGAAGTCATGGTGTAATCTGTTTGTAAGGTATCTAATTCGCTATACATTTGTTCATTAATTGCGGCAACTCTTTCAGCATACTGCTGTTCATTAATTTCTTTGGCTTCCAGAGCTTTCATCTGTTGTTCTAATTCAAATTGGTAACGTAACTCAATTTTTTCTTGTTCTTCTGAATTATTATCAAGCTTGTTAAAGCCCAAAGTTAAATCACCAATTGTTCCAAAACTACTAGAAAGTCCACCCAAAATATTAGAAATGGAGCTGTCATTACCAAATTGAACAGCCATAATATTTTGATATCCGCCAAACAAATTACTGATTTCACCATATTGATAAGCATCTTTCTCCGCCGTAAGGTTCCGGACATCTTTTTCATAATTATTCTTACGGAATTGTATTGTGGATAGATAAAAAGCATCCATGTCAGGATTTTCTTCAGCCTTTCTCCTATAATCAGCCTCGAGTGCTTTAAATTTATCACCAGCTTCGACAATCTTATCTTCATAGTTTTTTATATTTTGGTACATACTTGGAAGAATGGATTGAGTAACACCAAAAGATTGTGATAATGATGATAAAGACTTAGTGATTTGGTGTTGTTCAGATAAGTATTTTGATGAAATATTTGCAAGACTAGAAACGGACTTTTCACCGAGTGTTAGTTGATATTTTAATTTTTCCTGTTCTAACTTAAATACTGCATCATTATGTTTTCTAATCGCAGCCAGTTCTTCAGCATCAAGCTTACTGTTATATTCGATACCACTACGCCGACGATTCTCAATATTACTTAGGCTAATCTCCAGCTCTTTATCTAATTGCTCTTTACCTAGATCATAGTTATTAAGATTATATATGGCGTCAGGTGCAACATTCCCCAGAAGCGAAGACAGATCTTTAGCGGCAGAAAAAGATTTTGCCAAATCATGATTTTCTGAAACAAATTTTTTAATCTCTTCAGAGCACAAAGATAGCCATTCAGTTGTTAAATTATAAGTCGTTGATAACTCTTTTTTATCAATCTCATTCATTCGAGCTGAATAGGCTAATTTTAATTGTAAAATTTTTTGTAAGCTACTCTCAAGAACCTTCGGATCATTTGTATTCTGAACAACCTGATTAATAGCTTGCATTTCTTTTTCTACAAATTGTTCTAAATTATTTCTATCTTCTTTAATTTTGTCATAATCAATCAAAGTTGATTCTAAAATAGGTGTATTAGTTAACTTGTTTAAAGATTCGATACCTTTAGTAATATCTGTAAATGTTTTTGTTGTATTGTGCCCGGCTCCCAAAATATCAACAGAAAGTTTCTGAATCTGCTCAGAAACTTTCACCATATCTAATTGGGTATCTGCAATAGCTCTTAATAAAAAAAGATTTTCAGCCAAGGCATCACTTAATGTTTTGGAATGAGATAGCGCTTTAGAGTTTTTCACATTCCTTTTACTTATTGCCTTTTCAATTTCTTTAAGTTTATCAAGCTGTTTATAGTCAAATGAAGCCTCTGTTATAATGCCATTTGTACTATATGGATTCTTTGATGTCATATTTACCTTCCAATAAAGACAAACTTGTTATTTATTCGCCAATTTTTCAAATAGCCCTTCTAAACTAGCGCCATTATTTTGGAGCTGCTTGTCTGAGCTCCAATCTAAAATTAGCTCTTTCATAGAAACCTTCCCCCCTTGAGATTGATAAACTGAGGATGCAATTTGAGCAGAATGAATATCCCCCCGCTCATCACCAATTGGGCTTAAACTATCAAACCCAACCCAGAGATAGAATTCCCGGGCTGACATCGTGTTTTCTAGCTGCTCAAGAGTCATTCCTAGGCGCAGAGCCAGTTTCAATTTAAAAAATAGCCCTGCCTCATCAGCTACTTTTTTTTAGCGTCTTCAATTGGAGTCTGACCAATGCCTGATAGCTCTAAAGCCTGATTAAGTAGACGGGAATGAACAGGACCATAATTAGTAATAAGATCATCAACTTCATCTTCAAAAATTAAATTACCTTTATCATCACACAGCGTTGAAGCAAACAACTTTGCCTCTGCTGCAACACGTTGCAGAGATTTATCTTCGGCCTCAAATACATCTAAACTACGTAATGTCTCTGCCCACGCTGACCATGCACCAACAGATGGCTCTCTCAGTACCACTGAAATACCGCCCCATTCAGGGACGGTGACAGTTTTGGTACGAAAGCCGGCATTTTTTGCTGTAATAAGTTTTTTTAAATTCATGCTTTAGCTTCCTTATTTTCTTGATTAGATTTCGACTAATTTGCCTTTCATGCGCAGTGTATAAGATGCAGTCACAACACCACTTGTCGCCACAGAGAAACTGTTTTGACGCACTTCAGCTAAAAAGGCATAACCTTTACCTGACGGGAAAGTGATTTTAAATGCATGAATAGCATCATCGTCATAGGCTGAACGTAGTGATTTTTGTGCTTCATCTTCAATCACCCAGTTACCAGAGAATGTGATTTCACCCGGAGCTGGCAGACCATTGGTCATCTCTTGTTCAGTTGAGCCCAATGTAGTCACATCGATATCAGCTTTTTGACCACCTGAATAACTAAACTCAGTGGTTGACCCACCAAGGTCAAGCCATGTTGCCGATGTTGGGTTTGCTTCAGTTGCCGCTGCTTTTGAAACAAGAATTTTAGTACCTTGTGTTAGTTCATATTTACTAGCCATTAAGTTTTCTCCAAATATAAAAAAAGCCACATTATTGTGGCTGGTTGTTGTTTTGTTCTTATGCAAGAACGGTAAAAATTGAGCTCACTTGAGATCAATTAATTCGGTGTTGATAAAATTTTTCTGATTGCTCGCTTATCAGCATTACAAACTTCAAGCAGATGTAATAAAGTTTCGTTATATTCAACAGAATCTCCCCAGGTCATATTGGTCGGAGGATTTGGTGGTATACATAATTTAGTCAGATTGGCTGGCACTGTCTGCTGTACGAATACGCTCTGCGTGCGAGCGCAGCTGGTCAACCACATCAACAGGAATAGTGACAGTAGTACACGTTTCATTTTTTAATGCCTCTTTAATCGATTCTCTAATCGTATTTGATTCATAAACTAACTGCTGAATATGACGACTATTTATCTGATTAATTTCATTAATTCTTATATTCTCGGTTTGCATAAAAATTAATGTTTCCTGTGTGCTCTTTAACTGAAGAGAAAGCTGCTCTCTCTGTTCTTTCAGACTTTGATTACTGCTATATAGCCAAATACATAAAACAACCAAAATTATTACCGCAATATATTTAAATTGAGTCATTATCTGGTTCCATTATGTTCAAGGCTAAAATGATTGCCATCAGGGAAAGATTCAAAGTCCCCACCCCAGGCGCCACCCAGTGATTTCCAGTATTTTCCCAAAGGCCGGTAAGCCTCTGTTTTGGTTTGATAAACGCCATTAACAAATAAATTGAAATCAACCGCTAAACGATAACAATGCAAACTATTTTTTATTCCCAATCCTTTTTCAGCATAGATCTTGGCTTGTTCCGGAGTTCGGTATGCTTCACCAAAAGTTAACTGGTAACCTTGTTCGTTGGCCCACAAGATCAACTGAGCGACCATTAAGGTAAATTTGCTCTGTTTAACTGATAAACTCATTCTTTGTTTCCTTTTGATCTGCGTTCAAAAAATGCCATTGAAAATGCTCTTAATTTTTCAACACCTAAAAATCCAATCATCCCCCCGATGAAAGGACTCAAACTTTGTGGTAAGCCAAAATAATCAAGAGCACTACTGGCAGCCAGTGCTAATGCTCCGCACAAAATGGCTTCAATCCACTTTTTACGCCCATCAACACCATCGTAAACCAGTCGTACATAAGCAATTAAGACAGCTAAAATAGCACCATAAATCAGTGGATAATTCTGATATAGCCAGTCAATGACAGAGGCAAAAAAATCATTATTTTTATAAGGCATTTTGTTCATTCTCATGCCCTCTTGGGCTTTTAAATTAATAAAAGGAAAGGAGTTAACGCAGCTCTTCTGTATAGGATTTGTTGAGAGTATGTGTCTGCGTACTCCTTAATTTGGTTAATAACATATAAACAAAAAACCTGATTTTGAGTCAGGGTTTCAATTTCATGTTTAAAGATGATGTTTTATTGCAGGCAATAAAAAACCCGACAGAGCCGGGTTTAAGTAATGGACATAAACGTCCAATTTGTAGTTATTATATATGAACCAATTCGCAAAATCAACATTTTGTTTAAAATATTTTTATGCAGCAATTTCCATCACATCATCCAGCTTAGCCAGAATATACTTCTCAGCATTTGTGAGTGTTTCTGAAATTGCATGTGGGCGTTTACCCAACACTTTTGCTTGTCTGTTACAAGAAATATTTTTGAGATAATAAGAAGTTAAAACAGCATGAGAATATGGGTCTGAACGTCGTAATCTCAATACAGAGCGGTCAACTAACTCGGCTTCATCCTCTGTCAAAAACACCCGAAAATCAGGCCCGCTATAACATGACTGGAAACCTGCGGCATGAGAAGGAAATTCCGTTCCAACACGTTTACTGACACGCACATTTGCCCAAGCTTTTAATACTGTTTTAATGTCTCTCATTATTTTTCATCCTTATAGAATTCCGAATTTATACACAAAATGTTAACGCAAATGCGCAACCATGTCAACATAAAATTAACAAAATGTTTATTTACATTTTCAACTGTTTGTTTAATAATCTACTTAGATTGAAAAAGTACCGGAGGACAAGAACATGAGCACATTATCGGATCGACTTAAGCATATTATGCTTGAGCAAAACCTGAATCAAACAGAGCTGGCAAAGCTTGCAGATGCCTCTCCACAATCAGTCACTAACTGGCTTAAGCGTAATTCTATGAGTAAAAATGTAGCCAGACTTATCTGTGAAAAAACCGGATATTCACTGAACTGGTTACTTTTTGGGATGGGTGAAGCAGATAATTCAGAACCTAATTTTAAACAGTCACGTTTAAAACCAGTTGAATGGGAAGACATGGCACCAACAAATACAGAATTTGTAGAAGTTCCGGTACTTGATGTACATCTATCAGCAGGAGATGGCTACTGTAACACTGAAGGTGAAGAGATGTACACACTACCTTTTAGAGCCTATACACTAAAACGTGAAGGTATTAATGTTGAAAACCTGAAAGTTGTACGGGTCACCGGTGATAGTATGGAACCTAAACTATCAGATAATGATACAGTATCAATTAATACTGCTGATAAGATTGTTCGTGATGGTAAAATGTATGCGATTCGTATTGGTGATGTTCAAAAAATAAAAATTCTGATTCAAAATTCTGATGGCAGTATCACAGTTCGTTCATATAATCCTGATTATAAAGATGAGATTGTCTATAAAGAACAAATTGAATCTGGTGACTTCACTGTCATTGGTCGCGTCTGGTGGATCTCCTCTATCGTTTAATCTATAAAAGCTAAATAATTATATTTAGCTTTTTCCTTCCTTTTTATTTTTAAACAAAAAGTTTGATTTAAATAAACAATAAGTTTAAAATAAATATGTCACAATTTGTTTATACCATTGGATTAATCATAATAATATTTTTCAACATATTGTAGACCAGCGTGTGACATCTGGTTGTGCAATGAATAAAAAGAGGAAACGATAATGAGATTTCTAAAGCTCGATGATAATCATATGATCAATGTAGATTACATCTATCAGGTTCAAGCTTGTGAAGATGATGAGAACGGTTTTAAATCAATCATCATTGATGATAATAATCAACGCTTCTATGTTAAACAATCAGTTCAAGAGATAGCGGTACTGTTTAGTTAAAATAAAAAATGCAATAAAATCAAAAGGTTATAAAATTGAATTTATTGCATTTTCTCTATAAAGATCATAGAGATAACTCTCATTAAGCATCTTGAACTATAGTCAATTACAAAAAAAACTTTCCTCTCACTCCAACCAACTCCCCCATCTTTCATTTGAAACGTTCGGATAATAAATTACAACTAACAATAAATTATTTTTCTAACCTTTATATGTAACTCAGATAAATAATTTACTCTTTCAATATGTACTTTCATCCCTCGCTCAATTTATTATTTATAATAATAAATAATATTTTAGTTCATTTTAATTGATTAAATATCCAGTAAGAAATCTAACTTATTGTTAGTTATTATGTTTTCAAAAATTTACTATTAATATTTATACAGTTCTCTCATTACTTATTTCAAAATAAAAAATAACTGGACTTATTTTGGACTTATTATTACGTATTTTTAGCAGATAATTGTGTTATTAATCACATTTTTACCTTAATTAATTTGCGATAAAAAATATCTTAGTGTATTATGCATATCAAGAAAGGAAAGTTGTTAGCTAGTAAATTACTAATTAATGCTTCTATTCTCGTGATTACCTAACTTCGTTTGCTTTGATATTTTGATATCGAAACGTTAGTAGAAAGAAAATACACATGGAGTACTTTAAAGCAAGGACGCTTTTTACTACTGATGCAAATAGAGAAAGTTTAGTGGACAGATAGTTAAATTGCTAACTATCGATACTTAACAAACTAGCAAGGAAACTTGTGTCGTATTGTTAAGCTGCGAGGGAACGCTTTCTACCCTATTTTAAGTTTTGTAGCACTACCCCATGTTACAAAACTTCAGATCCGAGGAGACTCATTCACTCCTCTTTAGCCGGTAGTTGATTTTATCTTCTATCGGCTTTTTTTGTTTTAACTGATATCTTTTTTAAATCAACAATCTACAGTAAATAAAATTTTATAAGCTCTATCTCAAAAATGCTGTATATTAGTTACATTGTTTCATATAAACGTTTGTAAATAATATGGATATCAAACAATTACAACAAGCCATCGCTAATATCACTATCTGGAAAAAAGGTGACCAACGGGCGCCGCATAAACCCTTATTACTACTTTATGTCTTATCACAATACAAGCAAGGCCACGAACGCCTGTTTGATTATGGAACCGAAATCCAGCAGCCTTTATTAGAGCTATTAAATAGCTTTGGCCCGGATCGCAAAACACACTACCCCAATATGCCATTCTGGCGCCTGAAAGGTGATGGATTCTGGCAATTAAATAATGCTGAGAATTGTACAGACCCAAAACAAGAAAGCAAAGAACCTACTAGTAACAGACTAATAGAATGTGGTGTGCAAGGTGGTTTTGATGAACAGGCTTATAAACTCGTTATAAACAAGCCAAAACAGATCGATAAGCTTGCACAACGTATTTTGAGTGAGCTGTTGCCTGAGGGTGAGCAAGATAGACTAGCCAACCAACTGGGTTTTGATCTGGCAGAAATCAATCGTGAGCGTAATCCTAAATTTCGTCAAACGGTACTTCGTGCTTATAACTACCAGTGTGCTGTTTGTGGTTATAACCTAAAACAAGATTGTACACCTGTTGGTCTTGAAGCTGCTCATGTTAAATGGAAACAATTTGGTGGCCCTTGTGAGGTAGATAATGGGCTAGCACTTTGTTCTATTCATCACTCCGCGTTTGATATGGGTGCGATTGGTCTGAATAGTGGCTTAAAGCTACTTGTTTCCAGTGGTGTGAATGGTAATGAAATTGTAGATAAACTGTTTTGGAACTTTGAAGGTAAATCAATTTTTATACCTAAAGAGAAGAAAGACTGGTTACAGAATAAGTTTGTTGAGTGGCATCATGAACAGGTGTTTAAAAAGTAATCCTAAGGGTTAATTTAACCTACTAGATATTTCTTCATTCCCAATGTACCTATTTCAGCACTGGAATCATAAGAACACAGCCACTCTTCAATACGCTCAGATAACATTAGGTCAGATAACTTGTGCTTTCCTCTGATCGCACATTCCCAGATAATCAGTACTTTCCAGTCCGACTGAGTTAGCTCATGAATAACTTTTCTATCTCGTTGTCGGTTGTCTTCAATTTTATTTAACCAAAATTCAGTTCTGGTTTGCGGTATTTTAAATAGATGGCAATCATGCCTGTGCCAGAAGCAACCATGAGTAAAAATAATCGCTTTATAATAGTCGATAACAAAATCAGGCTTACCTGGCAGCTCTTTGACCTGAACCTGAAACTCAACGCCTAAACTGGATAAAAGCTGTGTCATACGTTGTTCTATAAACGTATCTTCTGTTTTAATTGCCTGCATATTTTTACTACGCGTTGCTTTATCGTGAACATCAGCCATATTGTTTATTAAGTTGTTGGTGAATAATTTTTCAATTCTAACATTGATAAACCGAGTTATTAAATGTTATCTATTACCTGTCTGTTTGCGGATTAAATTCAGAAAATAAGAATAATTGATTGCTCAAAAAACATAGCCTGGTATCATACTAGCCATGAAAATTGAGGTTAAAATAATATTAATAGAATGAAAGATAGTAAAATTCTGGTGATTGATTTATTTGCTGGACCTGGTGGTTTAGGCGAAGGCTTTAGTTCGTGTAAAACATCTACAGGGGAGACCGCTTTTCAGATTGGTGTTTCGATAGAAAAAGATCCTTCCGCTCATAGAACATTAACTACCAGAGCTTTATTTAGAAAACTGGCAAGTAATCCTGAGGCTAAAAAAGACTATTATCATTATGTACAGGGTAAAATCACCCGAGAACAACTTTTTGAAAAATACCCCGATGAAGCAGCTCAAGCACTTGAAGAAACATTAGAAGCCCCTCAAACACTGGGAGAGGATAATGAACTGATTCATGCAAAAATTCAAGCTCTCGTTGAAAATCATGATGGTACTAAGGTTGTGATTGGGGGGCCGCCTTGTCAGGCTTACTCACTGGCGGGCCGCTCACGTAACGCCGGTAATAAGGAATATAAAGCGGAAGACGATCACCGACATTTTTTATATAAAGAATATTTAAAAGTATTGTCGATCGCTAAACCTGAAGTGTTTGTCATGGAAAATGTCAGAGGTATTTTGTCTGCCAAAGTGAATGATAAACTGATATTCCCTGATATTCTGAAAGACTTACGTAATCCAAGCGTGGCAACTGATACACCTGATATGTCAGAGTATAAAATTTATTCTCTGGTGACGAGCGCTGATGACCCGGCTCATCCTGATTATAAAAATGTATCTGATTTTTTAATTCGTTCTGAACGTTATGGTATACCCCAGGCAAGGCACAGAGTGATTTTATTAGGAGTAAGAAGTGATATTGAAGGTATCCCGGATACCTTACAACTTTCTGAAACGGATTCTATTTCAGTAAAAAGTGTTATCGATGATTTACCACCACTCAGAAGTGGCTTATCCAAACAAGAAGATACTGAAGAGCTCTGGGCTAAAATAGTTTCTGATTATATTGTCCAGTTAAAAAAGCTAATGGATAAACAAGAGCAAGATAAGCGAGATGGATTTAACGCATTAGAACTAGCTCCTAAAAGAGGACTACCCCGCAAAAGTAGTGAATATGATAATAGTCAAGAAATGCTGATACCAGAACCGTTAAAAAGCTGGCTGATGGACAAAGATCTGCAATGTGTTCTCAATCATGAAACCAGAGGACATATTGAGTCGGATTTACTGCGTTATGTCTTTTGTGCAGTTTATGCCTTACTTAATGAAGGAACTTCACCAAAATCACAAGATTTTCCAAAAGAGCTGGCGCCAGAACATGCTAATTGGGAAACTGGGGCACATGCTGATCGTTTTCGTGTTCAGTCAGCAGATAAATTTGCCACGACGATTACCAGTCATATCTCTAAAGATGGACATTATTTTATTCACTACGACCCAACACAATGCCGTAGCTTAACAGTACGTGAAGCTGCTCGCCTACAAACTTTTCCCGATAATTATTATTTTGAAGGTAATCGAACTCAGCAATACGTTCAGGTGGGTAATGCTGTTCCGCCTTTTTTAGCGAAACAGATTAGTGAGGTTGTGTTGAATCTACTCAATAAAAAGTAATTGATATTAGCTGTTCTTTTTATATCGTCGGCGGTTGCTGACTTTTTCACTTATTAATGCTCCTTCTTTAATCAGCAACCCTAATATACTGTAGCTTAAGTAATCTTGTTGACGTCCTTCGTTATCGGATTGTAGGCCAAGATAGTGAACACAATCTGAGTTAGTAATGCCCTGAGGATTTTCTTCAGCAAAAGAAATAATGGCATCTTTTAATAGTTTTAAACCTAACTGAGCTTTCATAACGGCATCGTCAGGTAACACAACATTTGATTTGAGCTTTGGTGCAATCGCGTGAGGGGTGATTGAATTATATAAGACACCACCATTATCAATGGTACCCAAACAGGCAATCAGCTCCAGCTCAATACGCAGGGCATCTTCTTCGGTCAGGTGATCAACAAGAGTTGTCACAATCACCTGACATCCTGCTGCCAGAATCTCTTTGATGTGTTTCCCTTTTCGCGTATTGTCTGGTTTTTGAGTATGTTCAATGGATCTACTCCCCGTCCCCTTACCAATATAGAAAATTTTAGCCGGTTTTTGGAGAGGATCTTTTAACGCATAAACATAAAAATTTCTTGTCATTCAGGCTCGTTGTTATTTTTTATATTTCATTGTGTTGATATAAGTCAGCAATCCTGTTTCTGAAAAACTACAATAACATTTCATCAAAATACCCGGTGTTATCCCCATTTTCTGAAACCAGTAAACGGCGATCCAAGAGTTTATTCATATTTTCACAGGAGGTTTCGGGTAATAAACTACAACTATGACAGGCTGCCAGATTCATTGAGTCTGGACCTTGCCCGCCATGGCTTCCTGATTCAGAGCAAATAGGATCGGAGGAACACCAGCGTGCTTTAGCTATCGCTTTTAATACGACCGGAATCAGTTTGTGGCTGTCAGCCATGGAGACTAGCCCGCCCAGAGAACCTTCGGTATCGCCAGCAGCCGTATAAATTAACACGCCTGACATGGGTTGTTCAGGATGAGCAGAAACATATAAACGTTCTCTTAATGATGCACTACTATAACCACATTCAAAAATTAATTCATTGATCAGAATATGGGCGAATGAGTGTATTAAAATATAGCGTGCGGTTTGTGAGATATCAACAAAATCACCTGTTTTTTGCAGGGTTGCCAGTCTGGTATTCAACCAGTCTTTATTATTATTTTCCCAGTCTACTAATTTTTGATGATCAAATTCGATATAAATCCCTTCACCATAAACTCTGATCGCCGGTAGCCAGCGTTCATCAGGATTGACATTAAAGCGGTTAATTGTACCGTAATAGTCTCCTTTACGAGTTCCTGCTTTTATGCGATCTAACCCTTCTAAAACTCGTGTCTCAGTCAGTTTTTCGACCCGGGTTACAGAAGAGAAAAATTGATTAAACTTAGTTTGTTGAAAAAGACTCATATCTAATGATGAAGTTTTTATTAAAGGGTCTTTACAACTTTGTAATAGTATATCTCTTTCCTCACGGCGATAAGCTGTCTCCTCATCTTCTACAAGATTAAAAGTGGCTAAATTATTACTAAAAACTAATTTAGCAGCCTTTAAAATAACCTCTTGCTCAATATTTACTAATTGAGTTCCTTTAGCTAATTTAATAATACTCAAAGCAGAATTTACGTCATTCTCCAGAAAACCTTTTATAATAACTTTATGAGTCGATTCAATCGCTTCGATAGCATTTATAGCAATATCTAAACTTTGATTACTAACTCTAGGTATCTTAATAGAGCTGACCAGTTTTGGAAAATAGAGGTTAGTTGCTTGCCTCAACATACCTATCAGTGGTTGATCACATTCATCAACTTCTTTATAAGCAAGCCCTAGCCAAGGCATGTGGCCTTTACATGAATTACTGCCTATATTTGCTGACATTCCAGCAAGGCTACGCATAGCGCCGCATTCACAGGATACCTTAATATCGCTCAGCGAACTGGAGCTGCCTCTGGTTTCCAGTTTAAGCGTTTTGTTGCACGCCAAGCCCTCTTTTGTATGCACCCATTCACGCCAGGGAAACTCTTGTAAATGGCCGGCACTACATGCAGCAATAAAACGCACTTGGTACATTTTCCCATTACAGTTCTGCGAGTTACATCTGGGGATATTTTTAGATATTTCAGGATATCTCTCTAGTCGCTGACATTTATTACATACATGCCAAGCAGGAAAACGATAAGCAGGCAAAGGTTCTAAGGATGAACTATAACCCTTTGTATTCTCGCCCAAATAATCATCTGGTGGTAATCTAAAATGGTTAACACCTAGACGGTTAGCTAAACGGTCATCAAATATTTTATATCTCTCTATACTTTCATCTGAATGCTCTTTAAACCAAAGATCTATACCTGAGATCAATATAGATACACCAGAATCCTCAATATAAATTGCCCCTGGACCAAATGTTGTGATTAATTGACTTTTTCTAATTTTTGCCATGATAGTGTTCTTCCTTTGTGTAGAGATCACCCCGAGAAATACCAAATAAGCTTTCTCCGTCAACACTACGCATTGATGTTGGTGCAGCCCATACTTCTGCCAATTTAACAGCCTTATCAACTTGAGTGCCTAATACATAAAAAACATCTCCATCTTGATAAGGATGACCAATTCTCCCCCAATCACGAAGTGAACACATCCGGTCTTGCCATTGCTTCACTTTTATGTCCAAAAAATGTTTAACTACTGGCATATCTGCTCCCATAGATAAGGCTCGTTTATCAAATAAAATTCTAATAAACTCATTAAACCGGCTCAAAGTAAGCGTATCTCCGGGTTGTGTATTCTTAGGTGTTGTTTGCCGAATATAAGCCACGCAAACAGCAGCCAGGGCGCGTTCTATCGCCGGTAACGACCAAGGTGTTACGCTTGACGGTTCAACTTGAGCATAAAGTCGCTGGTGATAACCACGAAAATGTTCATAATGGGAGCGATCCCTTGGTTTGCTTGCGGAGTAAATAGTGACGATCATGCCTGGCCGCTTCCGCCAGCTTCTGCCAACCCGGCCAGAAATTTGAATATATTGTGCTGTTGTTTTTGGTTGACCAACAATTGCCATTAATCCCAAGCGCTCAATATCTATGCCGACTTCGATAATGTTTGAGGCGATACACACATCAACTACGCCCAAACCATAAATTTTCTGGATAAAAGATGTTAATTCCTGTGAAGGCTCAATGTTAAGTTCAACCAGATGTTTGCGGCATAAATAGAAATCATAGTAACTTTCAAGAGGCAATGCATTCACCTCATTACTGGTTGCTAGTATTGCCTGCCAGCCAAGCATTCTGGTTTTTAAATCAACATCCTGTAATGATGGAATAATATCAGACAGGATCTGCTGTATTTCTTTAAGCTCAGGCAGTGGCAATCCTTTTTGTAGCTTAGCAATTGCCTGAGGGACTTCATCCGATTTCAGGCGACTGGTGAGCTCAGTATCATTATGAATAAAACGTTTCAGGCAATTTTCAGGCCTGTTGTGTCCTAGCCCACGTAGTCTTTCTGGAATATCACTCTGGAATAATGTTTTCCCACCGCCCAACTCACGGATTGAGTTATAAAAAACCAGTAGCGTTCGCCAGGCATCTCGGTCAGCTAATCGCAAATGATTTGAGGCATCAAGCAGTGCCGAGAAAGCCCTGACCTGAACGCTCATTTGTGAACCCAGACCAGGAGCATTGATCCCAATATATTTGCGCCCCGGAACCAGCTCACCCGTATTCTTATCTCTTTTGTACACCGCAAAAAAGGAGTCATCCGCATCGATTGCCGGAGGAGGGAAGAGATTGGCTTGTTCCCGACCATATAAATGCCTAATTTGTTCTTTATAGCGACGAGTAGTGGCCGTGGCACAGATAATCTTAGGTAGGCAAGGTTTGCTACCTCTTTTATCCGTACACAGCTCTTCAATTAAGGGTTCATATAGCCCCACCATTGAGCCCAGAGGACCAGTAATCAGATGCAATTCGTCCTGAATAATCAGGCTCGGTGGATTGATTTCTCGTTCACCCTGCTCATTTAACCCAAATAAGGCTCGAATGTTTTGATTCCAGGCCAACATGGCAAATTTATCCACCGTACCAATCACAATCGTGGGCTGATTTTTATAAATATCTTCATCAATCAGATAGACCGGGAGGTGTTCAAAAAAATCACAGCCTTGATCAGGGCAATACAGTTCCACCGTTTGATTCTGGGCGTGAATACCTAATATCTGATATTTATCTTTTCCAGGCTTTCCTGGTATCTTCATTGGCCCCATTTGAGCGGAACACCAGGGACAGCGATCAAATAAGAATGGGTTAGGGGCATCATCCTCTTTCTTTAATTTATTTAAAGCCTTAATGGCTTCACTACCCTTGTTTGGTGTCGTACTCCCCCCTACCCATAGCCCAATAGAAAATGGTTTACCCGGAATATTGTACCGCCGACGTAACACTTCAAGCGCACAAATTAATGTGGAAGCCCTTTGTAACTGTTGGGCAGTCAATAATCTCAGAGTATATCGCATCAGTATTTGTACGCCAGATGCCTGATCTTTATCACGTAATCTTTTGTAGAGAATATCAAAAGCTGCTAAACCTAAATAAGCTTCCGTTTTGCCACCGCCGGTTGGGAACCAGATTAACTCGACGGTTTCATGTTCAGGAGAGTCACCGTTCACAACAGAGGCTAGGCTCATCAAAATAAAACCAATCTGAAAAGCGCGCCAGTCTGATGTCTGCTGACTAAATGTAGCGGACTGCTGATAGCGAATATAGCCTTCATCAAAACTGGCGGCTCTGACATGTTTAGGGTGATGTTGTTGTTGCAATTGCATAGCCTGGTTCATTAATGTGAAAGCCTTTCTGACCATGATATCCTGGCTTAACAGCGTCAGACCTTCCCGCATTCTTTGGCAGGCTGTATGACATTCTTGTAGATTTTTTCGGCCTTGTTCTTTGAGAGGCTGCGAAACTTGTAACTGCTCCAGTTTCGCCGTTTGTTGATTAATCCAGTTTTGGTAACCCTCAACGAGTTGAGTTAGTCGTTGATAACCAGGACCGGATAAATCATTGGTCAGATTAGCACAGTCATTCATTGAGATAGGAAAAGGCTTGCCCGGTATGATTTCAATATCCGGTGTAATACTGGGAACTTCATATGTTGGCATGGCATCTGTCCAGATAGTATGGACGGTTGTCTTTTTATCCCAGGGATTTGCAGCCCAGTTCGCAGAACAGCCATGACCGACGGCAAATATAGGTTCACTACGATACAATAACTGATTACAGAGTTCTTCCGGATCGTTATCAATGGTACTGGCTTCAGGATAAGGCAGAATACCGCCACTACCATCAGGTAAGGTCGCCTCAATCTTAAGCTCTGTCTGGAAAAGGGAAACCAAGTCTTTGGCAAATGTCTGCGGATCTGAACTTTTGCTTTCATTAATCAGCGCCAGCGTAATCAATGATTTTTGTCCTTCATTTCTTCTCATATAGCCTTTTAAACTAAGTTTAAAACCGGCGGGCAGGGAAGGGATCTGGGCGCTAATGTCGAGGGTGAATTTTTCATTTACCCAGAGTTGCCGTTGAATTTCGGTTGTGAAATTCAGGGCTGTTCGGTACCACCATTGATAGTTTTTTACCTTAACTGGTGCGTATAATCCCCCACTGATCATTATTTTCAGTGCTGGGAGTTGTTCCGCATTACAGGAAAAGCTTATTGCAAAGCTTTGTGGTAAGCGTACGTTGGTCAGTGCCAGGTCTAAGTCATAGCCATCATCTGCTGTACCAAACGGACTTTCTTTAATGTTTTCCTTGTTATTATCATCCTGGAAGATATTTTCAGGATCACTGGCAAAGCTCTTTTCATCAGTGGGCGCCGGTGTATCCGGTTGCTCGTCTATTGTTTTAGCATCACAGCCTGCAGGATAGAGAACCCCCATGCCATAACGCTTCAACGGTGACTCTTTAATAATTTCTTCCCCAGTATTTTTAACTATCCAGTTTTTAAACAAATCTGCCGCATCCAGTTTAATTAATTCAGATAGCTCAATTTCATGGCCGCGTGGCGCGGGACCAATCATTTCTTTTTGTAGATTCGCCAGCATCACATTATCTCTGACCACAGAACCAGCAACGCGATGACCAAATTGTTTATAGATATTTTCACTCATATTATTTTGCCTCAGTGACAAGCTTTTGTAATTGGCTCACTGTCTTATTGGACAGGAAAAGATAGAAAGTTAAGGTTGTTCGACTCATTGCGGTATAAAGCAATTTGCGCATCTGAATGCTTTCAATTTCATCAATATCAGTAATGATAATAAAAGCATTCTCAAGCCCTTTAAAACTATGGATTGTGGTATACGCTATTTTGCTTGCTTCGGGTTGGTAATAAGGCGTCAATAATTCGGTTCTTTTTTGACTTATCAGTTCAATAACAGGAGAGCGATTTAATGGCGAAAGCAGTGTAATTGAGCCATGGGGATATCCGTCCGCCAAAAGTTTATCAATACTGCTCAAGACTTTTTCAGACTGCTCCTCTTGATTTTTAAAGTAATGAAGTACCGGCTTGTGTTCTTCATCTTCCCCTCGCCTTACCAGGCTATATAAATCCCCTAAACGACCGATGAGTTTATTTTGCTCAACCACGGGGAGCGTATTACGACAATTAACAGATAATGGATACACCGGAAAATGGCTGGCTCGTTCATTCAGATTACTGAATAATATCTTCTCTTTAATATTAGAAAAAATAGCCTGCCCTTTAAAATCACCAAACATTAGCCATTTTCCGGCATGTAGCCCACCTTTTAATAATAAATCCAGAATATCCAGCCATTTAGGATGAGCGACAATATCCTGGGTCTCATCTACAATCAATAAATCATATTGCCCGGTCAGCTCGCTTTTTTCATCAAGTAAACAATCTAACGTAGATTCAGGTAAAACCGAGTTCCAAAATTCAGGAGTATCTTCAACGGGAGCACGATTGGTAATTCTGGTCATCAACGCATGAATATTAATAATATCAATCTCATTAGTGTCTGCCTGGCTGAGATTATCTTTAATATAATTAACCAGATAACGATTAAAACAGATAAATAATATCTTTTTATGCTCTAATACCGCTCTTTTAGCGGCTTCAATAGCAAGCACGGTTTTCCCTGTTCCCGCTGGCCCGGTATATAAAATACGGTCGTTATAATTTATCGCCTCCAGTGCTAAAAACTGTTCCTGAGTATATTCCAGCACTTCTTGTTGACTATTATCCAACCTGTTCTGCGGTGATAAAGAAAAAGAAAGTGGAGGCCGCAATAAGAATAAAAGCTGCTCAATACTTTTATTTGAAGGCGCTTTTGGATCGGTGAACCATTTGCCAGTGGGTAAATTAGTAATACGTTCCCGTTCTTTATCAAATGTATTTAAAATAAGCTGCCCAATCCCTCTCTTTTTTAACTGTTCAGCGTTCATTAGCTGGCTGGGACGCCACTCGGGTGACGTTGCATCGAAGTTGCAGTGGGTAAAAATAACCGCAGAAATAAAAGGAATACTTCTTAATCGGGTGTCTTTATTACAGATATACTCGCGCAAACAGTGCATAGACACTGACACCTGAACAAATGGACTTTTGTCATTACCGGTACTTTGCCGGCCTAAAAACCATCTGCCCTGTTCATCACGACTTACCTGCTGGTGCGCTTTGACTTCTAAAGCTAACACACCTTTACCCGGTACCAGAATTAAGAAATCAATCTCACCAGAAATAGCACCTTTATGATTAGCGACATCATATTGATGTAAAACAATCCAGTTTTTAGTGTCCGGATCTCTTTGTAATCTTTCAAAAAGCAGCTTTTCACCCGAACTTTTCGTCTGTTGGTGGTCAAATTTTGGAGGAATCATTCTGGCCATAAAATATCCGTTTTTTATAATATCAGTGAAGATCGGTAATTTTTCTTAACTGGAAAATATAATTAGTGCTTTGCAATTGCAGGCTATCCACATCTGTCTGTAATACCGTAGATAATAATGCTTTAAGTTCACTCAGCATCTGGTTGGTTAAATCGGCAAAGGTTATCCGCCCTTGTGATCGATTAGTTGAGCGTAATTTGTTAATTAACTGGATGAAGCCCTGGTGATACTCTACGGGAATATTGGCAAAATGGAGAATAGCTCTAAAATCATTTTCCAGATCCTGAGGAGCGAAAATTCCATTATGACTTGGTTTCATCCAGTGACAGACATTTTGCTCATTAGCACGGCTGGTAGCACCGTAGCTTCGTAATTTTTTCACCAGTAAATTTGGTTGTGTTGCAAAACGCCTCATTGGTTTTTTCCAGATTTCCATTTGAGCAATAGTATCCTGGTCAGGATTGATGATACTGTCTGTTTCATTTTTATCTTCAACATCAACCCAGTATTCACCTATGGTTAGCTGGCTAATTGAATGCAGAGGCTCGTACCTTACCTGATGGTCAGAACTAACAATAACCGTCTTTTTACCCGGCTCAAAAGTGATCCAGTCATTAGCTAATTTAAGCTGTGATAATGGTTTTTCCATTAAATCAACGCCTGGAGCAGGTTCAGTTATCAATTCATCATCAATGAATTGTTCCTGAGTTATTTTCTCATCGGTATACAGAGTTAAAGTGGAGATCTGGGCCGGGAGAACTAAAGCAGCAGAACTCAATCCAATGGTGATATCAGCATAAGTCGTAAATGGATTATCGTGTTTAATTTTTGTAGAATACCATGAGGGCGTTATCAGAATAAGATTTTTTGCCGGTGGTATTTTGAAAAAGCGCTGATACCAGTTAGTTAGGCCGGTAAGAATAAGTGGGTGATTTGAACCTTTCTTAAGCGTTTCCTCTAATAAAGAGAGTTGACTAAAAGAGTTAAATTCATGCTCATGAAAGACGTTACTAACCATGTCAAAGTGGCAGGAATATTTAAGGCTAAAATTAAATCGTTGAATATTAGCAAGCTCAGGCACTGAATTATCCAGAAACAAGCGCTCTAAGGCTGAGAAAACCGGTGTTTCCGGATTTTTCTGAAGCTGTTTCAGGACCTCATTGAGTTCTTGTTCCAGTTCTTTTGAGACCAAACAAGAAAAATGAAAGTCTTGTTGTAATGTTTTTAATTTATCCAAAGAATCGCTCAGAGAAGGTAACGGAAGCGTTAACCCGGTAATTAACAGGTTGTTGAGAGCCTTCAATAGTGGGAGTTCTTCTGGTCTGTAATATTCTGATTTTAGCTGAGAGCATAACTGGTGATAAATGCAATTCAGCTGATAGTAGATATCATGTTTGATTCTCAGGATATAGAGCTTAGCAGGAGAATGATCTTGCCAAATCTTAAAGGGCATTGGCATCAGAATTTCCTTTATAGCTAAGCACTGATAAACCAATAGTATTTGGCTTTTTCTGGCAGAGTGACTGCAGGCCGCCACTCTCAAACAGGCCATTTTTCACTTCGGGGCGCCAGCCAGTCTGGCCTAAATGTTGAGTATAGTGAGTAAGAAATCGCTGAACTTTTTCATCTAAATTAACATCGCTGGCAGATAAGCAACAAACGATAGACTGATCTTTTTGCGGATGGCGCGAGGGAATATTACCACTCCAGATTTGTGTCTGTTCCTGACAGTTGATATTTTGAGAACTGATCACATTAATCAGCGCCTGGTAGGATAAAACTTGTTCTCCGCCTAAAATGCCAAGATATTCGCTTAATAATTGCGTTTTTCCATTAACAGATAATGAAAAATTATTTGCTGACTCGAGTAACTGTGTTTTATTACCAATTAAGTTTAATCGTTCTGAAACATGGTGCTTTTTGACCGCGTCATATAAGCGATCAGTTTTAAGCAACCAGTCTTCTTTTTTACCATCATGAGTACAAAGAACAATGTTTTTTGTTAGTTCTGAAACAGGCTTCTTTTGGATCGTATTCTTGACTCGCTGAAAACAACAAAGCAGTTGGCCATTCATTTCTTCATCACCACAATAATAAGCTCTTTGACCTTTATCTGGCATTTCATCAGTAGTGATCAGGACAAAAGGAGATGACTTTAGCTGCATATGAATATCGATCGAGGTATTTTCTGAAGGTAGAATCGAAGAAGCAACAGCATAAGATGAAAAGATATCGTCAGGACAAATAGCACAAATGTAGGTCCCTTTATTAGTAAAAGCCCACTTACCAATGGACTGTAGAAAGTACCACCACTCAGGCATTTCATCAGCAAGATATTGGCTATTTTTCCCCATCTAAATCACCCTGCAACAGTAAGTAGTCTTACTATTAAAAAATTATTTATATAATTGAATGTTATAATGATTTTTATATCGATTTAGCATAACAATTGATCTTTACCTGGTCAAACAAAAAAGATGAAGTAAGTCACATTATTTGGATAAATGTTACAATATACTTTTATACTTATTACGATAAATATTATGTATAGCAACATTTATTATTATTTAGTAAATTAAAATATTTATTAACTAAATTCAACTAGCCTTAAAACACCTTTCTTGTAGTCAAAAATAGCTGGCTGCTAAGCTGAAAGTTTCCCCAACTCAAATTACTAAATGGAAAAACGGAGAACATATGTCCTCAGAGATGGAGGATAAGTTGCGTGATTTGATAAAGATTGGTGAACAGTCTCCTGAAGTGATTCTTTTAACAGGTTCTATTGAAAATGCCAATAAGTGGGAAATACTTATCCATTTTATTGCTGAGATGGCACAGGAATGCGATGAAACTGGATATATTTGTTATCCCTTAAATGATGAACTAGGACTTCTATGTGAGCGTACTTTGTCTTTACTACAGGAAATTGGTGTTGATATTCCTAAAGAATTTCCTAAGGAATTAGAAGAATATTTAGCTGAAGATGAAGATAGTGATGATGAGTTGCGTGAGCGTCTTCATGATAATCTTTATTATGATCTTATCTTTAATATTTATAAGTCGTTAACTGATGTCTATGGGTTTTATGCAGCTTTTGTTTATGAACTGGTTATGGATGATGAGCTTGATTTATTTGGTTCCGTCGGTAGCGATATTGACTCTTGTTTACTGGCTCTTGCCGCAAGTAAAGTGGATATCGACACTAACATTGCATCTAATTTCAGAGTATTTAAAAATAAAACCAAGAAAGACTATAGAAAATGGTTAAAAGAGACTAAAAACACGGCAATTCGAGCTCGTATTCCTCTGAGGGCTGAAATAATGGACTTAGTTAATAATCCTTCTCACGATCAACTTGGGCGAGAGGCTGATGATGAGAGTATGGGTTTTAATGATTCCCGTTTGCACCCTGATATTTATATGAATGAGCTTTTAGTGGGAATACGTATCATTCATCAAGTTCTTCCTGCCATTATGGAAAAATTAGGTATGCAGAATGAGTTTGAATTGGACGAATCCTCTCTTCGTCTTTAAGTGACTTCTATCGGTAATCAGACTTATTGATTCAGATTAGAGAACAAGAATAATTTTAGTAAGGATAGAAAAATGAACCACTTTATTAATAAAGATGAGAAAATTACTCAACTTGAGAATAAGCTGGAAAATCTTAGATACGAAGTATTAAATTTATTGCCTTATGAGATGGGCTCATTACTGATGAGTTCTTATCATTGCTCTTCCAGAGACGGGTCATATTATTGACTTAATAATATTGTTGAAAAAATTATTGAGAGTACCTCAATTCCTCCAACCAATGAGAAACAGTGGTATAGAGAAGTTAGAGTAAGTTGCCCTTTGTGCCACTCAAATGGTTCATCTACTCTTCGTGAAGGGTTTGCTTTCCCTGAAGGGTTACGGCGTCATCTACTGGGTGAAGGTAAGGCACATCAATGCTTATTTATAAAAGTAGCTAAAGATATAGCGTGGTCACACTGGAATAAAAAATTTGCGGAAAGCGATAGACAAGAACGTGAAGAAGAGAGACAGCAATTAGCTCGACGACGTCAAACTGAAGCTCTATACAAAACATCCCCTTTTGAAGAAGTATTAATTGATAATGGCTGGAGTTTTAACGCAAAGAGAAATAAAGAACAATTAACCTTTGCAGAGGAGCGATTATCTCAGATTGGATTTACAAAGATTACTGGAGGTAATATTCAGGCTTGGGTTCAGGAGCACGAGAAATATATCGTTTATGCCGACTGGCGAATCTCACGAAGTATTACCTTTTCTGTCTGGAAGAAACCTTTACCTAAAAAGCAGCCTTTCAATACTTATAAATATAAGTTAAAAGAGTTTTATCTCCTTGATGAGTGGAAACATGATTTGGTGGAGAAGTATAAGAAGAGATTACCTGATTGATTGTGCTATTGATATTTATATTAAAAAGCCCGCAAACCTTTTTGGGGTGCGGGCTTAGTGGACATCTTAGAACTTCTTTAAATCAGTATGTGGTGGCTGGCGGGAGTTTACTTAAATAAACAATCACATGTTTTATATAAATTTTTATTTATTATAAAATACCAAGGTACCTAAAAGAGTACCTATAATAGAAAATCACGATAACGTTTTAATATAGTATAAAGTAAATCACTAAGACCCTCCCCCCTTTGGACCAAAGAAATAATGAGAGAGGGTACTTCTGTCATATGGCGCTATACTTACGGAAGCAAATAATTTTATATATCTAAATTACCCCTATGCACACTAAGGGGTTCAACAAAATTTTTTAAAATTTCTTGTTGCTCAAGTAAAAACGGAGCATCTTGAACTTTATGATATAAACTTAAAAGTCTTTTTTCTGCTCGAGTTAATATTGTATCATAAAGCATCGGTGTTATTTTTACACAATCACCCTCACGTCGAAGCTCCTCTTCCCCGCTTTCAATATTATCACCGAGGATGAATCCATCCACTCTTGTATAAGATTTAATATAACCTTTTGCTTTGAGCTCTTTCACATATTTCCATACTTGCTCTTTCTCTTTTGAACCTAAAGCTAAACCCGTTGTTTTGAGATCAACAATAACAACATGCTCACTTCCATTTTCATTATAATCATCGTCATAAGATGATCTTGCATATAAACCTACACTTGAATCAGGTAAAACAACAAAATCTGGCCTATTTCTTGAACCTATAGCAGTTAGATCTTTAAACAATTCTCTAATAACTTTAGTCATACCTTTATTAGAAGTAAATTCGATAGATTCAAATTGTGCACCAAACATCCATAATCCTTTTTCAAATAAAGGCTGGAGTTCACGTACCTCATTAATACCTGCAATTTTTATTTTTTCTCTCAGTTCATTAATCAGTTTTAGACGATTTTTTATTTCATCTAATACAATTTTAGCCATACTTATAGACCATTGACTTAAAATATCATGAAGAGAGTCTAAATCATTACTCTCTTGATTATGCAATAATTCTAATAAACCATAACGTGAATTAGCTTTTTCTAGCTTTGTTAATATGCCTGAAAGCTGAATTATTTCTTTAACACCAAAACTAGGACAATTATCAATTATTTCATCAATAAAATTTTTCACTCTATCCTTACTAAGGGGAGGCAATTTATTTACCTCAAACCCAACACTCTCAATTACAGATGTACGCTTTTCCTCCCGGGAACTTTTGTTACAATTAATTATAATATCTTTAATTTTATCCTGAACTAGTTCTCTAGTTATTTTCCATACATTGCTATCTTCCCTAAAATCACTCCAGTCAGAAAGAATATGGTCACCATCGTTTAAAAAATCAGCATTAACAACAAAAGTAAATCTTTTAGCTTCTGATGTTCTACCATCTAAAATACGGGTAAAATCGCTCCCTCTCCATTTACAACTACCTACAGCCCTCCCTTGAACCCACCATGCAATACCGTGTTGTTTTGTCGTCCTATCCGATTGTTTAGAATCAATATGCAATATTTCAACTCGACCTATCTCAGGAATATCTAAATAATTAGTAGACAACAAATTACTAATATCTTTAAAGGTTATAGGATTATTATTGATTGAAACCTTAAATTCAGGATTAGCAAGGAATCTAGCTCCAATTATTTCCCTAATATTCTCCTCATTAAAGCCGCATCCTCTTAGTATTTCACCAGTACCCACAATTTCTGTACCGTGTCTATTTTGGTCATCTTCCGAGTCTTCAATTTTTGAGATTAGCAAAGGCGTTGTTGAGGTTCTTGTTACTTTACATGTAAATTTTCGATTATCTTTATAAGAAGTAATGAGATATTCACTTGAGAAACAAAAAGATGCAAATCGCCCTTTACCATTTTTTCCAAAAACAGTACGAGGAATACCTTGATTACCTTGAGGTGGATTAACTGTATTTCCCTGGGCTGCAATTCTGTCATATGAAAGAGTTCTCCAAATATGTTCAAACTCTTTATATGTCATACCATGACCGTTATCAACTATTTTAAATTGCACTGAGTTTTCTTTATCTGGCCATGTTATTTGCACATTTGTTGCATAAGCATCCCAACAGTTAGCTACTAATTCAATTATTGCAATTTCTGGATCTGTGACAATTGAACCAGCCATACTTTCTAAAAATCTTTCACCATATAATAGAGATCCTTGCTGCATAATTTATTCCATATCCTACATAAATGAATTTTATCTAGTATAGCATCAATTTAATTACCCAATGAAGAGTCTGACTCAATAAAAGCAACTCAATTTCGATCGACAAAAACGATCAATGATAAAATTCCGATCGGTACAAACAATTATCATTTATTCATAAATAACGTTACATTTTATTTTGTTACTTTAAAGATTAATTAACCCAAAGCAAAGTTCTTTTAAATAAGGTACTACCAACCAATCTATCTTTTGATTTAAAGGAAAAATAAGAAATATTTATGCTTTAATCACTTAACTCATACAGTGATAGACACAGATAACCAATATTAATAACTAGTTCTGATAGCACCACAATCCTCTAGATACCAATTAGGTGCTATATAACAATTTTGAAGAGAATATAAAGTGAAATATTTAAGATGGATAGCAGTTTTCCCTTGTGCCCTATTATCATCAGTGCTTATATCAGGAGTGTTTTTTTATTTACAAAATTTCTTTTATGGTGATAAAGGTATCGGAGCTAGTATTATTCTTGAATGTATAACATCTACCTTGGTGGGTACTGTATTCATTATAATTGGAATTTATATTGCGCCTGAACATAAAGATAAGACAGCTAAAATATTGTTTATAGTATCTTGTGTATTATGCGCTGTTTTATTTGTTCTTAATATAAATCTAAATCAAAAATTGGCTGCCTTTTATACTATTTTCACCTTATTAGGTTCTTACTATAGCTACAAGATGAGAAATAAGAAACTGTGATTGATAATATTCATTATAAATGATAACCATCCTGTCCTATATAAACACGGTGACTATTCTATAAAATTATAATATATATCTATCACTATTAATTATAGTTTTATAAATTCTAAGACAAGTAAGACATCTAAGACAAACCTTACATATAAAGAATATCTAGCTGTCCTATTTATTAATTTACGTCACACTTTTCCCACATAATAAATCAACAGTAAAATAAACGTTAATATTATTTCTATTCATTTTAATCGTATCTGATAGAAAATTTAATTTTTGCATTGCAATAGCTAATTCTTGATTACTACAATTAAATATTTTGACTAAATCAATTTCATAAAAATAACTTGATTGTTTTTTGGATTCAAGTGAAAGAAACCATTGATAAATATCATTTGCAAGCTCATCCGAAGGGCTTACTATGTTCTGTTTCCCTTGTCTTTGCACTCCTTGCACATATGCTTTAGCTATTATCATTTTATGACTCCCATTGAAAATCTGGTTCTTTTAAAATGTTTTCCGCAAACATTTGTCTTGCCTCAATTAATGGTAATAATCTATATATCCACGGACGCCCTGAAGAAGATGATCGAATCTTTTTCGCAATACCAATTTTTAAAAACTCTCTCCCAAAAGAAGAAGGTGATGCAATACTACTAAATCGGACATTGTTTAACATGCTTAAGTAAGCATTAAATAATATATTAACTCCAATATCGCCAAGCCATCCTTTATTCATTTGATTTAAACCATCCATATATAAAATGCCAGAAGATGACAGACATTCATAAATATATCTATGAACTTCAGATAAAGAGTGGATTTTTTGTTCACTAAGAGCTCTACTCTTAGGAATGTTCAATATATGGAATTCCTTTTGTTGAAGAATTTTCAACAATCTATCTGATTGTAAAAAAGACAGTAAATCATTTATCCCATTATTATTATAAAGATAGTCAGACAATGATTTAAAATATTTATGGTCCTGAGCCTTACGATCACTTACATCTAAAACAAAGAAACGTCGTTCATCATAGCTGGCAGAGATAGCATGTAGCGAATTTGTTGCAATTACCACTCGTATTCGATTTTCAGCCATCTCAGGGGTAATACCCTTACTTTCAAACAATAATTTATCTTCGGTAATAAGTCCTTTTAAAGCTTGCTCTGCCTTTTTATCTCCAACAAATAAACCTTCATCGGCAAAATACAATAAGCAGTTTTTAAGATGCCCATTGAACCTCCCCACTAATAATTCAGAATTAGTCGCATGAAATCCATGTACTCCAAAAATTTTAACCAATATTTTACCTAAAAAACTTTTTCCTATTCCCTTTCCTCCTCGTAGCACAAGAGCTATACCTAATGGTCTATCAAGAATAGTCACACAAGAATGTAGCCATCCCAGTAAATAATAAAAATGTTCATCATTATTTGAACAGATGATACATTTTAAGAATTTTAGAACAGGTACAAGCTTATTATAAACCGAGGTAAATTCATCATTACTGTTATAATTAGTCGGAGTAATTCCCCATCCTATATAGCTATTATAAATATTATTTCTATTTTCTAATCCCCACTCAGGACGAAACTCAATAGATTCATAACCTCTTGATTTTGGATGCTCTAACCAAGCTTTAGATATTTTTATAACCTTACCACCTAAATTAATGGTTCTATTACTCAATGAGTTATGAAAATCTGGGATAGAAATAAAACTAACACCATGTTCAGATAAAGTTCTACCTATCATCATTTTTTTTGATTCACCACCAACAAAAACTTTAAAATACTTTTGATTCATGTCTTTTAACCATTCATGCACCCTATCATCTATCCAGCTTTTTTCAGTTGCTAAATAATAAACAGTATTTATACCTATACAATTATCTTTTTCTGAATCAAAAGATTCCCAGACAATATCAAAAGCACTTTGATTATATTTTGTAACAGCATTTTTACTCCAATTTTGGGCTATCTCTTTTCCAGCTTTCCAATTATGAGCACAAATAGACCACACAATATCTCGCCATTGTTCTCTATCACAATCTGAAGACAAAAATCTTAAAACCTCTCTCAATCTATTAATGTTTTCTTTAGTTTCTTCTAAAGCACTTGAGCTCTGTTTTTCTTGAGTTGATATACTATTTTTCAAATGTTTATCATCTCTTATTTGGTATAAGTAATACATAAATTTATGTACTTCAGAAATTATATTTTGATGAACAAACTTATATGCTAGACCTGTATCTGGATGTAAAGATGGAGGCGCAACAACAAATTTTCCTTTCCCTAATAACTCAACTATCCAAGCTGGTTTTTTTTGACCATCTTTCTCAACTAAGTAACTAGACTGCGCTAATTTAAAACTCGCTTTATCTATTGCGAACGCTGTTGGAATACATAGATAGTAGTGTCGAGAACCACCTCCTCTCCCGGTCAAAACATTTGGTTCTTGAGGATCTAGTCCAATAGATATTAAAAAATCATCGCACTCTTGTTGGTGTTGTGAATCTACAGAACGAATATCTACATCAACAATAACTAAAACACTTGAATTATTAATTGGATGACCAGATAACAAACCTATACCATATTTATTTTTAATAAATGTTGTAACAGTATCTTTAATTAGTTCAGCACTATTATCTTTTTTTATTGGTAATGTACTTACCCAATTTCGATTCAATGGATGCTTTGTTTGTTCGACTAATGGTATAAAAGGAATATTATTTTCTATTGCCCAATTTATTGTTAAATCACACATGACCATTTTCCCTACATTGCTTTTCTTCAATAAAGTTTTGAATGTCGGTTAGTTTCCAAGCAACACAGCGAGCGCTTAAACAAATAGGTTTAGGGGCAATACCTTGTTTAATCCAGCTATACCAAGTTGCTTTTGAGATTGGAATTAAATGAAGTACATCTGGAAGTCTTATTAATGGAACATTTAAATGTGGTTTCATATTTGGTTCTCCTATATTAGTAAATATGTGAGAACATAATAGACTAGCTTTTTAGTTCATATTATTTATTTCCAAAATGAAAAAAGTCGACGCAAAAAAGAGAAAAAAATTTAACTCAGACAGATACCAACATAGTATTTATGGCGATGGCTTCGCTTTTGGTAAACACCGTATGATTTAAGTCGAATTGTAAATTTATTTATTGTCCACTTTTTGAAAGGGTAATAAATCAAATGTTGAAGGCAATATTGATAAAAATTCTCATAAGCACACTGCACCTCAGTCCTACTATCTTGTGATTTTACCTTATTTATCCAATCACTTAATAAAGATTCAATAGTATCTGATGGTACACATAACAAGTCATGTAGTTCTTTAACATGTTTTTTTATAGTTTTATTGCAAGGTGAAGTTGGTGAGATAAATTCTAATTTATTCTTACTCCTAACTTGCTTATATAAAAGAGGAATCATTCTATCAGACAAAAAATTAATTAATTTAATCTCAATTGCATACTCTAATTTATTCTCACTCAAAATAAATTTATATGTATATTCGGGTAGATAACCCTCAATGATATTACATTCTTTTCCATCAATAATTACCTTAAAATTGGATATATCACAAGATTCAATAACTAAAGAAGGTTCTGATATTTTATCAAACCGCTTTTTATACATCTTCAGTATAATTTCGTGCAAATATTCCACAAAATTAGTCTGGCAAGAGTTCTTGTCACTATACCAACATAAGAAAATATTGGATGTATTTTGGGATGGTGAGTTCTCCCGTAACGAGATATAAAAAGCCGTATCTAGCTCCTCAACATTAATATTTTTTAAATATAAGGTTAAAGACTCCAAACACTGTTTGACTTCACAAACAAGCTCCCTAAAAGAAGGATACGGAATACTATGTATTCTATAAACATCAATCATTTCCTTTGTAATAGAAGAAATTAACTTTTGCCAAGATGGCCTCCCTTTTCTAGGTTTATTAAAATTCATATAGCAATTCTAAAACCCTTTTGACTTTTATTCATAATACTACCACTATCAGCCTGTGAGACAAAATCAGCCCACCACTGCATAATTACTCTTCTTTGTTCTAAATAATCACTTCTATTATATGCTCGCCTCACTTCATTTTTATCTACATGAGATAGCGCTGCTTCAATAGCATCAATATTAAAGCCTTCTTCATTAAGGGTTGTACTCGCAATAGAACGTAGTCCATGCGAAACTAAAACACCATCAAGTCCAGCTCTTTTTAATGCTGCATTTACAGTTTGGCTATTCATTGGGTGATTTCTTTTCGTTCTGCTTGGAAATACAAATTCTCTTTCTATTGTTAATGGTTTCATTAACTCAAGAATATTAAGCGCTTGCCGAGACAAAGGGACAATATGCTCTCGATTCATTTTCATTCTATCTGCGGGAATACGCCATATACGATTATCAAAATCAATTTCACTCCAACAAGCGCCGGCTGCTTCTGATGGACGAGAAATGGTTAATAGCTGCCACATAAATAAACATCGAGTAGATAGTTCAATATTGGCCAATCTCATTCTTTGCATTACCATGGGGAGCTCTTCTGGCCGAATTGTCAGCATATGTTGCTTGTTAGGTTTTTCAAAAGCTTTATTAATATTAAGACTTGGCGCTATCTCAATATATCCTGTATTCATCGCATAGATCATAATTTCGTTAATTCGTTGGCAAAGTCGACGAACAGTTTCCAAAGCGCCTCTTGACTGAACTGGTTCGACAGCCATAACTAATGTTCTAGCTTTTATATCGGTAATACAGATATCACCTATAGTAGGAAAAATATCTTTTTCCAAAGATCGCCAAATATCTTTTGCATAATCGGCAGTTATGCTTGTTTTTTTCACTTCAAACCATTGCTTAGCAATAAAATTAAAAGTGTTATCTCTAGCTTCTAATATTTTTTTTAGCTGCTCTTTTTGATAATCTTGAGGGTCGATATTTTTAGCGACTAAAGAGCGGGCTTCTGCTCTACGTCTTCGAGCCTCTGCTAAGCTAATTTCAGGATAAGAGCCAAAACTTAATTTAGCTCGCTTTTTAGTTATTGGACGATAATAACGAAATTGCCAAATTTTATTACCTGTCGTTTTTATTATTAATTGTAATCCTTCACCATCATGTAAAGTGTAGTCATTGCATTTTGGTTTAGCTGTTTTAATTTCAGTATCACTGAGTGGTTTCGTCTGCTTTGCCATATATTATTCTCTTATGGGTACCTTCACTAAAGATAATTTTTAACTAAGTACCCATTAAGGTACCTTTATTATTTGGATTTTACTAGATGATAATAGACTATCGCAGACATAAAAAAACCCACAACACTTTAATATTGTAGGCTTTATATATTTTAATGGAACTTACAAGAACTTAATTTGGTGGAGCTGGCGGGAGTTGAACCCGCGTCCGAAATCTCTACATCCTCGGCACTACATGCGTAGTTTGTCTTTAAATTTCATCTGCCCGCTGCGAACAAACACGCTACTGACAGACTAGCCTGATTAGTTTTAATGCTTCCGCCCCAGGCAGGACTTCCACACGATCTTGTTTAGGTTTGACTCCTCTTGATCCCCGTCCTACAAGCGGAGGCTAGGGAGAGAAGGCTCTGAGCAGGTTATTAAGCTGCTAGTGCGTAGTTTTCGTCGTTTGCGACTATGTTTTGCGGTTTGTTTACGAGGCCTACCGCACCTCGGCATGCACCTTGGGTTTCGCAAATCCCGTCGAATCCAGAATCAGCCCCAATATGTGGTTCTATTATAACAAAAATGATGATATTAACTAGTACTATCGTTATCTGAACTTACTTAGCAAAAAGTCTCGCAAGATAATTGCATGATTTTGTTGCTCATTTTTACTGCCATACAGCAGCGTAATAGTATGACCTAATGTTAGCTGACTATATAATGGGGACCAGCTACTGCTCTTTTCAAGCTCTTGCAGATATTTTTCTTTAAATTGTACCCATTCATCTAAGTGGGCATGATACCAGATACGCAGTTCGTTTGAAGGAGCAACCTCTTTACTCCAGATAACCCCTTCCAACCGGGTTTTACTTATTCCCCTTGGCCATAAGCGATCAATAAGATAAGTAGGCGAACAATAAGGCGGGTTTGCTTCATAAACTCGTTGAATAATAATCTTAGACATAATCATTTATCCTTAATGAGTATCATCTCTTTTATTATGGCGTGTTGAATCAAACTAAATACCACTACCTTTTATCATAACAGTGGAAATAATATCAACTATTTTCCACTGCCAGATAAACGATTATCGATTTTATTCTAAATCCCGATCCTTTTGAACTAAATAAATTAACACTAGAATAATTGTGATAAAAAAGCGAAATGCATCAGGTACCCCATTCCATTGCGATGACATCCACATCCCAAACCACTCACCACCGACTGACATAAAACCCACCTGCCAGACTAAAAACCCAAGTGTTAAACCTGCAATGGCTACATTTTTCTTTTTATTAAAAATCTGACCTTCTGTTTTAAGGTTTTTAAGTAATATAAATGCCCCGACCCAGCAAAGCACGGCAGTCAGAGTCTCCAGCGCAATAATCGCAATATAACCAAATTGTTGAATCCAAGGCGTGGTAATACTGCGGTATTTGATGGTAGCATCAGGGAATATGGTGTCCATTTCAAACACGTGATGCACAAAGGCAAAATTAGTTCCATAATCGGTGATGTTGCCAAAGGCCACTAAACTGGCAAAGAATGCAATAGCCATCACCATTGCGATTTTAGATAAACGAAGAATCATAATAACCACCTTATCGTTTAAATACCCATTGAATGTAGTAACTGAAAATAAGCTGAAACAGAATAAAACTACTGTTTCAGTTTACGCTCTGCAGTCTGTTATTCAAGGCTTTGGCGGGTATAGATAAGATTGATAAAAGCTATCAATAAATAATAGTAAAATAAATGCTCTATTTAGTTAAAATAGAGCATATTTTTACAACTAGCCTGCTTGTGGATTGACCCAATTTTCAGTTGGTTTCTCAGCTTTAAGGGCTGCAATTAAATTATCTATTGCACACTCAACCATCTTGTAACGAGTTTCAGTTGTGGCTGAACCAATATGAGGTAATAAAACTGTATTAGGTAACGAAATAAGCGGAGAACTGCCGGGTAGTGGCTCAGCAGTGAAAACATCAAGTCCGGCAGCGCGAATCACTCCCGTTTTTAATGCTTCAATCATGTCATGTTCATTAACCACTTTACCACGTGCACCATTAATTAAAATAGCGGTTGGTTTCATTAATTTGAATTGTTCTTTAGCAATTAAATGCTCTGTCTCTTTAGTTAGAGGAACAGTTAAACAGACAAAATCTGACTGTTGTAATAGCTCATTCAGTTCACAACGGGTTGCCTGATAGTTCTCTTCTACATCAGAGTGCTGAGTTCTAGCGTTATAGAGTACTTTCATATCAAAACCGGCGTGAGCTCTTTTAGCCAGTGCACTACCAATGCGCCCCATTCCAATAATGCCAATAGTTTTATGATGAACATCAATACCATAATGTTCAGGACCAATACTATGTGTCCACTGCCCTTTTCTGATCAAAGTATCCAGTTCAGCCACACGTCTGGCGGTGGCTATTACTAAAGCAAAAAGAGTATCTGCCGTTGTATCAGTTAACGCATCAGGTGTATTCATTAAACGAATACCACGAGAAGTTAAGTAAGAGACATCAAAACTATCGTAACCCACAGAAATCGTTGCGATAGCTTTGATATTTGTCGCGTTTTCAAGTAGATCATTACTAATAGGATAAGTAGAACCAATCATGCCATCAGCAGTCTTGACTGCTTCAGCAAACGCCTGACGGTTATCCGGTGTCAGTCCATCAAAAAAGATTACATTAAACTCATTTTTTAGTTTTACCAGTAGATCTTCCGGAATGTCTTTATACAAAATAACCGTCTTTTTCATATCAAAATCCTTTTTACATTTATGAAACCTTTGGTGGCTTCACAATTATGGTTAAAAATACCGATAAGAACAACGCCGCAGACATAAATACATATGATGCTGACGGACTACCTGTTGCTCCATTTAAATATCCTACCACATAAGAACCCATAAATGATCCTAAAGCACCCATACTATTAATTAATGCCATTGCACCACCCGCTACGTTGCGAGGTAACATCTCAGGGATAATCGCAAAGAATGGTCCATAAGGAGCATACATTGCAGAGCCAGCAATAACTAATAGAATATAAGATAACCAGAAGTTACTTGAACCTAGTAAATATGAACCAAGGAAAGCCAACGCACCAATAAGAAGTAGTGGCCAAACAAACAGTTTACGATTTTGGAACTTATCTGATGCCCATGATACAAGTACCATCGCAATAGTTGCACCTAAATATGGAACAGACGATAACCAGCCGGCTTCAACCATGCCCATATCAGAACCGCTGCGCAGGATTGATGGTAACCATAAAACGAAACCATAAACACCAATACTCCAGGTAAAATATTGTGCACAAAGAATAATCACATTACGAGATTTAAACGCTTCACGGTAGTTTTTAACCGCTTTAATTCCTTGTTGTTCTTTATCCAGCTCAGTTTGCAGGTCAGTTTTCTCTTTATCAGTTAACCATTTTGATTGTTCTGGTTTATCTTGTACCAAAACCCACCAACAAAACGCCCAGATAATAGCAGGAATCCCTTCTGCGATGAACATAATACGCCAGCCGTACGCTTCAATTAAGTAGCCTGAAATAACCGCCATCCAGAGCATGGTTACCGGGTTACCAAGTATCAGGAAGGTATTTGCCCGGGAACGCTCCGCTCGGGTAAACCAGTTACTGATATAAATCAGCATGGCTGGCATAACAGCAGCTTCTACCACCCCAAGTGCAAAACGAATCCCAATTAAGGTAGGAACGTTACTTACCATACCGGTTAAAGTGGCACATGCTCCCCAAAGAATTAAGCACCAGAAGATGAGCTTTTTAACACTTTTACGCTCAGCATAAATCGCGCCAGGGATTTGGAAAAAGAAATAACCTAAAAAGAATAAGGCACCCAAGAGTGATGACATGCCTTTAGTAATACCTAAATCATGATTAATACCTGCTGCAGCTGCAAAACCATAGTTAGCGCGGTCAAGATACGCCAAGCTATAGGTAATAAAGATGATTGGCATGATATACCACCATCTTTTTGAAGCTAACTTAACTGTACTCATATATATCTCCCAACTTTATAATAATATTTATTAATAGTTACCAAGAATGTCTTTTGTTGGTAATCCTTCACTATCACCAATAACTTGTATTGCCAGAGAGCCGATACGATTACCTCGTGTGACTGCCTGTTCAATGGTTTTACCTTCAAGTAAAGCGCTAACAAGTCCAACAGCGAAACCATCACCAGCCCCAACAGTATCAACCACGTTAGTCACTTTAAATCCTGCTATTTGACCTTTATATCCTTTATGATCTTTAAAATAAGCACCTGTTTCACCCGTTTTAATGACCACTAATTTCACCCCTTTATTAAGGTAAAAATCAGCAATAGCTTCAGGCTCTTTATGACCAGTTAAAATAGTGCCCTCTTTAATGCCGGGTAAAACCCAGTCAGCTTTAAATGCCAGCTTATTAAGTTGAGTCACCATCTCTTGTTCACTTTTCCATAACACCGGACGTAAATTAGGATCAAAAGAAATCGTTTTACCTGCACTACGCATATAATCTGCAATATGTTCAGATAACTGATAAGAAGTTGCTGAAAGCGCAGCCGCGACACCGCTCAAATGCAGATGACGTGCAGAAGCAAAGTAACTTTCATTAAAATCAGTGACAGAAAGATGGCTGGCAGCTGAGCCTTTACGGAAATACTCTACTTTGGGATCGGTACCATCAAGCGTTTTAGATTTAAGCTGGAAGCCTGTTGGATAATTACCATCAATCGTAACGTGCTGAGTATTAATATTTTCTTGCTTTAATACATTTAAAATAAACTGCCCAAAAGAGTCTTTACCAACACGACTCATCCAGCCCACATTCAAACCTAATCGAGCCAGACCAATAGCCACATTCAGCTCAGCACCGGCCGCACGTTTAGTAAAAGTATTAACGTCAGCCAGTTCTCCGGTTTCATTAGCAACAAACATCGTCATTGCTTCACCGTATGTAATAACATCTAATGATTTTTGCATAATGATTCTCTGTCTAAATATAAAATTACTGTTTTAATAAATTAACAAAGTGACTTGAAACAGACACTAAATCGTTACCCTCAAGTGGAAACTCAATTCCTCTTGGTACATCAAGTGGTAATAAGTAATTAACCAGTTTCATCCACTCATCATCAAGACCTGTTGGTGGGATTGCACAAGCTTTACCACCACGCATTTCAGCAGCTTTAACATGAATATAACCCACATATTTAGCCAGTTGTTTAGCAGATTCGGTTGGATTGCCGCCGACCCAGAGCCAGTTGCCCGTATCAAAGGTCATTTTGACGGGAACCTGTTGGCTCATAACGTCACGGAAGAACAATTTAAAAGGTTCAACCACACCGCACTCTGTCTGATCGTTTTCAACAACCAGTTGTATTGATGTAGTACTTAATGTCTGTTTTAGCTGAGTTAAATCAGTCCCTGCCTGATAGTGCCCTAAAGAAAATTTAATTAATTTAGCACTTAGCTGTTTAGCCTCTGCTAAGAATTTATCCAGCTCAGAATTTACCGTTCCATCACTCATAAAAAGTGGATAAGGAACAGAGTAAAAACAGCTTAACTGACTACTTTTAATTTTTTCAGATAATTGTGGTAATGTTTGTAAATCCTGTTCAGAAAAGAGTTCTCTGCGAATTTCAATACCTTCTGCCCCTGATTTTTTTACAATCCCCAATACTTCAGACTGTCCGCCAAGTTGTTGAATTTTTTCATATCCATAAGCAGAAGAGACAATGATAATATCCCGAGCCATAGTTAATATTCCTGTATCTAAATAAGTGATGATGAATATAAATGGAATCGATTCCATAAAAAACAACAAAAGCAGAATTCTTTGAGTTCGATCACAATAAATTTGTTATTTCAGAAAGAAATCATGGAGATGATGAGAATCAGAACGAAAAAATAAAATATTTAAATAAATCAATTAGTTAGTTGAATCCCGAATAATTAGCTCACCCGGATAGAGATATTCTTTCGCTTCGGAATGATCGCCTTGCATACGGCGATGCAGCATTTCAAAAGAGGAATAGCCAATTTTATAAGTAGGTTGGCGGAGAGTAGTGATACCAACACCAGCCACAGAAGCCCAGACCGGATCATCAAAGCTTAGTAAGCCGATATCTTTGCCCCAGATGATATTTAAACGTTTTAAAGCTAAAGAGACATGCAACGTCACAGAACCATTCACCGTGACGATCGCTTTACGCATGCCACGACATTTTTGACAAAACGAGACAATATGTTGATCAAGCAGTTCTGTCTGCTGATTCATATCTTCAATTTCAACGACTTCACCAACAATTCCTTTTTGCTGTTTCACTATCTTCTTAAAGGTATTCACACGCTCCTGACGGGTACCAACACCGGTTAATGATTCAGTGATAAAAATAATCGCCTCAAAACCTGAATCAATAAGATAATTAAGTGGATAAGGAACAGAGTAAAAACAGCTTAACTGACTACTTTTAATTTTTTCAGATAATTGTGGTAATGTTTGTAAATCCTGTTCAGAAAAGAGTTCTCTGCGAATTTCAATACCTTCTGCCCCTGATTTTTTTACAATCCCCAATACTTCAGACTGTCCGCCAAGTTGTTGAATTTTTTCATATCCATAAGCAGAAGAGACAATGATAATATCCCGAGCCATAGTTAATATTCCTGTATCTAAATAAGTGATGATGAATATAAATGGAATCGATTCCATAAAAAACAACAAAAGCAGAATTCTTTGAGTTCGATCACAATAAATTTGTTATTTCAGAAAGAAATCATGGAGATGATGAGAATCAGAACGAAAAAATAAAATATTTAAATAAATCAATTAGTTAGTTGAATCCCGAATAATTAGCTCACCCGGATAGAGATATTCTTTCGCTTCGGAATGATCGCCTTGCATACGGCGATGCAGCATTTCAAAAGAGGAATAGCCAATTTTATAAGTAGGTTGGCGGAGAGTAGTGATACCAACACCAGCCACAGAAGCCCAGACCGGATCATCAAAGCTTAGTAAGCCGATATCTTTGCCCCAGATGATATTTAAACGTTTTAAAGCTAAAGAGACATGCAACGTCACAGAACCATTCACCGTGACGATCGCTTTACGCATGCCACGACATTTTTGACAAAACGAGACAATATGTTGATCAAGCAGTTCTGTCTGCTGATTCATATCTTCAATTTCAACGACTTCACCAACAATTCCTTTTTGCTGTTTCACTATCTTCTTAAAGGTATTCACACGCTCCTGACGGGTACCAACACCGGTTAATGATTCAGTGATAAAAATAATCGCCTCAAAACCTGAATCAATAAGATAATTAGAAGCCAGAGTGGTTGCCTGAATATTATCCAGACCAACAATATCATAGCCTAAATCAGACATACGACGGTCAACAAGGACGACTGGGAACGGCAGGTCACGCAAGATACTGTCTTGTGTACGCAGCGCGTGGATGATGACACCATCCACGTTGTAGTCCATTAACAGTTGCAAAAAGTACTTTTCTTTGGCTTTCTCTTTATTAATGTTACAAACCAGTAAAGTATAGCCATTGTCCTGACAGGCTGCTTCCAGCCCTTTCATCACCTCAACAGAATAAGGATTGGTAATATCTGCAAGAATTAAGGCAATTAGCTTAGTCTGACCCTTTTTCAGGCTTCTGGCCATTTGATTAGGCCGGTAATTTAGCTCTTTAATCGCCTGTTCAATACGTTCTTTTAGCGTAGCCGAAAGTATACCAAACTCGCCATTTAAATAACGAGAGACACTGGTTTTACCCGTTTTAGCTAATTTGGCAACATCACTAATTGTTGCTTTTTTTATTGATTGACGATTATTGGTCATAAATGATTAACGATTTGCGTTTTTCATAATTCGAGCTTTATTAAGCTGCCATTCACGATCTTTAATATCATCGCGCTTATCATGGAGTTTTTTACCTCTGGCAACACCCACTTTAATTTTAGCCCAGGCATTTTTCCAGTACATCGATAAAGCAACCACAGTATAACCTTCACGATTTACCCGGCCAAATAAAGAATCGAGTTCACGTTGGTTAAGTAACAGTTTACGTGTTCTCATTGGATCACAAACAACATGGCTGGATGCCACGTTCAGTGGCGTAATGGTTGCACCAAACAACCATGCTTCACCATTTTTAAGCAATACATAACTATCACTAATATTTGCTTTGCCAGCGCGTAGTGATTTTACTTCCCAGCCTTGTAATTCAAGCCCGGCCTCAAACTCTTCTTCAATAAAATATTCGTGTCTGGCACGTTTATTCTGAGCTATGGTGGCTGAACCGGGTTTATACGTATTTTTCTTAGTCATTATGAATAGTTATTTCATTTTCAATGTAATAATTTTATTATGCCACAACACAGCCATGCTTTATAGAGAAATCATAACTGTAGTTATGCTATAATTATGGGATAATTTATTAATAATATCATATATCGTTATGCAGCAAGTTAGTTATACCGTGACCGAACCATTTAGTGCGCAACAAATGTATGCGCTGGTTAATGACATCAACGCTTATCCTGAGTTTGTACCTGATTGTAAAAAAACAGGCATTATTCAACAAATGGGCAATGAGATGCGCGCTTATATTGAAGTTGAAAAACTAGGCTTTAAGAAGCGTTTTATTACTAAAAATATTCAGGTTCCACATTCACAAATTTTGATGGAACTGGTGGAAGGCCCATTTAACGAGCTTAAAGGTCAGTGGTCATTTACTCCTGTAACGGATAATAGCTGTACAATTGAATTTAATCTAAAATTCGAATTTAAAAGCAGACTACTTGAAGCTGCATTTAGCCCGATATTTAAAGATATCATGACTAACATGGTTAAAGCTTTTAGCCGACGCGCTCAGCAAGTTTATGGTTAACTTATGATAAATATTGAAGTGATTTACGCTCTGCCTGAGCAATCTTATGCACAAACCTTACAGGTTAATGAAGGTTGTACAATACAAGATGCGATTACCCAATCAGGAATATTGCAACAAGTTCACCTTGAGCTACCACCCTACGCTGTTGGTATCTGGGGACGCAGAGCGCAGTTAGAAGATTTGGTCAAAGATGGTGATCGTATCGAGATCTATCGTGAACTGCTTGATGACCCCAAAGAAATTCGACGCCGACGCGGTGTCATGAAGAGGAAATGATTATGGAAAAATGTACTAACGAAGCACATCACCATTCTAAGCATAATCATCAGCTCTGCTATGAACACACCATGCAGACTATCGAAAAGCTGTGTGCTAAACGTAATATTCGCTTAACCCCACAGCGTAAAACAGTGATTCAGTTGATGCTAAATGCTGATAAAGCGATGAGCGCTTATGACTTACTTGATCAATTAAAAGAAATTGAGCCACAAGCTAAGCCACCCACAATTTACCGCGCGCTGGACTTCTTAATAGAGCAAGGTTTTGTCCATAAAGTAGAATCAATTAACTGCTACATCATTTGTCCACATTTTGATGATCCAAGTCATATTTCGATTCTATTCATTTGTGATAAATGCCAGAGTATTATAGAAGAGCATTCCCCTATTATTGAGGCTCAACTCCAATCTTTAGCTCAAAAGAATATGTTTATTATTCAGCATAGCGTGCTGGAAATTCATGGCACTTGTCAGCACTGTGCCAATCAAATTGTAGGACAGTAATAATGAAAAAAGTCACTATTTACCATAATCCAAGATGCTCAAAAAGCCGTGAGACATTAGCTCTGCTTAATGAAAAAGGGATTGAACCTGAAATCATTTTATATCTTGAGACGACACCAACTATTGATGAACTAAAAACCTTACTAAAACAGTTAAAGTTCAGTTCAGCACGAGAATTGATGCGTACTAAAGAAGAGCTTTATCAGGAATTAGGTTTAGGTAATCAGTCCCTGACAGAAGCTCAACTCATTCAGGCTATGGCAGATAATCCAAAACTTATTGAGCGCCCCATTGTGGTAGTTGGTCAAAAGGCTCGTTTAGGCAGACCACCAGAGCAAGTATTAGAAATACTTTAAACCTAAAAAAGCAGACAATAAAAAAGCGAGGTATCCCTCGCTTTTTTTCATTAATAGCACTTAATTAGTAACCATAAAAATCAGAGTCATCTGCTGGCTCACCATCCGGACCTTCCGGAAGGCCCCGGCTTCTGCCAAGTGGGACATAAGAGCCACTCTTAGTCTTAATCTGACATTCACCTAAATACCATGAATACTTAGTATCAGCGTGCATACTCACACCTCTAAAATAACACTGAGCCGTATTATAAAGAGGCTTCATACAAATTAAAGCGATAATGGCCCAGACAATTAAAATACCTAAAAGAACCCACTTCAAATACTGCCAAATAAATGACCAAAAGGCTTGTTTGCGAATACGGCAATATAAGTAAATTAAAAGTAAAGCACCGATAAGTCCCAGAAACTCAAATAATGCAAACCAAATCACAGATATCCTCTCAATATTAAGTATGTGACAATCTTGTGATTAATGTACCATAAGATTGTCACTTTACAGAATAATCTTATTTACCACCATGATTAAACGCATTCACTTCACCTGAAGTTTGAATCACACTCACTGGATGTTTTTCAAAATAGGCTAAAGAACGTTTAACATCTTCAAGGAATAACTCTGCGGTATCCATACTAAAACCATGGCGCAGAACTAAACGCATAACCACAGTCTCTTGCATATTTGGTAACATTGAATAAGCCGCCACCTGCCAACCACGCATTCTCAGACGATCAGAAAGATCGTATAAACTATATTTAGCGTTTTTATTCTTGAGTGTCCATGACACAGCCGGAATCCCTTTTTTCGGGTCTGCATCAAAGAAAATCTCAAAATCACCCAGTGCAGTGATTTTTTTACCAATATGTTGAGCTGAGCGGTAAAGGTTATTCATAATTGCACGATAACCTTCTTTACCTAAACGGCTTAACAGATAGTACTGAGCAACAATTTGCCCGCCAGGACGGGAGAAGTTCAAGGCGAATGTTGGCATGTTACCACCTAAATAATTTACCCAGAAAATCAGATCTTCAGGCAAATCTTTCCACTCTCTCCAGACGATCCAGCCCACACCAAGTGGCGCTAAACCATATTTGTGGCCTGAGGCATTAATTGAAAGAACACGCGGTAAACGGAAGTCCCAGACAATATCTGGTTCAACAAACGGTGCGATAAAGCCACCTGAAGCAGCATCAACGTGGACCGGAATATCAATACCAGTTTCTTTTTCATATTTATCCAGAGCAGCACAAATTTCTGCAACTGGTTCATAGTGACAGGTAAAAGTCACACCAAATGTTGGTACCACACCGATAGTGTTTTCATCAATGTAATCTAAAATAACTTTAGAATCTAAGCCTAAACGACCATGTTCAACCGGGATCTCTCTTAGCTCAACATCAAAATAACGAGCGAATTTATGCCAGCAAACCTGTACTGGTCCGGTCACAATATTGGGTTTATCAAAAGGTTTGCCTTCAGCTTTACGTTTTTCACGCCAGCGGAATTTCATTGCTAAACCACCAAGCATGGCTGCTTCACTTGAACCTGTTGTTGAGCATCCGGTCGTTTTTTTAGCGGCAGGAGAGTTCCACAAATCAGCCAACATATGAACACAACGATTTTCGAGTTCTGCTGTAGCCGGGTACTCATCTTTATCGATCATATTCTTATCAATACAATCATCCATGATCTTGTGGACATTATCTTCCATCCAGGTTTGGCAGAATGTGGCTAAATTCTGTTTGGCATTACCGTCGAGTAAGAGTTCATCCTTAATAAAGTGATAGACTTCATCGCCTTCGATCCCTTTTTCCTGCATACGATATTTTGGTAGGACTTTCGTAGCATCGGCATCTCCATATACATCTGTATCAGCAACATATAATGACATGATATTCACCTCCTTGAATAAATTTCATTTGATTGGTACAACTTTGAGAATTTTGTTACCTCATTAAAACTATGATGATGTAACATCTCTTCTATCATATGCCTCTTACATAAACTTGTTTATTTTTTTATTGTAAAAAATAAAGTCGAATAGATGAACCGCATAAATAGCTAAAACGTGTATTTTCCTGTTTTATCCTCCTTTATTTTCACACTAAAAGCTCATTGATAAAATATCAGATTACTTTATATTATACAAAGGTTGCTCTCGAACATTCATTTTTTATAATGTCCCTGTCCAATCCCAATCTTGAATTACAATAGTTTTAATGTTTGAATCTCTCTTATTTGGAGGCTGCTATGGAATGGCTAAAGTCAACATTACAAACCTACCCAGAGATTGCTGTATTTTTAGCTCTCGCTTTTGGTTATTGGTTTGGTGGCAAAAGCTATAAAGGTTTTAGTTTAGGGGCGGTGACCTCAACACTAATATGTGCAATTATTATCGGGCAATGGGATATCACCATTTCCGATAACGTAAAAAGTATTTTCTTTCTTCTCTTCTTATTTGCTGTTGGTTATGGAATAGGTCCACAGTTTGTCAAAAGCGTTGCCAAGAATGGGATTCCTCAGGCACTATTTGCCATTGTACAGTGTATATTCAGCTTAGCGATTGTGGTTATCATTGCTAAATTAGTTGGTTACAATCTTGGCGCGTCTACAGGTCTTTTTGCTGGTTCACAAACAATGTCAGCATCCATTGGCTTGGCAAGTGATGCGATTAGTCGCTTGAATCTCTCTGCTGATGAACTGGAAAAAATCAATAGTTCAATCCCGGTTGCTTACGCCGTTAGCTATATCTTTGGTACTGTCGGTTCTGCTCTACTACTCACCTACTTAGGTCCTATCCTTTTAAGAGTGGATATCGCCAAAGCCTGTCAGGATTATGAGAAAGAATTTGGCAGTACATCAAATACAGAGAGTCAGGAAACGGCCTGGCATGATTATGAGCTCAGAGCTTATAAAATCACTCAGGATCACTATGCTGTAGGACTGACGATAAAACAGCTGGAAGCAAAATTCCCTGATCATATGATGTTTATTGAAGGATTAGAACGACAAGGAAAACCCGTTACTGCAACCTCCTCACAAGTTCTGCAAAGTAACGATATTTTAATTATCGGCGGTGATCATCAAAAGATTGTCAGTATTTTTGATAATCAGGAAGATGCCATTGAAATTGCTAATCCGGAACTCTTAAAACAACCGATTGAAGGTATTGATGTCTTTATTACCAATAAGAAATTTGACGGTAAAACATTAGAAGATATTTCAAAAAGTATCGAAGCCAGAGGTGTATTTATCCGCCGAATTCGCCGTGGTGCAGTAGCAACCGAAATTCCGGTACTGGCCAAAACACAGCTTCATCGTGGTGATATTGTCACACTAACGGGTTTAACTAAAGACGTAGAGAAACTCGCTAAAGATTTAGGTTATGTTGATCGTCAGACCAGCGTGACTGATGTCGCCTTCTTAGCGGGTGCCATAGCAATCGGTGCACTTATTGGCGCAGTTGTAATTAAAATAGGTGGCGTACCCATCACTTTGTCAACCGCTGGTGGTGCCTTAATCGCTGGCCTTATTTTTGGCTGGTTGCGTTCCATCAGACCAAAACTTGGTCGTATTCCTGAACCAACTGTATGGTTTATGAATTCTGTTGGTTTAAACGTGTTTATTGCCGTGGTTGGTTTATCTGCAGGCCCTAAATTTATTATTGGTCTTGAACAACTTGGCATTAGCCTATTCCTATGGGGTATTGTAGCAACCAGTGTTCCGCTCATTCTTGGTGTGCTTGTTGGCAGATATATCTTTAGATTCCACCCTGCTTTAGTACTTGGTTGTTGTGCTGGCGCCAGAACTACAACGGCAGCACTGGGTATGATTTGTGAAAGAGCAAAAAGCAACGTACCAGGACTTGGCTATACCATTACTTATGCAATTGGTAATACCTTGCTAACTATTTGGGGTATGGTACTTATTATGTTACTAAGTTAATGAATTAAAAAACAAAAAGGTTAGTATCTCTACTAACCTTTTTATTTGAAATAATGTTACTACCAATAACACAAATACTAACTACATCCAGCTACCATTACGAATCACACCAACAGCTAGTCCTTCAATACTAAAATCAGCTGAAGTTAAATCAACTTCAATTGGTGAAAACTCCGGATTTTCTGCCAGCAGACGAACTTTATTCCCTTTACGATCAAGGCGTTTAACTGTCACTTCTTCGTCAATACGTGCAACCACTACCTGACCATTACGCACATCTTGTGTTTTATGTACAGCAAGTAAATCACCATCTAAGATACCAATATCTTTCATGGACATCCCATTCACACGTAATAAAAAGTCTGCGTGCGGTTTAAATAAACCGGCGTCAACCTGATAGTGACCTTCGATATGTTCCTGAGCTAAGATTGGAGAGCCTGCTGCAACACGTCCAATTAAAGGTAAGCCTTCTTCTTCCACCTTATCATCTTCCAGCAGTAGACGAATACCACGAGATGAACCGGCAATCATTTCAATTGCACCTTTACGTGCTAGCGCTTTTAAGTGCTCCTCTGCCGCATTAGCAGAACGAAAGCCTAATTGATTGGCAATTTCAGCTCGGGTTGGTGGCATCCCTGTTTGGGCAATATTGTCACGAATCAGATCATAAATCTGCTGTTGACGCTCTGTTAATGGTTTCATGTCCTATTCCTGTTTTTTTATACAGATGCTGTGATTATATACAGTTTTAGCGAAGATGCCAATTTTTTATTTTATTTTTCTACTCAACTCTTTTCATAAATAAATGAATATTTTATTTGCATTCATAAAATTGTTTCGATATGATTAAATACATCTAGACGTCTAAACACCTAGAAGTCTTATAAATTGTAAGGATAAAAAAATGAGCCAATCACCTATTTTTCGTGCTGACCATGTAGGCAGTTTTCTTAGACCTGACTACGTGTTACAGGTGCGTCAACAATATGCTAATAACGCCATTACATTTGATCAACTAAGAACAGTTGAAGATAAGGCCATTACCGAAATCGTAAAATTTCAGGAAGAAGTTGGCATTCACAGTGTAACTGATGGTGAATTTCGCAGAACCTATTTCCATCTTGATTTCTTACAACAACTTGGTGGTGTAACTACAGATATTCCAGTGATTGTTAAAAATGCTGATGGTAAAGAAGAGCTATCCCCACCAACTATTAAAGTAACCAGCCGTGTTAAGCATATCAGAGATATTCAGCTATCAGATTTCTTATATTTAAAAAGTCAGGCTGCACCAACTTCAATACCTAAAGTAACAATCCCCTCACCAACCATGTTACATTTCCGTGGCGGACGTGCAGGTATTGATTATCGTGCTTATCCAAAACTGGAGCCAGATTTTTATGACGACGTTGCAAAGGCTTATGCCGATGAACTTACTTCACTTTATAACGCAGGCTGTCGTCACGTACAAATGGATGATACCAATCTGGCTTATTTATGTGATAACAAAATGAGAGAGGCTGCACGTTCGCGTGGTGATGACCCGGAAAAACTACCTTATCAGTACGCTGAATTTATCAATAAAGTCGTGGCTTTAAAACCAAAAGATCTTACACTTTCAATTCATCTTTGCCGTGGTAATTTCAGAAGTACTCACGCCGCTAGTGGCCATTATGAACCTGTGGCAGAAGCACTACTGAGTGAAATGAAATTAGATGCTTACTTCCTGGAATATGATGATGAACGCAGTGGTGATTTCCAGCCATTACGTTTCCTTCCAAAAGGTAAAATTGCGGTACTAGGTCTGATCTCAAGCAAGTTCCCACAACTTGAAAATCCGGATGACATTAAGCGCCGTCTAGAAGAAGCTGCAAAATATGTTCCGCTTGAACAACTGGCTCTATCCCCACAATGTGGATTTAGTAGTACAGTTCACGGCAATAACATTACAGTAGCGGAACAACGCGCCAAACTACAACTGGTTGTTGATATTGCTAAAGATGTCTGGGGTAATCTGGAAATCAAGAAGTAATTAAGTTTTAACAAAGTGTTATAGGTTTATATTGTGAATATTGATATCAGACAGAGTTTACATACAGGTTCTATGAACCTGTTTCAGATTGTTGCTGTCACAGTCTGTGTTTTAATCAGCTTTATTGATGGATTTGATGTTCTGGCTATTGCTTTTACAGGCCCATCAATCACAGCACAATGGGGGCTTTCTCCTGAGCAGTTAGGATTATTATTTAGTTCAGGACTAGCCGGCATGGTAGCAGGTGCTTTGCTGCTCTCTCCGCTGGCTGATAAATTTGGTCGTCGCTTTATCGTCTTAACATGTCTGGCGATTTTAAGTTTAGGTATGTTTGCTTCCGGTCTTTCCGATAGTTATGAACAGCTCATTACGCTAAGAATTATTACCGGTCTTGGAATGGGGGCTATTTTACCCGCCATAAATACTGTCGTTGCAGAGTACTCATCTAACCAATATCGTTCACTGGCTATTAGTATAATGGCGGCCGGATATACAGTTGGTGCGATGGTTGGAGGGATTTTATCAATATATCTGATTAATAGTTATGGCTGGCGTTATGTATTCTTTTTTGGTGGTGCATTCTCATTACTGTTAATTCCCATTGTGATTTATCAGTTACCAGAATCATTAGATTTTTTATTAAACAGCCAAAATAAACAACGTTTAACTAAACTAAATCAATTACTAGTCAGATTAGGACTACCGACACAAACAAGCTATCCGGAAGTTACCTGCAGAACAAATAAGCAATCGCAGAATGCCTTTAAATTACTGTTTACTCCGGCTATGTTAAAAACGACCTTATTACTCTGCTGTAGCTACTTTATGTTGATGTGTTCCTTCTACTTTTTAACCAACTGGACACCAAAAATTCTGGTTAACCTCGGTTACTCAACACAAACTAGTATCACCGGTTCTATTTTAATGAATCTCTGCGGAATTGTTGGTGGTCTGTCGCTCGGATGGTTATCACGACGTTACTCAGTACAAGTCGTAACCGCAGTGATGCTAATTGTTGGATTTGTCGCTGTAGTATTATTTGGTTTTAGCCAGAATGTTTTAATTATTCTGCTCAGTTTAATTACTCTTATCGGCTTTACACTCTTTGGTGCCATGGCTGGGCTTTATGCTACAGCGCCAAAAGTATTTCCGGCCGAAATCAGAACGACCGGAACAGGTTTTGTACTAGGAATCGGACGACTTGGTGCCACAATTGGACCTTATCTGGCAGGAATACTGATTGCAGCTAACTGGTCTATGGAGTCCTATTTTACAGCTCTTGGTTTACCACTAATCATATCAGCGTTATGTATCTGGCTAATACGTAAAATCGCTTAAATAAAAAAGAGGCTCATTGCCTCTTTTTTGTTGTTATAAATTAAGTGTTATAAATCAAGTGTTATCAATCCAATGTTATCTCATCCAAAGACAAGCTAAAACTTGGCACAAAGACTGACATAAAATATTCCATTTCCGGGCTATTTCTTTCCGATAAGGTCTTTTTCAGTCTTTGTTCTGCCAGTTTAAATTCATTATTACCGGCGCTCATCTCTTCGATTGTTTTTAAATAGGCACATAACGCATCAGCTTGTTTAACTAAATGCCGTTCATCTTCAGCATAAAAGTCGTCATCGATAAATGGACGGAAATCATCTCTCAGCTCTTCTGGTAACATATCAATTAATTTATGCTGGGCAATTTTCTCAATCTTTTTATATTCTACCGTGATTTGCGGATTATAATATTTAGTAGGTGTTGGCATATCTCCGGTTAATACTTCTGATGCATCATGATACATCGCCATTAAAGCAACACGTTCGGCATTAACAGTACCTGCAAATTTTCTGTTTTTAATCACAGCCAGTGCGTGAGCCACAAATGCCACTTGCAAACTATGCTCAGACACATTTTCAGTCCGGACGTTACGCATCAGCGGCCAACGACTAATTAGCTTTAAGCGAGAAAGATGAGCAAAAAAGTGACTCTGTTTCATAGTAGTACTCAACTTATAATTATCAATTAGACAAATTAATTTAGCAGAAAAGAAAAACGCTTTCACCTCTCGGCAAAAGCGTTTTATCAATTATATTCTTAAGCCAGAACTAGCGATTGTGTGCCTAAAGCAACCGGTACGCTTTGTTCATCTTCAAATGTAACATATTCCCAGGCTTCCTGATTAGCAAGTAGCGCTTGTAATAGTTTGTTATTTAAAGCATGACCTGATTTATACGCAGTTACAGAACCGATAATGTTATGACCACACATATATAAATCACCAACGGTATCTAACATTTTGTGGCGAACAAATTCGTCTTCAAAACGTAAACCGTCTTCATTTAATACACGATAATCATCAACTACGATCGCACAATCAAGACTACCACCAAGGCATAAACCTTGTGACTGTAAATACTCAATATCACGCATAAAGCCAAATGTTCTCGCACGGCTGATTTCACGCATAAATGCTTCAGCAGAGAATTCCATTTGATAACGCTGTGAACTGCTATCAATCGCTGGGTGATTAAAATCAATAGTAAAGTCTAGCTTAAAGCCATTGTAAGGCTCAATTTCAGCCCATTTATCACCATTTTCAACGCGAACTTTCTCTTTCACGCGAATAAATTTCTTCGGTGCATTTAGCTCTTCAATACCCGCATCAAGTAATAAGTAAATGAAAGGACTTGCGCTACCATCCATAATTGGAATCTCTGGTGCATCAACTTCAATCACAATATTATCGATACCAAGTGCTGCTAATGCTGCATTGATGTGTTCAACAGTTGAAATACGTACATTATCTTCATTGATTAAACATGTACATAGCATCGTGTCTCTAACTGATTTCGCATCAACTGGGAAATCGACCGGAGGGTTTAGATCCGTACGACGATACACCACACCGGTATTTTCTGGCGCAGGGCGTAAAATCAAGGTGACTTTTTTACCCGTATGCAAACCAACACCCGTTGTTTGGATCGTTTGTTTAAGTGTTCTTTGTTTTACCATTTTACCCTCTCCCCAGCTTTTCTACTGTGTCACTACATTTGACCTGACAAATAGGATTTAGTTCCATTTTAGTCAGCTTGCTTACGTAAAAAAGCAGGAATATCTAAATAATCTTCTTTACTCACTGGTGCTACTGTTTGATCGTTCACAACTTGTGCTGGTCTGATCTCTGGTTGAGATTGTGTTACAGGCGCTGTTGGTTGTGGCTGATATCTTTGTTCCTGAACCGGACGATGGTTTGGAGAAACCATTTTCATTTCAGGACGCTTATCCATACCAACACCCGTTGCAACAACTGTTACACGAATTTCATCAGACATTTCTGGATCAAGTGTAGTACCAATAACAACAGTAGCGTTGTCTGAAGCAAATGCTTTGACGGTGTTACCTACTGTTTCAAACTCTTCAAGACTTAAATCCATACCAGCGCTCACGTTAACTAACACACCACGAGCACCAGAAAGATCGATATCTTCAAGTAATGGGCTGGAAATTGCCATTTCAGCAGCTTCTTCTGCACGATTATCACCGGATGCTTTACCGGAACCCATCATGGCATAACCCATTTCAGACATTACTGTACGAACGTCTGCAAAGTCCACGTTGATTAAACCTGGACGTGTAATTAATTCTGCAATACCTTGCACCGCACCCATTAAAACGCCATTTGCTGCTGAAAAAGCATTTAATAAAGTTACACCGCGGCCAAGTACTTTTAAGAGCTTATCATTTGGGATCGTAATCAGGGAGTCAACGTGCTTTGCCAGTTCAGAAATACCTTGCTCAGCAAAAGCCATACGCTTTTTACCTTCGAAACTAAAAGGTTTAGTGACAACAGCAACGGTTAAAATTCCAAGTTCTTTAGCAATTTCAGCAACAACCGGAGCAGCACCAGTACCAGTACCGCCACCCATACCAGCGGCAATAAATACCATGTCAGCACCTTCAAGCGCGCTGCGAATAGTATCACGATCTTCCTGAGCAGATGTACGACCGACTTCCGGATTCGCACCAGCACCAAGGCCTTTAGTGATATTACTACCGATCTGAATTGTTTGACCTACCTTTGATTTTCTTAATGCCTGAGCATCTGTATTGGCAGCAAAAAATTCCACACCTTCAATGTGCTCTACCACCATATGCTCTACAGCATTACCACCACCACCACCGACACCGATGACCTTAATTACCGGTTCGTTAGTTGCCACCATAGGTTCAAACATAATTAATCTCCAATTTACGCCCTACATAACGCTCGCTGATATTGTACAGTTATGTCGATACAATGTCATCAGTTAATTGTCACGTTTTGCATTAAAATTCTTTCTTAAACCAACTTGTTGCGCGTTTAATAAATCCTGTCACGGAAGATTTATTCTTCCCTTCCTGATCGCCACTTAACAAGCTCTGTTTACCATAATGTAATAAGCCGACAGCAGTTGAACAATAAGGCTTCTGGACATAATCAGTTAAGCCAGAAATATTCAAAGGTTGTCCGACCCGCACTTGTGTGTGGAAAACTTTTTCCGCACACTCAACCAATCCTTTAATTTGTGCCGCGCCACCAGTCAAGACTATCCCTGCTGCTAACTGATGTTTGACATTTTGTTGCTTCAAACTTTCTTGTAAGATCTGAAGTTCTTTATTCACTAAATTTAGAAGCTCTGTATAACGAGGCTCAATCACATCTGCCAATGTCTGACGTTGCAGGGCTCGAGATGGACGACCGCCGACGCTTGGTACATCGATCACTTCATCTTTACCGATCAAAGAACCAACCGCACAACCGTAACGGATCTTAATATTTTCTGCGTCCATTGGCGGTGTACCAAACGCGTAAGCGATATCACTTGTTACTACGTTTCCTGCATAAGGAATCACTGCAGAATGGCGTAACGCACCACCGGTATAAACCGAAATATCCATCGTACCGCCACCCATATCGATCACACAGGCACCCAGTTCTTTCTCATCGTCAGTCAGTACTGCATAACTTGATGCCAGTCCAGAGAAAATTAACTGATCAACTTTTAAACCACAACGCTCAACCGCTTTCACAATATTTTTTGCCATATCATTATGACAGGTAATCAAGTGCACTTTCGCTTTCATACGAACACCAGACAGACCGATTGGATTTTTGATCCCTTCTTGTAAATCGATCGAATACTCTTGTGGAATCACATGTAAAATTCGGTGTTCATCTAAAATTCGTACTGATTTCGCTGTATGTACCACATTTTCAACATCATCAGCGGTGACTTCTTCTTCAGCAATCGGCACCATGCCAATTTCATTTTGGCAGCGAATATGCTTACCTGATAATGCAAGGTAAACGGAAGAAATCTGGCAATCTGCCATCAGTTCAGCCTGATCAATAGCACGTTGAAGTGACTTTACCACTGACTCTAAGTCATTGACGCCGCCTTTATCGACACCTTTTGACGGACAATGGCCGACACCGATGACATTGACAATACCATCAGGGAGCACTTCACCAACTAAAGCGAGTACTTTAGAGGTTCCGACCTCGACACCAACTACTAATTTCCTATCTGCTGATTTCATGTTTAGCCTTCATTACTTCAATTATTCGTTATTTTATTAAGTACATTCCGTTGTACAGATATCCCATTATTATAGCGCAAATCTACCGCAACAATACGTTCATTTTCAGCTGTTTTAGCCTGAATTTCCGGATATAACTCTATAAATCGTTTAAAACGCTCTTCGATTTTTTCCCGACCAAGAACTAATTTGATGTTTTCGTCATCATTACACAGCATGGCATCACCAGAATTCCCACTAATGCACTGTTTTACCATAAGTTGCCAGGAATATCTTTCGTTTGCACTAATTGTTGTGATTACTAAAACTAATCCATTTTTTAGCTGGTTATTTTTCAAAATATCATTCAGTTTACGATATTCATCTAAAACCAGTACCTCTTTACCTTCCGGTCCGTGTAACGCCGGTAGAATCAACTCTTGTGTACGCTCAGCTGGTAAACTAAATACGGTCGCGTGCTCATCAAGTAAAAATACATCATTCCAATACATTGTCGGTTTATACTCAACAATATTAAGAATCAACTTATCCGGCCACTGTTTACGCACGCTAACCTGCTTAATCCAGGGAATTCGTAACACTTCTTGTTGAATCGTATTTACATCCTGCCCGATAAACGTATCCATCAGACCCAGTGACTGAATCGCTTGTTGAATATCCTGATCGCTCGTATACGTTTTCTCACCTGTCACAATCAGTTGAGATAACACCACTCGCTCAGGATTATCCATCCAGTTCACTATAGTATATACAATCCAGCCACCTACCATCAGAACGATTAAGAAAAATACTAAACCGATGCATTGTTCCAGACTGTGAAAAATGCCTAGCCTTTTTTTCTTAACTGGCGCCTTTTTAGGTGCCGCCTGACGACTTTTTTTCATAATCTGAATTAATCTGCCAGCGATAAAATCTTACAAACTAATTGACTAAATGACCATCCACGCTGTTTTGCTGCCATTGGTACTAAACTATGATCGGTCATACCCGGTGCAGTATTTACTTCCAGCAAATAAGACTTACCGGCACTATCCATCATAATGTCCACGCGCCCCCAGCCAGAACACCCCACGGCATTATAAGCATCCAGAGCTAGTTTAGCCATTTCAGCTTCCTGCTTAGCATCTAAACCACTTGGACAAAAATATTGTGTGTCGTTAGATAAATACTTAGCCTCATAATCGTAAAACGTTGCTGCCGGCTTAATGCGGATTGAAGGTAACACCTCGCCACCGACAATACCGACCGTATATTCAGGTCCGGTTAAACAGGTTTCAAGTAGCACTGTATCATCAAATTTAAAGGCTTCATCTAATGCTGATTGCAGTTCACTTTCCAGAGAAACCTTACTCATACCAACACTTGAGCCTTCATGGCTTGGTTTAACGATTAACGGCAAGCCCACTTTATCAATAATTGTTTTTTTATCAATAGGTTGTGATTTAGTTAAAAACACATAATTCGTCACAGGTAAGCCTAGTGACTGCCAGACTAATTTCGTTTTTAGTTTATCCATCGTCAAAGCCGAAGAGAGCACATCACTACCGGTATAAGCAATGCCTAAATATTCCAGTACCGCCTGAGTAATACCATCTTCACCACCACGACCATGCAGCGCAATAAAAACCTTATCAAAACCATCTGCTTTTAACTGAGTGAGCGGATAGTTTTTAGTATCAATCCCGTGAGCATCGATCCCCCCCTCTTTTAAACCTTGTAGAACCGCATTGCCTGATTTCAACGAAACTTCCCGCTCCGCTGATGTACCACCAAATAAGACTGCAACTTTACTCATGATGAACCTTACGCACTCATTTTAAACATAATTTTAATTCAGCCAGTTGTTTAGCGACACGCCCAACGCTACCAGCTCCCTGAATCAATAAAAGGTCTCCACCTTTTAGTACTTCTGCTAACACTTTTGGTACAGAATTGGTATCTGATACATAAATTGGATCAAGTTTACCGCGATTACGAATAGTACGACACAGTGAACGACTATCTGCGCCGGTAATTGGCTTTTCACCAGCCGGATAAACATCCAGCATCACCAGTTCATCAACCTGAGACAGAACCCGAGAAAAATCATCATACAGATCGCGCGTTCGGGTATAACGATGCGGCTGGAATACCATGACTAAACGACGATCCGGCCAGCCATTACGTGCTGCTTTAATCGTTACATCCACTTCACTTGGGTGATGGCCATAATCATCCACCAGCATCACATCACCACCATCGTCTTGCGGGAACATTCCCAGAAAATCAAAACGACGACCAGTTCCGGCAAATTTAGCCAGCGCACTTAAAATTGCACTATCTTCAATGCCATCTTCTGTCGCTGCAATAATTGCTGCAGTTGCATTAAGTGCATTATGATGACCCGGTGCACTCAGCTCAACATTAAGTTCAGAACGCCCCGGACGACAAACAGTGAAATATCCGGTTGAACGTTCCTGACGATAATCTTTAATCACAACGTCAGCATCTTCACTAAAACCGTATGTGATAATTTTACGACCCACAATTGAGATCAGCTCCCGATTGATGGGATCATCAATACACATAATACCTAAACCATAGAAGGGTAAATTTCTTAAAAACGTAATAAACGTTCTTTTTAAATTCTCAATATTACCTTGATAGGTATCCATATGGTCGGCTTCAATATTGGTCACAATTGAAACCATCGGTTGTAGATGCAGGAATGATGCATCACTTTCGTCCGCTTCAGCAATAAGATAGCGACTGCTACCTAAACGAGCATGCGTCCCAGCTGCTTTAACCAAACCACCATTAACAAATGTCGGGTCAAGTTTTGCTTCTGCATAAATTGAGGTCACCATGGCGGTTGTCGTAGTCTTACCATGTGTACCGGCAATAGCAATTCCGTAGCGGAAGCGCATAAGTTCAGCCAACATTTCAGCGCGCTGAATCACAGGAATACGCGATTCACGCGCAGCGACAACTTCAATGTTATCCTGTGAAATAGCGGATGAAATAACCACCACACTAGCACCAGCAATATTTTCTGCCCTGTGCCCAAGAGCGATACTTGCTCCCAGTGTTTGTAAATGTTGTGTGACCGCATTCTCAGCGATATCCGAACCGCTAATTTCATAACCTTCATTAGCCAGGACTTCGGCAATCCCGCCCATCCCTGCACCACCAATACCAACAAAATGAATGTGTCTGACACGTTTCATCTCAGGAATCATGGTTCTTAGTTCTGCTAATTTTGTTGCATTCACGTTATTTATCTCTTTAAGTTATTGAATAATATCAAATTATTAATTTATAACCCTTTGATTTATTTGAAGAAATTATTTAGCCACTTGCTTAATAACTTCTGCTACTCTTGCTGTTGAATCAATAATGGCCAAAGAACTCGCCTGATTGGCCATATAAAACAGCGTTCTTCTATCCCAGTGGCTTAAAATATCCACCACTTTGGCAGCCGTAAAATCTGCTTGTTCAACAATGGTTGCAGCTCCCGCGTCTTCCATGGGTTTTGCATTCCAGTATTGCTGACGATCTTTATGCTGAAAGGGGACAAAAATCGCAGGAAGTCCTGCAACTTCCAATTCACTTACTGTCAGTGCACCAGAACGGCAAATCACCACATCAGCCCAGGCATAAGCATCTGCTACGTCATCAATAAATTCAGTCACTTTACAATCTGTCATATCACAACCAGCATAGGCTGCATTAACCGTTTCTAAAGCCCCTTTACCAGTTTGATGCCAGACCACGATCTTACCTTGCAGCGCTTTATACACATCAGGAATCGTAGTATTTAAAATACGAGCTCCCTGACTACCGCCCATCACCAGCACCCGAGTCGCACCTTTACGATCAACTAAACGCGCTTCCGGGAGTGGTAACGCAAGCACATCTGCACGTACCGGATTACCTACGACCTCAGCATTTGGAAAAGCTGTTGGAAAGGCTTGTAATACTCTAGTAGCTACTTTGGCTAACCACTTATTAGTTAACCCGGCAATACCATTTTGTTCATGTAACACAATTGGGATACCGCAAGATTTTGCTGCCAGCCCTCCCGGACCAGAAACATATCCGCCCATGCCTAAAACTACGTCCGGCTGATATGCCTTAATAATCTTTTTCGCTTGCGCACGCGCTTTATAAATTCTTAGCGGTGCCTGTAATAGTGCTTTAATTCCTTTTCCACGGAGTCCGGAAATCTGAATAAAATCAATCTCAATACCGTGTTTTGGTACTAAGTCAGCTTCCATTCTATCTGCCGTTCCAAGCCAGCGAACCTGCCAACCCTGTTCCATAAGATAATGAGCCACAGCCAGTCCCGGGAACACATGCCCACCTGTACCACCAGCCATGACTAAAAGTTTTTTAGGCGTTGTTCCTGACACTTAAGCACTCCTTGTTCGTGCTTGATTTTGCAACTGACGATACTCAAAATCGATACGTAATAAAATCGCAATTGCAACACTCATAATTAATAAACTTGAGCCACCATAACTAATAAATGGTAGTGTCAAACCCTTAGTTGGCAACATTCCTGACGTTACACCAACATTCACAAAAGACTGAAAACCAAACCATAAACCAATCTGGCAGGCTAAATAACCTGAAAACTGTAATCCGGCATTCAGTGCACGGTAACCAATTGACATCGCTTTTAATGACAAAAAGAATAGCAGTGCAATTAAACCAATAACACCAACATATCCAAGCTCTTCTGCGATCACAGAAAAGATAAAGTCAGTATGCGCTTCCGGCAGATATCCCAGTTTTCTGACTGAGTTACCTAAACCTTGTCCAAATAAGCCACCGTTACCAATTGCCATTAAAGAACTGGTTAATTGATAACCAGCTCCCATCTGATCCTGCCACGGATCTAAATAAGATAAGACACGTTTTATCCGATATGGTTCAAAAATAATTAATAAAATAACAGAAGACAAACCACTCAGCACAATTGCTGCAAATTGCCATAAGCGTGCACCGGCAATAAATAAGATCCCCAGTGTCACCGTAAACATCACGATCACAGTTCCAAGGTCAGGCTGGCGTAGTAGCAATACTGATAATACCAGCATAACCGTCATCGGCTTTAAAAATGCCCATAAACTACGCTGAACCTCATCTGACTTACGTGCTAAATAACTGGCTAAATAACAAAACAGTGCCAGCTTAGCCAGCTCTGCCGGCTGAAAGTTAAACACACCCAGCGGAATCCAGCGGGAAGCCCCTTTAATCGTCGCCCCGGTAAAAAGTACTGCAACAAGCATTAACACAGTAATCAGTAGTAAAACACCGCTGCCTTGCTGCCAGCGACCAACCGGAATCATAAAAGTAATCATCATTAAAACAACAGCTAAACCAAGGTTTATGAGTTCCCGCTGAGCATAGAAAAATGGACGGAAATCAATGATCGACATAGAGGCTGAAGTCACCATAATAAAACCAACGCTCATTAAGCCGATCACACACCACAGTAAGCTACTGTCGTATGCCATCGTATTTGAATCGACTGTTTTATTTAGCCCTGGCAGTTTCATGCATCAAATTCCTTTGCCAACTGAGCAAATACATTGCCCCGCTCTACATAATTTTTAAATTGATCTAAACTGGCACAAGCCGGCGATAACAGCACCACGTCATCCGGTTTCACTTTGGTTGCGATCTCTTTCATCGCTTCAGCCATAGTTTCAACTACGACTGTACTTTCTGGTTTTAATTTTGCCAGCAATTGACGATCACGGCCAAAACTATAAATCGTGATATTGTCTTTTTGTAAATAAGGAATCAGTGGAGAAAAATCCGCTGCTTTACCATCACCACCAAGTAGCAAATAGAGATGACCTTGATAAACTAAGCTACGCAAAGCGGCCTCAGTACTACCTACATTGGTTGCCTTAGAGTCGTTAATCCAGCGCACACCACGATGCTCATGTACAAGCTCAAAGCGATGCGGTAAGCCTTTAAATTGTTTTAATACCGAATAAGTTACAGCACGATCAATACCTAATTTATCCGCAATCGCCAGAGCAGCTAAAGCATTGGTGTAGTTATGTAAACCAATAAGTTGCATATCAGCCGTATCAAACACTGCTTCTCCATCAACCAGTAAATGCTGGTATCTGGTATCCAGTGAGTAATCACCCTGATGCAGACCAAATTCGATACAACGATCGCTAAAACCCGTTTCCGGGACAGTTAATGGGTCATCAGCATTGATCAAACAATGCATCGCCTGATGGTAAATTCGTTGTTTGGCGGCGGTATACTGAGCAATACCTAACGGATAGCGATCCATATGGTCTTCAGTAATATTTAAAATAGTCGCGACGGTAGCTTTTAAGCTGCTGGTTGTCTCCAGTTGAAAACTGGAGAGTTCAAGTACATAAATATCATAATCGTGTTCAAGCAGCGATAAGGCGTCCTGACCGATATTACCACCAACACCAACCGAAATGCCTGAAGCTTTGACAATCTCACCAACTAGTGTAGTGACCGTCGTTTTACCATTAGCGCCGGTAATCGCAGCAATTTTTTTATTACCCAGTTTATTCACTTCACGACAAAACAATTCAATATCACCAACGATTTCTACGCCTTGCTCTGCCGCTTTTTGTAGCTCTGGTGTTGCTAAAGCAATACCCGGACTCGATACAATTAAGTCAGCTTCCAGTAACCAGTCTAAACGTAAACTACCTAAATGATATGCAACACGTTTATCTAATTTATCCAGCCCAGCTGGTTCTGTGCGTGTGTCTATCACTTTAGGGATAACGCCTTGTGCCAGAAAATAGTTTACACAAGAAAGTCCTGTGATTCCCAGCCCAATGATAACGATATTTTTGCCTTGATAATTCATGTTATCCCCCAACAACTTGATACATTTTCTTTAACGTAGTTTTAGTGTTACCAGTCCAATCAGGACCAACATTAAAGAAATAATCCAGAATCTGATAATAACCCGCGGTTCCGGCCAGCCTTTTAATTCATAATGGTGATGCAGTGGTGCCATACGGAAAATACGTTTACCACGTAGTTTGTACGAGCCAACCTGTAGAATAACCGACAGTGTTTCCACTACAAAAATACCGCCCATAATGAGGAGTAAAAATTCCTGACGTAGTAATACGGCAATAATCCCTAAAGAACCGCCAAGTGCGAGCGAGCCCACATCCCCCATGAAAACCATAGCCGGATAAGTATTAAACCAAAGGAAACCAAGACCGGCACCAACAATAGCAGTACAGACAATCATCACTTCACCACTATATTTGATATAAGGAATATGCAAATAATCAGCAAAGTTCATGTTACTGGTTGCCCAGGAGACCAGAGCAAATCCACCCGCTACAAAAACAGTTGGCATAATCGCTAAACCATCAAGTCCATCAGTTAAATTAACCGCATTACCCGCACCAACCACAACAAAATAGGTTAGTAAAATATACATAATCCCAAGTTGTGGCATCACATTTTTAAAGAAAGGCACAACTAATTGAGTTACCGCAGTATCTTTACCATAAGCATATAAAGTAAATGCTACAATCAGCGCAATGACTGATTGCCAGAAGTACTTCCAGCGGGCAATTAAGCCATCGGTGTTTTTACGCACTACTTTTAAATAATCATCAACAAAACCAACGATGCCATAGCCAATCAGCACAAATAACACAGTCCATACATAAGGATTACGTAAATCAGCCCAAAGTAGCACAGAGATGGTAATAGACGATAAAATTAACGTCCCTCCCATAGTTGGCGTACCTTTTTTACTTAAATGCGATTGCGGGCCATCATTACGAATCACTTGTCCTAACTGTAATTTTTGCAACCAGTCAATAACACGTTGTCCCATTAAAAGGGAAATAATGAGGGCAGTTAATAACGCAAAAATAGCTCTTACTGATAAGTAAGAGATGACATTAAAAACGGTGATATATTTTACTAAATACTCGGATAGCCAGACTAACATGATGCTGATCCTTCTTGATTATTCATAACTTGTTTGCTCATCATTGTTTGATTCATATGTCGATGCCTACTGCACTAATTGTTCGATAATTTGCTCCATTCTGGCGCTACGTGAGCCCTTAACCAGAATGGATACGATGTTATGTTCTGCCAGAATTTGTTTTAACGTTTTCACTAATTCATTTTTATCTGTGAAATGTTGTCCAGCTCCACTGGTCTGGCTGATATGTTGACTTAACTGGCCAACACTTAATACTTTTTCTAATTTTGCTTTTTTAGCTACTTCACCAATCTGCTGGTGACAGGCAACAGCTTCATCACCAAGTTCCCCCATATCACCAACAACAAGCACTCGATATCCGGGTTGAGTTGCCAGAACATTCACCGCCGCAGTCATTGAACCTACGTTGGCATTATAAGTATCATCTAAAATATGTTGGGTTGGTGTTAACTGGATCGGGAAAAGACGCCCCTTAACCGGTTGTAACGTCAACAAACCTTGTTGTACTGCGGTAATTGTCGCGCCAACAGACAGTGCCAGCGCCGTTGCTGCTAAGGCATTAGACACGTTATGCAAACCAATTAGTGGTAAACGAACCGGAAAATGGCCATGATTTGGTGTATGTAATTCAAACTCAGTATAAGCTGATTGCACAATATTTGACGCATAGTAATCTGCTTTAGATGAGTTCAATGCAAAAGAGTAAACTTGTTGGCGGGAAAGATGCTCAAGCCAGTTCATTGAGTAACTTTCGCAGTTAATAATTGCAGTCCCGCCAGAATAAGGTAAACCGGAAAAGATCTCTCCTTTCGCTTTAGCAACACCTTCAAGTGAGCCAAATCCTTCCAGATGGGCTGCGGCAATATTGTTAATTAATGCACTTTCAGGTTGCACTAGCTGCGTGGTATAAGCAATCTCACCAATATGATTTGCACCAAGCTCAATAACTGCATAACGGTCTTCAGATGTTAAACGCAATAACGTGAGTGGCACACCAATATCGTTATTTAAATTACCTTGTGTGTAAAGAGTTTGGCCGCATTGTTTTAAAATAGCTGCGGTCATTTCTTTTACCGATGTTTTACCTGAAGAGCCAGTCAACGCCACAATTCTTGGCTGAACTTTAGTTCTGACCCAGTGACCAATTTGTCCAAGAGCTTTTAAAGTATCTTTGACAATAATTTGCGGAATATCAGCAGTGATTTTTTTACTGACAACAACAGCGCAAGCGCCTTTTTCAATGGCTTGCTGGGCAAAATCATGGCCATCAAAACGCTCACCAACTAGCGCAAAAAACACACTACCTTTTTCAATCTTACGTGTATCGGTACTAATATCACGAACCATCAGGTTAGGATCATGAATATTAACCGACTCACCGCTTAAAACATCTGTAAGTTGTGTCAATGATAATGGAATCATACTGGCACTCCTAATAGTTGGATGGCTGTTTCACGGTCTGAATAGTGATATTTTTGTGTACCAATAATTTGATAATCTTCATGACCTTTACCGGCAACAAGAATCATATCGTTTTCTTGTGCCTGATTAATGACGCTGATAATAGCTTGTTTACGATCTAAAATAACCTGCACACGCCCGGCATCTAAAAAGCCCGCTAACACATCAGTAATAATTTGGTTGCTGTCTTCTGTTCTTGGATTGTCATGAGTAACTACCACGTTATCAGCAAATTGTTCTGCTGTGGCCGCCATGAGTGGGCGCTTACCACGATCCCGATCTCCACCACAGCCAAAAATCACCCATAAATTGCCATCACAGTGTTTACGCGCAGCCTGGATCGCCTTTTCAAGTGCATCCGGCGTATGGGCATAATCCACAATCACCGTCGGTTTATGTTTAGCTGCAAAAATTTCCATACGTCCACAAATTGGACGAAGTTGTTTGGTGGTTTTCACCAACTCAGCTAACGGGTAATCCAGAGTTAAAAGAGTTGCCAGTACTGCCAATAAATTAGCGACATTAAACTCACCAATTAACTGACTTTCAATTGTTGCTTCACCCCAGCTTGATGCAAACGAAATCGTGGCACCACGGGTATGATATGCAACCTGAGTTGCACATACATAACGGTGATGCCAACGATTAAGTTTGACCAAGTTCTCTTGCTTAACTGACACTGCCACCGCATCAGGTAAACGATCAAGCCATTTTAAACCCACCGGGTCATCATAATTGATAATATTTTTACCCGGTTGTTTAACCGCCGGGCTTACATGGTCAAACAGAGACCATTTTGCTTCTGCATAATTTTCCATTGAGCCATGAAAATCAAGGTGATCACGACTCAAATTAGTAAAAATGGTTGCTACAAAAGAGAGCGCTTTTACTCTGCCAAGCACCAGCCCATGAGAAGACACTTCCATAGCAGTAAACTGCACATTTTGTTGCACAAACTCAGCCAGTGTAGACTGCACATCTACTGCTGACATCGTGGTATTTTCTGATGGCTTTTCCTGACCATAAATACCGTTACCAATTGTTCCCATCACGGCACTTTTTTGGTCAAAAAGTGAAGCCCACTGCGCCAGTAATTGTGCCACAGTTGTTTTACCGTTGGTTCCGGTTACACCAACCAGTTGCATATGGGTTGACGGAGAATGGTAAAAATAATCAGCAATATCTGATAATTTTTCAGACAGCTGATAGATACGAATTTGTGGAATTAATTTTGTTTGATATTCAATATATTGAATAGATTTATCTTGCCCGGCGTCATCTGTACTACTTAATACTGCAACAGCACCAGACGCAACAGCCTGATCAATATAACTATGTCCGTCTACGTGGTAACCTTTCACTGCCACAAATACATCATTAGGCTTAATCATGCGGCTATCCATGCGCAAATTTTCCAAAGTTAATTGACGTAAAGACTCCTTCAGGCTTGATGATTCAAGACCTAAATATTGAAGTAGTTCACTCAAATAACGATTCATTGTTTTACCTACTGTTGTTTAATGTACAATCAGGGGATTTTCGGCCTGACGATCAGGTTCGATATTCATAGTTCTTAGAACTCCCCCCATAATGTGACTAAATACGGGTGCTGAAACTGTACCACCGTAATACTGCCCTGCTTTTGGATTGTCGATAATTACAACCAGTGAATAACGCGGATTACTGGCTGGTGCTATACCTGCTGTATACGCAATATATTCATTAATATATTTACCGCTTTCCCCTACTTTTTTAGCTGTACCGGTCTTAACCGCTACGCTATAACCCGGAACTGCTGCTCTGACACCACCACCACTGACTGCTACAGATTCCATCATTTTAACCACATCACGGGTAATTCTTTCATTCAGTACTCGTACACCTGGTACCGGCTCATCCACACGTGTTATTGATAACGGGCGATAAATACCAAAACTGCCAATTGTTGCATATGCCCGTGCCAGTTGTAGTGGTGTTGCCATCAAGCCATAACCAAAAGCAAATGTGGCTCTTTCAATATCCGACCAGCGTGCTCTGTTAGCAGCAATAGTCCCTCTTGATTCACCACCAAGACCTAAATTCGTTGGTTGTCCAAGGCCTACTTTAGAGTAATAATCCACTAACGTTTGTGGCTCCATACGCAGTGCTAAACGACTCACCCCAACGTTACTGGATTTTTGTAAAATCCCTTCCAGACTGAGTTGTCTTTGTGGTGATACATCTTTTACTTCATAACGGTTCACATAAAACGGTCTGGTATCAATAATCTCTGTTGGTTGGACTGCTTTATTTTCTAAAGCAGCAATAACCACTAACGGTTTTACTGTTGATCCTGGTTCAAATGCATCAGTGACAGCACGGTTACGTAATAGTTCACCAGTGATACCAATACGGTTATTTGGGTTATAAGATGGGCTGGTTGCCATCGCCAAAATTTCACCAGTTTGAATATCAACCACCACAGCCGTACCGGAATCCGCTTTATTAAATGCTACAGCCTGACTGATTTCCCGGTAAGCTAATGTTTGTAAACGCTCATCAATACTTAACACCAGATCTTGTGCGGCTTCACCGTCAATCTGACCTAAATTTTCAATTACACGCCCAAAACGGTCACGACGAACGGTACGTTGCCCGGACTCACCAGTCAGCCATGAGTTTAAGCTGCGTTCAATACCTTCTGCACCTTTACCCTCGATATCGGTAAAACCAATAAGCTGAGCAACACTTTCACTGGCCGGATAAAAACGCTTAGAAGAACCATCAAAATAAACACCGGTCAGTTTTAGCTGACGAATATAATTAGCCATGGCTGGCGTAATCTGGCGGGCTAAACGCACAAACCGGGAACTCGTATTATTTAAACGCTGCGCCAGATCATGAACGGGCACACCTACACTTTCTGCAAATGCCTGCCAGCGGGAGTCATTAACATCCACGCCACCTTTTTGCTGAATTACTTTAGGATCAACCCAGACATCTTCCATCGGTACGCTCACGGCCAGTGCTCGCCCGGAACGATCGGTAATCATTCCACGTGGAACTTCCACTTCCTGATGACGAATAGAACGCTTATCGCCTTCTGCAATAAGGCGATCAGGATCAACTATTTGTAAAAGAGCCAGTTTGACAGCCAGACCAAACATCGCGACAAAGATAAAACCGTAGACAATGTAAAATCGCCATTCGGTGAAAAAACTTTTCTTCTCCTGTCGTTTAAATTTCTTTTCCGGCTTCATACTATTTATTATCTACTCTTAATCACGATAATCGTTTCTGTTTTTGGTGTCACTGTTTGCATACCTAACTGACTAATAGCCTGACGTTCAATACGTTTTTGATCTGCCAGTACATTCTCTTCCAGAATCAGGTTACGCCATTCGCTCTCAAGTACGTCTCTTTCCAGTAACAGCCGTTCTCGTTGATTAAGTAACAATCTGGTCTGTTGTGTAGTAATCAGTACACACATAGCAGACACCATAACAAGTACCAGCAAAAATAAGGACAGCTTTTGATGATGAATAAAATCATCAAAAATAACGCCAAGTAGTCCTGTTCTTTGCTTCCTCATTTTATCTATTCCGCTTTATACTATCCGTTCAGCTATTCGTAAAATCGCACTACGAGAACGTGGATTTTGTTCGATTTCCATATCAGAAGGCTTCACTTTACCCAGCGACTTAAAGGTTCTTGAACCAAAGCGTTTCATTTGCTCTTCGGTTAATGGCAGTCCCGCTGGCACTTCTGGCCCTTTACTTTGTTTAGCGATAAATTGTTTAACGATACGGTCTTCCAGCGAGTGGAAACTAATCACAGATAAACGGCCCTCAGGCGCTAAAACTGAAATACTGGCGTTAAGTGCACGTTCTACTTCTTCCAGTTCACTATTGATATAAATTCGAATGGCCTGAAAAGTACGAGTCGCCGGATGTTTATGCTTCTCTTTTCTGGGACTGGCTTTATCAACCAGTGCAGCAAGTTCATGAGTGCGGGTTAATGGAGCAATTTTATTTTGTTCAACCACAGCATGGGCAATACGTTTGGCAAAACGCTCTTCACCAAATGTCTTCAGTACCCAGGCCAGATCTTCGGCACTGGTTTGTGCCAGCCACTGCGCGGCTGATAATCCTGTTGTTGTATCCATACGCATATCCAGTGGTCCATCACGCATAAACGAAAATCCACGCTCAGCATCATCCAGCTGAGGTGAAGAGACACCAAGATCCATCAAAATCCCATCGATTTGCCCCAGTAAATTCAAATCCCTCACATATTGTTCAATATGGGAAAAAGCACCATGAATAATACTAAAACGTGGATCTGTTATTTTCTGAGCCGCTTCAATCGCTTTTGGATCTCTATCAATAGCAATCAAGCGACCATTTGCACCTAGTTTCGACAGAATTAAACCAGAATGCCCGCCACGTCCAAATGTCGCATCAATATATGTTCCATCCGCTTTAATATTTAAAGCGTCAACAGCTTCATTTAATAGTACCGTTTGATGCTGAAAAGATGTCATATTTAGCCAACACTAGATCGTTAAATTTTGTAGTTTATCTGATAACTGATGAAGATCTTCTGGCGCGAGAGCAATATCCTGCGCAATTTGTTGCTGCCAGCGAGTTTCATCCCAAAGTTCAAATTTATTTAACTGCCCAACCAGCATGATCGATTTATCCAGATTTGCATGTTGGCGCAGAGTCCCGGCGATCAGAATTCGACCAGCATTATCCATTTGGCACTCAGTTGCATGACCAAGCAGTAAACGCTGAATACGACGTTCAACCGGGTTCATAGATGATAATGTCGCGAGTTTTTGTTCTATCACTTCCCACTCAGCTAACGGATATAGCAACAGGCACGGCTGATATAAATCAACCGTACAAACTAACCCATTTGTTAACGCTTCCCGATAACGAGTTGGAATAGCTAACCGACCCTTATTATCGAGATTCGCTGCTGTTGCACCACGAAACATATTTCACCTTGAAAATAAATTTAAATAAATTAAATAGTTAAATTATAGTATTTTTTTACTCCACAATTACCCACTTTTTACCACAAAACGTAACATTTTGATAGTAAATTACACAAAAATAGTTTAAAAAGATTATTAAGATGGGATGGAGCTAAATTTTAGCCGATAAAAATTTATCAGAAGAAGCTGTCAAAGTGAGAAAAAATCAGATAGCGAGAGGATTAAGAGCCAAATAGCTGATCCAGTGCAACAACAAATTCCATTGATGGGCGAGTTGAAAAAATACCATGACCCGGATAATTTTGATCCATTCCTCTTAAGAACAGATAATAAACACCACCAAAGTGTATTTGGTAGTCATAGTCAGGTAAACGATGTTTTAAATAGCGGTGTAGCGCCAGTGTATAGAGCTGATATTGCAGATCGTAGCGATGCTCACACATTGCCTGTTCTACAGCCTGTGGAGAATAATCGCTGACAGATTGTCCCAGCCAGTTGGATTTATAATCCAGAATATAAAAACGCCCCTGCCACTCAAACACTAAATCAATAAAGCCTTTCAGCATCCCTTTAACATCATCAAAACTAAGTGCCGTACAGCGCGCTGATAAGATATCATATTGTTTACAGACATCATCCAACGCTTTAGCCGTCATTGTCTGAGCGATAGGCAAATAGAACTGCAGTTCAATCAGTTTTTGTGAACCTGTAATCTGATTTAACGCTAAACCATCGCCATTAAGTGGTGATTTTAATACCTGCTGCAACCAGCTGGTTAACACCGGCAGCCACTCATCTGATTCGTGTAGATTGTCCAGCATTTGCTGCACAGGCTGGTCCAGATTTTCAGAAGTAAAATCAATCCGCTCCATAATAGTATGCAGTGCTGTTCCAACTAAAGCACCTTTTGGAAAGCGGTGGATAGTCAACTCATCTGATACTAACTCAGTATCTTTATCATTAAGATCGCTATTTGTAGTAACTTCAAGGGAATCTTCGTCGAACTTAGGTAATAACTCACTAAAAATGGGCTGATTATGGGAATGTGCGGACTGTAAACCTGAATAACTGGTTACCTGCCAATTACTGGTTAAATGTCGTTGAAAAACATTAGCGCTGAGCTCTGTTGTGACAAATTCTGGTGTTAACTGGACCAGTTCACTATCTTGTAACACAATATCCACTGTATGGATATCAGCCAGCTGTGTTAAACGCGATTTTAAGTCAGCATAACTACAGGCTTCTCCCTGCTGGAGCAAATAACCCAGAGCACTGCTATGCAGTGAGGTTAACTCCCCTTTACGAGTTTTTAACCCGGCTAAACCCACACTACAGTGATAAATAGAGCGGGTTAAAGCAACGTAGAGTAAACGCAGATCTTCAGCCAGTCGTTCTTCTTCAATTAACTTTTTAGTCTCTTCGTCTGGCACTAATTGCCAGTGCGATTGGTAGGTTGCTCTGTCGTGATAAGTTTTGCTGCTTGATTCACGATAATGACTGGCAAAGGGTAACCAGACCAGCGGATACTCAAGCCCTTTTGATTTATGAATTGTAATGATTTTTACCAGATTTTCATCACTTTCCAGACGCTGTTGCTGGTTTTCTAAATTGGGATCAGGTTCATCAATTTGCTGGGATAACCAGCGCAATAGCGCGTGCTCACTATCCAGATTAACGGTTGCTTCCTGCAACAACTCCCCCAAATGCATCAGATTAGTTAAAATTCGCTCACCGGCTACCTGAGCTAACAGATTTTCTGCAATATGTCGTTTTGCCATCAATCGGCGTAGCATGACTAAAATACCGAAGTGATGCCAATAATATTGATATTGCTGGAACTCTTCAACAATCTCTTCCCACTCGCTCTGATCGCTGGTGTAGCTATCCAGCTCCGTCATGCTGGAACCAAGTAGTTGTGTTGCCAGAGCAGTACGTAAATAACGCTCATTTTCCGGCATCAGCACGGCTTGCAAAATCCACAGAATCTCTTTCGCTTCTGATGATTCAAACACACTTTTTCGATTAGATAGGTAAACAGAACGAATCTGATATTTTGCCAGTGCTTTTTGAATCAAATCAGCTTCACTACCGGTTTTAACCAGCACAGCAATATCAGCAGAAGTCACCACTCTACGCTGATTTTCACCATCAATTAGCCAGGCTTGTTGCTGTTGCCCAGCGGTAAGCCACTGTAAAATCTCTTGGGCGGTATATTCCGCCATTGCCTGCTGATAATCAGATTGACTGGTTATCGTCTCCGGCAATACACAAAGCTGTACAGCAGGTATTTTCTGCTCATTGATTTCAAATTGCTTTTGCTGGTTTTTATCAGCACTTCTCACCTGAATAAAGGGAATCTCATTAAAAATAAATGGCTGTTCATGCTGGCTAAATAACTGATTTATGCCACTCACCACCGATTGTGATGAGCGCCAGTTAATCTCCATTGTAAAGTGATGATCAACATGTGATTTAGCCTGAATATAAGTAAAAATATCCGCACCACGGAAACCATAAATGGCCTGCTTAGGATCGCCAATAAGCAGTAATCCGGTTTGTGTTTTGTCCTGGTAAATCTGATCAAAGATTTGGTATTGAATAGGAGCGGTATCCTGAAACTCATCAATCATAGCCACCGGATAACGCCTTGCAATCATCTGTTTGAGTTGCGAGCCACTCACATAATGCAAAGCATGATGCAGCTGTCCAAGTAAATCATCGTAGCCCATTTCAGCACGTTGCAACTTTTCATCCATCAGCATCTGACTAATAATTTGTAAAATATCGGGAAAGATCACGTTTTTTAATGCAAAAGACCGGCTATATAGCTGCTCAATCGCAACAAATAGTGGATGTTCTGGCGCTACACCTTTTTTAGTTTTTTCCTGTAGTCTTGACTGACTAAAACGGATTAAAGGTTCAGGCAGCAGATAATCAATGGTTGGCATATTGGCCCAGTCGGTAATGATCTCAACCCAGCCTGTCACAAAGCGCCCATAGGATTGTTTGCTGACATCTGATTTATCCATAAGTTCGGCCAGACCTGACTGATGCTGTAACCACTGCTGTTTAATACCGGTAATACTCTTAATCGCCTGAGTATGGAAGTCAGAAATTTTTACAGAAAACTCACCAGGAGTGAGTAAAGAATCAGCAGTCACTTTATTGTGCAGAAAAGGGGTTATCTCTTTTAGTAGCATCTCCGGATTACGCCAGATTTGCTGAACAACGCCAGCCAGTTCTTCAGATAAAGGATAAAAATAACGACGCCAGAAATCCTCAGCTACCTGCTGTTTTAGCGGGTTTTCATCTTTAACCAGTTTTTGTTCAAATAAGATTCCTGACTCAAAAGCATGCGTAGTTAATATGCGCTGACAAAAGCTATGAATCGTATAAATCGCGGCCTCATCCATCTGCTGTTCGGCAAATAGCAGTGTCTGAATAGCATATTGTTTATCTTTAATCAGAGATAATAATTTTTGATAAACAGGATCCCGATGGCTACCACGAATACAGGCAATACGTAGCTGGTGAATATTTTCACGGATACGGTAACGCAGTTCTTCGGTCGCCGCTTTAGTAAACGTTACGACTAAAATTTCATCGACGGTTAATGGACGAGAATAATTATGCTCGCCAATACCAAGCAGTAATCGTAAATAGAGTATAGATAAAGTATATGTTTTACCTGTACCGGCCGATGCTTCTATCAATGTTCGACCAAGTAATGGTACTACCAAAGGAGATAGTACTTTAGGCTGGTTATCTGAAATAGTTACTGCTCCGCATGCATCCATTCTAACTTTCCTACTCCGTCAGAAGAAAGTGAGACGCAAGCAATAGCTGCAGTAGAGAACATCGGCGGATACACAGAAGGGCAGAGATCACTAACTAAGTAACCCACTAAAGGCAGATGAGACACAATAAAAACAGATTTATAACCTTTTTTAGCAAGCTCCTGCAGACGCTCCATCACATGATATGAAGAACCACCTGGCGTAAGACTTGCACTGGTTTCTGTTTTAGGTACAGGCAATACAGTGCAAACTTCGGCTAAAGTTTGCTGAGCACGGATATAAGGACTCACCAGCGCATAATCAAAATGCACTAATTTATCTTTAAGCCATAATCCCATTTGCTGACTCTGCTGTTTACCAAACAGAGTTAACGTTCTGGCACTGTCAGATGAAGCAGAGTAACCTGCTTCACCATGTCTCATGATATAAACATACATCAATTAGCGATTCTTTAACTGGAAAATCAGATTTTCTGCTTCGCAAGAGAATTTAACAGTGGCTTTCAGTAAAAATTGACCATTACTATTTTCAATTTTGCTGTCAATGATCGCAGGGTCTGACTCGACACTACGAGCAAGTTCAGTCATTTTAGCCAGTGCTGCTTCAGCCTCTTTTTGTGATGCAAAAACACGCTCAGTCACAGAAGAACAATCTTCATTATCAATAATCGTTCCCACATCAACACAACAACATGCTGCAGTTTCATTAGCACTACACTTATTTAAGGTATTTGAATCAGACATAATACTCACCTCTCTGCTGGATTTGTTTTCTATAGCGCTATTCTACGCTCATCCTATTAAATAAAAACCGATTTTTGTGATTCACTCACATCAATAGCTATAAATTTTGCTCTATTATAGATGATTTCCTGACTGGTGACGATCTTTCTCCTCATTTAGAGGTATTTGCATCGATAATTTACACAGCTATAATATCTATCATGTTGGTATGAAAAATAAGGAATTCAAGATGTCATCAATCCACGGCCATGAAGTTTTACACATGATGCACGAACAAAATTATACTGAAGATTCTCTACTGACAGCAATCAATCAAAAATTTGGTGAAAACGCCAGATTTCATACCTGTTCAAAAGAGGATATGACCGCTCAGGAATTGATTGCGCTATTAAAACATAAAGGTAAGTTTAAACCTGCCGGTGAACAGCAATTTACTGTTGATAGTCGTAAAATTTGTCGTCACTAATTCGCTTTAAAGAGTGAATAATAAATAGTTAATAAGCTGTACTAAACAGTACAGCTTGTTTAAAACTCGAATTGATAAAGCAGATCGACGGTTTGATCAAGCCCGGATACCGCTTCTAAATAAAGTCTTGGCATTAAGCGATAACGCAAAGTAAACGTTGCTAAAGAGTCGAAAATACCAATACCATATTTTAGCTGTAGATTAGGCAGAATATAACCACTCACAACCACTTTAGAGTCTTCACCTACGCCTTGTGTATCAACCGCTAAGTTTCTGATACCAAATGCTTCACCAATACTACCGATATATTTACCGCTTTGTGCCGTACCAAGACCAATTAAGATAGCTGTCATCATGTCATTATCACTCTGCTCACTGCCATCTAAGCCCTGACCACGTAATAAATAAGAAAGTGCTTCTTGTTGTGACATTGCCGGATCAGAGAAGATTTCAACATAAGGCTCATCAGCAGGTCCTGTCACACGAATACCAGCCACAACGTTATTCTCAATTGAGTCCTGATTACGGATCGCTTCAATATTGAGCTGTGGCTGATCAACCGGACCGGCAAAAGTAAGCTCACCTTTACGAATCACCAGATCTTGTCCATAAGCGTGGAAACGCCCATTAGGAATATTGATCTGTCCGTGTAAACCAAGACCTTTCTTATCCTGACGTACCAGTAAATCACCTTTCAGTCTGGCCACTAAGCCAAAGGCACTGACAAACACATTATCACCAATCACAATAGACAAATTACTGTTAATGCGTAGTGGCAATTGCTGCACTTCAACCTCTTCCAGATTTTCATCCAGCATCACTTCATCAGAAGAGACATCAACAATAGACTCTGGTAAATCTTCAACAGTAATACGCGCTTTAGGAATCGTAATTCGCCCACCAAGATTAATCTCATCCTGATTAGCAGTGATAGAAATATCCGGAATGATCGTCATTTTTATCATTGGTGGATAATCAATGGACATTCCAGCGCCTTTAACAGCTAGTTTAGCATTCCAGTTGTGGATATCACGCCAATCAGCATTACCACTTAAGGTAATATCCCCTTCCTGAGTTTTAATCAGGCCATCAAGCGTAGATGACTTACCGTGGAATTTAATATCCATACCGATAGATTTAACATCAACTGGTAACTGATTAGTCTGAATATCACTTTGACTTAGAGATAAATTACCATTAATGGTTGGATCTTCCAGCGAACCACCTAGTTTTAGATTAGCATTGAGCAGACCACTGGCGTACTCATCATCACGCAGTAAAGAGTTAAAGATAGCCAGTGAGATTTTATCCATAATCACCTGACCACTCAGATTTTTATGATTTGCCGGATCACTGACATTCACATTACCGGAGAATAGACCATATTCACCCAGACCGAATTTCCAGTCGAGTTTAGCTGCCTGATCGTTTAAATTAGCGTTGATGGTAAAAATGTCAAACTTAATCGGCAACATTTGTGCAGCAACAGATTGTTTAATATAGACATTATCACCAATAATTTTAGCTGATACCGTTGGGAACGTTTGAGTATTGTTCCAGTTAATATCAGCGCCACCAGAAATATATCCGGCAATTTGTGTATCACTGCTTAAGAACAGGTCAAATAACGCTAAATCAATATTCTTTAACTCAATTTGCGCGCTGCCTTTATCGGTGATCACCACATCTTTACTCAAACAGATACTAGAATTGGTATTAATCCAGCAATGTCCACCGATAGTCGTCACATTTTTTTCCATATCAAGACTAAGCAGTAAAGGCTTAGATAGTGACCAGGTATCCAGCGGTGTCGTAAAAGAGGTATTCGCTAAGCTGCCGGTCCATTTAGTGCGATCTTTATTCAGCTGACCATCCAGATTGATTTCCCCACTAATCGGATCGCCATTGATAAAAACATTAACTTTATGCTCACGTTCAGTCCCGGTGACAGCAAGATCCAGCTCACTAACTGTCATATCCTGAAATCTCATCGATTGAACTTTCAGCGTGATATCAGCAGATAATAGTTGTTGCAGCTTAATATCCCCTTCCAGCTTAGCCTGAACCAGCGATACCCCCTGATAATCCAGATTATTTAAAGCTAAATCGGTTTTCATATGTGGCTTAGACATCGAACCACTAAGATTAATGTTACCTTTTACGTTACCAAATAGTGAAGGTTGAATTAAATTCAGCTGCAGCAGATTAATGTCAGCAACCAGTGACGATGATGGGCTCATCGTACCATCTAACTTAATCGTATTATTACCCCAGGATAAGTTAAGCGCTTTAGCTGTCGCTGACTGATCTGAATCAGCTAAAATTGAGCCACTGGCCTTAAGCGGTGCATTTTTCAGAGAACCATTTAAATCCAGAGTTGGAATATTAATCTGCCAGTGGTCACCTTTAATAAAACCACTGTTTTGGATAGAACCATTAAGTTTTAAAGGTAAACCCGGCATCTCGTTAGTAAGATTGATATTTTCCAGATTAAGATCAGCTTGCCATTTAATCTGATTTGTCCAGTCAAGACTCCCCGTCAGATTTAACTGACCTTGTGGGAACTGTGCCAGAACATGATCGATATTAAAGCCAGAATTATGCCCTTTTGCACCGAGTGAAAAGTTCGTATCAGGAATACCCTCACCCTGAATCAATCCTGTTCCATCTAACTTATAATCGTGAATCTTCCCTTCATAATTAACACTAAACTGATTGAGCTGATATTCCGGTTTGCCCTGCAATGGCCACTGAACATGAGAACCTTTTAAATTGAGTTTAAGTGGTAAGTATTTCTCAATCATATTGATACTGGCATCAAGTTGCAGCTGATTATCACCAGCCATACTGGCCGTTGCGTTCACTGTCCCTAGTAATGCACCTTTCACATTAGCTTTCAAAACAGTATTAATCAGCTGACTTTTAGCTTTAGTGTCTACCTGTAAAGTGACATTTAATGGCCACTGCTTAGCCAGGTTAATGTAACCGTTTACGGCGACATTACCATTTTCAAAAGGTGTTTCAGCATTAGTATTTAGTTTATCAATCGCGACATAGCTATTTTTAGTCCGCGCCTGAATTAATACATCATTAAAACGGAAGTCGTCTCCCATATGAAGTAACCAGTTGGTACCGGTTAGTTCAATAACATTAATATCCAGCGGAATATTTACGGTTGGTAACTCAGTTAAGAGAGGCTCAGTAAAGAGTGCCTGTATTTGCTGTTCTAAAGGAACGTTTGATTTAGCGGTCTCTGCTACTGGCGCAGGGGCTGGATTATCAGAAAAAATAGCCTTCACGCCTTGTGCAGAAGACGGAAAAATCGTTAGCTCATGCTTAATCCAGATAGCCTTACCAATAAAGCTGTCCAGTGCAAATTGCATATCATCAACACGAACATCAACATTTTCTAAATCAAGTGCCCGTAGTTCAATAGGAATAGGCATATCAATGGTCGAGCGTTCACCACTGTCTTCAACCGGTTCAACGTTTTCATCCGTTGATGCCATTTTACTGGTATCAATATCTACTTTGATGTTATCAGCAGAAAAGTCTTTAATGCAGAGCTTACCCTGTAATAAGCACATGCCAGAAATTGCCAGTGTTGCCTGATCAACTTCGACCGAAATACCTTCCATATTGAGCGAGAAACCGCGCATTTCCAGATCGTACAGAGCGCCATCTAAATGAGCAATTTTAATTTCAGGTACGGTTTTCTCCAATACGGTGGAGATAATTTTAAGGCCTAAACTGGTATAGATAAATGCCCATATAAAACAGACAAAGAAGCCGAAAATAGAGAGAAATATGATGCCTTTTTTCTTTAAACGAATCATAATTCAGCTCCCAGTCCAATATAGAAATGAATAGAACTGCTGCTGTGATCAAGTGGTGTGGCAACATCCATTTTTATTGGTCCAATTGGAGAAACCCAGCGAATACCAATACCACCACCGGTATGAAAATCATGATTATCAAAACTATTAATTGCTTCGCCTGAATCAACAAACGCAGCTCCCCACCATGCCCCACTAAAGTTATATTGATACTCTATTGAACCGGTTAATAAGCGGGATGCACCAGTCAATTTACCTTTACTATCCTCTGGAGAGATTGACTGATAGCTATAACCACGAATACTGCGATCACCACCAGCAAAGAATCGCATTGATGGTGGTAAACGCTCAAATTCATTAGTTTCAATAAAACCAAAATTCACCCTGGCAACAAAACGATGAGTATCATATAAAGAACGAATCCAGACTTGCTGCGTTTTAAATGACCAAAAATCCACATCAGAAAGTAAATCTTTAGAACCAACTTCAACAGAATAACGCTGGGAATCACCCCACATTGGTAAAAGTCCACCATTAGAACGAATACGAGAAAAGCTCACAGAAGGATAGAATAAGAAGGTATTATAGCTAACATCTGCCTGAGTAAATCGGTCATAGTTAATATTTAAACCGATCGCTTTTTGCCAACCTTCAAAGGTATCCCAATAGCGGAATGCACCAAAGGTGTAGGAGTTGGAGTCAGTATCGTTATTATCTTCGCGCTTATAACCACCTTGCAGGAGATAGTAATCTTCCAGTGGTGATTTCATCAGCGGCATTTTATAACTGGCGGTAATGGTTGGTTCAACGCGGGATAAAGCTAAGTTACTTTGAAAGCTGTGCCCTGAATCATTAATCCAGGGCTTAGTCCAGTTTAGTTTACCTCTGACACCCACGCCCGTTGAGTAACCCGCACCAACATCAATTAAGTTAGTTTTACGGGGAATAGCCACTACATTCACCGGTAAAGTCTTATCTTCACCCACATGACTAAAATCAGGTAATGTTGTCACAGAACTAAACCAGTTGGTCGCAGAAAGGCGACGGCTAAACAGAGCCAACTGATCAGAGGTATAATATTCCCCTTCTGTAAAAGGAATAATATTACGCAGGATTTCTTCCCTGATTGGTGTTTCCTCAAAATGGACATTACCAAAACGATAACGCTCACCAGTGTCCATATCCAGCCGCCAAAAGCCCTGATACGTTTTATCTGAAACAGCCAGCTGATGACGGGTTAAGTCCGCATCAAAATAGCCTTTACGCAGTGCTAAATTGAGCAGGCTACGTTTGAATGAATCATAGGTACCATGATTAAGTACATCACCAACACTTGGCGTTTGATTCCTGAGGAGCTGGGTATAATCCCTGTCATTTTGGCCTTCGCCGGTAATATTGACAGACACTCGCTCGATCAGAATCGGACGACCGGGATCAACATGAACTTCAAAAACTTGTTTACTGGACAGACCATTACGTGAATCGCGGGTCTTATAACTAAAAGTCGGTGAATAATAACCCAGTGCACGTAAGGCTTTTTTGATTTCAGCTTCGACATAACGTCTGAATTGAGGCGTATCTTCAATTGAATCGGGTTCGATTATCGACAAACGGGCCTCAACGTTATCTTCAAGCTCTCCGCTTAAACCTTCAACACGCAACTTCATCGCTGCATTTGCCGCAGTCGCAAAAAAAGTTGCAATGATAAAAAGTATAATAAAACGCAGCACACTAGCTCCTGCTAACAAAAGACCGTCAGTCCACAAGCACAATCCCAGATGTGCTTGCTAAGATAACACTTTGACACTCAATTATTGTCAAAGTTCACCTCTATCCTTAAAAGTTTTATTGTTTTAGTACCTTACCACAATGTACTACAACAATGTTACCTGACCGATATATGGCAAGTGACGATAATGCTGCGCGTAATCAATCCCGTATCCGACGACAAACTCGTCAGGAATAGAGAAACCAATATATTTCACCGGCACTTCCACTTCCCGTCGAGAAGGCTTATCCAATAAGGTACAGATCTCTAAAGAACGTGGACCACGTAGCTCTAAAATCTCTTTTACTTTACTCAGAGTATTACCCGTATCAATAATATCTTCGACAATCAGCACATCTTTATCGCGAATATCTTCATCTAAATCTTTTAGAATTTTGACATCGCGATTACTATCCATACTTTTACCGTAACTTGAGGCAGTAATAAAATCCACTTCGTGCCCAACAGTAATTGCCCGGCATAAATCGGCCATAAAAATAAATGAACCACGTAACAAACCAACAAGTACCAACTCATTATTGCTATCTTTATAATGTTGGCTGATTGACTGACCCAGTTCAGTAACGCGCTTTCTAATCTCTTCTTCAGAGATCATGACATCTACAACATGTTTTTTCATTCGGAATGCCCGTAGTTAACTTGTAGTTAAATTGACAGAGATTTTATCAACTATTCATCATAAATAATAGTCCGTAGGCAGATTTATCCTCAATTATTATTATTTACCGACAGGTCACTTAAATATAATTTCTTCAAATAAATCAAATAGTTATAATATTAACTAACTAATTGATTTAATACATTATTTTATTGAAGATATCCTATACTCACTTTTCTTCTAGTCATGTATACTAAGCAGCAAATTGAACGGAGTTAAATATGGCTAAAAAAGCAGCGAAAGTACCTTCATTTGAAGAAACACTAGGCGAACTGGAATCCATCGTCGGTCGATTAGAATCTGGCGGACTCTCACTGGACGAGGCTTTAAGTGAATTTGAACAAGGTATCAAATTAGCCCGTCAGGGACAGCAACAACTGCAACACGCAGAACAACGTGTACAGATTTTACTCAATGAAAATGCCGAAGCTGAACTAGCAAGCTTTGATGATGAAGACGACTAATCAATGATGATTAATTTGTTTACCGAGCACCAGAAATCCTATTCTGATCGGGTAGAAACCGCGTTAAACCAATATCTTGGTCAGCTCTCGTCTTCTCAGCTAACTCTGGCTATGCAGTATAGTCTGCTGGCTGGCGGTAAGCGCGTGCGTCCTTTTCTGGTTTATGCCACAGGTGAAATGTTCGGTGTAACACCAGATAAGCTCGATGCACCTGCTTGTGCGATCGAAGCAATACATACTTATTCTCTTATCCATGACGATTTACCGGCTATGGATAACGATAATCTGCGTCGTGGTAAACCGACCTGTCATATCCAGTTTGGTGAAGCCACAGCCATTTTAGCTGGTGATAGCCTGCAAACACTGGCCTTTAGTATTTTAGCCGGAGAACAAGCACTTCCTATTGAATCACGAATGAAGATGATTCAGGAATTAGCTCAGGCCAGCGGTGCTTCTGGTATGTGTCTTGGCCAAACAATGGATCTGGCAGCAGAGCATCAGCATATTAATCTTGAGCAACTTAAACAGATTCATCACTATAAAACCGGTGTGCTGATTCAGGCTGCGGTGCGTCTTGGCTTATACAGCGCTGGGGCAAGTGCTCATCAGTATCAACCTATTTTAGATAAATATTCGCAAGCTATTGGACTGGCATTTCAGGTTCAGGATGATATTTTAAATGTCATCGGTAATACAGAAAAAATGGGTAAACCACAAGGTTCAGACGAACAATTAGAAAAAAGTACTTACCCATCACTGATGGGTTTAACTGCTGCAAAGGAAACAGCCCAACAACTTTATCATCAAGCTATCAGTGCTCTGGATCAGCTGCCAATGAACAGTGATGCTCTGCGCTCTTTAGCTCATTTTATTGTCAGACGAGATAACTAACGTGAACGCTGCCGACTATCCATTACTTATGCGTATTGATTCTCCGGAAGATCTACGCCGCTTACCTCGTGAATCACTACCACAAGTGTGTGATGAACTGCGCCGCTATTTACTCAATAGTGTGAGTCGCTCAAGCGGGCATTTAGCCTCAGGACTTGGTGTCGTTGAACTGACCACTGCGCTGCATTATGTTTACAATACCCCTTTTGACCAGCTGATTTGGGATGTCGGTCATCAGGCTTATCCTCATAAAATTTTAACAGGTCGTCGCGATCAGATGTTAACTATCCGCCAAAAAGATGGACTGCATCCTTTCCCGTGGCGTGAAGAAAGTGAATTTGATGTGCTGAGTGTTGGTCACTCCTCCACGTCAATCAGTGCAGGTCTGGGCATTGCCCTGGCTGAAAACTACAAGCAATCAGGTAAAAAAGTGGCCTGTATCATTGGTGATGGCGCAATGACCGCCGGCATGGCATTTGAAGCAATGAATCACGCTGGTCATACTAAACCTGATATGCTCGTGATTTTAAATGATAACGATATGTCTATCTCTGAAAATGTTGGTGGTCTGAGTCAACATTTAGCGCAGATTCTCTCTAGTAAAGAATATATTTCACTGCGTGAAAGCGGTAAAAAAATCTTATCTGGCTTGCCACCAATTAAAGAGTTCCTTAAAAAGACTGAAGAACATCTAAAAGGACTGGTCACTCCTGCCATTTTATTTGAAGAGCTTGGCTTTAATTATATTGGACCAGTTGATGGACATGATATTGACACTCTGGTCAGTACCTTAAAACGTATTCGTCATTTAAAAGGCCCACAGCTACTGCACGTCATTACTAAAAAAGGCAAAGGCTATGCTCCGGCAGAGCAGGATCCAATTTTATGGCATGGCGTACCTAAATTTGACCCGAAACAAGGTACAATAGCAACCTCAAAACAAAGTAAACCAACCTATTCTGATATTTTTGGTGACTGGTTATGTGAAGTTGCAGAGCAGGATAATAAACTGATAGCAATCACACCGGCAATGCGTGAAGGCTCTGGCATGACAAGATTTGCTCAAAAATATCCACAGCAGTTTTTTGATGTTGCAATTGCCGAACAACATGCTGTAACTCTGGCTGCAGGTTTTGCTATTAGTGGACTCAGACCGGTTGTCGCTATTTACTCCACATTTTTACAGCGGGCTTATGATCAGCTAATTCACGATATTGCCATTCAAAATCTGCCAGTATTATTTGCAGTAGACAGAGCGGGGATTGTTGGTGCTGATGGTCCGACTCATCAGGGGCAGTTTGATCTCTCTTATCTGCGCACTATTCCTAATCTGGTGATTATGACACCAAGTGATGAGAATGAATGTCGTCATATGCTGACAACGGGCTATACCCATCAAGGCCCATCCGTCGTACGTTACCCGCGCGGATGTGGTACAGGTATTGAACTAACCGCAGCAACACCACTTCCGGTGGGTAAAGCTACCCTAAAACGTCAGGGACACAGCATTGCACTACTGAACTTTGGTCCTCTTTTGACTGAAACTCTAAAAGTGGCTGCACAGATTGATGCCACAGTGGTTGATATGCGTTTTGTGAAACCGCTCGACAATGAGATGTTAACTCAAATAGCAGAGTCTCATGACTTACTGGTTACGATTGAAGAAAACGTCATCCAGGGTGGTGCCGGTAGTGCAGTTAATGAATTTATCCTTTCACATAACTTAAAATGTGATATGTTAAACATCGGTTTACCGGATCAATTCATTCCACAGGGTGAACAAAACGAAATTCGTAGTGATTTTGGACTTAATGAGACGGGTATTTTACAACAAATTCAAACTCGCAATAACAGGGACAAGGTATAAGAGATGACATCACAAGTTGTTGATTTAAATATTTTGGGACGCAGCCTAAAACTCAATTGTCCGGTTGAAGAGATTCCCTCGCTCAAAAAAGCGGCTGAAGATTTAGAAAATCGTTTACAGGAACTGCGTCGTAAGACTCAAATCATGAATAGTGATCAGCTTATTATCACTGCTGCCTTAAATATCTCTTATGAACTGACCAAAGCCAACCAACTCAATAATCAGCTTAGTCATGATTATGCTAACCGCCTACAAAACCTACAGTTAATGCTCGAAAATACGCTAAATAGTGTAAATTTGGGATCTGACTCGAAAAAAGATTAAATTCCGGTTGTATCATTCTCAGAATTTTGTATTATGGTAGTAACTCTGAGGTGTGCGCGAACGGTCAGTCCCCTGAGCCGATATTCCAAAACTTAGAATGTTACGATTGTTAACCGGTGTGTAAGCCCAGCTTGTACTGGGAAACCTAAAAGTTAAAGCGTATCGTTCACCTTGAACCTAGGGTTCAAGGGTTACAACCTGAAACGGCATCTTGGAGCTCTACCTTACTGCTACCTTCTTCATAATTTAAATCTCAATAATATTCATGACAGAAGAAACATCACTACCTGTAGTAACTCATCATATTAACCAGCAGCAGAAATTAATCCGCAGTCAAATTCGTGCTAAGCGTAAAATGTTAACGCCAGAGCAACAAACTCTTGCTGCCCAAAAAGTGACTCATAAGATTCTGGCTCATCCGGCTATTCAAAAAGCTCAACATATTGCCATTTTCCAGTCTTTTGATGCAGAGCTCAATACCAGACCAATTATTGAGGCACTATGGCAGCAGCAAAAATCGGTTTACTTACCGGTCATTCACCCTTTTAGTAAAGGTTATCTGCTGTTTTTACATTACAATCCGGATACCTCAATGATCCGTAACACCTTTGGTATTGAAGAGCCAAAAATCGATGTCCGTCAGGTCATTCCTTTTAATCAGCTGGATATCGTTATTACCCCACTAGTGGCTTTTGATCATAAAGGCTATCGAATTGGTATGGGCGGTGGCTACTATGATCGGATGTTAAGTTTAAATCCACAGATAACAACTATTGGCATTGCTCATACCTGTCAGCAGGTAGAAGAGATTATCCCTCAGCCCTGGGATATTCCATTGTCAGAAATTATCACTGATTGCTAAACCTGAAAGGCTGAAAATCACTTGCCTCACCCACGATAACTCTATATAATTGTCCGGCTTTTTTAAGCAACTTATTTCAAATCAATTGCTGGGTCGCCTGTAATTGATGTTTCTTCTTACTGTTGAGAAGAAAATAAACCTAAAAGAGAAAGATTATGTTTACTATTAATGCTGTAACAAGAAAAGAGCAAGGCAAGAGTGCGAGCCGCCGCCTGCGTCACGCTGGTAAATTCCCAGCAATCGTTTATGGTGGAAGCGAAGCTCCACTAGTGATTGAACTTGATCACAACGAACTATTCAACATGCAAGAAAAAGCAGAATTCTATTCAGAAGTGCTAACTATTGTTGTTGATGGTAAACCAACTAAAGTTAAAGTTCAGGCTATTCAACGCCATCCGTACAAACCAAAATTAGCTCACATGGACTTCGTTCGCGTATAATTGAGTCTGGTTGTATTGATAGCAAAAGGTCACCACGGGTGGCCTTTTTTATTTACTCTTATGTACTTACTCCGCTTTCTATTTTATTAGCTTCACTTAATACTTACTCTCACCTATTAGATTAATTAATCATAAACCACTGGATATTTTTTGCTAATAAACGATAATTATTCGATATTAAATAATGAATAGTATTTAGGAGATATTTCATGTTTGAAGAGAATGCGCTTGCCCCTTCTTGTGATTTAGTAATATTTGGTGCTAAAGGCGATTTAACCCGTCGTAAGCTTCTTCCTTCATTGTATCAGTTAGAAAAATATGGTTACCTGCCTCCTGAAACTAAAATTTTAGGTGTGGGTCGTGCTGACTGGGATAAAGCTGCCTATGAAGAGATAGCCAGAGAAGCGCTGACTACTTTTATGAAAGATCCTATTGATGAAGCTATCTGGAAAAAATTTAGCGCCCGTCTGGATTTCCATAAACTGGACGTAAACGACACACCAGCATTCAATGAGCTGAAAAAAGAGATCGACGAGACCCGCCCAACTATCTTCTATTTTGCAATGCACCCGGGTACATTCGGTACTATCTGTCATGGCTTAGCAGCGTCAGGTATGAACGTAGCTAAAAACCGCATTGTAATGGAAAAACCACTGGGTACTGACCTGCTTTCTTCTCAGGAGATCAACAATGCTGTTGCTGAGTATTTTGATGAATCTCAGGTTTACCGTATCGACCACTATTTAGGTAAAGAAACTGTATTAAACTTACTAGCGTTACGTTTTGCTAACTCATTCTTTGCTTCACGCTGGGATCGTACCTCTATTGATCACGTCCAAATCACTATCGCTGAAGATGTTGGTATTGAAGGCCGATGGGGTTACTTTGATCAGGCTGGGCAAATGCGCGATATGCTACAAAACCACTTATTACAGATTCTGACTATGATTGCGATGTCTCCTCCGGCTAATCTTAAAGATGAGAGCATTCGTAGCGAAAAAATTAAAGTATTAAAAGCACTGCGCCCAATTGATAAAAGTAATATCCGTGAAAAAGCAGTACGTGGTCAATACAGCGCAGGCTTTATCAAAGGTAATAAAGTACCGGGCTATCTACAAGAAGAAGGCGCAAATAAAGAAAGTAACACTGAGACCTTCGTTGCTATACGTGTTGATATTGATAACTGGCGCTGGGCAGGTGTTCCATTCTATTTAAGAACAGGTAAACGTTTACCGGCAAAAACATCAGAAGTTGTGGTGTACTTTAAACGCCCGGCTCTGAATTTATTTGAGAGTTCTTATACTGAACTGCCACAAAATAAACTGACTATTCGTCTGCAACCAGACGAAGGTGTAGATATTGAAATTCTGAATAAAGTCCCAGGTCTGGAAAATAACCATAAGTTACAAACCACTAAACTGGATTTAAGTTTTAACGAAGCATTCCGTCAACATATCGCCGATGCTTATGAACGTTTATTACTGGAAGTTATGCGTGGTAATCAAGTACTCTTTGTCCATCGTGACGAAATAGAAGCAGCATGGAAATGGGTAGATTCAATTATCAATGCATGGGCGTCTGAACATGAAGCACCAAAACCTTATCAGGCTGGTACTTGGGGCCCTGTTGCATCAGTTGCTCTGATTACTAAAGATGGCCGTTCATGGAATGAATTTGAATAATTAACTGGTGATAACTTATTAGGTGATAACGATGTATAAACTTAACGAATATGCTTCACCCGAAAAACTTAATCAGGATCTGGCCACTAATATTGTGGCACAACTGAAACTGGCAATTGCTCGCAAAGGTCATGGCACGCTGGCTGTTTCTGGCGGTAAAACGCCAATTGGTTTATTTCAGTTACTCAGTCAGCAATCACTGGAGTGGGATAAAGTTTATATCACTTTAGTTGATGATCGCTGGGTGGATTCTCATGATGATGCCAGTAATGAGAAGCTGGTGAATACTTATTTACTACAAAACAAAGCTAAGTCAGCTCATTTTGTCGGTTTAAAAAACTCTACCAGCAATCCATTTGATGGTGCTGCTCAGGCAGAAAAAAATCTTCGCGATAAGATTCCGTTACCTTTTGATGTGCTGATTTTAGGTATGGGTGAAGATGGCCATACAGCATCACTATTCCCTCATGCTGAGAACCTTAAAAATGGTCTGAATATGACATCAGGTAAGCTACTTGTCGGGATGATGCCATTAACTGCTCCGCTGGAACGTATTACGTTAACACTGCCGGCGATTTTAAGTAGTAATAATATTTATCTGCATTTAGTTGGCGCAAGTAAGAAAGAGGTTCTGACTAAAGCACAACAAGGCAAAGATGTGGTAGAAATGCCGGTAAGAAGTATTCTGCAACAGGACAAAGTCCCGGTGACGATTTTCTGGACCGCATAAGTATTATGTTGTTTTCTTAAAAGCGCCTGTGATTGGGCGTTTTTTTGTTTTAAGGGTTTGGTGATGTATTAGCAGGGTTTTTGGCGGGGAGCACGCCCCGCTCTGCGTGTTTATTCTGATTGGAGCTGTTGACAGAGCGTTGGATTTAACTGACCTCGTCGTTTTTAAGAGAATGAACAAACACCAGTGGGTTTGATGGCCTAGCACACCACGAAGGCACCCGTACTCAGACCTTCATGGTATGCTCTCCATCAAATTCAACATTTGTGCACTGAAAATCAAAACAGATATTTTGGACTCTGCTTTCTTCTCACTAAGGTAAATATTATGAATAACCTAAAGAGCGAGACTCTGTCGCGCAATCTGATAAAAAGCATCTGAGTTTGGAAAGTAAAATTGAAATAGGGATTTCTGGCTCTAATCGATTTACTATAAAACCAGCATCAATATCAATATAAAAACGCTTATAAATCAAATAATTAAAAGATAAATGCTGATTTTAACCTATTGATTTATTTGAAGATTTTAATGTTTTTTACGAATCCAGTAATGATATGGCTTATTGTTGATTTGAGAATCAACTAACTCATGTTCCATATGTAAACAAAAACCGGGAATATCACGAACTGTGGCAGGATCATCGGCGATAACATAGAGAATATCGCCAATATTGAGTTCTCGCATGGTTTTACGAATTAGCATAATCGGCTCCGGACAACGTAGCCCCAATGTATCTAATTCTTTGTCAGCAAGAGTAGTCATAACTTTATCGTAATTACTTAAGCTTTTTCAATGAATAAACGATTTAAATAATGAGGCACTGCATCATCCGCGTTAGAACCAATCACTTCCAGATTCGGTAGACGAGACTTCAGCATCATTGGAGCATTACGCATAATACAGCCCTTACCCGCCATAGACAGCATCTCATAATCATTCATACCATCACCAAAAGCGATACTGTCTTTTAGCGTATACCCGAGTTTTTCGGTGACATATTGTAAAGCACTGCCTTTTGATACACCTTTACCCATCACTTCCAGACAGTTTAGTGTTGAGAACGCGACATTTAGATGATCACCATATTGAGCTTCAATATTATTTTTTAGCTCAACCAAATGTTCATGCTCAACATCAGCCGTTGTAGTGAAATAAACTTTAGCGATGTTATCAGTTGGAAAACCTTTTGGATCAAACAGTTCATATTTAAAATCAGATTCTTCGAAAAAGGTCATCGAATAAGCATCTTCTTTATTAATTAACCAGTCATCACCACGGTAGATATGAGTGTAAATTAATTTATCATCCATCGCCATTTTAGCTACTTCTGCCGCTACATTTTCAGACACGTTGCGACTCATAATCAGATCACCATGACTATTATGTACACGCGCACCGTTTGAGGTGATCATGTAAGCATCGATTTCCATATTTTCACGCATTTGCGCCACGTCAATATGGTGACGGCCGGTCGCAAAAATGAAGTGGATATTTTGTCTGGTAAGAGCCTGTAAAACTTTTTTTGTATACGCAGATAAGCGGTGATCACTGTTTAACAATGTGCCGTCTAAATCAGAAGCAACGACTTGATACATAACAACTCTCTTTATTCTTAAAGTGGCGAGGAAATAACCTGTTCATTCTACACTACCTGACTAAAACACTCAAATATTCCACCTGCGTTATCAGCTATTTGAGCGATTGGATAATTTGTGGTGTGATAAATATTACCAGCTCCCGCCGTTGTTGCTGTTTACCCTGATATTTAAACAAATTTCCAATGAGAGGTACCTGACTGAGTCCTGGCACCTGACTATTATCCAGTTTGTTCAGTTGCTGAAAAATACCTCCCAGAACCAGTGTTTCACCATGACTTACAATCACTTGAGTTTTAATTTCCTGAGTATCAATTGCCAGTGCTTCTCCGCCATCACTCCGCTTGATCGATTGCCCGACGGTATTTTGGCTAATCTGCAGATTAAGCTCTAATCTGCCATTACTCAAAACTCTTGGTGTGACTTCTAAACCCAGTACTGCTTGTTTAAATTCAATTGTCGTATTACTGTTGTTACCACTAGAAACTTCATAAGGGATTTCTGTGCCTTGCTTAATTGAAGCCGGATGTTGGTTTGATGTGAGTAAATTCGGGCTGGCAACAATTTGTACCTGATTTTCAGCTTCGAGAGCTGATAATTCAAGATTAAGCAGCCCCCCGGTTAGTTTCGCCAGAGTAAAACCGACCGATGTCGTTGGATTTGTCACCGGCATACCGATAGTTGCCTGATTAACCAGCTGAGAAGAATGACCAGTATATCCCCACCTCACCCCAAGCTGAGTCAGACTTTCACTACTCATGGTGACAATATGTGCAGCAATATGAATTTGTGAAGCAGGCTGATCAAATGTTTCAATTAACGATTCAATGGTCGCAAATTGTTCCTTGATATCCTGTACCATCAACATGCCACTACGACTATCAATAAAAACTTTCCCTCGTTCAGACAATAGACCTTGTTGTTGAATCATCGTCATCATTTGCTGAGGATCACTGTGATTGAGTGCAATAGGTAAAAATAGTAAAGGCTGCTGATAAAGCCACTCCAGCTTTAGCTTATCTTCCTGTTGTTGTAATGTTTGCTTGTCAGGTTCAGCCTGAATATATAAAACATTATTTCTTATTTCTGCCTCCAACCGGGCTAATTTCAGGACGATATCCAGCGCTGTTGACCACGGAATCTTTTTTAAATTAATGGTTTGTACATTTTGAACAGGATCAACAATGACCAGATTCAGTTGTTTAAAATCTGCCAGTGCCTGCAGAATAATATGAGTATCCGTTTGATAAAAATTTAACGAAACTAAATCGTCCTGAGCATAACCTGATTTAGGAAACAGTAAACACAAATTCAATAATCCCAGTAGCAATAAACGGGTTAACTTCTTTTTCATTTATTTCCCTTCCAGCGGCATTAAAAAAGTAGGTATATCCAAACAATATTTAGGTAATTCGGCTTGCCAGATTAATTGATGGTCAGTAAAAGTCTGTAGTCGCCATGGTAGAAATAGATTACTCTCGGTTTCCGCAGATAAGGACTGCCAGCGACCGTCCTGATGTTTTAACCAAATTTGCTGATTATCTGCTATCGAGTTCTCATTATATGGCCCAAAAACACCATAAAATTGCCACAAAGCCATTTGTTGTTGTAGCTGCTCAGTAATACTCTGGCAAGTCATGGTATAAGGTGGGTTAAAAGGATCCAGACGCAGCGTTGCTCGCGCAGTAATACTAATGATGACCATCATCAAAATAAGTGGTTTTATCATGTTGCTACACCGCCTGTTTTATCGTAATAAACCCGCAATAAAAATTGCAATTGTTCACCGGATTTTTGTATGGTTAGTGTTTCAATAACCCATGGCGTATTTTGATTCATTGCAGCTTCCAGAAAACCCAACCAATCTGAATAACGCCCCTGTAAACTAATCTGCCAGTGGGTTCGCTCCGGTTCAAAATATTGCTGAAAAGAGAGTAATGTCAAAGATGAATGCTCAATGTGTCTGGTTAAAATGACTTCTATCTGTTTCGCCGTTAACCAGATTAGCTGTTGCTCCTGTAACTGTTGCCATTGTTCGTTCAGCAAAGCCATTGGTGGATATTGTTCAATCAGCCGGGCATATTGCTGGCTTTTTTCGGTTTCATTGATAAGTTGCTGAGATGCAGTTTCAATCTCTGTAGTAACGGGATTAATCACCCAGTATCCCAGCAGTAGGCTCATCACACAGCCGATGCCAAAAATAAATAATTGCTGTAGCCAGACGGGCCTGCTCAATAAAGATTCCAACTCAAAAGAGAAGTTATTCATGCGTCAGGTACTCTGTAAGGGTTAACTCTGTCTGAAAACGCCAGAATGCCTGCTGATAATGAATACGCTGTAGCATTGCCTGCCTGACGTAACTGGATTCGTCTAACTTCTGAATAAATTCAACAATAGCCGGATAAGTAAAACTTTGTCCAAAAAGTTCCAGATTTTTAGTATCAAATATGAGTTCATCCAGCCAGATCTCATTCGGAATAACCATTTGAATTAAATCAAGGTATTTTGATAATGAATCAATAATCATCATCCCTTGCTGATTTTTAACTCGCAGCTGATATTGTGCTGTGACTTTTTGATTAAGCTGCTTTAAAGCAACCAAAAACTGCTGTGAATTATCATTTTCAGCTATTTGCAGCCTTACCTGCTCAGTTAGTATTTGCCTTATTCCTGAGTAGTACTGATACGTAAATAACAAACCCAAAATACACAATAAAGCACAACAAGTGATACTGATATATAGCTGTCTGACTTTACGTTTCCGGCATTGCTCCCGCCACGGCAATAAATTCACTTTGGGTACACTAGTCGCCAGTAAATAGGCCTGTTCATAACTTGTTTCTGGTATAACAATATCAATGCCAGATAAAGCCAGCCCTGCTCGCTTAAAAACGGTTTGCCACTGTTCAATCTGCTCTTTTTTAGCAGCAGTAATAGTAAATTCAGTCTGATTTACAGGGTAATCAATAGCCAACTCTTCTGCTGGCATCAGGAATAACTGTGGTAATGCAGCCTGAATAAAACGCTCGGTATCATATTCAGAAAGTTTGACCTGCGGTAATTTAAATGACTGCTGTAAAAATTGCTCTTCAGGTAACGCAATATAACAACAGGCAAGGTTCGGAACTTGCCGCTTAATTTGGGCAAGCAAATGGATTAATGATTCATTACTGTCAATCGCACCGTATTGAATCAAAGTTTTATCTGTATAAAGATGATGTTGTTCTACTTTGATAAGTTGCTGAGACTGGTAAGAAGCGACCGCAAAGGTGATCTGCTGAGCCTGCACTTCAATTCCTATTTGATATTTTATTCTGCCTTTAGGCCAAAATTGCACCATTCTTTTATCCTGATGAAAATTAAAATTTATCCGGTGATAAAAGTAGTACAGATAAAGAACTTAAACCGTCCTAAAAACAAAATAATGTGAAATGGCTCGAAAAGTAATTGATTAAATTTAGAACGAAAGCCTAATAATTTCAGTAAAAACATAAAAAAAAGTTGACTGAGGAGCTGAGTACTCTATAATGCACATCCACACGGTACGGGTGATTAGCTCAGTTGGGAGAGCACCTCCCTTACAAGGAGGGGGTCACTGGTTCGATCCCGGTATCACCCACCAACCTTACCGTGTAATGTAGTAACCAAAGATTTTGGGGTGATTAGCTCAGTTGGGAGAGCACCTCCCTTACAAGGAGGGGGTCACTGGTTCGATCCCGGTATCACCCACCATATCTTGGGTCGTTAGCTCAGTCGGTAGAGCAGCGGACTTTTAATCCGTTGGTCGAAGGTTCGAATCCTTCACGACCCACCATTATATTCAATAAAATCAATAATTTACACTATACTTAAAAAACCAATCAATAAGATTCGAACCTTTCGTTCGACAAAATTGTAGGAACAATTTTGCATGTTGCGAAGCAACGCCCGAAGGGTGAGTATCAGGATGATACGAATGATATCCTTCACGATCCACCATTATTCTTCAATAAAATCAAATAGTTAAAAAATCAAAAATGCGTACAAGGATTCTTCTTTTCACTAAGAATAATACTTTCTGCAATCACTGTTTGATGTGCTTCATCGGTATAGTCTTCTCTTCTTTCAAACTCGATACCCAGTTTCTTCAGTAAATTCTGATCTTTTTCAATTTGAGGGTTAGTTGTCGTTAATAGCTTCTCGCCATAGAAAATCGAATTAGCACCGGCAAAAAAAGCCAGTGCCTGCATCTGTTCGTTCATATTTTCCCGTCCGGCTGATAGTCGTACATACGATTTTGGCATCAGGATACGCGCAACTGCAATCGCCCGAATAAACTCAAAATCATCAATTGATTCAGTCTCAGCTAAAGGGGTGCCTTTCACTTTAACCAGCATATTTATAGGCACACTTTCCGGATGCTGTGGTAAATTTGCCAGTTGCATTAAAAGTTTTAAACGATCCTGATGGCTCTCTCCCATCCCTAAAATACCACCACAACACACCTTAATTCCTGCCTGCCGGACGTGAGAAATCGTATTCAGACGATCTGCATAAGTCCGTGTGGTGATAATTTGCCCATAAAATTCTGCAGATGTATCCAGATTATGATTGTAATAATCCAGCCCCGCTTCAGCCAGTTGCCGACTTTGTTCTAAATCCAATTGCCCCAGCGTCATACAGGTTTCCAGTCCCAGACTTTTAACACCTTTAATCATCTCAATAATGTATGGCATATCTTTTTTAGAGGGGTGTTTCCAGGCTGCACCCATACAAAATCTTGTGGAACCTGCTTTAGCTGCATTCTTAGCTGCTTCTAACACCCTATGTACTTCCAGAATTTTTTCTGATTTTAAACCGGTTTTATGATGTGCTGATTGTGGGCAATATTTACAGTCTTCAGGACAGGCGCCGGTTTTAATTGATAACAGTGTCGACACTTGCACCTGATTAGGCTGAAAGTATTGCCGGTGAACAGTATGTGCCTGAAATAACAAATCATTAAACGGTTGGGTAAAAATGTGCGCTACTTCGTCATATGTCCAGATATGTCTTGAATTTGATGTCATGTTTTCTACCTCCTACCTGTTTGTATTACCTTAAGCACTTGTGCATCAGGCAGATTTTTTAATAATCCGGAACAGACAATCGTTTTACCTACATCAGTATCCGTACCACAAATAAAGCAAGCAGCTATTTTTGACATTTTTCTCTTCTTAGTTCTTATAAATACGATTGTTATAAACACAATTTCACGGTCGATATTTTGCAGGAATTATAGAAACAACAACTTTAAATGTAAACTAAATTTTAAATTTAAAGTTAACATTTAAAATACATCTATGACAAAAAAACCGAATCCCTGTCATCAGAGATTCGGCAAAATAGCGAGGAAGATTGATGAAACGCTAGAAAGAAGCTGTCAGTGACGCATAGAATGTACGTCCCGGAATATAGTAGTTATTACCTGTCGTTGCAGAACCTGATGGAGTATCTGTCACCGGATCTTTATCAAATAAGTTATCTACACCGATATTAAATCTTAAATTCTCTGTCACTTTATAATTTGCAGCCAGATCATAAACAAAGTAACCAGAGCGGATACGTGCCGTTGCCGTATTACCACGTGAAGCCTGATCTGCATCACTATTTAGACCTAACATTTTACTATAATACTTGGCTGATAATGACATACCAAAAGCATCATTTAATTGCCAGTCAAGTGTTGAGTAAGAGGTAAATTTAGGTGTTGTTACCAGCATTACCCCCCGATCATCTTCAGCTTTAATCATACGAGTAAAGTTGTTACGTAAAGTCAGGCTTTTTAGAATTGGTCCAACTGGCTGACTAATTAATGGAATATCAAGCCGTGCTTCAATACCTTGTGTTCTTGCACTATCTAAGTTGATACGCTCTAACCAGTAACGCCCAGTCGGGTCTCCTGGAATATAACCAACAGGTGAGGTTGCAATTTTATCTTTAAAGCGACTGTCAAAGAACGTCACTTCGACATGCCAACCTTGGTGATCATAACTTGCACCAAGTTCCCAGTTTTCTGACCGTTCAGCTTTTAAATTTGCGTTACTCACAGTATAGCAACCGCCTCCGGTATAGTCAGCATAGCCATTACAGCCAGCCCCCTTTGAGGTTTCAATAAAGCCAGGGCTTGACTGACGTAAGCTTGGCGCTTTAAAACCTTCTGAATAACCGCCTTTAAATGTCCATTCATCTGTTGGGTTATAGACCAAATACGCTCTTGGTGTTGTTTCATTACCATATTTAGTGTCATCAAAACGCAGACCAAGAGTTAATGTTAAATCGTCTCGTAAATACATTTGATCTTCAAAAAATATTGATTTACTTATCGCATCATTAGTGTGTTGACCAAAAGTATCTGAACTTGCTGTCGTACCAATTGAACGAGGATTATATAGCTCTTCTTTCATCCACTGGGCACCAACGGTAAGATCATGTTCAACCAACAGTTCAAATGGAATACTAATACTTCCTTCAATAATCTGATCTTTACTCCAAAGATCGGATTCATAGGTATTACCTGTCAACGCACCACCAATAATCTCAGGAATATTACTGGCCTGATTACGATATTTATTTTGATATGCTGTAAGTTTTACATTACCAAAGTCAAACAGACCTTGGTAGTTTACAAAGTAGCTTTCACGTTTAACCAAAGTCGCACCACGAAGATTAATTTCTGTACCACTTTCAGTTTCACCTTCCAAACCTTTTTCTTGCCCCTGAGTAGTTCCGATACTTACCTGATGATTATCATTAATATCCCAGCCAAGTTCAGCTTCATAGTTATAACGTCTCTTACCTTCAGTACCACTCCCCCAGCGTAGTGCACTGGTTTCAGAAGTATCTGGTTTACGCTCATTCCATGAACCTCCTAAACGCACATGGAATCCATTACCCAAAGGCCCTGCAATTGAACCGGTATAGGTTTGAGTTTTACCACGGTTATCTTCTTCCGGTACGCGAACACCCGCTGTAAATGATCCACGCCATTCATCAGTTTCTTTTTTAGTGATGATATTGATAACACCACCCATCGCATCAGAACCATAAAGCGATGACATCGGACCACGCACAACTTCGATACGTTCAATAGAATCAACCGGAATCCAGTTAATATCATCAAAATAGTTTTGTTGTGTCGTTTTGGTACCATTACTTGATCCCATACGACGACCATTAACCAGAATTAAGGTATAAGCAGCAGGCATACCACGAATTTGTACCCCTGAACTCACGTCGGTACCAATTGCTTTAGAAATACCTGTTACACGCTCCAGCACATCCACTAAATCGGTTGCCGATTTACCGATATCATTATCTAAATCTTCACGAGTAATAACCGAGATACTGGCTGGTGCTGTTTTAAGACTCTGCTCAATAGCAGAAGCCGTGACAACCATCACATCACCTTTAGTGTAGGCTTGCTCGCTTTCATCAGCCATTGCCGGCAGGCTTAGCGATAATACAGGTAGTAGTAATAGCAATTTGACTAACTTAGGAGAAGTACTTCTCATCATATCTTTTTCCTATCATCGATATAAATCACGTCTTAGTGATATTAAATATTTTAAGCAAGGGTAAAATTGAGTTGCTAATGATATTAATAATGAGAATGATTATCAATAACAAAATTGAAAAATTTTTATATTTCCATAGAAAATATGATTAAGATCGTAAAATTGATTAAAATTAATGAGATATCCTTATAAAAACAAGGGAGTTGACATAAAAAAACGCCTGACTAAGCAGGCGTTTTTATAGGCAGAAATAATAAATTAAGCTTCAACAATATTTGGACAAGGTTTGCCTTCAGCAATCAACTTAATATTATTCAGTGTGGTTTCTGAAATATTTAATAGTGCTTCTTCTGTTAAAAAAGCCTGATGCCCGGTAAAAATAACGTTATGGCATGCTGATAAACGACGGAAGATATCATCTTCAATCACTTCATTTGAGTTATCTTCAAAGAATAGATCACGTTCTTTTTCATACACGTCCATACCTAAAGCGCCGATTTTACGTTTTTTCAGTGCATCAATCGCTGCGCTGGAATCAAGCAAACCACCACGACTGGTGTTAATAATCATCACACCATCTTTCATTTTGCTAAATGCTTCTTTATTTAACATATGGTAATTTTCTTTAGTTAACGGACTATGCAAAGAGATCACATCAGATTTAGCATAAAGTGTATCTAAATCAACATACTCAACACCAAGGTCAAGAGCTGCCTGACTTGGATAAGGGTCATGGGCTAAGATTTTCATGCCAAAACCTTTTAAAATACGCACGAGTGCTAAGCCAATCTTACCAGTACCAATAATACCGGCAGTACGATTATGCATATTGAAACCAGTTAACCCTTCTAAAGAAAAGTTCGCATCACGCGTACGTTGATAAGCTTTATGAATATGGCGATTTAGTGTCATCATCAGAGCAACCGCGTGCTCCGCCACTGCTTCTGGCGAATAAGCCGGAACACGCACAACAGTAATACCGTGTTTTTTAGCCGCTTGCAGATCGACATTATCAAAACCGGCGTTACGTAACGCTAAGATTTTTACCCCTACTTTTTCCAGTTCAGCTAAAACCTTAGCATCTGCTTCATCATTAACAAAAATACAAACTGCGTCTGCTCCCTCTGCTGCTTTTGCCGTCGTCTTATTGAGCTTAAAGTCGAAGAACTCAAACTCATAATTAAACGCTTTATTGGCGCACTCAAACTGCTCACGATCATAGTGTTTACTACTGTACATGGCGATTTTCATATTCACATCCTTTTAAATGGTAAGACAATACAGTTAAGATATAAAATCCTACTAAAAAACTCAACTATTATTACATAGTCACTCTCCTGCTCTTGCGCAACTATTGCACGATCTTTACAATCCCTACTCGTGCTGTAATTTAAAGTTATCCAACAGATGGTTTTTTAATATATGATATGTATGTTATAGCGACAATTATGACATAAAACAAGTACTGTTAAACGATAGCTAAAATAGAAGAAACAATAGAACTCAATGAATAAACCGCTAACTGACCATAAAGACAATCCGGAGCAGGATCCACAAACATCAAAGAGCATATTAAATACAGTCTTAAATACCAAAATGTTGATCTGTATTTTTACTGGCTTTGCTTCTGGTTTACCTCTTTACTTGCTATTGCAGCTATTACCTGCGTGGCTGGAAAGTGAAGGTGTGAATATTAAAACCATTGGTGCCTTTACCTTAACTCAGGTTCCCTATGTCTGGAAGTTCTGCTGGGCACCACTGATGGATAATATCTCCCCATTCGGTCTTGGCCGCCGCCGGGGCTGGATGCTACTTACTCAGGTTGGTTTATTCTTTTTGATTGCTTCTTTAGGCTTTTTCTCACCCAATTTAAATATCTGGCTTATCTCTGGTCTTTGTTTTGCTATCGCCCTTTTTTCTGCCACGCAGGACGTCGCGCTGGATGCTTTCCGACGGGAGCTATTAACCGATCAGGAACTGGGGCTGGGTAACAGTATCCATATTAATGCTTACCGGATTGCTGGTTTAGTGCCGGGTTCTTTATCTTTGATCTTATCTCATTACTTCTCCTGGCACTCTGTCTTTATTATTACAGCCTTGTTTATGGCACCCGCTATCGTGATGACATTACTGGTCAAAGAGCCGCAGAATCAGCAACCTCGACCACGTAGTATTGAAGATATCTTTATTAAACCTTTGGCAGATTTTATGCAACGTAATGGCTGGAAAACAGCCCTACTGATTCTGTCATTTATCTTCTTATACAAGCTGGGCGATAGTATGGCAACGTCCCTTGCTACACCTTTTTATCTTCAGATGGGGTTTAGCAAAATAGAGATTGGATTGATTGCAAAGAATGCCTCGCTCTGGCCAAGTGTTATTGGTGCGCTGCTGGGTGGTATCTTTATGATAAAGCTGGGAATTAACCGCGCATTATGGTTATTTGGTATCGTGCAGGTTGTCTCCATTTTGGGCTTTGTCTGGCTCTCTATGGAAGGGCCTTTCCTTTGGATTGGGAGTAAAGAAAAGGTTATGCTGGCAGTTGTCATCAGTTTTGAAGCCTTAGGCGTTGGTCTTGGCACTGCAGCCTTTGTCGCTTTTATTGCTAAAACGACTAATCCACTTTACACCGCAACACAGTTTGCGCTATTTACCAGTTTTGCTTCGATTCCAAGAACCATCATTAACTCTACGACAGGAGTCATGGTCGAGCATCTGGGCTGGACACACTTCTTCTGGCTTTGTGTCATTTTAGCTCTGCCAGGAATGATGTTATTACCTAAAGTTGCGCCATGGAACAATAAACTATCCAAATAAACTTCGCATTATTTTGCAGGAGAAACATCTATGAATAAATTTACAGAAGCACTTAATTTCCGTCACGCTTGCAAATTATTTGATGATAAACGAACTATTCCCGCTCAGGACTTTCAGGAAGTTTTAGAAGCAGGCCGTCTGTCTCCCTCGTCATTTGGACTTGAACCATGGCACTTTTTAGTTGTCACCAACAAAGAAGTAAAAGCCGCAATACGCAAAGCCTGTGGAAATCAGATACAATTAACCTCCTGTTCACATGCAATGATTATTCTCTTCCGTAAAGCAAGTCAGTTTCAGTTAGATAGCCATTTTTTGAGAAGTGCCTTTGCTCGTCGTCTGCCAGCCAACAGTGATACCTTATTGGATAAGTCCTGCCAGTATTTCATTGATTACTATACTCAGGCTCTTTCGAACAATAATAATGTAGAAAACTGGGCAGAGATGCAGTGTTATATTGCTGCTGCTAATATGATGACAGCTGCTGCTTATATAGGGATTGATTCCTGTGCCATTGGTGGCTTTGAATATCAGTCTTTAGAACAAGTTCTGACAGAGCATGTTACGATGTTTAATCCTCGCGAATTTGGCATAGCTCTTGGTTTAACTTTTGGTTACCGGGCGAACCAACAACCTAAAAAGTACCGTTTTGCTCCATCAGACATCATCACTTATATCTAATTACATACCCTCTCTGACCAGACATAATCTTATTCAAACTCAATAAAATTATGTCTTCCTTTTACTCTCTTTTGCAACTAATCAGCGTATTTTTCGCAAAATTTAATATCCATACTGTACTTTTCTTTTCACATTTCTTTTACAATAAAAATATTTCTATTAATAAATCACTTATACTTGCTAAAAAAATAACCTTATTCGAATAAGAATAAATAAATTAAATTACTTCCACACAAAAAGATTCTTTTTATACAAAAAACCGATTACAAATTTGTGTATTATCGGATAAATTAATATTAAAAATCCATTACTATTGTAAATATAAATAAATATTAATAAGATAAAATTGTAAATTGATTATTTATACAAATTAAAATAATATATTCCATTACAATTATGAGTTTACGCTTTGTATAAGTAATTGTACGTGGTGCAATTCTTATGTAGAGAAATAATACAATAATGATAAGAGCATAAAAATGACAAGCTTTGCTAATCGATTGAAATGGGTAATTGGAAATAATTCGACAAACTCTTTTGCACGCAAGTGCAACCTCTCAGAGAGTGCAGTAAGAAGGTATTTAACCGGTGGCTCAGAACCAACGTTACAAAATTTACTGTCGATCGCTAGTGTCGGTAATGTTTCTGTTACATGGCTTGCTACAGGCTCTCATACAGAAAAAAATTCTCACTCAGATCCTGGCAATGATTTTCATTTAAAATATGACCCACAAAATGGTTTGATCGTCTTACCAGAATTAGTCGTCAATTCAGATAATAATGACTATACACTGGAGGCCTCTGTCAGTTTAGGTAATGTCAGTCTGACACCCGCCTAGTTAAATAGCCAAAGTTTTGATATAGAAACACCTGCGCTTTTTTATATCCGTGGTGAAAATATGTCACCCACTCTTCAACACGGTGAAACCACACTGATTAATATCCGCAAGCAAGGATGGACTGGAGCTTTGCAAGGTGTTTTTATCATAAAACTAAACAACACTATCATGGTAAAGCGTTTACAGTACGATCCCATCAAAAATGGTTATCATATTAGTAGCGATAATCCTGTTTATCGTAGTTATTTTTTAACACAACATGAAAGTCAGGAGATGTTCACTGCAATTGCTAAAATTATTAGTGTTGTCAGTAAAGTTAATTAATTCCCCAGCAAACAGTAAACTAAGCCAATCGGACTTAGTGCATAAATCTGCCTATTGGAATGATTAATAAAATTACGTTAAAAAAGCCTGATAAAACATATCCTGTTATCCCTGATAATGCTAGACTAAGCCCCATTATATTTAACTCGTTTTATTGGAGATGGATATGTCCGTTAAACATGCACGTTTACTTATTTTGGGTTCTGGCCCTGCTGGTTATACCGCAGCAATCTACGCTGCCCGCGCAAATTTAAATCCGGTACTTGTGACTGGTACTCAGGAAGGTGGTCAGTTAACCACCACCACAGAAATTGAAAACTGGCCTGCAGCCTCACCGGAACTTACCGGTCCTGAGCTAATGCTACAGATGAAAGCGCACGCAGAACGTTTTGAAACTGAAATCATTATCGACCATATTGAAAGTGTTGATCTATCAAGTCGTCCATTTAAATTATCAGGTAGTCGTGAGTATACCTGTGACGCCTTAATTATCGCTACGGGTGCTTCTGCTCAGTATTTAGGACTACCATCAGAAGATGCGTTTAAAGGGCGCGGCGTTTCAGCTTGTGCAACTTGTGATGGTTTCTTCTATCGCAATCAAAAAGTTGCAGTCGTTGGTGGTGGTAATACCGCCGTTGAAGAAGCGCTTTATCTATCCAATATTGCCAGTGAAGTACACCTTATTCACCGCCGTGATGCGTTCCGCGCTGAGAAGATTCTAATTGATCGGCTGATGGAAAAAGTTCAGGAAGGTAAAATTATTCTGCACGTTAACCGTGTGCTAGACGAAGTTCTTGGTGATGAGATGGGTGTTAATGCGGTTCGTGTCCGCAGTACGATAGACAATACTCAAACGGAAGAAATCAACGTACTGGGTGCATTTATCGCTATCGGTCATAAACCAAATACTGATCTATTTGCAGGTCAACTTGAGCTGCAAAATGGCTATATTAAAGTCAAATCAGGTACGCAAGGTCTTGCAACAGCGACAAGTGTTCCGGGTGTATTTGCTGCTGGTGATGTGAGCGATCATATCTACCGTCAGGCGATCACTTCTGCTGCAACTGGTTGTATGGCTGCACTTGATGCAGATCTCTATCTGGATGGATTAAAAGTTAAGTAATGTCGCTCGATAAAGTTAAGCAGAAATTACTCTTTAAATGGCTTAAACAGCAAGCTGGATTTTATAAAACCAGCTTGCGCCTTTCTGTGTTAACAGGTGTCATCAGCGGTTTACTTATTATTGTACAAGCCTGGTTGCTTGCGACTATCTTGCAACGTCTGATTATGGATGGTGCGGGCAGAGCAGATATTCTCCCTTATTTCTTTGGATTTTTAATTACCCTGCTACTACGCGTTATTTTTGTCTACCTTCGGGAACAAATTAACTTCTTTATTGGTGCTAAAATTCGCCGTAGTATTCGTGAACAGGTGCTAAACACTCTGGAACAACAAGGCCCGGCCTATATTAACCAAAAAACAACCGGCAGCTGGAGTACCTTACTCATTGAGCAAATAGAAGATCTACAAGATTTTTATAGTCGCTACCTGCCACAAATGCGTCTGGCGGCAATGATTCCGCTATTTATCTTAGTTGCTATTTTACCAGTCAACTGGGCAGCCGCAGTTATTCTCTTTATCACTGCCCCACTCATTCCTCTGTTTATGGCCTTGGTTGGCATGGGCGCAGCTGACGTTAATAAGCGTAATTTTCTAGCTTTAAATCGTTTAAGTGGGCACTTCTTAGATCGATTACGCAGTATCGAAACTATTCGTCTGTTTAATCAGGGCAAAAAGCAGACAGAAGAAATTACGGAAGCTTCAGAAAATTTCAGAACTCGCACCATGGAAGTGCTGAAAATGGCCTTTTTATCTTCCGGTGTACTGGAATTTTTTGCTTCAGTTTCGATTGCTGTCGTGGCAGTGTATTTTGGTTTTTCTTATTTGGGCGAACTGAATTTTGGTTCTTATGGACTGGGTGTCACACTGTTTGCTGGCTTCTTTGCACTTATTCTGGCTCCTGAATTCTTCCAGCCATTGCGTGATTTAGGCACTTATTATCATGCCAAAGCTCAGGCTGTGGCAGCTGCTGATTCAATTTATGACTTTTTATCTGAATCATCTGCGCCAGCAGAACTGCAATCATTAGAGACACTATCTGAACCATTTAGTCAAATTGTAGCTAAAGATTTAGTTATTTTATCTCACACAAATCAGCCCATTGCCGGACCATTCTCATTTACTTTACAACAGGGTCAACAGGTTGCCATTATCGGTAAAAGTGGTGAAGGAAAAACCTCATTAATTAATGTACTTCTGGGGTTCTTACCTTATCAGGGTTCGTTGAAGATAAGTAATATTGAATTAAATCAAATAGATAAAAAAAACTGGCGACAACAATTAAGCTGGGTGGGCCAGAACCCTAATTTACCCGCTAAAACTATTCGGGATAATATTTTACTGGCAGCGCCAGATACCAGCGAACAACACTTGTCTGAAATCTTACAACAAGCCTATGTAGACGAATTTACCCGTGACCTACCAGACGGCTTAGACACAGTTATTGGTGATGATGCTACCAGACTCTCAATCGGTCAGGCACAGCGTATTGCTGTTGCAAGGGCACTACTTAAACCGGCTTCGTTGCTTTTACTTGATGAGCCTACCGCCAGTCTGGATAAATTAAGTGCAGAGAAAGTTAAACATTCACTGCAACAAGCGGGAAAAAGCCGTACAGTCTTAATGATCACCCATCAGACAGATAAGTTAGATGAGTTTAGCCATATCTGGCAAATTCAAAATAACCAGCTGATAGTCCTCAAAGGAGAAGTGTAATGAGAGCTTTATTACCTTTCCTAAAATTATATAAACGCTATTTCTGGCAAATGCTGCTTGGCATGATACTGGCGCTTCTGACGTTACTGGCCAGCATTTTCCTGCTCGCTCTATCCGGCTGGTTTTTAGCAGCTACCGCTTTTGTTGGTTTTGCCGGGCTATATACTTTTAATTATATGTTACCTGCTGCCGGAGTGCGTGGAGCAGCAATTTTAAGAACAGCCGCCCGTTATGCAGAGAGACTGGTCAGTCATAATACTACCTTTTTAATCCTCTCGTTCCTGAGGACTATGGCATTTGAGAAGATTCTTCCTCTCACGCCGGGTAAATTACAAAATTACCAAAAAGCAGATCTGCTTAATCGTTTTATTGCAGATATTGATAATTTAGATCACTTTTACTTAAAACTATTATCACCATTTATTATCTCTTTATTCTCTATCTTGGTCATATTTTTCGGGTTAAGTCCATTTAATCTCACGCTGGCCACAGTTATTACGATCGTTTTACTGTTGACTATTTTCAGTGCTCCGTTGCTGTTCTTTCAGGCTGGTAAAACTCAGGGTGAGAGGCTCACGACACAAAAGAGTCAATATCGGGAACAGACAGTTAATTATCTGCAAGGTCAGGCTGAGCTGGCCATCTTTGGTGCACAAAACAAATTCCGAACACAACTGGAACAGACAGAACAACAATGGATTGCTCATCAAAAACAGCAGGCAACATTAGCCAGTTTTGCTCAGGCACTGATCCTACTGATTGTTGGGTTATTAACTTTACTGGTGATTTGGCTGGCAGCTGACGGTATTCCAGGCCACACACCACCATTTATTGCTCTGTTTATTTTTGTCAGTCTGTCTTGTGCTGAGCTTCTAGCTCCTATTCCTAATGCCTTTATTTATCTGGGACAAGTCATCGCTTCAGCTAAACGTATTACTCATCTGTTTGAGCAAAAACCTGATGTATTATTTCCTGAAACCGGTAAATCTTGCTCACAAGAACAAGCAGAGCTGGCTATCACTGGTGTATCATTTAATTATCCTTCTCATACACAACAAGTTTTAAGTGATATTTCTCTCACTATTCCGGCAGGTCAGCATGTTGCACTTGTTGGTAAAACAGGTTGTGGTAAATCAACGTTGCTTAAGTTATTAACTCGTGCCTGGGATCCTAAACTGGGTGAAATCACTATCAATAGTGTTAACATTCAGGATATGACAGAACCACAGCTGCGCCAGATGATGGCTGTTGTCCCACAAAAAATTGATATTCTCAGTGCCTCCTTAAAAGAGAATCTGCAAATAGGTGATTTCTCAGCCACTGATGAAGAACTGGTTACTGTTCTGCAACAAGTTGGGCTGGAAAAACTGCTGGAAACTGAGGATAAACTAAATCTGTGGCTTGGCGAAGGTGGTCGTCCGCTTTCTGGTGGTGAACGTCGTCGGCTTGGTATCGCTCGTGCAATCTTACATAAAGCACCGCTGATTCTGATGGATGAGCCAACAGAAAGCCTTGATATGCAAACCGAGCAGCAAATTATTGCTTTGATCAAAGAGGTTTACCAACATAAAACCATTTTGATGATTACTCACCGCTTAGTACAGCATGAGATGTTTGATAAAGTCTATTTACTGGAAAATGGCCAGCTATCACTGCAATACTAGTAGCCATTGTCAAAAAGCATATTTGCTTATCTCATATTTAACGTTATGCTAATATCATAATCATTATTATCATGTTTTAGCTTATAGAACTGGCTATGAGCAATTTTTATACAGATAAATATGTAAAAGGTATGTATCACGGAATGAATAAAGTACAGTTAGCCCTACTGGATACCGAACAACTTATTTTCCCTCATCCGAAAAATGCCCTGCAGGATCCGGAAGGTTTACTTGCGGTAGGTGGTGATCTCAGACCTGAACGACTCTTGCTCGCTTATAAATATGGTATTTTTCCCTGGTATTCAGAAAATGAGCCTATTCTATGGTGGAGCCCAAATCCCCGTGCGATTTTATGGATAGATCAGGTAAATATCAGTAAATCCATGAAGAAATTTATCCGCAAAACGGATTATATTGTCACTTTAAATAAAAATTTTGCCGGTGTGATTCAGGCATGTGCGCAACAACGTCAGGATGAAACATGGATCACTCAGGACATTCAGGATGCCTATATTAAACTTCATCAATTAGGTTTTGCGCATTCAGTCGAAGTTTGGCACAATGAATGCTTAATCGGTGGCTTATATGGTGTCGAACAAGGTCAGGTTTTTTGTGGTGAATCGATGTTTAGTAGTGAAACCAACGCTTCTAAATTAGCCCTTATCACATTTTGCCAATATTTTGCCACACGAGGTGGCAGACTCATTGATTGTCAGGTATTAAATGATCATACTAAGTCTATGGGAGCTATTGAAATTTCCCGCGATCAGTATTTAAAATATCTACAACAACTACAGCAACAACCTTTAAAACTAAATTGCTGGGATAGCAGGCAGCTTGATATTCATGATAAAACAAACATATAACCTGACCACCGCGATAAAACAGATTAAACATTATCTGTGTCTCGGCTGTATTTTAATACTACCCATTTCTTCTGTTTTTGCAGAGACTATCGATCCGCCTGTTGATATTATCAACACCGAAGAAAATGTCATCATCGACTCTGCTGTTACAGAATTATCTCTGCCAGAAAATGAACACTATGAAGAGCTTTTCACAGAAAACGACACTAAAGAACAACAGACTGAAAACGTAATAACGTCTGAAGATAACAATGACTTAAATACAGTAACTACCACAGAGACCAATACTGGTAGTCAACAAACAGTAGATGCTCCTTTATGTTATAACCAATTGCTACAGGAAGAATTAGACAACCTTGCCTCAGCACATAACAAAGAGGATATGACTGAGTTATCAGAACCCGATCCAGGCCAACCTCTGACTGGCCGTCATTTTGCTATCCTTGGTCAGCCAAAATATAGCGATGATTTTACCCATTTTGATTATGTTAATCCGCAAGCACCTAAAGGTGGTACGATTAAATTTGCTGCACTTGGTAACTATGATAACTTCAATCGTTTCTCACGCAGAGGAGCACCGGAAGGTCGCTCTGGTGAACTGTTTGAAACACTGTTTACTATGTCAGAAGATGAAAAAGGTAGCTATTACCCTTTGCTTGCTGAATCTGTAACATATTCTGCTGATTATTCATGGGCAGAAGTTAGTATCAATCCAGCAGCACGTTTTCATGATAATAGTCCGGTCACCGCAGAAGATGTTGAATTTTCTTTTGATAAATTTATGACTGAGGGTGTCCCACAATATCGCTCTTATCAGCAAGGTGTTACGGTAGAAACTATTGCACCATTAACCGTTAAAATAACACTACCAGAACCCAATAGAGAACGCCTGATTGGTTTTCTTAGCAGCCTGCGAATACTACCTAAACATTTCTGGCAGGATCACCGTTTAGATGAGCCCCTTTCGACTCCCCCTTTTGGTAGCGGTCCTTACTATATTAGTGACTATAAATTAGGCCAATATGCAGTCTACCAGCGTGATCCTAATTACTGGGGTAAAGATTTACCGGTCAATGTCGGTCGTTATAACTTTGACCAGATTCGTTATGATTATTATCTGGATGACAGCGTAGCGCTGGAAGCATTTAAAGCAGGTGCTTATGATTTTCGACTCGAAGGCCAGCCAAAAAACTGGAATACGCAATATACGGGTGATAACTTCGATCAGGGCTATATTATCAAAACTGAGCTGGACGTTACTGAGGCACCAAATGCCCGCTGGTTAGCCTTTAATATCAATCGTCCGATCTTTTCTGATAGAAAAGTGCGGGAGGCACTCACCCTGGCTTTTGATTTCAACTGGCTCAATCGTGCATTCTATTATGATACTTACAAGCAACCACAAAGTTATTTTGAAAATACCGAGTATGCTGCCAGTGGTTTACCAACAGAGGAAGAACTGCAATGGTTAACGCCATTTAAAGAGGTTATTCCTCCGGCCGCCTTTGGCGAGGCTTTTCAGTTACCACCAAGTGATGGTTCCGGATTTAATCGGGACAACCTGCTTAAAGCTGATCAGCTGTTAAAAGAAGCAGGCTGGATTATTGAAAATCAGCAACGAGTAAACGCCATAACTAAAGAGCCATTTGAATTTGAACTCCTGCTCTATATGGGTTCCAACTTACAATACGTCCAACCATTTCAAAAGAATTTACAGCGTCTTGGCATTAACATGAAAATCAGTATGGTGGACTACGCGCAGATTAACAGCCGTATGCGTGTACTTGACTATGATATGCTGCCGTCAGTCTATTACGCCTATACCTATCCCGCATCATCACTGAAAATCATGTGGGGCTCTGATTATTTAAATTCGAGCTGGAACTCATCAGGTTTACACAATGAAGCCATTGACTCATTACTACAATCGATCGAGAATAATCAGGATAATGCTGATAATTTGCTCAGTTTAGGACGAGCACTCGATCGGGTTTTAACACATGAATATGCCATGATCCCGATGTGGTATCCTCGTTATACATTCTATGCGTACTGGAATAAATTCTCCTTACCAGAGATCAAACCTAAATATGCAATGGGGCTTGATACCTGGTGGTATGATAAAGACAAAGTGCAAATACTCCCGACTAATCGGCAATAACAGGATAATACTATGTTAAATTACTTTATACGCCGATTATTACTCATTATTCCAACGCTGTTTGCGATTTTGACCATCAACTTTTTTGTGGTACAGGTTGCTCCCGGTGGACCTGTTGATCAAGCCATAGCCATGATTGAGATGGGGCCTCAGGCTGGTATGACCACACTTCCGGGTAGTGAAGCGATCCAGCCTAATTCACTAAGTGACAATGAAAGCCAGTACCGGGGTTCCAGAGGCTTAGATCCGCAGGTCATTGAACAAATAAAACAACAATATGGCTTTGATAAACCGATTTGGGAACGCTATCTTGAAACGGTCAAAAACTTCTTAATGTTTGATTTTGGTAATAGCTTCTTTAAGAATAATTCTGTAATCGGACTTCTCTGGCAAAGTCTGCCTGTTTCTTTATCGCTGGGGCTTTGGAGTACGTTAATCATTTATATGATCTCAATTCCCCTAGGCATTCGTAAAGCAGTACGCGATGGTTCTAAATTTGATTTATGGAGCAGTGTGCTGATCATCATCGGTTATGCTATCCCCTCTTTTCTGCTGGCCATTTTATTAATTATTCTGTTTGCCGGCGGTAGTTATTGGGATATCTTCCCACTCAAAGGGTTAATATCTGCTAACTTTGACCAGCTTGATACACTGGGTAAAATTAAAGATTACTTCTGGCATATTTGTCTGCCAACAGTTGCAATGGTTATTGGTGGCTTTGCTTCACTCACTATGCTGACTAAAAACTCGTTTTTAGATGAGATCAGAAAGCAATATGTAGTTACCGCCAGAGCTAAAGGACTCAGTGAACGCCAAGTGTTGTATAAACACGTTTTCCGCAATGCTACGCTAATTATTGTCTCTAACTTCCCGGTAGTATTTATCGGAATGTTTTTTACCGGATCTTTACTGGTAGAGATTATCTTCTCGCTCAACGGGCTTGGATTACTGGGTTATGAAGCGGTGATTCAGCGGGATTATCCAGTGATGTTTGGCACTTTATATATCTTCACCTTAATTGGCCTGATTACTAGTATTTTAAGTGATTTAGCCTATATGTTTATCGATCCACGTATTAATTTTGAGGCGCGTTAATATGCAAGAAAAACACTTCTCAATTAATCAACTGCGCTGGCAACGCTTTAAACATCATCGTCGTGGATACTGGTCGCTCTGGATCTTCGCCATCCTGTTTATCATCAGCCTATTCTCTGAATTTATCGCTAACGATAAACCTATTTTGATTAAATATCAGGATAACTACTATTCACCTGTTTTTAATAATTATCCGGAAACGACCTTTGGTGGGCAATTTGAAACAAATACCAATTATCTCGATCCATATGTCCAAAACAATATTGAACAACAGGGCTGGATGATCTGGCCACCAGTACGTACTACGTACAACTCTCTAGTATATGATACTCAGTCAACCTTCCCGACTTCACCGTCAGGCAGTCACTGGTTAGGCACGACAGACAGCGGTTTTGACGTATTTGCTAATATCTTATATGGATTTAGGATATCCATGTTCTTTGCCATCCTGTTAACCCTGTTTACTTCTGTGATTGGTATTTTCTTAGGCGCTATACAGGGCTATAACGGTGGCAAGATTGACCTGTTAGGCCAGCGCTTTATTGAGATCTGGGCAGGTATGCCACAACTGTTTTTAATTATTCTCCTCTCCAGCGTCATCCAGCCTAATTTCTGGTGGCTGCTGGCAATTACTATTTTGTTTGGCTGGATGGCACTGGTTGGAGTGGTCAGGGCTGAGTTTTTAAGAACACGTAATCTGGACTATATCCGCGCAGCTAAAGCACTGGGAATTAATGATATTAAAATCATGTTCAAACATATTATGCCTAATGCTATGGTCGCAACACTAACTTTCTTACCATTTATTTTATGTGGCTCAATTACCACGCTAACGACACTGGACTTTTTAGGTTTTGGACTACCGCTTGATGCACCATCACTTGGACGTTTACTGTTACAAGGTAAAAATAATCTACAAGCTCCATGGCTTGGGATCAGTGCTTTCTTAATTGTGGCAACGTTACTTTCCTTGCTCATTTTTATCGGTGAAGCGGTCAGAGATGCCTTTGATCCCAACAAAGGAGTCTATGCATGACAGACAATATCGTGTCGCCATTACTCTCAGTCAATGACTTAAGTATTGCCTTTAATCAAGGTAAAGCAACCAGACCGGTGGTGAATAACATCTCTTTCTCTATTTTTGAAAAAGAGACGCTGGCCCTAGTGGGTGAGTCAGGTTCTGGTAAAAGTATTACTGCCCTCTCAATCCTTAAATTGCTCTCTCCTCAGCAGGTTAGTTACCCATCAGGTGATATTGTATTTGAAGGACAATCTCTGCTCCACGCACCAGAAAAAACACTTCGTCAGGTGCGTGGTAATAAAATCAGCATGATTTTTCAGGAACCGATGGTGTCTCTAAATCCACTGCACACAATTGAAAAGCAGCTTTATGAAGTACTATCGCTGCATCGCGGTATGCGTGCCAATACAGCCCGCAGTGAAATCATCACATACTTAGAGCGTGTCGGGATTAAAAACGCTAAAAATCGCCTTTCTGCTTATCCTCATGAGCTATCTGGTGGTGAGCGCCAGCGAGTTATGATCGCGATGGCTATTTTAACCCATCCAAAACTATTAATTGCTGATGAGCCAACCACAGCACTCGATGTTTCTGTACAAGCTCAAATCGTTCAGCTCCTTAAAGAATTGCGTAATGAGCTGGATATGAGTCTGCTCTTTATCACCCATAATTTAGGGCTGGTAAAAAAACTAGCGGATAATATTGCAGTGATGCATAAAGGTCAGATTGTTGAGCAAAACAATCGTCACCGTTTATTTTTACGTCCTGAAAATTATTATACTAAGGTACTGTTAGCCTCTGAGCCAACCGGAGATCCGGTACCACTGCCTGAAAATTCAGCGGTACTAATGAATATTCATGATTTATGTGTTGATGTTGTTGCTAAAAAGAAACTATTCTCAACCGAAAAAAAACGTATTGTTGATCATGCGAGTATCACTCTTCATCAGGGCGAAACAGTCGGCATTGTCGGAGAATCCGGTTCGGGTAAAAGTACTACCGCGCTGGCCATTATGCGTCTGATAAAATCGACCGGTGAAATTACCTTTGATGCGCAGCCGCTGCATACTCTGAGTCATAAAAAGTTACTGCCATATCGCAGCCAAATTCAGATTATTTTTCAGGATCCTTTCTCTTCTCTCAATCCACGCTTTACAGTGGAACAAATTATTAGCGAAGGGCTGCAAACTCACACTAAATTATCCAAAGATGAGAGAACTCAGGCAGTCATTGAAATGATGCGTGAAGTGGGGCTCGATCCTGATACCCGTCATCGTTATCCTAACGAGTTTTCTGGTGGGCAGCGTCAGCGTATTGCCATTGCCAGAGCTTTGATTTTAAAACCACAAGTGCTGATTTTAGATGAACCAACTTCATCACTGGATCGCACTGTGCAGGTGTATGTCCTTAACCTGTTAAAAGAACTACAAGCCAGACATAAATTAACTTATCTGTTTATCAGTCATGACTTAGCGGTCATTCATTCCATGTGCCATCAGGTGATTGTCATGAAAGATGGCAAGATTGTTGAAGCTGGCAGCCGGGATCAGATCTTTAATCAGCCGGAGACTGAATATACTAAAACGTTAATTTCATTTATGGATAAACCGCTTAAACGCACACCAACGCCAAAAACTGACGTTGAAAGTCAGGCTAGTTCTGCTGAAAAGCCGGTGAAAAAGAAAAAATCCACTAACTGGAGTGATGCACTATTGATGCGTTAGCAGCTGATTGTTAGCAATGGATAAATTATAAATCAGCTGGCATCGAGTTGCAGGGCAATATAAAGTCTTAAACGATCGTCAAATAGCTCCAAGTTCAACCCCGTCAGCGTTGAAATTTTATTAAGACGATACTCAAGCGTATTACGGTGAATATATAACGCTTTAGAGGTTTCATTCATATGTACATTATATTTAAACCAGACACGCAAGGTTTTAATTAATACATCATGAGTATCCATTAATTTTAATTTTTTCAATGGATTAAGCAGTTCGGAGGCCTGCCAGCCAGAACTTAAACTATCCAGAAGAACCGGCAGAACCAAGTCCTGATAATAGTAGTTACGACTTTCCGGCATCCTTTGCTTACCAACTACCATCGTCGCAAGTGCAGTTTGATAAGACTTCACAATATTATCACTCTCACCTGGAAAGTAATTGCCAAGTGCGGTACGAATTTTTAAACTACTAAACTCTTGCGCCTGTGCCACCAATTTATTTAAGCGACTTTTATGTTCTTCCAGCTCCCAGCGCCCAAAGTTATTGAGTGCCGGAATAATAACGACAAGACTAGTCAGTGACTGAATCGCTACCAGATTAGAGCGATCAGGCATGGCTAAAAAGTTTTGCAGCTGATGCAGCTCTTTCATTGCGGTTTCAACACCCAGCTGACCACTATCAACATCAACCACAACTGCAACGCGTGGAAGAGATAAATCAATCCCTAAACGCTGTGCCCACTCAATCAGATTGGCAGACAGCTCTTCGGTTTTAATCATACTCAGCACTAGCTCTTCACGCAGACGACTATCTTGTGCCACTTCGTTCAGGAGACGGGCTTGTTCCATCATCATCTCTGCGGACATACACACAAGTTCACCCACTTGCTTAAGGCCTGAAGGATCACCGGTTAAACCAATTACACCAACAATTTCACCATCTTGCTGCAAAGGCAAATTTACACCCGGTTTTACACCATACAAACTCTTTGCCATCGCATCATCAATCATCACCACCCGTTTTTGGGATAGCGCCAGTAATGCACCTTCATGCAGTTCACCGATCCGTTCATGATCACCAGAACCAATGATACGTCCTTTGGCATTCATCACATTAATATTACAGTTAATAATATTCATAGTTCGGTCGACGATCTGTTGTGCTAACTGCTTATCCAGACGATATGATGACATAATTGATCAGGCCTTTTATGATAAAGATGAAAATGTTGCTTGACAGTAAATCTACAATTTGATAGAAATAACGTCAATTATTTTATATTTAATTAACCATTTTAGAGTAAAGAATGTTGAAATCAACTATAACTACTTTAAACCTCAGCCTCCTCCTCGCATCGTCTTGCGCGGATAGCTTGTGTGTGGAGTAAATATAGTTTAGATACTCTACTTAAATTCAAGAAAACCCGCGCTACGAGCGGGTTTTTTTATGCCCGGATTCAAGACAATCACCTCGTAGCGCAAACAAACAGAAAAGGAAACTAAAAATGAGCGACCAGGTTATTATTTTCGATACGACATTGCGTGATGGTGAACAGGCCTTACAAGCGAGTTTAAGCGTAAAAGAGAAACTACAAATCGCCTTAGCACTTGAACGTATGCGCGTTGATGTAATGGAAGTCGGGTTTCCTGTCTCTTCTCCGGGTGACTTTGAATCAGTACAAACCATTGCCAGAACGATTAAAAATAGTCGCGTCTGTGCATTAGCACGTTGCGTGGATAAAGATATTGACGTAGCAGCAGAAGCGTTGAAAGTTGCTGAAGCTTTCCGAATCCATACCTTTATGGCTACTTCAACTTTACACGTAGCCGATAAGTTACGTATGTCATTTGATGATGTCGTTGAGCGCGCAATTCACAGCGTTAAACGTGCACGTAACTACACTGATGACGTTGAATTTTCATGTGAAGATGCTGGGCGTACACCGATTGATAACTTATGCCGTATTGTTGAAGCTGCAATCGCTGCCGGTGCAACCACAGTCAATATCCCCGATACCGTTGGTTATACTGTACCTTATCAATTTGGTGAAATTATCACTACCTTATTTAATCGTGTGCCTAATATTGATAAAGCCGTGATCTCCGTTCACTGCCATGATGACTTAGGTATGTCGGTTGCCAACTCAATTACTGCTGTACAAGCCGGTGCCCGCCAAATTGAAGGTGCGATGAATGGTTTAGGTGAGCGTGCAGGTAACTGTGCATTAGAAGAAGTCATTATGGCAATCAAAGTCCGCCAAAACTTATTAAATGTTCACACCAATATTAACCATCAGGAAATCTACCGTACCAGTCAAATCGTCAGCCAGTTAGCCAATACGCCAATCCCGGCTAACAAAGCAGTTATTGGTAGCAATGCATTTGCTCACTCATCAGGTATCCATCAGGATGGCGTCTTAAAAAATCGTGAAACTTATGAAATTATGACACCTGAATCTATCGGTTTAAACCAAATTCAGTTGAACTTAACCTCTCGTTCTGGTCGTGCGGCTGTAAGACATCGTTTAGATGAGTTAGGATACCGTGAAAATGACTACAGTTTAGATGCGGTTTATGATGCATTCTTAAAGTTAGCAGATAAGAAGGGGCAGGTCTTTGATTATGACTTAGAAGCATTAATCTTCATGGATAAATTGAAAGATGATCAGGATCATTTCACGTTAGATTATTTTAATGTGCAATCAGGTTCAACGGTTGTCTCTACAGCATCTGTGAGCTTAGTCATCAATGGTGAGAAAAAATCTGATGCTGCAACAGGTAATGGTCCGGTTGATGCTGTTTATCAGGCGATTAACCGTATTACGGATATCCCGGTCTCTATTGTTTCTTATAAATTAGCCAGTAAAGGACAAGGTGAAAACGCCTTGGGTCAGGTGGATATCGTGGCGGAATATAAAGGTCGTCGTTTCCATGGTGTAGGCCTTGCAACCGATATTGTTGAGTCTTCAGCTAAAGCATTGATCAACGTATTAAATAACGTTTACCGTGCATCACAAGTAGCAGAAGAAAAACAGCGCTTACATGCTTAATAACAGTGAAATAGACAGAATAACAACGAATTAAATTTAAAATATTGAGGACTTAAGAATGTCACAGAACTACCATATCGCAGTACTACCCGGTGACGGCATCGGCCCAGAAGTCATGAGACAAGCCTATAAAGTACTAAATAGTATTCGTCAAAAATACAACTTATCGATCACCACCAGTGAATATGACGTTGGTGGCGCAGCGATTGATGTACACGGTACCCCACTACCAAAAGAAACGTTAGAAGGCTGTGAAAAAGCCGATGCAATCTTATTTGGTTCTGTTGGTGGCCCTAAATGGCAAAATTTACCACCAGACGAGCAACCTGAACGTGGTGCCTTATTACCACTACGTAAACACTTTAAACTGTTTGCTAATATGCGCCCTGCTCGTTTATACAAAGGTTTAGAAGAATTATGTCCATTGCGTGAAGATATAGCTCAAAAAGGTTTTGATATTTTATGTATGCGCGAATTAACCGGTGGGATCTATTTTGGTTTACCAAAAGGTCGTGAAGGAACAGGTATTCAGGAAAGAGCGTTTGATACCGAAGTTTACTACCGCTACGAAATTGAGCGTATCGCTAAAATGGGTTTTGAAGCAGCACGGTTACGTAACAAGAAAGTTACCTCGATTGATAAAGCTAACGTATTACAAACCTCTATTTTATGGCGTGAGGTAGTTAATGGCATCGCTAAAGATTACCCGGATGTCCAACTTGAACATATGTATATTGATAATGCGACAATGCAATTAATCAAAGATCCATCACAGTTTGATGTCTTACTTTGTTCTAATCTGTTTGGTGATATCATCTCTGATGAGTGCGCGATGATTACTGGTTCAATGGGGATGTTACCATCAGCCAGTTTAAATGAGCAAGGCTTTGGTTTATACGAGCCAGCAGGCGGTTCAGCACCAGATATCGCGGGTAAAAATATCGCTAATCCAGCAGCACAAATTTTGTCATTAGCATTACTGATTCGCTATAGCTTTAAGCGTGATGATATTGCCACTGCGATTGAAAAAGCAGTTAATCAGGCGCTTGAACAAGGCCATCGTACAATTGATTTAGCAAAAGGCGGTAAATCTGTTTCAACTGATGAAATGGGTGATGTGATTAGCCAAATCATCTTAGCTGCTTAATATAAGTTGTTTAGAATAATGAATGATAAAAGTCGTGAACTAAAAAATCACGATTTTAAAGAATAAAAATTAACGGGGTAATCGAACAATGTCTAAAACCAATACACCAAAAACATTGTATCAAAAATTGTATGATGCACATGTGGTTTATGAAGCACCAAACGAAACACCAATCTTATATATCGACCGCCATTTAGTGCATGAAGTAACATCACCGCAGGCTTTTGATGGGCTACGTGCGATGCACCGTAAAGTGCGCCAGCCACATAAAACCTTTGCCACGATGGACCATAATACTTCAACCAAAAGTAATGAACTAAGTGCCTGTAGTGAGATGGCGCGTATTCAGTTAACTGAACTGTCCAAAAATGCTAAAGAATTTGGTATTTCACTTTATGATATTGGCAGCCCACTACGTGGTATTGTCCATGTTATTGGTCCAGAACAAGGGATGACTTTACCGGGTATGACTATTGTTTGTGGTGACTCACATACAGCAACACACGGTGCCTTTGGTGCTTTAGCGTTTGGTATTGGTACGTCCGAAGTTGAACACGTACTTGCCACACAAACCTTAAAACAAGCGCGTGCCAAAACCATGAAAATTGAAGTTAAAGGTCACGTAGCGCCAGGCATTACCGCTAAAGATATTATTTTGGCTATCATTGGTAAAACAACCAGTGCTGGTGGTACAGGTCATGTGGTTGAGTTCTGTGGTGAAGCAATCAGAGACTTATCCATGGAAGGTCGTATGACATTATGTAATATGGCCATTGAAATGGGTGCTAAAGCGGGGATCGTTGCACCAGATGACACAACATTTGCTTATGTTAAAGGCCGTCAGTTCTCACCAAAAAATAGCGATTTTGATAAAGCTGTCGCTTACTGGAAAACCTTAAAAACAGATGAAGGTGCAGTATTTGATAAAGTCGTTACACTTGAAGCCAAAGATATTGCTCCACAGTTAACCTGGGGAACAAACCCGGGTCAGGTAACAGCCATTGATCAAGTGGTACCAAATCCGGATTCATTTACCGATATTATCGAGCAACAATCCGCACAACGCGCTTTAAATTATATGGGCTTAAAAGCCGGCACTAAAATGACTGATATTCAGATCAATAAAGTCTTTATCGGTTCTTGTACTAACTCTCGTATTGAAGATCTACGTGCTGCTGCTGCTATTGCTAAAGGCCGTAAAGTGGCTGATGGTGTACAGGCCTTAGTTGTACCGGGTTCTGGTCCGGTTAAAGCACAGGCAGAAGCTGAAGGTTTAGATAAAATCTTTATTGAAGCCGGATTTGAATGGCGCTTACCGGGTTGTTCTATGTGTTTAGCGATGAATGATGACAAATTACAACCGGGTGATCGCTGTGCATCAACCAGTAACCGTAACTTTGAAGGTCGTCAGGGGCGCGATGCTCGTACTCATTTAGTTAGTCCGGCAATGGCAGCTGCTGCAGCTATTACTGGTCATTTCACTGACATTCGTCACGCATTTTAAGGAGCAACATCATGGCTAAATTTATCAGACATACCGGCTTAGTGGTGCCTTTAGATGCAGCAAACGTCGATACCGATGCAATCATTCCAAAGCAGTTTCTACAAAAAGTCACGCGTACTGGCTTTGGTATTCATGCTTTTCATGAATGGCGATTTTTAGATGACGCAGGTAAACAACCTAACCCTGACTTCACGTTAAACAAACCACGTTACGCTGGCGCGAGCATTTTACTAGCCCGTGAAAACTTTGGTTGTGGTTCATCGCGCGAACATGCTCCATGGGCACTGGCCGATTATGGTTTTAAAACGATTATTGGTTCCAGCTTTGCCGATATCTTCTATAACAACTCATTTAACAACCAATTATTACTGGTGACTCTGTCAGAAGCAGAAGTTGATGAGTTATTTAAGCTGGTTGAAGCGAACGAAGGTATGAAGTTTACCGTTGATCTGGAAAACGAAGTTGTTATCGCCGGAGAAAAACGTTATCCATTTAAGATCGATGCCTTTAAACGCCACTGCCTGCTAAATGGCTTAGACAATATCGGACTAACGCTACAACACGAAGATGCGATTAGTGCTTATGAAAAGAATATTCCTAAGTTTCTGGCTTAATATTCGTTTAAAATAAAAATGCAATAAAATCAATAAATTATAAAATTAAGTTATTGATTTTATTCATCGTATTATCCTCTCAATAAGGAATACTATGTCATCAAGTAACCATCACGATAAAGTTGACCGTCAGTTTGGCGAACAGGCACAGGCTTATCTGACCAGTCAGGTTCACGCCAAGGGAAATGATTTAGACTATCTGACTGCAACGCTTAAATCCTATCCTGACGCCCGTGTACTAGATATGGGATGTGGAGCCGGCCATGTCAGTTTTATTGCAGCCCAGACGACTAAAGAAGTGGTTGCTTACGACTTATCAACTGATATGTTAAATGTGGTCGCTGCAATGGCTAAAGAACGTCAATATCATAACTTATCCGTGACTCAAGGCATCGCTGAGAAACTACCCTTCCCTGATCAAAGTTTTGATATTGTGTTAAGCCGCTACTCTGCTCATCACTGGCAGGACGTTGGTAAAGGGATGCGTGAAGCCTATCGTGTACTAAAACCGGGCGGAAAAATTATTATTATCGATGTAGTATCACCCGGCCATCCGGTCTTTGACATCTGGCTACAAACAGTTGAAGCACTGAGAGATACCTCTCATGTACGTGACTATACACCCGGTGAATGGATGACTTTTTTTACCGAATCCGGTTTTATCATTGACCGTGTACAACGTGAACGCTTACCGCTCAATTTTGCTACATGGATTACCCGTATGCGCACACCTGAACATTTTGTTAAGGCTGTCAGAGCTTATCAACAGTCATCAAGCCAGGAAGTAAACCGCTATTTTGAATTACAGGAAGATGGCTCATTTACCAGTGACTTAATGATTATTGAAGAACTCGTACTATTTAATTCAGCTTTTGATTCATATTGCCTGATAGAATATGTTTTATCAGGCCAATACAATACTTATCCGTTTGAAAAATACGTTGAGAATCAAATATTAGCTTTATCCCCAACGCTCTGCTCATTTACTTGAGCATCAAATAATCTGCCGCCTTTTAACTTCCCACATACAAATCATTAACTAACCATGTTAAGATATAGCACAAAATCATCAGATAATGATCTGTCTATCAATTAACAAACTTTTAAGGTTAAAATCATGAGTCATATTTTTAAACCACAAGCTGTGATCTATGATATGGATGGAATCTTAGTTGATTCCGAGCCTCTTTGGGATGAAGCTGAACGTTTTGTTCTTCCTCAATATGGTTTAGATCGTGATAAAACCTTAGCCAAATTAGGTATTGTGACTACCGGACTACGTATCAATGAAGTGGTTGAAATGTTCTGCCACACCGCACCAGAAAAGATGATCGATCCGGAAGAGATGGCCAATCGTATTATTCAGGAAGCTATTCGCCGTATCATTGAAACCAAGCCGGTTCTGCCAGGCGTGGTTGAATCACTACAACTGTGTCAGTCTCTTGGTTTAAAAATTGGTTTAGCATCATCTTCTGCTATGCGCGTCATTACGGCGGTGACTCAGTTACTCAATATTGAGAATTACTTTCAGGTGCGTATCTCTGCTGAATATATGCCATATGGCAAGCCGCACCCACAAGTCTATTTAACAGCAGCAGAACAACTCGGTGTTAGCCCACTTAACTGTATTACTATTGAAGATTCAGTTGCTGGTATGGTTTCAACAAAAGCAGCACGTATGCGCTCGATTGTAGTACCACCAGCAGAAAACCGTGAAAATCCGCGTTGGTGTTTAGCGGATATTAAATTAAACTCACTACTCGAACTTAACGCTCAACATTTATCGTAGAACGTTATATACTGACGAAAGTGCTATATTAATCAGAATCAAAGAGGTTTATAAATGGAAAAAGCAACTAAACCATCGTTTCAAGATGTACTGGAGTATGTTCGTTTATCTCGTCGTTTAAATAAATTAAAACGCGAAATCGCTGATAACGAGAAGAAAATCCGCGATAACCAAAAACGTGTGTTATTACTTGAAAACTTAAGCGACTATATCAAGCCGGGTATGAGCTATGAAGAAATTCAGGCGATTATCGCGAATATGAAAAGTGACTACGATGATCGTGTTGATGACTTCATCATCAAAAATGCTGAAATTTCTAAAGAACGTCGTGATATCAGCAAGAAAATGCGTACTGCAAGCGGTCATTTAGCATAATAAGATCTTATTATCTAACTATCTTAATCTGGCAGAAGTGAGTCACTCTTATTTCTGCCAGATTTTATTTTCATCCCACATATCTAACCCCCCTTTTTCATTCTGTCTGTAAAATCGCAGGCATAAAAAAGTGCTATCAACAATATATCTGCATATACCGCTAATAACACCTTTTAACATCAAGTATTAAGACTACCTATACTTCCGCATTCACCGGTCTTGGGATCAGGAATGAACAAAGTAAAGCCAGCACAGTAATGACCAGTCCCAGCATCATACCGTTAAAATAACCATCAATTGAGCTACCACCAGAGCTGTCTGTCATTACCTGCATCGCTGGTAATAAAGCAAAACTAAGCCCTGCACCTAAGTTAAATGCACCGGCATTCATACCCGGTAAAAATCCCGGATTATCTGACGGAGATAACACCACGCCAAGACCGTTAAGAATGATGTTAGCCATCCCCGCATAGAAAATACCCAGAATAATAACACCAATGGTCAGGATCGGCAGTGAATGCAGACCAAGGAACATCGTCAGTAAAATACCAACAATACAACCAACCAGACCCAGTTTTAATACGCGTGTATAGCCAAATGTTGGTGCTAAGCGACCAGAGAAAGGCCCGACCAGCCAGCCGATTAACGCATAAGGTGTTAAAAATATTAAAGAAGCCCAGTCAGCATCAAGCCCAAAACCTACCTGGCGGTTTTGAGCGATGGACATCACCAGACCATTCACGACCGCAAAAATACCTGTCATGGTTAATGTGGTGGTCAAAAGCAGCGCCCAGGTACTTCTCAGTTTTAAATGCTCTGTAGTCACCAAAGGTTGTTTATTGGTTTTTTCTGCTTTCCAGAAAAGTCCAAAACAGACAGCAGAGAAAATAACCAGACCAATCACCATCAGCCAGTTGGCCCCTGCCAGTTTTCCTGCCTCATTAAGTGCAAGCAGTAAACCTGCAATAGTCAGAACAAGGAGTAATACACCCACCCAGTCCATCTTAGTACCAGCTGAAGGTTTTGACTCGCGAGCAAAACGATGTACTAAATAAGTTGAAATGGCAGCAACCACAGTGATTACCCAAAACACTGAGCGGAAACCAAAGTTAGCAGCCAGAAGCCCACCAGCGATCGCGTCAATCCCTGCAATACCACCGTTAACAGCAGTCACCACTCCCATCAACATGCCATATTTTTTAGCGTCTTTAACTTCATGGCTAAGCATTAGTAGACATAGTGGAACCACTGGTCCCGACACCCCCTGAATAATTCTGGCAATATACAGTACGGTAATATTTGGAGCCAGAGCAGCCAGTAACGTACCCAGCATCATGATAAACAGCATACCGGTTAAGACTTTCTTACGTCCCTGAATATCACTTAGTCTTGGCAGGAACAGTGAAAATAACGCTGCAGCAGTGAAGAAAGCAGTTTGGGATAACCCAACTGCGGCGTCATTAGTATGTAGTTCATTAGCGATAGTGACTAAAACCGGGCTTAACATACTGGCATTAAGCTGGAAAGCCACACAGGCGGCGAGTAGCGCCACCATCAGTGTCACGACACTTTGTTTATCCGTAGAGGTATTTTCTGTCATATTTTAACCTCACCAATACGTTTTAACGCATCCACAATCAGATCCCAAAAACCGGTATGATCCAGTTTTGTTGCAACCTGAGTATGACAGTTCTCATCAGCCGGGAAGCGGAAATCAGCCACTGTCATACCAAGCGTTAAAGTACCGGTTAATTCGATATTGACTGGCACACGTTTAGTCTCAATTAACGCTGAGTTAATCACATAAGCCACCGCACAAGGATCGTGCACTGGCGGATAAGTAAATCCTTGCGCTTTTTTATACATCTTGCCAAAGAACTCAAGTAGCTCAAGCACAAACTGAGCAGGCTGAGTATTTACCGCTGCAATTTTTTCAATCACTTCTGGTGTTGCCAGTGCCTGATGAGTTAAGTCTAAACCAACCATGGTCAGTGGCCACTTTTCATTAAACACAATATGTGCAGCTTCCGGGTCAATTTTAATATTAAACTCCGCCACCGCACTCCAGTTACCCACATGGTAACCGCCCCCCATCAGCACCACTTCTTTCACGCGTTCAGCAATTCTTGGTTCTTTTCTGACAGCAAGAGCGATATTGGTTAAACCTCCGGTTGGTACCAGTGTGATCGTTTTTGGTGGATGAGACATAATGGTATCGATGATTAAATCAATTGCATGACGTGAATCCAGACTAATCACTGGTTCAGGCAGTACCGGACCATCCAGACCTGACTCCCCGTGAATATCTGGTGCCACTTCAATCGTTCTGACCAGTGGTCTTGAAGACCCGGCAGCAAACGGCACATTAGTGATATTAGCAATACGCGCAACAGCCAAAGCATTACGCGTTACCTTTTCAAGTGTCTGATTACCAACAACTGTTGTAACAGCTAATAATTCAATATTTGGATTGCCATGGGCAAGCAACAGAGCAATAGCATCATCATGGCCCGGATCGCAATCAAGAATAATCTTCTTCGGTTCGTTAGTCATTATTTGTATCCTCTTATATCATGAACTATTTATTGTTCATTCGTTGTAAAACTTGCTGATGAGAAGGCATGTTCGACGCCCCTTCCCGTTCAACAGCTAAAGAAGCAAATGCTGAAGCGTAAGTTGCTGCCTGATAAGTTGATTGTCCTTTAGCAAGTGATGCACAAAATGCACCGTTAAAAGCGTCTCCTGCCCCGGTGGTGTCCACAGGTACCGCCGGGAAAGGTTTAATATGTTGATGCTGTTTCCCATCAAAAATCAGAGAACCTTTACTGCCCAGCGTGATAATGACGGTTTGTACGCCGAGTGAATAAATTTTCTCCGCTGCCTGTTTTGCACTATCCAAATCCGTGATTTCAATCCCCGACATAAAACTGGCTTCGGTCTCATTCGGTGTAATAATATCAATATATTCCAGCGCCTTCATCACCTCTGCAGAATAAGGGGCTGGGTTGAGTATCACCTGCACACCCAGTGCTTTAGCTAACTTCATAGCGTTACACATGGCATCAAAATTATTTTCCAGCTGCACCAGTAAAATATCGGCATTTTTTAAGTTCGCTTCCAGCGCAATAATTTCTTCATCCGTTAAGGTCAGATTAGCGCCGGAATAGATAGCAATCATATTCTCACCATCTTCTTCAGAGACGTAAATCACTGCGTTGCCGGTAGGTTCTTTATCAGACTGATAAAGCGTGAAAGAATCGATTTTAGATGAGGAAAGATGATCATAAGCAAACTGGCTAAACTGATCTTTGCCAACTTTTGCTACAAAGTGAACTTTAGCTTCTGCATAGCTGGCCGCCATAGCCTGATTAGCCCCTTTACCGCCCGGTCCAATCATGCTTTTTTTAGCCATAATCGATTCACCACCTTTTGGGAACCGAGCGACCTGAGCCACAATATCCACATTGAATGAACCTAAAATACAAACCTGACCATTCATTTTTTCGCCCCGATGTTTATGTTTGTTCTTTTGATATTTGGTTAACAAAGACGCAATACTCTCTGTTGAGGTAATATCACTGACAAACTTATGCCTGAGTACCATCGCTCCACCGTGACAACGAATAACCAGACGCTGCCCGGCGAGTATGCCTAAATCTTTCCGAATGGTTTCTTTGGATACATTAAAATAATCTGAAAAATACTGTACCGTTGCTTTTTCATGTTTATCTAAATAGGAAAGAATGATTTTATGCCTTTCTTCTGTAAACATAGAAACCTCACTAAAAAGTTAAGCTAAGTATAAATAGAATGATCAATGAAAAGAGTGATTGTAATCATAACTTATTGCACGAAACGGAAGCAAACGGAAGTAAATTTATAGAAGCGTCAGAGAAGCTGTTTAAATATGGTGGGCTAGTCTTTAAATACTGAGTATTACTATAAAATTTGAATGGATAAACTTAATCTGACAAGAATTTGGGGATAGATGTAAATAGAAAATATTCATTGAAATCAATCTGTTACATCATAAACCTGAAATTAAATTTCTTTAATAAAATCAATAGGTTATTAAAATATTAATAATGATTTAGTGCTTAATATAAAACAAAACTGGTCAATTTTGTTGACCAGTTTATTTCTGATGATATTCACGATTTTCTGTTAAAGCCACTGTGATCATTTAAATATTCAGTTAACTCTCCATATATGCCACAGCGCGCAGTGGTGAAGCCGAACCGTGTTTAATCTTTAGTGGAAACGCCATAAACACAAACGGTTTGGTGAGTAACTTCAGATTGGCAATATTTTCCAGAATAGGGATATTCGCCCCAAGTAACGCGTCATGCGCCGGGTATCCACCACATTCTGGTTTAAATGCATCCAGCGCCATTGAATCTGTTCCTACTGCTTTCACCCCAATATCACGCAAGTATTCTGCCCCTTCTCTGGACAGCCCCCGCCAGTTTGACATAAACGGTGCATAATCTGGTTTCAACGCCCAATATTTTTCATGCCCTGTATAAAATAGAACGATATCATTCTGACGAATTTTACCGTTCGTCTTTTCCCAGTCCATAATCATTTCAAGAGTAGCAACACCATTGTCTGGCAGTGCTGCAATATCAATCACCACACCACGACCAACTAACTGCTGTAAGGGCATCTTATCAATGGGCTCGCCATCATCAACAAAATGATTTTGTGCATCCACATGTGTACCACAGTGCTCACCGATGGTCAGAACGTTAAGATAAGAGACATCCCCTTTTTTAATTGAGTCCACTTCATTTTGATAAAACTTTGGATGACTTGGTGCTACTGGCATACCTTCTTCAAAAGTCTGACTCAAATCGATCACTTTAGCGTTATTTAATATTGTTAATAGATTCTCAATCATAATAACCTCATATTTTCTTCTCTGCTTTCAAGTAGTCTTAAAGGGATTGCCAGTAAACGTTACCAGACAAGGATATCACGCTTTCAGACTACCTGATTCTTGTTATCTTAAAAATGTAAACCGCCTCACATTTATGCCACTTGTTTCACTGTTTCTTTCATTAAAAAGAGCGGAATACATGATAAAAGTAGTGCTGCTGTAATCACCATATAGTGAGTGGTAAAACCAAAGTCAGCAATTATCCAACCGGCGATTGGTGCTACTAAGAACCCGGCACTACCCAGTGCAATACCAATCATGAGTCCCATACCTGATGCAGCCGCTTTTGGTGCCGAATCAATTAAGAAAGCATAAATCACCGGGAATGGAGAGTTACGAAATAGTCCCCAGCCAACTAAAATAATCCAGCCTGTGGCCACAGACACAATGAAGTTACAGGCGATTGCTGCAGCAATCCAACCAACAATAATGACACCCAGACAAATTTTACGACCTTTCATATCTGAATAATGTCCCCAGAAAATTTGTCCTATCCAGCCAGTTAAGCCAGATGCTCCGGAAATTACCGCTGCGGTAGCAAGATCTAAACCTACTTCTTGCGTTAAATGCACTGTTAAAAACGTCGCAATCCCCATTTCAGCCCAAATAAAGCCAAAGAATAAAATAATGGCCAGTAAACAGTTACGGTTTTTTAAACAGTTAAGACCAGAAAATAATGTTTCTTTAAATGTTGGTTTTGCTACTGGTGTTTCATCAATTGGCACTGTCATACCATTGTCTTTAATCCAGTCGTAGACTTTCTTTTGTTTTTTAGGCGTGGCAATAATTAATTGAATAATGATAATTGGCACCCCCAGTAGTGGAATAAACAAAAACACATCGCGCCATGATGCAGTTAATGCAATAACACCACCAATTAGTACTGGGCCTACGAACTGACCAAGTGGAAATCCGGTATGATGTAAACCAATGGCAAAGCCACGGTTTTCTTTTTGCCACCATTCGCCAATTAGTGCCACGTTGATCGGCTCTGAACCCCCACTACCAAATCCCATGACAATACGTAAAGCCTGAAATGCACCTAAGGTTTTACAAAATGCCGTGGCAACACCCGCTCCAATTTCAATGGCAACCGCTATCACCCAGCTATAACAGCGCTTATAGCCAGAACCAATATAATCAGAAAAGAATCCAAGAATTAATGCGCCTAAAAATGTTCCGATAAAACTCAGTGAATTTAAAAAGCCTGCCTCAATTGTCGTTAAATTAAACTCTTCCATGATGGCTGGCATCAAAGTAGGTAAAATCAAACGGTCAATTGAATTCATTAAAATAGCCATCGTTGTTACAACCAGCATCCACCAGGAAATTGGATGGGCCTTTGGTAAGCCTTTTCTTTTCGTTTTAACCTCTATACTTTTTTCCATTCTCTACCTCATACCTATGCTTAAATTCAAATAACTTATTGTTATCATTGGTGTTAAATGACAAACACTTATAATGAAACCTGACGTTTCCAAAATAGAAAATCATATTGTTCCAGTCGATCTGCTTTGACGATATAATCTCGGCTCGCTGCCTCGATGACACGTTCAAGAAGTTGTTCTCCTACCTCTTGCAAAGAAACACCTTCAATAACAGGACCACAATCAAAATCAATCATGTAATCGAGCTTTTTAGCTACTGCCGTGTTGGTGGCAATTTTAAGTACTGGCGCAATAGCATTACCGGTTGGCGTACCTAGTCCCGTTGAAAAAATCACCAGATTAGCGCCAGACGCAACTTGTCCGGTTACGGCTTCTAAATCATTTCCGGGGGTACAGGCAAGTGATAGCCCGGAGTCAGGCGCAGGTTCACCATAATCAACAACGGCACTAACTGGCGCATGCCCACCTTTTTTCGAGGCTCCCAGTGATTTAATCGCATCAGTGATTAAACCATCTTTAATATTGCCCGGACTTGGATTATCTGAAATAGAAGCATTATCCTGACTAGCCTGATATTCATAACTTTTCATCAAAGAGATGAAGTGTTGCTTATCTTCAAAGTGAACACAACGAGAGACAATATCCCCTTCGGCACCACACAGTTCCGGAAATTCTGCCAGTATTGAAGCCCCACCAAGTGCAACCACAATATCAGACACAACACCCATTGCTGGATTCGCAGAAATACCAGAGAAACCATCGGAGCCACCGCATTTCACACCAATTTTAAGTTTTGAAAGAGGGACTGGCTGTCTGGTAATTTGATTCACTTTTTGCAACTGAGTAAAGGTTTGACGAATGGCCTCTTTCATCATCTCTTCTTCACTGTGTGAATCTTGCTGCAAAAAGAATAAGTACGGTTTATTAAAGTGAGGATTGCGCTGTTTTAAGACCTTATCAAATAAAGAAACTTGTGCCTTTTCACAACCTAAGCCAAAAACGGTAATCCCGGCGACATTTGGGTGATCAGCATAAGCAGCCAATATTTTACATAATGACTCAGAATCAAAAGCAGTGCCACCACAACCACTATTAACGTTAAGAACTCTGATCCCATCAATATTTTTAAATGGTCGGTTTTGCGGTTGCAAATGGGGATTGGTGCTTTCCTCTCCTAAGAGTGATAACACTACATCACCATAATCATCAGCTGCATAACCTAGCTGTTTAGATAACGTTTGTTGCAGCTTCTGAGCATTTTTATTTTGGCAGAAAACCAGTGGAATAATTAACCAATAATTCGCCGTACCAACCCGACCATCATCACGAACAAAACCATTAAAAGTCCGATTTTGCCATTTCGTTACATCTGGTTTTTGCCAGTGATAATCCTGCCCGTCAGTCAGATTAATTTCTGCCGCGTAGTGACGAATATTATTCACTGTAATCACTTCACCTTTAGCAATAGACTGAGTTGCTTTACCAACAGGTGAACCATACATCACAATAATGTCATCAATATTAAATGGCTTGGTAGCAAATTTATGTTTTGCGGAAACGTGGCTTACCAGCTGATAAGAATCATTGTGCCAGTTCACGATCTCGCCTTGTTGCAGATCTTTTAGTGCCACAATGGCATTATCAGCAGGATGAATTTTCAGAATTTTCTTCATTAATCACACCTCAAACTTAACAACTGTTAATGACAAATAATTGTTAGTTTGTACAATAATGAAGAAGTAAAAAAAGAAATATGCAAATTGCACAGAAAATTATGCAATTTGTTTTAAATAGGAATAGTTCTCAAGTATTTTTGAGTTGTTTACGAAATTCTCTTGGAGACAGACCTTTTTCTCGTAAAAAACTTCTATTAAATGAAGATATTGAATCGAAACCTGATTCTTCGCTAACATGTGTGATCGGCTTCGTACTTTTGAGTAAAAGTTCACTGGCACGTTCGATACGTAGCTTCAAAAGATATTGTGAAAAGCTAAAACCAGTGTTTTCGGTAAAAAAGCGGGACAAGTGATTACGCGACATATAAAACTGAGTTGCTACCTCATCTAGCAGTAACTTACGATAAGCATTTTTGTGAATGAATGCTAAAATATCCTGTAACTTAGCGAATGTTTTACTACAACATTGCTCTTCCGGTGTATTACTTAATACTTGTGAGACTGGCTGTTCAGAAAATTTTCTCAACAAAAACAGTAAATGAATCGCCCTATCTAATCCTGATTGAGATAAGACCAGTTTGATAATATCCGTTTCTGACTGCTCCATTTTGGCATTAAAAACTAGCCCCATTCGTGCTTTATTTAAAAACGCTTTAATCTCCTGAGCTAACTCGCAGTCTAAAAAACCCGGAATAATAAAATCATTATTGAACAACAAGGAAATAGAGTGGTGATTTTTACTTTTTTCTAAAAACTCATGAGGAACCCAGGGACCTAAGACAAAAATATCGCCCTTTTGGTATATATGCTGTTGCTTGCCATAATGTAAACAACCAAAACCGGACTCAATATAAACAATCTCAAATTCAGGATGAGCATGCCACGTTGACCGAAAATCATCAGTAACGGTTTTAAATGCTAAGCAAGAGTTTTTATAGATATCTCTTTTATAAACATCAGTATGAGGCATCGTTCTCTCCCAATTATGATGAAATAAAACTTCAGGATACTTCTGTAATCAAATACTTCTCTATACCCTTTATAAAATCAATCACTCAAAACACCAGTATATGGATGTGTATTTCAGTATAAAAACGCCAAAATGATTAATCAATGTATCATCAGACAATCTTCTGATTAAAAATCATTAATGTGACAGGAGTCAAAAGTTTTATGGCATGGTTTGCTGATTCAACAAGCATTAAACACGCTTTAGATAAAGAGAATCCAGAGCTATGAAGAAAGAGAAAATCACTTTTATATTTTTACCAAAATAAGCAAAAATTTAAATTCTAAATAGGATAACGAGAGTTTGAAAATAAAAATCCCGGCAATAACCGGGATTTTATCAACTAAGTGATGATGTTTACATATTCTTATTGATAGAAATAAGATTAACCACCTGCCAGCTTAACTTTAAAGCCTTTAGCTTCAAGCAGTTCTTTTAACAGATCTCGTTTATCACCCTGAATTTCGATCACACCGTCTTTCACAGAACCACCACAACCACAGCGTTTTTTCAGTTCTGCTGCCAGTTTATTTAAGTCAGTATCATTCAGATCCAAACCGGTAATCACACAAACTCCTTTCCCCTTACGACCAGCAACCTGACGCTGAATACGTACAATACCATCACCTTTAGGCCGTTCATTTGGTACGGCCTCAGATTTAATGCGTCCGGTATCGGTTGAATACACTAACGGGTTATCAGAATGAGTCATCTGTTTACCATTAATCCAATGTTTCTAAAATTTCTTTTAAAGTTTTCATCGGATCCGCCGCCTGAGTAATTGGACGACCGATAACTAAGTAATCAGAACCGGCAGCAAGTGCGCGTTGCGGCGTCATGATACGACGCTGATCATCTGGGTTAGTTCCGACCGGACGAATTCCCGGAGTGACTAATTTAAAATCGCTGCCTAAACGCGTTCTAAAGCTCTGTACTTCTTTGGCTGAACACACCACACCATCTAAACCACAGTTTTTAGCCAGCATAGCAAGACGAGTTGCTTGTTCTAGTGGTGAAGCGTTAATACCGATTTCCTGTAAATCTGAACTTTCCATACTGGTAAGTACAGTTACAGCAATAAGTAATGGTGCATCTTTACCATATGAATATAGCGCATCTTTAGCTGCCTGCATCATGCGTGAACCACCGCTGGCATGGACGTTAGTCATCCAGACACCAAGATCAGCTGCTGCAGTTACTGCATTGGCGACTGTATTTGGAATATCGTGAAATTTTAAATCTAAGAAAACGTCAAAGCCTTTCTGATGAATCTGTTTAATAAAATCAGGTCCGGCATGGGTAAATAACTCTTTACCAATTTTTAAACGGCAATCAGCCGGATCTACTCTATCAATAAAATTCCATGCTGATTTGATATCAGCAAAGTCAACAGCAACAATAATTGGAGATGACATAATATTTCCTGTTTAAATAGATAATCTTGTAATATGCGAACAATAGCAAATTGTTACTCAATAATACAGAGGGCTCTTGGCTTTTGTCCAAAATTTATGCATAAAATGATAACTCATTAGCATTTTAAGAGGCTACTGACGAGCTAAATATTCAGTTAAATCATTATAAAAGAATTTAGCACTTTCCATATATCCGGCTTTAGTCAGGTGAACTAAATCAGGTTTAGCCAAATCCATCAGCATCCATTTTTCAATAATACAATCACCCCCCATCGCGGTCTGCCAGTCCCAATAAAGAGTCTGATACTCTCTGGCGATATCCTGCTGAATATTTCGGATTTGATGGTAATTTGGTGGCTGACGCTCAAAACAGGTATTACCTTTCACGCCCGCCAGCATCGTATCTGGCGAACTCATAATTAACAGTGCAGCATGAGGTAGTGCCTGTCTGACATGCTTAATATTATCGATCAGATTCTGTTTATACTCATCCAGTTTAAGCTGAGCATCAAACGATTCATTAGTGCCATAAGCTAAAATCACTAAATCGCTTTTTGAAGCAGTCAGCTCCGTATACCAGTTTGCTGACCATTTCTGCCAGATTGACTGCCTGGCGCCATTGGTCGCAATTGATGACACAATCACGCCTGACTGGTTATTTTTTTGTAACCAGATGCTACCCAGTTCCACCCCACCTTTATCTGCCATCACAGAAAAAGGGGCTGAAACAGTAGCAGAAGTCGTCTGCCAATGGTTGAGTTTATTATTCGTGGTATTAACCGTGCTACGCCTGTTATTGGCATCCATCAGATAGAAGTCAGTCGTCCTGCGTAGCGGCTTATAGGTTAGAACCGTCTTCCAGACACCTGGCAGTGAGTTAGGAATAACCTGAATATAGCCACCATTTTTAGTCGGTTCAGCGATATACCCCCCCATCGGGAAATCACGATTATTCACGTTACGACTGGTAAACAATTGCCAGTTCTTACTCTTCCACGAAACAGCCGTATGATACTGACCTTGTACTGACATCGGTGTTACCCAGCCGATCCCGGCATCACCATATTTAGCTTGCAGCAGAACACGTAGTTCACCGGTAAAAAAATCTGCCGCAGAGTGAGAATCACCAAACTGAGTAATCGATACCACATGAGTCGAATTATCTTGCGCCAGATTATTTAACTGACCTTTAAAACGCTGACTATTCGTATCACCAAAATCGATAATCCCACGAAATGAGTGGGTATCAGGAACCGGGCTCTGCATACTAAAAGCGTTGCTATTTGTCATCATTAACCCCATGCATAAACTAAGATTAACCATCAAAAATTTCAATAATTGGCTACTGCACATTGACCACTTCCTCAGAAACTGTGTTTACAGTTAACTGTTCTAATACTTTTTCCACCAAAATTCGCTGACCCGGTACAGTAAAATGAATACCGTCATCAATACGAACTTTGATACTGTCTTTATCTCTGGTAACAAAATTTGCATAGCCTTCATCACTACAACCCAGCAGTTCGCTGGTTGGAATATAATGCTGATTAAACTTCTCAACTTCTGCACGATATAAACTATTCAGATATAACATATCATTATGTAGTTTTGGTTTTCTCATACAAGGCACACCAAGCCAGATAACCTGTACGTTATGGCTTTGTGCTGCTTCAAGAATACGATCGATACGATAACGATAGGTCGCTTCCCACTGTTCTGATTTAAACACCAGATAATCTGAACGACCACTGACCGGGAAATTCCACGGGTCATTAGGGCCTAAAAACATGACGAGAACTTTGATAGTCTCATCACTATCCAGTGTCTCTTCAATCACTTTCGGCCAGTTAAAACTACGTGGGTAAGAGAGGCCAGTACTCTGCTTGCTTAAATCCAGACTCTCGATTTTATACTGTTGATAAAGCGATCTCTTTACACGTGGTGCTACACCCTGCATTAAAGAGTCCCCTGCAAAAAAGATCTTATCTTTTGAAGTGATAATAATTGGCTCTGCCGGCTGTATCTCAGCATTATGCGTAATTAAATTAGCGGGAGGTTTATGTTGCACCGTCTCATTGGGCCTTGGTGCCGGTTTTGGCTTAGGTTCTGGCTCAGGTTTCACTTCAGTACTGATTTCAGTTTGCACTTCAGGTTTTATTTCTGTCGTTACCTGAGGCTTAGCTTGTGGTTTAACTTCCGGTTTGGTCGTTGGCTTAACCACAGGTTCAGTTTTAGTGTCTGACTCCACTAAAGGCTTAATATCTAATCGGGTTATGGCTACCGGTTGTTTAATCACTTGTGGCACAGCTTCAACAATTTTAGCTGGTGGTTGCTCATCCGGTTTGAGTTCAGATTTTGCAGTAGCAGCACTGGTTGCACTCTGATGTTCAGTTTCTGTAACCGGCTTTATCTCCGGCTTTGTTATTGGTTTTGCGCTAACCGCCTCAGAATGAGTCTGTGTAATATTCACTGCCGGTTTCGGTTCTGCAATTGTCGTTTCCGGATGAACTGTTCTTACCTGTCCAGCTGGCTTCTCATCTGTTTGTACCACAATTTGTTGAACTGGTTCAGACTCTTCCTGTTCCGTAGTTTCAATAGTTTCTCCATAATTGAAAATATGTACCAGCTCGTCCTGCCAGTGACTCACTAAAGCGATTTGTCTTTCTTCTTCCTGCGTCAACGCATCGGTAATATCTTCACCAACAGATAATACCGAATTTTGCCAGAGTACATAAAATGGTGAGGATTTATGATACGTTTGTTGCCAATAGAGCTCCACAGAGCGCTGATAAAGAAACATCAGCCCTATGAGTGTCACCAAAATGACATAGCCTATTTTTAGTACCGAACGATTCATAACCTAAAAACCTGCGTAGATAAAATTGGGTATTCCGGACGGAGCAAAACTAATCACCAGCCACAAAATAGCAATAAACAGAAACGGTAAAGCGATCCAGTTAACCTGGCTAATCAAACGGCAAAATTGTTGCGGAACATTCACCAGCACCGGATAGAAACAGTAAAAAATAAACAGTAAAATAATATAAATTAAAGAGTTAAAATGCAGCTCAACACCCGTGAAATTATCTGCCATCGCTGACAGGTATTCCATCCCTTCCATAAAACTGGTACTACGGAAGAAAATCCAGGCAAAACAGACATAGTGGAAAGTCAGTAGTTTAGCAATCAATGTTGAATGATGTGTAATACGATCCCGTCCAAAGTAGTGATCACAGACATTAAGCACCACCATACCTAGTCCGTGTATCGCCCCCCAGACAATAAAATTCAGCCCTGCACCGTGCCACAAACCAGACAATAACATCGCCAGCATCAGATTAATCTGGGTACGGCTAAATCCTTTGCGATTACCACCGAGCGGAATATACACATAATCCCGAATCCATGTGGATAAACTGATATGCCAGCGATTCCAAAAGTCACGTAGATTCATGGCCAGATATGGAGTATTAAAGTTTATTGGTAAGCGGAACCCAAGCAACAGAGCTATTGCTGTTACTAAATCGGTATAACCGGAAAAATTTAAATACAACTGGATCGCATAAGCATATAAAGCAAAGATCAAGTCCAGAGTATGATACTCCATCGGGCTGGCAAATACCGGATCAACCCAGTGCTGCGCCAGTACCGCACTTAACCAATAAACCTTGATAATCGCCAGTAAAATCAGAGTAAATGCCCGGTGAGGCTCTAAAACTTCACGTATACTTTGAGTCTGTATCTGCGGTAAAAACGCTTTTGCGCGGTTAATTGGTCCGGCAACGATACTTGGGAAGAACGATAAAAATAGCGCAAAATCACTCCAGTGAGGCACATCCAGCTCCCCTTTCTTAACTGAAAAAAGATAGCTGACAGAGTGGAAGGTATAGAATGAAATACCAATTGGCATAATAATTTCAAGGCCTGGTAGTAAGACATTCAGCCCCAGCAAATTCAGCACATCTTGCAATACAGTCCGGAAGAAATCGAAGTATTTAAACACCGCCAGATTACCAATTGCAGCAACAATTGAGATCACAAACCATTTATTTTGCTCAGGATTACGGGCAATAGCTATCGACAGCCCGTAAATAACAGCTGAATAACCCGCTAAAACTAGGGCAAAACAGACATCAAACGATGCCACCACACCATAGTTTGCCAGTAATAATAAATAGTTTTGCCATTTTGTTTTTTGCTGTAATGACCAGTACAGTCCCAAAAAGACTAAAAATAAAATAGCGAACTCAATTGATAAATAACTCACTCCAAACCTTTTATTTTTATTGTATCCGACTTACCTAGGTATTAATTAATTCTGATTGCGCTAAAAGATTACTCAGTACCAGTTCCTGATTAAGTCCGGCAATACTGGTTAATTGCTGCAAAGCATGTTGCCAAAGCTGATATAAAGCCAGCAATTTAGTCGTTTCAATTCTGGCCAGCAGACGCACCAGCGGTACCTGATCACGATGAGTAATAAACTTACCGGCTTTATTCTGAGCTTTCATTGCATCCGCCAGTAATGAACAAAATCCGTGTAACCGAAACAACACATCATCATTATTTAACGCTGGTAACAGTAACCAGAACTGATTGGTCGGAATCAACTCAGTCAATGTCTGGCAAAATTGCTCCCGTTTTTGCCAGTGCTCCGGCTCCAGTAAGACTTTTGCTGCCAGTGGTGCCTGATGATTAAGTAACAACGCTGTTGCCAGCTGATTATCATTGTAATTTTGATAATACTGTTTTAACCAGTTTACTGAGTCATCCAGCTCCGGTGCCGCTAAATAGAAATAACCACAGCGACTACGAATAGTGGCCGGTAATTTATTCAACTGTGCATCACTTAGAATAAAAAATGTTTGCTCCGGTGGCTCTTCCAGCGTTTTTAGCAGCGCATTAGCAGCTGCTTCTGTCATTAAACCCGCTTCTTTAACCCAGATAACTTTTGCCCCGCCTTGTTGCGAGTGCTCATAAACTTTAGTGGTAAGCTGACGAATCTGATCGATACCAATGGTCTTTTTATCTTTCTCAACAGTAATGATATAAAAATCCGGATGAGTTTCCGCCTTAAACAGTAAACAGCTGTGACAATGACCACATGGCTGACCTTGATCCGGTGTTAAACAAAGCAGGCGATTAGCCAGCAATGTAATCAATTCACCTTCCCCGCAGCCTTGCACGTAGTTAATTAACAGAGCATGGTGCGCCCTGTTTTGTACAATGGGCTCAACAAGTTGCTGATAAGGTTTAACTAACCATGGATAATTTAGCATATCAATTTACCGGGTGAAATTTAAGCCATTGATTTAATTTAATTTTTATATCATCAGTGACTTTATCAATATCCTGAGCCGCGTCGATGATAATCACCGACGGATCAGCTCGCGCAATTTCCAGATAACGGGCACGTATACGTTCAAAAAAAGCTAATGACTCTTTTTCAATACGATCAAGTTCACCACGCTGTCTGGCACGCATCAGACCAATCTCTGGCGCAATATCCATGTAGATGGTCAGATCAGGTTTGAAATCACCCAGTACCATCTGTTTTAACATCGACATAAACTTAGCATCAAGCTGACGCCCTCCGCCCTGATAAGCCTGAGTAGACATGTCATGACGATCACCCACAACCCACTTACCCGCTTGTAAAGCAGGTTTGATCACGTTATCGATTAATTGAATACGCGCTGCATAAAACATTAATAGTTCTGCCTTATAGGTTAAGGGCTCATCGTTCACGCTTTGCTTAATTAAGGTTCGTAGCGCTTCTGCCAACGGTGTTCCACCCGGCTCACGGGTAAACACCAGATCATGATGTGGTTTTAAGACAGCAGCGACAGTATTAATAGCTGTTGTTTTGCCCGCTCCTTCTAACCCTTCAATCACAATAAACTTACCCGCTGTCATGGCTTTTCCTTAAATAAAATATTAACGATTACGAATCACTCTTAAATATTCTTGTACTGCCCGGTTATGGCTGTCTAAATTGGTGGTAAATACATGTCCACCATAACCATCCGCCACAAAGTAGAGATACTTTGATGGCGTTGGATGAGCGGCTGCCTGTAGTGAAGCCTCACCCGGCATCGCAATTGGCGTTGGTGGTAAGCCATAAATCACATAAGTATTGTAAGGGGTTTTCTCTCTTAAGTCATCGCGAGTAAGAGGTCCCTGAATACTTTCACTCCGCCCATAGTATACAGTTGGGTCGGTTTGTAATTTCATCCCAATACCTAAACGGTTATAAAATACAGAGGATACCAGACCCCGCTCAGAATCCACTCCGGTCTCTTTTTCAATAATTGATGCCATAATCAGCATCTCATACGCAGACTTATAGGGTAAACCAGTGGCACGTCCATTCCAGGCAATTTGCAGATGAGAATCCATTCGTTGATAAGCACGTTTTAAAATTGCCACATCAGTGGTACCTGCGGTGTAGTGATAAGTATCTGGATAGAACCAGCCTTCAATATGTCCGTCAATTCCCAGTTTTTCAGCGACTTGCTCCAAAGACAGATCCGTTAACTGATGATGAATATAAGGTGCCGCTTGTAGGGTAAGTAGCCAATCTTTAGCTCGGGTCCCTTCGATAAACTGAATCGTAAACTGGGCTTCTTTCCCGCTGCACAGCAGAACTAACAGATCACGTAAAGTCATATTGGCAGACAAACGATAAGTACCGGCTTTAATGGCGCGCAGAGACGGATCGAACCGCAATAAGAGAGGAAGTAGCTGACTATTTGTGATTAATTGTTCGGCTTCTAGTTGCTGGCTTAAGCGTTGTACCGAAGTACCACGCTCAATAGTGATAAGTTGATCATCTTGTTGTAGTTGTATTTTTTGACTGGCATAATTTTGTAAATAGAAATAACCAGCGACGGCTGCCACAATCAGTAACAGCCCAAAACACAACAAACACCTGATGATACTTTTCTTCATTCCAACGTCTTCTAAACCTGCTTAAATATTAAGACGTATTGTACCGAATTTACCCTTTAAGTGCATTACCTTTAGGTAACATTACTTAACGTAACGAGTTTTAACACGTGGAGTTAAGCGGGTAATCAGCTCATAAGGACTAAAACCGGAATGATGAGCGATTTCTTCTACAGGTAAGTCTTTACCCCAGAAGATCACTTCATTACCGCTTTGTAGTGTTGAGTCAGGCCCCAAATCAACAACGATCATATCCATCGCCACCCGACCAACAATCGGGTAACGCTGACCATTGATAAGTACCGGTGTACCTTCTGCGATACCACGCGGATAACCATCACCATACCCCATTGCAACCACACCAAGAGTGGTATCTTCTGGACTTTGCCAGATATGACCATAACCGACAGATTCACCTTTTTGATGCTGACGCACGGCGATCAGCTCTGATTTGAAGGTCATGGCAGGTTTTAAACCAAGCATCTGACCGGTTTTTCTGTTCTCATCTTTAAAACTAAATGGCGAGACACCGTATAATGCCACTCCGGTTCGCACCATATCAAAGTGTGCTTCCGGCCAGGCCAGAGTGCCTGCCGAAGCAGCAAGAGACGTCAAACCAATTAAGGATTTGTCTTCAATTGAATTTAGGAAAGTGGTGAAGTGCTGGATCTGCTCAGGTGTGATATCTGCTTCTAAATTATCTGCACAGCAAAAATGACTCATCACATTGATCGGTTTTTTAACGCTATCACAAGCCGCCAGTTGCATAAAGTAATGCTTAGCCTCTTCAACATTAAAACCTAATCTGTGCATACCGGTATCAAGTTTAAACCAGACCTGAACCGGTTGTTGGTAACGCAAAGAACAAAGACGAGCAATTTGCTCTGGTGTATGAATAACAATATCCAGATTATAATCGACGATCAGCTGCACATCATCACGCGGGAAGAATCCGCCTAAAACCAGTAAATTCCCCTGATAACCGTTATCTCTTACAGCAAGCGCTTCAGAAACACGAGCTACACCGATATAATCGGCTTTATCTGCCAGATGTTTAACAACAGGTAAAATTCCATGTCCATAAGCGTTGGCTTTAACAATGGCGGCAACTTTACTTTTTGGTGCGATTTGACGAAAGCGTTCAACATTATGTGTTAAAGCACTTAAGCTCACTTCAACTGTTGCTACAGACATGTTTACCTCGAAAATAATCGATTAAATTAGTTACTCATCATCAAAATAATCAGAATTGGCATAGTTATCAAACCGCGACCATTGCCCCTGGAATTTCAAGCGAACTTTACCAATTGGACCATTACGTTGTTTACCCAGAATAATTTCAGCAATCCCTTTTTGTTCAGAGGCTTCGTTATACACTTCATCACGATAGATAAACATAATCACGTCAGCATCCTGCTCGATAGAGCCAGACTCACGTAAGTCGGAGTTAACAGGGCGCTTATCCGCACGTTGCTCAAGGCTACGGTTTAACTGAGACAGCGCCACAACAGGCACTTCTAACTCTTTAGCTAATGCTTTTAGGGAACGGGAGATTTCGGCAATTTCCAATGTCCGGTTTTCACTGATACTTGGTACACGCATAAGTTGTAAATAGTCGACCATGATCATACTAATACCGCCATGTTCTCGGTAGATACGACGAGCACGGGAACGAAGCTCCATTGGAGTAAGACCAGAGGAATCATCGATATACATATTTTTCTTTTCCAGCAAAATACCCATGGTGCTGGAAATTCTTGCCCAGTCTTCATCATCCAGCTGACCGGTTCTGATTTTAGTCTGATCAACACGGGACAAGGATGCGAGCATACGCATCATAATTTGTTCGGCTGGCATCTCAAGACTGAAGATAAGTACTGGCTTGTCCTGCATCATTGCAGCATTTTCACATAAGTTCATGGCAAATGTGGTTTTACCCATCGATGGACGAGCGGCAACAATAATTAAGTCTGAGCGCTGCAAACCAGCAGTTTTCTTATCCAGATCGATAAAGCCAGTAGAAACACCTGTCACGCCATCATGTGGTTTTTGGAATAACTCTTCAATTCTGGCAACGGTATTTTCCAGAACGGTGGTAATATTTTGCGGGCCTTCACCTTGTGAAGCACGTTTTTCTGCAATCTGGAATACTTTTGTTTCAGCATTATCCAGCAGGTCTTCACTCTCACGCCCTTCCGGCGAGTAGCAGCTATCAGCAATATCATTAGCCGCAGAAATAAGCTCACGCATCACTGCGCGCTGACGAATAATATCGGTATAAGCGACAACGTTAATGGTACTTGGCGTATTCTTAGATAACTCGGCTAAATAGGCAAAGCCGCCAACATCATTTAATACATCTTTACGTTCCAGACTTTCTGATAACGTGATCAGATCAATAGGCACACCTTTACTGATCAGGACCTGCATTTCAGCAAAAATAACCTGATGATGGCGGGAATAAAAGTCTCGTTCAGTAATCTGCTCTGAGACATGATCCCAGCGCTGATTATCCAACATTAAACTACCAAGTACAGCTTGTTCAGCCTCAATAGAGTGAGGAGGTACTTTTAAGTTATGCACCTGCTTATCTTGCTTGTCCCGATAGTTATCCGAGGAGTATTTTGTTTTTTCTTTTGCCATAATCCAAAATCTATTATCAATAACGCTGTGACACACGTTGTGCCACATAACGTATTTTGTGGATCAAAATTTTACCACTTAATCACTCGTTTGTAGTGATCTTTGATGAAAAATAACGTCGCACTGCAAAACGACTACTAAGAAATAGCGAAACATAATTGACGATTACCGCCAAAACCATAGTGACGAGCATAAAGATGATTAACGCCCCCCAGTCACTGTCGCTCAGTAGCATCATTCCCAAGGCACCCATCACTACACCAAACAAGATAGAGACTCCGATTAAAATCAGGATAGTAATTACGACACTTTTTATGATTTTGGCAACTTGCAGCGTGGCATAAATCTGAGTAAAACAACGACGTACGGAGAAATAAATAAAGAAGATATTAATAAAGATACCTATCACCAAACTTAGCATGACAGTGATGACAGTTACCTCGTCATTATAGTACCAGAGGGTGATGTAGTCAGAGAGTGCGTATACTGCAAAAAAGGTAAAAATGGCTATTAGCAGCGAAGTAAATAGTACGCTGTAAATCCTGCTAACATTAGTAGTATTGAATTCAAACTGCTCTTCATGTTCTGCCATTGGCTTAAATAGCTGAAACAAAAAGATAATAAAAATGGTAACTAAAGCAATATTCATTACATCATAGATTATCTGAATGGCAATATATACCCAGAGAATATCAAACATGTCATAGTCATAGAGAGATACCATTATAGTAAACCAGGCATAACCTAATACAGTCTGAAGAATAACAGCCATCAGTGCAATGATTAGCACCATAGCAACATTTTTACCAACTACTTTATATATCTTATTACGATAACAAATAATCGTAACGACAAAAAAATAAAAGAACAGTTGGCTAATACTATAAATAGCACCATTACCCACATACACAAGCAACATATTAAAATTATAATCAGCCTCTGCGACCACAATAGAAGTTACCATGGTCAATACATAGTAAGCCAATGCAAAAATAACTGATAACTTAAAAAAAGATTTTTGTATCATAAAACCACTCTTTGATTTTAAAGCTTATATTTATTAGAAATATAGTTCATATACATTTTCTATTTATTCTTGGTTGAATAGCCCCTCACTCAGGACTATCTCACTTAAGAAAAGTATTGTCTTACTGCAAAGCGACTGCTGAGAAATAGTGATACATAATTGACTACCAGTGCCAGCAATATACACACAAATCCAAATATAATTAATGCCCCCCAGTCACGACTATTTAGGTACATCATGCCAAACACACTCATAATTAAACCAAATACAATAGATACACCAATTAAAATCACCAAGGTAATACCAGCACTTTTAAAAATTCTGGCGACTTGCAACGTGTCATAAACCTGAGTGAAACAACGGCGTACTGAGAAGTAAATAAAGAAAATGTGAATCATTAAACCTAATATAATCCCTAAGAAAAACACAATATTGTAAACATCACTGTAGTAATATGAATATTGTATAAAACTTGATAATGCATAAAGCCCTAAGATGATAAATACCGTCATCAGTGAGGCGGTAAATAATACGCCATGAACCCAACCAAAGTTATTCCCATCAAATTCAAATGGTTCTTCCCGTTCAGCCATTGGTGCAAGCAGTCGAAACAAGAAGATGACAATAAGAGTCATCACAATCAGGATAACGAAACCAAAAATCATTTGAGCAACAATCATCCAGCTCATATCAAGAGCATAGTATTGTAATAAGGACATTGCACTCATACTCCACAGATAACCAAGAGCAGTTTGGCACACCATTGCCAGGAGTACAGCAATGAATATCATCCCAATATTTCTGCCACTCACTTTATGAATTCTGTAGCGATAACATAAAATAGCCACCACCACAAAATAAAGAAACAGACTTTTGAGATGTTGAATAAACATATTGCTAGCATACATTGGGAAAATTTCCCAAAAATAATCATCGCCTCTTTTCAGCAATGCTGACACAAGCCAGCCCATAGAAACCAGCACGGAAAATATGTAGTAAGTTAGAGAAAAAATAATTGGTAACTTAAAAAAAGATCGCTTTATCATAAAACCACATCCTAATGCTAATATTATATTTGTTTGAATAATTTTATTATTTTTATAAATTTGGTACTTAATAAGATCTCATTATAGAGATCTTATTAAGAAAAGTATTTTCTTACTGCAAAGCGACTACTCAAAAACATTGTGACATAACCGATCACAACTAATGCAACAAAACTAAAAATGAGATACATAAAGAGTACATCAAACCCCTGATGGTCAAAATACTCAAATAAAAAGAATCCCAGAATAACTAATGAAATAACAACAATACCTAATACAATGCCAAGCGTTATGCCGGCACTTTTTAAGACTTTGGAGATTTGTAAAGTGCTATAAGACTGAATAAAACGACGACGGGCCGAGAAATAGATAAACAAACTATTAAATCCACCGACTGCAATTAATACCAATAACATAATTACAGCGTCAGCCATGTCGTAATAAAATGACGGAAAAATCTGTTCAGCCAAAAAATAAGAACTAAAATACATCACAATAACCATCACCGAAGCAGTAAATAAGACGTTATGAATCCAGCCAGAGTTTTCTGCCGTTATTTCAAACACCAGACTGGTATTATGCTCAGATTTACCCCAACGAGAAAACAAGAACAAGATAAGAACTGCGACTAAAGCCAGATTAATCAGACTAAGAATAAACATCCCCGCCGAAATCCAAAAATCACTGGAATAATAATATTGGAATAAGAAATCTAACAGAGCCATATAACCGGTTTGCCAAAGCGCACTAAAAACCGTATTAAAAATAGCTGCAATCACAGCAATGCCAGCAACTATCATAATATTTTTCTCTGTTACATCATATAACCTGGCTCGGTAGCAACCGATACTAGCAAGCACAAAATAGAAGAATAATTCACGCATATTATAAAAAGTAAGACTAAAAACCTGCGCAGTGAATTCACTTAAATAATAGTCATTATCATGCTCAGAGAAAAAAAGCCAAATCATTCCTAAATAGATACCAAACAATACTAAGAAATTAACCACCACAAACAGGATAGGTAATTTAAAAAAGGAACGATTTCCCATAGCAATGCATCCTTACGATATAATTTTATTCAAATAGTCTTGAGTCGCTTATGTTCTGCTTACGACACATGCAACTATACAACCTTATACGGAAAAATAACGTCTCACCGCAAACCGACTACAAGTCAACAATATCACATAATATACAACTAATAAGGCCGTAAAACTGGCAATCATAAACGGTATCATTATCTCAAAGCCCTGATCAGCCAGATAAAGATAAAATATCACTTCAATAACAATAATGGTGATAAACATAGCGACACATAAGATCCCGACAATAATTCCTATACTTTTTAACAACCGGATAATTTGTAATGTGCTATAACTTTGACTGAAACAAGGCTGAACAAAAAAGTAAATAAAGAAAAGATGTAATCCGGAAATGAGCAATAAACACAACAGTACCAGTACAAAGTGAACTAAATCATCAGAATAAGTCGGAAAAATATAGTTAGGAATCGCAGTCACAAAATACATAAAGAGTGCCACGATGGTTCCTGAAAATAACATATTATGAATAATGCTCAAATTAGCGGCGTTCATCTCAAACAATGAGCTAGTTTGCTGTTCTGAGCGAACACACCACCGGAGCAAAAAGAAAATTAACAGAGCTACCAACATCAGACTGGTCAGATAAAATAACCATGTAGTTAATGTGATCACGGTAGTGAGAACTATCCAGCTCTGCGATAGCAGACTCAATGTATTGAACAATAAAAGCCCTGCACTTTTCCAGAAAAAGGTTAACAGTAAATTCAAAATAGTGGCGCAGATTGCTCCTATCAAAATAATCACAATATTGCGTTTAGTGACTTCATGCAGTTTTGCATAGTAGCAGGCAATCGCAACAATGACGAAGTAGATAAATAACTCATGTAAAGTACTTGCCATTGAATTAAAGATAAAACGAGCCATAAAGCCTGACTGGAAATCCTCCGCTCTAAAGCCAGAAGAGAACCAAAGCATGACAAGATGCCCTATTCTCAATAACACATAATTAATCAGTGTAAATAATATCGGCAACTTAAAAAAAGAACGTGCTGTAGACATGACGAGTCCTTAATTATTCTATTTATTCCGTTCGTTTGATAAATTGTTTAATCTTAAAGCCCATCACAAGCAGCGCACTGAAATAAACTATAATTCCGACCATCACCAGAACCAGTAAACGCCCCATACGGGAAAGCATTCCACCACTTGACCAATCAGGTAGCAGATCCATACCAAACCACAAAGTTACAGACATTAAAATTACCGCGATCACCACTTTAATTAAGAACGAACGCCAGCCCGGCTGTAGGTGATAAAATCCTTTTTTACGCAGTTGCCAAAATAGCAGTGCAGCATTAAAACAAGCCGCCAGACCAATAGACAGTGAAAGCCCGGCATGGCGCAGTGGTACAATAAACGCCAGATTCATAAGTTGAGTTAAAATTAATGTGACGATAGCGATTTTAACTGGAGTCTTCATATCCTGACGGGAATAGAATCCGGGTGCCAGCACCTTAATTAAAATCAATCCCAGCAAGCCCACAGAATAGGCAATAAGTGCCTGTTGAGTCATCAGGGTGTCTTGTGCAGTAAACTCCCCATATTCAAATAAAGTCGCAATAAGCGGTCTTGAGATCACGCCAAGCGCAACTGTACTTGGCAGAGCCAGTAAAAAGCACAGACGCAGTCCCCAATCCAGTAATTGGGAATATTGTTGATAATCCCCTTTTGAGAAGCAGCGAGACAGTGACGGCAATAAAATTGTTCCTAGCGCCACACCAAGCACACCAGCCGGAAATTCCATCAAACGGTCGGCATAATACATCCATGACACAGAGCCGGAAATTAAAAATGAAGCAAAAATGGTATTAATAATTAATGAGATCTGACTGACTGAAACTCCAAGAATTGCAGGACCCATCTGCTTTAATACGCGCCAGACGCCACTATCCTTTAAATTAATTCTTGGCAAAACCAGCATACCGATACTTTTTAAAGCTGGTAGCTGATAGCACAGCTGCAATACACCACCAACCACCACGGCAACCGCTAACGCTAACACCGGAGGATCAAAGTAAGGCGTCGCAAACAGCGCAAAACCAATCATACTGACATTGAGTAACGTCGGGGCAAAAGCCGGTACCGAAAAACGATTCCATGTATTGAGAATAGCACCAACCAGAGAAGTGAGTGAGATCAAAAAAATATAAGGAAAGGTGATTCTCAGTAGTGTAATCGTCAGTTCAAATTTCTCTACCGGTTCAGTAAATCCGGGAGCAGTGATCCAGATAATAATTGGCGCTGCCACAATACCAACGATCGTAACGAGAGCTAAAATCAAGCTCAGTAAACCTGATACATAAGCGATAAAAGTTCTGGTCGCCTCATCACCCTGCTGGGTTTTATACTCTGCCAAAATAGGCACAAAAGCCTGAGAGAATGCCCCTTCAGCAAAGATTCGACGCAATAAATTAGGGAGTTTAAATGCCACAAAAAAGGCATCGGTCGCCATACCAGCACCAAAAAAGCGCGCAATGATAGCGTCCCGGACAAAACCGAGCACCCGAGAAAACATCGTCATTGAACTGACTTTTGCCAGCGATTTTAATAAATTCATATACTTCTAATCTGATTATCAGAGAGAATTTCTGTTCTTAAGTTATGCCATAGTCTACGGATTATTATTCTGAATTACTATGCCTATTTCCTGATGAGTTCAGTCTAATTTATGGTTTTATTTTATTGTAGAACTCATTAACCACGTTATCCGGCGGATATAGTAACACATCTTATTAAAAGTCAGCTTTACCTATTGACTCCGACGGTAAATTATGGAGAATAGAAGTTCAGACATTTAGACGTCTAAACATCCAGTAAAGTAAGAGAGGTTAACATGACATATTCAGCAGAGCAGCGCGCCTTATACGAATTCTCTGGTCATGTTAATATGATACCGGAAAAATTTACCTTTAAGATCATCGATCAGATACTAAAAAAGAAACCGCGATCAACTGAAAAAACTCAGGTGAGTTGTTGCCTGATAACAGAACATCAATATTTTTTGACACACTTAATTGGTATTGAGCAAACTACCACACAAGCCAGTACTTATGAAGATTTACAGCTACAAGCCAGACTAGATTTTGACGGTCGTCACCCTTGCCTGACTGACTATTTTACAGAAAATAAATATTCAATAAAATCAAATAGTTATAAATTACCCAGTTTAACACTTTTCCTCTCTTCCCATTTCAATCATGTTGGAATATATCACTCATTTGATCAGTTCTGTAATGAACTCGTTAGTGTTTATATCAAAGTGATACTTGGATTTTATCGTGCCGGTTGTAGAAAGTTATATTTAGAGGAACTCCTGCTTTCTCAGATCGCTGAGCATCTCAATATACTTGATTATGAGTGGGATGAAAAAATTGAACGTCTGTGTCACACTGCACTGAACACTCTAAGACAAGTCTTACAACACAAACCACAAGATCTTGAGATCACACTTAGATTATCTGCCTCACATCCTCTTATTTTATCTGAAATACAAAAAATAAGTCATCTGACAGATTATATAGTACAGAAATAGTATTCCTTTAAGGTCAACTCGCTCAACGAGTTTAACCTTAAAGAACCAACTATAAAGTGAACTCACCTGCTGCTTCTGGTTGGAATTCAATAGATTGAATTTTCAGTTTAATACTTTCACCATTTGGTAGTGCCCAGTTAATACTTTGACCAACAGACAGGCCTAAAATAGCGACACCAACAGGTGCTAAAATACTGATTTTACCTTCGTCAAAATTGGCATCTCTTGGATATACCAAAGTTAATCGACGTTCAGTACCTTTACTGTCAGTCACAACAGCAGTGCTGTTCATGGTAATAATATTGGCCGGCATTTTATCAGAATCAATAACCTCTGCTCGTTCAAGTTCCATTTCCAGTGTTTCCACACTTGGTAGATTTTGATTAGCTACTGAATCGATTAAATTCATCAAACGATTGTAATCTAAACCTGAAACCATGATAGACGGAAATTCAGACATACTACATTCTCCAAAAAATAAACACCGTGGCAAACCACAGTGCTGAACTCAAATTATTTAATGGTTTGGTAAATAATTAAGTATTACTTACTGACCATCATAAAATGAAACACCCTGTACCGGATTGCTCTGGTACAGGGCATACTTCAAAATACAAAATTAATTAGGCTTTTGTTGCATCCAGTTCAACAACATCAAATGAGACTTCCGGATTAACATCAGCATCATAATCAACACCCGCTAAACCAAAACCAAACAGACGTAAGAACTCATCTTTATAGCCTTGATAGTCAGTCAGTTGATAAATATTATCATCTTTTACTTTAGCCCAGATTGCACCACAAGCATCTTGTACTTCCGGACGAAGTTCCCAGTCATCAAGTCTTAAACGATGCTCTTCATCAGTATCAGGCGTTTTACCACAGTACAGTTTAGTTGAGAACATACGTTGGATTTGTTCGATACAACCTTCGTGAATCCCCATATCTTTCATCACACGGAAAGACATCGCAATATATAAAGGCATTACAGGAATTGCTGCAGAAGCTTGTGTGACAACCGATTTTAATACTGAAACATAAGCTGCTCCGCCTTTAGCTGATAATTTTTTATCAATGGCATGTGCAGCACGGTCTAAATCTTCTTTCGCTTTACCCAGCGTACCGTGCCAGTAAATTGGCCATGTCAGTTCAGTACCAATATAAGAGTAAGCTACAGATTTTGCGTTATCTGCAAGTACACCAGCATCTTGTAGTGCATTCATCCATAGTTCCCAGTCCTGACCACCCATTACTTTAATGGTATCAGCAATTTCCTGCTCATTTGCTGGTTCAACTGTTGCTTCAATCAGCACATCTTTATTAGTATCCAGTGCAACTGACTTGTATGGCTGACCGATTGGTTTTAATACTGAACGTACAACTTCACCTGTCTCCGGTAATTTTCTAACCGGGGAAGCCAGTGAATAAACCACTAAATCGATCTTACCTAAATCTTTTTTGATTAAGTCGATAACTAGTTTTCGGCACTCGTTAGAGAATGCATCACCATTGACGCTCTTTGAATATAAGCCAGCCGCTTTAGCCGCTTTATCAAATGCTGCAGAGTTATACCAACCTGCTGTTCCTGGTTTGTTTTCTGCGCCTGGTTTTTCAAAAAACACACCAATTGTTGCAGCATCAGAACCAAAAGCAGCATTAATACGAGATGCTAAACCGTAACCAGTTGACGCACCAATCACTAAAACTTTTTTAGGCCCGTTAGTTAATTTGCCTTTGGATTTCACATAAGCGATTTGTTGATTAACATTAGCTTCACAACCCACCGGATGAGTAGTTGTACAAATAAAACCGCGAATTTTAGGTTTAATTATCATAAAGGGTTCTCATTGAGTTATACACGAAACATAACGAACTTTGTGCTTAGATCATTCAGTATCGTTATCTGTTATGTTGAAAATCATCTGCTATTCTAAACAATTTAATTGAAAATACCTAGCGAAGAGTTTAATTTATTGATTTTTAATCATTTATTTTTAAATAAATGTATTTCTTTGGCTGGTTATTAATACCTCACACAATTTATTGCTAAAAATCATAAGAACTAAACACTTTTATTTCCCTTTGAATATATGGAATTTTTAAGTAAAAAAATAACAAATTTCATAAGAAATCTGTTGGTTTGTTGCTACAATGCTGGCACTCAATAAAAATATAAAGATAATGAGACAATCTATGAACTTCATCAAATTCTGGCTGACCAGTTTACTCTTTTTAGTCACTCCTTTCGCCGGTGCAAATGAAAGCCAGCATCTTATTACCCAAGCACAAAGTGGATATTACATTATTGAAAATGTTGATATTAAAAAAGGCGAAGATACTGATCTCCCAAAAAGTATTGAGCAATTTATTCTCCAAACCAAAGACACTCACTACTTCCACTGGAACAAAGACTCTACTCAATTTATTTATTATGAGAATAATCTGGATAATGAAATTATTTTTGGAGAAGATAACAATCTCATTAATTTTGGTGATAAAGACTACCAATTAAGCCTGATCGATGACAAAACATTAGAAGTAAATAGTAATGATTGCCTCTGGTGGCAATGTTCTATTACCTTTCGTCTGATTCATGTGGCAGAAGATTCACCACAATTAAAAACACTACAGGACTATCAAACAGCACAACATCAAAAAATTGTTGCTCGTTATTTAAAACAAAAACAAGATCTCGCGAATGCTGATCTTTCTGATTTTGTTGGATTTTATTCAACTTCAGGTGCTGTTACTTTAAAACTTCCTTTGTATGGTAGCGATTCACCACTAGAGCGCAGAACAACAGGAGTTTACTACCGCTGGTTTGATGATGTTTTAGTTCGTTTTTCATCTGAAGAACAAGACTCAGTACGTTTTTATCAAGCTCTGGATTACAAACTGACTGTGACCAAAATTCAGGCTGATAAAAATCGCTTTGATCTCGAACGCTATCTGGCACAACAAAATCGCTTACCTGAAGCTGTATTATTGAAATCTGAGTTTGGTGCAGTCTATCACTCAACAACAGTAAGCAGTCTTGAAGCGTTTTATTATCAATATAATGAAAAAAAGCAGGAGTTTACTTTTGTTACGTATAGTTTGCCCTCTAACTCCCTAACAGGCGATCTTGCTGTCGCTTATATGACGGTCAGAAGTATTGATCCTAAGTACCTAGGTGAACAAATAGATGCTTCTGCTGCCGGGTTATCACGCACAGAATTTGAAGATGAGTATACTTCGCTCTATGACGCTAAAGAGTTTGAAAATGAGCTCTACCGTGTCTTACAAAAAGAGTTGGAAGTAACGCGTTTATTTAGAGGAAGTGTTTTTAGAAATAATCTGGATATCTCTTTAAATAACAATTTCTATAATAAAAATGAGCTATACATTTTTGCCAACACTCTGGAAAAACAGATGGCAGACGATACGCTAAAATACAGTCTAAATGATGAGTATCATGTTGCTTATCAAGATGAAAATAGTGTGATATTTGTTGAGCCCGACTTTCAGGACAACTATCTCACTTACTTCTATATGTATGATAACGGACTCACCTATCGTCTGAGTTATGTGACAGATCCCAAACATGATTATCTGATTAATCATTTAAAATTTATTCAGACACTACGTCAGATAAAACCGATACATCTTAATCAATATCCACAAGATATCTTAAACCTAATTCACAGTTATAGTGAAGTAAGGCTCATCGAGCAGCCTGCCCAGCCAGTTCGGTATAAAGTCTCAATCACAATAAAGGATATGTTTGATAGATATTACGGTATTATTGATGAGAATATTCAAAATATCTTACCCGCAATTTATCAAGATATTATTCCGCTAGATACCGGCTATATTGCGATAGATGAACATAAACACTATCAACTTTTTGATCTGCAAGGTAAAGCGCTGACAGACAAAACGTACCATAAGCTCACTTATTTGTCGCACACTGGTGTCATTTTAGCAGAACAACAAAATAAATATGGATATCCTCTCTTTGGTATTTTATCTGTAACGGGTCAGGAACTGGTGCCTGTTGAATATACTCAATTTATCCTAAGTTATGATGAAAAGAGCTTTGCGCTGGTAAAAGATAAGCAAAGATACTCAGTGACTTTAAAAGGTTCACCTGTTAACGAAGCTATTCTTCACCAACCCACACCATAAACTAGTTTATAAATATAAAAAAGGCGCTGAATTAACAGCGCTTTTTTAAATCTAACTCACTCTATTATTTGGTGGTAAATACACTTTTAAGATGAGCTTTATAACGAGCAGCATCCTGTTCAACATGTGGCTCTTTAATCACATCATTACACATAAAGGTAGGTAAACGTTTTAAACCAATAAACTCATTGGCTTTATGAAACGGGAAATAAACACTATCAACACCTTTACCTTCAAAGAACTGGTTTGCTTCAACAAACGCTTCCAGCGGAGCATTCCAGGTGACAGAAAGCATATATGTTCTGCCTTGTAACATACCACCAGAACCATATTTTTTGCTTAAATCAGAACGAGTACGTCCATCATTGTTATACATACGACCGTGACCAAATGTGAAAACGTCATCCACATATTTTTTTAGAATCCACGGCATATCCATCCACCAGGCAGGCATTTGATAAATAATCGTATCTGCCCACAGAAACTTCCCTACTTCTTCTTCCAGATCATAGCCTTTATCAACATCTGTTCTTTTCACTTCATGGCCTAATTCGCTCAATGTTTCCTGCGCCACAGAACTTAAGAAATTATTTAGCGCACCTTCTGAGTGAGCAAAACTTTTAGCAGCGTTGACAATTAATATATTACTCATAATGAACCTTATTTGTTATCCATAAATTAAATCCGCACATTCAATAACGTGCATATTAACCATATGAGGGGGAGAAATAGTATAATCAAGAGAGTGTAAGAACTTATTTATTATCAGCTCATCCATTACCTTGTTTTATATATCAGTCTTACCAATTGAACCAATTGTTAAAATTTTATCTAACCATATTAATTTCTTTAATTTTTTAGTTAATAAAATTTTTATTTTATGCATTTTACCTGTACACTTTATAGGCATAACTTTGTTTCTGTTTTGAAGAATACTCAGAAATATATCACGAAGTTATACCATTAAAATATTATAAAAAAATAAGAAAGGATTAGTTGTAAATGGGTGAATATCTACGCCTCTTAAGCATCATATTGTTTGTCGCTTTTATTGCCGTGTTTTTGTCAAAAAAGACCGGACTTGGTTCTATTTTAGGATTACTTTTAACCGGGGTTATTATCGGCCCTTATACACCAGGAGAAGTGATACGGGCAGAGCATGTCGATGAAATTCTGCATATCTCTGAATTTGGTATTGTTCTGCTGTTATTTATCATCGGGCTGGAAATGCATCCTAAACGCTTGTGGTCAATGCGTAAGGAAGTTTTTGGTTTAGGCTCGCTCCAAATCCTGCTATCTGGCGCAGCTATTGGCGGATATTTCTATCTGCTGGGCTATACGTTTGATGCGGCGCTCATTGTCGGCTTAACACTGGCACTTTCGTCTACTGCTTTTGTTATCCAGATCCTACAAGAACGTAATGAATTTAGTAGTGAACATGGCCGAACCGGCTTTTCTATCCTGCTGATGCAGGACTTAGCCATCGTGCCGCTGCTTGCTTTAGTGCCGATCTTAGGCGCTTCAGGCAGTACGCTGCCAGATGAAACCCCTGTCTGGATACAATCACTCGCCACTTTTGGTGCCCTTTGTGCTCTGATTATTTTTGGTAAATACGTTGTTCCGTATATTTTGAATTTAATTGCCAAAGAAGGCTATAAAACCAGCTTTTCACTATTTGTGATGCTGGCGGTAATCCTTGCTGCCTATATGATGGATAAGATCGGTCTTTCCATGGCACTGGGTGCTTTTATTATGGGGATGACGCTCTCAAGTTCTAAATATGGTTTCCAGATTCACGCCAGTGTTGAATCGATTAAAAGCCTGTTAATGAGCCTATTTTTTATCTCTGTCGGAATGTCGATCAACTTTTTAGTACTGGCAGAAACCCCCTTTATTTTCCTGCTTAGTGTTGTCGTCATCTTATTAATTAAAATTGCCTTTTTATTTGTACTGCCGCTGCTGTTTGGTTCCTCCAAAGAGACGGCGACAAAAATTGCATTCTTACTATGTCAGGGTGGTGAATTTGGCTTTGTACTATTTGGTGCGGCAAAAACCTTCCAGGTTATAGACGAGAATATTTTTGTATTTGGTGTCGGTGTTATTTCGGTCACCATGGCTTTAACGCCTGGACTCTATGCACTGGGATTAAGATTAACTAAACGTTACTCAAAACCAGAATCACCAGATATTTCACTCTCAGTGACTGAAGGTGTGGGTAGTGAGAAAGTGATTATCGCCGGTTATGGTGATACTGGTTACGTTCTGGCACAGATGCTGAAAGGTAGTGATATTCCATTTATCGTAATTGAAAAGAATCCATGGGTGGTGAAAAAAGGCCGTAAAGAAGAGATGCCGGTTTATTATGGCGATATCACTGATCGTAAATTACTCAGTGTGATTGGGGTCGAACAGGCACAAATGGTGATTGTGGCAATCAATCATGGTACTGATTCAGTTCAGGCAATCTCAACACTACGTATATTTTATCCGGAACTGAAGATTCTGTCCCGCGTGCTGGATATTGAGATGACCGGTCCACTCATTCAGGCTGGTGCTAACTGGGTTGTGATTGAGACGCTGGAAAGTAGCTTACACATAGGTTCAGAAGCCTTGAAAATACTTGGCGTTGAAGAAGAACAAGTAGCTGTTTTAGTTGACTCGTTACGTAAAGATGAAGAGCATGTTATTCAGTCTTCATCTTATGCAAGCTAAAATAAAAAATTCAATAAAATCAATCAGTTAAAAAATATGACTTTATTGAAAAATTTACGCTAAAACAATGAGTTATTCTCTTTTGCTCTCAGATGAATGATATAAAACAGTAAACGTATATCTGATTCTGAGAGTACACAACAATAATCTCATTTCTGAAACCAGTCTGCTTAATACTAAAAATAAGACCTGATTTGTATAATACAAATCAGGTCTGCAATAAATTAATGACTAGAAATTATATTTAACTCCCATAAGAATCTGCGTATCACGATAAGAGTTATCACCAAATTGCTGAGTCACATTCCCCCAGATATTAAATTTAGAGTTCACCTGACCTTCCATACCGATCTTAATTTCTGCCATATTTCGGGTACCACGCTGACGGTTCTCAACATTATTCATTTTGACCGCAAAATCTTTGCTGTTATATATCCAGCTAGCTTCAATAAATGGCTGGAAATTACGTGGTTCACCATTTTCAATACTGGTATCTTTACTAATATAAGCTCGAAGTCCCAGTCTGGTCATAATATTATTACTGGTATCATCTTCCACACTGGTACCATTTTTCTCATTATGATTACTTGCATTAACATCCATCCAGACGATTTGAGCTTTTGGTTGTAACCAGTAGCTAAATTCGTCCTGCTGGGCTAATTTAAAGCTGTAACCACCTTCAAGACTGGCGGTAAAACCTTTTGATTTATAACTTTCATTTTCAATACGTTCACCTTTTACCTGATTATCAAACCAGTTATATAAAATCCAGCTATCAAAGTAAGCGCCGGTTTTGTCTTCCTCATTGGCATACCATGTACCGTAAAGACCAGCACTATAACCAAAGACTTTGCCGGTAGAAGCGAAGTTAGTGACTTTCGAGTAAGTTTTACTTTGATTATTAGCATAACCAAACATCATCCCTAAATGCCAGCGATCAAGACCGTCATTACTCCACTGAGCAATATCACCACCCAGTTGCACCACATAACGGTTACTCATCGTTTTTAACTGCTCACTACCATCCTGAAAGTTATTATGTCCACCAATTTGACGCAACCACATACTGGTCTGTTTCTTCTCTCCCGTAAAGACATCAATATATTGTGTTTCCCCTAAACGATCATGCAGTTGAGTGGTAAAGAGAGTATTTGCCGCTGCAAGGTTAGCTAAGTAGCTTCCTGCTTCGGGACGATAAACACGGTCAGGGTTGGTCGTTGGACTATACTGCGAGATAAGATACCAGTTATTAGGATCCACGTTAGTCAGGTCATTACCTGAACGTAAAAAGTAGTCAAATGCACCGGCCACGATGCGCCCATCCTGAACAAACGTTCCTGCAGAGTTACCTCCAACAGAGATAATTTCAATACCATCAGTCGTTAAAGCACCATCGCCACCTGCATTGACTACTTTTACTCTGGTTGTACCGGAAGTATCCCCGGTGATCACTAATTTGTCTGTCACAGAGCTGTCGCCATCTAACGCGGTATCCAGTACTAATAAGCCATCAGCACCAGTATAGTTACCATCGATAGTTAGGATATCACCTGCTACTGCATCAGATAGGTTAATCGTTCCGTTAGTGTTAGTAATTGGAGCCTTAATCGTATAATTAGCTAAACCACCTGCATACGCATTGATTGTAGAGTTATTGAGATTTAGTGCAGTGAGTGTGGAAATTTCTGATGTGTTCCCGTTTCTGCCTGCAACATTCCAAATAGAGTTATCATTTAAATTAACAGTTAACTGAGAACTGGCATCTTTTGTCATACTACCCGTTAAAACTGTCTTACTATTTGTAAACGTAAATTCTGATGGAGTAACGTGTACAGAGCTAGATGGAGCCATTGTGTCAGTCGTTTGCAGATCAGTCACATTAATCAGCCAGCCGCCCGTTCCAGCCTTTGCCTGACTATTGGTTAAATTAAGCGATGAACCAATATTGCGTCCACCAACAAAAATTAAATCTCTGCTGGCATGGCTGGTATTAATGGTTGCATTATTTAAAGAGATGGTCGATTTAGAATCTTGATCAGTAGTGGTTGAAGAACCACCATACATAATTGCATAGCTCGCAGAGTTAATTTCAGCTGAGCTGGTTGCACTATCAGCATTTAATGCTGAATCCATGCCTTCAACATAGATCGCAGCAGAAGTAGCATTGGTAGTTTCAACCTTTAAATGCCCTGTTGAATTGACAATCCCAGGGCCTGTACCTATCACCCGCGATTTACCAATTTGAATACCTGCCGCAGACATGCCTTTAGTCTGGATATTGGTATTATTAAGATCTACAGTTCCATTCTCAGAAACATATACTCCACGGGCTCCCATACCATTAGTAATAATATCTAATGTATTATTTACCGTAATATTAGCACCATCTAACACTCTGACGGCTGAATTACTTTTATTATTTAAAATATTGCCACCAGATCCAACAGTCTGAGTAATTTTACCGCCATCAATGACAATCTTCGCTTGAGCAGAAATGTCCGCTAATAATCCGTAAGAATAAGATTGTTTAGCACCATCAAGCGTAATATCAATCTGTTTGGCGGTAATTGTGCCACCATTTTCCGCATGTAAACCACTAGAGCCGCTGCCGTCACCACTCATGGTTGCTTTAACATTATTCAGCTGAACAGTTGATCCTGTTCCAATACTTTTAACACCACTAGAAGAATCACCCTTAGTAGAAAGAATAGTATTACCATCAACAACAATACTCCCTCCAGCTTCAGCACGCAGGGCCTCATTATAAGAATAAGCACCACCACCAATAGTTGAAACTGTCAAATTACCTGAGGCATTAATTTTTGAACCCGCTCCACTTGCAACAACGCCACCAAAACCAGAAGACCATGTTGTATTTGAAGAAACTGTGATAGTTGCAGTGCCCAGATTAATCACACCACCTTGTTTAGCATTTACGCCCATGGTTGTGGTTGTACTATCGGTATCAGTAATTGAAGTGACATTTGTTGCATCCAAAATAGTTCCAACGCCTGTTGACGTTAAGATAGAACCACCCTGGCCAACTGCGCCAGTATAAGTTGTACTATCTGCGGTACAATTTGAGCTTGAATCTGCTGTAAAACCACTATTTGGAGAAGATAACGGCTGACAAGCTGCATAAACTTGCCCAGCAAAGCAGGTTAACATTACTGTTGTAATGATATTAAATTTAAACATGTGTGTATTCCCATTCCAATTTTCTCTTTGAGAGCATAAAAACCCTGAAACTTAGAGATATATTATTATTAACTGCATAAACGTGATGTATCGATTGAGATAGATTGAATTACCTTTTACAGACATTTCATTATTTATGAACTGAGCGACCAAAACATAATGTGTATATTAAGAAAAAGAACCTTATCGATTTATAAATCATTAATATAAAAATTATGGTTGCGGATTTTATATCCTAATAAGTAAAAAAGATATCAATTGTCAATTTTTTAAAAAAATATTACAAATAATAATATATGTTAGCAAAAACCTGACAATGTAAAGCAATCATGACTCTCTTAACTAGTAAGATAACGTGAGAATATTAAAAATGGGAAAGATAGATTTGAACAATCCTAAAAAGACAAAACCCCTGATGAATCATCAAGGGTTTTTAATTTGGCTCCCCCAACAGGACTTGAACCTGTGACATACGGATTAACAGTCCGCCGTTCTACCGACTGAACTATGGAGGAATTGAAGTAGCGCGTATACTATAGATTTTAGATATTACTGTCAAGACCAAAGTTACAGATTCGTTTTCAGTGCATAAAAACTAACCATTAACTGTTTCAGGTAAAAACCGAATATCCATGTAATAGCGTTTTGGGTTTTTCTGATCAAGATAAACCGTCATCGTATCTTTAGTTAACATACTTTTTGGGTCATACCAGATATTTTCACTACGAAACTGATAAACCTCATCAGGATTTAAGGCATCAGACCAGCGGCATGTAATGATATAGGGATTGCGCCCGCTGGAGCTATACATCATATTCATGTTCACATTTTCAATCTTCGCCTCAACAGCTCGTCCACTGCGTAATAGCTCGTCTCTTTTCTTATTAGCCCGATATTTTGAAACAGCCGGAACAAAACCAATTAAGAAAAACATTGCGCCAATAACAGCAAGTAACATAACAGAATTGAATGCTTCACCACTTAAAAATGCAATGACAGCACCAATTAGCATTAACAGACCTGCCACCATACAGCCGATAGCGAACCAGCCTAATTTTTTATTCATCAATAACCTCAAACAGTTTGCCAGTTAGCCTTGCAGGATAAATGGATTATAGTTTCTCTCATAGCCAAAGGTCGACATCGGACCATGCCCCGGGACAAAAGCGATATCATCACCTAAAGGTAACAGCTTATTTTTAATTGATGACATAAGCTGTTCATAGTTCCCTCGCGGAAAGTCAGTGCGACCAATACTGCTCTTGAACAATACGTCACCCACAAAAGCAATTTTAGCGGCTAAATTGACAAAGACGATATGGCCAGGTGTATGTCCCGGGCAGTGATAGACTGAGAATGACTCTTCCCCTACTTTGACAACATCACCTTCATTTAACCACTGGGTCGGCAAAAATGCAGCCGTATAAGGGAAGCCAAACTGAATACATTGTTGTGGTAACGCCTCAAATAAGAACTCGTCTTCCTTTTCAGGGCCAATGATAGGAACCTGATAATGTTCTGCCAGTTTTAAAGCCGCACCAATATGATCTAAATGACCATGAGTAAGTAATACTTTAGTGATTTTAACACCCAGCTTTTCAACCGCTTTTTGCAGTAATTCAGGCTCACCACCAGGATCAACAAACGCAGCTTCTTTGGTTTTATCACACCAGATAATAGAACAGTTTTCCTGAAAATGGGTGACCGGAATAATCTGATATTGCATGTATATCGCCTCTTATGATCGATTTCTGATAGTTAAATTCTGACCATCTTTTGGTGTTAAACGTGTAAAGATGATACTGGAAAAAAATGTCACGAGCCCCAGAATAATAAAGCTAATTTCAAACGCACTATCCACATTATGTGGAATAACGGTCGATGGTTCACTGAGCAGCGTGATTAAAACAGCCCCAAATGCCACCCCAAAACTAATGGCCAGTTGTTGATTAACCGCCATTAAGCTGTTACCACTACTGGTATTCTCACCTTCCAGATCAGCCAGTGTAATACTATTCATAGAGGTAAATTGTAATGAGTTTACAAAGCCAACGCAAAACAATATGCCACAAATAACAATAATTGGTGTCTGCTGAGTTAATTGTGACAGAGACATAATCATTAAACCAACCAGCATGGTATTAACCAAAAGTACCCGACGATAGCCAAAGCGACGTAAAATCGGCTGTACCAGCGTTTTCATGGTTAATGAGGCAATGGCCATTGGCATCAGAATCAAACCGGAATAAGTTGAAGAATAAGAAAATGCCACTTGTAATAACAACGGAATTAATAACGGAATAGCGGAAATACCAAGTCGGCTGACTAAATTACCAATAATCCCAATTCTGAATGTACGGATACTAAATAATCCTAAAGGAAAAAGAGGATATTCAATTCGTTTAGCCCGGTAAATATACAGACCAAGTAAAATCATTCCTGCCGCAAATAACATCAGTGAATAGCGACCAGCTAACCCTTCACTAATAAACTCTAAACTCAGTGTTAGTGAAATTACACATAATGCAATAAAACCAAAGCCTAAGCCATCAAACGGTTTGATATTACCTTTAATATTGGGCATATATTTTATACCCATGATAATACCGATGATTCCGATCGGAATATTAATCAAAAAGATCCAGTGCCATGTCGCAACCTCCACCAGATATCCACCCAGTACCGGTCCAACCACGGGCCCAATTAATCCAGGCATGGTTGAAGCATTTAAAGCTGCTAAGAACTCACTCCGCTTAAACGACTTAATCAAAGTTAAACGGGAAACTGGCATCATCATTGCCCCGCCAACCCCCTGTACAACCCTTGAGACATCTAACATAAATAAAGTATTAGACAAGGCACAAAATAGTGAACCCAAAGTAAACAAAAATACTGAGAAGGTAAAAACCCGTTGAGTACCAAAGCGATCAGCTAAAAAACCACTGACCGGAATAAACAAGGCTAAAGTTAAGGCATAGCTGATTACAGCGGATTGCATATTCAGTGGCGATTCGTTGAGATAGACAGCCATTGACGGCAACGCTGTATTAAGTATCGACGTGTCCAGAGTTTGCATAAAAAACGCCATTGCTGCAATCCATGGCATCATGCGATACATGACAGGCGTAATTTCGGTAGAATTGGTCATAATTATTCAATTCGCGTAGTTGTTATAAATATTATAGGAGCGAATCAGGCAAAATCAATCTTTACTCAGTACATAGACAGTTAATAAATATTAATTTAAATGCTTACACTTTCAGTACTTAAATAAAAAGACCTGTTACGAATAATACGTAACAGGTCTTTCACTATTTACTGTAATCCATAAGATTATTTGGCTTTATCTTTAACTGGTTTACCTTGCCAGTAACCTGCCAGTAAAGAGCCAGAAATATTGTGCCAGACCGAAAAGATAGCTCCTGGTAGTGCAGCTAAAGCAGAGAAGTAAGTTGAACCTAGTGTCGCGGCTAACGCTGAGTTTTGCATTCCTACTTCAATTGACATGGTACGACAAGTTGATTCATCAAAACCAACTAAGCGTGCTCCCCAGTAACCACCAATCAGACCTAAAATATTGTGTAACATTACAGCAATAATTACCGTAAAGCCAACCTGAGCCAGCTGATCACGGCTACCTGCTACTACAATACCGATAATAATTAATACACACAGCATAGAAATAAGTGGGAAGTAACGTTCAATCTTTTTCACCAGTGCTTGTGCTAAGTGGTGAATAATTAAACCTAAACCAATTGGAATCAAGACGATTTTGATGATCGACATAAACATACTCATCGCATCAACATGGACCTGAGTACCAACATAAAGCAGTGTTAACAAAGGTGTTGCCACCACACCAACCAGCGTTGATACAGCTGACATCGTCACAGACAACGCCACATCACCACGAGCCAGATAGATCATCACGTTTGACGCTGTCCCACTCGCCACACTCCCAACCAGTACCATACCTACTACCAAATCCATTGGCATGGCAAAAACTTTAGCTAAAACCAGAGCGATGACCGGCATTAAAATATAGTGCAGTACAGTACAGAAAATAACGGCTTTAGGGCGTAAAAATACTCGTTTAAAATCGCCAAAACTGAGCGTTACACCCATAGTAAACATAACAAACATCAGGAGTTCTGCGGTATATGCTCTGACTGGCGAAAACGTCGCCGGTGCAAAATAGGCTACAGCAGCAAATAAAATTGCCCATAACGGAAATAATCGTGTGATTTTAGCTAACATAATCGTTCTCTATTTTTAAATGTTACTTTAATTGTTGTTTAAATTTTTGGGATCGCTGTTTGGATCATTGCTTAAATAATTACTTAGGTTGTAATGAGAGATAACTATAAAATCAGACGTTACAAGATAAGGCATGAGCAGATGATAACAAAAAACAGCTGATTAGAAAGCCTGATTAACTGATTTCACTTACCTTATAAGTAAAATTGTTTTTCTTGAAAAAAATATAACCGTCGGTTATTTAATCTTTCTCTTAATATGAGATAGTCTCTTTCAGACGAGGAAATAGCTGCAAAGTATTTTCAAAAATAGTTTGTTTGATAACGTCCGGTGACTCAGCTCTGAGTGCACAAAGAACGTTAAATACTTCAGCAACTCTTTCTGGTCTATTTGGTTGCCCCTGATAACCTGATAGCGGCATATCAGGTGCATCGGTTTCTAAAATCAAGCTACTTAGAGGCAACTGTGCTATGGCTGAACGTGTTTTATTGGCTCGCTCATAAGTGATGACACCCCCCACTCCAATAGCGTAGCCCAGACGAATAAATTGCTTCGCCTGTTCCAGACTGCCGGAAAAACCATGTACTACACCAGTGCAAGGTAAATTCGCCCGCTTTAACTCTTTATACAATAAATCATGTGTCTGGCGGGAATGCAGCAGAGCCGGAAGTTCATATTCTTTAGCCAGAGTTAATTGTGCCCTGAAATACTCATATTGTTCATTTAGTTCAGGTTGCGTAACATAATTATCCAGACCGATTTCACCCAATGCGACCAGTTTAGGATTCTCACGATTTGCTTTTAATAAAATCGCTAAATACTCAAGGTCTTGTTGCTGATGATGATAGATAGGATGAAGCCCTATCGCTGCATAGAGTAAAGCATGCTGTTTTGAAAGGTTCATTACCAAATCAAAACGGTCAGCTGTCACCGTTGGTACAATAATTCCCCTTAAACCTGCCTGTTCTGCTTGCTGTAAAGCTAAATCAGCCTGCTCCACAAAAGGAGGGAAATCAAAATGGCAATGTGTATCAATAAACATTACTCTTCCTCCTGACGATGCAGCATAACGGGTAACAGATATCTCTGTGCCGTCGAGAGTATTTGTTCTATTAATTCTGGTGTAAGTTCCGGTGTAACTCGGCGATAGTAATCATCAAACTCGCCATTAAACTGATATTGACCAAGCCAGCTCTGCATAAATTTATCCAGTGCTTTTTGCTGAGCTGATTCAGAGAAATCAACCTCACCTTTTTTGGTATCAAAGCAGCTTTCTAGCCATGACCAGGCACTTTTTAATGGTAACACCAGTGGTTGATTCATTCCCTGTTGATAACCATCAATTAAGGTCTGCAAATACGTTTTAGCCATAACAGAATCAATAAATTCAAAACACCACTGTGTATCGTTTCTGCCATATATTCTGCTTTTTGCTTGTACATTATTACTCTGACAGCAATAAATCAGATGCTCAATCCAAAGCGCCATACCATCATAAATAGAGAGATTACCCGGGCGCCAGCGCAACAGTCCATCAACCTGCACATCATTCAGCCAGCCTTGTAGTTGATAACGATAAATCGTTAAATTAACCTCTTGGGTCTCTGTCGGCTGCTTTTCACTCTGCACGCGCAGAGCAAGTTGCTGCATATCCTGATATTGCTGTTTTAACAGTAAATCACCAAATACACCATAAGGCAGCAGACCTTCGATTTTAATCTGTTCAAATGTTTGATTAAGATCTTTATCTTTGATTAAACTATTCAGCAGTTCCTGATTAAGCTGATAGCGCTCCAGATTATCCAAATCAAAGACTTCTGTTTGCGGCAAAGATTCTTCCCTATGCTCAAAATAGATGTTAAAACGCTGCTGCAGAAGTGTTCTGACAGAATGACGATAAAACTGTTTTAGTTCATCAACGGTTACTGTTTCAATGGTGACTGGCGTAATCTCTGTAGCAAACTCCTGCAGCTGACCTTGGGACTGTGCAGCAGCCAGCCATTCATCAGCATAGCTTTGAATATGATAATGCTGCTTATCACTAAGATAATTTTGTTCACTAAATGGTGTTCTGGCATGTTGTGTGGTTAAATGTTTCAGTAATGACGCTGCGCTCTCATCAATATTGAGTTTTTCATCCCCTTTTAGCACATAACTTTGAGTCAGATATTCTCGCAGTTCATCAACTAAGACCGAAGGATAGCGTTCGCTATTATCTTCAATTGAACGACCAATATAACTAATATAAAGCTGTCTTTGGGCTGACAGAATCGCTTCTAAAAACAGATAACGATCATCATCACGACGACTACGATCACCGCGCTGCGCATGATGTGCCAGTAAGTCAAAACCTAAAGGAACCGAAGTGCGTGGATACACGCCATCATTCATCCCGAGTAAACAGACGACGTTAAAGGGAATTGAACGCATTGGCATCATGGTACAGAAACTAATTTTACCGGCCAGGAACCTTTGATCTATCTGTGTTTTTTCCAGCTTCATCTGTAAGGCGTCATGCAAAATAGTGATTGTCATTGGTTGCTGGTAACCGGAATCAATACCTAAATCAATCAGAGATTGCCACTGTTGTTCTATCAGCATCAGTAGTACTTCACTCTCCTGATCGCGAGTAAAAAAGGTGTCCAGCAGTTCATTACAGAGTGGTCGCCATTCACTCAGTGTTAACGTTGATGACAGACGTTTGCGCCACAAGGTTAAGCTCATTAAAAAGTCAGCTAATTTACCAACCAGCTCAGCAGCAAGGCCTGTCGCACCATCATAAGGTAATATATTTTGCCAGCTACCATTTTGCCCTTTCATCACATAACCAAGCAGTAATCTGGTTAAGCCAAACTGCCAGGTGTGTTGTCCTGTTGCTGGCAGATTAAAGGACTCGATCATCTCATCATCCAGACCCCAGCGAATACCAGACTCAACCACCCAATAACGCAGTTGTTTTAGCTGCGTTTCATCAATATCAAATTGGCTAGCTAGTGCCGGGACCTCCAGCAAATCAAACAGATCTTCGGTGGTAAACCGGCTTTGTGGAATATTTAGTAAGGTAAAAAACGCCTGCACAATAGGGTGAACAGTACGAACCTTCTGGTCAGAGATGGTATAAGGTAGATAACGTGACTTAGGTGCATTACCAAATACCGCCTGAATGTAAGGCGCGTAACGATCAATATCTGCCACCATCACAACAATTTCACGTGGTTGTAAATCTGGCTGAGAATCAAGTAGCGATAATAAATAATCATACAGAACTTCCACCTCACGCTGCTCACTGTGGCAGGCGTGGAAAGAGACAGAAAAGTCCTGACGCTGGATTTTCTGTTTTTTCTGGCTTTGATTAAAAGACTTTTCATCATGACCAACAACACTCTTATCATCTAAATCTAACATATTTTGCTGTAAAGCGTGTAAGAGCGTATCCGTACCTGGATCGACAAAGCCTTCAATATCATTTTTGTCTTCAAATTCTTGCAATAAAAACAGGTTATCACGCCCGAGCTTACCCCATGAGGCTAAGAGTGGATTTGATTGAGTGACCGGCATAAAGAAGTCAAACTGCTGCATATCTCCTTTGAGCAGCCCACGTTCAGTTTTATCCTGATAATGACGCCACTGGGTTTGTAGCAACTTATTCAGCCATCGCTGATCGGGGATATCACCCCAGTACCAACGACAAGGATTAGTAAACATCAGATGGACTTCAACATGTTGACTGAGCGCGTATAGAGAGCGCAAATACATAGGTGGCAGTGACGCGATACCAAAGATAAATATTCGCTTAGGTAATTTCGCTCTGATTGACTCCTCTAAATGACTGGCGGACAGAGACTCAATAAAGCGTTGATAAATATTAGCCCGATGAGAATGAGGTAACCCTAAAGATTTATTATATTCAACCAGAGCCTGCCAAAGTGGAGCCTGCCATTCCTGAGAAGACTCGAGTCCACTGACATGTTCTCCCTTTTCCCATGTTGCAATCCATTCCGGACGATAGACTAAATACTGGTCAAATAAATCGGCAATACGAGTTGCCAGCTGATAGAACTTACGTTCCCGATTATCCTTAGAGATATATTTTTTTAAAATCCGGAATTCAGCATGTTCAATTAACTCAGGAAGAATCTGCATGAGCTTCCAGCTCATCGCATCTTTATCAAATGGGTTATTTTCCGGAATGTCAGGTAACACACACGTGTAGGTATGCCAGATGAAATTAGCCGGTAAGATAAAATCGATATTAGCAGAAATACCAAACTCTTCGGCCAGTTGTATCTGTAACCATTGCGCCATACCTTTACTCTGTACCAGAACCACTTCTTTAGTAAATACCGACTCAAGCGGATCGCGCTCAATCAGCGCCGCTGTCAGTGATTTTAAGAGTTCTAGCTGATTAGAGTGGTAAATAGTAAACATATAAGGCACCGGGTTAATATGATGTGATTATAACCAAAAACAGGTCAGTAAGGAATGCACACCTGAGTTTAGTCTTGTCTGGTGTGTAGAACGAGTAATCAAGAGCTGTTGAGCTCTCCTGACAGTAACAGAATATTGTAAGAGCAGAAAATTAATCTGGTTTTACCCTGATAAATAGGTTATACATACAGAAAAATAAAATAATAAGACGAATCCCATGAAATATTTTCCTTTAGTGATACTGCTTTTCCCCTTGTATTTGACGGCTTCGCAGCCAACTTATTCGCAAATGGATGAAGGCAATGAAACAATTCACGGCTTAAAATTTATTAATGAAAAAGCAGTGCAATTTATGGATCAATATAATCTTAAAAATAACACTAGCTGGGTAACTTCTGAACCCAATGCTAAAATCGTTGTTCCAAAATGTACAGTCCCCTTACAGGCCAAATGGTTCAGGCTTGCCGGTCACCCGGTAAATCGATTTTGGTATATTCAGATTTCTTGTGATAAGACTGTTGATGAGAATTACAAAGACTGGCAAGTAAAGATACCAACAACGAGGCCAACGCAGGTGTTTTATCAAAATAAAGATAAATAATTTGTTGCTTTAAACATCAGCATTGAGTTGCGCGGCACAGCCGCGCTTTATAGATCTTAGAGCAGTGAAATCATTAGCCTTTGTATGTTGTACGGTGTAGTCGTGCTATCAGTTCTTTAGAACGATGAATTTGATGGAGAGCGTATTCCATAGGTCTTAGCGAGCCCTCGAGCGGGCGCCTATGGTGTGCGCTAGGCCATCAAACCCACAGACTATTCAACATCACCAATAATATTGCGCCAGGGCGGCGCAGTCCGCCCCACTCCCAATGCTAATAACAAACAACAATACCAGGAATTATGCCAAGCGGGGCGTGAGCCCCGCCCAGAACCTTGCTAATACCCTAAAAACAAAAAAGGACACATATCACTATGTATCCTTTTCTCAAATTTCTAAAATTACTTAGATTTTCTTAAATAATACAGAACCGTTTGTACCACCAAAACCAAATGAGTTACAAAGAGCATATTCCATATTTTTTACCTGACGCGCTGTGTGTGGAACAAAGTCCAAATCGCAACCTTCATCCGGGTTATCTAAGTTAATCGTTGGCGGAACAACCTGATCGCGTAGTGCTAAAACAGTAAAGATTGACTCTACAGCACCTGCCGCACCAAGTAAGTGACCAATCATCGACTTAGTTGAGCTAACCATGACTTTATGAGCATCTTCTTTAAATACCGATTTAACTGCCTGAGCTTCAGCCTTATCACCTGCTGGTGTTGATGTACCATGTGCATTCACATAACCAACATCTGCCGGTGTAATACCTGCGTCTTTAATCGCATTTGCCATTGATAGTGCAGCACCTGCCCCGTCTTCCGGAGGTGAAGTCATATGATATGCATCACTACTCATACCAAAGCCAACAACTTCGGCGTAGATCTTAGCACCACGTTTTTTAGCGTGTTCATACTCTTCAAGTACCATAATACCGGCACCATCACCAAGTACGAAACCATCACGATCTTTATCCCACGGGCGACTTGCACCTTTAGGATCATCATTACGTGTTGATAATGCACGAGCAGCACCAAAGCCACCAATACCAAGTGGAGTACTCGCTTTTTCGCCACCGCCTGCCAGCATCACATCAGCATCACCATAAGTAATCATACGCGCAGCATGACCAATATTATGTACGCCGGATGAACAAGCTGTTGCAATTGTAATACTCGGACCTCTTAATCCATAAATAATAGAAAGATGACCAGAAATCATATTCACAATGGTTGACGGTACAAAGAACGGACTGATTTTACGAGGACCACCATGTACAAGTGCACTATGATTTTCTTCGATTAAACCTAAACCACCAATACCTGAACCAATTGCTGTACCAATACGGGTTGCATTTTCTTCCGTAACTTCAATTCCCGCATCCTGCATCGCCTGCATGCCTGCTGCAATACCATACTGGATAAAATAATCCATTTTGCGAGCATCTTTACGAGAAATATTGTAGTCTTCACAGTTAAAGTCTTTGACCATTCCTGCGAATTTTGTAGCAAATGGGGTCGTATCAAAATGTTCGATGAGTTCAATACCACTCTGTCCGGCTAACAGTGCTTGCCAAGTAGATTCAACAGTATTACCAACAGGAGATAGTAGACCCATTCCAGTTACAACAACTCTGCGTTTAGACACGTTGCCCTCCTGAAAAGGATGAAATGATTATGTTCTTTATTTTGAGTAAGATTCGATTGAACATAATATGTATAAATAAACTAGGCGATCGAGTGATCGCCTATGAGAAAAACTCTGCTAACCTTATTGATTCGCAGTAACGTAATCAATTGCAGCTTGAACAGTAGTGATTTTTTCAGCTTCTTCGTCAGGAATCTCTGTATCGAATTCTTCTTCTAAAGCCATAACTAATTCAACTGTATCAAGAGAATCGGCGCCTAAATCTTCAACGAAAGATGATTCGTTTTTAACTTCATCTTCTTTAACGCCTAATTGTTCAACAATAATTTTCTTAACGCGCTCTTCAATAGTGCTCATACTCTTTTTTTTCCTATAAAAACTCGCTTACGCGACGGTAGATGTAGTTTATAAAATGTTGAAAAAGATGCCAACATATTTTTCAACATATTGTATATATTTTGGTCACTCTCACAATATGCTTGCTTATATTACACTATTTTGAGAGATTACACCATATACATGCCGCCATTGACATGTAAAGTTTCGCCTGTGATATATGCTGCATCGTCAGAAACCAAGAAAGCAACAGCGTTCGCAATCTCTTTAGCATCGCCAAGACGATTTGCCGGAACCTGCGATAAAATTGCTGTACGTTGATCATCAGACAGTGCTTTAGTCATATCTGTTTCAATGAAACCCGGAGCAACAACGTTCACAGTAATCCCACGAGAAGCCACTTCACGTGCTAAAGACTTACTGAAACCAATTAAACCGGCTTTTGCTGCTGCATAGTTCGCCTGACCTGCATTACCCATAGTACCAACGACAGAACCGATGGTCACAATACGTCCATAACGTTTCTTCATCATAGTACGCATCAGAGCTTTAGACAGACGGAATACAGAAGTTAAGTTAGTATCAATAATATCCTGCCACTCATCATCTTTCATACGCATTAAAAGATTATCGCGCGTGATACCTGCATTATTCACCAGAATATCAACATCACCATATTGAGCTTTAATCGTGTCAAGTACAGCTTCAATAGAGGCTGAATCAGTAACGTTTAGTGCTAAACCTTTACCTTTATCACCAAGATATTGGCTGATTGCTTCTGCACCTTTTTCAGTCGTTGCAGTACCAATAACTGTTGCACCACAAGCCACTAATTTTTCTGCGATCGCACGACCAATACCACGGCTTGCTCCGGTAACCAGTGCAATTTTTCCACTTAAGTTCATAAGTTCCCCTTTTAATAAACTATTTCGTATTGTCCAGTGCAACGGCTAATGATTCTGGATCATTCACAGCACACGCTGATAATGAGTCAACAATACGTTTTGCTAGCCCGGTTAGTACTTTACCTGGCCCAACTTCAACTAACAATTCAACACCTTGTTTTGCCATTTCTTCCACAGATTCAGTCCAGCGTACCGGGCTGTAAAGTTGTTGCACAAGTGCAGATTTAATCGCATCTGCTGATGTTTCAACTTTAACATCAACGTTATTAATCACTGGATATTGTGGAGCACTAAAAGTAAGATTTTTTAATGCTTCAGCTAATTTATCAGCGGCTGGTTTCATCAATGCACAATGAGAAGGAACACTTACAGGTAAAGGAAGAGCACGTTTAGCCCCCGCTTCTTTACATAAAACACCTGCTCTTTCTACCGCTTCTTTATTACCAGCAATAACGACCTGACCCGGTGAGTTAAAGTTCACTGGAGAAACTACTTGCCCTTGCGCTGCTTGTTCACAAGCCTTAGCTATTGACTCATTATCCAGACCGATAATGGCATACATTGCACCTGTTCCTTCCGGAACAGCCTGTTGCATTAATTTACCACGTAGTTCAACCAGTTTAATCGCATCTTGAAAGTTGATCACTCCAGCACAAACCAGTGCAGAATATTCCCCTAAACTATGTCCTGCCATAACCGCCGGCTTAGCTCCGTTTTCTGCCTGCCATACACGAAATGTAGCAACAGAAGCCGCTAACAGTGCCGGTTGAGTTTGCCAGGTTTTATTTAATTCTTCTGCCGGGCCATTTTGAACCAGTGCCCATAGATCATAACCAAGAACCTGTGATGCTTCTGCATAAGTCTCTTTTACGATTGAATATTTTTCAGCCAGAGTTGCCAGCATCCCAACAGTTTGTGAACCTTGTCCAGGAAACACCATTGCAAATTTGGTCATTGTGATTTTCCTTAATGTTTATTTACTGTTATCTGCTTAACCTGACTGTCTGTTTAAATCACTTTTCATATTGGAATTTATTTAAGCAAACGATAGAAAAACAGATCAATTTAAACGAAAAAGGGAGATAACTCTCCCTCAAAAAATTTTACTTAGAAACGAACCAGTGCCGCGCCCCAGACAAATCCACCACCAAAGGCTTCAAGCAGAATCAGTTGGCCGCGCTGAATACGTCCATCACGAACGCCCTGATCTAAAGCACATGGTACAGAAGCTGCAGAAGTATTACCCTGCTTATCTAAAGTAACAATGACTTTATCCATTTCCATACCCAGTTTTTTAGCTGTTGCAGAAATAATACGTAAGTTAGCCTGATGAGGAACCAGCCAGTCAAGTTCAGATTTATCTAAGTTGTTGGCTTCAAGTGTTTCATCAACTAAGTGAGCAAGTTCTCTGACAGCCACTTTAAACACATCATTACCCTGCATCGTTAAATAACTAGGATCTTTTAAATGTTGACGATCAATATAAGGCAGTTTAAGTAATTCGCTGTAGCTACCATCTGCATGTAGATGAGTTGAAATCACTCCCGGCTGTTCAGAAGCACCAACAACAGTTGCACCCGCACCATCACCAAACAGGATAATAGTTCCACGATCTTCCGGATCAAGTGTACGGCTTAATACATCAGAACCAACAACTAATGCGTATTTTACTGTACCGTTTTTAATAAACTGATCAGCCACACTTAATGCATAAACATAACCAGAACAAGCAGCTGAGACATCAAAAGCAATGGCGTCTTTGATGCCGAGTAAATTTTGTAATTCAACCGCAGCACTAGGAAAAGCATTTTGAGTTGATGCAGTCCCCACCACAATCAAACCTATTTGATCTCTATCGATTCCAGCCATTTCAATTGCTGGTTTAGAGGCTTCAAAAGCCATAGAAACGACACATTCATCTGGTGCGGCAATACGTCTTTCCTGAATACCTGTTCGGGTAACGATCCATTCATCGCTGGTATCAACCATTTTTTCAAGATCAGCATTTGTACGAATTTGTGCCGGAAGATAACTTCCTGTACCTAATATTTTTGTATACATTAACTATTATCACTCTTTGGTAATGCTAATGAGAGACTCATCGCTATCCTGTCAGGAATATTTTTTTCGATCGATTGTATCGCCTGTTCAATCGCCGCTACAAACGCTTTTTGATTTGCTGAGCCATGACTTTTAATTACTGTACCCTGAAGCCCGAGCAAACATGCCCCATTATACTGCTGTGGATCTAAATGACCAAAGTTTTTTGATACCCGGCGTTGTAACCAAATACCAAGGATTCTCATCCACCAGGATTTACGCGTAATCGTTAACCTGAGTGACGATAAGAATATCTCAATTAAACCTTCTACTGTTTTTAGCGTCACATTGCCTACAAAACCATCACAAACCAAAACATCAGTTTTTCCAGTCAGTAATTCATTACCTTCCAGATAACCAATATAATTAATCTTGTGATGAGCTCTGAGAGTTGCAGCTGCAGCTCTGATACTGTCTAATCCTTTGACTTCCTCTTCACCAATATTAAGCAGTGCAACGCGTGGGCTTTCAATACCTAAAATATTTTCCGCCATAATTGATCCCATGACGGCAAATTGCACCAGCATATTGCTATCACACTCAGCATTAGCACCTAAATCAAGGATCACTGTTTTCCCTTGATTGAGAGCAGGCAATACCGCCATAAGTGCAGGACGATCAATATCAGGTAAAGGTTTGATTAATAATTTCGCTAGTCCCATTAAAGCACCAGTATTACCGGCACTCACACAAGCTTGAGCTTTCTTACTTTTAACCAGTTCCAGAGCAATTCGCATTGAGCTCCCCTGACTATGCCGAATAGCAACAGAAAGTTTCGCATCATGAGTAATAACAGAAGTGGATTCAATAATGGTTAAGCGGGATAAGATATCAGATGACTTTGAGTTCTCTTTTTGAGATAAAAGAGATTCTATCTCGGTTGGATTACCAACGAGAAGAATATGCAGATTAGGATGTTGGGTCAGTGCTTGTAGAGCAGCAGGAACGGCTACGCGAGGACCAAAATCCCCGCTCATAGCATCTAACGCAACCGTTAGATTGTCCAAACGATCACCTAATTATTTAGCAATAACCTTACGGCCACGATAGTAACCATCAGCGGTCACATGGTGACGTAAATGAGTTTTACCTGACTCATCTACTGAAATATTTGCTACAGTTAGTGCATCATGTGAACGACGCATACCACGTTTTGCACGAGTTTTACGATTCTGTTGAACAGCCATGGGTTTTACTCCTCACTCTTTACTTGTTCTTTAAACTTGCTAATACGGCAAAGGGATTTGGTTTTGCTTCCTCTTCAGGAATTTCACCAAACACCATGTCCGCTTCTGACACTTCACAGTGTTTTATATCATGAACCGGCGCTATTGGTAATGACAGAATCATTTCGTCTTCAATCATTGCCACTAAATCAATCTCACCAAACTCATTAAGTTCAGCGGGCTCGTAGCGCTCTGGTAATGCTTCCGCCTGTACATCAGTTTTCACAGGACTGAAATCATTCTTTATGTGGATAGTATGTTTAAATGGCTTACCACAACGCTGACACGTCAGACTCACTTCTGCATCAGCTTTAATATGAATGCCACATAACTTTTGTGAATCAATCGCAAATGAAATCTCTGCCTTGATATCACTATCCACACTCGCAACTGACTCAATAAGGCGCACAGCTACATTTCTTGGATATATACCTACATAATCCAACCGTTTTTGCGCTGTTTTGACCGGGTCAATTGTTAAGGGTAATCTATTTTGCATAAGGCGCGCATATTACCCTTAAATACCTATTTAGTCAATTAGGAAATCACGCTTTAGCGATCAATTCGCTGACTAATTCGCCACATAAATGCTATGGCTTTATTTGCTCTAAAATGGAACTTAGCCATGCCCGACTATCTGTAAAATGTTGTAGGTAGTCATAATTACAATCAAACTTTTCAAAAAACAGATGTTCCAGTTCCACTTCTGACATATCACTTGTCAGTATATCTTCAATATCCTGAATCAATTGTTTCTGTTCTTCTGATGTCTCTTGGTCAAGATAAGCCGCTAATACACCAGGAAAGCCACCAAAGAGTAAATCAAAATCCTGATGCAGATAACATTCAGTAAAATAGGCTAGTGCTGGGAATTGTTTTCTCATTGCTCTGGATATCCGGTAATAATTTTATAACCAATAGGCATTCTGTTATCTTGCCCAATAATCACTTTAACACCATAGACTTCTTTGATGGATGGCCAACCACGGGAATAACTATAACCTACCGCTGTTGGCGAACGATAATTGATCGCTAAATATTCTCTTTGTTTATTTTTCAGGTAGTTATCAATTCTGGCTTTATTATAAGTAATCGCCTGGCTAACCGCTTGTTCTGCAGTCACTAAATCATAAAAACTGGAGGCCGTTCTCACACCATCAGAATTGACACGCTCTTTGAGCTCCTGCTCTGTTCTACCAACATGGCGCTCAATCAGGTGCCCACCCGCTTGCTCATGTACCAATAAACCCCCACCAGGAACCAAAACCTGAGATGAACTTCTCTGAGAAGAAGTACCAGTCGATCGCGATGGAATAACATCAGAATCAATCGTTGGTTGGGTGGAACCGGACTCAATAACTGGAGCATTTGGTTGCCCTACTGGCTCATACTGAACTTTCTCTGATAACAGAGCAAACATCACGCCGATAGCAATAAAAATAACGGCAGCTAAATATAGTATTCTTTTTTTCATATTTTCACTCTACTCGTATAGTAAATTAAGCAATTCGCCCTAAACTATCTTTCGCAATGGCCTGAAAATCATTAAATGACTGGCTATTTAATAATCGTTTGGTCGCTTTCTCTTTTACAAAGTTAACAAACAGACTATAAATTGCCATTGCTTCTTCATATTCCTCTTTGCAGATCGCAAGTAAGAAAATGACATAAGCCATCTCATTTTTATCATGTCCCCAGGCAATACCTTTAGGAGCAAGTATTGTGACAACGGTTGTTTTTTTGGCTAATAAGCCAACAGTGTGTGGAATAGCAATGCCTTCACCAAGCATTGTTGGAACGATTGATTCCCGCTCTACCAGAGACGGATAAAACTCTTCATCAATATATTCTTCATCAGCCAGTTTTTGACTGACCATTTTAAATAATTCTTCTTGTGTCGTCTCTTCTTTTAATACCATAAAGAATTTTTCACTAAAGAATTTCTCTAAAATATAAGGACGCGTACGATCGATCATCGCCAGACGCCCTAATTGCTCTAACTGATAAGGTGTCGGGAATGGTGCAATTTTTACAATCGGTTTATTTTTTTCTGATAATCTTACCGTAGTAATAACAAAATCTTCTTCAATTGTTGACAACAACTCATATTCACGCAGTGATAGTGTATTCACAATTTGAATCTGCGGGAAATCACGTTTAATTTTGGCTTCTATCATACGTAAAGTAGCATTACCCGAATCGCTCACCAATAGTGCATGCGGATGACGTTCATAACCCACATTATAATTACGTTCCAGTGCCACACCGATATGTACTGTTAAATAGCCAATCTCATCTTCACTCAATTTGTGGTCGATATACAAATCAGTATTTGTAATGGCTGAGAGCGTAATATCATAGGCAAATGGATAGTACTGCTTAATTTCATCAAGCAGTGGATTAGATGAGCGAATCTGATACTTAATTCTCGCCAGCATAGAAGCTAAATGAATAGAGAGATCACTTTTGAGTTTTTCATCACGGCGTAAATCATAGTTGTAGGTACTGTTAATATAATCCAGCAGATGGCTGACAAGCACATCGCTATTTTGCTGCATACCACTCATAACATTAGAGTGATCAGTAATACAGCGCGCCGCAATTTGCACGCTTAAATAATTACTCTCTGCTTGCGAAACTTCTGTACCAAGGAAATAAGTAAATCCTTCAGCAATTTCAATCGCAGCCTTCTTTACCACCTCATCAACATCGTTAGCTTCAAATTCAAGTAGCTCTTGTCCGGTAGTAATACGAACAATTGAAATAGCACAACTATAAAGCAAATAACGCTGGCCTTCCGGTGTGATTTTAATATCAAATCGTTCAAAACGATTTTGTAGAATTTTTTCAAGGAAAGTTAAATCAATATCGTTTAACACATCTTGTTGTAACTGGCTGATCGCTCGTTCATCTTCGGCTGAGTACATCTGCCAGAAAATATCGGTTAAACAGGCACGAATTGATGTTTCAGCACCAAGTAGTTTCATCCCATAATGAGGACGCTTATCAAAAGAGAGATGATATTTTTCTAAATACTCTCTGACCTCAGCCATATCCGCTTGTAATGTACTGCGGCTGATAAACCATTCATCGGCAATATCATCTAATTTAATCGACTGAGGGTGAGTTAAGAAGTGAACCAGTAAAGCAAGCACTCGCTCTTTACTCGTTCTTGGGATAACTTTTAATTGTTCTTGTTGATGCGGTAGTGTTTTAAATAAGGCTTCATCAGAAATGATTAACTGATAACCAACACCGCGCTCATACTGAATCTGAGCACCATAGCGTTGTAGGATCTCACTTAGCGCTAAAATATCGGTACGAATCGTACGGGTGGACACAGAAAACCGCTTAGCCAACTCCTCCTGCGGAAGAACTTCAGCCCGAATCGTATCAAATAAGTAAGCTAATCGCTGATAAGGAAACAGAACCATTAGTTACCTCTTGGCTAAATGACAGACAGAACCATTAAAACACAAAAAATAGGCGATATATACCCAATATCGCCTATTTTATCGATTAACCGACTAATTTCTTAGTGATTTCAAGTAATTTACGTACATCTTCCGGACGTGTTTTACCTGTTGCTTTATCGATAATTGAACTATAAATATGAGGAATGATTTTCTTAACACCAGCATCAAGACCAATTTTTAAAATAGTCTCATAGTTATTCAAATCAATACCACCCGTTGGTTCAAGATAGAAGTCTTGTTCAAAACATGCTTTTGCTAAATGCTCATATTCAGCCTGATATTTTAGACCGTCCATAGAGAAGAATTTAGCTGAGCTACAGCCCATATCTTTTAGCATCGCAATGGCAGTTTCAGTCGGTACCACACCATCCGGACGTTTTGAACTCAGTGGACCCGTTGATACTTTAACTAAACCCACTTTACCCGTTGGAGAAATTAAGCCGTTGATAACAGTTTCATTTTGACCCACTAGCGCACGGCTTGTTGCCACTCCGGTAAAGACCTGATTGATATGCTGTGGTTGTAACTTAGCAGAAATTTCAGATACCATTTTAGACTGATTTGGATCACCAGCACCAAGACCAACAGAAATAGCATTGTTGATTGCAGCAGCATATTTCTTCATATCTTCAATCGCTGAAGCATTATCTGGGTAATTTTTAGATAACACGCCAACCACCACATAACCTTCTGCAGCATCATAAATTTCTTTTGCATTTTCAACTGAATTTGCTAGTACGTTTAGACAGACTCTGTCTTTATAATATTTTGGACTAAGTTGCATTATTTTTAAGCTCCTTCAATAATACTTTTAATTTTGTTGTAAATGACATCAAGTTGTTCCGCAGAAACGCTTCTTACGTCAGCATCGACTTTACCGTCGTTCGCTTTATATTCACGGAAATAAACAGCGGTATCACCCTGCTTCATCAACTTAACCATCTCAATGGCTGTTTTACCAATGACTTTCTCATCAAAAGAGATTTCAGTACGTGCGATATCACGACCAGCACCGTCCCATACCGCTTTAGCTGAAATACCATTCAGTTTATTTAGCTTGTCCATAAATGGTGTCATTTTCTCAACCATTTCTTTACCACTTTCTTTTTTCGGATCAAGAACATAAAGCTCAATAGCTTTGGTAAAACCAAGAATACCTTCTTTACCTACTTTCATAGGACGGCCAATACCATTGGATTGCATTTTAACCCATTCAACTGCTTGCTTACGGCCAATCACTAAGCCACTAGTAGGGCCTTCAATCGCTTTAGCACCGCTGTAAATCACAAGGTCAGCACCAGTATTGTAGTAAGCATTCAGATCTTCTTCTGCCGCTGCGTCAACAATAAAAGGAATACCATGTTTTTTAGCAATCGCTGCAGCTTCTGCTACAGATAACATACTTTTTTGTACACTGTGGTGAGATTTAATATATAAAATCGCTGCTGTATCTGGATTAATTAATGCTTCGATATGCTCAGGTTTACACTCGTTAGCATAACCCGCTTCAACCACGATACCACCACCAAGCTCAACCATTGTACTCACTGGAGCACCAAAGTTTACGTTATGTCCTTTAGGAACAATGATCTCTCTTGGCACATATTTTTCAGATGAATGTAGATTATAAAGTAACTCCATATCATCTTTAACGATAAATGCAGCAACAGATTGAGCAATACCCGCAGATGCACATGACACAACCACTGCATTCTCAACTTTTAATAGCTTAGCAATATATTCACCGGTTTTATCAACCAGATCCTTCATTTCAAAATACTCATTTAAGCCATGAGCAACTGTATCAACCACTTCCGGACGAGGTGTTGATACACCAAGAATAGTCATACGACCAGAGGCGTTAATAACTTTCTTTAAACCGTATTTTTCATAAACTGAGGCCATTTTCTTCACCTTCTTTAGTTACAATAGTTTCACCAGCAACAATTGCTGCTAGTGGCACAAATTTTTCTTTGCTTTCTCGTTTCGTCCCTTCGGAGTCCGATAGTGTGATAGTTTCAGGTAGAATATCAAAAATCGTAAAGTCCGCATCAAATCCAACTTTGATTTGCCCTTTATTTTTCAGATGTAGCATTTCTGCTGCATGAGAAGTTACGCAATCTAAAATTTGCTGTTTAGTATAGTCAATACATAAGAACTTCGTCATAACATTAGCTAGGCTATAAACCGGGCCATTTAGACGATTCTTAGAGTAAATATCAGAACTGATTGTCATCGGGTAAATACCCAGTTCTTTAGCACGCTCTGCGACTTTAAAGCTAAAGCTCTCGCCACCATGTCCAACATCAAGCACCACTCCACGTGACAGTGCTTTCATGATTGAATCACGAATGGTATTTTCCTGATTTAAAATACGGTTTGGCTTACCATTAAAGCAATGAGTGATAATATCGCCTTTTGTTAATAAATCGGCAATATCATCTAAATCCGGCGGATTGTTACCAATATGAATCATCAGTGGTAATCCGGTTTTCTTCTGCATCTCTTTAGCGCGAACAAGTGGTGTTATTCCATTCTCACCAACGACGCTTTTACTCATTCTGGCCTTAAGTCCGACAATAAAGTCAGGATGTTTAGCCATCGCTTCATCAAATAATTTCTGATCGATATCAGCCATATCTGCCAGTTCATTTTGACGAATCACACCGATTCTGGAGATATTTAAGAATGCATAAACGTTAGTCTTTACATTACGGGTAATTTGATAGAAACGATCAATCTCATCAGCACCAACACTACCTGCGTCGATCACAGTAGTAACCCCTGCAGCAACACCCGCTAAATCAGGTTCATCATGATAGATTGGTGATAGTTCAAATACGTGAGCATGAGCATCAATCCAACCAGCACTCACAAAATGTTTGCCAGCTAAATCTATACTCTTTTTCGCCGGTAAACTAACTGATCCAATTTCTGCAATCTTGCCGTTTGCAACCGCAATATCAACGACTTTACCATCAATAAGCTTTGCCTGTTTTAGAATTAAATCATACATAGTTACGCTCGCTTTGTTATTTATATAAAAGTACTTATATAAAAGATTCAATTATATTGAAAAGGTCAAGAAGCCCTGCCTGAGCAGGACTTCTTTTTTGTTACATCATTGGGAAGATACCACCAAATACCATCGCACCTAAAATAGCACCACCAGTAATTGGTTTTTTCCACACGTAGAATAGTAATGCGCCAAGTAGTGAACCTAAACCAATTGGAATAGACGCTACCATCGCTGATAAAATGATCATAGGGCCTAAGAAACGACCAGATGCGTTACCTGCACCCATCATTACGTCAGCACCAAAGGTAGAACCACCTTCCTGATTAATCGTTACTTTACGGATTAAGATGATAACCAAACCAACAGCAACACCCAGTCCACCACCTGTTACTAAAGATACAGCAAAGTTCTCAATTGGCAGAACAATACCAGCACTTAATAGTAAAGCAGGAACACCAAGGCCGATACCTGTTTGTAGTGAGCCACCGATATCAAGAATACCAACTAAAGAACCCTCGATAACACGAGCAAATAAGAAGCTCGCACCAAATGCAGCAACTGCACCGTAATCACCTGTTGTCATACCAGATTTTAACATCGCAACGAATGCGATTTCATTGAATGCACCAATACCATATACATAAAATGTATGAGTACCGGCAAAAATACCTGCAGATAAAATACCGCAAAGAATTGGGAATGCCCAGTCAGCATACCAAAAACTATTGTTTCTTACTTCTGTCATAATAACCTTCCTAAATAATAATGTTTGTTATGCCTAAATTACGCTCTGGCAGTAAACCAGTATGAAAGGCTATCCTGGAACGATTTGATTAATTTCGCATCAAATCCACGGAAGTACCCACTCAGAACAAACAAAATAATTACCGCAGCTAACATCATTTTCATTACTCGGTTCCAGCCACTATCATCCACGCCTTTACCGATTAAGATACCAAGAACAAGTCCCGGAACAGCATTACCCATGATTAATTGAGCAAGACCACCAAATAATGTTCCCCAGAAGCCTGAACGACGACCAGCATCGATAGCAGCTAACCAGAAGATTACTGGCATCACTGTCGCTACAAGTAGGTTAGCAGCAGGAACAAGTACATTTGTTGCTGTCACTTTTAACGTGTCAGGAATTGCAGAAGTTGTCGTATTTAAGAATAAAACAACTAAGATACCCACGATAGTACTGGCAATAGCCATTTTACGTGGATCATGTAATGTTTCAGCGACGTTTTTATTTTTTACTAGTAGTAACGCTGCACCCCAGTTAGGGATGATACGGTGGTCAACGTCCTGGGTGAAAGAACCCGCAGCAACAGATGATGCCCACGCATTGAAGAAGAAGCCTAAACCTAAAGAGAAGTGAGCCGCAGGGTCACCTTCACAAGAGTTTAACTCGCCCAGAGTACGAAACGCACCCATACCTTGATAAGTTGGTGCGTGGAACATACGCGCTGCGCCTGCCCCTACACCAAATCCACATAGCCCACCAATAATGATAGACTTAAATGCGATAATTAATATTTCCATGTGTTATCCTTACTTAATAGATGTAAAACTAACTTTGCCCATATCAACAAAACACACATCAACAGTGACATCTAAGATAACCGTGCACAGTGCTTTTTCTCTTGGTAAAAAGAAGAAAAGAAACTTCTCTGTGGTGATCTTTTCTGTCGCAGAAACTACTTCCACATTAAGTGGTTCAAGACGCAAAATCATATTGCTATTACTTTTCAATATTTCTCTTTGAATTGAACTAAGTGCAGCGGCAAAAGCACGCGCACGTGAATTACCCGTACCTTGTACTCTTACTGTTAGCTGTTGATTTTCTTTCATTATTGATTACCGTATTTTTTAACGTAAGCTGTTGCAATACGACGACCCAGTTCTTCAGTATCCATAAAACCAAAGCCAAGAACTTTACAGCCTTCAGCGATCGCAGTTTCGCCTTCTTCAACAGAACGCATACCGTAACGGACTTCATAACCATATTTGTTTTTTGCAGTTAATGCACCCGCACCGCCACTACCACAGAAAGAAATACCTAAATCAGCGTTTTCTTTTTGCATTACATCGCCAAGTTTCATATCAGCAGCCATACCCGGAACAACAACAGCCTTACAGCCAGCAACAGACTCAATACCTGCAGCTACTTTTTGGCCTTTACCCATACGGTCACCAATAACAATAACGATTTCTTTCATAATTTTGACCCCTCTAAATCAAACAACAAATTATTCTTCATTTGCGCGCGCGACTTCATAATGCACGGCAAGTAAATATGCTTCTTCTACCGGTAAGGTATCAAATAACTCAACTGTTTTACGAGCAAGTGCCATTGACTCTTCCGATAATTCATCAAACATCTCTGGATCTACTTCTGGTAATTTCTCAAGTGTCTTAGCACGACTAACCATAGCTTTAACGTGAGAAAGTAACATTGCTTTTTGTACTTCGTTTTGGGTAACGCCGGCTTCTTTAAACCATTCGTTAATGATCTCGATCGTCTGATCAGTCACAACTTCCGGATTTAAATCATCAGCAATCATTTTGAATTTGGCCTGACTCATGATTGAATTTTAAACTCCATAATTAGAATTACTCTTCCGATAGCGTAACCCTAAAATATTTGACTGACTATGTGTAGTCGGACTTTTTCCAGATGAAAGTGGAAAAAATAAATATTAAGATTAACTTTTTGATTATTAAAAACAAAATAAATGAAAAAGTATTTTTAACGAAAAAAATAACAGACAGAAATTGCGAACTGGATCACAAAATTAATTGCAACAGAGTATTAGAAAGATAAAAAAGAATAGGTTTTACCGATAAAAATAGGTTATCTCGATTTGAATGACAAAAAAAAGATAATTTCTTATAAAATCAATGAGTTAGCCCTATAACCACAAAAAAATATAACCCATTGATTTATTTAAAATTTTTATGAGTAAATAAACCTGTTATCCCTTTCGTGTTAATGTCAGGCGAACATCGTCTCCAATCTGTTTTAAGTCAGTAAAAGAGAACTGTGGCGCCTGACTAAGCTGTGTGAGATGAGGTAATAAACAGAGATCCCGGGCATTATGACCAAGTAGCTTTGGTGCCAGATACACAATCAGTTCATCAACAAGATTCTGTTCAACCAAAGCACCGGCTAAACTGGCACCCGCCTCTACAAATACTGTGTTAATCTGCTTTTCAGCTAGTATCTGCATTAAGTGAGATAGATTAATTTGTGTATCAGGGGAATCTTCTACAATCAGCTTTACATTATCCGGAAGTGTTAAATTAGCAGCAGATTTGCGCACCAGCCAGGTCTCGCCGTCTTGTTTAAAGACTTTCTCATTCAGCGTTAAACGATTTTGACTATCAAGAATTACACGTACTGGCTGACGAACTTCGCCCAGCGGATAAGTCGCTTTTAACATCTGCGGGAAATCATCAAGACGGACAGTCAGACTGGGATCATCAGCAAGTACTGTTGCACTGGTACTTAAAATAACTGAGCTTTGGGCACGCAGCACCTGTACATCTTGTCTGGCAACGGCAGAAGTAATCCACTTACTTTCACCTGAAGCCATAGCCGTTTTACCATCCAGTGAAGCAGCCATTTTTAGCTGTACATAAGGTAATCCGGTGCGCATACGCTTTAAAAAACCGGTATTAATTTTTTCTGCTTCATTCTCAAGCACCCCACATACCACCTCAATACCTGCAGCTTGTAAAATGGCGATACCTTTACCGGCAACCTGAGGATTGGGATCTTGCATCGCAATCACAACACGTTTTACGTTAGCCTCTACCAGAGCATTGGCACAAGGAGGCGTACGTCCAAAGTGGCTGCAAGGCTCAAGCGTCACATAAACAGTAGTTCCTCTGGCTGCTTTACCCACCATTTTAAGAGCATGGACTTCTGCGTGCGGGCTACCTGCCTGGTGATGAAAGCCTTCACCAATAATTTGATTGTTTTTATTTACAATCACGCAGCCGACGTTCGGGTTAGGCGTGGTCGTAAAACTACCTTGTTTTGCAACTTCGATGGCTCTGCGCATAAATGCCAGATCAAGAGCGTGTTGATCCAATCTGTTCACCTTAAACTCATCACTCTACAGAAATTAATCCTGTAATTTAGCAATTTCCTTACTAAATTGTTCGATATCATCAAAACTGAAGTAGACAGAAGCAAAACGAATATAGGCAATTTTATCTAAACGTTTCAGCTCTTCCATCACAAAATTACCAATTTGTTTGGCAGGAATCTCACGCTCGCCAGTAGCACGAATCTTAGATTTGATATAACTGATAGATGCTTCAATATCATCTGTACTCACCGGACGTTTTTCCAGTGCTTTTTGCATCCCATGGCGGAGCTTCTCTTCATTAAAAGGCTCCCGGATATTACTGCTTTTGATCACGCCAGGCATAATAAGTTCTGCAACTTCAAATGTCGTGAATCGTTCGTTACACTCAGTACATTGACGACGACGACGCACTTGTAATCCATCACCGACTAAACGGGAATCGATCACCTTGGTATCATCAGCATGGCAAAATGGACAGTGCATAATATCTCCATAACGTGAAAATTCTGATTTTAGCTGCTTAACCCAGCAAAAGACCAGTTTAACGGGATATTTCAGAGAAGAAAAGAAGATGTTGCTTATTGCAGAAAATTTGTTTTGCTGATAAAAATTAAGATTGCCAGATATAGAGCTGTTTTGTACTGTCATCACATTCAAAACAATCACTACATTTACCAGTACTGCAAGACGTTTGATCCAGAACAACTAAAGAGACACGTCCCTTTTTCACCCAAAACTCCATCATATGCTGCATAGCACTTTCTTGTATTTTGAAATGACGAGAGAGATCCTGTAGTGTTGCTCGTCCAACAAGTTGTACGTAATCACGTACATCGGTCATTAACATATTACCACCTCCTGCGAGGTAATAAGGTTCACTATTTAGACATCAATAGTGAACCTTTAATATCAGATGTTCTAATTATAAATCAAATCGTTAACTGCAACAATCTTTACCACAATCAGCAGGTTTCTTCATTTGAATATTAAATGATGATGAGCGCCCCATCACTTTTAATACCGCAAATATCACCACTGAAATAACCGCTACAATAATTAACCAACTAGTCGCTGCACTTGAAGTACCAAGGAGCGTATACTGATAATAAGCGGTGGCAAATAACCAGCCTAAAGCAAACGTCCAAAGCGCCACAAAGACAGTCCATTTTAATCCTGCTTCACGGTATACTGAACCAAGTGCAGCTGCACATGGAGTATAGAGTAAAATAAAGATTAAGTAGGCCATCGCAGCAGTTGAAGTCCCAAATGATTCTTCAATTTTTGTTACAGCACTTGAGCTCACTTCTAAGTCTTCAGTTAGCGTATCAATATCTTCATCAACTGCACCAAGTCCAAGCGGGTCACCAAAGGCTTCTGTTAAACCTAAAAGATTTTCCGGAATAGTCTCAAATGCTTCAGTCACACCCGCCCAGAAGTCAAATTCTGCTTCAATAACATTACCATTTTCATCGACTTCAGCTCCCTCTTCTTCCATTGAATATAAAGAGTTAAGCGTTGCAATAACCGCTTCTTTAGCAAAGATACCAGTGAAGATACCAACAGTTGCCGGCCAGTTGTTTTCAGTCACACCCATCGGTTCAAATACCGGAGTAATTTTTTGGCTGGCAACAGAAAGTACAGAGCCTTCGGAATCACTATTACCAAATGAACCATCAGTACCCAATGAATTAAGTACACTTAAAACGGTTACCATGATAACGATCGCTTTACCTGCTCTGAAAATAAAGCTTTTTAAACGTGACCAGGTTAAATGCAACATACTACGAATCGTTGGAATACGATAAGACGGCATCTCCATAATAAATGGCGTTGCTTTACCCGGAAGTAGAGTAAACTTCAGGACTAAACCGGTTAAAATTGCTGCTGCAATACCAAGTAAATACAGAATAAACACCACAGAAGACGGATTATCAGAGAAGAAAATCACTGCAAATAAAGCATAAACCGGTAAACGTGCACCACATGACATAAACGGAATCATACAGATCGACATTAATCGATCACGTGCCGTATCAAGCGTACGGGTTCCCATAATAGCCGGTACACCGCAACCAAAACCAACCAACATCGGTACAAATGCTTTGCCCGGCAGACCAATTGTTCTCATGGCACGGTCAACCACCATCGCCGCACGAGCAAGGTAACCAGAGTCCTCAAGGAATGACAGACAAAAGAACATTGCAGCAATAACCGGAATAAAGGTTGCAACAGTTTGAATACCCGAACCAATACCGTCAGCTAAAATAACAATTAACCAGTCCGGTGCACCTACGTTTTCAAGCACATGAGCTACACCATCAACAAAGATAGTGGCAAACAAGACATCAAAGAAATCAATAAATACTGAACCAAAGTTTACTGCTACAATAAACATCAGGTACATTACAAACAAGAAGAACGGGATTCCGGTAATACGACCAAGAGCCAGTTTATCTAACTTGTCAGATAAAGAGGCACTTGCTTCTCTTGGCTTTTCAATAACCAGTTTAGTCACCTGATCTATTGCATCATAACGAGCACTGGCAATAGCCACGTCCATCTCATTATCGCACCAGCCAGCAAGCTCTGCCCGACACCTCGTCAAAATTTTCACATCTTCAACAGTCAGGGATAAACCTGAATCATCCAGTAAAGCTTCAATTAACTCCCAACGGCTAAGCTTATGCAGCAAACTATCTGTTGCAGCCTGACTCAACATATTTTGTAAAGTCACTTCTTGTTGTTCACCAAGAGTTGATATTTTTGGCTGAGGAGTAACCGGATTTGCGGCCATCTCTTCAATTGCCTGATAAAGCTCGTTTAAACCTACTTTTTTAACGGCAGAAATACTGACTACCGGACAACCTAACTGTTCAGATAAGGCATCAATATTGATCGTTTCCCCCATATCCTGTACAGCATCGATCATGTTTAAGACTACGATCATCGGGCGATTCAAATCAAGTAACTGGAAAGTCAGATATAAACTGCGTTGCAGGTTAGTTGCATCCAAAATATTAACAATAATATGATTCTCATCACTGACAGCAAACTCTCTGGCAATCATTTCGTCCTGAGAGACATTGGTATCCAGACTTTCAATCGCATAAGTACCAGGTAAATCAACAATATCGTACTCACGGCCATTGTGAACTAATATCCCGGTCTTCTTCTCAACTGTCACACCTGGCCAGTTACCCACACGCTGGTGCGAACCCGTTAAGGCATTAAATAATGTAGTTTTACCACTATTTGGGTTACCAATGAGTGAAATATTCATTCTTTCACCTCCATCACCCCAATCGCTGCAGCTTCATTACGACGTAAGCATAAATTAAAGCCACGAGTTTTGATCTCCAGCGGATCACCAAGTGGCGCGACACGAATAACCGAAACTTTACAACCGGGAGTAATACCCATCGCTAATAATTTACGACGAAAAGGACGTGATTCAGGCATTAGCTTAGTAATAACAGCTTCCTGTCCAAATGGTAGCTTGTCCAGAGTTAACGCAGACATAATTGATATACCTCAGGCTAGCGGAGTAAGAATAGTAATGATAATAGTTATCAATTCTATGGTAACGGCAAATAAAAGTGAAGCGATATACACAATAAACCTAAAAATAATAGGGATTAATAATTATTAGATATTAATAGCACTACTTTAATTGGTATATACCTTGAAAATAGTGATGAACGAGAAAAATGGTGTCTGTTAAGACAACCATTTTTGCCAGCTGTTTTGTACGATCTGTCGCTGATTAGCAAATAACTGCTCTGAAACGACACTTGAATGGAGTTGCAACGATTGACGGTGAATCTCATCCCGCATTTCAATATAGGCACTTGTGAGTTCTTGAGCTTCCTGCTCTGACATAATCCGATATTTGGCCATCAGTTCTAAAATACGCACATTATCCGACCAGAAAGTAAGTTTTGGTTGCTGATGAGCATAATTAAGTACCAGATACTGAGAGATAAACTCAATATCACCAATACCACCAGAATCCACTTTAATATCAAACTGCTGTTCTGTTTTACTGCCTAAATGAGAGCGCATCTTCTCACGCATATTTTTTACTTCTGTTTTTAAAGCTGACTCATCCCTTTGCTGGCATAACACTTCATGACGAACCTGCTCAAATTGCTGTTTAAGAACGGGTTCGCCATAAACTGCTCTGGCCCGAACAAGGGCCTGATGTTCCCATGTCCATGCTTCACTGCGCTGGTAATCGGCAAATGCTTCCAGCGAACAGGCCAGCAAACCGGAATCGCCCTGAGGACGTAAGCGTACATCAACTTCATATAGCACACCTGAATTGGTATTTAAGCTAAACAAGTGAATAATCCGCTGCACTAAACGTTGATAAAACTGCCGGCTGTCAATTGATCGTTCGCCTTTGGTAACACTATTAGCCGGGCAATTATGTAAAAAGACTAAATCTAAATCAGAACTATAACCCAGCTCCCAGCCACCGAGCTTACCATAGCCAATCACCACAAAACCTTTACTCTCATCATCGGGTAAATAATCAGGACGACCATAGCGTTGTAACATTTGATTCCACGCCAGTTGTACCACAGAATCGATCATGGCCTCCCCAAGATAAGTGAGCTGATCACTCACTTTCATAATCGGCAGAACACCGGCAATATCGGCAGCAGAAATATGCAGCAACTTCATCTGTTTAAACTGGCGCAGTGCTTCCAGCTGCTGTTCTTCATCATCAGTCTGGATTCTCAGCAAATATTGGTATAGCTCGCTTTTATAACTGTCCAACGTACCGATATTATAATTACCATTAATATCGATTAATTCATCAAGCAGTAAAGGATGGCGGGCAATTTGTTCACTGATCATCGGTGACGCAGCACATAACCTGACCAGCTGTTTTAATGCTACCGGATATTCCACCAACAGCTCTAAATAAGTAGTACGGCTGACAATGCGCAGCAGTAATGAAATCAATCGCGGTAAGACCACAGCCACATCATAATGCTGGCAAACATTAGCCAATAGATATGGCATTAACTGATCAAGAACATCCCGCCCTCTCACACCGATTGTTCGTTTACCAATATCAGATCTAAATTGCATGAGTAGCTGACAAAGTTTATCTGCTACTTCTTCTGGCATATCAGGCAATATACTTTGTACATCTGCCACAGTAATATGATCAACCCACAGGTCATCAAATTTTTTACAGGCTTCCTGCTGCTCATCGGTAGCGTCATTTTCACCAATCAGTTCATTAAAGATAACACGATTATCCTGCATTTTTTGTTGCAGCTCGGCAAATAGCGCTGTCCAGTCAGTAAATCCCATACCAAGTGCCAAACGCTCCTGATTCAAAGGATCTTCTGGCAGAGTCTGAGTTTGCTCATCGTTAATAGCTTGCAATAGATTTTCCAGACGACGCAGGAACAGATAGTTATCCTGCAGAGTTTTTACATCTTCTGCTGATAGCAGCTCTAAATCACGAATAACTGCCAGAGCAGTTAACAGAGAACGGGTTTGTAAAGCTTTTTCCCTCCCACCGCGGATAAGCTGAAAGACTTGTACAATAAACTCAATTTCACGAATACCACCGGCACCAAGCTTAATATTATTTTTTAAACCCCGGCGACGTACTTCCCGCTCGATCATGCCTTTCATATTACGAAGTGACTGCAACACACTAAAATCTATATAACGACGGAACACAAATGGACGCAGCATCTTATACAACGCCTGAGCATAAGCACTTTTATCATCACCTAGCACTCTGGCTTTAACCATCGCGTAACGTTCCCAGTCACGACCCTGTTCCTGATAATAATCTTCTATCGCCGAAAAGCTCAGTACTAAAGGACCACCATCACCTAAAGGACGCAGTCGCATGTCCACCCGATAGACAAAACCATCTACGGTAATTTGATCTAAGGCTTTAATCAAACGCTGTCCAAGCCTTGTAAAGAACATAGCATTATCCAGCTCTCTGCGCCCACCTAGGGTTGAGCCATGTTCAGGAAAGGTAAAAATCAGATCGATATCAGAGGAGAAATTCAGCTCACCACCCCCCAGTTTCCCCATACCTAGGATAAGCAAAGGCTGCTTTTGGCCTTTACTGTCATAAGGCGTACCAAAATCGCGGCAACATTGATCATATAGCCAGTTTCTGGCGGCAATAATTAACACTTCTGCCAGCACACTTAGTTGCTTCAGTGTTTGTTCTGCCGAACTTGTATTAGTAATCTGTGACCAGCCAATACGTACCAGTATTTTACGACGAAACTGACGCAGCACCTGCATAAGTTTCTGTTCATCAAAAATATCTGACATTATTTCTGTCAGCCAGAGTGAATAATGTTGCCACTCATCAGGTTCAACACCTGAGCTTTGCAACTCATTCAGCCAGCCAGGGAACAACTTTATCGAGTCAGTAATAAAATCACTTTGTGCCAGAATCGTTAAAGAGGTGTTGTCAGGCCTAATACCTAATGGTTGAAATTGATTAAGAATAAGTTCTTTCTTATTATCTATCAAAGACATAAAAACCTCTTTTAATAAAATATTACAACAAAATATCTGGCAAATTCTGGCGATTATAACAAAGGGATGACTGACCAGCTATGACGCTTTTGATAAATCAAACACTGATTTAGTCAGATAAAGTTTAAGCGCAGAACTGTTTGGTGAATAAGCCAGTTGCTCCACACTCTCAGCTTGCTCAATCCAGTCAATTGCAGAGATTAGCGGCACACACTGTACTGCTGGATTCAAATGACTAAGCTGAGGAACTATTGTTTGTAATTGAGCAACCAGTTCTAGCAAGGTTTGTGACAATAATGAAAGTTGATTATTTTCCAGAGCAAACTCTTCATTATTTTGCCAGACAGCCACAATAGTTTGCAGATGACTGAGCCATTGTTGGCTAGTCGGGATAAACGATGGTAGCTGAGGCAGTACCTGCATAGTTAACACTTTATTGGCGACTAAACGATAACCTCTGGCAGCTTTACTTTGTGCAGCAAGGCGAACACCCAGTGGACAAAGCTGAATTGCGAACTCAAACAGATCCTGTTCATTGCCATATTTAAGTTCCAGCTCAAGTTCTTTGATTGGCATCGCGTTATGAGCTGTTGCCACCTCCCCTCTATCCAGTGCCACTTCTATTTCACTATCATTAAACTGCACCAGCCAGATATGACGCTGAAAATGTGTGGTAAATAACGCAGTCAGAGCCTGCTGTAATTTTACTAAATCAGTACCATCAGGAAAGGCCGCCATAGGCAAACGGGAAATATCTAACTCACTGGTTGAAACTGCATTAAATTCTTGCCGTTGATGCAAACCACCAATAGACTGCCCTTCCCGCTTCATAGTGATTTCATAGCTGAGCTTGTTCGTACTTTCACCGAATCCTCTTAAACGTAAACCACAACCGTGAGAGCGTAAATAGAGATCTTTCGTCTCATAATAGGTATTTAGCAGATAGAGGGATTGTTCTTGTTTGACCGGATACTGAGCAAAAAAAGCAGGTAACTTGTGAATAACGGCATCAGTAACACTAAATTTGAGTTCGATTTCAACCGACATGTTCTGTCTCGTAATAAGGTTAATTACACATACTATAGCACATCATAAAAGTGCTAGTCATCGTTACAAATCACCTGTCTCAAGATCAGAAAATATCAGGTGGAGGTATATTTCAGACATAAAAAATGGCGGATTAACCGCCATCTTATCAATTTAAATGCTATTAACCATAAACCGGGAAACGACGACAGATATCCAGCACCTTTTTCTTAGTTGCATCAATCACTGATTCATCTTTGATATGGTCAAGCACGTCACAAATCCAGCCTGCCAATTCTTTCGCTTCAGCTTCTTTAAAGCCACGACGAGTGATAGCCGGTGAACCAATACGCACACCAGAGGTAATGAACGGACTTTGTGGATCATTTGGTACGCTATTTTTGTTGACGGTGATATTAGCACGACCAAGTGCTGCATCAGCTTCTTTACCGGTAATCCCTTTATCAACTAAATTCACTAAAAATAAATGGTTATCTGTACCACCAGACACAATTTTATAACCGCGCTGAATAAGCACTTCTACCATCGCTTTAGCGTTTTTAACCACTTGTTGTTGGTAAGTTTTATAAGCGGGTTCCATCGCTTCTTTTAGTGCGACAGCTTTACCCGCAATAACGTGCATTAATGGTCCACCTTGTGCACCCGGGAAGACTGCTGAGTTAAACTTCTTATATAACTCTTCACTGCCGCCTTTAGCGAGGATGATACCACCACGTGGACCACCTAAAGTTTTATGTGTCGTCGTTGTTACAACATGCGCATGAGGAACCGGGTTTGGATACACACCAGCAGCGACAAGACCAGCCACGTGCGCCATATCCACAAATAGATAAGCACCAATGCTGTCAGCAATTTCACGCATCTTCGCCCAGTCAACTACACCAGAATAAGCGGAGAAACCACCGATAATCATTTTTGGTTGATGTTTTTTAGCTTGCTGCGCAATATCGTTATAGTCAATATGACCACGATCATCTAAACCATAAGGAACGATATTATAAAGTTTACCCGAAAAGTTAACCGGAGAGCCATGAGTTAAGTGTCCACCTTGTGCCAGATTCATGCCAAGAACGGTATCACCTGGTTGTAATAATGCAGTGTAAACAGCGAAGTTTGCCTGAGAACCTGAGTGCGGTTGCACGTTAGCATAATCTGCACCGAATAATTCTTTAGCGCGGTCAATCGCCAGTTGTTCTACGATATCAACGTATTCACAACCGCCGTAGTAACGTTTACCCGGATAACCTTCTGCATATTTATTGGTAAGTTGGGAACCTTGTGCTTGCATAACGCGAGGGCTGGTATAGTTTTCTGAAGCAATCAATTCAATATGTTCTTCCTGACGCTTTGCTTCACCTTCAATTGCATTCCATAAATCAACATCATAATCGGCAATACTCATATCTTTTTTAAACATTTTTGCTCCTCATGCACACACATTATTATCGAATTTAACCGCTTTATATCCTACTAAATTAGTCAGTTATTTCAAGCGATATCTATATAATATTTAATCTAAAATAATAACAGCCTATAATTCATTACTTTATACATAATATTCAATTTAATATAGATAAAGATATCTATTAATATTTTCAGAAAATAAGCAATATTAATACTAACTAGCAATAATAAGATATTGAGTAAACGATGAGAACTGTCAGAAGTAGTTCTCATAAATGAGCTTAATACTCATAATAGTAGATACAATAATCAGCATCGGGCGAATCAGTTTTTTACCTTTTGACAAGACCATTTTAGCCCCTAGTCTGGCACCGATAAACTGCCCGGTCAGCATAACCAGACCAACCGTCCAAAGCACTTTACCACCAACGATAAAAAACAGCAGCGCTGCCAGATTGGACGTAAAGTTAAGTACTTTAGCGTGAGCAGTTGCTTTAGCCAGGTTAAACCCGGCAATAGTTACATAAGCCAGTGCATAGAAAGAGCCTGCACCGGGGCCAAAAAAGCCATCATAAAAACCAATCAGCATGGCGCAGAAAATCGCAAAATGCGTTTCTGACAAACGACGATGTTTATCTTTCTCACCCAAAGTTGGGGTTAATAAAAAATAGAGACCAACACAAATGGTTAACACAGGTAATAGCAAGCGCAGAAAATCAGCCTGCAGGAAAAGAATTAACAGCGTACCGGCACTAGCACCAAGAAAGGTTAATAAAATAGAGAGTCGTTGTTCTTTAAGGCTTACCGCACGTTTTTGTACAAAGTACAGACTGGCAGAAAATGAACCACCACAACTTTGTAATTTATTCGTCGCCAGTGCCTGTGCAGGAGGAAGTCCAACAGCCAGCAGCACTGGTAGAGTTAACAGTCCGCCGCCGCCCGCGATAGCATCGATAAAACCGGCTAAAATAGCCACACAAAAGAGGATCGCAACTAATTCATAACCAATGGCCATATCCATGGACTACCTGCTTATTGAACTCAATAATTTTAGAATTAACGATTTTAAAAACACGCCTAAATGAGAAAGAATACGCCTGAATAGCGCCCTTTAGCAAAAAAGAACATACAAATCAGAATAATAGCAGCCAGTATAATCCTAAACTTCTGATTACCAAACAAACGGCTAATGCTGCGATTCAGATATTTTCTATCGACGATCACCATCACATAGATTAGTACGATAAGAAATATCGCAACAAATAAACCGTCATATCTCGCTGCGTTCATCATCGTTACTTAAAGTAGGCATGAGGCTGTTGTTCACCACACTGCGCGCGTTGACGCAGCAGATGATCCATAAGCACAATCGCAGTCATCGCTTCGGCAATAGGAACAGCACGTAGTCCAACACAAGGATCGTGACGACCGTGAGTTTCAACTTCGATCGTTTCACCAGCAGTATTAATTGTCTGACCAGCTGTGGCAATACTTGGCGTTGGCTTCAAGGCGATGCTGGCAATAATCGTTTGCCCGGAACTAATACCACCTAAAATCCCGCCGGCATGATTAGATTTAAAACCTTGCGATGTCATCTCGTCACGATTTTCACTACCGCGTTTACTCACGACAGCAAAACCATCACCAATTTCTACGCCTTTTACTGCATTAATACTCATCAGTGCATGAGCTAAATCAGCATCTAAGCGATCAAACACCGGCTCACCAAGACCAACCGGAACGTTTTCTGCTACCACCACAATTTTAGCACCGACCGAATCGCCGGCTTTTTTCAGATCTCGGATTAAAGCATCTAAGGCTTCCAGCTTACTTTCATCCGGGCAGAAGAACGGATTTTGCTCTACTTGCTGCCAGTCTTTGAGTTCACAAACGATCGACCCCATTTGCGCCAGATAAGCACGTACCGTAATACCTGAATGCTCACGTAAATAGGCTTTAGCAATCGCACCTGCGGCAACACGCATCGCTGTTTCACGAGCGGAAGAGCGACCACCACCACGATAATCCCGAATACCGTATTTTTGCTGATAGGTATAATCGGCATGACTTGGACGAAACAGATCCTTAACGTGGCTATAATCCTGAGAACGCTGATCAGTGTTTTCAATCAACAAACCAATACTTGTTCCGGTCGTTTTACCTTCAAATACGCCTGATAAAATCTTCACTTCATCAGGTTCACGGCGCTGCGTTGTATAACGGGAAGAACCCGGACGACGGCGATCAAGATCATGTTGTAAATCTTGTTCTGACAGAGTGAGTCCCGGCGGAACACCATCTACAATGCAACCAAGCGCCACACCATGAGATTCACCAAATGTTGTGACTTTGAAAAGTTTGCCGATGCTATTTCCTGCCATGTCTCCACCTATAAAATTTCTTCAAATAAATCAATTAGTTATAAATTTAACAATATTCGCTAAGTTGTTGTTTTGTCAATACAAATACGCCATCACCACCGTTCTCAAACTCGATCCACAGGAACGGAATATTTGGATATTCGTGTTCAAGTGCAATAGCGCTATTACCCACTTCACAAATTAAAATACCTTCGTCTGACAGATAATCAGCAGCATGGGCTAAAATACGGCGTACTAAATCCAGACCATCGATCCCTGCTTCCAGCGCCAGTTTTGGTTCTGATGCAAATTCTGCTGGCAGATCGCTCATATCTTCCTGATCGACATAAGGCGGATTACATACGATAACATCATATTTCACTGCCGGCATATCATTAAACAGATCGGAACGAATTGGGATCACGCGGTGTTGCAATTGATGAGCATTGATATTAATTTCTGCCACTTCAAGTGCTTCTTCAGAGATATCAACCACATCAACTTCAGCCATCGGGAACTCATGCGCACAGGCAATACCGATACAACCGCTACCGGTACAGAGATCTAAAATATGCTTTGGTTCAGCGTCAATCAGACCTTCAAAATGCTGATTAATCAGTTCACCAATTGGTGAACGAGGAATCAGAACTCGTTCATCAACATAAAACTCATGGCCACAAAACCATGCTTTATTGGTTAAATATGGTGTTGGCGTGTGATGTTCAATACGTGCGATAACACGTTTAATAATCAGATGTTTTTCAGGTGTAGTGAGTGCTGCTCCATAGATTTCCTGAGGCACTTCAATGGGTAAATAGATGGTTGGAAGTACCAACTGAACCGCTTCATCCCACGCGTTATCTGTGCCATGTCCATAATAAATATCTGATTGATTAAATTCAGAAACAGTCCAACGAACAAAATCCTGAATCGTTCTCAATTCAGTCACAATTTGTGAAATCGACGATTTATCCACAAAAACCTCAGCCAATATATGAGTAGATTAATAATAAAATAATTTTATATTCTAGGGGCATTGATTAGAGAAAACAATGACAGAACCGGAATAAATCCTTAAAAACCAAAAAACTTTAGACTATACTGATAAACCCTAGTTAATAGTTATAAGGCCATATCATGCAACACTTACAAGCAATCATTGAAGCGGCATTTGAACGCCGTGCCGAAATTACCCCAAACAATGTTGATGCAGCTACTCGCGACGCTGTACAACAAGCTGTTATGTTACTGGACAGTGGTAAGAAACGGGTTGCAGAAAAAATTAATGGAGAATGGATCACCCATCAATGGCTTAAAAAGGCTGTGTTACTCTCTTTTAGAATTAATGAGAACAAACTGATCGACGGTTGTGAAACTAATTACTACGATAAAGTACCATTAAAATTTGCTGACTATGATGAAGCACGTTTTCAGCGTGAAGGCTTCCGCGTAGTTCCATCAGCCATCGCCCGTCAGGGTGCCTATGTTGCCCGCAATACCGTACTGATGCCCTCTTATGTCAATATTGGCGCTTACGTTGATGAAGGCACAATGGTTGATACCTGGGTGACTGTTGGTTCTTGTGCTCAAATTGGTAAAAACGTGCACTTATCAGGTGGCGTTGGTATCGGTGGCGTACTTGAACCATTACAAGCCAATCCAACCATTATTGAAGATAACTGCTTCATCGGCGCACGTTCAGAAGTGGTTGAAGGTGTGATTGTGGAAGAAGGCTCAGTGATTTCCATGGGTGTCTTTATTGGTCAAAGTACTCGTATTTATGATCGTACAACTGGTGAAATTCATTACGGACGCGTACCAGCCGGATCGGTGGTCGTTTCTGGTAATCTTCCGTCCAAAGATGGTTCATACAGCTTATATTGCGCAGTAATCGTGAAAAAAGTAGATGCTAAAACACGCGGAAAAGTAGGCATCAATGAATTATTACGTACCATTGACGAGTAAAATCGACTATCATATTCAATAATTATCGCAATTATCTGTTAAAGACTTCATCAGACACTGTTTGATGAAGTTTGTTTTTATCTGTAAATAAGGGGAATACCATGCCATCTTTTGATATTGTCTCTGAAATTAATATGCCGGAAGTACGTAATGGCGTTGAAAACGCGACACGTGAACTTTCAACACGTTTTGACTTTCGTAACATTGAAGCCAGCTTTGAACTTAACGAAAAAGAAGAAACGATTAAAGCGACCACAATTTCTGACTTTCAGCTCAACCAATTACTGGATATGCTAAGAGAAAAACTGGCTAAACGTGGGATTGATGGCGGAGCACTAGAAATTCCAGAAAACTTTGAGCATAGTGGTAAAACTTATAGTGTTGTGGTCAAACTAAAACAAGGAATTGATAAAGAGTTATCAAAGAAAATCGTTAAACTGATCAAAGACAGCAAACTTAAAGTTCAGGCTCAAATTCAGGGCGAACAAGTGCGCGTAACGGGTAAATCCAGAGATGATTTACAGGCGGTGATGGCGCTCGTCAAAAACGGTGAACTTGGTCAGCCTTTCCAGTTTAATAACTTCCGCGATTAATTTACAAAGTTAATTAATAACAAAAAGCCCTGATTATGTTTAATAATCAGGGCTTTGTATTTTATAGCCTATTAACCTTTTTTCTCATCCACATAAAAACACGCTACATCATGTTTATCATAATTGATAAGATGTGGTTGCTCTTTACAGCAGCGATCAAAAGCAAAACGACAACGCGCATTAAACGCACAACCAACAGGAGGATTCAGCGGGCTTGGTAGTTCTCCTTCCAGCTTAATGCGTTCACGGCGCAGCTCTGGCGTTAGCCTTGGTGTTGCTGACAAGAGTGCCTGAGTATACGGATGCAGTGGATTATTAAAGATCATTTCTTTTGTACCGTATTCAACGCAGCGGCCTAAATACATCACCATCACATCATCAGCTAAATGTTCAACGACTGATAAATCATGAGAGATGAAGACATAAGACAGTCCCATCTCTTCCTGCAGATCCATCATCAGGTTTAGCACCTGAGCACGCACAGAAACATCCAGTGCAGAAACCGGTTCATCGGCCACCACAATATCAGGATCAAGCATTAGTCCACGTGCAATCGCAATACGCTGACGCTGACCACCAGAGAACATATGGGGATAGCGGCTGTAGAATTCCTCTTTCAGGCCTACTTTCGCCATCATCGACAACACTTTGGCTTTACGTTCATCTTTGGTTAAATCAGTATTGATGAGCAGTGGCTCTTCTAAAATCGTACCGACTTTCTTTCTTGGATTAAGCGAAGAATATGGATTTTGAAATACAATCTGAATCTTTTGGCGACGTAGCTTTTGCTGCTCTGCCGTATGGGTGAGTAAGTCCTCGCCTTTGTAGTAAATTTGTCCTTCGGTCGGTGTTTCAATCATGGTCAGCAAACGACCAAGAGTCGATTTACCACAACCTGATTCACCCACAATCGCCAGCGTTTTACCCTTTTCTAAGGTAAACGAAACGCCATCCACCGCTTTAACAAATTTCTTGGGAGCAAATAGTCCGGACTTCGCCTGATAATATTTTTTCAGATCTCGTGCATCAAGCAAGATATCTGAGGTTTGCTTGTTACTCATGCACTGGTCTCCCTTCATCATCTAATGGTGTATGACATTTTACCTGACGTCCAATTTCACCTTTGAGTGGTGGCTCTTCCTTGCGACAATGTTCTGTCGCATACGGACAACGAGGATTGAGCAAACAACCTTGTGGACGGTCATATTTACCTGGCACCACACCCGGCAGTGACGCTAAACGCTCTTTATCCTGAGTGAATTCAGGCAGAGAACGCAGCAGTGCCTGAGTATAAGGATGACGAGGGAATTTAAAAATTTCTGACGCATCACCCGTCTCAACCACTTGTCCTGCATACATCACGATAATTTTTTGGGCCGCTTCAGCAACAAGAGCCAGATCATGGGTAATCAGAATTAACCCCATATTCTCTTGTTTTTGTAGTGCCAGAAGTAGTTCGATAATTTGTCCCTGAATGGTTACATCCAGCGCTGTCGTTGGTTCATCAGCAATCAGCAGTTTTGGCTTACAGGCAATCGCCATTGCAATCATTACGCGTTGACTCATACCACCAGATAACTGGTGCGGATAAACTTTTAAACGAGATTCTGGGTCAGGAATACCAACCTGCTCAAGTAGCTCAATAGTGCGTGCACGTAAGGCTTTTTTACTGCCCCCCTGGTGCACTTTTAACGCTTCCATAATCTGGAATTCAACGGTGTAACAAGGATTTAAGCTGGTCATTGGATCCTGAAAGATCATCGCCACTTCTGACCCCACTAAGCGACGACGTTCTTTTTCAGAAATCTTCTGTAGATCTTTATCATTAAAATAGAGACCTTGCGCCATCACTTTACCCGGATAATCGATAAGTCCCATAATCGCCAGTGAACTGACTGATTTACCAGAACCTGATTCACCAACAATACCAACCACTTCACCCTGATTAACCTGATAACTAATCCGATCAACCGCACGGAACGGATGTGCTCCGGAACCAAAATGAACAGAGAGTTCATTCACATTTAATAATGCCATTATGCTCTCCCCCCATTATTGTTTTAGTTTAGGATCAAGCGCATCACGCAAACCATCACCCATTAAGTTAAATGCCAGTACCGTCAGAAGAATGGCAATACCCGGGAATGCAACTACCCACCAGGCAGATTGCGCATATTGCAGCACATCAGCCAGCATAGTACCCCACTCAGGTGTTGGCGGCTGAGCCCCCATACCTAAGAAGCCAAGTGCTGCCATATCAAGAATCGCATTAGAAAAACCTAAGGACGCCTGAACAATCAACGGCGCTAAACAGTTAGGTAAGATATTGATAAACATTTGGCGGAACTTGCCAGCCCCGGCAACACGGGAGGCAACAACATAATCACGACCGACTTCGGATAATGTCGCTGCACGCGTTAAACGAATATAGTGAGGTAATGCAACAAAAGCCAAGGCCATAGAGGCATTGACAATCGACGGACCAAAAATAGCGACCAGAACAAGCGCCAATAACAAACTTGGTAATGCCAGCATAATATCGACCAGACGCATAATGAGTGCATCTAAAGCCCCACCAACATAACCGGCAATCAAACCTAGTGTAATACCAAGAATGAGTGAAATAATAACGACTAAGCAACCTACCAGCAGCGATAAACGAGCACCGTAAATTAAACGGGAAAGAATATCGCGACCAACGTCATCAGTACCTAAAATGAATTGCCAGCTACCACCGTCCATCCAAACCGGTGGAGCAAGGAGTGAATCACGGAATTGTTCTGATGGTAAATGAGGTGCTACAAAATCAGCGCCCAGTGCCATCAGTAACACAAAAATTATATACACCAAACCAACGACTGCACCTTTATTCTGTTTAAAATAGAACCAGAACTCTTGCAGTGGTGTCAGTGGCTTTGGCGCAGCTAAAGTTATTTCTTCAGACATGATAAATTTCTCTTATTTCTTATGTCTAATACGCGGATTAATCACGCCATACAGTAAATCAACGATTAAGTTGACCAAAATAATCAACGAAGCAATCAAGAGCACACCACCCTGTACAACCGGATAGTCACGTCTTTGTAGTGCTTCAATCATCCAGCGACCAACGCCAGGCCATGAGAAAATCGTCTCAGTTAAAATCGCCCCAGCAAGCAGTGAACCGACCTGTAAACCAATCACTGTCACAACAGGAATCATGGCATTACGCAGCGCATGCACCACAATAATACGAATACGACTTAAACCTTTGGCACGAGCGGTACGAATATAATCTTCACTTAACACTTCAAGCATTGAGGAGCGTGTCATACGCACAATAACCGCCAGCGGAATAGTCCCAAGGACAATGGCTGGCAAAATAAGGTGTTGCACCGCATCGGTAAAGTCGCCCGGCTCACCCCAGATAAAAGTATCAATCAACATAAAACCAGTGAGTGGCATCATGTCATCCAAAAATACGGTATCACTGATACGACCTGAAACTGGCGTTAAATTAAGATGAACGGAAACTAAAGTAATCAGCATCATCCCCCACCAGAAGATCGGCATGGAGTAACCAGTCAGTGAAATACCAATTGCGGTATGATCAAAAATAGAGCCACGTTTTACTGCCGCCAGCACGCCAACTGGAATCCCGATCGAAAGAGCAAAGATCATTGCACTAACACCCAGTTCAAGTGTTGCTTTAAAACGTGGAACAAACTCTTCCCACACTGGGATCTGGCTTTTGAAAGACTTCCCTAAATCGCCATGTAGTACGTTATAGAGATAGTCAAAATATTGTACGTAAAGTGGTTTATCTAAACCAAGCTGCGTCATAAGCATTGCATGACGCTCTGGAGATACTCCTCGTTCGCCAACGAGAACCAAAATTGGATCACCAGGAATCAGATGTATAAAAGCAAAGGTCAGTAAAGTAATTCCAATAAACGTAGGAATAATCAGACCAAACCGTTTGAGAATAAATTGAAACATGCTCGTTTATCTCATCATTGCTAACCGATTTATTTAAAACAGGTTAGAGATTTTTTATAATTTTTAATAACAACAATTGGTAAAATACAGGAAAGTTCTAAGTGATTAGCTTAGAACTTTCCATGTCAGTGATTAATTCACAGTTATTTCATCGTAACGCGATTGAAATTATGTAACGCTAATGGGTCCATGATATAGCCCTGAACATCTTTACGTACTGGCATATACACCATTGAGTGAGCAATCATCAGCGCAGGTGCCTGATTAAACATCTCAACCTGAGCTTGTTTATAAAGCTCTACACGACGATCATGATTTGACTCGACACGTGCTTGTTGTAGTAGTTTATCAAACGGCTCATAGCACCAACGAGAGTAGTTAGTTCCTGCCGTAATCGCATCGCAGCTCATTAAAATACTGTAGAAGTTATCCGGGTCACCATTATCCCCTGACCAGCCCATAAGCACGGTTTGGTGCTCACCACGACGGATACGGGATAAATACTCACCCCACTCATAGCTGACGATCTTAGCTGTTACACCAATTTTTGCCCAGTCAGCCTGAATCATCTCAGCCATACGACGCGCATTTGGGTTGTAAGGACGTTGAACTGGCATTGCCCATAAATCGATAGTAAAGCCTTTTTCAAAGCCCGCTTCTTTTAATAGCTCCTTAGCTTTTTCTACATCATAAGGACGGTCAACGATATCGTTGTTATAGCCCCACATTGATGGAGGAATAAAGTTAGTTGCTGGTTGTGCTGCACCCTGGAATACTGCATCGATGATCGCAGCTTTATTCACAGCGACAGATAATGCTTCACGCACTTTTAAATTATCTAAAGGTGGTTTTTCGATATTAAATGATAAGTAACCGATGTTTAAACCAGACATTTCATGAACATCGATATTGTTATCCGCTTTCATGCGTTGTACATCAGCAAGATTTGGATAAGGCATCGCCTGACATTCACCTTTTTGCAGCTTAGCAAAACGTACTGCCGGGTCAGGTGTGATAGTGAAGACTAAACGCTCAATTTGTGCTTTAGGTCCCCAGTAATCAGTAAATGCACGATATAAAATACGGGAATCTTTTTGATATTGCATAAACTGGAACGGACCAGTACCAATAGGTTGCAGGTCAAATTTCTCTGGTGTTCCTGCTTTTAACATTTGATCAGCATATTCAGCGGAGAAGATTGAAGCAAAGGCCATCGCCATATTCGCAAGGAATGGTGCTTCTGGCTGGATTAAGTTAAATCTTACGGTTTTATCATCGATCTTTTCGATGCTCTCAATTAACTTATCCATCCCCATACTGGTGAAGTAAGCGTAGTTACCACCAGAGACTTTATTGTAAGGATGATTTTCATCTTTTTGACGCATGAACGAGAAAATCACGTCATCAGCATTCATGTCACGTGTTGGTTTAAAATCACGCGAGGTATGCCATTTTACCCCATCACGCAGATGGAAAGTATAGTGTTTACCATCTTCGCTGATTTCCCAGGATTGTGCCAGACCCGGCTCAATTTCAGTGGTACCTAATTTAAATTCAACTAAACGGTTATAAACCGGTACAGCACCTGCATCCATTGAGATACCGCTGGTTACAACCTGCGGGTTAAAATTTTCTGGTGATGCCTCCGCACAATAAACAAGCGTATTTGCTGACACGCTTGTCGTTGCAACTAATCCCAGTAACCCTGCACCAAGCATTATCTTGCGCTTGTACTTTTTCAGACTATTCATAACTTTTCGACTCCATTTATAAGTGAGTTAAGTAATGGGAACAACTTTTATGTACCACCCAAGACAACTAAACTAAGTAATACGACTAAACGTATACTCACATGAAACAACAAAAATATGCAAAAAATAGACCAACTTAAATACAAAAGGGCTTATTCAGCCCTTTTTTTACTACTGCTCGATTTTCTCAACAGTCAGTATCAATCCATCAACGTCTGTAACGATAACCTTAGTACCCAGAGACAGATCGTGTGAACTGGTTGCAGACCAGCTGCCATCTTTAATTTTAACCCGACCAGAACCGTTGATAATAGCGCTGACAACCACTGTTTTAACGCCAATCAGTTCATTTCTTGGTTGGTTTAACTGGCTTTTAACTGATTTATCGCCGTGCTTCTTCATCCATAACCACCAGACATACGCAGTGATTAACGTGAAAACAGCAAACAGAATCCATAAAACGATCCACGAAAACGCAGGAAATAGCCAGGCAATTACACCAACCAGAACCGCAGAAATACCGCTCCAGAGGGAATACCCGCCAGTACCCAGTAATTCAACGATAAGTAGCACACCACCAAGGGAGATAAATACCCAATGTGGTGCAGCTAAAAGTGATGAGAATATATCAGTCATCGAATATATTAACCTTTCTTAATTTCACCGATTAATTCAGTAATACCACCGATACTGCCCATCAGGCTTGAAGCATCAAGAGGCATCATAATAACTTTACTATTTGATGCTGAACCAATTTGTTGTAATGCATCAGTATATTTTTGTGCCACGAAGTAGTTAATCGCATTGATATTACCGCTGGCAATTGCGTCAGAAACCATTTGTGTTGCTTTTGCTTCCGCTTCTGCCGCACGTTCACGCGCTTCTGCTTGTAAGAACGCTGCCTGGCGATCACCTTCTGCTTTTAAGATTTCAGATTGTTTTTGACCTTCAGCACGTAAAATTGCCGCCTGACGAACACCTTCTGCTTCAAGAACATCAGCACGTTTGTTACGCTCAGCTTTCATCTGCGCATTCATCGCTGCCACAAGTTCTGTTGGTGGACGAACGTCACGAATCTCGATACGAGTGATTTTTACACCCCAAGGGCTGGTCGCTTCATCTACAATACCAAGTAAACGAGAGTTGATATGGTCACGTTGAGATAACATTTCATCCAGCTCCATAGAACCAAGAACAGTACGGAAGTTGGTCATGGTTAAATTAATTACTGAACGCTCAAGATTGTTAACCTGATATGCTGCTTTAGCCGCGTCTTGCACCTGAATAAAGCAAATTGCATCAATTGATACGTTCGCATTATCTTTAGAAATAACTTCTTGTGACGGAATATCAAGAACTTGTTCCATCATATTAATTTTACGACCAATACCATCCATGTATGGGATAATAATATTTAAACCCGGCTCAAGTGTATGGGTATATTTACCAAAACGCTCAATCGTGTATTGGAAACCTTGCGGTACAATTGCAATTGCTTTAAATACAGTAACCAGTGCCAGCAGCACCAAAACACCAATAACAATATATAGTGACATAATTTTCTCTTGCTTATTTTTGTTTAATAGTAGAATTCTGTTTACATCCAGAGGCTGATTTCACCACGCAAAATCAACCAAGTTTATAATACACAAATTCTACTCTATTGCCTAACAGACTTTTTATAGCTATAAATTTCAAATAAAATCAAAAAATTACCAATCCAGTGCCATTAAAAACTGGCGTAATTTCGCAAAATCTGCCGACATAAAATGTGATAACAGCGGTAAGTCAGCACGCTGCGCCAGCTCTTTTGGTAAATCGATTTTATGTTTTAAGGTCTCTTCAACCACTTCACGGAACTTAGCCGGGTGAGCAGTACCAAGGAACAGGCCATATTCACCAGCTTGCAGCTGATCACGTAGTACCCGGTAAGCAATGGCACCATGTGGTTCAGATAGATAGCCTTTACTATCAAGCTCACGCATGGTCTCTTTGGTAACTTCATCATTTACGGCACCATGAGAGAGCGACTTCAGTGCCCAGTTTTCGCGCTTAAAGATCTCTTCAATACGTGGCCAATTATTTGGCTGACTGACATCCATCGCATTAGAAAGCGTTGCTACCGTTGCATGAGGTTCCCACACACCTGTTTCTAAATATCGAGGTACCGTATCATTGGCATTAGTGGCTGCGATAAAGCGTTTAATTGGCAGCCCCATCGTTTTAGCCAGTAAACCCGCGGTTAAATCACCAAAATTACCACTTGGAACAGAAATGACTAGGTTTTTGCGTTGCTGTGCATTTAACTGAGCATAAGCTTCAAAATAATAACAAATCTGCGCCATTAAACGGCTGATATTAATTGAGTTGGCAGAGTTTAAACCAATCGCAGATTTTAGCTCCTGATCGTCAAAGGCATTTTTAACCAGTGCCTGACAGGCATCAAAGTCACCATCGATAGCGATCGTATGAATATTATCACCCAGTGTGCAGAACAGTTTTTCCTGCAGAGGGCTAATTTTACCATTTGGATACAGGATAACTACACGGATATTAGGCAGATGATAGAAGGCGTGCGCCACCGCCGCACCAGTATCACCTGATGTTGCCGTTAAAATTGTAATTTTATTGTCTTTAGCCACCTGTACTAAAGCTTGTGCCATAAAACGGCCACCAAAATCTTTAAAGGCCAGTGTTGGGCCATGGAAAAGCTCTAATGTGCCGATATCACTTTCCACTGATTTAACCGGAGCCGGAAACTGGAATGCGTTACCAACACAGCGTTTAACATCTTCTGCAGAAATTTCATCACCAATAAATGCTGATAAAATCTTAGCGCTACGATCGACAAAATTCAGTTGTAATAACTGTTCAATTTCAGTCGCTGAAAACTTAGGTAAATCCTGCGGGAAGAATAAACCCTGTCCACGTCCAAGCCCCTGACGCACTGCCTGAGCAAAACTTACTTGTTCTGAATGATCTTTTAAATTATATAGTTTCATAGTCTTTTTCCGTTATTCTGCTACTGGCGGTGAATCACTCTTGCGCCTTGTTTATCAATCTTACAGATATGAATAAATCCGTCACTGTTTTGTAAATAGTGAACCTGTAACCACTGTGATATGGCTTCTGCCTGCTGTTTATTTTCTGCTACCACAAACATTGTCGGGCCGGAACCAGAAATACCACTTGCCAGAGCGCCAAGCTCAGCTACACCAGCTCTGACATTATCGAAGTTAGGTAATAAATCTTTACGGTAAGGCTCGGCAATGACATCCTGCATTAAAGCCGCTGCAAGTTTTGGCTGATTAGTATAGCAAGCATGCACAAAACCACCAGCATGACGGCCATGATCAACGCAATCCTGCTTCTTATATTGTGCAGGTAAAATTGCCCGCGCTTCAGCCGTTGAGACTTTGATACCCGGATAAGCCATCACCCAGTACCAGTCATCAAAAACCGGTAATGACTGGCTGATCACGCCGCCTGCATTAAGGATAAGTTGCATACCACCTAAATAACACGGCGCCACATTATCATAATGTACACTGCCGGAGATTCTGCCTTCCAGCTCACCCATCATGGTTAACATTTGAATTTCATCAAATGGGCGATCAAAAAACTCATTTAATGCGACAAAAGCACCGACTACAGAACAGGCACTGGAGCCCAGACCAGAACCAATTGGCATATTTTTTGCCAGCGTCATTTCAACGGGTAATTTTTTACCCATCGCCTGACAAAAGCGTTCCCAACATTGGTACACAATATTGTATTTAGGGTTTCTTGGTAGCTTTTTGACAAAATGTCCTTCACTTTTTAAAGAGAAAGTATCTGCGGCTTTAACCGTAATACAATCTCCTAAATGCTGACCGTCGATTGGACTGACCGCTGCACCTAAAATATCAAAACCAACACTGACATTAGCCATTGAAGCCGGCGCATACACAGTTATTTGTTTAGTTGTCATTTATCCACCTAATTTTGCTGATGTCGTACGGAGTATATCGGCAAAGACACCGGCAGCTGTTACATCATTACCTGCACCATAACCTCTTAGTACTAAAGGTATAGGTTGATAGTAACGGGTATAAAATGCCAGCGCATTTTCACCATTTTTAATCTTAAACAGTGGATCATCGCTGTCCACAGCTTCAATTTTAACTGAGCACTGACCGTGATCAATACTACCGACATAACGTAATACTTTACCTTCCTTAGCAGCTTTCTCTACCCTGTCTTTAAACTCAGCATCTAAATCAGGCAGACGTTTTAAGAATGTATGTACATCACCTTCTGAATAAGAAGCAGGAAGTACAGATTCGACATTGATTTGCTCCAGTTCCAATTGTAGACCTGATTCACGGGCTAAAATCAGTAATTTACGGGCGATATCCATACCAGATAAATCATCGCGCGGATCTGGTTCAGTGAAACCCTTTTCTTTAGCTTGTAAAGTCGCTTCTGATAACGACATTCCTTCATCTAACTTACCGAAAATAAAGGACAGAGAACCAGAAAGGATACCAGAGAAACGAATCAGCTCATCACCGGCATTTAATAGGTTTTGTAGGTTTTCAATCACCGGTAAACCGGCACCCACGTTAGTATCATACTGGAACTTACGTTTACTTTTTGCCGCCGCCTGACGCAGGCGCTGATAATAACTCATAGAGCTGGTGTTAGCTTTCTTATTTGGTGTCACTACATGGAAACCATTTTCTAAAAACTCAGCATATTTATCAGCCACTGCACTACTTGAAGTACAATCGACTAAAATCGGATTAAGCAGGCGATTATTTTTAGCAAACGCAATCAGATGCTCGAGTTCAAAAGCGGTTTCGCTCTGCTTCACTTTCTCACGCCAGTTAGTTAAGTTAATCCCATTGGTATCTAAGAGCACATGGCGTGAGTTAGCCAGACCGCAGACACGTAAATCAATCTGTTTATTCTTCAGCCACTCTTGTTGACGCTCAATTTGATCAATCAGCGCACCACCAACGCCACCAACACCAACCACAAACACGTCTAAGATCTGGTCAGTGCCAAATAGCATTTGGTGTGCTACTTTGACACCCATAACAGCGATATCATTATCGACCACAACAGAGATCGAACGTTCTGATGAACCCTGAGCAATAGCTACAATATTAATACTAGCCTGTGCCAGTGCGGTAAAAAATCTTGCTGACAGACCTTTCATTGTACGCATTCCGTCACCTACTACTGAGATAATCGCTAAACGTTCAATGATTTCAAGAGGTTCAAGTAATCCATCTTTGAGTTCTAAATAGAACTCTTCATGCAATGCTTCTTCTGCCTGATAAAGCTCAGATTGTGGCACACAGAAACTGATACTATATTCTGATGAAGACTGAGTGATTAATACCACCGAAATGCCAGCATAAGACATGGCAGAGAAAACACGTGCCGACATACCAACCATACCTTTTAAACCCGGGCCAGATACGTTAATCATCGCCATGTTGTTTAAATTAGTGATACCTTTCACCGGATAATTAATATCTAAATCTTCAACCCCGATAATCGTACCCGGAGCATCAGGATTATTGGTATTTTTAATTAAGCAAGGAATCTGGAACTGAGCGATAGGAGAGATAGTACGCGGGTGTAACACTTTAGCACCGAAGTAAGAAAGCTCCATCGCCTCCTGATATGACATTGATTTAAGCAGCTTGGCATCAGCCACAATACGCGGGTCACAAGTATAAGCACCATCAACGTCAGTCCAGATTTCACAGTAGCTGGCACGCAGACAGGCAGCCAATACCGCTGCAGAATAATCAGAACCATTACGACCTAAAACAACCAATTCACCTTTATCATTACCAGCAGTGAAACCCGCCATTAAAATCACTTCATCATCAGCGATATTTAGCTGAGCAATACGACGAGTTGATTCATTAATATCAACAGTTGATTCTAAATAACCACCATGGGCAAGAAGCATTGACACCGGATTGATAACAGCCACTTTATGTCCGCGCGCTTTGAGTACTGCCGACATAATGGCGATAGAGAGCTTTTCACCACGGCAGATAATCATCGCATTAACACTATCTGGACATTGTCCAAGCAGAGCCACACCATGTAATAGCTGTTTTAAGTTAGCAATCTCTTTATCAACAAACTCTTTCATTTCTGCATAAGCAAAACCCGGCAATTGCTTGTTCAGGCCTTCTAATATGTCAGCAAAGATTTTTTCTGCATCATACATATTACTTTGGATGTCTTGCCCTGCGACCGTTTTTTCAACCATCGCGACCAGATGATTAGTAATTTTTGCCGGTGCAGAGAGTACGGTAGCAATCTGTTCTTGTTTTAATTTGTTTTCGATAATATCTGCTACCCGAAGAAAACGTTCGGCATTAGCAACGGATGTACCTCCAAATTTTAAGACTCTCATATTGCACCCTTTCTCTTGTTTGTTGATGGTCACAGTAAATAAATAATCTTCAGACATAAAAAAACCCGCCAATTTTAGCGGGTTTTATATTGATCTTTTAACAGCAATATCAACCCGCTCTGCTACCGGTGGTCCCAGAGGTGGTAATAATAATGGTGCCAAGAACAATATTTAGTATCATTAATTTAGCTTCTTCGTTAATTCTATATAACTACATTCTGTAAGGTTTTAAAGTAAAACAATCCGCTTGTCAATAAAATATCTTAAATTATTTACATCGTACGGTTTTATTTACAGCTTAAAAAATAATGGAACCTAAAAACAAATCAGCCCGACATAAGCCGGGCTGATAAAATATTAAAATACTTTTTTGCTTTCTTCGTACTTCACGACGACATCATTCATCGCCTGATAAAGTTCGGCTGCATTACTCTTTTGCAACGCAGCATTTAAAGTATTCAGATAACTGAGCATGAGCTTTTGGTTATCTTCAGCAAATTGAGGCGACACTTCCTGATCTTCATATAACATGACGTAAGTACGGGCAAAACCAAAGATAAGAAAATAAACAGCCGCATTAGCTGAATCATCCTTAATAAGGGTTTGCATGGCGTTACGCAGGTTTACATAAGAATCTGTACCCGGCAAGCTTTTAGCAAAATTGGTCACTGCTTGCGTAAATGTCATCTGTTATAACCTCAATAAAAAATAGAGTGGAAAAGAATAGCAACGCTAAAAAATAAGTGCAAGTGTAATTTTAGGAAAATGAGTAATTTGCTACAACAAAGTAAGATATAAGCATTAAAAAAAATGCAAATAAATCAAGGGGTTGAAAATATTTAAATTATTGATTTATTTGCATATTCTCAATGAAAACTACATATTTTTAGCAACACTCATTCCCGCTGGAGCCTGTGCTGTTGGCATAATCTCAATACTATTAACATTAAAATGTTCAGGCATACTGATTAACCAGGAAATAGTATTAGCAATATCACCCGCAGTGACAAAATCAACGCCAGTATAGACTTCTGCTGCTTTTTTATCATCACCAAAACGTACATTAGAAAACTCTGTTCCGCCACACAGACCGGGCTCAATATTTGTCACACGAATCTTTTTACCCAGTAAATCAGTACGTAAATTTAAGCTGAACTGACGTACAAAGGCTTTGGTTGCCCCATACACATTGCCACCTTTATATGGATAAGTACCAGCGATTGAACCCAGATTAATAATATAGCCATGATTACGTTTAACCATCTCAGGTAACAGAGTATGGGTTAATTTAATCAGTCCTAAAATATTAGTGTGTACCATCGTATCCCAATACTGAAAAGGCACCTCATTAGCAGGTTCGAGGCCAAGTGCAAGTCCGGCATTATTGATCAAAATATCAATCGGTTGGAATGACGGAGGGATTTTACCAGGTAAAGCCTCAATGGCGGTCAAATCGGTAACGTCTAATTGCAGGGGCAGGAACTTATCCCCCAACTCTTTTTGCAGTTCTTGTAACTTATCAAGTCGTCTTGCTGTGCCAATAACAGAAAATCCATCAGCGATAAGTTTTTGACAGATCGCTTTACCAAAACCAGCAGAGGCACCGGTAACTAATACCACACTCATGTTATTCTCCCAAGTAGTACTCAATAGATAACTAACTATGTTAGTATATGGGCTGTTATTTTGTTTGTTAAGGGTTATTTGCCTGTTTTATTAGGAGAACAATTGTGGTCACCGTCTATATTGCACTTGGCAGTAATCTGGCAAATCCACTAGAACAAGTTAATAATGCGCTTAAGGCAATATCCCTTATTCCTAAGACGGCCTTTATCGCAGTTTCTCCTTTTTATCGCAGTAAGCCCCTTGGCCCGCAAGATCAGCCTGACTATCTGAATGCTGTTGTGCAAATACAAACGGAGTTGTCGCCAGAACAGCTCCTTGACGAGACACAAAAGATTGAACAACAACAAGGTCGAGAGCGAAAAGCCCACCGCTGGGGACCGCGCACTCTGGACTTAGATATTCTCCTTTATGGTAATCAAACTATTCAAACCCCTCGTCTGACTATTCCTCACTACGATATGCAAAACAGAGAGTTTATGCTCTATCCATTATTTGATTTAGCACCAGAACTTATTCTGCCTGACGGTGTCATATTACAATCGTTATTGAAGCGCATTTCGATGAACGGAATGACTAAATGGTAAACAATACGCTGTTTAAATAATCAGTATTTTTTGATAAAAAACTGAATATAAACAAAGCCATTTCAAATAATCGAAAAAAACAACTTGTGAACTGAAAAATAATTGCTATAGTTTAGCGTTTCTGATTATTAGGTGACCTGATTTTTCAGAAAATAGACACTGAAATTAATTGTATATAGGAGATTGCAGTGAAGAAGGAACAAAAAGCAGCCTCATCATCTTTAAGTATTTTAGCGATGGCCGGACTTGCGCCATACCAAGAAAAGAAAGGTGAAGAGTACATGAATCCTAAGCAGCTTCAGCATTTTAAACTAATTCTGGAAGCCTGGTTAGAGCAGTTACGTGGTGAAATGGATAAGACGGTAACACATATGCAAGATGAAGCCGCCAACTTCCCAGATCCCGCTGATCGCGCTACACAAGAAGAAGAATTTAGCTTAGAGCTACGTACTCGCGACCGTGAACGTAAACTAATTAAAAAAATTGAAAAAACATTAAAGAAAATTGAAGACAACGATTTTGGATTCTGTGATTCTTGTGGTGTTGAGATTGGTATTCGCCGTTTAGAAGCCAGACCAACAGCCGATCTTTGTATTGATTGTAAAACTGTAGCTGAACTCCGTGAAAAACAAATGGGGTACTAATACAGTCAGTAAGTCTTAACGATGCATTACATTGGACGTTTTGCACCATCTCCTTCTGGTGACCTGCATTTCGGGTCACTGGTTACCGCAATCGGCAGTTACCTTCAGGCTAAATCTCAACATGGCACATGGCTGGTTCGAATCGAAGATATCGATCCCCCGCGTGAAATTGCTGGCGCAAGTAAGCGTATTCTCTCTGTTTTAGAAAGTTTTGGTTTGTACTGGGACGATCAGGTTTTATACCAATCTGATTGCCATGAACGTTATCGTGAAATCATCCATCAATTACTAACTAGCCACCATGCCTACTATTGTGATTGTACCCGACAACGTATTCAGTCTTTAGGCGGATTCTACGATCAACATTGTCGTAACCTGCATTTAACACCAGATACCAGCTCCCAACCGTTAGCCATACGTTACTTGCAAAATAATCCAGTTTATCAATTCAGTGATAAATTAAGAGGTCTGCAACAAGTTAATAAAAAATTAGCAGAAGAAGATTTTGTGATTTTACGCCGCGATGGCCTGTTTGCCTATAATTTAGCGGTAGTTCTGGATGATCATTATCAGGGAGTGACTGAAATTGTGCGCGGGGCAGACTTACTTGAACCTACCGTCAGACAAATTGCTTTTTTCCGGCATTTTCAGTGGAAAGTCCCAGACTTTATTCATCTACCCTTAGCATTAAACAGTGATGGTAGTAAGCTCTCTAAACAAAATCACGCGTTGCCGGTCTCTGGTCAACCGGTAGTACAAACTCTGGGTAGAGTATTAGAATTTCTCAACCAGTCTCTACCAGAAAACTGGCAGGACGGAACAAAAGAACAATTGCTTGACTGGGCAATAAAGCACTGGGATCTGACTCGTGTACCAAAACAGGATCAATATCTAACCACCAATTTGTGACAGGTTTTTTAATACCCCGGTTTGGTGTTGTTGCAAGAAATGGCTTTCTGGTTTACGCTCCAGCGCATGTAAGATTCTATTTTTAAGATCATCGCTTTGACTACTATTTTGTAGTAAATCACGAATATCAATTCCCTCATTACCAAATAGACAAAAATGAAACTTACCGGATGAAGAAACCCGCAGGCGATTACAGCTCTGACAAAAGTTCTTTGAATACGGCATAATCAGACCGATTTTCCCCTGATAATCAGGATGTGAATAGACTTTAGCTGGCCCATCCAGTTCACCTTTCAACTCCAGTAGCCAACCCTGTTCGATAAGTTGTTTTTCAATAACGGCACCAGAGGTGTGATAGCGCTGAAAGAACGTAGCACTTTCACCGGTTTCCATCAATTCAATAAATCTGAGTGAAACTTTACGATCTTTAATCCAGTTCAGGTAATCGCTTAATTTGTCACTTAAACCTTTTAACAAAACCGTATTAATTTTAACGGAAGGAATCCCGACTTCAAGCGCCCTTTCTACCCCAGCTAAGGTTTCTTTTAATTTATCCTGCCCGGTGATTAATGCAAAGCTATTAGCTGATAAACTATCCACACTAATATTAATCGCATTAAGTCCTGCAGCTTGCCAGTGATGTACATCAGAAAGTACCCGATAGCCATTAGTTGTGACAGCCACTGTTTTAATTTGTGAGTGTTCACTTACCATTGCAACCAAATCAGTAAAATCACGGCGTAACGTTGGTTCACCACCTGTTAAACGAAGTTTATTGATCCCCAGTCCGACAAAACCTTTAACCACATTTTCCAGTTCATTAAAAGAGAGAAACGATTGATTACCGGCCTGATAGCCATCAGGCAAGCAATACTGACACTGAAAATTACAGCGTTCAGTTACAGATAGGCGAAGATAACGAAATCTTCGTTGATAATTATCAATGAGTTGCATGTCAGTAAAAACACCTTTCCAGTCGGGAGGCATAAGCATTTCTGCGTTACACCCGGTGGCACCTGTTAATGTCACGGCCATTAATCCATATAAAGTGATTGTTTAAACAACCGTTTACTTAGGTTTAAAGGCTTCAGAGTTTTATTTCACAGAATCATTCTATCATATATAAAAGATTGTTAATAAAAGTTTTTAAATATCAGGTTATGGCTCTTGATATATGGAGCCGAAAAGTGAATAATAGGCAAGTGCATTTGCATAAAATTTATTTATTAAACTGTTTTATGCAAATACACAGAAAATAAGCCCTAAATTTATTTGTTTTTACGGTGCAGCAATGGCATCAGACATTGTAAAAACAAGAATATAGCAGTAAGTAAAATAACTTAATTGGCATGAATAACTTATTTTAGTATCAATAAATTGTACAATATTTAATTTAGTCGTATTTAATTTGTTGAAATATTAAATACAAAATATGAAGTAGATTGACAATTTGTCAGTCTCTATAAAATTAGCATACTCACATAATACAATTATAATAAAAGACTAACTAAATAATGAGTATGTGATGTTAAAACAGACTTTTATTAACGTCTATTAATTTAATCATTATTAAAATAGGCTATAGTTCTACCCAATTATGTTGATATTACTTACTTTTCAAAATTAAAGAAAATGAGTGAAAATCAATGAAAAGAATGTTAATTAATGCGACCCAGCAAGAAGAGCTGCGCGTTGCACTCGTTGACGGTCAGAAGCTTTATGATTTAGATATCGAGAGCCCTGGTCATGAACAGAAAAAAGCGAATATTTACAAAGGCACCATCACCAAAATCAATCCAAGTTTAGAAGCCGCATTTGTTTCCTATGGCGGTGAACGAGACGGATTCCTCTCCCTCAAAGAGATCGCTGATAACTACTTCCCTTCTAATATCTCCGGACGTAAAAGTATTAAACATCTTCAGGAAGGTCAGGAAGTTTTAGTCCAGATTGAGAAAGAGATCCGTGGTAAAAAAGGTGCTGCGTTAACAACTTATATCAGCTTAGCCGGTAGTTATTTAGTACTTATGCCAAATGACCCACGTGCTGGTGGTGTGTCACGCCGTATTGAAGGTGAAGACAGAGCTGACCTAAAACGCATTATTGACTCACTGGAAAAACCAAAAGGTATGGGTGTTATCGCTCGTACTGCAGGTGTTGGCAAAAGTCAGGAAGAGTTGCAACAAGACTTAAATGCACTAATGGTGTATTGGGAAGCCATTCAAACTGAAGCGAAAAACCATCCTGCGCCAAGTCTGATCCACAAAGAAAGTGATATTATTACCAGAGCATTTCGAGATTACCTGCGTGCAGATGTCGGTGAAATTCTGGTTGATAATGTTCAGGTGCTAGAAGTTGCTAAGAAACGCTTAGCAGGCCTTGGTCGTACTGAATATCTTAACCGTATTAAACTGTACACCAATGATGTACCGTTATTTAGCCATTACCAAATCGAGTCACAAATTGAGTCAGCTTTCCAGCGTGAAGTTCGCCTGCCATCAGGTGGTTCTATTGTTATCGATACCACAGAAGCACTAACTGCTATCGATATTAACTCTGCTAAATCAATCCGTGGTAGTGATATCGAAGAAACAGCCTTCACAACCAACCTTGAAGCAGCAGAAGAGATCGCACGTCAGTTACGTCTGCGTGACCTTGGGGGTTTGATTGTTATCGACTTTATCGATATGACCCCGATTCGTAACCAGCGTGAAGTTGAAAACTGCCTAAAAGAAGCAATGAAAAACGATCGTGCACGTATTCAAACGACACGTATTTCTCGTTTTGGCTTACTTGAGATGTCTCGTCAGCGTTTAAGCCCGTCACTACGTGAAGCAACACACCATATTTGTCCACGCTGTAGTGGTACAGGTACAGTACGTGATAATAATTCCTTGTCCCTGTCTATCCTGCGCTTAATCAATGAAGAAGCGTTAAAAGACAACACTTCACAAATTGATGTTATCGTTCCAGTACCAATCGCCAGTTATTTATTGAATGAGAAACGCCGCGCGATTAGTAAAATTGAAGCAGAACATCCGGAAATTAAAATTGTTATTGCTGCTGATGAAGAGATGGAAACACCACAATATCGTGTGATCCGTAAGCGTCGTGGCGAAGAAATGGACGTACTAAGTTACGCTCTGCCAAAACTCATTCGTGAACTCGAAGAGGAAGAAGAAGACACAACACCGGAAGTGGTTGAAGAAGAAGCCGTACTTTCTGGTGTAACTGTTGATATTCAGGCAGCGGCAGCAGCGGCTGTGGCAAATTCAGCAGCTAGTAAGCCCAAAGCACAACCAAAGAGTAAAAAACCTGAAGAAAACAAAGGTATTATCGCTTCACTATTCTCAGGCCTACGCAACTTGTTTAAACCTTCAGAAGTTCCTGGTACTGATAAAAAAGAAACCAAGAAAACTGAACACGTTCGTCACGAGAAGAGACCTCGTCCACAACAAAATAGAAAGCCTCGTAATAGCAATAAGACAGAGACTGAAAATAGCTCTCCTGAAACTAAAGAGCCGAAAAACAATCGTCGTTCACGTAATAACAACAAAGGTAATGCAAACAACAACGCAGCCAATGTTGAAACGGTAAAAAATGAAGCTCTGGCAGCAGTTGTTGAAGAAACCAAATCAGCTGCACCAGAAAAACGTGAGCCAAAACCACGCAGAGCACAGCGTAATCTGACTAAGAGTGTTCGTGTTACTGATGGTGAGAATAAAGCAGATACAAAACCAGTTAACGTTGCCCCACTACCGGTTGTGATTCCAAAGCCTGTAGCAGAAGAAGATGCATTACCACTGGAAAGTACAAGTGAAAGTTCAGAAAATATTAACTCAAACGAGGATTCTTCTCGTCGGGTCAGACGTACACCACGTCATTTAAGAATGAATGGCCAGCGTCGTAAACGTCAGAAAGAGAATTATCCATCAGAATCACCAATGCCACTAAGTATGGCAGTGGTATCACCTGAGTTTGCTTCAGGTAAAGTCTGCATTGATTATTCACTACTTACGCCAGTAGTCAACAAGTCAGATGATGCTGAAAATAATAATGATACCTCTGACAGTGCGTCAGTCGCTAATACTCCTGTAGTTGTAGCGCCTGTTACTCATGAACCAGTAGTTACTGTTGAAAAAACAATGACTGAAACAATAGATTTACCATTTGTTGAGCCAGTCGTTTCAACTTCGGTTACTACCACGGAGCCGTCTGTTGCTAATCAACCTGTTAATGAAGCGCCTGCGTCAACGGCACCAGCAACTAACACCGTTGTGGCTGTCCTTAAAGAAACTCAAGTGTGTACTGGGGATAAAGTGACAACAAAAGCTTTAGCACCTACAGATGTTTCTTACCAAAGTCGTACTAAACATTCATCATCAGGTATGACCAAAGCACCAGCTCCGGCTTATGCTCCATCGGACTTCTCTATCACTTATGCTGTGTTCCATGATGAACATTACCGTTTTAACGGTAAAGGTCATGCGGGTGGTAATAGTGCGAACAATCAGGCTTCTGCACAAGCAACCAAACCAACACAAGTAACAGAGTAATTAATAGATCATAAAAAATGGCATTATAATTCCCAATTGGGGTTATAATGCCATCAGTGCAATTGGATGGCCGAACTTTTTGATAATTAATGGCAGAGAATAAGAATGATTGTTTATATCTTACGGAAAATATGTACATTCTTGTTGATATTACTGATCCTTGCTCAAATCAGTTTTGCCATTGTTTATTGTCTGCCAGGTACTGCCTTTTATAATTTAACCTTTTTCCACGCTTATTTCACATTTTTCAATGAACTATTATCTGGCACGATTCGTTTGTCGCCACATAGCAGCTTATCTCTGCTTCAGACTTTGAAACAGATTCTGCCAATCACCATTGAATTATGTATTTTTACCATTTTATTCTCATTAATCATTGGAGTACCGCTGGGGATTATCGGTGGACTCAATACCAATAAATGGCAGAATAAAGCATTACAGTCGTTCTGTTTAATTATTGGTGCAAGTCCTTTGGTCTGGATTGCAGTTTTAAGTCTGTTTATTTTCTTCCCGCATCTGCCTAATGAGGGTTCGTTTATTGAACAAACCAACCCAATTACCGGATTTCCGTTAATTGATATTTTATTAACACCGGGGATCGATACAGCTCAGGAGCTCTGGAAAGAGTTTACTTATCTGGTACTACCTGTTGTGATACTTTCTATCCAGCCATGTATTTTGGCTATTCAGCTGCTCAGTCAAAATATTGAAAAGATCGCTAAACAAAACTATATCAAGACGGCGATTATCCGTGAGCAATCACAGCTTAAAATTTTATGGCGCCATTTGTTACCTAATGCTTTACCGCCGGTTATTCCACAATTAACTCATGGCTTTACGATTTTGCTGTTTTCAACCATGGTAGTTGAGATCGTCTTTGACCGTTATGGTTTAGGTAAATGGGTAATGCATGGGTTTGAAACTAAAAATGGCGTAATTATTGCTGTTGCTATTTTAGTCTGTGGTTTACTCATTGGTGCGTTTAATTTATTAAGTGAGATATTTATACTGGTCATACATCCTCTCAGACATAAGGAGTTGTATGATAAATAAATTTTTAGCAGCTATTTACCGGTCTTATTCCGGCTTTAAGAGACATATTCATAATAATCTGTTTTTGATTATCGGATTTTATGGACTGGTGAGCGTTGGTTTCCTCTGCCTGTTATCATTACGCTTTGTCCATGAAATCGGTCCGCTGGGTGAAAAATTCCGTCTGATGTTACCTGCCTGGAATGAGGCCGGTGATGTAAAATACATTTTAGGAACAGATAAAGGTGGATATGATATCTTTATTCAGCTCTTGCTGGCGATGCGTACCACACTGTCAGTAGCACTACAAGTTACCTTAGTCGTGACGATTTTAGGTGGACTATTCAGTTACCTGTTACTCTCTTTTAAATCACTACGTACTTTAATAAAAACCGTATTACGTATAATTTCATCTATTCCGCCGCTACTGATCGCTATTGTTATCGCACTGTTTTGGGGTAATTCATTGTTTAACCTAATGATCGTTATCGGCTTAACCTGTTTACCACGTTTTATTTATAACGTGACTCAGATGGTGTCTAACGAGATGAATAAAACCTATATAACTGTCGCTAAACTGGATGGTTTATCACCCTGGGTTATCTTAAATCATTCAGTGTTACCTAATATCAGAGCAGCTTATCTATCTGAAATTACTGTCTTATTCTCTAATACATTACTTGGTATTACCACACTTTCATATTTACAATTTGGTACAACTTCTCGCTATAATGAGCTGGGTAGTATGATGAAAGAGATGGTCAGTATTATTGATATTAACCCTTGGGCATTTATTGCACCGGGTCTGGCTATTCTTATCGTGATTGTTTTGGTGAACTTTCTCGATTATGGCTTAAATTTATCGCTTTCCCGTAGAGAGTAGTTATGGCTTTATTAGATATTCGCAATTTAACCATCGAGTTTATTACACCAACAGGCTTATTGCGTGCGGTTGATCGCGTCAATATAAAACTCTCCGAAGGTGAAATTTGTAGTCTGGTTGGTGAATCAGGATCTGGTAAAAGTCTGATTGCTAAAGCCATTTTAGGCATCACCAATAGTAACTGGAAAATTACAGCAGACCGCTTTAAATTTGACAACGTTGATCTGTTAAAATTATCCCTGAAACAACGCCGTAAAATTATCAGCCAAAACATTGCTATGATCTTTCAGGAGCCACAGTCCTGTTTAGATCCGTCCATGACTATTGGTGAACAGCTAATTCAGGCAATCCCAAGAAAAACCTTTAAAGGTCGCTGGTGGCAGCGTCTGTTCTGGAAAAAAGATCGCGCCATAGAGTTACTACATCGAGTGGGAATCAAAGAACATACTGAAATTATGCGTTGTTACCCTTATGAGTTGACCGAAGGCGAATGTCAGAAAGTGATGATTGCCATCGCGCTCGCCAATCAGCCAAAACTTTTGATTGCCGATGAACCGACTAATGCTATGGAAGCCACCACCGAGGCACAGATCTTCCGTCTACTGGCAAGTATGAACCAAAACAGTGGTACCACAATTTTACTTATCAGCCATGATTTACAGATGGTAACACGTTGGACTGACCGAATTAATGTGCTCTATTGTGGGCAAATGGTAGAGATTGCTGGTAGTGAAAAGTTGGTTGAAGCACCTTACCACCCATATACTCAGGCTCTTATTCATGCAATCCCTGATTTTGGTAAAGCCATTCCACATAAAAGCCCTCTGAATACTTTACAGGGAGTAATTCCTTCACTGGAAAGCTTGCCAATTGGTTGTCGTTTAGGGCCCCGTTGCCCTTATGCACAACGTAAATGTATCGAAACACCGATGATGACTGACATCAAAGACCGTAGTGTTGCCTGCCATTATCCATTAAATATTGAGGATTAACGATGAGCCCAGTACTAAAAGTCCGTAATCTCTCAAAAACATTTTCGCTCTCCAGAAGTATGTTTAGACATACCGAAATTCAGGCGGTAAAACCGGTGTCTTTTTCTCTCAATGAAGGAAAAACACTGGCAATCATCGGGCAAAATGGTTCAGGCAAGTCAACGCTGGCTAAAATGCTGGTAGGTATGATTGAGCCAACGTCTGGTGAAATTTGGGTAGAGGATAATAAACTGGAATATGGTGATTATCAGACTCGTTGTCAGCTAGTGCGAATGATTTTCCAGAATCCAGATAGCTCATTTGATCCGCGGTTACGTATTGGACAATTGCTGGAAATGCCGTTAAAGCAAAATACTGACTTAGATGCCAATGAACGTGAGAAACTGATTTATGAAGTATTAAAGCAGGTAGGATTATTGCCTGATCATGCACAATACTATCCATCTGTGATGGCCGCCGGTCAAAAGCAACGCGTGGCACTGGCAAGAGCATTGATTTTAAAACCTAAGGTGATTATTGCTGATGAAGCCTTAGCGGCACTGGATATTTCTATGCGTTCACAAATTATTAATCTGATGCTCTCTTTACAGGAAGAACAAAATATCTCTTACGTATATGTCACACAAGACATCGGCATGATGAAGCATATCAGTGATCAAATTCTGGTTATGCAGGATGGTGAAGTGGTTGAAAATGGCAATACCGCTGAAGTACTCGCCTCACCACTCAGTGATGTCACTAAAAAATTAGTCCAAAGTTATTTTGGTGAAGCTTTAACAGCCGACACGTGGCGTAAAGATACCCGCGCATTTTAATTTGATGTGATAACGCGATCACAATTCCTATATAATTCAACAGTTTTACTGTAAAATTGTTGCATTTTCACAATTTATTTCATGTTATACTTTTTCTGTCATTTTCAGCCACTATTACTTCTTTGCCAAATCTTAGTCAGGAGAAATCATTTATGGGTTTTTTAACAGGTAAACGCATCTTAATTACTGGTGTTGCAAGCAATCGTTCCATTGCTTATGGTATCGCTCAGGCGATGCACAGAGAAGGTGCTGAGTTAGCGTTTACTTACCAAAATGATAAATTAAAGTCCCGGGTTGAAGAGTTTGCTGCTGAATTCAATTCAGAATTAACCTTTCCTTGTGATGTTGCCAAAGATGAGAGCATTACTAATCTTTTCAATGCATTGGCTAAAAAGTGGGATAAGTTCGATGGTTTTATTCATGCGATAGCCTATGCACCAGCAGATCAGCTAGATGGTGACTATGTGGATGCGGTAACCCGTGAAGGTTTTGCTATCGCTCATGATATTAGTGCATATAGTTTTGTCGCACTGGCAAAGGCGTGTCGCTCAATGTTAAATCCGGGAGCCGGTCTGATTACCCTCACCTATTTAGGCGCAGAGCGAGCGATTCCCAATTATAATGTGATGGGACTGGCAAAAGCCTCTTTAGAAGCTAATGTTCGGTATATGGCAAATGCACTGGGCCCACAGGGCATCCGGGTGAATGCTGTTTCTGCTGGTCCAATTCGTACCCTTGCCGCTTCAGGCATTAAAGACTTTAAAAAGATGTTAGCTCACTGTGAAGCAGTAACACCAATTCGTCGTACAGTCACTATTGAAGATGTTGGTAATGTTGCTGCCTTTTTAACATCAAATCTGGCGGCCGGTATAACAGGTGAAATTGTACATGTTGATGGTGGCTTTAATATTGCTGCTATGAGTGAACTGGATCTTGATTAATTGATCTTTTTCAATTATCTCAGTGAGTAATAATTAAATAAGGTCACTTTTTAGTGAAAGTGACTTAAATCAAAATTTTTCGTCTGTTTTTTAAACAAAATTAAAATTTCTCATTGATCATTAGATTAATTATGTAGAAAATTGATCCTTGTAGCATGTGCTATCTAAATAAAGGTAACCACCTGACTTATGGAATGGATCATGGATCCAACAATCTGGGCGGGCTTAGCAACACTTGTTGTACTAGAGATCGTACTCGGGATTGATAATCTTGTCTTTATAGCCATTCTGGCGGAAAAACTCCCTAAAGAAAAAAGTGATAAAGCGCGCGTCGTGGGGCTGAGTCTTGCTCTTATCATGCGTATCTTATTGCTGCTTGTCACCGGATGGCTGGTCACGCTAAAAACACCGCTATTTTCTGTGTTTGATATGTCCTTCAGTGGACGACAATTAATCATGCTTGCAGGTGGTCTGTTCTTGTTATTTAAAGCCACAATGGAATTGAATGAGCGCTTAGAGGGTAAATCCCATGATAACAATAAGCAAAAGAAAACAGCTCATTTCTGGACAGTTGTTGCCCAAATCGTAGTCCTTGATGCGGTATTTTCACTTGATGCGGTAATTACAGCAGTCGGCATGGTTGAACATATTCCGGTGATGATCGCTGCTGTGTGTATTGCCATGACACTAATGATTTTGGCCAGCAAGCCATTAACTCAGTTCGTGAATGAACATCCAACGATTGTTATTTTATGTTTAAGCTTTTTATTAATGATCGGTTTTAGTCTTGTTGCAGAAGGCTTTAATTTCTATATTCCAAAAGGGTATTTATATGCTGCTATTGGTTTCTCAATTTTAATTGAGATGTTTAATCAGGTTGCCAGTTTTAATCGTCGTCGATTCTTAACATCAAGTAAACCTCTGCGCCAGCGTACTGCTGATGCTATTTTACATATGCTAAGAGGTGATGTTGAAGACGAAGAGCTCGACAGTAAAACAGCAGATATGATCGCTGACTCCGGTAAAAAAGATGCTGTTTTCAACCAACAAGAATTAAGCATGATTGAACGTGTACTTGGACTCGCTCAGCGTTCAGTCAGTAGTATTATGACGTCTCGTCACGATATCGATCAAATCAACCTTGATGATAGCCGGGAAGATATTTTACAAGCACTGAATGACAACCAGCACACCCGTCTGATCATAACAGATAATAGTGCCGGTGATGAACCTATTGGTATCATCTATGTCAATGATTTGCTAAAACAGTTGTTATTAGATAAAGAAGTCCATAATATTCGATCACTAATAAAGCAGCCGTTAATCTTCCCTGAGACGGTTTCATTACTGGTTGCTTTGGAACAATTTCGTAGTGCAAAAACTCACTTTGCTTTTGTGGTGGATGAATTTGGCTCAACACAAGGTATTGTTTCCGTTACAGATGTTATGGAAACTATCGCCGGCGAACTTCCGACTGAAGATGAAGAAGTCGATGCCCGTCATGATATTCAATATCAGGGGGATAATAGCTGGCTGGCTAACGGATATATACCACTGGAAGAATTAGTTCGTTATATCAATATTCCGCTTGATGATAAACGTGAATATCACACTCTGGCAGGACTTTTGATGGAAAAAACTCAAAGTATTCCAACGGTTGGTGAAGAAATTAAGATTTCACCCTATATATTTGAGATCATGGAGATTGATAGCCATCGAATTGTAAAAGTGAAAATTACATCTGCAATTTAATGCCCTGAATTAGCCTAAAAATTAATTAAGAAAATTAAAATTGCGCAAGCAAGATGACATAAAATAGGCTAAACTGCTAATTCCAATTTAATTATCTAATCAGGAAGACATTCTATTATGCATGATACTGGTCCTCTAATTTCCGCAATCATCGGTGGTATTGTATTAGCCGCGTTACTCGGTTTATTGGCTAATCGCTTGAAGATCTCACCGTTAGTGGGTTATTTGATTGCAGGGATTATTTGTGGTCCAGCTACACCTGGTTATGTTGCTGACTCAGCGGTTATTAGTCAGTTAGCTGAAATCGGTGTTATCTTACTAATGTTTGCCGTTGGTCTGCACTTCTCACTGAAAGATCTTCTCTCGGTAAAAAATATCGCCATCCCCGGTGCTGTCGCTCAGATCACCGTCGCAACATTAATGGGTATGGGACTTGCTGCTGCACTGGGTTGGTCAATGGTCACCGGACTCGTATTTGGTTTAAGTCTGTCAACTGCAAGTACTGTTGTGCTACTTCGAGCCCTTGAAGAGAGAGATTTAATTGAAAGTACCCGTGGTAGAATTGCAATAGGTTGGTTAATTGTTGAAGATCTGGCGATGGTTCTTACGTTAGTCCTTCTACCTGCTGTTGTAACAACCATGAATAGCGATAATGCCAACGTCGTAGATATTCTGATTGAAGTCTCTAAAACAGTTGGTTTAGTTATCTTATTCATCATTTTCATGATTATCGTCGGACGTCGCGTCATTCCATGGGTTTTGGCGAAAAGTGCCAGTACCGGTTCAGACGAGCTATTCACACTTACTGTTTTGGGCATTGCTCTTGGTATTGCTTTAGCTGCAGTACAATTATTTGGTGCCTCTTTTGCTCTCGGTGCATTCTTCGCAGGAATGGCATTAACAGAATCAGAGCTGAGCCAGCGTGCAGCTAATAATATTTTGCCATTAAAAGATGCGTTTGCGGTTCTGTTCTTCGTATCTGTAGGTATGTTATTTGATCCAGAAATTCTAATTTCTAATCCAATTGCAACAGTCGTTACTGTCATTATTATCATATTTGGTAAATCTATTGCAGCCTATGTTTTAGTTCGTCTGTTTGGGCACTCTAAACGTACCGCTTTTACTATTTCAGCCAGCCTTGCTCAAATTGGTGAGTTTGCCTACATTCTGGCTGCATTGGGTATCGCTTTAAATGTCTTCCCGTCAGAAGCTCACAGTTTAATTCTGGCAGGTTCGATTATCTCAATCGTGCTTAATCCATTTATTTTCAACTTAGTCGAACGCTACCTGAACAAAACTGAAAATATCGTTGATAAAATCATCGACCCGGTGGCTATTGTGAATCAGCAGGTTCCGGAAGAGCTCACTGACCACGCGATTATTGTTGGTCATGGTCGTTTAGGTAGTACGATTGCAATGCAGTTACAAGAACGCAATATTCCATTTGTGGTAGTTGATACTTCATTAGCCTTAGTTGAAAAACTACGTAATGAAGATATGATTGCTGTCTTTGGTAATGCAGGTAAGCTGGAAACTCTTGAACTGGCTCATTTAGATCGGGCTCGTTGGTTAATTATTTCTACACCAAATGGTTATGAAGCCGGTGAGATCTGCTTCTTGGCCAGAGAAGCTCGTCCGGATCTGGAAATCTATGTTCGTGCATTCTATGACGATGAGATTGAGTATATCTCTGAACGTGGAGCAACACAGGTCATTACCGGTGAGAAAGAGATCTCTGCCCATATTTTAAGACTACTTCATTTAGATCCTGCTGAACCAGTCATTGTACCGGTCAAGCCAGAAAAAGAAGTGATTGATATACCAGAGGAATCTAACTTACCAGAAGGAAATGGTAGTCCGATTTAAGAAGTACTTGACCTAAAATAATAACTGTAAATAATAACAAACAGATCAACTTAATAAATTTAGCTCATAAAGGAGTTAATATGACTAACATTGAATTACAAGCATTACGTCGTCTCTTTATGTTAAAAGTAGCAGAAGCTGCTCGTTATATTGGTGATACTTCCACAGAACAGTGGCATGAGTGGGAGAAAGGTACTTCAACTATTCCGGCAGAAGTTATTCTTAAAATGCAGAATCTACGCAAAGAGCGTAAAGAAAAAGTTGCCCGTATTATTGAAGATATTAATGACCGTATTGGTAACAGTACGATTAAATACTTCATGACGTTTGAAGAGTTTCAGAAAATAAATCCTTCTTTGGATATTGTTCACTGGCGTTTACATCAGTCGATTGCCACAGAACTTTACTTCCGTGGTTTAGAGAAGCTTTGCTAAAGAAAGGCAAAAAGTATGTTAGTAAGGCGTATTTTAAATACGCCTTTTTATTAACAATATAGAATCAGCAACTGAATTCCCTTGGTTTCCAATCAATCTTTCTTTGAATTAGTCCGCACTAACGAAAATATATCCCCAGTAAACATTTAAATTTAGCTCATCTTTCGTTATATTAGTCAGTCTTGAATTTATTCCTTAACTTGTTAATCCATTCAGGCTGTCTTTATGAACGCACAAAAATCGTCGTTATTTGAAAAACTGTTTAAAGTAAAAGAAAAAGGTTCATCAGTAGGTACCGAAGTTATTGCTGGTTGTACTACCTTTTTAACCATGGTTTACATTATCTTCGTTAACCCAAGTATCTTATCTGCTGCTGGTATGGATCCGCAGGCGGTGTTTGTGATGACCTGTCTGGTTTCAGCTTTCGCCTGTATCTTAATGGGTCTTGCTGCTAATCTTCCTATCGCCCTTGCTCCTGCTATGGGACTCAATGCCTTCTTTGCTTATGGTGTTGTTATCTCTATGGGTTACTCATGGGAAGTCGGTATGGGGGCTATTTTCTGGGGTTCAGTTCACTTGGCTTCTTTATCCTGGCACTATTTAAAGTACGCCACTGGTTAATTGCAAATATTCCACAATGTTTACGTGCTGGTATTAGTAGTGGTATCGGGTTATTTATTGCCTTTATGGGTTTCCAAAATATGGGGCTTGTTGTCAGTTCACCGGCCACTATGCTAACTATGGGAAATCTACTGTCGATTAATGTAGTATTAGGCGCTCTTGGTTTCTTTATTATTGTGATTTTAGCATCACGTAATTTCCATGCAGCTGTTTTGGTAGCTATCTTAGTCGTGACTATTTTAGCGCTTATTTTTGACCCAAATGTGGTTTATACAGGTTTAATTTCAACACCGCCAGATATTTCATCGGTTGTCGGTAAAGTTGATTTAGCCGGCTCACTGAATATTGGACTAGCCGGAATTATCTTCTCATTTATGATCGTAAGTCTGTTTGACTCATCAGGAACGATTTTAGCCGTGACGGATAAAGCAGGTTTAGCTGATAGTCAGGGGCGTTTCCCTAAAATGCGTCAGGCATTATTAGTTGATAGTTTTAGCTCAACACTCGGTGGCTTATTTGGCACATCGTCAGTGCTTGCTTATATTGAGAGCTCTGCTGGTGTTTCCGTGGGTGGCCGTACAGGTTTAACCGCAATTGTGGTTGGTTTACTTTTCTTAGTAGTTATCTTCCTGTCTCCAATTGCTCAGGTTGTGCCACATTACGCAACTTCCGGAGCCCTGATTTATGTTGGTATCCTGATGGTATCAAGCCTGACCAAAATTAAGTGGAATGACTTAACTGAAGCAACTCCTGCATTTATTACCGCTTTGATGATGCCATTTGGTTTTGCTATTACTGAAGGTGTAGCACTTGGTTTTATCTCTTACGCAGTACTTAAAATCTGTACCGGTCGTTTCAAAGAAGTGAACTTATGTGTAGTTGGTGTAGCAACGCTATTTATTCTGAAATTTATCATTTTAGGCCACTAATTTAGTTCAATTCACTTTAAAAGTACAAAAAAGCGGTTAATACAATTAACCGCTTTTTTATTATCTAAACTTGATACTTTTATAAACGCTAACCTTATTTGCTCTTAATCAGATAAATAATAACAGCTGATAATTATATATTTTCCAGCTCCGGAATCATTTTACCTGTTTTTATCGCTAAAAATTCTAGTGTAGCTTTAGGGCTGCGATTAATGACTCGATCGGTTGGGAAATCTACTGTTTTAATAAGCTCAAGTGCATGATCAAAATTCCCAACAGTATAAGCCACGTGAGAATCAGAGCCCAGTGCAATCACTCCACCACAATCCTTAACTGCCTGAGCAACCTGACGGCAATTATCATCACTCCCTTTACGAGAGATAAAAGATGAATTATTGATCTCCAGCGCCACATTATGCTCTTTAGCTGCGCGCGCCACTTCCATAATATGAATAGGATATTTAGGATTACCCGGGTGGCTGATAATATTTACTTTAGGATTTTTAATAGTTGCAATCATCGCCTCAGTATTTTTATCAATATCCATTGGCGCTAAAGCAGGCTCATGGAAGCCGGCAATAACAATATCAAGTCCGTCATACATATTATCATCGCAGTCAATCTCACCATTCAGACTCAAAATATTAGATTCGATCCCTCTTAAAACGGCAACACCGTCAATAATTCTGGGAATAATTCTAAGGTTGATAAAATGCCAACGATGGGGACTATCACCAAGCGCAGTTCCGTGGTCAGTAATAGCGATCAGTTTTAAACCTTTATTTTTAGCTACCTGAACATATTCCTGAATCGTACTATACGCATGAGTACTGGCAATGGTATGCATATGGAGATCGACAAAATATTGCATTTATTATCCTCTATCTAAATCAGCTGACACTCCGTTTATCCATTAAACCTGCTTAAGTTATTTTAGGCATGAATAATTACAGAATTGTTTTACCAGTTTAGAACTTACTGAAATATGTGAATTTATTGTCACTACAGTGATACTTATCAAATAGAAGATCTCTGATCTGACTCTTTATAAACACATCGGGTGTTATTTTTATCTTATTTAAGCATCAGTAAATCATTAAATTGACTGATAATTTTGTACTCATTAGTGTAACAGCCACAAAAAAGAGTTCAACTACGATTTTTATAAAAGTATCGTACTTCTACAAATCTGATAACACCTTCTGTTTACATCCCCAAATAACATAAGAATCAATTTTGATACATTAGACAACTTTCCCGCTTTAAGTATCAAAAATGATTCCACAACACATTGAATAATATAAATTTTATTCATCTTGTTGTGATTATGATCACCGCTAAATGATATTGGTTGAGGTATCATGGCGCAAATCTTATAACTGATAAATTTTTCCTATTATCAGCGCTTATATTGATTGACTAATTATATTAACCAATGGTTCAAATTTAAAAAGGAGATTGTGAGCATGAATACAACAACTAGTATAAAAACAGCTCTCAAAAATGATACATCGACGACAGATTTAAAAAAATGGTGTTATTCTGATACGCTTTGGATGTTAAGTTTATATGGTACTGCAATTGGTGCTGGCGTACTATTTTTACCTATTAACGCCGGTGCTGGTGGTTTAATCCCTCTCATTGTTATGGCGATTTTAGCCTTTCCAATGACGTTTTATGCGCACCGTGCATTAGCCCGCTTTGTTCTGGCAGGCAAAGATCCTAATGGTGATATAACCGTTGTTGCTACTGAATTTTTTGGTATCAGCATTGGCCGCTTAATTACTTTATTATACTTCTTTGCTATTTACCCGATATTACTGGTATATAGCGTAGGTATTACCAATACAGTTGAAAGCTTTATTGTCCACCAGATGGGGATGACAGCACCACCAAGAATGTTCTTATCATTTATTCTAATTGCTCTGCTCATGACCATTGTTCATTTTGGTGAAGGATTGATTGTGAGAGTCATGTCAGTACTAGTTTTTCCATTTGTCGGTGTACTCATGTTATTAGCGTTATATTTAATCCCACAATGGAACGGTGCTTTATTTGAGAATATCTCTTTCTCTGTATCTGATTTTAGTTTATGGCACACTTTATGGCTGGCAATTCCAGTCATGGTTTTCTCATTTAACCATTCACCAATTATCTCATCGCTTGCTGTAGCAAAACGTAAAGAGTACGGAGATAAACTGGTAGATAAGAAATGTTCACAGATTATTGCCGCCAGTAATATCATGATGGTAATTACCGTAATGTTCTTCGTATTTAGTTGTGCATTAACTCTTTCACCAGCTCAGCTTGCTGAAGCAAAAGCACAAAATATTTCTATTCTTTCTTATCTGGCTAATGCGTTAAATTCACCAGTTATTGCTTATCTAGCACCATTTATTGCTTTTGTTGCTATTTCAAAATCATTCTTAGGCCACTATTTAGGTGCAAAAGAAGGTTTTAATAGCTTAGTTGCCGAAGCATATACAAAACGCAATAAACATATTGATAGTAAAAAACTTGATCGTATTACCATGGCATTCATGTTTATTACTGCCTGGATTATTGCCACATTAAATCCAAGTATTCTTGGCATGATTGAAGCTTTGGGTGGTCCTGTTATTGCAATGATACTTTTCATCATGCCGATGTACGCTATTCACAAAGTACCTGCCCTTAAGCAATATCGAGGAAAAATCAGTAATATTTTTGTAGTTATCATGGGGTTAATTGCAATCTCTGCCGTTATTTATAATTTAGTTAGCTAAATTTTAGACAACCATTAACTAAATAATAAAACCATTTCTAGAGGTGATAAAAAATGGACTCGGTATTTAACATATTTAAAATTGGCATTGGTCCATCCAGTTCACATACTGTTGGACCAATGAAAGCGGCAAAACAATTTATTGATGAAGTTATTGCATCTGAGCAGATTGATATTGTGACTCGTTTAACCGCAGATGTTTATGGTTCCTTATCATTAACTGGTAAAGGACATCAGACAGATATCGCAATTATTATGGGGCTGGCGGGTAACCAGCCCGATACCATTGATATCGATATAATCCCAGGCTTTATGCTAGATGTTGCTACGCAGGGTAAGTTATCTATTTATAACGATCGTTATATCGTCGACTTTCCTTTAGCGGATAGTATGAGATTTCATTCTAAATTTTTACCAAAGCATGAAAATGGTATGACCCTTTCAGCTTATAGTGGTGATCATTTAGTTTCCCAAAAAACTTACTATTCTGTGGGTGGTGGCAAAATAGTTGAAGACAAAGATTTTGGCAAAAAAGAAAGCAGCAATGTCAGCGTGCCCTTTCCTTTTGCATCAGCAAAAAAATTGCTTGAACATTGTCATCAGCACTCCCTGTCCATTTCCAGCATTATGATGAAAAATGAGCTGGCGACACACTCTTATGATGAGATTGTGGCTTATTTTACTCGTGTTGGTGAAGTCATGCAGGAGGGAATTCTACGCGGTATCAGTACTGAAGGTTTACTACCAGGTTTACTTAAAGTACCAAGACGTGCTTCTTCGATTAATCGTCAACTGGTCTCGCGCGATAAAATCTCTAACGACCCGATGATTAGTCTGGATTGGGTAAATATGTTTGCAATGGCGGTCAGTGAAGAAAACGCAGCTGGCGGTCGTGTCGTGACAGCTCCGACCAATGGCGCATGTGGTGTGATTCCTGCCGTCCTTGCTTACTACGATCATTTTGTTAAACCTTTAACACCAGATGTTTATACACGCTTTTTCTTAACATCTGGTGCAGTCGGCTTATTGTATCAAATGAATGCATCAATTTCTGGTGCAGAAGTCGGCTGTCAGGGTGAAGTTGGTGTTGCTTGCTCAATGGCTGCTGCGGGTCTGGCCGAATTACTTGGGGGTAATCCGGAACAAGTATGTATGGCAGCTGAAGTTGGCATGGAACACAATCTGGGCTTAACATGTGACCCGGTCGGTGGACAAGTACAAGTACCTTGTATTGAACGTAATGCTATCGCAGCTGTTAAAGCAATAAACTCAGCCAGAATAGCATTACGACGAACTACAGCTGCACGTGTCTCTCTTGATGATGTGATTGCAACAATGTATGAAACAGGTAAAGATATGAACGCCAAGTATCGTGAAACATCGCAAGGCGGACTTGCGATTCGCGTTATCCCGTGTGAATAGTAACTTGATATAAATAGTAATTCTGGTAAGTAATTAGCTACATATAATTACTGGCTAATTACTTACTACTTCCAACGCATCACGTGTGGTGCAGCTGCTGCTGCATCATAATGATTTAATAATAACACATCCTCTTTTGCGGTCGATTCAACACTACGTACACGTCTGCGAGCTGCCTGTTGAGTGTTTTTATTCAGAGTCGGCTCACTATGTGCCAGAATATGATTTAGTTGATCCAGTTCATCCAGCCCTTTAAGCACTGAAATAAGTGTTGTTAAAGTAATCGACTCACCTAACTCAATGCGTTTAATTGTCGCAATACCAACTCTTGCTCGTTCAGCCAAATCAAATTGAGACAGGTTTTTAGCGATACGAGCATATTTAATGCGACGGCATAACATAGCAATAATATTGTCATTATAATCCATTAGTAACCTTTCCTAGTTATATTAATTAAATCTACTCATTAACAGTAAAACAAACATAAATATAAAGATCAACACAGTACCACATTAATACCCTTTACCTAAATCAACTAAACCTTCATAAACTTGTTCCCCTCTTTCTAAACGTCTGAGGCGCTGAACCAGTTGTGGTATTGCTTCTGCTGGTCTGGTGATCGCTGAAATATGTGGTGTTATTGTTACTGTCGGGTGCTGCCAGAAAGGGTGTTCCTCCGGTAAAGGTTCCTTAACAAAGACATCCAGTGTTGCTGCTTTTACCTGCTTACTATTGAGCGCTGAAATTAAATCGTCATCAATTAAATGTTTGCCACGGGCAATATTAATCAGGTAAGCTCCCTGCGCTAATTGAGAAAAAAGAGTTTTGTTTAAAACTCCCTGAGTTTGTGGTGTACTTGGTAACAAATTAATAATTAACTTCGTTCCTTTCAAGAAATCAGATAATTGTGATTCACTATAGCACTTTACATTCGCAATATTTTTTGGAGAACGGCTCCAGCCTTTTACTGTAAACCCTAAAGACGCTAATCTTTCTGCTACTTTAGAACCCAATACACCTAGCCCCATCACCCCGATCACAAACTCCTGATAAGTATAAGGTTCTAAATATTGCCAACGTCCTTGTTGCTGAAGTTGTTGATATTCATCCAGACGACGGAAATAACGCATAACCGCTGCAATGCTATACTCTTCCATCTGCTCTATCATTCCGGCATCTTGTAAACGATACAAAGGCACTTCGTTCGGAATTAAATCTGGCGTCTCTCTGAGCTGATCTAAGATGGCATCAACCCCTGCTCCAAGTGCAAACACGGCTTTTAAGTCTTTACGAGATGCCAGCATTTCATAGGTTGGTTTCCAGACAAAAGCATAATCAGCTGGTGGATTTTCTCCTTTTTGATAGACATGAAATGTTGCTTCAGGGAGTTGTTGTTTTAAAGGAATGAGCCAGTCATCCGGATTAAAGAATGGGTGGTGAAAAAGAATATCCATGATATCACCTTGCAATTTAATTATGATTTAAACACTGTGTAACTTAAATAACTACACTTTTGTCCATTCTATCGTTTATAATTTAGCATGCAACAGTCTAAAGTCAGATTCAGCACAATTCTTTACAAAGGCTAATTGATTTACTGTTTTTATTATTTTTTTGCAATTATTAACGCATGAAAATCACCTTCAACACTTGACAAATCCCCCCTTCGGAACTAGAATCTTGCGACCCCAAAACTATATCTACGTGGTTTTGGTGGGGTCTATTACGTATCTAAAAGCAGCAAAAATGAAAATTTTTGCAATTAAATCAGGAGCTTATTAATGGCAACAATTAATCAGCTGGTACGCAAACCTCGAGCTATGAAACCTGCAAAAAGCAACGTTCCAGCTCTAGAAGCTTGCCCGCAAAAACGAGGTGTATGTACTCGTGTTTACACGACTACACCTAAAAAACCAAACTCAGCATTACGTAAAGTATGCCGTGTGCGTTTAACTAATGGTTTTGAAGTATCTTCATACATTGGTGGTGAAGGCCACAACCTTCAGGAGCACTCAGTTATTCTTATTCGTGGTGGTCGTGTTAAAGACTTACCAGGTGTTCGTTACCATACTGTTCGTGGCGCGCTTGACTGTGCGGGTGTAAAAGACCGTAAACAAGCTCGTTCTAAATACGGTGTGAAGAGACCTAAATCTTAATGGTTCTCCGTTAAGTAAGGCCAAACTTTTTTTATTCCAAACAACTCATTGAGTTTTGGGTAACCTGAAAATATAAAATTAAACGGAGTATTACATGCCACGTCGTCATGTCGCCGGTCAAAGAAAAATTCTTCCAGATCCTAAGTTCGGATCAGAGTTACTGGCTAAATTTGTAAATATTTTAATGGTAGATGGTAAGAAATCTGTTGCGGAATCTATCGTCTACTCAGCACTTGATACGCTTGCAGAGCGTTCAGGCAAAAGTCACTTAGAAGCTTTTGAAATTGCTTTAGATAACGTAAGACCTACTGTAGAAGTTAAGTCTCGTCGTGTTGGTGGTTCTACATACCAAGTTCCAGTAGAAGTACGTCCAGTTCGTCGTAATGCTCTTGGCATGCGTTGGATTGTTGATGCTGCTCGTAAACGCGGCGATAAATCAATGGCATTACGCCTTGCAAATGAACTTTCAGATGCAGCTGAAAACAAAGGTTCAGCAGTGAAAAAACGTGAAGATGTTCATCGTATGGCCGAAGCTAATAGGGCGTTCGCTCATTATCGTTGGTAATTTTACCAATGGGTTATGGGTTGTGTTACAACGCATAGCCCATATATTAGTAAACGATAAGATATATTTGAGATTAAACGACCTAGTACTTAGAGGATTAAAATGGCTCGTACAACCCCCATTGAGCGTTACCGTAATATCGGTATCAGTGCTCACATCGACGCAGGTAAAACAACAACAACAGAACGTATTCTGTTTTATACCGGCGTAAGTCACAAAATTGGTGAAGTCCATGACGGTGCTGCAACAATGGACTGGATGGAACAAGAACAAGAACGTGGTATCACAATTACCTCTGCTGCAACGACTGCATTCTGGTCTGGTATGGGTAAACAATTTGAACCACATCGTATTAATGTTATCGATACCCCGGGACACGTTGACTTCACAATCGAAGTAGAACGTTCTATGCGTGTTCTTGACGGTGCGGTAATGGTTTACTGTGCGGTTGGTGGTGTTCAACCACAATCAGAAACAGTATGGCGTCAGGCTAACAAATATAAAGTTCCTCGTATTGCGTTCATTAACAAAATGGACCGTATGGGTGCAAACTTCTTACGTGTTGTTGATCAAATCAAAACTCGTTTAGCTGCTACTCCTGTTCCATTAGTTCTTCCAATCGGTGCTGAAGAGAAATTCACCGGTGTTGTTGACTTATTAAAAATGAAAGCCATCAACTGGAATGAAGAAGATCAGGGTACAACATTTACTTATGAAGATGTTCCTGCAGATATGCTTGAGCAAGCTAAAGAATGGCAACAATATGCATTTGAAGCTGCTGCTGAAGCGTCTGAAGAGTTAATGGAAAAATACCTAAATGGTGAAGAGTTAACAGAAGATGAAGTAACGTTAGCATTACGTAAACGTGTACTAAATAATGAAATCATTCTGGTAACTTGTGGTAGTGCCTTTAAAAATAAAGGTGTTCAATTCATGCTTGATGCAGTAATTGAATATTTACCAGCGCCAACGGATATTCCTGCCATTAACGGTGAATTACCAAATGGTGAACCAGCAGAGCGTCATGCAAGCGACGATGAGCCGTTCTCAGCGTTAGCATTTAAAATTGCAACTGACCCGTTTGTTGGTAACTTAACATTCTTCCGTGTTTACTCTGGTTTTGTTAACTCTGGTGACAGCGTTTTCAACTCAGTAAAAGAGAAGAGAGAGCGTTTAGGCCGTATCGTACAGATGCATGCTAATAAACGTGAAGAAATTAAAGAAGTTCGTGCTGGCGATATCGCTGCTGCGATCGGTCTTAAAGATGTAACTACAGGTGATACACTGTGTGCTGAAAATGCACCAATCATTCTTGAAAGAATGGAATTCCCTGAGCCGGTTATCTCTGTTGCTGTAGAACCTAAAACTAAAGCTGACCAGGAAAAAATGGGTATTGCTTTAGGTCGTTTAGCACAAGAAGATCCATCGTTCCGTGTATCTACAGACGAAGAGTCAGGTCAAACGATCATCGCAGGTATGGGTGAGTTACACTTAGACGTACTTGTTGACCGTATGCGTCGTGAGTTCAAAGTTGAAGCGAACATCGGTAAACCACAAGTTGCTTACCGTGAAACTATCAGAAACAAAGTTGAGCAAGAAGGTAAATTTGTTCGTCAGTCTGGTGGTCGTGGTCAATTTGGTCATGTATGGTTACGTATTGAGCCGCTTGAAGCTGGTGGTAAAGGTTACGAATTCCTTAACGAAATCGTTGGTGGTGTGGTTCCTAAAGAATTCATCCCAGCAGTTGATAAAGGTGTTCAGGAACAACTTAAAAACGGTGTTCTTGCAGGCTACCCTGTTGTTGACGTACGCGTTGCGCTTTATGATGGTTCTTACCATGATGTCGACTCCTCAGAAATGGCGTTTAAAATTGCCGGTTCTATGGCGTTTAAAGAAGGCTTCATGAAAGCAAAACCTGTTTTACTTGAACCAATCATGAAAGTTGAAGTTGAAACGCCTGAAGACTACATGGGTGACGTAATTGGTGACTTAAACCGTCGTCGCGGAATGATCGAAGGTATGGAAGACACATCAACAGGTAAAACTGTGCGTGCTCAAGTTCCATTATCTGAAATGTTTGGTTATGCAACTGACTTACGTTCACAAACGCAAGGACGTGCTTCATATTCAATGGAATTCTTGAAATATAACGAAGCACCAAGCAACGTTGCAACTGCAATTATTGAAGCGCGTAAAGCGAAATAATTTAATTTAATCTCTTCTCCGATGCGGAGAAGAGAAATTTAATCAAGGAACATTAGAAAATGTCTAAAGAAAAATTTGAACGTAAAAAACCCCACGTTAACGTCGGTACAATCGGCCACGTTGACCATGGTAAAACAACTTTAACAGCAGCAATTACGACAGTACTTGCTAAAAAATACGGCGGTAGCGCACGTGCATTTGACCAAATCGATAATGCACCGGAAGAAAAAGCACGTGGTATTACCATCAATACTTCACACGTAGAATACGATACACCAACTCGCCACTACGCACACGTAGACTGCCCGGGGCATGCTGACTATGTTAAAAACATGATCACTGGTGCGGCACAAATGGACGGCGCGATTCTTGTAGTAGCAGCGACAGATGGTCCTATGCCACAAACGCGTGAGCACATCCTGTTAGGTCGTCAGGTGGGTGTTCCTTACATCATCGTATTCCTGAACAAATGTGACATGGTAGATGATGAAGAGTTACTGGAATTAGTTGAAATGGAAGTGCGTGAGCTTCTGTCTCAATACGATTTCCCGGGTGATGATACACCGGTGGTACGTGGTTCAGCGCTACAGGCGTTAAACGGCGTGGCAGAGTGGGAAGACAAGATTGTTGAATTAGCAGGCCACTTAGACTCTTATATTCCAGAGCCAGAGCGTGCGATTGATAAACCATTCCTGCTTCCAATTGAAGACGTGTTCTCAATTTCAGGTCGTGGTACAGTGGTAACAGGCCGTGTTGAACGTGGTATCATCAAAGTGGGTGAAGAAGTTGAAATCGTGGGTATCAAACCAACGGTGAAAACAACCTGTACAGGTGTTGAGATGTTCCGTAAACTGCTTGACGAAGGTCGTGCGGGTGAGAACGTGGGTGTGTTACTGCGTGGTACAAAACGTGAAGAAATCGAACGTGGTCAGGTACTGGCTAAACCGGGTTCAATCAAGCCACATACTGATTTTGAATCAGAAGTGTATATCCTGAGCAAAGAAGAAGGTGGTCGTCATACGCCATTCTTTAAAGGTTACCGTCCACAGTTCTACTTCCGTACAACAGACGTAACAGGTACTATCGAATTACCGGAAGGTGTAGAGATGGTAATGCCGGGTGATAACATCAAGATGGTAGTATCACTGATTCACCCAATCGCGATGGACGAAGGTTTACGTTTCGCAATTCGTGAAGGTGGTCGTACAGTAGGTGCGGGCGTTGTTGCTAAGATCATCAAATAATTGATTGATTTATAGTTGATATATAAGGGAAGGGTATCAAAAGATGCCCTTTCTTATCTCAGTTAGTGAAGTTTATTGTACAAAGTACCTTTATTGTTTTGTTTGCCCTGAATATCAGGTAGAATAGACGCATTTTGTAGAATAGGTTTTATCCGATTGAATACTAATATAGGTTTTTTATGCGCGTAAATAGTGAAAATCAAGAAGCGAGTCCAGTACTTGATAAGCTGAAATGGGTCGTTGCCCTTGTTTTATTAGTTGGGATGATTTGGGGTAATTTTTACTTCTCTGAGCCAAATCCAATTTATTTAGCAAGTCCGCTTGTCAGAATCATTGCGATGATTGTTATTGCAATATTGGCTTTAGTCTTGGTACTGACAACTGCCAGAGGAAAAGCGACGTTATCGTTCGCCAGAGAATCTCGCACTGAGTTACGTAAGGTTGTATGGCCAACTCGTAAAGAAGCCATGCAAACAACGCTACTGATTGCAGTTATCACTGTTATTGCATCACTATTCTTATGGGGATTAGACAGTTTAATTATTCGTTTAATCTCTTTTGTAACAATGCTAGGGCACTAATATGAGTGAAACACAAAAAAAACGTTGGTATGTGATTCAGGCGTATTCAGGTTATGAAGCACGTGTAGCACAATCTCTACGTGAATATATTAAACTTCATAATATGGAAGATGCTTTTGGTGACGTTTTAGTACCTACTGAAGAAGTCGTTGAGATGAAAGGTGGCCAGCGTCGTAAAAGTGAAAGAAAATTCTTCCCTGGCTATGTGCTGGTAGAGATGGAAATGAATGATGCGACTTGGCATCTGGTGAAAAGTGTACCAAGAACAATGGGCTTCATTGGTGGTACATCCGATCGTCCTGCACCAATCAGTCAACGTGAAGTTGATGCGATTATGAATCGTCTGCAACAAGTTGGTGATAAGCCGCGTCCTAAAACACTATTTGAGCCGGGCGAAATGGTTCGTGTTACTGAAGGTCCATTTGCAGACTTTAACGGTGTAGTTGAAGAAGTTGACTATGAGAAAAGCCGCTTAAAAGTGTCTGTTTCAATCTTTGGTCGCTCTACACCTGTTGAACTTGATTTTAGCCAGGTTGAAAAGAGTTAATTTCAGTAAGAATTTAAATAATAAAAAACCGAGCTTCTGGCTCGGTTTTTTTATGTCCGGATTATACTTAGTTTAATCTAAGTGTTGGACGAACTGAACGATATACTCGACCAGCCATCATTAAACGACCCGTTTTAATATTACCGTACAGGGCTGCCTGATGCATACGATATAGCATACGATAGATCATATGTGCCGGAGTACCACGTACAATCATTGAAGATGAACCAACAGTTGTCACGCTACCTTGTGCTGTATGAGCTAACGAGATGATTGTACCTTTATCTTTATATTTAAAATTAGATAATGGTAATTCATTTAAATGTGCCATCACATTTTTTGCACAGATACTTGCCATTTGGTGTGCAGCCTGAGCAGTAGGAGGAGTAAAACCACCAGCAGGTTTAGGACTTGATGCACAGTCACCAATAACAAAAATATCGTCATCACGCGTTGTTTGTAGTGTTGATTTAACAACTAATTGATTAGAACGACTGGTTTCAAGACCGGCAATATCTTTTAAGAAGTCAGGCGCTTTAACACCCGCAGCCCAAATCATGATATCAGCTTTGATTACATCGCCTTCTTTTGGATAGAAACCATCATGGTCAGCTTTAGTAATCATTGTCTTGGTTAAGACTTTAGCGCCGAACTCTTCAAGTTGCTCTTTAATGCTTTGAGAGAGTTTTTCAGAAAGTACCGGAATAATACGATCCGCAGCTTCAATCAATGTCACATTAAGTGTTTTAGGACTGATTTTGTCAAAACCATAAGATTTTAATTTTTCAGCCATTGTGAATAGTTCTGAAGTAAGTTCGATACCCGTTGCACCACCGCCAACGATAGCGATATTGATCTTATCGCTCTTAGTTGTTTCCGGACTCGCTGAAAACTTAAAGAAAGTATCAAGCATAATTTGGCGTAAGCGTTTCGCTTGTACCTGATCATCAAGTAAAATACAGTGATCTTTAACACCAGGTGTCCCGAAGTCATTTGATGTACTACCGATTGCCATTACAAGTACATCATAGCTTAATTCTGTAGCAGGAAAGATCTCTTCACCGGCAGGGTTTTTTACGCCAGCAACTTTGATCTTTTTGTTTTCACGATCAATATCCAGTAGTGCACCTTGCTTGAATTTGAAATGATTACGTTTACCATGCGCAAGGTAATTGACCTCATCCATTTGATCATCAAGTACGCCTGTTGCGATTTCATGTAATAAAGGTTTCCATAAATGAGATGGATTTTTATCAACAAGAATCACTTCTGCTCGATTTTTTTTACCTAATTTATTGCCTAATTGTGTGGCAAGTTCCAAGCCACCGGCTCCGCCGCCAACGATCACGATTTTTTTCATAGTTAAATATCTCATGTATTTCAAATTAGATATATCATACTAAATTAGTAGGACTTTATCTAATCTATTTCATTGTTTCTATCTATGAATGAAATCAATTAATCCTTAGAGCACTTTATATCACAAGAGATCTAGTATTCTTGGTGTAATTTATATATGCTATATGACTGAAGATAAATTCTTTCGTCTGGTTGATCAAAACCGATTTCTCATCATTCAATTCTTTAGTAATTTTATTATGAATAAAAAGTTATTTTTTATTATCTTGTTGATAATTATCACTGTTGCGTTAACTATCCTTATTCGCTCTCACAATAGTTATATTATCTTACAAGGAGAGGTTGATGCTCCTGCTGTGAGTATTTCCTCTAAAGCCAAAGGGCGTGTGCAGATCATTCATGTCAATCGTGGTGATGATGTTCAACAAGGTGATGTATTGATTACGCTTGATAGTCCTGAACTTATTGCCGAGGTAAAAGCGGCAGAGGCAGCACGCAATCAGGCTAAAGCACAACTTGAATTATCACAGCACGGTACGCGCGAAGAGAGTATTCGCTATTATGAAGCGCTACTTGCTCAGGCAAAAGTGAGCTATGACAATGCTCAAAAAGAGTATGAGCGTAATAAAGCTATCTCTGATAAGGGCTATATCTCTCAATCGATTTTAGATAACCTGGTGAAAGTCAGAGATTCTGCACAGCAACAGGTTTTGCTGGCACAAGCAAATCTGGATGAAGCATTGCATGGTGATCGTATCGAGCAACGTCAAATTTATGAAGCTAAGTTACAACAATCAGAAGAACAACTACGTCAGTTAACAATTCAGCAAGATGATTTGTTAGTCAAAGCTCCTGTTGATGGTGAAGTGGGTTCTATCCCGGCAGAGGTGGGTGAACTGTTTAATGCAACTAGTCCATTACTGACAGTGATTCGCTTATCTCAGTCTTATTTTGTCTTTAATCTACGGGAAGATATTCTAGCTAATATTCGTAAAGGGGATCATATCACTCTAACTGTTCCTGCACTGGGTAATAAAGAGATTGAAGCTGAAGTCAGGTTTATTTCTGCTATGGGTGACTTTGCGACTCGTCGGGCTACGCGTGCGACCGGGGATTTTGATTTAAAAACTTTTGAAGTAAGACTCTATCCTGTAGAGCCTGTTGATGGCCTTCGTGCTGGTATGAGTGTGTTATGGAAGTGGGAACAGTAAAAGACTTTACTGCACGTTTTGTTGCAGCGTTCTCAGATGAACTAAAGTTTATTTTTAGACGTTTTACACATCACTGGTTGCTGTGGATATTGCCATTAATTATTTTTACCTTAATTGGTAGTATTTTTTCAACCGGTGTGATGTTTGATCTGCCTGTTGGTTATGTTGATCAGGATCGTAGTCATTTATCTCAACAAGTGATTAGAGAACTTAATGCTGGAGCACATGCAAAACTGATTAATTATGAGAACCAGTTAAACAAAGCGACTGAAAGTTTAGAGAAGGCTGAGATTTACGCGATTTTGTATATTCCTGCTGGCTTTGAAGCTGACGTCTTAGGTGGTAAACAACCTTCACCTGTGTTGTATTATAATGCCCTGTATTATGGTGCAGGTCTGTATTCTATTATGGATTATTCCGGATTGATTACTGAGTTAAATACTCAATATCGGACTATTCTTGCCACTAAAATTGGTTTAGCTGTACCACCTTTAGCTAAAGTGAACTTCATTTATGACGGATTATTTAATGCTAGTGGTAATTCAATATATTTTCAGCAATTTTCTGCTGTGGTGCATTTGTTACAGCTCTTTGTTGTGACAATGACCATTCACATTTTAGGTAAATTACCACGCCGGACAAGACCTTCTTATCCATTTATTTTAGGTAAGCTTGCTCCTTATACATTTTGGTATTGTGCGCTGTTATTATTTGAGATCGCTTTACTGGTATTAATTTCTGGTGCAAGAGTGAGTAGTTTTCCTGTTTATATGTTACCTGTGACGTTCTTCTATGTGATGGCTGCTCAAAGTATCGGTATCTTGTTATTTACCTATACTCAGTCGACATTAACAGCCTATAGCCTGATTGGTATTTTAGTTGGCCTTGCCTTAACGTATTCCGGGGTAGCTGTACCAGAAATGTCCATGCCCTGGATAGCCCGAGTTATTGCAGGGATTGAGCCGCTAACTTATGCACTTAACACCTTATTTGATATCTTCTTAAGACACGTAAATGTATTAACTGTGATAAAAACCTGTTTAATTCTGACCTGCTATCCGATTTTTATCACCTTAATTGTACGCCGTCGCTTAGTTAAACGTTTACAGCAAGAGGAAGTGAACCAATGATGGCAATTTATTGGAAGTCCTTCAGAACCCTGCTGTTTCGTTTGTTAAACCGGCCGCTCTGGCTATTGCTGGTTGTTTCGTTATGTTTGATGAGTCTGGTTTATCTTAATTCAACGATTACTGATCTACCGGTTGGTGTTGTGGATCAGGACCATTCCAGTTCCAGTCGTCAGTTGATTCGTCAACTTAATACCAGTTCAAAAATTGAAACTATTATTTATGACAGTATCCCTGAAGCGATGGATGATATTAATGGACGTAAATTGTTTGCTGTTATCATGATTCCAAGAGACTTTGAAAAACGTCTGCTACATAGTGAAACAGTCACCATTCCTGCTTATGGTGATGCGTCAAACAGATTAGCTAATGGTCAGATTCAGCAGGATATTATGCTGGCCTATCGGGAAATGCTGACTGAGTATAATCATCAGACACTAAGAGCCAATGGCTTTGCAGCTTCACAAATTGATGTGATTCTCTCTCCGATTAAGAGTGAAACAGTAGCACTATTTAATCCGGGGACCAGTTTTGCAGCTATTACATTCCCGGGGCTGCTGGTGATGTTACTACAGCACTCCTTACTGATGGCTTCAACACGGGTAAATATTACTTTAAATACTTTACCGCAAGGTAAACCACCAAAAGTCGTGTATTTAGGCAGTCTGTCGGCGTTAGTGCCTATCTGGCTGTTTTTATCGATCGTGTTATTTATTTTGTGGCCATGGGTACTTGGTTACCGGCAAGTTGCGTCGATTCCGGAAATTTTATTATTAACTTTTCCATTTTTAATTGCCGTTATTGGTGTTAGTAAGCTACTCACAGAATGTTTACGACGGGTTGAGATGATCTATTTGACGTTATCGTTTCTGACTACTCCGGTCTTTTATTTGTCTGGCACTATCTGGCCACTTGATGCTATGCCGGGTTGGGTGCAATTTGTATCTAAATTATTACCGTCTACCTGGGCAACCAATATGATTGCTGGTGTGAATCAGATGGGACTCAGTATCTCAAGTGTTGGTATTAATATTGTAATGTTACTAGTACTTGGTTGTGTTTATGCCGGGATTGGGATTTTTATTTCAATGCTGAGAAGTGGTCAAATCAGACAGTATTTTTATATTTTCAAAAAACTGAAATCTAAAAAACTTCATACAGAAGTATCAGAGTCATAAATAAAATATCTTGTTGCTATGGAGATGGCAGTTGAGCTGTTATTATTGGTCGGTCGATATTAAAGATTTATACTAAATGAGAAAATTAGACCAACTGTCCATCTGGCTGACAAGCTTTCGTTTAAAAACTTTACCTCTTGCCATCTCGGCAATTTTAGTCGGTTCTGCGCTGGCATATTGGCAGCAACAATTCCATTTTGGAATAATGTTTTTCTCATTATTAACTGCTACCTTATTACAGATCTTATCTAATTTAGCTAATGATTATGGTGATGCACTCAGTGGTGCTGATAAGCATGGTCGTATTGGTCCTGAGCGAGGGATTCAGCTTGGATTAATCACGCTTCAACAGCTGAAACTAGCCTTAAAAATAAATACAGTACTGGTGATTATCTCTGGTCTGATACTGCTCTGGCTCTCTTATCACTCATGGTTGTCTTTTTTCGGATTTATTTTACTCGGACTGTTGGCTATCATTGCTGCTATTACTTATACCGTTGGCAGTAAGCCTTATGGCTATCAGGGGCTGGGTGATTTATCTGTACTGGTGTTTTTTGGTCTGGTCAGTATTATGGGGAGTTATTACCTGCAAACTGAGTCGCTGAAGCTGTTTCTGGTCTTTCCGGCAATAGGATGTGGGCTGCTTTCTGTTGCGGTATTAAACATTAATAATTTACGTGATATTGACAGTGATCGCCTGAATCATAAACGGACACTGGTTGTGATGATTGGTGAACGAGCAGGGCGACATTATCATGTGATACTGCTGATTTTATCATTGATTTTGTTGAGCTACTTTTCGTGGTGCTACCTGGCATCCGTCTGGAGCTGGTTATTTTTACTAGTCACTCCTTTATACCTTCAACACTTATATCGGGTACTAACTTATCAAACACCAAAACAGGTTCCGCCACTGCTTTATCAGATGATAAGAATCGCATTACTCACTGATTTGCTCTACTGCATAGGGATTATTTTGAGCTAGGTCACGATTATCCTAATGATCTCAATGCTTAGTTTTGCTATTTAGCGTAAGTTAGCGTTATACTGGAAACATCAATTTATTATTTAGAGGAGTAAACAATGGAATACGATACTTCGATTCTGTGTGATTATTATCCGGCAGATGTGAATGTTGTTGAGCCAATCTTTAGTAATTTCGGTGGAATAACTTCTTTTTCGGGTCGAGTAGTGACAGCAAAATGTTTTGAGGATAACGGTTTCCTTTATACTCTTTTGCAAGAAGATGGTACTGGTCGCGTGCTGGTTGTTGATGGTGGTGGCTCTGTACGTAGAGCTTTACTTGATGCAGAGCTGGTTGACATTGCTGTGCAAAACAACTGGGAAGGTATTATCGTCTATGGTGCTGTGCGTCAGGTTGACTATTTAGCTGAAAGTGAAATTGGTATTCAGGCACTAGCCGCTATTCCTGTTGGTGCTGATGACAATGGTATTGGTGAAGCGGATGTGCGTGTTAATTTTGGCGGCGTATCTTTCTTCTCTGATGATTATGTTTATGCTGATAATACCGGTATTATTCTGTCAGAAATTGCCTTATCAATCGAAGATTAAATCCAATAAAATCAAAAGGTTATAAATAAATCTAACTGTTTGATTATATTGAGGTTTTTAAAGCGGATAGCAGAAATATTATCCGCTTTTTTATTGTCCTTCTTCTTTTAGCCACGCTTTTCTACAGGTCACAAATGCATAAAGAAAGTAGTTAAAAAACGTGTAGCAATAAAAAAAGGTCACATAAAGTGACCTTTTTAAACTTCAAATATTAACGAATCAATTATTTGATGATCTTCGCAACAACGCCCGCACCTACTGTACGACCACCTTCACGAATTGCGAAACGTAAACCTTCGTCCATCGCGATTGGGTGAATCAGTGATACCACCATCTTGATGTTATCACCCGGCATTACCATCTCTACACCTTCCGGTAATTCGATAGTACCCGTTACGTCTGTTGTACGGAAGTAGAACTGTGGACGGTAACCTTTAAAGAATGGCGTATGACGACCACCTTCTTCTTTGCTCAGGATATACACTTCTGATTCAAAATCAGTATGTGGCTTGATTGAACCCGGTTTAGCCAGTACCTGACCACGTTCGATTTCTTCACGTTTTGTACCACGCAGTAACACACCCACGTTCTCACCCGCACGACCTTCGTCTAGCAGTTTACGGAACATCTCAACACCTGTACAGGTTGTTTTCACCGTTGGTTTGATACCCACGATTTCAACTTCTTCACCCACTTTGATGATACCACGTTCAACACGGCCTGTTACCACTGTACCACGACCTGAAATTGAGAACACGTCTTCAATTGGAAGCAGGAATGGTTTATCAATCGCACGCTCTGGCTCTGGAATATAAGAGTCTAAGTGGCCTGCTAATTCAACAATCTTGTCTTCCCACTCTGCCACGCCGTTTAACGCCTGTAGCGCTGAACCACGTACCACCGGTGTATCATCACCCGGGAAATCGTATTGAGACAGAAGCTCACGCACTTCCATTTCAACTAATTCTAGTAACTCTTCATCATCTACCATGTCACATTTGTTCAGGAATACGATGATGTAAGGAACACCTACCTGACGACCTAACAGGATGTGCTCACGCGTTTGTGGCATAGGACCATCTGTCGCTGCAACAACCAGGATAGCGCCGTCCATTTGTGCCGCACCAGTGATCATGTTTTTTACATAGTCGGCATGCCCCGGGCAGTCTACGTGCGCGTAGTGGCGAGTCGGTGTATCGTATTCTACGTGTGAAGTATTGATAGTAATACCGCGTGCTTTTTCTTCCGGTGCATTATCGATTTGGTCAAATGCACGTGCGCTACCGCCGTATTTTTTAGCAAGTACTGTCGTAATTGCTGCTGTTAAAGTTGTTTTACCATGGTCAACGTGGCCGATTGTACCGACGTTAACGTGGGGTTTTTTACGTTCAAATTTTTCTTTAGACATCGATAGTCCCTCTAAGTAATACAAATCGGTGGTAAAGCACCACATCAACCAAGCATTATATAACTAAATGTATATAGATGCTAATTCAAAAAATTCAGCTCTGAATAATATCAGAATAAAGCTGTTTTTTACAAGCATTATAGTGGAGACGAGGAAGAAAAGGACTGGTGCTGATAGGCAGATTCGAACTGCCGACCTCACCCTTACCAAGGGTGCGCTCTACCAACTGAGCTATATCAGCATTGGAGCGGGCAGCGGGAATCGAACCCGCATCATCAGCTTGGAAGGCTGAGGTAATAGCCATTATACGATGCCCGCAGTTCAAACTCGGCTACTGAATGCTTCTATAATAATCCGATAACAGTTAATTGAACTGGTGTTATATAAAATATGATTTGAGGTAAGGAGAGCTAAATTTGATTTATATCCTTTCCACTATATTTAATATACAACATATTTTATATTAATGGTGGTGGGGGAAGGATTCGAACCTTCGAAGTGTGACACGGCAGATTTACAGTCTGCTCCCTTTGGCCGCTCGGGAACCCCACCCCGATAATTCAAATTTTCTGTTTTTCACTTAAGTGGTGCCGGCTGCCGGAATCGAACTGGCGACCTACTGATTACAAGTCAGTTGCTCTACCTACTGAGCTAAGCCGGCCTAAGTGCTGCGCATTCTAGACTATATTCATAACCCTTGGCAACAAAAAAAACATCTTTTTTATTTGTTTGCTTAAAAAAAAAACAGAAAACGGCTAGAGGATCTATTGTACAGCGAATTGTCGGATTTATTCAAGACCAAAATTAAGATTAAAACTATAATAATTTCAGAATGTTCCGTAAAAAATCACAGGAGAAATAAGATGAAACTAGGATATACCATACTTTATGTTAATAATGTCTTAAAAACACTCAATTTTTATCAAAAGGTATTTGGTTTTGAGATTAAATTTTTACATGAAAGTGGCGATTATGGCGAATTAAACACCGGTAATACCACCCTCTCCTTCTCATCCATCGATCTGATGGAACAGTTAGGTAAGAATCCAGGTAAGCCGCATCCAGACTCTCCTTGTTTTGAAATTGCTTTTATCACAGAAAATGTTGAAGAAACATTACAAGCTGCTTTAACTGCTGGAGCTGAACTCATTCAGGCTCCTGAAAAAATGGAATGGGGACAAACTGTTGCCTATATTTCTGACCCAAATGGATTTCTTATTGAAATCTGTACAGAAGTAGCTAATTAGTTATAACCTGAATCATTAATGAATTGGTTTAGTATGGTATGTTGACGAAATTGTCCCGGAGACGTACTAAACCAACGTTTAAACTCTCGGTTAAAATGTGCCTGATCAGAAAAACCTGATTCACTGGCGATATCAATCAGAGTCATATCACTATTAACGACTAATCTGGCAGATTGACGAATACGTGCTAACGCTTGCCAGTATTGTGGTGAGCGTTTAGTGTATTTCATCATTAAGCGCTGTAGCGTTCTCTCTGACACTCCCAAATGTGTCACTATCTGTTTAAGCGATGATTTTTGGGATAAAGAAGTTAAAGCCTCTGTCACATTCTGATTATAAGTAACAAAATAACTAATATTTTCAAGCATATCCTGATGATCAAAACTTGATTTACTTTCCATTGTTTTCAATAACGCCTCAGAACTAATCAGCGCCCCAGGATGCAAACGTGCCCCCATAAACCATTGTCCGCTCTCTGACTTTACAATATAGGCTGAATCAGATAAGTCAGAAATAAACCATTCTGGTCGTTCTCCCGGTTTAACACACACAATAAGATCCTGACATCCATCAGGTAAGACATGAGCAAATTCAGAAGCTACTGATTTGTCTTGCCATTGTGCCAAAACTAAATCATCTTTTATCATATTACTCAGAGACTCATCATCTTGATATAAAAAGAAAACCCCGAATAAACGGGGTTTGATTATTTAAAATAACGAATTATTTTTTCTTAGCGACTTTCTTCGCAGCTGGTTTTGCTGCAGGCTTAGCCGTTGCTTTAGCTGCTGATTTTGCCGCAGGTTTAGCTGCTGCTTTTGCTGCCGGAGCTGGCTTAGCATCGTCCTGATCTTTGTACGCACGACCATAGTAAGAATCTAAGTAAATTTGTTTTAACTCAGAAATTAATGGGTAACGTGGGTTTGCACCAGTACATTGGTCATCAAATGCATTTACCGCTAAATTATCAACTGCTGCTAAGAATGCTTTCTCATCAACACCCGCTTCTTTAATAGACATCGGAATATTCAGCGTAGCTTTCAATTCATCAATCCACTTAATTAGTTTCTCAACTTTTTGGGCTGGAGTATCAGATTTAGTTGTTAAGTTTAGATGGTCTGCAATATCACCGTAACGTTGAACAGCTTGCGGATAACCGTATTGGCTGAATGTCGCTTGCTTAACTGGTTTATCAGTTGCGTTGAAGCGAATAACGTTAGTTAATAATAATGCGTTAGCTAAGCCATGAGGAACATGGAACGCTGCACCTAGTTTATGTGCTAATGAGTGACAAATACCTAAGAACGCTTGAGAGAACGCCACACCAGCAACAGTTGCTGCATTGTGAACTCTTTCACGTGCTACAGGGTTTTTAGCACCTTCGTTATAACTTGCTGGTAAGAATTCTTGTAATAGTTTTAACGCATGTAACGCTTGACCATCAGAGAATTCGTTTGCCATGATTGAAACATAAGCTTCTGTAGCATGCGTAACTGCATCAATACCACCAAATGCACAAAGTGATTTAGGCATATTCATAACAAGGTTAGCATCAACAACAGCCATATTTGGCGTTAACTCATAATCTGCTAATGCAAATTTTTGATGAGTTTTATCATCAGTTACGATAGTAAATGGTGTAACTTCAGAACCAGTACCAGATGTTGTTGTTACACAAACAAGTTTCGCTTTAACACCAAGTTTAGGGAAACCGCAAACACGTTTACGAATATCCATAAAGCGTAATGCTAATTCAGCAAATTGAACTTCCGGGTGCTCATACATTACCCACATTAATTTAGCTGCGTCCATCGCTGAACCACCGCCTAGCGCGATAATAGTATCAGGTTTGAACTCATCCATTAACGCTGCGCCTTTATTAACAATGCTTAATGTTGGATCTGCTTCAACTTCGAAGAACACCTGACAAATCACACCCGCTTTTTCTAATTGCTCGATAATTGGTTTTGTATAACCATTACTAAATAAGAATTTATCGGTCACGATCATTGCTTTTTTAGCGCCATCAGTAATAACTTCAGCTAAAGCAATTGGTAGTGATCCACGACGGAAATAGATTGATTTAGGTAGTTTATGCCATAACATATTTTCAGCTCTCTTCGCGATTGTTTTTTTGTTAAGCAGGTGTTTAGGACCCACGTTTTCAGACACAGAGTTATTACCCCATGAACCACAACCAAGCGTTAGAGATGGTGCTAAATTAAAGTTATAAAGATCACCGATACCACCATGTGATGAAGGTGTATTGATTAAGATACGACAAGTTTTCATTTTGCTACCAAAGTAAGCAACACGATCTTTGTTGTTGTCTTGATCAGTATAAAGAACAGAAGTATGACCGATACCGCCCATAGCGACTAATTTCTCTGCTTTCTCTACTGCATCTTTAAAGTCTTTTGCTCTAAACATACCTAGAGTTGGAGATAGTTTCTCATGTGCAAATGGCTCAGAAATATCTACTTTAGCTGCTTCACCAACAAGAACTTTCGTTGCTGCCGGAACTTTGAAGCCTGCTAATTCAGCAATTTTATATGCTGGTTGACCAACGATAGCTGCGTTTAACGCACCTTTATCGTTTAGAATGATACCTTGAACAGCTTTTGTTTCTTTCGCATCAAGCATATACGCGCCGTATTTAGTTAATAAATCACGAACTTCGTTATACACTTTATCAACCACAACAATCGCTTGTTCTGACGCACAGATCATACCGTTATCGAATGTTTTTGACATAAGAACAGAAGCAACAGCACGTTTAAGATCTGCTGTTTCATCGATAACAACCGGAGTATTACCAGCACCAACACCTAGTGCAGGTTTACCTGAACTATATGCAGCTTTAACCATGCCAGGACCACCAGTTGCAAGAATGATATTTACATCTGGATGGTGCATTAATGCATTAGATAATTCAAGACTTGGCTCGTCAATCCAGCCAATGATATCTTTTGGAGCACCCGCTTTAATCGCTGCATCTAAAACAATTTTAGCCGCTGCGTTAGTTGATTTTTTCGCTCTTGGATGAGGAGAAAATACGATCGCATTACGTGTTTTTAAGCTGATTAATGATTTAAAGATAGCTGTTGATGTTGGGTTTGTTGTTGGAACAATACCACAAATAACACCGACAGGTTCAGCAACAATAGTTGTACCAAATTGTTCATCTTCCTCTAAAACACCACATGTTTTTTCGTGCTTATATTTGTTGTAAATATATTCTGATGCATAAAGATTTTTAATGACTTTATCTTCAACAACGCCCATACCTGATTCTGCAACTGCTTGCTGAGCCAAAGGAATACGTGCTGCTGCGGCCGCAGTAGATGCTGCTAAGAAAATTTTATCTACTTGTTCTTGAGTGAACGTTGAATAAATTTCCTGAGCTTTCTTCACTCTGGCCATTAGTTCATTTAACTCATTAAGATTGGTTACTGCCATACAAACTTCTCCTGAATTTTAAAAATTTAAAGTTTAAAAGAGGATCGCTATTTAGACATGTTTGGACATGTTTTCTTATAATTTTTTGAGTTATTGAAAGCGAATGCGGTTATCGTAAAGGAGTTTTCAACTCGTTTCAATCACTTTCCAAAAATTATGCCAAATCTGTGATATTCACTCAGTTATTTGTGAAATGCTGTTGGCGTTTAAATAGCAAATCTATTATGATCGTCGCCATCATCTGATAACCCTATAAGGTATTAAAAAAATGAGAGAAAACATCGACGGTCACGCATTATTAATCGGTTTAATGGCATACCCTATTCGCCATAGTTTATCACCTAAAATGCACAATATTGTGTATTCTAAGCTAAATGTGCCTTATGTATATTTGGCCTTTGAAGTCACCGCAGAAAAGCTGCCTGATGCTATCAAAGGAATGCGTGCACTTGGTATGCGCGGTTCAGCAGTTTCTATGCCAAATAAACAACTTGTTCTGCAATATTTAGATAAAGTGACTCCAGCTGCAGAATTAATTGGAGCAGTTAATACTATCTCTAATGATGATGGTGTACTCACTGGCTACAATACTGATGGTATGGGCTACATGCGCTCTTTACAAGAGGCCGGTATTGATATTATTGGTAAAAAAATGACTTTACTTGGTGCTGGCGGTGCCGCTACAGCTATAGCGGTACAGGCTGCACTAGATGGAGTAAAAGAGATTTCTATTTTTAATCCAAAAGACTCATTTTTTCCAAAAGCAGAAACAATTGCTAAAAAATTAAATGAACAAACTAAGTGTAAAGTGAATGTATTTGATCTAGCTGATACTGAAAGATTACGCAAAGAAATTGCGGAAAGTACATTACTTAACAATGCTACTGGCGTTGGTATGAAACCACTGGAAGGTCAAAGTGTAATTACTGATGTTTCAATGCTACGTAAAGACCTTATCGTCACTGATTGTATCTACTCTCCACGTAAAACCAAATTACTTGAGCTGGCAGAAGCGCAAGGTTGCCGTACTTTAAACGGTATTGGTATGATGATTTGGCAGGGTGCTGCACAGATCAAAATCTGGACAGGCCAGGACACACCAATTGAATACGTGAAAGAAAAAATGGGTTTTAACTAATTAATTTTCAAGGATACAGACTGAATGAAAACAATTACTATCAAAAATGTCACTATTGGTTCTGGTGCACCAAAAATCATCGTACCAATTGTCGGTAAAACAGAAACTGATTTACTTGAAGAAGCTGTCTTTTTAAAAACTATCGATTTTGACGTTTTAGAGTGGCGTGTCGATCACTTTGTTGATGTTGAAAATATCGATAAAGTAAAAGTAATGGCTAAAAAGCTGCGTGATACACTTCCAACAACACCTATTCTTTTTACTTTCCGTACAGCTAAAGAAGGTGGAGTGAAAGCAGTTTCAACTGAATACTATGTTGAACTCAACAAGAGTCTGGCAGCCACTGGTTTAGTTGATATGATTGACGTAGAAGCATTTACTGGTGATGTTTATGTGAAAGATGTGATTACTACAGCACACGCTCACAAAGTACTGGTTGTGGCATCAAATCATGATTTTGATAAAACCCCAGAGAAAGATGATATCGTTGGCCGTCTGCGTAAAATGCAGGAACTTGGCGCAGATATTCCAAAAATTGCCGTGATGCCAAAATCAACCGCTGATGTGTTAACACTATTAACTGCCACATCAGAAATGGCTGAAAAATATGCTGACCGTCCACTTATCACCATGTCAATGGCTGGTAAAGGTGCAATCAGTCGAGTCTCAGGTGAATTATTTGGATCATCAATGACTTTTGGTGCGGCTAAAAATGCGTCAGCTCCAGGTCAGTTAGATGTGAAAGAACTTCGTCAGATTCTGAATATTTTACATCGTAGTACTGCGAAATAACCCATAGAAATAAAAAGTGTAATTAAATCAATTAGTTACACTTTTCTTCTTAAACTGCTTTTGCTAACTTTTCCAGAATACGCGCAACCGCAACAAAACCAAATGTAGCAGTCACATTGGTGATCGAACCAAAGCCCGATTCGCAGTCCATCTTCTTCGCGCCGTCGGCTTCACTCTTGCTAAAACAGACACCGCCATCTTGTGCCGGATAAGTTAACTGTTCTGTTGAATAGACACACTCAATACCAAACTTTCCTTTGCTGTCTCGTTTTACACCAAATTTTGTTTTTAACTGTTCGCGTAGTTTGGCAGCCAGTGGATCCTGAATTGTTTTACCTAAATCGGTAATTTTAATCTGGGTTGGATCTTTTTTACCGCCAGCCCCACCAATTGTAATCACTTTGATTTTATGACGACGACAATGTGCCAGAACTGCTGCCTTATCTCTCACACTATCAATGGCATCAATCACATAATCAAACTTCTTATGTTCTTTATTGCCGAGCAAATCTGTAACGTTTTCCGGATTAATAAAATCATCAATGCAATCAACCTGACATTCAGGATTAATCTGAAGTACTCGCTGCGCCATGATCTCCGTCTTTAAATCACCCACATGTTTTTGTAGCGCATGGATTTGCCGATTAGTATTAGTCAGACAGATATCATCCATATCGATTAAAGTAATCATCCCAATCCCGCTACGGGCTAAGGACTCAACAGCCCATGAACCCACACCACCAATTCCAATTACGCAAATATGTGCTTTTTGAAAATTAGCTAAGGCTTGTTCACCATAAAGACGAGCAATACCACTAAAACGTCGATAATAGGCTTCTGAAAAACTTGTCACGTTAACTCCTCTATCGACTCATTGGAACAGCCGGACTCAGATGACTACCTTCTGCCGGTTTGATTACCCACACCCGCCCGTAGTGGTTATAAAAACCAGCCAGCTCCCCTGCTTCTTCACCAATGCCTTGATAAATATCTAAATGTTGGCCTTTAATCGCACTGCCGATATCTAAAGCTACCATTAAGCGCAATTGGCGTTCACCATTAAATTGTCCGTTTTCATCTAACTGTGGCACTTCAACCAGAAGCACAGAACCAGATGGGATTAGTGATCGATCAGATGCAACTGAAGCTTTAGCCACAAGCGGGATCCCTGTAGAACCAACAACCGGTGCTGCCAATTGTGGATGGAAAAAGACGACTGAGGCATTTTGAACTAACAGCTCACGGACTTTAGTATCTTCCTGCTGATCTGCCCAAGCTTTAATCGCCTGCATAGAGATTTTATCTCTTTCAATTTCACCTTGCTCAATTAAAAGACGCCCGATACTTTGATAAGAGTGACCGTTTTTCCCTTTATAACTAAAGAAGGTTAATGGCTCACCATTTTCAAAATCAATATAACCGCTCCCCTGCACTTCCATAATAAAGTTATCGATTAAAGAATCTGTGTAGGCAAGTTCAAGATTATGACCATCTAATGCTCCCTCATAAATAGCAGCACGAGAAGGAAGTGTCCCCGACCACTTTTGTGGCATACCATACAACGGGAACTGGAAATGAGAATCAGGCTTATGACGCGCTTTAAGCACCGGAGTGTAATAACCGGTTAAATGCACATTGCCATAATTATCGGTACCGGCTAGTTGATAACTACTCAAGCCAAAACGATTTAAATATTGTGTCTGAGCGCCTGCTGCAATCCATTCATTTAACGCTTCATAAGTTGATTTATAACGACCATATAAAGAAGGAGAAACACTTTCAATAAGCTGAACTTGTTTTTCATAATCAGGAATATTAACTGGCTCAGATAACGTAATCTGAGTGAGATTAACCGACTCAGAAAACTCACCGTTAATATATTGCTGCCCTTGTTTTACTGGTCTGCTTTCGCATCCTACCAAAATGAGTAACAGAGACAAAATCCCACAATAAGCGATATTGCGCTTCCTCTTAAGCTGTGATTGAATGTTCATTTGTAACAAAGAGATTCCTGATAAATTACGACGCCTCATCATAACAATTTATTAGTCCTTAAGTAAGCCCAATATAAGCTGTGTTATGAAATGAATTAAATAGAATAAAAATTATTAATGAATTTACACAATAAAGTTATTGCGCTCACCACATATTGTATTTATAGTTTTTAGTTCGCTTTTCACCCGAAAGTCATAATTTATTAAAAATACAAGGTAATGAGGCAATGAGCTCCCAAATAAGTAATTCAGTTCCAGATAATACAAAGTTAAAACGTACATTATCAAGTCGTCACATTCAGCTAATTGCCATTAGCGGGGCGATTGGAACAGGCTTATTCATGGGTTCTGGTAAAACCATCAGTCTGGCCGGACCATCCATTATTTTTGTGTATATGATCATCGGTTTTGTGTTGTTTTTTGTTATGCGAGCGATGGGTGAACTACTTCTGTCTAACTTAAATTACAAATCGTTTAGTGATTTTGCTGCAGATTTACTTGGTCCATGGGCTGGCTTTTTTACCGGCTGGACATACTGGTTTTGCTGGGTGATCACCGGTATTGCCGATGTAGTTGCTATTGCAGGTTATACACAATACTGGCTCCCGACACTGGCAGCATGGATTCCAATGCTAATTTGTATTTTAGTTTTACTACTTCTTAATTTACTGACTGTACGTATGTTTGGTGAGACTGAATTCTGGTTCTCCATGATCAAAATCATTGCGATCGTGGCTCTGATCATAACTGGTATCGTTATGGTGGCGATTGCCTTTACTTCACCTGAAACAGGTACTACCGCATCACTCACTAATCTTTGGGAATATGGTGGAATGTTTCCTAAAGGATTGATGGGCTTCTTTGCCGGTTTCCAGATTGCTATCTTTGCTTTTGTCGGTATTGAGCTGGTTGGTACTACAGCAGCTGAAACCAAAAACCCGGAAGTGAATCTGCCAAGAGCAATCAACTCAATTCCAATACGTATTATTTTCTTCTACGTGTTTGCACTAATTACGATCATGAGCGTCACACCGTGGACTTATATTATTCCAAGTAAAAGTCCATTTGTAGAGCTATTTACTTTAGCGGGTCTGCCTGCTGCTGCCAGCATCATCAACTTTGTAGTGCTGACCTCAGCGGCCTCTTCTGCTAATAGTGGAATTTACTCAACCAGCCGTATGTTATTTGGTCTGGCAAAAGAGAGCGATGCACCTGAACCATTTGGTAAATTATCACGTCGCTCGGTGCCGGCAAACGGCTTATTATTCTCTTGTATCTGTCTACTTGGTGGTGTGGTTCTGATTTATTGTATTCCTGATATTATTACTGCCTTTACCATTGTAACAACTATCTCAGCCATTTTATTCATGTTTGTCTGGTCTATGATTTTGATCTCTTATTTGGCTTATCGTAAGAAAAAAGCTGAACTACACGCTAAATCAGCCTTCAAAATGCCTGGCGGTCAATTCATGTGTATTGCGTGTCTTGCCTTCTTTGCTTTCATGATCGTGCTTTTAACCTTTGAAGCGGATACCCGTCAGGCACTGATTGCCACACCAATCTGGTTTGTTATTCTGACTATCGGTTATTTCTTCCGCTGTAAAAATAACTAATTAACTATCTTATGAAGCGCATAGCATTGTGCGCTTCATGTTTTCATCTCTTCAACAAATCATTCCAGCCTGTCGCAAAATTAAAACCATGAGATAAGAGAAGTTGTCTCTGAAAATATATGCTAAAATCACTCATCTTTAAGTTGAATTATTGCTGGATAATATATGGCTTATACTCTGACCTACAATGACTTACCTGATAACATTCAAGAATGGCAAGGCTTACCACTATCCTTAATGGGATGTGAAGTAATGCCGCTCGACTATCATGCAGGTAAAACAGGTTGGATTTTATATGGTAAAAAGTTAAATAAAAGTCTGTTATCCAAATTCCAAAATCTACTCGCTATGCCAATAGTAGTAGTGTCATCGTGGAAAGTAAAAACATTACAAGTTGTGCGTATTGCTGGCTCTATGCCTAAAAAAGCGAAAGACATTGCTGATAAACTGGATCTGGATATTGCTCCAATTTCTCACTCTCCGTCTTTACGTTCACCGGGTTTGCTGGTAATGGATATGGATTCAACGGCAATAACGATTGAGTGTATCGATGAACTGGCTAAACTAGCCGGAACCGGTGAACAAGTGATTCAAATTACCGAACAAGCAATGCGTGGTGAACTCGATTTCGTCACCAGTTTACGTAAACGTGTTGCTACCCTTAAAGGTGCAGAGGCTGAAATCTTAGAACAAGTAAAAAGCCGTTTACCGTTAACGCCGGGACTGACTTTTTTAGTGCAGGAACTACAAAAAAGAGGCTGGCATGTGGTATTAATCTCTGGCGGTTTTACCTATTTTGCTGACCATTTAAAGGAAAAATTAAAACTCACCGCCGTTTATGCCAATCAATTAGGTATTCTCAACAATAAATTAACCGGTCGAGTCAAAGGTCAAATTGTAGATGCTAAATTCAAAGCTAAAACGTTACAAAAAGTGGCTAGCGAACTGGAAATACCTATTTCTCAAACCGTTGCTATTGGTGACGGTGCCAATGATTTAAAAATGATTAAAGCAGCCGGACTTGGTGTTGCTTATCACGCCAAACCAAAAGTGGTAGATAAAGCAAAAATAGCCATCAAGTTTGCTGACCTTACTGGTCTGTATTGTATTTTATCAGCCAGTCTGGATAGTGAAGGATAAGAGGTACAACTTGGCTAAAGCTCCAAAAACAGCATTTGTCTGTAATGAATGTGGTGCAGACTACCCGCGCTGGCAAGGACAATGTAGTGAATGTCACGCGTGGAATACTATAACAGAAATTCGCCTCGCTGCAGCTTCGAGTAACCGTAATGACAGGTTCTCAGGCTATTCAGGAAGTAGTACCGGACAGGCAAAAGTTCAAAAGTTATCAGAAATTAGTTTAGAAGCCCTGCCACGTTTCTCGACCGGATTTTCTGAATTTGATCGGGTACTGGGTGGTGGCGTTGTACCAGGTAGCGCAATCTTAATCGGTGGTAATCCCGGCGCAGGTAAGAGTACTCTGCTACTTCAGGTGCTGAGTAAAATCTCTTCTCAAATGAAAACGTTGTATGTCACTGGTGAAGAGTCCTTACAACAAGTGGCAATGCGTGCTCACCGTTTAGGACTACCGGCAGATAATTTAAACATGCTGTCAGAAACCAGTATTGAGCAGATCTGTCATATCGCTGAACAAGAGCTCCCAAAACTGATGGTGATCGACTCCATTCAGGTGATGCATATGGCTGATATTCAGTCCTCACCCGGAAGCGTAGCACAAGTCAGAGAAACTGCAGCTTACCTGACGCGTTTTGCCAAAACTAAAGGGATTGCCATTATTATGGTTGGCCATGTGACTAAAGACGGCACCCTAGCTGGACCAAAAGTCCTGGAACACTGTATTGACTGCTCGGTACTACTTGATGGTGATGCCGATTCCCGGTTCAGAACACTACGTAGTCATAAAAACCGCTTTGGTGCAGTCAATGAGCTTGGTGTTTTTGCTATGACTGAGCAAGGACTGAAAGAAGTTAGCAATCCATCGGCTATTTTCTTAAGCCGTGGTGATGAGCTGACTCCGGGTAGTTCGGTGATGGTTCTTTGGGAAGGAACCAGACCGCTGCTGGTAGAAATTCAGGCTTTAGTTGATCACTCACTGTTAGGTAACCCACGTCGTGTCGCTGTCGGACTTGAGCAAAATCGCTTAGCCTTACTGCTGGCAGTTTTACATCGTCATGGCGGTCTGCAAATGGCGGATCAGGACGTGTTTGTAAATGTCGTAGGTGGTATTAAAGTCACCGAAACCAGTGTTGACTTAGCACTGGTACTGTCTCTGGTTTCTAGTTTTAGAAACCGACCAATTCCTCAGGACCTTGTTATGTTTGGTGAGATTGGTTTAGGTGGTGAGATTCGTCCGGTCCCAAGTGGTCAGGAAAGAATATCAGAAGCAGCAAAACATGGCTTTAAACGCGCCATCGTTCCGTATGCCAATATGCCTAAAAAAGTACTGCCTAATATGCAAGTTTTTGGTGTCAAAAAACTTTCTGAAGCCTTAAGTATTCTGGCTGATTTAGATTAAAAATAATAATAACTTATTTAATAATAAAAGAAATAAAACAATATGAAAAAGTATCTACTACCAATCTTTTTAACCATCACAACCCTCTTTTTCACCAGTTGTTCAGATGATACGTCTTATACACTTGATAATCCAACAGAAGATGCCATCACTGTCCAGATTGATGATAAGAAATATGAACTTGATGAATACAGCAGAGTGACAATAAAACTCGCTCCTGGAGCCCACCAACTCATATCTAAATCAGCAGGAACGGTCAATTTTACCGTTTACCCGGATCGTAATGGTGGAATCATCAATCCCACACTAACCACTTATATTTTATTAAATGAAGTCTACACCGTTGATACAGCAAGTCGTGAGAGTTATCGCCCATCATCAGATACCATTATCGTCAACGGCAAATCGTATACCGCTAATTTTAAGCGTCTTGATGGTTTATTTATTCCTGAACAATGGAGCTACGATCTGGATGAAGAGCTACCTGATGAAGTCACTGTTTACAACAATAAATCAGGTACGATTAAGAGCAAAATTTTCTCTTTAGAAGATTTTGTACTTTACTATCTCAACTACTATGGTAAACCAGATAATGCTCGCGGACAGAAAGCAGTAGTCATGACTCGGGCACAAATTTTAGCGTTTAATCAACCAACTACCTTACCTGATTTTTTAAGCGCAGAATTTCAGGAAGCTACGTTGCCACTAAGAGCTCTGTATACAGAATATATGCAGACAATTGATCCGGAGCAGCAAAAAGCTCTGCAGGAACAATATCATAAAATGATGTCACAATATGTGACTGACACTATGTATTTACATGCAAAGCAAAGTACAGAAGAAAACAATAAGGCCAATGATTTTACTACTCAGGTCAGTAATCTTTTTGGTACCAGTTTCTTAATTACCAGCTACAAATAACACTTATTTATCACGTAATGTAAGTATCTTTTTGCATTACGTGATATTTCTGACCCCTCAACAGTTATTCTCCAGTTCACTCTACAAGCTATTTGTATAATCGTTACTACAAACATCTGTCTGTAAGTTCACTCAATACATTTTTTTATGAATTCGTATATACTATGAGCATTAAGCCTACTCAATACTCTTAATAGAAAGTGAAATTATGTCCGAAAATACAGATTACGAACAACTTAATGAGCAATTAAAATCTTATGGCATTGGCATGAATGCTTCTGAGCTACACGGTTTTATCACCGGTATGCTGGCCGGAGGCAATAAAGATGATAGCTGGAAGACTTTGCTTAATGACATGGTTAATGATGGGCAACCTTTGGTTGGCAGACTCGCAGAGCTCACACAAAAATGTTATGAATCAACCAAAGAACATCTGGAAGGTTCAGAGTTTGATTTTCAAATATTATTATCTGAACGTGATCTGTTCACGCAAATTGATGATTTAGTGGGCTGGGTTAATCACTATTTATTAGGTCTTGGTTTAGTACAACCACAGCTAACTAAAGTAAAAGGTGATGTTAAAGAAGCGATCAACGATCTCAGACAAATCACTGCTCTTGGCTATGACGCAGAAGAAGATGATCCGGAAGACCTTGCTTACGCATTTGAAGAAGTATCTGAATATGTTCGTGTCGCGGTTATGTTATGTCACGATGAATTTACTGATGAACATAGTTCAAATACCGTCCATTAATTTTTGTATATAAATCAATAGGTTATAAATTATGCAAAAAGAGATTTTAGCCCGCCGTCAACAATTTATTAATAAGATGCAGCTAAATAGTGCTGCTATTTTTTTTGCTGCACCGGAGCAAACACGTAGTAATGACACGTGTTATCCTTATCGACAAAACAGTGACTTCTGGTATTTAACCGGATTTAACGAGCCGGAAGCAGCATTACTGTTAATCAAATCAGAATCAGGTGTAAAGTCTATCTTATTTAATCGGGTTAAAGATCCTTTGGCTGAAACATGGACTGGTTATCGCTTAGGACAACAAGCAGCAGTTGATACTCTTTGTGTCGATCAGGCTTATCCTTTTGATCAAATCACTACTGTTTTGCCTCAACATTTAAATCATCTTGATGCTATTTATCATGCAGATCAGCAATTTGATTTCGCTGATCAGATTCTTGACTGTGTTCTTGAAATTCTACGTAAAGGGTTACGTCAGGGTTATGTTGCACCAACAACCATTATTGACTGGCGCCCAACATTACATGAAATGCGCTTATTTAAAAGTCCTAAAGAGATCGAGATTATGCGGGAAGCCGGAAAAATCAGTGCTCAGGGGCATATCCGAGCGATGAAAAGTTGTCGGGTCGGACAGTTTGAATATCATCTGGAAGCAGAAATACTGCACGAGTTTGCTAAACATGGTGCACGCTTCCCGTCTTACAATACGATTGTTGGCGGCGGTAATAACGGCTGTATTTTGCATTATGAAAATAATAGTGAACAGCTAAAAAATAATGAGCTGGTTCTGATCGATGCGGGGTGTGAATACCAGCATTATGCGGGTGATATCACACGTACTTTTCCGGTTAATGGTAAGTTTACCCCAGCGCAACGCCAGATCTATGATATTGTTTTAAAATCTCTCTATTATGCTCTGGATAACCTTAAAGCCGGCACATCAATTAAACAAGTGAATGATCAGGTTATCCGCATTATGTTAGAAGGCTTAACAAAACTTGGAATTGTCACAGGTAATCTTGATACTTTAGTGGCAGAAAAGGCTTATCTGCCTTTTTATATGCACGGTCTTGGACACTGGCTTGGCCTTGATGTGCACGATGTAGGTGATTACAAAACAGCAACCAGAGACAGAATGCTGGAACCGGGTATGGTACTGACTGTGGAACCGGGACTATATATCAATAAAGATGCTGATGTGCCACCGCAATACAGAGGTATTGGTATTCGTATCGAAGATAATATTTTAATTACTCAGACAGGTAATGACATATTTACTGCAGATGTACCAAAAGATCCAAGTGAGATTGAAAAATTAATGGCTCATTAATCTGATAAAGACCATCTTATATGATCTTTATTTTATATCTCAATAAACTAGCCATCTAAACGGATCGATTTATCCTGATTAAAGATAATCGTAATAGTAAGGTCTGTCGCTATTTTGGCCTCGTACCGCCATGAGTTCATCGCCCGGATAACAGAACGATTAAAAATATTGCCGGGTTTAGCATCAATGATACGAATATTGGTCACATTACCTTTTTCATCTACATCATACATAACCACCACACGCCCTTCTATTCGTAGATCTAAAGCACGTCTTGGATATTCTGGCTGCCTGCGACTAATAGGCATTGGTTTTGCAGCGTACACTGTATTGTTAGAAGAACTGGCTGACACAGCTTGCTCTGCCCGGTTAGGCACATCAATCTCCTGACGCACCTGAGCCTGAGAAGCACGCTGAACCGGTGGTTTCAATTGAGGTGGTTTAACCTGTGGCACAACGACCTCAGCTTTGGTTTCTACAACGACTTCTTTAGGTGTTTCAATAATTTTTGGTTCTTCAAGGGAAGGAACTTCTTCAACTTTTTCTTCTACAATTTCGATCACTTCTGGCTCAGATATAGCTTCACCAGGTGCTTCCATAGAGTCTTCAACCAGAGAAAGTTCAGGCGCTGCTGTCATCTGAGATATATCAATGATAATAGCTTTGATCGAGTCTTCACCGGATATAATAGAGTCATTACTAGAAAATAGATAAGAGAATAGCAGTGCTGCAGCTAAAGCCGCGTGCCCACAAATAGAAAAAGGAACGGCTTTGAGCGTACCAAATTTTCGTGTTGTCTTCTTCTCAATTATTTTCATAGTAATAGGTGGCACTCTGTCGGAATCGCATATTGTAAATGAAAATCACTCTCATTAAAACTATAATTATATAAAATTTAACACGCATTCCTTGTTGATACTAGCGCTTTATAAGATAATACAAAGTAATAGAAATAAACACTGATATCATGATACTGGAAGATTCCATGAGCAAACTCTCTCTTGAGCAGATTATTGAATTGATCGCTGACGATTTATCCCAAGTAAATGCTGTTATTCAGCAACAATTAAATTCTGATGTCGTTCTTATCAATCAGCTGGGAAGCTATATTATTAGCGGTGGTGGTAAACGTGTTCGCCCTATCATTGCACTGCTTGGTGCTAAAGCACTTGACTACACGGGAGATAAACATATTACTGCCGCTGCCTTTATCGAATTTATTCATACGGCAACACTCCTGCATGATGATGTGGTTGATGAATCATCACTGCGCCGTGGTAAATCAACTGCTAATGTCTTATTTGGCAATGCTGCCAGTGTATTAGTTGGCGATTATATTTATACTCGCTCATTCCAAATGATGACAAGTATTGGTTCTTTAGATGTGCTAAAAGTAATGTCGAGTGCGACCAATGTCATTGCTGAAGGCGAAGTACTACAGCTCATGAACTGTAATGATTCTAATACTACCGAAGATCAATATATGCAGGTAATTTATAGTAAGACAGCTCGTTTATTTGAGGCCTCTTCTCATACTGCAGCAATTATTGCTGGCGCTAACCAAACACAACAAAATGCTCTTCAAGATTATGGACGCTATATTGGTACAGCTTTCCAGTTAATTGATGATCTCCTCGATTATAGTGCAAAAGACGCAGCAGCTTTAGGTAAGAATCTGGGAGACGACCTTAATGAAGGTAAACCGACACTTCCACTATTACATGCGATGAATAATACCACACCAGAAGACGCCAAACTTATCAAAGATGCGATTGAAAATGGTAATGGGCGCCATCTGCTGGATCGCGTATTACATATCATGCAAGAGTGTGGTTCTTTGGAATATACTTATCAGAAAGCCCAACAAGAGGCAGAAAAAGCCAGCAAAGCTATTGATATTTTGCCTGATTCTGTTTACAAAACAGCACTGCAATCTTTAGCGATGATTTCAGTTAAGCGACAAGCTTAGTCAATTAGGTTTTTAAATAGATAAAAGCGCCGTTCTGGCGCTTTTATATTTAATCATTTTGATATCTAAATACTACGACAAGCTACAGGTGCATTGAATGAAGTACTACCAGCACTAATAGTACCTAAATTATTAACATAAAAAAGGCTAGAACCAACTTTGCTTGATGTCCAATAGGAAGTACCATAAAACTCAGCTATTCCCCCATAAGTTTTGGAATAAGCATACACTGGTCCCCATTCACCAAATAAGCTGGCCCCAACAATGCGCTGATAATTATTCGTCGTGGTTATCCCAGTCCAACCCAGCCCTGTGGCTGTAGTGAGTTCAGATGCAGTAGGAATACGATAGCTGCCCAAACCACTACACCAAGCTGTTTGTGTTGTCAGTAGTCCATTCACAGTACTGCGCGTAACATACCAATTCTTTATCTGAAATTGATAAGAAGCAACCACGCGATTAGGTGTTACCGAAGTATCAGTACCGGTGACCTTAATAGTCGTTGCTCCTGTGAATTTTGGTGCGGTGGCACCAATCTCAAAGCTACTTGCGACAGGGCCTCTTAATGTCACCATTACCATAGTATTTGCTCTATAATTAAGATTACTTGCACTACTCAATATTGATTTTTCGGCTGCCACAGTAGCTGTAACATTAGATGCGGATGGTGTGGATGTTGCACTCCAGGTTATACCGGGCGCTTGTACATTAACACCTGCTACAACAAGATTGAAGAATAATCCATCTCCTCCCATAGTAGGAAAATTATTAGCAATAGTTGCTTGTGGAATAAATCCAGCGGCTGGGTTAAATTTTAGTGGAGTACCAGGATCATATACACCTGTTGCATAGGTTAAAGATGGTGAGGCATAGCAAACAGGATCATTTAACTCTATATTAAATTTATTCTGTGGGTTTTTAGTAATAGCAATCGTAGAGTCCGGATAGTTTTGGCTAATAGGGTCACCATAACTCGTTTTTAATATTATAGGTCCACCGACTTTAATATAAGGAACAACCCCGGCAATCGCTAATTCACAAAAAGTCTGTGCTTTTTGTGTCGCATTTAATAAGCTTTCAGAGCCTGCAGTAGTTGTATAATACCAATCAGCAGTTATAGAACCGGTTGTTCGTTCAGCGACAGAATCAGGCCCAAAAATATCACCATTACTATCAGTCGCCTGTGCGGTAGTAGCACCTTTACGAGTTGGCGTAAAAGTAATATCGTTTGGCTTATTATTCATGTACGTCAAACCAGAACTTGCCAGCTTAGAAGTAAAATTAATCTGATTAAAATAATCTACCCCACTATAATTGATACCCAGTAGATCAAAATTTTTCCCATTTTGAATAGTTGATTCATAAGTTGCATTAAAGCGAGGGGACTGCCCCTGAATTGTTTTTGCTGATTCTGCTGATAATAAAGCATTTGCCGGGCTGATAATAATGGCTACATTTAGTAGAACTAGTAACGTTTGCAATAAATAATGCTGAATTATATTTTTATATAAATAGTGAATAGTATGCACTTGATATCCCTTCCCCAATCTTTCTTATTATTTTTTAATTTCAAAACATCAGCTAAATCTATTTCATATTCAGATTTATTATCTACTGATAATAAATTTTCATTAGAGATAAACAGCTAGCTAAATAGTTAATCTATTTCTTATAGAATTTACTTAAATACTGTCTATAGTTATGTAAAATTCGCTCTAAGGATACCTACTTTTTGAGATAAAATAAAATTCATATAACCGATCAATTACCCCTCATTAATTAGATTAAATCTATTAATGGTAATTTTATTGATCGTTTAAAACTATTTTCAATATATGTTTTATATAAGATTTTTATAGAAAATGATAAACAAACACATTGGCTTGTATTAATAGAAAGGAAAATAGATAAAATAGAATAAGATAGGAGAAGTGGTATATATCCACCGTGTAAAGTGTCACCAGATGAAACCAATATCATACCTGCATCCCACCCCAAATCACAGGCATAAAAAAAGCCCAGTCGCTAAACTGGGCTATTCATAGTTAAAAGCCTGGCTGTTCCCTACTCTCACATGGGGACTCCCCACACTACCATCGGCACCACAACGTTTCACTTCTGAGTTCGGCATGGGATCAGGTGGGACCATTGCGTTATCGCAGCCAGACATATTCCGTCTGTCTCTTCAACATAAAACAAGCTGAGTCATGATACTCTCGATAGCCTGCGCTACCCCATATCAACATAACAAGTCAACCCTCAGCGTCTTCACTTATCGTCAAAAACACCTCAGAGTTGTAAGGTTAAGACTCTCGGTTCATTAGTATTGGTTAGCTCAACACATCGCTGTGCTTACACACCCAACCTATCTACGTCCTGGTCTCGAACGAACCTTACAGTGTCTCCACTGGGAGAACTCATCTCGGGGCTAGTTTCGCGCTTAGATGCTTTCAGCGCTTATCTATTCCGCACGTAGCTACCGGGCAATGCAATTGGCATCACAACCCGAACACCAGTGGTGCGTTCACTTCGGTCCTCTCGTACTAGAAGCAAACCCCCTCAATTCTCCTGCGCCCATGGCAGATAGGGACCGAACTGTCTCACGACGTTCTAAACCCAGCTCGCGTACCACTTTAAACGGCGAACAGCCGTACCCTTGGGACCTACTTCAGCCCCAGGATGTGATGAGCCGACATCGAGGTGCCAAACACCGCCGTCGATATGAACTCTTGGGCGGTATCAGCCTGTTATCCCCGGAGTACCTTTTATCCGTTGAGCGATGGCCCTTCCATTCAGAACCACCGGATCACTATGACCTACTTTCGTACCTGCTCGAACCGTCGCTCTCGCAGTCAAGCTAGCTTATGCCATTGCACTAACCTCCTGATGTCCGACCAGGATTAGCTAACCTTCGTGCTCCTCCGTTACTCTTTGGGAGGAGACCGCCCCAGTCAAACTACCCACCAGACAGTGTCCCTACACGCGATTCAGCATGCTAGGTTAGAACATCAAACATTAAAGGGTGGTATTTCAAGGTCGACTCCATGCAAACTGGCGTTCACACTTCTAAGTCTCCCACCTATCCTACACATTAAGGCTCAATGTTCACTGTCAAGCTATAGTAAAGGTTCACGGGGTCTTTCCGTCTTGCCACGGGTACACCGCATCTTCACGGCGATTTCAATTTCACTGAGTCTCGGGTGGAGACAGCCTGGCCATCATTACGCCATTCGTGCAGGTCGGAACTTACCCGACAAGGAATTTCGCTACCTTAGGACCGTTATAGTTACGGCCGCCGTTTACTGGGGCTTCGATCAAGAGCTTCGCTTACGCTAACCCCATCAATTAACCTTCCAGCACCGGGCAGGCGTCACACCGTATACGTCCACTTTCGTGTTTGCACAGTGCTGTGTTTTTATTAAACAGTTGCAGCCAGCTGGTATCTTCGACTGACTTCACCTCCATCCGCAAGGGACTTCAATTACCATCAGCGTGCCTTCTCCCGAAGTTACGGCACCATTTTGCCTAGTTCCTTCACCCGAGTTCTCTCAAGCGCCTGAGTATTCTCTACCTGACCACCTGTGTCGGTTTGGGGTACGATTAGTGTATACCTGAAGCTTAGAGGCTTTTCCTGGAAGCAGGGCATCAGTTACTTCAGCACCGTAGTGCCTCGTCATCACGCCTCAGTGTTACAGTGGCCGGATTTGCCTAACCACACACCTACACGCTTAACCCAACATCCGATAGTTGGTAAACCTAGCCTTCTCCGTCCCCCCATCGCAATATACACCAGTACGGGAATATTAACCCGTTTCCCATCGACTACGCCTTTCGGCCTCGCCTTAGGGGTCGACTCACCCTGCCCCGATTAACGTTGGACAGGAACCCTTGGTCTTCCGGCGTGCGGGCTTTTCACCCGCATTATCGTTACTTATGTCAGCATTCGCACTTCTGATACCTCCAGCAAACCTCTCGATTCACCTTCGCAGGCTTACAGAACGCTCCCCTACCCAATATACTTACGTATACTGCCGCAGCTTCGGTGCATAGTTTAGCCCCGTTACATCTTCCGCGCAGGCCGACTCGACTAGTGAGCTATTACGCTTTCTTTAAATGATGGCTGCTTCTAAGCCAACATCCTAGCTGTCTAAGCCTTCCCACTTCGTTTCCCACTTAACTATGACTTTGGGACCTTAGCTGGCGGTCTGGGTTGTTTCCCTCTTCACGACGAACGTTAGCACCCGCCGTGTGTCTCCCATGCTAAAACTCATCGGTATTCGGAGTTTGCATCGAGTTGGTAATCCGGGATGGACCCCTAGTCGAAACAGTGCTCTACCCCCAATGGTTATACATGAGGCGCTACCTAAATAGCTTTCGGGGAGAACCAGCTATCTCCCGGTTTGATTGGCCTTTCACCCCCAGCCACAAGTCATCCGCTAATTTTTCAACATTAGTCGGTTCGGTCCTCCAGTTAGTGTTAACCAACCTTCAACCTGCCCATGGCTAGATCACCGGGTTTCGGGTCTATACCCTGCAACTTAACGCCCAGTTAAGACTCGGTTTCCCTTCGGCTCCCCTATTCGGTTAACCTTGCTACAGAATATAAGTCGCTGACCCATTATACAAAAGGTACGCAGTCACCACTACCCAACGGTAGCAGCTCCCACTGCTTGTACGTACACGGTTTCAGGTTCTCTTTCACTCCCCTCGCCGGGGTTCTTTTCGCCTTTCCCTCACGGTACTGGTTCACTATCGGTCAATCAGGAGTATTTAGCCTTGGAGGATGGTCCCCCCATCTTCAGACAGGATATCACGTGTCCCGCCCTACTCTTCAAGCTTCCATATGCTACATTTTTGTGTACGGGACTATCACCCTCTGTCGTGCGACTTTCCAGACGCTTCCACTAACATAACATACTACCCGCTTTGGGCTCCTCCCCGTTCGCTCGCCGCTACTGGGGGAATCTCGGTTGATTTCTTTTCCTCGGGGTACTTAGATGTTTCAGTTCTCCCGGTTTGCCTCCTTAACCTATGTATTCAGTTAAGGATAGTGTATAAAATACACTGGGTTTCCCCATTCGGACATCAACGGCTATAGCGCCTTTTATCGGCTCACCGTCGCTTTTCGCAGATTAACACGTCCTTCTTCGCCTCTGATTGCCTAGGCATCCACCGTGTACGCTTAATTTCTTAACCTTACAACTCTTAGATGTCTCTAACAGCTATAAGTCTTCTCTCTTACTCTGTCATACCGCACGTATCAATAAAAATACCAATACACACCGCACAACCAGCTCGAGAACTCGTTATTTTTTCAGCTTGTTCCATATTGTTAAAGAGCAATTATCTCACAACACACTTAGACATCTTAGTAATGCATAATGTGCTTTGAGATAAGTTCCGTTGTCAGTCTCATTGAGATACCTGAAATTCATCAGAATCACTACTCAATGTCATTATCTTTATCATTTCTGATAATTCACAAGATAATGGCGTCCCCTAGGGGATTCGAACCCCTGTTACCGCCGTGAAAGGGCGATGTCCTAGGCCTCTAGACGAAGGGGACCTCGACAACGTATTTTTTAAACAAACAATCTGTGTGAACACTTACAGAATCTCGTAGTAAGGAGGTGATCCAACCGCAGGTTCCCCTACGGTTACCTTGTTACGACTTCACCCCAGTCATGAATCACAAAGTGGTAAGCGCCCTCCTTGCGGTTAAGCTACCTACTTCTTTTGCAACCCACTCCCATGGTGTGACGGGCGGTGTGTACAAGGCCCGGGAACGTATTCACCGTAGCATTCTGATCTACGATTACTAGCGATTCCGACTTCATGGAGTCGAGTTGCAGACTCCAATCCGGACTTAGACGCACTTTATGAGGTCCGCTTACTCTCGCAAGTTCGCTTCTCTTTGTATGCGCCATTGTAGCACGTGTGTAGCCCTGGTCGTAAGGGCCATGATGACTTGACGTCATCCCCACCTTCCTCCGCTTTATCAACGGCAGTCTCCTTTGAGTTCCCACCATTACGTGCTGGCAACAAAGGATAGGGGTTGCGCTCGTTGCGGGACTTAACCCAACATTTCACAACACGAGCTGACGACAGCCATGCAGCACCTGTCTCATAGCTCCCGAAGGCACCAAAGCATCTCTGCTAAGTTCTATGGATGTCAAGACCAGGTAAGGTTCTTCGCGTTGCATCGAATTAAACCACATGCTCCACCGCTTGTGCGGGCCCCCGTCAATTCATTTGAGTTTTAACCTTGCGGCCGTACTCCCCAGGCGGTCAATTTATCGCGTTAGCTTCGGAGCCCATCACTCTAGGCAACAAACTCCAAATTGACATCGTTTACAGCGTGGACTACCAGGGTATCTAATCCTGTTTGCTCCCCACGCTTTCGCATCTCAGCGTCAGTATCTGACCAGAAGGCCGCCTTCGCCACCGGTATTCCTCCACATCTCTACGCATTTCACCGCTACACATGGAATTCTACCTTCCTCTTCAGTACTCTAGACCACCAGTTTTAAGTGCAATTCCCAGGTTGAGCCCGGGGCTTTCACACCTAACTTAATGACCCACCTACATGCCCTTTACGCCCAGTCATTCCGATTAACGCTCGCACCCTCCGTATTACCGCGGCTGCTGGCACGGAGTTAGCCGGTGCTTCTTCTGTGAGTAACGTCAATGTGTACACCTATTAGATATACACCCTTCCTCCTCACCGAAAGTACTTTACAACCCGAAGGCCTTCTTCATACACGCGGCATGGCTGCATCAGGGTTTCCCCCATTGTGCAATATTCCCCACTGCTGCCTCCCGTAGGAGTCTGGACCGTGTCTCAGTTCCAGTGTGGCTGGTCATCCTCTCAGACCAGCTAGAGATCGTCGCCTAGGTGAGCCATTACCTCACCTACTAGCTAATCCCATATGGGTTCATCAGATGGCACATGGCCCGAAGGTCCCATGCTTTGGTCTTGCGACATTATACGGTATTAGCAGTCGTTTCCAACTGTTGTCCCCTTCCATCCGGCAGATCCCCATACATTACTCACCCGTCCGCCACTCGTCAGCAAGAGCAAGCTCTTCTGTTACCGTTCGACTTGCATGTGTTAAGCCTGCCGCCAGCGTTCAATCTGAGCCATGATCAAACTCTTCAATTTAAAGTTTGATGCTCAATGAATGTTGACATAAATTTCATTTCAAATGAATCTTTGTGTCACTCATCAAGACTTAATTTTTAAGTCCGTAGACTATATTTTTTCGTCCTGTAAGTGCCCACACAGATTGTCTGTTCAAGTTTTTAAAGAGCTGACAGCTGATTCAAAGTCTTCTCAACTTTCGCTGTCCAAGGGCTGCGTATATTACGCAACTCTGTGGGGTTAGTCAAGGGGATTTTCACCTTCTTTTTCACCTTCTTGTCACTCACCTTATGTGGTGACAGTGGACGGGCATTATAAGAATTTAATTTTCATAAGCAAGAGGAATTTATATATTTATTGATAGTTTGGTTTTTATTTAAACAACGTTAAATTACCAGCCTCCCAACAAAGAGACTTAATGCAATGATAAATAAGGATTTATACTATTTCTTTATAAATTTTCTTATCCAGTTCATATTTGCGCATACGTAAATATAATTTCTTCCGAGGAATTCCTAAATACTGCGCTGCTTCATTAATACGTCCCTGATAATAGTTTAAAGCATCTTCAATGACTTGCTTTTCGTACAAAGACACTTGCTCATCAAGAGAAATATCCTTTTTGTGATTAACTGAATTTGTTGGTAATAACGTAGTCGTAGAATAGAGTCCAATAACATACAATTCTGCTGCACTAGCTAACTCCCGAATATTACCAATCCACTCTCTTTTTATCAGACTACTAATAAATTGGTTTTTGATTGGCATCTCTGGCTTATTTAATCTCTTACAAGATTTCTGAACATAATATTTAAAGATATCACCAATATCTGTCGGATGATCTCTCAAAGCCAACATATGAATTTGTGTGTGTGAAAAAAGATAATAGAGCTCCGGTATAATCAGTTTCTGCTGAATTAAATCCGACAAGGGCTTCTCACTGAGAATAATTAACCGAAATGAACGTTTCTCTGCTTGCTGTGAGTTCACCAACTGAATTTGTTCATTGTGTGATAGACAGTGAATATGACTCAGGATTAATGTTCCTGTAAATTCCTGTTCTATCAGTTTAATCACCTCAATTTTGTCAGGTGACTGGCAATCTTTAATATAAAATAAATGGCTATGATGGCAGTTTAATTGATGTAGATTTTTAGCTGCTAAATGCTTACCAGTTCCCATCTCACCCCAAAGAAAAACCGGAATATCCACATCAGCCAGTCGTTGCAGCTGCTGCTTAAGTTTTTTCATCCAGGGTGAGTGACCAATAAATTCTTCATTTAATATTTTCAATTGCCTTAGGCGATTTTCAACCACTCTTTGACGAATAAACAATGCTTCCTTGACTTTATCCAGTAGCTTTTCTGGTGTTAAAGGTTTTTCTAAAAAGTCAGTTGCTCCTTTTTTAACGGCATCAACAGCCATTGGTACATCACCATGTCCGGTAATCATAATCACCGGCAATTGTGGATCCTGTGTTAAAAACTGTTCCAGTAACACCAGTCCCGAGATGTTAGGTAACAAAACATCACATAAAATAATGCCATTCCAGTTTTCCGGTATTTGTTCAACAATATTTACCGGATCAGCACAGGTAATAACCTGATACCCCTCTTGCTCAAGCAGATCCTGATAGGCCTCTAAAATATCAATATCATCATCGATAAGTAAGATCTGATTCTTATGACTGAACATAATTGGCTTTCCTGAGTTGTAAGATAATTAACGCATGATTATCCAGAGTGGAAGCGATATAAAACTCACCATCACACTGCTTTATAATTGAGTTACTGATCGATAAACCGAGTCCTAAATTTATCGATTTACTGGTAGAAAATGGTTGCAGTAACGGTTCATTAAGTGGCCAGCCTTTACCATTATCAGAAATAGCCAAAACAATCTCCTCTTCTGACTCATACATAATCTCAATAGTAATAATGGTGGGCGATTTTGATGTTGCTTCTATCGAATTCAAAAACAGATTTACAAACACCTGTTGTAATAAAACATCTTCACCAAAAACAACAGGTAGTATTGGAGGTAATATGAGCTGCCCCTGAACCTGTTTATGCTTAGACTCCAGTAAAGACCAGGCACTTTGTATACTTTCCATCAGGTCAACAGGTTGTAATTTACCAACACCTTTACGGGAAAATTGCCTTAGACGCTTAATAATTAGTGCCGTTCTGTCAATAACCTGACTGATTTTATCAAAGTAACGATTTACGGCTACTTCATCATGATTTGCCAGTGCCTTTTTAGCACTAAAAACATAAGCACTTAATGCATTTAAAGGTTGATTAATTTCATGGCTAATAGAAGTCAGTGTTTGGCCAACAATCGCCAGTTTCGCCGTCTGGATAAGTTCGTTTTGAGTAGTGACCAACTCATTTTGTACTTGAATTCGATCCTGAATTTCACTAATAAGTGTTTGGTTGCGCTTTTCCAGCTCTGCATTTTTCTTATTCATCTCAAAGAGAAATGAACGCAGTAAACGTGCAATTCGACCAAGTTCATCAATGCCATAGATCGGTATTTTCACGTTACTTTCCCCGTTATGAAGTCGATCAACGGCATGATTAAGTAATTGAAAACGTTTTAATAACCGAAAACGAATATAGAAAAAATTCACCACAATCAGAAATAAAAACGCAATTAACATGGCACTAAAGATTACTAGTCCACTGATATGCGAACTCTTTTCAACAATATTTTGTAACATTTGTAGCTGTTTTTGACTATTGCCAACCTGGTCCCGCACCTCATAACGAAGCTCGGTTAACAGATCCTCTGCCTGTTCAGTTAACATATTTAGTGACATATCAATATGTTGACGTCTGGTGATATGTGCCGGTAACTGGCTTTCATCTAATCCAATAATAAACAGCTCATCAATGATCTGTTGAATGGTATAAGTTGACGAGTGGATCTCTAATTGTTTGATTTTATTCTCAACCAATAACTTTAAATAAATCAAATAGTTTTTTTGTAATGGATCCGTTCTCCCCTTAACCCCAGTAATTTGCTGTTTCAATTCACTAACAATCTGATCCTCATAAGTAATAAAACCATAAATAAGTTGTAATTCTTGCTGTGACTTTTTTAATGCCTCAAAATGGCTTTTATCATTACTACTCTGTTGATATGTGCTAACTAAAGCCGATTGCTGCCAACTAATTTCTTGTAATAGTGCAGTAAACTCATTATGGAAATCTTCATGCAACCAGTTAACGCGGGCATGTATCTGATTAAACTGTTCAGTACTTGCTAAGCGATCATTGATATTATTGGTTATTTGGTCGAGTAGTTCTGAAAAATGATTAAAAAACTCAACATAACGTGTATCTAGCGAATCTTCTAACTCCCGCATAGTATCTTTTAACGCATTTAAACGGATATCGATACGCGTACGCCATTCCACACGTTCATCAACACTTTTAATACTATATAAATTCAAAAAAGCGTTATTTAATAAATTTAATTGCTCTTCTGCCTGAAAAGCAGCCTGAACTTTAGGAAATCCCTCATCCAGAGCAAAATTAATATCTTTACGTTGCTGCCCAAGAGTATAAAGACCAACAATTCCAACAAATACACTTAACAGGGCGCTAACCAGAAAACAAATTTGCAGACCTTTACTGATATCAAGATATTTAAACCATTTTTTCATTGCAGATCTTCCAGCGTTTTTACAAGTTCTGCTTGTTGCTGACTAAAATATTCCTGCCACTTAAGCAGCTCTGAACTCAGATTAAAATTATTCAGATAATCATCATCAACAGATTGTTGTTCTGTTATCGGAAACGAAGCAATAATCGCTCTGACTTCAGGTAACTGCCTTCCGACTGCTTGTTCTTTTGCATAAATTAAGCGCCAGTTTGTTTTTAGCTGATTTAAACGATAAGTAATCGCATGTTCAAAAAGTAGCTTCACCAGCTCCTGTCTTTTTAATAACAAGTCATAATTAATCTGTGGTTGAGAAAAGAGAAATTGCTGCTTTTCTGCTAATGGATTATCTGTACTCAAAGGCTGAATTGGATATTTACCCGTTTCACTATCACTCAGCGCTCTTTGCCCCTCTTCTGAAAGCAGAAACTGAATAAATGTTAATGCTTCTGCTTTATGCGTACTTTTAGCCGTAACTGAGATGAAGGTAGGTGAAACCGGAAAGTTTGGAAAATAGTGGAAAACCAGTCGATTCCCGCCCAAACTTTCATTTTGGGTTAACAAATTAGCATAATTATCTATCGTAATACCGGCTGCCCCTAAATTCGCCTGAATCTTATCTGCCACACCAAAACTACGTGAGGAGATCGTTCCAACATTGGCAGAAATTTGGCTAATCAGCTCCCAACCCTTATCCCACCCCTGCTGTTGTAATAGCGCTTCAAGCATAATGTGATTCGTTTCTGAACGTGACGGACTACTGATAATCACTAAATCCTGCAAAGCGGGATTAACCAAATCATACCAGTCTCCGGGTATACTTATATTCAGGCTTTCAAACTGTGCAGAATTAGACAAAATTCCATAACCAGAAATAGAGAAAGCCGCCGTAGTATTTTGTAAAACCTCAGGTACAAATTGCGAATGCTGCTTTATTGTTGCGGGTAAGTCAGCCAACTCCCCTTTACTTTGCAATGAATCAAACAGCATAGGTGAAGAACTGAGTATTAAATCAACATTACCCGCTTTAGAAGTCGATAACAACTGGTTAAGTGACATGCTGGTACGATTAAGTGTTCTGATTGGAAAGTGGTTACTCTGTTGTTCCCATACCTTAATTAAATGTACAGTAGCATCAGTCGAAAAGGTCGTGCCAATAACTAATTCCTTAGACATAATGGTAAATGGCATCAATAATAAAAACAGACCAAATAGTCTAAAACATCTTATTCTTATCAACATCTGTCTGTTCACCATCTTATCCTTAATGACTAAACCTGCGAATGTCATTCATATTAACTAAATATCAATGAATAAAACTGGCTGATTTTGTGACGAGTTTCAAAGAAATCAAATTTTGTTAAAAACGTTCTACTCACTGGTTTTGAGTCATTTTTGCATCGTATTTATGTGAGCAAAATAACAGTTTCTATTTTATCCAAATTAATGAGTCATTTTTGACTCATTAATTCCTTTAATTATCTGTTAAACATGACTCAATTTTGGCTATTTTCTGTTCTTTTTTTAATCGTACCAACCTATATAGTACATCTGTGTTATCTCTAAAACCTGCTCTCTGTTCTAAGTAATTAAAAGAGCTTTCTCATTTTAAATTTAAAACATTTGTGTCGATTAGGAGTTGATTATGCTGAAAAAGATTTGTTCAACACTGATAGCTGCCACGTTTACTCTTACACTGTCAGGTACCGTTCTGGCAAAAGAAAAGTTAATCGTTTACACCTCAATGAAAGAATCTCTCATTGGAGCATTAAAAAATAAGTTTATGGAACAATACCCGGAAGTTGATATGGATTACCAATCAGCCGGCGCCGGAAAATTAATGGCAAAAATAGCTACAGAAAAAGAATCAGGTAACATCATGGCTGATGTAATCTGGACAAGTGAAGTCCCTGACTTCTTTAGTATGCAAAAAAATGGCATGTTACACCCTTATATTTCTCCAGAAGTTGAAAATATTGTTAACCCAATTCCGGATTATGATGGTTCTTTTACCGCTATTCGTCTTGGTACATTAGGTATCGCTTATAACACCCGTTACGTGAAAAATGATCCACCTAAAGAGTGGGAAGATATTTTAAAGCCACAATTTAAAGGTGCATTTGGTATTGCGAATCCGGCCTTATCCGGTACCTCTTATATGAGTGTTGCTCTACTAAAATCAGAATTCGGCTGGGAGTTTTTTGAAAAACTACGAGCTAACCGGGCTAAAGTAGGTAAAGGTGCTGGTCAGGTAATTGACGATACAGCATCAGGCGATTTATTGGCTTCACTGGCCGTTGACTACATCACTAACGATAAAATCAATAAAGGTGCATCACTTAAACTGATCTTCCCTAAACAAATGCTAGTGATTCCAAGCCCTGCAGCCATCATTAAAGGAACCAATAACCTAAGTGCCGCACAGAAATTTATCGACTTCTTACTTTCAGAGGATGGTCAAAAGATCATTGCTGGAGAAGGTACATTACCGGTCAGAAAAGGGATTACTTTAGATCCTAAATTCAATATGCCAACTGCAGAAGAAGCGATTGAACGTGCGATTCCAATTGATTATCAAAGCTTAATTGCAGAGAAAGAAGAAACCATCAAACGTTTCACACAAATTATTCAAGGTCGTAACTAATTTTATTGTCTTGCTGCAGAACACAAATTCTGCAGCTTTTTTGCATTGATAAATGGAAGAATGATATGGCAACAATTACATTCGAAAATATCAGTAAGAAATTTGGTAATAATGAAGTTCTCAAAAACCTCTCTCTTGTTGTAGAGGATGGTGAGTGCTTCACCCTGCTTGGTCCTTCAGGTTGTGGTAAAACTGTATTACTGCGTTTACTTGCTGGCTTTGATGTACCTGATTCAGGGCGCATCCTAATCGATGATCACGTGGTCACCGATCCCGATAAACATATTGATATTCAACCTGACCAACGCGATCTTGGCGTTGTATTTCAGGACTACGCAGTTTGGCCACATATGACGGTGTTTGATAACATCGCCTACCCACTCAAACTCAAAAAAATTGATAAAGACACCATGAACGAACAAGTCATGGAAATCGTAGATCTGGTTAACCTCACAGGTTTAGAACAGCGTCTTCCTTCGCAGCTTTCAGGTGGGCAACAACAGCGCGTGGCACTTGCTCGTGCTCTCATTGCTAAGCCCTCTTTAATGCTCCTGGACGAACCACTGAATAACCTTGATGCTAATCTGCGTGAAGAGATGCGCTTTGAAATTAAAGAATTACAAAAAAAGCTTGGCATCACTATTTTATATGTCACCCATGATCAGGAAATTGCACTGGCTATCTCTGATCGTCTGGCCATTATGGATAAAGAGGGGAACATCAGGCAAATAGGTACACCGTGGGAAATTTACGAAAAATCAGCCAATGAAATGGTCTTTAAGTTTATGGGACTGGCTAACTTTCTCCCGATCAGGTATGAACAAGATCACCATTTAGTCGGGCATGGGCAGCAACAGCTCATCTGGGACAACCTACCTGCTGAATCAGGAAAAGTGGGCTGCCGTCCCTCTGATATTATCCTCTCAAAAACCGGTCAGGGTCTGCAAGGAAAAGTCGTTCGGGCAAGCTTTCTTGGTGCGGTCATGGATTATATGGTGGAAGTTGATGGCGTTACATTACGTACTGAAGTGTCGACCAATACAGCCTTACAAAACGATCTCATGTTTAAAGATGATGAACCCTGTATTGTCAATTTCCATGAACTGCTATGGTTCCCTGATAATGCAGAAACGGTAAGGAGCTAAACATGGCGACTATCATTAAAAAAAGCCCATTTAATGTGGCAAATCTAATCTTAGCAATTTCTATTGGTATCCTCGTTATCGTTGTTGCCGTTCCTGTGTTATTAATCTTTATTAACTCATTCTGGGTTGACGGACAATTTAACGTTACCGATGTAGTTAAAATTTTACAACAGCCTGAAACCTATGAAGCACTACTCAATTCACTCTTTATTGCGGGTGGTGTAACTATCATGAGTACCTGTGTAGGCACCTTCTTTGCCTGGCTGGTCACTCGTACCGACTTGCCTTATAAAGGGCTAATGAAAATCATGTTCCTGGTCCCGTTTATGCTACCGTCTTTTATCGGTGCACTGGCTTGGAAGATGCTTTTATCTCCTCGTGCCGGTTACATTAATCGCTTCTTTATGGATACCTTTGGTTTTGAAGATGCTATTTTCAATATCTATAGCTATGGCGGTATTATGGCTGTAGAGACAATGTATCTCTTTCCATTTGTATTTATTCAGGTATGTGGTGCACTTGAACGTATGGACCCTACACTGGAAGAATCTGCCCGTATTTCTGGCGCCAGTCTGTTTACCATTACTCGTAAGATAACCATTCCACTGGTGATGCCAAGTATCGTTTCTGGTGCATTACTTATCATGCTTTACTCAATGGCACACTTCGGTACTGTTGCGGTACTTGGGGTTGAGAATGGTATCTTTAATATCCCAACTTTGATTTATGAAAGAATCCACCAAAGTGCTGGTAGCTTTGATGCAATTCGTACCGGTACAGTACTGGCAACAGTTCTGGTTGCAACGGCGGCATTTATTATCTGGCTACAAAATAAGATGCTTAGCAAAGGCCGTTTCCAGATTATTGCGGGTAAAAGTTTCCGACCAGTAGAAGTAAAACTACGCGGACTCAGAAAACCACTGCTCATCGTCTGTTTACTCTACATTGCTTTTACCATCGTACTACCAACAGTGACTATCTTTATGGTTGGTGGACTGAAAACTTATGGCCTGCCAATGACATGGGAAAACCTGACACTGGAAAACTATAAGTTTATTCTGTTTGACTGGCAATTAACCAAAGACGCCATTAAAAACAGTGTATTACTTGGCCTTGCTGCTGCCGTTATCACCATGTTTGCAGGTGTAATGATCTCTTACGTCATTGTTAAAATGCGTGTCAGAGGTAAAGGTATTCTTGAGTTTTTAGGTATGCTGCCATTCTCTGTACCGGGCTCAGTTATTGCACTGGGTGTGATTTTAGCGTGGAGCGGAAAATTCGGTATCAATCTGTATAACACGGTCTGGATTATTCTGGTTGCCTATATCGCACGTTATATGGCGTTCTCACTTAAAGCTAACTCAGCAGCACTAGAGCAAGTACATGATTCCTTAGTTGAAGCAGCTCGTGCCAGTGGCGCCTCCATGTGGCAATCACTTAAAGATATCGTGATTCCACTCGTTCGTCCGGGTATGGTCGCGGCATTCTTCTTAATTTTCTTACCAGCACTGCGCGAATTAACCGTTTCAGTCATGTTATATGGTCCGTCAACCAGAACCATTGGTGTGGCAATCTATACACTAAATGAAGATGGTGAAACGGTTTACTCCGCAGCACTGGCAGGTATCGCTTTAATCATCATTGTCTTTGGACAAACGGTCATTAAACGCTATGCCGGTAAAAGAGTTAAAAAAAGTAAATAACCGCCGAATTCAGGAATAGTAAGGAGAATAAGATGAGTTACATACAACTTAATCATGTCATGAAAAAATTCGGTGATGTTATCGCGATAGAAGACTTAAGCCTGTCTATTGAAAAAGGTGAATGCTTTTCTATGCTCGGTCCATCAGGTTGTGGTAAAACCACAACCTTACGAATGATTGCCGGATTTGAAGATTTAGATGGTGGAGAAATTAAAGTAGGTGAAAACCTGCTTTCCTCCAAAATAACTAACTTCTATTTACCACCAGAAAAGCGCAATTTTGGTATGGTGTTTCAGGCCTTTGCGGTTTGGCCACATATGACAGTTTATGATAATGTCGCTTTTCCACTTAAGATCAAAAAACTACCAAAACATGAAATTGAAAAACGTACTACCGATGCGTTAAAGCATACTAATCTACTCAGCGTGGCACAAAAAAGTCCGGATGATTTGTCTGGTGGGGGTAAGCAGCGTGTGGCTTTAGCTCGTGCTCTGGCTATTAACCCTGATGTTATGTTGTTAGATGAGCCACTATCCAGTCTCGATCCCCATCTGCGTGAAGAAATGCGTTTTGAAATCAAAGCACTACAGCGCCAGTTTGGATTCTCAATCATCTATGTTACTCATGACCAGTCAGAAGCGATGGCGCTCTCTGATCGTATCATGGTAATGAAGAAAGGTGTTATTCAGCAGATCGACACACCTCTTGAGATCTATAACAATCCATCTAACCGCTTTGTATTTAATTTCATCGGGTTATCTAACCAGATTACGGTCAATTTATCTCAACAGGGAGTCATACTACCCGGTTGTAGTGACGTGTTTGATATTCAACCACCACCACCACCAGAGCTGATACAAGAAGGTCGGGCAATTCTTGCCAGTCGTCCATCTGAAATCCGCTTTGTGGCACAAGGCGGCATCCCGGGCGTGGTTAAACGTCGTTCCTATCTTGGCGAGGTCATTGATTACAATATTATGCTTGGTGATCAAGAAATTCGGGTACAAAAAGGTCGTCGTGACCCTGGGCCAAATGAGGGGGAAACCTGTCAGGTGATATTTAGCAAATTACATTGGTATTCCTGTAATTCTGTCGCAGAATAATCACACTGTTTAATGTAGTACTTTCCTAAATCAGCCGGTGTCACTACCGGCTTTCTTCTTACCTGTTGAATATAAATATACTTATCTATTTAATTCTTTCTATGATCTCCAGACTAATATCTGCTCACAAAGGAAGCATGATAGATATGCCACTAAGTCAACTTGTTGGCAGGGGTCTGGTTATTGATATTTCCCATTTACCCGAAAATGGTCTGGCAACACAAGCATTAATTCAGGAATGGGAAGTCAACAATACAGCGATTCAACCAAATGATATAGCTTTTTCTATACCGGACAAGAAAAGTACCGGGCATTAAAACTAAATCATAAACAGTTTATTGAAAACTGGCATGTTTGGGTAAAGACGGTGCAGAGTATTTACGTGATAAAGATATCAAAGCGGTTGGAACTGACGCTATTGCTATTGATGCAACCGAACACGGTGATCATCCGGCTCATTACACGTTACTGGGAGCGAACATTGCTATTATTGAGAACTTAACCAACCTAAAACAACTTACTCAGCCCTTTATTTTCCTGGCGTTTCCACTCAAGATTAAACAAGGTTCGGTCTCACCGATTCGGGCGGTGGCATTTATTGAGAAGTAACTGATAATTCATACTCAATAAATAAAAACAGAATCCATCAGGATTCTGTTTTTTTATTCATTTCAAGCACCAGTTTCTGGCTAAAATTTTGCGCAAACTCAGTAACCTTTTCCCAATTAGTATATTCAACAATTGGTTTTTTCACATCAGTTTCCCCTTTACCCATCCACATAATCAGGCGGATCATATTGCGATCTAAAGTACCATAACGTGGATAATAAAGAGCACCAGCAAACACCGCTGCCATAGTCGGTTTCCATGGCGATTTCTCTAAAAACTTACGTGTATAGAGATTAGTTTCAGGTGTGTTCTTATTGGGTTTACGCGCTACCATATTGACACCAAAAAAGGCAGTAAACATATGGTTCAGCTCATAATAATTTTCAGTGATAAACTTCTTTAGTGCTTGAGGATAATAGCCATAACGAATAGAGCTACCAACAAGCACTCCCTGATAATGAGATAAGTTGATCATCGTCTCAGATTTTAAATGTACTAAATCATACTCAATATCAGTCGTCAGTTGCTCAGCAATACGCTGCATAATCTTACGCGTTTGCCCTTCTCGTGTGGTATATAATAGTAATACTTTCATAATCTCTCACTCAATATATAACATATTGATTTCATTGAATATTTTAACTTCGCCAAAATGTTGGTGTAAATAAAACAAGCAATGTGAAAATTTCCAGCCGTCCAAATAACATATCAATGATCATCACCCACTTAGTGATATCATTCACACCTGCAAAACTATCACCAATACTGCCAAGCCCAAGACCTAAGTTATTGAGCGATGTAGCGACGATATAAAAAGCGTCTGATGCATCAATACCACTGGCGATAATAATAAAAAAGCTAACTAAAAAGACAAACATATAAGCGACTAAGAATCCCCAGACAGATTCGATAATACGCTCAGGTAATACCTTATTGCCAAGTTTCAGACTATAAATCGCATTAGGGTGAACTAAACGTTTCAGCTCTCTGACACCTTGCAGATAAAGTAATAATACACGAACTACTTTAAGTCCACCACCCGTTGAACCGGCGCAACTTCCGATAAACGAAGCACACACGAGCAGGATGGGTAAAAACGCAGGCCATTTATTAATATCATCAACAGAATAGCCGGTAGTCGTTGCTGTCGCGACAACCTGTAACACCAACTGATCAAATGAGATTTCTACGTGCCCGGCTTTGGTCCAGTAGATAACAATAGTACTGATAATTACCAGTGCCAGCAGAATAAAAATAAAGGTACGGAACTCCTGATCTCGCCAGTAAGTTGCCGGATTAAACGTTTTAAATGCGACGAAGTGTAAACCAAAGTTACAGCCAGCTAAGATCAGAAAGAAAGTGATGATGTAATTGATAATCGGATTATTAAAATGAGCCAGACCTGCATCATGCGTAGAGAAACCACCCATAGCAATAGTTGAGAAGCTGTGAGAAATCGCATCAAACCAATCCATCCCGGCAAACCACAAACTACATGCACACACGACAGTAATTAGCATGTAAATAAACCACAATGTTTTTGCTGTCTGGGCAATACGCGGACGCATTTTACTGTCTTTTTGCGGGCCCGGAATTTCAGCTCTATATAGCTGCATCCCCCCGACACCAAGTAATGGTAGTATTGCAACCGCAAGTACGATGATACCCATACCACCAAGCCACTGCAGCAGCTGACGATAAAATAACAAGGCTTTAGGTAATTTATCTAACCCGGAGATAGTCGTAGCACCGGTTGTAGTTAAACCAGAAAATGACTCAAAAAAAGCATTGGTGATATCTAAATTAATATGGCTATCAAACAAGAACGGAAAGGCACCAATAGTACCAAGCACCACCCAGAACAGGACGACGATCAAAAATCCTTCACGAGTATTAAGCTCACTGCGATAATTATGATTAGGAATCCAGAGTACACAGCCCAAAATCAACGCAGCAACAAAAGACTGAATGAAGATCGCACCGCCACCATCACGATAAATTAACGCGACAATACCGGGCAACAGCATAAAGAATGAGAGCAGTGTAATCAGTAATCCGACGATACGGATAATTGAACGAACATGCATAATCAGCCTTAACTCAACTCGTTAATTATTTAAATCCTTTATGGGATTTTATTAAATCGTAAGCCGCCTGAATCTCTTGAGCGCGTTGCTTCGCCGCTTCCAGCATTTCTTTTGGCAATCCTTTAGACACTAATTTATCTGGATGGTGTTCATTCATCAATTTACGATAAGCACGTTTAATCGTGGTAATATCTGCTGATTCATCAATACCAAGCACACGATATGCATCAGCCAGCGAAGGTCCACGCGGTTGCTGATAGCTTTGTCTTTGACCACTGCTTTGTTGGTATTGCTGCTGATACTGTTGTTGATACGAATAACCACCGCGCTGATGGAACTGATAGCTCCCCATCATCATCTGAATATACATACTCATCTGAGCATATGGAATATGGAACTCTTCTGCAACAATGTATAAGATGTCTTTCTCGCGATCATCCAGTTTCCCGTCATTGAGTGCAGCCTGAATCAGCTGTTCACAAAATACGCGCAGCACATTGCTTTGATGGCGATACGCCGCATAAAGTTCTTTTAGACGATCACGCAGCGGATAGCCGGTATCCTTACCACGGTTAAATGAATCCTGAGCAAGCTTTCTGGCTGCACCTTGTAGCTGCAATTGATCCATCATCTGATTAGCAATTTTGATGTCATCTTGTGTGACCACGCCTTTTGCTTTACTTAAATGGCCGAGTACTTCAAAGGTGACACTTAAAAATAGCGTTGGGTTAGCATTCTTTTGAGCCATAAAGCCATAAAAGAAACGACCTAGCATCGGTCCGACAAATAAACCGAGCAAAAAGCCCCAAAACCCCATTTTGAACACCAGCATAAACACTGCGCCGGTAATCAGTCCCCATAATCCTGACATTATGCTTTTTCCTTAATAAACAAGTTCATTAACCCTCGACCTCAATCTGATCAATACGCTGTAAACCGCGTGGAAGCAATGTTCCACGACGCCCACGTTCTGCCATAAATTTTTGTAAATCAATAGCATGTAACGTTAATTTACGTTTGCCTACATGTAATGTGATGGATGCCTGAGGAGAAATCAACATAATATGCGATAAATAATCTTCCCGCTTCTCTGCCTGGGCACTTGGTATAGAGATAATCTTATTACCCTTACCTTTTGCCAGATCCGGTAAATCTTTCACCGGGAACAATAGCATTCGTCCGGCAGAAGTGATTGATAATAACAAGCTATCATCGGAGTGAATTTCCAGCGGTGGTAATACTTTGGCGTTTTTAGGTAAAGTAATAATCGCTTTACCATTACGGTTACGTGCCACTAAATCACTAAACTGGCAAATAAAACCATAACCAGCATCCGATGCCATCAAGAGTTTTTGATCGTCACTGGCCGACATCACCGCGTGATCAACAACAGCACCTGGTGGCAGAGTTAATTTACCTGTCAGCGGCTCGCCCTGACCACGTGCTGATGGCAAAGAGTTTGGCTCAACAGCGTAACTACGACCGGTCGAGTCAATAAACACTACCGGTTGATTACTCTTACCTTTAGCAGAAGTTTTAAAACTGTCACCAGATTTATAACTTAATGAGGTTGGATCAATATCATGCCCTTTAGCACTACGTACCCAGCCCATTTCCGATAACACAATAGTCACCGGTTCTGATGGCGTTAAATCCTGTTCACTGATCGCTTTAGCTTCTGAGCGTTCAACAATGGGTGAACGTCTTTCGTCACCAAATTTATCAGCATCAGCAATCAGCTCTTTCTTAATCAAAGTACTTAGCTTTTTAGGTGAGGCTAACAGAGCTTGCAATTGATCGCGCTCTTTAGCTAAATCAGCCTGCTCACCTTTAATTTTAATCTCTTCAAGTTTAGCTAAATGGCGGAGTTTTAATTCAAGAATTGCCTCGGCCTGAATTTCTGTCAGGTTAAAGCGTGCCATTAGCACTTCTTTTGGTTCATCTTCGTGACGAATGATATGAATGACTTCATCAATGTTTAAAAATGCAACCAGTAAACCATCTAAAATATGTAAACGTTTTAAGATCTTATCTAAACGATAATTCAAACGGCGAGTGACGGTTAAACGACGATATTCCAGCCACTCAGTCAAAATAGTCACCAGACCTTTTACCGCCGGCTTATTATCCAGACCGATCATGTTCATATTAACACGATAGCTTTTCTCTAAATCTGTGGTAGCAAACAGATGATTCATCACTTGCTCTGCATCAACACGATTTGAACGAGGGACAAGCACTAAACGGGTTGGATTCTCATGATCAGACTCATCACGCAGGTCTTCAATCAGTGGCAACTTTTTAGCCCGCATTTGTGCAGCGATTTGTTCCAGAACCTTCGCGCCAGAAGTTTGGTGCGGTAAATCGGTAATAACAATATCGCTCTCTTCTTTACGCCATACTGCGCGCATACGGATTGAACCACGACCAGATTCATAAATTTTAGCGATATCAGCTGGTGGAGTAATAATCTCAGCAGCAGTCGGATAATCAGGGCCTTGTACATGAGCCATCACGTCTTGCAGAGTCGCTTTGGGATTATCCAGTAACATAATAGCTGCTTGTGCTACTTCACGAATATTGTGTGGTGGGATATCTGTTGCCATACCAACCGCAATACCAGTGGTACCATTAAGCAGAATATTTGGCAGGCGTGCTGGCAACATTTTAGGTTCTTGCAGAGTACCATCAAAGTTTGGTACGTAATCTACTGTTCCCTGACCAAGCTCACCAAGCAATAATTCAGCATATTTTGACAGGCGAGACTCGGTATAACGCATCGCAGCAAACGATTTAGGATCATCCGGCGCACCCCAGTTACCTTGTCCGTCAACCAGTGGATAACGATAGGAGAAAGGCTGTGCCATCAGCACCATTGCTTCATAACAAGCACTATCACCATGGGGATGATATTTACCCAGCACGTCCCCCACGGTACGGGCGGATTTTTTAAATTTGGCCTGCGCATTTAAACCCAGTTCTGACATCGCATACACAATACGACGCTGTACCGGTTTGAGCCCATCGCCTAAAAAAGGTAAAGCACGGTCCATGATCACGTACATGGAATAGTTTAAGTATGCCCCTTCGGTAAAAGTGTGTAGCGGTAAACGTTCTACACCATCATGAGTTATCTCACTCATTCTTCTTCCTCAAAATTTTCTATTTTTAACCAGTCGGAACTGGCCAATGAATATTCTTTTTAATACTAATCTGTTTATTTGTTAACATCTTGATTTATATTATTTTATTTAAAAATTTCTGCTTATAAATCAAGGAGTTATAAATCACACTTCTAATTCAACCAAATCGCCTTTTTCCTGTAACCATTCACGGCGATCTTCAGAACGCTTCTTCGCCAGCAACATATCCATCAAAATCATGGTCTGTTCTGTGTCTTCCAAAGTCAGCTGCACTAAGCGGCGTGTATTAGGATCCATGGTTGTTTCACGCAGTTGCAGTGGATTCATCTCACCCAAACCTTTAAAGCGCTGCACATTTGGTTTACCTTTTTTGCGTTTTAGTTGTTCAAGAACACCTTCTTTCTCTTCTTCATCAAGCGCATAGTAAACTTCTTTCCCAAGGTCAATACGGTAAAGTGGTGGCATAGCGACATAAACGTGGCCCTGTTCCACCATCGTACGGAAGTGTTTCACAAACAGCGCGCACAGTAGAGTGGCAATATGTAAACCATCGGAGTCCGCATCAGCTAAAATACAGATTTTGCCATAACGTAGTTGAGACAAATCATCACTATCGGGATCAATACCAATCGCTACAGAGATATCATGGATCTCTTGTGAACCCAGTACCTCGTCAGAGGAGATTTCCCACGTATTTAAGATTTTACCTTTAAGTGGCATAATCGCCTGAAACTCACGATCACGAGCCTGCTTGGCAGAACCACCTGCAGAATCCCCTTCCACTAAAAAGAGTTCAGTACGTTGTAAATCCTGAGAAGAGCAATCAGCCAGTTTACCCGGCAGTGCCGGTCCGCTGGTTAATTTTTTACGAATGACTTTTTTAGACGCACGCAGACGTTTTTGCGCGCTGGAAATCGCCATTTCAGCCAAGAGTTCAGCAATTTGAACATTCTGATTAAGCCATAAACTAAATGCATCTTTAACGATAGCGGAGACAAAAGCTGCAGACTGACGAGAAGATAAACGCTCTTTAGTCTGACCTGCAAACTGTGGATCCTGCATTTTAACAGAAAGCACGTAAGCACAGCGCTCCCAAATATCATCAGCCGTCAGTTTTAAGCCTCGTGGTAATAAGTTATGGAACTCACAGAATTCACGCATCGCATCCAAAAGTCCCTGGCGCAGACCATTAACATGCGTACCGCCCTGAACAGTTGGGATAAGATTGACATAGCTTTCTGTCAACAATTCACCACCTTCCGGTAACCAGAGCAAAGCCCATTCAACTGCTTCAACATCACCAGCGTAATTACCAACAAACGGTACTTCTGGTAGCAGAGTAAAACCAGTGACTGATTCCATTAAATAATCAGTTAAACCATCTTCATAACACCATCTCTGCTTAGTATCATTAACTTTATCAACAAAGACGATCTCAAGCCCTGGGCATAACACCGCTTTGGCTTTTAATAAATGCGCTAAACGAGTGCTGGAAAATTTTGGTGAATCAAAGAATTTTTCTTCCGGCCAGAAATGCACTTTCGTTCCGGTATTACGACGTCCGCAGGTACCTGTCACGTGTAAGTCTTCAACTTTTTCACCTTTCTCAAAAGCGATTTCATACACCTGACCATCACGATTAACAGTGACTTCAACACGCTTTGACAGTGCATTTACTACAGAAATACCAACACCGTGCAAACCACCAGAGAACTGATAGTTTTTATTTGAAAACTTACCACCGGCATGCAATCTGCACAGTAATAGTTCGATAGCCGGTACACCCTCTTCCGGGTGAATATCAACTGGCATACCACGACCATCGTCAATGACTTCCAGCGACTGATCGGCATGCAAAATAACCTGAATATGTTTAGCATATCCGGCTAAGGCTTCGTCAACGCTGTTATCGATGACTTCCTGCCCTAAATGGTTTGGACGCGTAGTATCAGTATACATACCAGGTCTGTGACGAACCGGATCAAGCCCTTTTAGAACTTCAATATCTGTTGCGTTATAACTTGATTGTGCCATAAATTGCTTATCTTTAATGAACCAGACACCATATCGGTGCACGTTAAAATTATCAAATGGGGGCTATTATACTGGAAATCATGATTTGACGATAGACGTTCCGATCAATCACTATAAATAGTCATTTTGATAAGAGTAAATCAAATCGTTATTTTACCTTAGCCATAACGATTTATTTGATTATTAGTGAGCTTTTCGTGATAACTATCACGATAAATGTAACAATTTCACAATAAAAATAGAGATTAAGTATAATTAATTTAGCATTTGCACATACCAACACGCAGGATTCTTTTTTATCATATTAAAGGGTCATAAGCTTACCGGATATTGTAATTACGTGGTTGTAGGTGATTATCTAAAAGGTCTCCATGTAGTAAAATTGATGATAAGTGAGCTCAACTTAGCTTTAAACGTTAAAAATGACTAAAAAAACCCATTAGCTTGCTAGTGGGTTTTCTTTTTTCGGGGAATAAATATGATTACTATAAACCTAAGAAGTTAATAACTTCAGGAATATAATTTTCAAATCCGGCAAAGCTATGGTTGCCACCTGACTCGATCGTTTGCCGACAAAGTGCGTAGTATTCAACAGCCTGCTGATATGGTAAAACTTCATCACCCGTTTGTGCCAAAAGCCAGATGAGATCTGGCGCTTCAATACGTGGTAGCTGTAATACCTGAAAATCATCCAGATGCTGATGGGTCAGTATGACTACTTCGCCCTGACGAGACTGATAAGGCTTATCCAGATATTCAATCAGGTATTCTGCCGGGTGAACTAAAGGATTGATAACAACGGCAGGTAGCATAAAACATTGTGATAACCACGTAGCATAGAAACCACCCAGTGAAGCCCCGATAATACCTATCTCTTCCCCGATACGATCAAACATTAACTCTTCCAGAAAGTGGGCAACTTGTTCAGGATAAAAAGGGAGTTGAGGAATCAGAAGTTCAATATCAGGACGATTTTCTGCTATCCATGTTTTCAATAATTCCGCTTTCTTAGCACCGGGAGAACTATCAAAACCATGCAAATAGAGTAATGTGGGCATTCACAAACCTTACTTAGGTGAAAAATTCATCGTATGCTACTCAATATAGCATATTTATCTTTAAAGAATAAAGAAACTATCCACGGCAAACTACCCCACCATTATATCCGGATGTTGCGTAACTGACCCTTCCGTCTGCAACGAACACAAAAAACCAGTAATTTGTTTTATGTAAATCTGATGTCCACAATGTAGGGGCACCCCATAATGAACCAGGATAATATACAGAAGACAATAATCCCCATTCACTCGCCAGACCTTCACCAATGCTACGTGTCATATAATTGGGGGCATATGGCCAATTCATTGGTGCTGTTTTAGCTGGGGAATTAGTCAGTTCTGCACGAGTTAATAAATTACTTTCTGCACCACATAAGGTCACTGCATTTGGATAAGTTGCAGACGTTCCAGTCGGAACAGCCCAAAGATTAATCTTAAAGGTATAATCATGAATATTTGAGCCACTTACAGCGCGAATTGTCACATTTCCTGCTGGCTTACTTTCAAGTACAACTGTGCCTGCACTATCCACAGTGACAGAACCAGCTGGAGAGGCATTTAATACACTAAAAGTATAAAAAGATGAACCACCTGACATGGCTAACTGAAAACGTGCTTTAGGAAATCCTGTCGTTGGGAACGTAGAAGAAGATACTGTTGGCACTGTTTTAAATCCGGCCACAGGGTCAAAATCAGCAGAATAGCCACCACCATCTACAGTGGCAACACCAGAATTCCACACCCAAGCACTACCATCAAATCCCATCCATTGCTGACTTGGTTGAACTATCAATTGATTTGGCTTGACTGAACAAATCCCCGTTGATGGATTAATTTCGTACTGTTTAGACAATGTGCCAAGATTATTAACACGCGAATCGCCATATTCTGATTTAACTGTCACATTATCTGCAACAATCATCAATTTAAACGGTGCTTCATATCCTGCACAACCAATACCTTTGCTGTAATCAGCAGGAGAAACAGTCCGACCTGCATTATCAATCCAGGTTATTGTTGGAATAGCAGGTAGAGATTCAACAGATCCCGTAGAAAGCTTCACATCACCATCGGAATCATAATAACTTTCATCATTTAATGATTGTGTCACAAACTCATCAAATCTTAAATCTTTTGATAATACCATCGGCACATTATTGAGGGCATCACTATAAAAAGTCGTGCCGCCATCAACACTAAAACTAAGATTATTCTCTGGAATATCTTGCAAGGTTGGTGCATGACCTTGAATAGTCATCGCTGTGCGAGCTTGTATAGCAGCAAAAGATGAAAAAGGGAGGCTAAACAATAAAAAAACCACAACATTGCCAGCTCGCAGAAAACTCATTAAAAAACCTTTATTCTATTTATTTATTAATAATCAGTTATTTTATCATGAAATGATATTTATTAAAGGTGAAAATACTTATTATCTTCATTTATTTCTTATAGTTATAATTAATAACAGAGACTGTAAACCTATAACTACAAGCTGAAAGAAAATATAAATTTGATGGTAAAACTGAAATTAAAAAAAAGGCGCCTCAAAGGCGCCTTTTTTAATTTAACAATTGAAATATCAATTATTTAATTTTAGCTTCTTTATAAACAACGTGCTGACGAACAACTGGATCGTATTTTTTGATTTCCATTTTTTCAGGCATTGTTCTTTTGTTTTTGCTAGTAGTATAAAAATGACCTGTACCAGCAGAAGAAACTAATTTAATTTTCTCACGTACACCTTTAGCCATGATTCAATTCCTTAGTATTTTTCGCCACGGGCACGAAGTTCAGCTAAAACTGCATCAATACCCTTTTTATCGATCGTGCGCATACCTTTAGCAGATACACGTAATTTTACAAAACGTTTTTCGCTCTCAACCCAGAAACGGTGAGATTGAAGATTTGGTAGGAAACGACGTTTAGTTGCGTTCATCGCATGAGAACGGTTGTTTCCAACTAAAGGTCCTTTGCCTGTAACCTGGCATACTCGTGACATGTCAATAATTCTCCAAAATATAAGCTTAAGCCCTGGGTGTGCAACGTGTGTTTACAACATAACCTCGTCAGGCTTACAAAGTTTATCTGTCAGGCTCGTAATGAGAAGATCTTCACAGACCATACAGACTTACTTCTCACATCTAACACCCAAATAATAAAGGTAGCGCAGTATACGCCCTTATAGTGATATTCTCAAGTGCATAATCAGGATTTTTTGAGAAGATGAATAAATTATAACCAATATTTACCCTTAAAGAACAGACTCAAGCTCATTAATTTGGTGTAAATCACAAAACACAAAAAGATAATCTACCCACTTAGCTGATTTTTTTCTCGTCTTTTGATATGATACTTCCTTATAAATTTTGTTTTTGGGGCTTTAGAATATGTCACAATGGGCAATGTCTTTCTGGGCAAAGACCTATTTCTCTTTGATCAATATACCAGTAAAATTGTTTGTCAGAAGTAAACCGATCCCGACAGAACCAGTTACTGAACTTGAGATCGATCCGGAAAATCCAATCCTGTACGTATTACCCTATAATTCAAAAATTGATTTGATGGTTGTTCGTTCGCTCTGTCAAAAATTTGACTTACCTGATCCTTTAGCCGGCATTCAGGTTGGCGATCAGCGTTTACCTGGATTCATTTTTATCGACAAAGGACCCGGAATTTTTGCTTCCCCAAAACAAAAACAACGTGCCATTGAAACACTTGAAACCTATTTAAAACTCCATCAGGCAGATGCATCCTTAAATATCCAATTATTACCAGTTTCAGTTATGTTTGGACGCGAGCCGGATAAAGAAGGCAAAAAGAAGCCGACCTTACAGGTATTAAGTGGTACACGTAAATTCTTTAAAATGATTACGTCTGGACGTGACTGCTTTACCCGTTTTTCTAAAACCGTCTCTTTCCAAAAGATTACCCATACAGAAGAAGATATTCAGGCCTTAGCCCATAAACTGGCTCGGGTAGCGCGCATTCATTTTACTAAACAGCGCAGCGCAGCAGTGGGGCCAACTCTACCCAATCGTCAGGCGATGTTTGCTAAACTTATTCGTTCTGCGTCATTGACCGAAGCTATTAATGAAGAAGCAAAGAGCAAAAATATCTCGGTTGAGAAGGCACAAAAAAGCGCTCTATCGATGCTCAATGAAATTGCAGCAAACTTTACTTATATGACGCTCCGGATGACTAACTTCGTCCTGACATGGGCGTGGAGCCGTCTGTATCAGGGCTTAAAAGTCCGAAATGCTGACCCGGTACGTGAGCTGGCACAAAACGGTCATGAAATTGTCTATGCACCTTGTCACCGCAGTCACATGGACTACTTATTACTCTCTTATGTCCTTTATCGTCAGGGTTTAGTTCCGCCTCATATTGCAGCTGGTATTAATTTAAACTTCTGGCCAGCAGGTCCTATTTTCCGCCGTTTAGGTGCGTTCTTTATTCGTCGCTCATTTAGAGGTAATAAACTTTACACGGCAGTGTTCAGAGAATATTTAGCTGAGCTATTTATTCGTGGTTACTCAGTGGAATATTTTATTGAAGGTGGTCGTTCCCGTACCGGTCGTTTACTCGATCCTAAAACCGGTATGCTGATGATGACGATTCAAACTATGCTGCGTGGTGATCCAAGACCAATTACTATTGTTCCGGTTTATATCGGGTACGAACACGTTTTAGAAGTCGCAACTTATGCCAATGAACTGCGTGGTGCGGCTAAACAAAAAGAGAGCTTATGGCAAACAATTAAAGCATTCTTTAAGCTTAAAAAATTAGGTTACGGTTATGTGAACTTTGGTGAGCCTGTTCCTATTAATCAGTTTTTAAATACTCATGTACCTGAGTGGCGCGATTCAATCGACCCAACTGAACCACAGCGCCCAAGCTGGTTAACACCAACGACCAATCAGTTAGCCCTTGAACTAATGCAAAAGATTAACCGTTCTGCGGCAGTAAATGCCATGAATCTTTGTGCATCAATTCTGCTGGCTTCGCAACATAAAGCATTAACTAAACCTTTGCTAATTGAGCAACTTGGTCATTATCTGGAAATTCTCCGTTCAGTGCCTTACTCAAATCTGGTGACTATTCCGGAGCGTAGCCCTGAATATATGTTTGAACACGCCAGAGGTATGGATAAATTTATTATCACTACTGATGAAGCAGGCGAGATTATCAGCCTGTCACCAGAACAAGCCGTTCTGATGACTTATTATCGCAATAACATTCAACATTTAATGATTATCCCGTCATTAATTATGCGATTAATCATTAGTCATCAAACGATTACTCGTACGCAAATTATTGAACAGGTACAACAGTTATTCCCACTGATTAAAGCTGAACTTTTTATTTATCATAATGACGAAGAACTAGTCATTTACATCAATAACCTGATTGAGACCTTTATTAAGTTATCATTGATTAGTGAAACCGAAGGTTCATTATCTGTTCTGAATAATAAAATGGTGAGTATGCAGTTACTTTCTTCTAACGCGAATGAAACACTGCAGCGTTATACCATTGCGATTTCATTGCTACGCAAAGATCCAACCATTAGTCGCGTCGAGCTAGAAAAAGAAAGTCGCCTGATTGCTGAGCGCCTGTCTCTTTTACACGGTATCAATGCACCAGAATTCTTTGATAAAGGTGTATTTGCAACACTGGTCTCAACACTCAGAGAACAAGGTTACCTGAATGATAAAGACGAAGGAATTCACGAGAAAATTCAATCTATGTATGATATTTTAAAACCACTTATTCCAGCTGATGTCATGCAGACTATTGCCAAAATTAAAAATGATTAAAAGATAAAGTTGCGCGACAGAGTCGCGCATTTTGTTTTTTAGTGTGGCGATATTGACGGAGACCATATTGTAGAGGTCTTAGCGAATCCTCGAGCGGGTGCCTCTGCGGTATGGTAGGCCGTCAAACCCACGGAATAGGCAACATTGACAAAACATTGCGCACGGGCGGCGCAGTCCGCCCTGGAATCAATGCTAACAACAGACAACGACACAAAGAAACACGCGAACGGGGCGTGCTCCCCGCCAAAACCCAACTACTACCCTACCAACTCAGGAAACAAAAAGAATCCCAATAAAGAGCACAGCACCAACATAATTATTATTCAAAAACGCCTTAAAACATGCTTTAGGTTCGCGCCGGGCAATAAGTTTCTGTTGATACACAAAAAAACCACCAGCAATAAGCACTGCCAGATAGTAATACCAGACAAACTGATGCAGCCAGCCAATCACACAAAATAAGACTAATGTTAACAGCTGTAATAGCCCTATGATTAACTTATCGTTCTGACCAAATAAGATTGCCGTTGATTTCACGCCAATTTTCAAGTCATCTTCCCGATCAACCATCGCATATTGCGTATCATAAGCGATCGTCCAGCTGATATTTGCTAAAAACAGCAACCAACAAGTTAATGGTAATGAGTTAATACTTGCCGCATATGCCATCGGTATTCCCCAGCTGAACGCAACACCAAGTACCAACTGTGGTAAATGAGTATAACGCTTCATAAACGGATAAACGACTGCAACAACGACAGCAAATAAGGAAAGTAAAATAGTAAAACGATTAAGTGTGAGTACCAGTAAAAAAGCCAGTACAATTAACCCTAAAAAGAGTAACTTACACTGCTTAGTCGTCACTAACTTATTGGGTAAAGGACGAGATTTAGTGCGCTCAACATGACCGTCAAAATCACGATCAGCAAAGTCGTTCACGACGCACCCGGCAGCTCGCATAATAAACACACCCAGCACAAACACTACAACCAGATGCACTGATGGTGTACCGGCTAACCAAAGAGCCCACAGTGTTGGCCACAAAAGCAGTAACGCACCGATAGGTTTATCAAGACGCATTAGCTGACAACAAGCAAAAAGTGTTTTATTCATTTGGATTAAGATAAAATTGAACCAATAGTTCACGATTATAGAAGAGCAAACAAGGATTGCCAAACATCTATTTGGCTGCACTTGAAAATAATTCTCAAAAAGGGCATACATCTTGATCAATTTCGGATAGAATCTGTCAATCTTTTCTCGGTTACTATGGAGATACAATGAAAATAGCAAAAGATGCAGTGGTAAGCCTTGCTTATCAAGTTCGTACAAAGGACGGAGTTTTAGTTGACGAAGCAACAGCGGTTGCACCACTAGAATATTTACATGGCCATAACTCTCTAATCTCTGGTTTAGAAAAAGCATTAGAAGGCCACGTTGCTGGTGACAAATTTGATGTAGAAATTCCATCTGCTGAAGCTTATGGTGATTTCAATGATGCACTTGTACAAAACGTACCGAAAAACGTTTTCGTTGGTGTTGATGAATTATCTGTAGGTATGCGCTTTTTAGCTGATACCGACCAGGGTCCGGTACCAGTTGAAATTACTGCAATTGATGGTGATATGGTCACTGTTGATGGTAACCATATGCTGGCAGGTCAGGATCTTAAATTCAACGTAGAAGTTATCGCACTTCGTGAAGCAACAGCAGAAGAAATCGCTCATGGCCATATTCATGGACATGGCGGTCATCATCACGATCATGAAGGATGCTGTGGTGGACATGGTCACGATGACGAGCATGAATGCTGTGGTGGCCACGGTCATAGTCATGACGAAGATGACGGTTGCTGCGGTGGCGGTGGTCGTGGCGGTTGTGGCTGTCACTAATTTATTACGTGCACTGAATAAACAAAAAGACCGCTTATTGCGGTCTTTTTTATTTCTTTAATTATGCGTTACTTTTAAGTGTTGCTCTTCAGACAAACACTCTGTTTTATTTCGTCAAATAAACCAGACAATAACTACTTATTTACTTCCTGCTGATTGATTTAAAATAACCGCGTTGTCCACTAATGCTTTTAATGTATCAGCCACTTTATTATAACCGTCCTGACTATTTAGCAGAATTTGCTGACGGCCTGACATCTGACCATTAATATAAATAGCCGGAATAGTTTGCACCTGATATTCGCTGGTTGTTTTTAATCCTTGTTCGATCGCCTGAGTTACGCGATCAGAAAAGTAGATTTTTTCAATTTCTGCGCGATCTATCCCCTGGCCTTCTAACCAGTTCAGCATCGCTGTTGCATCATCAAGTTTTTGTTTCTCTTCATGAATCGCTTTATATAATAGTGGCAGTATATATTGCTCTGTTTGCTGATCATAGAAAGACAAAGTATAAAAAGTCCGGGCATACTCAATCCAGCGGTCACGACGCGGTATAGCAATACGTGTAAAAATAACATCGTCAGATTTTTGCTCTAACCATTTTTCCAGCTGCGGCTCAACCATCGCGCAATATGGACAACCATAAGAGAAGAACTCAACAACTTCAACCTTTTGTCCCATTTCTAAAGGTGCACTAATACGCGTAACATAATCTTCACCTTCCACCGGCTGATTTTGTGCCATAACAGTGCCCGTGAATAAAAACAGGCTCACAATTAAAATAACAATTTTCTTCATAACTTATCGTCCCGATTATTAATCAATTCCAATTTCATTAAACAGTTATGCAAAAAACAGCACATAACCAGCCTGTATTGTCCACGCAACTGCCAGACCATAAAACAGTAATTTCCCACGCTTTGGATAAATTTTCATATCATGTAAGGTATGTAAAATTCGATGCAAAGCACACCAAATCGGCAATACAACCATGGCGAATAAGAATAATTTACTTAACGGATACTGAACTAAACGCAGTAAATGTGTCAATACACCGGCATCTGCAAATGGGATCACAAATCCAACAATCACAATCATCACCGGAGCAAAAATAGCTGCCCACATACCACCTGCACTAAACAGTCCCCAAAATAGTGGTTCATTTGAACGTTTTGCTTGCTCTTCCATATTCACTCCTAACGAACCACAATCATAAATAACACCACAGAGGCAACAATCGTCAATATCCACAAAGCCATGATAGGAATAAGCGCAGGTAATTTACGATCTTTAACCACCACATTCATCGCTTTTGGCGCCAGATTAAACCAGGTAATTGAGTGATATAAAGCCGCCAGCAAAGTAATAGCATTAATAGCGATCACCACCGGATGACGCACAAAAAAGATGAAATTATAAAACTCATCCGTATTGATCGTGGTTAAACCATAAAGGATTAATAAACTAAACCAGATCATCAAAACAGAAGTTGACTCACGTAAAATATATTTACGATAAACAGCCATTTTTTGCCACCATGTTGCCGGCATCTCCGGCTGATAAGGCTTACGATAGGAAGACTTTTCATCCTGCGGTTCAATATTCATATTCTTTCACTATTCAGAGTTCATTTTAAATTTTGCAATCAGCATATCCTTTGCGCTTTCTACTTTACCAAGTTGAATAGCTGCCGCGGGATCAACATGTTTTGGACACACTGTTGAACAATACCCCACAAAAGTACATCGCCATACACCGTCTTCTTTATTCAGCTCAGGCATACGCTGCGCTTTGCCATTATCACGACTATCTAAATTATAGCGCATAGCCAGCGCGATCGCTGCCGGGCCAAGAAATTCAGGATTGAGCCCAAATTGCGGACAGGCTGAATAGCATAAGCCACAATTAATACACTGAGAAAACTGTTGATATTTCACCAGTAAGGCCGGAATTTGATTATTCATTCCCTCTTTGACTGATGAATCGTCGTTTATAATATAAGGTTTAATCGCTTCAAGGCTTCGCATAAAGTGCGCCATATCAACCACGAGGTCTCGCTCAATAGGAAAATGAGATAACGGTGCAAACTTAATTTCATCCTGATAGTTACGAATAAAGGTCTTACAAGCCAGTTTTGGCACACCATTCACCATCAACCCGCAGGAACCACAAATCGCCATACGACAAGAGCTACGATAAACCAGATCCATTGATAAATTTTCTTTGATGTAATTCAGAACATCAAGTACCGAAGTCGTGTCATCATAAGCAATATTATCAAAAGACTGAAAGTGCGGCTTCTCATCATATTCAGGATGATAACGAAGAATCGATACTTTGATCGTTTTCATTATGCCTGCTCCTGTTGTTCTTTATCACCATAAGCACGCGTTGCGGGTGGGAGCTTAGTGATCACAACATCCTGATACTGAATCTGTGGCGATGCATTTTCTCGATAAAACGCTAAACTGTGTTTAAGATAGTTTTGATCATCTCTGGCCTGACAGTCTTCGTCCTGACGCTGGTGTGCACCTCTGGACTCTATACGTAAAATGGCCGCAGCAACCATCGCCTCAGCAACCAGCAGACTTTGTTCTAACTCTAAAACTGCAAAAAGTTCAGTATTGTAGACATGGGATTTATCACTTAATGAGACACGTTGCAAACGCTGTTTTAGCTCACTTAATTTATTCAAAGCATTTTGCATCGCAACCTGATTACGATAAACACCGCAATCCCTGTCCATCGTTATTCCCATCTCTTCACGAATTTTCACCCAGCTTTCTGAACTTTGTGGGCGATTCATTAGTTCAGCTAAATGATTTTCAACTTTGTTTGCTTCTTGTTTACTATCAACCAGTTCACAGCATTTAGCATAACCGGCGGCGGCATCCCCTACTATTCGACCAAAAACCAGTAGCTCAGATAAAGAGTTAGAACCTAAACGATTAGCACCATGCAAGCCTACTGACGAGCACTCACCAACAGCAAATAAACCTTTTAAGTTAGTTTCTCCTTTAAGATTGGTCGCAATACCACCCATCGTATAATGAGCCGTCGGCCTGACAGGCACCGGTTCATACACCGGATCAACACCAACATACGCTTTTGCCAGTTCACGAATAAATGGCAAACGCTGTTTAATTTTTTCTTCACCTAAATGGCGCAAATCCAGATAAACCACATCACCTTTTGAGGTCTGGGCTGTGCGCCCTTTTTGACTTTCATGCCAAAAAGCCTGTGAAAGTTTATCCCTTGGTCCCAGTTCCATATAACGATTCTTTGGCTCACCCAGCGGGGTTTCTGGTCCTAAATCATAATCCTGCAGGTAGCGATAACCGTCTTTATTTATCAGAATACCACCCTCACCCCGGCAACCTTCAGTCATTAGAATTCCAGACCCGGGCAAACCGGTTGGATGAAACTGCACAAACTCCATATCCCGCAGCGGTACACCATGTTTATAGGCCATCGCCATCCCATCACCGGTTACAATAGTGCCGTTAGTATTGTACTGATAAACGCGCCCGGCCCCACCTGTCGCTAAAATCACAGACTTAGCCTGAATATGTACTAGTTTACCTTCCAACATATCTATCGCAATAAGTCCTATAACTTGCTGATCTTTAACTAATAGATCAAGGACAAAATACTCATCTAATCGGTTGATATTATTGTATTTCATGGAAGTCTGAAATAAGGTATGCAGCATATGGAAACCGGTTTTATCAGCCGCAAACCAGGTTCTTTGAATCTTCATGCCACCAAAACGGCGAACATTAACAAAACCGTCTGGCTTTCTGGCCCATGGGCATCCCCAGCGTTCCATTTGTGCAAGTTCTAAAGGTGCGTGTTTAACAAAATAATCCACCACGTCTTGATCGCACAGCCAGTCACCACCAGATACGGTGTCATAAAAATGAAAATCGGTGCTGTCTTCGTCAAGGATAACACCAGCAGCACCGCCTTCGGCAGCGACGGTATGACTACGCATCGGATACACTTTAGATAACAGCGTGACGCTTAGGGTAGGATCAGCTTCTGCTGCTGCAATGGCTGCACGTAGTCCGGCACCACCACCGCCAACAATAGCAATATCCGTATTCAGTATTTGCATTCCAAACCCTTTGCTGTTGATTTTGTCAAAGACATGATTCTACTTGGAAAATGCAGACCAGACAACAATTTCACACATGAAGCAATATATCTTTCAGATACTCTTAAAACATGCTTATAAAATTATTTCTTCAATAAAATCAAATAGTTATAAATTAAATATCTTGTTGATTTTATTAAGGAAATTTAATCCATGTAAAAACATTGAAATTATTTTTCCTCACCCATATATAACTTCTATCAGTTTTTAATCATAAATGAGGTATTTCCTGTGACAACAATTGTCAGTGTGCGCCGAAATGGCCATGTGGTTATCGGAGGTGACGGTCAGGTCACTTTGGGCGAAAGAGTTATTATGAAAAGTAACGCCAAAAAAGTACGTCGTTTACATAACGGAAAAGTTTTGGCGGGATTTGCTGGTGGTACAGCTGATGCCTTCACATTATTTGAATTATTTGAACGTAAACTTGAAATGCATCAGGGACACTTAACTAAAGCGGCCGTTGAGCTGGCAAAAGACTGGCGTACAGATAGAATGTTGCGCCGTTTAGAGGCTTTGCTTGCTGTTGCTGACGAGACAGCATCCCTTATCATTACAGGTAATGGTGACGTAATTCAACCAGAAGATGACTTAATTGCGATTGGTTCTGGTGGTCCTTATGCTCAGGCAGCAGCACGTGCTTTACTTGAAAATACCGATATGTCAGCCAGAGATATTGTCCAAAAATCTCTTTCTATTGCCGGCGACATCTGTGTGTTTACTAATGGTAATCAAACCATTGACGAATTAACTTATTAAGAGTGGTAATTATGTCCGAAATGACACCCCGTGAAATTGTAAGCGAACTAAATCAACATATTATTGGGCAGGACAAAGCGAAGCGTTCAGTTGCTATCGCTTTACGTAATCGCTGGCGCAGAATGCAGCTTGATGAAGCGCTGCGTCATGAAGTTACCCCGAAAAATATTTTGATGATTGGTCCAACTGGTGTGGGTAAAACAGAGATTGCCCGTCGTTTAGCAAAACTGGCTCACGCACCATTTATTAAAGTTGAAGCAACCAAATTTACTGAAGTCGGTTATGTCGGTAAAGAAGTTGATTCAATTATTCGTGATTTAACCGACTCTGCGGTCAAAATGATTCGTCAGGAAGCAATTGAAAAAAATCGCTACCGTGCAGAAGAACTGGCTGAAGAGCGTATCTTAGATGTTTTAGTGCCTCCATCAAAAGATGGCTGGGGACAAATAGATCACTCAGAATCCACTGCTCGTCAGGCTTTCCGTAAAAAATTACGCGAAGGTTCAATGGATGATAAAGAGATCGAAATTGAAGTTGCTGGCGTAAATATTGGTGTTGAAATTATGGCTCCTCCGGGAATGGAAGAGATGACTAATCAGCTGCAATCCATGTTCCAGAACTTAGGCGGCCAAAAAGCTAAGCCTCGTAAGATGAAGATCAAAGATGCTTTCAAGCAATTGATTGATGAAGAAGCTGCTAAACTGGTTAATCCGGAAGAGCTAAAACATCAGGCGATTGAAGCAGTTGAACAAAATGGTATCGTCTTTATTGATGAGATCGATAAAGTGTGTAAACGTGGCCAGACATCGGGCCCTGATGTTTCCCGTGAAGGTGTACAACGTGACCTGCTGCCACTGGTTGAAGGTTGTACTGTTTCAACTAAACATGGTGCAGTTAAAACAGATCACATTTTATTTATCGCATCTGGTGCTTTCCAGACAGCCAGCCCGTCAGATCTTATCCCTGAACTGCAAGGCCGTCTGCCAATTCGTGTTGAGCTTCAGGCGTTAACCAGTGCTGATTTTGAACGTATTTTAACGGAACCAAATGCATCATTAACGGTACAATATAAAGCACTGATGGCGACAGAAGGTGTAAACATCGAGTTCACTCAGGATGGTATTCGTAAAATTGCTGAATCAGCCTGGCAGGTTAATGAGCAAAATGAAAACATCGGTGCACGTCGTTTACATACTGTGCTGGAACGCCTGATGGAAGATATCTCTTTTGAAGCGAGTGATTTAAATGGCAAGACAATTATGATTGATGCTCAATATGTGAGTGATCATTTAGATAAGCTTGTTGCTGATGAAGATTTAAGTAAGTTTATTTTATAAATTACAATGTTTAAAAAAGCGCGTAATTACGCGCTTTTTTTTATTTGTGTAGATTTGTGGAGATATCAGCAAGGTGTTTGAGCGGGTAGCACACCCCGCTGGCGTGAGTCTTTGTTTTGGGTCTGTCATTAGTATTGGGTTTAGGGCGAACTGCGCCGCCCCAACCACTATTAATTCAAAAAATATACAACTTTTCCACAATAAACCGGGTTATAAACTATAAGAATGCCCAATAACAAGGGCTCAGATCACAATTATACTTATAATCCTTATTAAGATTGCGCCTTAACTTCCATATTGTGCAAAAAACAATATAATGTGACCCTAACTATATATTTAATTTAATTTAATAAAAATAAGAATTATTATCATCAGTGGATACAAAGAGTGACTAAAGTAAATTTGTCTGTTATTGATTGATTCACTTAGAAAAACGATATTTATTGTAATAAGCATTGTCAGCTTTCTTTATCCCTGAGTTTTAGCTCAATATGCATCTGGAGAAACTATGACTCAGTTTGTAATGGCCAATCCCAAAACCTGTATTGGTTGCCACGCCTGCGAAATAGCCTGTGTGATCACCTATAATCAAGGTCGCCATCCTGAACTTCGTGAACATTTTTTACCGCGGATTAAAGTTCATAAAGTTAACAAGACCTATACTGCAACGGCTTGTCGCCAATGTGAGAATGCCCCGTGCGTTAAAGTTTGTCCAACAAATGCCTTAATCCAAAAAGAAGATAAAGTTCATTTAGACAAATCACTTTGTATCGGTTGTAAAGACTGTGTGCTGGCTTGTCCTTTTGGTGCCATTGAGATGGTTGACGAGTCTGTGGAAAGTGTCATTTATGATGCCTCGTTTGAAACCATTTTAAACCAAACGACTGCACATAAATGTGATTTGTGTGAAGGCCGTCGTGAAAGCCCGGCTTGTGTTGCAGCTTGCCCAACCGGTTCTATGTCACTGGTTAACACTCAGGCACTCCAACAACAGAAACAGCAAAAACAGTTACAAACAGCTTTTGGACTCACTCGTGATAAAGCACTTGTTGCCCTGACAGCAAAACCACCTGTTGTTTCACCATTTGTGCGTTTACAACAGATGCCACGTCAGGATGCCAGTAAAAAAGATATTGAAGTACGTAAAACCACCTATGTTGAAATCTATAATGGTTTTAGTGAAGAGCAAACCAAAATTCAGGGTGCCCGCTGTCTGAGTTGTGGTCCTAACTCTGTATGTGAGTGGCGCTGCCCGCTGCATAACCGCATTCCACACTGGATTAAACTGGCTAAAGAAGGAAAAATTCTGGAAGCTGTGGAATTATCCCATAGCACCAACAGTCTGCCTGAAATTACCGGACGTGTTTGCCCGCAGGATCGCTTGTGTGAAGGCTCATGTACACTTAAAAATGAAACTGATGCAGTGACCATCGGTAATATTGAACGCTATATCACAGAAACTGCACTTTCTATGGGCTGGCGTCCTGATTTATCCCATGTTAAACCAACCGGTAAAAAAGTCGCTGTCATTGGTGCCGGTCCTGCCGGCCTGGCTTGTGCCGATATCTTAATCAGAAACGGTATTCAACCAGTGGTCTTTGACCGTCACCCGGAAATTGGTGGGATGTTAACCTTTGGTATTCCGTCATTTAAATTAGATAAAGACGTGATGATTCGCCGCCGTGAAATCTTCACTGAGATGGGGATTGAGTTCCATTTAAATACTGAAATTGGCAAAGATGTTCCGGTTAAAAATCTACTGAATGATTATGATGCCGTGTTTGTTGGAGTCGGTACTTATGACTCCATGAAAGCTAAATTAGAAAATGAAGATGCAAACGGTGTTTATGAAGCCCTGCCGTTCTTGACAGCAAACACAAAAAATGTGATGGGGCTGCCTGAATTGTCTTATGAACCTTTCGTCAGCATGAAAGGCAAACGTGTGGTTGTTCTTGGTGGTGGTGATACTGCGATGGACTGTCTGCGTACTTCTATCCGTCAGGGTGCGATTGAAGTGACCTGTGCTTATCGTCGTGATGAAGCCAATATGCCAGGTTCTAAGAAAGAAGTAAAAAATGCCCGTGAAGAAGGCGTCGAGTTTATGTTCATGATGCAACCAGTGAAAATCGAAGTTGATGAACAAGGTTCAGTAACTGGTATTCGTATGCTAAAAACTGAACTTGGTGAACCTGATGCGGATGGGCGTCGTCGTCCTAAACCAATTGAAGGTTCTGAATTTGTTCTGCCGGCTGATGCCGTTATTATCGCTTTTGGATTTAATCCACATGATATCTCATGGCTGCAGGCAGAAGGTGTTGATTTAAATCGTTGGGGCACCATCGTTGCACCACCGGTTAATCATACTAAACTAGCTTGCCAGACCAGCAATCCAAAAGTCTTTGCTGGTGGAGATATTGTCCGTGGTGCTGACCTTGTTGTCACCGCGATTGCTGATGGTCGAATGGCTGCAAGAAGTATTATCGAATATTTAGATGTATCGCAACAAAAAGAAATGGAGAAAGCATCATGACAAATCGCTTTATTGCCGCTGATGCAAACAAATGTATAGGTTGTCGTACTTGTGAGATCGCGTGCGTGATGTCACATACTAATGACATCAATATGTCACCTGAGTACTTTCAGCCTCGTTTACAAGTGATCAAAGGGATGACAGTTACTGTCCCTGTCATGTGCAAACAATGTGAAAATGCACCATGTGCCAATGGTTGCCCGACTAATGCTATTGTACGTAAAAATGGCAGTATTCAGGTTATTCAGGAACGTTGTATTGGCTGTAAAACTTGTGTTATCGCTTGTCCGTTTGGTGCAATGACTGTTGTAACACAAGAATTAGAAATAGCAGGTACTACTCAATACCAAAGTCAGGCAATTAAGTGTGACCTTTGCCCGGATAATCCGACCGGTCCTGCATGTGTATCAGTTTGTCCAACCCATGCTCTGAGACTGGTAGAGCCAAAGTCTATTGAAAAGTTAATTAAGGATAAACAAAAACGTACCGCACTTGAAGAAATCAGTGCTTATACGATTTAAAGTTTATTTATCGTCAGAGAGTTATAAATAATACTCTTTGGCAAATTCGGAGTATCGAACATGAAAAAAGTATTAACAGTTTGTCCTTATTGTGCATCAGGTTGTAAGCTCAACTTAGTGGTTGAGAACAATAAAATTATCCGTGCTGAAGGTGCCAATGGCGTCACTAATCAAGGTGAACTTTGCTTAAAAGGTTATTATGGCTGGGATTTTTTAAATGATACTAAAATCCTGACACCACGCTTAACTCAGCCACTTATTCGTCGCCAAAAGGGTGGAGAGTTTGAAGCAGCTACCTGGGATGAAGCGATTGAATATGTGAGCTCTCGCTTAGCTAAAATTAAAGCGGAAGAAGGTCCTGACGCGATTATGTTAACCGGCTCTTCACGCGGTCCGGGTAATGAAACTAACTACGTGATGCAAAAATTTGCTCGTGGCGTAGTGGGTACTAATAATATCGACTGCTGTGCACGTGTTTGTCATGGCCCTTCAGTAGCCTCTCTCCAGATGACACTGGGTAATGGTGCTATGAGTAACTCAATTAATGATATCGAAAATACTAAATGTATTTTAGTCTTTGGTTACAATGCTGCAGATTCTCATCCTATCGTTGCTCGTCGCATCTTAAAAGCAAAAGAAAACGGTGCAAAAATCATTGTTTGTGACCCACGCTATATTGAAACAGCCCGTATCGCCGATTTATGGTTACCACTGAAAAACGGTAGTAACATGGCTCTAGCTAATGCTTTCTTAAATGTCTTAATCAATGAAGATCTGTATAACAAAGAGTATGTTGAACGTTATACCGAAGGCTTTGATGACATGAAAGCAGTCATTGATAAATATACGCCTGAATATGTTGAAGAGATTACCGGACTAAAAGCCAAAGATATTCGTGATGCAATGCAGATGTACGCTTCAGCACCTTCTGCCACTATTTTGTGGGGCATGGGTGTAACGCAGTGGGGTCAAAGTGTTGATGTGATTAAAGGCCTGTCAAGCATGGCTCTGGTCACTGGTAATCTTGGTCGTCCAGGTGTGGGGGTTGGCCCGGTTCGTGGTCAAAATAACGTGCAAGGCGCGTGTGACATGGGCGCAACACCAAAAGATTATCCTGGCTACCAAAAAGTGGCCGATCCTAAAGTACGTGAAAAATTTGCTAAAGCCTGGGGAGTTACAAGCTTACCTGACAATCCGGGAGCAACAATTACCGAGGTTCCGCACCGTATTTTAGAAGGCAAAATTAAAGCTTATTATGTGATGGGTGAAGATCCACTGCAAACCGATCCAGATTTATCACTGATGCGAGAAGCTCTGTCTAAATTAGATCTATTAGTTGTTCAGGATATCTTCATGACGAAAACGGCTTCGGTTGCCGATGTTATTCTACCTGCAACATCATGGGGTGAGCATGAAGGAATTTACTCCAGTGCTGACCGTGGCTTCCAGCATTTTGAAAAAGCCATTGAACCCACCGGTGACGTTAAAGTTGACTGGGAGATTATCAGTCTGATGTCAACTGCGCTTGGCTATCCAATGAAATATAAAAATACCAAAGAGATTTGGGATGAAATGCGTGTACTTTGCGATCTTTATGCTGGTGCAACGTATGAAAAAATGGCCGGACTTGGTTATGTACAGTGGCCTTGCCCGACAGAAGACCACCCAGGCACGCCTTACCTGTATAAAGGTAATAAATTTGACCGACCAAATGGTAAAGGTTTACTTGCTAGTGCTGACTGGATTCCACCAAAAGAGCAGATCAATGAAGAATATCCGATGGTACTTTGTACCGTGCGTGAAGTCGGGCACTATTCTTGTCGTTCCATGACGGGGAACTGCCGTCCGCTACAAACTCTGGCTGATGAGCCTGGCTATGTACAAATTAATCCATTTGATGCAGAACGCTTAGGCATTAAAGATCAGGCACTGGTCTGGGTTGAATCACGTCGTGGTAAAGTCATTACTCGTGCAAATGTCACACCACGTGCTAATAAAGGTGCGGTCTACATGACTTATCAGTGGTGGATTGGTGCTTGTAATGAGTTAACACTTGATCACCTTGATCCTATTTCCAGAACGCCAGAATATAAACATTCAGCTGTAAAAGTGTACTCGATTGAAGATCAGGCATGGGCGGAACAGCGTATCGAACAGCTCTATAGTGATTTAAAAGATCATTTACGTCGCACGGCGGAAGTTGCATAAGTCATTTTTAATATGGTCTGTAATTAGCACAGTTATTTAGCGGGGAACACACCCCGCTTTCGTGTTTTTTGTTCTGAATCTGCCGTTAGTATTGGGTTAAGGGAGAACTACGCCGCCCGCGCACAATACTTTTCGGGTTAGTGCCCGTGATTAGGATTGTGTCTGGCGGGGAGCACGCCCCGCTAGCGTGTACCTTTTTGATGATGTTGCTGGTTCCGTGGGACTTGATGGCCTACCGCACCCCATAGGCACCCGCTCGGGGACTCGCTAAGACCTATGAGGTACGCTCTCCATCAATCACTGCATCTGAGATTTAACAAGTAAAATCTCATTCATTTCACATCTAGAATAGTAATATCAGAATAGAATATATAAATACTTTTATATAGTTAGGTATTTAGGTATTTAGGTATTTAGGTATTTAGGTATTTAGGTATTTAGGTATTTAGGTATTTAGGTATTTAGGTATTTAGGTATTTAGGTATTTTCTAAAATGATTGTTTCTTAATATTAAGAAAGGAACTCTTTTCTGAACGTGCGCGATGTGTTAATTGGCGGAGAGCATATCGTAGAGGTCTTAGCGAGCCTGACGAGCGGGTGCCTCTGCGGTATGGTAGGCCGTCAAGCTCATCGTTCTGATTAACAACACCAACTAAAACACCACGCCAGCGGGGCGTGCTCCCCGCCAGACACAATGCTAATAACTACACAAAGCAGTCATTACTTCTCATTCAACCATTCTGCAACCTGCTTCGCAAAATACGTTAAAATACCATCTGCACCAGCACGTTTAAAACAAAGTAGCGATTCCATAATTGCCGGGCGTTCTTGTAACCAGCCATTTTGAATGGCGGCCATATGCATCGCATATTCACCGGAAACCTGATAAGCAAAAGTAGGAACGGCAAAAGTATCCTTCACACGACGAATAATATCCAGATAAGGCATACCCGGCTTAACCATTACCATATCTGCGCCTTCTTGTAGATCCTGATAGATCTCTTGTAATGCTTCGTCGCTATTAGCAGGATCCATCTGGTAATTCTTTTTATTACCGCCTTTTAAATTAGTTGCAGAACCGACTGCATCACGGAAAGGTCCATAATAACAAGAGGCATATTTAGCTGAATAAGCCATAATTTGCTTATTCACAAAACCACTTTCTTCCAGTTGATCACGAATAGCACCGATACGGCCATCCATCATATCACTTGGCGCAATAATATCGGCACCAGCCTCTGCGTGGGATAAAGCCTGTTTAATCAGGATTTCAACCGTAATATCATTTTGTACGTAACCAGTTGCATCAATGACACCATCTTGCCCGTGGCTGGTGTAAGGATCTAAGGCAACATCACTCAAAATACCCAGTTCAGGAATCTCTTTTTTAATGGCCCTAATAGCACGCTGAACCAGACCATCCTCGTGGTAAGCCTCTTCAGCAAGCAATGTCTTTTTATCACTCTCAATAACCGGAAATAAAGACAAAACAGGAACGCCAAGTTTTGCCACATATTCCGCTTCTTTTAACAGTACATCAATACTCATTCGATTAACATGCGGCATAGAAGCAACAGCTTGTGTGACGTTCTTCCCTTCGGTAACAAACACCGGGTAAATTAGATCATTAACGGTTAATTGATTTTCCGCCACCAGACGACGACTAAAATCATGTGCACGTAAACGACGTAAACGACGTTCAGGAAACTGACCGGTGATAATACTTGGCATAACAACTCCTAAATCCATCTATAAGTTTTAATTTCTATAACTGATTCTGACTAATATAGCATAGCTGGGTAGCAAAATAACTATCAACTCAGCTTCAAACAGACTTATTTATCTAATTGTAGTTATAGGTTTGGAGCGAGCAGCGCCACCCCAAAATCCAAAGCTAATCACAGACTCCGAACAAAAGAACACGCTAGCGGGACGTGCTCCCCGCAAAACACCTGCTAATAACAACACAGGATTCTCTTATTCGGACTCAGATTTTAACTGATTATAAGAATATACCTTCTCATGGGTATCCATAATCAATACATCCCGTCTCGGCTGATAATCAGAATTAAATGGTGAATGAATATTTGGTGAATTAGCCTGCTCAATGCCAAGCCAATCCTGAATGAGTTCATAATTATCTGAAAGTGAATAAAGTGATAGTAATGAACCAGTCACTCGATATTGAGGGGCTAAATTCGGGCTAAACCAAATAATTTGAGGAACATCTACCGCTTCTTTATAAGGATTAATAGCACCATGAATATAGTCCACCTCACCACTTCCTTTCACCCGACGATGCTGCCCGTGATCAGAAAAATAAAGGACTGCTGCATTCTGATCCTTTAATCTGGAAAAGATATCTTCTAATAACTGATCAGTATAATGGATGGAATTATCATAACAGTCCTCATAACTCTCTTCTCCACCCGTTTGAAAGTAACTATCACTCTCTGGATATTGGTTACAAGCTGAAAGATGACTGCCATTGGTATGAAGTACAATTAATTTCTTTCTGTCAGCATCTGCTAATGCTCCATCAAGATAATCTAACAGCACACCATCATAGCCTTGAGAAGTCCACTGTTTATGTTGTGCATTTTGCGCGATAGAAGTCACTATCGTTTCAAAGCGACCAATTGAACCTTGTTTACTAAACCAATAAGTCGTAAAACCCGCCTGATTAGCTAAATTGATAATATTATCATTAATAACAGCCAACTCTTTACTCTCCGCTGCCTGAGCGGTCAGTGTTTTAGCCACAGACATGGTTGTAATGGGGGCTGCTGCTACTGCATTTTCAAAAATATAAAGATTATCTTTTTCTGCTTCCAGATTAGGTGTTGTCGGTCGGGCATAACCATACAAGCTCATATTATTACGTCTAGCTGACTCACCAATAACAATGACATAAGTATCAATACCTTTATCTATCACTGTTAACTGATAATTGGGTTGATACTTATTTACCTGCGATAAAAGCTCAAGTTCATTATTTGCCCGACTAAAGGGAGCAATATTATTAAGAGAAGTATAAGACGCCACCTTTTCTACCATCAAAAAAGAAGGATCGCTTAATCGTCCCTTAAAGGCTGATTCACAAAATTTATAACCGACAATTAATATGAAAATGCATGAGGCTATTTTTAATATTTTAGGTGATAAGCTACGCGCTAAATTTGCTATTAACCACAACATAAAAATAAAGAATAACACGCCAATAAGTGCAACTTGCCAATAACCAGCAACAAAATCAAACCCTTCATTAACGTTAGTTGATAACGTTGTCATCGCCAGAGGAACATTGATCGTGCTGCCAAACAAGTACCACATAATGACGGAAGCACTGATATTAAGTACCCATAACACTAAAAGAAGAATAGAAAAGATTCGGGTAAACTTACTTCGCCAGAGTAACACGACAAACAGAAGATAGAGTAAGGTCAAAAAATATTGTTTAATGAAAACACCAGTTGAACTACCCAGCACACAAATTGACGGTATTGCTGCACATAGCAACAACAATAATTTTGTTAAATAGCCACCCATGAATTAGAATTCTTCTTTTTATATTATAATAATAGATACGAGAAGTGCTCTATCATAAAGATTCATGTTAAGTGAATCAACTAAATAAAGAGATGTTTCATTCCATAAACAGTAATATCTTTATTTAACCCATAATCACAGAACGTGAAAAACAAAATAATAAACCTCTTTACAAGTCATAGAGATTAGCAGTACAATTCAGCACTAAATTTTTATCTCTAGCAACAGCTAGGAAGAATCTAAATTATTTGAGGTGAGAGGCACATGCCAGTAATTAAAGTACGTGAAAACGAACCTTTCGACGTTGCACTACGTCGTTTCAAACGTTCTTGCGAAAAAGCAGGAATCCTAGCTGAAGTTCGTAATCGTGAATTCTACGAAAAACCAACAACAATCCGTAAACGCGCTAAAGCAGCGGCTGTTAAACGTCACGCTAAAAAATTAGAAAGAGAAAACGCTCGTCGTACTCGTTTATACTAATTGATTGTTTGTGAAAACTTGTGTTGTTTCTAATTAGAAACTAAAAACAAGTTCAGGCAGAATCCAGACAAGCCGTACACCTGTACGGCTTGTTGTTCTTTTGCAGGAGAAAACATTCAAAATGCGCTCTATTCCTAAAGATTTTATTTTTGACCTTGTTTCACGCACAAATATCGTTGATATTATTGGTGCTCGGGTCAAACTTAAGAAAAAAGGGAATAACTATTTTGGTTGTTGTCCCTTCCATAATGAAAAGACACCATCTTTCTCAGTCAGCGATAAAAAACAAATTTACTACTGTTTTGGTTGCGGCGCTTCAGGTTCCGCCATTGATTTTTTAATGGAATTTGACCGCTTATCTTTTGTTGAAACTATTGAAGAATTGGCAAATCTAAAAGGTTTAACTGTTCCTTATACCAACACTACACCAAACAATAATAAAGAAGTCTCTGCCCATAATTCACGAGCAGAAATGTATACGCTGATGAATAAAATTGCTGATTTTTATCATCAAAAGTTAGCCACGAAAGAAGCAGAAGCCGCCAGAAGTTATCTGGAAAAACGAGGGCTTGATCAGTCAATCATTGAGCGTTTTAATATTGGCTTTTCTCCTGATGACTGGAATGAAACCAATCGTACCATGGCTGGCAGTAAAGCACTGAAAGAGCTTTATGATCAAGCTGGTATGCTCGTTACTAACGATAACCAAAGACAATATGATCGTTTCCGCGGGCGTGTTATGTTCCCGATTCGGGATCGACGTGGTAATACTATCGGTTTTGGCGGGCGAACTATCAATGCGGATGATAGTGTCAAATACCTGAACTCACCGGAGACCTCGATTTTCCATAAAGGTCGCCAGTTATATGGTTTATATGAAGCTTCTGAGCTAGAAAGAAATCCGGAAAAATTACTGGTTGTCGAAGGCTATATGGATGTTGTCGCACTAGCGCAATATGGCATTAACTATGCTGTTGCTGCCCTTGGTACCGCAACTACAGAAGAACACATTAAATTACTATTCCGTACCACAGATAATGTTATCTTCTGCTATGACGGAGATAACGCAGGACGCCGTGCTGCCTGGCGTGCATTAACCACCCTATTACCTTCAATGATAGATGGTAAACAAATTAAATTTGTGTTTTTACCGGAAACCGAAGACCCGGATAGTATGGTGCGTAAGGAGGGTAAAGAGGCTTTTGAACTGCGTTTACAACAAGCTCAAACCTTATCCAGTTTTTTATTTGAAGGTTTACTCAAACAGATCGATTTAACTACCGCAGAAGGACGAGCAAAGCTGAGTACAACAGCTATTCCCCTTATTGCTCAGGTCAAAGCTGAAACCTTTGGTATGTATCTACGCCAACAGCTTGGCCAATATTTAGGCCTTCTGGATCTATCCCAAATTGATAAGATGTTTGCCAGCCATAAACCTGCAACAACGGCAAATGAGAACAAAACACCGGTACAACCAGTTCAACCTCTCAAAATGAAGCTGACCACCATGCGTATTTTGATCGGTTTACTACTGCAATATCCTGAGCTGGCTAAACAGATTCCGGACACTAAAAATATCTCTCAGTCTCAGCTTGCCGGGATGGATATCTTCTTAAAATTACTTGAAATCTGTCATCACTACCCAGATATATCAACAGCACAACTGCTGGAAGAATACAAAGAAAGTCCGGTTGAAAGACAATTAAGAACATTGGCGGTTTGGGATCACAAGTACCCGGAAGATGAAATAGAATTGATTTTTAGTAATACTTTAAAAGAGGTCTATGATAATATATTGACCCATCGACAAGAAGTCTTGATTGCAAAAGCACGAACTGAAGGGTTAACAGCGCAGGAAAAGCAAGAATTTAATACCTTAACCCTTGTTTTATCAAAAAAAGACTAAATATAGATAACATTAAGAAGTAATACCAAATTTAAGCAGCTTAAGTGCTGAAAACATAGAAAAATGTTCCGTCAGTAAAATCGGGAACAAAGGTCAAAAAAGGCCGACAAACATAGCTATATAACTGGATCATTATCCTAAATATTCAACAATTTAATCGTGGATATCTGTATGGAGCAAAACTCTCAATCACAACTAAAACTTCTCATAACACGTGGCAAGGAGTTAGGGTACTTAACTTACGCTGATGTTAATGATCACCTGCCAGAGGAGATCATTGATTCGGATCAGATCGAAGATATTATCCAAATGATTAACGACATGGGGATTCAGGTTTTAGAAGAAGCCCCAGATTCAGACGATCTTTTATTAAGTGGTGATGTTGCTGATGAAGAAGCCGTTGAAGCAGCCACTGCACTTGTTCTTTCTAACGTTGAGTCAGAAATTGGTCGTACTACAGACCCTGTACGTATGTATATGCGTGAAATGGGTGCTGTTGAACTATTAACACGTGAAGGCGAAATCGACATCGCAAAACGTATTGAAGATGGTATTAATCAGGTACAAAGTTCTGTTTCTGAATATCCGGAAGCAATCACTTATTTACTTGAACAATACGATCTTGTTGAACAAGGTGATGTACGTTTATCTGATCTTATCACCGGTTTTGTCGATCCAAATATCGATGATGGTTTAGGTGAAATGTCTGAAGACATGGAACCGGAAGAAAACATCGAGATCGATGATAGTGATGATGAAGACGAAGATGAAGACAGCGATTCAGCTGATGACGATAATACTATCGATCCGGAACTGGCTCGCACTAAATTCTCACTACTGCGTGAACAACACGAAAAAACCTCTGCTGCGATTAAAAAGCATGGTCGTGGTCACAAAAAAGCCTTACAGGAAATCGAAAATCTTTCTGAAGTCTTTAAACAGTTCCGTTTAGTAGGCAAACAATTTGATATTCTTGTCAATAATATGCGTCAAATGATGGATCGTGTAAGAACTCACGAACGTGTCATTATGCGTATCTGTGTTGAACAATGTAAGATGCCGAAAAAACAATTCATGACTGCTTTCACTAGTTGTGAAAATAACATGACATGGTTTGATAAAGCAGTTAAATCAAAAAGTGCTTATGCCGCGAAGCTGGAAGAGTGCCGTGATAATATTGCTGAACAAACAGCAAGTCTACAAAAAATCGAAGAAGAGACCAGCTTATCTATTGAGCAGATCAAAGATATTAACCGTCGTATGTCAATTGGTGAAGCAAAAGCTCGCCGGGCGAAGAAAGAGATGGTTGAAGCAAACTTACGTTTAGTTATCTCTATCGCTAAAAAATACACTAACCGTGGTCTACAATTCCTTGATCTTATTCAGGAAGGTAACATCGGTCTGATGAAAGCGGTTGATAAATTCGAATATCGTCGTGGTTATAAATTCTCAACTTATGCAACATGGTGGATTCGTCAGGCGATTACCCGTTCAATTGCCGATCAGGCCAGAACTATTCGTATTCCGGTACATATGATCGAAACGATCAATAAGCTGAATCGAATTTCTCGTCAGATGTTGCAAGAAATTGGTCGTGAACCAACACCAGAAGAACTGTCTGAACGTATGCAAATGCCAGAAGATAAGATTCGTAAAGTGCTAAAAATCGCTAAAGAGCCAATTTCAATGGAAACACCTGTTGGCGATGATGAAGATTCGCATTTAGGGGACTTTATTGAAGATACTTCAATTGAGCAACCACTTGATGCAGCAACTTCAGAAAGCCTGCGTGCAGCGACTCACGATATTTTAGCGGGTCTGACACCAAGAGAAGCAAAAGTTCTGCGTATGCGTTTTGGTATTGATATGAATACTGACCATACTCTGGAAGAAGTCGGTAAACAATTTGATGTAACACGTGAGCGTATTCGTCAGATTGAAGCTAAAGCGCTCCGAAAACTACGTCATCCAAGCCGTTCGGATGTACTACGTAGTTTCCTTGATGAATAAGTTGTTCATAACCTTTTAAAGCGCACCCTGAGTGCGCTTTTTTACAAAAAAATAAAATCTAATAAACAAAAAGAGAAGAAAAATGAGTTACGACAATTACCAAGCACTGATTTTTGATATGGACGGAACTGTATTTGATACAGAACCAGCACACGTTGTAGCCTGGAATAAAGCACTGGCAAATCATGGTGTTAATTTTGAAGACTATCTGTTTGAAGCATTGAATGGTGCACCAACAGGCGTTATTGCTAAAGCATTAATTGACCATTTTGATATGTCAGTTGATCCACAACAACTGGCTAAAGAGAAAACAGCCATTGTCGATGGTTTTTTACTTTCTCATACGACAATGTTACCCATTGTTGATGTCATCCGTCAGTATCATAATAAAAAGCCAATGGCACTTGGTACTGGTAGTAACCGTTATTTAACCATGAAGCTACTTGCTCATTTTGACTTACTGGATTGCTTCTCTGCTGTCGTTACCGCTGATGATGTGGTTAATCACAAACCAGCTCCGGATACATTTTTAAAATGTGCAGAATTACTTCAAGTTGAGCCAACAAAATGCGTCGTATTTGAAGACTCTGACTTTGGTATGACATCGGCTAAAGCCGCCGGAATGGCAATTGTTGATGTTCGTCCTTTATATAAAAAAGCCTAGAAAATGTCGTGGTTACAGCGTTTAAAACTCGATCCATTTTTAATGACTTTACTGGCAGTCGTTCTGGCTGCCACGATTTTCCCTTGTGAAGGCATTTATAAAACTATTTTTGAACACCTAACCACAATCGCGATCGCCCTGCTGTTTTTTATGCACGGGGCAAAATTATCCAGACAGGCAATTATTGGTGGTATTCGTAACTGGCGTTTACATCTAATTATTCTGGCCTCAACATTTCTTGTCTTTCCGTTACTTGGCCTCAGCCTGCAGTGCTTTGTTCCTGATTTATTATCCAATGATCTGTATTTAGGCTTTCTCTATCTTTGTGCTTTACCAGCCACAGTTCAGTCAGCAATTGCTTTTACCTCTCTGGCTCGTGGTAACGTTGCAGCAGCAATTTGTAGTGCCTCACTTTCCACATTACTTGGTATCTTTCTATCACCTTTTTTAGTTGGCTTATTGATGAATACTCAGTCAGGCCAAACTGATACGCTTGATGCTATTTTATCGATTATGTACAAGCTGATGCTACCATTTGTGTTGGGCCACTTATGTCGGCCTTTGATTGGACAATGGATTGATAAACATAAGAAGCTGGTTAGTAAAACAGATATGTCATCTATCCTTTTAGTGATTTATGTTGCCTTTAGTGATGCTGTGGTTAATGGTATCTGGCAGCAGGTCAATGTGCTCTCTTTGCTGGCAGTGGTGATTTTTTCCTGCTTACTCCTTGGTGCTGTTCTGCTTATCACCACTTATGGAGCTCGTCTGCTTGGCTTTAATAAAGCTGATGAGATTACCATCGTTTTTTGTGGTTCTAAAAAGAGTTTAGCTAACGGCATTCCAATGGCAAGCGTCTTATTTCCAACATCAATCATGGGGATTATGGTATTACCTCTTATGATCTTCCATCAGATACAGCTTATGGTTTGTGCAGTACTGGCTGCTCGTTACGCCAGGCGTCCGGAAATTGAGCAGAATTAATACAAAAAACGCATATCAGCTTTTATTTTTAGTTAAAACGTAACATATTGATTTATTTAAATAAATTAAATATAAATTACTTTTTTATAATTTCTTTACACATTTAACATGATTATTTATTAGACGATATTGTAGTTTTTTCTTTGCTGATCGTCTATTCTCAAGGATAATATTCGCGCCTTAAGATCAATTAACCTGAAAAGAAGAACTTATGTTTCATTTATTGACTGAATTAGAACTCTCGACATTAATCCTTTTAGGCCTTGCACTTTGCTTTGTTCTGTTTTATGAAGCGATCAATGGATTCCATGATACAGCAAATGCAGTTGCAACGGTTATTTATACCAGAGCCTTAAAAGAACAAGTCGCAGTTGTTATGGCTGGGCTCTTCAACTTTTTTGGCGTATTACTTGGTGGGTTAAGTGTTGCTTACGCAATCGTACACTTATTACCAACAGATTTACTATTAAATATGGGATCGGCTCATGGGCTGGCAATGGTATTCTCCATTCTACTCGCCGCCATTATCTGGAATCTTGGTACATGGTATTTTGGTATTCCGGCTTCAAGCTCCCATACTTTAATTGGCTCGATTATTGGGGTGGCACTGGCAAACGCCTTTATTACCAATACCTCAATTATCGAAGCTCTTAACATTCCTAAAATGATCCATATTCTGCTCTCTCTTATTCTTTCTCCTCTGGTTGGTTTAATTCTTGCCGGTGGTTTAATTTACCTGATGCGTAAATTCTGGAAAGGAACTAAGAAGAAAGAGCGTATCTTCATGACTCCTGCTGAGCGTGAAAAGCTAGATGGTAAGAAAAAACCGCCATTTTGGATCAGGACACTACTTATTCTTTCTGCAGCTGGTGTAAGCTTCTCACACGGCGCAAATGACGGACAAAAAGGTATCGGTCTGTTAATGCTGGTACTTATTGGTGTAGCTCCGGCAGGTTTTATCATCAATATGAACGCATCAACATATGATATTACTAAAACCCGTGATGCTCTTGTGCACGTACAGGATTATCTGGTCAAAAATCATGATGCACTTGACCATATTATTGGTGATCAGCCGTCATTGGATACTTCTGTTCCGGTTACCGATCTAAATAAATATCACTGTGATTATTCTCGTTCATTTACAACTCTTAATATTGCTAATTCTTTATTTAAAGATTTAGAGGATTATGATTCATTAACTCTTGAACAACGCACTCAAACACGCCGTATTTTACTTTGCGTGTCAGATACGATTAGCAATATTGCTAAACAACCTGAAACCTCTGGTGAAGATACTCGTTACTTAAATCATTTAAAAGGTAACTTACTGGAAACTGTTGAATATGCGCCGCTTTGGATTATCATCGCTGTTGCAACCGCACTGGCAGTTGGTACGATGATCGGCTGGCGCCGCGTTGCTATCACTATCGGTGAAAAAATTGGTAAAAAAGGCATGACTTATGCACAAGGGTTCTCTGCTCAGTTTACCACAGCACTTTCAATTGGTATTGCCAGCTATACTGGTATGCCGGTGTCAACGACTCAGGTTCTATCATCATCAGTTGCAGGTACCATGCTGGTTGATGGTGGTGGCGTGCAAGGTAAAACGATCCGAACAATTGCTTTAACATGGGTGTTTACCTTACCGATCTCAATTTTATTATCAGCAACGCTTTTTTGGCTTGCTCAATTCTTAATTTAGTAGTAAAAATGAAGGTGAGAAGTTTAACTTTTTAGGGAAATGAGGAGAGTACCATGGCTTACAAACATATACTAGTAGCGGTTGATTTATCACCTGAAAGTAATGTCCTTGTGGAAAAAGCTGTATCAATGGCTCGACCATATAATGCGGAAGTTTCGCTAATTCACGTAGGTATTAACTATTCAGATCTTTATACCGGTCTGGTTGATATCAATATGAATGATATGAAAGAGCGTATCACGGAAGATGCACACATCGCGCTGAACAAACTCGCTGATGATGCAGGTTACCCAATCGCACATACACTTTCTGGAAACGGAGAATTTGGACAAGTATTAATTGAAGCAATTCAACAATACAGTATCGATTTGGTGGTTTGTGGTCATCATCAGGATTTCTGGAGTAAATTAATGTCTTCAGCTCGTCAGCTTATCAATACTACACATATTGATACATTGATCGTACCACTCAAAGATAATGAAGACGAAGAAGCATAATTAGTAGCACTCTCTTCATAAATAAAGCCAGCATTTTGCTGGCTTTTTTATATTCTAAATTCAAATTACTATTTTGATTGTAGATTTATCAATAACTCTGAAGCATTAAGGTACGGAACAAAGCCCTGCTCAATCGCCTTAACATTGCTTTGTTGTCCTAAAACTTGTGAAGCGATAACCAGACTTTTATGCTCAATAACCGCGGACTGATAAAACTGTACGAGCTCACTTTGTGTAATTCCGTCCAGAGCCTTAATTAGCTTATCTCTGGTACTAAAATCGAACCGGGAATTAATAAAGTCACCGGCATACAAATGTAGCTCTTCATCCAGCGTTTGTGGTGGCTGACGTAACTCATTTAACAGCGCGATTTTATATTGATTAAATTCAGTTTCAGTCATCCGATTCAGCTTATCTAAAGCCTGTGGATAAAAGGCCTGATATCTTTGATACAGATAGCTTGGATCATATTGATTACTTTGAATTAAAAAACCAATTCCATAAGACTGGCTAATTTGAGTCGGGAAACTAAATACGGCATAACCTAGCTGTTCATCACTACGCAACTGAGTGAAAAACCATGGTGAAATCATACGTCCGAGTAAAATGCTGTAAGCCCGGCCATTGATTTCATCATAATCCGTTGGCAGGTAAACCACAGCCAGGGCAGAATCACTGCTTGATGCTTTTTGCACAATCGTCGTTTGCTGTGCATCTTTTATTGTAAGCGGAGCAACAGGTTGGAATTCAACTTCTTTGGATAAATGTGTCTGAATATCCTGATACAAAGCAGTTAATTGTGCCTCAGAGCTATTGCCGATACTTAACATATAAGGTACAGACTGAGTCAATAACCAGTCACGGTATTCAAGTAGGTCGTTCACAGTAATTTGATTAACCAGCTTTCTGCGCTCACTACGCTCAGTATAATACGGGTTAGAGAGTGCCTGCATAGGCTGCAGAGATAGTGAGTAGCTATTTACACTTTCAGATGCATCTAAACGTTCCAGATACCAGGATTTAGCCAGTTGCAGCTCAGAATCAGTAATCGGTACGGTTTGATAGAGCTCAAGCATAGCCCTAATCATATCCGGTAAATGTTGACTAAAACCGCTGGCTCTTAGCATTAAACCATTATCACTACCGGTCCCAAGACTTAAACCAGCAATGCTAGCCTGAAAACGTAACTGTGCCATAGAACGACTAGCTACGTAATCTAACAACTGGAATAAGACTTGTTTTTTGCCGCTATTTAATGCTGCGTTATTACGCAATGACAGCATCAGCGCGGTCTTAGGTTCATTACCGAAATACTGACTCTCTATATAGAGCTGATTACCGGTTGGACTAAACTGATGATTATTACTATCTGGCTCTTTTGATTTGACAATCAAAGAAAAATCATCAGGAATATAAGGATTAAGTTCAGGGAGCGTAAAATGGAAGTCTTGTTTTAGATTAAACCATGTCTCTAACTGGTTCTGAGTCATATCATTAATCTGATATGGTGCTTCTACATAATAGGCTAGACGGTTATGAGGCTGGTCAGGGCTAATCGTCCAGATACGACTATTTTCTGGTACCAGACTCTCTAGTCGTTGTTTAATTGTCGCTGGGCTGAAATCAGTCGCAATGTAGTCAGCGTCAAGTATGTGGCTTAACGGATAAATCAGCATTTGATCAGTAACCCATTCTACATAATCCATATCATGATAAGTATCGGGGTACTTAAATTCTAAAGTTAAAACTTTTTCAATTTCATCAAAATAGTTTTGAGAAATTCCCTGCTGTTTCAATAAATCCAGATAACTAAAAATCGCGGCAATAACGCTATCTTTTTGCTCTAATCCTTGATCAGTTAAGCTTACATAAATGGAAAATAAACCACTATTACCGTAACGATCAGGCTCTGAACCGGCTGAAACTGATTCAATAAGTCCCTGCTTTTGTAAAGTATCAAATAAAGTATTCGCACTACGATTACTGAGCAGATAAGCAATATATTCATCACTTTTTTCAGTAAATCGACTAAAATTATTGTCAATCGGGAATTGTATAAATAATACCTTTTTAGCCTGGGCAGGTACCATGGTAATCATCTTCCCAACATTATCTGGAGTTATTGCTGGTTCTGTAATAGGTTCAACGGTCGCGTCTTTATTGCTGATTCGGCCAAAGGTATCCACTGCCTGATGAGCCATTACAGAGAGATCTTCTGCGCTATAAATCACACCAACCATTAAATTGGCTGAATAATATTCTTTGTAGAAGTGCTCCAGCTCATTCTGTAGTTTACTGCCATCTTTATCACGTAATGTTTCCAGATTACCGCCAGAGAACATCGCTGCCGGATGGGCCTGATTAATTGTTTCAGCATCAACTTGTCCAATACGAAAGCCATCATTAGAACGTGCCATCGTCATCTCTGCATTTACGGCATTACGCTCTTTATCAGCATACACTGGATTCAGTAAAGGTGCTGCAATAGCATCGGCGAGACGATCTAATGCCTTTGGCAGCGCTGCATGTTCAACTTCAAAGTAATAGGCGGTGCGCGTTGCAGCGGTACTGGCGTTATAGCTACCAGCGTGTTGACTCAGAAATTCTGAAAAACCATCTGGTTCAGGATACCGTTCAGAACCCATAAGTACCATATGTTCAGTGTAATGAGCTAGCCCCTGCTGCGACTTTGGATCATGTAAAGAGCCCACTGGCAGAGCAAGAGCTCCCAATGACTTAATCGCTTTTGGATCAGAGATTAAAAGTACCGTCATTTGATTATCGAGCTTTATGGCCTGATACGTGCTGGTATCATTATCACTTTTATGAATAACATCAGATAAAACAGTATAGTTTACGTTATCTTCAGGTATGGCAGAATCGGGGTTCTTCAGCCAGTAAATCCCAAAACCAACGGCAACTATCAATATCCATATACTAATACGACGTACTTTTGACATAGCTTTCCTCGTCTGCTGCTTAATCCATTAATTTATATCAATACACTCTTAGTGCTCGCGTGTTTTTCTAAATTCAACTTCCGGATAACGCTCCTGTGTTAAATTTAAATTCACCATACTTGGAGCGATGTAAGAGAGATTATCACCACCATCCAGTGCTAAGTTGAGCTCACACTTACGCTTGAATTCTTCCAGTTTTTTCACATCACTGCATTCAACCCAGCGCGCGGTTGCCACGTTTACTGTTTCATAGATTGCTTCAACGTTATATTCCGATTTTAAACGCGCAACCACCACATCAAACTGTAACACACCCACGGCACCTACGATCAGGTCATTATTCATAATTGGACGGAACACTTGTACCGCCCCCTCTTCCGATAACTGGACTAAACCTTTTAACAGCTGTTTTTGTTTCAATGGATCTTTTAAGCGAATACGGCGGAATAGTTCCGGAGCAAAGTTAGGAATACCGGTAAATTTCATGTCTTCGCCCTGAGTAAAGGTATCCCCAATCTGAATAGTACCGTGATTATGTAAACCGATGATATCACCCGCATACGCCTCTTCAACCTGTTCACGATCGCCAGCCATAAAGGTCAGCGCATCAGAAATAGATACGTCTTTACCAATTCGCACGTGGCGCAGCTTCATGCCTTTTTCATATTTACCTGACACAATGCGCATGAAAGCTACTCGGTCACGATGTTTAGGATCCATATTGGCCTGAATCTTAAAAATAAACCCAGAGAATTTTTCATCCTGTGCTGTCACTTCACGTGTATTAGTCTTACGTGGCTGTGGCTGTGGTGCCCAGTCAACTAAGCCATCAAGCATATGGTCTACACCAAAGTTACCTAGCGCTGTACCAAAAAATACTGGTGTCAGTTCCCCTGCTAAAAACATCTCTAAATCGAATTCATTAGAAGCACCTTTAACCAGTTCAAGCTCACCACGTAATTGAGTTGCTAAATCATCACCTACAGCACTATCTAAATCAGGATTATTCAGTCCTTTAATAATTCGGACTTCCTGAATAGTATGCCCCTGACCAGATTGGTATAAATAGGTTTCATCTTTAGCGATATGATAAACACCTTTAAATAACTTACCACAACCAATTGGCCAGGTAATTGGTGCACACATAATTTTTAATTCATTTTCAACTTCGTCCAGCAATTCCATCGGATCGCGAATATCCCGGTCAAGTTTATTCATAAAAGTTAAAATAGGTGTATCACGCAGACGTGTTACTTCCATTAGTTTACGCGTTCTATCCTCTACCCCTTTTGCAGCATCAATCACCATCAAACAACAGTCAACAGCGGTCAGTGTCCGGTAAGTATCTTCCGAGAAGTCTTCATGTCCCGGGGTATCGAGTAAATTGACAAGACACTCTTTATAAGGGAATTGCATGACAGAAGTAGTGATCGAGATACCGCGTTGCTTTTCCATCTCCATCCAGTCAGACTTAGCATGCTGAGCATTAGCACCACGGCCTTTCACTGTGCCAGCAGTTTGAATCGCGTGTCCAAATAACAGGACCTTTTCTGTAATAGTAGTTTTACCGGCATCCGGGTGAGAAATGATAGCAAACGTTCGACGTGTTGCGACTTCATCTAGATAGGCTTGATCTGTCATAAAAAGAGCTCTGTTAAGGTGAATTGACGTTAAAAATGACCTGATTAACATACAATTTTGGCTAAAATAAACGGAGAGAATTCTAGCAGATTATAGGTAAAATGAGTATGTCATTAACGAAATAATTCCATTACCTTTTAAGTAACTTATTGTTTTACCATTAAAAACCAACAGAAAATCCGATAACCAAGAATGATAACTTATACCGATTGATGAAAATTGTAAAAAGCACATAAAATCAATCAACTATATGATTAAATTAAATAAAAAAATTATTTTTGCCAGGCCTTTTATACCGCAACAAATTAAAAATTCTTTTTCCTCAATGGCTCTATTTTGGCTATATTGCTTAATATCTGGGCGTATGATTATAATGCACGTGAAGCCAAGATCTGGCTTTTCTTCCTTATTATCAACTGGATATAGGTAATTATATGGATATTTCAAAAAGAGCAGCAAAATATGCATTTGCTACTGTCTTAACGTCCCTAACGTTAGGTACATTAGCAACTCCTCCACCAGCACAAGCAGCAACCCTGACTGGTGTTATTGCTTCAACAATCACCTTAACTGGTGCGTGCGCAATCAATGGTTCAGTCATTTCAGCAGTGGGTTCTTCTTTCGGTACTCTTGATTTCGGTATACATCCAACTCTATTTACAGAGGCTTCTGCACAAGTAAATGGCATAGCGAGTACACCAATGACTTTCCAATGTAACTCATCTACAGCTCCAACACTCACTGTTGTTAGTGGTGTGAATGACTCACATGCAACAAATGGTAATACTCACTCAATGGCAAATACTTTGGCTGGTAAATATGTGTCTTACTCTTTATATAAAGATGCTGCACATACATCAGTTATTGCTAATGGTACACCTTTCTTCACCAGTAAAAATGACGGTTCATCAGAAACAGTTAATATTTACGGTAAAGCAGTTGGTGGTGCTGGTCTAGTCCCAGGCCTTTATACTGATATTGTTACAGTACAAATTGATTTCTAACTAATACTGTAAAAATTAATACTATGAAAGCGAATAAGTTTAGTCAGACTAAACTACGTTACCCCTATGTGTTTAGTTTATTAGGACTACTATTTATTTCCGAAACAGCGTGGAGCGCTGCTGATTGTCAGACCAGCGCCTCACCTGGTGGATGCCCTTTCCTGGTGCAGGCAACCGTACAAAACGGTTGCCTGGTTACAGGAGGAACCAACACATCGGAATTAGGGGCGCTCTCTTTTGGTACCTATCCTGCAATATCAAAGGAAAGAGCGATAGCATCTCTGGTAGCTAATACACAATTTAAACTTAACTGTACACCGAACATGTCTTTAACAATGTCAATTGATGCAGGTTTGCATTATGGTACAGCTCGTAATGTTCAACAGTCCAACGGTAACAGATTAGCTTATCAGTTATTTTCTAACTCTAGCTTTACAGATGCTATTGGAATAAATCAGGCTGTAACTATTTCCAATGTTGGCACAGGTAGTAATATCACATTACCTGTTTATGCAACATTACAATTACCCGGTTCAGGCGTAAGACCAGGTACTTATCAGGATACATTAACAGTCACATTAACATGGTAATGATGCTATCATTAACAAGGTATTTACAATGGATATGAACTTATCTTATATACTCAATAAACTGATCTACTATCGGAAACAGTGGCTAAATTATCGAATTTCCCTTTTATCAATTATTTTAATGGCATCCCTCTTCTCTTCCTCTGTGTTTGCTTCTATCGTTATTTGGCCGACTAATTTAGTAATTGAAAAAGAAGAAAAAGCAACGGCTCTCTGGTTGGAAAATCAAGGCACTCAGGAAAAAGTCATTCAGCTGAGAATCTTTAAATGGACTCAAGAGAACGGTAAAGATAATTTGCAAGAACAACAAGACATCATCGGTAGCCCCCCTATGATGAGCATTGCCCCGGGTGCAAGACAGATGATCAGAGTCATTAATACCAAACCGGTTCAATCAGGGCAAGAAACTACTTATCGGCTATTATTGGATGAAATTCCTACCCAAGATGCAGTAAAACCCAGTGGTCCTGGGATTAGTTTTCAATTACGTTACTCTGTACCCCTCTTTATTTATGGCACTGGATTAACACATAATTCACCTATAGATCAGTTAACTGCAAAGCTTTCATGGCAACCTGTGACGCAAGGCGGGCAATCCATAATTGAGATTCGTAATAATAATCCAGTTCATGTTCACTTATCTCAGATTGGCGTAAATAATGCAAAACAGGAAGGAACCAGTAATGCATTATCGACTTATGTTCTTCCGGGAGCAACTATTCGTTACCCTATGCCTAGAAACATTAATACTGCAGCACAAAAATTACCTGCAATCGTGACTGGCGACAACCCACAAGCGATCAACATTGATAAAGCAGGACATAACTAAGGTTAATCTGATAGGTGAAGACAATGGTTGTAGGATACAACTGCCGCTTACGGCTGTCATATAAAAGGATTTTATTAGCATTACTTATTGGATCTTCTCTTCCTGTGCAACTTGCCTATTCACAGGAACAAACGGCTAAGCTCAATACCCCATTACAAGATATGCAACTTTATCTTGAACTGGTGGTGAATCAGCAGCCAACCTCACATATTGCAATTATTGACTATATGGGAGGTAATTACTATTTAGCAGAACAAGATCTGGCTGTCACAGGTATTTCTCCTGAATATTTAAAAAATGCCCCTTGGGATTCTGCCAATCGTATTATTCTCAACCAGATACCCGGTGTTGTCGTTGATTATGACCAACAATATCAGCGGCTCTTGATCTATGTCCCGCCACAATGGCTACCGGAGCAACTTCTGGTAACAGAAGGACTTAATAAACGTATACCTGCCCAAAGCAGTTTTGGTGCGTTATTTAACTATGACGTGTATGTTAATAAGCCTCGTCATGGGGATGGATATGCCTCCGGCTGGAACGAATTACGCTTTTTCAGTAATTATGGAACACTCAGTAACACCGGTACTTATCGCCACTCTCTGGACAGAAAAAACAGTTCTGAGGATGGTTATACCCGTTACGATACTCGCTATCAATACTCTAACGAAGATAAAATGCTAACCTTAGAGATGGGTGACTTTATTACCCGAACTTTTACCTGGAATAATCCTGTTCGACTGGGTGGTATTCAACTTTCTCATAACTTCTCTCTGCGTCCTGATATTATCACTTACCCACTGCCACAATTTTCTGGGGAAACCGCTGTTCCAACAACAGTTGATATTTTTGTCGACAGTTATCGGGTTGATAGTAAAGAGTTAAATGCCGGTCCGTTTACCTTAACTAATATCCCATTTATCAACGGTTCAGGTGATGCTGTTATTGTGACCACCGATGCATTGGGGCGTAAGGTTTCTACCACCGTACCGTTTTATGTGACTAATACACTCTTATCAGAGGGACTCGCCGATTACAGTATTGGCGCAGGTGCGATCAGGCAACATTATGGCAGTAAAAACTTTGACTATTCTACATTTGCGGTCAGTGGAAACTATCGCTATGGTTTAACTGACAGTGTGACACTAGAGTCACATATTGAAGGCGCTGGCTCACTAAAACTGGCAGGTGTTGGTTCTGTTTTCCGCTTAGGTACACTAGGTGTATTTGATGCCTCCTATTCTCAAAGTTATTATGATGGTGAATATGGCAGACAGATTAGTCTGGGTTATCAATATGACTCACGCTATTTTAATATTGGTGTTCGTCATGTCCGCAATAATGATGAATATCAGGATCTTGCACATCTGAGCAATGATTACTTAATCAGTCGTCAAAGTACTCAGATCACATTAGGTTTACCCCTGGGTGATTTTGGTAACTTAACCGGAGGATATTTTATTCTGAAAAATGGTGACGACGATGAAACTCGTTTAGCCACAGTGACCTGGAGTCATCCTGTCGGTGATTTAGGTAACTTCTATGTGTCTGCCAGTAAATCAAATCGTGATGACACCTGGACCGGTACATTACAATGGATTATTCCTTTCTCTAATGGGCGCGATAATATTTCTTTAGCGATGGAACGTAATACTGCTCATCATTGGAGTCAACGAGTAAATTACAGTCGCTCAGTTCCGAGTGATGGTGGGCTTGGCTGGAACGTTGGCTATATTCATTATCCACGAGATGACGATTATCGTCAGGCTGATTTGACATGGCATACAAACTCAATGGAATTGCGTAGTGGTGTGTATGGAACCAATGATAATGAGAACTTCTGGGGTGAAGCAACCGGTTCTATCGTCTTAATGGATAACGAACTGTATGCCGCGAATGTAATCAATGATGCGTTTGCCGTTATTTCAACAGATGGAATTCCTGATGTGCCAGTGATGTATGAAAACAGCTTAATGGGGAAAACCAATAGCAATGGGTATTTGCTTGTGTCACAAACACCGGCTTATTACGCCGCAAAATATGCGATTGATCCACTACAACTGCCAGCAGATATTCAGATTTCCAAAGTAGAACAAAGTGTATCTATCAAATCCGGGAGTGGCTATCTGCTAAGTTTCCCGATGAAATCGGTTATTTCTGCCCGCATGACACTGGTTGATGAAGCACATAACTATTTACCTCTGGGGTCAAAAGTGATCAACTCAAATGGTGAAATTGCCTATATTGGTTGGGATGGTTTTGTTTATTTTAGTCAGGTTGATAAAGATAATAACCTTATTGTTCAACGCCCGGATGATACCCAGTGTAAAGCCTCTTTCTCTGCCGATTTGGAGTCAAAGGATAAGATGTTGCAGATTGGACAAATTGTTTGTAAGGATATCGCACTATGAAATTATTCATGACAGAGTTATTGAAAGTCTTAAACAAGTTACAAAGAATATCTCTTCAAGGGCAGAGGCGAATCATAAAGTTATTATTACTTGTCTTACTCTCCTCCCCTTCTTTAGCTTATGCCGCTGGCTGTGAAGTATCAACATCAGCAAGTTACTCACCCACATTTGGTAGTGTTTCTTCGATAAATGTTAATAAATCAACACAAACTACTTCGTTGCCAGAAGCTGGGATTAGATGTGGGGGTTCTTTATTATCAGTGCTTGCACTAACTTCATATATCAGAGGGACAGTAACATCGACCGGACTACTCACTAACGGTACTGATACAATACCTTTCCAGATGTTCGTTGATTCCAGTTTTAGTCGTCCATTCACATCCGGGACAGCTTTTAACTACTATAATAGTACCATTCTAGGATTACTTGGTTTAACTGGCGAAAGCTATAATTCAATACCTATGTATTTTCGCACTATAACCGGAGCACTAAATTTAAAAGCAGGAACCTATACAGGTAGTGTCAGTGTATATTGGGAATGGAGTATCTGTTCAGCTATCAATATAACACTTCTTTGTATCGGAACAGTCACTACAGATCATACAACAGTAACTATTAATCTCACTTTGAATGTAACCAATGATTGTGTGATTACTGCACCGGATATCAACTTTGGTATAGCACCACTTGCTTCATCCTTTGGTACTGTGACCCAAACCATCAGCGTTTATTGCACCAAAGGAACTGTTTACACAGTGGGTTTGGGTAATGGTAGCCATGCGTTAAATAATCAGCGTCGCTTAGCCTATAATGGTAACTATCTTAATTATGAAATCTATCAAGGTAATACAGGTACACTCAGGTGGGGAGCACTGCTCGCTGAAAGACGTGCGGCAGCCAGTGCAGAAGTGAATCCTGGTCTTGGTTCAGGCGTGAATACAACCAAACAAGGATTTTTATACCGGGCAACTATTCTTTCTAACCAAACAACACCACCAGCCGGAACATATACCGACAGTGTGGTTGTAGATGTACAATTCTGACATATTAAAAAAGACATCAGAAAGTTTCTGATGTCTTTTTCTTACTTTTCAAACGGATTAACTTTGCAGATACTCTAATGCTCTTTCCATTGTTGTCACATCAGCACCCTTTTTAGTCGCGTTTTCACTAAGATAACGACGCCACTGACGAGCACCAACCTGCCCATTAAAAATTCCCAGTAAATGACGGCAAATATGATTAAGCGGGGTTCCTGCTAATAATTGCTGTTCAATATAGGGAAACATCGCCTGCACGGCTTCAATACCTGATATAGGAGCGTTCTGACAACCAAATAACATCTGATCAACCTGTGATAGCACTATAGGGTTTTGATAGGCTTCACGTCCCATCATAACTCCATCAACATACTTCAAATGCTCCTGAGCTTCTGTCAGTGATTTAATACCGCCATTAATGGCAATGGTTAAGTCTGGATAGTCCTGTTTTAGCTGATAAACTCGTAGATAATCTAATGGTGGAATCTCGCGGTTTTCCTTAGGACTTAACCCTGACAGCCATGCCTTGCGCGCATGTACAATAAAGGTATGGCAATAAGGCATAACTGTTTCAATAAACTGACATAAAAAGTCATAACTATCTTGTTCATCAATACCAATCCGGGTTTTGACCGTGACCGGAATAGCAACTTCATCCTGCATCGCTTTAACACAATCGGCCACCAATTGTGCATCTGACATCAAACAAGCCCCAAAACGGCCATTTTGCACACGATCAGACGGACAACCTACATTGAGATTAATCTCATCATAACCACGCTCCTCAGCCAGCTTCGCACACTTAGCTAGGGCTACAGGATCACTACCACCCAGTTGTAAACTCACCGGATGTTCCTGCTCGTTATAAGCCAGATAATCGCCTTTACCAAATAGAATTGCCCCGGTTGTCACCATCTCGGTATAGAGCAATGCCTGTTTCGTTAACAAACGATGAAAATAGCGGCAATGTTTGTCTGTCCAGTCAAGCATAGGCGCGACAGAAAAACGATTTAAAGGATAACGGCTTAAAGAGTGATGACCTGACAAAATAAAAACCTGCTTAATAAAATAATGCGCCATTCTAACATATCAAGTTTCTATTTTCTTGGTTCAGGAGTAGGATAACTGAACACTTACTACCAAAAGGAAATCAAGATGCTTACAGGTAGCTGTTTATGTGGTTCAATTAAATATCAATTAAATCAAGAGGATATTGATACTCTCTTTGTTTGTCATTGCTCTCGTTGTCGTAAAGAATCTGGCTCCGCCTTTAATACTTCAGCGGTAATTAACTCTGCTGATATCACAATTACTGAAGGTAAGGATTTAGTTAAAAAGTATTCTGTAAATGGAGTGAATCGCCATTTCTGTGTGGGTTGTGGTAGCAGACTTTATTCTTCCAGAGATAACGATCCAGCACATTATCGTTTACGCGTAGGCTTGCTTGATACTCCAATTAATCCGGCTAAAAAAATACATGTTTTTACTGCTTCTAAAGCCAGCTGGGATGAAATTTGTGATGATTTTCCGCAATATCCGGAAAGACCACCAGTATAAATAAAAGTAACTGATAATAAAAAACCGCTAAAATTAGCGGTTTTTTGTAATACATAGTTATCAATAATTAATCGTCTTCACCTTCAGACTGAGCATCAGACTGGTCACCCATCTCAGAAGTCTGAATATCAGTTAAACGGTTTTGTCCGTCAAAGGTTAACGTATAAGTTAGCTGACTGATATAGCCATGATGAGGCTGCTCACGGAAGACATAATACCAAATATTATCACCAAAAACAGACGTCAGCATCGGACTACCCAGAATGAATTTAACCTGTTCTTTAGTTTGCCCTACTTTTAATTTTGCTGCGTCTTCAGCGGTAATGTAGTTACCCTGATTGATATCAGGACGATAAACCCAGCGATCGACAAATGAACATCCACTTAGTAAGACACTGACAGTTATTGCTGCTAAAATGCTTTTCTTAAAACTCATAGAAATTAATCCGTTCTATTTCACAATCAAGACTGCGGATATTATTACCGATATTTGCCTGCTACGCCAGTAAACCTTTAAGGTTTATTGATTAAAAACTGACATCACTATTTTTGAATCAGGTCTACTTTGCTTTATCAAGTAACTTTTAAATGACATTAACTAGCTGACTCCACATCACTTTTTAAGAATATTCATGCAGAGATCTTCTGTCTTTCAATACCCTGTTAGCTAATTTATTATTAATTAGCACAAAAAATAACTTTTTGATTTTATTTAAGTTTTTAATGATGAACTATTGATTATATTCAAAAAGACCATCATTACTCAACTAATAACTCTCTGGCATTGGCTCGCGTAGCCTCAGTAATTTTATCACCACCAAGTAGTCTTGCCAGTTCATCTAACCGCCCAGCCTGATCCAGTTCAACCATATCTGTTGTTGTTGCTTTACCGTCATTTTGTTTTGAGACAAAGAAATGATGCTGAGCATTACCGGCAACTTGCGGTAAATGTGTTACCGTAATTACCTGTGTTGACTGACCTAACCGGCGCAGTAAATTACCCACTTTAGCTGCTGTCGGCCCACTGATCCCGACATCGATCTCATCAAAAATCAGCGCCGGTGTATCCATTTTTTGTGCGGTTAGTACCTGAATAGCTAAAGCAATACGAGAAAGCTCACCCCCTGATGCTACTTTAGCAATGGGTTGTAATGGTTGCCCCGGATTTGTGGTTACCATAAAGACCACCTGATCAGCACCATCATCACCCAAATGATTCTCATCATAATTGACCTGAATAACAAACTGACCATTTGGCATAGAGAGGTCATGCATACTCTTAGTAATCAGGTCAGATAAGGTTTTAGCATAAGCCTGTCGCTTTTTATGCAACTTCTGAGCGATACTAATAGCTTGTTGATGAAAACGGTCAATATCCAGTTTTAGCTGTTCGCCCTGCACATCCTGCTGCTGCAGCTGAATAAATTCATCCTGTAATTGCTGATGCAAAATAGGTAACTGCTCCGGCGGCAGGTGATGCTTACGTGCCAGTGTAATTTGTTTGGATAAGCGCTGTTCAATATAAGACGCACGGGCAGGATCCATCTCCATATTTTCAGCATAGTAGCGTAGCTCATTACTGGCTTCTGCCACCTGAATGGCGGCTTCATCCAGCATGGTATAGACGCTGGTTAATTTGGTATCGATATCCATTAATTCTTGCAGTGAATGTTTGGCACTGTGCAGCAGATTCAATACGTTATATTCATCATTTTCAGATAAAATCATCGTTGTCTGCTGGCTAAGATTGATCAGCTGCTCACTATTGGATAAGCGTTTATATTCCTCATCAATCTGTTCATATTCCCCCTCAATTGGCGCAAATTCATTGAGTTCTTTTAGCTGATATTGTAGGAGCTGCAGATGAGCATCACGATCTGAGCGCTGTTTTTCATACTGAGCAAATTGCAGGCACGCTTCTTTCCACTGTTTATATTGTGCTTTCATCTCATTAAAGAGTGTAGACTCACCCATATAATGATTGAGCAAGGTCTGCTGATGTTCAGGTTTAATTAATAATTGATGTTCATGTTGTCCATGAATTTGGATCAATGTTTGACCCAGTTCGCGCAGTTGGGCAACAGGGACAGCTGAGCCATTAATAAACGCTTTTGAACGCCCATCCTGATTAACAACACGTCGTAAAATACACTCATTGTGATCATCCAGGTGATTCTCTTTCAGCCATTCAAGCGCACTTGGGGTGTCATCTAATAAAAAATGGGCAGAAATATCAACACGTTCTGTACCATGACGGATAGAGGAAGCATCGGAGCGATTACCAAGGCATAGCCCAAGCGCATCGATAGCGATCGATTTACCGGCACCTGTTTCACCGGTAATGGCCGTCATGCCGCGTGAGAAGTCGATCGCCAATTTATCTACAATCGCAAAATTATTAATAGTTAATTGAGTCAGCATATCAATGACCTATAGGGTATTTTTGGCGATTATAACAATAAAAACACTGTAAATAAATACAGTTCTAATACATTTTCTTAGACCAGCCAAGTTTTGTCGATAAATTACGGAAATAATCGTACTCTTTTGAGTGAATAAGATTAAATTCATAAGGTGTTCGCTTAACCACAACTTCATCCGTTGGCTTGACCTCAAGCATAATTTGGCTGTCACAAGCAACTTCCAGCGCATGAATAGTGGTTGGAAAGGTCAGGCGAATCGTATTATCACTTTTAATCACGAGTGGTCGTACAGACAATGAATGCGGGAACATCGGCGTAATAATAAAAGCATCTAAACGAGGGGCAATAATAGGACCACCGGCAGACAGCGAGTAAGCAGTAGAACCGGTTGGTGTAGCAATAATGAGTCCATCAGCACGCTGAGAAAAAGCGCTACGATCATCGATATAAGCTTCATAATCAATCATATGAGCAACTTTAGAAGGATGCAGGACAATTTCGTTTACCGCAATCCCGGAAGCGACCAGCTCTCCCTGATCATAAACACCAACATCGAGCAGGAAACGTGAATCTTCATGATAATCACCTGCCAGCACTTCACCCAGTTGTACAATCGCATCTTCCGGATTAATGTCAGTTAAAAAACCTAAATTACCACGGTTGACACCAATCACCTTAATATCATGATGAGACAAACTACGCGCAGCACGCAGCATATTACCATCACCGCCGATGATAATTGCTAAATCAGCCAACTCGCCAATTTCATCTAAAGAACCAAACTCTTTAACCGGAAAACTGACGTGTTGAGCAAGGTCAGCATCTAAAATAACCCGATATCCTTGTGATACCAGCCATTCATAAAGCATATGGTGCGTATTTAATGCTTCTTCATAGCGAGGCAAACCAACAATCCCAATGCATTGAAAAGTGCTACTCTGACTCATACTTATTCCTTGTTACTCATAGTGATTACTTCACCTAAACGTTAGGTAGTATAACATTAAGTCCGGCAACACGCATAAAAATGACGTGCTGATTTTTTATACTCATCGTTTTATCAGGGTTGCATTACTATTTTTAATCCCCATAATAATCATACTGAAATAAATCACTAAATAATAATTTTTGATCCGTTTGGAGTAATTATGACAGAACAAGAAAACAATACCCCTGAATGCAATGAAGAAAAGGATGTTGCTCCTCAGACAGAAGCTGCAGCAGAAAATGCACAAACTGAGCCAACACCAGAACAAAAACTGCAAGCACAGGCACAACAAATTCAAACTCTGGAAAAAGAGCTACAAGCTGCTAAAAAGAATGAAAGTGAAGCGATGATGCGCGCACGTGCAGAAGTGGATAACATTCGTCGCCGTGTTGAACAGGATGTTGAAAAAGCCCATAAGTTTGCGCTAGAAAAATTCTCAGTTGAGCTACTACCAGTGATCGATAACCTTGAACGCGCACTGGAAGCGACAGATAAAAACAATCCTGAACTCAAAGCAACAATTGAAGGATTAGAACTGACGCTGAAATCTTTCCTTGATACCGTGAAAAAATTTGGTGTTGAAGTAGTTAAAGCAGAAAACGAGACACTTAACCCGGATCTGCATCAGGCTATCAGCATGGTAGAATCACCAGAGCACCAGTCAGGTAAAATCATTAATGCGATTCAAAAAGGCTATACCTTAAATGGTCGCTTAATCAGACCTGCAATGGTTATTGTCGCAAAATAACTGACCAGACAGAAATAAAAAAGGCTGCAATTGCAGCCTTTTGTTTTATCCAAACGTTTAACCCAGGATTTTTTCCAGTGTTTGCGTCACTTCAGCAACCGGTTTTGTTCCTTCAATTTTGAAGTACTTCGTGTTACCCGCTTTTGCTTCATTTTGATAATAACCAATCAGTGGTTTAGTTAACTGATGGTATTCAACTAAACGTTTACGTACGATCTCTTCCTGATCATCCTTACGAATAGTCAACTCTTCACCAGTCACATCATCCACACCTTCTTTCTTTGGTGGATTATATTTTAAATGATACACACGACCAGATGGTGCATGTACACGGCGACCACTCATACGATCAATAATCACTTCGTCCGGTACGTCAAATTCAAGCACGTAATCAACATTAATACCAGCTTCCTTCATCGCATCAGCTTGTGGCACTGTACGTGGGAAGCCATCTAATAAAAAGCCGTTACGACAATCGCTTTGAGAAATACGCTCTTTTACCAGTGCAATGACCAGCTCATCTGTCACGAGTTTACCTGCGTCCATTAATGCTTTTGCCTGTAGGCCAAGCGCTGTACCGGCTTTCACAGCAGCACGTAACATATCACCCGTAGAAATCTGAGGGATTCCATATTTGCTCATAATAAATTGAGCCTGGGTGCCTTTACCTGCGCCAGGTGCACCTAATAAAATAATACGCATAATAACCTCTTTAATGTGTTTTATTCGGTTGGTAAATAGTAATATTTAACCTTGCTTTTAGATATTAGTCCATCTTTAGGGCATAAGTAGTTAACCGCACCACAGCCACGAATACACTGCGCATCCGCACCACAAGTTGGACAATGAATACGTTCAGAATAGTCCTGTAAACAATTCTCACAATGATACTGGTCTATTTTAACCATTTTCATTTGCTGATGACAATTAGGGCAAAGCCCTGCTTGTTGTTCACCTGACATAAGCTATTTACGTCCTCTGACATGTTGCATTAATCGACGACGTTTACGCTGTTGTGAAGCCGTTAACGTGTTTTTTCTACCTTCAAATGGGTTTTCACCATCTTTAAACTGAATACGAATTGGTGTACCCATAATTTTTAACGAACGTCTGAAGTAGTTCATTAAATAACGTTTATAAGAATCAGGCAGATCTGTTACCTGATTACCATGGATAACCACAATCGGTGGATTATAACCACCTGCATGAGCATATTTCAGTTTAACACGACGCCCCCGCACCAGTGGTGGCTGATGATCGTCTTGTGCCATTTGCATAATACGTGTTAGTAACGATGTTCCGACACGCTGCGTAGCGCAGTGATACGCTTCCTGAATAGATTCAAATAAGTTACCCACACCACTGCCATGCAGAGCAGAAATAAAATGAATACGTGCAAAATCGACAAAGTCTAAACGCTCATCCAGCGTTGTTTTAACCTGTTCACGAACGTCTTGCGACAAACCATCCCACTTATTTACTGCAATAACTAAAGAACGTCCGCTATTGATAATAAAACCAAGTAGTGATAAATCCTGATCCGAAACGCCTTCTCTGGCATCAATCACCAGCAATACAACGTTAGCGTCTTCAATCGCTTGCAGGGTTTTAATCACAGAGAACTTTTCGACAGTTTCAGTAATTTTACCGCGTTTACGCACTCCAGCTGTATCGATCAAAACATATTCACGTTCATCCCGAACCATTGGAATATAAATACTATCCCGCGTTGTGCCTGGCATATCAAATACTACAACACGTTCTTCACCTAGAATACGATTAGTCAGTGTTGACTTACCTACATTCGGACGCCCGACGATCGCGACTTTGATCGGCAGGTTAATCAAGGCTTCATGTTCAGCCTGAGCTGCTTCTTCCTGCTCTTCCTCATTCAGTAGTTCCTCTTCTAAGTCCCACTCATCAATGTCATCTTCTTCATCTTCACTAAGATCAAAGATTGGGGCAAGAACTTCTTCAATCAAGGTAGTAACGCCACGACCATGACTGGCAGCTATTGGGTAAACATCACCTAAGCCCAGTTCATAAAACTCACCAATCACTGAATTGGCATCAAGGCCATCCGTTTTATTGGCAACTAAAAAAGTCGGTTTTTCTCTGGCACGCAGATGCTTTGCAATACCCACGTCAGCAGGCATCAGACCGGCTCTGGCATCAACCATAAACAGAACAATATCAGCCTCTTCAATCGCTACCAGTGATTGCTCTGCCATATGGTTTTCTACACCCTCTTCAGAGCCATCAATCCCGCCAGTATCAATGACAATATACTCATGTCCCTGAATTTCAGCCTTACCGTATTTACGATCGCGAGTTAATCCCGGAAAGTCAGCCACTAGCGCATCTCGTGTACGCGTTAAACGATTAAATAATGTTGATTTACCAACATTTGGGCGACCTACCAGTGCAATAACAGGTATCATTCTGTTTCTTATCCTTTCTTATCGTTCAAAAGCGTAAACATCGCCGTTACGCACCTGAACAATTAATTTATTATCTACGACAATTGGTGCTGACATAAAGCCGCTGCTGCTCACATTTTGTTGATAAGCAAACTCACCAGTAGATGCATCAATCCAGTATAGATAACCTTCAAAATCACCCACAACAATATAACCATTATATAAAACAGGATCAGTTAACTGGCGATTTAACAGTTCTGACTGTTTCCAGATAGATGAACCACCATCAAGTGTAATGGCTTGTACGTTATCAGTTTGATCAACCAGTAAGATACGATTACTATCGACAATAAAGCTATGGGTTGAACCAATATTACGTCGCCAGATCGTTTGACCTGAACGTAGATCAAGTGCCGCCATACTACCGTTATAACCTAGTGCATACACCACACCATTTAACACAAATGGTGTACTATCCACATCGTTAAGTTTCGCAATTTCTGTTGAACCACTTGGCTGAGCGATACGTTGCTGCCAGATTAACTGTCCATCTTTTAAGAAGTAGGCATTCACACGACCATTATCATCACCGAGTAAAATAGCACCAAAGGCAATAATCGGTGTTGACTGACCGCGTAATGATAGCGTTGGAATATCTAATTTGGTTTCCCAGATTTGCTCACCGCTTTCAACATTTAAGGCTTGTAAGTAGCCATTAGCTGAACGCACGACAAGCATATTCTCACCAGAAATTGGGCGAGCAAGGACTTCACCTTTTACTTTTTGCTGCCAAACCACTTTACCCGTTTGACGATCAAGTGCATAAACCATTGCGCGCTCACTGCCAACATAAACATGTTGATTATCGACACTTACACCACCAGAAAGTAGTGCTGACTGACTACGGAAAAATGAGCTTTCTGATACGTCAGCTGTCCAAAGTGCTTTGCCGGTTGCAGCATCAATAGCTTTAACTTGTCCATTACGGCCGGCAACATAGACATTATTTTCAAATTGCACCGGACCAAGTAAAGAATACACACCAGCACTACCACTTGAGCTATTACGCCATACTTCTTTTACCTGAAACTGATTGGTAATTTGTGGTACCGGAGCTACTTCAATGACATCTTCCTCACCGCCAAATAGTGAACATCCACTAACCAGCGAAACCATTGAGATCATTACTAATCCAGAAAACAGATGTTTAATTCTCATTATTTAGGTCCCTACAATATTAAAAATAGTGCTTTCGCCACTTATGTTCATGACAAGTCTACCTTGAATGAACAAAAATATTTATTCAGCTTGTGCTGGTTCTTGCTGAGTTTGTTGTTCCTGTTGTGCTTCTAACTCAGCCTGTTTTGCTTGTTCAGCAGCTACACGTTCAGCTTCTTTTGCTGCTTCAGCGGCTTTCGCTTCATCATCAATCGCTTGTTTTGCTTTTAAATATTCAACCTGATTAAGCTTAGTATTAATCGCAGTCACTAATTCAGATGTTGGCTCAGAATTTAGTGCTAAACCATAAGCAGCTAACGCATCAGAATAACGCTCAAGTGAGACTAACACGTCACCACGCAGATCATTTGCCACAGCAGCCCAGCTTACATCTTTCACTTTATCAAGCGTTTTTAGGCTCTCTTCATTCTGACCTTGTTGATATTGTAAACGAGCGATACGAACATTAATGATAGACTGAATAGCAGTTTCATCCGTTTTTTTCAACGCATCTTCAAGTAGTGCCTGAGCACCAGCATAATCTTTCAAAATTTCTACATAGTACTGAGCTGCTTTCATGGCAGAAAAAGCACCATAAACGTTATTTGTCTCTTTTGAAAAACTGACTAACTCTTTAACTGAATCTGGTTGAGTTGCATCTAAACGCGACACTAATTTCTCATAAGTATCAGATGCTTGTTCTAATTTACCTGTTTGATGAGACTGCCAGTAGCGCCATCCCCAAATTGCCACAAGGCCAATCACAAGTACTAATAGAATCAATTTCCAGAACTTTTTCAAAAAGTCTTTAACTTCAGATAGTTGTTCTTCTCCTGTAGAATCATAACTCACGTCAGATCTCCTTATTCTTTTTCTAAAATCGTTAAACATAACTGAGCAATCTGGCTTTTTGCCACTTCGGTTTGCTCACCTGTGCGTAAATCTTTAATCATTGCCTTATCTGCCTGAGCTTCATTTTCACCAATAATGATAGCTACTTTAGCGCCTAACTTATCAGCACGGCCAAACTGTTTCTTAAAGTTACCGCCACCATAATTAGTCACAATACGCAGACCCGGGCATTCATCTCTCAGCATTTCAGCAATATTCTGTGCTATGGATAACACACTGACACCACTTGCTAAGGTACCAGACGAAATCATATAAATATCAATGTCATTTGAGCCTTTAAAGTCAGGATTGACTGTTTGTACCAACAGAACTAAACGCTCCATTCCCATCGCAAACCCAACACCTGGTGTACTTTGACCACCAAGTTGTGCCACAAGTCCGTCATAACGGCCACCACCACACACAGTACCCTGAGCACCTAAGCTAGAAGTTACCCATTCAAATACAGTACGATTGTAGTAATCCAGACCACGAACTAAACGTTGATTAATACGGTATTTGATACCCGCAGCATCGAGCAGTGCACATAAACCATCAAAATGCGCTTTTGACTCAGCATCTAAGTAATCAAATAATTTTGGCGCTTCATTGAGTAATGTTTGAATATCCGGATTCTTTGAATCAAGTACGCGTAGCGGATTAGTGTACATACGACGAATACAGTCTTCATCCAGCTTGTCTTTGTGCTGTTCTAAATAGGCAATCAATGCATTACGGTAATCAGCGCGTGCTTCAAGTGAGCCAATTGAGTTCAGTTCAAGCATCACATGTTCACTAATGCCAAGCACTTTCCAAAAGCGGGAGGTTAACAGAATGAGTTCTGCGTCAATATCCGGACCATCCAATCCAAATACTTCAACACCTAACTGGTTAAACTGACGGTAACGTCCTTTTTGTGGACGCTCATAGCGGAAAGCCTGTCCGATATACCAAAGACGTTGTTCCTGATTATATAATAAACCGTGCTCTATTCCGGCACGCACGCAGCCTGCTGTCAGCTCCGGACGAAGCGTTAAACTCTCTTCGTTTCGGTCGTTGAAAGTATACATCTCTTTCTCAACGATATCGGTGACTTCACCCACAGCGCGTTTAAAAAGCGGCGTTGCTTCAACAATAGGAGTACGGATTTCGTTATAGCCGTAGCTGGCTAAAACTTGTTTTAACATCTGTTCAATACGTTGCCAGACAGCACTTTCTGTAGGCAATAAATCATTCATGCCACGAATAGCCTGAATTTTTTTCGCTTTACTTTGCTCAGTCATAGGTTCTTTCACTATATTTCTTTTGTTTCAATACGATTTGCTAACAGTGCTGCTTTAGCACGAATTCTTTCTTCTAACTGCTCTATCATTTTGTCGTTATCAAGGCGATCATGGCGTACCCCATCTTCATAAAAGCCGCTCTTGTTATGACCGCCGGCAACACCAAGTGTCGAAGCCAGTGCTTCACCCGGGCCATTCACCACACAACCGATAATAGACACATCCATTGGGGTAATAATATCTTCTAAACGACGTTCCAGTTCATTCACTGTGCCTATCACGTCAAACTCTTGTCTTGAACATGTCGGACACGCAATAAAGTTAATCCCGCGAGAACGAATTCGCAGTGATTTTAATATATCAAAACCAACTTTTACTTCTTCTGTCGGATCAGCGGCAAGTGAGACACGTAGTGTGTCTCCGATACCTTCTGAAAGCAGTAATCCTAAACCAATAGCTGATTTTACTGCACCGCTTCTGGCTCCGCCAGCCTCAGTAATACCAAGGTGCAGTGGTTGTTTAATCTGTTTTGCCAGTATGCGATACGCCTCAACCGCAGTAAATACGTCTGATGCCTTGACACTGACTTTAAACTGATCAAAGTTCAGGCGATCTAAGATTTCAACATGACGTAATGCAGATTCGACAATCGCTTGTGGCGTTGGTTCCCCATATTTTTCCTGAATATCTTTTTCCAGCGAACCTGAGTTAACACCAATGCGGATAGGAATATTGCGATCTCTGGCACAATCAACAACAGAACGAATCCGCCCTTCGTTACCGATATTGCCCGGATTAATCCGCAGACAATCCACGCCATATTCAGCCACTTTTAAAGCAATACGGTAATCAAAATGAATATCGGCAATTAAAGGAACTTTTGCTTGTTGTTTGATAAGCTTAAATGCTTCTGCGGCGTCCATTGTTGGTACAGAAACTCGTACAATATCAACACCAACACGTTCCAGTGCTTTTATCTGAGCAACTGTAGCTTCAACATCTGTTGTGCGAGTATTAGTCATTGATTGCACTGCAATAGGCGCACCATCACCAATAGGCACGTGACCAACATTGATTCTTGTTGATTGTCGACGCTTAATGATGGGGTCTTTGTTACTCATAAAATGCCTGTCATGGATCTCAAATAAAAATTAGCTGCCCATCTTAGCAAGGTTTAGGGGAAATGTCTGTAGAAGGCGAGAAAGAATATCGTGATTTTATTAAATTAAATTGCTTAAGTTTCTGACTCACAAATAAGATATCTTATTGTTAATCAGAAACTTACAATAAAAATAACTTCAATAAAATCAATGAGTTATGATTCAACAGATTCCATCTGTAAAATAGCCGATGGGGCATAACGGGTTATATCGCTTCCTTCTCTGCGATACTCCTGCCAGATAAAGAATCCGGTCACACCTAAAATAATGATTAAAATGATGGAACTAATTACCAGTAAACGCTTGCTGGAACGCTTTCTTTGTTCTTTATTAGAAAAATTACGCATCGGAGCGGTAACGTGAGTGGGTACTTCGCCAAGATAGCCTTTTAGTTCATCATCTGGCAGATTCACTGCTTTAGCATAAGCTTTAATATATCCACGAATAAAAACGGTTGGAATATTGATCTCTTTATCCTCTTCGATATCAGCGATCATCGCTTTACGAATATGTAATCGACTAGCTATCTCATCCTGACTTAAATTCGCTTGTTTTCTTAATTGTACTAACCTTTCACCTAATGTCACTACTTGTTGTTCATTACCTGTTGTTTCGTCCATTGGTTACTTAACCTCAAATAAAGAGTGAGTACGCTACTCTAATTAATCAATTCTTTTAGCGCTAAACCATTGAGTTGGTTTAGCAATTTCGTCTTGTGCTGCGACTAGTTGTAATTCATATTCATCACGTTGTAAGGTTTCAAGCATCACAGCATAAACGGCAGATGTGGTATGTTCAAAAGACTCAACCAGTGATTTACCCAGTAACTGATTAGCTAAAAATAATCCGCTGGTCATATCACCAACACCAACCGGTTGTCGTACACCAAAATCAACCAGAGGGCGGTGAATATGCCACGCTTCATTTTTTGTAACAAGTAACATCTCAAAACGATCGTTTTGATAACCTGCCCGGCTTAAATGCTTCACCAAAATCACTTTTGGGCCTCTTTTACAGAGTTCCCGACAAGCCAGAATGGCTTCATCAACGTTATTAATACGCTGTTTACCGTTTAGCTCTTCAAGCTCTAGCAGGTTTGGTGCCATCATATCACTCATAGGTAGAGCGACATTACATAAGAACTCAGCTACCCCCGGTGCCACAAAGCATCCCTTTTCAGGATGTCCCATTACTGGATCACAAAAATATATTGCGTTTGGACTTACTTTTTTAACTTTTTTCACAATTTCAATAATGGCATTACCCTGCTCAGGTGATCCCATATATCCACTTAAGACAGCGTCACAGCGTTTTAGTTCATCAATATCTGCAATTCCATCAGCAATATCGACTAAATGTGTGGCCGGCATCACAGAACCCTTCCATTGACGGTACTGTGTGTGGTTAGAAAATTGTACGGTATTTAACGGCCAAACATTAACTCCCAGTCGTCTCATCGGGAATTCTGCGGCACCATTACCTGCGTGACCAAATACTACGTGAGACTGAATAGAAAGAATGTTTTTCATATAAATACCGCCTATAAGTTTAAATTATTTCCAGATGATTAAACTATAATGCTTTTTACCACGACGTAACAAGCTATAACGATTAAATAAGCGATCACTATCAACAAATTTATATTCTGCTGAAGATTGTTTATTACCATTAATTGAAATCGCATTAGATTCGATTAATGTTCTGGCCTGACCACGAGAAGGCGCTAGTTCTGCATTGACCAGAGCTTGTTGTAAATCTGCACCGATCTCAAGTTCAATCGCCGGCATACCGTCCTGAGCCAGTTGAGTGAAGTCTTCTTCGGTAAGCTCATCTAAATGACCAGAGAATAAGCTTTGAGTGATACGTTTAGCTGCAATAAGACCGGCTTCACCATGAACAAGGCCCGTCACTTGTTCTGCCAGCACGTACTGTGCACGAGGTGCTACACCACTGTTTTTGTCTTCTTCTTCCAGTGTATTAATCTCTTCAAGAGACATAAAGGTGAAGAATTTAAGGAAGCGATAAACGTCAGCATCTGCAGTATTGATCCAGAACTGGTAGAATTTATAAGGACTGGTTTTCTTAGGATCAAGCCAGACCGCACCACCTTCTGTTTTACCAAATTTGGTACCATCAGATTTAGTAATCAACGGAACAGTTAAACCATAAACTTGTTTTTGATGGAAACGACGAGTTAAATCAATACCAGAGGTAATATTCCCCCACTGATCTGAACCACCAATTTGTAATTCAACATTATGCTGTTTATTTAAGCTCGCAAAGTCATAAGCTTGTAATAAGTTATAAGAAAATTCTGTATAAGAGATCCCGACATCATCACGATTAATACGTTGTTTTACCGCTTCTTTACTAATCATCGCATTAACAGAAAAGTATTTACCGATATCACGTAAGAAGCTCAGTACACTCATGTCACCAAACCAGTCATAGTTGTTCACAACAATCGCTGAGTTAGCACCACAATTGAAATCTAAAAATGGAGAGACTTGCGCCTTAATTTTGTGAACCCAATCATTAACAGTATCTTGAGTATTGAGTTTACGTTCTGTTGCCTTAAAACTTGGGTCGCCAATTAAACCTGTAGCACCACCGACTAACGCAATGGGTTGGTTACCCGCTAACTGAAAACGTTTTAAACAAAGAAGTGGTACTAAATGGCCTAAATGTAAGCTGTCTGCTGTTGGATCAAAGCCACAATACAATGAGATCGGACCTTGCTCTAAACGTTCAATAAGTGCCTCTTCGTCAGTTAACTGAGCAATAAGACCTCTTTCCTGTAATTGCTTGATCACATTGATTGTCATAGTAATACCTATCTGTCTCTCTTTAAATGGTTAAATTTTATTATGGAAAAGGCGATTTGCCCGACTAAAGTGCTCTACAATATCACTAGATGGCTTTTGATCCAAGACACTAACGATAACAATTGCTATTGAGGCAAAAATAAATCCTGGGATTAAAGAATATAAGTTAAACCAGTTATATACGATCCACACCAAAACAGTAACAGCACCAACGATCATACCGACTAAAGCACCATTACGTGTCATTCTTGACCAGAAGACAGAAAATATTACTACTGGGCCAAATGCAGCACCAAATCCTGCCCATGCATGACTGACTAGTTGTAATACGCTATTATCTGGATTAATCGCCAGTAACATCGCAATGATAGAAACCACAAGAACCATCGCACGTCCTACCCAGACCAACTCTTTTTGAGTTGCTTTAGGACGGAAAAAAGCCCGATAAAGATCTTCTGTAATAGCACTGGCACTCACTAGTAGCTGACAACTGAGCGTACTCATGACAGCAGCCAGAATAGCCGCCAATAAAATACCTGCCATCCATGGATTAAACAATAATTTTGATAATTCAATAAAGATACGCTCATGTTTACCGTCATCAATTAAATACATGGACTCGGGATGACCAGAGAAGTAAGCAATACCAAAGAAACCAACAGCGATAGCTCCTGCCAAACATAAAACCATCCAGGTCATACTAATACGACGGGCATTTTTCATTACCGCGTGAGAATCTGCTGCCATAAAACGTGCCAGAATATGTGGCTGCCCAAAATAACCCAGCCCCCAGCCCAGTAAGGAAATAATAGCAATAAAATCTAGTCCTTTAAACATATTGAGATATTCAGGACTTTTAGCCGCAATATCCGCCATCGCGATATCAAATCCACCAGAGCTAACAATCACCATAATTGGTGTCAGAATCAGTGCAAACATCATCAGGCTAGCCTGAATAGTATCAGTCCAACTGACAGCTAAGAAACCACCAATTAACGTATAAGCAATCGTTGCACCAGCTCCTGCCAACATTGCCCAGCCGTAACTCATACCAAAGGTACTTTCAAATAACTTAGCGCCAGCAACAATACCGGATGCACAATAAATAGTGAAGAAGATGAGAATAACAACGGCAGATAATAAACGCAGTAAGCGACTGTTATCATTAAAACGTCGAGTAAAATAATCCGGCAAAGTCAGTGCATTGTGATTAACTTCGGTAAAAACACGCAGGCGTCCGGCAATAAGTAGCCAGTTAAGGTAAGCTCCAATAACTAAGCCAATAGCAATCCAGCTTTGGGAGATTCCAGATAAGAAAATAGCGCCCGGGAGTCCCATTAACAACCAACCGCTCATATCAGATGCACCGGCAGAAAGCGCTGTTACAAAACTACCGATACGTCTGCCACCTAAAATATAATCACCAAAGTTCGTTGTAGCTCTAAATGCAAACAAACCAATAATGAGCATACCGCTAATATAGACGATAAATGTGATCAACATAGACCAGCTCATGTTCTTCCTCTTTAATCTTGTTATTTTGATAAATGGGCGAAACAGAAGAGGATAACATAAAAAGTTTTATGTAAACAGTACTCAAAACACACTATTTTCAATACTCAATTGATTTTATCCTCCTAAATATCAGTGAAAAATTTGAACTCCCTTATAATTTGTTATACTGTTATCCGGTAATGTCATTAGATATAGATAAAAATCGTGAATAAATCAAAACGTATTGAAATCCTGAAACGCTTGCAAGCTCATATTGCCGACCCTACTACAGAGCTTGTTTACAAGACCCCGTTTGAACTACTCATTGCAGTTATTCTATCCGCACAGGCAACAGACGTTAGTGTCAATAAAGCTACCAGACCATTATATGCAGTAGCCAATACACCTGAGGCAATTTTTGCACTGGGAACAGATAAGCTAAAAGAGTACATTCGTACTATTGGGCTTTATAATGGTAAAGCCGAAAATATTATTAAAACGTGTCAGATTCTAATTGAGCGTCATAATAGTCAGGTACCGGAAGATTTTGCTGCTCTGGTTGCGCTACCAGGCGTTGGGCGTAAAACGGCTAACGTTATCTTAAATACCGCTTTTGGCTGGCCTACGATTGCAGTTGATACACATATTTTTAGAGTATGTAACCGCACCAATTTTGCTCCCGGCAAAACGGTTGAGCAGGTGGAAGACAAACTCTTACAAGTCGTACCCGATGAATTTAAACTCAATTGCCATCACTGGCTGATTTTACACGGACGTTATACCTGTATCGCGCGTAAACCGCGTTGTGGTGCCTGCGTGATCGAAGATTTATGTGAATTTAAAGAGAAAGTGTATCCAGAGTAATCAATAATGAATGATAAGTTTAAAATCTCAGAAGAAGATTTAGCCCTGTTTAAAACTTCTTTAGGTAAAACGAAAAAAATCAAACAGGATACTGTTGTACATAAACCGGTTAAACCAATTAAAGCCGTGGTTGAACAACAGAAATTTCAACAGCAACAGAGTGATTCAGCATTTTATTTTTCTGATGAGTTTCAACCGTTGTTACAAGAAGATCCTATTCGTTACACCAGAGAAGGGGCAGATCCTTACGAAGTAAAAAAACTACGCCGTGGAGTTTATGTTCCGGATCTCTTTTTAGATTTACATGGACTCACTCAGGCAGAAGCCAAACAAGAAATTGCAGCACTTATTATCGCCTGTCGTCAGGAACATGTTTATTGTGCCTGCATTATGTATGGACATGGTAAAAATATTCTAAAAAAACAGACGCCAATGTGGCTGGCACAACATCCAAATGTACTCTGTTTTCATCAGGCGCCAAAAGAATTTGGTGGCACTGCGGCTTTACTATTACTAGTCGATCAGGATATGTAAGTTATTTTTACTCTATAAAGAAAAACCGCTTCTAATGAAGCGGTTTTTTATTTACTTATTTCAATAAATATTATAGCACGTCAACAGCATTTAGTTCTTTAAACGCAAGTTCTAAACGAGCGATTAATGCAGCTTCACCTGCACGTAACCAAACACGAGGATCGTAGTATTTTTTATTCGGAGCATCAGGACCTGATGGATTACCTAATTGACCTTGTAAATATGCTTCGTTTTGTTTGTAGTAATTTAAAACACCTTCCCAGTTTGCCCATTGGGTATCTGTATCGATGTTCATTTTAACTACACCGTAGCTAACTGCTTCAGCAATTTCTTCTGGTGTTGAGCCTGAACCACCATGGAAAACGAAGTTTAATGATTTGGCTGGTAAACCGAATTTCTCAGAAACATATTTTTGAGAGTTATCTAAGATTTTTGGTGTTAATTGAACGTTACCTGGTTTATAAACACCATGAACGTTACCAAAAGAAGCTGCGATAGTGAAACGAGGACTAATAGCAGTTAATTTTTCATATGCATAAGCAACATCTTCTGGCTGAGTATAAAGTGCTGAGCTATCCATATGGCTATTATCAACACCATCTTCTTCACCACCAGTACAACCAAGTTCAAGTTCAAGAGTCATACCGATTGCTTTCATACGCGCTAAATATTGGCAGCAGATATCAATATTTTCTTTTAATGATTCTTCTGACAGATCGATCATATGAGAAGAGAATAATGGTTTACCTGTTTTAGCAAAGTGAGCTTCACCCGCAGTGAGTAAACCATCGATCCATGGTAATAGTTTTTTCGCACAATGGTCAGTATGTAGTAATACCGGAATGCCATATTTTTCAGCAAGTAAATGAACGTGATGAGCACCAGCAATTGCACCAATTACCGCACCTTCCTGACCTTCTAATTTAAGGCCTTTACCTGCCATAAACTGTGCACCACCATTAGAGAACTGCACAATAACAGGTGAGCGTACTTTTGCCGCTGCTTCCATTACTGCATTGATTGTATCAGTATTTACACAGTTAACTGCCGGTAGAGCAAAGTTGTTTTCTCTGGCGATTTGGAATACTTTCTGAACATCATCACCTGTGATTACACCTGGTTTTACAACATCAAAGATCTTTGTCATGATTTACACCTATTGATCTAAATAAAAACAAAAAGGATAAGACGAGCTTATCCTTTTGTAAAGAGATTATGCCTTCGCTCGAGCTTCAAGCATTGCGACAGCAGGAAGAACTTTTCCCTCAACAAACTCAAGGAATGCACCACCACCGGTCGAGATATAAGATACTTTATCTTCAATACCAAATAAGTCGATAGCCGCCAGAGTGTCACCACCACCAGCAATAGAGAATCCTGCACTTTCAGCAATCGCTTTAGATACCATTTCAGTACCACGACGGAAGTTAGGGAACTCAAACACACCAACCGGACCATTCCAAAGAATAGTTTTTGCATTTTTAATGATATCAACCAGAACTTGTGCTGATTCATCACCTAAATCAAGAATTTGTTCGTTATCTTTCACGTCTTTTACAGATTTTAAGGTTGCTGGCGCAGTTTCACTGAACTCAGTTGCAACGCGTACATCAGTAGGAACTGGGATATGACAGGTTGTCATTAAACGTTTAGCTTCAGGAATAAGGTCAGCTTCGTATAATGATTTACCGACATTATTACCCGCAGCTGCAATAAATGTATTAGCAATACCACCACCAACAACAAGTTGGTCAGCAATTTTTGATAATGAATCAAGCACAGTAAGTTTAGTCGATACTTTAGAACCACCAACGATCGCCACCATTGGACGGGCTGGATTATCTAATGCTTTACCTAACGCTTCAAGTTCATCAGCAAGTAGTGGACCAGCACACGCTACCGGAGCAAATTTACCTGCACCATGAGTAGAAGCCTGCGCACGGTGAGCAGTACCAAATGCATCCATTACATAGATATCACATAATGCTGCATATTGTTTAGATAATACTTCGTCGTCTTTACCTTCGCCTTTATTAAAACGAACGTTTTCAAGTACAACTAATTCACCTTCTTTAACATCTACACCATCTAAATAATCTTTAACTAAACGCACAGGGAAGCTTACATGCTCTTTTAGATAATCAACAACAGGTTGTAAAGAATATTCAGGATTGTATTCACCCTCTGTAGGACGACCAATATGTGAAGTGACCATTACTTTAGCGCCTTGCTTAATCGCCAGTTCAATAGTTGGCAAAGAAGCTCGAATACGGGCATCTGACGTTACTTTTCCATTTTTAACTGGAACATTAAGATCAGAACGAATAAATAAACGCTTACCTTTAAGGTCAAGATCAGTCATTTTAATGATTGCCATGGTACATCCTCTATTAATGTAAAATTTAAATATATGATTCCCCCATTCTACCACAAAAAAATTTACGGGTTAATGTTAATAAGAAGAATAAGATTGAAATTTCCTGTTTGAATTTCCCTAAATATATGGGTAGAATTAGCAAACAAATTTCTACGGTGTTCTATATTATTACCCAATCGGATATAAAATAGAGTCGTTTTTATATAAACTCATTGACAAAATAAGGGAAATAAGGCATATTTGCCCGCCTTAAATCGTCATTAATAAATTATTTGGGAGTTGACCTTGGCTAACATTAAATCAGCTAAGAAACGTGCAGTCCAATCGGAGAAGCGTCGTAAGCATAATGCTAGCCGTCGCTCCATGATGCGCACTTATATCAAAAAAGTATATGCAGCTGTTGCCGCTGGTGATAAAGAAACTGCGTTAACTACATTTAAAGACATGCAAGAAATTGTTGACCGTCAAGCCGCTCGTGGCCTGATTCATAAAAACAAAGCTGCACGTCATAAATCAAACCTGGCTAAACAAATTAGCGCATTAGCTTAATCGGTTTAATTTAATAAATGATAAAAAGCGGTTATTTATTAGCCGCTTTTTTTTATTATTTATGATAAATTATCTATGGTAAAATTTCTATCCTGAAGGGCTGGTAAAAGCAAAGTGACTTCAGTAACATAGATAAATTAGACATTATTCAGTACAGAGAGAGATTAGTTGTGGCTCAACGTGATTATGTAAAAAAGAAAGCAAAAACAAAAAAAAATAGTTCACGTGTTATACCTACCCTAATGATGATCATTGCGATTATCCTGGTCATTGTATTCATTGCAATTCTATATATCGTTTCGACTAATAAACCAAGCAGACCAGAAACTCCACCTCAGCAGCCAACTCAACGGCCTGAATCTGTCTTACCGGAAAAACCACAAGAGCGCTGGACTTATCTTAAAGAGTTAGAAAATCCTGATTCAGGTACCACAAATCCACCTGCAGTTGTTGGTACTACACCTAATACAGGGACTAACACACAAGCGACTCAACAAGAACGTCAACAGATTTTAGATAGCTTCATGAATGAAAGAACAACTACAGCAGGAACGACAGCTCAGCAACAGACAACTCCAACAGTTGTCGCTCCTCCGGCTGCTACATCTCAGAGTAGTTGGTTATTGCAATGTGGTGCATTTAAAGAAAAATCTAATGCTGAATCATTTAGAGCAAAAATTGCCATGTCTGGTGTGGAAAGTGAAGTCAAATCTACTTCTTTACATCGTGTTGTTGTTGGACCTTTTTCAACTAAAACTCAGGCAGAAAGCACTTTAGTCACTTTAAAAAATAATGGGATAACCAGCTGTATTCTTACAGGGAAGTAGTTCCCCCTTAACATAGCGATCACTATGATGAGACCAAGTAACCCAAAGTTAAAACATATTAATCATACGAGTCGGACTTTTATCTCGTTATTAATCAAGAGAATTGATTCAGACAGGCTGACTACAACAGCAGCCGGACTTGCTTATACAACTATTTTAGCTCTGGTGCCATTAATTACAGTTATCTTCTTTCTTCTTGCCGCTTTTCCAATGTTCTCTGATGTAAGTGTGGTCTTTAAAGATTTCATTTATAGTAATTTGGTCCCAACAGCCGGGGAAACTATCCAGCAATATCTGGAACAATTCATAGCTAACTCTAATAAAATGACAGTCTTTGGTATCTGTGGTCTGATGGTAACCTCATTACTTTTGATCCGCTCAATTGATAATGCACTAAACCTTATCTGGAAAACTCAGCGCAAGCGTTCTATTTTCTATAATTTAGCCATTTATTGGACGGTACTGACACTTGGGCCAATTTTAATTGGGGCCAGTATTGCAGTAAGCTCCTACATATTTTCTATGACATGGTTGTCTGAGACTGTGTCTTCTATTGGGTTATTAAAACTTCTGCAGTTTATGATCTCGGTTCTTGGTTTCTGGTTGCTATATTGCATAGTACCAACAGAACCAATCCCAATGAAAGAATCCCTCATTGGTGCAATTGTTGCAGCAGCACTGTTTGAACTGGGCAAACGTGCCTTTACTCTTTATGTAACGTCATTTCCAACTTACCAATTGATTTATGGTGTGCTTGCTTCGATTCCAATCCTTCTGGTCTGGATTTACTTTTCATGGTGTATCGTACTGTTTGGTGCTGAATTTTCAGCTACTCTGACAGAATACCGTAAACAACTAAAATTGAGTAAACCTGAATGATCGCTTTAATTCAACGCGTCACTCAAGCCAGTGTCACCATTGATAATCAGATCGTTGGACAGATTCAAAATGGTTTATTAGTGTTACTTGGTGTTGAACAAGGTGATAATGAACAAAAAGCGATTCGCCTGTGCGAGAGAGTACTCGGCTACCGTATATTTAGTGATGCTGATGGTAAAATGAATTTAAATGTTCAACAAGCAGGAGGCAATCTCCTCGTCGTATCACAATTTACTCTGGCTGCCGATACCCAAAAAGGTATGCGCCCAAGTTTTACCAAAGGCGCAAAACCGGAAGAAGCACAACGGATGTACGAGTTCTTTATCTCAGAATGCCAAAAGACAATCCATACTGAAACTGGACAATTCGCTGCTGATATGAAAGTACAGCTAACGAATGATGGCCCAGTTACTTTCTGGCTACAAGTTTAACCAACATTTACTCAGCTAAAGAACGTCGTTTACCATAGCGGAATTCAGCAGCCATCGCACTTAAAATCAATCCACCAATTATATTTAGATGGCTATAAAATACCTCTAAATGTATTTCATATTCCGCCCCAGTGTAAGACCAAAAATGATGGACAAGAAAAATAGTTAATATGGTGAACACACCAAGCGCTCCTGCTCCAAGCCATGCAAGTCTGCGACCAAAGAGAATTAATGCAGTAGCTGCTAATTGAGTAAAGATAGTAATACCTGCAAAAAAAGCACCTGGTGTTAATCCATCTCCAACCATTTCAGCAACAGCGTCATCAAAGTTGAATAATTTAGTAAATCCGCTTTGCCAGAACGGCATAGTCATCAAAACCTGGGCAAGAAAATATAACCAGAAAGAACGAAGTAGTTGATAAATCAAATTAATTAATGATGTGAACATAATTCCCTCCTTAATTTGTTCAGGCAAAATGCCTTAAACGCCTTGTGAATAGGTATAATGTCAATACTTTTGACTATAGCATTTCAAATATAAAAATTAAATAACATAAAATTATTTTCTTTTTAGCCTATTTTTTTCCTGAAAAATGAGTATCTTATCTATGAGACGACGGACTACCTTGGCCCGCCATTGTTTTTTATTTTCAGGATAAAGTGATAGATAACAATGAGAATACGTGGAATTAATGGTATTAGAATAAGCAGTGCTTTGCTCGATTCTTGTAAGCAATCTCCGTATAGTAAGCAGCGCTTAGTCAAAGATATTATTGCCGGTGTTACTGTCGGCATTATTGCTATTCCTCTTGCGATGGCACTGGCAATTGCTAGTGGTGTCCCTCCGCAGCACGGTTTATATACAGCAATTATTGCCGGACTTATTATTGCTCTGACTGGTGGTTCACGTTTCAGCGTCTCTGGCCCGACTGCCGCTTTTGTAGTGATTTTATACCCTGTTGCAATGCAATATGGATTATCCGGCTTACTGGTCGCTACTCTATTATCAGGTATATTTCTGGTCATTATGGGTGTATTGCGGCTCGGTCGCTTAATCGAATATATTCCGTTATCTGTCGTTTTAGGCTTTACTGCAGGTATCGCGATCACTATTGCAACTATGCAAATTAAAGATTTCTTTGGGCTGACACTAGAAGCAATGCCGGAAAGCTATATATCTAAAGTTATAACCTTGTTTAAAGCGTTTCCAACTTTAAGTATTGCTGATACCTTAGTAGGGCTGTCTACCTTTTTAGTTTTAATCTTCTGGCGTAAATTAAAGCTCAAATTCCCGCCCCATTTGCCAGCTTTACTGGTTGGCGTTGGAGTCATGCTATTTTTAAACTTATTTGATTTATCTGTCGATACTATTGGTTCACGTTTTAGCTATATATTGGCTGATGGTTCAATCGGACAAGGTGTTCCCTCTATCTTGCCACAATTCACTCTACCCTGGAATATTCAAGGCTCAGCTATCAGCTGGGATTGGAACACAATGACAAGTCTCGTTCCAGTTGCATTAATTATGGCTATGCTGTGTGCTATAGAGTCATTACTGTGTGCTGTTGTACTTGATGGTATGACTAACACTAAACATAACTCTAACGGAGAGCTTATCGGGCAAGGGTTAGGTAACATTATTACACCATTTTTCGGTGGTATTTCAGCGACTGCAGCTATCGCCCGTTCTGCGGCCAACGTAAGAGCAGGTTCAACCTCTCCTGTTTCATCCATGATTCATGCCTTAGTGGTGCTCTTTGCTTTGTTATTTTTAGCACCAATACTCTCCTTTTTACCCCTTTCTGCAATGGCAGCATTACTATTTATTGTCGCGTGGAATATGAGTGAAGCTCATAAGGTTATCTATATCCTCAAACGAGCCCCCAAAGATGACATTATCACTATGCTGTTATGCATGTCTCTGACAGTATTATTGGATATGGTTATTGCTATCACTGTAGGAATCATTTTAGCCTCGCTACTTTTCATGCGTCGTATCGCTAATATGACTACTCTGATTGAGTTAAAAGAACATTGTGATGAAGAGACATTGACCATAAAAGTAAATGGGCCACTGTTTTTTGCCGCTGCGGAAAAAGTTTTTATTGAGCTTTATCAAAAAGCAGAACATCATAAATCGATCGTGATGCAATGGGATCATGTTTCAATGCTGGATGCCGGTGGCCTGAATGCTTTGATTCATTTTATTGAGGTTTTACCTCCTGATACACACATCCTAATTTGTGAACTACAATTCCAACCGCTAAAAACACTGGCCAGAGCAAAAGTGACTCCAATTGAAGGAAAACTTTCCTTTTACTCAACTCTGGATGAAGCATTACAAACATTAAAAAAATAAAACGCTTAGGATATTATTGAGTTTCAAATTTATATTCGTAATATTCACCCAAAACAAACGTTTCGCTCACCTCCATAATTTCATCGAAATTACTCCATGAGGTATCGATTGTTTTCATAATTGGAGTTCCCAGAGAAACATTTAATAAAGAAGCTAGCTCTTCATCACAAGCAATTGCTCTAAGACGATAAGATTTCTTCTTAACCAAAAACCCTTTATCTTCCCAAGATTTATACAAAGAGCCCTCTAGTAGCTCCGGCTCTGGCAGATATTTTAAAGGAATATGTGTAGATTCCAGACTTGTTGGACTACCATTCACTAAACGAACACGTTTCAGGTAAGCAACTAAAGTTCCTACCGGTAAATGTATATACTCAGCCATCCGCTCATCGATTTTATGTTTCTCACGAACTAACCAACGAGTTGAAGCGACATCACCCTGACTACCTATCTGAGCAGTAAATCCTTGAGTGTGAGTTAAAGAATAGTCAATATGAAAGATGATGCGAGTTCCTACACCTTGTTGACGTTCAATCAACTTCTTCTTAGCTAACACTTCTAATGATTTACAAACAGTGACACGAGAAATACTTAATGCTTTAGCAATTTCTCTTTCAGGTGGGAGGAAACCAGAACTAAATACTTTATTACGTATCCCATCTTCCAATAATCTGGCAAGTTGAAGATAGAGAGGACTCCCGGATACAAATGGGGAGGCTTGTATTAACTTTTTCAAATTGTTCATAGTTTCAGACTTAATAGAGGCGCGTTAATTATAGACCATCCCAATTAATAACTAGTGTTATCACTTATCCATACTAGTTACATTGATTATTATCTAAGATTAGGCAGTAAATCAAGCAAAAGTATAAGATTTACAACGATTTTTTATGATTCCGGTAACATAGTTATTACTTGATTTATCAATAAAAATCTCTATTATCTGCTTAAATAGGATAAAATCAGATAAAGTAAATTGATTATGAAAAATACACAGAAAAAGATTTTAGGATGCCTTTATGGGCAAGCTATAGGCGATGCCATGGGGATGCCATCCGAGTTACTTCCTCGTTATCGCCTTCATGAGCTATTTGGTGAAATTACTGGATTTTTACCAGGACATGCTAAAAACCCAGCCTCCAGCCACTTAAAGAGAGGGGAATTTACTGATGATACTCATCAGGCTATTGCTTTAATTAAAGCGATTACTGAGTGTAACGGTGAAATTGTTCCCACAATTATTGCCCAACACATTTTACATTGGGCTCAAACAAATGATGCATTTAATACTTTAGGACCGACATCTAAACATACTCTACTCTCCCTACAAAAAGGAGAGGCACTGGAAAATATTAAAGCAAATGGTGTCACTAACGGCGCAGCGATGCGTATTTCTCCAGTTGGTTGTCTTTTATCTAGCAATAACCCTTCATTCATTGATGGCGTGGCTCAAGCGTGTTACGCAACACATAAATCGGATATAGCTATTGCTGGAGCTGCCGTTATTGCCAAGGCTATTAGCCGAATAATTGATGGTTATAGCTGGCAGGAAATTAAACCAGAACTACTTGTTATCGCTCACGATGTTCAGACCAAGTATAGATCAACCTTCAGCCCATCACTTAGTCTCCGAATAAAATATGCCTTTGAAGTAGCCCAGCAACTAAAAAATAAGCCCAAAGATCTAGCCTTAAACGAGCTCTATAATATTATTGGTGCAGGAATGGATACTATTGAGTCTGTTCCTACAGCCCTAGCCATTGTCGATATTACCCTTGAAGATCCTATGATGACTGCATTATATTGTGCAAATTTAGGTGGAGATACTGACACCATTGGCGCAATTGCGACTGCAATTTGTGGAACAATACATGGTATAGATGCCTTTCCTCCAGAAGCAATTCAATTAATTAACGATACAAATAAGATCAACTTTGCCGATATGGCAAATTCTCTCACTCAACTTAGGTTTAAAATAGGAACTGTCTAATGAGTAAACAAAATGATTCATGGCAAGTCGAACAATTAGGGATTGATATCGTTCCTGAAACAGAGCGATCAGGAAAACCTTTACAACTATTTTGGATTTGGTCTGCTGCAAATATTGGTATCATGGGAATTGTATATGGAGCCATCGTAGTATCATTTGGTCTGTCATTTATCCAATCGGTACTGGCAACAGTGATAGGCATCGCCAGTTTCGCTTTAGTGGGTTTAACCAGTTTTGCAGGTAAAAAAGGACGCACAACGACGTTAACACTATCACGTACTATCTTTGGTATTAAGGGTAATATTGCTCCTACCTTTTTCTCTTGGTTTAATTTAACTGGCTGGGAAGCCGTGAATATTATTACCGGTACTATGACACTTGCCGCCCTCTTTCAGGCTATGGGATTTGATATCACAGTTACCACTACCATTATCAGTTTGATCCTATTTGCAGGTCTGGCAATCATCGTTAGTTTACTCGGGCAAGCGACAGTCATTTGGCTACAAAGCTGGTGTACCAGAATTTTCGGTACTTTAACCCTCATTGTTGTTATCTATATTGCCGCAATCACAGACTGGGACAGAGTATTAAGCCTTCCTGGCGGAAACTGGTTAACTGGCTTCTTACCTGCGGTCACATTTGTTGCTGCCGGCACAGGTATTGGCTGGGCACTGGCTGGTGCAGACTATAGTCGCTATCAGTCAGAAAGTTCATCTAATAAGCGAATTTTTGGTGCTGTTGTTGGGGGAGCCTGTATCCCTCTGTTCTTACTATTACTAACTGGTGTATTAATTTCTGTACAATTACCTGATTTAGCAAGTTCCGCAAACCCAATTGCCTTAATCGGTTCTGTACTACCACCATGGATGGCTATTCCATATTTACTGGCTGCAACAGGCGGTGTAATCACTATTGCCGTGTTAAGTCTTTACTCTGCCAGCCTTAACTTATTAACTATTGGTGTAAAAGTTAAACAGTTTGTTGCCGTTTCTATTGATGCGGTATTAGTTTTGGGTGTAGCCATTTACGTCCTGTTTATCTCGGGTGATTTCCTTGATCCATTTATTGCTTTCCTGATTTTCTGTGGTTTATTTATGGCATCATGGGATGCAATCTTTATTTATGACTACTTCATGTATCGTAAGAAACTGGGCTACGACCCTGAAGCAATGTTTGGTGACAAGAACCCACCAGTCAGAACATTAGCACTATTTTGCTGGTTACTTGGTGCATTTGCGGGCTTAGCGGTCACTAATACCGGTTTTATTGATGGCCCTTTCGCCGTCGGTATTTTTAAAGATTCCAGTCTGGGTTTATTTGTATCTTTCTTTGTCAGTTTAATAGCCTACGCTATTATCCCTAAACAGAGTAAAATCTAATGAACATTAAAGATCTACAAAACACGGCTCAACAGCGTCCTATTGTGATTGTGGGCGCTGCGGTAGGTGATATTGTACTGGCAATTGATAAGCTGCCACTTTCGGGGCAGGATATTGCAGGACGCCTGCTGGCTCAGCAAATCGGTGGTTGCGCTTTTAACATTGCCAGAATCTTATCTAAATTAAATTTAGCGCTATTAAATGGTATTCCCGTTGGCACAGGTACATGGGCAACTACTGTAGAAAACGAGATGAAAACGTTGAAGTTACCTGTTTCATTAAGACATTTAACCAAAGATAATGGATGGTGTTTGGCCTTTGTCGAACCTGATGGAGAAAGAACATTTGTTTCTATCGAGAATGGTTGCGAATGCGATTGGGATCAGATCTCCCTCAAGCACTTTTTAATCCCAGAAAATAGTCTTGTTTATCTGTCTGGTTATGAATTAGCCGCGACATCGAGCACTAACTTACATAACTGGATATTACAAATACCTGATAGCTGTACTTTTTTTGTTGATTTAGGCCCACGTTTAAAAGATATATCTCCTGCTTTAATGGCACAGCTTCTAAAGAAAAATATTTTACTCACTATTAATCAAGATGAAATCGCGCTTCTTTGTGGTAATGGTGACTCAATTAAACAAGTACAAACATTTATTCAGCACTATCCTAATATTACTGTGATTGCTCGTTTAGGGAAGCAAGGCGCATGGTTATGTCAGACAGACCAAGAGCCACTTCATGTTCCAACCTATGAGGTCACTGTCATTGATACTATTGGTGCCGGTGATGCTCACTGTGCTGGTGTTATTGCTGGTTTATCACTGGGAATTCCTCTAGCAGACACGATAACTCTTGGTAATCAGATTGCCGCAATTATGGTTAGTCGTCTGGGAGTAAGCAATCCGCCTGACTGGAAAGATATTATTGATTTTTCTCTTTCTCACTGAAAATATATTGTTCTCAAGCTCTAAACGCCTGACTTCTCATCAGGCTTTTTTATACAAATTAGTAACAAAATAATGATTGATCTTAACAATTAACTACGTTATCCTCCCTTGCGAAATTGGCCAGACAATCGCTGCTTTGTTGTTGTCCTTCGGGAGACAAACAGAGGGGAGGAAAGTCCGGGCTCCATAGGGCAGAGTGCCAGGTAACGCCTGGGGAGTCTTTGCGAGAGCAAAAATTCACGACAAGTGCAACAGAAAGTAAACCGCCGATGGCTTAGGCACAGGTAAGGGTGAAAGGGTGCGGTAAGAGCGCACCGCGCAACTGGTAACAGTTTGTGGCACGGTAAACTCCACTCGGAGCAAGGTCAAATAGGGATCCATTGGCGCGGCCCGCGTTGGATCCGGGTAGACTGCTTGAGCTAATATGTGAATATTAGCCTAGATGAATGATTGTCCACGACAGAACCCGGCTTATCGGCTGATTTCAATAAATAAAAAATAAGCCGTTGTAGAGATATAACGGCTTATTTACTAAAACTCACAGATAAAAGTCATTTACAGACTATTTAATTCCTCTTGCCTTCATCTTTTTGTTCATCATCCAGCGTTTAATAACCACCCAGATAGATGCAATTAACCCAATAACTAATAAAAAGACAGGGATAAGCATAAGAAGAGTCATCAGCTCTTTTTCATAGGCTTTAAAGATTGGAGATAAACCGAAAAGATAGCCGATAGTCACGATCAAAAAGATCCAAAGGGTTGCACTTAGCCAGTTATAGAGGTGAAATTTCTTACTATGTAGTCCAGATAATCCAGCCATAATTGGCAATACTGTACGTACAAATGCAATAAAACGCCCGATAAATAATGCTGCTAAACCATGTTTATGAAACATCGTCTGTGCGCGTTGATGATATTTTGGTGGCAAATGAGACATCCAGCTTTTAACTATTTTTGTATTACCCAGCCAAAGCCCTTGTATATACCCAAGCCAAGTACCAATACCTGCACCAGCAATCAACACTACATTAATTAAACCAAAATGAAACACATCCTGGCTAATCAGAACACCTGTTACAAATAACAAGCTATCACCAGGTAAAAAAGCTGCCGGCAAAACACCATTCTCTAAAAGTAATATTACAAATAACATACCATATAAAGTCCACATGACTTTTGGATCTGAAAGAGTCGCATAATCAAGTGTCGAGAATGCGTGATATAACGATAAAATTGTGTCCATTATTTCTCTAGTCTCTGTATTTATATTATTTCATAATCCGGTTTCAATTATTTAACTGTTCCACCAACAGTTAAACAATCTACTTTTAATGTTGGTTGGCCTACACCAACAGGTACACTTTGCCCCTCTTTACCGCATACACCAACACCTTTATCCAATGCCAGATCATTACCAACCATTGATATACTTTGCATTGTTTCGATTCCTGAACCAATTAAAGTCGCACCTTTAACTGGGAAAGTAACCTTCCCTTTTTCAATAAGATACGCCTCTGAGGCTGAAAATACAAACTTTCCGGAAGTAATATCTACTTGCCCACCGGCAAAATTAGGGGCATACAAACCATAATCCACACTACTGATAATCTCATCCAGAGTAGAATTACCTGCCAGCATATAAGTATTCGTCATGCGCGGCATAGGTAACGATGCATAGCTTTCACGGCGACCATTTCCGGTAGGATTCACGCCCATCAATCTGGCGTTTAACTTATCCTGCATATACCCTTTTAAGCGGCCATTCTCTATAAGTACATTTCGCTGTGAAGGCACACCTTCGTCATCAATATTTAAAGAACCTCTTCTATCAGAAAGTGTTCCATCATCAATAATCGTACAAAGTTCAGAAGTCACAATCTCGCCCATACGGCCACTAAAAAGAGAAGTCTCTTTTCGATTAAAATCACCTTCAAGACCATGACCGACGGCCTCATGTAACAATACACCCGGCCAACCAGCCCCAAGAACTACAGGCATAGTACCTGCAGGAGCCGCTTTAGCTGACAAGTTAATTAAGGCCATTCTGACTGCATCACGCGTGTAACTATCTGCGATAATCTCACCAGAACCTGGCTCTGTTTGTAAGAAATAGTCATAACTACGGCGACCACCGCCACCGCTGCTACCACTTTCCCTTTTACCGTTTTCTTCTACTAACACAAAGACAGACAGACGAACCAGTGGTCTAATATCAGCTGCAAAAGTACCATCGGTTGCGGCAATAAGTACTTCATCATAACTCCCGGAAATACTCGCCCTAACCTCTGAAACTCTTGGGTCTAGCGATCTTGCTAACTGATTAATACGCTGCAACAAAGCAATCTTTTCTTCCTGCGAAAAGGCAACCAGAGGGTTAATATCAGAATAAATGGGAATTATCTGTTTAGCTGAGAGTGGAGCAATGTAAGACTTTTGCTCCTCAGCCGAAATACTACGCGCAGCTGTCGTACTTCTCTCAAGTCCAGATAGAGAGATTTGGTCGGTATAAGCAAATCCAGTCTTTTCACCGCTGATAGCTCGAATACCTGCACCCTGATCAATATTATAAGAAGCATTCTTAATGATATTATCTTCCAACGACCAGCTTTCATAATAGCTAGTCTGAAAATAGATATCGCCATAATCAATTTTGCGTGTTGATAATCTTTCCAGACTATTCATTACATCTTGCTGAGTCAGCTTATTGGCTGTAAGTAGTCTCTCTGTAACTTTACTTAATATCATTTTTACATCTCTGGTAATTTGTTATCAGTTACATCAGAACAACATCAAACTGTTCCTGGATATATAAAGGTTCAACTTTAACCTCAACACGTTTTCCAACGAACACTTCAACTTCAGCAAGGGCATGTGATTCATCACTGGTTAACGCATTAGCTACAGCTGTTGAAGCATATACCAAGAAGTATTCAGAACGGTGTGCTTTATGAATACGTACGATCTCACGAAGAATTTCATAACAGACAGTTTCGACTGATTTAACCATACCACGGCCTTTACAGCTCAAACACTCTTCACACAAAATATGCTCAATACTTTCTCTGGTACGTTTACGGGTCATTTCAACTAAACCGAGTGAAGAAAAGGTATTAACTGTTGTTTTTGCCCTGTCTTTACCCAGTGCCTCTTCCAGTGATTGTAAAACACGTTGTTTGTGCAAATCTTCCTGCATATCGATGAAATCAATAATGATAATGCCACCTAAATTACGTAAACGTAATTGACGTGCAATTGCAATCGTTGCTTCGATATTAGTATTAAAGATCGTTTCTTCCAGATTACGATGCCCGACAAAAGCGCCAGTATTGATATCGATGGTAGTCATTGCTTCAGTCTGGTCGATAATTAAATAACCACCTGATTTAAGTTTGACTTTACGTTCAAGTGCTCTTTGTATTTCATTCTCAGTATCGTAGAGGTCAAAAATTGGCATACTACCACGGTAAAGTTCTAACTTATTCGTAACTTCAGGCATGAACTCTTTAGTAAACTCTTGCAGTAAATCATAGGTTAGCCTTGAATCGACAAGGATATGATCAATCGGGTCACCGACAAAGTCACGCAGTACTCGTTGTGCTAAGTCCAGCTCACCATAAATCAGATTTTTACTACCAGGCCGAGAAACACGCTCTTTAATCTTACGCCATAATCGTTTTAAAAACGTCGCATCCTGCTCAAGTTCCTGAGCTTTAGCCCCTTCTGCAACTGTTCGGATAATAAAACCACCAGTTTCATCACAGTAGTTTTCAACAATCTCTTTCAAACGTTCCCGCTCTTCCTCACTCTCAATGCGTTGAGAAGTACCAACATGCGATGAACCTGGCATAAAAACTAAATAACGAGAAGGAAGGGTAATATCTGTAGTTAGACGAGCGCCTTTGGTACCCAGAGGATCTTTAATAACCTGAACAATAATATCCTGACCCTGTCTGACCAATTCAGCAATATCTTGTACCTGAAATTGTTGTTGCTCACTATCAGCAACACATTCAGTGTGGGGCATAATATCGGAAGCATGCAAAAAAGCAGCTTTTTCTAAGCCAATATCAACAAATGCCGCCTGCATTCCGGGTAGAATGCGAATGACCTTACCTTTATAAATATTACCGACAATACCACGTTTTGATTCACGATCTACGTGTATTTCTTGTAATAAACCATCTTCAATATAAGCAACACGCGTTTCTGACGGTGTTACGTTCATCAATAGTTCTACTGACATCTCAACCTCTTTATGTGATCCAGAAGCGCCGTCTGATGAATCTGAGCAATAAGAACATCCAGACCCATAACAATCCATTGACTAGACATGACAGGAATAATAGTGGCGTCATCGTAATTGAATGATTCATCACTATTTCTATAATAAATAGTACTAAATCGTAACATATGGATAACAAAACAATAATGAGTGATTGCTGCCAAAGGGCTAAATTTCGTACTAACTGAAATTTAAAAATGACTAAGTAAGCAATCACAGATAACACAAAAGCATGAACACCAAGGACACTTCCAGAGAAAAGATCAAGAATAAGTCCCATAATAAATGCAGTTCCCATTCCAGCCCTGTGCGGCAACGCTAAGTTCCAATAAATTAAAATTAGCAATGCCCAGTTAGGCTTAAACATACTAATAATTGCTGGCCATGGCATGATCTGTAGAATTAAACCCACAAAAAGAGTCAACCAAATAATCCAGCGATTATGTGGTAAACGGTTATTCAGACTATTCATCATTGGATGTTTCCCCCTCTGATGAAGTTTCTGTCACAGCAGGAATGACCGAATTCTCCCTATCTTCAGCCCAAAGTAACAATAAATAACGTAAACGTTTTAACTCAGCCGTTGGGGTCGCCTTAATCAGTAAACCCGCATGGTTAGGATTAGTATTAATTGATGAGACAGTAGCAACCGGATACCCTTCCGGGAAACGCCCATCCAGACCAGAAGTGACCAACACATCCCCTTCCTGAATATCAATGTTATTTGGTAAAAATTCTAAAATTAAATCTTCACTACATCCATTACCAACAGCCACCATCGACATGTCATTTCTCAGTACCTGTACCGGAATAGCATGCTGGAAGTCACAAATCAGAATAGCCCGACTGGTATTTTCAGCTGTGGCAAAAATTTGTCCTACAATCCCTTTTTCATCAACAACCGGTTGCCCAACATAGACCCCGTTACGTGCACCTTTATTTAAAACGATTTGATAAGCATAAGGATTAGTATCAGTAAGAAGAACCTGAACTGCCATTTTATGCTCATCACGGCGAACTGGTGAAACAAGCAGCACTCTTAATCGGTCATTTTCATGCTTAAGTTGCTCAAGCAATAACAGATCGTTTTGTTTAATCAAGAGTTCATTTTTCAGTAAGGTATTTTCCAGTACTAGCTCATCTCTGGTTTTTGCCATTTCGGAAAATGAATTCATCGCCGAACGCGGGCCGTTAGAGATATAGTACAGCGGACTAATTGCGGTATCTAAATAATATCTGACAACCTGAAATGCACGATATTGCGTATCTAGCACCATCAAAATAATGGACAAAAACAACGCAACAAATAACTGAACAATGAGAGGCGAACCTTTGGAGAAGAGTAATTTCATAGCAAAACCACCTTTTACTGATGATAAAAGGTGGTCAAAAGTAGGATTTTATCGATCACTTTAGTCTTCACTAAATAAATCGCCGCCATGCATATCGATCATATCCAGTGCACGTCCACCACCTCTTGCAACACAAGTTAGTGGGTCTTCAGCGATCACAACATGAATACCGGTCTCAGCAGCAAGTAATTTATCTAAATTACGCAGCAATGCACCACCACCAGTTAATACCATACCATGTTCAGAAATATCTGATGCCAGTTCCGGAGGACATTGCTCTAATGCCACTTTAACCGCGCTGACAATACCACTTAGTGGTTCCTGGAGCGCTTCCAGAATTTCATTAGAGTTAAGTGTAAAGCTACGTGGTACACCTTCTGCTAAATTACGTCCACGCACTTCAATCTCAAATACTTCATCACCCGGATAAGCAGAACCAATTGCATGTTTAATACGTTCAGCCGTTGCTTCACCAATTAATGCACCGTAGTTACGACGTACATAATTAATGATCGCTTCATCAAAACGGTCACCACCAATACGTGCAGAGGCAGAATAAACGACACCATTTAGTGAAATAACAGCAACTTCCGTAGTACCACCACCGATATCAACCACCATCGAACCTGTCGGTTCAGAAACTGGCAAATCAGCGCCAATTGCAGCAGCCATTGGTTCTTCAATTAAGTAAACTTCACGTGCACCAGCACCCAATGCTGACTCACGAATGGCACGGCGTTCAACTTGTGTTGCGCCAACCGGAACACACACTAAGACTCTAGGACTTGGGCGTAAGAAACTGTGGCTATGAACCTGACGAATAAAGTATTGCAACATTTTCTCAGTAACAGAGAAATCAGCAATTACCCCGTCTTTCATCGGACGAATCGCGGCAATATTACCTGGTGTTCTACCTAACATCAGTTTTGCAGCCTGACCAACCGCAGCAACACTTTTAGGTGTTCCTGAACGATCTTGTCTAATGGCTACTACTGATGGCTCATTAAGTACAATGCCCTGACCTTTTACATAGATCAGCGTGTTTGCCGTACCAAGGTCAATCGATAGGTCATTGGAGAACACACCGCGAATTTTCTTTAACATATGAAAATATTCCTACAAACTTGAAACAATAGGGGAAAATAGCCTAATTATTGATCTAAATAGGGACTCTATTTTTGAATTGCAAGTATTGTATATCAATTATGAATAACCGCATAGTTTTACCTGAAAAATAACCGGGATTTTTTTATGAAAAAACACAGCTATTTTTCCTGATTGTGCAACTTTTTGACGAAAAAAGAATCTAATTATTGAGATAGCGGATGACAAATGATAATGTAAGGTGTATCCTTGCTGGTTATTCGGTATTTAATATAAAATTGCAGAATTTCGGTACATTTTGTCGATTAAGTTAAGAAAAGTTTAATTTTTAGCTCCAACTAGTTATAAAGCTAAGATAGTTAGCAAATTTTGCTAAATGTGAACATAAACAATAAAAATACGGTGTTATTCATGGATATTCGTAAAATTAAAAAATTAATTGAGTTAGTAGAAGAGTCGGGCATTTCAGAATTAGAAATCTCAGAAGGCGAAGAGTCAGTTCGCATCAGTCGTAACATTCCAGCTCCTGCTTACCCAGTTCAAAACATTCATGTTGCTCAACAACAACCAGCACCAACATTTATTAACCCAGCGGTCAGTGCTCCAGCAGAAGCTCCAGTAGCTTGTGCAGTAACAGGTCATTCAGTGAAATCACCAATGGTTGGTACGTTCTATCGTACTCCAAGCCCGGATTCAAAAGCATTTGCTGAAGTTGGACAAACCGTTGCTGTTGGCGATGTATTATGTATTGTTGAAGCAATGAAAATGATGAACCAAATTGAATCAGATAAAGCTGGTGTTGTAAAAGCGATTCTTGTTGAAAATGGTCAACCTGTAGAATATGACCAACCACTATTCATCATCGAATAAGCTTTTATAGACAACGAGGTTTAATATGCTAGATAAAATTGTTATTGCCAATCGCGGGGAGATCGCGCTGCGTATTCTTCGTGCTTGTAAAGAACTTGGCATTAAAACAGTTGCTGTGCACTCAACAGCAGATAAAGATTTAAAACATGTTTTGTTAGCGGACGAAACTGTCTGTATCGGTCCTGCACCATCAGTAAAAAGTTATTTAAATATTCCCGCACTTATTTCTGCTGCAGAAGTAACGGGGGCAGCAGCAATTCACCCAGGCTATGGTTTCTTATCTGAAAATGCCGATTTCGCTGAACAAGTAGAACGTTCAGGTTTTATTTTTATCGGTCCAAAGGCAGAAACCATTCGTTTAATGGGTGACAAAGTTTCTGCTATCGAAGCAATGAAAAAAGCGGGTGTACCTTGTGTTCCGGGTTCAGATGGTTCTTTAACTAATGATATCGCTAAGAATAAAGAGATCGCGAAAAGAATCGGTTATCCGGTTATTATTAAAGCGTCTGGCGGCGGTGGCGGTCGTGGTATGCGTATTGTTCGTAATGAAAAAGATTTAGAACAATCCATTAAAATGACTAAATTAGAAGCAAAAACAGCATTTAACAATGATATGGTTTACATGGAAAAATTCCTTGAAAATCCACGTCATATTGAGATTCAGGTACTGGCTGATGGTCAGGGTAATGCGATCTATCTTGGTGAGCGTGACTGTTCAATGCAACGTCGTCACCAAAAAGTCGTAGAAGAAGCTCCTGCTGTTGGTATCACTCCAAAAATGCGTAAATTCATTGGGGAACGTTGTTCTAAAGCATGTATCGATATTGGCTATCGTGGTGCAGGTACATTTGAGTTCTTATTTGAAAATGGTGAATTCTATTTTATCGAAATGAATACCCGTATTCAGGTTGAGCATCCGGTAACAGAAATGGTTACAGGTATCGACTTAATCAAAGAGCAAATCCGTATTGCTGCCGGTCAACCACTATCAATTAAGCAAAGTGATATTAATATCAGTGGTCATGCGATCGAATGCCGTATCAATGCTGAAGATTCTAAAACATTTATGCCTTCTCCGGGTAAAATTACTCGTTTCCATGCGCCTGGTGGTTTTGGTATTCGTTGGGAATCTCATATTTATGCAGGTTATACCGTTCCACCTCATTACGACTCAATGATCGGCAAATTAATTGCTTATGGTGAAACTCGTGAAATTGCTATCGCACGTATGAAAAATGCCTTATCTGAACTGGTTATTGACGGTATCAAAACCAATATCGAGTTACAGACTCTGATTATGAATGATGCAAGTTTCCAAAAAGGTGGTACTAATATCCACTATCTAGAGAAGAAATTAGGTATTTACGAATAATTTCTAATTTAGATTTTATAAATATAGATGCCAGTCAATTACCTGATTGGCATTATTTTTGTCTATTAACATGGAACTCACATGACATTACATTTATTCTCTATCCATAAATGGATGCCAATACTACTAATCTCTATATTTTTGCTTAATGGCTGTAGCTCAAAGCAACCAACTCTACCTGATACTTCATTAACTAATTTCTATCAGGTTTCAGATGTTATCTACCGTTCTGATCAACCTTCAGCAAAAGATATGCTGTATTTAGAACAGTTTGGTATTAAGACAGTGATTAACTTAAGGCTCACTCATAGTGATCGCGACGAGGCGGAAGGAACTAATCTTAATCTGGTCTGGATCCCGATGCGTGCAGGAAATATTAATGACAAAAATATGATTGCAGTACTGCGAGCGATTAACCAGTCACAAAAACCCATTCTTATTCACTGTTGGCATGGTAGTGACAGAACAGGCGCCTCGATTGCCATGTATCGCTTAGTATTCCAAAACTGGACTAAAGAAGCCGTGATTGAGGAACTCCGCTCACCACAATACGGATATCATGAGAGCTTCTACGGCAATATTATTAACTACATCAATAGTGTGGATGTAGAAAAAATCAAACAAGCTGTATTTTCTAATGAAGAAATATCGTCTTAGTAGCTCTTAAAAACCACATATTCGCCAAATCATAACCAGTTGATTAATAATATTTTATTGATAAAGAAAACGCGATGCCAGATCGCGTTTTTTATCAGATTATTACTATAATTATTGATTAATCGGTTTATCCGCAGGGAAAATAAAGTTCAGTAAAATAGCCGTTAAACCACCAGCTGCAATTCCTGAAGAAAAGAGTGATTTAACCCAGTCAGGCATAAAAGCGAAGATTTGCGGCTGTTGAGAAACACCAAGCCCAATACCAAGTGACAGGGCAATAATCATAATAGCACGGCGATTAAGCGCTTCTCGTGATACAATTCGAACACCTGACGCCGCAATAGTACCAAACATGACAAGTGTTGCACCACCAAGTACAGGTTCTGGAATATGCTGTACAAAGCCGCTGACTGCCGGGAATAAACCGAGCAGTATTAGCATGCCAGCAACAAAGTAGCCGACGTAGCGGCTGGCAACACCAGTTAGCTGAATAACACCATTGTTTTGACCAAAGCATGAATTAGGAAAAGTATTAAATACGGCTGAAACAAACGAGTTAAAACCATTTGCCAGCACACCACCTTTCAGGCGTTTTAAATATACTGGTCCTGATACTGGTTGCTCTGAAACATCAGATGTTGCCGTAATATCACCAATTGTCTCAAGTGAAGTAATTAAAAACACTAACATCAATGGTAATAATAATCCCCAGTCAATACGCAAACCATAATACAAAGGCATTGGAACCATATACCAGCCTTCATACGCTTCAGTTGAAGCAGGAAGCATATCTAAATACCATGCCAGTCCGTACCCAATAGCCATTGCAATGACTAAAGAAGATACACGCAAATAAGGGTTTTTCTGAATATTTAAGACAATAATAACAGCAAGTACTGTCCCGGCAAGGATTAAGTTAATCGGCGCACCAAACGTTCCATCAGCCATCGCACTATATCCACCACCAACCGAAGTTAGTCCAACCTGAATCAGTGACAGACCAATAATCATAACCACAATACCAGATACCAGCGGCGTTATTACTCTTTGTGCCAGATGTAATACACGAGACAAAATCATTTCAGTAAACGAGCCAAGCATCAATGTACCAAACAGTGTAGCCATCATTGTTTGTACGTCAAAGCCACCATTTTTAAGGGTTAATCCCCCGGCAATAAGCGGTGCAACGAAGTTAAAACTTGTTCCCTGAATAGAGAGTAATCCCGAACCAATAGGCCCCCAGGTTTTGATTTGCAAAAGTGATGCGACACCAGATGCAAAAAGCGACATACTAATGATATGTTGTGTATCTTGTGCAGGTAAGCCTAATGCCTGACAAATAATAAGAGCCGGAGTAATAACAGCAACAAACATAGCAAGTAAGTGTTGTAAGGCGGCAAAAATTGTTTGAGGCAGGGGTGGACGATCTTCTAAACGATAAATTAACTCAGATTTAGTATTGGTTGACATAATTGAGAGTCACGGGAGTGATAAGAAGCGACGAATTATATGCAAAAATTAACCATTATTCAATAAAAGCTGACATTAATTATGGATATTAAATAATATTTTTCTATTTCATATCTTTTAATGGAAATAAATTAACCATAAATGTAAATAAATATTTACATTTAATTATAAATAAAATGATTAATATCAAATGGTTAATTTTAATTAAAAATAAAATAGCTGAAATGTAAAATAATAATTGCATTTAGCACGTAAAATGAATAGCATACGTTATAACACAATAAACTATCTTTCATCAGAATAATTGATTACATTAAAAGAGTATGAGTTTATATCAAGCTCGAAAGAATTCTAAAGGAAACAAAGATGAGTAAAATTATTTTCTTAGTAGGCGCCAGAGCTGCCGGAAAAACAACAATGGGCAAATTACTCGCACAACAACTCGGATTTTCCTTTGTTGACACAGATGTTCATCTACTAGAGACCACTAAAAAAACAGTAGCAGAAATTGTTGAAAAAGAAGGTTGGGAAGGCTTTAGAGCACGTGAAAGTCAGGTTCTACGTGATGTTGTTGAGGCAGATCGTGTTATTGCCACTGGTGGTGGTATGGTACTTGCTGATCATAACCGTGACTTTATGAAATCAAAAGGTACCGTGTTTTACCTCAGTGCTCCGGCAAAAGTTCTGGCCGGTCGTTTAGCGGCTGATCCAAACATTGCACAGCGCCCTTCATTAACAGGTTTGTCAATTGTCGATGAGATGGAAAAAGTCTTAACTGACCGCCAGGCACTGTATCTTGATGCAGCTCACCACGTTCTGGATGCGGCAGCGCAGCGTGATGAAGTACTTGGTCAAATGATTGAAGTATTAAAAGCACGACAAGCCGGATAATTTTCTTCGGGATCAAAAAAGCGAGCTGATTAGCTCGCTTTTTTATTAATACCTACTATGTTACCTTGAAATTCTTCTGGTTAACTCAATAACACGTAATTTTGCCAGAGCCTTAGAAAGTTCAGCCGATGCCTGAGCAAAGTTCATATCACCAGCAGGATTATTAATATGTTCCTGAGCCATACGAACCGCTTCTTGTGCTTTAGCTTCGTCCAGATCTTCACCACGAATCGCTGTATCGGCTAAAATAGTCACTGCTGTTGGTTGAACTTCTAAAATACCACCTGAAAGATAAATAAACTCTTCATCGCCATTAGGCTTAACAATTCCAACCATTCCTGGTTTAATCGTTGTTAATAATGGCGTATGACCAGGATAAATCCCTAATTCACCCTCAATACCGGTGACTCTGATTCGCTGAACAACACCTGAAAAAAGGTGAGATTCAGCACTAACGACTTCAAGTTGATAGGAAGTTAGTGCCATAATGTTTATCTCCGCCCAGTAATTAGATTATAGCGATTTCGCTTTCTCAATAACCTCATCAATAGAACCAACCATGTAGAAGGCTTGTTCCGGGATATGGTCATAATCACCATTCATAATGCCATTGAAAGCACTAATCGTATCTTTAAGAGAAACATATTTACCCGCTGAACCAGTAAATACTTCTGCAACGAAGAATGGTTGAGATAAGAAACGTTGAATCTTACGAGCACGCGCCACAACAAGTTTATCATCTTCAGATAACTCATCCATACCAAGAATTGCAATGATATCTTTTAATTCCTGGTAACGTTGTAGAATAGACTGAACACCACGTGCACAATCATAATGCTCTTGTCCAACAACTAATGGATCTAACTGACGACTCGTCGAATCAAGTGGATCTACCGCAGGATAAATACCAAGTGACGCGATTTGACGGCTAAGTACAACTGTCGCATCCAAGTGAGCAAACGTTGTTGCTGGCGATGGGTCTGTTAAGTCATCGGCAGGAACATACACGGCCTGAATAGATGTGATAGAACCTGTTTTAGTTGAAGTAATACGCTCTTGCAATACACCCATCTCTTCAGCAAGAGTCGGTTGGTAACCTACCGCTGATGGCATACGGCCAAGTAATGCTGACACTTCTGTACCGGCTAAGGTATAACGATAAATATTATCGATAAATAACAGAACATCCTTACCTTCGTCACGGAATTTTTCCGCCATGGTTAAACCAGTTAATGCAACACGTAAACGGTTCCCAGGAGGCTCATTCATCTGACCATAAACCAGTGATACTTTATCAAGAACGTTTGATTCTTTCATTTCATGATAGAAGTCATTACCTTCACGAGTACGCTCACCTACACCAGTAAATACTGAGTAACCTGAGTGCTCAATCGCGATATTACGAATTAATTCCATCATATTAACTGTTTTACCTACACCAGCACCACCGAACAGACCAACTTTACCACCTTTGGCAAATGGACAAATTAAGTCGATAACTTTGATACCTGTTTCAAGTAACTCAGTTGAGTTTGCTAAATCTTCATAACTTGGTGCCGGACGGTGGATAGCCCAACGCTCTTCTTCACCAATTGCACCAGCATTATCTACCGGATCCCCAAGAACGTTCATGATACGTCCAAGAGTTGCTGTACCAACTGGCACTTCAATCGCATGACCCGTATTTACTACTTCAAGACCGCGTTTTAAACCATCAGAAGAGCCCATGGCGATACAACATACCACACCGCCACCTAACTGTTGCTGAACTTCCATCACTAGTTTACCTGAGCCAGTATTCACTTCTAAAGCGTCATATACTTTTGGCACAGCATCTTGAGGGAACTCGACATTAACAACAGCGCCGATAATCTGGATAATTTTTCCAGTAGCCATTTTTAATCCTCTACGTAATCAATCTTTAACCTGAAACCGCCGAAGCACCTGAAACAATATCAATCAATTCATTTGTAATCGCACTCTGACGAGCTTTGTTATAAACAATTTGCAGATCTTTAATCAGGTTCGCACCATTATCTGTAGCGGCTTTCATCGCTACCATTCGCGCTGCTTGTTCACTTGCCAGGTTTTCGACTGCAGCCTGGTATACTTGTGACTCAATATAGCGACGTAACATAATATCTAATAGCGATTTAGCATCAGGCTCATAAATATAGTCCCAAGACTTCGCTTTTAACTCTTCATCATCTGACGGTGGTAATGGCAATAATTGCATAATTTGCGGTTGTTGCGTCATCGTATTAATGAATTTATTATTCACGATATACAATCTGTCTAAACGACCTTCATCATATGCTTTCAACATGGTTTTAACCGGACCAATTAAATCAGAAATGGTTGGATTATCCCCCATCCCTGTTACCTGGGTCACAATATTCCCACCAAGAGAAGTAAAGAATGAGACACCACGGCTACCTAATAGTGCCATATCGGTATCTACACCTTTATCTTTCCACTCTTTCATATCTGAAAGTACGGTTTTAAATAGGTTAATATTTAAACCACCACATAGCCCACGGTCAGTAGAGATAATTAAGTAGCCAACTCGTTTCACATCACGCTCTTCAAGATACGGATGTTTAAAATCAAGATGAGCCAATGCTAAATGTCCAATCACCTGACGAATAGTTTCAGCATAAGGACGGCTGGCAGCCATTCTATCCTGCGTTTTACGCATTTTAGATGTCGCCACCATTTCCATTGCTTTAGTGATCTTCTGTGTGCTCTGCACACTAGCAATTTTGGTTCTTATCTCTTTTGCATTAGCCATTGTTTACTCCTCATCACCGGAAATTAAACTTACCATGTTTGAGTAGATTTGAAAGTCTCAAGAAGCTCTTTCAATTTCCCTTCAATCTGATCGTTATAATCGCCTTTCTCATTGAGTTGTTTTAAGAAGTCAACATGCTCACGATGTGCAAACTCGAGTAGTGAAGCTTCAAAAGATAATACATCTTTCAGCTCAACATCTTCTAAGTAACCACGCTCAACCGAATACAATACTAATGATTGTTCAGCTACTGACATTGGCGCATATTGTTTCTGTTTTAATAACTCAGTAACTTTCTCACCATGGTCAAGTTGTTTACGGGTTGCTTCATCAAGATCTGACGCAAACTGAGAGAACGCAGCCAGCTCACGATATTGAGCAAGAGCAGTACGAATACCACCTGATAGCTTTTTAATAATCTTAGTTTGTGCTGCACCACCTACACGAGATACCGAGATACCAGGGTTAACCGCTGGACGAATACCAGAGTTAAACAGACTAGATTCTAAGAAGATCTGGCCATCAGTAATCGAAATTACGTTAGTTGGAACGAATGCAGATACGTCACCAGCTTGTGTTTCAATAATTGGTAGAGCAGTTAGAGAACCTGTACGACCTTTTACTTCACCTTTAGTAAATGCTTCAACATAGTCAGCATTAACACGTGATGCACGTTCAAGTAGACGTGAGTGAAGATAGAACACATCACCAGGATAAGCTTCACGCCCAGGTGGACGACGAAGTAATAAAGAAATCTGACGATATGCCACAGCTTGTTTAGATAAATCATCATAAACGATAAGTGCATCACCACCACGATCACGGAAGTACTCACCCATCGCACAACCAGCATATGGTGCTAAATATTGTAATGCTGCTGATTCAGATGCCGATGCAACAACCACGATAGTATTTGCCAGAGCACCGTGCTCTTCAAGTTTACGTACTACGTTAGCAATGGTTGATGCTTTTTGACCAATCGCTACATAGACGCATTTAATACCTGAATCACGTTGATTAATAATAGCGTCGATCGCAAGTGCTGTTTTACCCGTCTGACGGTCACCGATGATTAACTCACGCTGACCACGCCCGATTGGAATCATGGAGTCAACCGCTTTATAACCAGTCTGTACTGGTTGATCAACAGATTTACGTTCGATTACACCAGGAGCAACCATTTCAACCGGAGAGAAGCCATCATTTTGGATAGCTCCTTTTCCATCAATTGGTTCACCAAGTGTATTTACTACACGACCAAGTAATCCAGGGCCAACTGGCACTTCAAGAATACGACCAGTACATTTAACTTTTACACCTTCCGAAAGGTCGGCGTAAGGTCCCATTACAACCGCACCAACAGAATCACGTTCAAGGTTTAACGCCATTGCATAGCGATTACCAGGTAATGCAATCATTTCACCTTGCATTACATCTGTTAAACCGTGAATACGAAGAATTCCATCGCTAACAGAAATAATCGTACCTTCATTGTGAGCTTCACTCACAACATTGAACTGAGCAATACGCTCTTTAATTAGTTCACTTATTTCAGTTGAATTTAGCTGCATTATCAGTCCCCTTAAGACTGTAAGACGTCAGTCAATCGCTCTAAACGTCCTTTGATACTACTATCAATAACCATGTCACCCGCGCGAATAATAAAACCAGAAATAATTGACTTATCAATTTTACAATTCAGTTTTACTTTTCGTGATAAACGTTTCTCGACTGCTGTTGTTATCTTATCGCGTTGCTCTGGAGTCAATTCAGTTGCTGAAACCACATCAACATCAGCAATAGCATTACGCTCTGCACAATATTGAATGAATAGTGCCTGTACATCAGAAAGAAGTGACAGACGTTTATTTTCAGCCATGATCTTAATGAAATTTTGACCATATTCATCAAGAGCATCTCCACAGACAGAGATAAATAATTTTGCGAGTGCTTCAGGTTTCATATCAGAAGTCAGAATCGCCATCATCTGGCTATCTGAACTTACTTGAGCTGAAAGAGTCAGCATCTGTTGCCAATGTTCCATACTGTTATTATCAGTACGTTCACGTTCAACAGCAAAATCGAAAGCTGCTTTTGCGTAGGGGCGAGCAATTGTGATAAATTCTGACATCTGCCCCACCTCCCTACAGTTTCGCTACAAGTTTATCAATGATGTCACTATTAGCGGCTTCATCCACAGAACGTTCGATAATTTTCTCTGCACCAGCAATAGCCAGAGTTGCAACTTGTTGTCTTAACTCTTCACGTGCACGTTTACGTTCTGCTTCGATCTCAGCCAGACCTTGAGCAACAATTTTTTCTCTTTCACGAATAGCTTCTTGTTGCGCTTCTTCAAGGATAACCGCTTTACGTTTATTCGCTTGTTCGATGATTGCGCTAGCCTCAGCTTTAGCATCTTGCATTAACTCAGAAGTATTTGCTTTAGCAAGTTCTAAGTCTTTTTTTGCTAATTCTGCTGATGAAAGTCCATCGGCGATCTCTTTTTGACGTTTTTCAATTGCGCCAATAATTGGAGGCCAAACAAACTTCATGCAGAACCAAACAAACAGTATAAATGCGATTGCCTGGCCGAGGATTGTTGCGTTCATGTTCATGAGACAATTCCTCTCAGTATTTTATATTCATTGAGTATGGACTAATGAACCTATTAAGCCGCAACGGCAAAGATAATATAAAGTGCAATACCCACACAGATCATTGGGATAGCATCAACCAGACCCATTACGATAAAGAATTGTGTACGTAACATTGGCATTAATTCAGGTTGGCGAGCAGAACCTTCCAGGAACTTACCACCTAATAAGCTAATACCAATTGCAGCGCCAATTGCAGCTAAACTCATCATAATCGCTGCCGCCATATACAACATACTTACATTATCCATTATATACTCCAGTTAAATATTGATATTAAATAAATAAAAATTAATGTTCTTCAGTTGCTGAGGCCATTGATAAATACACAATGGTCAGAACCATGAAAATAAACGCTTGTAACGTAATAATCAAAATATGGAAGATTGCCCATGGAACAGACAACAACCATTGAGACCACCAAGGCAATAACCCGGCAATCAAAATAAATATTAATTCCCCTGCATACATATTTCCGAATAGACGAAGTCCCAGTGAAATTGGTTTTGCCACCAAAGTTACTGTTTCAAGGACTAAGTTAACCGGAATAAATATCCAGTGATTGAAAGGATGCAGAGTATACTCTTTCACAAAACCAAGACCACCTTTGTATTTGATGGTATAGATAATGATTAGTAAGAATACACCGATCGACATTGACATAGTGACACTAACATCAGCAGATGGTACAACCCTTAAATAAGGAATACCAAGTAATTGTGCTGAGTATGGTAAAAAGTCAACGGGGATAAGATCCATCAGATTCATCAAGAAGACCCAGACAAAGATCGTTAATGCTAAAGGTGCAATTAAGCGATTTTTACCCTGGAAGATTTCACGAACATTATTGTCAACAAAACCGACCAAAATCTCGATAAAACATTGAAGTTTCCCTGGTACTCCACTAGTGGCACGCTTAGCAACTGAGCGGAAGATCCACAAGAATAAAACACCAAGAAGCACAGAAAAGAACAACGAGTCAATATTCAAAGTCCAAAAACCTGAACCAACTTGTAGATTTTCTAAATGGTGTTTTATATATGCTTGTGTTGTTAACTCACCTGGAGAAGAGACTGACATGATACCTCTTAACCTCTAAATTAAAATAAAGAAAAGATCACTTATTCCTATATTAGGTATAAGCAATTGGTTTAATTGTCGTGACCGTTATTTGTAACCGATTTACCACTAATCAGTCAACTGTTATCACACCAAAAGATGTAATAAAACACATTTTGTTAAAACTATAATTATCCGCTAAGTCATTTACTTGATTAATAAAAAAACAATTTAGGAATAGGATTGACACAGTTTATATCGTTCCTTGTTTCTTATTAACCAATAAATAATTTATTAGAAAAAAACCTAGGTCAAGGAGATAAAGCCTTGACCAACAGACACTAAGCCGCTTTGACTAACGCAGCAATTTCTTCTGCATACTGTAAAACCAGTTGCCTGTCTTCACCTTCAACCATGACACGAATTAAAGGTTCTGTACCTGATTTACGTAATAATACGCGTCCTGTTTCGCCAAGACGTTCTTCAATTGCAGCAGTTAGCTGCTTAACGTTATCACTTTCCAGTGGATTATTATCACCTGAGAAACGCACATTAATCAGTACCTGAGGGAATAACTTCATACCACTACATAGGTCTGCCAGTGACATTTTATTACGCACCATCGCCGTTAAAACTTGCAAACCAGCAATAATCCCATCACCTGTTGTCGTTTTATCTAAAATGAGCACGTGCCCTGAATTCTCCGCCCCCAGTGACCAGTTATTTTCCTGTAGTTTCTCAAGGACATAGCGGTCACCCACTTTGGCCCGGGCAAAAGGGACACCAAGTTGTTTTAAAGCCACTTCTAGTCCCAGATTGCTCATCAGGGTGCCAACAACACCACCTTTAAGTTGCCCCTGACGCAGTGCTTCACGAGCGATAATATAGATAATCTGATCACCATCAACCGGAGCTCCAGTATGATCAACCATAATAATACGGTCACCATCGCCATCCAGCGCAAAGCCTAAATCTGCCTTTTCTGCTACAACTTTAGCTTGTAATGCTTCAATATGAGTAGCACCACATTTCTCGTTAATGTTCATACCATCTGGCTCACAGCCAATTTTGATCACTTTAGCACCCAGCTCTCTTAATACATTTGGGGCAATGTGATAAGTTGCACCATTAGCACAGTCCACTACAATTTTAAGACCTGCCAGACTCAAGTCATGATCAAATGTTCCCTTACAAAATTCAATATAACGACCGGCGGCATCAGTAATACGGCTGGCTCTACCTAGTAGCGCAGACTCTACACAGCTGATTGGTTTTTCAAGCTCTGCTTCAATAGCAAGTTCAATGTGATCAGGTAGCTTTTTACCTTCAGTTGAGAAGAATTTAATACCATTATCATAAAAAGGATTATGTGATGCAGAAATAACAATCCCAGCGTCAGCACGAAATGTACGAGTCAAATAGGCAATAGCCGGTGTTGGCATTGGTCCGGTAAATGCAGCAGCAACACCAGCTGAAGCCAATCCTGCTTCAAGTGCTGACTCCAGCATATAACCAGAAATACGCGTATCTTTACCAATCAGAACTCGCCCAACACCTTCTTTAGCGAGAACACGACCAGCAGCCCAGCCTAGTTTTAATGCAAAATCAGGTGTGATTGGATAATCGCCCACATGACCACGGATTCCATCTGTACCAAAATATTTTCGTTCGGACACCTGATTCTCCTTTTCTTATTCATTATTGATGATATAAAAATACATTCGTGATTATACGTCAAAAAATACAATTACTATACCCTATATGCCTTTAGATACGTATATAGTCATGTAACTTTTTTTAGGTTATTATCTTCGATGATAATAACCATAATATTACTAACTAGAATGAAAAAATATCCAATTTTGTGGCTTTTCACATTTCTCATTTCTTTTGTCGGACTGATCCCAACAAATGCAGCAGCACTCGCCATACCAACACTTACACAACGTATTACCGATTTAACTCATACTTTAGATAACCATGAAACATATCAACTTGAACAAGAGATAATTCAATTTGAGAAAAATCACCCGGACGGCAGCCAACTGGCGGTGTTAATTGTTTCTACACTCGCCGGAGAAACAGTTGAAAATTATGCCGCTCGTGTATTTCAAGATTGGCAGCTGGGGCAAGGCGGTAAAGATAATGGTGTATTATTACTTATAGTCTTAAACGACCGGGTACTACGTATCGAAGTTGGCTATGGTTTGGAAGGACAATTAACCGATCTAAAATCCAAACAAATTATTGACCGTTATCTGGTTCCCAATTTTACTAATGCTGAATATACAGAAGGGATCTCTCAGGCTATTAAGGCTATCGATAGTGTGATTACTGATCCGGTCAATAATCTGCTTGAGACAGATGTAAAAATTGATCAGATGTATTCTGAATTTGTTCAGTTTGGTGTTCTTTGTGCTGCAGCAATGATCGCTCTTAGCATTCTGGTCTATGCTATCAAACCCGCATCATTTAAAAAATGCCTAAAGCATTACTTTAAAATGTTTATCCTTGTATATTTGTTAGTAGGTGCTTACATCAGCTACAACTATCTGTTTGATTTAGTGACTATGCTTAAAGGCTGGGGGCTATTTCTGGTCATTAGTTTCAGCTCCAGTCTGATGTGTATATTTACTGCAGTCATAGTACAAATATTTATGGGTTTTCCTGTATTAAGCCTAATCAATAAGCTTTTTTACAAAAAATCGGATAAAAAACTGGAGTTTAAGCTTTTTGGAAGATCGACTATTTTTATCAGCATAATTTCTTTAGGAATCTTCATTCTACTACCTGGCATTATTAAATTTCTGATCTGTTTTATAGGGATGATCGCCTTATTCATTTATAGTGCTAAAAATGGCACTGCTGGCAATGGAAACTCAGGTTCCGGAGGTAGAAGTGGCTCCAGTGGTAGCCGTAGTAGTGGCGGCTTTAGTGGTGGAGGTGGACGCAGTGGTGGTGGCGGTTCGTCAGGGCGTTGGTAGGCACTTACATTTTTATCAGGAATAAACCAATAAACTATTCCTGATAATATGCTCAGATAATACAGTCCAAACTACCGTTCTGCTAAAGTTGCCTGCACAATTCTGAGAGCATCAAAGGTCTCTTTCACATCATGTACACGAATAATCTGAGCTCCTTGCATTGCTGCAATAACAGCACAGGAGACGCTACCAATCACACGTTCAGTTGGAGGAATATTTAAAATCTGCCCGACCATCGATTTACGCGACATCCCAACCAGTAGCGGTAAACCAAAGCGATGAAAATCACCAAGCTTAGCCAGTAAACGATAATTATGCTGCAGTGTTTTACCAAATCCAAATCCCGGATCGAGAACGATCTTCTGCCGTTCAATCCCGGCATTAACACAGCTGGCAATGCGCTCTTCAAAAAATTTCTCCACAGCAAGGCAGACATCATCTGCATAGAAAGGTGCTACTTGCATACTTTTAGGATCGCCCTGCATATGCATAACACATACAGGCAACCCGGTATCCGCCGCTGCTTTTAATGCACCTTCTTCAGACAATGCCCTAATATCATTAATTAAATGTGCGCCTGCTTTTGCTGATTCAGTAATAACCTGCGGTTTAGAGGTATCAACTGAGATCCAGACATCAAAATATTGTGCAATCTTCTCGACAATTGGTACGACCCTTTCCAGTTCCTCATCTACCGATACATCTAAAGCTCCCGGACGAGTCGATTCGCCGCCTACATCAATAAATGTTGCACCAGCCTGAATCATCTCATCAACATGGCGCAGCGCTGCATCCAATTGATTATATCTACCACCATCAGAAAAAGAATCTGGTGTCATATTTAAAATTCCCATTACTTGTGGGTAAGAGAGATCCATGACTGATTGATTAAATTTAATTTCCATCTCGAATTATCCGTATTTCAATGCGTCATAAAAAAACGCGCTAATTAGCGCGTTTTTTAGCAGATTATTTATTTGCGTCATCTTCCGGAGCAATGTCTACTTCTGCATCTTCTGGCGTAGGTTTACTTTCAGGCTGAGGCGTTGTTGCAGCCTTCTCTTCCTGCGGAGTCCAGTCAGCTGGTGGAGTAATTGGTTTACGTGCCATTAGTTCTGCGATCTGCTCAGCTCCAATTGTCTCATATTTTAATAATGCATCTTTCATCGCGTGCAAAATATCCAGATTTTCAGTTAACAGATTTCTTGCTCTGTCATAGTTAGATAAACTAATATGCTGAATTTCTTCATCAATAATACGAGCTGTACTGTCAGAAATCTCACGCGTTTTACCAAAGCTACCTTCTTCAGAATCATAGAACAAGATACCTAATTTGTCAGAGAAACCATACTCAGTCACCATTGCTCGGGCCAGATTAGTTGCAACCCGAATATCACTACCCGCACCGGTTGAGATCTTCTCTTTACCGTAGATAATCTCTTCTGCAACACGGCCACCATAAACAGAAGTGATACGACTTTCAAACCAGGTTTTAGAACGACTGGTGTTATCATCTTCAGGTAAGAAGAAAGTCACACCAAGTGCCCGACCACGAGGAATAATTGTCACCTTATGTACAGGATCATGTTCTGGTAATAAATATCCTAAAATCGCGTGCCCTGCTTCATGATAAGCGGTTGAAATTAATTCTTCCGGCTTCATAGTTAGTGAACGACGCTCAGTACCCATGTTGATCTTATCTTTAGCATCCTCAAACTCAGCCATCGATACCACACGTTTATTACGTCTTGCCGCAAATAGCGCAGCTTCGTTAACTAAGTTAGCTAAATCAGCACCAGAGTAACCTGGTGTACCACGAGCAAGAACAGAGATATTCACATCAGATGCTAAAGGTACTTTACGAATATGAACAGCTAAAATTTGTTCACGGCTCTTCATATCTGGCAGACCAATATCAACCTGACGGTCAAAACGACCTGGACGCAGTAACGCAGGATCAAGGACGTCAGCACGGTTTGTTGCTGCGATAATAATGATGCCGCTATTTGGTTCAAAACCATCCATTTCAACCAGCATTTGGTTTAATGTTTGTTCACGCTCATCGTGACCACCGGCAAAACCAGCTCCACGTTTACGACCAACGGCATCGATCTCATCGATAAAAATAATACATGGTGCATGTTTACGCGCCTGTTCAAACATATCACGTACACGTGACGCACCCACACCAACAAACATCTCAACGAAGTCAGAACCAGAGATAGTAAAGAATGGTACGTTCGCTTCACCAGCAATCGCTTTTGCCAGCAACGTTTTACCTGTACCTGGAGGACCTACCATCAGAATACCTTTTGGAATGCGTCCGCCTAATTTTTGATATTTACTTGGATCTCTTAAGAAATCAACAACTTCTGTCACTTCCTGCTTAGCTTCTTCATTACCAGCCACATCAGCAAACGAGGTTTTAACTTGCTCAGGTGTCAGCATTTTAGCTTTACTTTTACCAACAGACATCGGACCGCCTTTACCGCCGCCTTGCATTTGACGCATGATAAAGATCCAGAAACCGATCAGAAAGATAATTGGGAACCAGGAAATAAGAATAGTGGTTAATAAGCCTTGTTTCTCGTCAGCAGAACCAAAAACAGTTACTTTGTTTAACACTAAATCACTCATTAGATTATCATCTAAATAAGGAATATAGGTCACATAGTTATCATTGTTTTTAGTCGTTGCGACAATTTCACGTCCGTTGATACGAACTTCCTTGAGCTTACCACCGGTAATATCAGAATTAAATGTAGTGTAATCTACCTGGGGACCGGTATTACTGACGGAACCAAAATGATTAAATGCAGCAATTAGAACAACTGCAATAATGCCCCAAATAAGCAAATTTTTTACCATGTCACTCAAAAGCTTAACCTCTCATAGATAAATACTACATAATCCAAAACTGGTAAATAGTACTATAAAAATATCCCTGTTGCTACCTACTTTAAACCAGTTGCCACGATGTAAACTTCTCTCGATCTAGCGCGTGAGGCCTCAGGTTTCCTAATTTTAACCTTAGTAAACATCTCTCTCACTTCTTTCAGATACGCATCAAAGCCATCACCTTGAAAAACTTTAACAATAAAACTACCACCTGGTGCTAAAACGTCCTTACACATCTCAAGTGCCAGTTCAACTAAATACATTGCACGGGGAATATCTACCGCGGGTTGACCGCTCATATTCGGTGCCATATCCGACATCACTACCTGAACTTTTTCTGAACCTACCCGTTCAAGTAATGTGCTTAAAACCTGTTCATCCCGAAAGTCACCTTGTAGAAAATCAACCCCTACAATTGGATCCATCGGGAGTAGATCACAGGCGATAATTCGCCCTTTTTGACCAATAATTGACGCAACATATTGAGACCACCCACCCGGAGCAGCCCCTAAATCAACAACTGTCATGCCTGGTTTAAATAGTTTATCGTTCTGTTGTAACTCTTCTAATTTAAACCACGCCCGGGAACGAAGTCCCTTTTTCTGTGCTTGTTGTACAAATCGATCACTAAAGTGTTCATCCAGCCAACGAGCAGAACTCGCTGAACGCTTATTTTTACTCATTATTATTCCAGGGAAATGTTAATAAAATGAATTCAGACAATATTCCTGATTGCTGTTTTCTATCATATGGCGTTAGAATAGCAGAATTACAACCCCTAATTAATAGTAAATTTATAATGAGTTTAACGAATAAACAAAAACAGCATTTAAAAAGTTTAGCCCATCACTTAAAACCTGTTGTGATGATTGGTGCTAATGGATTAACAGAAGGCGTTTTAGTGGAAATTGAAAACGCTTTAGGCTTTCATGAATTAATTAAAGTAAAAGTATCAGCAGAAGAGCGTGAGACTAAAAAATTAATTTGTGATGCCATTGTCAGAGAAACCGGCGCTGAACAAGTGCAGCAAATCGGTTCAATCCTGACGATTTACCGTACCAGTGAAGCGAAAAAAATCACTTTACCAAAAAACTAAATCCACGGTAAAAATCCAATAAAAATGGCGCTAATATCAGCCTTGATATAGCGCCATAAATTTCTTTAATTAAATCAAATAGTTATAGATATTCTACTTTAATGATATCAAACTCGACTTCACCACCCGGTGTGGAAATTCGTACAGTATCATCTTCTTCTTTACCAATTAAGCCACGCGCGATCGGTGAATTTACTGAAATTAAGTTTTGTTTAAAATCAGCTTCATCATCACCAACAATGCGGTAAGTGACTTCTTCATCTGTATCGGTGTTAATCACTGTGACGGTGGCACCAAAGATAACGCGCCCGGTACTCACCATTTTCGTCACATCAATAATTTGTGCATTAGAAAGTTTACCCTCTATATCACTGATACGACCTTCACAGAAACTCTGTTGCTCACGAGCGGCATGATATTCTGCGTTCTCTTTTAAGTCGCCGTGTGCACGTGCTTCTGCAATTGCATTTATAATTTTAGGACGCTGAACCGTTTTTAACTCTTCAAGTTCTGCACGTAATAATTCTGCGCCTTTTACTGTCATTGGGATCTGTTTCATTACCTACATCTCTCCCTTTTCCCTAATTCCAAACTGCCGTTGAAAGCTATAATTGACACGAAATACCAATAAAAAAACACTCCCTACCAATGGCAGGGAGCACTCTTTGTATCTTAGCCATAATTTGGCGGAACTACAACTGTTTTAAATTGAATAAATCACTTATACTGTTTTCAAATAGCAGCAAATGAATACCTTTATATCTATTAATGAGTTTAACGATCAATGAGACATTTAAAGCAATGTTTAATTCTACTGATTGCCATTATTTGGTTTATGATCCTCATTCCTTATTTTTTACTCCAGACTTCTTTTGGTGCAAACTTTGTTGCTGATTCTTTGCTCAGTCAGCAAAGCCCTTATCAATTTTTGATTAAAAATATCGACCACTCGTTTGCTAACCCTTACGAGATTACACTAAATAACGTATCTATCCTTGATAAAGAAAGCCAGCAGCATTTGTTACTGGCCGGTAAGGTTGTTCTGGCTCTTAATAAAAGTAATCCATTACAACTTAAATCATTTGATTATATTTTAATCAAAGATGGCATAATTAACTATCCACAAACAATAAAAGCAACAGAGGCCATTCAAGCTAATTTATTACAACTATTAAATGTTGAGGTGATGTTTCAGGATGAACACACCCTTTCAATGCAAAGAGTCAATGGAGGTATTAAGCCCTGGTCTTTGGGAGAGTTAATCGATAGAAATAAAGATTTTCAGTTCCATTTCACCATTGAATCGTTAACCTTAGATCAGTTCACCACTCAATCAGTTGTCATTGAAGGCCTGCAAAAAAATCAAACTGTCTTCTTTAACAGCTTTGGTGGCAATATCAATAAAGGCTTTTTTACCAGTAAAGCACGCTATTTACCTGACAACAGCTGGCTGATAGATGAGCTACAACTTAATCACCTTAATTTACAAACATCTTTATCGCTGCAAGAATTACAGAATGTCACCAGCCACTGGCCAAAAATGAATATCAACTATTTAGCCCTCTTAAATAGCACGCTGGATTCGCCGGAGCTGAAAATAGAACGCGCGAATCTTGTTGTGCGCCGGCTGCAACACAATGAAGATAAATGGCAACTCAATAACGGTAATATTACTTTTAACGCTGATAACCTGGTCTGGCAGGAAGAGTTATTTACTCAGCCAGTGATACAACTATCGGGACAAGATCAACGGCTAAATATCGATAAACTGATCACCTCATGGCAAAAAGGCATTATTAATTTATCCGGTCAGTGGCAAGATAATCAGCTAAGCCTTGATCAAGTGGCTATTATGGGAATCAATTATACCCTACCGGAAAGCTGGCAAACCTATCTGTCTGATCACAAGCTACCGGATACGTTACAGACCATTAATATAAAAAACTTCCGTGTCATGCCAAGTATTTTAATTGATATTCAGCCTGAATTTCCTATGCAATATACCTATTTAGAGGCAAGTGGTAATAACTTACAACTGGCCGCTAACAATCAGTGGGGATTGTGGCAAGGTAAGTTATCACTAAAAGCAGAACATTCGACAGTAAATACAGTGACCTTAAGACATATGGCGGCTTCACTAGATATACAGGAACCAAAAGGTGATACGACACCAGATATTTTAGTCAGTATGAATGCATTAACTACTGATGGACTTTTAGATGCCAGTGGTAAAATTAATCTTGCTGAGAACAAAGTATCTAATGCAGAACTGAGTGGTTATTCTGTTGATCCGGTTTTATTATCACGCTGGAAATTGATTGATAATCCACCATCTGACAACAACTTTATTTTAAGAGTAGATGGACAAATTTCCCCGCTGAATTTAAATGGTACACTGGCGCTAAAACAACTCAACAGAACGCTACTCTATCAGGTTAAGCAGAATCACCGTGTCACCAATTGAAATTTAGCTAACCAGCACCATATATACTGACAGCTAACGGAGAAAGCAGATGGAGCAATCAGATAATCAAATTCGTCTTGATAAATGGCTGTGGGCTGCACGTTTCTATAAAACACGAGCACTGGCCCGTGAAATGGTGGATGGTGGCAAAGTTCACTATAATGGACAACGCAGTAAGCCTAGTAAAATCGTTGAAGTTGGAGCAATGCTGAAACTGCGCCAGGGCAGTGACGAGAAAGAGATCAAAGTACTTGAACTCAGTGGTCAACGCAGAACAGCGACAGAAGCTCAACAACTTTATCAAGAAACACAAGAGAGCATCACCAAGCGCGAGAAGATCGCTGAAGCTCGTAAAATGAATGCACTGACTATGCCCCATCCCGACCGTAGGCCAGATAAGAAAGAACGTCGTAACTTAATTAAATTTAAATATGGTGAAGAGTAATTCTTCATTCGGAGTAAAGTATGAACAACCCAATGAACCATCACGACTTATTATCACGTTTTTTGTTTGAAGAACATTCCGTTCGTGGTGAGATGGTGACGTTAAATAAAACCTATCAGGCTATGTTAGATGGACATGATTACCCGGCACCAGTACAAAAGTTGCTAGGTGACCTGCTTACTGCAACCTGTTTACTGACAGCAACTATCAAATTTGAAGGCGATATTGCAGTACAGATTCAGGGAGATGGACCGCTATCACTGGCGGTTATTAATGGTAATAATCATCAGGATATGCGCGGTGTTGCTCGCGTTACAGGTGAAATCACAGATAAGATGACGTTAAAAGAGATGGTCGGTAACGGATATCTAGTTATCACCATCATGCCGAGTCAAGGTGAGCGCTATCAAGGTATTGTCGGTCTTGAGCATGAAACTGTAGCTGAATGTATTGAGGGTTATTTTATGCAGTCAGAACAACTGCCAACACGTTTATTTGTACATACTGGTGTCTATCATGGTCAGCCGGTCACTTCAGGCGTATTATTACAGGTTCTGCCGGCAAGTGATGCCTCACCAGATTCCTTTGAACATCTGGCGATGCTGACTCACACCATGACAGCTGACGAGCTTTTCTCGTTACCGGTACAAGAGGTTCTGCATCGTCTTTATCATGAAGAAGATGTTCGTTTATTTGATGCGACATCAGTTCAATTTAAATGTACCTGTTCTCGTGAACGCTGTGAGGCTTCTTTAGCAACACTACCTGCGACAGAGATTGACACTATTTTGGAAGAGGACGGTAATATTGATATGCATTGTGATTATTGTGGCAATCACTATATTTTTGATGCAATTGATATTCAGCAGATGCGTGCACACCAAAAATCAGAATCAACGCACTAAGTTATTTAACGTAACTTATTAATTATAATAGAGGAATACAATGGAGCTTCCCCTCCATTGTATTCCTCTATTTCTTTATATTCTCCAGATATGCTAACATAACCTACATTTGTGATCGTCAGGAACGATTGTCAATATCTCTATACAGGAGAAATTAATGATGAAGTGGGAAGAAAAACGCGATCTGGTAAAAATTGCTACCTGGTACTACCAATACGGCTGGACACAAGCTCAAATAGCACAAAAGATAGGTATCTCACGCTCGATAATTTCCAAAAAACTACAAGAAGCTAAAGATTTAGGTATTGTCGAAATCTTTATAAAAGATGAAACCGCCCACACCGTTGAACTAGAGCAACAACTGGAAGAGCGCTTTGGTCTGGAAGAAGCCCTTGTCATCTCGACTCATAACCTCTCTGAAGAAGAAGCAACCAACTCACTGGCTAAAAAGGCCGCTTACTCTTTAAGTAAAAGAATCGCTAAAGTAAAAACTCTGGGTATTTCATGGGGTAATACTATTCGAAAATTTGCCAACGAATATCCTTATATTACTCACAAAGAACTGACTATCGTTCCTCTGATTGGCGGAATGGGCGTTGATGACGTTGATCTACATTCCAACCAAATTTGCTATGACCTGAAAAAGAAAATGCAATGTACCTGTAAATATCTGTATGCCCCGGCTCTGGTGGATGATACTGAGATGAAGAAAGATCTGTGTAAAAACAAATATATCAGCGAAGTGCTAAATGAAGGTAAAACGGTTGAAATGGCTATTGTGGGTATCTCCAGCCCTTATAATAAAAATACCATGAAAGAGATCGGCTATATCACTGACAAAGATATTGAAGAGCTACGTTATTATGACGTGGTGGGTGATTCTAACTCACGCTTTTATACCGCAGATGGTAAAGAAGCGAAATGCCCAATCAATGAGCACGTTATAGGGCTTAGTCTGGAAGAACTACGCAAGATCCCAACAGTAGTTGCTATCGTTGGCGGAAATAATAAAGAAGAAGCACTGATGGCGGCATTAAAAGCCAAACTACTCAATATTGTTGTGATTACTGACAAAATGGCAGAGTATATTCTTAACACTAAAAAATAATGTTTAGTTAATATTCAAAATTTTTTAAAAGCTGCTTGATGCAGCTTTTTTTTATCACTAAATCATTTTAAAACTACATATCAAGATCCTCCTCCTCACTTTTATGACATTTGTCGATATATGTGACAAATGTCATAAATTTGATATTTTGTCATAGCCAACACATAAAAATGACGCTATCTTTCTGACCAATAAGTCTTTTTACCCAAATATTTCTTAAGATGAAACAGGAGATCCATCAAATGTCCATTTACAAACAATTGTTAGAAAGAGAAAAAAATGATAACCCGATTCGCGTAGGTGTTATTGGCGCGGGTCAAATGGGGTCTGGAATGATTGCGCAAATCGCAACAATCCCGGGTATGTGTGTAACGGGTATTAGTGATATTAATGTAGACGCCGCTAAACGTGCCGCAGATGCTTATAATGCCAGTGCAAAGAAAAAAACCGATATCTTAATTTCTAATAATTTTAACGAAGTCATTAATTCAGAAAAAGTCGAGATCATTGTTGATGCGACAGGTGTACCGGAAGTCGGTGCCAAAATCGCACTCGCAACATTACTGGCTAAAAAACATATCGTTCTGCTAAACGTTGAAATCGATATTACGATCGGGCCACTAATGCATAAATTATTTAACAATGCCGGTCTGGTTTATAGTGGTTCTGATGGTGACGAACCTGCTGCAACACTTGAAATGTACGAGTTTGCCAAAACCATGGGAATGGAAGTACTCGTTGTTGGTAAAGGTAAAAACAACAAACTACAAATTGAAGCAAACCCAGATACCGCTAGAAAAGAAGCAACAGAAAAAGGCATGGCAGACCATATGCTGGCAGCCTTCCAGGATGGCACTAAAACTATGGCGGAGATGAACCTACTGTCAAATGCAATGGGCTTTGTTCCTGATGTTGTTGGAATGCACGGTATCAAAGGTGATTTAGATTCAGTACTTAAAGATCTTAACACCAAAGAAAACGGCGGTATTTTAAGTAAATTTGGTGTTGTGGAATATGTTGACGGTTTAGCCCCAGGTATTTTTGCGATTGTTAAAGGCCAAAACGACAACGTTAAACATGAACTCAGCTACCTGATGAAGAAAGGCGATCGTGATCACCACATCTTATATCGTCCATTCCATTTAGCGAGTCTTGAAACACCAATGACTATCGCTAAAGCAGTGTTAAATCATGAGGCTTCAATTGTTCCTCAAGGTGCGCCGGTATCTGAAACTGTCGCGGTCGCTAAAAAAGATATCAAAGCCGGTGAAAGACTGGATGGGATCGGTGGTTTCTGTGTACGTGGTGTGATTGAAACCAATAAAGAGATGAAAACAAAACGCCATATCCCAATTGGTTTAATTAGCGGCAAAGTTATCGCGACACGTGACATTGCTAAAGGCACTTTCCTGACTGAAGATGACGTAACACTTGATGAGTCAACAACAGTATGGAAACTTCGTAAACTACAAGACGAAGTCTTTGCCTAATTTACCGTACGACTTACTTTTTGAATCATGGCTACACAATGTGTAGCCAATTTTACCCTAAATCACATAAGCATTTGATTTTATAAAAAATAATTATACGGAGTAAAGTTACCATGAATCTTGTTCTTATTGCTTGTACGATTTTTGTTGCTCAATCAGTGTTGAGCTTCATGCAAGTGCGCTATTACCAAAAACATATGCATAAAATAGCTCAACAATATACTGGCAAATCAGGTCATCATCTTTACTCTTCAATGGAACGTAAACGCTTTGGTTCCAGTGCTATTGCACTACTTGTTATCAATGACGATAAAGTCATCCAGGAATGTCAGATCATGCAAGGCAAATCTATTTTTGCCAAATTTAGAGATCTGCCCAATTTCAAGAATCAGAATCTATCGCAAATGTTAAGTCATTTTGCGGGAGAAGAAGCAATCAGAAAACTTTCCATTTCGGAAAGAGCAATCATAAAAACGGCAAATAGTGTGAAGTTTTAAGCATTTGTCGCAACCTTTTATTCTTTAAATTTTTGTCAGAAAAACAAAAAGGAGATAACAATGGAATATATTGAGTGGTTTGGTACTCATTTCATTGGCTTATTTGAAGCCGGTGGAAAACAGTTTATGGGCTTCATGACTGGTATTGTACCGCTATTAATTGTCTTACTCACATTTACTTATTCACTTATTGCCTTTATTGGAGAGCAACGTGTTACACGTGCGATTCAATTCTCGGCTAAAAGTATCTTTTTACGCTACACCTTAATGCCGGTACTTTCTGTTCTTATGCTAACAAACCCGATGGCTTATACTTTTGGGCGTTTCGTAAAAGAGGAACAAAAACCGGCATTCTACGATTCTGTTGTTTCATTCCTACATCCTGTAACAGGCCTGTTCCCTTATGCCAATGCAGGTGAGTTATTTGTCTTCCTTGGTATTGCTAATGGTGTTATGGAAGCCGGTTACAGTATGTCCAGCCTTTCTGTTCGCTACTTTTTAGCAGGTATCGTCATCATATTCTTACGTGGTGTAATTACTGAATACATCACTCGCTTCTTAATGCGTAAAGAAAGCCTATAATCAAGGAGTCATGCAATGTTTAAAACAATTTTTGTCGAAAAAGGATCAAATGGTTGGGGTTCAGGCTTAACACTTACTCCAACAGAAAAACGTCATAAAGTTATCTCTGTTACTGGTGGTGGTATTCATCCTGTAGCAGCTAAAATTGCTGAACTTTCAGGTGCAGAAGTTATCGATGGTTTTAAAAATTCAGTCCCGGAAGATGAAATTCTGTGTGCTATTATTGATTGCGGAGGAACTGCCCGTATTGGTGTCTATCCAATGAAAAAGATCCCAACAGTTGATGTTATCCCTTCTGCGCCATCTGGCCCGCTGTCTAAATTTATTACCGAAGATCTGTTTGTATCTGGCGTAAAAGTTGACAATATCAGACTAATAGAGGGAAGTAATGAAGTATCGCAAGCGATCCCAGCTCAAGAAACAGCAAAAGAAGAAAGTAGCAATGATCTTTTGGATCGTGAAAAATTCAAAGAGAAGTACGCCAAAGTAAAAGCTGAGCATAAGTCAAATCAGAGAGATGGCTTTTTAGTAACGCTCTCGCGTGGTATTGGTAAAGCAATGGGAATCTTCTATCAGGCAGGGCGTGATTCCACTGATATGCTGATTAAGAATATCATTCCGTTTATGGCTTTTATCAGTATGTTAATTGGTATTATTAACTATACCGGTATCGGGACTGTCATTGCCAATACACTATCACCACTTGCAGGTTCATTATGGGGCATGATGATTATTGCATTTATTTGTAGTTTACCGTTTTTATCCCCTATACTAGGGCCGGGTGCAGTTATCGCTCAGGTCATTGGTGTACTAATTGGTAGTCAAATTGCTATTGGTGCTATTCCTGTTGCTTATGCATTACCCGCTCTTTTTGCTATTAACGCACAAGCCGGTTGTGACTTTATTCCTGTTGGTCTATCACTAGGAGAAGCAGAACCGAAAACCGTACAATATGGTGTTCCTGCCGTACTCTATAGTCGTATGATTACAGGTGTTCTGGCTGTAGTCATTGCCTGGGTATTTAGTATTGGCATGTATTAAAATCATTAGGAGTAGTTAAGATTATGGCTCACAGTATTATTGTAGAAGTAGGTGCCCTGGTTCCTGAGTTTGAACCTGAAAAAGTACTGATCCTGTTTGGACCTAAAGCAACCGCTGAACTACGTGAAATTTGTGTTATTCATGAATTTGAAAAGCATCCAAATCAAACACTTGAGGTAGGTAAAGAGATCGTTATTGCAGGTCAGAAATATACTATTCAACAAGTTGGTTCAGAGGCGAATAAAAACCTGGAAGAACTAGGACATATCTCAATCTATTTCAAACAAAACGAGCATGGTTTACTGCCTGGAGCCATTGAGGTTATACCGGAAGTGTTTCCTACTATTAATGTAGGTGACAAGCTCGAGTTTTAATCCTGTTATCTCTCTGGGGCTGGATGCTTCCGCCCCTGTTGAGATGATTCATCTGAGAACCTAGAAAAACGCGCCTAATGCCCATACCACGGCAGACGAAAATACCGCAGCAACAATATCATCAACCATAATCCCAATCCCACCATGTACATGGCGATCAAACCAACGAATTGGCCATGGTTTGACAATATCAAACAAACGAAAAGCAGCAAAAGCGATCACTATCCAAAATACAGAAAATTGTGGGATAAAAAATAGCGTAATCCACATACCAACAAACTCATCCCATACAATACCACCGTGATCATGAGTTCCCATATCTTTGGCTGTTTTATCACAGATCCAGCAGCCATAAATAGTCGCTACCGCAATAATAATCCAGTAATAGACAGGGGCTACATGATAAAACAGTAGCCAAATAGGAATAGCCACCAGAGAACCCATCGTTCCCGGAGATACTGGTGATAACCCACTGCCCAGCCCTACAGCAAGCAGGTGTGTTGGGTTGGTCAGTCTGATTTTTTCTCTGTATTTTGCTTCCATTAATCTTTACTTAACGTTGCAACCATAACGGCTTTAATGGTGTGCAGACGATTTTCCGCCTCATCAAACACCACACTATGTGTTGACTCAAACACCTCATCGGTCACTTCAAGCCCATTGGTTAGACCATACTGATCTGCCATCTGCTTACCTACAGCTGTTTGCATATCATGGAAAGCAGGCAAGCAGTGTAAGAATTTCACCTGTGGATTTTGTGTCTGTTTAATGACAGCCTGATTAACCTGATATGGCGTTAATAGTTTTACACGTTCGTCCCACACTTCTTTAGGTTCTCCCATAGAAACCCAGACGTCAGTATAAAGAAAATCAACCTGATTAACACCTATTATTACATCTTCAGTTAAGGTAATTTTAGCGCCTGTTTTTTCGGCAATGCTTTGGCATTTAGCTACGAGCCCTTCTTCTGGCCAGCAGGCTTTAGGGGCGACTAAGCGAATATCCATGCCCATCAACGCAGCACCTTCCATCAGGGAATTACCCATGTTATTACGCGCATCGCCCAGATAAGCGAATTTGATCTCAGACAGCGCTTTACCCTGAGCGTGTTCAAGCATCGTCATAAAATCAGCCAGAATCTGTGTGGGATGAGCTTCATTGGTTAAACCGTTCCAGACCGGCACACCTGCATATTGAGCCAGTGTTTCAACAATCTCTTGTCCATAACCACGATATTGAATCCCGTCATACATACGCCCAAGTACGCGAGCCGTATCTTTAATTGATTCTTTATGACCGATTTGACTACCACTTGGCCCAAGATAAGTCACACACGCACCCTGATCAAAAGCACCTACCTCAAAGGCACAACGCGTACGAGTTGAATCTTTCTCAAAAATGAGCGCAATATTTTTACCAGCCAGATACTGCTTTTCCTGACCTGCTTTTTTGGCTCTCTTTAATTCAATGGCAAGTTGTAGTAATTGATTAATTTCTGCCGGGGAAAAATCCAGTAACCGCAAGAAATGACGTTGATAAAAACCATACATAGAACAGGCCTCTTGTTAGCATGAAATAAAACTGATTTTATTTGAATAATTATTCAATTTCAAGTAAAAATATTTTTATCTCAATAGTCTGGTTGTTAATTTACACTTCAGTCTCAAAAAAGAGATGAATTAATCTTTCAAATATTAGAAAATTTAAATATTTATTCAGTTATTTTAATAAAAAAGACTTGGATAAAATAAATAATCACGATAGAATTATTTGAATTTATATTCAATATTAATGATTTAATATTCATTAAATAGCTAACCGAGGTCTGTGAATATACTATGCAAAACACATACGCACTGCTGGCCCTGCAAGATGGTACATTATTCTTAGGTAAATCTATTGGCGCAACCGGACAGACTGTCGGAGAAGTCGTTTTTAATACTTCAATGACCGGCTATCAGGAAATACTAACTGATCCCTCTTACACTGAACAAATCATTACCCTGACCTATCCTCATATTGGTAATGTCGGTACTAATGAAGCTGATTCTGAATCAGGTAATATCTACGCCAAAGGTTTGGTTATTCGTGATCTACCACTACTTGCCAGTAATTACCGTAACGAAGAAAATCTCTCAGATTATCTCAAACAACACTGTGTCGTAGCTATTGCCGATATCGATACCCGTAAACTAACGCGCATCTTACGTGAAAAAGGCGCACAGCATGGCTGTATTTTAACAGGTGAGAATAAAGAAGAGCTTATTGCGAAAGCTGATCTGGCAGTTAATGAGGCAAAAAACTTCAAAGGTTTAAATGGTCTCGATCTGGCTAAAGAAGTAACTTGTAAAAAGACATATGTATGGACCCAAGGTTGCTGGACACTTAAAGGTGAACTTCCAGAGCCTGAACCTGCAAGCCAGCTTCCTTATCATGTGGTCGCTTATGACTTTGGTATTAAACGCAATATTTTAAGAATGCTTGTTGATCGAGGTTGTAAACTCACCGTTGTTCCTGCTCAAACACCGGCAGTCGAAGTACTTGCTTTAAACCCTGATGGAATATTCCTCTCTAATGGCCCGGGCGATCCTGCTCCTTGTGATTATGCCATTGCCGCTATTAAGCAATTTCTACAAACTGAAATTCCTATCTTTGGAATCTGTCTTGGTCATCAACTACTTTCTCTGGCTTGTGATGCTAAAACCATCAAAATGAAATTTGGTCACCATGGTGGTAATCATCCGGTCAAAAATCTGGAAGACAATACCGTAATGATTACAGCTCAAAATCACGGCTTTGCCGTTGATGAAGCGACACTTCCCACCACATTGCGCGTCACCCATAAATCACTGTTTGATAGTTCACTGCAAGGTATTCACCATAATACAAAACCGGCCTTCAGTTTTCAGGGTCATCCGGAAGCAAGCCCAGGCCCACATGATGCAACACCACTTTTTGATCATTTTATTAAACTTATTCAGGCTTATAAGGGGTAGTTCCAATGGCAAAACGAACAGATATCAAAAGCATTCTTATCATTGGTGCTGGCCCAATTGTCATTGGTCAGGCCTGTGAATTTGACTACTCTGGTGCTCAGGCCTGCAAAGCACTACGCGAAGAAGGTTATCGCGTCATTCTGGTCAACTCAAACCCGGCCACCATTATGACTGACCCTGATATGGCTGATGCCACTTACATCGAGCCTATTCACTGGACGGCCGTCAGAAAGATTATTGAAAAAGAGCGTCCTGATGCAGTCTTACCAACCATGGGTGGACAAACTGCACTGAACTGCGCTTTAGATTTAGAAAAGCACGGCGTTTTGCAAGAATTTAATGTAGAGATGATAGGCGCAACCGCTGACGCGATTGATAAAGCAGAAGATCGCCAGCGTTTTGATAAAGCCATGAAAAAAATTGGGCTGGAAACAGCCCGTTCAGGTATTGCCCATACTCTGGACGAAGCCTATGCCGTAGCCGAACAAGTGGGCTTTCCGTGTATTATTCGCCCCTCTTTTACCATGGGTGGAACCGGTGGTGGTATTGCCTATAATCGGGAAGAGTTTGAAGAGATCTGTACGCGGGGCTTAGACCTCTCACCAACTAATGAGCTGTTAATTGACGAATCACTGATTGGCTGGAAAGAGTATGAAATGGAAGTTGTCCGTGATAAAAATGATAACTGTATCATTGTCTGCTCAATTGAAAACTTTGACCCAATGGGTATTCATACCGGTGACTCAATTACCGTTGCACCAGCACAAACTCTGACCGATAAAGAATATCAGATCATGCGGAATGCTTCTCTGGCAGTACTAAGAGAAATCGGTGTCGAAACAGGTGGCTCGAATGTACAGTTTTCTGTCGATCCCAAAACCGGACGACTGATTGTAATCGAGATGAATCCAAGGGTTTCGCGTTCTTCTGCGCTAGCCTCTAAAGCAACCGGTTTTCCTATCGCCAAGATTGCGGCCAAATTAGCTGTTGGTTATACACTGGACGAGCTCTCCAACGATATTACCGGAGGACGAACTCCAGCATCGTTTGAGCCATCCATTGATTATGTTGTTACCAAAATTCCACGTTTTAATTTTGAGAAATTTGCTGGTTGTAATGACAGATTGACCACCCAGATGAAATCAGTCGGGGAAGTCATGGCGATTGGACGAACCTTTCAGGAATCCATACAAAAAGCCCTACGCGGGCTTGAAGTTGGTGCAACAGGTTTTGATCCTAAATTATCAAACTTCGATGATAAATCAATGATTACTCTAAGACGGGAGCTACAGGAAGCCGGCTCAGACAGAATCTGGTATATCGCGGATGCATTTCGAGCAGGCTTAACGCTGGACGAAGTCTTCACCATGACCAATATCGATCGTTGGTTCTTAGTACAAATACAGGAGCTCGTTACACTGGAACAACAGGTTACAAAGATATCTTTAGATAAACTTAATGAGCAAACATTATGGCAACTTAAACGTAAAGGTTTTTCCGATGCTCGTCTGGCAAAATTACTTCAGGTAAAAGAGCAAAACATACGTCAGCTACGTCATCAATATAATATCCACCCGGTATATAAACGTGTGGATACCTGTGCTGCCGAGTTTTCAACAGATACAGCTTATCTCTATTCTACCTATGAAGATGAGTGCGAAGCGAGCCCACAGTTTAATCGTAAAAAAATTATGATTCTGGGTGGTGGACCAAACCGGATCGGGCAAGGTATTGAGTTTGATTATTGCTGTGTACATGCTTCCCTGGCACTACGTGAAGATGGCTTTGAAACGATTATGGTAAACTGTAATCCAGAAACTGTATCAACAGATTACGATACCTCTGATCGTCTCTACTTTGAACCTGTGACACTGGAAGATGTGCTTGAGATTGTCCATGTCGAAAAACCAACAGGTGTGATTGTGCAATATGGCGGGCAGACTCCGCTGAAACTGGCCAGAGCACTTGAAGCCAATCACGTACCTATCATTGGTACATCACCAGATTCGATTGATAAAGCAGAAGATCGTAAGCGCTTTCAGGAAGTGGTTGATAAACTTCAACTTAAACAACCAGTAAATGCTACCGTTTCCGATCTGGAAGTAGCAATTTTTGAAGCAGAAAGAATTGGTTATCCACTTGTCGTGCGACCTTCTTATGTTCTGGGTGGCCGAGCAATGGAAATTGTTTATAACGAACAAGATTTACGTCGTTACTTTAAAACTGCAGTGAGCGAATCAAATGAAGCACCAGTACTTCTTGACCACTTTTTAGATGATGCTATCGAAGTTGATATTGATGTCATTAGTGATGGTGAAAACGTCGTGATTGGTGGCATTATGGAGCACATTGAACAAGCTGGTGTACACTCTGGTGATTCTGCCTGTTCACTTCCTGCCTATTCTCTAAGTTCTCAGATTCAGGATAAATTACGCCAGCAGGCTAAACAGCTTGCTCTGGAGCTAAATGTAAAAGGCTTAATGAACGCTCAGTTCGCTGTACAAAACAATGAAATCTATTTAATTGAAGTTAACCCGCGAGCCGCAAGAACTGTTCCGTTTGTCTCTAAAGCCACCAGTTTACCGCTGGCTAAAATCGCGGCCAGAGTAATGGCAGGACAAACTTTACTCGAGCAAAATGTCAGTAAAGAGATTATTCCGCCTTATTTTTCTGTCAAAGAAGTCGTATTACCTTTTAATAAATTTAGTGGTGTTGACCCAATCCTTGGGCCTGAGATGCGCTCAACTGGTGAAGTCATGGGAATTGGTAAAACATTTGCTGAAGCATTCTCAAAATCAATGCTTGGTAGTCTGACCAATATGAAAAAACAAGGGAAAGCGCTGGTTTCAGTACGTGATCAGGATAAGAAGCGCGTGATTGAAATCGGTAAAAAACTTATTGCTCATGGTTTTACTATTGATGCCACAGTTGGTACCGCTAAAGTATTGCAGGATGCTGGTATTGAATGCCGTCAGGTAAATAAAGTGATTGAAGGACGACCAAATATTCACGACCATATGAAAAATGGTGAATATGCTTATGTGCTAAATACTACGTCAGGCCGGGCTGCAATTGAGTCATCAAAGATTCTGCGTCGTAGTGCTATTCAGTATAAAGTTCACTATGATACAACGATGAACGCCAGTTATGCCACAATAGCAGCTATTGATTGCGATCCGGTTGGACGAGTGACCTCCTTACAGGAGCTTTATAAAATGCTAAACTAAGCGGATATATCGTTACCTGGTTTGTAGGAATAGAAATGAAAAAATTACTGATTGTTTTACTTTGTACCGTTTTTTTAAGTGCCTGTGGAGAGAAACGGATTGATACTTCAACCAAAGAAAGTTTTCAGCAATCTATTCTGGCCGTAGCAAATGATCTGAACACAGAGGATAAAACAGCTTTTGAGCATGCACTAACAAAACTAGGGTTTGAAGCTTCTGCTTATGCCAAAGGCAGTCAAATTCAACGTTATCAGTTTTTAACAGAAAAACTCAATAATAAAACAGCTATGGAAGTGATTGAGTTGTATGGAGTAAAAGAGTAGCTCCTGTCTTGTTATTAGCAGAGTATTTGGCGGGGAGCACGCCCCGCTAACGTGTTTCTTAGTGTTGTTGTTTGTTATTAGCATTGGGGTTGGTGCGGACTGCGCCGCCCTCGCCTAATATCTTTGGTGATGCTGGCTTATTCCGTGGGTTTGATGGCCTACCGTACACCCGTCAGGCTCGCTAAGACCTATGGAATACGCTCTCCATCAAATTCAAATCCCACTACTCTAAAGACCTAACAGCGTGACGACATAGAACAATATATATTAGTTAATTACGTCATTATTCTAAGATCTACAAGCGCGACTCCGTCACGCAACCCAACAACCTTGATATATTTACAACATAAAACCATAATAAAATCAAACACTTAAAAAAATATTTAACTATTTGATTTTATTGTGTTTTTTATTTTAATTCTTCTGTTTCTATTTAAAATCTAAAAGATTATCCGTTAATCTTTTGACCTTTTCTTTTATCAGTGAATATTATTGGATGAAGACTGAGCTTAGTGGTGCTATGGAGTAAGCGTTACATGGCTTGCATGTTCAGCGCATCGGAATAGTACCGCTAAGCTCACACAGGCTAATTCCTTCACAGCTCTAAGATCTACAAGCGCGACTGTGTCGCGCAACCCACACCTACCCAATAAAAAAACCACCAGTTATATGGTGGTTTCACATAAAAATACTCTTTATTTTATTAAGTAAAAACTAAAAACCTTAGTGCTCTTTCGCATGATTTAACGTATAACGTGGTACATCAATCACTAAATCTTCATCCGCTACTCTCGCCTGACAGCTTAAACGGCTTTGTGGCTCAACACCCCATGCTTTATCCAGCATATCATCTTCCTGCTCATCACTTGGTTCTAAAGAATCAAAACCTTTACGTACCACACAGTGACAAGTTGAACACGCACAAGACATTTCACAGGCATGATCAATCTCAATATCATTACGTAGTGCAACTTCCAGAATAGATTCACCTGACTCAGCTTCAACTGTTACCCCTTCCGGGCAAAGATCTGGATTAGGAAGAAATGTAATCTTTGGCATAATTCACCTCAATAATTTATTCAAATAAATCAATATGTTATGATTTATGTATATCGTCTACTGTATGCCCGGTAAACGCTTGTTGTACTGAATGATCCATACGTCTTGCAGCAAAATCCTGCGTAACCTGATCAAGTTGTTTAATCTTAGCGCTGATCTCTTGAGTATTAGTCGTTTTCATTACTCGCTCAAGTTCTTGCTTCGCTTGTAAAATTTGTGCCAGCTCATTATCAGAAAGCAGATATTTATCCTGCTCTAAAGCACTGTGTAAACTTTCAAGCACTCTGGCGGCGTCAACTTTTTGTTCTGCCAGCATACGAGCCTGTTTATCAATTTCAGCGTGCGTAAAGGAATCCTGAATCATACCGGCAATTTCTGTCTCTGTCAGACCATAGGACGGCTTAACCTGAATTGAGGTATGAACGCCAGTTGATTTCTCCATCGCAGTCACACTTAACAAACCATCTGCATCTACCTGAAAAGTCACCCGAATATGAGCACCACCTGCCGCCATCGGTGGAATTCCACGTAGAGTAAAACGCGCCAGAGAACGACAACCTGAAACAGTTTCACGTTCACCTTGTAAAACATGAATCATCATTGATGTCTGACCATCTTTAAATGTTGTAAATTCCTGCGCTCTGGCACAAGGAATAGTACTATTGCGCGGGATGATCTTTTCCACTAACTCACCCATTGTCTCAATTCCTAAAGACAATGGAATCACATCAAGCAGTAACATCTCAGCATCAGGTTTATTACCAACTAAAATATCAGCCTGAACAGCTGCGCCAATTGCCACGACACGATCTGGATCGATCGAGGTAAGTGGTAGCTGTTTAAAGAATTCACCCACCATGGTTTGAACTAGAGGAACACGAGTCGAACCACCAACCATCACCACATCAACCACTTCGTCAACACTGACATTCGCGTCTTTCAGTGCACGACGACAGGCAAGCAACGTTCGTTTCACCAGCGGCTGAATTAACTCATCCAGCTGATTTCTGGTGAAAATAATATTTTGGTTTTCAACTTCCACAGTTACAGATTGCTGCTCACTTAACGCAATCTTTGTACTGCTTGCCGCGTTAAGTAAGCGACGAGTTAAATAAGGATCATTTTGTTCAGAAAGACCTAGTTGTGTACGGAAATAATCAGCAATCAGCTGATCAAAATCGTCACCACCTAAAGCAGAGTCACCGCCAGTGGCTAACACTTCAAAGACACCACGCGAAAGTCTTAAGATAGAGATATCAAACGTACCACCACCTAAATCATAAACGGCAATAATGCCTTCCTGACCGGAATCTAAACCATAAGCAATTGCCGCTGCCGTTGGTTCATTAAGTAATCGTAGTACATGCAATCCTGCCAAAGTTGCAGCATCTTTAGTAGCTTGTCTTTGTGCATCATCAAAATAGGCCGGAACGGTAATGACCACGCCATCAAGTTCACCATCGAGTGTTTCTTTAGCGCGATTAGCTAGCGCACGTAAAATGTCTGCTGAAACCTGAACCGGGCTGACCACTAAATCATGTTCAACATGTAGAAGAGGAACACCGTTTTCACTGGCAGAAAAGACATAAGGAAAGTGGGAGGTATCAATATCAGATAATGCGCGTCCCATAAAACGTTTTACAGAACTAATGGTATTTTGTGGCTCTTTGGCTGCTTTTTTTTGTGCTGCATAACCAACTGAAATCAATGTATTATCATCATGATCCTGACCATAATTGACCACTGAAGGTAATAGATGGCGCCCATCCGGATCAGGCAGAGTTTCTGCTTTACCGCTGCGAACAGTTGCAACCAGAGAGTTAGTTGTTCCTAAATCAATGCCCACCGCTAATCGGTGCTGATGTGGAGCCTGAGACAGACCTGGTTCGCTAATTTGTAATAGAGCCATGGCGTTTGTTATTCTCGTTAATTGTAGTTATCGATCATCGTTATCCGCATTATTTTGTACTAAGAACTGGCTATAAAGCAAATAATGAATCTTCCAGTTGATCGATTTGTTGTCGTAGTCTCGTCAAATAACGTAGTTTATTTACGACATTCAATCCATTTTGCCATTCACTTTGTTGAAGGCAGTCTAATAATTCTTGATAAGTATCTTGATATTTTTGCTTAATTTCCAGAGAGAACGCTTCTAATTCCTGTTCTTTCTGAGACTGATTTAATTGCTGCTCAATCCTATCTAATTGCTCACGTAAAATAAACTGTTCCATCAAAAAATCAGTATCATTGATGATATTATGTTCAGCAGAGACATCAATACCTTTGAGCGTCAAAAAATAACTGGCGCTTAAAATTGGATCTTTTAAAGTTTGAAACGCATCATTAATCGTAGCTGATTTTTGTAGCATCATCATCTTTTCAGCTTCTGGTGCTGTCGCAAAATTATCAGGATGATACATGCGCTGTAGCTGTTGATATTCAGTCGATAACTTTTGAATATCAACAGGTATTTGAACAGGTAAGTGAAACAGGTCGAAGTAGTTTGAATGTGTGTCCATCAATAATATTCCAGATATGAATACTGTAGTTATACAATAAAACTATAAGATAGACATTTTACACATTAAAACTTTCACCACAACCACACTCATTATCGGCATTAGGGTTATTGAATTTAAAACCTTCATTCAGACCTTCTTTAACAAAGTCAATCTCTGTGCCATCAAGGTAAACTAAACTTTTTCTATCTACGATAATTTTCACATTTTTATCGTCAAAAACATTATCATCATCGCGAATTTCATCTGCGAACTCAATAACATATGCCATACCGGAACAACCAGACGTTCTCACACCAAGGCGCAGACCAACACCTTTGCCTCGATTGGCAAGAAACGTTTGAACCCGGTTAGCTGCTGTATCTGTTAATACGATAGACATAATAATTCCTAACTATGCTTTATGATTTTTACTCTTGTAATCTTCAATTGCTGCTTTGATTGCATCTTCTGCCAGAATAGAACAGTGAATTTTCACTGGTGGCAGAGCAAGTTCTTCAGCAATATCAGTATTCTTAATCGCTTGTGCTTCGTCCAGTGATTTACCTTTTACCCACTCAGTAATCAGTGAGCTTGAAGCAATCGCTGAACCACAACCATAAGTTTTGAATTTAGCATCTTCAATGATGCCATTATCATTTACTTTAATTTGTAGACGCATTACGTCACCACAGGCAGGCGCACCTACCATTCCGCTACCTACGTTTGGATCTTTATTATCAAATGATCCAACATTACGAGGGTTTTCATAATGATCGACAACTTTTTCACTATAGGCCATTTTCTAACTCCTTATCAGATCATTAACTTAGTGGTTCGTCCACTGAATCTGGCTTAAATCAACACCATCTTTAAACATTTCCCAAAGTGGCGATAGTTCACGTAAACGACCAATCGAATCATGAATTAATTTAATCGCATAATCGATCTCTTCTTCTGTCGTAAAACGACCGATAGAGAAACGAATTGAACTATGAGCCAGCTCATCATTCAGACCAAGTGCACGCAGTACGTAAGATGGTTCTAAACTTGCAGAAGTACATGCTGAGCCAGAAGATACCGCTAAATCTTTTAGCGCCATCATCAGTGACTCACCTTCCACATAAGCAAAGCTGATATTTAAAATATTTGGAACGCTGTGTTCTAAAGAACCATTGAGATAAACTTCTTCAATATCTTTCAGACCATCCCACAGACGATTTCTAAGTGTTTGCAGATGTGCCATCTCTTCTGTCATTGATTCTTTAGCCAGACGATAAGCTTCACCCATACCCACGATTTGGTGTACCGGTAAAGTACCAGAACGCATACCACGTTCGTGACCACCACCGTGCATTTGAGCTTCAATTCTCACACGTGGTTTACGACGTACATATAAACCACCAATTCCTTTTGGACCATAAACTTTATGGCCAGAGAATGACATTAAATCTACTTTTAACTTAGATAAATCAATCGGTAGACGCCCAACACTTTGAGTTGCATCGACATGGAAAATAATACCGCGGCTACGGCACATTTCGCCCATTTTTTCAATATCCTGAATTACACCGATTTCATTATTTACATGCATAATTGATACTACAGAAGTATCATCACGTAGCGCTGCTTCAAATTCTTTTAAATCAATTAAACCATCTGCTTTTGGTGCTAAATAAGTCACCTCAAAGCCTTCACGCTCTAACTGACGACAAGTATCCAATACTGCTTTATGTTCAGTTTTACAGGTAATAATATGTTTACCTTTAGTCTGATAAAAGTGGGCGGCACCTTTAATTGCTAAGTTATCCGCTTCTGTCGCACCAGACGTAAATACGATTTCTCTGGCATCAGCACCAATTAAATCGGCGATTTGATTACGGGCAATATCAACAGCTTCTTCTGCAAGCCACCCAAAACGGTGAGAACGAGAAGCCGGATTACCAAACACACCATCCATAGTCATGAATTGCATCATTTTCTCTGCCACACGTTTATCCATTGGTGTGGTTGCTGCGTAATCCATATAAATTGGTAATTTCATTTATAACTCCAAAACTGACTTAATCTTTTAAATTATACCATTTCACCTGATAAATTTGGCTATTTATTCAATAGTTAATTTACTGCGATACGCATAAAGTTACTTTGACGGTGAGCCACTTCTCTCACTTCTTTATTTTGTACCAGCTCACTAAGCGTGATGTTGGTTAAGAACTCATCGATACGTTCACTAAGATCATTCCAAAGTGAATGCGTTAAACAACGAACTCCGCCCTGACAGCAGCCTTCACCATTACATTTCGTGGCATCGACTGATTCATCAACCGCTTTAATAATTGAACTAATTGCAATATGTTCCATACTGTGATTTAACACATAACCACCGCCAGGTCCTCTGACACTTGCTACTAAACCGTGTTTACGTAAACGAGCAAATAACTGTTCTAAGTAAGAGAGAGAAATTTCCTGTCGTTCAGAAATTTCCGCTAAAGAAACAGGACCAGACTGTGAGTTAAGTGCAACATCAAGCATTGCAGTCACGGCATAACGCCCTTTTGATGTTAATTTCATACACATCCTCCGAGTAGATGGTGTTATTTTATATATCCTTTGATTTTAGTCAAGTATTTAGTTGAGTATTTTAGTAGGGTATTAGTTATCCCTTTGATAGGCAAGGCAAAAGAATGGTTATCACGAGAAATTAAGACCTGCTTGTCACTTATATAGTATAATGACTGAAAATGATTTTTAGATGTGAGAAATATGTCTTCAATTATTGCGCTTAACAAGCCTTTTGGTGTGATCAGCCAGTTCTCAGAACATGAAAAACATCCAACCTTAAAAAACTATGTAGATTTACCGGGATTTTACCCTGCCGGACGTTTAGATACTGACAGTGAGGGACTATTATTACTCACTAATGATGGTAAATTGCAGGCTAAGATTGCCGATCCTAAATTTAAACAGGCAAAGACTTACTGGGCTCAGGTAGAGGGGATTGTAACAGACGAAGCAATCTCTCTGCTGCAAAAGGGGATAGCCCTCAAAGAATTCACTACAGCGCCAGCTAAAGCCAGTGTCATTCCTGAACCAGCAAAACTCTGGCAACGAGATCCTCCTATCCGAGAAAGAAAAAGTATTCCAACCTCATGGATTAGCCTGACTATTAAAGAAGGCAAAAACCGTCAAGTCAGACGTATGTGTGCTCATGTAGGATTCCCCTGTTTACGTTTAGTCCGGGTCCAGATCGGTAACATTAATGTTTTTGATATACAGTTACCACTTGGCCAATGGCAATATATCTCTGCGACCGATGTCCTAAAATAAGTGTAAAAATCGTGCTTAAAACGAAATAGTTAAAATATTTCTGGTTAAGCAAAAAGATCGCTGGATCTCGGTAAATAAATACTCATACAATAGTTAGCAAGTATTGATCAATAATCCGATAAAAAGTTGGTATAATCGTTCAACATTTTGCTGCAAATGATTAGAATAATAATTAATGAGTTCGACCTATTAATGATGTTCGTATGGAACCGGAGTTAGTCACTGACATGAATGAAGAAAAAAAAGTTGGTTTTTTTGCCCGTCTTAAGAATGGATTATTCAAAACAAAACAAAATATTGGTTCTGGTTTCTTAGGTCTGTTTTCCGGTAAAAAAATCGATGATGAACTGTTTGAAATGCTGGAAGAACAGCTACTCATTGCTGATGTTGGGGTCGATACCACACAACGTATTATCCAGTCACTGACTCAACACGCTTCTCGTAAAGAACTTAAAGATGCAGGTGCATTACATGAACATCTCAAACAGGAGATGGGATCTATCCTTGCAACTGTTGATCAACCACTAAACATTGAAACACATAAACCGTATGTCATTTTAATGGTTGGTGTAAATGGTGTCGGTAAAACCACAACTATTGGTAAACTGGCCAGACAGTTTCAGGCTGAAGGTAAATCAGTTATGCTGGCCGCTGGTGATACGTTCAGGGCTGCTGCTGTTGAACAATTACAGGTCTGGGGTGAGCGTAATCATATTCCGGTTATTGCACAGCACCTTAATGCAGATTCAGCCTCAGTTATTTTTGATGCTATGCAAGCCGCCAGCGCCAAAAAAGTTGATGTGTTAATTGCTGATACCGCGGGTCGCTTACAAAATAAATCGCATTTAATGGATGAGCTGAAAAAGATTGTCCGCGTCATGAAAAAGCATGATGAAACAGCCCCACATGAGATTATGCTGACAATTGATGCCAGTACCGGACAAAACGCAATTAGTCAGGTAAAACTGTTTAATGAAGCTGTTGGTGTAACAGGAATTACCTTAACCAAATTAGATGGCACGGCTAAAGGCGGTGTTATTTTTAGTATTGCGGATCAATTTAACATTCCAATTCGTTATATTGGGGTGGGTGAAAAGATCGATGATTTAAGACCATTTGTGGCAAATGACTTTATAGAAGCGTTATTTGCAAGTAATGAGGAAACAGAGAGTTAATTTGATGATTCATTTTGAACATGTCAGTAAAGTCTATTCCGGTGGTCGCCCTGCTTTGCAAAATATTAGTTTTGCTCTGGAAAGTGGCGAGATGGCTTTTTTGACTGGTCATTCCGGTGCAGGGAAAAGCACCCTCTTAAAGCTTATTTGTGGTCTGGATCGCGCTAATGATGGCAAAATCCTGCTCAATAATTACGATATTACTCAACTCAAGAAACAAGATATTCCTTTTATCCGTCGGCATATCGGCATGATTTTTCAGGATCACCAATTACTGATGGATCATACGGTGTACGATAACGTGGCAATTCCACTGATTATTTTAGGTAAACCGGCGGAAGAGATTCGCCGTCGTGTATCTGCAGCTTTAGATAAGGTTGGCTTAATCGATAAGATGAAATTCCATCCAATCCAACTATCTGGTGGTGAACAGCAACGCGTTGGTATTGCCCGGGCAATTGTTAATAAGCCAATGGTACTTCTGGCGGACGAACCGACTGGTAATTTGGATGATAAGCTATCAAAAGATATCCTTAAACTGTTTGAAGAACTTAACCAAACCGGTGTTACCGTCCTGATGGCAACCCATAATATGGGGCTGATTCGTCGTAAACATCACCGGGTATTAAATCTTAATCAGGGCCGTTTAGCCGGAGATTCTCAATATGTCGGCTAAACCTAAGCAACGTGACAATCAGGGCTTTTTCCCGCGCTGGAAAAGACAAATTGGTTATGCCTGGCAAAATGTGTTTAATGATTTCAGACAACATATTTTTGCTTCATTACTCACTGTTACTGTAATTGCTATCTCCATTACTTTGCCCACAATTTGTTATTTATTGTGGAAAAACGTCAATGAAGCAGCGCATCAATGGTACCCGACACCCAATTTAACGTCTTACATACAAAAAGATTTAACACAGACAGAAACAGAAGAGTTAGTGGCTAAAATTAAATCTTATGATGAAGTAGAAAGCGTAACGTATCTGTCCCGCGATGAAACATTGGAAGAATTCAGACTCTGGTCTGGTTTTAGTGATGCGCTGGAACTATTGGAAGAAAATCCATTACCCGCAGTTGCGATTGTCGTACCAAAAGAAGAAGCTAAGCAGACAGTTATTCTGCACGAACTGCAAAAACAGTTACTCACTCTAAAAGGGATCGATGATGTACGTTTAGATGATAGCTGGTTCACACGGCTTACAGCTCTGACAGGAATGGTTGAAACTATCGTCTGGACTTTGTCAATTCTGATGGTAATTGCTGTATCTCTGGTTGTTGGTAATAGTATCAGGCTGATGATTTTTGCTCGCCGTCAAACTATTCAGGTTATGCAGCTTATCGGGGCTACCGAAGGCTTTATATTACGGCCGTTTCTGTATAGTGGTATGTTTAATGGACTGATTAGTGCTATTTTTGCACTGGTTTTATCAGAAATATTTATCTATCAAATAGACTCCATCATATTAGATGTCTCTTCTGTTTTTGGAACTGTCTTTCATATACGTGGTCTAAGTTGGGATGAAAGCCTGTTTATTATTTTACTGTCAACCATGATTGGCTGGCTCTCTGCGTGGGTTGCGACTAAAAAGTACCTGCAAATCACACAGCAAAATAATTGACATTTATTAATTGATGGTTTAAAACTGTGAACTAAATCACATTTTTGTAGTCTAAATTAACATGTAAGCAATAATGTATCGCGTTATAACTCACAGCAGCACAGAGTTACCATGACAAATTGTCATAAGCATGATATAAATTGAATTGTTAAGTAAGGGGAAACATTGATGAATGCACAAGTAAAAATGCCAACAGTTGCTTTAGTTCCGCAGGGAAGTATTGAAGCATATGTTCGTATGATCAATACCTACCCGATGCTAACTGCTGAAGAAGAGAAAGAGCTTGGTGAGCGTCTTTATTATCATGATGATGTTGAAGCCGCAAAACAACTAATTTTATCCCATTTGCGTTTTGTTGCGCATGTGGCTCGGAATTATTCTGGTTATGGATTACCACAAGCCGACCTTATTCAGGAAGGTAACATCGGTTTAATGAAAGCGGTTCGTCGTTTTAATCCGGAAATGGGGGTACGCTTAGTATCGTTTGCTGTGCACTGGATCAAAGCAGAAATCCATGAATACGTTCTTAAAAACTGGCGTATTGTTAAAGTGGCGACGACTAAAGCACAACGTAAACTATTCTTTAATTTGAGAAAATCTAAACAGCGTTTAGGTTGGTTTAATAACGAAGAAATCGGTATTGTTGCTGACGAACTTGGTGTGAGCAGAAAAGATGTCATGGAGATGGAATCTCGAATGGCTGCACAAGATATGTCATTTGATATCGATAATGACGATGATGACAACTCAATTGTTGCACCAGCACTTTATCTGCAAGATGAAAGTTCCAATTTCTCTGAAACAATTGAAAACGACAACTGGGATAACGATGCTGCTGATAAATTAAACTCAGCATTAGAGTCTTTAGATGAGCGTAGTCAGGATATTATTAAAGCGCGCTGGTTAGATGCTGATGACAGCAAATCGACACTGCAAGAATTGGCAAGCAAATATAATGTCTCTGCTGAACGTATTCGTCAGTTAGAAAAGAATGCGATGAAAAAACTACGTACTGCAATTGAAGCGTAAATTGTAGATTAGTTTAAGCTCATCAAAAATATAAAGCCCGCAATAGCGGGCTTTTTTATTATGACGACATAATCTCTATTAAGCGTGTTTAACTGCTTCAAGTAAACGACGCGCATCTTCGATATACATTTTAGCACGTTCAATTGGTGATTTAGATAGAGCTAACTCATCGTTACAGCATTCAATTGAAATAGGCATCTCTGGTAATGCTTTTAATAAGCTGACTAAATCAATACCACCACGACCTGGTGATAAACGATAGTTACGTGCCTGGTATAATAAACCTTCAGTATCTTTTGGTTTTTCTTTAGTACCATCACATAGCTGCATATAACGCCAACAATCTTTAGGCACTAATTTTAAATCTTCAAGTGTATCGCCACCACGATCGAAGTGTAATGGATCAATAATTAAACCCTGATTGTTTTGATTTGCTTTTTTCAATAATTCAACACCTGATTTAACAGTTGGAACATTCGTCCAAGGCATCGGTTCAATATTGATAGCAATTTTTAGTGGTGCCGCAATTTCACAAAGTAATGCAAAGTTATCAGCTAAACGATTAGGATCAGGATCATTACCAGCAAGTAATACCTGACTAGCCCCTAAACGAGCACCCGTTTCAAGTACTGGCAGGAAATTAATCACACGAGTATCTGGTTTTAAGCGGAAAATTTCAATATCCAGTACTTTAACCCCAGTTTCTTTCAAGCGACGTTCCACTTCACGGATCATCGGAGTATCGCCTACCGTTGGATAAACTGGCTCGGTCGGTGTAGCCGGAATTAAACGTAATCCCACATGAGTATAACCTGCTTCTGCTGCTACAATTACCTGATTTGCCGGAGAAACATCGAGTACCGTTAACGCGGCAAGACCAATAGGACGCTCAGCCATTATAAAACCTCCAAAATTAAGATAAAAAGAATGAAACTATTAGATATCTTAAGCTGATTGAACTGCAAAATTTATTCATTTTAGTTTTACTTGCATTCGTGTCATTCAGAAAAGAGCTAAGATGCTTTGATGGTTTTCCTCAAAATACATCTAACTATCTTTAAGGACTCAATTTTATACCTCAGAAAGAGATATTCTCAACAATTTTCAAAAGAAAAGTTAAATATTGACTTATTGATCACAAATTTTTGAATATAACCAAGTTTTATTGGTAAGAAATAGATAATTCAGTCCCCTGGCCCTCCAGTGTCACAAAAACACCAACAGCACAAATCAGGGTATCGTTATAGTAGATTAACGGTGTTCTTTGACGCAGCCATGGAGCGATTTGATACTCCTGCCAGATTTTCTTCAGAGAACGGGAACCTGTTCTACCGACAATAGCAAACTTACCTTGTGCCTGAAAGCGAATAGACACAGTTTCCTGCTCTGTTGGCTGACGTAGCTGACCCATATGTTGCTCTAAAATTGCAGTCAGCACACCTAAATTATCGGGTAAATTAATCGGCGTTTTAAGGTCCCAGCTAATCCGGATGTTCTCAATTGGTCGCATCGCGGGTAATAAGTAAAGACATTGCTGATAACGTCTGATTTGATGGTTATCAAGAATAAATTGTGGTGTTGCATCTTCTCTGGCCAGTGCCACTTCCTGCCAGATAATCGTTAGCTGCTGACGGGAAGGCATCGGCACATTATGGAATTTAAACCAAAGACGTAATAATGCATTACGTTTAGCTTCTGAATCATTTAAAAGTGGTTCTATCAGTAGACATCCCTGCTCACCCGTTAATGTAGACAGATGCTCTGATAATAACTCATCCAATAACTGCTGCTGTTCAGCGCAGAGCTGTGCACTGCGACTCACCATTTGTGTAAATTGTGGCCAGCGCTGCTGAAGAACTGGTAATACTCTTAAACGCAGGAAGTTACGATCATATTTATCATCCTGATTACTCTCATCTTCAACCCAGCTTAATGCGTTTTCCTGCGCATACTGTTCAATTTGCTGACGGGAAAAAGAGAGCAATGGCCGAAGAAGCTGCGTTTGCCCAAATGAGGTAACTACCGGCATAGATGACAGACCTGTCGGGCCGCTACCTCGTTTTAACGCCAGTAAAAATGTCTCACATTGATCATCAAGATGCTGAGCAGTACAAAGCACTTCCTGAGGTAAAAGCACTTGTTCAATAGATTCATAACGAGCCTCTCTGGCCTGAGATTCAATATTCCCAGAAGGTTCGAGATTAACATAACGAATCAGACACTCAACACCAGACTGCTGACAAGTCTGTTCACAATGTCTTGCCCAGTTATCTGCCTGCTGGCTTAAACCATGATGGATATAAATTGCTCTCAGTTTAAGATCAGGCCTTTTAGTATTACGTAGCAGAACTAAGCCATGTAACAAAACAGAAGAATCAACACCGCCACTATAAGCGACTAAAATGGCTGAATAGTCTTGTACAGCTTGCTCTAGGCGTTGAATAACGGACTTAGTTAATGGCTCTGTCTGCTGCATAGTCTTCGTTTATTGGTTAGAAATTTCGCTTATTATAACGGAAATAATCTTTTGCTCTAACCGTTTCATTCACCTTATATATTCTTTACGCCTTTATATGTGAATAAAATTTTTACACTTCTTGAGATATTCATCACATTAAGTCAGTGCTATAGTGATTATGCAACATTGATTTAACCAATTATTAAGCTATTTTTATTTGGAGAAAGACTATGCAGCATTTACTAAAAATGGTTCAAAAGAAGTCGCTTTTCATCTCTACAGGAGCATTACTCATGCTTAGCCTCCCTACTCAGGCAGAAATGCTTAATGCTTATATTGGCACCTATGCACCAAAAGGAGAAGGCGTTTACCTCACTCAAATCGATAGTCAGACCGGAGCAATGAATAAACCGACGCTGGCAGCCACTATCACTAATGGTGCACAACTCGTTTATAATGCTGATCAAAGCGTGATTTATGTTGCCAGTGAAATCAATAATTATCAGGGAACAACCAACGGTGCTATCGTGGCTTATAGCGTTGCCCAAAATGGTACTCTGACTGAGCTTAATCAGGTTAATTCAGAAGGTGCTGGTCCGGTTTATTTATCTATTCATCCTTCCGGTAAATTCTTACTGATTGCCAACTATATCAGTGGTTCAATTGCTGTTTATCCAATCAATAAAGATGGTAGTCTGGAAAAAGCAGTATCTGTTAAACAAAGTACCGGTGAACCAGGCCTAAGTTACCCTAAAGCTGCAGCTCCGGGTAGTTTTGCTCTGAGTGATCATGATGGCCCACATGCTCATATGATTAGCAGTGATCCTTCAGGTAAATTTGTGTTTTCGACTGATTTAGGCCTTGATCGTATCTATCAATGGAAATTTAATACTGAAACCGGTGAGCTAACGCCTAATACACCAGCTTTTATTATGGCATCATCTGAAGGCGCTGGACCGCGTCATTTTGTCTTCCATCCAAAAGCCAATATGATGTATCTCATCAACGAGGAAGCGTCGATTCTAACGTCTTATAATTTTGATAAAGACAAAGGCACATTAACTGAAAAACAAAGTATTTCTATCCTGCCAGTCGGGTATGAAGGAACCAGCTATGCTTCGGGCATCATTATCAATGAAACAGGGACTTCTCTGTACACAGTTAACCGTTTACATAACAGTATTTCCCAGTTTGCAATTGATAAAAATGGTGAGTTTTCTTTAGTGGATAACGTCTGGACACGTGGTGATTACACTCGTACCATCACCTTCTCACCAGATGGTAAATTTATCTATGCGATGAATCAGCGTAGTGACAATATGGTACGTTTTTCTGTTGATGCACAAACAGGTAAATTAACCTTTGTAGAAAACTACGTAGCAGTGCCGGCACCATCACAAATGATCTTTGCCAAATAATATATTTGAGTATTCCAAGGCGCCAATCGGCGCCTTTTTCATAAAGACTAAAGCCATTTTTATGACAAAGTGGTAAACTATCGCCAATAATGATTTTGGTGATAAAGATGCAATCCAATACCCTATTTATACAGCTTGCGAGTCTAAATAATTACTCTTTAACAGAGCTCCTAAGCCACCCGCGTTTATCTCCTGAAGTAATCGCTCAGACTCAGAGTTTTTCTGAAAACAGAAAAAAGCAGTTTTTAGCCTGTCGGGTAATATTAGCCGAGCTGTTACATCAATATTTTGGTCAGCCTCAATTACCTTCTATTATGATTAGCGATAACAGTCGCCCGGCTTTTATTGATACAACACTACCTGATTTTAATATCAGTCATAGCGATAATCATGTTGCTGTGGCGATCGCAACTAAAGGGCAAGTTGGGCTGGATATCGAGTTCCATCGGGAACGTAAGAATCTGGTTAAAGTGGCAACATCTTTCTTTTCAGAGCAGGAAAATCGGTGGCTAATATCACAACCAGAAAAGCTATCCGCCTTTTGGCAACTCTGGACTCTGCATGAAGCAGCACTGAAACTTTATGCTAAAGGTGTCTGGCAGATGAAGGACGTTGAGATAGACATTGAGAAACAAAAAGCTACCGCACCCTTTATTACTTCAGCTTATTGCCATTATCAACGACTTGACACCACTCACTTAGCTGTAAGCTGTAGCCAGATCATTGATAATATTCAATTTATTAAAATTTAACCCTTTGATTTATAATCAGTTTTTAATCAAGGTATTTAGTTTGTAGCTTTTCTCTGGCTGATTGATTCAAACCATACTCATGTTCCAACCAGCGGTCAATCGTTTGGTATTTATTTTTGATGGTGACCAGAGCAGCATCCAGATATTCTTCTTTAGCTGCAAAAAGATTACGGTGGCTTTCCAACTCTTCTTCTGTCAGCTGAGTTGCAAACTCTTTCAACAGCTTTTCTCTAAATTCTGCCAGTGCTTTTTCAGTATAAAGATAATCATCCATCACAGTCACTTCATCCGCACCTAATGCAAAAAGAGTCAGTGCCACACCGACACCTGTTCTGTCTTTACCTACAGCACAATGTTGAATGACTGCTGAATGATCATCTGTTTTTAACAGGCTGACTAACTGAGTATAAGCTGGATTATTAAATGGTAGTAAACGGTAAAGTTTCACCATAAAATCGCTAGGGTAACTTTTCTTCAGATCTGTGCCTTTAATATTATTGTTAAGCTCTTTTTCTAAGTCTGCACTAACATCAGTCAAAACAGGATTAGCAGGAAAATGATAATAACGGGCACTTTGCCATAACACATCCGGACGCATGTCGATTTCTGACTGATCACGGTAATCTAAAATCGCAGCAGCCGGGAACTTATCGCCTAAAAATTGTGTTTCATTTTCACTCAGCTGGCTTAAAGCGCCAGAACGAAACAACAAACCTGATTTAACTTTACGACCATCTTGTGCTTTAATTCCACCTAGATCCCGAAAATTAATGCCATTTTTAATGGGTACAATCGCCATAACCTATCCTTTCTTAATCACAACAATAAGAGATTTTAACCTACAATTAATGATATGCTAACATTTTATGGTCAGATGGCCAGTAACAAAATTTGCTCTTATCAATATCAGTTAACTGCTTAGGAAGACAACCATGACTGCTATGCCAATATCCTTAACCAATCGCCCTGCTTCACTACAATGGGGCAAAAACGCCTTACTCAGTGCTAAAGACGACGGAATGCAAATCCATTATCAGGTAGACAATAAATTGCAATCTGCCCAGCGTGCAGGTCGTAAACTGGATTCTCAGGGTATTAAAAGTGTAACACTTATCGGTAAAGGTTGGGATCTGGAGACTACCTGGCACTTCTGGCAAGGATTTCGTAGTCCAAAGCGCAATAATGTTATCACCTGGCCGGAGCTCTCTAAAAAACATCAAAAAGAGTTAACTGACCGCCTGCTTATCATTGACTGGGTACGTGACACGATTAATATGCCAGCAGAAGAGCTGGGACCTGTAACGCTGGCACAGCGCTGTGTTAGCTTAATCGCTTCGGTTACTGACAGTTTTGAATACAAAATTATCAAAGGTGAAGAGCTTAAAGATAAAAACTACATGGGTATTTATACTGTTGGACGTGGTTCAAGTCATGCTCCTGCCTTACTCGTTCTTGACTATAATCCAACCCAGGATCCTAAGGCACCTATTTTCGCCAGTCTGGTTGGTAAAGGGATCACCTTCGATTCAGGTGGTTATAGTTTAAAACCAACCAGTTTTATGGAATCGATGAAATCTGATATGGGTGGTGCAGCAACTGTTGCCGGCTCGCTAGCTCTGGCAATAACCCGAGGCCTGAAAAAACGAGTCAAACTCTTTATCTGCTGTGCTGATAATATGGTCAGCGGGGATGCATTCCGCTTAGGCGATATCATTCATTACCGGAATGGTAAAACTGTTGAAGTAACAAATACTGATGCAGAAGGCCGCTTAGTGCTTGCTGATGGTTTAATTGATGCTGAACATGACAATCCGGGTTGGATTCTTGATTGTGCTACACTAACTGGTGCAGCTAAAATTGCGGTAGGTAATGATTACCATTCTTTACTCACGTTTGATGATCAACTGGCTGGTAAACTATTTACCAGTGCAGCAGAAGAGAATGAACCATTCTGGCGTTTACCACTGGCAGAATTCCACCGTTCACAAATCCCATCACCTTTTGCTGATCTCAATAACAGTGGTTCTGCCAATACTGCCGGCGCAAGTACTGCCGCAGCTTTCCTGTCATACTTTTTGAAAAATTATCAAAAAAACTGGCTGCATATTGACTGTTCTGCGACTTATCGAAAAAGTGCAGTCGATCTCTGGGCAACTGGTGCAACAGGCATTGGGGTGCGAACAATTGCAAATTTACTACTCTCTAAATAGATATTTGAGATAATAAAAAAGGCATCATAAGATGCCTTTTTTATTAGTAATGATTAATGTCTATTCTGCAATCACTTCTGCTTTAGTAATATAAATAGGCTCAACAGGAACGTTTTGGTGACCACCAACTCGCTGCGTTTTTACTGCAACAATTTTATCTACCACATCCATTCCTTCAATTACTTTACCAAACACAGCATAGCCATAGTTTTGTGGAGACTGGTAGTTTAAGAATTTATTATCGACGACATTAATAAAAAATTGGCTAGTTGCACTATCCACAACATTAGTTCTTGCCATTGCGATTGTACCGCGTTCATTAAGTAAACCATTGTTCGCTTCATTTTTAATCGCTGGGCTTGTTTGTACAAACTCAAGTTGATCATCAGCACCACCGCCCTGAATCATAAAATTAGGGATAACGCGGTGGAATGTTAAACCATCATAAAAGCCACGATTAACATAATCTAAAAAGTTCTTGGTTGTAATTGGCGCATGTTCACTATCCAGCTCAACCACGATATCACCCATAGTCGTTTCCAGACGAACTTTAGTATCTGCAAATGAAGACATTGATACTACAGATAACGTTGCAGCCACAACAAGTAATACGAATTTTTTAAACATAACAATACCTTTTCAATGACATGTAAAATTACTATGACTAAACTTTAGCATTGATTGAAAATTTTCACTACTGAAAAATTGTTGTGCGAATATAAAGTTATGCTTTTTACCTCACAGATTTACTTATTCTTTTTTACTTATTTTTGCCCCTTATCATAATTACGATAATCGTTTTTTAGCCAAGGTAAGAGTATTTAATGTGGCGTAATACCTTATGTTTACTTTGTAAGTTGCCTTTAACACTGAGTCCCCACGGTATTTGTAGCCAGTGTATTAAACATATGACAACTTTACCTGTCTGTTGTTTGCGCTGCGGACTTCCTGTTCCAGGCCCAAAAGCACCTTGTTACCATTGCCGGATTCTTAAACCTAAATGGCAAACACTGATCGCGGTTTCTGACTATTGTGAACCATTGAAGAGTCTCATTGCCCGGTTAAAATTTTATCAGCAATATCAACTGGCCAGACCTCTGGCAAGATTATTACTACTGTCATGGCTTAAAGAGAGACGCCAGAGAGCTTTAATAAAACCAGAACTGATCTTACCCGTTCCTTTGCACAGAACTCGTTACCTGAAAAGGGGGTTTAATCAAACAGAGCTGCTGGCAAAACCATTAGCGCATTGGCTCAATTGTGCATATTCTGATGATTTATTAACCAGAATTAAACCTGCTTTAGAACAAAAAATGCTAAACGCACGAGCCCGGCGTTCAAACCTTCGTTCGGCCTTTCATTGCAATCAGAATTTGGCTGGTAAACACATTATGTTAGTGGATGATATTGTGACAACAGGCAGTACTATCAATGAAATCAGTTATATTTTGAAACAACAAGGCGCGGGTTCAATACAGATAATTTGTTTATGCCGTACCTTGTAGAATGCCATAACAGTCCCTATAATAATTGACAAATACACTCAACTATTTATCGGTGAGCAATAATGTCTATTATTACTATTACAGAGCCTGCACAGGCGCATTTCAAAAAACTTTTAGCTAATCAACCCGAAGGTACACAAATCCGCGTGTTTGTTATCAATCCGGGTACACCATCGGCTGAATGTGGCGTATCTTATTGTCCGCCTGATAGTATTGAAGAAAAAGATATCGAACAAAAATTTGATGACTTTTCAGCCTATATCGATGAGATTAGTGCACCATTTTTAGAAGAAGCATTTATTGACTTTGTAACTGATGAACTAGGTTCACAGTTAACCTTAAAATCACCTAATGCTAAAATGCGTAAAGTCGCCGATGACGCACCACTGATTGATAAAATCCAATATATCCTACAATCCACAATTAATCCTCAACTGGCAGGGCATGGTGGTTATGCTACTTTAATGGAAATCACTGATGATAACTACGTTGTGTTACAGTTTGGTGGCGGGTGTAATGGCTGCTCAATGATCGACGTAACTCTCAAGGAAGGTATTGAAAAAGAGTTGATGAAAGAATTCCCTGAAATTGCTGGTGTTAAGGACTTTACAGAGCACCAACGAGGCGAGCACTCTTACTATTAATTGATGCCTTTTCATCTGTTTTAGATTATACTGCTTACCCGTGTATATCATGAAAGTGGTATGTTTAGCTTTTAAGATGGTATGAGAGTTATGAATCAACAGAATATTATTTCTGATCTAATAAAATGGATTGAGAAAAGCCTTGAGCAACCGCTATCTATCGATAATGTAGCAAAAAAATCCGGTTACTCTAAATGGCACTTACAACGCATGTTTAAGGAAGTAACAGGTCAAATTTTGGGGACTTATATCCGCCATAGACGTTTGACTCATGCTGCCTTAGCATTGCATTTGACGAGTAAACCCATTTTAGATATTGCTATGCAATATCGTTTTGATTCGCAGCAAACATTTACTCGCTCATTTAAAAAGCAGTTCAAATTAACGCCGGCAAGTTACCGTCGTGCTGAATTCTGGGATCCAAGTGGACTTACGCCACCAATTGACCTGAATAAAACACCATTAATGTTACCAGAGCCTCAATTTGTTACTCTACCAGATAAGACTTTCTGGGGTGTTGCCTATAAAAATACCTGCAGTCTAAATGATTTATTAAGAGAGAAATTACTTCTTCGTCGTGAGTTTTTTAAAAATTATCTGGATAAATATGAAAAGGTTAATTTCGAATTACCTGCTAAGCTATATGCATTTAGTTGCCCGCAACAAAATAAAGATAGTCTGGATGAACAAGAAATTATCTACACCATCGCGTTAGATGAAAAGAAAGATCTAGAGAACATTACTGAATACCATCATTCGGAAGGTCTGTATGTCTGTTTTAGATTTAATGGAAGACCGGAAGACTTCTCAAATTTTATTAGTCAGATTTATCTGGCAGCCTTACCTGCACTAAGAATAAAACGACGCAATGGCAGTGATATCGAAGTGCATTACAATCGTTATCAATATCAGATAAAAGATCTACAAAAAGAGCCACCAAAAGTCATTGAATGTGATTACTATATTCCGGTTATCACTCAACATGAACTGGAAGAATTACAGCCAAAAAAATCGTAGCTTCTAACTACGATTTTTTTCATCTTTAGAATGAGTTAATAAATTTTCCTGTAACCAGCTTTTTAGTTCCGGCGGTGCTTCTTTCAGACTATTAGAACCACGCGTCACCGTTGCAATTCCAATCCCTAATCGCTCTTTAAGCTCACGCTGATTAATTGCACCTTCCAATAAATATTTAACAATTTTAACTCGTGTGACCAGTGCATCACGTTCATCAAGTGTCAGTAATAACCTTAAAAGATCAAAATGCATATCATCTTGAAAGGCTTTTTTTAATAGCTCAACTGTATCTTGCCAGTCGCTTTGTTGCATAGCAGATCCCTTTATCTTTAGTATAGTCGGGTGAATTCACTTTCAGTCAGAATACCCGATGCTTTATTATTCATAATGAGTTGATAAATGTAGTCATACACTAGCACACTTTTGACATAATTTCGCGTTTCAGTAAAAGGAATACTTTCAATAAATGCTGCAACATCCAGTTTCCCCTGACTTTCATCCAGCCAGCGCTTCACTCGTGTTGGGCCGGCATTATAGGCCGCAGAAGCTAAAACACGGTTTTTATCAAATTGTTGATAGACCTGCTCTAAAAATTGTGTTCCCAGACGAATGTTAACCAATGGCTCAAAAAGTTGCTCCGCTGATTGATAATTAATATCCGTCAGTTTACGAGCTGTATCCTTTGCCGTGCCTGGCATGAGTTGCATAAGTCCTCTGGCACCAGCCGGTGATTGTACATTCGCTTCTAACGCACTCTCCTGACGAGAAATTGCCATCGCATAGGATAATGAAATGTCATGATTTTTCATCGCATCTTTAAAGATGTCAGAATAAACCACCGGGAAACGTTCAACCCAGTTATTCCAGAGTTTTCCGGCAATCGTAGCTTGCACGCTGTGCGCTCCCCAGCCTTCACTATAAGCATAGCGCGCCAGCTCTGCCATCCGTTTTTCATTGGGATCTTTATTCAGGAAGAAACGCCATTCGCGTCCAGTTTCTTTATAGTTCCCCCAATAACGTAACTCTTTGATACGCTGAATCGCAGGTTCTTTACTGTAGCGGTCTTTAAGTAGTGTCTGCTCAACCTGAGGAGATGTACTATCAGTAACGGAATAATTAAAATCAAAATTATATTTAATGCCTAAATGTTCAGCGCTCAACATAGGGTAAAAGCCTCTACCCTGAGCGAGTTTTTTCAAAATAGTATCACCTTCGCTAGTTTTACTCTCCCGATAAAGCAACTGCGCCTGCCAGTATTGCCATTCATCTTTTTGTTTGGCTGATGTTGGCAGTACATTTAACCATTTGGCTAATTCTTCTTTCTCTCCACCAAGCAGAGCCAGTCGAATACGGCGCTCAATTAAAGAGACATTTTTGCTGTCAGAAATAACGTTATCACGCCATTTAACCTGTGCTGGTGTTGCATCAGTACCAAAGTATCGGCCGGCAATATATTCAGTCAGCGATTGTTCCTGCTCTGTCGTTAAACTTTGTTGTTTAACCAAGGTTGGTAATAAAGCCAAAGCCTTATCGGCATTGATTCGGGCATATCGTAAAAAAGATGCCATTGTAATGTCACGGGTAAAATTACTTGGTTTAATTGCACGAGAAAAATCAGCTAACTTTTCCGGATGATCAATGACGTTTAGTAATGCTCCACGAGTAGTTTTATAGCTATCAGGTAATTGCTTTGCAAGGTATCTGGCAAGTTTAACATTACCACTGGAAAGCGCCTTGTCGGTCCGTAGTAAAATTAAATTTGGTGTTTTTAATCCGGCATCATCCCATGCTTTTAGGGCGTCATCACAAACAGAAGGTAAGTCTTTCCCCAGAAGCCACAAATCTTTCATTTGTTCTAACGCTTTCGTTTTTGGATCCAGCTGCACTTTGGCATAGATAACCCGACACTGAGAATCAATTGAACTATCTACAGGAAATGTAGATAGTGTTTTCCAGTCTGCACGAGCCGTTAGCTCTTTTATATACAAACGCTGTAAATCTAAAGAGAGGGGCATATCACTATAGGTTTTAATAAAAGATTGTGCTTCAGCAGGAGTCACAGTTTTAATATTGGCTGACAAATACTGATACTGGGCATAAGGGTACAAAGAATACTCTTTCAAGGAATCGAGGAGTTTGCGTTGTTCTGCCGGCTCGAGTTTAGCGTGTGTCGTATTCCATGTACGATAACGCTCTCTTAAATCATGTAGTGAAGTGCTCGCATAACTGTACGAACACAAACTGGCAACCAGCCCAACTACACCAGTTGCTTTTAATAATGCTCCAAACACAGGGTACCATCCTTAGTTAAACTCTTTTACAACCTATATACTTTATCATGTGTGTACTATTTTATAAGTATTAATTACAAATTACCGCACATTATGTCCAGTACTGACAAGGCTGACAATAGATTATACCAATAAGTGATAACGATTAGAGAGAGAAAATAAACCTGATTCGAGTGATTTATAAGCAATCTAATGAAAAGATGAAATAATTTAGATTATTTGTTTGCAAACTCAAGGTTTTCCTATATGATGTCCTCCTCCTAACGCGGGGTGGAGCAGCTTGGTAGCTCGTCGGGCTCATAACCCGAAGGTCGTAGGTTCAAATCCTGCCCCCGCAACCAATTTCCTTTTGTTTCTATTTCTCCTAAGTTTTACCAATATTCACACAAATTCAACCATTTGATTTAATTAAAGTTTTTATTTAAAGCTATAGTTCCGCTTTGTTTACTGTTTAGGGTTGCACGGCATCGTCGCGATTGGTAGATCTTCGAATGGTGGAATCATTAGATTGTATGTTTTGCGCGACACAGTCACACTTTATAGATCTTAGAACGGTGAAACCATTCGATTGTATGTGTTGCACGACACCATTGCGCTTTATCGATCTTAGAATAGTGAAGCCACTAGATAGTATGTGTGGCGACACTGTCGTGCTTGTAGATCTTAGAGCCGTGATGTAATTAGCCCGGGTGTGAGCTTAGCGGTACTATTTCGATGCGCTGAACATGCAAGCCATGTAACGCTTACTTCATAGCACCACTAAGCTCAGTATGCATCCAATAAACTTCACTGATAAAAGAAAAGGTCAAAAGATTAATAAGTGATCTTTTAAATTTTGAATAGAAACAGAAAAGTTAAAATAAAAACACAATAAAATCAAATACTTATAAAATAATAACTATTTGATTTTATTAAAGTTTTTAGTTGGTGAATATATCAGGGTTGTTAGATTATATGTCTCTGCCGCACTTTGCAGGTCTTAGAATAGTGATGTAATTCCTTGGTGCCTATTGCACTGTACGGTTGTTCTGTCTGGTCTTTATATCAGCAGAAGTTGAATTTGATGGAGAGCGTATTCCATAGGCCTTAGAGAGCCTGACGAGCGGGCGCCTATGGTGTACGGTAGGCCATCAAACCCACAGAACCAGTAAATGATTAAAAACACACCAGTGGGGTGTGCTCCCCATCCAAACACCGTGCTGATAAAATGCCAGCGGGGAGTACTCCCCGCCTAATCACCATGCTAACATCAGCACCAATCTTCAGTTGCACTACTATGTCGCGCAACACATAATTGCTATTGAACCTGATTCTTCATTTCATTAGCAATTTTCTCAGCCTGTGTGCCAACCACAATTTGCACACTTTGTTTGCTAAGTTTAATTACAGCCATCGCACCCAGTGCTTTTGCTGCTTCCGGGTCAACCTGATCCGCATCCTTAACACCAAGGCGTAATCTTGTAATACAGGCATCGATATTGGTTAAATTAGATTTACCACCTACAATATCGATATATTGTTTTGCCAGCACAACATTATCTGTAATCTTTGGTGTGACTTTTTGTTCCGCGGCGTCATTTACAGCTACTGTATCTTCTCTGCCCGGTGTTTTGAGGTTAAACTTCACAATCATAAAACGGAAAACGACATAGTAAATAACAGAGAACACCAGACCTTGTACAATTAACATATACCAGTCAACAGCCAGAGGGTTACGTGTTGATAAAGCTAAGTCGACAAAACCAGCACTAAAGCCAAATCCGGCAATCCAGTGCATACTGGCGGCAATAAATAAAGAGATACCCGTTAAAATAGCATGGATGACATAAAGTACCGGCGCTACAAACATAAAGGCAAATTCAAGAGGTTCTGTGATACCTGTAAAAAAGGCAGCAAAAGATGCCGCAAGCATAATAGAAGCAGTTTTATCTTTATTCCCTTTCTTAGCGGTATGGTACATAGCCAGCGCTGCGCCCGGTAAACCAAACATCATAATCGGGAAGAATCCAGCCTGATACATTCCGGTGATACCAACTGTTGCCAGACCGTCCTGAATTGATTTTTGACCACCCAGGAAGTTAGGAATATCATTAATCCCTGCCACATCAAACCAAAACACTGAGTTTAGTGCGTGGTGTAAACCAACAGGAATAAGTAAGCGGTTAAAGAAGCCATAAATACCAGCACCTATAGGACCTAAATCTTTAATATATTCGCCAAATACTACCAGCGCATTATAAATAACTGGCCATACATAAAGTAAAATGAACGAGATAAACAGCATCACGAACGACACAATAATCGGTACTAAACGACGTCCACTAAAGAAAGACAAGGCCTTATGCAGCTCAATATGACTGAATCTGTTATACAGCTCCGCCGAAATAACCCCGATGATGATTCCGACAAACTGATTATTAATTTTATTAAAGGCTGCCGGGGCTGTTTCATGAGTAAGTAATGAAACAGATCCCGGAGAAAGTAATGTGGTAACAACCAAAAACCCGACTAAACCACTAAGCGCCGCAGCACCATCTTTATCCTTGGACATTCCATATGCCACACCAATAGCAAAAAGAATGGCCATGTTATCAATAATCGCTGCTCCTGATTTAATCAGGAAAGCGGCAACTATACTGTTTTCACCCCAACCATTTGGGTCAATCCAATATCCCACACCAAGTAAAATAGCTGCTGCTGGTAACACTGCTACAGGTACCATTAACGAGCGTCCAATCCTTTGTAAATACGCTAAAATTCCCATTTCTATCTCCTTAGCTATTCCATTCTCCATAGAATAGGTATATAAAGTTTACTACCATCAGTCTTATTCAACTCAATAATATTTTGCAATGCAAATTAATTATCTGTAATTTGTGATAATGGTCACTATTTATTGTGGCTTTATCGCTTTAAAAGTGCTAATTTATACTTACATATTTCATAGTATAAAAAAAGAATATAAATTTAAGGAGTATTCCATGAGATTGATCCCTGTTACATCTGCACAACAAGTTGGCGCATGGGCTGCTAATTATATTGTTGCTCAAATCAATGCATTTAAACCAACAGCTAAACGTCCATTTGTTTTAGGCCTACCAACCGGTAGCTCGCCACTGATGATGTATGGGCAACTGATTAAATTACATAAAGCTGGCAAAGTCAGTTTTAAGCATGTTGTCACATTTAATATGGACGAATACGTCGGTTTACCAAAAGATCATCCAGAAAGTTATCATTCGTTCATGTATAACAACTTTTTCAACCATATTGATATCAATAAAAAGAATATTCATATCTTAGATGGTAATGCTAAAGATATTGATGAAGAGTGTAAAAAGTATGAAGAGAAAATGCTGTCATATGGCGGCGTAAAACTCTTTGTTGGTGGCGTAGGTCAGGATGGTCATATCGCTTTTAACGAACCAGGCTCTTCCCTCGCTTCTCGTACCCGTATTAAAACATTAACGATGGATACACGTATTGCCAATTCCCGTTTCTTTAATAATGACGTGAATAAAGTACCTAAATATGCGCTAACCGTTGGTGTTGGTACATTGATGGATGCAGAAGAAGTGCTATTACTCGTTTCTGGTCATAATAAAGCATTAGCGTTACAAATGGCTGTCGAAGGCTCTGTTAACCATTTATGGACAGTGACCGCACTACAGCAACATCGTAAATCAATTATTGTTTGTGATGAGCCAAGCACATCTGAACTCAAAGTAAAGACCCTGAAATATTTCCAACAACTTGAAGCTGATAACTTAAAAGTTAAAGTTCTATAATCAAAGCATTGATGCAGAGATATTCTGCATCAATGCTTTTCACAGCTTTAGAAGGATTATCATTATGTATGCATTAACAAATTGCCGAATCTATACCGGATTTGAAATCTTAGATAAACATGTTGTCATCATCGATGGCGATAAAATTGTTCAGGTTTGTCCAAAGAGTGAAATGCCACGAAATATGGACGTTGAAGACTTAAAAGGTGCGATTTTAGCCCCTGGGTTTTTAGATATCCAATTAAACGGCTGTGGTGGCGTACAGTTTAATGAAACCCTTGACTCGTTAAGCATTGAAACGCTTGAAATTATGCAAGAAACCAACCTAAGAACAGGTTGTACCAGTTATTTACCAACACTGATTACGTCAACGGATGAATTCATCCGTAAAGCGATTGAGACCATGCGTGAATACTTAAAAACGCATAGTAATCAGGCTATTGGCTTACATATTGAAGGTCCCTATATCAGCCTTGAAAAGAAAGGCATTCACAATGAGAAGTTTATTCGTTCCCCAAGCCATGAAATGATCGATTTTATCTGTCAAAACGCCGACGTGGTAAAAGTGATCACGTTAGCACCTGAAAAAGTGGATAAAGCAATTATCAAACAGCTTTCAGCTGCGGGTATTCATGTCTCTGTCGGCCATACTAATGGGACATATGCTGATTGTCGTCGTGGATTTAATGCCGGAATTCGTTTAGCGACTCACCTGTTTAATGCAATGCCTGCCATTTCAGGCAGAGAACCGGGTATCGTTGGCGCTATTTATGATGCACCAGAAGTTTATGCCGGAATTATTGCTGATGGATTCCATGTCGACTGGGCTAATATCCGTAACAGTCATCGCATTAAACAAGATAAATTAGTGCTGGTTACTGACGCGATTTTACCGGTTGGGACTAACATGACACAGGCAACATTTGCTGGCAAAACAATTTATTATAAAGATGGTAAATGTACTGATGAAAATGGTACATTAGGTGGCTCTGGTTTGACTATGATCAAAGCAGTTGAAAATAGTGTTAAGCACGTAGGCTTAGCATTAGACGAAGTCCTGCGCATGGCGACATTATATCCAGCCAGAGCAATTGGTGTTGATGATACACTCGGTTCAATACAAGAAGGAAAAATTGCTAATCTGGTGGTTTTTGATCAGGATTTCACTATCTTAAAAACCATTGTCAATGGTCGGTTGAATGGGTAGGATGCCCATTCCGTTTAATTTATTGATAATAATTATAATAATAGGTTAATAATGGCATTTAATTATCTTAATCTTGTGGGAAATGCTGAGCTGGTTAAACAGCTCAACTACGCCATGATTTATCGTTTAATTGTACAACAAAGTCCAATTTCTCGAATTCAACTAGCGGAAGTCAGTCATCTTGCTCCTGCGAGTATTACTAAAATTACGCGCCAGCTTCTTAAGCATAAACTCATTAAAGAGATCGACGTTCAACAATCTACAGGTGGTCGCCCGGCGGTCTCTATCGTTGCCAGAACAGCACCATTTCAGGCAATTGCGATTCAGTTTAGTCGTTCACGTATCACCATTGGGTTATATGATTTAGGTGGAGAACTGCTTGCCAGTGAATATTATCCTCTTAATGATTTTACTCAGCGTCTGGCTGAAAATTATTTACTTTCTGTTATTGAGCTTTTCCTACAGGAAAATAGTAAGAAAATTAAAAAACTGGTCGCGATATCTGTCGTTATGCCAGGACTCATCGATTCAGAAAGTGGAGTTGTCAGATATACTCCTCATGTCAAAGTAGATAACTGGCCACTCGTTGATGTGCTAAGTGTTAAATTTGGCGTACCTGCTTTTATTGGTAATGATGTACAGAGTTTAGCACTGGCTGAAAACTATTTTGGTTCAACGCAAGATGTGGATGACTCGATTTTAATTCGTGTTCATCGTGGTGTGGGTTCTGGTGTCGTGATTAACCAGCAACTCTTCCAAAATCATAACCAAAGTACTGGTGAAGTCGGACATATTCAGGTTGAGCTACTTGGTGATCGCTGTCACTGTGGTAATTTTGGTTGTCTGGAAAACACCGTCGTTAATAAAGCAATCGAGCAACGAGCAAGACAACTGCTGGAACAGAACTACCCATCAAAACTAACTCTTGAAAATTGTAACATTAAAGAAATTAGTCGGTTAGCAAATGAAGGCGATGAACTTGCTGTTCATTTAATTCAGCAGGCGGGTCATAATCTGGGACGAGCGATTGCTATTTTGGTGAATTTATTTAATCCACAAAAGATCGTGATCGCAGGTGAGATTACTGTTGCAGAAAAAGTTTTGTTTCCAATCTTAAACAGTGTACTTAATTCTCAAGCCTTAAAAACGTTTAGAGACAATCTGAAAATTGGCCGTTCCGTTTTAGATGATACCAGTGCAATTGGTGCTTTTGCCCTTGTACAGCAAGCGATGTTTAATGGTTCTCTGTTGATGACACTCTTATCGGAAGAGAAAGAGTAATTGACTAACTGACAATCGACAAAAAAGCCATCAAATGATGGCTTTTTTTATACTCTAAAATCATAACTACAACAGAATTCTAAGCATACGACGCAGAGGCTCAGCTGCACCCCAAAGTAGCTGGTCACCAACGTTAAATGCAGACAAATAATCAGAGCCCATATTTAACTTACGCAGACGTCCAACCGGAGTGGAAAGAGTCCCAGTTACTGCTGCCGGAGTCAGTTCTTTCATACTGATTTCACGATCATTTGGAATCACTTTAGCCCATTCATTATGAGACACTAATAATTGTTCAATTTCCGGAATGGAAATGTCTTTTTTCAGTTTGATAGTAAACGCCTGACTGTGGCAACGCAGCGCACCGATTCTGACACATAAACCATCTACAGGGATAATTGAACTGTTACCTAAAATTTTATTAGTCTCAGCCTGACCTTTCCACTCTTCACGGCTTTGTCCATTATCAAGTTGCTTATCGATCCACGGAATCAAACTGCCAGCCAGTGGCACGCCAAAGTTATCGGTTGGCAGTGAACCATCACGCATAGCCTGAGTCACTTTACGTTCAATATCTAAAATAGAAGCAGCCGGATTACTAAGCTCAGTCGCAACTTTATCGTGCAAAATACCCATTTGAGTGAGTAATTCGCGCATATGACGAGCACCACCACCAGAAGCAGCCTGATAAGTCGCGACAGAGACCCATTCCACAAGGTTACTCGCAAAAAGCCCACCAAGTGACATCAGCATTAAGCTAACTGTACAGTTACCACCAACAAAGGTTTTAATTCCTTTATCAATACCCGCGTGGATATGTGCTTTATTGACCGGGTCAAGAATGATAATGGCATCATCTTTCATACGCAGTGTTGACGCAGCATCGATCCAATAGCCCTGCCAGCCGGCCGCACGAAGTTTTGGATAAACATCACTGGTGTAGTCTCCACCCTGACAGGTAATAATAATATCCAGCGCTTTTAATGCTTCGAGATTATTTGCATCTTGCAGAATGCTGGTCTTACCATTAAAAGATGGACCTGCCTGACCAGTTTGCGAAGTGGAAAAGAAAACCGGATTAATTAAATCAAAATCACGCTCTTCAACCATACGTTGCATAAGGACTGAACCCACCATGCCACGCCAACCAATAAATCCAACATTTTTCATGCTATTTTTCCATTTTGCTGACTAATTCGTCTATTAAAACAAAATACGCTGATAATACAAGGGCGATAACAAATTATTTATAGATTACATGCTTGATAAGTCTTGTTTATAAATTTTTTAGGAAATTGATTGGAATTAACTGTCAATCAGGCTAGGAGATTTTATAAAAATGATGATATGATTACTCAAATTTCATTACTGTATTAAGTGTTAGAGATATTTTGAGTTATGTCGGATTCGTTTAGTCCATCACGTCGTTTACTAATTAAAGGTATTGCAGCAGTCTGCCTGCTTTCTGTTAGTCGTGTAGGATTTACCGCTCAAGCACAGATGGTAGCTGTACGCGTATGGCCCGCTTCCTCATATACTCGGATTACACTTGAATCAAACATTCCACTGGTATATCGCCAGTTTGCTTTAACTTCTCCAGATCGCATTGTTATCGATATTGATGATCTCAATCTTAACTCTGTATTGAGTAATATTAATACTCTGGTGCAGGCTGATGACCCTTATATTAAACAACTACGCGTTGGCCAGTTTGATAAAAAGACAGTCCGGTTAGTTATTGAGCTTAAGCAAGGTGTGAACCCAAATATGTTCACACTAAAACCAATTGCAGAATTTAAGAACCGTCTGGTTGTTGATCTCTATCCAGCCAGACCATCCAGTATAGATGATGACCCGCTACTGGCCTTACTTGAAGAGTACAATAAAGGTGAACTGAGTCAAACCGATCACACACCGCCACCAGCCAGAAGTAACAATGCAGTAATTGTTGTTCTTGATCCGGGTCATGGTGGTGAAGATCCTGGTGCAATTGGCTACAACAAAACCAGAGAAAAAGACATTGTGCTGCAAATAGCGCGTCGTGTAAGGGACTTAATTAAGAAAGAACCGACAATGACTGTCTATATGACTCGCAATGAAGACGTATTCTTACCATTAAAAGTTCGCGTTGCCAAAGCACGTGCTTTACATGCAGATCTGTTTATCTCTATCCATGCGGATGCTTTCAATCGTCGTGAAGCTAAAGGGTCTTCTGTTTACGCGCTTTCAACTCGTGGAGCAAGTAGTTCGGCAGCAAGTTATCTGGCACAGACTCAAAATGAGTCAGATGAAATCGGTGGTGTGAGTCGTAGTGGTGACGAATATCTGGATCATACAATCCTAGACCTGGTACAAAAAACCACCACCTCCAATAGTCTGGTGCTTGGCGCTCAAATTCTGGCACAGATGAAAAAGATCAATCCACTGCACAAAAAGACTGTTGAACAAGCTGGGTTTGCTGTATTAAAAGCACCAGATGTCCCGTCTGTACTCGTTGAAACAGCATTTATCAGTAATATTGCCGAAGAACGTAAGTTAAAAACTGCAGCTTTCCAGAATCAGGTCGCTAAAGCGATTTTAGATGGCATTAAAGGTTATATAAAACTTAGAAAGATCTAGTTTTTGCTTAAAATCACAATTCTTTTCTTTAAAATTTTAATTCTGTTACGTAACTTAAAGGTTGTGCTGGCATTAGCAGGGTGTTTAGGCGGGAGCACACCCACTTAGCGTGTTTTCTGGTGTTGTTGCTGGTTCAATGAAGTTTATTGGATGCAGACTGAGCTTAGCGGTGCTATGAAGTAAGCGTTACATGGCTTGCATGTTCAGCGCATCGGAATAGTACCGCTAAGCTCACACACAGGCTAATGATTTTCACTGTTCTAAGCACTACAAAGCGCGACTACGTCGCGCAACTAACAACTCACACCCGATTATCATTGGCAAATTTAAGTAACCCACGGCTCTCAACCATAAACCGATCAGCATAATCACCAAACCAGTCAGAAATCTGATTAAAGTTTTCAATAAAATGAGACTTATCTTGCTTTTCCAGCAGTTTGATCATCTCACCCAAACAGGCATGATAACGTTTAATTAAATCAATATTTTGGTCAGATGACATAATGATATCAGCATATAGCTGTGGATCCTGAGCAAACAGACGACCAACCATCATCAACTCTAAACGGTAAATTGGTGATGATAAAGCAATCAGCTGATCAATATTAGCACCTTCACGTGCCAGATTGGCACCATAGGCAAAAGAGGTAAAGTGACGTAATGCCTGAATAAATGACATGTTTTTATCGTGATCAGCAGAACTAATGGCGTATACATTAGCGCCCCAAATAGCAATTTGATCTAAAAGCCATTGGTATTTTTCCGGATATCTTCCCGCACAATAAACCACTAACTGCTTCGCTAAATTTGGTACATCCGGACCAAACATTGGATGCAGACCAACGACCGGCCCCTGATGTTTGTCCAGCATCGCCTGTAATGGTAGTTGTTTAATCGAAGTGAAATCAGTCAGAACACAATCTTTTGGCAATTCTGGTAATTGTTTAATGATATCCAAAGTCTTATTAATTGGCACAGTAACAATCACGGCATCAGCATCGGCAACAAGTTTTGGTGCTTCATCCCAGTTACGTGAACCAAGTACTCTGACCTCATAACCTGACAGTTTGAATAAACGACTAAATAGTCGCCCCATCAGACCGTTACCACCAACAATAACAATCACGCCTTTACCACTAAAAGTCTTTTTAAAACCTGAATCATTTTCATGGATATAAGATTCACGCATTAAACGGCGCAATACATCCTCAACAAGTTCTGGTGATAATCCTAACTGCTCGCCCTCTTTCTGACGAGCGGCCAACATGTTTGCTTCACGCTCGGGAGCATAAATTGGAATGCCGTGTTGGTGCTTAACTTTACCTACTTCAGCCACTAAACTCAGGCGTTTAGCCAATAATTGCAATAATGTCTGATCGATCTCATCAATTTTTCCACGCAATTCGTTTAATTCAGCAACCATGTCCAATAACCTTTCAAAAATTTATGAATATATTTGTATAATTATAACCAACCCGGGAAGATGGCGCGTAATCCTGAAACCACAAACTCAATACCAAGCGCCATTAGTAGCAAGCCCATAATACGCGTTACAACGTTAATTCCTGTTTGCCCTAAAATACGAATGATCAGCGGAGCAGATTTAAACAACAACCAACAACAAAAACTAAACAACATAATCACAATGATGAAGCCACCAATATAATCCCAGGTATTATATTTAGTACTCCAGACAATCATTGAACTAATAGCACCCGGTCCGGCCATAAGCGGTAATGCTAAAGGTACAACAGCAACATTCTCTTTAACAATCGATTCGGTTAACTCTTGCTTAGTTTGTTTATGCTCACCTAATTTACCATTGATCATGCTCATCGCAATAGAGACAACCAGAATACCACCGGCAATTCTAAAGGAGTTGATAGAGATGCTTAAAAAATTCAGAATTACACTACCAACAAGGAAAGAGACAATCAAAATAATAGCGACCGAAACGTTAGCCATTTTATTGGTTTTAGCTCGCTGAATTTTATCTTCACTGTCTGTCATACTAATATAAACAGGCAGAATTCCTATCGGATTAACTAAGGCAAAAAGTCCAATAAAAAATTGTAAAAAAATTTGAATGTCCATAGTAGCTCAGAAGAACGAAAAAAATATGGCTAATATCATACCATATTTGTGCTTAACACATATCAATAAACAATCTCAGAAGATAAATTTTATTCATGATTCTTGCTACAAAAAATACTCTTCAAAACCTTTTAAATATTCACCTATAGGTTATTTGATTACCGCTTAACAACTCCCCATATCTCTGATAGGATCAAATAAATTCCATCAAATTACGATAAACTTATGAAATTCATCTCTTTTAATATTAATGGGTTACGCGCCAGACAACATCAACTTGCGGCACTGATCGAAAAACATAATCCTGACGTTATTGGTCTACAAGAAACCAAGGTTCATGATGAGCAGTTCCCGCTAGAGGAGATGCAGCAATTTGGTTATCACCTCAATTATTATGGTCAAAAAGCCCATTACGGTGTAGCTTTGTTAACTAAACAGGCTCCCATTATTGTACAAAAAGGCTTTCCAACCGATGATGAAGAAGCGCAAAGACGCTTAATTATTGCTGATTTACCGACGTCCCAAGGTAAGCTGACTGTCATTAATGGTTATTTTCCGCAAGGTGAAAGCCTTGATCATCCTATAAAATTCCCTGCTAAACGTAAGTTTTATGCGGATTTACATCATTATTTACAAACTCACTATTCAGCAGATGATAAAGTTCTGGTGATGGGTGATATGAATATCAGTCCAACAGATCTGGATATCGGCTTACCTGAAGAGAGCAAAAAACGCTGGTTAAAAACCGGTAAGACCTCTTTCCTGCCAGAAGAAAGAGAGTGGATGGATCAACTGCTTGGTCTGGGCTTTATTGATACATTTAGAGAAGCTAATCCAACTACCGGCGGTCAATATTCGTGGTTTGATTATCGCTCTAAAGGCTTTGATACCAATACTGGTCTGCGTATTGATCTGATTCTGGCTAGTCAGAAATTAGCTTCCACTTGTATTGATACAGGAATAGACTACCAGTTACGAGCAATTGATAAACCGTCAGACCATGCACCAATCTGGGCTGAATTTAAATTATAGCGACGAAATAAAATTATTATGGCTTTAGAAAACAGTAATATCCTGTCCGTTAAAGATCTTAACCAGATGGTTAAAGATCTGCTTGCCGATGCCATTGGCCAAATTTGGCTGATTGGGGAAATCTCTAACTTTTCTAAGCCTTCTTCCGGACACTGGTACTTTACCTTAAAAGATGATTTAGCTCAGGTACGCTGTGCCATGTTTCGCAATAGTAATTTCCGTACTGGTTTTACCCCTGCTAATGGTCAGCAAGTCTTAATCAGAGCAACGGTCACATTGTACGAAGCCAGAGGTGAATATCAACTGGTGGTTGATAGGTTACAAGCCGCAGGTACCGGCCTGCTGCAACAGCGTTTTGAACAACTAAAACAAAAGCTACAGGATGAAGGTCTTTTTGAAACTTACCATAAGAAGCCTTTACCTGAGCTCATTCGAACTGTTGGTGTAGTCACTTCTGCAACCGGTGCTGCCTTACACGATATTTTACAGATTCTAAGAAGAAGAGACCCGAGCCTGAATGTCATTATCTATCCGACGCTGGTACAAGGTAATGAAGCCGCTCCACAAATTGCTAAAATGATTCAGCTGGCTAATCAGCGTAACGAATGTGATGTACTGATTGTCGGGCGGGGTGGTGGCTCGCTCGAAGACCTGTGGCCATTTAATGAGGAGATTGTCGCCAGAGCTATCTTTGCCAGCCAGCTGCCAATCATTAGTGCTGTCGGGCATGAGATCGATTTTACCATCGCTGATTTTATTGCCGACTTACGAGCCCCAACTCCATCAGCTGCAGCAGAACTGGTCAGTAAAGATAAACAGGAACAACTAAAACGCCTGCGCGTGCAACAACAACATCTATCTATGGCAATGGATTATTACCTGATGCAAAAACGTGAAAGGTTAACTAAAATCTTTCACCGTTTACAGCAACAACATCCACAGGTGAAATTAGCCCGTCAGCAAACCAGTTTACTCAAATTGCAAACCCGTCTGACAGAGATCGTTCAGACCAGAATTAATCAGCAAAAAAATATCTTTAATCGTTATGAGTCACAACTAAAACGACTCTCACCACAGCGCCAGTTATCACAATATCAACAACGATTACAACAAAGACAACATCAACTGAGTGCAGCACTGACCAGTAAAATGACTCAGGCAAAACACAAGTTTGGTCTGCTCAGCTCTCAACTTAATAGCGTGAGCCCGCTTGCCACGCTTGATCGTGGCTACTCGATCACAACGACCAAAAATCATGTTATTCAAAATATGCAACAAGTTACCGTAGGCGATACCTTAACCACTCAGATTGCTCACGGCGTAATTACCAGTCAAGTCACAGACATTCAGGAGAAGGATCATGGCTAAACGCATTCAGTTTTCTAATTATGGTACAGCGGATGTATTACAATATGTTGACTTTACACCCAGAGTGCCAGGGGATAATGAAGTCCTTATTCAAAATAAAGCGATTGGTTTAAATTATATTGAAACTTATGTTCGTTCAGGGTTATATCCGGTACCAAGTCTGCCATCGGGGCTTGGAACAGAAGCTGCCGGTATTGTTGAGCAAGTGGGTAAGAATGTGACTGATTTAAAAGTAGGAGATCGGGTGGCTTATTGTCAGTCAGCGCTTGGTGCTTATTCGCAGTATCATACTGTTGACTCAACTAAAGTCGTCATACTGCCTGCAAATGTTAGCTTTGAACAAGCCGCGGCTTCACTTTTAAAAGGTTTAACTGTTTATTATCTGTTAACCATGACTTATCAGGTTAAAAAAGATGAAAAATTCCTGTTTCATGCAGCTGCAGGTGGTGTTGGTTTGATTGCCAGCCAATGGGCAAAATCATTAGGTGCTAAAATGATCGGCACTGTCGGTTCAGCAGAAAAAGCAGAACTGGCTAAACAAGCTGGTGCCTGGGAAGTGATTAACTATAAAACGGAAGATGTGGTTAAACGTGTGCTAGAACTCACCGATAACCAAAAGGTGAATGTCGTTTACGATTCAGTCGGTAAGGATATGTGGCTAACTTCGCTGGATTGCTTAAAAGTGCGTGGGCTGATGGTGAGCTTTGGTAACTCATCAGGTGCAGTGACTGGAGTTGATTTAGGTATTTTAAACCAAAAAGGCTGCTTATATGTAACGCGCCCTTCTCTTTATGGCTATATTACGAGTAAACAACAGCTACAGGCAGCAGCCGATCACCTCTTTGCTTTAATCGCTTCAGGTGCAATTAAAGTGGATGTGAATGAAAACCAGAAGTTTGCTTTAAAAGACGCAGCACATGCACACACAATGCTGCAAAATCGAAAAACCAGCGGTTCAAGTCTATTAATACCTTAATAGATTAAGCTGCATAACAATATTTAATGTATTAATAAAATAATAATTATAACCAATATGGCAGGCACTGTTCCCTGCCATTTTAAGCATCAATGATGGGTGACTCATGCAACAAACTAATTCAATATTTAAACTGCCAATACTGGTTAATATTGCTTATATCGTTACCAATCTCGTCATGATGGGATTGAACAATCCGCTTAGTTTAACCAGCATTGCAAGATTTTTGTCTGGTTACGGCACAATACTGCACAACTTATTAATCTTTATCATCTGCTGCTTATTCTTCAATCAATACAGACGATATACATTAAGTTCGATTAATATCATTACAGCACTTATCATAGGTGTAATTCAGGGTTTATTATATCGTCTGGTTAACTATGGAAAAATGATCGTATTTAGCCAAATACTGGAGTCAGGAGATACGGAACAAGCAATAAGTGTGCTAATAGGCTTTTCTGCAATTAGTTTTATTCCATCAATTATTATTACTGTTTTCTTATGCCTAATCTTCCTGCCACTCACCCATGCGGGACAAAGTAATAATTCTACTGTCAGCAGTGCAGCAGCTAAGAATCGTTTTCTGTACTTGTTGCTTACAGTTGCTATATATTTCTGTATCTCTCAGTTCACTATTAACCTTATTTCTATATTAGGTTATAACTATGGTTATAGCTATAATAATAGCAGTGCAAATAATACAGAATATGTTTATTATTCAATGATTTGTAATGTTATCTGTGGCCTTATTATCTTTGCCGTTACCTACACTCAGTTCCCGGGCAGATTAACTAAAGTTTATAGTGGTAAGATTGTGGGCGGTGTACTACTGTCATTTCTTCTACAATTCCTAATTAACATTATACTGGCAATATTGCTCTTCTTCATGTTCATCAATAATTTCAGGTATTCAATCTACTATGGTATTGATCCAGCTATACTGGTAGCAGTTCTGGCTATCGTAATTCTCTCATTTATTGTGACGATACTTATTAACTATATGATGACCAAACGCCTATTCTCTCGTTTAGAGCCACAATCAAATCAGATACAAAGACAAACACTACAAAGTGCACAGTTAATTAGCTAATTATTTGAAAAATATGAGGATATATAGAAATCAAAGGGATTTATAACCCTTTGATTTTATTGAATATTTTATATTGCTACTGGTGCTTTAATCGCAGGATGTGGATCATAGCCAACGATTTCAAAATCTTCGAAAGTATAATCAAAGATTGAAGGTGGCTTACGCTTAATCACCAGTTTTGGTAACGGGCGTGGCTCACGAGTTAATTGTAAATGAGTCTGTTCCATGTGATTAGAATAAAGATGGGTATCACCACCAGTCCAAACAAAGTCTCCGACTTCTAAATCACACTGCTGTGCCACCATATAAACCAGTAATGAGTAACTGGCAATATTGAATGGTAAACCTAAGAATACATCACAAGAACGTTGATATAGCTGACATGATAGTTTTCCATCAGCCACATAGAACTGGAAGAAGGCATGACAAGGAGCCAGAGCCATCTGATCAAGTTCACCGACGTTCCAGGCAGAAACAATAATACGGCGAGAATCAGGATTGCCTTTAATCTGGTCGATCATTTGTGAAATCTGGTCAATTTTACGACCATCTGCCGCACCCCATGAACGCCACTGTTTACCATATACAGGACCTAAATCGCCATTTTCATCAGCCCATTCATCCCAGATAGTAACTTTGTTATCGTGCAGATAAGCAACATTAGTATCACCCTTCAGGAACCATAATAGTTCGTGAATGATAGAACGCAGATGACATTTTTTAGTGGTCACAAGCGGGAAACCTTCCTGTAGGTTAAAACGCATTTGATGACCAAAAATAGACAATGTACCAGTACCTGTACGATCAGACTTTGGTGTTCCCTCGTCTAAAATTTTTTGCATAAGTGCTAAATATTGTTTCATTTTTTAATCCTATAAACGCGTTTAAAATGACCAAGAACCAATTCGAATTTTAAAACCATTTGGATATTTGTAAGCATAGAAAATAAATACTATACCTAAAATAATCATCGGCAGGGAAAGAATTTGCCCCATACTGATGAAGTCACCAAATAAGCCAAGCTGTTCATCCGGCTGACGGAAGAACTCAACGGCAAAACGAAATACTCCGTATAATAATAAGAATAAACCAGAGACACTACCAATTGGTCTTTGCTTTCGAATAAATAGATTTAAGATAATAAACAGCACGACACCTTCTAATACTAATTCATAGAGTTGTGAGGGATGACGTGGCAGATGCCCGCCTAGTTCAGTAAACAGAGAAAGCCAGTCTGTATGTGTCTTCACAAAACCTAAATCAGCCATTTCAGAATGAGGGAAGATCATCCCTATTGCTGAATCTGTAGGTCGTCCCCACAGTTCGCCATTAATAAAATTCCCCAGGCGCCCTGCGCCAAGTCCAAAAGGAATCAAAGGAGCAATAAAATCTGCTACCTGAAAAAATAGTCGGTTGGTTTTCTTAGCAAAAATAGCCATCACGACCAATGAACCAATTAAACCGCCATGGAACGACATACCGCCTTCCCATACACGGAACATCACTGAAGGCTCACTTAAAAAGGTTTTAAAATTATAGAACAGTACATAACCGATTCGACCACCTAGCAGAATACCTAAGAATCCCCAAAAGAGCAGATTTTCAGCTTCAGAGGCCTTCCAGCCACTATTTGGCCTGTTTGCCCGACGTTTAGAAAGCCATAAAGCAAATACAATTCCAACCAGATACATAAGTCCATACCAGTGTACAGAAACAGGGCCAATTTGAATTGCGATAGGATCAATCTGAGGAAAATCTAGGTATTTAGTCATGCTTTCTCTGTATTTCTGTTTCGGTTATGACGTTTACGCGCAAAGAAATTCAACCGCTGTTTAGTCGGACGGTTCTGACGATTATTTTGCTCGTATGGTTTACTCGGCTGAGTGACTTGTTGAACCGGAATATCTTCAATATTCTGCATAATCTGAATACCAAAAACAGTCGCAGCAAACTCTTTCATCGCTTTACGATACACATCTCGTTTAAAAGCGATAACCTGACGAATAGGATACCAATAACTCACCCAGCGCCAGTCATCAAATTCTGGTGTCGGGCTGACAGTTAAATTAATCGCTGACTTATCAGAAACTAACTCAAGCAGAAACCATTTTTGTTTTTGTCCAATACACACTGGTGTATTTTCCCAACGGATCATTCTTTTTGGCAGCTTATAACGCAACCAGCCTGTTGTTACTGATAAAATTTTAACGTCTTTGGGTGTTAATCCAACTTCTTCATTCAGTTCCCTAAACATCGCTTGTTCAGGGGATTCATTTTGGTTTATTCCGCCCTGAGGAAATTGCCACGAATTCTGCCCGTTACGACGAGCCCACAGTACTTGTCCATGTCGATTACAAATCACAATTCCTACATTCGGACGGTAGCCATCATTATCGATCACTGACTACCTCAAAAAAGATAAGCTTTAATTTAGGACAGATTGTTTCATACTACAGGGAAGAGGTAAACCCAATATTCAAAAATAATTACTTAAATAGAATTATTTGATGATTTCATTTGCGACTTTAGAGTGACGTGCCAGTCGGTAAATAGTGACAATATTAACAATAGCAAAAGTAATCTCAACAGCGCCTCCACCAATTGATCCAGCCCAGATATTATGAATAATCCACATCAGACTACTAAGCAGGATAACAAAGCGCATTTTCATTCCATTCAGACGAAAAATAGCATATGTTACAAGAGAAGTGCCAATAACGGTGAGATATTGCAAAGGATGAGAAATTGTTGGCCATGCCATTCCCCACATAAGCGCAATAAAGAGAAACATAACCCAAATACTGCGGGTATAGGAGGCAGCTAAATTACGAAATGCACTAATTAAACTGGTAATACCGGCCGCATAAGCGCCAAGCATAATATAATGAATAGCTAAAATCACACTGACAACGGTTAGCTGACGACGAAAAGCCTGATCGCTACGTTGTAAAAAAGCGCTCACGCCAACAACATAACCGAGTATACCAATACCCTGGATAATCCAATATAAATAGTCGGTCATCATTTAGCCATTAGATTGATTGAAATTAGTTGTATAAAAGATCTCTATTGTACTCAGTATTTACTCAAAAATTAAGTGTTACCTTTTGATTTTTATAGAATTTTCCATTAATTTGTTTCATAGAGAGAACTATGGAAAGTGGGAAAATAATAAAATATACAGACGTAAAAAAGCCCAGCTAAATAACTGGGCTATTCGTATATAAAAGTCTGGATGTTCCCTACTCTCACATGGGGACTCCCCACACTACCATCGGCACCACAACGTTTCACTTCTGAGTTCGGCATGGGATCAGGTGGGACCATTGCGTTATTGCATCCAGACATATTCTGGTCATATCAACAATTACAAGCGGTAATTGGATCTTAATTAAAACTCGGTCTAATCCAAGTTCTTACTTTATAAAAGCCTGGCTGTTCCCTACTCTCACATGGGGACTCCCCACACTACCATCGGCACCACAACGTTTCACTTCTGAGTTCGGCATGGGATCAGGTGGGACCATTGCGTTATCGCAGCCAGACATATTCCGTCTGTCTCTTCAACATAAAACAAGCTGAGTCATGATACTCTCGATAGCCTGCGCTACCCCATATCAACATAACAAGTCAACCCTCAGCGTCTTCACTTATCGTCAAAAACACCTCAGAGTTGTAAGGTTAAGACTCTCGGTTCATTAGTATTGGTTAGCTCAACACATCGCTGTGCTTACACACCCAACCTATCTACGTCCTGGTCTCGAACGAACCTTACAGTGTCTCCACTGGGAGAACTCATCTCGGGGCTAGTTTCGCGCTTAGATGCTTTCAGCGCTTATCTATTCCGCACGTAGCTACCGGGCAATGCAATTGGCATCACAACCCGAACACCAGTGGTGCGTTCACTTCGGTCCTCTCGTACTAGAAGCAAACCCCCTCAATTCTCCTGCGCCCATGGCAGATAGGGACCGAACTGTCTCACGACGTTCTAAACCCAGCTCGCGTACCACTTTAAACGGCGAACAGCCGTACCCTTGGGACCTACTTCAGCCCCAGGATGTGATGAGCCGACATCGAGGTGCCAAACACCGCCGTCGATATGAACTCTTGGGCGGTATCAGCCTGTTATCCCCGGAGTACCTTTTATCCGTTGAGCGATGGCCCTTCCATTCAGAACCACCGGATCACTATGACCTACTTTCGTACCTGCTCGAACCGTCGCTCTCGCAGTCAAGCTAGCTTATGCCATTGCACTAACCTCCTGATGTCCGACCAGGATTAGCTAACCTTCGTGCTCCTCCGTTACTCTTTGGGAGGAGACCGCCCCAGTCAAACTACCCACCAGACAGTGTCCCTACACGCGATTCAGCATGCTAGGTTAGAACATCAAACATTAAAGGGTGGTATTTCAAGGTCGACTCCATGCAAACTGGCGTTCACACTTCTAAGTCTCCCACCTATCCTACACATTAAGGCTCAATGTTCACTGTCAAGCTATAGTAAAGGTTCACGGGGTCTTTCCGTCTTGCCACGGGTACACCGCATCTTCACGGCGATTTCAATTTCACTGAGTCTCGGGTGGAGACAGCCTGGCCATCATTACGCCATTCGTGCAGGTCGGAACTTACCCGACAAGGAATTTCGCTACCTTAGGACCGTTATAGTTACGGCCGCCGTTTACTGGGGCTTCGATCAAGAGCTTCGCTTACGCTAACCCCATCAATTAACCTTCCAGCACCGGGCAGGCGTCACACCGTATACGTCCACTTTCGTGTTTGCACAGTGCTGTGTTTTTATTAAACAGTTGCAGCCAGCTGGTATCTTCGACTGACTTCACCTCCATCCGCAAGGGACTTCAATTACCATCAGCGTGCCTTCTCCCGAAGTTACGGCACCATTTTGCCTAGTTCCTTCACCCGAGTTCTCTCAAGCGCCTGAGTATTCTCTACCTGACCACCTGTGTCGGTTTGGGGTACGATTAGTGTATACCTGAAGCTTAGAGGCTTTTCCTGGAAGCAGGGCATCAGTTACTTCAGCACCGTAGTGCCTCGTCATCACGCCTCAGTGTTACAGTGGCCGGATTTGCCTAACCACACACCTACACGCTTAACCCAACATCCGATAGTTGGTAAACCTAGCCTTCTCCGTCCCCCCATCGCAATATACACCAGTACGGGAATATTAACCCGTTTCCCATCGACTACGCCTTTCGGCCTCGCCTTAGGGGTCGACTCACCCTGCCCCGATTAACGTTGGACAGGAACCCTTGGTCTTCCGGCGTGCGGGCTTTTCACCCGCATTATCGTTACTTATGTCAGCATTCGCACTTCTGATACCTCCAGCAAACCTCTCGATTCACCTTCGCAGGCTTACAGAACGCTCCCCTACCCAATATACTTACGTATACTGCCGCAGCTTCGGTGCATAGTTTAGCCCCGTTACATCTTCCGCGCAGGCCGACTCGACTAGTGAGCTATTACGCTTTCTTTAAATGATGGCTGCTTCTAAGCCAACATCCTAGCTGTCTAAGCCTTCCCACTTCGTTTCCCACTTAACTATGACTTTGGGACCTTAGCTGGCGGTCTGGGTTGTTTCCCTCTTCACGACGAACGTTAGCACCCGCCGTGTGTCTCCCATGCTAAAACTCATCGGTATTCGGAGTTTGCATCGAGTTGGTAATCCGGGATGGACCCCTAGTCGAAACAGTGCTCTACCCCCAATGGTTATACATGAGGCGCTACCTAAATAGCTTTCGGGGAGAACCAGCTATCTCCCGGTTTGATTGGCCTTTCACCCCCAGCCACAAGTCATCCGCTAATTTTTCAACATTAGTCGGTTCGGTCCTCCAGTTAGTGTTAACCAACCTTCAACCTGCCCATGGCTAGATCACCGGGTTTCGGGTCTATACCCTGCAACTTAACGCCCAGTTAAGACTCGGTTTCCCTTCGGCTCCCCTATTCGGTTAACCTTGCTACAGAATATAAGTCGCTGACCCATTATACAAAAGGTACGCAGTCACCACTACCCAACGGTAGCAGCTCCCACTGCTTGTACGTACACGGTTTCAGGTTCTCTTTCACTCCCCTCGCCGGGGTTCTTTTCGCCTTTCCCTCACGGTACTGGTTCACTATCGGTCAATCAGGAGTATTTAGCCTTGGAGGATGGTCCCCCCATCTTCAGACAGGATATCACGTGTCCCGCCCTACTCTTCAAGCTTCCATATGCTACATTTTTGTGTACGGGACTATCACCCTCTGTCGTGCGACTTTCCAGACGCTTCCACTAACATAACATACTACCCGCTTTGGGCTCCTCCCCGTTCGCTCGCCGCTACTGGGGGAATCTCGGTTGATTTCTTTTCCTCGGGGTACTTAGATGTTTCAGTTCTCCCGGTTTGCCTCCTTAACCTATGTATTCAGTTAAGGATAGTGTATAAAATACACTGGGTTTCCCCATTCGGACATCAACGGCTATAGCGCCTTTTATCGGCTCACCGTCGCTTTTCGCAGATTAACACGTCCTTCTTCGCCTCTGATTGCCTAGGCATCCACCGTGTACGCTTAATTTCTTAACCTTACAACTCTTAGATGTCTCTAACAGCTATAAGTCTTCTCTCTTACTCTGTCATACCGCACGTATCAATAAAAATACCAATACACACCGCACAACCAGCTCGAGAACTCGTTATTTTTTCAGCTTGTTCCATATTGTTAAAGAGCAATTATCTCACAACACACTTAGACATCTTAGTAATGCATAATGTGCTTTGAGATAAGTTCCGTTGTCAGTCTCATTGAGATACCTGAAATTCATCAGAATCACTACTCAATGTCATTATCTTTATCATTTCTGATAATTCACAAGATAATGGCGTCCCCTAGGGGATTCGAACCCCTGTTACCGCCGTGAAAGGGCGATGTCCTAGGCCTCTAGACGAAGGGGACCTCGACAACGTATTTTTTAAACAAACAATCTGTGTGAACACTTACAGAATCTCGTAGTAAGGAGGTGATCCAACCGCAGGTTCCCCTACGGTTACCTTGTTACGACTTCACCCCAGTCATGAATCACAAAGTGGTAAGCGCCCTCCTTGCGGTTAAGCTACCTACTTCTTTTGCAACCCACTCCCATGGTGTGACGGGCGGTGTGTACAAGGCCCGGGAACGTATTCACCGTAGCATTCTGATCTACGATTACTAGCGATTCCGACTTCATGGAGTCGAGTTGCAGACTCCAATCCGGACTTAGACGCACTTTATGAGGTCCGCTTACTCTCGCAAGTTCGCTTCTCTTTGTATGCGCCATTGTAGCACGTGTGTAGCCCTGGTCGTAAGGGCCATGATGACTTGACGTCATCCCCACCTTCCTCCGCTTTATCAACGGCAGTCTCCTTTGAGTTCCCACCATTACGTGCTGGCAACAAAGGATAGGGGTTGCGCTCGTTGCGGGACTTAACCCAACATTTCACAACACGAGCTGACGACAGCCATGCAGCACCTGTCTCATAGCTCCCGAAGGCACCAAAGCATCTCTGCTAAGTTCTATGGATGTCAAGACCAGGTAAGGTTCTTCGCGTTGCATCGAATTAAACCACATGCTCCACCGCTTGTGCGGGCCCCCGTCAATTCATTTGAGTTTTAACCTTGCGGCCGTACTCCCCAGGCGGTCAATTTATCGCGTTAGCTTCGGAGCCCACCACTCAAGGCAGCAAACTCCAAATTGACATCGTTTACAGCGTGGACTACCAGGGTATCTAATCCTGTTTGCTCCCCACGCTTTCGCATCTCAGCGTCAGTATCTGACCAGAAGGCCGCCTTCGCCACCGGTATTCCTCCACATCTCTACGCATTTCACCGCTACACATGGAATTCTACCTTCCTCTTCAGTACTCTAGACCACCAGTTTTAAGTGCAATTCCCAGGTTGAGCCCGGGGCTTTCACACCTAACTTAATGACCCACCTACATGCCCTTTACGCCCAGTCATTCCGATTAACGCTCGCACCCTCCGTATTACCGCGGCTGCTGGCACGGAGTTAGCCGGTGCTTCTTCTGTGAGTAACGTCAATGTGTACACCTATTAGATATACACCCTTCCTCCTCACCGAAAGTACTTTACAACCCGAAGGCCTTCTTCATACACGCGGCATGGCTGCATCAGGGTTTCCCCCATTGTGCAATATTCCCCACTGCTGCCTCCCGTAGGAGTCTGGACCGTGTCTCAGTTCCAGTGTGGCTGGTCATCCTCTCAGACCAGCTAGAGATCGTCGCCTAGGTGAGCCATTACCTCACCTACTAGCTAATCCCATATGGGTTCATCAGATGGCACATGGCCCGAAGGTCCCATGCTTTGGTCTTGCGACATTATACGGTATTAGCAGTCGTTTCCAACTGTTGTCCCCTTCCATCCGGCAGATCCCCATACATTACTCACCCGTCCGCCACTCGTCAGCAAGAGCAAGCTCTTCTGTTACCGTTCGACTTGCATGTGTTAAGCCTGCCGCCAGCGTTCAATCTGAGCCATGATCAAACTCTTCAATTTAAAGTTTGATGCTCAATGAATGTTGACATAAATTTCATTTCAAATGATTCTTGTGTCACTCATCAAGACTTAATTTTTAAGTCCGTAGACTATATTTTTTCGTCCTGTAAGTGCCCACACAGATTGTCTGTTCAAGTTTTTAAAGAGCTGACAGCGCATTCAAAGTCTTCTCAACTTTCGCTGTCCAAGGGCTGCGTATATTACGCTCCTTGTTTTCTATCGTCAATACATTTTTAAGAAAAATCTTAAATATTTTTATGTACTGATTTGTTACTTCAAATTTATTCCTTTCGAAAACATTTTCGGTAACTCGATAACGTGGAGGCGCATTATAAATATCTTTTAATGAAGATCAACATGAAAAGTAGCAATTTACACTTAACTGCCGATTGTTTAATCAGGAAAGATGTCTGATTGAGTAAATTGTCCAGTATAAAAATAAGCAAAAAGGCTTGTGAATATTAACTACAAGCCTTTTTGGGAATCTTCGATTGTAATTATAGACGATTATTTACCAGATGCTTTAATTTTAGCCGGCAAATCTGCCAAACTATCAATAATCCAGTCAGCTTCACTTTCAGCCTCTGGTGTAATCGCATCTCCGGTTTTGACTAAAACCGTTCTTTTTACTCCGGCACTACGACCTGCTCTTAAATCTGACACGCGATCACCAACCATATAAGAGTTAGCCACATCGATCTTTAAATCTTTAGCTGCAGTTAAAAGCATTCCAGGACCAGGCTTACGACATTCACACTCACCATCTTCAGGTGCATGAGGACAATAATAGATACCATCAAGTTCGACACCGCGATCAGCAAGTGACCAATCCATCCATTCAGTTAATTGATCAAATTGTTCCTGAGTAAAGATCTTACGCCCGATGCCTGACTGATTAGTCGTTATTACCAACAAAAAGCCCATCTTTTGCAGTTCTGCACACGCGTCTATCACTCCATCAATGAAATGGAACTTATCAATAGTATGTACATAATTATAATCGATATTAATCGTGCCATCACGATCCAGAAAAATTGCTGGTTTCATAGTAGAAAGTTATCTCTGTCACTTAAAGGAAGAATTATCGCAGGAAAGGTTAATCTAATTTGACTATTGTTGCAATATTATGACATTAAGATATTGACTTAGACGTCTAGACATCCTAATATCGTGAGCAAAGTTATAAAAAAAGATAAGCTATGATTAAACTTGACAATATATCTAAGGTTTTTTATCAGGATAAGAAACCTATCCACGCTCTTGATGAGATTAACTTACATGTTGAAAGTGGACAAATTTTTGGTGTTATTGGTACATCCGGTGCCGGTAAGAGTACGCTTATTCGTTGTATTAATCTGCTCGAGCGCCCTACTTCTGGTAACGTTTTTGTTGACGGGCAAAATCTGACAACACTTTCCAGTAGCCAACTAACAAAAGTACGTAGAAAGATCAGTATGATCTTCCAACACTTTAACTTATTAGCCTCCCGCACTGTGTTTGAAAACGTCGCTTTTCCTTTAGAACTGGATCGTACACCGAAAAAAGTTATTAAAGAGCGTGTTACTGAACTGCTTGAACTAGTCGGACTTAGCGATAAAACCAACGTCTACCCGGCTAATTTATCTGGTGGCCAAAAACAGCGTGTGGCAATTGCCCGCGCACTAGCCAGTAATCCAAAAGTATTGCTTTGTGACGAAGCAACCAGTGCACTTGATCCGGCAACAACTCGCTCTATCCTTGAATTACTCAAAGATATCAATCGCAAACTTAATTTAACCATTTTACTTATTACCCATGAAATGGATGTAGTGAAACAGATTTGCGATCGCGTGGCAGTAATTAGCCAGGGGAAACTTGTAGAACAGGCATCAGTGAGTGAGATGTTCTCTCACCCTAAAACTGATATCGCCAGAGAGTTTATTCGTTCGACTTTGCATCTGGCCATTCCGGATGATTATCAGGAAAAACTAACACCAGAGTATCGTGAAGGTAGTCATCCTATCCTTAAATTAGAATTTACCGGTCAATCTGTTGATGCCCCACTACTTTCTACTGCAGCTAAAAAATTCAGCATTGATAACAACATTATCAGTGCACAAATGGATTATGCTGGAGGTGTGAAATTTGGCATCATGTTAACAGAGCTACTTGGTGAAAATGATAATGTTCATCAAGCTATTGAGTTTTTGAAAGACAATCAGGTTAAAGTTGAGGTACTAGGCTATGTTTGATTTATTAAGTTTTTTACCTGACTTTAAGCCGTTTGAAACTTTAATTCGTTATATGTTCAACTTTGAATTTTGGCAAGTTGTTGTTGATTTTGCCGCATCCCATGATATTTCTCGAGCGATGATCATCAAAATGGCACAAGCAACTGACGAAACGCTAGCGATGACTATTGCCTCCGGCTTTTGGGGAACTTTAATCGGCTTACCACTGGGTGTTTTATTATATACCACAAGACCAGGACAAATTTTACAGTCATCATCGATTCATTTCTTATTATCGATATTGACCAATATCTTCCGTTCTATTCCATTTATTATTTTAGTGGTTTGGATGATCCCCTTTACTCAAACGGTAATGGAAGTGGTCATCAATAAAAAGACATTTATCGGTTTGACCGCGGCACTTGTCCCATTAAGTATCGGAGTGTCACCACTGATAGCTAGAATGGTTGAAAATGCTCTGCTTGAAATACCACGCGGATTAATAGAAGCCGCCCGCTCAATGGGTGCAACACCATTCCAAATCGTCAGAAAAGTTTTAATTCCAGAAGCGCTGCCAGTGCTGGTAAACAGTACAACCATTACGTTAATTACGTTGATTGGTTATGTCGCAATGGCGGGCGCGGTTGGTGCAGGTGGTCTTGGTCAGTTAGCTTATCAATATGGCTATACTATGAATAAGCCACCAGTTATGAATACTGTTCTTGTTATTCTGATCATTATTGTCTTTATGATTCAGTTTATTGGGAATAAGATAGTTAAACGTGTCACACATCATTAATTAATCAGGAGTAGTAAACCATGAAATTCAAATCATTAGCTTTACTTGCAACATTGGCAGGTTCACTCCTGCTAGCGGGTTGTGATAATAGCTCTTCAACAACATCAGCAAATACACCAGCTGCGCAGGAAGAAGCATTAAAGCCAATTAAAGTGGGTGTTATCGCAGGTTCAGAACTGGAAGTTGCTGAATTTGTACAACAACAAGCAAAAGATTTATACAACTTAGATGTTGAGCTTGTTATTTTTAACGACTATGTCACACCAAATCAGGCATTAAATGATGGTCTTATTGACCTTAACGCATTCCAACACAAGCCATATTTAGATGAGCAAATCGCGGGTCGTCATTATGAACTATCTATTGTAGGTAATACCTTTGTTTATCCAATTGCTGCATATTCTTACAAAATCAAAACTATTGATGAGTTACAAGACGGTGCAACAATTGTGATTCCAAATGACCCGACTAACTTAGGTCGTGCTTTACTATTACTTCAACAAAAAGGTCTAATCAAATTAGCTGACGGTAAAGGTTTAATGCCAACTGTACTTGATATTGCTGAAAACCCACATAACTATAAAGTTATTGAGTTAGAAGCACCACAATTACCACGTGCGTTAAATGATTCAACGGTTGATTTAGCTATCATCAATACTGCTTATGCCAGCCAGGTTAACTTAACACCAAAAGATGGTGTATTTGTTGAAGATAAAGAATCTCCATATGTGAATATCATCGTTGCACGTACTGCTGATGTAGATAATCCAAGCATCAAAGCGTTTGTGAAAGCATTCCAGACTGATGCTACTGCAGCTAAAGCTGATGAAATTTTCAAAGGTGGCGCTGTTAAAGGTTGGTAATTGTTAACCATCTAATTGTTATTCTTTAACGACAAAATCCCCAATTGTTTGGGGATTTTGTTTTTCAGGTTAACCTAAAGCAACCAGTAATGCTCCGGCAGTAATAAATAATACACCAAGTATTCCCATCAAAGATATCTTCTCACCCAGTAAGATAACAGCAAGAATAACTGCAAAGACAACACTCAATTTATCAATCATTACAACCTGAGAAACTTGCCCATGTTTGATAGCCAGAAAATAAAATAACCAGGACAACGCGCCAGCAATACCACTTAATACAATAAATAGTAACGCTTTTTTATTGGCAAGCACTTCACCAATTAGCCCAGTTTTTCCCTGTATAAAAACCACACCAATCAGAAACAGAGCCATAACAACAGAACGGATAGCGGTTGCAGTATTGGCATCCAGACTTTGCAGTCCAACTTTACCTAAAATAGCCACAAAAGCAGCAAATACTGCCGAAAGCAAAGCATAAATCAGCCACGTACTCATGTGATTCCCTTGTAGAAATTATTTAATCATAAGAATTATAAAACGATTTTGTGATTATTCAGCTGATATTTTTATCTTATCTATTTAAAATAATGAAAATATGTAAAAATAATATCCTGCTATTTTATCTGGTTGATTAAACCATCTCTGATAAAAACAACATAAAATACATACTCATATAAGGAACAAACAATGGCAACAACAATTAGTACAGACAAAGCTCCAGCAGCAATTGGCCCTTATGTACAAGGCGTTGATTTAGGTAACCTAATTTTTGCTTCCGGACAAATTCCTTTAGATCCGGTCACAGGCTCAATGCCTGAAGATATTAAAGAACAGACACAACAATGCCTAAAAAATATCAAAGCGATTTTAAGTGCTGCAGGCTTATCGGTTGGTAACATCGTAAAAACCACCATTTTCTTAGCGGATCTCAATGATTTTAACGCAGTCAATGAAGTGTATGAGGCGTTCTTTAAAACACATAACGCACGCTACCCAGCTCGTTCTTGTGTACAGGTAGCTCGTCTGCCGCGTGATGCTAAAGTTGAAATCGAAGCGATCTCAGCCAGATAATTAAGAAAACATTCCTGATGACAGAAACTAAAATTTCACCTGTCGGCATTATTCGTTCTCCTTATAAAGAGAAATTTGCCATTCCGCGCCAGCCAAGTCTTGCACCAGCAGGAACAGGTGAACTGCATTTACTCGCACCCTATAATAATCCGGAAATGGTGAAAGGGCTTGAGCAGTTTAGTCATCTCTGGTTAATTTTTTTATTTCATCAGACCACAGCACAAGGCTGGCATCCAACAGTTCGCCCACCTCGTTTGGGAGGAAACGAACGTATCGGCGTATTTGCCTCCCGCTCAACATTTCGCCCTAACAATCTTGGTTTATCTGCAGTGGAACTAAAAGGAATCCACATTGAAAAAGAAAACATCATTCTGCAACTTGGCAGTGTAGATTTACTTGATGGAACTCCGATTATCGATATAAAACCGTATATTCCCTATGCGGACTCCTATCCGGATGCACTTGCCGGTTATGCGCAGCTGGCACCAGAAAATGATAAATTGCAGGTCAGTTTTTCAGAAGTTTTTATGCAACAAATTCAGCAATATCAAAATGCTTACCCACAACTACAACCATTGATAGAGCAAGTTATTCAACAAGATCCCCGACCGGCGTATAAACATAAAAATACAGATCTACAACAATATGGTATGCAACTATTTGATTTTAATATTCGCTGGCAGGTACAAGGACAGCTGGCAACCGTAATTGATCTTGAAAAACTAAATAAGCGACGTTAATTAAATTTCTACTGTAATTTTACTGAGTTACCGATTTTAAAATATCGCTTTTATAGTTGACGAGACAGGTTGTTCCTGCGATATTACCTTATCCTTCACTTGATAAATAAGACACTTAACCTATGCTAAAAAAAATTCTTTGGCCGGCATTTATTGGTACTGTCCTTGCGATAGTCTTACTGATTCTGTTTCCGTCATTGAGAAGTGATGATAAATCGATTATTCCTGATTCGATTTTCACTGATCAGCCATTGAGTTATCGCAATGCAGTTAAAGCCGCTGCACCGGCAGTGGTCAATATTTATAGTCGTAGTATTAGTAATAACCCACAAAAACAAAATTCTGGTATCCAGCCTATTGGCTCTGGCGTAATCATGACAGAGCAAGGTTACATCATCACCAACTATCACGTTATCGCTGAAGCAGAACAGATTATTGTGATTTTACAAGACGGACGTTTATTTGAAGCTATTTTAGTTGGTTCTGACCAACTGGTTGATATTGCTGTAGTTAAAATCGAAGCAACCAATCTGCCGGTTATTCCTATTAACCCGAAGCGTGAACCAGGTATTGGTGATGTCGTGCTGGCAATTGGTAACCCTTATAATATCGGACAAACAATCACTCAGGGTATTATCAGTGCCACTGGACGCGATGGTCTTAGTCCTTATCGTCGTCAAAACTTTATTCAAACTGATGCTTCTATCAATCACGGTAACTCTGGTGGCGCTCTGGTAAATACTCTTGGTGAACTGGTCGGTATTAATACGCTATCTTTTTCTAAGACTCTGGGAACCGAAATTCCTGAAGGACTAGGTTTTGCGATTCCAACCACTCTCGCCACTAAAATTATGAATAAACTAATCGAAGATGGGCAAATTATTCGGGGTTATATTGGTGTTGACGGGCTGGAGTTTAATCCATCACAAAATAATGAACCTTCTAAAATGATGGGAATTTTAGTGACTAATGCTGATGGCCCTGCTGAAAAAGCAGGTATTGAACCAAAAGATATTCTGATCAATGTAAACAACAAGCCTGTTACCTCAATTCTTGAAACGATGGATGAAATTGCCGAGCTTAAACCAGGTACTGAAATCCCGGTCACTGTTCTGCGTAATGGTGAAAAGCTTGAGCTGAAAATTACAGTGGAAAGACATCCAAACTAAGACTATACTTGACAATTAGGGAACAGATCTATATAATCTGCGCCCTAAATCCATGTTCTACTAACATTCGTATGGTGTACAACCAAAGTGGCTTGTATAGCGATACGTACAAAACCGAGGTTTCTATGAAACAAGATATTCATCCAAAATATACAGCGATTACGGCAACGTGTTCTTGCGGTAACGTAATTAAAACTCACTCTACTTTAGGTCACGATATCAATCTTGACGTTTGTGGTGAGTGTCACCCATTCTATACAGGTAAACAACGTGATGTTGCAACTGGTGGACGTGTTGATAAATTCAAACAACGTTTTGCTATGGTTGGCGGTAAAAAATAATTACCTGTACCGTGGAATGCAAAAAGGCGCTTTAAGCGCCTTTTTTATTATCTGTTATTCACCAAACTCATTAGTAATCTAATTTATCCGGATCAATTCCAAGTTCACGCATCTTCTGCTTAGCCGCTTGCGGAATACCGTCAGTACGATCTTTTAGTAAATCTTCATCACTTGGTAGTGGCTGACCAGTAAACGCATGTAAAAATGCTTCACACAGTAATTCACTATTAGTGGCACGACGTAGATTATTTACCTGACGACGAGTACGTTCATCAGTTAAAATTTTTAATACTTTTAATGGAATTGATACTGTAATTTTTTTTACTTGTTCGCTTTTCTTACCATGTTCAGCATAAGGGCTGACATAATCACCGTCCCACTCGGCCATATTAATTACCTATAATTAAATAATAATTGTTCATTGCAAATAAAGCCTGTTTTGAGTCAGGTTATTTTCACTATGCTAATTTTAGCGGTAATTTAGATTTTTCGCAATCTACACATCAAGATATTTAGACATCCAGACATATTGACGTCTTTATTTTTTCTGTTATGCTAAATTTATTCTGTCTTAACTTACAGGCTGGCAATATTATGACGCAGAAAATGACTAAAAAACTTGGTACCATCGCAGTACGTGGTGGGCTTAATACTGATACTCAATATGGTAGTGTTGTTCCACCCATTACTCCTTCAACCAGCTATGGTTTTACTGAGTTTGCTAAACCACGCCAGTTTGACTATGCACGTAAAAGTAATCCTAGTCGTCGTTTGGTGGAAGAAACTGTCGCAGAGCTCGAAGGTGGTGTTGATGCCATTTTGACTAACTGTGGTATGTCTGCTATTCATTTACTTTGTGTATCACTACTTACTCCAAAAGATACCATTGTTGCTCCACATGACTGCTATGGTGGTAGCTACCGTTTATTTAATAGTTTGAGCCAACGTGGTCAGTTCAACGTAATTTTTGTCGATCAGTCAGATCCAAAAGCGCTGGCTGATGCTTTAATGCATAAACCAAAACTGGTACTCATTGAATCACCAAGTAATCCATTACTGCGTGTGGTCAATATCCAGCTGATTGCTAAACAAGCCCATGACGTTGGTGCACTGGTTGCGGTAGACAATACGTTTATGACTCCTATTCTACAAAGACCAATAGAACTTGGTGCTGATATTGTTATTCACTCAGCAACTAAATATCTTAATGGTCACTCTGACCTACTTGCCGGTATTCTGGTCTTTAAAGATCAACAACTAGCAACAGATATTAACTGGTGGGCAAATAATATTGGGACTTTGACTTCATCGTTTGACAGTTATCTATTATTACGCGGACTTCGAACCTTATCTGCCCGAGTGAACATTCAGCAAGATAACGCGCAACATGTCGTTCAATTTTTATTGAATCATCCTAAAATTAATTGTGTTTATCATCCTTCACTGCCAACCAACCAGGGACATGATATTGCCCGTAAACAACAAAAAGGCTTTGGTGCAATGCTAAGCTTTGAGCTTAAAGGCGATGCAGCAAAATTACCGGTTTTCCTAAAACATCTAAAAATCTTTACTTTAGCTCAATCACTAGGCGGTGTTGAGAGTCTGATCTGCCATCCAGCAACCATGACTCATTCAGGTATGAGTGCCGAAGCACGTAAAGTTGCCGGTGTTTCTGATTCGCTATTGCGTATCTCCGTTGGGTTAGAAGATAAAGACGACCTTATTGCTGATCTTGATCATGCATTACAGCATCTTTAATCCCAGACTCGATAACAGCAACAAATAACAATAAGAGATCAATTATGAGTACTTTTCCACATGCAAGGCAACTGCATACACTGAATCAATATGTCAGTGATGTCCAGGATAAAATTAATGTCTCCTTCGAGTTTTTTCCACCTAAAACAGAAGAGATGGAACATACTTTATGGCAATCTATTTTTCGCTTAGCAACACTAAAGCCTAAATTTGTCTCGGTAACTTATGGTGCTAATTCTGGAACACGTGATCGTACTCATGACATTATAAAAGCGATAAAAAGTAAAACAGGTCTGGTTGCTGCACCGCACCTTACCTGTATTGACGCCTCGCAAGAGCAACTAAAACAAATCGCTAAAGATTACTGGGATAACGGTATTCGTCACATTGTCGCTCTGCGTGGGGATATTCCCGCTGGCCAGCCAAACCCGCAAATCTATGCTGCTGATTTAGTTAAGCTCCTTAAAGATGTGGCTGATTTTGATATTTCAGTCGCAGCTTATCCGGAAGTCCATCCGGAAGCAAAAAGTGCTCAGGCTGATATTGATAATCTGAAACGTAAAGTTGATGCGGGTGCTAACCGGGCTATCACTCAATTCTTTTTTGATATTGAACAATACCTGCGCTTTCGTGATAAATGTGCAGCAGAAAATATCAATGTTGATATTATTCCGGGCATTTTACCTGTCTCAAATCTAAAACAGCTGGAAAAGTTTGCCCAGATGACCAACGTCCACGTACCCAACTGGTTGATTAATATGTTTACAAATATTGATGATGATCCGGAAACACGTAAGTTTGTTGGTGCTTCTGTTGCGATGGATATGGTGAAAGTCTTATTCAGAGAGGGAGTACGCGATTTTCATTTCTACACACTTAATCGTGCCGAGATGAGCTTTGCAATGTGCCACACTTTAGGTGTCAGACCTTAATTATTAATCTGAATATAATCAAAGAGTTAAATCTATAACTCTTTGATTTATTTTCAGTTTTTATTTATTATCTTTATTGAGCTTCTTAAGCATCGTTGTAAGCAGTGCCCGATGAGCACGATACAGCTTATCAGCAGGGAAAGCAGCCAGAGCAACCAGAGGTTCAATCCACGCTTGTGGCTCTTCTGTCTCAATATTATAAATTTCAGTGCCAGCAAACAGCGCTTTCTTAGTCTCGACATCATGGTCATCAGCATCACTCAGCATCTGACAATTATCCAGTATTTCCTGAGACAGGGTCTCTACCCAATTATCATGAGCGTTTTTAGGGTGCACATAAGGCGCAATATGACGCAACATATCCCGAAATAAAAGCAGATAGACCATCTGCACATTACGACCAGAAAGCGCTGCTAATTGCTCATCGGACAGGGATTCTTCAATAAATGTTGGTCCCCATTTAAAGAAAAGTGTCTCTTTATAGAATTGAATTGCCGGGCGAATACCTTTGTAATATTTTTTAACCAGTTCATCACTTTCACGAGAAAGCTGAATGGTTGGGTATCCGACATTATTACGTCCGCTTAACTCTCTGGCTGTTAACTCTTTTGCTTGCTTCTTTTTCGGTAAAATTTTCTGTAATAATCGGCCAAACATAATTTATCCTATAATTTAATCGTGTTCACTCGGATAGATAATTGGGTTATTTTCATTTCGTTACTTTGTCGCCAGTCGTTGACGGACAATTTCAAATAAACAGATACCCGTTGCTACAGATACGTTCAAGGAAGATACAGTACCTGCCATTGGAATACTAATCAGTTCATCACAATGCTCACGAGTCAGACGGCGCATACCTTCCCCTTCGGCTCCCATGACAAGTGCAAGTGCACCTTTAAACTGACTTTCATATAAAGTATGCTCAGCATCACCAGATGTCCCAACAATCCAGACATGATACTCTTGCAGGAGACGCATCGTTCTGGCCAGATTGGTTACTCGAATCACCGGTACATTATCAGCAGCACCACTAGCCACCTTTTTAGCAATACCATTTAGTGGAGCAGAACGATCCTTGGGAACAATGATCATATTTGCACCGGCAGCATCTGCACTACGCAGACAGGCGCCTAAATTATGCGGATCCGTGACACCATCCAGAATCAGAATAAATGGATTTTCAGTCTGTTCCAGCAGTGTTGGCAAGTCACCTTCCTGATACTGCGTGCTCTCTTTTACTTTAGCCAAAATGCCCTGATGCACACCATGTTCTGATTGTTCATCAAGCCATTGACGCGTAGTGACACGCACCGTTAACCCCATTTTCTCTATTTGCTGAATTAAGGACATTAAGCGCTTATCTTCACGTCCTTTTAGCATATAGATTTCTAAAAATCTTTCAGGATTGCGCTCAAGTAAAGACTGAACAGCGTGAATACCATAAATTATTTCACTCATCGTTTATTCTTCTTTCCACTTTTATGTTTAGAGCCTGATTTCTCAGCTTTTTTTGGTGCATAAGGATTATCTTGCCCGCGACGTTTTTTCTTCATCGGTTTATCAGCATCCCATTCACCACGCTGATCTTTTGCAGCAGACATTTTAGCGGATTTTTTACGATTGTCTTTAGCTGTTTTACCTGCTCGTTGTGGTTTTTTATCACTTTCAATTAATGAGAAATCGATTTTACGATCTTCCGGATTACTTGCTTCTACTTTAACAGTCACTCTGTCGCCTAACCGATAAGCATAGCCAGATGCTTCACCCACTAAGCGATGACGTACTGAATCATAAGAGTAATAGTCATTTTCCAGTGATGACACATGTACCAGACCATCAATATAAAGATCGTCTAAGCGAACAAAGAACCCAAAGTTAGTGATACTGGAAATAATACCTTTAAATACTTCGCCCACGTGGTCTTGCATAAAGTCACATTTAAGCCAGTCCACCACATCGCGTACAGCTTCATCGGCACGGCGCTCTGTCATTGAACAGTGTTGACCAAAGTAGAGCATTTCTGGCATATCATAACGCCAGCCACCAGTTTGACTCTCCTGCTGTTTATCATGTGCAATAATCCATTTAATTGCCCGGTGTAATAATAAATCAGGATAACGACGAATTGGTGAAGTAAAATGTGCATACTCCTGTAACGCTAAGCCAAAGTGACCGCGATTATCCGGATCGTAAACCGCCTGTTTCATTGAGCGTAAAACTAAAGTCTGAATCATTTCCCGATCTGGCCGATCAGCGACTAAAGTAAGCAGTTCTGCCACGTCTTTAGGTTTTGGATTATCGCCACCAGACAGAACAAGTCCAAGCTCAGCCAGTACGGCTCTAAGCCCCATTAAGCGTTCGCTATCAGGTAAATCATGAATACGGAATAGTGACGGAATACCAGCTTTAGTAACAAACTTAGCTGCAGCCACGTTCGCCATAATCATACACTCTTCAATAATCTTATGAGCGTCATTACGCTCAGCAACTTCAACGCTTTCAATACGTTTATCGGCATTAAAAATAAATTTTGGTTCTGGTGATTCAAACGCAATAGCACCACGCTCTTCACGTACACGGTCAAGCGTCTTATATAAACTATAAATATCTTCCAGGTGAGGTACTAAATCAGCATAATGCTCGCGCAGTTCAGGATCACCCTCAAGAATTTTAGCCACTTTGGTATAAGTCATACGAGCGTGTGAATTCATCACTGCTTCATAGAACTGGTAAGAAGTAAGCTTACCTTTGGCTGAGATCGTCATTTCACAAACCATACACAGACGATCAACCTGTGGATTTAATGAACATAAACCATTTGATAATACCTCCGGCAGCATCGGAATAACCCGTGACGGGAAGTAAACTGATGTACCACGCTGGCAGGCATCTTTATCCAGCGCTGTTTTTGGTCGGACGTAGTAACTCACGTCAGCAATAGCCACCCATAAACGCCAGCCACCACCAGTTTTTTTCTCACAATAGACGGCATCATCAAAGTCGCGAGCGTCTTCACCATCAATAGTGATTAGTGGTAATGAGCGTAAATCTAAGCGACCTTGTTTGGCCTCTTCCGGCACCTCTTCAGTAAAACCAGAGACCTGAGTCAGAACCGCATCAGGCAATACATGAGGGATTTCATGGGTACGAATAGCGATTTCAATCGCCAGATCAGTCTCCATATTCTCACCAAGAATTTCAGTGATACGGCCAACTGCACGTTGACGACGTTCTGGTCTTTGCTGTAATTCAACAACGACAACAGAACCCATACGAATAGTTTGTTCTGGTTTTTCAGCAATTAAAATATCAAAACAGAGTCGGCTATCATCAGGTACCACAAAACCAATACCCTGTTCGATAAAGTAACGTCCAACAATTAAATTATTACGTGGTTCTAAGATACGAACAATTCTGGCTTCCTGCTTACCTTTAAATTTTTTGCCTATTGGCTGAGCCATGACCACATCGCCATGTAATGCCAGTTTCATTTGATCCGGTGATAAATAGTAATCTTCTTTCTCACCTTCTACACGCAGGAATCCGTATCCTTCACGATGTCCGATGACAGAACCTTTGATCATGTCAAATTTTTCAGGTAAGGCGTAACATTGTTTACGGGTAAAGATCAGTTGCCCGTCGCGCTCCATCGCGCGTAAACGACGATGTAACGCGGTCTTTTGATCGTCACTGGTAATAGACATGGCCTCTGCAATCTTTTCCAGATTAACAGGTTTGGCTGTTTTTTGTAGATAATCGAGAATCAGTTCACGACTGGCGATAGGAGATTCATATTTCTCCGCTTCTCGATCAAAAAATGGATCGGTAATCATAGTGTATTATCCTTAACATATTATTATATTGCATCCAGCATAGCATAAGTTAAAACGTTATAGTTGGCCTTAGACATAAAAAAACCATCCCGAAGGATGGTTTGATAATGTTTAGTAATGTCTGACTACTATTATAGTGAAGCTTCAACTCTAAGATTAAAGCCTTGAGCACCAGCTTCATAAGATGAACTGTATGCGCTGTTAACAGTTGAAATGGTATATTGAACAGCTGTCGCACCTGTAATTGCCACTGGTGTAGCAAGAGTTGTTGCACCGTTAGCTGCAGTATTGTTACCTGATAGACTCCAAGCAAATGTTGTATAGCTTGCAGTTAACTCAGCTTCACCTGCTGTGATTTGGTTATCAGTGTTTTCGTCATTCCATACGATAGCTTCAAATACATCACCATATTTAGGAGCTGGGGCGCCTGCTGCTGCATAGTTCACAGTTTTATCGATTGTACCTGCATTAACTTTGAAGATACCAACTACAACAGAATCACCTGTAACTGGACCTGTACCGCCTGGTTTATCACCACCACCACCTTCAGTACCTGTACCGTTACCACCATCACCTGGATCGCCCGGATCAGTCACGTTTGTACCTGGCCCATTATTACTCCAGATATCTGCTACATAGATCCATAGACCTGTTGCTGGAGCACCATATTGAGTATTTTCTTGAATTTTGAAACCAATATCAGTTGCGCCAATCATTGCAGCAGGGATAGTAAAGTCAGCTTTACCTGATGCACTAACAGTTGTAGTAGTAGGAGCAGCAACCCATACAGTCGGAGCAGATGCTAATTTATAATACATTACAAGTGTTTTACCTGATTCACCAGCTGTACTTTCAGTATCGCCATCAGCGTCAGCAACAGTATAGCTAACAGTAATTACGTCACCAACTTTAACCTGGTCAGTAACAGCTGCGCCAGAACGAGTAAGTGCGATATTTACAGTATGGTCCGTACCTGCAGAACCTTTAAGAATTGGTGCGTTACCTACGATAGTTTGATTCGTTGTTGCATCAAGAGCGAAAGCTGAGCTTGCTGCATAACCAGCAAGAGCCATTGCTAATGCAACATTCTTAATAGTTAATTTTTTCATTTTATCTTCCTAATTTTTCAACATTATATGTTGTATTTATATAAATACACCATAGATTGGTGTTTTGTTTAGGTAGCAGCCATATTCTAACTACTACCTAAATTCTTTCTTAATTTACTTCTACGCGTAAATTAAACCCTTGGTCACCGGCACACGCTGCTGGCGTTACCGTTACACTATTGATACTTGTACCTACACTTGCCAGACTTGTTGGACGACCTTTTAAGGTATAAGTCTCATCAGTACCTGTCGCTACTTCAAAGAACGGAGCTGACGCAGGCATCGTTGTTGTTACTGGTGACGGACATGCTGCTACGTTATTACCCGCAAGTGACCATGTTACTGTCGGCGTTGGAATTAACGATGTACGTGCCGCATCATAGTAAGCTTTAATTTCATAAGTATTACCTACACGTAAACTACCCGCCGGAACACCTACAATACCAGAACCTGTATTATCAAACCCAAGTAGAGTTAAACCTGATGGATCCTGACGATATAATTCAATCGCCATCGCTGCACCAGAACCTGCAAAGTGAACAGTTTGTTTATTACTACCAGCAGAGTTACCACCACAAGGTGCTGCATCAAGTTTCACATCAATCGCACCAAATTCAACAGAAGTCGCGACATCAATTTTATATGAGTCAGTTGGTGTTGTTGTTGTAATTGATTTAACAATTAAACATTTTGGTGCTGATGTTGGACAAACATTCGTGCCATCATCATGTACAAACGTAATCTTACTACCGTCTGACACTACATTTGCACTCCATACTGCATTCATCATCGCAACATCAGCTGCTGTCGGAGCAGTTGTTGTGCCCGGGAATAAACTATAGAACGAAGCATCACTAAATTTAGTATTTGTTGCATCTACCAGCGTACCTTCAAGTGTCGCTACATGTGTACCGCTTGCCGGAATCGCTAAAGCAAGTGTTGTACCGCCAGAAGCTGGTGTGATGTTATCTAACTGGATACGACGATTTGTTTTAATCGCTAAATATACGGAGTTAGATGTTGCTTCATTTTTACTATCAGAAACTGTAACACTAAATGTATAACGACCCGCTGTTGATGTTGTTCCTGCTACAGGGTTACGCACACCCGTTGCGTTAACATAAGGAGGAATCGCTACAGACCAGTTGTTATAATCTGTTGTTGTTACTGCATTCCACAAATTAGGTGCTGGACACGCAACCGCTGCTGTTACACCTGGGACAATCGCCACACCACGGTTATAACAAAGGTCACCACCATCAGCCAATAACTGATTTAAATCCGCACCATTCCAGCGTAATGACTGAACATTACCTTTAGCATTACTTACCATAACGCCTACTGGGAATAAGGTACCTTCCATTTGTTCACCGATTGAAGCTAAGTCAACACTAAGTTTGTTAGCCTTATACTCAAGAACAATGAAGTTATTACGATCAACAAGGTCATAACGACTACCGCGTAATGAACGTGCTGCTGCAACCATATCAGGATCTAACTGATCTTTTAACGGCACACCGATACGGTAATTCATTGTAACATCTAACTTAGCATCAGTTTGGCTATCCTGACCTTGTTTATGTTCACCACGAATTGTAAACAATGGAACTGGCGTATAGTCCACACCAATTGTCACTGCATATGGATCTTTTTGCAGGTTATCTTTACCAAATAATGCAACCTCATCACCGAAGTATTGTTCAAACATTAATGAACCACCAAGGTGTGGGTAAGATGGTAAATAGCCCTGAAAACGAACGTCGAAACCTCTTGCCGCTCTTTCTAAATAGTTATCAAAGTCACGAGATACTTTCCAGTCTGATAATGGATAGTAATAGTTAATCGCTAACTTCATATAATCAGACCATGCTTCAAGACCTAAACCTAAACGGTTATGCGCACGTTGGAAATCATGATCTAAGAATACGTTATATCCAAGTAACCAGCTCTTATCAGCAACGTCCCAACGTTGACCAATACCGAAGTTACCAATACGACGATCGTTCTCATACTCCTGGAATGACATTTGAGAGAAAATTAAAGTATTTTCAGAGTCATACCAAGGGCTAAATAATTTTACAGAGACGTTGTTCAGACGACCTTCGTCACTCACATTAAAGCCAAGTTGTGCAGTACCAAAACGACCTAAGAAGTCTTGAGCAGCACCACGAATAGGATCGATAATTTGTGAATTCACCTGATTACGTACGTAATTTTCTGCATATTGTTGTGTATCGTTACGTAATTGGTCTTTCATCTTGTCAGATGACATATTTTCCCAGTCTTGTTGACCAATTGTGGTTAACGCCTGAGCAATATGTTTATCAATAATATCGCTATCGCTTTCTGTTGGTGTAACTGTTTCTGATGAACCTAATTTAGGTAAATCATATTTATCGTTTGCACTCAGAGTTGTTTGCTCTGGCGGTAATAATGGAGATGAAGCAGGTAGAACAATACTTTCACCAGCCTTTACCACATCGATATTATCGTATGTACCTTTATTTAATTCACGAAGCTCGGTGACTGAAATGCCACTAAGCAACGCAATTTGGTACAAACTACGCTGTTGTGAGTTAATGTATAACCTAACTTTTTCAGCTGCATCTTCTTCTGTTGTAGCTGCTTTAGTAGTAGGGATTACGCTTGGTTTAGCGTAAGCTACCGAACTACTTAATGCAACGACAATAAACGATGCAATTATTGACAAATTAAGACTCTTGGTCATCTTAATTACTTCCTTCTTCCATTCCTGAAGCTGTTATCAGCTTTCTCAAATTTTGCTTAACTAACAGTGCGCTAATTAAACCCTGCTGCACTATTCTTATCGTAAATAAATATTTCTTTACAAAACTGGTCGCAAATATACATGATTTAAGTCAAAAAAACAATTATTTTTCTTAACTAAATATAATGTTTTGTTTTTTATCAAAAAATTTATAACTGTAAAATATACTGTTAAGTTACCATCAAATTCTTCTTGGTTTTAACTAACATATCTTTACAAAACTTTTCGAATGAACACATAGTAATCTAATTCTCTAGGTTGATCAAATGTTTTTTTATAAAAATTTAATATAAATCAATTTTTTATCTACTTGTCCATTTTCGATAAAGGCTTGATTCAATATGAAATTGATCGAGAATACGACCAAGAGTCTGATTAATCATGTCATTAATTGATTTTGGTGTGTGATAAAAGGCAGGAACAGCAGGCATGATAATCGCACCAATCTCTGCTGCAGCGGTCATTAAACGTAGATGACCTAAATGTAAAGGAGTTTCACGTACACTTAAGATCAGTGGTCTGCGTTCTTTAAGCGTGACATCAGCGGCTCTGATTAATAAGTTATCGCTATAACTATTAGCGATCCCTGATAAGGTTTTCATTGAACATGGAAGAACAATCATACCATAGACGGGAAATGAGCCCGAAGAAATCGAAGCTGCAATATCATTAATATCATAAACAACATCTGCCTGAGCATGAATATAGTCGAGCGTATAGTCTGTTTCCAGCTCAATCGTTCGTTTAGCTGAGTTACTAATGACTAAATGTGTTTCAATATTATCGAGTTGTTTAAGTATCTCCAACAGACGAATAGCAAACAGAACACCACTGGCTCCCGATATTCCAACAATAATTCGTTTTTTTGCATTAGTGTCTGTGGTACTCATACTCTATTGTCCTTCATTATAGATTTCTAAATTTTCAGCTTCTCTTTGTGCCTGACGCGTTTTCTTTTTGTCGTTACGTCTGGCATCTAAATCATCCAGATACTGTTGAGTGATATCATTAGTCACATAGATGCCATCAAAAACTGAACAATCAAAATGTTCAATATTTGGATTACTCATTTTCACTGCGGTAATTAAATCATCTAAATCCTGAAAAATCAGTGCATCTGCACCAATCTTTTTAGCGATTTCATCAACATTACGATCATATGCAATCAATTCATTGACACTTGGCATATCAATACCATAAACATTTGGATGACGCACTTCTGGTGCGGCTGATGCTAAATAAACTTTTTTAGCACCAACAGAGCGTACCATTTCCAGAATCTCTTCAGAAGTCGTTCCACGCACAATTGAGTCGTCAATTAATAGTACATTTTTACCTTCAAACTCAATACGATTAGCATTCAGTTTACGGCGTACTGACTGACGTCTAGCCACTTGTCCTGGCATAATAAAGGTCCGACCAATATAACGGTTTTTTACAAATCCTTGTCGATAAGGTTTATTTAAAATTCGGGCTATTTCAAGCGCTGCATCACAGGATGTTTCAGGAATCGGGATCACTACATCAATATCCAGGTGTGCCCACTCTCTGGCAATCTTACGCCCGAGCATTTGCCCCATATGGATACGGGATTGATAAACAGATACCCCATTCATAAGTGAATCAGGACGAGCAAAATAGACATATTCAAAAATACACGGTGAATATTTTGGATACTCTGCACACTGGCGGGTAAATAGCTGGCCATCTTCAGTGATGTAAACAGCCTCACCCGGCGCAATATCACGCATAAATTCAAAATCTAAAATATCTAACGCTACACTTTCGGAGGCAACAATATACTCAAACTGATTATCTGCAAGCGCACGACGACCAAGAACTAAAGGACGAATTCCGTTTGGATCACGAAACGCCACCAGACCATGCCCGATAATCATAGACACACAAGCATAAGCACCTTTAATAATTTTGTGTACGGCACTCACCGCAGTAAAAATATTATCCGCAGTGAGTGGGTAATCAGGAAACTTATCCAATTCACTGGCTAAAATATTTAACAATACTTCTGAATCAGAGGTGGTATTTACATGGCGCTTAGCTGATTTAAAGATAGCTTCACGTAAATCATCAGTGTTAGTAAGATTACCATTATGCGCCAGAGTAATACCATAAGGAGAGTTAACATAAAATGGCTGAGCTTCTGACACACTCGGACTACCTGCTGTTGGGTAACGAACATGGCCGATACCCATATTCCCTTGCAGACGCTGCATATGATGTTCTAAAAATACATCTTTGACTAAGCCATTTGATTTTCTGAGCTTAAAATGGTTTTCTTCATCAATTGTGACAATACCGGCTGCATCCTGCCCACGATGTTGTAAAACAGTTAAGGCATCATAAATTGCCTGATTAACAGAACTACGTCCTACTATCCCAACAACACCGCACATAGGTTCACCTCAAATGATTTAAGCTGGCAATAAGAAAGAAGATGTACTTTGTAAATAGTCAAAGAACCAGCGCACAATATAATGGAAATGTGGAATTAAAACTGACTCTTCCCAGTCACTATTCTTTGATAATGGTGTAAACGTATCCACAAAAAACAGAATAGCCGCGACGATAAGCACACCACGCAACACACCAAAACACACACCAAGAACCCGATCAGTACCAGAGAGTCCTGTACGATGAACAAGTTCACCAATAATATAGTTAACAATTGCACCAACAAGCAATGTCGCGATAAATAAAATGCCAATCGCCACCGCATTACGGACAAACTCATCCTGAAAATAAGTTAAATAATCAGTAATATAGAAATAGAACTTACTCGCAACAAAAAATGCACATATCCAGGTTATGAGAGATAGGGCTTCTTTAACAAAGCCGCGAATAATGCTCACAATCGCAGAAAATACAATCACCCCAATAATGGCATAATCAATCCAGTTCATCATATCTGTCTATTCCTATTTAGAAACAATAAATCCATTTAATTTAGTTAAATTCTTTAAATCTAAGGAAACAAGCTCAGCCTGCTCTTTAGATGGATAAGGTCCGACCAGTAAGCGAATAATCTGATCTTGTTTTGGTACAGCAGGATCAGTGTATACATCATAATTATGCAGACGTAACATCGCGACCAATTCTTCTATCTTTTGGCGGTTTTTTAATGCAGCAAGCTGAATACTATAACCCTTGTCATTAGTTGCCGTTGGAGTAATCGCTGTACTTGTTGTAGTTCCTGATGTTGTAGCTGATGCAGCCGACGAACCAGAATTTGGTATCTGTACTGTCGTCGATTCTACCGTCACACGGTTAATGATATCCTGAATATCATCAGACTGATTATCTGTTGTGGTATCTGTACCTACAATTTCATCTGGTAAGATAGAAATCTGAGTATCATCAACGATGATATCACCCGGTAATTCGGTATTAACCAGCGGGATAGTTGATTCATTAAATTCTTTTTTATTTTTAATAATATAAGGATAGAAAATTATCGCCAGCAGGATAACTGTAATTAATCCAATTAATTGATTACGCGTTTTATTCTTCATGATTTAAATGACTCATTACGTCAGCAACAGTATGAAACGACCCACAAACGACTACAATATCATCATCCTGTGCTTCTTGCATAGCACATTGCCACGCATCAACAACAGAAGAGAAAGCCTGTAAATCAGCCTTTTTGTCTGCTAAATATTTTGTTAGCTGCTCTGCAGACGCTCCTCTTGGTCCGTAAAGTGAAGCACAATACCATTTATCTGCCTGTAAGTGACTCAGCGTGGAAGCGATATCTTTATCCTTCAACATACCAATCACCATTCTTACTTTTCCAACAGAATGGTTTTTACACATCTTATCTAATTGAGAATTTAAATAAATCGCGGCATGCGGATTATGTGCCACATCCAAAATAAGCCATGGTTTTTGCTGAATAATCTGAAAACGTCCCGGCAATCTGGCATTACGTAATCCGGCATCAATTGCTTCTCTTGGTACAGTGAGACTTGAATAACTTAAAGCAGCCAGTGCTGTTGCTGCATTCATCACTGGAACAGTAGGAACAGGAAGATGCTGATATTGCTGCTTAGGTGCTGTAAAACTCCAGCTACTCTCTGACTCTAACTGGTAACTCCAGACGCCTGCCGAATTTGGTTTACATGGATAAAGCAGAGCTCCTAGCTGCTTTGCATAATTAGCAATAGACATTGGCATATCTGGCTCACCAACAACAGCCGGACAACCTGCACGGAAAATGCCGGCCTTTTCCCGGCCAATACTTTCCCGGTTATCGCCAAGCCAGTCAGTATGATCAAGCGCGATGGAAGTAACAACAGCCACATCAGAATCCACGATATTAGTTGCATCTAAACGGCCGCCTAAACCAACTTCTAAAATAGCCACATCAACATTTGCTTGTTTAAATAATAACAGTGCCGATAAAGTACTAAATTCGAAATAGGTCAAAGATGTATCGCCACGGGCTTTTTCAATCTCAGCAAATGTTTTTACATGCTCAGCTTCAGCAACCTCTTTATTTTGTATCCGTACACGCTCAGTATAACGAATCAAATGCGGAGAACTATATACACCAACTTTATAACCTGCAGCCATTAAGATCATTTCAAGCGTGTGGCACGTTGTCCCTTTCCCATTCGTTCCAGCGACGGTAAACACATAAGGGGCAGGTTTATTAATGCTGAGTCGGTCTGCAACCAATTTTGCCCGGGTTAGCCCAAGTTCAATTGTTTGAGTATGGATATGCTCTAAATAACAAAGCCATGTTGAGAGTGTCGACATGGCATTTGGTTTAATTATTTCATCTACTGACATAGTGTTCTAACATTTAGCCGTCAAGAGATTCGCTCTCTGCTGCAGTCTCTTCCATAAATGGATCAGGTAAATTCATGAGTTTTGCGAGAATAGCTGCAATACGTGGTCTTAACTCTTTACGATGCACAATCATATCGATAGCACCTTTCTCAAGTAAGAATTCACTACTTTGGAAGCCTTCAGGTAGCTTCTCTCTAACTGTTTGTTCAATAACGCGCGGACCAGCAAAACCGATCAGTGCTTTAGGCTCTGCAATATTTAAATCACCTAGCGTTGCTAAACTTGCTGATACGCCACCCAGTGTCGGGTCCGTCATAACAGAAATATACGGCAAGCCTGCATCTTGCATTTTAGCCAGTACCGCACTAGTTTTAGCCATTTGCATTAGAGAGAATAACGCTTCTTGCATACGCGCTCCACCACTGGCAGAGAAACAAATTAATGCACGTTTTTCTTCAATTGCTTTTTCTGCTGCACGCGCAAACATCGCACCAACAACCGATCCCATTGAACCACCTATAAAGGAGAATTCAAATGCAACAGCAATCACAGGAATATTATGTAGTGTACCTTGCATCGCAATCATCGCGTCTTTTTCACGCGTCTCTTTCTGCGCTGCGGTTAAGCGATCTTTATATTTTTTAGCATCTTTAAATTTTAAGATATCTTTTGGTTCTAAATCCGTGCCCAGTTCAACTTCTGAACCGTCATCAAGGAAACGGTATAAACGAACTCGGGCAGGAATACGCATATGATGGTCACATTTTGGACATACATCTAAATTACGCTCAAGTTCCGCCTGATAAATAACTTGTCCACAGCCGTCACACTTAGTCCAGACACCACCCGGGATGTTGGCTTTATGATCAGCAGAAATGGTATTTTTATTTAAAATTTTCTCAATCCAGCTCATTGTTAACCTTTTATCGCCTCTATTGACTTGCGCTATTGTATATTATTTTCCATGAATACTTAACTATTTGTTCTTTTCTTTCAGGCCATTTCTCAATTAATTTAATAACAATTTGATTAATAAATGATTTTTATCAAATCATGCCATATCCTGAATGAATAATGGTCCTAAAACACAATCAGGTAAAGCAAATTTTTCCGGATAATCCACCTTAACCAGATAAAGTCCTTCTGCTTTTGCAGTAGCTGCCGCCAGTGTTCTATCTTTAGCCGCCAGTAACTCAGCAATCCATGACTCAGGCTTATTACCATAGCCAACTTCAAGCAGACTGCCGACAATATTACGTACCATATGATGTACAAAAGCGTTTGCCTTAATATCGACCACAACATACTGATTTTGTCTGGTTACCTTAATATGGTGAATATTGCGCCATGGCGTTTTAGACTGACACTGAGAAGCCCGAAAAGAGGTAAAATCATTTTCCCCCAGCAAATACTGTGCAGCCTGATGCATTTTTTGTTCATCTAAGGGATGATAATAATGTGACATCCCCTGACTTAAAATAGCTGGGCGATATTTCTGATTACAAATAACATAACGATAACGTCTTGCCGTAGCGCTAAATCTGGCATGAAAGTCATCGCTGACTTCTGTGCTCCAGCGCACAGCCACACTATCAGGTAAATTAGCATTTACACCCAAAGTCCAGGCTACGTCAGCCCGGGGAGCATTTGTTTCAAAATGAACCACCTGACCAGTTGCATGTACTCCCGCATCTGTTCTGCCCGCACAAAAGACCTCTATAGGCTCATTCGCCACCTGACTCAAGGCTTTTTCAAGCGCAGCCTGTACTGAAACTACTTCCTGCTGTCTTTGCCAGCCAAAAAAACGGCTACCGTCGTACTCAATTCCCAGTGCAATCTTCACAAAAACACTCTATAGATATTCATTAATCAATAATTCAGCAGCTTCAATTGCCATTAACGCCCCTAAATAACGAATATTATCAGAGACAGTCCAAAGCTGTAGTTGCTCCGGCACTCCGTAGCTATAGCGAACATCACCAATTTTAAGTGTTAATGAAGAGTCCAGCTCTGTCACAGGTGTTGGATAATCATCTTTCTCAGCCAGCATAATTGAGTAATTATCAGGAATCCGTTGTTCCAGATCATCAATCATAATTGGGTAGGTTGTCATAATACGTACGGTTTGTGCTAAACCATAAAATACCGGAACATTCACTGAGTCAACAGAGACTGGCAACTGATAATCACCAAGAACACGACGACATTGATCAACAATATCCTGTTCACTAATAAAATAAGCCGGTTGTTCAAAAGCAGGCAGTAAATTAAATGCCAGCTGTTTAGTAAACAGATCATTTTCAACCGCCAGGCCATTTAATAGCCTCGCACTTTGTCCTGCCAGCTCATCAACGCCGGCTTTACCATAAAATGAAGCTGGGATTAAATTACTGACTGATAGCTGAGTAATTTCATGTGGCTGAGCCACTGCAAACACCGCACGTAGTAACTGCGTTACAATCCCGCTGGCGATCGAGATAATATTGTGATTACGGTAATCACTCAGTACATCATTATTAATATAAGGTACAACCAGCGGAATATTTGGGTTATCCGCAAAATGGCTACTGGAATCTATTACCAGACAACCAGAACTTGCTGCCTGCTCCGCGTACTGAGATGAAAGCTCATTACCACCAACAAAAAACGCCAGATTAGCCGATGACCAGTCAAAATCAGATATTGATTCAATCGTCAGATTTTTACCATTAAACCGAACAAATTCCCCTTCTCCTTCATCACTATCTAATAAAAATAGTTGTTCAACAGGAAATCCTCTTTCCTGCAGGAGTTCAACCATCGCTTCACCAACCAGAGTTGATGCTCCAACAATTGCGATATTCCAAGATGCCATAAACAGTTACCATAAATAAACAATATGGCAAAAATTATAACATGAGTTCAACAATTATTGGGCTGGGATTGCCCAATAATTTCATTCCGGCGAATAACAAGAATAATTACAATGTCATAATTGCTCGGTTTTTATCTAAAATAGACTGCCCAATCCCGGAAACCTCTTTAAGCTGTTCAATAGTAGTAAATGCGCCATACTTTTCACGATATTCAACAATACGGCGCGCTTTACTAAGTCCTACACCATTTAATTTTGCTGCCAGCTCTTCTGCTGATGCGTTATTAATGCTGATTTGCTGGACTTGTTCCTGTTGCTGTGATGGATTTGTAGTATTTGCCAGTGCAGTAGAAGTCACTGCCAAACCGGAAATAAACAATGAACAAAATAGTAGTGATGCCTGAATAACTTTCATAAAAACAATCCTTAAGTAAATGCTGAATTAGCACGCTCAATTTGCCAGATTGTCTTAAAGATAATGTGAATAAATCCCCAAAATAAGAAAGGCCACCAAAGTGACCTTTCTAAATTTCAAATAACGAGATAATCTTTCGAGATATATCACATATTTGCGTTTGGCATAATTTCAATTTTTGCTTTTGAACGCAAATCGTTAGATAAGAAGTAAATGGTATCCTGCATACGCTGTGAAAGTAGTTTCTCAGACATTGCAGATGACTCTTCCGTTATTTCCGGAGTTTCAACTTTAGTCATCGCAGCAATTGTTGCTACATTATCTTTAGAAATTGCAGCACCATATACGCTATTGCCTGTTGCAGAAGGAACAAGTGTAAAGATCATATTCACGACGTCTTTATCTAAAGAATCAGAACTACGATTAACACTGAAACGTTGTCCAAAGCTCACATTTAGTTTATTTGTACCATTCTGTAAATTAGCCACTAACTCTTTAACTGCGGTAGCAAATCGCTCTTTAGCCGTACTGTCTTTTAGTTGAGCAATGATTGACTCTTTCACACTATCAAACGCTTCAAATCCTTCCGGCTCGTAAGCAGTCACCTGAATAACATAAGTACTTGCTACCTGATCAACATAAATAATATCAGACAGACTACCTGTTGGTTTACCCTCATCAATCATACTGCTATCAAATAATACATCACGAACTTCCGGGAAACGTGCCAGAGAGAATCTCTCATTACGGGTATTCCAGTCAGAATCAAGCAGAGGTAAACCAGTTGTCTGAGCTAATGCTTCAATAGATTCCGGATTATTAGCCAGTGCTTCAACTAATTTAGCATTATTAGCTGTAAAGACTTGTTCTGCCTTCTCTGCAATTAATTGTTTCGTGATATCCGCTTTCACGTGGGCAAACGGCTGAGCTTCCGGCTTTTTAATATCATCTAAACGAACAATTGCAGCACTACCATCATCTTCCTGAACTGGTTTAGAATATTCACCTTTCTTAGTTAAGTTAGCACTCACTAAAATAGAGGGTAAATTTCCATCGACAGTAAACCAGCCAAGTGAACCATTATGCGCACCATAAACTGAGCTGCCCGCTGTTTCTTTAGCTAACTCATCAAAATTTTTACCTTGCTGTAGAGCTGCGTAAACATCATTCGCTGTTTCAATATCTGCAGTATAAATGATGCTAAATGCACGTTGCTCCGGTGCAGTGTAAGTTGTTTTATTTGCTTCATAATATGCTTTAGCGTCTGCTTCAGTTACCATTGATTCAGCAGCGAAATCAATATCCGGACGGAAGTTAGCAATAAATTTGATTTTTGCTCTCTCCGGATGCTTGAACAGATCCTGATTGGTATTGTAATAATTTAGTGCGTCTTCTTCTGTGATTTCAACATCATCCAAATTTACGATATCTGGTGTAACGGTTGCTATATAACCTGAACGAACCTGATTATCCAGTAAGGCAATATTTTCATCAACAGGCAAAGTGAAGTCACTGGTAACCAGCGCATTCATCACTTGTTTTTGCTGGATTTCAGTTCTTAGTGCATTACCATAAATTTCAGGCGTATATCCGTTAGCCGCTAACACTTCTAAATAAACACGATTACTGAAACGACCATTTTCAAAGAATACTGTTTGCTGACGAATCGCATCTTTTACCTGATCATTACTGATCTTAGCATCGACTTCATTTGAGAACTGATAAGCCAGATAGTTATCAATTTGTTGTCCAAGTACACCACGACGAATATCTCTTTCAAAAGAGGAAGAGTTACCCGTTAAATTTAGTGATGCCGCACGATCAACGGCTGCCCGAGCCTGATTCTCAAATGCCTGACGGCTGATGCCTTCACCATTCACTTTAGCAATGTACATGTTGGCATCATTTTCGCTTGAATCAAAGCTAAAAATACCGCCCACTCCAGCAAAAATAAAAGACAAAATAATTACCGCAAAAATAATCTTCACAACAAGATGATTTGCTGCTACGCGAATTTTTTCCATCATAGGTCGCGATTCTCCACACAATAAACTTTATCGACGATAAACGGATTACAAAAATAATGGGCAAAAGTATAGCACATCTATAAAGATGTGCTATTGAGAAATGAAAGCCTGAATGATTAATTTATTGAATCAGCGATAGAAACCCGACTCTTAATCTTTTTCACTGCACGTTTTACTGGTGCTTTTGCTTTATGTAACTCGTCCAGCGTAATCGTTTCCATACCAAATGGATTGTTTTGCAGTGCAATGGTTAGCACTTCATCAATCCATTTAACCGGATGGATTTTAAGCTCGGCTTTTACATTATCCGGGATCTCTTCCAAATCTTTTTTATTATCATTTGGAATAATCACCGTTTTAATGCCACCACGATGAGCAGCCAGTAATTTTTCTTTCAGCCCACCAATTGGCAGAACTTCACCGCGCAGAGTAATCTCACCAGTCATCGCTACATCAGCTCTGACAGGATTACCGGTTAAGGCAGAGATTAATGAGGTACACATTGCAATACCTGCACTTGGGCCATCTTTTGGTGTCGCGCCATCTGGTACGTGCACATGTAAATCACGTTTTTCATAGAAATCAGGATTAATACCTAATTTTTCTGCACGTGAACGTACAACAGTTAACGCAGTCTGAATCGACTCCTGCATCACGTCACCAAGCGATCCGGTATAAGTTAATTTCCCTTTACCCGGAATACTTACAGCTTCAATGGTCAGTAAGTCACCACCTACTTCTGTCCAGGCCAAACCGATCACCTGACCGATACGATTTTCGTTATCTGTTTTACCATAATCAAAGCGCTGTACACCAAGGAACTCTTTTAAGTTATCCTTAGTGACTTTTACTTTTTTCAGACGGCTGTTAAGTGATAGCTGTTTCACTACTTTACGGCAAATTTTAGCAATCTCACGTTCAAGGCTACGCACACCCGCTTCACGAGTATAGTAACGAATGATACCGATTAAAGCGCTATCATCGATAACGATCTCATTTGGTTTCAAGCCACTGTTTTCAACTTGTTTGCCTACTAAATGTTGCTTAGCAATATTGAGTTTTTCATCTTCGGTATAACCTGACAGACGAATCACTTCCATACGGTCAAGCAGCGGTGCAGGAATATTCATTGAGTTCGCTGTCGCGACAAACATTACATCTGACAGATCATAATCCACTTCTAAATAGTGATCGTTAAATGTGTTATTTTGTTCCGGATCAAGCACTTCAAGTAAAGCTGATGACGGATCACCACGCATATCTGATGACATCTTATCGATCTCATCCAGTAAGAATAACGGGTTTTTTACACCAACTTTTGCCATACGTTGAATCAATTTACCCGGCATAGAACCGATGTAAGTACGACGGTGACCACGGATCTCTGCTTCATCACGCACACCACCCAGCGCCATACGCACATACTCACGACCCGTAGCCCGCGCAATAGACTGACCAAGTGACGTTTTACCCACACCAGGAGGTCCTACTAAACAAAGGATAGGCCCTTTTATCTTATTCACACGACCTTGAACTGCTAAATACTCTAAAATACGATCTTTCACACGATCAAGACCATAGTGATCAGCATTTAACACTTGCTCAGCAGCCGCTAAATCTTTTTTCACTTTGCTCTTCTTATGCCATGGCACCTGAAGCATCCAGTCAATATATCCACGCACAACCGTCGCCTCAGCAGACATTGCCGGCATCATCTTAAGTTTATTAAGTTCAGCCAGTGTCTTCTCTTTAGCTTCTTTTGGCATTTTGGCCTGATTGATCTTAGTTTGCAGCTCTTCATATTCATCAGGTTTATTATCAATATCACCTAACTCTTTATGGATCGCTTTAATCTGTTCGTTGAGATAATACTCTTTCTGCGCTTTTTCCATCTGTTGTTTCACACGCTGACGAATATTCTTTTCAACTTGCAATAGATCAATTTCTGATTCCATCATCGACATCAGAAGTTCAAAACGCTCCATTAAATCAGCACAAGCCAGTAATTGCTGTTTTTGCTCTACTTTTAAATAAAGGGTTGCAGCAATGGCATCAGCCAGTTGTGCCGGATCTTTAATCAGACGAATTGAATCAATAACGTCCTGAGCGATCTTTTTATTTAACTTGGCATACTCTTCAAAATTAGTCGTTACCACACGCACCATCGCTTCATTATCATGCAGCAGTGCTGATTCAGGGTAACGATCAATTTTAGCCACCGCATAACCTACTTCATCCTGTTCAACCAGATCGATAAGTTTTGCGCGACTCACACCTTCAACCAGAACTTTAATCGTTCCGTCAGGTAGTTTCAGTAATTGTAAAATATTTGCGATTGTCCCTACCGCATATAAATCGTCCAGTGCTGGCTCATCTTTCGTTGCGTCACGTTGAGTGACTAAAAAGACTTGTTTATCCATTTCCATAGCACTTTCTAAACAACGGATCGATTTTTCTCTACCAACAAATAGTGGAATCACCATATGTGGGAAAACCACCACATCACGCAGTGGCAGTATTGGCATTGTTGTCATCTGTTTCGTTCGTTTAATACTCATAAATTTCTCTCTAATACGAAGTAACGCTATGTTAGATATATAAGGCCAATAACAAATTAATCAAGTTTAAGATACTATATATATTAGTTAATATTCACCTATTACAGTGATACTTACCAGATATACAAAACCAGATAATTGATTTCTTTTAGGTTAAATATTTTATCTGCTTTTTAGTGGTTTTTGCAAATAAATCAAATAATTAAATAAAAATTTATTTTGTAATGCTTTGATTTATTTACAGAAAATTTAGAGCCGTTTTTAATGATAATTAATCACGGCTCATTAGTAGAAATGATGGGTTATTTTTTAGAATAAACCAACTCAGGAGCGGCATTTTTTTCGATCACATCTTTATTTACAATCACTTTTTTAACATTTTTCAGTGATGGTAAATCATACATGGTATCAAGCAAAATATTCTCTACAATTGAACGTAGCCCACGAGCACCAGTTTTACGTTTCATTGCTTTTTCGGCGATAGCAACCAGTGCATCTTCTGAGAACTCAAGGTCAACACCTTCCAGATCAAACAGTGCTTTATATTGCTTAGTCAGCGCATTCTTAGGTTCAGTTAAGATCTGAATCAACGCATCTTTATCCAGTTCAGAAAGCGTGGCTACGACAGGTAAGCGACCAATAAATTCAGGAATTAGACCAAATTTAATCAGATCCTGCGGTTCAATTTGAGCCAGCAGCTCACTTTCTGTCGCTTTTTGATTTTCACCTTTCACCTGAGCGGCAAAACCAATACCGGCATTAGTATTGACACGCTGAGCAATCACTTTATCCAGACCTGCAAATGCCCCCCCACAGATAAACAGAATTTTTGAAGTATCAACTTGTAAAAATTCTTGCTGAGGATGCTTACGTCCACCTTTTGGCGGCACTGCTGCAATGGTTCCTTCAATCAGTTTCAATAATGCTTGTTGCACACCTTCACCAGAAACGTCACGGGTAATCGACGGATTATCTGATTTACGAGAAATCTTATCAATTTCATCCACATAGATAATACCACGCTGTGCCTTTTCAACATCGTACTCACAGTTTTGCAGCAGTTTTTGGATTATATTTTCAACGTCTTCCCCCACATAACCCGCTTCAGTAAGCGTTGTCGCATCAGCCATAGTAAATGGAACATCAAGCAAACGTGCTAGTGTTTCTGCCAGTAATGTTTTACCACTACCGGTTGGCCCGATAAGTAAAATATTACTTTTACCCAGCTCAACTTCACCGTTATTTCTGTTATTACGTAAACGTTTATAGTGATTATAAACAGCTACGGCTAGCACTTTTTTGGCATGTTCCTGACCAATCACGTACTCATCAAGATGATCTCTGATTTCGTGCGGTGTTGGCAAAGCCGTTTTTTCAAACTCATCTTTAGCCGGAAAATCTTTACCTTCTTCATGTAAAATATCATTACACAGACCGATGCACTCATCACAAATATAAATTGATGATGGACCTGCAATCAGTTTACGCACTTCATGCTGACTTTTACCACAGAAAGTACAATACAGTAATTTCCCTGAATTCTCTTTATCCACGTTAACCTACCTAAAATTCTTAACTTGGCGACGAATCATTAATCTCTTTTTGTGTAAACACCATCAACTAAGCCATATTCCACGGCTTGCTGAGCAGACATAAAATTATCTCTGTCGGTATCACGTTCAATCACTTCCAGTGGTTGACCTGTATGGAGAGACATTAATTGATTCATACGATTTTTTACATTCATCATCTCTTGAGCATGAATTTGAATATCTGATGCCTGCCCCTGATAACCACCAAGCGGTTGGTGAATCATCACACGCGCATTCGGTAAACAAAAACGTTTGCCTTTAGCACCAGCGGTTAATAAGAATGCTCCCATTGAACACGCTTGCCCTAAACAAATTGTACTGACATCTGGTTTGATGAACTGCATAGTGTCATAAATTGACATACCAGAAGTGATCACACCGCCCGGTGAGTTGATATATAAAAAAATATCTTTTTCCGGATTTTCTGCTTCAAGGAATAGTAACTGAGCAACGATAAGATTAGCCATGTTATCTTCAACCTGACCACTCAGAAAAATAACGCGCTCTTTAAGTAATCTTGAATAAATGTCATAAGCCCGCTCACCGCGCGAACTCTGTTCTACCACCATTGGTATCACACTCATATTTGGCTCAATGTATGACATATTTATCTCCTAACTATAAGAAAACAGCCCAAAAAAGATATTATCTTATTTGGGCTATCATCAATCAAATTGACTATAATCTTAATTGATTATGAATTCTTGATTATGAACTACAGCAGATAACTCTCTGATTATACTGCTGGAGCTTGATTCATTATTTCAGAGAATGAAGCTGGTTTATCCGTTACTTTCGCTTTCTCTAGTAATAAATCAATCACCTGATCTTCAACCGCCACTGCGCGAAGATTTTCTAACGCTTTTTTGTCTTTGCTATAGTAAGCAACCACATCTTTAGGATCTTCATAAGCTGTTGCGATTTCATCGATTAATGCTTTAACTCGAGACTCTTCAGCTTTGATGCTGTTTTTCTCGATGATGTCACTGAACAATAAACCGATAGTAACACGTTTTTTAGCTTCAGCTTCAAAAATTTCTTTTGGTAATTCAATCGCTTGTTTATTGTTACCACCAAAACGAGTTACCGCTTGTTGACGTAATACGTCAATTTCACGATCAACCAGTGCAACTGGTACGTCAACTTCGTTATGTTTAACTAAACCATCGATCACTTGTGCTTTTACTCGGTTACGTAGTGCAGCTTTAAGCTCACGTTGCATATTACGACTAACTTCTTCACGTAATTTTTCAACAGAACCGTCAGCAATACCAAAACGTTTAACCACTTCTTTCGTTAATTCTGGTAACTCAAGTTCTTCAACTTTTTTCAGTTTAGAAGCGAATTTAGCAGCTTTACCTTTTAAGTTATCAACGTGATAATCTTCCGGGAAAGTCACATCAATATCAAACTCGTCACCGGCTTTGTGACCAAGGATAGCTTCTTCAAAACCTGGGATCATACGACCTTGACCAAGTACAAGAGCGAAGTCACTCGCTTTACCGCCGTCAAATTCAACACCATCAACAGTACCATTGAAATCAAATACTACGCGATCCTGATCTTTCGCTTCGCGCGCAGCTTCTTTCCAGACACCTTGTTGTTTACGAAGAGTATCGATCATTGCATCGATATCCGCTTCTTGAACTTCAGCAACTGGTCTTTCAACTTCGATTTTCTCGATGTCTTTCACTTCAACTTCTGGATAGATTTCAAACTCAACGTGGTAAGTATAATCCTGACCGTCTTTATATTCAGTTGGTTGATAAGTCGGTGAACCAGCTGGGTTTAATTTTTCCTGAATGATTGATTCAATGAAGTTACGTGTCATTAGATCGCTTAATGCGTCTTGTAACACAGATGCACCGTAACGTTGTTGAACTACTTTTAAAGGCACTTTACCTTTACGGAAACCGTCAATACGGACTTTCTTAGCTGTTTTTACAAGTTCAGCGTCAACAGCTTTGCTAATATCTGCAGCAGGAATTGTAATTGTTAAACGACGACCTAAACCTTGAGTTGTTTCAACAGAAACTTGCATTTTTCTACCTCAAAAATCATAAAAAGTGTTTAATGTACTCTGATTAAGCTCACGGCTCTGACCACTAAACACACTAAAAAGTTGACAAAATAGGCGAGCATTATACCGATCGTTGCTGCCTACGTCGAGTATTTGTGATTTTATTCTATTTAAATTTTTTCTCTACTTCTTTCAGGCGCTTATTCATTTCATCAATATGCAGAACAAGAGATGCCGTTTTACGCCAGACTTTATTTGGCTGTAGCGGAATGCCTGAAGAGTAAACGCCAGGCTCAGTAATCGGACGCATTACCATGCCCATACCGGTGACAGTCACTTTATCACAAATCTCCATATGACCGTTGATCACGCTCGCCCCACCGATCATACAGTAACGACCAATTTTCAGACTGCCAGCCATAATAACGCCACCAGCCACCGCTGTGTGATCACCAATAATATCGTTATGAGCGATTTGGCATTGATTGTCAATAATGACGCCATTACCGATAATCGTATCATCCAGCGCACCACGATCTATTGTAGTACAGGCACCGATTTCAACATTGTCACCAATACGTACCGTACCAAGCTGAGGAATTTTAATCCAGTTACCACGTTCATTGGCGTAACCAAAACCATCAGCACCGATCACAGTCCCGGACTGAACCAGACAATTTGCTCCGATCGTGACGTTATGATAAACAGAAACATTGGCCCACAGCTTAGTGCCGGCACCAATTTTAGTATTTTTACCAATAAAGCAACCCGGACCAATAATTGCACCGTCGCCCAGTTCAACACCTGACTCAATTACTGCATTGGCACCAATGGCAACGTTATTTCCAAGTTTAGCATCTTGCGCAACCACTGCCGAAGGCGCAATATCTTTAGCCGGTAATGGTGTTGTATCAAGTAACTGAGCTAATTTGGCATACGTTAGATAAGGATTTTTCACAACTAACGCAGAACCCGTCCAGTACTGTAGACTTTCCTGAGTAAGTACCATGGCACTTGCCTGACACGCAGGTAATTGTTCCTGATATTTACTATCAGAAAGAAATGCTATTTGACCCGCTTTAGCACTTCCCATTGAAGCAACGCCTGTGATAATAATTTCACCATCACCATGAACAGTTGCTTCAAGTTGCTGAGCCAAATCCTTTAAACGATATGCAAACATTATTTAACTCGCTGTAAAACTTGTTCCGTAATATCCACTGACTTTTCTGCATAGAAAGCCGCTTCAGCTTTAAGTACTAAGTTATATTGGCCTTCTTTAGCAACCGCAGTCACTGCGGCTTCAATTTTAACCAGTAATTTGTTCGCTTCTTCGCTCTCTCTGCGACGATATTCTTGAGTATATTCTTTCGCTTTATCTTCAAATGCTGTAATAACCGCTGTCAATTTCGCTTTTTCAGATGCAGAAAGTGTTAATGCATCTTTCTTTAAACGTTGCGCTGCATCGTTAGCTTTTAATTCTTCAGCTTCTAAGATTTTTGCTTTTGGAGCAAATTCAGCTTCAAGTGCTTTAGCAACAGTTTCACGCTGTGGCATTTGTTGCAGAACAGCGATCACGTCAACGATAGCAATTTTAGTCTCTGCCATTGCCACACCTGAGAATAATAAAGCAACGCTAAGTCCTGCTGCATAAATAAACTTTTTCACATAAACTCCTTAATTGATAAAACATCAAATAACTAAACTACTACCATGTAGAACCGATATTAAACTGGAACTCTTGCGCAGAGTCACCATCAAATTTCTTGATCGGTTGTGCATAAGAGAAGATCAATGGACCAAGTGGTGACATCCATTGCACAGCCACACCAGCAGATACACGAATGTCTGATGGTGAACTATAATCCGGAATATCACGACCTTTTAAGTCCCACTCTGTATCCCACACAGTACCTGCATCCACAAAGACTGACGTACGGATTGAATTAGAGTATTTTTCACTGGCAAACGGTGTTGGCACAATCATCTCTAAACTGGCGAATGCCATTGCATTACCACCAACGGCATCTGAAGATGCTGTACAACCTGTTGTATTAGAAAGATTACAACTATTATTAAAATAAACTGCTTTTGGACCAACAGTATTAGCTTTAAAGCCACGCAGAGTTGAAGAACCACCTGCACGGTAGTTATCATAGAATGGTAATTCTTTACCACTAAAACCACTACCATAACCTACACGACCACGAGCGAGTAATACCCAGTTACGATCATAATCCAGTGGATAATAATATGAACCATCTAACGTTAATTTATAGTAACGATTATCAAACACCGGCGCAGTTATCTTTGCGTTCAGACTGGTACGTACACCTTCTGTCGGGAAGAAACCGCGGTCAAGGGAGTTATATCCCCAGTATGCAGTGATTGCCACGTCATCAGTTGAGAAAGTAAACGATTTATTTTTGGAAGTATCTTCACCCATAGAACGGAAATAACGCCACATGCTATATTGTGGATTCATATCTGTTAATTTATGGTTGGCATATTCTAAGCCAAAACGCATAAAGTTATTTTCACTGATTGGGAAACCAAGTGTTGTACCAGCACCATAAGTTTTGCTGGAGTAGACAGAGATATCGTCATCTTCATCAGACTTATAGGTGTTATAGAAAATACGTCCACCTAAACTCACACCATCAACTGTAAAATAAGGATCGGTGATAGAAAGTGTTGCCGTTTTATCAGTATTAGTCGTATTGACGTCAAAACCAACACTATTACCCGTACCAAGCCAGTTCTCCTGCTGGATACCCGCATTGAAACCTAAACCACTATCAGTACCGATTGAGATACCAAAACGGATACTACCGGTATTACGTTCTGATACTTTATAAGTAACATCAACCTGATCTTCTGTACCCGGTACACGCTGCGTTTCAACTTCAACCGAGTCAAAGAATCCTAAACGATTTAAACGCTCTTTACCTTTTTCAACCAGACTACTACCAAGCCACGCACCTTCCATCTGACGTAGTTCACGACGCAGAACTTCATCACTGGTCACTGAGTTACCAGTGATACTAATGTTACGCACGTAGTAACGATTACCCACATCAACAAACATCACCAATTGCACAGTACCGTCTTCATCTTTAATGTTTGGCTGAGTGATAACACGCGGGAAGGCATAACCATAGTTTGCCAGCATGGTTTTAATCTTATCTTCCAGCTCAGTAATACGTTTACCGCTATATAGATCACCAATTGTCAGACTTTCGGCCGCAATTTGATTCATCTCTTCGCCGTGAGTGGATAAGTTACCTTTAATTTCTACGCCAGAAAGTTTGTATTGTTGACCTTCTGTCACGTTAATGGTGACATAAATACCCTTTTTGTCAGGCGTCAAGCTCACCTGAGTAGAATCAATAGAGAAACGCGCATAACCACGATCTAAATAGAAACTCTCTAACTCATCTAAGTCAGCCGCTAATTTTTGTTTCTGATATTTACGATCGCCAATGAAGTTCCACCACGGCACTTCATCACGCAGTGAGAAACGAGAAATGAGTTCGTCAGAAGAATAAGAGTCAGCACCAACAATATTGATTTGTTCAATCAGAGCAGATGTACCTTCGGCAACAACCAGTTTTAAATCAACACGGTTACGAGCAAGTGGTGTGACAACAGCTTTCACTTGTGCATTATATTTACCAATGCTGTAGTAGAATTCCTCCAAGCCTTTTTCAACACCTGAAAGTGTGGTGCGATCCAAAGATTCCCCCACACGCACACCAGAACCATCAAGGTTAGACATTAAGGTTTCATCTTTTACCGTTTTATTACCAGACAAAGTAATACTGGCAATCGTTGGGCGTTCCTGTACAGAGACTATTAACGTTCCACCTTCACGCGCTAACTGAATATTTTCAAAGCTACCGCTGGCAAACAGAGATTGAATAATATGACCAAGATCATCATCACTCACCAAGTCGCCAACCTGAACCGGCATATCTAACAGTGCCGCCCCAAGTGTTACCCGCTGTAATCCTTCAAACTGAATATCTCTGACGACAAAATCTTCCGCGTAAGTTGGTACGCTATATGTAGACACTCCACCTAATAAAAGGGACACCATGAGCAATTTATTTATTTTCATCGAACAAGCTCATCCATCGTTTGTTGCCTCATCCTAATTCACGTCTAACGTGAGAAATCGTTAAATAATGCAATACCCATAACCATCATTAACAAAACAAATCCAATCCGATAAAAAACAGATTGGATTTGGTCTGAAACCGGGCTTCCTTTAATCTTTTCCACTAACAAGAACAGCAAATGTCCGCCGTCAAGCATTGGTAGTGGAATTAAATTCACTATACCTAAACTGATACTAATGAACGCTAAAAAATATAAGTAAGACACTATACCATAACTTGCCGACTGATCAGCAGTTTTTGCGATAGTGACAGGACCTGATAAATTTTTCAGACTCAGTGCACCAGTAACTAATTGATAAAAGGATTTTACCACCACTTTCATCATAAAACCTGTTTGTTTCACGCCCTGCCATACAGCAGAAAGCGGATTATATTGTGTAACCACCGCATCCGTACTTGGTGTGAGCCCGGCAAAGCCGCGCTCTATCGTTTGGCCATCCTGCCCAGTCACCGTTCTCATCTCTGGCGTTAGCTTAAGTGATAACGTTCTTCCTTCTCGTTCCACATTGAGCGACATCGTATCGCCCTTTTCAATCGTACTAGCAAAATTATCCCAGTCATTTAAGGTGATACCATTATAAGAGATGATTTTATCTCCTGCTTGCAGTCCTGATTTATCAGCCGCAGAACCAGATATCACTTCACGCAAAATTGGCAATAATTTTAATCTTTGTGGCACAAGGCCAAGAGCTGTCACCGGATCTTCCTTATCCAGATCAACATTCCAGTCAGTGATATTCACCTGCTCAGTCACTGGCGTATTTTGTCCGGCCGGAACATATTCAATTGCCATACTATTTTGCCCAATTTCACCCACTAAAGCGAGTTGAACATCGCGCCAGTCATTAACTTTGATGCCTGCAATTGATTTTAGTTCCGAACCTTGTGGAATATTTGTACTGGAAAGCACCGAACCGGGTAATATTTGACCAACTTTGACCGGATAAGTCATAATTCCAACCTGAGCTATCACCCAGTAAATCAAAAATGCCAGAATAAAGTTGGCAATAGGACCTGCACTAATAACCGCTGCACGCTTAGCAATACTCTGCTGATCAAATGCGTACTGTTTCTCTTCATCTGAAACGTCATCCACCCGGCTATCCAGCATTTTTACGTAGCCACCAAGTGGTACGATGGATAATACAAATTCAGTACCGCTTTTGGATTTATACTTAAATATTGTCGGTCCAAAACCAATAGAAAAACGCTCTACTTTTACCCCACAACGGCGCGCAACCCAATAGTGACCAAACTCATGGATGGCAACCAGAATACTAATTGTGATTAGAAATAAAACTGTCGTCCAGATCACTGCATTATCCTACAAAACATGACTCTACAAAATCAGAAATACCAAAGCAGCAAAAACAGGAACCGCTGCAGTCAGACTATCAATACGGTCAAGTACACCGCCATGTCCCGGGATCAGATGTCCGCTATCTTTAATTCCTGCTTCACGCTTAAACATACTCTCAGTTAAGTCACCAAGTACTGAAACTAAAATCGCCACAAAGGAGCCGATCATCACCTTTGTAAACGGTACGGTGTTAAATAAGTAAATGGATGCTAACACTGCGATAATAAGAGCAGTAATCAGCCCACCAATAAAGCCTTCCCATGTTTTACCGGGTGATACTTTTGGTGCTAATTTATGCTTACCAAATAAACGACCGGCAAAATAAGCACCCGAATCAGCAGCCCAAGCTAAAACTAATACATAAAGCAATGATGTAGCGCCAACATAAGGATTGTATTCATAAGCATTCATACGTAACACGATCATACCGACAAAGAATGGCCAAAGTGTCGCAATCGAGAATAATACTTTAGTTACCGTCGATTTTTGCCATGATTTTGCCGAACCGGGGTAAGCAATCACTAACACAAGCGCGATACACCACCACACCAGTGATAAAATCAGAGCAAACTGGCAGGCTTTAGAAAAGGCAATAGGCGACAAACCATAATACATGGCACAAAGTGCACCAACCCAGATAATTGCAAAAATTAAGCGACTATTGGTTTGTCTGATATTTAAAAATTGAGCCCATTCCCAGGCCGCTAAACCACAAACCAGAATAATCACCGCAGCAAAAATATTCAGCGGTAAAAAGAACAGTACAATAACAACTAAAGGAATTAACACTAAGGCTGCCAGTAAACGAGGTATTAACACACTATCTCCTAAGAATCATTATCAGTATTAACTTCACCAAATCGGCGTTCACGTTCCATGAACTCATTAATTGCCGACTGGAATACCATCTCATCAAAATCCGGCCAGAGTACTTCAGTAAAATACATCTCGGCATAAGCAATCTGCCAGAGTAAAAAGTTACTCACCCGGTATTCACCACCCGTACGAATCACCAGATCGACTTCGGGTAAATTGTTCAAACATAAATATTGCTTAAAACTGTTTTCATCTACCTGATCGGCAGAAAGCTTCTGCCCTTGTACATCCTCAATCAGACATTTTGCGGCATTCACAATATCCCAGCGCCCACCATAATTGGCTGCAATGTTTAATTTTAAACCAGTATTACTCGCTGTCAGTTTTTGGGCGCTCTCAATCATATTTTGTAACTGGGCACTAAAACGAGAAATATCTCCCACAATACGTAACTGGATATTATTTTTGTGGAGTTTTTTGACTTCATGGTTGAGGGCATAGATGAAAAGCGACATCAGGGCATCGACTTCTTTCTCTGGTCGATTCCAGTTTTCACTACTAAATGCATATAAGGTAAGAGCAGTAATTTGTTTTTGCGAGGCAAACTTTACAGCGTTACGCACAGCCTTTAAACCGGCACGATGTCCTATCGCTCGTAATTGCCCACGCTGCTTCGCCCAACGACCATTACCATCCATGATAATTGCAACATGTCTTGGTGTATGACCCTGAATATTACCTTTAGGCATGCTTGTCCTTAGTGAGCGTGAAATGAGCAAAATTAAAACAATAACTGACGTCTGGCTATGTTAGCATAAGGTGCTTTTAGGGGGAAATGATTTTCATGAGGTAGCACGAGAAGACCAAAATAATTTCTCTAATAAAATCAATAAGTTACATTTTTATAACTTATTGATTTCATTAAATTTTTATAATTAACGTGTACCGTAGACAACGATGGTTTTACCATGAGCCGAGATAAGATGTTGTTCTTCTAACATTTTTAAAATACGACCGACAGTTTCACGAGAACAACCAACGATTTGACCGATTTCCTGACGGGTAATTTTGATCTGCATACCATCAGGGTGAGTCATAGCATCCGGCTGCTTAGCCAGATTTAATAATGTTTGAGCAATACGACCAGCAACGTCAAGGAAAGCCAGATTACTTACTTTCTCAGATGTCACTTGTAAGCGGTTAGCCATTTGGCCAGCCAAACGCATTAAAATATCAGGATTAACCTGAACTAATTGTTTAAACTTTTTATAAGAAATTTCAGCGACTTCGCAACTCGTTTTCGCTTTTACCCAAGCACTGCGCTCCATGCCTTCTTCGAATAAACCAATTTCACCAAGGAATTCACCCTGACTAAGGTAAGAGAGGATCATCTCTTTGCCTTCATCATCTTTGATTAAAACTGCGACGGAACCTTTTACGATGTAGTAAAGTGTCTCAGCTTTTTCACCCTGATGGATCAATGTGCTTTTAGCGGGATATTTGTGGATATGACAATGTGATAGAAACCACTCTAGTGTTGTATCTGATTGCTGTTTGCCAATGATCATTAAAAGTCCCTCATTCAATATCAGCACATAAACTGTGCCATCTGGATACTATACCAAATTTATAACATGATTTATACAACCGAATTAACTTCAAATTTACGCAAATCTTACTTTATCTTGATATCAAGTGTTTCATGTAGCTCTGACCAGACAAGCATTGCTTTACCTTGTTGTAGCTGCAACTTTACATCCTGAACCTTTTCATCCAGTGTTTTCTCTTCTGAACCATAATCAGTCCCTTCTCGTAACACAAAATATTCAATCACATTTTGTAAGGTATCAGGATCGAGATCTTGCCAGGGTATCATCATCGTATTATTTTCCAGTCCAATGGAGTGCCACATAGTATAAGGATAACTACCAGATTGGACAATAGAGGGGAGAGTTATTGTTCTGCGTTTGTATTTAGCAGGGGATTTGGGCGGGTAGTGCTCCCCGCCTAAACGACAAACCCAAAATCCTTCTTATAACAATCACCAGACAATAAAAAACCGCCATAAAGGCGGTTTTTTCATACAAAAAGAATTAACTCTTAGTCATCAGACGCAGAATTTAAAAGCTCTGCCATATTCGCGGTTGCTTCTTCTGCTGTGATGCTTGGTTCCATACTTTCAAGACCTGCTTCACGTTGTTTACGACGTAAGCGCTCTTTATGGTATGCATAACCTGTACCAGCAGGAATCAGACGACCAACGATAACGTTTTCTTTCAGGCCTCGTAATTCATCATTTTTACCTGCTACTGCTGCTTCAGTTAACACGCGAGTTGTTTCCTGGAACGATGCTGCAGAAATGAATGATTCTGTTGTCAGAGATGCTTTAGTAATACCTAACAAGTCATGTGTATACGTTGCTGGCTCTTTACCTTGAGCAACAAGTTCACGGTTCACAATCTTAATACGAGCAACTTCAAGTTGTTCGCCTTCTAAGAAGCGTGTATTACCTGGATGAATAATTGTTGCTTTACGCAGCATTTGACGAACGATAACCTCAATGTGTTTATCGTTGATCTTAACGCCTTGTAAACGGTAAACTTCCTGCACTTCGTTCACAATATAACGAGTTACAGCATTTACACCACGTAAACGTAGAATATCATGCGGAGACTCAGGACCATCAGAGATCACGTCACCACGAGACACTTCTTCACCTTCGAACACGTTTAGCTGACGCCATTTTGGAATCATCTCTTCGTACGGCTCAGAGTTATCAAGCGGAGAAATAATCAGACGACGTTTGCCTTTAGTTTCTTTACCAAATGATACAACACCATCAACCTCAGCAAGAATTGCTGGCTCTTTTGGTTTACGTGCTTCAAATAGATCTGCTACGCGTGGTAGACCACCGGTGATATCTTTAGTACCTACAGATTCTTGTGGAATACGTGCAAGAACATCACCCGGATTGATTTGCGCGCCGTCTTCTAACTGAATTAATGCTTTACCTGGTAAGAAGTATTGAGCTGGCAGTTCAGAACCAGTTACAAACACATCTTTACCTTTAGCATTCACAACTTTAATTGCTGGACGCAGATCTTTACCAAGACCAGTACGCTCTGCAACGTCAAGGATTGCGATAGAAGATAGACCAGTTAAATCATCGGTTTGACGCGTGATAGTTTGACCATCAACCATATCGATAAAGCGAACAAAACCACCTACCTCAGCGATAACAGGCATGGTATGTGGATCCCAGTTAGCAATTGTCTCACCCGCTGTAACTGAAGCGCCATCACCTTTAGATAGAATCGTACCGTAAGGAATCTTATACGTTTCCTTCATACGGCCAAACTCATCCATAATAGTTAGCGCTGTATTACGAGATGTGATAACTAATTTCTTCTCTGGGTTAACAACAAATTTCGCTCTGTCTAGTTTGATGCTACCTTTGTTTTTAACCTGAATACTTGATTCAGCTGCCGCACGCGACGCCGCACCACCGATATGGAACGTACGCATCGTTAACTGTGTACCCGGTTCACCGATTGATTGTGCTGCAATAACACCAACCGCTTCACCTTTATTGATGATATGACCACGAGCAAGGTCGCGTCCATAACACTTAGCACACACACCAAAATCAGTATTACAAGATACCACTGAACGTACTTTAACACTGTCGATCAGCTCTTCTTCAAGAAGATCACAGTAGTGTTCATCAAGTAACACGTTACGTGGAATCAGAATATCTGCAGTACCTGGTTTTAATACGTCTTCTGCTGTTACACGACCAAGAACTCGATCACGTAGTGGTTCTTTAACATCACCACCCTCAATAACCGGAGTCATGACAACACCTTCAAGCGTACCACAGTCGTCTTCGATGATCACAAGGTCTTGTGCCACGTCAACTAGACGACGAGTTAAGTAACCAGAGTTTGCTGTTTTTAATGCTGTATCGGCCAAACCTTTACGCGCACCATGGGTGGAGTTAAAGTACTGAAGAACGTTCAGACCTTCGCGGAAGTTTGCCGTGATTGGTGTTTCGATGATCGAACCATCTGGTTTAGCCATCAAACCACGCATACCTGCTAACTGACGAATCTGTGCTGCAGAACCACGAGCACCAGAATCGGCCATCATATAGATACTATTGAAAGAAGCTTGTTTCTCTTCTTTACCTTCACTATTTTTGACCATATCAACAGATAAGTTATCCATCATCGCTTTTGCAACACGTTCGTTAGCAGCAGCCCAGATATCGATAACTTTGTTATAACGTTCACCAGCTGTAACAAGACCTGATTGGAACTGTTGTTGAATTTCAGCTGCTTCAGCTTCAGCTTCTGCAATGATTTCAACTTTCTTAGCTGGGATTTCCATATCGTCAATACCAACAGAGATACCAGAACGTGCCGCATAAGCAAAACCGGTATACATGATTTGGTCAGCAAGAATAACAGTTTGTTTCATGCCTAGTTGACGATAACAAGTATTTAATGTTTTAGAGATCGCTTTTTTACCTAAAGGCTGGTTCACAAGTGAGAACGGTAAACCTTTTGGAATGATCAGCCATAAAATTGAACGACCAATAGTGGTATCAACTAAAGACGTTGTTGTCTCCCATTGACCTGCACTATTTTGTGTGTGTTCAGTAATACGCACTTTCACACGAGCATGAAGTTCTGCTAAGCCTAAACGATACAGTTTTTCTGCTTCTTTAGGACCCGTTAAGACCATGCCTTCGCCTTTTGCATTCACACGATCACGTGTCATGTAGTAAAGACCTAAAACAACGTCCTGTGAAGGAACGATGATCGGCTCACCACTTGCAGGAGAAAGGATATTGTTGGTTGACATCATTAATGCACGAGCTTCAAGTTGAGCCTCGAGCGTTAATGGAACGTGAACCGCCATTTGGTCACCATCGAAGTCGGCGTTGAATGCCGCACAAACGAGTGGATGTAACTGAATAGCTTTACCTTCGATCAAAATTGGTTCAAATGCCTGAATACCTAGTCTATGTAGTGTCGGAGCACGGTTTAATAATACCGGATGTTCACGAATCACTTCATCTAAGATATCCCAAACAATTGCGTCTTCACGCTCCACCATTTTCTTCGCTGCTTTGATGGTTGTTGCATAACCACGGCGCTCAAGTTTTCCGTAGATAAATGGTTTGAATAGCTCAAGTGCCATTTTCTTCGGTAAACCACATTGGTGTAGACGTAAGTATGGACCTACGGTAATTACAGAACGGCCTGAATAGTCAACACGCTTACCAAGTAAGTTTTGACGGAAACGACCTTGCTTACCTTTGATCATATCAGCAAGTGATTTCAGAGGACGTTTGTTAGAACCGGCAATTGCACGGCCACGACGACCATTATCAAGTAGCGCATCCACAGACTCTTGTAACATACGTTTTTCGTTACGTACGATAATATCTGGTGCTGCTAAATCTAACAGGCGTTTTAAACGGTTATTACGGTTGATCACACGACGATATAAATCGTTCAGATCAGACGTCGCAAAACGACCACCATCAAGTGGTACGAGTGGACGTAAATCTGGTGGAAGAACCGGAAGCACATTTAAGATCATCCACTCTGGTTTATTATCAGAGAGAGTGAATGCTTCTAAAATTTTAATACGCTTAGTCAGTTTTTTACGTTTAGTTTCTGAATTAGTAATCGATAACTCATCACGAAGTTGATCACACTCACCAGCAACATCAAGGTTACGTAATAATTCCTGAATCGCTTCTGCACCCATACGCGCGTCGAATTCGTCACCAAATTCTTCAAGTGCATCAAGGTATTGCTCTTCAGTTAAAATCTGACCACGTTCTAAATTAGTCATGCCGCCATTTAGCACCATGAATGATTCAAAATAAAGTACACGTTCAATATCACGTAGTGGCATATCAAGTAATAAACCGATACGAGACGGTAGTGATTTTAAGAACCAAATGTGCGCTGTTGGAGAAGCAAGCTCAATATGACCCATACGCTCACGACGTACTTTAGTCTGAGTAACTTCAACACCACATTTTTCACAAATCACACCACGGTGTTTTAAACGTTTGTACTTACCGCACAGACATTCATAGTCTTTAACTGGCCCAAAAATTCGAGCACAGAATAAACCATCACGTTCCGGTTTAAAGGTACGGTAGTTAATAGTTTCAGGCTTCTTAACTTCACCAAAAGACCATGAACGAATCATGTCTGGTGACGCTAGTCCAATTTTAATTGCATCAAACTCTTCAGTTTTAGTTTGTGCTTTTAGAAACTTTAATAAGTCTTTCACGAATTGGCTCCTGTGGAGTTAAACCAATCAGATAACCTATTGATTTTATTGCATATTTTCAATGAGTTACCCCTGTAGATAATAATCATTTTATCGGGTCAGACGAATTACTCTTCGTCTAACTCGATATTGATACCTAGCGAACGAATTTCTTTTAACAATACGTTAAATGATTCCGGAATCGCAGGTTCCATTTGATGATTACCATCCACAATATTTTTATACATCTTAGTACGACCATTTACGTCATCTGATTTAACAGTAAGCATTTCTTGTAGTGTGTAAGCAGCACCATAAGCTTCAAGTGCCCATACTTCCATCTCACCGAAACGCTGACCACCAAATTGCGCTTTACCGCCAAGTGGTTGTTGTGTAACCAGACTATATGAACCGGTTGAACGCGCATGCATCTTGTCATCAACAAGGTGATTCAGTTTCAACATGTACATATAACCAACAGTAACAGGACGTTCAAACGCTTCACCAGTACGTCCGTCAAATAACGTAATTTGACCAGACGTTGGAAGATCGCCAAGCTCTAGTAATGATTTAATTTCTGCTTCTTTTGCACCATCAAATACTGGTGTTGCAAGTGGCATACCATTACGTAGATTTTGTGCCAGTGTCATCACTTCTTCATCAGTAAATGATTTAACATCTACTTTCTGACCAACACCAAGTCCAAGATCATAAGCTTTTTGGATGAATGCACGTAACTTAGCAATTTCTTGCTGTTGTTTCAGCATTGCATCAATCTTATCACCGATACCTTTTGCCGCCATACCAAGATGGGTTTCAAGGATCTGACCGATGTTCATACGTGATGGAACACCTAACGGGTTTAGTACTAAGTCAACCGGTTGGCCGTTTTCGTCATATGGCATATCTTCAATTGGGTTAATCTTAGAGATAACACCTTTGTTACCATGACGACCCGCCATTTTATCACCCGGTTGAATTTGACGTTTCACCGCTAAGTACACTTTAACAATCTTCAGTACACCTGGTTGTAAATCATCACCTTGGGTGATCTTAGTGCGTTTAGCTTCAAGTTTTTTATCAAACTCAGCTTTAATTTCATCATATTGTTGTGCTAGTTGTTCTAACTGATTTTGTTTATCTTCATCAGACAGACCAATTGTTAACCATTTATCGTGAGATAATACGTCAAGTTTAGCGGCAGCAATACCACCAGAAATCAATACTTCACGAATACGCGAGAAAAGAGCTGCTTCAAGAATTTGACGTTCTTCAGTCAAGTCTTTCTTCACTTCTTTCAGTTGCATATCTTCGATTTCAAGTGCACGTTTATCTTTTACTACGCCATCACGAGTAAAGACCTGAACATCAATAACTGTACCAGAAACACCATTTGGTACACGTAAAGACGTATCTTTAACATCAGAGGCTTTTTCACCGAAGATCGCACGTAGAAGTTTTTCTTCTGGTGTAAGTTGTGTTTCACCTTTTGGTGTTACTTTACCAACAAGGATATCACCACCTTGAACTTCTGCACCGATATACACGATACCTGATTCGTCTAATTTAGATAGCGCAGCTTCACCCACGTTTGGAATATCAGCAGTAATCTCTTCAGCACCGAGTTTAGTGTCACGAGAAATACATGATAATTCCTGGATATGGATTGAAGTAAAACGATCGTCCATCACTACACGTTCAGAAACAAGAATCGAGTCTTCGAAGTTATAACCATTCCATGGCATGAATGCCACGCGCATGTTTTGACCAAGTGCAAGTTCACCAAGGTCTGTTGAAGGACCATCAGCAAGCACATCACCACGTTCAACTAGCTCATTTAAAGCCACACATGGAATTTGGTTAATACACGTATTTTGGTTAGAACGGGTATATTTAGTTAAATTGTAAATATCAATACCAGCTTCGCCTGCATACATTTCGTCTTCATTAACATGAACAACGATACGTGATGCATCAACGTATTGAACAGTACCACCACGTTTTGCAACGATAGTAACCCCTGAGTCAACCGCTACAGCGCGCTCCATACCTGTACCAACAAACGGTTTTTCCGCTTTCAGTGTTGGAACGGCCTGACGTTGCATGTTCGCACCCATTAGAGCACGGTTCGCATCGTCATGTTCAAGGAATGGAATAAGTGAAGCACCAACAGAAACGACTTGTTGTGTTGATACGTCCATATAGTTAACTTGTTCAGGGCTATATAAGCCAGACTCACCGTTTTCACGACAAGTCACTAACTCTTCACTGAAACGACCTTTGTTGTCTAAGTTAGAGTTAGCCTGTGCAATAACATAAGCACTTTCATCAATAGCTGATAAATAATGAATCTCATCTGTTACAGTGCCATCAACCACTTTACGGTATGGAGTTTCTAAGAAACCATATTCGTTAGTACGAGCATAAACAGAAAGCGAGTTAATCAGACCGATATTCGGACCTTCAGGCGTTTCGATTGGACATACACGACCATAGTGAGTCGGATGTACGTCACGTACTTCAAAGCCAGCACGTTCACGAGTTAAACCACCAGGGCCTAAAGCAGAAATACGACGTTTGTGAGTAATCTCTGATAATGGATTGTTTTGATCCATAAATTGAGATAACTGACTTGAACCAAAGAATTCACGAATTGCTGCTGAAATAGGTTTCGCATTGATCATATCTTGTGGCATAAGCGCATCAAGATCACCAAGAGATAAACGCTCTTTCACTGCACGTTCAACACGTACTAAGCCGATACGGAATTGGTTTTCTGCCATTTCACCAACAGAACGAATACGACGGTTACCAAGGTGATCGATATCATCCACATCACCGTGACCGTTACGAATATCGATCAGTTTTTTCAGTACATCAACGATATCTTCTTTAGATAAAATTCCCGCACCTTCTGTCTCTTCACGACCTAGTGAACGGTTGAATTTCATACGACCTACAGCCGATAAATCATAACGCTCTTCAGAGAAGAATAGGTTATCAAATAATGACTCTGCAGCATCTTTTGTTGGTGGTTCACCTGGGCGCATCATTCGATAAATTTCAACCAGCGCACCTAAACGATCAGTTGTCGGGTCATTACGTAATGTCTCAGACATATACGGACCGTGGTCTAAATCATTAGTGAACAGAGTTTCAATTTTCTTGAAGCCAGCACCAGTTAATTCTGCCAATAATTCTAAAGTAATTGGGGTATTTGCCGGAGCAATCACGACACCAGTACTTGAATTGGTGTAATCTTTAGCCAGAATCTTACCAACGATATATTCGACAGGAACTTCTATTTTTGTAATATTGTCTTTTTCTAACTGACGAATATGGCGCGCAGTAATACGACGGCCTTTCTCGATATAAACTTTACCTTTGACTTCGATATCAAACAGAGCAGTTTCACCACGCAGGCGATCTGGTACAAGCTCCATTTTTAACTTAGACTTAGCAACTTCAAACGTTACTTTATCAAAGAATAAATCAAGAATTTGCTCTGTATCATAACCAAGTGCACGTAAAATAATCGTCGCAGATAATTTACGACGGCGGTCAATACGTGCAAACAGGTTGTCTTTTGGATCGAATTCAAAATCAAGCCATGAGCCACGATAAGGGATAATACGTGCGTTATATAGCACTTTACCTGAAGAGTGTGTTTTACCTTTATCGCTGTCGAAGAATACACCAGGGCTACGATGTAGCTGGGATACAATAACACGCTCAGTACCATTAATAACAAATGTTCCGTTATCTGTCATTAAAGGAATTTCACCCATATAGACATCTTGTTCTTTAATGTCTTTAACAGTGCCTTCTGGCGCATCTTTATCATAAATGACTAAGCGTAATTTAACGCGAAGTGGCGCTGAATACGTGATTCCACGAATTTGACATTCTTTAACATCAAAAACAGGCTCACCGAGTTTATAACTCACATATTGTAGTTCAGCACTACCACTATAACTTTTTATAGGGAAGATAGAACGGAAAGCCGCTTCCAGACCATATTGACCTTCAGGATCTTGTTCAATAAACTTCTGGAACGAATCAAGTTGAATAGAAAGAAGATAAGGTATATCCAACACTTGTGGACGTTTACCAAAATTCTTACGAATTCGCTTTTTCTCGGTATAGGAGTAAACCATTGGTTCCTCAACTTGCTGATCTGTGACCTGACACGCTTAAGACATGTCATGTAACATTATTAAAATCCATCAGAGAATAAAATGTCTATGCATCTGACACTTGATTTCTGACACCTTCTCGAAAATATGTGTAATATCAATTGATTAGGTTTTAGTTTGATATATCTTAAATCACTATTTTCGTAATAATTTTTGATATACCCATACAGCGCAAAAAGGCTGGTGATAAGAAAATCACCAGCCATCAGCCTTTTCAGACTGCTAAATTTAAATCAAACTTATTTAAGTTCGACAGATGCACCAGCTTCTTCAAGAGCTTTCTTAAGAGCTTCTGAATCATCTTTGCTAGCGCCTTCTTTAACAACAGCAGGAGCTGATTCAACAAGGTCTTTAGCTTCTTTTAAGCCTAGGCCAGTCGCAGTACGTACTGCTTTGATTACAGCAACTTTGTTACCGCCAGCTGCAGTTAATACTACGTCAAATTCAGTTTTCTCTTCTGCTGCTTCAGCTGGACCAGCTGCTGCTACAGCTACTGCTGCTGCTGCAGAAACACCGAATTTTTCTTCCATCATTGATACTAGTTCAACAACGTCCATTACAGACATTTCAGCAACTGCATCTAAAATTTGTTCTTTAGTGATAGACATAATTAATATTCCTAAATTTACAAGTTATTATGTTGTATATAAAACTTAAAACATTAAATCGCAATAAACACAGCGCTATTAAGCAGCTTGTTTTTGATCGCGAACTGCTGCAAGAGTACGAGCCAATTTGCCTGCTGCGGCTTCTTTCATGGTCGACATCAAACGAGCTAATGCTTCTTCGTAAGTTGGTAATGTTGCTAAGCGGTCAATGTTTGCCGCAGTAATCAACTCACCTTCAAAGGCTGCTGCTTTAATCTCAAATTTAGCATTGTCTTTTGCAAACGCTTTAAAAATACGCGCTGCAGCACCTGGGTGCTCTTTAGAAAATGCAATCAGAGTAGGACCAACAAACGTATCTTTCAGACACTCATAAGGTGTGCCTTCTACGATGCGACGTAATAAAGTATTACGCACAACACGTACATAAACACCCGCTTCACGAGCTGACTTACGTAATGCAGTCATTTTATCTACAGTAACGCCACGAGAATCCGCAACAACTGCAGACAGCGAACCCTTGGCGATTTCAGTAACTTCAGCAACAATTGCTTGTTTATCTTGAAGATTTAGTGCCATTGGCTTTGCTCCTGGATTAAACTAGGTTTACACCTAGACTCACTTTTGCCAGTATCATAAAAACAATTCATTATAGAACTAACTGTTTCGTGTTACTAGCGTTACTACGGTGAGCAGAGGTCCAGTTTATTTCAATTTATATCTATCGAATTAAAATAAATGTTTGGTTCTGTCACCGTCTACGTAGGAAAATTAAGTAATTTTTCAACTACACCTACGGTCTTGGACGGGGTCTGGAATAAGGCCAGACACCAACCGGTTTGGTAAAACTTATTCTGTATAAATAAACTATACAGTTGCGCTTAAGCTTGTTTGATCAACCGCTAAGCCTGCACCCATCGTTGTAGACAGGCTAACTTTCTTGATGTAAACACCTTTAGAAGTAGCAGGTTTTGCACGTTTTAACGCAACAAGTAACGCTTCTAAGTTTTCTTTTAATTTATTTGTGTCAAAGTCAACTTTACCGATAGTAGTATGGATAATACCATTCTTATCATTACGGTAACGAACCTGACCAGCTTTAGCATTGTTAACTGCTTCAGCAACGTTTGGTGTAACAGTACCAACTTTAGGGTTTGGCATTAAACCACGTGGACCTAAAATTTGACCTAACTGACCAACGATACGCATTGCATCTGGAGATGCGATAACAACATCGAAGCCCATTTCACCTTTCTTAATTTGTTCTGCAAGGTCTTCCATACCAACGAATTCAGCACCTGCCGCTTTCGCTGCTTCTGCATTTGCACCTTGAGTAAATACAGCAACACGAACGCTACGACCTGTACCATTTGGAAGTACAATCGCACCACGTACGTTTTGATCTGATTTACGAGCATCAATACCAAGATTGACTGCAACATCGACACTTTCAACAAATTTCGCTGTTGCTAATTCTTTTAATAAAGTCACTGCTTCAGTGATTTCATACTGTTTAGTTGCATCAACTTTTTCGCGGATGAGTTTAGCGCGTTTGGTTAATTTAGCCATTCGATTATCCCTCCACTTCCAAGCCCATTGAACGAGCAGTACCTTCAATAGAAAGCATCATCGTTTCAATAGTTGCACCATTCATATCTGCAGCTTTAGTTTCCGCGATTTCACGGATTTGAGCTTTAGTCACTTTACCCACTTTCTTCTTGTTAGGCTCGCCAGAACCAGACTTGATTTTAGCTGCTTTCTTTAACAGAACTGCTGCTGGTGGAGTTTTAGTTTCGAATGTGAATGAACGGTCAGCATACACAGTAATAACTACTGGAATAGGAAGACCTTTTTCAATGCTTTCTGTTTTAGCGTTGAATGCTTTACAGAATTCCATGATGTTCACACCTTGTTGACCAAGTGCTGGACCAACTGGTGGACTTGGGTTAGCCATACCAGCTGCAACTTGCAACTTAACGTAGGCTTGTACTTTCTTTGCCATTTTAGTTTCCTCTTCTCGGGTACGAACGCTTTTGACAGCTCCCCTAAGTTAAATGAGGGCAAGATTATCTTATAAATCAATTCAAATTGCAAGAGGATAATTATTTTGCCCATTAAAGCAAATAATCTCTGATAACATGGATTTATTTTATAGATAATTATCCACTTAAATATTGAAATTAATAGATATTTTTTATGAATGATAACCCTTTGTTTTTATATAACTTCTAATGATATAAATTAAAATAATTCATATTTTCATAGAGTTATAAATATTCCAAGGTTCAATTTATATCAATTTTGTGATATATTGTATTCCTTCATAGTGAAATTTTCATTATGAACACAACATTTTGCGATGTATTTCGCTCATAAATAACACGATATTTATATCGTTGTTTTCATTTTTTGATTAATCAAAAATCAATATTAAATAAGCAAACTGACTTATTTGCACAGATTTAACACTTAAATATCTTTTGTATTTACGTCGTGCAAGTCGTTTGTCTGAACTTGAAATAGAACATTGCTGCTTTCTGCTTACATCAATCACATTCTCATGTGTATGTTCTATTTACTATCAAAGAGAATTTTAAATTATGGAACTACAATCAGCTGATACACAAAATAATGGAATAGGTATCGACGACATTACTATCATTGATGAACAAAAACTGAAAAAGGCCGTTGTCGCGGCTTCGCTTGGTAATGCTATGGAATGGTTTGATTTCGGTATATATGGCTTTGTCGCTATTACGCTCGGCCATGTTTTCTTTCCTGGTGCATCTGGTGGATTACAGGTTATTGCTACACTGGCAACTTTTGCCGTCGCCTTTTTAGCCAGACCTTTAGGCGGGCTCTTCTTTGGGCGCTTAGGTGATAAATATGGACGTCATAAAGTCTTATCGGTCACCATCATTATTATGGCAGTCAGTACATTTTGTATTGGTTTAATTCCCAGTTATCAGTCGATTGGTTTTCTGGCTCCACTGTTACTTATTATTGCTCGTATCGCACAAGGCTTTTCAACCGGTGGTGAATACTGCGGAGCATTAATCTTTGTAGCTGAATATTCTCCGGACAGGAAACGTGGTTTTATGGGCAGCTGGTTAGATTTTGGTTCTATTGCCGGATTCTTGTGTGGTGCTGGTTTTGTCTCTTTACTTTCTGTCATGTTAACGTCTGAACAGATGGTTGACTGGGGCTGGCGTATTCCATTTCTGTTTGCCGGGCCACTCGGTCTGCTAGGTTTTTACCTTCGTCATCAGTTAGATGAAACACCAACATTTCAGCAACATCTGGATAATCAATCAAATAATGAAGATAATTCTGATGATTTTGAGCCTGCTAAAGTGCCACTCAAAGAGCTATTTACCACTTACTGGCGCTCGATTTTGAAATGTCTTGGTCTCGTGATTGTCATGAACGTGACTTATTACACCTTACTGACATATATGCCTAACTATCTTTCATATAATTTAAATTACTCTCAGGATCATGGTGTACTTCTGATTATCGTAATTATGATCAGTATGCTGTTTATGCAACCTATTATTGGTATTTTGAGTGATAAATTTGGTCGACGTCCCATTATTATTACTGGCTGTATTGGATTATTTTTACTGGCTGTACCGTGTTTTTATTTAATTACCACTGGTTCGGTAGTGAATATCTTTATCGGTTTATTTATTTTAGCGATTTTCCTTAATCTCTTTACCGGCAGTATGGGCTCAACTTTACCCGCCCTGTTCCCAACAAACGTGCGCTATAGCGCGCTGGCTGTTTCATTTAATATTGCAGTGTCATTCTTTTGTGGTACTACGCCGTTGATTTTGGCCTGGTTAACGGAGGCAAGCCATAACTTACTGATGCCGGGATTCTATTTAATGATCGCTGCAATTATTGGTATGGTGGCGATTCTGACCACACGTGAAAGCGCCAACCGTCCGTTAAAAGGGTCACTACCAGCCGCTTCAAACGAGGAAGAAGCACAGGAACTGCTTGAAGAGCACTACGAATATATTGAACAGCGTGTTGGAGCGATAGAAGAGAAGATCGAGGAGTTACAGGAGAAACGTGAAGAGCTGGTGAGTCAGCATCCGTATTTGAGTTAATATTTTTTGTTTCTGTGTATTCATTAGCAGGGTGTTTTAGCGGGGGAGCACGCCCCGCTGTTCGTGTTCTTTGGTGAGAACGATGAAGCTATGATTGATGGAGAGCGTACCTCATAGGTCTTAGCGAGTCCTCGAGCGGGTGCCTATGGGGTGCGGTAGGCCATCAAGTCCCACGGAATAGGCAACAACACCAAAAGACACACGTAAGACGGGGCGAGCTCCCCGCCGTAAACCCATGCCAATACAACGCACATAACTAATGGAGATTTAATCTAACCCCAACTCACTCCAAATCTCATCAATCCTTTCAACCACTTTAGGATCTTTCTTGATGATACGTCCCCACTCACGGGTTGTCTCACCCGGCCATTTCGATGTTGCATCGAGCCCCATCTTAGAACCAAGACCTGATACCGGTGAGGCAAAATCTAAATAATCAATGGGAGTATGTTCTACAAACGTTGTATCACGCTTTGGATCCATACGGGTTGAGATGGCCCACATGACGTCTTTCCAGTCGCGAGCATTAATATCATCATCACAGACGATGACGAATTTGGTATACATAAACTGACGCAGATAAGACCAGACACCCATCATCACACGCTTAGCGTGACCTGCATATTGCTTTTTAATCGTCACGATCGCAATACGATAAGAGCACCCTTCCGGCGGCAGATAGAAATCCACAATCTCAGGGAATTGCTTTTGCAGAATTGGAATAAACACTTCATTCAGTGCCAGCCCCATCACCGCCGGCTCATCTGGCGGACGACCAGTATAAGTTGAATGGTAAATGGCATCTTTACGACGTGTCATATGAGTAATGGTGAAAACCGGAAAACGATCCACTTCATTATAATAGCCGGTATGATCACCATAAGGACCTTCCAGTGCCGTTTCTTCAGGATCGATATACCCCTCTAGAATAATCTCTGCACTAGCGGGTGCTTCAAGATCGTTAGACAGACATTTAACCACTTCGGTACGATGGCCACGGAGTAAACCGGCAAATGAATATTCAGATAACGTATCCGGAACAGGTGTCACAGCACCTAAAATAGTGGCCGGATCAGCGCCCAGTGCCACTGTTACTGGGAATTTCTCTCCCGGATGTTCTTTACACCAGTCCTGAAAATCCAGAGCCCCGCCACGGTGAGATAACCAGCGCATAATGAGCTTATTTTTAGCTAAGCGCTGCAAACGATACACACCTAAATTTTGACGCTCTTTATAAGGGCCTTTGGTGATAATCAGTCCCCAGGTGACCAGCGGAGCAACATCATCAGGCCAGCAGTGCATAACCGGAACCTGCATTAAATCAACGTCATCACCGGTCAAAACGACATCCTGACAAGGCGCAGACGAGCGACGTTTAACCGGCATATTCAGCACTTGCTTATATTTTGGCAGAACTTCAAAAAATTGTTTAATCCCTTTTGGTGGCTCAGGCTCACGTAAAAAAGCCAGTAAATGCCCCACATCACGCAGTGCAGAAATATCCTCCTGCCCCATCGCCAGTGCCACGCGTCTAGTCGTGCCAAACAGATTACACAAGACTGGCATGGAGTAGCCCACCGGATTTTCAAATAAGAGCGCCGGACCTTCACTACGCAGTACGCGATCAGCAATTTCTGTCATCTCTAAATGGGGATCAACCGGATAGGTAATACGCTTTAACTCACCTAACTCTTCCAGCTGCTCAAGAAAATCTCTAAAATCAGTATATTTCATTCCACTTATCCATCAGGGTCAATTGCCAAAAAGTATACCCTATTAACTAATTAGCGTGAATAACTTCTCTTGTTGCTTCCAGTATTTCTTATTACCACCACTGATAAAAATGATGTGTAGGTCCAATCCCTTGTCCAATTTGTAGATCATCAGCATGAGCGATCGCACCACTTAAATAGTTTTTAGCCTCTTTGATTGCCTCGATCAACGGCATTTGTGGTAACAAGGCAGCAATAGCCGCAGATAAGGTACAACCTGTTCCGTGAGTATTTGTAGTCTGAATACGCGGCGCGGTTAAACGTAAAATTTGCTCCGGAGTGATCAAATAATCCGGGCTCTCTGCTCCAGATAAATGACCACCTTTCATCAGGACAGCTTTACAACCTAATTGCAATAATGCTTTGCCTTGCTCCTGCATCTGTTCTTCACTTATCGCTTCATCACACTGAAGTAGTGCAGCGGCTTCAGGCAGATTTGGAGTAATCACTGTTGCCAGAGGTAAAAGACGCTGACGAATAGCGTCCACCGCATCTGTTTTGAGTAACGGATGACCACCTTTAGCCACCATCACCGTATCCAGCACAATAATGGGGACAGAACTGGCTTTTAATAGTTCACTCACAGCCAGCACGATCTCTTTATTCATCAGCATGCCAATTTTCAGACTGTCGATCTGAATATCTTTAATAATAGAAGCAAACTGGGCTTTAACAAATTCAGGGGGTACCGCAAACACATCGTCAACACCCTGTGTGCTTTGTGCTGTCAACGCCGTAATCACTGACATACCATATGCACCTAAAGCAGAAAACGTTTTTAGATCTGCCTGAATTCCTGCCCCACCACTAGGATCAGAACCCGCTATTGTTAATGCAAGAGTTGTCATTATTTTGCTCCACTTATTTGAGTCATCAGCTGTTTAGTTACCTGTGCAATATCTACCTGCCCACAAATTGCTGATACGACAGCCACACCCTCAACACCCGTTTGAACCACTGGGGCCAAATTAGATGAGTTGATTCCACCAATTGCAACAGCCGGACAACATTTTTGTGCAACAAGAGTTTGTAAACCTGCAACCCCAAGCGCTGGTGCTGCATTAGTTTTTGAAGTGGTTGGAAAGACCGGACCAATGCCTAAATAATCAACCAGATTCCACGGCACATTATTAAGCTCTGCTAAATTAGACACTGATAGTCCCAAAAATTTGTCAGCGCCAATCAGACGACGAACCACATCCACAGGTAAATCACTCTGTCCGACATGCACACCATCAGCATCAACCGCTAAAGCAACATCAACCTGATCATTAATAAATAATGGGACCGACGTTGAACTCAGCAACTGCTTTAAAGCCAGACCGGCTTCATACCACTGCTTGCGATTTAACGAATGCTCAGATCGGAGCTGGACCGCCGTCACGCCGTTTTTGACAGCAAGATCCGTAGTACGAACCATCCCCTCAATACCGCCACATAAAACAGGATCAAGGACTAAATAAAGTGATAAATCCAATTGTTTTTTCATCATTTTCACCTAAGAATCTAAAGAAAGATGATCCAGCACACTAAAGATAAATGTGCCAAGTCCTTGTGTTTTATTTGCCCGCTCACCAGCCAGTGACATTGATAAACAGGCTGCTGCCGCTGCTGATAAAGAATCTTCATTACTGCCAATAAAAGCAGCCACCATAGCTGACAACGCACAGCCAGTACCTGTTACTCGTGTTAACATCTCATCACCAGCGTGAATGGCGTAAGTCGTTTTCCCGTCTGTCACGTAATCAATCGCACCCGTTACCGCGACAATCGTTTGATATTTTATCGCCAGTTCCTGAGCGGCCTGTAAAGCTGAATCTGTACTATCTAAACTATCTGTCCCTTTACCGGATGACTTCTCACCCGCCAGAACCAAAATTTCTGAGGCATTACCACGAATAACTGTTGGATTAAACGATAACAGCTGTTTGGCCAGTTCAGTACGATAAGTAAGAATAGGACTAACCGCCACAGGATCTAGCACCCAGGGCGTTTTAGTCTGATAAGCAGATTCAGCAGCCAGCAGCATACTATCGATAATCGAATGATTCACAGTCCCGATATTGATAAGCAAACTATCGGCTACAACAACAAAGTCTCGTACTTCTTCCCGTGCGATCACCATGGCAGGCGATGCACCAATAGCAAGTAACACATTTGCAGTAAAATTTTGTACCACATCATTAGTCAGACAATGTACCAGAGGTCTTCTCTCACGTAATTGTTGTTGATAAATCACAGCTTGCTGCGATGTAAATGGTTCGGCGAAAGGAATAATGGCTGACATATTCTCTCCTTAATAAAATTACCGGGGAAGAACTGTCATAAACAGGAGACTTCCCTACGCTGGTATCATCCAGATCAGGTTCAACGGGTATTTCTCAGCTGGCAAGCAGCACCCCGAGTCAAGGTCGTAAACATTATGAACAGGATTTACTCATTTATCAACAACTATGCATTTTTCGTGCAGTTTCATTTACGCCTCAAATAATTTCTTCAATAAAATCAAAGGGTTAAATATATTATAACGGTTTGATTTTATTACACTTTTTGGTACACTATCAGGCGTTTACATCTTCAGTTAATTCTCATCGATAAAGGCATAAAGAAATGAACCCAACGAATAAAGAAAAGTTATTGCAGTATGGTCGTGAAGTATTAGCACTTGAACTCTATGAAGCACAAAAGCTGCCGGGCCGTTTAGGTGATGACTTTGTTCGAGCCTGTGAATTAATCCTGTCTACCAAAGGTAAAGTAGTGGTTTCAGGAATTGGTAAATCAGGTCATATCGGTAAAAAAATTGCTGCATCACTTGCCAGTACAGGAACACCGTCTTTCTTTATGCATCCATCTGAAGCGCTACACGGTGATCTGGGGATGATCGAACCTAATGATATTGCACTGCTAATCTCTTACTCTGGTCGGGCTAAAGAATTTAATATGATTCTGCCAACCTTAAAATCGATGAATGTACCCGTTATTGCCATTACCGGCGGTAAAGATTCACCACTTGCTGAAGCTGCTTACAGCGTACTGGATATTAATATTGAAAAAGAAGCCTGTCCAATGGGCCTGGCACCAACGTCGAGTTCAACGAATACCTTGCTAATGGGTGATGCCTTAGCAATCACTTTAATGCGTGCTCGTGAGTTTAGCGAAGAGGATTTTGCTCGCTCTCACCCAGCTGGGAGCCTTGGGGCAAGACTGCTTAACCACGTCAGAGATATCATGCGTACTGGCGATCGAGTGCCTTACATACCCGAAACAGCTACCGTATTTGAAGCGATGCTGGAACTGAGCAGAACGGGTCTTGGCCTGGTAGCAGTTTGTGATAGTGCACATAAGATTATTGGTGTTTTCACTGATGGTGACCTGCGTCGTTTATTACTCAAAAATGGCACATTGCAGGATCCAATTAAACAAGTGATGACCTCACCAGGTTATCGATTACCGGCAGACTGGAAAGCAGCTGAAGCAATTAAATCACTACATGATCACAATATTAGTGCTGCACCGGTAGTAAATGCTCATGGTGAACTGGTTGGGGCACTAAATATACATGATTTGCATCAGGCAGGTATTAGTTGATTTACAACCAAAGGGCTTTACAAAAGGCTTGAAGTCTTGCGATAATTGCTCTCTTAAATTTTTGTTCTTTTGACGAGGATCAGAAAAAGAAGCTTATAGTATTGTTTTATAAGCATTAATTAACCAACATATTGACGATATTACAATGGCAGAGAAGCGAAACATCTTTCTTATTGGCCCAATGGGGGCAGGTAAAAGCACTATTGGTCGACAAATAGCACAACAATTGGGCATGGAATTTTTCGATTCAGATCAGGAAATTGAAAAACGCACCGGTGCAGATATTGCGTGGATTTTTGATCTGGAAGGTGAAGAAGGCTTTAGAGTTCGGGAAGAAAAAGTCATCAACGAACTGACCGAAAAACAAGGCGTGGTTCTTGCTACAGGTGGTGGTTCTATTCTGTCTAAAGAGACGCGTAACCGTCTGTCTGCACGTGGCATCGTGGTTTATCTTGAAACGACCATTGAAAAGCAGATGTCCAGAACGCAAAAAGATAAACGTCGCCCGCTGTTACAAGGTGCGAATACACCTCGTTCTCGTTATGAAGAACTCGCCAAGGAACGTAATCCCTTGTATGATGAGATCGCTGATATCACAATTAAAACGGACGAACAAAGCGCAAAAGGTGTTGCTAGCTATATCATCGAACAAATAGAACAGATATAATTCTATTTACAGTTCTGATATTACTGAATTTTTTGGGCTTTTTATATGTAGGAGAGCATGATGAGTGAGCACGATACAGATTCTATGCGGGCGGAGAAAGAAGACCGCTACACCGTTACTGAATCAAAATCACACAATCCTATGGCTGAACGGCTCTCTTCCATCCATTTCAGTAAGCGCATCATCATTATTATTCTGATTGCCTTTATCTTACTATTACTGGCAAGTTATTTTGTTTTCCGCTCTCCGGCACCAGAAAATACATCACCATCAGATAATCTACTCACCGGTGAAAATACAGAACAGGTAACAGACGGCACAACTGAATCAGGTGAAACAAATACCGCTACCAACTCAAATGGCAATTATACAGCCATTGAGCCTGCACCAATCTCTCGTGATCCAACCCAGAGTAAACCACAAGAGAGCAGTAATCATCAGGAACGTTTAGAAATTCCGGGTGAGATTACTGACCAAATAGAACAAAAAATATTAGAGCTCAATAAGACCGGGACGTCTGATACACCTGCTCGTATTCAGTTAGGCAGTAAACCAACTGACATTAATTATGAGCATAACGAAAAACCATTAACGACCAATTTATCAACCACTCACTACACTATTCAGTTGAGTGCTTCATCTTCTTTGCAAAACCTACTCGACTTTGCTAAGAAATATCAGATTTCTAACTATCAAGTTTATGAAACCCGTAAAGGGCAAGACCCTTGGTTTGTCTTAATCAAGGGTGATTTTGCTAATCAAAATGATGCTAAAGCAGCGATACAAGCGTTGCCAGATGCATTAAAAGCGAACTCTCCATGGATTAAATCTGGCCTGGCGGTACAAAAGGATAAACAGGCCAAATGATGATTAATACTCTGCATTTCTGCACCGTAGTGCTTCGCTTTAGGAGCAAAATTTGAAAAAACATCGCGCTTTTCTAAAATGGGCCGGTGGGAAATACACATTAGTTGAAAAAATTACTAAATGTCTACCGGAAGGCGAGCAACTCATTGAGCCTTTTGTTGGTGCCGGTTCTGTATTCCTCAATACCAATTATGAGAGCTACATTCTTTCTGATATTAATCAGGACTTAATTTCTCTGTTTAAGATTATTAAGCGTTCACCGCAAAAATTTATTCAGGATGCAAAGCTCCTGTTTACAGAACAGAATAATACCGCTCCGGCTTTTTATGAACTACGTGATTTATTTAATCAAAGTGACAGTGAATATCAGCGTTCTCTGCTATTTCTCTATCTGAATCGTCATTGTTACAATGGACTTTGTCGTTATAACAGCAGCGGGGAATTTAACGTTCCTTTTGGCCAGTACAAAAAGATCTATTTTCCGGAAAGTGAAATTCACTATTTTGCTGAAAAAGCCAAGAACGCTCAGTTTATTTGTACATCTTATGAAAAGGCGATGAAAAAAGCGCGTACAGGATCTGTCGTTTACTGCGACCCTCCTTACGAACCACTTTCTGATAGTGCTAATTTTACCGCTTATTACGCCAATGGATTTAGTAATGTGCAGCAGAAAAATTTAGCTTTATTAGCTGAAAAAATTGCCGCAAAATATCAAGTACCTGTTTTAATTTCCAATAACGATACTGAAAATACCCGCGTCTGGTATAAAAATGCGACTATTTTTAGCGTAGAGACAAGACGTTCAATCAGTCGTAACGGAGACGGAAGAAATAAAATAGATGAACTTTTGGCGCTATATCGCTAAGTGATATATCGTCACCTTAGATAGAGGTCACTGATGAAAAACTATTTAATTGCTCCATCAATTCTCTCTGCTGATTTTGCCCGTTTAGGCGAAGATACAGCAAAAGTACTCGCAGCTGGCGCTGATGTGGTTCATTTTGATGTGATGGATAATCACTATGTCCCAAATCTGACCATGGGCCCAATGTTTTGTAAAGCGCTACGTGATTATGGTATTACAGCACCAATTGATGTGCATTTAATGGTCACACCAGTTGATGAGCTGATTCCAGCCTTTGCCAAAGCCGGAGCAAATAATATTTCTATTCATCCGGAGTCCACCATTCATTTAGATCGCTCATTACAGCTAATCAGAGATAACGGTTGTACTGCGGGCATTGTCTTTAATCCCGCGACACCGCTCAGCTACCTTGATTACGTCATGGATAAAGTAGACTTAATTCTACTTATGAGTGTTAATCCGGGCTTTGGCGGTCAATCGTTTATTCGATCAACGCTTGATAAACTAAAGCAAGTCAGAAAGTTAATCGACCAGAGTGGCCGTGATATTCGTTTAGAAGTAGACGGTGGCGTTAAAGCTGAGAACATTGCAGAAATTGCCGCCGCAGGGGCTGATATGTTTGTAGCCGGTTCAGCTATTTTTGGTCATGACTACAAACAAGTCATTGATAAAATGCGCGCTGAACTACGTTCAGTCGATCAGAAGTAGTCAAAAAACAGGCGCAAAACGATGCAAAAATCTCATTCACTTAATCAGATTCAGGCAATCGCATTTGATTTAGACGGTACGCTGGTTGATAGTGCCCCCGGACTTGCGCTTGCTGTTCAGTTAATGCTAAAAGAACTTAATCTTCCGACCGTGACTGATGAACAAGTTAAAAACTGGGTCGGTAATGGTGTCGATGTTCTGGTGCAAAGAGTATTCAAACAAGTTAATGCGCCTGACGAGTTATTTACTAAAGCTCGGGCTCTGTTTGATAAATACTATGACCAAACGATTGATGAAGGTACCAAGCTCTTCCCGCATGTCACAGAGACATTACGTACTCTGCAAGAAAATGGCTACCCATTAGCGTTAGTGACCAATAAGCCGGCACAGTTTTTGCCCTCTTTACTGGAATCTTTAGGAATTAAATCTTACTTTTCGCTTTGCCTTGGCGGTGGTGACGTCATTAAATTAAAACCACACCCGGCACCACTTTATCAGGTCATGGCAACATTTGGTCTCTATCATGACCAATTGCTATTTGTGGGCGATTCCCGTAATGATATTTCAGCTGCTAAAAATGCACATTGCCCGACAGTTGGGCTATCATATGGCTATAACTATGGCGAATCGATAGCCAGTAGTGAACCTGATTTTCTATTTGACCGTTTTGATGAAATTTTATCTATTTTACCGTTGCCAAGAGCAGAACCAACAAAATAACGCAACGAATAACCTAATTAATTTTAAAAGGCACGTTTTATGAGTAAACCTATTGTATTTAGTGGTGCACAACCTTCAGGTGAATTGACGATTGGTAACTATATGGGTGCTTTACGTCAATGGGTAAAAATGCAGGATGAGTATGATTGCATTTACTGTATTGTTAACCAACACGCCATTACTGTAAGACAAGATCCTGTTGCACTACACAAAGCCACGCTAGACACTTTAGCGCTGTATTTAGCCTGCGGTATCGACCCGAAGAAAAGCACTATTTTTGTTCAGTCACATGTGCCTGAGCATACTCAGCTTAGCTGGGTACTCAACTGCTACACCTATTTTGGTGAACTGAGCCGTATGACACAATTTAAAGATAAATCAGCTCGTCACTCAGAAAACATCAATGCCGGTTTATTTAGCTACCCGGTTCTGATGGCGGCAGATATTTTACTTTATCAGGCCAATCAGGTTCCGGTTGGGGAAGACCAAAAACAACATCTTGAATTATCCCGTGATGTTGCTGCACGCTTTAATGCACTGTATGGCAATATTTTTACCGTCCCTGAACCATTTATTCCAAAATCAGGCGCACGCGTGATGGCTCTGCAGGATCCAACTAAGAAAATGTCAAAATCTGATGATAACCGCAACAACGTCATCGGTTTATTGGAAGATCCTAAGTCAGTAGAGAAGAAGCTTAAACGCGCAGTGACTGACTCTGATGAACCACCAATGGTGCGTTATGATTTAGAAAACAAAGCCGGTGTGTCTAACTTACTGGATATTCTTTCTGGTGTAACTGGTAAAACAATTGCTCAGTTAGAACAAGAGTTTGAAGGCAAAATGTACGGTCACTTAAAAACGGAAGTGGCTTCACAAGTTGCAGGTATGCTAACTGAGTTACAAGCGCGTTATCATCAGTTCCGTAGTGATGAAAAATACCTACAACAAGTGATGCGTGAAGGTGCAGAAAAAGCACGTAACCGGGCACAAGCAACACTAAATAAAGTCTATTATGCGATTGGTTTCGTACAACCCTAACCAAGTATCTTGTGAATCAATTGGAAAAGTAGCATAACCATGAAGATTATTATTCTGGGCGCAGGACAAACTGGCAGTACTTTAGCTGAATATCTGGTAACAGATAGTGAAAACGCGATTACGATTGTTGATGAGGAGCAAGAAGCCCTTCAAGCTCTACAAGATCGTTTTGACTTACAAACGATTTACGGTAAGGGCTCCTACCCTAATATTCTCAACAATGCTGGCGCTAAAGATGCTGACATGTTGGTGGCAGTGACCAACTCTGATGAGACCAATATGCTCGCTTGCCAACTAGCACACTCATTATTCAATATTCCCAAGCGTGTCGCCCGTATTCGTTCTGCAGAATATAATGATGATGATTATCCGCTATTTTCACCAGACATTATTCCCATTGATCATATTATTTCTCCGGAAAAACTCATTACTAATCAGATCTGTCGTTTAATCCAATATCCAGGAGCTTTGCAAGTCGCTATGTTTAGTGACAACAAAGTAGCGTTAGTGGTTGTGACTGCTTACTATGGCGGTGCTCTGGTTGGTGATGAACTCTCAGCTTTAAAAGAACATCTACCACATGCAGATGCTAAAATTGTTGGTATCTATCGTCAGGGTAAATTTATCAGACCGATCAGCTCAACAGTTGTTGAAGCCGGTGATGAAATCTATTTTGTTACAGTACCTGACAACATCAAAGCAGTTACAAACGAATTACAACGTCTGGAAAAACCCTATAAACGAGTCATGATCATTGGCGGTGGTAGTATCGCAGTGTCACTGGCTAAACGCCTTGAAAATGATTATCAGGTTAAGCTGATCGAGCGTAATTCTCAAAAAGCCGAATTTATCGCTGACCAGCTCACCAATACTATTGTTCTGCACGGCGAGGCTTCCGATCAGGAACTGTTGTCACAAGAACAGGTTGAGCAGACTGACCTGTTTATTGCTGTCACTAGCGATGACGAAAGTAATATCATGTCATCCATGCTTGCCAAACAAATGGGTGCCAAAAAAGTGATTGTATTGATTCAGCGTAATGCCTATTTACAGCTGATCCGGGAAAGTATGATCGATATTACTATTTCGCCTCAACATGCCACGATCTCGGCTCTTCTCAGCCACGTTCGCCAGTCAGATATTGTGAATGTAGTTTCTCTGCGTCAGGGTATTGCCGAAACTATTGAAATTATCGCGCATGGTGATAAAGATACATCACGTGTTGTCGGTCGTCCAATCTCTGAAATTCGTTTACCTCCTGGTGGAACTATTGGTGCCGTTGTACGTGATGATGACGTATTGATTGCCAATAAAGACATTGTGGTGGAAGACAATGACCATCTGATTATCTTTCTGGCTGATCGTAAATATGTCAGCGATATTGAGCGTTTATTCAAAACAAATTAGTATTAAGGGGCGTCAAGCCCTTTAATTTTATCTCTTCTATATAGTCAGTCATTTTATTGAGCAAATGATAAAAAGCTAACAGGAGCATGACATTTCTGTAAATAGCCTTGATCTCACTCGCTTGCGCTACTATCTTTTTTAAATATTCTGCGAAAATTGTGTCCGTACAACATTCAAAATGATACCGAAATTAAAATCTAAAATTGCGCTTAAATGAAACTAAATAAAATTGTTTACCTGCTTCTTTTAGCTGCTGGTTATGCTGCTGCGGATACCGTATGGGTAAAAAATGGCGATATTCTTTCAGGTAAAATCCAGATAGTCGATAACAGTAAACTGGTCATCGATACTAAATATGCTGGTGAAATTACGCTGGATATTAAACATATTAAAACCTTTTCTATTGATGCTCCCAGCTTTGTTAAACTGGATTTTTTTGCTGATAAGCGCCCGGCAGAGAAAATCCTTCCGTCTGAAAATGAGGGAATGGTGATCACATCAAACGGTATTGAAAATACCCCGCTACAGATTAATGATGACCTGATTTTGTTTAGAGAAAAAGAGCTACCAATCCTCAAAGAAGTTGAATTTGATGGTTATATCAAAGGTGGATTCTTTTACGACAAAGGTACCAAGACTACGGAACAATATGTGCTTGATGTGGGCCTAACCGGTAAATATGAGCGCTGGCGTCATAACTTTTTAGGTAATTACCGGCAAAGTATTAAAGATGATAACGTTAGTACGCACTATTATTCAGTTAATTACAGTCTGGATAAATTTATCAATCCTTACTTCTTCTGGCAGGCAACGGCTCAATATAAGCATGACTGGATTGAAGACATCGCTGCTAAAAGAAGCATCGGTACAGGTCCGGGTTATCAGCTTTGGGATGATGAGTTAGGTGCGTTCTCACTGGCGCTGCTTATTAATTATCAGGAAATGACTTACCGCAATGACGAGAGTTCAACCCACCCACTGGGTTCTGTTCGCTGGAACTATCAACGCTTCTTAGATGGCAAATCAATTAGTTTCTTCACCAATGGGGAAATTGGTCGAACATTTAATGATGAGGTTTCTCTCGATTTTAGTGCCACGCTGGGGCTAACGTATAAAGTGACAGATTGGTTTTCACTACATTCAACATTTACTAAAGATAAAGACAGGACTAAAGAGGGAAACTCAAGTAATACCAGTTATGGGCTTGGGTTTGGGGTGAGTTGGTAGATGGTTTTCTTGGGGAATTAGAGTGCTCAGTGTGTTATTAACATTACAATATCTTTAGTTGCGCGACAGAGTCGCGCTTTTAAGAAAAAATTAAAGAATAAATAATTTAAAAGACAAATAACAGTTTGGTCTTAAATACCATTGTTGAATTTGATGGAGACCATATTCCAGAGGTCTTAGCGAGTCCTCGAGCGGGCGCCTCTGGTGTATGGTAGGCCATCAAACCCACAGAACCTACCACCTCACCCCAAAAACACGCCAGCGGGGTGTGCTCCCCGCCTAAAACCCTCTTTATTCCTGCAACAAATCCTCTAACTGCTGCTGCACCTCAAACCAAGCATATTCAACATCTTCCAGTTCGGTCTTAAGTTGACTTTGCTGCAGCAATAACGCCGTTAATTCCTCTTTTCTGGAAACATCATAAAGCTCACTATCACCCAGTTTTTTTTCAAAATCAGACAGAGTTTGATTAAGTTTTGCCATCTGTGTTTCATACTGAGTCAGCTTTTTACGTAAAGGCTGACTCTGAGTTCTCAGTTCAGCCTCACGACGTTTTTGTTCTTTTCTGTCCTGAGCACTAAAACGTACCGTTTCAGCTTGTGATGTCGAGTCATCAGAATCAGATACCTGCTCCGCTTTTTGCTCCTCAGCCAGCCACTTCTGGTAATCCTCTAAATCACCTTCAAATTGTTCTACACGATGATTATGAACTAAATAAAACTCATCTGTTGTGGAGCGCAATAAGTGACGATCATGGGATACAACGACCATAGCCCCTTCAAAATCAATCAAGGCTTCCGTTAATGCCTGACGCATATCTAAATCCAGATGGTTGGTCGGTTCATCCAGCAGCAAGAGATTTGGTCTTTGCCAGACGATCAGTGCTAACACTAAACGGGCTTTTTCACCACCAGAGAATGTTTTAGTTGGCTCTGTGACTTTATCACCACGGAAATCAAAGCCACCTAAATAATTACGTAGTTCTTGTTCAGTATTAGTCGGTGCCAGTTTAGCTAAGTGCCATAACGGGGATTCATCAGCTCTGAGAGTTTCCAGTTGATGCTGTGCAAAGTAACCAAGCTTAATCCCTTTAGCCAGATTAATCACACCATTTTTGGGCTCAAGTTCACTAGCCAGTAGTTTAATCAGAGTTGACTTACCAGCACCATTACGACCCAGTAAACCAATACGGGAACCTGGAACCAAATTCAGTTTAATCTGTTCCAGAATAATTTTATCACCATAACCCGCAACCACTTTTTCCATCATCAGTAACGGACTTGGCAGACTATCCGGTGCTCTGAAGCTAAAGTGGAATGGGTTATCTACATGCGCCGGTGCAATCAGCTCCATACGTTCAAGCATTTTAATGCGGCTTTGCGCTTGCTTCGCTTTGGTCGCTTTTGCTCTGAAGCGATCGATATAACTTTGTAAATGAGCAACTTTAAGTTGTTGATGTTCAAATAAAGATTGCTGCTGAGCCAGTTTAGTCACACGCTGTTGCTCAAACGAACTGTAGTTACCGCTATATTCAAATAGAGTCTGTTGTTCGATATGAACAATTTTATTCACTAATGGATCAAGAAAATCTCTGTCATGGGAAATAAGCATCAACGTTCCGGTATAACCTTTTAGCCACTTTTCCAGCCAGATTACTGCATCCAAATCAAGGTGGTTCGTTGGTTCATCCAGTAATAATAAATCTGAACGACAAAGTAATGCCTGTGCCAGATTTAAACGCATCCGCCAGCCACCAGAGAATGATTTGACTGGTTGTTCCAGCTGTTCGTTTGAAAAGCCTAAGCCATGCAATAACGTGGCAGCGCGGGAACGAATAGTCCATGCATCAATCGTATCAAACTGTGCGTGCACAGTAGCAATCTTGTTACCATCATTTTGTTCATTGGCTTTTGCAAGCTGGGCTTCCAGCTGACGGTACTCTCTGTCACCATCGATCACATATTCAATCGCAGGTATATCAAGTGCGGGAGTTTCCTGATTTACCCAAGCCATTTGCCAGTTTTGCGGAACAGAAAAGCTACCCGCATCAGCAGTCAGTTCACCTTTAATCAGGGAAAATAGCGTCGATTTACCACAACCATTTTTACCCACTAGTCCAACTTTTTGACCGGGATTAATGGTTGCTGTCGCATTATCGAGTAACAGATTCACACCACGACGAATCTGTATTGAAGAGAAAACTATCATAATTAGTTACAGTATTTTTTCAGACTTATTATTTTGGCAGCTATGTTAACGGAATTTATTAAAAATGACGAGGATTGAAGTTTTATTTTTAAGGAGGGCAGGTTATCAACATGGTGTTGGGGCGGGGAGCACGCCCCGCATACGTGATCTTTTGGGTGAGGTGGCAGGCTTAGTGGGTTTGATGGCCTACCCTACACCAGAGGCGCCCGCTCGAGGACTCGCTAAGACCTCTGGAATAGGGTCTCCATCAATCAAGGTACCGTTGACGGAAACAGCACGCGTCTTTTCTTTAGATTAATAAAACGCATACTGACTTGATGGAGAGCGTACCTCATAGGTCTTAGCGAGTCCTCGAGCGGGTGCCTATGGGGTGCGGTAGGCCATCAAGTCTCACAGAATAAGCAGCCACACCAAAAAAACACGCTAGCGGGGCGTGCTCCCCGCCCTAAAACCCTGCTAATACCAACAAACAAAAAAATAGCCGACAACATCGGCTATTTTCTCACATATAGAAAGTAATAATCAGGTAATAGGCGCCGGATTGAATACTGACAGAGGATTATGCAGACCCCAATGATCTGACCATGGAATTTTCTTACCACTGGCCACATCAAGAATCATATGGAATAATTCCCAGCCCACATCATCGATCGTTTTCTTGCCAAGTGCGATATCACCAGCGCTGATATCCATAAGGTCAAACCAGCGATCAGCAATCGTATTGCGACTTGCCATTTTAATCACCGGAACCATTGCGAGCCCATAAGGTGTACCACGACCAGAGGTAAATACCTGAACAGTAATACCTGAAGCGACTTGCTGTGTACCACATACAAAGTCACTCGCCGGTGTTGCGGCAAAAATTAGACCACGTTTTGTCGGGCGCTGACCTGGTGATAACACCTCAACAATTGCACTCGTACCTGACTTAGCAATTGAACCCATCGCTTTTTCAACGATATTGTTCAAACCACCTTTCTTATTACCCGGCGTGGTATTGGCGCTGCGGTCAACTTTACCTGAACCAAGATAGTCGTCATACCACTTCATTTCGCGAATCAGTGCTTGTCCAACTTCTTGATTTGCCGCGCGTGGCGTCAATAAATGAATACCATCACGAACTTCTGTTACTTCTGAGAACATCACCGTTGCACCGCAACGAACCAGCAAGTCAGAAGCAAAACCGACTGACGGATTAGACGTCACACCAGAGAACGCATCACTACCGCCACACTGCATACCAACCACAAGTTCAGATACAGGTACAGTTTCACGTTTTCTCTTATTCAGACGCTCTAAATGGCGTTCTGCCACACGCAAAATATGATCAACCATTGACTTAAAGCCACGATGATTTTCATCCTGCAAAATAACAACATCATCTTCTTCAAGTAACTTAATTGGAATCGTATCTGGTGTGCCTTTCAGTAAACGTTCTGGTTGTAACTTTTCACAACCCAAACCAACCACCATCACTTCTCCACCAAAGTTAGGGTTTTTAGCCAGATTATGAATAGAACGAATTGGTACTACAGCAGCCGGTGCATCAATTGCCACGCCACAACCATACAAGTGAGTTAACGGCACAACACCATCAACATTTGGATATTTTGGCAGTAAATCGCGCTCGATGATTTTAGTCACATATTCAACCACACCAGAAACACAGTTTACGCTCATCGTGATACCAAGCAAGTTACGTGTTCCTACAGAGCCATCTTCATTACGATAACCTTCAAAAGTATAGCCTTCAAGTGGTGGCAATGGTGCCGGAACTTTAGTCGCAATAGGCAACTCATGTAGTTCTGGTGCCTTTGGCATACTCGTTACGCCCTCATGCACCCAACTACCTTGTTTAACATCACCAATGGCATAACCAACGATTTCACCATAACGTACAAATTCTTTGCCATTTGGGATGTCCACTAAAGCCACTTTATGGCCTTGTGGTACATGTTCGATTAAAGTGAGGCCATCAGAAAATACCGTACCTGCAGACAGACCACCTTCATTGACAACAATGGCGACATTATCTGAATTATGCACTTTGATATACAGAGGCTTTTCTTCGTTTTGCTTTGTCATCTACACTTACTCCAATGATTAATTACAATTTTTAATTATTATAAATAGTGCCTAATATAACTTCTTGAACGTATCAAACCATGTCCCCAAAAATTAATAAATCGATAATTTCAAAAATTGACTCAGAATGTGATACAGGTTTCACCATTATCGACAATCGCCTAAATAATTAATCATCTTCTTACGATATTTTTGTAACTATGCACAATGATGTTTTATTTTGCCATCCCTTATACTCTTAATCAGCTTATCAAGTTAGTGCATCTGTTTTTACTAAACTGTTTGACTAAGCTAACAGGCTTAAGGTTTACAGCAATTTACAACGAAGAACAAAAGTACAAAACTAAATATATATAATTTGAAATAAAAAAAATTAAACATTAATAAATTTATCTTGGAGTAACACAGTTATGAGTATTGAGACCCAAAACACAATACAAAAACAGAAGCGGACTAATGTTCGCTGGATGATGGTTGTTTTCCTATTTATCGTGACAGCAATCAACTACGGGGACCGTGCAACGCTTGGTATCGCTGGTAAAAGCATGAGTGGTGAACTCGGCTTCGACGCTGCTGCGATGGGCTGGGTAATGTCATCATTTGGTATCGCTTACGTAATTGGTCAGTTACCGGGTGGTTGGTTACTTGACCGCTTTGGTTCAAAGAAAATTTACTTCTTAAGTATTTTCTTCTGGTCAGTATTTACCTTATTACAAGGTACAGTACATTTCTTCATTGGTGCATGGGCACTTATCATGCTTTTCACCTTCCGTTTCTTAATGGGACTAGCAGAAGCACCTTCATTCCCGGGTAACAGCCGTATTACCGCTGCCTGGTTCCCGGCTAAAGAACGTGCGACAGCAGTATCCATCTTTAACTCAGCACAATACTTTGCAACAGTAATCTTTGCACCGATCATGGGCTGGTTAACACATGAATATGGCTGGCAATCAGTGTTCTTCTTCATGGGTGGTATTGGTATTATTATCAGCTTCTTTGCGCTATACATGCTTCACAACCCTAAAGATCACCCTCTTGCTAACGAAGCAGAAGTTCAGTACATCACTGATGGTGGTGGCTTAGTTGACATGGATCAGAAGAAAGCTGATGGCAAAAATCAGGGGCCAAAAATTGGTTATTTAGGTCAATTATTAACAAACAGAATGTTACTTGGTGTATATCTTGGTCAATATTGTATCAACGTATTAACCTTCTTCTTCATTACCTGGTTCCCAATCTACTTAGCAACAGAACGTGGTATTGATATTAAAACAGTTGGTTTCTTAGCGGCAATCCCTGCAATTTGTGGTTTCATAGGTGGCCTTACTGGTGGTGTATTCTCTGACTTCTTAATGAGAAAAACAAACTCACTATCTATTGCTCGTAAAACGCCAATCGTACTTGGTATGTTATTCTCGATGAGTATGGTGTTCTGTAACTATGTTGACTCAATTACTATGATCATCGTCTTCATGGGTATGGCGTTCTTTGGTAAAGGTGTTGGTGCACTTGGTTGGGCTGTAATGGCTGATACTGCTCCAAAACAAATCAGTGGTTTAGCGGGTGGTCTGTTCAACATGTGTGGTAATGCTTCAAGTATTATTTCTCCTGTTGCTATCGGTTATATCGTACAAGCGACTGGCCGTTTTGAATGGGCACTTGTATTTGTTGCGGTTCACGCATTTATCGCTGCATTTAGCTACTTATTCATCGTTGGACCTATCAAACGTATGGAACTTAAAGGCTAATTTGATTTTACGATAGCGAATTAATTCAGTTAATTTGGGGAGTAAGTAATGAGTACACAATCAGTTCCTGTAATTACATCGATGCAAGTTATCCCTGTAGCAGGTTTTGACAGTATGCTTATGAACGTTGGAGGGGCTCATGGCCCCTACTTCACTCGTAACATCGTCATTTTAAAAGATAACGCTGGCCATACCGGTGTAGGTGAAGCTCCCGGTGGTACTACAATTGAAAACGCCTTAAAAGAAGCAATTCCACATGTGGTTGGTCAACCTGTTGCCATTCTTAACCGTTTGGTTAATAACATGCACCAAGGCTACATCAATGCCGACTATGATACTTTTGGCGGTGGCGCATGGACTTTTGAACTACGTGTTAATGCTGTAGCAGCACTTGAGGCAGCACTTCTTGATTTAATGGGTCAACTATTAAATGTTCCGGTAGCAGAACTACTTGGACCAGGTAAACAACGTGATGAAGTGACTGTTCTTGGTTACTTATTCTATATCGGTGACGATAAAAAGACTGACCTTGGTTATCAACAACCAATGACAGGTTCACATGACTGGTATCGCATCCGTCGTGAACAAGCAATGACATCTGAATCTGTAGTGCGTTTAGCAGAAGCCGCCAAAGATCGTTATGGCTTTAAAGATTTTAAAATGAAAGGCGGCGTACTGGCAGGTGAATCAGAGATTGATACCGTAACTCAGCTTAAAAAACGCTTCCCGGATGCACGTATTACTCTTGATCCAAATGGTGCATGGTCATTAAACGAAGCCATTGATCTATGTAAGAACATGCATGACGTACTCACTTACGCAGAAGATCCATGTGGTGCAGAAAATGGTTATTCTGGCCGTGAAATTATGGCAGAATTCCGCCGTGCTACAGGTCTGCCAACAGCAACAAACATGGTTGCTACAAACTGGCGAGAGATGTGTCACTCTATCATGTTACAAGCTGTCGACATTCCACTGGCTGACCCACACTTCTGGACACTAACTGGTGCCAGCCGTGTTGCTCAACTTTGTGATGAATGGGGCTTAACCTGGGGCTGTCACTCTAACAACCATTTTGATATTTCCTTAGCAATGTTTACTCACGTTGGTGCCTCTGCACCGGGTAATCCAACCGCACTTGATACACACTGGATTTGGCAGGAAGGCACTGACCGCCTGACTAAAGAACCATTACAAATCAAGAACGGTAAAATTGCCTTAAATGGTAAACCAGGACTTGGAATTGAGCTGGACATGCAACAAGTTGAGAAAGCTCACGAACTCTATAAACGCTTACCGACCGGTGCTCGTAATGACGGTGTTGCAATGCAATATTTAATACCAGGTTGGAAATTTGATCGTAAACGCCCGGCAATGGTTCGTTAAGATTTATTTATTCGATATATTACAATTAAAATAAAGTTAAATTTGGGAGATTTACAATATGACTACCCCTATCATTAAAGAGATGCAAGTAATTCCTGTAGCTGGTCACGATAGTATGCTACTAAACCTGAGTGGTGCTCATGCCCCTTACTTCACACGTAACATCGTTATCATGAAAGATAATGCTGGTAATGTTGGTGTGGGTGAAGTCCCGGGCGGTGAGAAAATCACTAAGACATTAGAAGATGCTAAGCCGCTAATTATTGGTAAACAAATCGGTGAATACAAAAACATCATGAACGCAGTACGTAATCAGTTCGCTGATCGTGATGCCGGTGGTCGTGGATTACAAACATTTGACCTGCGTACCACAATTCACGTTGTAACAGGTATTGAAGCAGCAATGCTTGACCTGCTTGGTAAACACTTAAACGTAACAGTTGCTTCATTACTTGGTGACGGTCAGCAACGTGACGAAGTAGAAATGTTAGGCTACCTATTCTATGTAGGGGATCGTAAGAAAACTGATCTTCCATATCAAAGCCAGCCAAACGATCCATGTGATTGGTATCGTCTGCGTCATGAAGAAGCACTTACACCAGCCACGATTGCTCGTCTGGCAGAAGTGACTTATGAAAAATATGGCTTTAATGACTTTAAATTAAAAGGTGGCGTACTAAGCGCTGAAGACGAAGCTGAAGCAGTTATCGCGATCAAAAAAGCGTTCCCTAAAGCGCGTGTAACACTGGATCCAAACGGTGGCTGGATGCTTGATGAAGCTATCCGTATTGGTAAATACTTAAAAGACACATTAGCGTATGCAGAAGATCCGTGTGGTGCAGAGCAAGGTTATTCTGGTCGTGAAATCATGGCTGAATTCCGCCGCGCGACTGGTCTTCCAACTGCAACTAACATGATTGCAACTGACTGGCGTCAAATGGGCCATACTATCTCTCTACAATCAGTAGATATTCCACTGGCTGACCCACATTTCTGGACTATGAACGGTTCTGTTCGTGTTGCACAAATGTGTCATGAGTGGGGCTTAACATGGGGTTCTCACTCTAACAACCACTTTGATATTTCTTTAGCAATGTTTACTCATGTAGCAGCTGCTGCACCAGGTAACATCACTGCAATTGATACTCACTGGATCTGGCAGGAAGGTAATCAACGTCTGACTAAAGAGCCTCTGCAAATCGTTAAAGGTATGGTGCAGGTTCCTAAAAAACCAGGTCTTGGTGTTGAAATCGATATGGATCAGATAATGAAAGCTAATGAGCTTTACAAAAATATGGGCCTAGGTGCACGTAATGACGCAATGGCGATGCAATACCTAATTCCAAACTGGACATTTGATAACAAAAAACCGTGTTTAGTTCGTTAATTTAGGAAAAATCGATAAACCTCATTTTGGGGTTTATCTCTCACACTTAAGGGTAACTTCTTATGAAATCAACAACATGCCATAACCAGCTCCGTCAGGACATTCTGAATAGAAAAACGTTATTCGGATGCTGGGCAGCTCTTGGCAGCCCGATCACAACTGAGGTGCTAGGTTGTGCAGGCTTTGACTGGTTATTACTAGATGGTGAACATGCACCAAATGATGTATTAACATTTGCTCCACAACTTATGGCTCTAAAAGATAGCAAAAGTGCGCCAGTTGTTCGTCCTGCCTGGAACGATCCGGTCCTGATCAAGCGTCTTTTAGATATTGGTTTCTACAACTTCTTAATTCCGTTTGTTGAAACAGAAGAAGAAGCTAAAAAAGCAGTTGCCGCAACACGTTACCCACCACAAGGTATTCGTGGTGTATCTGTTTCTCACCGTAGTAACCAATACGGCACAATTACCGATTATTTCAGCAAAATTAATGACAACATCGCAGTAATGGTACAAATCGAAAGCAAAAAAGCGATTGAAAATGTGGAAAAAATTGCCGCTGTTGATGGTGTTGACCTACTGTTTGTTGGTCCAAGTGACTTATCTGCAGGTCTTGGCTATTTTGGTCAACCAGGTCATCCTGAAGTACAAAAAGCTATCCAGCACGTATTTGATGTATGTAAAAAACAAGGTAAAGCGTGTGGTATTTTAGCGCCGGTTGAAGCCGATGCGCGTCGTTATTTAGAAATGGGTGCTACCTTTGTTGGTGTAGGTAGTGATCTAGGTGTCTTCCGCTCAGGCACGCAAGCATTAGCGGATAAATATTTAAAATAATATAGCGATATATTATTTATCACCATAAACAAAGAGGAATATGTAAATGAAAATCGGATTTATCGGTCTGGGTATTATGGGTAAACCAATGAGTAAAAACCTGATGAAAGCAGGTTACTCACTGGTTGTTTGTGACAGAAATCAAGCAGCTGTTGATGACGTTGTTGCAGCTGGCGCTAAAAGTGCAGCAACAGCTAAAGCAGTAGCGGCAGAGTGTGATGTTATCATCACTATGCTTCCAAACTCACCTAACGTAAAAGAAGCCGTACTTGGTAAAGATGGTGTGATGGAAGGTGCTAAAGCAGGTACTGTTATTATCGATATGAGCTCAATCGCTCCACTGGCAAGCCGTGAAATCTATGCTGAAGTCGAGAAAAAAGGCGTAGATATGCTAGATGCTCCGGTAAGTGGTGGTGAACCAAAAGCTATCGACGGTACATTATCTGTCATGGTTGGTGGTAAGAAAGCAGTATTTGATAAATACTATGACATTATGAAAGCAATGGCAGGTTCTGTTGTTTATACTGGTGAAATCGGTGCGGGTAACGTAACTAAACTTGCTAACCAGGTTATTGTTGCTCTAAACATTGCTGCAATGTCAGAAGCATTGATTCTTGCAACTAAAGCGGGCGTAAACCCTGAGCTTGTATATCAAGCAATCCGTGGCGGTCTGGCAGGAAGTACTGTCCTTGACGCTAAAGCACCAATGGTTTTAAACCGTAACTTCAAACCAGGTTTCCGTATTGATCTACATATCAAAGATCTACAAAATGCGTTAGATACCTCTCATGAAATCGGTACATCACTGCCATTAACAGCCGCTGTTATGGAAATGATGCAGGCATTACGTGCTGATGGTCACGGTACATCAGACCACAGTGCTCTTGCTTGTTACTACGAGAAGTTAGCTAAAACTGAAATCAAATAATAAAAACATGTTGGGCATAGCGCCACTATGCTCAACTTAATTTTAGCGGGTTAGATATGAAAATTGTTATCGCTCCAGACTCTTTTAAAGAAAGCCTGAGTGCATTAGAAGTAGCTAAGGAAGTTAAAAAAGGGTTTGCTGAAGTTTTTGATTCTGCTGAGTACATTTTGCTCCCTGTCGCTGATGGCGGTGAAGGTACAGTAGATGCAATGGTGGATGCCCTTAAAGGCACTAAAATTACTATTGAAATTACTGATCCACTAGGTCAAAAAGGACAAGCGTTTTATGGCCTTTCAGGTGATAAAGACCGTGCTATTATTGAAATGGCAGCAGCAAGTGGGCTGGAACGTGTACCTGTAGAAAAAAGAGATCCCAGAATAACAACCTCATATGGTACTGGCGAACTGATTAAAGATGCACTGAGTAAAGGTGTTACGCATTGTATTATTGGTATCGGTGGTAGTGCAACTAACGACGGTGGCGCCGGTATGCTGCAAGCATTAGGCGTGAAATTACTCAACAAGCAAGGTAAGCAAATAGGCTTTGGTGGCGCAGCACTGGCAGATTTAGACAGAATTGATATTTCAGGTTTAGATCCACGTGTTAAAGAGTGCCAGATTGATACAGCTTGTGATGTCACTAATCCTCTTACTGGCCCAAATGGCGCTTCAGCTATCTTTGGTCCACAAAAAGGGGCAACGCCTGACATGATCAAAGAACTTGATCAAAACTTGTCACATTTTGCTGACATTATTAAACGCGATTTAGGTCTTGATGTCGCAACTGTTCCGGGCACTGGTGCAGCAGGCGGTATGGGTATTGCATTACTGGCTTTTTTAAATGCAACCTTAAAACCGGGCATTGAAATCATCACAGGTATGCTGGGGCTTGAAGAGCTAATTAAAAACGCTGATCTGGTGATTACTGGCGAAGGTCGAGTTGATAATCAAAGTGTTAATGGCAAAGTACCGGTTGGCGTTGCTAAGCTAGCACAACGTCACCAAAAACCAGTGATTGCGATTGCCGGTAGCTTAGGTGATAAAGTTGAAATTGTGTATCCTTACGGTATTACCGCGGTCTATAGTGTGTTAAATAAAATTACCACATTAAAAGAAGCCCTTGATCCAAAAACAGCAGCAGATAACTTACGTCTATGTGCCAGAAATGTAGCAGCGACCATAAAAATCGGTATATCACTGAAACATTAATAGCAGTAACTATTTGATATTTAATAATGATCGGTATAGCTAATCAGCTTACGATCGTTATTAAATTTTTCAATCTTTAGTAATACCCCTACTTTTATTATTACTTTAAATTAAAATTTCTCATTTTTATTCATATAGTTAAATATTTACCTTAGATAAAATTCTAAACATTTCCATGAAGTTTAAGTATAATGTGACCTAACCCACTCTGCTCTTATACTCTATTTTGGAGATATTCCACATGTCACAGCATCGTCCTATTCGCCGTGCACTACTCAGTGTGTCGGATAAAACGGGCATTCTTGAATTTGCCAAAGCACTTGTACAAAGAAATGTTGAGTTACTTTCAACCGGCGGTACCGCTAAGTTACTTATGGACAATCATGTCCCTGTCACTGAAGTATCTGACTATACCGGTTTTCCTGAAATGATGGACGGGCGTGTTAAAACGTTACATCCAAAAGTTCATGGTGGAATTTTAGGTCGTCGCGGTCAGGACGATGCCATTATGGAACAACACACAATTAAGCCTATCGATATGGTGGTTGTTAATCTCTATCCATTTGCTGCAACGGTAGCTAAACCTGATTGTACTTTGGCCGATGCGGTAGAAAACATCGATATTGGCGGTCCAACGATGGTACGCTCAGCCGCGAAAAACCATAAAGACGTGGCGATTGTAGTAAACAGTAGTGACTACTCACTTATCATCGATATGATGGACCAAAATCAAGGCTCACTCACGCTTGATTATCGTTTTAATCTGGCAATCAAAGCCTTTGAACACACGGCTCAATACGATGGTATGATTGCCAATTACTTTGGTAAGTTAGTGCCTCCTTACTTTGGCGAAACTGACAAACCTTCTGGCCACTTCCCACGTACTTTCAATCTGCAACTTATCAAAAAACAAGATATGCGCTACGGTGAAAACAGCCACCAACAAGCAGCCTTCTATGTGGAAGAGAACATTAATGAAGCTTCAGTAGCAACAGCAATACAATTGCAAGGTAAAGAACTGTCTTATAACAATATCGCCGATACCGACGCAGCACTTGAATGTGTCAAAGAGTTCAAAGAACCAGCTTGTGTGATTGTTAAACATGCCAATCCATGCGGCGTGGCAACCAGTGATTCTATCTTAAATGCTTACCTGAGAGCTTATCAAACCGATCCAACTTCCGCTTTTGGTGGCATCATCGCCTTTAATCACAAGCTGGATGTTAAAACAGCACAAGCTATTATCGATCGTCAGTTTGTTGAAGTGATTATCGCACCAGAAATTGCCGCAGATGCCCTTGAACTGCTATCCACGAAAAAGAATATCCGCGTTCTGGCCTGTGGCTACTGGCACGGGCGTGTTGCCGGGCTGGATTTTAAACGCGTCAATGGTGGACTGCTTGTTCAGGATCGTGATTTAGGCATGGTCACTCAGGGTGATTTTAAAATTGTAAGTAAACGCCAGCCAACAGAGAAAGAACTGGCTGATGCCCTGTTCTGCTGGAAAGTCGCTAAATTTGTTAAATCCAACGCTATTGTTTACGCTAAAAATAACATGACAATTGGGATTGGCGCCGGCCAAATGAGCCGCGTTTACTCGGCTAAAATCGCCGGTATCAAAGCACAGGACGAAAATCTACAAGTGGCCGGCTCGGTTATGGCATCTGATGCATTTTTCCCGTTCCGTGACGGTATTGATGCAGCAGCTGCGGTTGGCATTACTTGTGTGATTCAGCCGGGCGGTTCAATTCGTGATGATGAAGTGATTCAGGCAGCGGATGAACATAACATCGCGATGATTTTCACTAATATGCGCCACTTCCGTCACTAATTACTCAAAGAGGTCTTAAATGAAAATCTTAATTATTGGTAATGGTGGACGTGAGCACGCGCTGGGCTGGAAAGTAGCACAATCACCGCGTGTGTCACACGTGTTTGTCGCGCCAGGCAATGCAGGTACAGCAACAGAACCCGGCTTAACGAATATTGATATTCAGGTCACTGATATTGACGCTTTGCTCAGTTTTGCGCAAAAAGAAAAAATTGATTTAACGATTGTCGGGCCAGAGGCGCCTCTGGTTATTGGCGTGGTGGATAAATTCCGTCAGGCCGGACTAAAAATCTTTGGACCGACTCAGGCAGCAGCGCAGCTTGAAGGCTCTAAAGCCTTTGCTAAAGACTTTTTAGCCCGTCATAAAATTCCAACGGCTGAATATCAAAACTTTACTGAGATTGAACCTGCGCTGACTTATCTGCGTCAAAAAGGTGCACCAATTGTGATTAAAGCTGATGGCTTAGCTGCCGGTAAAGGCGTCATTGTTGCAATGACACTCAAAGAAGCAGAAGACGCTATCCACGATATGCTGGCAGGCAATGCTTTTGGTGAAGCAGGTCACCGCGTTGTGATTGAAGAGTTTTTAACCGGTGAAGAAGCCAGCTTTATTGTCATGGTTGACGGTAAAAACGTTGAACCAATGGCAACCAGTCAGGATCATAAACGTGTTGGTGATGGCGATACCGGTTTAAATACCGGCGGTATGGGTGCTTATTCCCCAGCTCCCGTGGTGACTGATGCTGTATTTGATAAAGTGATGCAACAGGTTATCTATCCAACCGTCAATGGTATGGCAGCAGAAGGTCACGTTTACACCGGCTTCTTATATGCTGGTCTGATGATCGATGAATCTGGTAACCCAAAAGTGATTGAATTTAATTGTCGCTTTGGTGATCCAGAAACGCAGCCAATTATGATGCGTCTGGAATCTGATCTGGTAGAACTCTGTCTGGCCGCCGTGGACGGTAAGCTCAATACTCAAAAATCGATCTGGGATCCACGCCCTGCGATTGGGGTTGTTATGGCTGCCGGTGGTTATCCGGGCGATTATCGCAGTGGTGATGAGATAACCGGTCTGAATGCTCAGGAAAGCTCTGACTGTAAAGTATTTCAGGCTGGTACTGTACTTAAAAATGGTAAGGTCTGTACCAACGGTGGGCGTGTACTGTGTGTCACTGCGCTGGGCCACTCAGTGCTTGAAGCACAGCAAAAAGCCTATCAGCAAATAAAATCAATTCACTGGCAGGATTGCTTCTATCGTCATGATATTGGTTATCGTGCGATTGCCAGAGAACAGAAATAATACAATAAAATCAAAGGGTTATAAATAATTCACTATCTTATAACCCTTTGATTTATTTGAAGAAATTTTATATATACTAAATATTCTTAATATCTCAATTATCCTTATTCCCAATAATAAAAATTTTTTGTGAAACAGATCACAGAATTGCATCTAATTTGTCTATTTATTTTTTTATTTATATAGAATTACTTTCGAACGAAAGAATTTTAATTTTTAATCAAAACATGAGGCTTGTTATGGAACTCTATTTAGATACCGCTGATATTGCTGCTGTTAAGCGTTTAAACCGTATTCTTCCTATTCAAGGAGTCACTACCAACCCAAGTATTGTCGCTAAAGAGCGTCGTCCGGTGTTTGATGTATTGTCTGAACTACAGGATATTTTGGGTGACAAAGGTCAGCTATTTGCCCAAACAATGGGAAATACCGCAGAGCAAATGATCGAAGATGCGCAAAAACTACGTAACCATATTAAAACTATCGTTGTTAAAGTACCCGTAACTGGAGAAGGCTTAGTCGCTATCAAAGAGTTAACTAAACTCGGTATTCCAACACTTGGTACTGCTGTTTATGGTGCAGGGCAAGGCTTACTTTCAGCTTTAGCTGGTGCTAAATATGTTGCACCATACGTGAACCGTGTTGACGCACAAGGTGGTGATGGTATTGGTATGGTATGTGAATTACAACAACTACTTGAACTACACGCTCCGGACTCAATGGTGCTCGCTGCAAGTTTCCGTACTCCACGTCAGGCACTTGACTGCTTACTTGCTGGTTGTGAGTCAGTGACACTACCTGTTGACGTAGCAGAACTATTTATTGCTGATCCGGCAGTAAATGCCGCGATTGAAAAATTTGAAAGTGACTGGAAAGGTGCATTTGGTTCAACCAAACTTTAATCAGTTACCTAAAATTTATTCGTTTTAGAAAAAAGACTCACTAAAACAAGTTTTATACATAATCTAAAAGGGCTCATAAATGAGCCCTTTTATTTTCTTATCTTACCAATCTGCATTACTTTTCAGCATACAACTTATTTTGGCTGTGCTACTGGTGGTAATTTAATCAGACGTTTTACTTCAATATCAGTTGATGATTTGTTCACATCCACTTTACCGTAGATCTCAATTAAATCTGTTGCTGCAACATTTTGTCCACGCCATACACGGTTATCGATCTCAACACTAATTGTGCCTGAGTCATCTTTAAACGTGTACATCTCATCACCTAATGCTTGCGTGATATAGCCACGTAATAACACTCGGGAATTATCACTAAGCTGTTTGGCTGCTTCAACTGTCTTAACAGCTGCTGATTGACCATTAAAACCACCCATCGGACTACCACCATTTGGATTCATAAAACCACCACCTTGGTTCATCATACCCTGATGGTTCATTCCGCGATGATTCATACCTGAGTGATTCATGTTATTTGAGCAGTAGCCTTGATTATAACCATTGTGATTCATTGGACCGTTATGCGATCTTGCATAAGCCGTTCCGGTGCCGACTAAAGCTAATACAGTTACTAATGCGACGATTTTTTTCATAATTTATATCTCCTGTTTAATATCAGTCTCTTGTGCTTTGATGATTTACATTTAACAGGAAAATAATTAAGCAAATATTAAAGAGAAAAATAAATACTAAATAATTTAAAAAAATCATCTAGTCATTTGAAATAAATAAAGATTTATTTTTAATATTTTTATGAAAATAAAAAAAGCGTGGTCATTAGCCACGCTTTTTTAATGAAAATTAAGATTTATAACCAGGAGAAAACAAACTGCCCTTTCTCAACTGACATTTTTGAAGATGTCGCCAGAGCTAGTCTTTCCATTGGGTTGCTCTTATCCAGCACATACACCGGATTCTCATTGAAATAGAGTTGCAGCGCCTGATTTAAATAAGGTAAAAATGTTGAAGTATTAATAGTCCCTAAACTTGAATTCAATTTATAACTTACCAGTTCAAGATTTTTCAAATAAACCGCACCGGTTTGTTGATCAAAGTTTGGAAGTCCTTTCAGTTCTAAAGAAAGATCAGCATTTTGTGAACCAATCAGAGAAGTAATTAGTGTTTTAGCTGTACCAGATAATTCAACAACGTTAGCTTCGTTACGACCAATATCGATATTTAATTTATCAAAAGACAAATCAATATCCAGCATATTAGCAGCACTAAATTTTTGTACATTTTGACTGGCCGCGCTTTGCAGATAGTGATTTACCAACTGTTCTGAAAGTGCATATTGGGTAATATTTTGGCATCCAACCATGAGCAAACTGAGAAAAAAGAAAGAGAAATAAGTTACAAAGCGTTTCATAATAGCCCTTATAAGTATCAATTTTTATGGGAATGGGGTCAATCGCGATTATATTATGTTTACAGAAAATCACAAGGGATTGATTACGGTCAATAAAAAAATAGGCCGAAGAAAACTTCGACCTATTTATCTATCTCAAAATGCAAAGATTTATAGGAATTAATTACTCACCAAAACCTGTTGCAAATAATTCTCTGATTTCAGCCATTGCTGCAGCTTCGTCTGCGCCATCACAGATGATTTCAACTTCAGAACCACCTTTGATACCAGCGCCAAGTAAACCCATCATGCTTTTTAGCTTGATTGTTTTTTCGTTATAAACAAGTGAAATTGCAGACTCATAACGGCCAGCTAGTTTTGCAAGCATTGTTGCCGGACGAGCATGAAGCCCAGTGCTGTTTTTAACAACCATTTTTTCTTGTAACATGAGTTTTATTCTCCTGTGCTCTCTATGTTAAATCATTAAATTCTACAGACGCACAATTTATCATAGACCAATCCACAGATAAACAAGAATCCGCACAAAAATCTTAATCTTAGCTAAAATGGCGCTTTTTGCTTTACTTCGTTGCTTTATCAGACACCTTATTTGCCAACCAAATACCTGCACAAACACAAACTAAGGCGATTAAGTTTTTCCAGGCAAAAATATTTTCGTTCAAGAACATGGCTGATAATACTACTCCTGAAATTGGCACTAAAAAGTTAAATGGAGCAATAACGCTAACACGGTTATATTTTAATAATACAGTCCAGAGTGCAAAAGCGACGGAAGACAATAACACCAAATACACCATCAGCAGGAAAGAGGTCATCGTTAAGCCAGCTAATGTGCCACCAAATAAGTAACCCACAACACCTAAAATCAAACCTCCCAAACCAAGCTGATAACCAGTTAATACCACTGAATCAACAGACTGAGAGAGCTTTTTACCATAAATTGCTGCCGCAGATAAGATAAAGGCTGCCAGAATAACAGAACCTTCTCCAATTAAGGTGAAACTAAAATCAAAATGTGCAGGATCGATATTCACAATCATCACACCAAGGAAACCGATCAGACAACCGACTGTTTTATTCATACTCAAACGGTCGTTTTTATATAAATAGTGTGCGAGCAAAACACTAAAAAAGGTCGTTGTCGCATTTAAAATGGAGCCTTTCGTACCAGTTGTATAAGCCAGCCCAAGATAAAAGAAAGTATATTGTAGAGCGGTTTGTGTTAAGCCAAGTAAGGCAACTCGTGGATACATACTACGTGGCAGGCTCAGTGAACTTTTATTCACAATTTTAGCAAAGAGTAATAGCAAAAGGCCGGCAAACAGAAAACGATAACCAGCAAAAACTAATTTACCCGGAATATCATCTGCTGCAATATGAAATAGTTCATACCCGTTTTTGATCGCAGGATAAGCACTGCCCCACAAAATACAACATAAGGTAGCACCAAAAAAAACGAATTTACTATTGATGAAAATAGATGATGATTGATTCTGCATATAAAGATAACCTTGTTATATCAATATGTTAACTAAGTTATCTGCAATTCAATGTAATCCCAACATAAAATCTGATTGAGCTGCAGACAATAAAACAGACTAATTAATTAAACCTTTTAATGTATTTCTTCACTTTTAATGATAGTTTTATCTATTGAACAAAACAAAAAATTTACTCAGAAAAATCAAAAAGTTAAAAGCCGGCACATCATATCATAAATAGATAATTCGGATAGCTGTTTTACCCAAATTCAGTTAAATAAAATAATAAACAGATGTTTTGCGGTTCAGTTGTAAAAGGAGTATAAATAAAGACTATTTAAATGAATTAAAAAGATAATCATTATGCGCAGACGAGACCGTGAAATTAAAGACATTAATAAGATTACTGATATCTTAAATCAGGCTGATGTTTTACGTTTAGCGCTGCATGATGGCCAATATCCTTATATTGTGCCGGTTAATTTCTGGTATCAGCAGGATGAAAATCAACATATTACACTCTATGCTCATGGGGCCAATCAAGGCAAAAAGCTCAACCTGATTCAACAAAACCCATCGATTGGATTTGAAGTAGATACCAATCACCAGCTTATTACCGCAGACAAAGCCTGCATGTACTCTTATTCTTATTCCAGTATTATCGGTCAGGGCCAAGCGACACTCATTACTGATCCGCAAGAGAAGATTTCGACCTTACTACAACTCATGCGTAAGAATGTTCCGGATAAGACTTTTACCCTATCAGAAAGTGATGTCAGACCAGTTACTGTGATTACAATTGAAGTGATCTCTTTAACAGCCAAAGAACATGCCATGAAAGCAAAACAAGATTAGTTGAATACTCTTAAACCTACACATTATTTTATTCTGAAAGCCAAAAAAAGTGCCAGCAAGCTGGCACAAAAGGATGAAATAAAAAGAAACATTAATTATAGATTTTATAAAATAACTCTTATTGTGCTGTATAAGCACCATCGATTGATAATGCAGTACCTGAAATGAAGTTTGCTTCATCTGAAGACAGGTAAACATAACCATAAGCGATATCTTCCGGCTCACCTAAATAACCAATTGGATGTTTTTTGATGAATTCAGCATTATATTCATCAATTGTTTGGCCATTTTGTTTTGCATCATCATAAGCCATTGGCGTAATGATATAGCCCGGGTGAACTGAGTTCACACGAATTTTCAGACGTTGTTCACCACAGTAAAGTGCCGCAGCTTTAGTCATTAGCGTTACTGCACCTTTAGCGCCACAATAAGCGAAGAATGCTGCTTCAGCGACTAAACCTTCAATTGAAGATGCGTTAGCGATTGAACATTTTTCACCATTAGTACGCATTTCAGCGATCGCAACTTGCATACCATAAAACACACCAGTTTGGTTAATCGCAACAGTACGATCCCATTCCTGAATAGTCGTTTCTGCGATATCTTTACGATAAGAAATACCCGCATTATTGATTAATGTGGTTAATTTACCGAACGTTTTTTTAGTAAATGCGACACAATCAACCCAGTTTTGATAGTTAGATACGTCTAACTTAAAGTATGCTGCGTTAGCACCTAAATCTGCTGCTACTTTCTTGCCAGCTTCTTCATTTAAATCAGCAATAACAACTTTTGCCCCTTCTTTAATGAAGATACGCGCTGTACATTCACCAATACCTTGTGCTGCACCGGTAATAATTGCTACTTTATTCGTAAGTCTTCCCATTTTTAATACCCCTATATTTATAGATTAAAAATTTATAGATTCAAATTAAATAAAACTCATTAACTTTTATATTTCTTCTCAAGTCGATTGGATTCGATGATCACGATAACCGAGCCGGTGAAAGTTAAAACCGCACCAATCACACTTGAAATAGCCGGAGTCATAAAGAACGGAGGTAAAGCTAAAATAATAATAGTCCAGATTCCGTAAGCGATATTTAAACTACTTGCAGTACTTACACCGGCATTATTCATACCTCTGAAGTAGAACACGTAAGCAGCAGCATTAAAGAATGAAGCCAGAATGAACACTAAAATAATAAATGTAGTATTACCTAGCACGCCATGAGTGAAATCAAACTCAGTATTGAAATCGATCATGGAAACAAGGTTTGTGAAGAATTCAAAGTTACCTGGAATCACCAGCAGAATAATCATCATGATGGTATAAATTATAATCGCCGATACTTGTTTCAAGGCTAAAGAAACAACCGGGTCAACATCTTCTGCCATCAAGCGATAACCAAACACCAGTTCCAGTGAGTAGCCCACAGAAGCAACAATCGCCAGCACAATACCAATAATATGCAGACCAGAGAATCCGGAAATAACCACAATCCCTGATACCGCAAATAAGATACCTAAGAACTTAACTGGAGACAGGCGATCTTTAAACCAGAACAAGGCAATAATCGAACCAAGTACCGGATAAAACGCAGTAATTGACATCGCCACACTCACAGAATAGCGGCTGGCAATAGCAAAAGGTACTAAACCAAGAGGACCAGCAAATAACGCTGCCGGCATGATTTTAAATAATGAAGGGCTTTTGAGCTCTTTTAAGAATGTTTTAAATTTGCCTTGTTGATAACAATAGCCAATTTCAAATACACCAGTAATCAGTGCATCAATCCAGGCAATACCAATTGCCGAAAGGATAATAAACATAATCCCTTTAGCGCTATCAAGCGTGCCGGTATCACCATTGAACGGACTAAGTACACTAAATAGTGTGATGGAGTAAGATGCCCACAGTATCCCTGACGTGATCGCCTGTATAACACCGTCTTTAGTTCTTCGCATAATCTACCTCTTAAATTAAAATTTTTGTAATTTTTAAACTGGTATATTTGCTATCTTTTCATTGGCAGATACCTTACATTCAAAAGTATCCGATTTGTCTTATAGACTGATATAACTAGTTACAAGTGACTGTAATTTGTCATCATTGCGCAACGAAAAAGCACTAAAACTTGGGAAAATACATCTATGGGGAGGCCTTATCTTTTTGGTATCAGATCACACCACACAAATACAATGAGTTTGTGACATCATTTACGATGTAAAAAATAGAACAAGTTTATTATAGGTATTTTCAAGTCTTTATATTGAGAGTAACAATAACACAGCTGACTTACTGAGATTGGACAAGATCGCATAAAACTGAGTGATTATCATGATTACTTTATCGTTAGTTTTTAACAATCGAGGTAATATTTTTCATATTTATATTTACTTTAATGGGACATATTCTATACTTTTATTAACAATAATTATTATAAGGTACATTAAGATGTCAAAAATCCCTTTGTACTATAAAGATGATGAGTTCTTTAATGAGTTTGGTACCAGCTGTTACATTAATTATGAAAAAATGGTTGATAACTTTCCATTGTATCGACACGATTTCATTGAAATCAGCCTGATCCTTGACGGGGAAGGTGTGGAAATTATTAATGGGCAGCAATATCCCATTAAGAAAGGACATATCTCCGTCACTGCTCCCTGGCACTTTCATACTATTTATACCCCGATGAAAAAAGAGATTACTCGCTTTATTTGTGAGTTTTCAATGGAAGACTATCTTCAGTTTGCCTCCGTCTGGGAAAAGTCTAAAGAGATGCTACTACATCCAAACTTTCAACCTTGCCTGACACTCAATGATGAACAATTTGATGAGGTCTGTAATATTTTCAATCAAATGTATAAAGTCTTTACCTCAGAAGGTGTTAATAAACAAACTAAGTTATATCTAAAACTCCTTGAGTTTATGATGTACTTTTCTGAGATTCAGACTCGTCATGCTAATAAAAAGTCTGCTAAAAAAATCACAGGTAACAAAACCAATAAAGCAGTACTTGAGTCGATTCGTTATATTCATAAGCATTTTGCCGATGACATTTCTATCGATAAGGTTAGTAAAGATGTTGGAGTCAATACCAGAAGCCTGAACGAGCAATTGATCGGCTATACCGGACAGAATTTTACCTCTTTACTCACTAATATTCGTATTCGTAACGCCTGTATTTTACTGGCACTTAAAGCACCAACGATTAAATATATTGTCTCAAATACTGGTTTTAATTCTGTGCAGAATTTTTACCGAACCTTTAAAAATATTAAAGGAATTACGCCTGACGAGTACCGCAAACAACACTGGGCAGAGTCAGAAGGTAAAGCAGGTTACTTAATGCAAAGTAATCAGGTCTGGCCAATTCTCTATTATCTGCATAAAAACTTTATGAATGATATTACGCCAGAAGAGGTCGCCCAGCAGCTGGGCATGAGTGTGTCTAATCTGCATAAAATTATCAAATATAATTTAATGGAATCATTTACTGACGCCCTGCGGGAAATCCGGATCTCTTATAGCTGTGGACTTTTGATCGCAACAGATAATCCGATCACGCAGATTGCGATTGAAGTGGGTTACAACAATATGAAAGCCTTTAACCGGGCATTTAAATTGCAAAAAGGTTGCCCACCTTCAGAGTATCGGGAGAAAGAACACTCTGCAGAAGAGATCGATGAATATTTGTTATTAATAAAAAACAGAGAAGAATAACAGTAACGAAAAAGGCGGAGAATCCGCCTTTTTATTGAGATAACATTCCATCAGTACCTAAATCGATATTTAATACGTCACAACGATGTTCAGCACAACCAACCCTGCGTCCTCCAATTGAGCCAATTCCGCCAGTGTCAATCGAGAACATCATTTCCTGCCCATGATTATGTAAAGTACCAATCACCCAGCAACCATAGACATCAAAATCATTGATATGATAAGTATCTACATAAGAATAGTCTGTACTCAGTTCAAAATAACGTTTAATTGTTGCTGGCGTAAATCCTGACTCCTCAAGAGTCATAACTGAGCAATCAAAATCATCAATAACAACATCAGAGATATTCACACTCATATTCAGATAGACCGGCTGCCATGCGTACCAGTCCGTATCTTCAGACATATCCAGCATTGCAGCTTTAATTGATTCACTTAAACGCTCAAAAAGTGCCCGATGAATAACCGCAATTTGCGGATCAAGCCCATCGGGTAACAATAAATCGCCATTTTTAATAGTAAAAGAGTAAATAAACTCTGATTCAGTGAGTGAGTTAATTAAATACGAATGGTTGGGATCAATACTTAATTTCATCTCTCCGACAAAGAAATAGATATTTTCCTGCTTTATGCGATTAATCACCATTTCACTACTAAACTGTGTTTCATCTTCTGATTCAACACGAAAGATAATCTGAGTATAGTCTGCCGGGTTTTCCTCCAGATGAGCAACTTCTGCTTGTTCCGCAATCGCAGCCACACTTTGTAATGAAAGCGAGGAATGAGCTATTTGCTCAGCAGCAACAGGAAAGACCAGCAGGCAAACAGTACTAACAAATAACTGAAATAAACGATTCATAAAACGCCATCATGTTTAAACTGTCACAACAGTGGTAACCTGATTAAGTTGTTTAAGATCTTTTTTACTCACACGGTTATCCGTAATCAGCAAGTCAATCTTACTCCAGTCACAGAAGGTGAACAGACCAGAATTATTAAACTTACTGCTATCAGCAAGGACGATCACCTTTTCTGATTTCTCTACAATCTTCGATTTAATACCAGACTCTTCAAACGAGGCAGTACAAGGCCCAAGGGAATTCTTGAACGCATCTGATCCCAAAAACGCAATATCCGGCTGAATGTTTTCCAGTAGTTGTAACGTCCAGTTACCTACAATACAGTGGCTCTGCTCTTTCAGCTTTCCACCCAGAATATAGATATTGTTATCACTATCAGCCAACATATTCACAACCGGAATAGAGTTGGTAAAAATATTCATACCCTTTTCATGAGCAAGCAACTCTGCCAGAAAGTTATTAGTTGTCCCTGAATCAATAAAGAATGACGCATTAGGAGGGATTAAACTCAAAGCGTGCATCGCAATACGCTTTTTATACTCTTTATTTTCAAGTTCTTTTATCGATAACGGCTTTTCAACGGAACTTTTTAAGTTCGCTTCATTGATGATGGCACCACCATGACTCTTTTTCACAATCCCTTTACTATCTAAAAAGATTAAGTCTTTTCTGATGGTTTCAGTTGAGACCTGAAAGATTTTTGCCAATTCCCCAACTTTAATATTTTCTCTTGATGCGATAAGTTGGGCTATTTTATTTCGTCTATATTCGGTAATTGATTCCATAATATACCTCTGTTCTTCCTTATGTATATTAACAATGGCTCCAATAATATCATAATTTCCATTTTAAATGAATTGTGAAACTTATCACAAAATTCGAAATAATAAACAATTTATATTGCGATAAGTTGCGATTTAATTTTTAATTAGCATATCTGGTTTTATCAAAATCGCTATTTAAGAATTTTAAGTAAGGGGCAAAAATCATGAACAGTCGTGCAATAACCTTATCTCCATCCATTATGTGTGCAGATATTTCTGCATTAAAAGCCAGTATTCAAGAGTTGGAAAACGTTGGAATCAAAACATTACATGTTGATGTGATCGATGGAGCCTTCAGTCCGAGTATGCCGCTGGGTGTGGATACCATTAAAAAAATTCGCGATCTCACCAATATGGAATTAGACGTGCATATTATGTCTTTGAACAACGAGTATTTTATTAATGAGATGTTAAGCATTGGTGTACAAAGCATCAGCTTCCATATAGAGACCAGCCTGCACATTGATCGCCATATCAATTTAATCAAAAAGAAAAATGTCAAAGCGGGCGTAGCACTCAATCCGGCAACGTCTCTGTCAGTACTTGATTATGTACTACCACAATGTGATCAAATTCTGCTAATGCTGATTAATCCGGGATTTGCCACAGATAAGAATGAACAACAAGTTTCTTATGCCGCACAAAAAGTGAGAGATCTTAAACAGCTCATTATTAACAAGAATCTTAACACCCAAATTCAGGTCGATGGTCGCGTTTCACTGGAAAAAATTCCTGACCTGCTAAAAGCCGGTGCAGATAATTTAGTCCTGGGTAGTACCAGCCTTTATATTCCAGGTAAAACCTTACAGGAAAATAAAGCTGCACTGGATGCAATTATCACAAACGTACTTGGTTAATCATCAGCAAGAGGTCTCCCATGAATGTTATTCATTTTGGTGCAGGTAATATTGGTAAAGGCTTTATTGCCAATGTGTTATCTCATAATGGTTTTCATATCTGTTTTGTCGATGTTGATCAAACCAATATCGCTACCATCAGAAAAGAAAACAAATACCTTATCGAAGTTTTAGATACTAAACCCTACTTTGTAGAGGTCAATAATGTTTCGATTCTGGATAGTATTCATGAGCAAACACAAATTGTTGAACAAATTTGTCAGGCTGACTTAATCACGACATCGGTTGGTGTCAATAATTTACCACGTATAGCACCTCTTATTATTCAAGGGCTTATAGAGAGATTTAAACGTCATAGAACACCTGTTAATATCATTGCCAATGAGAATGCGATCAATGCCACCAATATTCTAAAACAGGCAATAACCCAACAATTACCAACTTCAGAGCAGCAGATATTAACTCAGGTTGGTTTTGTTAATTCAGCCATTGACCGGCAAGCCATTTCAACCACTTATAATGGCACAACAATCACTGCAGTTGAGCCTTTCTGGGAATGGGTGATTAATCAAAAAGAGATGGTAGAAAATAACTTACCTAAAATACAAGGTGTCACCTACGTAGATGATCTACAGCCTTATATTGAGAAGAAGCTTTATATCGTTAATCTTGGGCATGCTTCTCTGGCTTACTTGGGGTTTATTGCGAATAAAACCACAATTTTAGATGTACTTTCGATTCCGGTATTCAGACAATTTGTTAAAAATGTGATGTCCGACTCAGCCAGATACTTAATCGCTGAATATCAATTTGCAGAACAAACACTGGCTGATTATATCGAAGATACCTTAAGCCGCTTTGCTAATCCTCATATAAAAGACAGTGTACTGAGAGTTGCTAAATCCCCCATTCGCAAATTGGGTGTTAATGAGCGTCTTATCGGCCCATTGTCGCAATTACAATCAAGAAAACTACCAACACATAATCTATCTAAAGTAGTAGCAATGGCGCTTCTGTTTAGTGATCAGCAAGATTCGGAAGCCATCACTTTACAGGATTTTATCCAACAACATGGTATTGAGGCTGCTATTAAGCATTATTGCCAGATAACTGATCAGGCGCTGATACAAGTAATCGCAGATTACTACACAACACTTAACGCCATAATTCAAAACGATTCGGGTACACATTTTCTGACACGAATTGAGCACTTTTTATTTAACCAATAATCGGGAGATATGAATGCTCACAGAATTACTGGCAGATAACATTCATTTTTCAAACCAGCAATTAGCCTGGCAGGATGCGATCACACTCGCCTCTCAGCCACTACTTGATCAGGGTTACATTACACAAAACTATGTTGATGATATCGTCAAAAATATTGAAACCAATGGTTCCTATCTCGTTTTAGTACCGGAGATTGCCCTGCCCCATGCAAGGAGTAACGGCAATGTCTCTCAGACTTCTATGTCTTTCTTAAAACTCAACAATCCGGTCATATTTCCTGACGGGCAGCCAGTCTCAGTCATGTTGGTGTTAGCCAGTGCGGATAATGACGGGCATTTAGATGTGCTGGTCGAATTTGCAGAGACACTGACTGATAAAGAACAACAACACTTATTAAAAACGGCAACAACGAAAGAACAAATACTCACTATTTTTAATTAATTGTATTTAGTTGATGAGCTTCATTAACTAAATTATGCGGAGGTATTATGAATAACATGAGTACGCAAACAAAGCCGACCGTCAGAGCCAAGGTTCAGGCTTTTGGTGGCTTTTTGACTAACATGGTGCTACCCAATATCGGTGCTTTCATCGCCTGGGGTTTATTAACAGCCCTCTTTATCCCGACTGGCTGGATCCCTAATGAGTTCTTTGGTGAACTTGTCGGCCCAACCATTACCAACTTATTACCGCTGTTACTGGCTTACTCTGGCGGGCATATGATCGCAGGTACCCGCGGTGCGGTCATGGGCACTATCGGAACCATGGGACTCATCATTGGTTCAAATATACCAATGTTCTTAGGAGCAATGATTGTCGGTCCTCTGGGCGGTTATATTATCAAGAAAGTCGATAAACTATTACATCGCTATATCCCGGCTGGTTTTGAGATGGTGATCAATAACTTCTCAATCGGTATTGTTGGCTTTTTCCTGTTACTTGTATCTTACGCTGTCATCGGTCCAATTATTGAGTATGCCAATAATCTGGTAACTCTTGCGATTAAAGGTTTAGTAGCAACTGGCGGTCTGCCTCTGCTTTCTTTAATTAATGAACCAGCTAAAGTCTTATTCTTAAATAACGTAATCGATCAGGGTGTGTACTATCCACTGGGTATGCAACAAACTTTAGAACAGGGTAAATCGATCTTCTTTATGGTGGCATCTAACCCTGGGCCGGGTCTTGGTCTGTTACTTGGTTATACTTTCTTTGGTAATTCAATCGCCAGAAAGACAGCACCGGGAGCGATTATCATTCACTTCTTCGGCGGGATTCATGAGTTGTACTTCCCGTATGTGCTGATGAAACCAATTACCATTATTGCCATGATCCTTGGAGCTATGTCTGGCATTATCACATTCCAGCTATTTGGTGTAGGACTGGTTGCCGGCCCAAGCCCAGGTTCGATCTTCTCTTACCTGGCTTTAACACCAAAGGGTAACTTCATTGGTGTCATCGCTGGCGTACTGGTGGCAACAATTGTGTCTTTCTTAGTGACTTCATTTATTTTGAAATTACAAAAAGAGAAAGAAAAAAGTGGTGAAGAGTCAAATCTGGACGAGTTTATTGAAAAATCTAAACAGATGAAATCTGAAGGTAAAAAACTATTAGAGAATGAAGCTGTTCAACAAATCGGCTCACTACAAAAAATCTCTTTTGCGTGTGATGCGGGTTTTGGTAGCAGCGCCATGGGAGCCTCAGTTTTTAGAAGAAAGCTCGAAAAGGCTGGTATTACAGATATCGATGTACAACATTATCGAATAGAAGATGTACCAAAGGATTCTGATTTAATCGTAGTTCATAAGAATCTGGCTGATCGGGCAAAACTTAATCATAGCGATATCAATATTATTGAGATCACCAGCTACCTGGAAGACCCACAACTTGAACAGTTATTAACAAGTATCACTGCTAAAAATAGTTAATAACCTTGATGGTTACATTATTTAAAACGTATTCAAAGGGATACGAAAAATAATGTAACCATACCAAATTATCTAACCCACTTTGCATAAATTACCGTGAAGGAACTAACTATGTCAGAAAGTCACTATAGTCATAACCAAAAATGTGTTATTACAGAACTCGATACCGTTCTAAAAAGTATCAGCGAACAGGAAATTGAACAACTGCTTCAAGCGCTACTTGCAGCAGAAAAAGTATTTATTATTGGTGTTGGTCGGGTAAAAATCTCACTTTCTGCTTTTGCAAAAAGACTCAATCATTTGGGCATTAAAACCTGGTTAGTTGGTGATGTGAATGAACCACCGATTGGTAGCAATGATCTGCTCTTAGTGGGTTCTGGTTCTGGTGAGTCTTTGTTCCCTAAAAATATTGCTATCTGTGCTCAAAAATATCATGCCAAAATCGCCCATTTAACCTCATCACCAAAAAGTAGCATTGCTCAAATGGCTGATGTGATTGTGGATTTTCATTGTAATTCAAAATCAGGTGATGGGATTAAAACGATTCAACCAATGACGACGCTGTTTGAACAGGCACTTATGATTTTTGGTGATCTGATTTGCCTTGAAATCGCCAGACGTAAAGGCTTAACACCAGAACAGGTGGCAACTCAACATGCTAATTTAGAGTAAGCCTCCTAACCACATCACACTTTCATCAAAATATGAAAGTGTGATGGCTAAGAGTTAAGAATCAAAATCCACATCCGCCGGCTCACCAATTAAATAGAAGTGACCACCCGCAACATGATGAATAGTACGTAAACTGTTATCTGCATTTTCAAAATGCCAGTGCCCATCTTTAAAGACACGGGTATCTGACCATGCGGCGACCACTTCACCAATAAATAGATCGTAAGTTTGCTGGTTATGCGGTTCTTTGATTAATTTACAGATCATCCAGCCGGCACAGCCCTGAACCAGTGGAATATTAAAGTCATTTTGATAAAACAAAGGGACTTTAAGTTTAGTAAGTTTATTGGGATCATCTTTCATACTCACTGAACCCACATTCACGGTCAGTTTTAGTAGTGCCGCTGTCGGAATTTGTACCGCAAAAAAACCACTTTTCTCAATCAGTGTACGGGTATGGCTGATTTTATCGATCACCACTGTCACCTTACTTGGGTTAAAATCCAGCACGCTAACCCAGGCAGCAGCCATCACATCACGATCTTCACCGCACTGGGCAGAGATAAGTGTGGTTGGTCCATGATTTAACAGACGATAAGCTTTTTCAAGCGCAATAGGAGCGATAAATTGCTGTGTATTTAGTGTCGACATAAGAGAAGTCCTTACTACACAATTATGTAGAATATTTTGACTCAATAGCGATCTGTTGACTTAAAATGGATAACCGCTTCATGACGCCATCAAGGCAGATATCTCAATGAGTAACCCTGACCTGCCAGCCTGTATCCACTGATTAAATCAATATAAATTACCTTATCACTTTTTATTTTGCTCTTACAGCTATTTATGGTTAAAAATTAAAGGCTGCTCAAGGAGTAAGCAGCCGGAGTATTTATTCTCTTCTCTCACTATTTACTACCACATTACTTAATTTTTACCTTCATACGCTCTTCATAAATTCTGGCTAGTGCAGCCTGATCTTCATTGACATAACCTTTTAGCTCAAGCTCTTGCATATAACCAAGAACTTGATTAGAAAGAGGAATATCAACACCTAATGTTTCAGAAAACTGTTTAGCATTCTTTAAATCTTTCATGTGCACCGCAATTCTGGCACTGGCGGAAAAATCACGACTGATAATTTTAGGAATTTTCACGCTCATAATGGTACTACCAGCAAACCCATTTTTAATTGCATCAAACAGCGTTGTAGGATTAAGTCCTGCTTTTACCGCAAAGGCAAACGCTTCACAGGCTGAAGCAATATTACAAGCTACAATAATGTTATTGGCCAGTTTTGCAATACTCCCAAAACCACTCGCCCCCATATATGTCACTGTACTACCTACGCATTCGAGTAAAGGTTTTATCTTATCAAAAACTTCTTTTTCGCCTCCACACATCAGGACTAAAGAACCATTAATCGCTCCAATTTCTCCTCCACTCACTGGCGAATCAATCAGGTAAATATTTTTTGCTAATGCTTGCTTATGTAGCTTTTGAATAATATCTGGTGAGGTAGAACCAAAATCAACTACAACAGTATTTGGTTTTGCCAGCTGAATAATTTTTTCTACGTTAGCAGCAAGGAGCTCATTAGTCGGCATACACAAAAATATAATATCGCAGGTTTCAAAAATAATTGAGGGATCTGTTTCAGCTATGCCACCTTGTGCTACCAGCATATCTGAACGCTCTTTAAATACATCATAACCAATGACTCGATACTGACTTTTTTTAGTGAGATTGATTGCCATCGGTAATCCCATCACACCCAATCCGAGAAACCCAATTGTTTTCATCATAATATATCCTTATCAGTATTTAAAAAATATTTATTTAAATAAATCAATATGTTATAATTATCTTTTATTAGGCATATGGATGGCTCGTCCTTCTGCAGCAAGTACGCCTTCCCGAATAGCCTCACTAATGGTTGGGTGAGCATGGATAGTGGCAATCAGATCTTCTGCTGTTGCTTCCATCTCAATAGCCAGCGCAGCTTCTGCGATCAGATCGGTAGCTCTTGGTCCCAAAATATGTACACCGAGTAGTGATTTATAGCGCTGATCTAAAATGACTTTAACCACACCAAAGCCATCATTCATGATCAATGCTTTACCATTAGCAGATAAGGGAAATTTACCTGTTACATAGTCAATGTTTTGCTTTTTACAGGCTTCTTCTGTCAGCCCCACACCGGCCAGCTCAGGAATGGTATACACACACGACGGCACAGATTTTCCGTCATATTTTGCGTGGTGACCCAGTGCATTTTCAGCAGCAATTTCACCCTGAGCAGAGGCCACGTGCGCCAACATCACTTGTCCTAAGCAATCACCAATTGCGTAAATTCCGGCAATGTTTGTTTGCATCTCATCATTAACCAGAATCTTACCTTTATCGGTGTTAACGCCAGCTTTATCTAAATCCAGATTCAACGTGTCCGTTTTTCTGCCCACTGCATACAGGACTTTATCAGTAATGACCGATTCTTCTTTCCCCTGCCGGCTAATCGTTGTTTTAGCCTGAGTGGCAGAACTCTCTATTTTTATGACTTTTGCATCGGTATAAATCGTAACACCGCTTTGTGCTAACTTATGGTGTAGCTGTGCAACCAGCTCCTGCTCCATAGTTGGCAAGATATTTGGCAAAGCTTCTACTACCGTGACTTTGGTGCCAAAGGTGGAATATATGCCAGCCATTTCAATACCAATAACGCCACCACCAATAATCAGCAGTGATGACGGAATCTGGCTCAAAGATAAAGCTGCGGAAGAATCAATGCAGATTGATTTATTTTCAATGCCTGGAATGGGTGGCAAGCTTGGGACAGAGCCTGCTGCAATAATCACTTTATCAAAACTGGCTTTATCCACGCTTCCATCAAGATATTTAAGCAGTAATGTATTTGCGTTGATAAAACTCGCTTCAGCATTAACAACCTTAATTTTATTCATCTTCATTAAACCGGAAACGCCAGAAACTAATGTATTAACAATAGACTCTTTTTTGGTTTGAACCTTATTCCAGTCTACTTTGTTGACTTTAATATCTAAACCAAAAGCGGCGGCGTTGTGGGAAGCGTCTTCTAACAACTCTGCTGCATGTAACAATGCTTTAGTGGGTATGCACCCGACATTTAAACACGTCCCACCCAGTTTATGTTTTTCAATAACCGTAACATCACCACCTAGCTGGGCTGCACGTATCGCAGCCACATATCCCCCCGGTCCACCACCAATAATGGCAATTTTTACCTTTGCCGTAGTTCCAATCGACATATTCAGCTCCTTTTATAGCAACATATTCATTGGATTTTCTAACAGTTCAGTCAGTGTTTTTTGGAATTTAGCCACCACGACACCATCAAGTAGCCTGTGATCAAAGGTCAGTGATAAGCGCATCACTTGCTTTTTGAGCAGTTCATCACTTTGACTTAATGCTAATTCCTCCTGCACTGCACAAACACCAAGAATGGCAGCATCAGGCTGATTAATAATTGGCGTAAATGATTCAATACCAAACATACCTAAATTTGAAATCGTAAAGGTATTACCCTGATATTCCTGAGCAGACAATGTTCCTTCCCGGGCTTTTTTCGCTAACTCTTTAGCCTGAACAGAAAGGCTCTCCAGCGTGAGTGACTCAGCCTGACGGATCACAGGAACAATCAAACCGCTATCCACACTCACAGCCATACCTAAATTAACGTGATCGTGATAGATAATCTCGTCTCCATCGATGCTTATTAGCATCTCTTTATGAAGCCAGAGTGCTTTACTGGTCGCTTTAAGAATAAAGTCGTTGATAGAAAAGCGTTGTGACTCATCTCTCTCAGCATTGAGCTGTTTTCTCAGCGCCAGCAGACAAGTCACATCCACTTTAACTGTTTGAGTCACGCCCGGAATTTCTAAATGACTTTGTAGCATTCTGCTTGCTACTGTTTTACGCATAGATTTCATTTTTTCTCTGCGTTCAGAGGTATTAGCCACAAAATCAGCTTTTTTCGATACAGATTCATTCCCACCGACCGGGATCGGGCTGCTCGTGGATTTATGATTTAAAATATCCTGCTTCACAATACGCCCACCCGGGCCAGAACCAGAGACTACCGATAAGTCGATGCCTTTATCCATAGCCATCTTCTTAGCCAGTGGTGAAGCTTTGACTCTTCCATTTACAGAAGAGTTAGCAACGGGAGCGGATACCGCAGGTTTAATGGCGGTATTTATCATCGGTTCAGACTGAACAACTTCAGGTACAGAAGTTGCCACGGTTTCTGTAACTCCTGCAACATTTTCATTTGCTTCACCGATCAGACAAAGAATACCCTGCACTGGCACCTCTTCGCCTTCCTGCTGCAAAATTTTTAATAAAGTACCACTAAATTCACTTTCGATTTCTGTGGCGATTTTATCTGTTTCAATCTCAACTAAAACATCACCTTTATTGACACTTTCACCTTCACGTTTAAGCCAGCGTCCAACAGTTCCCTCTGTCATGGTGAGCCCTAGTTGTGGCATTTTAATTTCATAAGCCATTATTTTCTCCTTAACGGGCCAGACCCAGTGTTTGTTTAACGCCGGCAACAATATCCTGCACCTGCGGGAATACTGCATCCTCTAAAGGTGGTGAAAAAGGTGACACTACATTCGCCCCTGCCACACGACCCACCGGTGCATCCAGTTCATCAAAGAGTTTCTCAGTAATCTGTGCAGACAGCTCAGCACCAACACCGCCACGCAGCACACCTTCTTCCACAATCACCACGTTATGGGTTTTTAAGACGGTGGCTTTAATCGCATCCCAGTCAAGTGGAACCAGTGTCCGCAGATCAAGCACCTCAACTGAGATCCCCTCTTTTTCCAGCAGTTCTGCTGCTTCGAGGGAGAAATAAACCTGACGCGACCAGGTAATAATCGTGACATCCTTACCGGATCTTTTAATATCAGCCACACCCAGTGGAATCACAATATCACCGTCTGGTACCTCTTCTTTTTTCGCATACAGGAGTTTATGCTCTAAAAAAACCACCGGATCATCATCCCGAATCGCTGCCTTTAATAAACCCTTAGCATCTGCAGCGGTTGAAGGACAAACCACCTTTAAGCCGGGAATATGAGTAAAGAGTGCTTCCAGACACTGGCTATGCTGACCCGCATTACGTCTCCCCGCTCCCATTGGAGCACGGAAAACAACCGGAATACTAAGCTGCCCACCAGTCATATAACGCAATTTAGCCGCCTGATTCATCACCGGATCTAAACAACAAGTGATAAAGTCGTTATACATCCACTCAACCACAGGTCGTAAACCTCGCATGGCCATACCTACAGCCATGCCAGTAAAACCGCTCTCACTAATTGGAGTGTCAATCACACGCAAAGGACCAAATTCTTCTAAAAAGCCTTGAGTAATACCAAAAACACTACCCATCACCGCCATGTCTTCACCCAGCACAATGATGTTTTCATCACGCTTCATTTCCTCATAGAGGCCTTCTCTGAGGGCTTTACTCACACTTAATTTGCTCATCTTGCTACACTCCTTTCATTGTCACTAGAGTACACATCGGTAAAGGCTTCTGATATATCAGGATAATCACTATTTACGGCAAAGTTTTCTGCCTGTTCAATCTCTGCAAATATCTCTTGTTCCAGCTTTTCGAGTTCAGCTTTGGAAGCTTGCTTAGTACTAATGAGCTTGTCTTTAAACAGCTTGATAGGATCTTTCAGATGTGCATTCTCAACGTATTCTTTTGGTCGATAAGAAGCCGGATCACCACAGTAATGCCCCTGCCAGCGATAGACCATTACTTCAACCAGTGAAGGACCTTTACCGGAACGAACATGTTCAACCGCTTTTTTGACAGTTTCATAAACATTTAATACATCACTGCCATCAACAGTGACACCCGGGATATCATAGGCTTTAGCCCGCACAGCAATCGTCTCGGTGTTAGTCACACCCTGAATGGCAACAGACACACCATAGCCATTGTTTTCACATAAAAATACTACTGGTAACTTCCAGGCTGCAGCCATATTGATAGCTTCATGGAATGTGCCCTGATTAGCAGCTGCATCGCCAAAAAAGCACATGGTCACTTCATCTGTTCCCATAATTTTGGATGCTAAAGCAGAACCTGCAGCAATAGGAATACCAGCACCCACAATGCCGTTAGCACCTAGTATTCCTTTGTCTGCATCAACAATATGCATCGATCCGCCTTTGCCTTTGCAATAGCCTGTTTTTTTACCAAACAACTCAGCCATGGCTTTATCTGTTTTGGCACCTTTACCAATACAATGTCCATGTCCCCGGTGGGTAGATGTAATGAAATCCCTTTCTTCCAGTGCAGCACAACTGCCAATTACACTCGACTCCTGACCAATACACAGATGGATATTCCCAGCTAACATGCCTTTAGTGAAACATTCTGCTGCCTTCTCTTCAAAATATCTGACACGTATCATTTTTTGATATAAGCCGAGTAAAAACTCTTTTGAATAACGTACTTTGCTTGCCATACTTCCTCCAAAAACTCATCTTCATGATGAGTATTTATCGAGTTTATTTCTTAATAACTCATAAAATATAACTATTTGATTTTATTAAATAAATTATCTTTCCGGACTAAATTGCACAAATCCTGTCTCTTCATCAAACAGACGCAACATTTTGACGTCCTGAACTTCACTGATAATTAAATCCAGCGTAGCCAAAATGGTGTTACCAACTAAAAAATGTCCGCCAAAGACTTTAGCGCTTTCGTCACTGGCAGAAGCGTGAAAATGGATCAGATATTCATCTTGTTCAGACTGGCAGATGATGCCTTGCCCGCCATAAAATTCGACGGGGCCGGGCACAACAATCGGGTCACAATACACAATGCCAACTTTGGCACTGGCATCAGATATTGGATAAGTGAACGTTGCCTGACTCAATGAACCAATGGCGCATAAAATCACACCATTTTTTACCCCATGCTGGCGACAGGTTTCTTCAATCCCTTCCAGCATATCGGTACCCGGTAAAAGACGGGCAATAATGGTTCTGCCAAGGCTCCCCACAACGGATTGAATTCGCATTGTTTTACTCATGATATTCACCTCTGAATAACTGTTTAAAAGCTGATTAATTAACATTTATCTGACTTTTGAGTAGTGATTTGTTCCCCAACAAATTGCTACGCATTGGCTTTAACCTTTTCCGGCTCTTTAACAAATAAGATCACAGCAACACAAAGGATCAAAGCGATCACCATATAAATAAACACTGCGTTATAACCAAATGTTCCGACTAAAAAACCGATAATAATAGGTGAAATCACCCCACCGATACTGCCGCCGGTATTCATAACTGCAGATGATGTACCCGCAAATTTGCGTTTTACACACTCCATAGGCAGCGCAAAGAAAGGACCAAATGCTAAACCAAAGATAAATCCGGCGCAGATAAGAGAAGCCATAGCACCCGCTTCCGTCGTTGCTGCAACAACACCATATAACAGCGGAGCAGCACCAAGAGCGGCAACCACGATAAGAGGTTTACGTCGACTATGTAGTAAACGGTCAGAGATCAGACCACCTAAAGGCTGAGCAATCCCGATAGCCAGGAATGGCAGACCAGCAAAGATACCCATTTTGACCATTGCAAAACCACGTGCCTGAACTAAGTAGCTTGGCAGCCATGTCATTAAGCCGTAAAACACACACAGGAAGAAGAAGTAAGCGACCGCCAGTAACCAGGTATTAGGATTTTTGAAAATGCTGGAGAGCCCGACTTTTTCTGTTGCGACTTCATCATCATCGGCACTGGTTTGCTCTTTCTGGCCGCTTTTGATGTATTTCAACTCTTCCGGACTGATCTTTTCATCCTGTTCAGGACTATCGCGGCCAACATACATCCAGATAGGTACTAAGATGATGCCTAGCGCACCAAAGATAAAGAATATTGAATGCCATCCCCATGTAGCGATAATAGCTACTGCAATAGGCGGCGCCACAGCAGGACCAATTGAGTTAGCCGACGTGAAAATAGCATTCGCTGTTGCCCGTTCTCTATCCGGGAACCAGTTGCTATTGAGTTTAAATGCGCACGGAGGGTGAACACCTTCTCCGATCCCAAACAACAAACGGATAATATAAAACTGACCAAAGCTACGCGCCACACCTGTTGCTACGGTCATTACAGACCACCAGATAAAGGCAAATGTCATCACCTTTTTCGGGCCAATTTTATCGCCAAGAATCCCACCCGGAATCTGGAATAACATATAAGTAATAAAGAAAGCACCTAAAACAAAACCACTTTGTTCCGGTGTCATTTGAAATTCATCAGCAATAAACGGCATCGCTACAGACAGGTTGACTCGATCGAGAAAGGCTACAAAAAAGATTAACCATGACAAAAATAACATTAACCAACGTCGCTTCATAATAACTCCTTCTATAATTTAAATTGAGTTAACTCCACTACACTTACAATTTGATAATGATTGGTCTGGCTTTTAATACTTCGCTTTTTCTCCTAAAATATTTTGAATAAATTTACGCTTTACTAACATACCATGATCATGGTCTGACCAATGAACCAAGACTAAGCGCATTATAAAAAAACATCAATCAGCACATTTCATAATTGTGATAACAATCACGAAAGCATGTAGAAAATAAATATAACTAATTGTTTTATTTTTATTTAATTTAAATTAGGTTATTTTGAATGAACATAATTATCCATAAAGCCTGTCCTGTCCTACATAAAATAAAACTAACCCGTATGAATTGCTTCAGACTCAAAAGAGAAATAAATGTAACGATAGAAAACTCAATTTAGTAAAATTTTGTTGGTTTCCAACATCTGTTCTAATGCAGGTATTTTGAACAAAAATAGTTATTCATGCTAAAATATCGTAATAAAGTGTTTAATTTTTGGAACAGAGATGCAATTAGCCAAGATAGAAAATAAAGCGCCAAAAATATCCGAATTAGTCATGCAGGCTATTCTCAATGCCATTAATGAAGGTAAAATCAAACTCGACGAAGATTTATTACCTGAGCGGGAGCTGGCGGCAACGCTTGGTGTTGGTCGTAGTTCTTTAAGAGAGAGTTTAGCGATTCTGGAGTTTTTAGGCATTATTGAGTTGCGTGGAAACCGTAAAGTAGTGGTGAAAGATCCGGCTTATATTCAAAAAGCGATCTCACTACTACAGCTATCACAGCAAACTGAGCTGCTGGATGATTTTCTGGAATATCGTCGTATTATTGAAGTTGCGATCGTCAGACTGGCCTGTGACCGGGCGACGATGGAAGATCTGCTTAAACTTGAATATTATGTCAATAAATTAGCTCAGGATCCGACTGATGCTCTGGCTGACTGTGACTTCCATACTGCACTGGCTAATTCAAGTCACAATGCTTTACTGGCTGCCTCAATTGAGTTGGTAAACAGCATGATTATGGATTTAAGAATTCGTTTCTTTGCTATTTCTGACTATCACCAAAAAACATTAGAGTCTCATAAAGCCATTTTTGAAGCAGTTAAAGCACAAAATAAAACTCTGGCCGAAAAAGAGATGATTAAACACCTGAAAAATATCGGTAATTTTTCTGCAGTCACTGACTAATTATTAAAATCGAATCTGCCAAACCCCATATGGGGTTTTCTGGTGAGCCAGATGCAAGTAATTTAGTGCCTAATCCCTTCAATAACCAACAAAACCGCAGCTCCACCAAATTACCTTTCATTCACGCTGTGATTATTGCTATACTGCCCGCAATAATTAAATTTAAATTTTGTTTATTTTGGTAATAGTTAACATGAATAATGTTTAGCGACATTAATAGAATTACAATAAAAAATATTCATTGGCTTAAATACCGAACAAAAATTAGTAATCCTGACAAAACCAGTACTGGTGTTATTACTGGCAAGAATGAAATCTATCTGCCGTTTATGCTAAATAAATAGCAGCTAGAGATGGGTCACATTACTAATCAACTAGGTAAGTACGCAATAAATATCTCCTTGTATACCTATTATGCCAGCGTATATCGCCTCGCCATACAGTCATCTAACTCATTAAATAAGCAATGGGGTATAAAGTATGGAAAAGAAAGCCTTATACGATTCATTAAATCTCGACAATGAAACACCATCCACACTCTTTGTCACAGATGATAAGGGTAATATTTTATTATCCAATGAATTTACTGCAATGACTCTTGGTATGTCATTATCAGAACTGTTGACGGCTAATGTGTATGACCTGGTGAAATCAGGTGCATATAATACGTCAGCCACCATTCAAACGATTGAAACTAAACAACCTTCACAAGTCACCTTATTAACCAACCAAGGTTTTCAGGTTCAGTCTAACTCTACTCCAATCTTACGTCCTGATGGTTCGCTCCATTTAGTTTTAACCAAATCAGCACCACTGACCCAAAAAGAGTTAGAACAATGGGGAGGAATACAAAAATGGCAACAGCTGGAGCAACAAGAACAGCAAATTGAGCAAGATCACGCCGGGATTATTGCTGAAAGTAACATTATGCGTCGCCTGATCTCTATGTGTCGACAAATTGCACCTTATGATAGCCGTATCTTGTTTTATGGCGAATCCGGTGTTGGTAAAGAGGTACTGGCAAAATTTACTCATGACCACAGCTCAGCAGCAAATGGTAACTTTATTGCGATTAACTGTGCCACTATTCCGGAAAATCTATTTGAATCTGAACTGTTTGGCTTCAAAAAAGGGGCTTTTACCAGTGCCGATCACAACAAAAAAGGGATTTTGGAAGAGACCAACGGTGGTACGCTGTTTTTAGATGAGATCTCAGAGATGCCGCTCTCTGTACAGACTAAATTTCTGCGCGTGCTTGAGACTATGGAGTTCCGCCCATTGGGTAGTTCCGAAAGCATTAAAGTCAATTTCCGGCTGATGTCTGCCTCTAACCGTGATCTTGAACAGCTGGTCGCACAAGGTAAGTTCAGAGAAGACCTCTACTATCGTATCAACGTGATTCCAGTTTACATTCCGCCACTAAGAGAGCGTACCAAAGATATTCTGATTTTAGCTAATCAATTTTTGCAGCGATATAACCAGAAATATACCAAAAGAGTAGAGATCGACGGCGATATTTCAAAATATCTGCTAACTTATAATTGGCCAGGTAATATCCGGGAACTAAAGAATTATATTGAACGTTTAGTAATACTTAATGGTCTTTCCGGACATAGTGATTCACAAAATACCACGAAGAATGAAAACGATCATTTAGATAATTACTATGTACACAAGTCAGAACATCATTTAGAAGATTATCTGGCACAAGTAGAAAAACATTATCTTGAAAAGAAACTGCAGGAAAATAACTATAACATCAGTAAAACAGCAGAAGAGTGCCGTATTAGTCGCCCCTATCTCTATAAACGTCTTGCTCAGTTAAATATTACCGTCAAATAAACTCACCCTTGTGTCATGCAACTGACACAAGGCTTAAGTTAAATTTGTAAATAATATTAACAGTTCACAGAATAAGACGTATCAAAATGTAAACCAGATTAACACTAAAATAAACAAAATTATGTTAAATCAAATAATTAAATAATGGCATATTGATTGCAATGATATCAGCAGTTGAATTTAAAAATATAAAAATTAAGGTATCAATATGAACACTCAAGTAAGCTTAGCTTTTTATGATGACATCCCCATTAGACAAACTAATTAGCCTATTACATATAGCGCAGCGGTACACAATATAACAATTAACCTCTAGATTATTTCTATAGGTCGATTGGTGCTATCCGCTAGTTATAACTAGCAGATTATTACTGTCTTCTGAGGTATGACATGACACATAAAAAGTATCAATTAAATAATATTATTGAGCAGCATGCCATTGATTACATTCCAGAAAATGAACGTCATGGTAAATTACTCAGCCAATTCACCCTGTGGTTTGGCGCCAATCTACAAATCACTGCAATTATCACCGGAGCCCTTGCTGTTGTTTTTGGCGGGGATATTTTCTGGTCAATTATCGGGCTCTTTATCGGACAACTACTCGGTGGCAGCATTATGGCTCTGCACGGTGCTCAGGGTCCTAAACTTGGGCTGCCACAAATGGTGATGTCCCGTGCATCATTTGGTATATACGGCGCGATGCTGCCAATTATTCTGGTCTGTATTATGTATATCGGCTTTTCTGCCAGTGGTTCAGTTCTGGCCGGACAAGCCGTTGCCAGACTACTGAGCGTTTCTGATAGTGCCGGTATTTTACTTTTTGGTGCCTGCTTAATTGGCTTCACCTTCTGTGGTTACAAAACAATTCACCGTATTGGTAAAGTGGCCAGTCTGGTTGGGATTGTCGCCTTTTTCTATATGTTCTATATTCTTATCACTCAGCATAATATTATTGAGCTGTTATCGATTCGCCATTTTTCGTGGATTAACTTTTCGCTCGCCATTGCTCTATCAACCTCCTGGCAAATCGCCTTTGGCCCTTATGCTGCTGACTACTCCCGTTACCTGCCAACCAATACTCCAATGGTAAAAACATTCTTTGCTATTGGCAGTGGTAGTGTTATTGGCACCCAAATTGCGATGGTGTTTGGTGTACTGGTTGCCGGACTTGCCGCTCAAACCGGCGGTCAGTTTAGATATAATGAAGTGAGTTATATCGTTGAGCTTAGTGGCGTTGGCTTTGTCGCCCTGCTACTCTATTTCAGCATTGCCTTTGGTAAAGTCGTTATCACGACGCTCAATGCTTATGGTAGCTTTATGTCGATGACGACAATTATCAGCGGGCTACGTAAAAATCATACTTTATCCCAGCGCTCACGTCTGATTTATATCTTAGTCATGGTTGGACTTTCAATCATGATTGCGCTGCTTGGCCGTGGTGATTTTTTACGTAACTTCTCGACCTTTCTGCTCTTTTTACTGACCTTTTTCACACCATGGAGTGCGATCAATCTGGTCGACTATTATCTGGTTAAAAAGAAACACTACGATATTCCGTCACTGTTTGATACAAATGGTTTATATGGTAAATGGAACAAAGTCGGTATGGGCGTATATATCTTTGGTATTTTGATTCAGTTACTCTTTATTCATACACCATTTTATACCGGGGTTTTAGTCAGCTATCTGCATAATACCGATATCTCATGGATGATTGGCTGGATTATTCCTGCCGTTCTTTATTACTTTTTATCAATTAACGAGACGAATAAATAATACAGTTTTAAAAGTTCCTAACATTAGTGTAGCGCTTATACAGGTTACACTTTTTTTGTGTCTGTTTTTTGTAGTGACTATATCTTTCATGTATCAAACTCTCCTCTCATTTACCTCATTATTACCTTCCTGCCAGATAAAATATTTATTCAGTAAAACCGTTCTCAAATCTTGAATGTAAAAACCATTAACAGTTTTTTTTAAGGTGTCATTTATATTAACAATTGGACTGATAGTTAAAATGTTTTATTCAAATAAATCAAAAGGTTATAAAAATCAATTTATTGGCACAGCCCTTGCAATATAAAGCTTAGTTGAATCATAAACAATCTAAGGAACTTACTATGAAAATTATCACAGCTGAACAAGCAGCTCGACTGATTAAGTCCGGTGATACGGTAGCACTTAGCGGCTTTGAGCTTGCCTGTGCTAACGAAGAAGTCATGATTGCTCTTGAAAAGCAATTTGTGGCGGAAAACACACCACAAAACTTAACCATCATGCATGCAAGCTGTCTTGGCGATCGCCAGACTAAAGGTATGACTCACCTGAGTTATCCGGGCCTATTAAAACGCTGGATCGGTGGTATCGTGATGGCTTCTTCACCTAAATTATCAGAAATGATACAAAAAGATGAATGTGAAGCCTATAACTTACCACAAGGTGTTATCACACAGCTTTACCGTGAAATCGCAGCAAAACGTCCGGGTGTTATCACTAAAGTAGGTTTAGGGACTTTCGTCGATCCACGTGTTGAAGGCGGTAAAATGTCAGCTTCAACCAAAGAAGATATCGTGAAAGTGATCGAACTTAATGGTGAAGAGTGGCTACATTATCCGTCATTCCCAATTCAGGTTGGTTTAATTCGTGGCAGCACAATTGATGAAAACGGTAACCTAACGCTCGACCATGAAGGCCTGCATATGGAAGTGTTACCTATTGCTCAGGCGGTACATAACTCTGGTGGTATTGTTATTGCACAAGTCGAGCACGTAGCAAAAGCAGGTTCACTCAATCCAAAAGCAGTTCGTGTTCCGGGGATTTTAATTGATTATGCGGTTGTTTCTAAACCAGAAAATCATTTCCAGACAGGTACAACTTACTATAATCCAGCATTCTCTGGTGAGATCAAAGTACCACTAGATAGCGTGCCAACTCTGCCACTTGATGAGCGTAAAGTTATTGCACGCCGTGCAGCGATGGAGCTTGAGCCAAAAACAATTCTAAACTTAGGTGTGGGTATTCCGGTTAACGTATCAATCGTTGCGGCAGAAGAAGGCATTTCTGATCAAATCATTCTGACTACAGAAGCCGGTTCAGTCGGTGGTGTTCCTGCCGGACTAAAAGACTTTGGCCACGCTTATAACAGTGAAGCAATCGTTGAGCACCATGCACAATTTGACTTCTATGATGGTGGCGGTCTTGACCTGTCAGTACTTGGTCTGGCTGAGGCTGACCAGTTTGGTAACGTAAACGTCAGTAAACTAGGCTCACGCGTTATCGGTTGTGGTGGCTTTATCAATATCTCTCAAACTGCTAAGAAAATTATCTTCACAGGTACTTTCACCGCAGGCGGCCTTGATGTAGCAGTAGAAGATGGCAAGTTAGTGATTAAACAAGAAGGTAAAAGTAAGAAATTTGTTTCTAAAGTGAATCAAATTACTTTCAGTGGTGAGTATGCATCAAAAGGTTCACAAAAAGTCATGTTTGTTACCGAACGTGCTGTATTTAAACTAAAAAATGGCAAACTTTGTTTAACTGAAATTGCCCCAGGTGTTGATCTACAAAAAGATATTTTAGATCAAATGGAGTTCAAGCCAGAGATCGCAACAGATCTTAAAACAATGTCAGTTGACCTGTTTAAAGAGAGCTGGAACAAACTATCTTCTATTATTGCAGAGAAGCAACACAAGGGAGCTAAATAATGAATAAACCAATTAATCGCTGGCTTACATTAATCTGCTCAATGGGTATTTTGCTCTGCTTTGGTGGTATGTACGCATTTAGTGTGTTCGTTACACCACTGGCAGCAACGAATAACTGGGTTCGCCCGGATATTATGATAGCCTTTACTATCGCCATCGCTTTATCACCAATTCCAATGATTTTAGGTGGTCTTTTCTCTGATAAAGGGAAAACCCGTCTGGTGATTTTAGTTGGTGCCATCATGTACGGACTATCATTCGTACTTACCGGCTTTACCAGTAATATCATTTTACTTTATCTCTACTTTGGTCTGCTTGGCGGCTTCGGTTTAAACATCGCTTACTCTGCTTGTCTGAGTAACGTGCTGCGTTTATTCCCGGATAAAAAAGGCCTGTGTTCTGGTTTAATTACCGCAGGTATGGGTATGGGTACGATGATTAGTGCACCACTGGCTAACTATTTGATTGAATCATTCGATGTGTTATTCACATTTAAAGCACTGGGTTGTTTCTATTTAGTCTTCTCTGTACTTTGCTGGTTCTTTATTCAGGCAGCGCCAGCACCTGTTGCAGGTACTACAGCAAGCAAACCAGCAGCTACCAGCTTAAGCTGGGTTGAAATGCTGAAAACACCGGCATTCTACGCGATTGCACTGATGTTTGGTTTAGGTGGCTTCTCTGGCCTGATGATTGCATCTAATGCTTCAGGTATTGGTGTATCGATGTTCCAATTAACACCGATTGTGGCTGCAACATTTGTCAGTTTATATGCATTCATGAACTGCTTTGGTCGTATTTTCTGGGGCATGGTATCTGACAAAATTGGCCGTATTAATACATTACTTGCCATCTTTGTCGTCATTATTCTCTCTATGCTTGGCATGACCACATTAAGTGGTTCTATGGGCTTTGCCGTATCGATCGTCGGTCTTGGTCTTTGCTTTGGCGGTATCATGGGTGTTATCCCATCACTGGTTATGGATAACTTCGGTCCTAAAAATCAGGGAGTTAACTACGGTATCGTGTTTGTTGGTTATTCCGTGGCTGCCTTCTTCGCACCATCAATGACAGCGAAAATTGCTGAACAAAATAACGGTGACTATAGCCAGGCATGTTATATCGCTATCAGCCTTGTGGCTGTTGGTATTATTATTAATTTTATCTATAGAAAAATAAAAAGAGCTTAAGGAGTTTGTCGATGAGTATCACTAAATTATTAAATATTAAATATCCTATTTTTCAAGGCGCTATGGCACAAATATCCAAGCACCAGTTAGCTGCTGCGGTATCTAACGCTGGTGGTCTTGGTATTATTGCTTCAGGCGGGATGAGCGTTGAACAACTGCGTGATGAAGTGCGTCAATGTAAAGCTAAAACAGATAAGCCATTTGCGGTGAATCTGATGCTGATGATGCATAATATTCCTGAACTGATCGATGTATTGATTGAAGAAGGCGTGAAAGTTGTGACGACCGGTGCCGGTACACCAAAACCTTATATGCCAATCTTCAAACAACACGGCATTAAAGTTATTCCGGTAGTACCTAATGTTTCTATCGCGAAAAAAATGGAAGAACTGGGTGCAGATGCACTGGTTTGTGAAGGTTCAGAAGCGGGTGGTCACATCGGCGATATCTCAACTATGGCACTAGTTCCACAAGTTACACAGGCAGTTAAGATTCCGGTTCTTGCTGCAGGTGGTATTGGTGATGGTCGTGGTATCGCTGCCGCTTATGCACTTGGTGCACAAGGCATTCAAGCGGGTACTATGTTCTTAGTTGCTGAAGAGTGCCCGGTTCCGGACAACTTCAAACAATTTGTTATCGCTGCTAATGATACAGCAACCGCTGTAACAGGACGCAAAGGCGGTGCTCCAGTACGTAGTATCAAAAATAAAATGATTGAGACCTATATCCGTCTTGAAAATGAAAATGCATCACGTGATGAACTTGAAGCATTAACCATGGGCTCTGCGCGTAAAGCTGCTGCAGGTGATATGGAAAATGGTTCAATCATGGCGGGTCAAATCTGTGGTATTTTAACTCAGGTTAAACCAGCTAAACAAATCATTGAAGAAGCATTTGCTCAAGCTAAACAAATTGCTGCAACATTAAGCAATCGTTTTGATTTCTAATTAGTTTTTAATTGCTAATTAGTAACAGCTAAAATCTCAGCGCGGCTTTTGCCGCGCTTTTTATTGTTTAAACAGTTTAATCTTTATTAGTCAGTCTCACTTATCACATCAAGTATTTTTCCACTCACTATTCGAATAATTTCATTAGTTCTTTAATTATTTCAGTGTTTTAATATTTTCTTAATATTTCCCGATTAATATTTACCATGTAAACCAAGGAGATAAACATGAAAACTAAATTAACACTTTTAACAGCAGCCATTCTTTTAGCCTCAACCTCAGCATTTGCTAACTATACAGGTGGAAGTCAGGGAGGATTTAATGGACCTTCTGCTGGTTCAGTAACAGTAGCTGAAGCTAAACAACGTGGTGATGATGCTAAAGTAATTTTACAAGGTAATATCATTAGCGCTCAGGGCGGTGAATATTATACTTTTAAAGACAGTTCAGGTGAGATTACCGTAGAAATCGATCACGATGTATGGAGAGGTATAACGGTAAACCCAGAAGATACAGTTGAAATTTATGGTGAGATAGACAAGGACTGGACATCGATTAAAATTGATGTAGATCGCATCATTAAAGTAACAAATTAATTCTTAGTTTTTTCTAACGATATAATCAAAGCGCGAATAATTCGCGCTTTTTCTTTTGTCAAAAACACTTACATCGGAGCACCTAATTCATAAGTTCTGTTAAGCGGCATACTCATAAAAAACTCACCGTTAAAGCTACCGGTTATATATCTGTGAGGCTTACCATTAAAACCAAATATTGTTTCAGTTGATTTAAACTCAAACTCGTAAGTATCACCATTATCGTACAACATCGTCACTTTATACGGCATTAGCGGTTTCGTTTTCAAAATCATAGAACCCCGATAATGTTCACCGTAAACCATATGTGGGGTCACATATTTAAAGCCTCTGACAGTACCACGATAAACATAAGTGTAGCCAATAAGATGCTCACGGTTCTTAATACCGTAATGCTCATATTGGTCATCAGTGAAAAGATCTAACCCCAGATAAAATCGACTATATCCCATCGTATAAAGCACATATTTTTCATCATGAACCTCAAAAGAAGTCAGTGAAAATCGTGGTGTATCTTTAGTTATTGTTTCAGGATTAAGCATATAACTAACTGCTTCATCAAATGTCAGGACTTCTCTCTCATTTTCAAGTTTCAGCCCAACCATCTCCGTCATAGCTTCATAAATGACTTTCTGGGAAGGCAATGGCCCCCAGAAACTGGAAGAACAGGATGTTAACAAAAATAGTGAAAACAGAGTGAGTATTTTACGTGTCATGTTATCAGATAGAAATAGTGAAAATGAAGCAACTATCAATAAATAAGCAGCCTTTATTCATACATTAAAGGCTACTTAGTGATTATTTTTTAGTTTTAAGAAATTCTTTATCCGCTAACACACGCAGCGGCTGCATATCACTTTCCCCTTTAATTACCAGAGAGCGATCAGAACGTAAACAGGTTCCGCCATAATGACCACCTACAGTGAAGGTACAAATTTGGGTATAGCGTTCAGCGACTTTAGGTAAGCACCACAGTTGCTGATAAATATTTTCCTGCTGCGCAAATTTACCAGCAGTTTTATCCAGCGTTTGATCTTCAATTACCAGTTCAATATTACTGCCACAACGACCAGCAATTGGTTTAATCGCATAACCGTTCTGGATTAAATGATCGTTTAGCTCAAACGTTGATTCCAGCAAGTAGCGATGATTTGGGAATAGTGACCAAAGTACTGGTAGAATAGCCTTATTACTTGGAATCACTGTCCACAGTGGCTCAAACACATTCACCTCCGGACGCAGTAACACGTCAATCAGACGTACATGATTTTCTGGATGACCTGTACGAATTGGAGGAGCACTATGAGATACAGTATTTTGTTCCTCACTTTCTTCGCGTAGTTGCTCAAGCACCGTTTCCCATGCCCAGGTCTTCCAGACGCAATCCACAACACGATCATCACCATCAACCAGACGTCCGCGTTTATCCCAGTGCAGTTCATCTAAGCCGTGTAGAATCTTACTTTCAAATCCGGCTTCAAACAGCGCTTTTTGCATAAACAGCGCATGATAGTTCTCTTCAATATCATTATCCTGCATGATATGTACAAATGGTTTAGCATCGCTATGCACCCAGCTATCACTTAGCGCACCAAGCAAGCGCTCACCAGGATTAAAGCCGATTTCCAGCCCGCCTTGTTCTGCCCATTTCTCCAGAATCAAGCCTGCTTCAGTATGGCAAGAGGCGGAATCAGCATTATATTCATATACTTTTAAACCACGTTCATCCATACAGAAATCTAAACGACCTGTGATCATTTGATAACGACGGTTTTGCCATGAAAGACGCAGACGTGGCCACAGAATTTCAGGGATATTAAAGTGTTTAAGTAATTCATCTTCTTTGAGTACTTTATCTGTCGCGTGCAGATACATCAGATGCAGTTCGTTCGTTGCCCGAATTAACTCCTGCTCAGCACTTTTTGAAATAGTAAAGTATCGATACGAATCATCACTATTTACCACATGACCATTAGCTGCAACATAAGCACCTTCCAGCGGATCACTTTCATTCAGCCATTTACCAGCAAACTGACCGCGATCTTCTAAACGATCACTATGAATCGTCAGTAATTCGGGATCTGTCATTGGTTGTGGCAGGCTATACTGAGTATCATCAGTTTGGATCATCCAGCCTAAAATTTCAGTATCATCAAACGTATCCTGAATACGGTAACCCGCATCAGTCACCTGCATCATGAGCTCCCGTGTCCACTGTTGGCCAGCGGGCAAACGAGTATGAGTGACATTTTGCTCAACAATTCTGACTCTGTCGTCTAATACTTCGGTAATAATTGCGACGTGACCTGTTCCTTTAAACTCGCCACCTTCCTGCCAGATAAGCAGTGAACCAGCAATAGGGGCTTTCTTACTGCCATTAGCAAAGGCTTGTAACGGCAGAAGGGCATCATTAACGACCTGACGTAAAAAACGTAGGGCAAAAATTTGATAAGCACGCCCCACATCAGTAAACACCACACCATAGTTAAGATACAAAAAGCGACGGGCAAACTCTACGCACTGCCACTTATACCCCATATATTCACGACCCAGATAACTACGAAATGACGCATCATTCGGATATTCCTTGGGATCAACCGTAGAATAATCAGACGAATAGATCGCCACCCCACCCGGCGCGTGGCCAAGCAAAGTTCCAAAAGGTTCATGTTTATTTTTTACTTCAGCAGATGTAGTAACAGACATAGTAACGACCTTGTACATAATAGGATGTAAATAACTGATAATACTGGCATTTACTTACAATATACTCTCTGAAGCTATTATAAATCAGTTTGTTATGGATCTCTACCAGCTTATTAAGAAACCACTATTAACAATTTAACGTAATAAATATATAAATAATTCATATATATCGGTTTAATATAACATTAAATATTTTTCAATTTCTTTACAATTAAGTTTCTCAAAACTGTAAGACCGATCTAACCTATTCATTCATAATAAATCGTGACATACCGTGTCGCTCATTGACTTTCACAGAATCTGTCCTACGTAAGGAGATTATTATGGAAAAGAAAATGTATAGCAAAGCATGGATAGTCTTTTTTACCGGCTGGTTTGCCGGACTCTCACTAGCCTGTATTCAAAATAAGGCGGCTCCGGCAATCCCCACATTGATGACATATTTTGATATTAATATGGGAACAGCTGGACTGCTTGTTTCTATCTTCTCAGTCACCGGGATTATTATGGCGTTCCCCGGTGCTGCACTAGTACAAAAATTTGGTATTAAAAAGGCAATGTTAACTGCCCTGTTTATTGCCTGCCTGGGTACCACTATTGGCACGTTCTCCAGCCATATTTATTTGTTAATGTTTTCCCGTATTTTAGAAGGCTTTGGGGTTGGTATTATGACTATCGCTGGTCCTGCTTTAGTTATCATGTTATTCCCGCCAAATAAAAGAGGCCTGCCAATGGCTATCTGGGCAGCCTTTATGATGGTTGGACAAGCGATTTCATTTATGGTCGCAGCGCCACTATTGTCGAGCTTTGGCTGGCAAGGGTTGTGGGCTTTCACACTAATCCTTAGCGTACTTGCTGGTATTACATTCTCTATGTTTGGTAATTTACCTCCTGATGAATCAAATTTTGCGATTTCTGCAGTTCAAAAAAACCAACCTGTAACCATTAAAAAAATAGATATGTTTGGCGGTATTAAGACGCTTAATTCCTGGCTGCTTGGCCTTGCTTTCATGACATTTAGCTTTTCCAGTTTTGGTTTTGTCAGCTGGGTTGCACCTTACTGGTCAACATTTACCGGCTGGTCCCCTGCAACAATTGGTAATGCGGTCAGCTTTATCTATTTGCTTGAAATCGCCTATGCCGTCATTATTGGCTTTATTTTAAATAAATTCTTAAACCACCGGCTCATTGGTATTGTTGGCTTTCTTATCTTTACCGTACTTGTCTATATGTGTTTTACCACAACATCAGTACTGGTTGTAATGGCCTTTGTGATTATTTACCCATTCTTTGACACTTTAGGTGCCTGCGTATGTTACGCAATTTGCCCACAAACTGCCGAAAAACCTGAACATTCCGAAGTGGCTCTGGCCTTAATGACGCTTGGTATCAACGTCGGAATTTTATTAGGTCCACCAATATCAGGTGCCGTCATAGAGAATTTTGGCTGGACAGCCGGCGCTCTGACCTTAGCACTGGGAACCGTACTAGCCGCACTTTGTCTGTTCTTAATTAAATTAAGAAGAATCTAATTTTTGGAGGTAACTATGCAAAAGATTATCGATTTTCATAACCACTTAGGTGACATCTTTGCTTATCAAAAAAATGTTATTTACAAATTAGGTCGAAAATTTCCTGATAATATCCACAATCCATTTAAAGCGTTTGCTGATAAAAAATTTCAGGGTGCGTTTGTCGATCCAACCACACCTGGAGCACTAGAAAATTTACAAGCAGCAACGGTTGAAGCCTGCCGTAACTATACGCTGGAAGTCCTGACCAGAGAACTGGATGAAGATAATATTACCTACGTCTGCCTCTACCCTATCTACCCACATATTGGTTTTGAAGATTATCTGGCAGCATCTCGATTTGAGCCAAGAATTATCCCGTTTACTTCAGCAGATTGGAGCAAAGACAAAGATACTATCGGCCGTAAGCTACTCAAAGATGTAGAACACGGTGCCAGAGGGTTAAAAATCCATCCTGTGTTACAACCAATTAGCTTGCGTGATCCGCTGGTTAAAGATGTCCTCAATGAATATTGGTCACTGACCGGACTCCCTGTAGTCAGCCATTGTGGCGCTAATGCCTATTATGACACACCAGAGATGCAAAAACTGGAATGTCCGGAATATGGCGACGTGCAACATTTCATCTGGCTGGTTAAGCAGTGCCCAAAAGTAAAAATGGTTGCAGCACATGCCGGTGGACTAATGGGTGATGAGATGGAGGTTCTTCATCAGGCCTTACCAAACTGCGAAAATCTTTGGGTAGATACCACATTCAGATCAGCAGAAGATATGCGCAAACAAGTTGAATATTTTGGTGCTGATCGAGTGCTATTTGGTTCGGATAGTCCATTTAGCCCACGCGGTGCGTGTATTGAAACGGTCAAAGAAGCATTTGGTGAAGGGAGCGATCTCTATAAAAAAGTCATTTATCAAAATGCAGCAGATCTATTGCAACTCTATTAACACGAGCTACTCTATAAAGAAAAGGCAGGCTTTATGCCTGCTTACAATTCACTTGAGGAGTACCTGACCTCTTCATTTTTAAGAGGATGACGCTATGAAAACAAACAAAGTTCTTATTCGTCTTCTGGTCAGTCTGTTTGGTTGTACGATATCAAGTACTTATGCAGTTGATATGAACGCCAGAGACTTTTTTACTCAACCTGCCGGTGCATGGTCTAGCGTATCTTATTTAGGTTATGACCATGCCAGTAATTTTCGAGGCCCTGCCGATACCAATAATAATGCCAACTTAAAAATAGGTTCATTTGTCCATCGCTTAGTACGTTTTACTGATTGCGGTGGTTTTATGTGTTCCCCGCAAATTGTTATTCCTGCGCTACATATGGATATTCAAGGACCGGGAGCACCTGATAGTAAAAGTAAAACTGGCATTGGTGATGTCAGTTTAGGTGCTGGTTTTTGGTTTATCAACAAACCGGAAGAGCGCCGTTTTATGGGTATCTTACCAACTGTTATCATTCCTGTTGGACAATATGATGAGAATAATCCCGGAGTCTCACCCGGTGGCAACCGTTGGCAGTTTCATCTAAACCTTAACAATACCTGGGCATTATCAGAAAAGTGGACGATGGAGCTGGAGGCCGAGGCGCAATTTTATACCCGCAACAGTGATTATATGGGTATGTCATATCGTCAAAAACCAATCTATAAAATTAAATCTTACCTCTCCTATGAAATCGATCCGGCAAACTACGTTGCTGCCCGTGTTATTTATGGCATAGGTGGAAAGACTAAACTGGATGGACAAAAACTTGATGATACTCACACCAAACTTACTCAAATTGGCGTGGAATATGGTCATGCCCTGTTTAAAAGCAATCATCTGCTCTTTGGTTATACCCGAGACGTTGATGCTAAAAACTCATTTCAGGGCAACCATTTTCAGATACGATTTATTCATGGGTTTTAAAGTAAAGTTAAGCAGCTAAAAATGCATTTTTCTGTTTCAATCACTCTGGTGTAATATAAAGATATTTTACACCAGAGATAACTCTATAAAATTGATGAACGCGTATCAAATTAGACTAGCCACGCTCGCTGATATACCGCAGATATCTAACGTGGAAACAACTGCGGCAAAGGTATTTGAATCATTACCTGATCATTTTCTGGCTAAATTACCGGATACGATTGCTGGTAATGATCTTGATATTTACCGACAGTCTATTCTGAAAAATGAGTGTTGGGTGGCACTGCATAAATCAATTATCATTGGTTTTATATGCACTGAGCAGATAGAATCAGAAAACACCATACATATCAAAGAATTAGATGTTGACTTTGATTATCAAGGCAAGGGAGTTGGCAAACAATTATTGCAATTTATCATTACTCAAGCCCGGACTGATAATAAAAAAGTTACTTTAACCACCTTTAAAAACGTACCATGGAATGCACCGCTCTATACTAAATTTGGCTTTCATATTCTGGGGGAATCTGAATTAAATTTACGGCTCATCACGATATTAGAGAAAGAAACAGAATTAGGTCTTCCAAAAGAAGAACGATGTGCGATGCGCCTTGAGTCTGACACGGTGAACTAAGCGTTGTGACCTTGCCATTTTAATATGAAAGCCCAGAGCTTAAAATCTGATATTTATAGTATGGCACTTGAACATTAGCAGTTTTCCTAAAAAAATCAGTATTAAGCAACATTGAAACATCACAAATTTGCTGTTAGATTTTGAATTCAATTAGCGGATTACCTTGATTTTAATATGATTTATAATCAATTTTAAAGACGATATTTTATATAATATTAGTGATGACTGAGTTAAAACTTGCGGTTACAAAGCAAAATGCTTGTCAAACGTATAACCAACAAGCATCAACCCATAAAATACAACCCATTGATTAATATTAATTTATTAATTAATAAACAATTGATTTTACCTTTATCTTCATATCATCAATGACAGAATAAACCACCGGAATAACAATCAAACTAAGCAAAGTAGATGTCAGCAAGCCACCCACGACAACGACAGCCATTGGCGCACTGAAACTAGGATCTGAACTAAATCCAAGAGCTGTCGGTAACATACCAGCAACCATAGCAATAGTCGTCATAACGATTGGTCGTGAACGTTTATGGCAGGCATCAATAATTGCCTCTAAACGCCCCGCACCCTCTTTATAAGCGATTAAAATATAATCCACTAATAAAATAGAGTTTTTGGTTACGATCCCCATTAGCATAATGATGCCAATCAATGCCGGCATTGAAATAGCAAATTGACAAAGGAATAGCGCAATAAAAGCCCCAATTGTTGCCAAAGGTAAAGCCGACAGAATGGTGATAGGTTGTAAAAAGTCATGAAAAAGTAAAATCAGGATGAGATACACCGCTAAAATTCCAATAATCATTGCGGTAGCAAACCCAGTAAAAAGCTCTAACATCATTTGAGCATTACCCGAATCTTGATATTCTACGCCATCTGGCAGATGCTGCATGGTGGATAATTGTTGTATTTGATTCACCAAATCACCTAGTGGAATATCATTAAGCTCAATTGAAAAATCAATATTACGTTTTCTATCTAACCGAGTGATCGATATCGCTCCCATTGATAACTCAACAGTTGCAACACTGGCAAGTGGCACCAGCCCGTTATGACCAGATACACGCAAATCAGCAATGGTATCAAGATGTTCACGATCAAAATCCATCATTCTAATTGCAATAGGCACCAGCCTTTCTGGTAAACTGAGTTTGGGTAACGTCTGGCTATAATCTGCATTGGTTGCAATGCGGATGATGTTCGCCAAATTTTCAGTCGTGACACCTGCAATAGATGCTCTGGCATAATCGGGACGAATAATCACTTGTGGTCGCAGTAAACTCGCACTGGATGTCACGGCACCAAGACCAGAAATAGTACGTATTTCTTTTTCCAGCTGATTAGCTGTTTGTTCGAGCAACTGCGTATTCTCACCCACGAGTGAGAATTCAAACTTAGCTTCACCACTATCTACACTATTAACCGTAATCCTTGCACCCGCAATAGCTTGTACTTTATCACGTAACCGTTTTTCAATATCTTGCTGGCTCTCTTGTCGCATCTTAGGCTCGACCAATAAAACGTGTATATCCGCATGATTCACCTCATCACTACCAATAACACTATACACATCTCTAATACTGGGCTCATCGGCCAATATCGTAGTACGGATCTTTTCTGCTGTTTCCTGAGTTTGGGATAAAGTCGAGCCCGGCGGTAATTGAACATTAATAATCGTCGCGGATAAATCGCTGCTGGGCATAAACCCGGCAGGTAATGCACCGAGTAATAATATGGAGGCAATAAATAATCCGCCCGCAGTCGTAATCGTTGTCCAACGATAAGTCAGACACTTTCTGACTAACCATAAATAACTGCGCATCCAACGGCTATCTTTGTGTTCGTGCGCTGTACTTAATATCATCTTATCTTTTAGCAGATAAGCACACATCATTGGTGTCAGAAGCCTTGCCACAAGAAGAGAAAAGAACACTGCAATAGAAGTGGTCCAACCATATTGCACAAAGAATTTTCCAATAATACCTTCCATAAATGCAGTGGGTAAGAACACCGCAATTAACGTCATAGTCGTTGCAATTACAGCTAAACCAATTTCATTAGTGCCATCTATTGCAGCCTGCAGCGGAGTTTTCCCCATTTGCATATGACGGATAATATTTTCTACTTCAACAATCGCATCATCCACTAATACTCCAATAACCAGTGAAAACGAGATGAGAGAAATCGTGTTAATATTAAACCCGATCAAATCCATCACCCAAAATGTCGGAATAATAGATAAAGGTAAAGCGACCGCCGCCACAATAGTGGCGCGATTGTTACGCAAAAACCACCAGACAACTAAAACGGCTAAAATAGCGCCTTCTATCAGTAACCAAATGGAATCCTTGTACTGGTTTTCGACATATTTTACTGAATCATTAATTTCTTTAATGGTCATCGTCGGGTATTGCTCTTGTAGCATCTCGATCATCTGACGAGCATCATGTAATACGGTAACTTCACTGGTATCTTTACTGCGATTAATGCTAAACATTATGACTTCATTGCCATCCAACAGTGCCCGGCTTTTTTGCTCAGCTGTCGTATCTAAAACAGTGGCAATATCTGCTAATCGAATCGAAGCCATACTCGAGGTCGGAATTTTTAGTTCTCTTAGCTCATCAACTGTCGCGATATTACCCAAAATACGAATCGTTTGTTCTTGTCCGGCAATTCGTCCCACACCACCTGGTGCATCTTGTTGCATTTGAGTGATAGCCTGAGAGACCTCACTTGCCGTTATACCCAACCCATTCATTTGAGTCGTATTTAATTCAACTCTCACTTCACGATCAACACCACCAACACGAGAAACCTGACCAACACCAGATACCTGCATTAATGCTTTATTGATTTTATTATCAATAAACCAGGATAAATCGACCTTATCCAGACTCGTTGAACTCACTACATAAGTGGCAATAGGCTGATTAGAGATATTCAATTTAGAAATCGTTGGTTTTTGCACAGCGGCCGGCAGATCATTGTAAATACTATCGACAGCATTACGCACATCTTCAATCGCTTCATTGACTGACTTTTCTAGCTCAAACTCAACAATAATTTTTACTGAACCATCAACCACAGTGGTATAGGTGTGCCGTAGATAGTTAATATTTGCCAGAGCATCTTCAATTTTTCGTACCACTTCTGTTTCTAATTGTTCAGGAGATGCTCCGTGCCAGGTTACATCGACATTAACAATAGGAAATTCAATATCAGGAAAATTTTGAATATTCATTTTGTTAAATGAATGAATCCCCAGCACAGTGAGGACCAAAAATAGAACAATGACAGGGATCGGATTACGAATAGACCAGGAGGAAAAATTCATTATCGTTTTCCTCCTATTGGTAGCTGTCCAACGATATTGACGATATCGCCCTCTTTCAAGAAACTCACACCTGAGGCAACTAATTTATCTTGTGGTGAAACACCCGTTAAAATAGCGATTTGATCATTCTGTCTGGCGCCAATAGTAACTTTAATCTGTTGAACAAATGAATCATCCCGTATTTTAAATACATAATAAAAACCATCAGACATACTGACAGCACTTTGTGGTAATGTTAAGAATGTTTCTATTTTTCCTAAAAACTCACCTTTTACATACATCCCTGCCCGGGCAAATGTATCCGTCTCCAGATCGACATAAACAACCGCGGTATTTTTCATGGGATCAATGGTTGGTGAAATTTGTCTGACCACCCCTCTAACCTGTTGATGATTAATTAGTGTGACCAAAACCTCCTGCCCGATAGCAAGAGAAGATAAATGATACGCAGCGACTTCTGCCTGCCATTCTAAGCGATTTTGCACAATCATTTTAAACAGTTCATCACCCGCATTAGCGACAATGCCAACAGAAGCCTGGCGCTCAGAAATCACACCATCATCAGGTGCAAGCAACTGTGTTTGTTTAAAACGTAACTCACCATTATTTTGCGCTGCTTTAGCACTTTCTAAGCGAGATTTCATCGATAACATCAGCGCTTTAAGCTCATTGAACTCTCTATCAGAAATTGATTTTGTTTTCTGTAAGTGTGTTCCCCGATCATAGTTAAGCAGGGCTTCATGATAATTAGCCTCTGCCTCTTGGACATTCGCAGTAAGCTGTGCCAAGTCTAGCTTTACTTTTTCGTTTTCAAACTCTGCCAATACCTGACCTTTTTTGACTAAATCCCCCACATTGACCAGCACGTGAGAGATCATTAAACCACTCGTTTGAGTACTAATTTTTGCCTCATGCCACGCCATAATTCGGCCATCTGCTCGTGTGTTTAGCTGCCATGATTTTTGATACGCGTTAAGCCACTCAACCGTTAAAGCAGGTTTAATCGACAGTTGTGATGTTTGCTCAAGCTCTGATTCATCTGAGCCTTGTAGTAACTGCACTAAGATAAATACAGCCATTAGCAAAACGACTAAGCCGCATAATATTTTGATTCTATTTTTTATTTTTCTTGAAAACATCGCCATATAATCAGACCTAACCTCTTTTTATTACTTTTGAGAGGAAAGGGATACATCCGTTCCTCCTGTTACTTTCATTTAGAAATTGTAAATAACCGCGAAAGCTGCAACAGGTGCAGTTTTACGTTTAGCAATTGGACTATCCGCAGCATCACCGATTAAGTGGGAAACCCCAGCATAGGAGACAGTACTCCATTGTGGTGAAAATTGATGAGACCAAAGTACGCCGGCATCAATCTGACCAAATCCAGAACCCGGTGTATATTTACGGTATTGTGAAGTCCCACTTTGTTTATCAGTGACACCAAAGTAAGTTTGGCTGTATTTGCTATCAAAATAATAAGCCGTGGTACTAAACATAACGTCATCTTTATCGGTCTGATAAAGAGGTGTATCAACAGAAATAAAGTAATTAGAACCATTATCATGTTCAGTCAGGGCAATATTGGCACCAATACTTAAAGTCACATAGCTTTTAATATCAATACCAAATTTGATAGTATTCATCAGTGAACCTTTAACCTTGCCCATGCCTTTTAGTTCATCTTTATCTTTTCGCTCCATCCTGTAATTAAAAGCGGTTCCTGCCAGTAAATTAATATCAGGATAAATCTCATGACTATATCCAAAACCCAAGCCATCTGTAGTACTGGCAAAAAAACCGTAACCTAAGTCATAAGCGGCGTGTATGATAGGCCCGGCTTCAACTTTATTACTGCCCATATATTTTGGTTGAACTGCAATGCCGGCGCCCAGTGAGAATGATGATTCTGCTTCTTCTCCAGTTTGAGCAAAACTCGCTACAGGAAATGTCACTGCCAATATACTGGCAAGAGTGATAGTTGATTTATAAGATAAAAAACGCATCCTGAATTCCTTATGATAAAAATAAAATAACAATGTCGTTGTTTTGATTTCGGACTTAAGGTTATCAGTCTATTTTTTAAGAAAATATTGAAAAATTGCACTGAATTGCATGCTTTTGTACTAAATTGTATCGAATTGTATTTTACGTATCCTCTCTTATTAATCATTTGTATAATTGGACAATTCCACCAGTGGTACTTTGAGACAAATCACAGAGGTCACAGAAAAATGTATAAGTTATTATTGATTGAAGATGACCAGCGATTGGCGACTTTAGTTAAAGAATATTTAAACGCTTATGAATTCACTATCACCATAGTTGAGCGTGGTGATTTGGCTCTGCAAGCGTTTCAAAAACTACAACCTAATATTGTCATTCTGGATTTAATGCTACCCGGGCTGGATGGCATGATTGTGTGTAGACAAATCAGAAATATCAGCACAGCTCCCATTCTTATTCTAACCGCGCGGGAAGATGAGTTTGATGAGGTTTCAGGTTTAGAACAAGGCGCTGATGATTATGTGAACAAACCTATTCAACCACGTATTTTACTTGCGCGTTTGAGAGCTCTACTGCGTCGTACAAAAACAACACCAGACATACATAATACTGATGAAAATATCACGTTTGGACAACTCACTATTTCAGAAAAAAATCGTCAGGTTATCTGGAAAAATAATATTGTTGATTTAGGTAATACTGAATACAAATTACTCCTTATTCTGGTTGAGTCCGCTGGCAAGGTTTTATCGCGTGATGATTTACTCAAACAAATGCGTGGAATTGAGTTTGATGGACTCGACCGCAGCATTGATAACAATATTTCCAGATTAAGACGGCGCTTTGATGATGAAAATTCAGAGAAAATAAAAACTGTTTGGGGCGAAGGATATCTATTTAATCCTTTAGCCTGGGAGTAAAGTATGTGGCGTCTTCTTATTCGAGTCTTTCCACTGAGTTTGTTGTCATTTTTAGCAGCTGCGCTGATTGTTCTGTCTTTTTCAGCCAAAATATTTCAAAAACAACTGGAAACTATTGCCATAAACCAGTCACACGCAGCTCTATTCTTGTTTCAAGAATATATGAGTCAGAGTACATCTGAAGAAGAGTGGCAACAACGTCTGGCTAATCTCCAGCAACGTTATTTTGGTACTGCTAAAGTTATCCCCTTTTCAGAATTACCCGATGATATATCAGAGGAACAGAAGCAACGATTGTTAAATGGACAACACGTTGCCGCTTTAAAAACATCATTTTTAGGTATATTTCCAACTTTCTACATTTATGACGTACGCTATGACAAGTTAATTTATATCGATGAAGATAATACAGAATGTGAATTTATCGGTCTGGAACTCGTTATCTATTTATTGATGTTTATTGTCGGCCTTTTCTTTGTATCATTTTGGTTAGCCTTCCATTGGAATGAACTGAAAAAGTTAATGCACGCGACTGATCAAATCAGTAAAGGCCATTTTTCTGCCCGAGCTAACCTAAGCAAGTTCTCCAGTGTAAGGTTAATGGCAGAAAAAATTAACCAGATGGCCAGTTATATTGAGCGCTTAATCAATGGCCAGCGAGAACTCATTCACTCGGTATCTCACGAGTTGAGAACTCCGATTAGTCGGCTCAGTTTTGGCTTAGAACTCCTTAAACCAATGAGCCAGGATCCAACGCAAGCTCAAGAAGTTCTTAGTAGAATTGAAGATCTTGAAGGTGACGTGAAAGAACTCAGTGAGCTCGTGAATGAATTATTGCAACTCGCCACAGTCGGTCAGCAATATCAGGCAGACCTTAAACCCTTTAATTTAGCCAAGATGCTACATGCCAGCTTACGCACCTTATCTCATCCCAATCAGCAAAAAGAAATTACGACGCAAATTTCTGATAAGTTGAGTATTTATAAAGGTGATGCACGTTTATTGGAGCGAGCCGTTTCTAACATACTGCGTAATGCCGATAAATATGCCCATCAGAAGATTTGCCTCTCCGGTAATCAGCTCCCCAATGGCGACTATCAAATCATTATTGAAGATGATGGCCCGGGGATTCCACAAGAAGAATATGAGCGTATTTTTGAACCGTTCTATCGCTTAGAAAATACCTGGGATAAGAAAATAAGTGGCTATGGTCTGGGTCTCTCTATTGTACAAAAAATCGTTTTTGTTCATCAGGGAAGTATCAAAATTGCTCGCTCACATCTTGGCGGAGCAAAGATTGTTGTACAACTCCCTAAAAATATTTAGTTTACTTTTAAGACTTGATTCACTTTCTGGCAGATACCCTCTTTTGAGGGTATCTTTAATGAGAAAGGTTTTACAATATAATCAATCACACCGAATCTTAAAGCTGATTGAATATTATCCACACTCCTTGCCGCAGTCATCATAATGATATCAGTTTGTGAATGTAATGTTCTGCTCTGATGTAATAACGACAATCCGTCAAGCTTAGGCATAAATACATTCAGTAAAATCAAATCGATTTACCCTAGTAAACAGCTCAACAATCTATATTATGCCTGATGTAATAGATCTTTATAAATCTCAGTCAGTGCGCCGCCCGGTTCAAACTGGTCTTTTATCCATTGCGTAACCTGACCATTTTTAGATTGCTGGGTTGCCAGCAGCATTTGTGAATCTTGTCTTGGGTTTTGAACTTGTTTGATAATCAATAAACCGTTTTTAACATGATCCCGAACTAAATAATCTGGTAAGAACCCGATTCCATCACCCAGAATCTGGCACTGGCACTTGGTATAAAAATCCGGGACTTGTATCGCCTCTTGCCCGTAGAGCAACCAGCCAACACGTTTATTAATGGTATTAGCAGTATCCTGTACCATAATTGTTGGAAACAGACGCAAGCTGCTTTCTTTAATCGGTTCAGGCATTAAGGCTAAAGGATGAGTTGGAGAGATGGCAAACTGCCAGCGTATAGCACCAATTTCGGTATAATCAATACCACCACCATCCCACAATGTTCCCGGCGCTCCGATTGCAATATCAGCATGATTGTTAATAATTGAGTCCCAGACACCGTTATACACTTCTGTTGTAACCGTCATCTGACAGGTTGGGAAATGGCTTTTGAGTATTTGTAAAAGTTTAGCGGTATGTAAAGGTGTATACAGTAACTGATTAATGCAGATACGAACTTTAGATTCAATCCCCTGTTCAATCGTATACACTTTACGTTTGATAGAATAGAAAGAGTTTAGTAACTCAACCGCTTTGCGATAAAAATAATAGCCCGGCTCAGTAAGCTCCACGTTACGCGTTGAACGAACAAATAGCTCAACATCCAGATAAGTTTCCAAACGCTTCACTGTATAACTGACCGCAGAAGTGGTCATCCCTAACTCTTTAGCCGCCTGACTAAAATTTCCCAGCTTTGCCGCGGTCGTAAAAGTAATCAGGTTTTCTTCAGTAAAAATCGAGTTCATGTCAATAACCTCCTTGTACAGTACAAAATTAAGCGAGGACTAATCACCATTTTGATTCATTAACCAGCCACTGATTAAAGTCTGGCTTAAGCTTAAAATTTAATACTAAATAGTCTGAGTTTTGAACATCTTTTATTCTTATATTATCAGATGGTTCATTATCTTTAATCTAACATTAATAATCTGTTTATCTCTCATTATTAAATGAAACAACTAATATTAATTTATTTATTATTAATAAGTTAAATATAATTTTGCTTTGATTCTTCAGATATAAACCCTATTATTTGCATGCCAAAAAATATGTCATAGCGCACATTATTAAACGATTATTGAATCTTAATCAATAATAATTCACTTAGTGATGAATGATGTTCAAACGGATGTTATTTATAATTAATCGTTGCTACTCTTTAGACACTAACTACAACATCACGGACATCACGATGTTGGGTTAATCAAGGAGAGCATTGTTTTAATCGATTTCGAAAAGGAAAAGGAGAAATATATGTCACCAACAGAACTTACCCAAAGGTTTCTGAGTGCTGCGGAAAAAGGGCAATTAGAAATACTCAAAGATTGCCTGGCTAAAAAAGTAGATATTAACATTACTAACCGTCAAGGAAGAACAGCGATTGTCATAGCCAGTTTAAATAAACATTATGAATGTGTCGCTTATTTAATTACTGCCGGCGCGGATGTCAATAAACAGGATCAAACTTGCTTTAATCCTTTCCTGCTTAGTTGTTTAAACAATGATCTCACCCTGCTTCGCATCGTCTTAAAAGCAAATCCTGATTTAAATGCTCTGACCCGTTTTGGTGGCGTAGGCATTACACCAGCCAGTGAAAAAGGTCACGTTGAGATCGTGCGTGAATTACTAGAAAAAACTGATATCAATATGAACCACACCAACTTTGTTGGCTGGACTCCTCTACTTGAAGCCATTGTGCTAAATGATGGTGGGCCGAAACAACAAGAAATTGTGAAGTTGTTGCTTGACCACGGTGCTAATCCGCATATGACCGATAAATACGGTAAAACACCACTTGAGCTGGCTAAACAAAAAGGCTATCAGGAGATCGCCAAATTACTTGTTGCAGCAGGCGCTAAATAGCGATTTATGGAGGTGATGTGTGAACAAACTCAGCCCACAGAACCGACATACACTATATGCGTTAACGACGGATATGGATTTTCCGTCACCTCTGCTAAAGAGGAATTTTCAGGGACGAATAGAGCAAGTATTTGGTAAAGCGATCAATGTATTATGTCAACACACTGGCGAACTTTACTCATTTACTTGCTCGACCTTAGATAATGCACCAAATTGTTGCCGCGTATCTGCAAACCATTTAGATAATTTAGATATTCAGATTGGTGATAATGTCAGCACTCATAATGAATATCTGGTCATTGGTGATAAATATCTCATCGACTTTAGTCAAAACAAGCTATGGCAGTCTCAATCACCAACATTTACTTCACCTGATTCCACCTCTTATTGGCTGAATATCGCAACCGAGATTGAAAGTGCGATTCAAACAGGGAACTCACTCTTTAATTACGCTGATGATAACGTATTTTATCAACAGCTTTCACTGCAATTGCATCAATATCGCCAACAGTTAGTCACAGCGCTGAAAGAAAATGATACAGAGAGCGTAAAAACGACAATAGCTGCGATGATTGGACTTGGCGTTGGTCTGACACCAACAGCAGATGATTATCTATCCGGCATGAGTATCGTACTCTTCATGCCAGCTCATCCGGGCAACAAATTCCAGACTCTATTTCAACAAGTCTTAACAGAAAATAGAGCAAATACCACTTTATTGAGTGCAGTCACACTTAATAAATCCATTAACAATCAGTACCGGGAATCACTCTATTTGTTATTAGAGAAGATTTTCATCCAGTTTAGTAAGAGTATCAGTAAAGAAATAACCACGGTAATTAATATAGGCTCGAGTTCAGGGAGTGACATGCTACATGGAATCATGGATGCCCTCTATCTGACTCATCATTTGGGAGAAGCTATGTCCACCAAAATTGTTATTAAGAAAAACACCTATTTTGATTCTGTCTCATTAATGTCTATATCGACCAAAGCCAACCAGCTGGAAGGGGTTGAGCAAGCGTTTGTAGCCATGGCGACTGAAATGAATAAGGGAGTATTACGAAATTTAGGTTTACTAACACCGGAACTGGAAAGCGCTAAAAATGGTGATCTAATGATTGTCATTAAAGGTGCCAGTGATGCGGAAAATGAAGCAAGCCTAATCGCTATTGAGGAGTTATTTTCTAATAAGAACAAAGGAGGTTCTAAGCACGAAGCAAAATACGCCACGATCAGTTCTGCACATGAGCACATTGTGGAAAGTAATCTGGTTGTTATCTCTGTAAACGGTGCATTTGCAGCTCGGGAAGCACGGATTGCTTTAGAGAATGATCTTAATGTGATGCTATTTTCCGATAACGTCTCAATTGAAGATGAACTCGCCCTCAAACAACTCGCCAGCAGTAAAGGATTACTGATGATGGGACCTGATTGCGGAACAGCTATCATCAATGGCGCAGCGCTATGTTTTGGTAATGCAGTTCGCCGCGGTAATATCGGTATTATTGGCGCGTCAGGCACAGGGAGTCAGGAACTTAGCGTCCGTATCCATGAATTTGGCGGGGGTATTTCTCAATTAATTGGGACAGGAGGTCGTGATTTGAGTGAGAAAATTGGCGGCATTATGATGCTTGATGCGTTAAAAATGCTGGAAGCCGACGATGAAACCAGCGTGATCGTGCTTATTTCTAAACCACCTGCACCTGCTGTAGCACAAAAGGTCTTGCTGCAAGCTGAAAAATGCAAAAAACCTGTTGTTGTTTGTTTCTTAGGACAAAATCAGCACTACACAGACAAACCAGGGCTGACTTTTGCTAAAGCGACCAAACAGGCCGCACTTAAAGCAGTATTACTGACAGGCATCAAAGAGGAAGATCTGGATCTGCATCCTCTCAATTGGCCACTGATTGAAGAAGTCCGTGCTAAGTTAAAACCTGAGCAAAAATATATTCGCGGTTTATTCTGCGGTGGTACTTTATGTGATGAATCAATGTTTGCTGCATTAGCTAAATATCCTGATGTTTATAGCAACATTCAGCCTAATCCTGAGTACCGTTTAAAAGATCTCAATAAGAGTATTAAACATACTTTCCTTGATTTTGGTGATGATGATTTTACCAATGGCAAACCACATCCAATGATCGATCCAACTAACCGTATTAGCCGCTTATTACAAGAAGCTCGCGATCCGGAAGTTGGCGTAATTGTGATGGACTTTGTACTTGGTTTTGGCTCACACGAAAACCCGGTTGGTGTCATGCTTGATGCAATTAAAGAATCCAAAGCAATTGCCAAAAAAGAAGGTCGCCATCTGGAAATTTTAGGCTATGTACTGGGAACTGATTTAGATACTCCATCACTTGCGCAGCAATGTAAATTGCTCACCGATGCTGGCGTGACCTGGGCAAGTAGTAGTACCAACACTGGTTTACTTGCTCGTGAATTTGTCTGGAAAGGAGAGACTGCATAATGACTCGTCCATCACTGTTTAAACAACCTTTAAACGTCATTAATGTCGGCATTGAAATGTTCAGTGACGACCTGAAAAAACAACATATTGCTGTCACTCAACTGGACTGGACTCCACCCGGACAAGGTAATCTGGAAGTCGTGAAAGCACTTGATAAAATTGAATCAAAAACACTGGCTGAAAAAATTGCTAAAGCTAATGCAGAAGCCTTAGAGCGTATTATTCAATCACAACCTGTACTGATTGGTTATGATCAGGCAATCAACGTTGTACCGGGGATGACGAAAACCACAATCCTCCATGCCGGACCACCTATTGAGTGGAAAAACATGTGCGGAGCGATGAAAGGTGCGGTAACCGGTGCTCTGGTTTTTGAAGGCTTAGCGAAAGACCTCAAAGACGCTGAACGCGTTGCTGCTTCTGGTGTGATCACTTTCTCTCCTTGTCATGAACATGATTGTGTTGGTTCTATGGCGGGTGTGACCTCAGCGTCTATGTTTATGCATATTGTTGAGAATAAGACATACGGTAATCGTGCCTTTACTAACCTTAGTGAGCAAATGGCCAAAATATTACGTATGGGTGCCAACGATCAAAGCGTAATTGACCGCTTAATCTGGATGCGTGATGTACTGGGTCCGATGCTACGTGATGCCATGAAACTCGCTGGTGAAATTGATCTGCGTTTAATGCTGGCACAAGCACTGCATATGGGTGATGAGTGCCATAACCGTAATAACGCGGGTACCACTCTGCTCATTCAGGCATTAACACCTTATATCATCCAAACCGGCTATTCCGTTAAACAACAAAAAGAGGTGTTTGACTTTGTAGCAAGTAGTGACTACTTCTCTGGCCCAACCTGGATGGCAATGTGTAAAGCTGCAATGGATGCCGCTCATGGTATTAAATACAGCACCGTTGTCACCACCATGGCGCGTAACGGCGTTGAGTTTGGTGTCCGGGTCAGTGGCTTACCGGGTCAGTGGTTTACAGGTCCTGCACAACAAGTTATCGGTCCAATGTTTGCTGGTTACAAACCATCAGACTCAGGACTAGATATTGGTGATAGTGCCATTACGGAAACCTATGGTATTGGTGGTTTTGCTATGGCAACTGCGCCAGCTATTGTGGCGTTAGTCGGAGGTACAGTTGAAGAAGCGATCGACTTCTCAAGAAAAATGCGAGAAATCACCTTAGGTGAAAATCCAAACGTTACCATTCCATTACTTGGTTTTATGGGTATTCCAACCGCGATTGATATTACCAAAGTGGGCTCAAGTGGTATTTTACCTGTCATCAACACGGCAATTGCACATAAAGATGCAGGGATTGGCATGATTGGTGCGGGTATTGTTCATCCACCATTTGATTGTTTTGAGAAGGCAATACTCACGTATTGTCAGCAGTATTGTAAGTAAAAAAACAGCCCGGTAACTGGTTTACCGGGCATGAAATAAAGGTTAGAGCATTGAAGGTTGTGGAGTCAGTTAGTGATGCATTAACAGGAAGGTGAGCATCACAGAGTTATTGTAACGGACCCCACGTAATACTACGATTCCCGTTATTAAGGATAATTTATGAGTGCACTAAAACTACAATGGAAACGCGGTGACTTGGCCGCTTATTTTGGTCTCATGACCAATAACCTGACCAACTTACTCACCATGATGGGGCTATTAATTTTTGTAGTTGGTATCCCTGTTGAAATCGTTTATGGACGCATTGCACCGGCTTTTGGTTTAGCCGTTTTACTTGCCAGTATCAGCTATGCTTATTTTGGTATTCAACTCGCTAAAGAAACCGGACGCTCAGATGTCACAGCTTTACCTTCAGGTCCAAGCGCCCCGTCTATCTTTACTGTTACATTCCTCGTTATTTTACCAGTCTATCAACAAACCCAAAATGCTGAATTTGCGATTCAAATCGCTTTAGTCTGGTGTTTTGTGGAAGCAATGATTTTAGTTGGTGGTTCATTCCTTGGTGAAACTATTCGTAAAATGATTCCTCGTACTGTCTTACTATCATGTTTATCTGGCCTTGGTTTATTACTGCTTGCGATGAACCCAATGTTACAGGCTTTTGAAGCACCGACAGTATCCTTCATCGTCTTACTGCTGATCTTTATTAACTGGTTCGGTAAAAAACCGATCTTTGCTCGTATTCCAACAGGTTTACTACTACTTGTTGCAGGTACTGCACTAGCATGGATCTCAGGTTTACAAAGCCCGGCAGCGATCAAAGCCTCAATGGAGTCATTTGGCTTTAACCCACCAGGTATCCATATTGACAGTTTCCTAAATGGTCTGCCGCATGCTCTGCCATATTTAGCCTCAGCAGTCCCACTTGGACTGGCGAACTATATTTTTGACTTAGAAAATATTGAAAGTGCTCATGCTGCAGGTGATGAATACAATACCCGCAAAGTCATGTTGGCTAACGGTATTTCATCAACGATTGGATGCTTCCTTGGTAACCCATTCCCGGTCACTGTTTATGTCGGTCATGCCGGTTGGAAAGCAATGGGTGCAAGCATTGGTTATACCCTTGCATCTGGTATCACTATGTTCATCGTGCCTCTATTTGGCTTAGGTGCCTTTATGCTGGCGATTATTCCGATGACGGCCATCGTACCAATTCTGGTCTTTATTGGTGTTGTGACTGCTAATCAGGTTGTGCGGGAAACACCTAAAGTCGAAGTCCCGGTGATCTTTATTTGTCTGTTCCCATGGATTGCTAACTGGGCACTGACTATTGTTAATGGTGCTCTTGGTGCCGCGGGAACATCCGGCATGAAAATCGGTGCAGATGTACTCGCCAGCAAAGGGGTTTATTATCAGGGTCTTGTTCACTTAGGTAGCGGTGCACCACTCGCCAGTATGTTATGGGGCTGTATTGCTATCTTCGCTATTCTTGATAAACCACTACGTGGCGCTATTGCCGCAGCATTTGGTGCATTTTTAGTGCTATTTGGTATTATTCATTCACCTTCTGTTGGCTTTGCAAAAGGAACATCAATGATGTTTGTTTATGCTTACCTCATGATGGCAGCCCTGTTTGTCCTTAAACACTATCTGGACAGCCGTAATGCAGAGCCCGTAGTTGCAGATACACCAACAACTAAATAACGTTATAAATACACGGATAAGATGGGCTGCTTACAGCCCATCAACCGGTTACTCTCATACCATTACAGGGATGATAAAATGAAAGAACTTGTCGTCATTGCCATTGGTGGCAATAGTATTATCAAAGATAATGCCAGCCAGTCAATTGCCGCTCAGGAGATTGCGGTAAAAGAGGTCGCTGAGCATGTTTTTACTATGTTGCAGTCAAACTACAATATTGTTCTGACTCATGGTAACGGACCTCATGTTGGGCTTGATCTGCGTCGCTCGGAGATTGCTCATGAGCAGGAGAACCTGCCTTTAACTCCACTGGCTAACTGCGTAGCAGATACTCAGGGTGGTATTGGATATCTAATTCAGCAAGCGCTGAATAATAAATTATCTGCACGTCCGGATAATAAAAAAGCAGTGACCGTTGTGACACAAGTTGAAGTTGATCGTCATGATCCTAATTTCAAAAATCCAACCAAGCCTATCGGAGCATTTTTTACTCAGGCACAAAGTCAAAAGCTGCAACAAGATAATCCCGACTGGCGATTTGTTGAAGACTCTGGTCGTGGCTATCGCCGCGTTGTAGCATCCCCTTTACCACTGAAAATTATTGAGTCTGATGCAATCAGTGCTTTAGTTAAAAGTGGCTTTGTGGTGATTGGAGCTGGTGGTGGTGGTATTCCTGTCGTGCGTAATGAACACAATCAGTATCACAGTATTGATGCGGTTATTGATAAAGACTTATCGACAACCTTACTGGCTAAAGAGCTAAAAGCAGACATTTTGATTATCACAACAGGTGTTGAAAAAGTCTGTATTCATTTTGGCAAACCAAATCAAAAAGCACTGGATACCGTCTCAATTGCAGAGATTGAACAATATACCAAAGAAGGTCACTTCCCGGCTGGGAGTATGTTGCCAAAAATTGAAGCGAGCTTATCGTTTCTAAAAAATGGCGGTAAAAAAGTGATTATCACCACGCCAGAAAAATTGCCACAGGCACTGAAAGGTGAAACAGGTACACATATTGTGCATCACTAAACACAAGATCATTTAACCGATTTATTACAGATATCAGGAGGAGTCACCGATGGTTAACGCTTATGGAAATAGTCGCAGAGAGTTTTTAAGTCAAAGTGGGAAAGTCCTTGCCGCCTGTGCATTAATGAGTAGCACAGCAGGCGCTGTTTATGCTAATTTACCTGCGTCTTCTACCAGTTGTGATACAGGTAAATCGGTTAATATGATCAACGATAAACATTATTATTTATGTCAGGTCCTGCTTGAGTCCGGCTTTAATTATGAAGGCAGTACGGTCATCGGTACTAAAACTGAATTAAGTACACTTGAAATCAAAGACGGTAAAATCATTGCCATTTTAGATAAGAATGCGTTACTGAATGAAGGTATTCCCCGCTATGATGCTGGCGGTAAATTAATGCTGCCGGCTTTTCGTGATATGCATATCCATTTAGACAAAACCTTTTATGGCGGACCGTGGCAAGCTCCGCGCTCACGCCAAGGCAAAACCATTATGGATATGATTACCTTAGAACAAGATTTGCTGCCTAAATTACAACCTTTTACTCAGGAGCGAGCAGCCAAACTAATTCAATTAATTCAATCACATGGTTCGACTATTGCCCGTAGCCATTGTAATGTTGAACCAACCTCAGGTTTAAAAAACCTCGAAGATTTAATGGTCGTTCTTGATAACCACAAAGAGACATTTTCATGTGAAATCGTCACCTTTCCACAGCATGGTTTATTACTCTCTAAATCAGAACCTCTGATGCGTGAAGCGATGGCAATGGGTGCTGATTATGTTGGTGGGCTTGATCCAACCAATGTTGATGGTGATATGAAAAAATCACTCGATACCATGTTCCAGATTGCACTCGACTACAATAAACCTATTGATATCCACCTGCATGAGATGGGCCCACAAGGGAAAGCTGCCGTTAACTATATGTTGGATATGGTAGAAAAAACACCATCTTTAAAAGGAAAATTAACGATCAGCCATGCGTTTGCTTTAGCCACGTTAAATGAGTCAGAAATCCAGGCGACAGCAGAAAGGCTGGCTGAACAACAAGTGACTATCGCCTCAACTGTTCCAATTGGGACACTGCATATGCCTCTGTCTCTGCTTAGAGAAAAAGGCGTATTTGTGATGACAGGTACCGACAGCGTGATTGATCACTGGTCGCCATTTGGCCTTGGGGATATGCTTGAAAAGGCAAATCTGTATGCACAACTCTACACCAGACCGGATGAGTTTACTTTGTCCCGCTCACTGGCGATCGCCACCGGGGATGTTTTACCTCTGGATAAAAATGGCACACAAGTCTGGCCAAAAGTACAAGATGATGCAAGTTTTGTGCTTGTTGATGCCTCTTGTTCTGCTGAAGCGGTGGCAAGAATTTCACCAAGACAGGCTGCGTTTTATAAGGGGAATGTGGCGGCTGGTGAAGTTTCTTTGATTGGTTAGACCTTACAATAAGAATTAATGTAATCTGACAGTGACTTTATAATAAACCCGTGACTGTCAGATTATATTCACATAACTCTATTTAAATGAATGTCTACCTAACAAGGTAATTTATTAACCTCTTTATATTTAAAATTATTTATGTCAATGACACTAATTCCAGTATGAATTACCGCAATAACCTTTCTTTTCACTCAAAAAATTACGACTTATTCCTGATTTCAGACCTTTTATCTATCAACACAGAAAGACCCGAAATTAATTTACAAAACAATTACAAATAACACTAACTGATTAATTTAACATTATATTTAGGAGTATATTGGGGACATATTCATAAAACTGACCACTTCACTTAAAACAAGTACTATTTTTTTGTATATGATATTTCTGTGATTTTAGTTTCTATCCATTATTTTTACGTGCCATGTTTGCATAATGTTTAAATATTAAATTTAGGAGGATTCTGATGAAACGAATATTATTATGTTTTATAGAATTTTTATTAGTTCTAATTGGAATATGTTTAACACTTGCAGGGGCCTGGCTCAGCTATTTAGGTGGAACACCTTATTATTTAGTGACGGGCATAATTTATATTATTGCCGGCATTCTTATTTATAAACAAAAAAACTGGGGGCTTTACCTCACTTATGTTGTTGTCGTTTATACCATTATTTGGGCTCTTTATGAACGTGGTACTGCATTCTGGCCAATGCTTGCAAGAATCATGGTACCGTTAGGAATAGCCATTGTTTGCTCACTTATCTTCCCTAAAAAAACACCTCAGGTAAAAAAAGTTGCATATAGTCTGGGAGGATTATCCACTGTCTTTTTTGTGGCAATGCTAGTGGGTTTATTTATTCCTCACGAAGCAAAATATGGTACAAATGATCACTTTAAAGCTCACCCGGTTAGTGAACAACCCGAGAATTGGGTAGCTTACGGTAAAACAGCCGCCGGGAATCGTTTTTCTTCTTTCACCCAAATCAATCGTGATAATGTCAAAGACTTACAAATTGCATGGACCTATCACTCTGGTGACTCAGGGCCAGGAATTGACCAAAACACACCGCTACAAATTGATAATCTGGTGTATACCTGTTCTCGTAATAACCATATTGCCGCGTTAGATGTAGATAGCGGTCAACCAGTATGGACTTTTGATCCTGAAGCAAGTTCACCAATGTGGCAGCGCTGTCGTTCGGTTAGTTACTATAAAGTACCGGAAGTCACATCTTCGCCATTAGCAAATAGCTGTCAGGAACGTATCATAGCAACCACAATAGATGCACGTTTAATCGCCTTAGATACCAAAACCGGTAAATTATGTGATGACTTTGGTGATCACGGCACCGTTAATTTAAAAGATAGTATGGGTCCAATAAAACCTGGCTTTTACTTTCAAACATCCTCACCTTTAGTCGCAAGAGATGTCATTGTCATTGGTGGGTGGGTTGTTGATAATCAGGAAACTAACGAACCATCAGGCGTTATTCGTGCCTTTAATGCCAATACTGGAGAACTCGAATGGGCATGGGATCTAGGTAATCCATCAATTACTAAATATCCACCAGAGGGCGAAACCTATACACTTGAAACACCAAATATGTGGACTCATGCCGCTTACGATGATGAGTTAGGTTTAATTTATCTGCCACTGGGTAATACAACACCTGACTACTATGGCGCTAATCGACCTGCTTTTTCTGATGAATATAACGACACATTAGTTGCATTAGATGTCACCACCGGACGTGAAAGATGGAAGTTCCAGACTGTTCATCATGATATATGGGATTACGATTTACCCTCACAGCCGGCTTTAGTTAATGTGCCTGATGACGAGGGCAATATTGTTCCTGCGCTAATACAGACAACCAAACGCGGACAGATCTTCTTACTCAACCGGGCAACTGGTGAACCTGTTGCACAAGTAGAAGAAAAAGCGGTACCAAGTAAGAGTAATATTCCCGGCGAATATGTTTCCCCGACACAGCCTTATTCAGTTGGCATGCCAACTATTGGAGCACAAAGACTCACCGAAGATAGTATGTGGGGTATGACCATGTTTGATCAGCTGGCTTGTCGTATCCAGTTTAAACAGGCAACTTATGAGGGAGACTTCACGCCTATTGATTTCAATCCAACCATTGAACAACCAGGTAACTTAGGTGGATTTAACTGGGGTAGCGTGTCTGTCGATCCACTAAATAATATGGCTTATGTGAATGATATCCGTATTCCAAGCATGTTCTGGCTGGTGGAGCGAGACGATTATAGTACTGTCACTCAAAAATATAAGTCAGATGGCACAGGTCATGGACCTTCACCACAAAGAGGCACACCTTATGGCTTAGTCACTATGATGTGGATGAGTGCACTGGGCGTACCATGCTCTGAACCACCATTTGGTACCATCACTGCCATTGATTTAACATCACGAGAAGTGGCCTGGCAGGTTCCGGCAGGCACAGCCGAACAATTAGGACCATTTGGTTTAAAATCCCATTTACCAATGCCAATTGGTGTACCAACCTATGCAGGGACAATGACCACAGCTGGTGGACTGGTATTTTTTGCCGGCTCACAAGATTACTATATTCGTGCTTATAACTCTGCAACTGGTGAAGAAGTCTGGAAATATCCATTACCTATCGGCTCAAGTGCCACACCAATGACCTATATCTCACCAACAACGGGACAGCAATATGTGGTTATCTCGGTAGGTGGTGCAGCGCACTCTGATCAGGTTGGCGATTACGTTATTGCGTTTAGCTTGCCTAAGGCTGCTGATAAGTAATTAATCAATAAGCCTCCTTCATAGGAGGCTTATTATCGACTCGAATAAAAAATAATTTTAGAAAAAGCTCATCGCTACTACTTACGAATTTTTAGTGTTAACCCTTTAAGGAAATAGCGTAATAACTGGTCACCACATTTACGGTAATTTTTATGATCAGGTTTGCGGAAAATCGCACTTAATTCTGGTTTTGAAACACGAAAATCAACAGAAGCATAGATATCAATAAGATCGGTATCTTGCAAAGCAAACGCAGCACGTAACTTTTTCATCACGATATTATTCGTCATAACAGATTCGACTTCAGGTGTAGGAAAACGGTCATCTTTGCCACGACGGAAAAAGATTAGTCCATTTAAAAAATGTCCCATAACATAATCAGAACACTCTTTATAATCCGGATCGTCTTCAGGCTTTAACCAACTCACCATCTCTTCAGGTTCAACTTCTACTCCACCTAACTTAGCTATTTCAACCATTTTGGCATCACTAAGACTGAGCATATAACGTATGCTGCGTAACGTGTAATTATTTACCATAACTTTTCCTGTTAAACCGTCAAAATAGATTGGACGTACTATAGAATAAGATTGCAATTAAAAACAAGGGATTAATTTTTGATATCTCACACATCGTTTCATCGACACTTGAAAAAAGACATAAAAAAAGCCTGTTCCGTTAAAATATAACAACTTGATTTTATTGAATAAATTTATCGGGAAACGCGAAATCGAACAGGCCATTATAAGTGTTGGTATTATTGTGATTATGGATTTGAGCTGGAGAATATATCCGAATTTGTATCCGTTGATTACGATAAAAATTCACCTATTGCACAAACCTTTTACGCTACCGTACAAAATAAACTTCACTATACCATTTATGGTAATACTGCTGCTGAAATTGTTAAAAATCGAGCTTATCCATCAAAACCTAACATGGGATTAACCAGTTAGGAAAGTTGAGAGGTTTGTCAGCAATCTGAAACACCGCCTCAATGGGCGGTGTTTTAACTAGTCATTATACTGCAATCATTCACCGTCATCGCATGTTACTGTCATACAATGATTACGTACAATCGCTTGGCTGCTGACAAATGCCTTTAATTGTTGTGATGACGTCTTGAATCACTTTATCTAATGGTTGTTCTATATCCACAACAACAACATCACTCTCTTCTCTGGATGGCTCTTCAAGTGTATCAAATTGTGATTTTAACATGCCGGTTTTTTGGAAATGCCCTTGACGCTGAGCCAATCTTTCAGCAATAACCTCAAAACGACCTTTTAGATAAATAAAAAAGATGTTTTGGTTTCCGTGACGAATAATATCCCGATATTGCCGTTTTAAAGATGAGCAAATAATAAGCGAAATTGGACTCACATTACTCATTGCAAAAGCAGCATTATTGATTAATTCTAACCATGGAATACGATCATCATCATTCAATGGTTGCCCGCTTTTCATTTTGATAATATTTGCTTTAGGATGTAAAAAATCACCATCTAAATAAGCCGCATCTAATACCGTTGAAACTTGTTTAGCAACGGCAGATTTACCACTGCCAGATACACCCATTAAAACAAATATATATCGATTATTTTTTATTATTGAATTCATAGTCGTAAATCCATGTAACGCACATTCAATTGACCGAAAACTCTCTTACTGTACGTGAGTAAGAGAGTTTATACATGAGAGATTAATCTCAATTAAGACCGAGTTTCACTAGGGAGCTTAATGGTATCAAGCTTTTGAATAATAAAGATATGTGATAAAGCGCCCATAACAGACACCGCAGAGATGTAATACATTGAATACGCAAAGCTCCCCGTAGTTTGTAAGATGACCCCCATAATAATTGGTGTCGCAATACCGGCTAAGTTACCTGATACGTTAAAAAATCCACCAATAGTACCGACCACTTTTGTAGGTACAATATCACTAATAATAACCCAACCAATATTAGAAACAGCATTCGCAAAAAAGGCAAAGGATAAAATAGCGATGGCGATAATAGGGCGATCTTCAAAAAAGTTGACTAAACACATGGTGCCAGCTAATCCAAGCCCTAATATTGCAGGTAATTTACGTGAAAAAGTACGAGATAAACCTTTTCTCATTAATGCATCGCTTAAGAAGCCACTACACAATAAGCCAACCATTGCCATAATATACGGGAATGAAGCACCAAGCCCGGCTTTAGAAATTGATAAATTCAACCCTTTTTCTAGATAAACAATAAACCATGTTAAAAAGAAATAGAGCGTTGAGTTCATCGCGAATTGTGCAATAAACAACCCCCAAATATTGCGTTGTTTTAACACGTGGTTAATATCGCGCCATTCAACTTTCTCTTTAACACTTTTATTTTGTCCTAATCCACCGCCTTTACGGATGTGGTCTAATTCTGCTTGGTTGACCGTTGAGCTTTCAAGTGGATCACGGTATTTAATTAACCAGTAAATACCAAAGATAATACCAACCCCACCAGACACATAAAATGAAGCTTCCCAACCATAATGAGCCACGATAAATGCTAATACTGGCGTTAAAAGCGCTAATCCTAAGTATTGGGCACAAGCATAAACGGCAGTAGAACTAGCGCGTTCTTGCGTTGGGAACCAAGTGGAAATAATTTTAGCGTTAGCAGGGAATGAAGGCGCTTCCGCTACACCGATTAATGCTCGACATAACAATAAAAAAGCGAAAGAACTAGCTGCTGTGGTAAATAAACTACTTGATGCTAATCCCATCAAACAGGTAAAGATACTCCAGATAATAACCGCAACACCATACAGTTTTCTGACACCAATTCTATCAAGAATATACCCAACAGGAATTTGACTTAATACATAAGTCCAAGTAAACATAGAAAATAGAAGACCTAATTGAGTCGGCGATAAAGCGAACTCACCTTGAATACTTGTCCCTGCTACCGATAAGTTAGCCCGGTCCATATAATTAATTGCGGTAACAATAAATAGTAAAAATAATACAAAAAACCGCGATTTTGTTGCTTTCATATTTGCCTCACTATAGAAATTGAATTAAGAGCAAAAAACGCCACTCTCAACCATAAGTTGTTTTGTTGTGCGATAAGCCTCAGCGACCACCCATTCTGGTGACTTCTCCCAATACTCGGGCCTAAATGTTTCAATGGATACCATCCCGGTATAGTTCATCTCTTTCAGGACAGCCAAAAATTGATGTACATTCACAACACCACTATCACAGAAACGCCGTAAGGCTTGAGTAGGTTTATGATCAGGAGAAGCATCACCATTATTGATATGCACGGCATAAATTTTGTCGACATCAACAAGCTTCATAACAGAGAAATCATTGAGTTGGTTGTAGAGATAAAGATTGAAGGCATCAAACACAAGACCAACATTATCTCGACTCACAGCCTGTACAATATCCCAAGCTTGCTCGACGGTTCTCACTGAGCTACGCTCAAAGCCAACCAATTCAAGACATAATTTGATACCATAAGGTTTTGCAATATCCGATAAGCGTTCTAAAATTCGAATACAGTTATTACGCGTATCCTGCCACGATCCGATAAATGGGCCGCCATTTGGATCTCGCTGTAAGGGTGGAACAATGATGAAATATTGCGCCCCAATCTCGTGGGCAATGTCACAACCCCAGATAAAATCATCTAACAAGATTTTGTCATCATCTGGACTTTTGCCGGTACAAAAATCAGGAAATGTATACAGTGCATTGAGCGCATGTGGTTTTATCTTACTCGATTGAAAAAACTGCTTTAACTCGCTTACTGAGTGCTGTTTTAGATACTCTTTTAACATATCTAATCGCAATTCTATATAGTCAAAGCCATTCTTCTCACATAAAGCCAGATCGGTTGCTAAGTCTGAACACCCCATAGCCGTTGCTTCGTTATACCCTATTTTCATCGATGCGTTTCCTTCTCTTATTGAGAACGTAATGGGAACTTAATGACGCAGTTTTCTTTTGTGCTACGATATATCGCCTCAATAAGCTCAACTGTGCGTCGACCAGCATCACCATCGATTAAAGGTGCTTTATTTTCAATAATCGAATTTAAAAAATCTTGAATTTGCAATTGATGATAATGGTACATTGAGTCAACACTATTAAATAAATCACTGTCAGCTTGTTGCCACTCTTCACGTTTATCCGCTTCACCAGTGACAGTCCAAATATCATTGTAAGGTGGTTCAGTAATCGACGAGACGCCAGCAATAAACATAGCACCGCCATCAGTTTGTACACCAACAGACGCACCATTATCACCATGAACGTGAACTTTACCGTATAAGGCGGGGTTCTGAGAGTTGCTGACTAAGACTTGGCCAATACCACCATTTTTAAACTTAATAATTGCAACCGCAGTATCATCCACTTCAATGTAAGGATGATTTAAGTTTTTCCAAACACCATACACTTCATCAATCTCTCCCATATACCATAAAAGCAGATCTAATTGATGAGGAGCCTGATTCACTAATACGCCGCCCCCTTCTCCTGTCCACGTACCACGCCATGGATCACTCTCGTAATATGCTTTGTCTCGCCAACCCAACATGGTGACAGAACCTAAAATCGGATTGCCAAGTTTACCGTCATCAATGGCTTTTTTGATTCTCATACAAGGTTCATAAAAACGACGTTGACAAACAGTACCTACTTTCGCCTTTCCTTCTTTTGCCGCAGATAAAATCGCATCACAATCAGCTAAATTAGACGCTAATGGTTTTTCAATTAAGACATGACAACCCATTTTTGCCGCTGGTACAGCCATAGCAGCATGAACCGGGTGAGGCGTACAAATACTGACAACATCAATCTTTTCAGCTGCTATCATTTTTTCTATATCATCGTAAGCTTTGACCCCATATTGTTGGGCAAACTCTTCAGCCCGGGCTAAGTTACGATCACAAACAGCAGTAAATTCTGACTCTTCTAAATTAACAAACGCTTTGGCATGAAAATGCCCAACTTTTCCACACCCCACTAGTGCTGTTTTCATTTTTTTACTCATTTTATTGCCCTTTAATGTTAAGAAAAAATTACCGGTAACATTTTACAAAGGCAATAGTAGCTTACATTTGATTGCTAACTCAATAAAAAAAACATCAAATTTTGATACGCGTCACATTTATAAAGAATAGAAACAAAAACTGATTATTGGACCAAATAATCAATAAAAAACATGAGGTTAAGTTTTTAAGATAAATAAGAAAGAGATAGGATAGGTTCGTGGAATCATCAATACAGCTCAAAACCAAGCCAATATTAGATAGTTCCACCACTCAATATTGATACAGGTAACTCTACGATAGGCTCAGAAACATCCTCACCATTGATTCTCTTTAATAATAGTTTTGCAGCGATTTTACCCATCTCATAACGAGGCGTAAGTACAGAGGCTAATTTAGGAATAAATGCTTGCCCTATCTCATGTCCATGAAATCCGGCAATCGCAATTTGTTTAGGTACTTCAAGACCAAGCGCGCGACATTCCAGTAAAGCACCAATAGCCAAATCATCATTGGTACATAAAACACCATCAGTCGCGGGATCTTCAGTAATGGCTTTATAAAGTAACTGCTTACCTAATGAATATGATGAAGACTCTTTTGTGGCAATTGTTTTAAACGGTAAACCATTATCACGCATGATATCTTCATACGCTTTTTGTCTCAATATGGTTCTGTCATCTTGTCGGGCACTTAAATAAACAATGCGTTCATACCCTTTTTCAAGCATTTTAGCGATCATCTTTTGTGTTGCATCATAGGTATTTATACCCACCGCCATATCTAAACATGGCAAAGAACTATCCATTAATTCCACAGCAGGAATACCAATATTTTTTAACATTTCAATCGTTGTTTTAGTATGGGAGCGCTCACTCATAATAATGCCATCAATATTATAAGATAACAGCGACCGAATCTGGTTCTCTTCCTTTTCAATATCATATGATGTATGTGCTAGCATTGTATGATAGCCATTTTCGTCCATTACGCACTCAATACCATTTAAAACATCAGCAAAGACTTGATTCCTTAAAGAAGGCACCAAAACACCAATAACATAACTTTTTGAATTGGATAACATATTGGGCGCTTTATTAGGGATATAACCTAAGCGAGCGACTTCATTTGATATTTTAGTGCGGTACTTATTCGAAACAGAACTGGGATCACGTAGAAAACGACTCACAGTCATTTTACTTACACCCGCAGCACTTGCTATATCTAGTAATGTTGCTCGAACTTGTTTCATCAAACGCCAGCCTTAAAAAAGATAATCACTTGTTACCATATTTTGATCGGTATCCCATCTACTTTTAGTCAGCATAATATAATATTTGTAACACTGAATAAACTTAGATAATACTATAAAGCGTTAGACATAAAAAAACTAGCAATTAAGCTGATATCCTTTTTTAACTTGATTTGGGGTAATGTCAGTTGAACTCAGTTGAGTAAGAAAACAGCTTGAAAAGTGGATGTAAAAAACTTTAGACATAAAAAAACCAGCTTTCGCTGGTGTTCTTTTTTGAAATTGGTGCCCGGACGCGGAATCGAACCACGGACACGGGGATTTTCAATCCCCTGCTCTACCGACTGAGCTATCCGGGCAACACAATGGATGTGTATTAAACCCGATCGCATGCCTCTCGTCAATCCCTTTTCATGATTATTTGAGAAATTTTTTATCTTTTGATTGAAAAATAGATAATCAACCCAAATATTGATTAATAATTGTCCTTTTATTATCAGGAAAACCATTATGCTGGCTTGGCTACCACTCGTAATTCTGTTCATTTACGCTTATGTTGAGATCAATGTCTTTATTGCTGTTGCAGATGTAACGGGCGTCTTTTTTGCTTTAATTTGTATCATCGCTACTTCAATCATTGGTTTATCTCTTGTCGCCTCACAAGGGATTAAAAACTTCATGCAAATGCAGCAAAAAATGCAGATGGGAGAAAATGCGACGCCAGAGCTAATGCGCAGTGTTTCTTTACTATTTGCCGGATTCTTTTTACTGATTCCAGGTTTTATTACTGACTTAATCGGTATCTTTTTACTGTTGCCACCAACGCGTGCGTTAATGAGTAAATATGTAATGCCAAGATTTTCGGTCTCTACTCGTTTTTATAGTTCAGGTTCTGCCTATCAAAGACCATCAAATAATCAACAAGATGTGATTGAAGGTGAGTTTTCACGCAAAGATGATGAATAAATAATCAACTAAACATTTTTTTGTCTGCCAAGACTTGAAGGCAGTCAAAAAAGCCCCATTTAGTTTGCACTACATTATGTCAATGGTGGTAATATCTACCACCTGACTTTATGAATAAAACTCACTAATTAAACAAAATATTTAGTATATAGGAGATTGTTCCAATGAAAATTCGTCCATTGCAAGATCGTGTAATTATCAAGCGTAAAGAAGTTGAATCAAAATCTGCTGGTGGTATTGTGTTAACCGGTTCAGCTGCAGGCAAATCAACACGTGGCGAAGTCCTTGCTGTTGGTAATGGTCGTATTTTAGATAACGGTCAAGTTCAACCGCTTGATGTTAAAGTTGGCGATATCGTCATTTTTAATGAAGGTTATGGCGTTAAAACTGAAAAAATCGACGGTGAAGAAGTATTAATCCTATCAGAAAGCGATATCTTAGCTATCGTTCAAGAATAATTGCATAAATTAAACATATAGAATTCTTAGGAGAATAAGATAATGGCAGCTAAAGACGTTAAATTTGGTAACGACGCACGCATTAAAATGCTTAAAGGTGTAAATATCCTTGCTGATGCAGTAAAAGTGACTTTAGGTCCTAAAGGTCGTAACGTTGTTTTAGACAAATCATTTGGTGCTCCAACCATTACTAAAGACGGTGTTTCTGTTGCACGTGAAATCGAATTAGAAGATAAATTCGAAAACATGGGTGCACAAATGGTTAAAGAAGTGGCATCAAAAGCAAATGATACAGCTGGTGATGGTACAACAACTGCAACTGTTCTGGCTCAGGCTATTGTTAATGAAGGCTTAAAAGCGGTTGCCGCTGGCATGAATCCAATGGATTTAAAACGTGGTATTGATAAAGCAGTTACTGCCGCAGTTGAAGAACTTAAAAAACTTTCTGTTCCATGTTCAGATTCAAAAGCAATCGCACAAGTAGGTACTATTTCAGCTAACTCAGATGAGACTGTTGGTAAGCTAATTGCTGAAGCGATGGAAAAAGTAGGTAAAGAAGGCGTTATCACTGTTGAAGATGGTACAGGCCTTGAAGATGAATTAGATGTTGTTGAAGGTATGCAATTTGACCGTGGTTATTTATCTCCATACTTCATCAACAAGCCAGAAACGGCAACTGTTGAACTAGAAAGTCCATACATCCTATTAGTTGATAAAAAAATCTCTAATATCCGTGAGCTTCTGCCAGTTCTTGAAGGTGTAGCTAAAGCAGGTAAATCACTACTGATCGTTGCTGAAGACGTTGAAGGTGAAGCACTAGCAACACTCGTTGTGAACACAATGCGCGGCATCGTGAAAGTGGCTGCTGTTAAAGCACCTGGTTTTGGTGATCGTCGTAAAGCAATGTTACAAGACATCGCAATCTTAACTGCTGGTACTGTGATTTCTGAAGAGATTGGTCTTGAGCTTGAAAAAGCAACGCTTGAAGATTTAGGTCAGGCTAAACGTGTTGTAATCAATAAAGACAACACAACTATCATCGATGGTATTGGCGATCAAAAACTTATCGAAGGCCGCGTAACGCAAATTCGTCAGCAAATCGAAGAAGCAACATCAGACTACGATAAAGAGAAACTTCAAGAACGTTTAGCTAAACTAGCTGGTGGTGTTGCAGTGATCAAAGTCGGTGCAGCAACTGAAGTTGAAATGAAAGAGAAGAAAGCACGTGTTGACGATGCGTTACACGCAACTCGCGCAGCAGTTGAAGAGGGTGTGGTTGCTGGTGGTGGTGTGGCACTTGTTCGTGTTGCTGGTACTCTTGCTAACTTAAAAGCTGATAACGAAGATCAAAACGTAGGTATTAAAGTTGCTCTGCGTGCGATGGAATCCCCACTACGTCAAATCGTGACTAACTGTGGTGAAGAAGCTTCTGTTGTTGCTAACGCAGTTAAAGCAGGCAAAGGTAACTACGGTTATAACGCTTCAACTGAAGAGTATGGCGATATGATTGCAATGGGTATCTTAGATCCAACTAAAGTAACTCGTTCAGCATTACAATACGCAGCATCTGTTGCAGGTCTGATGATTACAACTGAATGTATGATTACAGATCTTCCTAAAGATGATAAAGTAGACCTGGGCGGCGCTGGTGGTATGGGTGGCGGCATGGGTGGCATGGGAATGATGTAATTCCTGATTGCTACTGTTTGTTTAGGAACAATAAAAAAGAGCGGTTATCCGCTCTTTTTTATTACTTATAAATCAATGACTTAATGAAATAAAACTGCTTATTAATCAATAGGTTATGATTTTAAGCATTTATAGATTAATCGCTCATCAGTAACTACTAATCACAGTATAGATACCAATAAAAATAAGTACTAAGCCACCAATCAGCTCTGCTCGTTTACCAATTAAATCACCTAAACGAGTCCCAAGCATCACACCAATAGTCACCATAATCATGGTTGCACAGCCAATTAGTATGGCTGCTACAATAATATTTACGCTGGCAAAAGCGAAGCTAATCCCGACAGCAAAGGCATCAATACTGGTTGAAATCGCCGTTAAAACAAGTAAAAAGAAAGTTTTCTTATTGGGAGCAGGTTCATCATCACAACAGCAACTATCATCAAAGCTATTGCGGATCATACGAATCCCAAGAAACAGCATTAAAGCCAGAATAATCCAGTGATCCCATTGCGAGATATAATCGACTACTGCCGAGCCAAGTAACCAGCCCAAAACAGGAGTGATCGCCTCTACCACACCAAATAAGATCCCGATTTTAATCGCATCGATGAAACGAGGCGTTTTCATTGAGACGCCTTTACAAATAGCAATAGCAAATGCATCTGTTGCCATTGCAAAAGCGACCAATATGAGTGAGAAAATACTCATAATATTGTTTCCGACATTGCTCTATGTTGATTATTATTTATTATCGTTGTTATATTTATTGTACTTACAGAACAGATAATAAATCCTGTGCGACTTGAGGTTGTCCCATTTGTCGATATTGTTCAGCTATTTCTGTTAATTGTTGTTTTTTAGCCGGGTTGTAGCTTATCAGTTGAGTAAAATAAGGCTTTGCTGTTGCTTTATCACCATTTTCAATAGCGCATAATCCTGCCCTTTCAAGCCCTTCTTCCCGCCACTGATACTGCTTAAGCGCCAGACTCTTATTAAACTGCTCCATGGCCTGTGCGTAACGATCAGTTGAACATAAGAAAGCACCATAATGAATCAGTAAAATCTCCTGATCTTTACCGCTATCAAGCAGAGCCAGAATACGCTGCTCAGCGATATCATATTCCCCAATTTGCTGTTCATAAATCGCCATGCCCAGCTGAACATCACGATTATTTGGATCATATTGCATAGCCAAAGCCAAATTTTGATAGGCTTCTGGTTTATCTCCCTGCGCTAAATAAGCCAGCCCCAGCTTTAAACGTGCCTGAGCAGCACGCTCTTTATCAAAATCAGCGGGTTCCATCGACTGGCAACCGAGTAAGCTGCCTAAGAATAAAACAATCATTGTCCACTTGATTAAGCGCATATTGAAGCTCCTGTATATCATGAGCGTTGCATGACTGGAATTCTGTTTTTCACCATTGTTGAATTCATTTGGGTACGTTTAGTTCTGTCGATAACGTCACCAGCCAGCTGTCCGCAGGCAGCATCAATATCATCACCACGGGTTTTACGTACGATAACGGTATAGCCATATTCCATTAATGTTTTCATAAAGCGGTCAATGCGGGTATTAGAACTACGATCATAAGGCGCACCCGGGAACGGATTCCACGGGATCAGATTGATCTTACATGGTGTGTTTTTTAATTTTTCGGCTAATTCTTTAGCGTGCTCAACACCATCATTAACATGATTTAGTAATACGTATTCAATCGTCACTTTACCGTGATTTGCATTAGATTTTGCCAAATAACGATTCACCGAATCCAGTAATAAATCCATATTATATTTATCATTGATCGGCATAATCTGACTACGAATCGTATCATTTGGCGCATGGAGAGATATTGCCAGAGCAACATCGATCTGTTCCGCCAGCTTATCAAGCGCCGGTACAACGCCAGAAGTAGATAATGTCACACGGCGTTTAGACAAACCATAGCCAAAATCATCCAGCATAATTTCCATCGCGGGTACCACGTTGGACAGATTAAGTAATGGCTCACCCATCCCCATCATTACTACGTTGGTGATAGGACGCTGCCCGGTAACACCAGTATTACCAATGACTTTAGATGCGCGCCAGACTTGACCAATAATTTCAGACACACGCAGGTTACGATTAAAGCCTTGTTGAGCCGTTGAACAAAATTTACATTCCAAAGCACAGCCAACTTGTGAAGAAACACATAACGTTGCGCGATCACGTTCAGGAATATAGACGGCCTCAATTTGCTGATTACCATCAACGGTTAATGCCCATTTGATAGTGCCATCACTTGAACGCTGTTCAACAGCAATCTCAGGTGCTTTAATAACGGCAATTTCTTTTAATTGTTCACGGAGTTTTTTATTAATATCCGTCATCTGATCAAAATCATCACAGCCAAAATGGTAGATCCATTTCATAATTTGGTCGGCACGGAATGGCTTTTCACCAAGCGATATGAAGAGCTCGCGTAGTGCCGGGCGATTAAGATCAAGTAAGTTAATTTTTTCTTTTACAGGTGTTGTTGCAAGATGTGACATATACAGTGCCTCGTTATTACACATTATGGCAGAAAACAGAAGGCTGATTATACGGATTTAATTATCAGTCGGCTAGTAGAATTCGTGATTAAAAAGAAACTTTACGAGTCTTCCCGCAAAATTAGGTATAATCTATCTGACATGAGATAAACTATTAATCGATTATGAAAAAATATATTTTAACTTTACTGCTAACTATTTCTTTTTATTCTATGAGCACACAACAAGTTATTCAGTTAGATGAATTAATCGGACAATTTAATGAAAAGAGCCATCCAAATTATGTAGCTCTAGACTCAACGATTTTACCGGTTAATAAAACAGGTATGTATTTACAAAAAGAACCATTGAATAAGCTGATTGAAGCTTATCACGCTTTTAAAGCGGCTCATCCCAATATCCCTTTTGTGATTGTCAGTGCAACACGTAACTACACTTACCAAAATGGTATTTGGCAGCGTAAATGGAATAGTCTCTATCCTAAATATAATAATGCAACGCAAACAGCAGCAGATATTTTACAATATTCGTCAATGCCAGGCTCATCACGCCATCACTGGGGAACTGATGTAGATATTACCAGCGTATCTTCCAGTTATTTCCAGCAAGATCCGAAGGGTAAAATTCTTTATCAATGGTTAGTGGAAAATATGCCTAAATACGGTTTTTGCCAGGCTTTTAATGAAGGGCGTGACGCTGGTTACTTACCTGAAGAGTGGCACTGGTCTTACAGGCCTATCGCAAAGCAATATATTGCCAGATATAAATATCTCCTTGAGACACAGCCGGAAGTGATTATTAATAAATTAAATTTTGCCGGTCATAAAGAGTTAGATTTAAAAACCCTGCTGGGACAATACGTACTTTCGGTTAATACAGATTGCTACTAGTCACTCCAGTATGGAATTTTAATCGTGACTTGTAAGCCACCGGAACTAATATTTGTAGCCTGAATTGTGCCATTGTGTGCCTGAACAGTTTTGCGTGCAATGGCCAGCCCCAGTCCATAACCTTTAGCGATATTTGGGGTCGGAATACGAACAAACGGCTCAAAAATACGTGATAGTTTGCTCTCTTCAACACCCGGTCCCTGATCTTTAACATCAATTTGTAAGAACTTGCCGATTTCTTTTAATGAAATAGAGACTTTATTACCACGATTAGAATACTTCATAGCATTACGAATAATATTTTCAATTGCCCGCCGAATTTGCTCCGCATTACCTTTAATAATTGAATGCTTTATGAGTGGTGAGGCCTCAAATTTGACTTTAATATTTTGTGTCTGACCTTCATAAGAAGCATCACTGACCACAATAATTAATAAGTCTTTCAGGTCAAAATATTCATCCAGACGGTCTTCAATCTGAGAACGGGAAAACGACAATATTTCACCAATAAGTCGATCAAGTCTTTGTGATTCCAGTTCAATCCGCTGTAATGAACTTTCAATATTCTGTTTATTTTGTTGGGCTAAACCGATTGCAAGTTGTAAACGTGCCAATGGTGTTCTAAGTTCATGAGAGACATCGTCGAGTAACATTTGTCTTTCTGTCATGAGAATATGTAAGTGCTCAACCATCAGATCAAAATCACGCGCTACGTCACTAAGCTCATCATGGCGACGACGTAATTTAGAAAACAGCCTCACAGAAAGATCACCCTGAGCAACGCGAGAAAAACCACGTTGCAGAACTTTTAAAGGTCGTGTTAAGTTCCAGGTGAGTAAAACACTAAAAATTAATCCACTGAATCCGCCCATCAGTATTAAAGGTATGGGCATATTAAAGAGTAACTGGCTTTTTTTATTATCACCAATATCAGCAAAAGCCACCAAATAAGTCACCCCATCTGGTGATGTCGCCGCTTGTTTATAATCATAAAAAAGATAATTATCTTCCCAAAACTGTTTTTGAGTTTCTTCCAGAGGAATTAACAGAATATCATAATAATAACGCTCAGGTTCTGGCAGGCTGGCAATAAAACGATCAGCTTCTTCAGTACCTGAGAGGTGGATTAATTGAGAGATAATCTGAATTTTAGTAGAAACATGAAACTCTTCACGATTCTTTTCAACATAGATATAAAATAGTGTCCATGTGGTTTGGAAGGCGATCACGAAGATCACCCAGAATGTTAACAGGATCTTCCAAAACAGGCGTCTACTCATAACATTAACTCACGCGTATTAGTGAGAACAATATTAACGAATTCTATAGCCAACAGCTCGAATTGTTTCTATAGAAATTGCACCATTAGTAATCTGAGACAATTTTTGACGAATATTACTAATATGAACATCTACACTACGATCATACAATTCCCTGGTACGCCCAAGACCTTGTTCAGATAACTCTTCTTTAGTGACCACACGATCGCTGTTTTTCAACAATAATGCCAACAAATTAAATTCAGTTGAAGTCAGATCAATAGGTTTGTCATCCCATAAACATAAACGCTGTGGAACATCCAAAACTAAGCCTTTATAAAAGAACTTTTTACTGTCGCTCGTTGAAGTCGTTTCAGAAGCGGGTTCATCCAAACGACGCAAAACAGCTCGAAGTCTGGCAAGCAGCTCTCTTGGGTAACAAGGTTTGGGGATATAATCATCAGCGCCAAGTTCAAGACCGAGGACTCGATCAATATTGTCGCCTTTGGCTGTTAACATAATGACGGGAAGGTGACTAGTTTTACGAATTTGCTTTAAAACATCAATACCACTTATATCCGGTAGCATGATATCAAGAATAATTGCTTTATATTTGTTAGAGAGCGCTTCTTCGATTCCCTGATAACCTGTATTCACAACTTTTACATTAAAACTTTCATTCGTTAAATACTCACCTAACATTTGAGATAGCTCTACGTCATCATCAATTAATAGAATATTTATCATAATATTTTCTACTTCTTTTATTATATTCAGTTATACAAGCGCCATTATTATTAATAAATAAACAAATGTCAGTCAAATTTACTAAAATCTTACATTCGGCTTAAAATCAAGCAATTATGGCAATTTATGCTTAAATTAAAAAGTAGTTCGATAACATGATCAGAATAGATGAAGTAGTGCAAAAAAGAAACATCTATTTATAATTTTACCTGAATTGGAAGATATATTGTTTTAAGAAAATAGATAAAATAGAACAAGATAGGAGAAGTGGTATATATCCACCGTGTAAAGTGTCACCAGATGAAACCAATATCATACCTGCATCCCACCCCAAATCACAGGCATAAAAAAAGCCCAGTCGCTAAACTGGGCTATTCATAGTTAAAAGCCTGGCTGTTCCCTACTCTCACATGGGGACTCCCCACACTACCATCGGCACCACAACGTTTCACTTCTGAGTTCGGCATGGGATCAGGTGGGACCATTGCGTTATCGCAGCCAGACATATTCCGTCTGTCTCTTCAACATAAAACAAGCTGAGTCATGATACTCTCGATAGCCTGCGCTACCCCATATCAACATAACAAGTCAACCCTCAGCGTCTTCACTTATCGTCAAAAACACCTCAGAGTTGTAAGGTTAAGACTCTCGGTTCATTAGTATTGGTTAGCTCAACACATCGCTGTGCTTACACACCCAACCTATCTACGTCCTGGTCTCGAACGAACCTTACAGTGTCTCCACTGGGAGAACTCATCTCGGGGCTAGTTTCGCGCTTAGATGCTTTCAGCGCTTATCTATTCCGCACGTAGCTACCGGGCAATGCAATTGGCATCACAACCCGAACACCAGTGGTGCGTTCACTTCGGTCCTCTCGTACTAGAAGCAAACCCCCTCAATTCTCCTGCGCCCATGGCAGATAGGGACCGAACTGTCTCACGACGTTCTAAACCCAGCTCGCGTACCACTTTAAACGGCGAACAGCCGTACCCTTGGGACCTACTTCAGCCCCAGGATGTGATGAGCCGACATCGAGGTGCCAAACACCGCCGTCGATATGAACTCTTGGGCGGTATCAGCCTGTTATCCCCGGAGTACCTTTTATCCGTTGAGCGATGGCCCTTCCATTCAGAACCACCGGATCACTATGACCTACTTTCGTACCTGCTCGAACCGTCGCTCTCGCAGTCAAGCTAGCTTATGCCATTGCACTAACCTCCTGATGTCCGACCAGGATTAGCTAACCTTCGTGCTCCTCCGTTACTCTTTGGGAGGAGACCGCCCCAGTCAAACTACCCACCAGACAGTGTCCCTACACGCGATTCAGCATGCTAGGTTAGAACATCAAACATTAAAGGGTGGTATTTCAAGGTCGACTCCATGCAAACTGGCGTTCACACTTCTAAGTCTCCCACCTATCCTACACATTAAGGCTCAATGTTCACTGTCAAGCTATAGTAAAGGTTCACGGGGTCTTTCCGTCTTGCCACGGGTACACCGCATCTTCACGGCGATTTCAATTTCACTGAGTCTCGGGTGGAGACAGCCTGGCCATCATTACGCCATTCGTGCAGGTCGGAACTTACCCGACAAGGAATTTCGCTACCTTAGGACCGTTATAGTTACGGCCGCCGTTTACTGGGGCTTCGATCAAGAGCTTCGCTTACGCTAACCCCATCAATTAACCTTCCAGCACCGGGCAGGCGTCACACCGTATACGTCCACTTTCGTGTTTGCACAGTGCTGTGTTTTTATTAAACAGTTGCAGCCAGCTGGTATCTTCGACTGACTTCACCTCCATCCGCAAGGGACTTCAATTACCATCAGCGTGCCTTCTCCCGAAGTTTCGGCACCATTTTGCCTAGTTCCTTCACCCGAGTTCTCTCAAGCGCCTGAGTATTCTCTACCTGACCACCTGTGTCGGTTTGGGGTACGATTAGTGTATACCTGAAGCTTAGAGGCTTTTCCTGGAAGCAGGGCATCAGTTACTTCAGCACCGTAGTGCCTCGTCATCACGCCTCAGTGTTACAGTGGCCGGATTTGCCTAACCACACACCTACACGCTTAACCCAACATCCGATAGTTGGTAAACCTAGCCTTCTCCGTCCCCCCATCGCAATATACACCAGTACGGGAATATTAACCCGTTTCCCATCGACTACGCCTTTCGGCCTCGCCTTAGGGGTCGACTCACCCTGCCCCGATTAACGTTGGACAGGAACCCTTGGTCTTCCGGCGTGCGGGCTTTTCACCCGCATTATCGTTACTTATGTCAGCATTCGCACTTCTGATACCTCCAGCAAACCTCTCGATTCACCTTCGCAGGCTTACAGAACGCTCCCCTACCCAATATACTTACGTATACTGCCGCAGCTTCGGTGCATAGTTTAGCCCCGTTACATCTTCCGCGCAGGCCGACTCGACTAGTGAGCTATTACGCTTTCTTTAAATGATGGCTGCTTCTAAGCCAACATCCTAGCTGTCTAAGCCTTCCCACTTCGTTTCCCACTTAACTATGACTTTGGGACCTTAGCTGGCGGTCTGGGTTGTTTCCCTCTTCACGACGAACGTTAGCACCCGCCGTGTGTCTCCCATGCTAAAACTCATCGGTATTCGGAGTTTGCATCGAGTTGGTAATCCGGGATGGACCCCTAGTCGAAACAGTGCTCTACCCCCAATGGTTATACATGAGGCGCTACCTAAATAGCTTTCGGGGAGAACCAGCTATCTCCCGGTTTGATTGGCCTTTCACCCCCAGCCACAAGTCATCCGCTAATTTTTCAACATTAGTCGGTTCGGTCCTCCAGTTAGTGTTAACCAACCTTCAACCTGCCCATGGCTAGATCACCGGGTTTCGGGTCTATACCCTGCAACTTAACGCCCAGTTAAGACTCGGTTTCCCTTCGGCTCCCCTATTCGGTTAACCTTGCTACAGAATATAAGTCGCTGACCCATTATACAAAAGGTACGCAGTCACCACTACCCAACGGTAGCAGCTCCCACTGCTTGTACGTACACGGTTTCAGGTTCTCTTTCACTCCCCTCGCCGGGGTTCTTTTCGCCTTTCCCTCACGGTACTGGTTCACTATCGGTCAATCAGGAGTATTTAGCCTTGGAGGATGGTCCCCCCATCTTCAGACAGGATATCACGTGTCCCGCCCTACTCTTCAAGCTTCCATATGCTACATTTTTGTGTACGGGACTATCACCCTCTGTCGTGCGACTTTCCAGACGCTTCCACTAACATAACATACTACCCGCTTTGGGCTCCTCCCCGTTCGCTCGCCGCTACTGGGGGAATCTCGGTTGATTTCTTTTCCTCGGGGTACTTAGATGTTTCAGTTCTCCCGGTTTGCCTCCTTAACCTATGTATTCAGTTAAGGATAGTGTATAAAATACACTGGGTTTCCCCATTCGGACATCAACGGCTATAGCGCCTTTTATCGGCTCACCGTCGCTTTTCGCAGATTAACACGTCCTTCTTCGCCTCTGATTGCCTAGGCATCCACCGTGTACGCTTAATTTCTTAACCTTACAACTCTTAGATGTCTCTAACAGCTATAAGTCTTCTCTCTTACTCTGTCATACCGCACGTATCAATAAAAATACCAATACACACCGCACAACCAGCTCGAGAACTCGTTATTTTTTCAGCTTGTTCCATATTGTTAAAGAGCAATTATCTCATAACACACTCATACATCTTTATTCATGCATAATGTGCTTTGAGATAAGTTTGAAAGAGAGATAAAAACGGAAATGGATGGTGGAGCTAAGCGGGATCGAACCGCTGGCCTCCTGCGTGCAAGGCAGGCGCTCTCCCAGCTGAGCTATAGCCCCTTTTCACGTCAGTTTGTCACTTTACTGTTATTGCGTTCGCTTTTATGTTGTCGCGTTGCATCTCCAATTCACTTAACCACCAGGGATAAATGGAATTGGTGGGTCTGAGTGGACTTGAACCACCGACCTCACCCTTATCAGGGGTGCGCTCTAACCACCTGAGCTACAGACCCAATAAAGTGATTTCTCTTTCTTCTGTTAAACAAACAATCTGTGTGAACACTTACAGAAACTCGTAGTAAGGAGGTGATCCAACCGCAGGTTCCCCTACGGTTACCTTGTTACGACTTCACCCCAGTCATGAATCACAAAGTGGTAAGCGCCCTCCTTACGGTTAAGCTACCTACTTCTTTTGCAACCCACTCCCATGGTGTGACGGGCGGTGTGTACAAGGCCCGGGAACGTATTCACCGTAGCATTCTGATCTACGATTACTAGCGATTCCGACTTCATGGAGTCGAGTTGCAGACTCCAATCCGGACTTAGACGCACTTTATGAGGTCCGCTTACTCTCGCAAGTTCGCTTCTCTTTGTATGCGCCATTGTAGCACGTGTGTAGCCCTGGTCGTAAGGGCCATGATGACTTGACGTCATCCCCACCTTCCTCCGCTTTATCAACGGCAGTCTCCTTTGAGTTCCCACCATTACGTGCTGGCAACAAAGGATAGGGGTTGCGCTCGTTGCGGGACTTAACCCAACATTTCACAACACGAGCTGACGACAGCCATGCAGCACCTGTCTCATAGCTCCCGAAGGCACCAAAGCATCTCTGCTAAGTTCTATGGATGTCAAGACCAGGTAAGGTTCTTCGCGTTGCATCGAATTAAACCACATGCTCCACCGCTTGTGCGGGCCCCCGTCAATTCATTTGAGTTTTAACCTTGCGGCCGTACTCCCCAGGCGGTCAATTTATCGCGTTAGCTTCGGAGCCCACCACTCAAGGCAGCAAACTCCAAATTGACATCGTTTACAGCGTGGACTACCAGGGTATCTAATCCTGTTTGCTCCCCACGCTTTCGCATCTCAGCGTCAGTATCTGACCAGAAGGCCGCCTTCGCCACCGGTATTCCTCCACATCTCTACGCATTTCACCGCTACACATGGAATTCTACCTTCCTCTTCAGTACTCTAGACCACCAGTTTTAAGTGCAATTCCCAGGTTGAGCCCGGGGCTTTCACACCTAACTTAATGACCCACCTACATGCCCTTTACGCCCAGTCATTCCGATTAACGCTCGCACCCTCCGTATTACCGCGGCTGCTGGCACGGAGTTAGCCGGTGCTTCTTCTGTGAGTAACGTCAATGTGTACACCTATTAGATATACACCCTTCCTCCTCACCGAAAGTACTTTACAACCCGAAGGCCTTCTTCATACACGCGGCATGGCTGCATCAGGGTTTCCCCCATTGTGCAATATTCCCCACTGCTGCCTCCCGTAGGAGTCTGGACCGTGTCTCAGTTCCAGTGTGGCTGGTCATCCTCTCAGACCAGCTAGAGATCGTCGCCTAGGTGAGCCATTACCTCACCTACTAGCTAATCCCATATGGGTTCATCAGATGGCACATGGCCCGAAGGTCCCATGCTTTGGTCTTGCGACATTATACGGTATTAGCAGTCGTTTCCAACTGTTGTCCCCTTCCATCCGGCAGATCCCCATACATTACTCACCCGTCCGCCACTCGTCAGCAAGAGCAAGCTCCTCTGTTACCGTTCGACTTGCATGTGTTAAGCCTGCCGCCAGCGTTCAATCTGAGCCATGATCAAACTCTTCAATTTAAAGTTTGATGCTCAATGAATGTTGACATAAATTTCATTTCAAATGATTCTTGTGTCACTCATCAAGACTTAATTTTTAAGTCCGTAGACTATATTTTTCGTCCTGTAAGTGCCCACACAGATTGTCTGTTCAAGTTTTTAAAGAGCTGACAGCTGATTCAAAGTCTTCTCAACTTTCGCTGTCCAAGGGCTGCGTATACTACGCCTTACCCTTTTTTATGTCAATACTGTTTTCAAGAGAAAGTAGTAAATAAATTTCAATTGAACATTATTTCCACAAATCTATTAAATTTCCCTCATTTAATAAGTTATGTTACGCACAAAGAAATCTATCAATTCCCTAAGAATATGCACTATCAGACGAGTCTTTATAATGAGATAAGAACCAGGTTACTGCTAGTAAATCAGCACTACCGCCGGGACTGAGATTGCGCTCAATCATGGCAACATCTAATTCCTGCCACTGTTTATGATTGTCAGAATTTAACATGCCACCCTGTTGAATCAGTCCTCTGGCGCTTTGTTGCAGAAACTGTAATCCGGCAAGCCCACCACGTGATACAACATTCGTATCGTTATTATAAGCAAATAAATGGAGCAGCGTTTCAGATAAAACCATTTCTTCGTCATATCCTTTAGCTTTTGCCTTAATATAAGTTGGTAGTGCAATCTCTCTTATTGTAGCATAACCACTAGCAGCCTCTCCTCTTGCTCCAGTGAAGCCAAACTGTTTGAACAGACGTTCTCCGACAGTATTTACTTTCACGGTTTGATTAAGTTCTTTTTCAACAAGGCCTGTACATACTGATGCCACTTCATCACAAATTGACGTGACATTCACTTTTTTCTGTTGTTGATCCAGACGACCAATAACGGAGCAGAATAAGCCAAAGGCAAAAATTGCGCCTTTATGGGTATTAACACCTTTAGTCGCATTAAACATCGCTTGCTCACAGGCAATGCCGACAGGTCGAATTTTAGCCAGAAAATCAGTGACAGGGATATCTGCGTATTGCTTACCGGTATAATAAAATTGATCGAAAAAGGGAATAATTGCGTTAATACTGGATAAGAACAATCCATAATCCATATCTTTATGAGCACCGGAATTATTGCGATCAACCAGTCCTGGTTTGGGCGTTAAGTCAACTTCTCTCTGCAGAGCTTGCCCGGTAAGTTGGGCCGGAGAGGAGGTTAAAACGACTGAAGGAGAGAGCTCTAAAGATTGTTTATTAGTCATTTATATTCACTCATTTTAACAAACCCGTATAAATAACTTATCGATTCTATAATAGTATCAATCAACATTCACTGAAATGTTAATTAAACCTTGTGTCTGATCGTTAACTTAAGAGTAATAAAAATTGTTCAATAATGTTAACTCAAACTCAATTTATCTTTCATTTATTGACTAAGATATAACAACTTATTTAAATTACTCATTAAATAAGTGAAGTTAGTTTTATTACTGTATTTATTGTCCAGCAGAGGGCTCTATGATTGATAGCGAAATCACTTTCCGTAAATTAGAAATATTTCTAGCTTATATGGAAAAACAAAATATTGCACGAAGTGCAGAACAACTTGGCTTAAGCCCAGTTAGTGTGCACCGCGCTTTGCATTCTCTTGAAGAAGGACTGCGCTGCCCTCTGTTTGTCCATAAAGGACGTAACCTTCTACCGATGGATAGTGCCACTGTACTTGCTGATTATAGTAGAAATATCTTAGAGTTGATGGAACGTGGAATTCAGGCAACTCGTGCTTCTGCCGGTTTTGGGCAAATGTCACTACGCTTAGGTTGCTTATATTCACTCATGCTACAAACTGTACCAACAATTATGAGTAATATGAAAGCTCGCCGGCCTAATACCGAAATTAAACTGATTATGGGTTCCAATCAGGAACTATTAACAAAGCTGGATGAACAACAGCTTGATGCTGTACTAATTCATCAACCACGATCGACATTTGATCATCAGCGTTATGAGAGTCTGCCACTTTTAGAAGATGAAATCTTTCTGGCCGCCCCAATCAATTCAGCACTGTCACCGGATGAATCCGTTGACCTTCGTAATCTTAAACATGAATCATTTGTGGCGCTCACTGAAGGCTTTGGCTCCTATTATGAGTTACAGGAGTGTTTCCGTATCGCTGGATTTGAGCCCAAAATTGCCGTACAGGTGCATGATATATTCTCTATGTTGAGTTTAGTACAGGCAGGTGTAGGTTATGCACTTATTCCAGGAAGAATGAGAAAGGTATATGAAAATAATGTTCGATTACTACCGCTGAATCAGGAATACCGAGCCAAACAAAAAATTATTCTGGCTTTTTTACGTAACCGCGAACACGATCCAAATCTTTTAGCGTTAACCGCTGAATGTCGAATGTACGCCAGAACTATGGCACAACAATAAGTTAAAAGTACGACTTAAATTAACGCGTATTGATTAATACGCGTTAATTAGTAAAAATGATCAGTGAGTTGCTTTCTTAGGCTCTCTGATTAATAAACTAATCACAATCAGAATAACCCCAACCCACTGTAGAATCGAAACACTCTCATGGAGTAAAAACATGGCTGCAATAATAGCAACCGGAAGTTCCAGAGCACTTAACATAGCGCTAATTGTCGCCCCTACTTTTGGAATACCAATAGCAAAAAAGACAATCGGGATACAATACCCAAATAAAGCCAAAATAGAGCTATGCGTTAATGTTATTGCAAGAGATGCCTGACCTTCAATTTGCGGGTTAGACATAATATCTGGCACAGTAATGATGATCGTAAAAATCAATGAACCTACCATGATATAAAATGCTCTTAATGACCAGTGTAAATCTGCCTGAATGTGCTCATTAGCAAAAATATAAAAACCAAAACAACTAGCACATAATAAGCCAAATACAACGCCCACTATTGATAAATGAATTGCCTCACCACTACCGATAATATTGGTCGCAAATACAGTACCAATTAAAATCAGTACAATGGCAAAGACCTTGGTCTTACTTGGTATCTGCCGACAATAAACGGCATTGATGACAATCGCAATCCAGGTGAACTGAAATTGCAACAATACCGCCATTGATGCAGATAAATTCTCCACCGCTTTAGAAAAAGTAAATGCTGTTGCTCCCAGAAATAAGCCCACAATAACTAAAGGTAAACACTGCCTTAGATTAAAATAGACGTTTTTTTTGATAAAAATAATTAAAGCAAAAAAGATAACTGCGATGGTTGCGCCAATTAATAATAAGTAACTTGTGTTGACATGATCATTAAGGGCAAATTTGAAGATAATTGAAAGTAAACCGTTACACGCGGCTGCAAATGCAACCATAAAAACATATTTGATTATTGAGTTCATCACATACCTGCTCTTACTCTAACGATACAATCTACAGTTGATCGAAAATAGAGAGCCACACCTAATAAATAGGATTTAATAAATTAAAATATTTAGATATTCACAACCATATCGGCAAAGAGTGCAGTGCTCTTTTGATATGGTTGTGAGGATTATGTATTAATTAATCTTTTAATAGTGCCGGTTTATGATCAAGATTCCAGCGAGTCGCTTGCTCATAAACATAACCAATGTTAAGAAGTTCCATATCTTTAGCATATGGGCCGATCAATTGCATACCCATTGGCAGGCCTTTTTCGTTGAATCCAACTGGTACATTCAGAACCGGACAACCAGATAATGTACCCGGCGTTACCACTTCCATATAACGGTGGTAAGTGTCTAGTTTCTTACCATTAAGTTCCATTGGTGAGTGGTTAGTTGGATCAAATGGGAACATTTGAGCTGTTGGAAGCACAAGAATGTCATAAGATGCAAATAATTTATTAAATGCCTGATAAATTGTCGTACGGCGAACACCTGCCTGGAACACGTCCTGACCCGTTAAGTTTAAGCCTCCTTCAATTTCCCAGATTGCTTCTGGTTTTAATAATTTACGTTTTTCTGCGTCGTTATAAAACACACGTAAACCATTAGACACTGTCCAGTGGCGTTGAGTTAACCATGTTGACCAGATAAATTCCTGAGTCACATCAAGTTTAACTTCTTCAACGATGTGGCCCATATCAGTAAAGACTTTTAATGCTTTTTCACAAAGTGGAATAATCCCTTTCTCAAAGTCTAAACCACCATCCATATCTTTTAACCAACCAATACGGAGTTTTTTCGGTGGAACACCAAATTCCGCCAGTGGATCACCAAGTGATAATGGAACACGAGAATCAAAACCTGATTGAGTTTTCAGTAATTCTGCCGTATCAGCAATATTACGACCCATAGGCCCTTCATAACCAAGTTGTGAGAACCACACTTCCGGACCAGGTCCAAAAGGAACACGGCCTTGAGTTGGTCTAAAACCAATGACGTTATTAAACGCAGCTGGATTACGTAGTGAACCCATCATATCGCTGCCATCAGCGCTTGGGACCATTTGTAATGCAAGCGCTACTGCTGCACCACCACTACTACCACCAGATGTTTTAGATTGGTCATAAGCATTGAATGTTGTACCGTAAACAGGGTTTTTGGTATTAGAACCAAGACCAAATTCAGGAGTATTCGTTTTACCGATCATAATAGCGCCCGCTTTTCTGATGCGACTTACCATTACTGAATCAGCTTCTGGAACAAAGTTTTTAAACAGTGGACTACCATTACTCATGACAATCCCTTTTACTGCTGATAAATCTTTTACAGCATGAGGGAAGCCGTGCATCCATCCAGCATATTTGCCAGCTGCAAGTTCTTGATCTTTCTCTTTTGCTTGTTTTACTAAATCATCACGATCTTGTAATGCAACAATGGCATTTACTTTCGGGTTAAGCACATCAATTTTATCTAAATAAGCATTCATGACTTCAACACATGATACTTGCTTACCTTTAATTGCTTTAGATAGCTCTAATGCACTCATCGTTGTTATAGGATTATTGATTTTACTCATATAACTTCTTCCTCTCATGGTTAGAAAAAATCAGTTAAAAAACAGCTAATACTGCTATTAATCACTATAAAAGTAATAAATTACTTTGAAAATTAATCCACGAGTTACTTCATTACTTTAAAGTAAACGATTTACTTTTTTGTTACTCCAAATACACTATTATTGACATACAATTGATACACACTTTTAATTAAAATTATTATTAATCAATATTTTATTTAAAAATCAACAGGTTAATTATCACATCTACTATCATTATTTAATATGACTGAATTATTACCCAAATAGAAACGGTTAATATCGATGGCTAATGGATTTAATTCATAACAGAAAATAGTATGTATAGTGACAATATATGTAGTAATAAAATGTAAGATATGAGGTATTTTCATGATTTGTAACAAAATCAGCTCGCAAAAATGGGATACTAAAAGACAGGATAAAGCTGAACGCATTAACAGTGTTCAAAGCATTGTAAAACAAAAAATCATTCCAACTAGCGATATAGTGCCGGCGCTTGAGCGTCTAATTAAATCAGGCGATCGTGTCGTTTTAGAGGGGAATAATCAGAAACAAGCAGATTTTCTTGCACGCAGCTTATCTAAGGTATCAGCAAATAGTGTCAATAATCTACATATGATTATGCCAACAGTGAGCCTACCTGATCACTTAGATATCTTTGAAAAAGGCATTGCCAAACGTCTGGATTTTTCCTTTTCTGGCCCGCAAAGTTTACGTATCTCTCAACTTATCGAAGATGGTGCGATCGAAATTGGTGATATTCATACTTATATTGAATTGTACTCTCGTCTATATATGGATTTAATTCCAAATGTTGCCTTAATTGCTGCCTATAGTGCGGATAAAGAAGGAAACTTATATACCGGACCAAGTACAGAGGACACTCCAGCAATTATTGAAGCTGCCGCATTTAAAAACGGAATTGTCATTGCTCAGGTAAATGAGATCGTTGAAGATACTCGTGACCTAAAACGTGTTGATATTCCGGGTTCCTGGGTTGATTTTGTTGTTCAATCTGATAAACCTTTCTATATTGAACCACTATTTACACGTGACCCGCGTCAGATAAAACCAATCCATGTACTAATGGGAATGATGGCAATTAAAGGTATCTATGCCCGCCATGAGGTACAAACCATCAATCATGGTATTGGCTTTAATACCGCAGCCATTGAATTACTCTTACCTACTTATGGTAATGAGTTAGGTCTGAGAGGCAAAATCTGTAAACACTGGGCATTAAACCCACATCCAACACTTATTCCCGCAATTGAAAGTGGCTGGGTTGAAAGTGTGCATAGTTTTGGTAGTGAACTGGGTATGGAAAACTATATTGCAGCTCGCCCTGATATCTTCTTTACCGGTTCTGATGGCAGTATGCGTTCAAACCGAGCATTTTGCCAAATGGCGGGACAATATGCAGTAGATATGTTTATTGGCGCCACCCTGCAAATGGATCACGAAGGTAACTCATCAACAGTAACTCGTGGTCGTCTGTCTGGTTTTGGTGGGGCGCCTAATATGGGTAGTAATCCAAATGGTCGTCGTCATACCTCTAAAGCCTGGCTGGATATGATTAATAACCAACAAGGCGAAACGATCTCTCGTGGACGTAAACTTGTGGTTCAGATGGTTGAGACTTTCCAGTCAAGAAATAATCCAACCTTTGTTAATCAGCTTGATGCAGTCAAAGTTGCCAAAGATAGTAATATGCCATTACCTCCGGTGATGATTTATGGTGATGATGTCACTCACCTTCTAACCGAAGAAGGTATCGCTTATCTGTATATGGCTAAATCACTGGAAGAGAGAAAAGCCATGATCGCAGCAATGGCTGGTGTGACAGATATCGGCATGACTGCAGATCCAAAAACAGTAAAGCGCCTCAGAGCAGAAGGCAAGATTGTCTATCCTGAAGATCTTGGCATTGACCGTAACCGTGCTAATCGCTCACTACTGGCTGCAAAAAGTATGGCAGAACTGGTTGAATGGTCAGGTGGTCTTTATAACGTTCCAGCTAAATTCCGTAGCTGGTAAAGGAGAGAGAAATGGAAATATTTACATTGAACTTCCCGGCCAAAGCAGCCTTACCAACTAAAACAATTACAGGTGTTGTTGGTTCCGGGGACATGGAAGTACTTTATTTTCCTGAAAACTCAGGAAACTTAGCCGTAAGTATTGAGACATCAGTTGATGGGCTACAAAAAGTCTGGACAAACGTTTTTGCACGTTTATCTGAGCAAAGAGAGCTACCAGCAGGAAAACTGGTCATTCATGACTTTGGTGCAACACCTGGTGTTATTAAACTACGTGTCGAACAATGTTTTTATAATGCAGCGGAGCAAACTAAAACCGCAGAGACAATCGATGAACAACAAAGTTTCATCGAACTCAATGCCCGTTCTCGTGCTAAAGCATTGCTTGATCAAGGTAGCTACCGAGAGTTACTTGATCCTTACGATAATGTCACTTCCCAGTGGCTGGAAAAACAAAATATTGTTATCAGTGCTGATGACGGAATGGTGATTGCTAAAGGAACTATTCAGGGTAAAAACGTCGTTATTGCTGCGGTTGAAGGTGTATTCCAGGGCGGTAGTATGGGCGAGGTTTCAGGCGCGAAAATGGCAGCAGCCTTAGAACTTGCAGCAGAAGATAACCGCAACGGTAAACCAACAAGTGTAGTACTACTTCTGGAAACAGGAGGCGTGCGCTTGCAAGAAGCCAACCTTGGTCTTGCAGCTATTGCCGACATTCATGCAGCAATTGTTGACATGAAACGCTACGCGCCAGTTATTGGCATCACAACAGGCACAGTTGGTTGTTTTGGTGGTATGTCAATTGCCGCTGCACTTTGTACTTCTCTCATTGTGACTAAAGAAGCACGTTTAGGATTAAACGGCCCACAAGTTATTGAACAAGAAGCAGGCATTGAAGAGTATGACTCACGCAATCGTCCATTTATCTGGAGCTTTACTGGTGGTGAAGCCCGCTATCGCAATGGTCTGGTTGATGCGTTAGTTGATGATTCAATACAACAGGTTCGTGATGCACTAACTAAGCAATTAAACAGTGGTCATAATGACTCGGCTCGTTTACAACAAATTGACTATTATCTTAATAAATTAAACGCGGTTGATACCACAAAACAAATTACTCCTGAAGGTGTCACTGCTGTATTTGGGCTGGAGGATCGATAATGAATAGTTATTTAAGCCGTGGTGATTTTTGGTTTCAAAAATTAACCCAGACAGGACAACCTCTTAAAGGGCTATGTCCATCAGTGAAAGCCACTGATATCGCCGATCCACAATTTGGTATCGTACGCTATATCACTGTTGTTCCGGACAAAAATAATCACTTCCCGCGCGCAGCACATGGTGAAGTTGGTTTACTTGAAGGCTGGACGCTAGCCAAAGTGATTACTGATGCAATCGTGCAGGATCAAAACCGCTCAACTAAACGCCCAATTGTTGCCATTATTGACGTCACCAGTCAGGCTTACGGACGACGTGAAGAAGCCTTCGGCATCCATCAGGCTCTTGCCGCAGCTGCTGACTCTTATGCTAAAGCTCGTTTAGCTGGCCACCCAATCATTGGTCTTATTGTTGGCAAGGCAATGTCAGGTGCTTTTTTAGCACATGGCTATCAGGCTAACCGCTTAATCGCGCTTAACTCACCAGAAGTGATGATTCATGCGATGGGTAAAGCTGCCGCTGCCAGAATCACACTACGTAGTGTCGATGAATTGGAAAAGCTGGCTGAAAAAATCCCTCCAATGGCATATGACATTAAAGGCTATGAAACGCTGGGTTTATTATGGCGTCTTCTCAACCTTGAAAACGACCAAAAACCCACTGAGAACGATCTCTCTACGGTTAAAAGTATCATTGAACAGGCCATCATTGATACCAAAAACCATGGAATTTACTTAGAAGGTCGACTCGGTGCTGAAAACAGAAAAAGCTCTTCTAAAGTGAGGGAACTCATGCGCCAACAGTGGTAGAACAGATAAACTAAAAATTCCATTAAACACAAAGGCTTAGCTAATTTTCATTAAATTGGCCAGGCTTCACTCAACCAAATTGTAAGGATAGGGGAAGTTATGAAGCATTTATTTAATTCTCTGCAGTGGATGTTATTCATGCTTATGGGAAGTATCGTTATTCCTGTCGCCGTTGCTGGTTCTTTTAATCTTGACCCGGCTGATATCGTTTCTTTTGTAGCAAGAACACTCTTTGTTCTTGGCGTTGCCGGTATTTTACAAGCCTGCTTCGGCCATAAACTACCTATTCAGGAAGGACCTGCTGGCGTTTGGTGGGGTATCTTCGTTTTATATGCCGGCATTGGCTCTATGATGTTTGGCTCAAACACAGAAACACTACGTGTCCTTGAATTCTGCTTTATTCTAAGCGGTATTATCTTCATTATTCTTTCACTACTTCGCGTTGTTGAAAAAATTGCTCGTCTGTTCACGCCAACTGTAATGGGCGCTTATCTGGTTCTGTTAGTTATCCAGCTCTCTGGCTCATTTATGCGTGGTATGATGGGAATTTCTGAATCTCACCCGACGATTGATCCATTAATTGTTGTATTATCAATAGTCACTATCGCTATCACTTATATCGTTCGTCGTCACCGTATTATTGGTAACTATGCAACTTTATGTTCAATTATCGGTGGCTGGATTTTGTTTATCATCTTTGATAAAGCTAATCCAGTGATGCATACAGAGAAATTCATTGAACTACCACAAATCTTCCCATTTGGTGCTCCGCGCCTTGAACTTGGTATGATTGTGAATGTATTCTTACTGACTCTGTTACTGTTAACTAATCTGGTAGCCAGTGTTAAAGTAGTACAAATCGTATTTGATTCATTAAATAAAAAATACGAAAATCGTTTAAATCAAACCAGTTTTATGTCAGGTATTATCCATATTTTAGCAGGTGTATTTGGTGGTATTGGTCCGGTGCCGATTTCAGGTTCAGCGGCATTTATTGCTCATACTAAAACCACTGAACGTATGCCATTTATTGTCGGTAACCTATTAATTATTTTAATCAGTTTATCGCCACTCATTACTTCTTATTTTGCCGCTTTACCCATTGCTGTAGGATTTGCATCGCTCGTTCCAACCTTTGGTATTGGTATGTTTATGATCGGTATCAGCCAGATTGAAAGTGCTGTCAATAAAGCTGCCAGAAACTTAACTGTGGGTCTTACCTGGTTTGTTGGCATCGGAATTATGTTCCTGCCAGCAACAGCCTTTAAAGGTATGCCACCGGCACTAGTTTCGCTACTAAGTAATGGTTTGATCGTTGGTACCTTTATCGCCGTACTAATGGATAGAATCAATCCTAGTATGACAGCAGCAGCGCCAAAACCAGCAGCACCGGCAGCTGAGTCCGACAAAAAATAGTCTCCATTAATAGAATTAAGCCAGTCCAAACAGACTGGCTTACTCTTAACCTTTCAGTACCCTTTTATTTTTTAGTTAAAATAACACTCCATAAAGCAGAAAATTCTTTGATATAAAAAATAAAGTTGGTATAAAAGGCTAATTAGTGATGTGGAATAATACTGACAATGAATGACAGACCCGGTGTACATGATTTACTTTGGTTAAAACCATCAACAGAGCTATCCGCAGCAGAACTCCCTGTCTGGGTAACTTCTGTCTGGAATCAGCATGAGCCTGTTATTGTGCGTCGGGACTATAAGCCAGATCACATTCCGGTTGGGATACGTGGACACGAAAGGAGTCAGCGTCATCCATTTTGGATAACTGCCAGTGATATTATCAGACGTCTTTCTCCTCAGGACATTACCGCTTTAGTAAAAACTGGTCAGGCTCAACAAAAACTGGCTAAGTTCCCGGCTTATCGGGCTCTAGATACACTACTACAGCAACGCTGGGATTTTGAGATTGGCGTCACCGGTAGCCTGGCTATTTCCGTTGTATCAGAAACCATTTATGTCAAAGAGTCGAGCGATCTGGATTTGACCATTCGTTGTAATACACCTGTTGAAAAATCGTATTTTAATCACTTCTATGCATTTATTAACACTCTACCTGTTCAGGTTGATGTACAGATTGAAACACCATCTGGTGGATTCTCTTTAAGTGAATGGATGAAATCTCCAACTGTGATGCTAAAGACTAATTGTGGCCCAAAACTGACCACCAATCCCTGGGGAGAAGAAAGCTAATGAAAGTTCTGTTTACATTTCCGGGACAAGGTAACCAATATGAAGGGATGCTAAATGATCTGCCAAAGCATCGTTTAGCTCAACAATATTTACAACAAGCCAGTGAAGCACTGGGGCAGGATATACTAACACTGGATAGTAAAGAAGCGCTTGCTTCCACCCGTGCTGTACAGCTGTGTTTACTGGTCACCGGCGTCATTAACGCTGCTGTTTTGATGGATAATGATATTATCCCTGATATGGTGTCAGGCATGTCAATTGGGGCTTTCCCGGCTGCAGTAATCAGTAAATCACTCTCTTTTAGCGATGCAGTCAAAGCAGTAAGCCTGCGTGGTACTCTGATGCAACAGGCTTATCCTACTGGTTATGGTATGGCAGCTATTATCGGTCTTAATCGCTGGCAGGTTGCTGAGCTGGTTGAACAGGTTCATTCACAGCAAGCTCCGGTCTATCTGGCTAATGTTAATTCTGAGCAACAAATTATTATCTCTGGCAGTATTCAGGCCATGGAGAAAGTAATGCAGCTGGCTCAAAACAGTGGGGCAAGTTGCGCAAAGAGAATCAGAATAAGTGTACCTTCTCATTGTGAACTCCTGCTGGAACCAGCTAAAAAGTTAGCGCAGGCCCTAAGTCATTATGCTATCCAAAAACCGGCTATTATGTATTTAAGCAGTAGCTCTGCCAGACCTTGTAATACAGTAGACAAAGTGATCGATGATTTAGCATTTAATATGTCCAGAAGTGTTTTATGGCATGAAACAACTATTGCGGCTTATGAACGTGGCGTACGTCTTGCGATTGAAGTACCGCCTAATTCGGTGTTAACCAGATTATCAAAATCAGTGATGGCTGATGGCTATGCTGTTGCTCAAAGTGAAACTGAGCTTGCAACCTTACAAGTGCTTTATCAACGACAAAAAAACGATGCTTAAGCAGACTATAAATATTGTCTAAAGACATCTAAGTAAAAAAACAATAAGTTAAAATTATAACCATTTGATTTTATTGAATATTTTATCAGCATATATCAAAGATAAAGTAATTAACTGGCAAAAACTCTAATGTCAGAAAAAAAGCAGTCACTATCACCAAAAACACAGTAAATAAACACGTCAGTAAGCCAATTAAACATGCCACGATGATATTAATCTGGCAAACAATTTTCTTCATTATGAAAAAAATGGCGCAGCTCATGACCATGGCAACCAGCATAAATAGAATCGTAAAGTCTTGTTGTCGGCTTTGATACTCTATTTGCATATCGGTTGAGCATCCTAAAGCAGAAATACCATATTGTTCCCGATACCAACCAGATAAGTCAGGCACACAAGAATAAAACAGAATTAATGAAATAAAGAAGAAGCAGTAGGGGATAAGAGATCGTTGCATAGGTGAATACATCATACGCTGGATATAATTTAGGGGAGTTTCCTCCCCTAAATATTTATCATCTTATGCTGAAAATGGATCGCGTAAAATCATTGTTTCGCTACGATCCGGACCCGTTGAAATAATATCAATTGGTGTCTCAGTCAGCTCTTCAATACGTTTGATGTATTGTTTGGCAGTCTCTGGTAGCTCTGCATAGGTTTTTACGCCAAATGTTGACTGGCTCCAGCCTGGTAATGTTTCATAAACAGGTTTAACCACCGCCCACTCTTCTGCTGAAGACGGAGCAACATCTGTAATATCACCATTTGGTAATTGATAGCCAGTACAGATTTTAACTTCTTTTAAACCATCCAGTACGTCAAGTTTAGTTAAGCAAAAACCTGAAACAGAGTTAAGCTGCACCGCTTTTCTGACGGCAACAGCATCTAACCAGCCAGTACGACGACGACGACCCGTTGTTGCACCAAACTCATTACCTTGTTTACATAGAAACTCACCAGTTTCATCAAACAGTTCTGTCGGGAATGGTCCACCACCAACACGAGTTGAGTAAGCTTTCACAATACCAAGCACATAACCTAAATAACGCGGACCAAAACCAGAACCGGTCGCAACACCACCAGCTGTAGTATTTGATGAAGTGACATACGGATAAGTACCGTGATCGATATCAAGCAATGTTCCCTGTGCACCTTCAAACATGATGTAATCACCTTGTTTACGCGCTTTTTCAAGTAAGCCCGGCACATCAGCAATCATAGAAATTAAGATATCAGCGATACTTAAGATATTATCCAGAACTGTTTGGTAATCAACTGCCTCAACTTTGTAATAATTAACCAGTTGGAAGTTATGAAACTCCATCACTTCTTTTAATTTTTCAGCAAATGCTGCTTTATCTAACAAATCACCAACACGCAGACCACGACGAGCAACTTTATCTTCATACGCAGGTCCGATACCACGACCGGTTGTCCCGATCGCTTTACCGCCACGTGCTTTTTCACGCGCATTATCAAGAGCTGAGTGATAAGGTAAAATTAATGGGCAAGCTTCAGAGATGAGTAAACGTTTACGTACAGGTACGCCTTTGTCTTCTAACCCCTTCATCTCTTTCATTAAGGCTTCTGGAGAAAGTACCACACCATTACCAATGATACTGATGACATTATCACGTAAAATACCTGATGGGATAAGATGTAAAACTGTTTTTTCACCATTGATGACCAGTGTATGCCCGGCATTGTGACCACCCTGATAGCGAACAACATATTGTGCTCTTTCAGTTAGCAGGTCAACAATTTTACCTTTACCTTCATCACCCCATTGAGTACCTAATACGACAACATTATTGCTCATAATTAATTTCACTCATCAAATTTAAATTATTCTTATTTCGTTCCGGAAAGCTTCATATAACGGAAGAATTCACTATCCGGGCTAATTACCATAATATCATCACTGCTAAAGCTTTGTTCATAAGCCTTTAAGCTACGGATGAAGCTGAAAAACTCTTTATCTTTACCAAACGCATCAGCATAAAGTTTTGCTGCAGATGCATCGCCTTCACCGCGTGTAATACGGCTTCTACGCTCAGCTTCAGACAGAATTTGGGTCGCTGTTAAATTCGCTTTAGCGCGAGTCTCTTCTGCTTCACGAATACCCTGATAACGTTGTTCACGAGCAACAACTTCACGCTCAGCACTCATACGCGCATAGATTGATTCAGAGACTTCTGGTGGGAAGTTGATTTGCTTAATTCGCACGTCAATCACTTCAACCCCAAAGGCACGCATACTGGTTTTACTTTCATCAAGAGCCGCTGCGTCATCTAAAGGAATATCATCATTAATAACAGCACCTTTAACTTTACCGTTTAACGCATCTTTAACATCAACCATTAGTGAGTTACGTGATTTGGTATCATCATTAGAGTCATTGATAATATCAGTGATTTCTAATTTACCAATTTCTGCTCTTAAACGACCATTAAGACGAGCAAGTAGCAGATTTTCAACACTGTAACCACCAGCAATCGCTTCATAGTAACGGCTAAAATCAGTAATTTTCCACTGGACGTAGTAGTCTACAATTAAGCCTTTCTTCTCTAAAGTAATAAATTGAGAATTCTGGTTATTTGAACTATCTGTCGTTTGGATTTTAGCATCGATAATTCGCACATTATCCATACCCGGGATTTTAAAATGTAAGCCCGGCTCAGATAGCGCATTAATTTTATTAAATCGAAGTACAACACCACGGCTACCTTCTTCCACCACATAAACAGAAGAGAAGAACACACCAACCAGAATAACAAGAACAGGGATGATTAATTTACGCATGTTTAGTCTCTCCTTTCCTATCGTCCGGTACGCGTGGTATTACCAGTATTGGTACTACGAGTCGTTGTAGTATTCGTTGCTGGTTTATTGGTAGAACTACTTGAGCTATCGGTCAGACGAGTAGACCCTGAATTTATCTGAGGTAATGAAGTCGAGTTATTATTGCTACTCACATCGCCTGCTTTATTTTTTAGCATTTGCTCTAATGGCAATAACATAATGTTGCCGCTCTTATCATTCACAATGACTTTATTCGTACTTGATAGCACTCTTTCCATTGTTTCTATATATAAACGTTCACGCAAAATTTCTGGCGCTGCACGATATTCAGGTAATAATTTCTCAAAACGAGCCACATCACCTTGTGCTTCCAGCTCAATTTTTACTTTATAAGCATCAGCTTCAGCCAGAATTCGGGCTGCACGCCCTTCAGCTTGTTGCACAACCTGTACCCGGTCAGCATTCGCTTTATTGATCTCACGCTCTCTGTCTTCACGTGCTTTAATCGCATCGTTAAACGCTTCTTGTACTTCTTCCGGTGGACGGGCAGACTGGAAGTTTAGCACTTCAATACCAATACCCATATCGTAATTAGCGATGATATTCGTTAATTCACTCTTCGTTCTGGTCTCAAGTTCAGAACGACCACTAGTCAGGATCTGATCCATATTTGAGCTACCAATTACTGTACGCAGCGCACTATCTGCCGCCTGACGTAAGCTATTATCAACATCAGTAACATTAAACAGATATTTAATTGGATTAGTGACTTTATACTGAACGTCCATCTCGACAAAAACCAGATTTTCACCCGCTGTTACGATGAAACCAGAGACGATGAAGTTTCGTGTCCCTTTAATATCAACCGGATATACTTTATCAATGAGTGGTGGATTCCAGTTTAAACCTGGTTCAATGATTTGTGGTTGCACCTGACCAAAACGTGTCACAACACCACGTTCACTTTGATTTATTGTATAAAAACCACTCACACCCCAAACTACGACAATAACCACTGCAACGGCTGCTGCAACTAAAGATAAACTTACTGGTTTTTTACCACCAGAGTTATTACCTGATGATCCTTTTTTCAACATACCATTCAATTTATCAAAAAAGCTCTCATTTGAGGTCGTTTGCTTTTTTCGGTTATTACTACCCCATGGATCATTATCTTGTCCGTTGTTGCCGGGCTGATTCCACGCCATACATTACTCCATATAATAAATTAGTGAGTTTGAGTGTCTTTAACTAAGTATACCAGATCATGTTCTTGTTTACAGAGCCGATTCCATTCAACCATTGGAATACGAATTTGTAAATTAAAACTACCGTCTTCATCGATTATTTCGGACTCTACCGCATTTAATTGATAAAAACGGCTACGTAATCTTGCTAAATGAGCAGGTAAGATTAATTGACAGACCTTTATTTGTCTAGCAAGTAATTCCTTTAATGCGACAAATAATAATTCAATTCCTTGCTTATTTTGAGCAGAGAGCCAAACCCGAATCGGTTTCCCTTCATCGTCCCGGTCAATACGAGGCTCAAAATTTTCCAGTAAATCAATCTTATTCATCACCATAAGTGACGGAATATCAAATGCTTCAATTTCAGCCAATACCTCATGCACTGCATGAATATTATCATTGAGGTTTGGGTCAGCTGCATCAATCACATGTAACAATAGTTCTGCTTCACGCGTTTCTTGTAACGTTGCTTTAAATGCCGCAATAAGATCATGGGGGAGGTGACGGATAAAACCAACTGTGTCAGCTAAAACAACTTCACCAACATCATCAACCTGAATACGACGCAAAGTAGGATCAAGCGTAGCAAACAGCTGATCAGCGGCATAAACATTAGCATCGGTAATGGCATTAAACAGGGTGGATTTACCAGCATTGGTATAACCGACCAGAGAGATTGTTGGAATATCAGCTTTAGCACGAGATTGTCGTCCCTGATCGCGCTGTTTTTCTACTTTCTCAAGCCGCCCCAAAATCAATTGAATACGGTTACGCAGTAAACGACGGTCAGTTTCCAACTGGGTTTCACCCGGTCCACGCAGTCCGATACCACCTTTTTGACGTTCAAGGTGAGTCCAGCCACGAACTAAACGAGTAGAAAGATGACGCAGTTGTGCCAACTCTACCTGTAATTTACCTTCATGAGTTCTGGCACGCTGGGCAAAGATATCCAAAATAAGTCCAGTACGATCGACAACGCGACATTCGCACAACTTTTCCAGATTACGTTCCTGAGCCGGGCTTAAAGAATGGTTGAATAGAATAACAGATGCTGAATGTTCTTTAACAGCATCCGCGATTTCCTGAGCCTTACCAAGGCCCACGAAATATTTTGCATGTGGTGCTTTTCTGGAGGTTGTAAGAACGCTGAGAATATCAATTTGAGCTGAAGAAACTAAAACCTCAAACTCTCTTAAATCCTCTTCATCACTTTCCTGAGGGAAGAAAACATGCACTAATAAGGCTTTTTCTCCGCCTTCATAGCGTTCAAACAATCAGATAACTCCAACATTACGCAACGTTGAACAATTACTCCGTCTCACTACCGCTATTATTTTGATCCCCTACTTGAGGAGATAAACCAGCAACAGGACGTGAAGGAACAACAGTAGAAATTGCGTGTTTATACACCATTTGACTAACGGTATTTTTTAACAAAATAACGAACTGATCAAATGATTCGATTTGCCCTTGCAATTTAATGCCATTCACCAAGTAAATTGACACAGGAATGTGCTCTCGGCGTAATATATTTAAATAAGGATCTTGTAAAGATTGCCCTTTTGACATGATAAATGTTCTTCCTTAATTGATAGCTACGACTAGATAATTAAAAATTATCGACTCCTGTCACCAAGGTAACATAAATTTTGCCTATCGGGAACTATCAATAGGAAAAATATTGCACGATTTGCTAAACTTTATGCAAAAAATTGAATAGTTATACACATTGTGAACAAATTTAAATCCATTAACAGTCCAATTTTGGACGCCGCGGAAACAATAAAAAGTTCCTACTCCTCAAAATGAATACTTTTTTGATTTTTATCAGGTTTTATTTTAAAGACAGCTCAAGTGTCGAAAATGCACCGGAAAAGTCTAAGCTATCCAGCCAAGTAACATCGTTCCAGCCCCGTAACCAGGTCATCTGACGTTTAGCCAGCTGACGCGTTGCACAAATGCCTTTAAACACCATTTCATCATATGTGCTTTGCCCATCCAGATATTCCCACATTTGACGATATCCGACACAGCGGATAGAAGGTAAATCAGGATGTAAATCACCACGTGCTTTTAACGTTTTCACTTCCTGCTCAAAACCTTGCTCAAGCATGATATGAAAACGCTGCTCAATACGCTGATGTAATGTCGATCTCTCCTGTGGAGCAATCGCAAATTGTGATACCCGATATGGGAACTCAGGCCCGGCAATTTTAGTATGTTCTGTGAGTGATTTGCCAGAGATCAAATAGACTTCCAGTGCCCGGCTCAGGCGCTGCGGATCGTTTGGATGAATTCTTTCTGCTGATACCGGGTCAACCTGCTTTAAGCGTGCATGAATCGCCTGCCAGCCTTCTGCTTCTGCCTGTTGTTCAATCTGCTGACGAATAACCGGATCAGCAGAAGGGAGTGGAGACAGGCCATCAAGCAATGCTTTAAAATAAAGCATCGTTCCACCAACTAACAAAGGAACACGACCTTTGGCCAGACTTTCCTTAATCACCTTTAAAGCATCAGTACAAAAATTACCGGCCGAATAGCTTTGCGTTGGATCGCAAATATCGACCAGCGCATGAGGATAGGCAAGGAGTTCTTCTTTCGTTGGCTTTGCAGTACCAATATCCATGCCTCTGTATATCAAAGCGGAATCGACACTAATAATATCTATCGGGTATTTATCATATAACGCCATCGCCAGCGCTGTTTTACCCGATGCCGTTGGTCCCATTAACGTAATAATTTGTGGTTTTGACTCGTTCATCACTTAGCCTGCAAACTGCTTAATCACGCCAGACAGATCGATCACTCTAAGCAGAGCCTGACACTGCTTATCATCAATTGGGAGTTGTTCCAGTTCCGATAATAAATTCACCACTTGCGCCATCGTCCAGTCAGACTTATTGATTTGTGAAAACTGAAAGAATCTATCTGCAAACCAATGTGCCAGCAATTCAAAAGTAAGATCGACTTGTTGTGCCTTTAATGTGGCCAGATAACTCAGCATATCCGGCAATAACTGCTGCCAGTTCATATTGCGGAGTAATAAAGGCACAGCGTTCAGATGTACTTTCATCTTATCCACACTAAGTTGTAGATTAAATTGAGTCAGTACCGCCTGATTTTGGGTAAGTAACGTAATCTCATTTTTATTCAACAGCAGCATGAGAGGAATCAGCAGAACCTCAGCCGGTTGTTTAACCTGTGCCAGCAGCTTACCGCTATATAACTGTTTTTGTGCCAGTGGCAATGACAATAACTGTAACTCACCAGCGGATGCCAGTAGCGCATAATCTGTCTGATACAGTGCCAAAACCTGACCAAATTTTAACTGTTCTGTCGTTGATTTAGCAGGTGTCACCTCAACGGTTGGCAGAACCAGTGGTGAACGCCTTTCCGGGAACAGGGCTTCATGTACATTATTTACTGCTGCTGGTTCTTTTACTCTTTCTACATAGGGTTTTGACTGACCAGTATCACGATGAGTATCTACCAGTGTCTGATAAATTAAACTTTCTCTGGCTTCATTTTTCTTAGTTGAAGCAGGGGGCTGACTATAAGGTTTTGATTGTTTTGCTAAATCAAAAATATTTCCGCCGGCAGCCTGACGATTAGGCGCTACCTCATTCACTGTACGCGGCTGCGCAGAGATAAAATCCTGCTGAGTCTGAGACTTCGCATCCAGCGCCATCACAATTGCTTGGTGAACAAAATCATGTACTAGTCGCGCTTCATGAAAGCGCACTTCATGTTTTGCCGGATGGACATTGACGTCAACCTGATGAGGATCGACATCTAGATAGATAACATAGGCAAAATTTTCACTTTGAGGCTGATTTTGATAAGCCTGCTTAATCGCATGATTTAACAGACGATCTTTAACAATCCGCCCGTTAACATAAAAATACTGCAACTCAGCATTATTCGTTTCGGCAATCCAGCCACGAATATTTAAATCATCATGTTCCCATTCCAGCTTGATCGCATTTTGAATAAAAGCTAGTCCACCAACTGCGGCAATTCTGCGTTCAACTTGTTCGGTACTTGTTGCTGCGCGATATTGTCTAATGGGCTTATCATTATGAAACAGGTTAATACTAATATCTGGACGAGCCAAGGCAATACGGCGAATCACCTCATCTACGTGACCAAACTCTGTCTTCTCTGTACGTAAAAAACGACGACGTGCTGGTGTATTATAAAACAGATCTAACACTTCAACGGTGGTACCAACTGGATGAGCTGCCGGCTTAACAACCGCCTGCATATCCCGGCCTTCCGCATAGACTTGCCATGCTTCATTTTGATCTTTAGTCCGGGAGGTCAACGTTAAACGAGACACGGAACTGATACTGGCCAGCGCTTCACCGCGAAAACCTAAACTCACAATGGCAGAAAGATCGTCTAAAGAACTGATTTTACTGGTCGCGTGACGAGCAAGAGCAAGAGCCAATTCATCTTTAGCAATTCCGCAGCCATTATCCCGAATCCGGATCAGCTTACTACCACCTTGTTCAACATGAATATCAATACGATCAGCACCGGCATCAATACAGTTTTCAACTAATTCTTTGATGACTGAAGCCGGACGTTCAACCACCTCACCAGCAGCGATTTGATTAGCAAGTTGAGGAGGCAGAACCTGAATCGGCATTATTGTTGTCCTTCTATAATCGGATTTTGTTTAACGTAATTACGCAAACCCTGATAGATCGCATTGGCAATTTTATTTTGGTGATCGTTGCTTTTTAGCAGCTTTTCTTCACTGCTGTTAGAGATAAATCCAACTTCCACAAGCACTGAAGGAATATCCGGAGAGCGCAACACGCCTAAACTGGCGTGTTCGGGAATGCTTTTATGTAACCGCGCAACTTTCCCCATCTCTTTTAAAATACCTTTGGCCAGCTCATAACCAACACGTTGTGAGTGACCAAATTGTAAATCTAAAATCGCCTGGCTTAAGAACGGATTAGTATCATCACCAGCCAGTGCATCACCAGCTCCGCCAAGCAGCTCGGATTGCTTCTCATGTTGCTCCAACCAGCGTCCCAGCTCAGTATCGGCCCGACGAGTTGACAAAACCCAGACAGAAGCCCCAGCTGCACTACGATTTGGTGCAGCATCCGCATGAATAGAAACTAGCAAATTAGCTCGTTGTTGTCTGGCTATTTCAGAACGCGCCGAAACAGAAATAAAGCGATCTGTTGAACGTGTCAAAACACCTTTAAAAAGTGGATCTTTGTTTAGTAAAACAGCCAGCTTTTTAGCAATAGAAAGCGTCACCGTTTTTTCATATAACTTAGTTGGCCCAACAGCACCCGAATCCTTACCGCCATGTCCGGCATCAATAGCGACCACAACCTTCGCAGAGGCCATGGTACAAACCAGTACCAGCATCGATATTGTGGTGATTATTTTTGTTATTAATTTCATCATATTAACTACCCTAAATCAGAGAATCCTTCTCTATTCCGTCAAAAGAATCTGACGACCTGCATCCGTACTTGCCGTGATTGTTGCTACTCTGTGTAAATCCTGATAATCCAGTTGTATTGAAATATCTGCTGGTGGTATAGCATCTCCAGCCTTTTCCGGCCATTCGATCAGACAAATACAACGAGAATCAAAATAATCCCGAATGCCCATAAATTCGAGCTCTTCAGGATCTGCTAAGCGGTATAAATCAAAATGATATACCATTAACTGGTCAAGCTGATAAGGCTCAACCAATGTATAAGTTGGACTTTTTACATGTCCAGTGTGACCTAATTGTTGTAAAAAACCGCGGCTAAACGTTGTTTTACCAGCACCAAGGTCACCAAGCAAATGAATGACAATTGCCTGCTCATGGCTGACTAAATGGGTCTGACACTGACTAGCGATTTGCCGTCCAAGTGCGACTGTATCATTCTCTGTGGGTAAAATTATCGTCTTCACAATCTGCTATTTTTACTCTTTTTGCTATGTATTCTAAATACTATGATGGCACATTATAAAAGAAATCAGACTAACTACGAAATCTTTTCATACTCACTATTTTATCTTTAGATAAATGAAGATTTTATGGCATCGACAAAGCCGTAAAAAGTCGTTAAATTATCCGGTGAATTCAGGCTAAAGAAGAGAGACGAATGTTACATACACTAAGTCATGCAAATATCGATATTACCAAGCTACTGGCGATAGTGGCAGCAAAAGATGCGGTACTACTCTGGCAGGATGGCGTATTAATTGGCGTGAAACATCCGGAATTCATTAAGCAGCTACAAAATCAACGTATTCCGGTGTATGCGTTAGATAATGATATACAAGCCAGAGGACTGGCACCTTATCTTGAGCAATATATTCAGGTCATTACAATGACACAAGTAATCTCAGTAACAGAGCAATGCACCCCACAATTTAAACATTAAAAAATTCAATAAAATCAAATAGTTAAAAATAAACTTTATTGCATTTATTCAAGGTGTTAACTATTTTTAGAAACTCATCGCGCCTTCTTTCGCAGTGGATAATCTCTCTCTGAGAACGGTAAACAGTACATGACCACAGCCAACATAAGAAGCTGATAGGTCAATCTCAACTGGTGTTCTTTATGACACTTCTAAGTTCAAACAGTTAAAATAGAATCAAGCAAGAAAAATCATGTTTATATAAAGATAGAAAGCGTAAAACAAGATGAGACTCAATAATAAGTATCATCTTATGAAAAATTTAAGCAGGTAGTTTAGGTTGCCAGTCAATTGGCATACCGCCTTGCTTTTGAATCAGTTCATTCGTTTTTGAGAAGTGTTTACAACCAAAGAAGCCACGACTGGCGGATAGTGGTGACGGATGAACACTAGTTAAAATATGATGTTTATTGCGATCAATAAATTGGCCTTTCTTCTGGGCATGAGCACCCCACAGTAAGAAAACCACACCTTCACGGTGCTGATTAATCGCTTCAATCACGTGATCGGTAAATGTTTCCCAGCCAATTTTAGCATGAGAGTGCGCCTGACCTGCTTCAACCGTTAAAACCGTATTGAGTAATAACACACCTTGCTCTGCCCAAGAGGCCAAATAACCATGTTTTGGACGTTCAAAACCCGGAATATCGGTTTGCAATTCTTTATACATATTAACTAAAGAGGGTGGCGGGGCAATGCCCGGCAGAACAGAAAATGATAATCCATGTGCCTGATTAGGTCCGTGATAAGGGTCTTGTCCTAAAATCACCACTTTAACATCAGCAAATTCAGTAAAACGGAAAGCATTAAACACATCTTTTTGTGGTGGATAGATCACTTTGCCGGCAGCACGTTCAGCAGCCACATAAGCAGTAATCTTTTTAAAGTAATCGAGTTCTTTCTCTTTACCAATTACATCTGTCCAGGTCAGTTGCGTCATTATCAATTCCCATCTACATAATTTATGGTCGATATTATAACTGATTACATAAAAATTATAAAACCTTACATTCGGTAATGATTATCAGATTAATAGGATAATTTGATTTTTATCAAAAAACAGATATGCTATATTAGTAACAAAATAAATATGGGTAAAAAACCCTACATGTCAGGAGAGTATTATGATTACAGGTATTCAAATCACAAAAACTGAAAACGCAGCACTACAAAACTCTTTTTGGTTACTTGATGATGAAACTCAAGAAGCACGCTGTGTCGCAGCAAAAGCAGAATATAAAGAAGACCAGGTTGTTCCAGTGAAAAGCCTTGGTAAATTCGAATATCGTGAAGTTGCTCTGGATGTTGCGCCTACTGTTAAAGTAGAAGGTGGTCAACACTTAAATGTTAACGTATTACGTCGTGAAACATTAGAAGACGCAGTTAAACACCCAGAACTATACCCACAATTAACAATCCGTGTATCAGGTTATGCCGTTCGTTTTAACTCATTAACACCTGAACAACAACGTGATGTTATTGCTCGTACATTTACTACTAGCATGTAGTTAAACTTCGCCAGGGATGGTGAGTAAAAACCAGTACCGCAAAAAGTACTGGTTTTTTTATGTCTGTAATAAGGTAAAAACCATATTATCTAACACCACTTTATTTATCACTTCCGCTGATAAACTATCTATAGCATCCAAAGAATAACCATAAAAAAACCCCTGTCCGGGCAAGACAAGGGTATAAAGTGATTAAATTGCTAATCACTAATCGAGGTATAATGCTCGAATTTTTTCTTTTTCTAATGGAGTAACTTTTAGTGCTTTTTCAATATAACCATTAATTGAGCCATAAAGTTTTGTCATTTCGTCAAAGGCCGCTTCCAGATAACTATTACGCGTTTCCATCATCGAATATAAAAAGGCCAGTACATCTAAATTATCAGTCTCTTTTTTATATTCACCCATACGACGCATATTTCTGGCATGGCGCAGCGTGCCGGTCATCGCATAATCATCTAAGATACTTTGATGATTAACACCAAGTATTGCCAGAATAATAGCGATACCAAAACCAGTACGATCTTTACCACCACGACAATGCTGTACCATCGGCATATTTTGGTTATCTAAAATAATGTCAATAAGCTCGCGGTAAACTTCTGCCGTTTCAGGATTACGCACAAAATCTCTGTTTTGTTCCTGCATAATGTAGCCTGAACCATCAATTCTGACATTGTTATCCTTATTCTGAGATAAGTTAATCAACTCCATAATCTTTTCATTATCATTACCCGCTTTAGCAGCAAGTTCTGCTGAAGAAGCATCAGGAATGACATTGAAGGTCTTAAGCTGGTTATCCCAGATTCGGTTGGGTTGTTTGCCGTACTCTTTTTCATTACGATAATCGACGATACTGTGGAAATGCGCAGATCTCAGGTACTCCACATCTTTATCTGTTAAGTTATGCAGATGATCAGAGCGATATAACAGACCCCATTTCACACGTCGGTTATTCTCTGCCAGATAACCACCTACATCACGGAAGTTATGTGCACCTTCAAGTGGTAGCACACGTTCAGCCGTCACATAAGTGTTACCCGCTACTTCAAGTACAAAGTATTGACGGGAGTGATTATCACACGCTAAGTCAACTTGATTTTCTGTGGTTGAAGTCACAAATGTTTTATCTGTCAGAGAGTTTGCCGGACTACTACCAATATAGATCTTAACAGTTTGACCTTCCGGGTCGGTTCGCCAGCTAAGGCGAACCTGATCAGAAGATAATCTCTGTACATCAGCAATAACAATTGGATTATTCTTCATTATAAACCTCTTAGTTAATTACGCTGACGCCGGAGCCTGCTCAATACTTAGTTTTTGACGATCCATATAGCGAACAAACGGATAGTAAACCATCATCGCAACAAACAGTAAGAACACGTGCCAGATTGCCATTTGCCAGCCACCGATCATAAAGCCTTTAATGATTTCAGGTGTACCTGCAGCTGGTAGTGGCATCCCGTTTACACGAGGAATGATGTTTAATAAAGTTGCAAAATAAGACAGCGCAACGTTAATCGTCCCAGCGAAAATTAAAGGTAAGAATAGAATCGGGTTTAGTACCATTGGTAAACCAAATTTATACGGTTCACTGATACCAAAACAACCTGGGATTACACCCACTTTACCAAGACTTAACATCTGCTGGCTCTTACAACGTAGTAACAGAATTGAAAGCGCAAGGTAGCGCGGACCTTTTTGTGCGTTGATAAAGGTCATAGTTACGATAAATGGTAGCGCTGTACCAGCCTGGAATGCTTCTAAGTTTGCAATATCAAACGGATAGAATAGGGCATACAAAATGGTTGATGTTGCCATAGTACCGTGAATACCAAAGAACCATAAGAACTCAGCTAAGAATACAATCAATAGTGCAGCCGCTAAACTTGCACCTAAACCTTGTAGTGGAGCCTGAATGATCGCATAGATAAGATTATGCACGTTCTCAAATGAAGTTAATCCAATTAAGTGATTTAACACACCAAATACTGCAGCCAAAATAAATGCCGGGATTAAGCTTGAGAATGACTTAGATACGAAGTCAGGTACTGAGTCAGGCATTTTAATGGTTAATTTGCGGTTTAATAAGAACACATAAAAACGTGTTGCAAACAGACCGGTTAACATCGCCACGATCATACCGCGTGAACCAACATACACTAAATCAATTGCTTTAATGCCTTTAGTTTCCATCGGGGTGATAAACAAGAAGGCCATTAGTGCCAGTAACGCAGCAAGAATACCATCTTTCTTATGTAGTTCAGCTAATTTATAAGCGATCGCTACAACCACATACAATGAAATAACGTTCATCGTAACGGTTGAAGCTACTTTAAAGATTGATTTTAAACCGATCAGACCTAAGAAAGCCTGATAAGCATCGATATTTAAACTATTTAAAACAGCAACAAGTGAGCCTACCATCATAACCGGTAGTAACATCATCATACCGCTGGATACAGCCTGTACATAATAACTTGATTGAATTGTACCGATTACGCGTTGTAAACCGGCTCTAAATCCCATCAATTTTTGTTTTTTCTGGTCTACCATATCATCTATTCCTCATAGAGAGAGCTATTTGCTCTCTAGAATTGCTAATGCCGCTTTTAAAACTTTCTCACCATTCATCGTGCCATAATCAAGTGAATCGATAACGACAACCGGAATGTCATACTCTTTTTTCAGGCTTTCATAGATATATTCCACCTGTGGCCCAAGCATAATGATGTCGAGATCATCATATTGATCGAGCTCAGTTTCACTCACCGCATTGATGTTGGCATCAACACCTTGTGCAGCCGCCGCTTCTTTCATTTTTTTAACTAACATGCTGGTAGAGAAACCTCCCATACAAGCAAGCATAATGTTATAAGCCATATTATTCTCCTTCTTCTTAGTGCGTTTTAGCTTTCAGAATTTCAATAATTTCTGTCGCCAAATCGCGCATCGTTATTGCATTCATCAGATGATCCTGAGCATGAATAATTAACAGTGACACCGGGAAACTCTCACCTTTCATCTCATTTTGGATCAACGTTGTTTGTGTTTTATGTGCCAGAGACAAAGACTCTTTTGTCTTTGCTAAAAGAGCATCCGCCTCAGCAAAGTCACCTTTGCGTGCACTGCGAATTGCTTTTAAGCAGCTACTTCTTGCATCACCACTATTAGTGATTAGCTGCATAATGATCTCTTCATATTCGTTCATCAAAAACCTCAACCTATATTGTTACTTTTATTTAAGAACTTCTTGTTCTGTTTGATTCTTTTCAAGAATCGTGCCAAAACAGTTAATTTCTTTATAAAACAAATGGTTAAAAATTAAGCTTGCTAATGTGTTTTGATGTGTTTTAATACACATTATCTGAAATAATGTAAATGTGTTTTAAAACACAATTAAGAAGAATAAGATATGCTAAGAATTGATATTATTTACAATAAGTTACAAGAAATTGCCCCTACTTATCCCGATGGAATCACCACTCAGCAGTTGGCTGATCTTCTCAACTACTCCAGAGCAAATGTCAGTAATGACCTGAATTTATTGGTACAGCAAGAAAAGGTCATCAAGAATAAAGGTAAGCCGGTTAAATATTTTCCGACACTCGGTACTCAGTCAGACTCAACTTCACCTGCTAAGCAGCATTATGATCAATTTGATAAGTTTGTTGAGACCAATACCAGTTTACATACCCTGATTGAACAAGCCAAAGCTGCCATTTTCTATCCACCTAATGGCATGAACATGCTGATACTTGGCGAAACTGGCGTAGGTAAATCGATGTTTGCCGAACTTATTTATGACTATGCCAAAAAGATTCATAAAATTAATGATGATGCACCCTTTATTCACTTTAATTGTGCTGACTATGCCAGTAACCCGCAACTACTACTTGCTCAACTATTTGGTAGTAAAAAAGGGGCATATAGCGGTGCAATTGAAGATCGCATGGGTTTAATTGAAAAAGCCCATAATGGTTTTCTGTTTTTAGATGAGGTTCATCGCCTGTCTCCGGAAGGACAAGAAATTTTCTTCACTTTCATTGATAAGGGAATTTTCCACCGCTTAGGTGAAACAGAAGAGCGCACTGCCACAGTTCGAATTATCTCTGCCACGACAGAAGATCCAAACTCAGCATTACTCAGGACGTTTACCCGTCGTTTTCCAATGCTGATTACCTTACCACCGCTGCGGGAAAGAAGCTTTGAAGAACGTTTTAGTCTGATTCAACACTTTTTTAATATCGAATCAGCGCAGTTAAAAGAGAAGATTGTGGTATCCAGCAACGCGCTGCGTGCCCTGCTTGGTTATGATTGCCCCAATAATATCGGTCAGCTAAAATCGGATATTCGCTTTATCTGCGCCGCTGCTTACGCTAAATATATCTCAGGCAATCAGCCAGAACATATCTATATCAATAGCTCACTGTTACCACCACATATCAGCTCTGCACTTTTGATTGAGACCAAGCATCGCCAGACCTGGAACAAGATCATTGGTATCAATCGTAAAAATATCATTTTCCAGGGTGAAGATAACAATATTTTATATGAGAACAATCAGACCAGCGATATCTACGATATCGTTAACCGTCGCATCACAGAACTCAAAACACAAGGGGTTGAAACCTCTCAGCTGGAAGAAGAGATCGAGCAGGATATTCAGGATTATTTTCAGACTTATGTGTATAACAATCCTAAAAGATACGATATTAATAAGCTGAAAAATATTATCTCTACTAAGATTCTGCGCTTAACAGAAACCCTGATCGATTACACCGAGCAAGCGCTACAACGTGAGCTAAATGGCAGTATTTATTACAGTTTAGCCACCCATATTGAGAGCACATTAAAACGCATTAACAACCATCAGACAATTAGCCATCCACAGCTAAATAAAATCCGGACTAATTACCCGCGTGAATTTAATGCCGCACTGGATTGTCTGCGTACTATTGAACACATTATGGATATCACGATCCCAATCGATGAAGCCGCCTACCTGGCGATGTTCTTCATCTACGGTAATGATCACACGATTGCACCACATAATAACGTACAGGTTATTGTGATTGCCCATGGTACTCAAACTGCAACAGCCATGACGCACACTGCACACGAGCTGCTCAGTATGGAATATGCCATGGCCTTTGACGTACCATTAAATGCACAGCCACAAGTTATCTTAGATAAGATTGTTGAGTATCTGCATTCAACCGGCGGACGCTCTGACGTTCTGCTGCTGGTTGATATGGGCTCACTGAAAACCTTTGGTGAAGAGATCGAGCAGCGTTGCCACGTTAATACCCGCACCATTCAATTAGTCAGTACGCTACATATTATCGAAGCGATTCAAAATGCCGCTAATGGCCATTCACTACAAGATGTCTACCAAAATGTTATCATGGTGAACTCCATCACGCAGGAAGTGCCAGTAGTCATCGAGAAAGAAGAGAGTATTGTTAATAAAAAACTGGCGATTTTGATTATTAATATTCCTAACAATAAGAGCACTCATATCACCAAAGAACTGTTGATGAAAACACTCTCTTATCGTAAGAATATCCTGGATATTATCTCGTTTGACCTGCCCAACAAAGACAATGATATCTATCAAGAGATCGTCCGAATTCAGCAGGATTATGTAATTGTAGCTATTATCAGCCCATTTAACTTTAATACTGCTATTGCGCAGTTTGATCTGACTTCTCTGCTGTATGAAGATAACATCAACAGATTGCAGCAACTTATTGATATTGAGACAATCTACTCACTGATAGAGAAAACACTATCTAATATTCTTAGCAATATTGATCAGCGTAATTTACTGTCTGACATTAAACTGTTTAACGAAAATATCAGTAAACAATTTAATATTCACTTATCTAACAATACGTTAATTGGTTTAGTGATGCATATCGCCTGTATGCTGGAGCAGCTGGTTAATGGCAAACCAAGTACTATTAAGTTCTTAGATAAAGAGAATTACATTAACCGCTACCAAAGCGAATTTAATATTATCAAGCAGGAGCTAAAACGTTTTGAGCGTAAACTCAATACCACAATTCCGGATGATGAGATCTGTTATATCCTTAAATTCTTTAATCACGCCTAAGTGATATATCCAAATTATAAAGAATAAAAAAGCCACTATGACTAGTGGCTTTTTGCATTTTACTCTTCTAATTAATCAAAGAATTTTTTCACTTTTTCAAAGAAGGATTTTGCTTTTGGACTATGCTTAGAACTATGTTCGTCACCAAAACTTTCGCCTAACTCTTTGAGTAACTCTTTTTGTTTATTAGTTAAATTAACCGGCGTTTCAATTACTGCGTGGCAGAATAAGTCACCAACACTTGAACTGCGTAGTGACTTAATACCTTTACCGCGCAGGCGGAACACTTTACCAGTCTGTGTTTCAGCCGGAATAGTTAAACTGACTTTGCCATCCAGCGTCGGCACTTCAATACTACCACCAAGTGCTGCCATTACGATATTAATCGGTACTTCACAGTGCAGGTTAATATCATCACGTTCAAAGATAGCATGTTGTTTAACTTGCACCTGAACATATAAATCACCAGAAGGAGCACCATTGCGACCGGCTTCACCTTCACCAGAAAGACGAATACGATTACCAGTATCTACACCTGCAGGAATAGTCACTGATAAGGTTTTGGTTTTTTGAATACGACCATCACCATGACATTTTTTACATGGATTTTTGATCGTTTTACCACGCCCGTGACAGGTTGGGCACTCTTGTTGTACCGCAAAGAATCCCTGACGCATCTGTACCACACCCGCACCATGACAGGTTGTACAAGTCACCACATCAGACGCTTTCTCAGTACCTACGCCATGACAAACATCACACTCAACCATGGTTGGTACTTTGATCTCTTTAGTCACGCCTTTGGCAGCTTCTTCCAGCGTTAAATTGATATTATATTGCAGGTCAGAACCACGAGAGGCCTGTTGACGCCTTCCGCCGCCTCCGCCACCAAAGAACTCACTAAAGATATCGCCAAATGCGTCACCAAAGCCAGCTCCGCCAAAACCACCACCACCGAAGCCTCCGCCACCAGCACCTTGCTCAAATGCTGCATGTCCATATTGATCATAAGCGGCTTTCTTTTGTGGATCGGTTAAGATCTCATACGCTTCTTTTATTTCTTTAAACTTAGCTTCTGCCGTGGCCTTATCATCCTGATTTTTATCCGGGTGATATTTCATAGCAAGGCGTTTATAGGCTTTCTTTATTTCTCGTTCATCAGCATCGCGGCCAACGCCAAGTAGTTCATAATAGTCTTGTTTAGCCATACTTTACCTTAATTAACTCTTATTATTTATCTAGTTATAAAATCGATATCTGTATAAACAGATAAACGGGCTTGAGTTACCTCTTGCCCGTTTTGATGTATTCCCTTATCTAAAACGAATGTTTTTTGAATCAGTCATTACGCATTATTTGTTGTCATCAACTTCTTTGAAGTCTGCATCAACAACATTATCATCAGCCTGGGCACCAGCATTGTTACCGCCTGCTTGTTGTGCCTGAGCATTTTGTTGTGCCATATCAAGTAGTTTCTTAGACACTTCAACTAATGCCTGAATTTTCGCTTCGATATCAGCTTTATCTTCACCACGAGCTGCAGTTTCAAGAGCATTTACTGCTTCTTCGATTGCTTTCTTATCATCTTCCGGTAACTGGCTACCCGCTTCACTTAATTGTTTACGAGTACCGTGGATTAGATGATCCGCCTGGTTACGAATTTGTGCTAACTCTTCAAACTTACGGTCAGTTTCAGCATTCATTTCTGCATCACGAACCATTTGTTTGATCTCTTCTTCACTTAAACCTGAAGACGCTTTAATGGTAATGTTTTGTTCACGACCACTGTTCTTATCTTTTGCTGATACGTGTAAGATACCATCTGCATCAATATCAAATGTTACTTCAATTTGTGGCATACCGCGTGGTGCAGCCTGGATACCATCAAGGTTAAACTGACCTAATGATTTATTATCCATCGCACGTTTACGTTCACCTTGTAACACGTGAATTGTTACTGCTGACTGATTATCTTCAGCTGTTGAGAATACTTGACTATGTTTAGTTGGGATAGTCGTGTTTTTCTCAATCAGAGACGTCATCACACCACCCATAGTTTCAATACCAAGTGATAATGGAGTTACGTCTAGTAATAATACGTCTTTAACATCACCACCAAGTACACCACCTTGTACCGCAGCACCAACGGCTACTGCTTCGTCAGGGTTTACGTCTTTACGTGGCTCTTTACCAAAGAAGTCAGAAACCGCTTTTTGCACCATTGGCATACGAGTCTGACCACCAACTAAAATCACGTCCTGAATATCAGATACTGATAAACCGGCATCTTTTAGTGCGACTTTAACCGGCTCAATTGAGCGTTTCACTAAATCTTCAACTAAAGATTCAAGTTTTGCACGTGTTACTTTGATATTTAAATGTTTTGGACCTGTTGCATCAGCAGTGATATACGGTAAGTTGATATCTGTTTGCTGTGCAGAAGATAATTCAATTTTCGCTTTTTCTGCTGCTTCTTTTAAACGTTGCATTGCCAGCGGATCATTTTTCAGATCAAAGCCTTGTTCACGTTTAAACTCATCAACTAAATAGTTGATTACACGTGAGTCAAAGTCTTCACCACCTAAGTGTGTGTCACCGTTAGTTGCAAGTACTTCAAATGTTTTTTCACCATCTACGTCATCGATTTCGATGATAGAGATATCAAATGTACCACCACCGAGATCATAAACAGCGATAGTGCGGTTACCTACATCTTTATCTAAACCATAAGCCAGTGCAGCAGCTGTTGGTTCGTTGATAATACGTTTAACTTCAAGACCTGCGATACGACCCGCATCTTTAGTTGCCTGACGCTGAGCATCGTTAAAATATGCAGGAACAGTAATAACTGCTTCTGTTACTTTCTCACCTAAATAGTCTTCTGCTGTCTTTTTCATTTTTTTCAATACTTCAGCAGAGATTTGTGGCGGAGCAATTTTTTGACCTTTAACATCAACCCATGCATCACCATTGTCAGCTTTAACAATTTTGTATGGCATGATGCTTACGTCGCGCTGAACTTCAGCGTCTTCATAACGACGACCAATTAAACGTTTGATCGCAAATAATGTATTTTGTGGATTAGTCACAGCCTGACGTTTTGCCGGCTGACCAACAAGAATCTCACCATCTTGCGTATATGCAATAATCGATGGCGTTGTACGATCGCCTTCTGCGTTCTCAAGTACTTTAGCCTGACCACCGTCCATAACAGCAACACATGAGTTTGTTGTTCCTAAGTCGATACCAATAATTTTACCCATAATTAACCTTTCTCCTAAAAACTGTGATTTCAATCATTTCCCATATATAGGTCTGCTTTCCAACTTTTCAAGGTAACTTTTGTCTATTATTTGTTCAAAAGAGCTTTTATCCTTAAAAAACCTAGGGGGAATTGCCTTGTTGAGATAAAGATGGGGATCAAATAAGTAACATCAAGGGGGAAAATGAAAATATTTTTACTAATCTATTGATTGAAAAACTGTTGCCCTTTATGATGCGCGCACCGATTTCGCTGAAATTCTTCAGCAGCAATTCAAAACACTTCAATCAATTGATAAAACAAGGTTAATTATGGAAACAACAAAGTTAGCAAACCCGGGTCCACTAGGTCTGATGGGTTTTGGTATGACAACAATCTTACTTAACATTCATAACGCCGGTTTCTTCCCGGTTGAAACAGCAATCGTTTCAATGGGAATTTTCTACGGTGGTTTAGCACAAGTTATCGCTGGTATTTTAGAATTCCGTAAAGGTAATACTTTTGGTACAACTGCCTTTACTTCTTATGGTTTCTTCTGGATCGCTTTAGTCGGTATCTGGTATTTACCAACTTCAGCAGCAACCGCACCAACTGATCATACCTTCTTAGGTATCTTCCTTGCATTATGGGGCATCTTTACATTCTTTATGTTCCTTGGCACATTTAAAGCTAATCGTGGTCTGCAATTTGTTTTTGGTAGCTTAACAATTCTGTTTGCTTTACTAGCAATTGGTAATATCACAGGTAGCAAAGCGATTTTAAATATTGCTGGATTTGAAGGAATTATCTGTGGTGCAAGTGCTATTTACCTTGCGATGGCTGAAGTATTAAATGAAATGTACGGTCGTACTATTCTTCCAATTGGAGCTCCAAAAGGTAGTAATCATTAATTTATTCAATAAAATCAAAGGGTTATAAACCCCTTTGATTTACTTCTAATCTAGTCTTTATTTGGATGCCAAAGTACCCGACGGGTATAATTAATCAACGCTTCTGAAATTGCCACCATGGTATTACTCTCCGGCGCAAAACGGTGCCAGTACAACATCCGACGCTGATATAAACCAAGCGTTAAATCGATCAATTTACCTTCTTTTAGAGCCTGATCCACTTGTAAACGTGGGATCATACAACATGCTGAACCTTGTAAAGCCAGTTGCACAAAAGCTTCTGATGAAGTCGTGATATGACAAGACACACTACCCGGCGCTAAGCTAAAGTTTTCCTGCAAAAATGCCTGATGCATATCATCTAAGTGATCAAACGCAACAGCCGGTGCTTTAAGCAAAGCCAGCTTAGTCACGCCATTTGGAAAATGTTTTTTAGCAAAATCTGGTGACGCGACAAAGATATAATCCAACGCACCTAAGAAGTCACACAAACAGCCCGGTAAGGGTTGTGACTGAATACTGATAGCGCCGACGACTGTCCCAAGACGCAGCATATCCAGCGCGTGTTCCTCATCTTTTACCTGCAGATCAAAACGGGCATTATTTTTGTCCATCACTGGTTTAAGCGCGGGTAAAAACCAGGTCGCTAAGGAGTCAGCATTCACTGCAATAGCAAGTGAAAGTGGCATAGAATTATGGTCATTATCACCCAGCCACTGCTGCTCAAGAAGTTCAACCTGATGCAAAAGACCAAGTAAATGCTCGCCCTGCTTGGTCGCTTTTGGTGGAACGGTTCTGACTAATAATTGTTGACCAAAAAAACTCTCCAGCTGCTTGATACGCTGGGAGACCGCTGGCTGCGTGATACATAACTTCTCTGCTGCACGTTCAAAACCGCGCTCAGAGATGACAGCATCGAGTGCCTGTAAGGCTCTATAATCAGGACGTTTCATACCATTTACCTTGACGTGACAGGACGTCGTTTATCTTTTAATTGATTTTGCTTGGTTATTCGATTTATTTCTCATTATGTTGAGTATTCATAATGATTTTTATTGCTTGATTGGTTACTATGCCATATCTTTATCAAGATTGCTTTTAAATTTTATTACAGAGGTGGCTATGACTCAAGACGAACTCAAAAAAGCGGTAGGCTGGTCAGCATTAAAATTTGTTCAGCCAGGTACTATTGTTGGTGTAGGAACAGGCTCCACAGCATCTCATTTTATTGATGCACTGGCTTCCATGAAAGACCAAATTAAAGGTACCGTCTCCAGTTCCGAGGCATCCACCGCTAAATTGAAGAGTTATGGCATTCCTGTTTTTGATGCCAATGAAGTCGATAGCTTAGATATTTACGTTGATGGTGCCGATGAGATTAACCACCATATGCAGATGATCAAAGGTGGTGGCGCAGCACTGACACGTGAAAAAATTATTGCCGCTATTGCCAAAAAATTTATCTGTATCGCCGATGAGTCAAAAGTGGTTGATGTGCTGGGTAAATTCCCACTACCGGTTGAGGTCATTCCAATGGCTCGTTCCTATGTCGCCAGAGAACTCTTTAAACTAGGCGGTCGACCAATTTACCGACAAGGCGTCATCACAGACAATGGTAACGTGATTTTAGACATACATGATCTGTTGATCAGTGAGCCGATCACGCTGGAAACCAAAATAAACAATATTGCTGGTGTGGTAACTGTAGGCTTATTTGCTAATCGCGGTGCAAATGTGGCTCTCATAGGTACAGCTAACGGTGTCAAAGAATTAAAACTTTAAATTATCAGTAACGACTGATATGTGAGGCTCTAAAATGGCAGTTCAAGCATTAACAAAAGATGAAAATAAGTTTTTACTTCTGGAAGGTGTTCATCAAAGCGCAATTGAAACCTTAAAAGCCGCTGGTTACACCAATATCGAATACTATAAAGGTGCTCTGGATAATGAAGAGCTCAAAGAAGCAATCAAAGATGCTCGTTTTATTGGTATCCGCTCTCGTACTAAACTCACCGATGAAATTCTCGCTGCTGCACCAAAACTGGCTGGGATTGGCTGTTTCTGTATCGGTACCAATCAGGTTGATCTGACCGCTGCAGCTAAACGAGGTATTCCGGTCTTTAATGCCCCGTATTCAAATACCCGCTCAGTGGCAGAGCTGGTGCTTGGTGAATTAATTTTACTACTACGCCGTGTACCAGAAGCCAATGCTTCTGCTCATAAAGGCAAGTGGAACAAAATTGCCGTTGGTGCTTATGAAGCGCGTGGCAAAAAACTCGGTATCATTGGTTATGGTCATATTGGTAGCCAGCTTAGCGTTCTGGCTGAATCTCTTGGTATGAAAGTCTATTTTTATGATATTGAAACCAAACTCTCAATGGGTAACGCCAGACAAGTTCGCACTTTAAAAGAACTTTTAAGTACCTGTGACGTTATCTCAATGCATGTACCAGAAAATAGCTCAACTAAAAATATGATCAGTAAAGTTGAGTTATCTCAGATGAAACAAGGCGCCATCTTAATTAATGCGGCACGTGGTAAAGTGGTTGATATTGAAGCCCTGGCTGAAGCACTGGAAACTAAGCATTTAGCAGGAGCCGCGGTAGACGTATTCCCAAAAGAACCAGCGACTAACAGTGATCCATTTGAATCACCGCTGAGTGTTTTTGATAATGTCATTTTAACACCACATATTGGTGGATCAACTGAAGAAGCGCAGGAAAACATCGGCATTGAAGTCGCTAACAAACTAGGCAAATACTCAGATACCGGCTCAACACTTTCTGCGGTCAACTTCCCGGAAGCATCATTACCGATTCCGGCTAAAGGTGTCAGCCGCTTCTTAAATATCCACAAAAACCAGCCAGGTGTTTTGACCTCAATCAACCAATTATTTGCTGAACAAGGTTTAAACATCTCCGGTCAGTACTTACAAACCAATCCGGATATTGGTTACGTGGTTATTGATATCGACAGTATCACCGAAGCACAGGCTGAAGACACGCTGGTCAAACTAAAAAGTGTTCCCGGCACAATCCGAGCCCGACTCCTGTTCTAAGTATAAATTGCGCGACATCGTCGCGCTTTTATTATACCAACAAGAATAAAGATATTATTTATATTATTCAATTGGTTATATATTTAAGATTGAAAAGGCACTGCTTTGGTTAGCCAAATTATCAAACCTTAAGGTGCCAAATTTGATGGAGAGCGTACCTCATAGGTCTTAGCGAGCCTGACGAGCGGGTGCCTATGGGGTGCGGTAAGCCATCAAACCCACGGAACCAGCCACATTACCAAAGATAACACGCCTACGGAGGCGTGCTCCCCGCCAAACACCAAGCTAATAACATCTCGGTTTTTAGTCGCGCTTTTAAAAACCTAAACAATTTTAATCCCATCATCCATCACTGATTTCATCACAAAAAAATGCTATTATGCTCAAAAATAAAAACAAACGAAGAGAAAATATAATGAAATCAGATCGTGGATCTTTAGTCTCTACACCAAATCAATCTTCCCAAAAACCAATGCTCATTGTTATTGCGCTTATTGTTATTGGCGTTACTGGTTACCTGGCAGCAATGGACTGGATGGAACAAGATAATGCCTCAGAACAAGCTGAACAAATAGCAGCAATAACACCAGGCACCAATAACTCAACAAACACAACGGCACGTGTTACCAGTGAAGCACCAACCAGACCTTTAACAAACGCGCCTCAAGTGGCAGATCCTGCGCCAGATATGAGAACAAGCACGCCAACAACTACACAAAATAAACCGACGGCTCAAACAACAGATCCTTATCCAAGAACGGTTTATCTGTATCATCCAAATGCAGATAAAACCTACAATATTGTAAAAGCTACATTTATTACACAAAGTTTAGAGCCTAATGACGCAAAACTGGTAACCTTAATTAAAAACTCTGATGGTAGCTTCAGTGCTATTGATAATTCAACAAACCGCCGTATCCCAAATGTTAAAGACTTAACTGCGCAGCAAAATTACTACACACCCAAAACGCTTTATGCAGATAGTAATAATCTGATTCTTTTAACAAAGCAAATTGGCGGCACTGGTTCAGCTTTTGTTATTCGTAAAGTGAATACATTTAATGGTAATGTTGAATGGACATTAAACGGAGATAAGTTTGATGATTTTAACGCCTTAACAATACAAGCGCGTTTACATAAAAATATGACGTTATTAAATATCAGTAAACAAAATTATTTAGTCGATGCAAAAGGCCAGCTGACTAAGACATCTATCGCCTTCTAATCATTATAAAAAATGAAGTATTAAAATGAACTGATTTTTAAGGTAGGCTACATAACAACTTAAAGCCATAAAACCAATTGTATTAACGGTTTTATGGCTTTTTTATATATTAGTCTCTGTTACCACTACGATAAGCACGTTTACGGTCATTTTCAGTTAAATGACGTTTACGTAAACGGATTGATAATGGAGTGACTTCTACTAATTCATCATCATCAATGAACTCAAGTGCTTGTTCTAATGACATTTTCACTGGTGGTGATAATGTTGTTGCTTCATCCGTACCTGACGCACGCATGTTCGTTAATTTTTTACCGGTTAAGGCATTAACGGTTAAGTCGTTAGAACGTGTATGAATACCAATGATTTGGCCTTCATAAATCTCAGCACCGTGACCAAGGAATAATTTACCGCGATCCTGTAAGCTGTAAAGAGCATATGCCAGCGCTTTACCTGTACCGTTAGAAATCATAACACCGTTGTTACGCTGACCAATCTCACCAGCACGAATATCATCATAATGGCTGAATGTTGAATACAGTAAACCAGTACCAGAAGTCATGGTCATAAATTCAGTTCTGAAACCAATTAAACCACGGCTTGGAATAATATAATCAAGACGCACACGACCTTTACCATCCGGAACCATATTCGTTAAGTCGCCTTTACGAATACCCAGCGCTTCCATCACAGAACCCTGATGTTGCTCTTCGATATCGATAGTGACTTGTTCAAATGGTTCTTGCTTACGGCCGTCGATCTCTTTATAGATTACTTTTGGACGCGACACACCCATTTCATAACCTTCACGACGCATATTTTCGATCAGTACAGAAAGGTGTAATTCACCACGACCAGAAACACGGAATGCATCCGGATCTGGTGTCTCTTCTACGCGTAACGCTACGTTATGTACTAACTCTTTTTTCAGGCGGTCAAGAATTTGACGAGAGGTAACATATTTACCTTCTTTACCAGCAAACGGTGAGTTGTTGACGTTAAAGAACATACTTACTGTTGGTTCATCAACACTCAGTGCTGGTAGTGCTTCAACAGCATTCACATCACAAATTGTATCAGAAATGTTCAGTTCACCAAGACCCGTAATTGCAATGATATCACCCGCTTCAGCAACTTCTACTTCATAGCGTTGTAAACCTAAGTGACCAAGAACCTGACCCACTTTACCGTTATGTTTTTTACCTTCGGTATCAATGATTGTGACTTGTTGACCTGGTTTTACGCGACCACGTTTGATACGACCAATGCCGATAACACCAACGTAGTTATTGTAATCAAGTTGAGAAATTTGCATCTGGAATGGGCCATCTAAATCTACTTTCGGTGGCTCAACATATTTGATGATCGCTTCAAATAATGGGTCCATGTTTGGTGCCATTGTCTCATGATCAAGACCAGCAATACCCATCAGCGCTGATGCATAAATGATTGGGAAATCAAGTTGCTCATCGGTCGCACCTAAGTTAACAAAGAGATCAAAAACCTGATCCACAACCCAGTCAGGACGAGCGCCCGGACGGTCGACTTTATTAATAACTACAATTGGTTTTAAACCATTAGCAAACGCTTTTTGTGTTACAAAGCGAGTTTGTGGCATTGGGCCATCCATCGCATCAACCACAAGTAATACTGAGTCAACCATAGACATTACGCGTTCAACTTCACCACCGAAGTCGGCATGTCCTGGGGTATCTACGATATTAATACGATAGCCATTCCAATTGATTGCCGTATTTTTAGCTAAAATAGTAATTCCACGCTCTTTTTCCAGCGCATTTGAATCCATTACACGTTCAGTATCATCACCGCGTTGATTAACAAGGGTACCTGATAATTTTAATAGTTTATCAACTAGTGTCGTCTTACCATGGTCGACGTGAGCGATGATGGCAATATTTCGTAAATTAGTAATCACAATTTTTTCCAAAGGATAAAGTAAGCGCGATATTATATACCTATTTCGGCTAAATGTTGATCAAGATCTCATATTTTATTGATAAAAAGATCAAAAAATAATTGCTCATTTGTTACTCAAATAATTTTTTTGTCATTAAGTAATTATTTAATATCAGATCGTTGCGAATAACCTGATTTTCTCGCAGACATAAAAAACCGTGTTTTATAAAGAAAGAATAAGCGACTGTTGATGCATATACGGTGAGATTCTGGCAATTTTGTCGTATCGCCTGTTGCTCTAAGTATTGATATAAAAAAGTGCCAATATGCTGTTTTTGGAAGTCCGGATGCACATAAAAACAATCAATATATCCGCTGTTATCAAACTCAGCAAAACCAACGATGACACCTTGTTTTTCAGCAATAAAAGGCTGTGTTTTTAACAATCGTTGTGCCCATAAGTCATAATCAGGTTTTGGTGCCCACGCCTCTTTTTGCGCCTGATTGTAGATATCATCAGGAATCTGGTGTACCGCAGCATAAAACAGATCAGCGATCGCTTTAGTATCCTGCATAGTAAAAGAACGAATGATCATGACTTATCTTTATTTTGAAAGTGATTAATTTTTTCAATCGTGTTTTTTTGTGATAATCGATGTACCGGATATTCCACATAAGTTTTAATGATCGCCAGTGGCGAATGACGCCTTTGTAAATCAACCATACGAGAAATTCTCAGCCATTTTTTTAAATTTTTACTACCCGGATCAAATTCATCTATTTTTTCCAGCAATAACTGAGAGTTTGGTGATAAATGAGGGGCTGACGATAAATCAGAATCCTGTGTTAGATGTTTTACTGCTTCACGCTTTTCAATCAGATGTTCTATCGTTTCAGCCACATCATTTTTGATATACCAGTCAACGTCTTCCAGTGAATCTTTCAGTTTATCAAACAGGACTTTTACTTCTTTCAGGCGGCCAGAAAGACGAATAACTGAGAATAACGATAAAATAAAATCAACTGACATAATCAGAATAATAGCGCCACCAATTAACTCAATCGGACCCTGAGAAAAATGCTCAACAATATCAGAAACAAAAGGGTGTACAACATACACAATCACCATTCCCATAATACCAAACAGAAATGAATTCCAAACGCAAATACGTCCCTGATAGTTAAATTTGTGTGATGAATAATCCCACCAGCGCATATTGAAGAGTTTTTCCATTACTACACTAGTGACATATTCAAGCAACGTACAGGCAATAATGGCACTAAAGAACAACAGTACTGGAAACAGATCAATGGGCAGTAATAGCTTTAAAATAATCAGTGAACCAAAACCATAAATGGGGCAGTAAGGGCCAAACAAAAACCCCCGATTGACCAATTTTTTATCAATAACAGAACAGTAGATAACTTCAGAAATCCAACCAATCACGCTATACAAGAAGAAATAAAGGATAACTTTTAACAGATAAACGGTATCCATCCTGACCTCATTAGCTTGAGAATTGATATCATCATTATACATAAATCTTTGTCTGATTTATGAACAAATATTTATGATAAGATAATATTTGCACTAACAAATTAAAAGCAGAGATAAAATCATGAAAAAACCTTTTATTGTTATTTTAACTGGCGCCGGTATTTCTGCAGAATCTGGCTTGTCTACCTTTAGGGCCCAAAACGGCTTATGGGAAGGGCATGACGTTAATGAAGTCGCCACTTATGAAGGTTATCAGCGCGATCCAATTAAGGTACATGAATTTTATAATATGTTGCGTCGTAAACTGAATGATCCTCAGGTTCAGCCCAATGCCGCACATTTTGCTGTAGCTCAGCTAGAACAGCAATTAGGTCAGGATAATGTGTTAGTTGTAACACAAAATGTCGATAACTTGCACGAAAAAGCGGGAACAACACAAATTATTCATATGCATGGAGAGTTACTGAAAATCCGTAATGAGATGACTAACGAAGTGATATTTTGTGATTATGATGTGGATTACACCAGGAACAAGTATCTTCGTCCCCATATCGTCTGGTTTGGTGAAATTCCCTTGGATATGTCTTATATTTATGATGCCTTAGCACGTGCTGATTATTTTATCTCTATTGGTACATCTGGCAATGTTTATCCGGCAGCCGGATTTGTGCAATTTGCCAGACAACATAACGTAAAGACAATTGAACTCAATTTAGAACCCAGCCTTGGTAATAACTTATTTGATCAAAAGATTTATGGTCCAGCGAGTAAAGTCGTTCCGGAATTTGTGGATACATTAATTGAAAAGTTTAAAAAATAATAGAATTATGTTCTAAATTAGCTGTGAAAAAAGATAAGAGTTAAATTAGGTTAATAATCTACTTTACGTGATACCATTCAAGAATAAAATTCTTAATTGCCTGATAGTCATTAATTTCAAACAGCGGCAGAGGAATATTGAGGAAAATATCTGTCGCAAAAGCCAGTGTTTTATCATCCACATAAGGGTTTTTACCCGTTGCTGCACGGTGACAAATAATTTTATCAATAGGTTCGTCTTTAAAACCTTCGACAAGTACAAGATCGACATCAGAAAATTTTTCAGCCAGTTCAGCCAATGACACTGGCTTACTTTCAGTTTCTGCTATCATGGCCCAGCGTTTATCACATGCAACAATCACCTGATCAGCACCTGCTTTACGCAGTTCATAACTATCTTTACCGGGAACATCAATGTCCATATTGTGATGAGAATGTTTGATTAATGCCACACTAAGCCCTTCCTGTTTTAACAGCGGGATCAATTGAGTAAGTAGTGTTGTTTTGCCTGAGCCGCTATAACCACTAATACCGAGTAATTTCATTTTATTGTTTATTCCAGTAATCTAGTTCTTCTTGAGTATTAATATTGGTAAAACTTAATTTTTGCTCACTAAAATCTACCGCAATACTATCCTGACCCGCTAAAAAGATCTGTAGCTTTCTGTCATTATTATCCAGATAATTTTTTAAATCCGTGATTTGTGACTTATTAATTAACATTAATGTTGGGTGATTACGTTCACCATCATAAACATAAGCTATTTTATGCTTACCCATTTGTTGCCACAATTTGTCTACTAAATTAGTGGGTAAAAATGGTGTGTCACAACTGACAAAGAGTACCCAATCAGTTTTAGCATAATAAAGTCCGCTATAAATACCAGCCAGAGGTCCCTGATAATCAGCCATTAAATCGGCAAAAACCGGATAACCTGACTGGCAATAAATATCCTGATTGCGATTAGCATTGATCATGATGCTACTTACTTGCGGTTGTAATTTATCAATAATGTGTAGATAAACCGGACGATTTTTAAGCATCATCAAGCCTTTATCCTGACCACCCATTCTGGTACCTTTACCTCCAGCTAAAATTATCGCTGTAATTGGTGGTTTTAGCATAATTATTCACTCACTATTATTGATAAAAAACAAAATATGATTACTATAATAAACCATAGTAAATTAATCGGATAATAGATAATGAAATGTCATCGTGTCAATGAATTGATGGAACTGATTTTACCTGCCTGGCAACAAGACAGTGATTTAAATCTGGTACAATTTTTACAAAAGCTGGCTCAGGAAGCGGGCTATGAGGGTAATCTGGCTGATTTGAGTGATGAAATTTTAATTTATCACCTGAAAATGCGTGGTACAGACAAGACGGAAGCAATTCCAGGTCTGAAAAAAGATTATGAAGAAGATTTTAAAACTGCGTTACTTAGAGCTCGCGGAATTTTAAAAGATTAATTAATATATACACGGAACTGTATATTCAATACAAAAGAGGATTATGATGAAAAAATTAATGGTATTTATTGGTGCATTACTATTTTCAGTCGTCAGTTATGCAGCAGACAGTGCTGCAGGCGCACCCATTGAAGATGGTAAACAATACTTTGTATTACAAAAATTCCCTTCTCCACAAAAAGAAGTGGTTGAGATTTTCTCATTTAACTGTAGTGCATGTTATATCTTTGATACACAAGTTAAAGGTGCAGAACTGATCAAAGAAAGCCTGCCTGAAGGTGTGGTTTTCAAAAAATATAACTTAGAAAGCTTTGGTGCTAATGGTGCTGCACTCTCTGAAGGTTGGGCTGTAGCAAATATCCTTAATATTCAGGATAAATTTTCTGATGCTATGTATAACGCTATTCACAAAGAGCGTTCAATCAAATCAGCTGACGATATCATAAACGTATTCGTAAAACTTGGTGTGTCAGAAGAAGAGTACAATAAAACCAAAAATAGTTTACCCGCTAAAATGTTTATGGCTCAGCAGGCAACAGCAATTAGTGAATTAAAACCAGCCTCTATTCCAACACTATTTGTTAATGGTAAGTATGCAATAAATCAGCGTGGTCTAGATGCTTCTTCCAATGAAGCCATTATGAAAGACTATGTTCGGGTAATTAATTATCTCGTCGAGCAAAAATAAATAATTTTCTCTATAAAAACGCACATTAAGTGCGTTTTTGCTTTATCCTATTTTCAACTTATTAAAAAGAAGTGAAAATTCTATGAAAGATTCTTCCCCTATTATTCTGATCGACGGTTCATCTTATCTTTACCGTGCATTCTTTGCCTGCCCTCCACTGACTAACTCTAAAGGTGAACCAACTGGTGCTATCTTCGGCGTTATCAATATGCTAAGAAGTTTAATCAATCAATATAAACCTAAACATATTGCCGTTGTCTTTGATGCTAAAGGTGGTTCATTTAGAAATGAGCTTTACAAAGAATATAAAGCAACGCGTGAAGCAATGCCTGACGATCTTATTCTACAGGTTGAACCTATTCATAAAATAATAACTGCTATGGGTCTACCACTCTTTTGTATTGAAGGTGTTGAGGCAGATGATGTTATTGGTACTATCGCATTACACTGTGAACAAAGAGGTATTGATGTACTTATCAGTACCGGTGATAAAGATATGGCACAGCTGGTATCTGACAAAATTACTCTAATCAATACCATGACTAATTCAGTACTGACTCCACAAGGTGTAGTCGATAAATTTGGCGTGCCACCAGAACTTATCATCGATTTCCTGGCCTTGATGGGTGATAAATCAGATAATATTCCGGGCGTACCTGGTATTGGCGAAAAAACCGCCTCAGCTTTACTCAGTGCACTACCGGGTTTGAAAAGTATTTATGAAAATATTGATGAAGTAGCTAATCTGTCTATCCGCGGTGCCAAATCCTTAAAAGAAAAATTACTGACTAATAAAGATGAAGCAATGCTCTCTTATAAACTGGCAACAATAAAGACAGATATTGAACTGGATATTACAGCTGAGCAACTTCAGCCAAAAGTGCCGGATATGAGTCAACTAAGTGAATTGTTTGCTTATTATGGATTTAATCGCTGGATCGCTGATATCAATAATAATAAATTTATCAATCTGAATGGTGATGGTGCAGAGCCACCAGCACCAGTAGCTGCGCAACCAGCTAAAAATAATGTAACTCATCACCAACCTGAATCTACTGTTAAACACAGCATGATTAAAGTTGAACAAGGTTATGAAACTATTTTAACCCATAAAGAGTTGGATAAATGGTTAGATCAACTAGCTAAAGCAGAGCAGTTTGCTTTTGACACAGAAACTAACAGCTTAAATAGTACGGATACTTTACTGATTGGACTATCATTTTGTATTGAACCGGGTAAAGCTGCCTACCTGCCAGTTAATCATTTTTATTTAGGGGTCCCTGATCAGCTACCACTTGGTGAAGTAATAGCAAAAATTAAACCTATTATGGAAAATGAGAAGATCAAAAAAATAGGCCAAAATTTAAAATTTGATTGCAATGTTCTGGCGCAATATGGAGTGATTGTTAAAGGCCTGACTTATGACACTATGCTTGAGTCTTACATATTAAATAGTAATAACCGCCATGATATGGATACCTTAGCACTTAAACATCTTAATCATCAAACCATTACTTATACTGAACTCACCAAAAAAGGTAATCAACAGTTCTCAATTGATGAAATAGAAATTGAAGAAGTCAGCAAATACGCTGCAGAAGATGCTGATGTAACATTACAGCTGCATCATAGTATGTGGCAGCAGCTTAAAGCTGACAGTAAACTGGCTGATATCTTTACCAATATAGAAATGCCACTGGTTGAAGTATTATCTAAAATGGAAACCACAGGTGTACTGATTAACAAAGAACTTCTGATTGAATACTCCGCTGAGCTGGCTGAAAAACTTAAGCAATTAGAAGAAGAGATGTACCTTCTGGCAGGTGAAGAATTTAATCCGGCTTCACCAAAACAGTTACAAAAAATCTTATTTGAAAAGTTAAGTCTTCCAGTAATTAAAAAAACACCTAAAGGCGATCCTTCTACCAATGAAGAGGTATTAACTGAGTTAGCTCATGACTTTGAATTACCGAAAATTATTTTAAAATATCGTGGCTTAGCTAAGTTAAAAAATACTTATACAGATAAATTACCATTAATGGTAAGCCCTAAAGATCACCGTATTCATACTAGTTATAATCAAACCGGTACAATTACCGGACGCCTCTCTTCGAGCGATCCTAACTTACAAAATATCCCGGTCAGGAATGAAGAAGGTCGTAAAATTCGTCAGGCTTTTATCGCACCAAAAGGATATAAGATCATCTCTGCCGACTATTCACAAATTGAGCTGCGTATTATGGCACATCTGTCTAAAGATAAAGGCTTGCTGGCAGCTTTTGAACAAGGTAAGGATATTCATCGCGTAACTGCAGCGGAAACACTGGGAATACCGGAAGATACAGTCACATCTGAACAACGCCGTAATGCTAAAGCCGTTAACTTTGGACTCATTTATGGTATGAGTGCCTTTGGGCTGGCCAGACAACTGGGAATTGCACGTAAAGAAGCACAATTCTATATCGACCGATACTTTGAACGCTACCCGGGAATCCAAACTTATATGGAAGAAACCAGACAACTGGCAACAGAACAAGGTTATGTTGAAACAGTATCTGGTCGTCGCTTATATCTGCCAAGCATAAAATCAAGCAGTGCTATTGAAAGAAAAGGCGCTGAACGGGCAGCTATTAACGCACCAATGCAAGGTACTGCAGCAGATATCATAAAAACAGCCATGATTGATATTAATAAATGGATAGAACAGAGAAATAACGACGATATCCGTATGATCATGCAGGTACACGATGAGCTGGTTTTTGAAGTAAAAGAGTCACTGGTTGAACAAATATCTAAAGAAATCAAAGACAAAATGGAAAACTGCTTTAAACTCTCTACCCCTTTAAAAGTCGATGCCGGAATTGGTGATAACTGGGATGAAGCCCACTAATTTTCTACACCATAAATTTGGACGTTAACCAGGATGATGATACTATTTCATCATCCTGTATTTAACAAATCATCACTATGAAAAAACTTTCTCTTGCCTTATTTCTAATCCCTTTTTATGCCATTAGTGCTGAAAATGAAAACACTTCAATTGATATGTATAGCTCGGTTATGAATGCAGCTATTTATAAGCAGGCTCAAATAGATGCTTATATGTGTTATCAAACTGACAGAATTGTTCCTTATATATGCAGCTAAAAACAAAGGAAGTACAGAAAGTCAGTTATTAAATACGCTTAATTCAACGCAGCAACAAGAACTCATGAAACCAGTGATAAGCTTTGTTTATTCATATAATGGTGATGATATTGAAAATTCCTACTTTGATTTTTGTATGCAAGAAAGCTACAACAAATTTGATAATTCAAACCAAAAATAAAATTTAAGCCACCGTTAAGGTGGTTTTTTATGGACTAAAAGAGTAGTTATTTTCTACTTTTTGTCTATATAACAGGCAATCAAACCTTATTTTTTGTGGATAACTTTGTGGTAAACTGACCTTAAAACCTGTGATTACAAACAGAATAACTTTATACTTTAATATACCTGTGGATAAATACCTTACATATCCCCAATTTATAAACAACATTAATAAAATTAATTAACAGGATTTAACTGACCTTAATATCCTGAATTAAATAAGAAAAAATTAGATATCAACAGATTACAGGCAGCTTAATAGTAAAAAAAATAAGAATTCATTTAAAAAGATCCTTTTTATATTAAAAGATCTTAAAACAAGATCATTTGAAGATTTTTAAAAGACGAGTACAATCTCTACCTGAAAAATTTAAGTCTTAATCTATCCATCCTATTTAGAGGTTTTTATGTTTTACCCTGATCTTTTTGATGTCATTATTGTTGGTGGTGGTCATGCAGGCACTGAAGCTGCTATGGCATCAGCAAGAATGGGGAGAAAAACATTACTGTTAACCCATAATATCAATACTCTTGGCCAAATGTCTTGTAATCCAGCCATTGGTGGTATTGGTAAAGGGCATCTGGTAAAAGAGATCGATGCCATGGGTGGACTGATGGCTAAAGTGACAGATAAAGCCGGGATCCAGTTTAGAATTTTAAATGCCAGTAAAGGACCTGCTGTTCGCGCAACCCGTGCACAAGCAGATAGATCGCTATACAGAGAAGCTGTCAGAATAGCACTGGAAAATCAGGAAAATTTAATGCTATTTCAACAATCTGTAGAAGATTTGATTATCGAAAATGATCAGATTCTTGGGGTTGTTACTCAAATGGGTGTTAAATTTAAAGCTAAATCTGTGGTGATTACAACAGGGACTTTCCTTGATGGTAAAATCCATATAGGTCTTGAAAATTACAGTGGTGGTCGTACCGGAGATCCTTCTTCTGTTGGCTTATCTAAATCATTTCATAAATACCCGTTTAGAATGGGCCGTTTAAAAACAGGAACACCACCAAGAATAGATATCAGATCTATTGATCTTTCAGTACTTGGCACACAATATGGTGATACGCCAGCACCGGTATTCTCATTTTTAGGTAGTGCGGATGAGCATCCGAGACAAATTCCATGCTATGTGACCTCTACTAACGAAAATACCCACGATATTATTCGTAATAGTTTAGATCGTAGTCCTATGTATACAGGGGTTATTGAGGGAATTGGTCCGCGTTATTGCCCGTCAATTGAAGATAAGATTATGCGTTTTGCTGATCGTAATTCGCACCAAATTTATTTAGAACCTGAAGGCTTAACCAGTAATGAAATTTACCCAAATGGTATTTCAACCAGTTTACCTTTTGATACGCAGCTGGCTTTTGTCAGAACGATGAAAGGTCTGGAAAATGCCCGTATTGTCAGACCTGGTTATGCCATTGAATATGATTATTTTGATCCAAGGGATTTAAAACAAACTTTGGAAAGCAAAATGATCAAAGGGCTATTTTTTGCCGGTCAGGTTAATGGTACGACAGGTTATGAAGAAGCGGCTGCACAAGGTCTGCTTGCTGGTCTTAATGCAGCTCTGTTTGCTCATGAACAGGAAGGCTGGTATCCAACCCGTGATCAGGCTTATTTAGGTGTTCTGGTTGATGATCTTTGTACGCTTGGTACTAAAGAACCTTATCGTATGTTTACCTCTCGCGCTGAATATCGCTTAATGCTGCGTGAAGATAATGCTGATGCTCGTCTGACAGAAATCAGTCGTAAATTTGGACTTATTGATGATCATCGCTGGCAGGTATTTAGTGAAAAAATGGAATCCATTGAACTTGAACGTCAACGTTTACGTCAAATTTGGGTTCATCCTCATGTTGAAAGTATTGCTGAAATCAATGCCGTGCTTAGTAAAGATCTCTCTAAAGAAGCCAATGGTGAAGAACTGCTTAAACGTCCGGAAATGACTTATCTGGCATTGAGTTCACTGTCTGCTTTTGCCCCAGGTTTAACTGATCCTCAGGCTGCTGAACAGGTTGAAATTCAGGTTAAATATGATGGTTATATTGATCGCCAGATAGAAGAAATTGAACGTCAGCGTCGTAATGAAGAGACGATGATCCCAACACAAATTCGTTATGAAGATATCTCAGGCCTCTCTAATGAAGTGGTAGCTAAATTTAATCAGCATAAGCCAACATCAATTGGTCAGGCTTCTCGTATTTCTGGTGTTACACCAGCTGCAATTTCTATGCTTTTAGTTTATCTGAAAAAGAAAAACTATCTTAATAAAGAACGTCAAAATAAAGATCAATAATATGTTAAAAGCAAAACTTATTCAGTTACTTAGCAAAACAGAGATAAAGATCACTGATCAACAAATAGATCAGCTGGTTGGTTATGTTAAGTTACTGGATAAATGGAATAAAGCTTATAACCTGACTTCTGTCAGAGACCCACAAGAGATGCTGGTCAAACATATTATTGATAGCTTAGTTGTTGCACCCTATCTGGTTGGAAATCAGTTTATTGATGTAGGAACTGGTCCGGGATTACCTGGCATTCCATTAGCGATTGTTAAACCAGAAAGCCATTTTACGCTGGTTGATAGTTTAGGTAAACGGATTCGTTTTTTAAAACAGGTTCAGTTTGATCTGGGCATTAAAAATGTGACTCCAGTACAAAGCCGAATTGAAGAATTTACTGAAGAAAAATTTGATGGTGTTATTAGTCGTGCTTTTGCTTCTTTGCAGGATATGATTCAGTGGTGTCATCATTTACCTAATTCACAAGGAGCTTTTTACGCATTAAAAGGCACTTATCCAGAAGATGAAATTGCTAAGCTACCGGTAAACTATAAAATTGAAAAATCAATTAAGCTCGATATCCCCGAACTCGTTGGTGAGCGCCATCTCATTATTATCAAATAACTAACAATAAGTGATAAAAACTATTATTTTTTGTTATCAATAACAGGCAAATTGTGCTATTATTTCCGCTCAGTGGCTATTAATCTACTGAGGTTCTTAATGAAAATCGTTGAAGTAAAACATCCCCTCGTTCGTCATAAAATTGGTCTGATGCGTGAACATGATATTAGTACCAAAGATTTCCGTGAATTAGCTGGTGAAGTTGGTAGTTTATTAACTTACGAAGCAACCTCTGATCTAGAAACAGAAAAAGTAACCATTCAGGGCTGGTGTGGTCCTATTGTTGTGGACAGAATTAAAGGTAAAAAAATTACTGTTGTTCCTATTCTAAGAGCAGGTCTTGGTATGATGGACGGTGTGCTTGAGCACGTACCAAGTGCCAGAATTAGTGTTGTTGGTTTCTATCGTGATGAAGAAACACTTGAGCCTGTTCCTTATTTCCAAAAATTAACTTCTGATATTGAAAATCGTATTGCACTTGTTGTTGATCCTATGCTTGCAACAGGTGGTTCTATGATTGCGACTATCGATCTGCTAAAACAACAAGGTTGTTCAAATATTAAAGTATTAGTTTTAGTTGCTGCGCCTGAGGGTATTGCAGCGTTGGAAAAAGCCCATCCGGATGTTGAATTGTATACGGCATCAATTGACGAAAGGCTGAATGAGAAGGGATACATATTACCAGGGCTGGGAGATGCCGGTGATAAAATCTTCGGAACCAAATAATCTCATTTTTTAGACCGGCTAAGCCGGTTTTTTTACGTCCATGAAGTTTGTAGTAAGTTGTAAGTAAATAGTAGCAAACGTTAAATCAATCTAAAGCGCGATTAACAAAGAGAGATAATATGAGTTCAATTGAAACAACACCATTAACAGAAAAGCAGAGTCACTCCTGGCAGGATATTTTTACCGGAGCACAGATGCTTTTTGTGGCTTTTGGCGCACTGGTTTTAGTGCCACTTTTAACCGGGCTTAATCCCAATGTAGCACTGTTTACTGCCGGAATTGGTACATTAATTTTTCAGATCACGACCAAAGGTAAAGTACCGGTATTTTTAGCATCATCTTTTGCGTTTATTGCACCGATTTCTTATGGGGTTGCACAGTGGGGAATTCCAGCCACACTTGGTGGACTTGTAGCTGAGTTTCCGGTAGCGATTGAAAGCTATCAGTTAATTATTATTTCTATGGCTTCACTGGTAACAACACTGGTGTTTGCTATCTGGGCTAAAGGATTTTTAAAACTAATCCCAATCATTGCCGGTATCATCGTTGGTTATGTTCTTTCTTGTTTCTTTGGTATTGTTAACTTCCAGCCAGTGATCGATGCACCGTGGTTTAGTATGCCAGCTTTTACTTTCCCGGAATTTAAATGGCAGGCAGTCCTGTATATGATCCCAATTGTTATTGCTCCAACGATTGAACACGTCGGTGATATCATGGCGATTGGTTCAGTAACTGGTAAAGATTATACGCGTGATCCAGGTCTGCAACGTACATTACTTGGTGACGGGCTGGCTACATCAACAGCCGGGTTCTTTGGCGGACCGCCATGTATTACTTATGCAGAAGTTATTGGTGCTGTGACATTGACTCGTAACTTTAAAACTCGTGTTATGACGTGGGCGGCAATCTGGGCGGTGGTGATGTCCTTTATTGGGAAAGTAGGCGCCTTCCTACATACTATTCCATCAGTTGTAATGGGTGGCATTATGGTTCTGTTGTTTGGTTCTATCGCCTCTGTTGGCATCAATATTTTGATTAAACATAAAGTCGATTTATCGGTGTCCAGAAATATGTGTATTGTGTCACTGGTACTGGTATTTGGTATTGGTGGTATGGTGTTTGATTTTGGTTCTTATGTACTGGCTGGTATCAGTTTATGTGGTATTGCAGCAATTGTACTAAACCTCATCCTGCCTAAATCACACTAATCTCTTTTTAGCTTGTATCTTGAATAAAGATACAAGCTGTCTATCACTTATATCGTTAAATATTTCACGCTAATTTGGGCAAAATCATTGCTTTTTATTAAAGCAAACCTATACTTATTGACATTAAATGAGCAATATATTGAGGCTATTCTGATCAGTTCACAGCAAATTCCATTACCCGTTTCTTTGCCTGATGATGAGACTTTTGTTAGTTTCTACACAGGTGATAATACGATCCTGATTGAAACACTTAAAAATATGTTAACAGAGTCAGTCACTGTGCCTGATTTTCGTTATGTCTATTTTTGGTCATCGTCATCTGCGGGTAAAACACATTTGTTACATGCTGCTTGCTTTGAATTATCTAAAGAAAATCAAATTATTACATATATTCCTTTGGATCAGCATCAGGAGCTGGCACCTGAAATGCTGGAAGGTTTAGAACATTGTTCATTGATCTGTTTAGATAATATTGACGCTATAGCTGGTCAAAGAAAGTGGGAAGAAGCAATTTTTGATCTGTTTAATCGTTTGTATGAAAATCAGCAAACAACCCTGATTATTGCTGGTAATGTGCCACCAAAGCAGCTTAATTTAAGCTTACCTGATTTGGCTTCACGACTTGAGTGGGGGCAAATTTATCACCTTCAGCAGTTAGATGATCAACAAAAACTGGCTGCTTTGCAGCAACGGGCAAAACTAAGAGGATTTGAACTCTCTGATGAAGTAGGTCTGTTTTTATTAAAACGTCTGAACCGAGATATGCGGACTTTATTTACCAATTTAGAAAAGCTGGATATTGCCAGTATTACCGAACAACGAAAACTAACTATTCCTTTTGTTAAAGAGGTGCTTGAGTTGTAGTTTCAGGTGCTAACAAAAGTTTTAACTGATGTTTTTAATGGATAAGAGATGAGTAAACCACAAGCGATTGTCTTTTTTGATTTAGATGGCACGTTACTGACCAGTGATGTGACTGTAGCGACCAGTTCAATTAATGCAATACAACAACTTCATAAAAATAATATTATTCCGATGATCTCAACCGGCAGAACGGTTTGTGAAGTTAAACACATCATGGATCAGACTAAAATGGATTCTATTGTCGCGATGAATGGTCAGTGTGTTTTGTATCGTGGTGAACAAGTTTTTACTAATGACATTGATAAAAGTGTGATTGAGCGTTTAGTGACCTTTTCTAAAGAGAGGAATATTCCGGTTGCTTTCTATAACGATGAATCTATGCATATCTCTGATGATAGTCAGCAGGCATACGATTTATATCGCTATTTAAGGCAGTCACCTCCGCCTGTTGATGCAAATGCACATCATAAATATCCAATACAGATGTTGCTACTGCTTTGTCAGGATGGTGAGCAGGATTATCCAAAAGCCTTTCCTGAACTCACATTTATTCGCAATACGCCTTATTGTGTTGATGTATTTAATAAAGGCGGTTCAAAAGGTAATGGTATTAAAAAATTACTGGCAGCGAAAAATTTTGCTGATGTACCGACTTATGCTTTTGGCGATGGTATGAATGATATTGAGATGTTCAAAATTGTCGATCATCCGGTTGCTATGAGTAACGCTGTTGAGCCAATTAAAGCCCTTGCTGAATATATTACTGATAGTAATAATCATGATGGTATTGCGAATGGCCTGAAGAAGTTTGGTTTAATATAATTTATTTAATAAAATCAATAAGTTATATTTTAACCTAAACGTATGATCTGTCCTGTTTTGGCATCTCTGATTTCTGAGGGTTTTTCTCTTCCGCCAAGTTTTCCTGATAATACTGGAAAATCCTGACCGAATTGCTGATAAACTTCTTGTTCTGACTTACAAGGCTCGTAAGTAGAAAGGTTGGCACTGGTTGAGACAAAAGGTTTTCCTAGTTTCTGACATAAGGCTTTAACTAAAGGGTGATTTGTTACTCTGACTGCAATAGAGTCAAATTGTCCGGTTAAGAAGAATGGTGTGGTTGCACGTTTAGGAAATACCCAGGTAACTGGTCCTGGCCACGAGGCAAAAATAGTCTGCTTTTGTTGTTCTGTCAGCGTTGAGTCATCGATATAAGGACGTAGTTGTTCATAACTATCAGCAATCAAAATCAAGCCTTTCTCAATAGGGCGCTGTTTGAGTTTTAATAGTTTCATCACCGCTTGTTCATCATCAGGATCACAACCTAAACCAAAAATAGATTCAGTTGGATAGGCAATAACTTCATGTTGATGAATATGTTTTATTGCTTCATCAATTGACGAAAGTTGTCCCATATTGTGTTCCTCTGCTAACAATGTCGGCTTAATATAAACGGATTTTTGGGAAAAATAAAGGAAGACAGCGCCATCCGGCGTGATGGTTTATTTGGTTTTATTACTGGTTCTCTGGGGTTAGTTAGGTTTTGGTGATGTTATAAGCATGGGGTGCAGGGCGGACAGCGCCGCCCATGCGCAATAGTTTTTGTTTTGAATATGTGTCGTGGATTTAAAGTTTTGTTGCAAAATCCGTGAGACTTGATGGCCTACCGCACCACAGAATCAGCAACCACACCAAATAAACCAATGTGCCTGGGCGGGCAGTCCGACCCACACGCCAAGCTAATAGCTCCACCAAACCCTCAAAAGATCTAGCTAACCCCCACAACCCTAAAAATCCCCACCAGACCTCACATATCCACCAGTCACAGTCTTAATCATCCCCGCTAGTTCAAGCTCCAAAAGTTTAATCATCACGTCAGAAATAGGCAAAGAGAGTTTATCTGCGATATTATCCGCCGGTACCGGGTTATATCGAATAAGTGTAAAAACCTCCGGATGCAGACTCATGGCCTGATTTTGTTTTTCTGTCGCTTTAGTTTCTGAAAACTGTTCAATGTTTGAAATCCAACTAAGCCCATGATTTAAATGCATTAAAATATCAACTGGGGAGGTTACCAGATAAGCTCCTTGCTGAATTAACCAGTGAGTACCCGAGCTATTAAGACCACCGATCTCTCCCGGCAAGGCAAATACATCCCGGTTATGCTCCAGTGCATAACGTGCAGTAATCAGCGATCCGCTCTGTTTTGATGCCTCAACAATTAAAGTCCCCAGACTTAAACCACTAATAATTCTGTTACGACGAGGGAAGTGCTGTGCTTTTGCGGGTTCTTCCGGTAAAAATTCAGAAATAATAGCGCCGTGCTGTTCTAAAATATCCTTCGCCAGTCTGTGATTAGTACTTGGTGTTATATGTTTTAGACCACTACCAAGAACGGCGATTGTTTTGCCAGAAACATCAAGAGCACCACGGTGACATATAGCATCAATTCCCAGCGCTAAACCGCTGGTAATTGTCATGCCATTTATCGCCAGTTCAGCTGCAAAATGACGTGCCCAGTGGGCGCCGTACTCGCTGAATTGCCGGCTACCCACCATTGCAATTTGTGGTGATGACAATAATTCTGGATCCCCCTTCACAAATAACGATAATGGTGCGGCCGATATCTGTTTTAATAGTGGCGGATAATATTCATGAAAATAATCAATTAAATGATGATTAGGATCTTCCAGCCATTTTAGTGATGTTGTGACTATTTGTTTATCTACAGAGAAAAACTGCTGTTGCTGTTCTGGCGTGAAATTACATTGCTCAAGCAACATTTTGGGATTAAGTTGCTCATGCCAGTTAATGGGGTATTTTTTTAATTTAGATAGTTTTTTCCCATTGATCATTGATAATCGAATGAGGAATTCATATTTAGTCATAAAGTAATGTAATCTTAACGATAGTTGATTTTGGCTATTCATGAGAATAATTAACGATTACAATATGCGCTAACTGTCAGTTTTATTTTTAGAGGAAGTTCAAAAAATTTATGGCTATTTTACCTGTGTTACGTTTTCCTGATGAGCGTTTAAGAAAAAAAGCAAAACCTGTTGAGCAAGTAACACCAGAGATTCAACGTATTGCTGATGATATGATTGAAACAATGTATGCAGAAGAAGGAATTGGTCTGGCAGCAACGCAGGTCGATATTCATCAACGTATTATTGTTATCGATGTGTCTGAAAATCGCGATCATGTCTATGTAATCATTAATCCTGAAGTCATTTCTAAAGAGGGTGAAACAGGTATTGAAGAAGGCTGTTTATCCATTCCTGATTGTCGGGGATTTGTGCCGCGCGCGGCTAAAATTAAAATTAAAGCGCTTGATCGTAACGGCGAACCTTATGAAATTGATGCTGATGATCTGTTAGCGATCTGTATTCAGCACGAGATGGACCATTTAGAGGGTAAATTATTTGTGGACTATCTTTCCCCATTAAAACGTGAGCGAATTCAGAAGAAGCTTGAAAAAATGGCAAAACTTGAATCCAGATAAATCACTTATTATGAAAAATCAAATTTTAATAAAAAGCCACTATTGAAAACAGTGAGATAGCTCGCTGTTTTTTTCACAACCTTTACAGTCTGTTAATAGATTACCTCTAAAAAAATTGTAATAATTTCTCGTACTAAAATAATTATAAAATTATTGGGAATTGTTATGAATGAGATGAAACAAATGCCGCTCTCTTATTGTTATAATAAGAGTATTTGGTATCGTTTGGTTTTTCCTGTTATTGCTGCTTTTTTACTCTTTTTTGCGACTTCTTCTTTTTCTGCTATTGGTACCGCCAGTGTGGAAACCATTAAAGGAAGCTATCCTAATTACCATGCAGTAGCCTTAGATAAATTTGCCTTCGAAGTTGATGGTAATGTCTATAGTGATGGACTTGGAAATGCGTCGACACTTAATGTGTCTCTGGCAATTCCTCTGTTAAACTACACCGCATCTGCTAATCCGGCACCGACGTTTGTGTCTGGTGATATGTACGATGATGATTTAGATGAATTTGATAGTATGTCTCTCTCCAGACTAAGTGTGCGCTGGATTGTGGATAATAATGGCACTATCACTGATATTACTTCATCTTTAAATGCTCAGTCTAATATCTGTAACACGACTTTCCCTCAGGGTGTTCTTAAGTTAAGAGTTTTGTCTGATATAACGGTGACTACTCAATATGGCGATCCAGATACACAAACTTATACTGATGATGGTACTGGCTTACAACCGCACAAAGATTATGTCATCAAAACGCAAGGTGTGTGTTATGCCCAGCCAAATTTACAGAACGGTACGGGTATGTTTATAGGGGCGAGCTCACAGTGGGATACCCAATACGGCTTTTTGGTTCAACATACCGGTGCTAACTTCCCAACAACAGGTTTTAATAAAGCTTCATTTAATTTGAATTTAATTAATATTAATGCGTCTTCACTAATCTGGCGCAGTAATATTACCGGAAGTAGTGCGATTAGTGTTGATATCTCTCCGCTGACAAGTAGTAGCGTGAAAGTGGTTTTAAATGGCCCGTCGGAAGCAAGTCCTTTGGCTTATACTCCTTCTGATATTGTTCTTACCGCCAGCGATGGTACAAAAGATGTGGCTATTTATAAATTTAAGATCGATCAGTGGTTTATTCCGGCAACTCAGGCTGCGATAAGTGATTCAAGCGGGTATTTCTCAGCAACCAAATTAGATAATTATTGCAGTGATTTGAGTAGTAGTTACACCGATCCTTATCATAAGGATTTAACTAATAATCCACACGTCAGTTCAGCAAGTGAAAACTGGATCGATTTTTACGGTAACTATACCCGGGAAATTGGTGGCGGACTCTATTCAGAATGGGGTAGCACGGTTAATACCTACTATATCGGTAGTGACTGGTGGCTAAATGGTTCACAGCAAGGGCAATATTACCCATTAAAAGAGATTGCTGTTCCTTCAAGCTGTACTGGCCCGTGGGGATGTGGTCCTGGTGAAGCGGGTGACCGTTATTACTATGTCAATGCTGAGGATGGTGGTCTTGGTATTGATCCGCAAGGTGGGAGTGGAGTCTCTTTATGTGGCGGTTCTGTGGGGAGTAATCCATTTTGTATGAGTACAATGTGTGTCTCATCTCGTAAATAATAAATAGTGAGTGATGGGCTGGTATATTATCAGCCCTGTTTCCGTTTAAACTTTTTTCTGTATAAAACGCGTTATGGAATTTTAGCTAAATTTTTTACTAAAGCTGGTAATTTATCTGTAACTATGGTATAAAACGCTCCGGTATTCTTATACCTAAATTTTATTTAATATTAACTAACGTTATAACACACACATATCACCACTATTCGCCGGGGTGCTTTTATCACTGATAAAGGTCGGTCTGAACAGGATATGTGGAGGCATAACCCCAATTGTCAAATGAGGAAATCATGACTATTACTGTATCTATGCGCGACATGCTGCAAGCGGGTGTTCACTTCGGTCACCAAACTCGTTACTGGAACCCAAAAATGAAACCATTCATTTTCGGTGCACGTAACAAAGTTCATATCATCAACTTAGAAAAAACTGTACCTATGTTTAACGAAGCGTTAACTGAGTTAAACAAAATTGCTTCTCGCAAAGGTAAAATTCTATTTGTTGGTACAAAACGTGCAGCAAGCGAAGCAGTAAAAGAAGCAGCATTAAGCTGTGACCAATTCTACGTTAATCACCGTTGGTTAGGTGGTATGTTGACTAACTGGAAAACAGTACGTCAATCAATCAAACGTTTAAAAGATATCGAAACTCAAACTCAAGACGGTACACTTGAAAAATTAACGAAAAAAGAAGCGTTAATGCGTACTCGTGAAATGGCTAAATTAGAAAATAGTTTGGGCGGAATTAAAAACATGGGCGGTTTACCAGATGCGATTTTCGTTATCGGTGCTGATCATGAACATATCGCAATCAAAGAAGCTAACAACTTAGGTATTCCGGTATTTGCTGTTGTTGATACTAACTCTGATCCAGATGGTATTAACTACGTTATCCCTGGTAACGACGATGCAATCCGTGCAATCCAACTATATGTTACTTCTGTAGCTAATGCAGTGCGCGCTGGTCGTTCTCAAAACCAGGCTCCGGCTGAAGCAAGTTTTGCTGAAGCAGCTGCTGAGTAAGACTATTTAGAAGGTTAAGTTTTAAATAGGGGGAATTCACCCCTATTTTTTTATTGAGTTTACCTTATCCGGTAAGCATAAAATGAAAAGAGGATTAGAAAATGGCTGAAGTAACTGCTGCTATGGTAAAAGAACTGCGTGAACGTACTGGCGCAGGTATGATGGAATGTAAAAAAGCATTAGTTGAAGCAAATGGCGATATCGAGCTTGCAATTGACAATATGCGTAAATCAGGTCAGGCAAAAGCGGCTAAGAAAGCAGGCCGTGTTGCTGCTGAAGGTGTGATCATTACTCGTATCTCTGCAGATAAGAAAACAGGTTATATCTTAGAAATTAACTGTGAAACTGACTTCGTAGCAAGTGATGCTGGTTTCTTAGCATTCAGTAATAAAGTAGCTGACGCAGTACTAGCAGATAAAATCACTGATATCACTGCACTACAAGCTAAATTTGAAGATGAGCGTGCGGCACTGGTAGCGAAAATTGGTGAAAACATCACAATTCGTCGTGTGGCTCAAATCTCTGGTGGTGAAGTAGGTTCTTACTTACATGGTGCACGTATCGGTGTTCTTGTAGCTGCAACTGGCGCTAACGAAGAGTTAGTTAAGCACATTGCAATGCATGTTGCTGCAAGCAAACCTGATTATTTAAATCCTGCTGATGTTTCAGCTGAGGTTGTTAATCACGAACGTCAAATCCAAATTGATATCGCTATGCAATCTGGTAAACCACGTGAAATCGCAGAGAAAATGGTCGAAGGCCGTATGCGTAAATTCACTGGTGAAATCTCTTTAACAGGTCAACAATTTGTTATGGATCCAAGCAAAACAGTTGGTGATTTACTAAAAGAGAAGAATGCTACAGTAACTGGCTTCATCCGTTTTGAAGTTGGTGAAGGTATTGAGAAAGCTGAAGTTGACTTCGCAGCTGAAGTTGCTGCAATGACGAAGCAATCTTAATTAAAGTATTTTTAAAATTAAACCGCCGCTCTGGCGGTTTTGTTTATATAAATTAATATTTACGTAGTAGATGTTTATTAATAGAATAACAATCACAAATTTGTTTGCCAGGATTTCACAATGATCACAAATACAAAACCCGTTTATAACCGTATTCTGTTAAAGCTAAGTGGTGAAGCACTACAAGGCGATGAAGGCTTTGGCATCGATGCTACTGTACTTGATCGTATGGCGCTTGAGATTAAAGAATTGATCGAAATGGGAATTCAGGTTGGTGTTGTTATTGGTGGTGGTAACTTGTTCCGTGGTGCTGGACTTGCTAAAGCTGGTATGAACCGTGTTGTGGGTGACCACATGGGTATGCTGGCAACTGTGATGAACGGTCTGGCGATGCGTGATGCATTGCACCGTGCTTATGTGAATGCGCGTTTAATGTCAGCTATTCCATTAAATGGTGTGTGTGATGACTACAGCTGGACAGAAGCGATCAGTTTATTGCGTCATGGCAAAGTGGTAATTTTCTCTGCCGGTACTGGTAATCCATTCTTTACTACAGATTCAGCAGCGTGTTTACGCGGCATTGAAATCGAAGCGGATATCGTGTTAAAAGCCACTAAAGTTGATGGCGTTTACTCATCTGATCCAGCAACCAATCCTGATGCAACACTGTATGAAACACTAAATTATGCTAAAGTACTGGATGATGAATTGAAAGTAATGGACTTAGCAGCTTTTACACTTGCTCGTGATCACAATTTACCTATTTGTGTTTTCAATATGAACAAACCTGGTGCTTTGCGTCGTGTTATTATGGGTGAGAAAGAAGGTACACTCATTAATAATCAGCCTGCTGGTTGTTAATTAATAGAAAAGGTTTTTATTATGCTGAATGAAATTCAAAAAGATACTGAACAACGTATGGAAAAGAGTCTTGAAGCTTTCCATACGCATATTTCTAAAATCAGAACTGGTCGTGCATCACCAAGTATTCTGGATGGTATTCAGGTTGAATACTATGGCTCTGCAACGCCTTTACGCCAACTTGCTAACGTTGTTGCGGAAGACTCAAGAACACTGGCAATTACCGTATTTGATAAATCACTAACAGCGGCAGTTGAAAAAGCAATTCTTGCTTCTGACTTAGGTTTAAACCCTGCTTCAACAGGTACTGTTATCCGTGTACCGCTTCCGCCATTAACGGAAGAGCGTCGCCGCGATTTAACTAAGATTGTTCGTGGTGAAGCAGAACAAGGCCGTGTGTCTGTGCGTAACATCCGTCGTGATGCGAATGATCAAATCAAAGCACTTCTGAAAGATAAAGAAATTTCAGAAGATGATGAGCGTAAAGCACAGGATGCGATTCAAAAAATTACTGACGCAATGATTAAAAAGTTAGATGTGATTTTAGCGGAAAAAGAAAAAGAGCTAATGGCATTCTAATTTTTAGATTATTACCTATCTTATTAAAAGCCCGATTCTTTCGGGCTTTTTATTGCCTAATTATCCTTTCTATTTCTTTAATTAAAAATGAAGTTTTCTCTTATAATAGAATATGTTGCCACTCTTTTTATATATCTAATATTTTAATTCGTTTTTTTATGTTTTTCTTGAGCTTTACCATTTGATTTGTATGGTATTTTCCATTATTATTAAATTAAATTTCAACGATCAATTTATAAGTTATCAATAAGATTTATCTATTGTATTTTATTTGATTGATCGTTATAAACGATTTTTATTTCCTTGATTATTAACTGATAATCATGCTGATTTTATCTTTTTAATTATCAATTAGATAAAAATCAATTAATGGTGATATAGGTTCATTGTTAGTCGAAATAAACGCAGTACTATAATAATAAAACTTAGCCAACTAAAAACACAATTATGTGGTTAAGCAAGATGGAATGGAAGGGAAATAAACTATGTCTAACTGTTGGCAGGTCGTCTTGCCTTCATCTGCTGTAAATAAAAATCACTATTTACAATTAGAGGTGAAGGTATGTCTATAATTTTTAATAAAAAACATTCTTTTAAGCCTATGTTATTTGGAATGAATAAACTCATTTCATTTAAGGCGAAAAAGTTAGTACATGGTCCTCTTTTATTGGTTACAGGCTTATGTTTGCTGCCTTCTGTAGCTTCTGCTTTATCTGCAACTACAGCAAATTCTATTGTAGGCAATGCGCCTCGTATCAATTTTGCTCATGAAACAGATATAATCAATGGTGCAGATGCGCCATTTTTTAATATGCAATATAAAAGTACATTGATTGATACACGCTCCAATCCTCAGTATTGGTTTGATTTGGCCTTAAAAAAAGAAGATCCTACTGCAATGACACCGGCATCATTTTTAAATGATGTTTCTAATGTAGTGAGTACCTATGTTTCTCTTAGCCCGGTAGATAGTGATGGTGACCGTAATTTTGTATTTAGTGTAGAAAATACGAAAGGCACAATTTATAACTATAATGGCGGGTCACTTATTCCTCTAACAGAGGAACAGATGAATTTGCGTTTTAGCCAGTTAATTGCTGCTAATATCCAGACTTATTTAAAATTAGAGTCTGTTGTGAAGCTAACGACACAATATGGTACACCAAATGTCCGGTACTATCCTGATGCCAGTATTGGTGTTCCTCAGACTCCTATGCGTAGAGTGCTCCTTAACTTTTCTAACCTTGGTGTGTTAGGCGCAACAGGCGCTTTAGTCATAAACTCATCAGGTGCAGGAAATGATGCTAACTGGGGTAGTACTAGTGGCTTTATTCCAACAACGGATTTATCTAAAAGCTTTCCAACAACAGGCTTTAATGGCGCTTTTATGAAATTAAATATTACTGGATTTAATGCGCTTAATCCTGACCTTAACTGGCAAGTGATTAAAACCCCAAGTAGTTCAAATATCAACGCAACAGTATCTGTTCAGGATAGTAAAACGGTGATTGTGTCATTCACCGGACCAAGCTCTGGCGACACAAATGGACTGGGTCCTGTGCCTTTTAATGGTCCAGTTACATTTGAAGTAAAGGATTCGTTAAATGCACTTTCTTATAAGTTTCAGATTACAAAGTGGTTTATACCTAAAAGCTTTGGCGTAGCAACACCTATTGCGACAGCACTTAATTATTGCGATACGATGAGTGGTTATCGTTCAGTGACCCGCGCTGAGCTGACTAATACTGCTCATGCAAATCCGATTACTTACCCTGCTTATGATCCAATAACTGGCGCAAATAATGGCACCAACCCAATACCTGACTCTGTTGCCGCAGGGCATGCTATTGGTCCTTTATTTTCTGAATGGGGATATCCATCATCATATGGAGGTGACAAGTATTATCCTGCCAGTGACTTTGCTGGCAAAGTGTATGAAGGTTACTTAACCAATGAGCGTTATAGTGATGCATTCTATTATCGAGTGAATTATTCTGGCAGTATTGATCGTGGTTCATCTATTCCTACGACTACGGTAAAAAATATTGTCTGTGTTAGTCAATAATTTATTCTATCTTATCTGGCTAAAAAATAAAAAGACGCTAATTAGCGTCTTTTTATTTTTCTAAATTCTTGTTACTGTCTCACAAATTTATCTTTTTAGATAAAAGTACTGGTTAGTTATCACCTACTTTTCCAGATTTTAGGTTATTTGTATCTTCGCACATTTTTTACCTAATAAATCTATTCAATATATCAATATTTATGCATCTAATTTATTAAGTTCTGATTTTCCTACTTTTTCGCATATTACCATTTGATTTTTATTATTTTTTTCTATATCATTAAAATAAATTTCAACGATCAATATTTATATATTAATCAATTTTATCTATCATAATTTATCTAATCGATCGTTATAAACGATTTTTATTTCATTGATTATTAATTGATAATTAGCCGATTTTTTTATTTTAAGTAAGCAGTTAGATAAAAATCAATTAATGGTGATTTAGCATCATTAATAACAGTAAACAAAAGTATAGAAAACAATGTTTAGCCAACAAAAAAATAATTATGTGGTTAAAGGGGATGTAAGGGGAATGGGTATGTCTAATCGCTGGCAGGCTACGGCGTTGTCATCTTTTGTAATAAAAATACAGGATGAAACGTTATGTGCATAAAATGTATTATCAATTTATTCAAATCGGTACATGTTAAATTAATCAATAAGATTACCTTATTTCTTTTACTTTGTATAACCAGTTTATATTTATCATCACCGGTTATGGCAGCCCTCTCTGCGGGAACGGCCGGGACAATTCAAGGCAATGCACCGCGTTTAGATGCAGCAACTGAAGCACAATTACAAAATGAAGAAGATGTCACTTTTTTAGACGTAAAGTATGGTAATAGGTATGTCTATACCAGCCTTGGTGATTATCAAGAGTATTTTGATGATGCGCTCTCTCCGGAAAGTCCTCTCTTACTGACTCCCGCTGCTCTAGTCGCGAAAATGTCACATGTAGAGAGTTCTTATGTACGACCTAGTGTAATAGATCAAGACCTTGATAATTTTGGGAAGAACATGACTATTGATAGTACGACAGGAACTGTTTATGACTACAATAATGGTTCACTCATTCCTTTAACAGAAGAGCAAATGAACCAGCGATTTACTCAGTTAATGGCGGCTAATATTCGACCATACGTTATATTAGAATCAAAACTAAAGGTGAGTACACTATTTGGTGACCCTCGGGAGCGATATTACCCGGATGAAACCCTTGGAATTAGTAAGGGTGCGATGAATCGCTATTTTATTAATTTCCGCCCTATTACAGTACTTGGTGCTGCAGGTTCTGCGACGACGACTAGCTATACTGGTGCTGTCAATGATGCAAACTGGATAGCTGGTGGTGGCTGGGGTTTTGCACACACGGATGATTTATCAAAAAGCTTTCCAACCACAGGTTTTAATGGGGCCTATTTTAGGGTAAGTATTAGTGGACTTGATGCCACTAATCCCGATCTCAACTGGCAGGTCACTAAAACACCAAGCGATTCTAATATTTCAGCAACTGTCTCTGTTAAAAATAGTACGACACTTTATGTTTCACTCACAGGACCAAGTTCTGGTGATACGGGTGGACTTGGTCCCGTACCATTTAGTGGCCCTGTGACATTTGAAGTAAAAGATGCGTTTAGTGCAGTCATTTATAAATTCCGAATTACCAAATGGTTTATCCCTAAATATTTTGGCGTATCCACATCTGTTGATGATGCACTTAATTATTGTAATACGATGAGTGGATACCGACCGGTAACGCGTGCAGACCTGAGTAACTCAACACAATCAGATGCAACAGCTTACCCTCCATACGATCCTATTACCGGAGCCAATAATGGCACGAATCCTGATCCAAATGTAGCACCGAGAGATACGGGTGTTGGCCATGCTATTGGACCGGTGTTTGCAGAGTGGGGTACACCTTTCTATAACTCAAGTTCAGCAAAATTCCCGGATAGTGATTTCTATTATGAGTCATCTCAACACTACATTACCGGTGAAAAATATAGCGCGACTCAATCTTATTGGGTTACCAACTCAGGTATGGCAGCAATTTCACAGAGTGGCGGGTTATTCACTCAACGTGTGGTATGTGCCAGCCAATAGTAAGGTCGTCATTTTATCAATGATGCACAAATACAAAGGCGCTGATTAGCGCCTTTTTTGTCATCAGAATTAACTCAAGCAATTAATAGCAGTTCTTTATAACCAGTAATCACACCATTGGTAATAGAAGTATCTTTATCGTTATATTCAACTATTTTTATGTTATCAGCCTGATAAGAATTAGTTGCTATATCCCATGAGCGAATAAGCTCTTTCTTTTATCTCCTGATTATTTTCTGATGGTATTGGTTGTTTAATTAAAAACTTTGCGTTATCGTACCTCATCTTTGGTTTGTGTAATCTGTGTATATGAAAAATTTGACTATTCTTGGGTCAACCGGCTCAATCGGGTGTAGTACATTATCGGTTATTCGTCAAAATCCGACTTTATTTAAAGCTTATGCCTTAGTGGGTGGAGTCAATGTGGCGAAAATGACTGAGCAATGCCTTGAGTTTAAGCCAATATACGCAGCTATGGCAGATGAGAATGCCGCTAAACAATTACAACATAACCTTCAACAAGCAAATTTAACTACTAAAGTACTGAGTGGTGAGCAGGCGATTTGTGATTTAGCACAGCTACCGGAAGTTGATCAGGTGATGGCTGCTATTGTTGGTGCTGCCGGACTTAAGCCTACTCTGGCAGCAGTTAAAAAAGGTAAGCGTATTTTACTGGCTAATAAAGAATCGCTCGTCACTTGTGGCCACTTGTTTATGCAAGCCATCAAAACATATGGGGCTGAGTTATTACCCGTTGATAGTGAACATAATGCGATCTTTCAAAGTTTACCAGCTGAAGTACAAACCAATTTAGGCTTTGCCTCTTTGGCGGAGCACGGTGTCACTAAGATTGTGCTGACTGGTTCTGGTGGACCATTCCGGTATACGCCAATTGAAGATTTAAAGCATGTTACACCAGAGCAAGCCGTTGCTCATCCTAACTGGTCGATGGGTAAAAAAATCTCGGTTGATTCTGCGACTATGATGAATAAAGGCCTTGAATATATTGAAGCACGCTGGTTATTTAATGCGAGCCCTCAAGAGATGGAAATTATTGTTCATCCACAATCAATTATTCATTCTATGGTACGTTATAGTGATGGTTCTGTGATCGCAGAGCTTGGTAATCCGGATATGTGTACACCTATTGCTTATTCTATGTCTTATCCAAACCGGATTAAATCTGGTGTGCCACCGCTCGACTTTTTGTCTTTATCAGAACTTACCTTCAAACAACCTGACTTTGAGCGCTATCCTTGTTTAAAACTCGCTATTGATGCATTTAATGCCGGTCAGGCCACAACAACTGTGCTCAATGCTGCTAATGAAATTGCCGTTGAAGCTTTTTTAAATCATCAGATTGGTTTTATGGAGATTGCTCATTATATTGAACAGGTACTTTCTAAATCTGTTCTGTCTGAACCAGCATCCATTGATGATGTATTTGCTATTGATGAATGGGCAAGAGCAGAGATGAACAGGCAGCTAAAGGGATAACGTCTTAGAAAGTAAGAATATGATCACTTTGATGTAACTTCAAAGAGAAGGTATTTTGATCCAGTGTAATGACCGGAATGACTCTGTTACCTTCTGGTAAATTAATCATATCATTCTCACAGATATAACATTGCTCAATATCATAAAGCTCTAACACTCCAAAGGTCACAATATAATCTCTGGCCAGGATTTTATCAGGTTGTTGGTTTGGTAACAGATGATAGATACCATCACCGATAAAAAACAGAGAAACCTCATTTAAATCTGATAATGACAGTGCTGCGTCCAGTGCTTCCCGCCCTTTAGCGGTACCGTGTGGTGGACTTGTGATAACAATGGCAATTTTCTTCATTATCGCGCCCTTAAAACTGGATAACCCGATCGCTATTGGCTATAGCGGCACTCAGCGCTGTCAGACCGCTCACCTGAAAATGATCTGTAAGGTTATTGTGTTTTTCGTCTTGTATAACACCACGACGCAAAGCAGCAGAGGCACAGGTCACCAGTGATAAATTAAATTGACTGGCTAAATTCTGCCACGCCTGAACCAGATTAAATTCATCATTCGCCGGGCGAATGAAATCATTAGCATTATAAACGCCGTCTTCATAAAAAAAGATTGTATGAATAGTGTGTGGAGTTTGTGTCAGTAAAGTATGAATGAATTGATAAGCGCAGGAAGATTGTTGGGTCCCATAAGCGGGACCCGTAATCACAATGGTGTAACGCAAAGATGCATGACTGGCCATTGCTATTGTGATTAATTACTCAGCAGCTTCTGGTTGAGAAAGTTCACCTTCTCCCGGCATTGAGTTATCACCATCAATGCCTAGTAATTCAACTTCAAATACTAGTGTTGATTGTGATGGAATACCAACGCTGTCCGGGCCACCAGGGATACTACGTTCACCGTAAGCAAGTTCAGGTGGAACGACAAGTTTGATTCTGCCACCAACACCGATTAATTGAATACCTTCGCTCCAGCCACGAATTACACCCATAAGTGGGAATGTTGCTGGTTCTGAACGTGCATATGAGCTATCAAACTCTCTGCCATCCACTAAAGAACCTTTATAGTGAACGATAACAACATCCTCAACTGTTGGGTGACGATCTGAACCGGTATCAAGGATTTGATATAAAAGACCTGACTCAGTTTGTTTTACACCTGGTTGTGCAGCAAATTCCTGACGGAATTTATCACCAGCAGCGACGCTTTCAGCTGCTTCTTTTTCCTGACGTTCTTTAGCTTCTGCTTGTACACGTTGACTAAATTCAGTTAAGATTTTTTGGTTATCTGCTTCAGTTAATTGGCCTTCACCACGGAAAGTTTCAGCAAAACCTTTAATAACATACTCGTTATCTAAAGTAAGTTGTTGCATATCGAGTGTTGATTTTACATAACCAGCAAATGATGCGCCCATTGCATAGGATTCTTTTTGCGCTTGCGTATCAAGCTGCGCTTTTGCATCCTGTTTATCATTACATCCTGTTAAAGCAAAAATAATGGCACTTCCAACTAGTGTCATTTTTACCAATGATCTCATGTGATTCTCCAAAAATAGGTGTGGGACGACTGAATTTAACTTTAGCTATTGGTTATGGCAGCTAAAGCTCAATTTATATGATTTTTCAGTATTATATACCAATTTATCTACGAATAAAGGTGCTAGTAACAGAAGTGCTAAAAAAATACAGCAATTAATGCGTATTCCTTAGCAACCAAACATCGGGTATAATGCACCCTAAATTCATTTCAGAAGGAAGCGTTATTTTGACTACTGAACTAAACTCTCTTGATATTGAAGAGATTATTCGCCTATTACCACACCGGTATCCATTCCTAATGGTTGACCGCGTCATCAGCTATGAAAAAGGCAAATCTTTGCGCGCGATTAAAAACGTGTCTGTCAACGAACCTTTCTTTCAGGGGCATTTTCCTAACAAGCCTATTTTCCCTGGTGTATTAATTTTAGAAGCGATGGCACAAGCTACAGGTATTTTAGCATTCAAAAGCATTGAAGAGTTAACACCTGGCCAGCTTTACTATTTTGCTTCAATTGATAACGCTCGTTTTAAACGTCCGGTTGTGCCTGGCGATCAAATAGTACTTGATGTTGATTACATTAAAGAGCGTCGTGGGATTGCATTATTCCATGGTGTGGCAACAGTTGATGGTAAACTGGTTTGCGAAGCAGATATGATGTGTGCTCGTAAATAAGTTTGAGCAAAGGAAAATTCTATGGCAGTAGATAAAACGGCAGTTATTCACCCTAGTTCAGTTATTGAAGATGGGGCGATCATCGGAGCTAATGTAAAAATTGGCCCTTTCTGTTATATCGGTGCTGATGTAGAAATCGGCGATGGAACGATTTTAAAATCACATGTTGTTATTAATGGTGTGACTAAGATTGGTAAAGATAATCAGATTTACCAATTTGCCTCAATTGGTGAAGTGAATCAAGATCTTAAATACGCAGGTGAACCAACTCGTACCGAGATTGGTGATCGTAATCGTATTCGCGAAAGTGTGACTATTCATCGCGGTACCACACAAGGTGGTAGCCTGACTAAGATCGGCAGTGATAACCTGTTTATGGTCAATGCTCATATTGCTCATGACTGTATCGTGGGTAATCGTTGTATTTTTGCTAACAATGCGACACTGGGTGGTCACGTTGCGGTTGATGATTTTGCGATTATTGGTGGCATGACTGCGGTGCATCAGTTCTGTGTAATTGGTGCGCATGCGATGGTTGGTGGCTGTTCCGGCGTGGCACAAGACGTTCCTCCTTATGTAATTGCCCAAGGCAATCACGCGACACCATTTGGTGTTAACTTTGAAGGTTTAAAACGTCGTGGCTTTAGCAAAGAAGGCATGAACGCTATCCGTAATAGTTATAAAGCACTGTACCGTAGTGGTTTAACGCTTGATGAAGCAAAAGTAGAAATTGAGAAAATCGCGGCAGAGCATGATGATGCTAAACTATTTACCGATTTCTTTGCCCGTTCAACTCGCGGTATTATCCGTTAAATCCAGTCGATAAGTTCAATCGATGATGACTGACAGCGCCCGACCAATCACTATTGCATTAGTTGCTGGTGAAACGTCGGGCGATATTCTTGGTGCCGGTCTCATTCGTTCCATCAAACAACACAATCCTAATGTCCGTTTTGTCGGTATTGCTGGTCCACGCATGCAAGCTGAAGGTTGTGAAGCATGGTATGAGATGGAAGAGCTAGCCGTTATGGGCATTGTTGAAGTGCTTGGTCGTTTGCGCCGTATTTTAGCGATTCGTCGTGATGTTACTCAGCGCTTTAAACAGCTTAAGCCGGATGTATTTATCGGTATCGATGCGCCAGATTTTAACCTCTCTTTAGAGGGTAAACTCAAACAAGCCGGAATTAAAACTGTACATTACGTTAGCCCATCTGTCTGGGCGTGGAAGCAAAAACGCGTCTTTAAAATCAAACGCAATACCGATCTGATTTTAGTCTTTTTACCGTTTGAAAAAGCTTTCTACGATAAGTTTGACGTACCGGCCAGATTTATCGGTCATAAAATGGCAGATGATATCGATCTAAACCCTGATAAACTCGCGGCCCGTCAGCATTTAGGGATTCCTGGACATGCTCGTTGTTTGTCTTTACTGCCAGGTAGTCGCCACGCTGAAGTAACACTGCTTAGTGAACCATTTATTCGTGCTGCGCAGCAATTAAAAGAGCGCTATCCGGATTTGCATATTGTTGTGCCACTGGCAAATCAAAAACGTCGCCATGAGTTTGAAGCCATTAAACAGCAAATTGCGCCTGATTTTACCCTTCATCTTCTTGATGGTCAGGCCAGAGAAGCGATGATCGCCAGCGATGCAGCTATCCTGGCCTCTGGTACCGTAGCACTTGAATGTATGCTGGCAAAATGCCCGATGGTGGTCGCTTATAAAATGAAGCCATTTACTTTCTGGCTGGCTAAAAAACTGGTTAAAACACCGTATGTTTCATTACCAAATATTTTGGCGGGGCGAGAAATTGTGCCAGAACTTCTGCAAGATGACTGCACGCCAGAAAATATTGTCAAACATGTTCAGCCGCTGCTTGAGCATGAAGACAGTCAGTTAAAATCCCTATTTTTAGAGTTGCACCAACAGATCCGGTGCGGTGCTGATGAGCAGGCAGCACACGCAGTTTTATCTTTAATTGAGCAAAAATCTTAATGAACACTCTATTTGTGTATCCAAACGCTAAGTTAATCGCAGGTGTAGACGAAGTGGGCCGTGGTCCTTTGTGTGGTGATGTGGTCACCGCTGCGGTTATCTTAGATCCCAAAAAGCCAATTAGTGGGCTGGCAGATTCAAAAAAATTAACTGAAAAAAAGCGTGAAATGCTGTTTGATGTGATTAAAGAGAACGCACTGGCATGGTGTGTGGCTCGCGCATCAGTAGCAGAGATTGATCAACTCAATATTCTGCACGCCACCATGCTGGCTATGCAGCGTGCTATTGCAGGGCTTAGTATTCAGCCTGATTTTGTATTGGTTGATGGTAATCAGGCTCCAGCTTTTGGTATCGCCACACAAACAGTAGTTAAAGGTGATAGCTTAGTGGCTGAAATCAGTGCTGCTTCAATTCTGGCTAAAGTGACCCGCGATCGTGAAATGATTGAGCTGGATAAGCAGTATCCACAATACGGTTTGGCGCAGCATAAAGGCTATCCAACTAAAGCCCATATGGACGCAATTACCTTGCACGGTGTTAATCAGCATTATCGTACCAGTTTTGCACCGGTCAGAAAGTTACTTAAATAGTGATTTTGTGCGGCTATTAGCAGGGTGTTTTGGCGGGGAGCACGCCCCGCTGGCGTGTCGTTTTGTGTAGTGTTTGTTTTAGTATGGTGTGTGGGGCGGACTGCGCCGCCCTTGCGCAACGTAAGGCCTGATAGTGTTATTTGCAGGGTGTTTGGGTGATATGGCAGATTCTGTGAGTTTGATGGCCTACCGTACACCATAGGCTCCCGCTCGAGGACTCGCTAAGACCTATGGAATACGCTCTCCATCAAATTCAAATCTCACCGCCCTAAGATCTACAAGCGCGACTATGTCGCGCAACCTAACATTTTTATGCTCCGTAGAAATGCACGTATTCCCCAATTAATTGAATTATTTTTTCATTAATTAAATCCCGCAATTCTCATCAGACGTCATTGATATATTTCATTTTATCTGCCTCGTCCCTGTGATGCGCAAAATGTAGGATATTTTTTGGTATCAATATAGTTAGTGACTTGCTCGCATTTTATCTACAATTTCTTCAACAAATCCTGAATAGATATCTTTTTTATACTTTCATCAGGGATATAAAATTGGAGAATCTTCATGAGTAAAAATTTGTTTTTTGACGAATTAACTTTTTTAGATAAATCGTTTAAAAATTCTGATGAATTTTTTGATTTTATCTTTCCTGTCCTCAAACAGAAAGGCTATGTGCGCGATTCGTTTTTAGATGCTATTAAAGCACGGGAAAACGACTATCCAACCGCACTCCCTACCGAACCTGATGCTGTGGCACTTCCTCATACTGATATCGAACATATCATTAAGCCTTTTATTGCGTTTACGCGCGTGAAAGGCTCTGTGCCGTGGTGTGAGATGGCAAACAATGATCACATTCTTGATGTGAGCTTTATCTTTCTACTCGGTTTTATGGATAAAGACGGACACATCAATTTATTACAAGCACTTATGGGAAATCTGAGCGATGAGCAATTTATGCAGCACTTAAAAGTGGCACAGACTTCAGAGGAGATTGTGCAATTTTTAACGTCATCTGTTCAGTTCTAACTATCTAAAGGAGCAAGGATCTATGAAAAAAATTATTGTTGCATGCGGAAGTGGCGTTGCTACTTCACAAACAGTTGCCAGTAAAGTGTCGCGTTTACTGCAAGAAAAAGGTCATAACAATATTAAGGTTGAAGTGATCGATCTTAAATCCCTTGATACACACATCAAAGACAGTGCTGCTTATATCGCTATAACTAAAGTGGATAAGGAGTATCCGATCCCAGTCATCAATGGTATCTCATTCCTGACTGGGATGGGCATGGATGCAGAACTACAAAAAATTATTGATGCTTGTAAATAAGCACCAGCCAATGTTCTGAACACAGGAGAATACAGATGGAGTTTCTTGGATCAGTTATAAATTATATTCTAAATCTCGGGGCACCTGTTTTTGTACCCTTTATCATGCTTATTGCTGGGCTGGCAGTAAAAATGAAACTGAAAAATGCCGTATCAGCCGCGATCACACTTGGTGTGGCATTCGTTGGTATGAGTATGTTGATCGGTTTTATGGTGAGTGCAATTGGTGCAGCAGCACAAACCATGATGGCCAGAACCGGCTTAGAACTCAGTATTATTGATGGTGGCTGGACAACCATGGCTAACGTGTCATGGGCATGGCCATACGCTTTTGCGATGTTCCCACTACAAGTGGGTATTAACATCGTCATGTTAATGCTGAAAAAGACCGATACCTTCAACGCCGATTTATGGAATGTCTGGGGTAAAATCTTTACTGCTTTTATCGTGGTAGCGGTAACAACACCAATCTTTGGTGCGGTACCAAGCCTGATTTTAGCCTTTGTCATTGCCTCGTTCCAAATCATTATGGAGCTTAATGCAGGCGATATTCATCAACATCGTATTGAAAAACTAACGGGTATTCCGGGTGTTACTTGTACTCACCGTATGATCTTCTTTGGTGCGATTTATTATCCGTTTGACGTTTTACTACGTAAAATTCCGGCGTTAAATCGCCCGATGGATGCCGCAGCACTACGTGAAAAAGTAGGTATCTTTGCTGAAAATCATGTGATCGGTTTTATTCTTGGTATTATCTTCGGAATTATTGCTGGTTATGATGTCGCGGCTATTTTAATGCTGGGTGTACAAGCGGCAACCGCGCTGATGCTATTCCCGATGATCTCAAAACTGTTCATGCAAGCATTATCGCCAATTTCTGAAGCGATCAGCGAGTATATGAATAAACGTTTTGCTGGTCGTAAATTACACGTCGGAATCGACTGGCCATTTATGGGTGGTGCGAGTGAAATCTGGTTTGCAGTGATCGTTGCTATTCCAATTACCTTAATCTGGGCAGTTATTTTACCAGGCAATAAAATTCTACCATTTGCGGGTATTATCAATATCGCGCTGATTGTACCGGCTTACTTAATTACTAAAGGTAATACACTGCGTATGGTAATTCTAAGCATCATTGGAGTACCATTCTTCTTACTGATTGGTACTGCATTTGCTCCGATGATTACCGAACTTGGTTTAGCCACTAAAGCGATCGATATTCCGGCTGGTCAGTTAATTTCTAATAGCTCAATCGATGCCCCGGTATTCACTTATGTATTCTCTTTCTTATTCACTTTCTTAAGAGGCAACTTTGTTCCACTTGCTCTGGGTGTCTTCTGGGCAGTGGGGTATTTCTTCTATGCACGTGAACTAAGAAAAGAAGAAAAAGCTGATTTAGCAGCGAGCCAGGAAGTAAAAGAATAATTAAACACTATCTCTCATAATCAATCAGGCACAAGTGATTGTGCCTGAAGCTTAGATAGGAGCCCGGCGAGATGATTGTAGATAAAAGAATTCATGATGTTTTGGATGCCATAGTCAGTGATCCAAGTATCACTGGTGTGGAGCTGGAAGCACAATTTAAACTGACCCGTAAGCAGCTGAGCTACACCATCCAAAAAATTAATGATTATTTGCAGTCTAATCAATTTGAGCCTATCACCCGGCTTAAAACCGGTAAATTGTGTGTACCAAAACCGGTGATTGATAATTTCCGTAATCAACAGGAACCGATGAAGATTCATCGTTACCTGTTCTCTGAAGATGAACGTACACATTTGATTGTCTTCTTTTTGCTGACACGTAGTGAAAAGCTCTCTTTGATTCATCTGTCATCGTCTTTGATGGTGAGTCAAAATACGATTATTAATGATATTAAGAAAGTTCAGAGTATTCTCAGTCAATACCATATGCAGGTCAATTATGACCGGGAGAATGGTTATCGTATTGCCGGTACAGAGATCGATAAACGTCACTTGCTGCTTAAAATTGTCCGCAAAATCTTAAATATGCCGGTGGCACAGAAAATATTTTTACAACACAGTAGCATTACTGTGGGTCGCCTGGAGCATATAGGTCAGGTATTTAGTGAAATTGAGAAACGACTCAAAATTCAATTTACCGATCAACAACTACAAGAGTTGACTTATTTTATTGGTTTTATTCTGCAACGGATTGAGATGGGGAAAACCATCAAACAATTACCAGATAGCTACATCGAAGCAGAAGATAGCCGTGATTTTGCTTTAGTGCAAAAACTGATTGAAAAATTTGGTATCACCCAGCGTAAAGAACAGATTTTTTTAACCGTTCTGGTACAAAGCTCAAATATCCAGACGGTGTCAGATAAGGATTTTCATATCGATACTGTACTGCTAAAAAGTGTTATCACGGTTGTGGATAATTTTGAACAGATTAGCTGCATTACGTTTAAAGATAAGGGTGAGCTGATTGAACGTATTTACCAGCACTGGAAACCCGCTTATTACCGTATTCGTTACCATATTTCAAACGTAAACAGTGTTTACGATATTGTTCTGCAAGAATTTGGTCATCTGCATGAAATGGTCAGACGTGCCATTGCACCGTTTGAAACGATGCTGCACTGTGAAATTCCGGATGAAGAAGCGGCCTTCCTGACCGTATTATTTGGCGGTTGGCTCACCCGTGAAGGGATGATCAACCAAATCAAAACTAAAAAAATCGCGATTGTAGTGTGTGAAAACAGTGCGACTGTTTCTACTTATCTGTACCTGACGCTACAAGTATTGCTACCAGAGCTTCACTTTGCTGCTGCGATGTCTAAACGTGAGTTTGAAAAATATAATCGCTATTATGACGTGGTATTTTCTACCACCGCATTAACGACCGATAAATTGCTGTTCACTATTAATCCGTCTCTGACCAGTTTCCATAAAAACGCGTTTCGCTCTCAGGTGATCAGTGCGCTACAAGGTGTTGACCCTAATATCATTCAGATTGAAGACCTGATGTTTATCATTGAGAAATACGGCATCATTCATGACCGTAAAAATCTGCAAAAAGATCTGCTCAATTACTTGTATCAGGAAGAGCACCAGGATCTCTCTAATCGTCTGTTGCGTTCAGAAACGCCGTCACTCTCAGACTTGTTACCGCTGGAAAATATTCACATTACTGAGCAGCCAGATATTCACTGGGAAAGAGCTATTGCCCTCGCATCAGAGCCCGTTATTGCTACTGAACAAATTCAGGAATATTACGTTGAACGCATGGTGAATAAAATTCATTTAGATCACCCTTACATTATGTTGGTTGATGGCTTAATCATCGCTCATGCAGGGATTGAAGACGGCGTTAATCAAGTCTGTATGTCGTTATTAAGACTACCTGAAAAGATTGATATCTGTGGATATATGCAGGCTGATTTGATTATTGTGCTGGCCACGAATAATCCGCAGAAACATTTAAAAGCCTTAGCACAGCTCAATGAGTTTTTAGAATTTCATGATGGTGCTACCAAAATTCGTCAGGCTAAAGATCGACAGGATATTCGGGCATTATTTAATAGTTACCAATGATTAATTCATCTTAATGAATTAATTACGTTTTTTCTGATAAAAGGAGCAGTCAAGATGTTAACGATTCAAAAACAGCATGTTGTAGATATGGCTAAAAAAGCGGAAGAATGGGGTCTTTGTAAGCATAAAGCAGGTAACTCAAGTGTGCGTGATAAAGAGACCGGCTATGTGCTTGTCACTCCAACATCTTTAGACAAAAAGTTGCTGACTACGCGCGATATCGTAGTGATGGATTTGGATGCTAACGTGATTGAAAATGAATCAGGTCTGCGCCCAACCAGCGAATGTTTAATGCATCTGGAAATTTATAAAACTCGTCCGGATATTTTTGCGGTTTCTCATACTCACTCTATCTATGCAACGTCTTTTGCGGTACTGGCAAAACCAATTCCGGCAGTCGTTTATGAGTGCGCCATTCTTAAGTTAAAAGATGGAGTGATTCCTGTTGCACCATATGGTCGTCCGGGTACACCTGATCTGTCTAACAGCGTGATTGAACCATTTAAACGTGCTGATGCGATTTTGATGGAAAAACACGGCGCTATCGCAGTAGATGCTGACCCATACGATGCGGTTTTGAAGTCCGCTTATATCGAAGAGATGGCAGAAATTTACTATCACGCACTGATGATCAATGGCGGTAAAGAGCCGCCAAGCTTCAAACCAGAAGAGCTACAAAGCTGGGCTTATCCGTCACAAATTAAATTTAAAAATAAATAGTACTGACTGAAAATATTGCACAACCATCTGTCTGAGAGGCTGACATGAAGAAAATTATCAATAAACCGGAAAACTTTATCGCTGAAATGTTAGAGGGAATTTATGCTGCCCACCCTGACCAATTAACCTATGCCAATAACGATCTGCACTGTTTAGTTTCTAAACATAAAGTGCCCGGTAAAGTCGGTATTTCAACTGGCGGTGGTTCTGGTCACTTACCACTATTTTTAGGCTACGTGGGCAAAGGGATGCTGGATGGTTGTGCAATTGGTGATGTATTCCAGTCACCCAGTGCCGAGCAGATGTTTGAAATTACCAAAGAGATCGATTCTGGCGCCGGTGTTTTATATATCTATGGTAATTATAACGGCGATATCTTTAACTTTGATATGGCTGCTGAAATGGCTGATTTTGAAGCAGAAATTCGTGTTGAATCTGTGGTAGCTGGCGATGATGTTGCCTCAGCAGGACCAGCTAATCGTGGTGAAAAGAATACCCGTCGCGGTGTGGCGGGTATCTTCTTTGTGTATAAGTGTGCCGGCGCTGCAGCGGCGGAGATGATGAGTCTGGATGAGGTTAAACGCGTTGCGCTTAAAGCATGTGATAACGTCAGAACCATGGGTGTGGGGCTGTCCCCTTGTATTGTACCGCGTGTGGGCAAGCCGGGCTTTTCTATCGGTGATGATGAGATGGAAATTGGTATGGGCATTCACGGTGAAACCGGTATTCGTCGCGGTAAATTATTACCGGCGGATGAGATTGTGGATGAAATCCTGCCACAAATTATTAACGATCTACCGTATAAATCAGGTGATGAGGTGGCTGTGCTCATTAATGGTTTAGGTGGCACACCGCTGGAAGAGCAATACGTGGTGTTCCGTCGTGTGCATCAAATCTTGCAGGCAGAAAATATCAGTATTGCCCGAGTTTATGTGGGTGAGTATGCGACCGCGATGGAGATGGCAGGTCTGTCTATTAGTTTATTGAAGCTGGATGATGAATTAAAACGCTTAGTTAAAGCACAGGCAGAAACCCCATTTTTTAAACAGTTTCAGCTGTAAATAGTTATATTTAACCATTTGATTAATAAATATATTTTTTTAAATTGATTTGTTTTCAACACGTTACTGACAGATAAGGAGACAGAAATGCAGTTTACAACTTCTGACTTAAAACCATTACTGGCTAACTGGGCAGAGATTATGACTGGCCAGAAAGATAAGCTTATCGATATGGACAGTATTGTGGGTGATGGTGATCTCGGTCTTACCATGAGTGATGGTTTTACGGCTGCATATGATGAGATCAAAAATAGTAGTGAAACAGATATTGGTAAATTCTTTTATGCTGCCGGTAAGCGTATGTCGACAGCTGTGCCATCGACAATGGGCACTTTGATGGCGTCAGGTCTGATGCAAATTGGTAAAGCATTTAAAGGTCAGGACTCCATGAAAGAGACTGATTTCGCCACTCTGTTTGCGGCCTATTTTGATGGTGTGCAGGCGCGCGGTAAGGCACAGGTGGGTGAGAAAACATTTTTAGACGGTCTTTATCCAGCTGTTGAACAGCTTAAAGCAGACGTTGCTAAAAACAATAACTGGACAGATTCTGCTAAAGAAGCGCTCAAAGCTGCTCAGGCTGGTGTGGAGCATACCACGACATTAATTGCTGTACACGGCAGAGCTGCCACCCGGGGTGAGAATTCTCGCTCACTGATTGATCCAGGTGCTTATGTAGCTCAGCTACTGCTTGAAGGTTATGCAAAATTTGCTGAGGCCTGTAAATAGGAAAGCGGTATGATTGAAAAGACATTGATCGTTAGAAATCATAACGGTATTCATGCCAAACCAGCCGGTATGATCGTCAGAATTGCCGGTCAATATCAGGCATCGGCGGAACTTGTCTTTAAAGGACAGACGATCGATGCTAAAAAGATTATGCAGCTGATGAGCTTCATCATTCCGGGCGGCGCTGAGCTAAAGTTAATTTGTCGTGGTCCGGATGAGAAACCACTTTCTGATCAACTTGAAGCGTTATTTGCTGATGGTTTTGGTGAAGAATAAAGCGTAGTTTTATTATAGCTATCATTCTCATGGATATAGTATTTATAGCACAATGGTCTTTATGCTTTATGCTTTATGCTTTATTGCTTTATATCGGCTTGTAGTCTGTGGCTGTCTGTCGTTTCTATCCCGCTCTGATGTTACTTTTCTGATGATTATTTGCCTATAAATCATATATATCTGGTTTCTTTGTATGGTATAGTTAACTCATACATCCCCTTCAATAAGAGAATAATAAATGACTGAAGAACAAATTGAAGCATATTTAAATCAACTGCGAGCGATGGGCTATACAGAAGACGTGGTGGAAGTTTACCGCCAACAATTAGCTCAGACTCTGGGTATGACGGAAGCGATGACTGAGTTCAACCAAAATATGAATCAGTTTAATGAATTCTTTGGTGGTCTACTTGATGATGACGATGAAGAAGATGATGAATTCTATGAGCAGCAAGAAACCGACCTGACTCTGGCAGAACAATGGGGCGTGGCTTGTGGTGCTAATCTGGCTTATCGTAATGGTCAGCCGTTAAATATTTTAGCTTCTGGTCTTGATAAACAAAGTACCCGTCATCTGTTCTCCAGCTGGTGGGATGTGGATAGCCGTGAAGAGTTATTAAAAACCTTAAACTGGCTGGAAGCAGAAGGCCATCGTAATGACTTTGAGTTTATTTTGCAGTTATATAGCCTGTACGATATGGCAGAAGCGAAAAAGTATATCCGTCAAAATGTAAGTGGCGATATGGATGAAGAGACCGAGATTGAACGTCTGCGTCATATGCGTGATGCTAAAGAGCAATTTACTCAGGATGGTCTGTTTACTGCGGATTCATCCGCGCCAAATATGATGATTTGGGATTTTGGGCGTATGATTAATCTGTGCCGCTACGGTATTGATGCGGGTTACCTGCAGCCGGAAGAAGCGATGGAAAGAATTAATCAGGCAGCAGAAAAAATTCAAAAATCCTATAACTCCTGGGCGGAGTTAGGTATTGGTTATATTTTTGGCCGTTTCTTATGGAACGGTGGTAAAGATTATGCTGAGTGGCGGGATGAGATGCAGGTTTTATTAACTCATCCGGAAAGTCCGTGGACACAGTTGCCATGGGATACTTATTTAGGTGTACGCCACTAAACTTGTTTCAACAACCAAGGATCAGGAAAGATCAGGGCTAAATTTGTCAAGGCTGGTATGAGCAATGTGGCTTGTACCAGTAAAATCGGAGGGAATCATGGACAAAAAATTACATATCAAAGACTGGGCTGTAAAAAGAGAAACATCAGTTGAAATTGCTGAAGCGATTTTCGAGCTGGCTGGTGATGACGAACAACTGGCACAACAAATCTGGGAACATGGTGATGACCGTGTACTGGAGATAGCTTTCTCCCGTACGGATAAAGATGAGCTGTCATGGGGCAAAGAGATCGCCTCTCGTGGTTGCGCCTCTTAATTTATTCAATAAAATCAAAATCTTATTATTTCCCTAAAATCCTGAACAGGAGTCTGAATTTAAGGCTACATTCGGGGTTTTGGGTAAGTTTTATATGAGTTTAAGCGATAACTTAAATAGTGACTGAACCTTAACTGATGGCTAAGTATTGGTGATTATTTTAATTGTGCGCTCAGATTAATATCTGCTGTTAGCTGATATACTCAGAGATTTGCAGGCATAACAATTTATGCCTGCAAATTAACGTAAAACAGCTTAAGCGATTGCCTGCCCCATATATTTTAAAATATATGCCATCGATACCGAACCCGGGTCGACGTGGCCAATGGCTCGTTCACCTAAGTTCTTTGCTCGTCCAAATACCGCGATCATAGTTTTAGTATTCTCAGCTCCCACCATGGCAGCGTCGGCAATAACAGGTAAGGCTTTTTCCAGTGGTTCTGATTCTACCGCTCTGGCTTTTTCGGCAGCGGCAGCTAAGGCATCAACCATGGTTTTATCACCCGGTTTAGCATTGCCGCGTTTGTGTACTGCATCCCAGCCTTCATTCAGCAAAGTAGATAGGTTTTTACTGTTAAATTCTGTCTGGCCATTCAGGCTTTTACCGCCGGCACGGAAGAAGGTGCCAAAGATAGCGCCAGACGCCCCGCCCATACTGGTCATTAGCTTAGTGCCAATCTGGGTAAAGAAATCACCAATATCTGTTGGCTGGAATTTGTCATCATTAAGCAGAGCCAGAGTAGCAGCAAAACCACGTTGCATACCAATCCCGTGGTCGCCATCACCAATGACTTGATCCAGTGCAGTAAGGGTTGGTTCACTTTCAATCATCTTCTCTGAGGTATAGATCATCATTTGACGAATTTGAGCCAAATTCATGGTTGTTTTATTCATGACTACTTTCTCCATCCAAATGTTTCACACGGCAGGTCATACAGAGCTTGCAGCTCATCATCGAGTTTTAAGAAGCTAATAGAAAAGCCTGACATTTCTAAAGAGGTACAGAAGTGGCCAATCGCAATGTCGTAAGTGGTGATGCCGCGCTCAGCCAGTTCCATACCTACTTTACGACTGACAATAAGCAGTTCGGTATAACTGAGTGAACCAAGGTCATTAATGGCGACACAGACTTTATCGCCACGGTTGAACGGTAAATCAGCACACAGCTTATCAATCATCTCTTTGACGACTTCGTCAGTTGTAGTGAGTTTTTGACGACGCAGGCCGGCTTCACCATGAATACCAATCCCGATCTCAATTTCATCATCAGCCAGTTCAAAGTTAAATGTGCTCGATTGTGGTAGCGCACTACCTGACAGTGCAACACCAATAGTACGGGTATTAAAGTTGGCTTTCTTTGCAACTGCCTGTAGTTTATCCAGATCGTAATGCTTAAACTGAGCAGCAGCACCTGTGAGCTTATAGACAAACATAATACCGCCAACACCACGGCGGTCAGACATTCTGTCCAGTGGTGCAGAAGCGATGTCATCTGTCGTGCGGACAGTTTTAGTTTCAATACCTTCTTCAGCCAGAATCTCTGCCGCGATATCAAAGTTCATACTATCACCTGAGTAGTTACCATACAGGAATAACACGCCTTTGCCTTTATGGGCTGCTTTAGTTACTTCAATAATTTGATCGGGTGATGGTGAGGTAAAGACTTCACCTAGTGCACAAGCGTCGATACCACCTTTACCGATAAAGCCTGCAAATGTAGGCTCGTGGCCACTACCACCACCGCTGACGATAATCACCTGATCACTGGCGATGCTTTTACGGTATGCTGAACAGAACTCTTTAATGGGTGTGAGCTCTCCTTGGTAGGCATAAACTAAGCCATCGAGTAACTCTTGTCTGACGTGGTTGGGATTATTTAAAATCTTTTTAGGTTTGAGCATTATATTTCCCCACTGATAATTAATAGGATGCCGAGATAGCATAAAATCTACTAAAGATTCTATTAAAAAGTGAGGTATTGAACTATGACAATTGATACCAAAAAGTATCCTTGCAATTGCTCATCAGTGGGATGTGAATAAAACCGTGTTGGTTTAGAGAGGTGAAAAATAGCTGACAGCTAATAAATTAACCGCCAACCATAACCGTGTAGCCTTGTTGTTCAACATAAGCTTTAATGCGTTGTACTTCTTCATCTTCTGGCGCTTTGATTTCACCCATAGTATATGGTCTTTTAATCAGATCATATTTAGGTTCACCAAACTGATGGAATGGCAGTAAATGAATCTCTTTGATGTTTGGAAATTGCTTTAAAAACGCGATAACACGCTCGATATTTTGCTGATCAAGGGTATAACCTGGAATAAGCGGAATACGTGGCGTTAACGGAATATTTTGCTCATACAGACGGGCAAAGTTATCCAGCACGCGTGACAGGTGAATGTTAGATACCTGTTTGGCCTGCTCTTCGTCCATAATTTTAAAATCAAACAGCACTTCATCACAGTATTTTGCCACTGACAAAAAGTCTTCAAAACGGATATCACCTGCAGTTTCAATGGCAGTGTTAATACCCAATTTTTTCAGGCGTTCCAAGAGTTGACTGGCAAATTTAGCTTGCAGTAATACTTCACCACCAGATAGTGTTACACCACCACCGGAAGAGCGGAAAAAGATATCATCTTTAAGAATTTCTTTAATCAGATTTTCTAGTGAAATATCATAACCAATCCGTTCCATGGCACCGCTTGGGCACTCATCAGCATCGTTTAAACAAGTGGCACAGTGCAGACACTTCGATTTACGCTTTACAACCTGAATTTTACGGGAAATAGATTCCGGATTCGCACACCACGGACAGTAATGGGGACAGCCTTTAAAGAAAATGACTGTCCGTATGCCAAAGCCATCATTGAGCGAATAGCGCTGAATATTAAAAATACGGGCTTGATCAGCCGCAAGAGCATCCGACTGATCAAGGTATATCGTATTATAATTGGTGCGCTGTACGGCGGATGATGTCATCCTGAATCTCCTTGGATAGCTCCACAAAGAAGGCACTATACCCGGCAACACGCACCACAAGTCCAGCATAGTCTTGCGGACGTTGTTGTGCTTCTTTCAGTGTTTCTGCATTCACCACGTTAAACTGAACGTGTTGTAGCTTCAACTTAGTAAAGGCACGTAAGAAGTCTGCCAGTTTATTTAAACCACCTTCACCTTCCAGCGTACTTGGCGTGAATTTCACGTTTAGCAGTGTACCGTTAGACAGCAGGTAGTTATCCAGTTTACTGACAGATTTAAGTACTGCTGTTGGGCCATGCGCATCTTGTCCAAGCATTGGTGATAAGCCACCATCAGCGAGTTGTTCGCCGGCAAAACGCCCGTCCGGAGTTGCGCCAACGACTGCTCCCAGTGGTACGTGAGCAGATACAGTATAAGAACCTGGTGTGAAGTAACCACCACGCGGATTTTTATATTTTTCGACTTCTTTGCTGTAGTAGCGCAGGAGTTCAGCACTAATCATATCCACTTCATCAATATCGTTACCGTATTTACTAAAGCGGTTGATTAAACGAGCACGGATTTCAGTACTGTCAGGTGTGGTAAAGTTGCTACGCAGCACTTCAAGCAGGTGTTTAAAGGTGATACGTTTTTCATCAAATACCAGACCTTTTAAGGCATATAACGAGTCGCTTAAGTTAGCAATACCAATACCCTGAACGCCGGAGAAGTTATAACGTGCACCGCCTTCAGTAATATCCTGACCTTTATCGATACAATCCAGCACGAAAGAAGAAAGTAACGGTACCGGTGCCCAGTCACGATGGCCAATATCACAGATATTACTGCCTTCAACCATCAATTTAACGTAGTAGCTAATATTGCCTTTAATTTGTTCAAACAGGCTTTCATAAGTGACATCTGGATTATTTTCGTTTTCATATAACGTAATTTCCATCACTTTAAGCAGGTTGAACATCGCAATATCATGCAGACCGTAAGTACGCCCCGGAATAGATAACTCTACACAACCAACCACCGAGTAGTCACGAGCGTCTTCCAGTGAAACCTGACGATTTAAGAATGCAGGGACTACCACTTCATCATTAAAGATTTGCGGAATACCCGTTCCCATACGGATGGTTTCTGCTGTTTTAAGCAGGAATGGACGATCGATAAATTCGTTCACACGTACACCTAAGTTAGGCTGTGGTAAACAGACATCATGATAAGCATCCAGACATAGCATAGAAAGCTCATTTACTGCGCTGCGACCGATCTCAGATAGACCACCAAGTAAAATGGTATAACCAGATGGGAAGCCGGCAAAATAACGGGCGCTTGAAGTAGAACGCAGTAAAACGATATCGTTACATTTCACCCACAAAGAGGTAAGCAGTTCTTGTAAGAACTCTGGTGACTCTCCTTGTGCTAAAGAAGCGCGATAGAATGGCAGCATATACTGATCAAAACGACCCAGTGAAATAGAACTGGCGTTTGATTCATATTGCAGAATAATATTCATGTACCAGAATAATTGGCACGCTTCATAGAAGTCAGCCGGCTTATTATGTGCAATATTAGTAGAAACTTCAGCAATACGTAGGTATTCAGCTTTTCTTTTAGCATCCTGACACGTTGCTGCCATTGATTTAGCCAGCTCCACGTAACGCATAATATGACGCTGAGAGGCATTAAGCAGCAGTAGTGCCGCCTGATAGAAGTGATTATCAGGTTTCTTCTGACAATGCTCAGAAAGCTCTGCAATGAGTTTATCCAGACCATTATCCAGCAAACGAGGATAATCAATAATGATATGTCCTTGCCCCTTATCGGTCTGATTGACGCTAAAAATACGGGTACTTTCCGCCTGACGCACAGCATCTGACATTTGACTGTTGATAAAGTCTTTCATCGAACGCTTTTCCCAGTACGGGTATAACACGTTACGATAACACTGTTTATCTTCTTCAGAGATATTAAAGCGATCTTGTGGACGAGTTGAAAAATCATCTAACTCTTTTAACAGCCAGTAAGGATCCATCTCGGGTGAGATAATACCAGCACGTGGTTTTATCGTTCTGTTACCCGCGATTAGTTCATCATCACGGATAGAAATGGCGACATGATCCATAATATGAGCCGTTGCTTTTGCCCGGCGGATAATCGTTGGTTCGCCCTCTGTTTGTTTATGATTTTCAGTATAGAGAAGCGCTCGCTCTAGTGAGATTTCGCGAGTTTTTTCAAATAATTGTGCTTTTAAGCGTTCGATACGAGGAAGGGTCATTTTATTCTCCCTAAGTAGTTCTAAAAGGTCTTTTATTGGTTATCAGCAACGAATCTGTTGCTGATAACATTTTTATTTTGCAGCTTATTTCTTGTCGTTTACTTATTTAAGTGTTCTTCAATTTTACTTAAAATAACATCTGCTTTTTTTACTGCATCACTAATTGCGATTTTGGCAATCGGTTTACCTTTAAAGCGTTCTTCGTTTTTAATACCAATATCTTTAGTTAAAATAACAAAATGCGCCTTAGAGACATCATCAGCACTTAGCTCATTTTCAATCCCAATTGAGCCTTGTGTTTCTACTTTACAGTTCCAGCCTTTTTCCTTTGCTGCGCGCTCAAGAGACTCTGCTGCCATATAAGTATGTGCTACACCTGATGGGCACGCGGTTACTGCTATAATATTAATCATAATCGTTCTCCTAAATAATGCAATCTTTTGGGTTACAAGTTGTTAACCCAAATCAAATTCGATTTCAACTTCCTGCTCATCTGCCTGTTTTTCAGATTTCTTTGAGCGGGTAAATTGTTTTAATAACACGATAGAAACGGCAGTCACAGCTGAACCAACCAGAATCGCCGCCACGTAGCCAAGTTTACCTGTGACAACAGGCAGAACAATCAGTCCACCCCAGCCGGCATAGCACTCTGCACCAAATACTGCAGCAACTACAGCCCCACAAGCAGCACCAAGCATGGTTGATGGGATAACACGTAACGGGTCAGCGGCTGCAAATGGAATCGCACCTTCAGTGACACCTACGCAGCCCATCACAATTGCGGCTTTACCGGTTTCTCTTTCATCTGGTGTAAAAAGTTTTTTATTCAGTAAGGTAGCAAAACCAGTACCAAATGATGGGATAGCAATACTGACAGCCGCGATAGCGACAATGGTATAGATGCCTTCGCCTACACAAATAAGCATAAAGGCATAAGCAACTTTATTCACCGGTCCGCCAAGGTCAAAGGCGATCATACAGCCCATAATAATCGCCAGTACAATAATGCTGCCTTGTTGCATGCCACGAAGCCAGTCGGTCAGTGATGACGTTAAGAAGCCAATTGGCTCGCCCAGCCCCCACATCATGATACCTGCTGTGATAAAGGTACCAATGATTGGAATGATAAAGATTGGCATCACAGAACGCAGTACGGCAGGTACTCTGATTTTCTTTAAGTAGAAAACCACAATACCACCGACTAAACCGGCGATAATAGCACCAAAAAATCCTGCGCCAAATGACGCGCCAACCCATGCACCAATAGCACAAGGAGCGAGCGCTGCACGTTCAGAAATAGAGTAGCCAATATAAGCGGCTAAGAATGGTACCATCAGAGTTAAACCAGCGACACCAATAGTAAATAGATTACTTAAAAAGGGATCATTAACCGGATCCGGAACACCACCCTCACCAAATAACATCACCGAAACAGCCAGTAAAATACCGCCGGAAACTACAAACGGAATCATGTGTGATACACCGGTCATTAAGTGCTGACGAGTGTTTTTTAGAATATTAATTAAATCATTCACATTGTCGTCCTTATTAATCCAAACCATTGTTACGACTAAAATTCTTTTTGTATTAAATTTCAATCCATTCAGATGAATATCCATAATCATAGTATGGAAACTTTTCTCATAACCACAGTAGACAATTTTGCTATTTACTGGATTTTTGTATTCTTGATTAAAAAATGAGATCTAGCTCAAATCTTTGTTGTATCTAATCATCAAGATCACTCTGCTGTGACAGTGATCACAAATTATTTCAAATATTACATTTATCCAGTGATTAATAGTTTTTTAATATAGTTTTCAGTAGGTGAGGTATTTATTCTTAATACTAACAATGGCTACTTGAATTTGCCGATGAAGTGCAATTCTGCATAAAAGTCATCATGAATTTGAATCATAAGTATAGGTAAGAGGAACCTGGTAATGTCCAAAAAAATTGAATTTATCTGTGTGTTACCTAATGGTATCCATGCTCGTCCGGCTAGTCATATTGAGAAAGTGTGTAAGAGTTTTACTGCAAGTATTGAACTTTATAATCAGCGCACGGATATTAAAGCAGACGCTAAAAGTGTTTTGTCGTTAATTGGTACCAGTACGTTAAAAGATGATACCTGCTGTTTAATTATTGATGGTCAGGATGAGCATGTCGCTTTTGAGCGTCTGAAAGTCTTTATTGAAAAAGAGTTTCCTCATTGTGATGACGCGCTGCCAACGGGCTCTGATGAGCAGGAAGAGCCACTGCCTCGTTCTTTGTCTAACCTCAATCCTCAGTATATTCGTGCAAAAGCAGTATGTGGTGGCGTGGCGAGTGGTAAATTGCAACTGATCTCCCGTATTGATTTAAATCAGGTCGGGGACTTTCCGCCTGCAGAATCACTTGAAAAAGAGACGACAATTTTAAAAACGGCGTTAAAGCAGTTTCAAAAAGCGCTGGCAGCTCAACTCAGTTATGTGTCAGAAACATCTACTGAGATCTTAGAAGCCCATCAGGCTATCATCAGTGATCCGGCATTTTGGGACGAACTACAATCAGAATTACAAACCGGTAAAAATAGTGGCGAAGCGATTGTTGCTACTGCTAAATATTTTAGCGATCAACTGGCTCAGTCTGGTAGTGAATACTTAAAAGAGCGTGAGCTGGATATTCGTGATGTTTGTTTCCAGTTGCTGCAACATGTGTATGGTGAAAAGCGTTTTCCGTCTCAGCAAGCGCTGTCTGAGCCGACCATTTGTCTAGCGGAGGAGCTGACACCAAGCCAGTTTTTAGAGCTGGATAAACGCTTCCTGAAAGGGTTACTGCTCAGCCATGGCGGCAGCACATCTCATACTGTCATCTTAGCCCGCTCATTTAATATTCCAACTCTGGTTGGTGTGAATATGCAGACCATGTTACCTCATGTGCAGCAACAGGTTCAGGTTGATGGCGATTTGGGCTTAGTTGCTTATGATTTGACGTGTGAAGTATCCCGCTACTATGAACAGGAGTCTTGCCTGCATGCTCGCCTTGTTGAACAACAAAAAGCGTATTTGCATATTCCGGGTGCGACTGCTGATGGCGTACGTATTGAAATTGCCGCCAATATTGCCCACTCCATTGAGGCAAAACCTGCTTTTACCAGTGGCGCAGAATCAGTCGGCCTATTTCGTACTGAAATGCTGTATATGGACAGACATCAGGCACCAAAAGAGGACGAGTTGTATAATACTTTTTGTCAGGCACTTGAAGCGGCTAAAGGTAAAGCGATTATTATTCGAACCTTTGATATTGGTGGCGATAAGCCGGTCGATTATTTAAATATTCCGGCAGAGAATAATCCATTCCTTGGTTACCGGGCGGTGCGAATTTACCGCGAATATCTCACGTTATTCAGAACTCAGTTACGAGCCATTTTGCGAGCTTCAGCCCATGGTGCATTAAAAATTATGATCCCGATGATCTCATCCATGGAAGAGATCCTGTGGGTGAAAGAAGAGCTGGCTGAGATTAAGCAGGATTTACGTAATAAACAAATTCCATTTGATGAAAAAATTCAGCTGGGGATTATGCTGGAAGTCCCATCAGTGATGTTTATTATTGACCAATGCTGTCAGGAGATTGATTTCTTCAGTATCGGCAGTAACGATTTGACCCAGTATTTACTGGCGGTTGATCGTGATAATGCCAAAGTGACTAAGCATTATAACAGCTTAAATCCTGCCTTTTTACGTGGCTTAGACTATATTGTGAAAGAGGTTCATCGTCACAATAAATGGGTCGGTCTGTGTGGTGAACTGGGCGCTAAAGGCTCAGTACTTCCGCTGCTGGTTGGTTTGGGACTGGATGAGATCAGTATGAGCTCACCAAATATTCCTGCAACAAAAACCCGTTTAGCTAAGCTTAATAGTCTGGATTGTCGTGCCTTGCTTGACAGGGCGATGCAGTGTCGAACATCTCTGGAGGTTGAGCATTTACTTGCCCAGTTCCGTTTAGTTCAGGGCGATGTACCGCTGATTACACCAACGTGTATTGCGATTAATCCGGATTGGCAAAGTAAAGAAGAAGTCATCAAAGGCATGACAGATAATTTACTGGCGGCAGGTCGTTGCCGTTATCCGCGTCAGCTGGCGGGTGATATCTGGAATCGTGAAGATGTCTTTTCGACCGCGCTTGGCTTTGGATTTGCGATTCCACATACTAAATCAGAGCATATTGAACAATCGACGATTAGTGTGGCAAGACTTGAGAAGCCAATTCTGTGGGGCGAAGAACAAGTACAGTTTGTGATTATGTTAACGCTAAATAAACACGCAGCAGGCGATCAGCATATGCGTATCTTCTCTAAACTGGCACGTCGTATTATGCATGAAGAGTTCCGTCAGGCTTTGATTAATGCGACCAGTCAGGAACAGATAGAACAGCTACTTAAAACTGAGCTGGAGTTATAATATAAAATATTAAATAAAATCAATGTATTGTATTTATTTTGATAGTTAAAAATAGCTGTAGTTAAACAGAGTTATAACTAAAAATGCCCAGTAACTGGGCATTTCTGATAATCAGTTATTATTAATTATATTTATTATAGTTAACCGCCTGGAACTTACCGGCAATAAATTTTTGTAATTCTTGTTTAAGAATCTTGGCGTCGTACGTACCAACATACATTATTGGGTGAGTATATTGACAAACCTGAGCGAAGAATTGTGTTCCACATTGATCCATTTTGAGGACATGACTTTCAGGGGTATGTGAAATCACTGAGAAAGAAAACTTATAGTCCCAGTCTTGTAGTGCAAGGCCTGATGTGATTTCTATATTAATCATATCTTTATCACGAGCTGCGATAGCTTCCCACTCAAAATATTTATCGATAATGGAAATGATGGTTGCTGCCTGTTCTTGATTAACACTTAACTTGAACCAGCTATCAGAGGCAGATGATTCAGCCTGATAACTTAAATAAGGCTTACCGTTGTTTTCAAAATAGAGTAAAAAGGTTTTTTCTTTATAATAGCCCTTACTGTAGCTGTTATAATTATAGAATGTAACATTAGTATCCATGCGATCCCCTTTTGGCGTCGCACAACCCGTTAGCATAAGCGCGAAGAAAAAGAGAGCAAAAAGTCGTTTCATAAATTATCCCTCGTAATAAAATGCTTTGGCATTATAAAGGATTAGTTGAGTGTAGAGAAGAATCATTTTATGTGCTTTCGGGTAAATTAACTATTTTGGCTGATTCTTGATACTATAGAATAATCAATATTATTTTATGGCTAACAACGTTGAATATTAACAGGACTATTAGCATGACAAACTCTATTGCAGATATTATCAGTGCGTTTATCTCTCAGCAGAGGAAAGTGACTAATCTCTATTTAGCCAGTGGTAATATTTCCCCGCCGGCACTGGCTTATCAGGTTGATTTCCCACGTTTAGAAATTATCATCGAGGGTGAGGTGGAAATGTGCTGGGCGGAGAACAAAACCAGCAGTAAGCAACAGTGTTTAAGCCGGAATAATTTATTATATATTCCCGGCGGTAGCTGGAATCAACCACAATGGTCAAAGCCTGCAACGACACTCAGTATTTTGTTTGGTAAACAGCAACTAGGCTTAAGTTTATTATCCTGGGACGGTGAACAATTTACTGTGCTTGAACAGATCAATACACCAAGGCGAGGCCCACGCGTAGGGGCATTTATTTTGCAGGCGATTGATGAATTGTCGTGGGGCAACCCTCAGCAGCCTAAGACTGATTACCAGAAAGATACTACTGCACCGTTACTGATTCTGAGTTTGCTCAGTCATACGCTGGATTTATTAAATACAAACATTGAGACGTCATCCCACACGACCAGTCTGTTTGAAGCCATTCGCCACTACATTGATATTCATTTTCGGGAAGAGATCACCCGTGAGTTTTTAGCCAAAACGTTCTATATCTCGCCTAACTACCTTTCTCATCTGTTTCATAAAGAGGGCGAAACGGGCCTGAATGAGTATTTAAATCAGGTACGTCTTGAACACGCTAAAACGTTGTTAAAAAATTATGATTTGAATATTAAAGAAGTTGCTCATGCCTGCGGATTTAATGATAGTAACTATTTCTGCCGGGTATTTCGTAAGAGAACGGATCGTTCGCCATCAGAATATCGTAATCAGTATCACAGTAAGCTGGTGATGAAGTCTTAATTAAGTTGGATATAAAATCAGAATAGATAATGTTATCTGTGCCCTGTTATTAGCAGTTGGTTTGGAGCGGCGTGCGCCGCTCATGCGCAATATTTTAGGGTGGAATGATAAATCCTGTGGGTTTGACGGCCTACCATACAGCAGGGGCGCCCGCTCGAGGACTCGCTAAGACCCCTACAATATGGTCTCCGTCAATTCTACATCTCTGAAATTTTCGATCCTTAAAATACTTCTTAGAATATAGGTAAATTGGTTTTTAAATTATATGATTTTATTAAATTTTAACAATTAAGTTCATGTCTTTATTGTTTAAATCTGATAGTTATGATGTTGCCTGAATTGATGGAGAGCGTACCTCATAGGTCTTAGCGAGTCTTCGAGCGGGTGCCTATGGGGTGCGGTAGGCCATCAAGCCCACTAAACTGGCAACATCACCAAAAAACATTGCGCCAGGCGGCGCAGTCCGCCCTAAACCCCATGCTAATAACAGGCACTATACAAAAAATACGCAACCGGAACATACCCCTCATACACTCGCCTTGCTAATAGCATCATAAGCTCCATGTATTAAGTAAGCCTTACTGGTGAAAAGCCCTAAGTAAGATATAACTTCTTAAATATTAAACAACCTGCAGACAAGTCCCTTTGGGGGCATTGAGTACTTTTTTAAGATTAGTGGTGATCGCTTCCGGACGAATTAAGAACTGACTGATATCCATTTTTAAACGGCGACAGCCTTCGTAGCGTTCTTGCTTTTTCACATTGGTATTACTGATGATGATTACCACATCAGCGGCTTTGATTTCCTCATCCGTGAATGGATTTTCAATCCCCAGAGCACCTTGAGTTTCAACTTTAATTTGCCAGTTTTCCTGACTGGCTAATTTTTCCAGACGCTCGGCGGCCATATAGGTATGTGCAACGCCGCTAATACAAGCTGTGATTGCTAAAACATTCAGTTTTCCCATATTGCTTCTACCTGTTGCTGGATGTGGAACATATTATTTATTAGAACCCCTACAGATGCAAGGGAATAAAGCATATATAGGCTAGATATTAGCTATTATTCTCTATTTATACAGTCAGATAGAAAAAATGAGGGGATATATTGCTGATGAATAGTGTGGTGAGTGACAGCCATATCGCTTATCTGTCACTACTTATATGATAACGCTAATATATTGAATAAAAATAAAAAACTGATTAGCAAAACAATCTGCTCGACAAGATATTAAAAAGTCGTTATATTTAGATTTCTGGACGTCCAAACGTTTAAACGTATATCCGTATAAAATAAATAATAAAGATGAGATTGAGAGGTTGTTATGCCAATTCGTATTCCTGATGCTTTACCTGCTGTTGATGTGCTGCGTGAAGAGAATGTATTTATCATGACATCAAGTCGTGCCAGCCGTCAGGAAATCCGGCCGTTAAAAGTACTCTTTCTTAATCTCATGCCAAAAAAAATAGAAACTGAAAACCAGTTTTTACGTCTGCTATCTAACTCCCCATTGCAGGTTGATGTGCAGCTATTGCGTATCGATCAGCGTGAGTCAAAAAATACACCAGTTGAGCATCTCAATAGTTTCTACTGTGATTTTGAAGATATCCGCGATCAAAACTTTGATGGGTTGATTATCACTGGCGCCCCGCTTGGTAAGGTGCAATTTTCGGATGTGGTTTACTGGGAAGAGTTACAAAAAATTATTTTGTGGGCTAAAGACCACGTAACATCAACCTTGTTTGTCTGCTGGGCGGTTCAGGCGGCACTGAATATTTTATATGGTGTACCAAAGCTTACGCGTGACAGTAAAATTTCTGGTGTTTATTCTCATAAAATTACCAACCCGCGCGCGATCTTAACCCGTGGTTTTGACGATACATTCCTTGCGCCTCATTCCCGTTATGCGCACTTCCCGTGTGATGTAATTCGGGAAAAGACTGATTTACTGATTCTGGCAGAGTCTGATGAAGCAGGTGCTTATTTAATGGCAACTCCTGATAAACGTATGGCATTTGTTACAGGTCACCCTGAATATGACTCATTTACTCTGGGCAGCGAATATATTCGGGATCTTAAAGCCGGCCTTGATCCGGATATTCCGGAAAACTACTTTCCAAATAACGATCCGGAGCAAGCACCAAGTGCGACCTGGCGCAGTCATGCCTATTTACTGTTTAGTAACTGGCTCAACTATTACGTGTACCAGTTAACACCATACGATTTAACCACTCGTAATTTAACTATCGACGAGTAGTTATTTAAATCTAATAAAATCAAGGGGTTATAAATAAAACGTTAATTTATAATACTTTGATTTTATTGAAGAAATTTTTTATCTCTTAATTTTAAGTATCCTCATATTGCTCTAAATAATTCATTGGCAGTTGATCTGTTTTTCCATATGATGAGGATAGATTATTTGCAAAGGAATTATTGTGTCAAAATATCAAGCCCAGCTTAAGTGTGTAGAACAATTAAAATCACAGCTAAAACAACGAATTCTGATTCTTGATGGTGCCATGGGTACGATGATCCAGCGCTATAAATTGCAGGAGCAGGATTACCGCGGTGAGCGCTTTGCTGACTGGTCTTGCGATGTTAAAGGCAATAATGATTTACTGGTACTGACGCAACCGCTGCTGATTAAAGATGTGCATGATGCTTATTTTGCTGCCGGCGCTGATATTGTTGAAACCAATACCTTTAATGCTACAAGCATTGCCATGGCTGACTATGAGATGCAGTCACTGGTACACGAGATTAACTATGCCGGCGCCCAAATTGCCCGGGCTTGTGCGGATGAATGGACAGCTAAAACACCTGACAAACCCCGTTATGTGGCAGGTATTTTAGGGCCGACTAACCGTACTGCATCAATCTCGCCTGATGTGAACGATCCGGCAAAACGTAATGTCAATTTTAATCAACTGGTGAGCGCCTATCAGGAAGCAACTAAAGCACTTATTGCTGGCGGTGTGGATATCATTATGGTGGAAACCATCTTTGATACTCTTAACGCCAAAGCGGCGCTGTTTGCGGTGGAAAGTGTCTTTGATGAGCTGGGTGTCACTTTACCAATTATGATTTCAGGTACGATTACGGATGCATCTGGCCGTACGCTTTCAGGCCAGACAACTGAAGCATTTTATAACTCGTTACGTCACGTTCAGCCGCTCTCTTTTGGTTTGAACTGTGCGCTGGGTCCAGATGAGCTGCGTCAGTACGTGGCGGAGTTGTCACGTATTTCTGAATTTGCGATTTCTGTGCACCCTAATGCCGGTTTACCTAATGCGTTTGGTGGCTATGATCTGGAAGCCAAAGAGATGGCAACACAAATTGCTGAGTGGGCGCGTGCTGGCTTCTTAAATATTGTAGGTGGCTGCTGTGGTACCACACCAGAACATATTGCGGCGATTGCGAAAGCGGTTGATGGCATAGCTCCAAGACAAGCGCCGGTACTTGAAAAAGTCTGCCGTTTATCAGGACTTGAGCCTTTTAATATCAGTAAAGGCCATCTGTTTGTGAACGTGGGTGAGCGCGCTAACGTGACCGGTTCTGCCCGCTTTAAACGTCTGATTAAAGAAGAAAAGTATAACGAAGCACTTGATGTGGCTCGTGAGCAGGTAGAAAACGGTGCACAGATTATCGATATCAATATGGATGAGGGCATGCTTGATGCTGAAGCTGCCATGGTTCGTTATCTGAACTTAATCGCTGGTGAGCCCGATATTGCTAAAGTTCCAATTATGATCGACTCTTCCAAGTGGGAAGTGATCGAAAAAGGGCTACAATGCATTCAGGGTAAGGGTATTGTTAACTCTATCTCGATGAAAGAAGGTGTTGATAAGTTTATTCAACAGGCAAAACTGGTGCGTCGCTACGGTGCTGCGGTTGTCGTGATGGCGTTTGATGAACAGGGGCAAGCTGATACCCGTGCACGTAAAATCGAGATCTGTCGTCGTGCTTATCAGATTTTGACGCAGGAAGTGGGTTTTCCACCAGAAGATATCATTTTTGACCCAAATATTTTTGCGGTAGCCACCGGGATCGAAGAGCACAACAACTACGCGGTCGATTTTATTGAAGCGTGTGCTGATATTAAGCGTGAGTTGCCTTATGCCATGATCTCTGGTGGTGTATCTAACGTCTCCTTCTCGTTCCGTGGTAATGAACCGGTGCGTGAGGCGATCCATGCGGTATTTTTATATCATGCCATTCATAATGGTATGGATATGGGTATTGTCAATGCCGGTCAGCTGGCTATCTATGATGACTTGCCCGCGGAGCTTAAAACTGCCGTTGAAGATGTTATCTTAAATAAACACCCGGAAGGAACAGAAAATCTGCTGGCGATTGCTGAAAAGTATCGAGGTACTAAAACGGAACAGGAAGGCGATAAACAGCAGGCAGAATGGCGTAGTTATACGGTTGAAAAAAGACTTGAATATGCGCTGGTGAAAGGTATTACCGAGTTTATTGAGCTGGATACAGAAGAAGCGCGTCAAAAAGCAGAAAAGCCACTGGAAGTGATTGAAGGCCCGCTTATGGCCGGTATGAATACGGTAGGAGATCTGTTTTCTGAAGGGAAGATGTTCCTGCCACAAGTGGTAAAATCAGCACGGGTTATGAAGCAAGCTGTGGCTTATTTAGAGCCTTATATTCAGGCCAGCAAACAGCAAGGTAAAGCGGCCGGTAAAGTGCTGATTGCCACAGTCAAAGGCGATGTGCATGATATTGGTAAAAATATTGTGGCCGTTGTGATGCAGTGTAATAACTATGAAGTCATCGATCTGGGTGTGATGGTGCCTTGTGAAAAGATCCTTAGTACGGCAAAAGAGCATAATGTTGACATCATCGGTTTGTCAGGACTGATCACACCGTCGCTGGATGAAATGGTGCATGTTGCTAAAGAGATGGAACGACAAGGTTTTAAATTACCACTATTGATTGGTGGAGCAACCACGTCTAAAGCGCATACCGCAGTGAAAATTGAGCCAAATTACAGTGGTCCAGTGGTTTATGTGCAAAATGCCTCACGTAACGTTGCTGTGTGTTCTGCACTGCTTTCTGATACCCAAAGAGATGATTATGTGACACGCCTGCGGGCAGAATATCAAACCGTGCGTGAGCAGCACGGGCGTAAGAAATCACGCACACCAGCCGTTACCTTAGCACAAGCGCGTGCTAATGCGTGGCAGATTGCCGGTGATTATCAGCCGCCAAAGCCAAATCAGTTAGGCGTGCAGGAAGTGCAGGCAGATATTGCCATGTTGCGCCACTATATCGACTGGACACCTTTCTTTATGACGTGGGGACTACATGGTAAGTACCCGACCATTTTACAGCACGCTGAAGTAGGCGAAGAAGCGCAAAAAATCTTTAATGAAGCGAATGCCATGCTTGATGAATTAAGTCTCAACAAAGCACTTAAACCAAAAGGTATTATGGGACTGTTCCCGGCTAAACGTGTGGGTGATGATGTAATTTTGTATCGTGATGAGGCTCGTCAGGAACAGTTACTGGTCACGCACCATCTGCGTCAACAAACTGAAAAAGAGCAATTTAGTAATTACTGTTTAGCCGATTTTGTCGCAGAACAAAATGATTATATGGGGGCTTTTGCAGTCACTGGCGGGCTGGAAGAACATGATCTGGCGGCAGCCTACAATGATAAAGGTGATGATTATAATAAGATCATGGTCACTGCGGTCTCCGATCGTTTAGCAGAAGCCTTTGCTGAATATCTGCATGAAAAAGTCCGTAAAGAAATTTGGGGTTATGCGCCAGATGAGAATCTGTCTAATGATGAGCGAATTCGTGAGAACTATCAGGGTATTCGCCCTGCTCCGGGTTATGCGGCGTGCCCTGAACATACGGAAAAACAAGCGATTTGGGACTTGCTTGATGTTGAGCGTCGTATTGGTATGAAGCTAACCACTTCTTATGCAATGTGGCCGGGGGCGTCTGTTTCTGGCTGGTATTTTAGTCACCCGGACAGTAAATATTTTGCCGTGGGTAAAATCCAAAAAGACCAAATCGTTGATTATGCAAATCGTAAAGGTATGACAGTGAGTGAAGTTGAGCGCTGGCTGGCACCAAATCTTGATTATGATCCGGAAGAGTAAGAGATATCTATGAAAACACTAACTCGTTTTATGTTGATGATAGTGATATTAAGTGGTTTGTTTAGTCTCACTTATGCCTCTGAATTGACACCCGCGCAGATCAATTTTGTGATCGATAATAGTGATACGCACGTCTTTATGCCAGAGCATCCAGTGAAAAGAGTCATTGTATCCATTACTCAGGCAAGCGATAAAAGCACGGGAGAAGAACGAGCAGAATATAATGAGCAGGGGTTGTTATCGAAATATTCCGGGCGATTTAGCTATTCACCCGGTTCTCCTGAATATATGTCAATCAGGGTTGAGGTTACTCAGCCTGAACTTAATCAATGGCGATCCGAGCAGAAAATATCAGGTGTTCCCCCTTATCATCGCACAGTAAAAATTATTGATGGTAAAGTGATTATAGAAGAGGCAGAAAATGGTCAGCCGGCGTCTTTCCTGGAAGAGAAATCATGGGTAAAAGATGATACTGGCCAGGTACTGACACTTGGTTCCGGTACTGATATGGCTGATGAAACTTATGAGCTCTCTTTCCGGTTTAATCAGCAAGGTCAGTTGGCATCCTCTTCATTTGAGAATATTGTTTATGGCGAATATGGTTATGTATCACAGATTCAAAATCGTTTTGGATATAGTGCTGAACATCGGTTAACGTCATTTAATCAGTCCTCAGTATTTTATTTAGCTTCAGAAACACCATTACCAGAAGAGACCGTGATTAAGTATACTGCCTATGATGAGTATGGTAACTGGACACAAAAGGTTGAACATACTGATGGTGAATCAATGACTTATCAAAGAAAAATTGAATACTGGTAATCAAATTCAGTTATTTAGTCAGGTTATACTCAGTTCAGCATGCGTTTATTGAGTTAAAGTACAGGTATCATAGTGATAGACAGATGTCACTATGATAGGCGTCAGATGTTGCCTATAATGATAAACTTTGAACATTATCAGGAAAAATCAATGGCCAGTACGATCATGAAGCAACGCATTACCCATAAACTGAACAGTCATTTTTTCCCTGTTTATTTAGATATTATGAATGAAAGCGGTAATCACAACGTGCCGGCCGGGTCAGAAACTCATTTTAAAGTGATTATGGTGAGTGATGATTTTGATGGTAAACGTTTAGTGCAGCGTCACCGCTTAGTGTATGACGCGCTGGCAGAAGAGCTGGCATCAACTGTTCATGCGCTGGCATTACATCTTTATACCCGTGCCGAGTGGCAGCAGGCTCAAGGCAAAGCGCCTGATTCGCCAGCCTGTCGTGGCGGGGGTAAGTAGTTGTATTACTTAAACACATAATCAGGTATTTGTTATTATAAACGAATTGGAATGATAGCTTATATTTTGTGTTTCTATAGTTGCGTCTTTATTCAATCGTTATATCATGGTCAGATTACTTAAAAAGGAAGGAGTCAGTACGATGTTAAAAAGTGTTAACCCAACCCAAACAGCAGCCTGGAAAGCGTTACAATCTCATTTTGAACAGACTAAAAATGTCACTATCAAAGAGCTATTTGCTGCCGACCCTAAACGTGCAGAGAAGTTTGCCCTAACATTTGATGATCAAATCTTTGTTGATTTCTCAAAAAACCGTATCACAGCAGAAACTCTAACTAAACTACAAGCATTAGCGAAAGAGTGTGATCTGACTGGCGCTATTAAAGCGATGTATAGTGGTAAAAAGATTAACCGTACTGAAGACCGTGCTGTGCTGCATATTGCATTACGTAACTTGTCTAACACACCAATTACTGTTGACGGTAAAAATGTGATGGAAGACGTGAATGCAGTGCTGGCTAAAATGAAGTCATTCAGTCAGCGTGTAATTAGTGGTGAGTGGAAGGGCTATACCGGTAAAGCAATTACTGATGTTGTGAATATCGGTATTGGTGGTTCAGATTTAGGTCCATATATGATCACTGAAGCGCTTCGTCCATATAAAAATCATTTAAATATGCATTTTGTGTCCAATGTTGATGGCACACAGATGGTAGAGACTCTGAAAAAACTTGATCCAGCGACCACTCTGTTTTTAGTGGCATCAAAAACGTTTACAACGCAAGAAACCATGACCAATGCGATGAGTGCACGTGACTGGTTACTCAAAGCAGCTAAACAAGATGCAGCTGTGGCTAAACACTTTGTGGCGTTATCAACTAATGCGAAAGAAGTCTCAGCATTTGGTATTGATACAGCAAATATGTTTGAGTTCTGGGACTGGGTTGGTGGTCGTTACTCATCATGGTCAGCAATTGGTTTATCTATTGCTCTGTCTATTGGTTACGATAACTTTGAACAACTCTTAGCGGGTGCTCATGCGATTGATAAACACTTCGCTGAAACTGCACCAGAGAAGAATATCCCAGTCATTTTAGCGTTAATTGGTCTTTGGTATAACAACTTCTACGGTTCTGAAACTGAAGCAATTCTACCGTATGACCAGTATATGCACCGTTTTGCTGCTTATTTCCAACAAGGGAATATGGAATCAAATGGTAAATATGTTGATCGTAACGGTAATAAAGTGGATTACGAAACAGGTCCAATCATCTGGGGTGAGCCCGGTACAAATGGTCAACATGCGTTCTATCAATTAATTCACCAGGGGACTAAACTGATTCCGGCGGACTTTATTGCCCCGGCAATTAGCCATAACCCACTAGGTGACCATCATCCTAAGTTATTGTCTAACTTCTTTGCTCAGACGGAAGCATTAGCGTTTGGTAAAACTAAAGAAGAAGTTGAGAAAGAGTTTGTTGCTGCCGGCAAAAAACTGGATGACGTGAAATTTACGGTACCATTTAAAGTGTTTGAAGGTAACCGCCCAACTAACTCCATTTTACTACGTGAAATCACGCCTTATAGTTTAGGTGCGTTAATTGCGATTTATGAACATAAGATCTTCACGCAGGGCGTGATTCTAAATATCTTTAGTTTTGACCAATGGGGTGTAGAACTTGGTAAACAATTAGCGGGTCGTATTTTACCTGAGCTGGATGGTGATAAAGCAGTTTCTTCACACGATAGTTCAACTAACGCGTTAATTAATCTTTATAAAGCCTGGCGTTAATATTTTTTAGGGTGATTATGTCGCTCTTTAACTGCGCCGCATCTGCGGCGCAACTTTCTCATTAACCATCAATTTTATTCTTTTGCCATTTTAATATTAAGAAAAATCACTTTAAAAATGATACAGTAAGCTATTATCCGCTCAAAGTATTACATATAAAGTAGAAGGAATTTTTCTATGAGAGTCTTTTTCTCTATTATTTTGGGTTTAATTGCTCTTGTACTTATTATCTCCGGATTATCTTTTTTGTCTGATGGCAGCTTCTCATCTGGCGGAGGTCATGGAGACATTAATATAAGTGGTATTTTTGCTATGCTTGGTGTTATAAATATTGTATTTGGTATCGTAATGGGATTTGTTGCCAAATTGATATATCCTCGCTCTGGCAAAAAGCCTGATGAAACAATACATATTAGACAAAAATAAAAAGGGCTGATTTGATATCAGCCCTTCTCGTTAATAAGTTTTGATTGTGTTAGTAATTATTTCTTCACTCGCATAATCACAGTCTTACCTGCTTCCGCTTCACCAGATAGTTTTACTAAATCAGTAATGCTATCCATGTTGGAAATGACCACAGGAGTTAACACAGATTTTGCTCTACTTTCTAAAAACGGCAGGTCGATTTCGATAATTGTATCACCGGCTTTTACTTGCTGGCCTTCTTCAGCGATACGTTTAAAACCTTCGCCTTTTAATTCCACAGTATCAATACCAAAGTGAACAAATAGCTCAATACCTTCATCAGACTCAATAGCAAACGCGTGATTAGTTTCAAAAATCTTGCCAATCTTGCCGCTCATAGGAGCGACAATTTGACTGCCTGTTGGTTTGATAGCTACGCCATCACCAACGATTTTTTCTGCAAACACAACGTCAGGTACATCTTCAATCTTGACTATTTCGCCTGTAAGAGGTGAGAACACCTCAATCCCTGCAGATTCGTCATCAGAGACAAACTGCTTTAACTTATCGAATAAGCCCATAGTTACTCCTGGTTAAGCAATACAAATTTACAATGCAAACAATTAAGCCGTAAATTTATCAAGTAAAGTTACGATTTCTTTCGCAGTTGCTTTTTGTAATGCTTCTTCAGCTAGCTTCTTAGCGTCACTGAAATTAGTATTACGTATAATCTTCTTAATCTTAGGAATAGAGATTGCACTCATACTGAACTCATCCAGTCCCATACCTAATAATAAGAGTGTTGCGCGCTCATCACCTGCAAGCTCACCACACATACCAGTCCATTTACCTTCTTTATGAGAAGCATCGATAACTTTCTTAATTAAAGTTAAAACAGACGGAGAAAGTGGGTTATACAGATGAGAAATTAAATCATTACCACGGTCTACTGCCAGAGTATACTGGGTTAAGTCATTGGTCCCGATACTGAAGAAATCGACTTCTTTAGCTAAATGTTCAGCAATTACTGCTGCAGCCGGAGTCTCGATCATCACACCGATTTCAATGCTTTCATCAAATTTTTTGTTTTCAGCTTTAAGCTGAGCTTTAAGAATATTCATCTCAGATTTTAATGTTCTGATCTCTTCAACAGAAATGATCATAGGGAACATAATACGTAACTTACCAAACGCAGAGGCGCGTAGGATTGCACGTAACTGGGCATGTAATACATCTTTACGATCCATACTGATACGGATTGCACGCCAGCCAAGGAATGGGTTTTCTTCTTTTGGCAGGTTCATGTATGGAACATCTTTGTCACCACCGATGTCCATCGTACGTACGATAACAGGTAATGAACCCGCTGCTTCAGCCACTTCTTTATAAGCTTTAAATTGTTCTTCTTCGTTTGGATACGCATCACGATCCATGAATAAGAACTCAGTGCGGTATAAACCAACACCTTCATAACCATTACGATCTGCACCAGCGATATCACGTACAGTACCGATGTTAGCTGCGACTTCTACCTGATGTCCATCAAGAGTGATAGCCGGTAGATCTTTTAATTTAGCTAATTCATCTTTATCAGCAAGATATTGTTGTTGAACTGTTTTCAGTTTCTCAACAGTTTTGTGATCAGGGTTGATATAGATCTTGTTGTTAATACAATCAAGAATCAGATCATCGCCGTGATGAATTTTTTGCGTTGCAGTCTTAGTACCAACAATAGCAGGGATCTCAAGAGAACGAGCCATAATTGATGTATGAGAAGTACGGCCACCCACATCAGTGATAAAACCAAGCACTTTATCTAAGTTAAGTTGTGCAGTTTCTGACGGCGTTAAGTCAACAGCAACAAGAATAGATGGTTCGCTGATTGAGCTTAAGTCAACAATTTCAAGGCCAAGGATATTGCGAAGTAAACGTTTACCGATATCACGGATATCAGCCGCACGTTCTTTTAGATATTCATCATCAAGTGCTTCAAGCTCTTTCGCTTGCGCTTCAAACACGGTATGTGCAGCTAGATCTGCTGATTCGTGTTTAGTTTTGATGCGATTAACAATCTCAGCTTCAAGGTCTTCATCTTCAAGCAACATAATGTGGCCTTCGAAGATAGCTGCTTTTTCTTCACCAAGAGTTTGTTCTGCACGTTTCATGATCGCATGAAGCTGAGTGCTTGATTTTTCTTGCGCTGATTTAAAACGTTCTATTTCAGCTGTTACTTTAGTATCAGCAATAGGTTTTGTATTAAGTACAGCGGGTTCTTCTTTTAATAACATTGCTTTAGCAAAAGCAATGCCGGGAGATACGAGGATACCTGAAACCATAATCGTTCCTTTCACAACAGTTAATTAAAAAATGGGATCGCAGAGATTATTCTAATTCTGGGATTAATTTTACTAAATGCTCTACTGCTTGTTGCTCATCTTCGCCTTCTGCAGAAATCGTAATAAGTGTTCCTTGAGTTAAACCAAGTGTTTGTAGTTTAAACAGACTTTTAGCACTAGCACTTTTACCACTTGAGGTCACTGTGATTTCAGAGCTGAATGTTTTCGCTTCTTTCACAAATTGAGCCGCAGGACGAGTATGAAGACCATTTGGTGCAGTAATAGTGACATCTTGTTTGAACATAATGCATTAACTCCTGAGATTAATTATTATGACCTGATATAAATATACACATTAGCTTTTCATTGAGTTTCTGGTGATATTTAATCAATGCAATAACTTACATTGCAGCCATTTTATAGTTACAAAATAAGTCACTATTATCTCTAGTAATCCGCTTCGACACAAGTATTTGTTGAATTTAGACAAAATGCTTAATAAAAACAAGGGATTTAATTGGCCTTATAGGAAGGCGAGTTGCTGAGAATATAGACAAAAAATATCTTTTATGCAAAATCTACTGGACAGAGTGCTTATAAATGCGTACTATTTCGTCCGCTTCAAGTAGAAATTTATACTTAGCGACGGTGGCTATAGCTCAGTTGGTAGAGCCCTGGATTGTGATTCCAGTTGTCGTGGGTTCGAATCCCATTAGCCACCCCATCTTTCGGCGAGTAGCGCAGCTTGGTAGCGCAACTGGTTTGGGACCAGTGGGTCGGAGGTTCGAATCCTCTCTCGCCGACCAATTTAGAAAACCTGCTTATAGCAGGTTTTTTTACGCCCAGAGTTTACCAAGGATGAGAACCTCCGCAGGAGGTTTGACAAAATCGTCGGGAACGATTTTGAACGTTGCAAAGCAACGGCCCGCAGGGCGAGTATCAGGATGATACGAGTAATCTCTCTTTTGTTTGCATTAATAACCAACCTAATAAAATCAATCTGTTGTGTTTTAGTGTCTAGTGAAGTTATAAACTCCTCAAACATATCTGGGGGTTTAATTGGGGGTTTTTTATTACCAGCCCCAATAATGACACCCCCAAATAATACTAATTCACTCACCCACAACCTGTAATTTATGCAGCCTCGTCTTCACCATTTCACAATATTGTTGTTTTAATTCTGCTGGTTCTATATCGATTAAATAACGTGAGAAGCCGTTAATATAATCCAGTACATACTCAAATTCTTCTTCATGGTAAGGTGCCGATAAAATAGTACCTTGCTTAGTTTTTTGTACCTGAATATGGGTAAATGCTCTGCTATAAAAATGTTCCAGCCCTTCATTTTGAATATGAATATAAAACATAAGCTGTTTTTGAGGTTGTCTTAACGTATTCACATTTCCTAAATGATAATCATCTAAAGTTAAAGAATCAGGTACTTGCAGGTTATTGGTTTCTATCTGACAACGTGCAATAAGATCACAACGAATCACCCGTAAATCATTAACATTAAAGGCGTAACCGGCGACAAACCATTTACCGGATTCATACCAGAGTGCCACAGGTCTTAAGCTGTAAACTTTTCCGGTGGTGAGTGTTAAGCGAATGTTTTGTTTGTTTAGAGTATGTTGCAATAGTGTATCTAAATACAATGTCTTATGAATTTGCTTAATCGTACGTACAGCCAGATGTTTTTGTAACTTGTGGTAAGCTGTTTGTTCTTCTTTTGGTAAAACCTGTTTTAATTTATCGTTAATTAAACTAAATTGCTGTTTAAACGGTGTGGACTGGAATACATCCATACTGGATATCGCAAATAGCATGGCTTTAATTTCATCGGCACTAAAACGGATAGGTGCAAGTTGATAAGTTGAAGCAATTAAAAAGCCGCCATGACGACCGCGTTCACTATAAAAAGGGATACCGATTTCTTCCATATCGGCAATATAACGTAGTGCAGTACTACGGGAAATCTGTAATTCCTGCATAATGTCCTGTACAGTAAACTTCTTTTTCCCATTTAGAAACAGCTGCATTTGCTGCAAACGTAAAATTTTTTTCATAATAAAATATAAAGGTATCAGTTTTTGAAACCTTATTAGGTTATAACAGTTATTCTAATGATGTAAATATTAAGGAAAAAGAAAATGACACGAATTAATTTAGGCAAAGTTCTACCTAAGGTCTATCAGGCGATGGCTCAAATGGATAAAGAAGTGAATCAAATGATCGCTGAGTCAGGGATTAAGTCCGGTTTTGCTCACTTATTGAAATTACATATTTCACAATTAAATGGCTGTGCTTTTTGTATTCGTCTACATATGCAGGATGCCAGTAAAGACAATGAGAGTTATGAACGAATTAGCTTACTGAGCGTACGCCATGAAACAAAGTACTATACTGAAGAGGAACTGGTCGCGCTTGATCTGGCTGAAGCGATCACACTAGTTGCAGCAGATCACATTCCTGATGCTATTTATCATAAAGCTACTCAGACGTTAGGTGAACAAAAAGTAGCGGCTGTTGAATGGCTATCTGTCACCATGAATGCCTGGAATCGTATCGGGATTGCCAGTCGTTATGAAGTAGCACCGGTAGAATAAATAAAAGAATATTAACTATTTATTACCTATGCAGTTATGGCTTTTTTGAGAGTTCCTTTATACTTGTTCTGGTATAAAGGAATTTATTTATGAACAAACCTCTGATTGTTATTTTTGCTGCAATTTGTCTTGATGCTGCCGGCATTGGTCTTATTTTCCCTATTTTGCCAAGGTTGCTTGAAGAAGTCACGCACGCACATAATATTGCCCCTTACATTGGAATTATGACGGCGTTGTATGCAGCGATTCAATTTATTTTTGCTCCGGTACTGGGGGCGCTGAGTGATAATGTCGGCCGGCGCCCGGTGCTGCTGGTATCACTAGCAGGTGCAGCCATTGATTACGTGATTATGGCATTTGCACCACATCTTTGGATGTTATTACTTGGTCGGGCAATTGCTGGTTTAAGTAGCGCCAATGTCTCGGTTGCGATGGCTTATATCACAGATGTTACGCCAGAAAATGAACGAGCAGGACGATTTGGTCTGTTTAACGCTATGTTTGGTATCGGGTTTATTATTGGTCCGGTACTTGGTGGGATCCTTGGTGATTACTGGCTAAGATTGCCATTTATTGCCGCAGCGGTACTCAATGGTTGTAATTTTCTGCTGGCACTATTTGTGTTGCCTGAATCCAGAACACCAATGCGTCAAAAAATTAATTTAAGTTCACTTAATCCTTTAAGACCTCTGCGCTGGGCTTTTACTATGAAAGGGATTCTACCCATTGTTCTGGTCTTTTTCATTTTAAGTGCAACAGGAGAAGTATACGGTACCTGCTGGGCACTTTGGGGCTTTGATACCTTTCAGTGGAATGGACTCTGGGTAGGTTTGTCACTGGGTGCATTTGGTGTGTGCCAGACGCTAGTACAGGCATTTTTACCGGGCCCTGCAACTAAGTTATTTGGTGAACGTGGCGCAGTATTAGTGGGTGTTGCCTGTTCCTGTACTGCGCTGACTATTTTAGCCTTCACCACACAAAGCTGGATTGTGTTTGCTATCATGCCTATGTTTGCCCTGGGTGGCATTGGCTCACCAGCATTGCAATCATTGGCAACCAGACAAGTTGATCCCGACCATCAGGGGCAGTTTCAGGGGGTGCTGGCATCGGCTGTGAGTTTAGCTTCTATCATAGCTCCGCTTGTTTTTTCAACCTTTTACTTTGTGGTTCAGGCTGATTGGCCTGGTGCTATTTGGCTATCGGTTGTGGTCGTTTATATTATTGCTATACCACTCATTATTCGTAGTACCAGAACGGTGAAGATCTAAACTATTTAAGTCATTTTAATTGGCACCAAAAATAAAAATATTAGCAGAAAGTTAATAGGTTGTAAGGAAGCAGGTGAAAGCCATACAGAATTAAGTGGCAAGAGAATATGATTGCTGAGACTTTGGAGATCATATTTCAAAATGATCAGGAGCTCTATAGAGAAAAAAATACTTTCTTTTATGATGATCAAATGCGCATCAGCCGACTTGAAATGCAGGCTACTTTAGCTGATGGATCCGAAGGGAGTAGTGAAATGCTTTTTAGTGATTACAACCAGTATGGTGAATGGACTAAAGTGACTATTATGACAGATAGTGATTCACCAACAGAGTCTATATTTGCTACCAGAGAAATAGAATATTATTGATGGATTATAAAATAAAAACCTGGCAAGTAAACTACGACAACTTCCTGTAATATAACATCTTGACACGGTTAAATTTCGATATAATCTTTATAGGATAAATAAAGTCATACTGAGGCGTAATGAATCAATGAACGAAGATTTTCCGGATTGTAATGTTGGGCTAAGAATAAAAGAAATCAGGAAACAGCAAAATAAGACATTACAACAGCTATCGGCTGCAAGTGGTCTATCCAGTGGTTATTTAAGTAATCTGGAAAGAAACGTAATCAGCCCAACTATATATCAGTTACAAAAAGTGTGTTTTGCCTTAAATGTGAACATTACTGATATTTTGGCTGCTCATGATTCTACAGTAAGCCCTGTTATTAGAGCGGGTGAAAGAGAGGTTTTTTTCTCAGAAGCGGGAAAAGTTAAATATGAGATGCTAAATAGTGGTGAGAACGATATAGAAGGCATCTGTATTACGGTTGAGAAAGGTATTAATTATGAACGAACTTCCTGGGGTCATGATTATGACGAACTTGCTATCATCACTCAGGGAAGTTTATGTATAGAGATGTTAGATCAAGAATTCATTATTAACGCAGGCGATACTATCTATATCAAGAAAAACACCCTGCATACTTTTAAAAATGTAGGTGATTCGACTTGTATTAGCTACTGGTTCTATAAGAAAAAATAAATTTGCGGGATTTGAGTACACTATCCCTCCATTCATATCACTTGATAATTTTAATTTCTCATTTGTTATTAAACTTCAAGATATCCACTTATATTTATTTAATAAACTCATGTCACTCATCCTGTTTGTAAATCACTATATTCTTTTTAGTTATCATCAATATTGATATAAATTTGATCTAATTCACAAATATAAATATTTTTTTATTATTATGAAAATATATATAGAACAAAATAATAATTATGATAGTTTATATTTACGATTGTAAATAATTAAGCTTATTTTTTTATGATTATGATAATTCCAAGTGTAAATTTCAAAAATATTAAAATTTAGGTGAGGATAATGTATGAATAAACTATTTTTAAGCCAGGTATATATTTTTATTGCATCGAGTTTAGGCTACCTGATTGGTGGTGGGTTTATGAGTGGTCAAGAAACAATACAGTTTTTTGTTCCTTTTGGGCATAACGCTATTGGCGTTGGTTTGGTGTTTAGTGTAGTAATTATTTTTGTCAATATTGGTTTTATTTATGCGGGTAAGTATGGCGGTTGTACCAAAGGAACGGAAGTCTTCACTTTCTTCTGTGGTTCGCTAGTTGGCAAAGTCATCGAGTGGTTCTCGCTGTTGTTCTGCTTTACCATGTTTATTGCCGAGATTGCAGCAGGTGGTTCAATCCTGTACGAACAATATGGTCTACCGCTAATTATTGGTGCAGTCATTACAGCTATTATCACTGCCGGAACGGTATCCATCGGATTAAATTCAGTTCTTAAGTCACTTGGTATCATCATGCCATTTTTAACTGCATTTGTGATTATTGTGAGTATTGCCACTCTGATGATGAATGGTAGTAATATCGATATGAATGCGGTTCGTATTGAAGAAGGTGAATTTGAGTTATTAAAAGTTGCTCCCAATTGGTTTCTTTCCGGTATTTCTTTAGTTGGGTTAATGGTACTATTTTTAGCAGCATTCTCTGCAGATTTAGCCACAAAATTTGATTTCAAACCATTAGTGATTGGTCAAAGTATTGGTTTAGTGATTTATGCCTTGCTTGATATCATGGCTTCTTTTGCTATTACTTCTAATATTGATCAGGTAGCCAATAGGCAAATTATCAATCTATTCTTAGCCAAAGAAATTTGGGCTCCGTTAGGTATTGCATTTGGTGCGTTAATCTTCTTTGCTATCTATACCATCTCTACACCATTGCTGCACGTTATTGCGATTAAATTCTCAGATGAAGGGACTAAAAAACATAAATTGATCATTTGGGGTGTCTCTATTGTTGCATTACTGGGTGCGGTTGCCGTGCCATTCGATGTCATTATCAATGCTGTTTATATCATGAGTGGATATGTCGGTTCACTGATCGTGATTTTGATGGTAGTGAAATTTATTCGTATTTACTTAGCTAAACATCGCAAATAATGAGGCTATATGATTGTGCATAGTATTTTTAATGATGTTTTGGGGCCGATTATGTGCGGCCCTTCGAGTTCCCATTCTGCAGGTTGTGCCAGAATTGGGTTAGAAACAAGATTGCTATTTGGACGAGAAATCAACAAAGCCAATATTATTTTTGATGAAAGTGGCTCTTATCCTGAAACGTATATTGGTCAGGGGTCGAATTTCGGTTTTACCGGTGGATTATTGGGTTTTAAAACAGACAACGCTCAGGTCAAAGATGCAGTAGAAATAGCAAAAAGTTTAGGTAAAGAAATCTGGTTTTCTAAACAAAAGCTTTCTTCGAGGCATCCGAATGAGGCTTTAATTAATGTCTATAATGAAAAAAATGAAATTGAATTATCTGTTTTAACATTTTCAACCGGTGGAGGAATGTTTGAAATTGTTGAATTAAATGGCTTACCTGTATTTATTGATGGTGCTAAAGAGCAGATTTTTATCTGTTCCGCGTCCGGTCATGCAACGCAAATAACTGAAATGCTGGATCAGTTAGATGTGATAGTAAACACATCATCAAAAGATGGCAGGATGTTACACGCTGTATCAGCTTTTGATGAAAAAACAAAAGAAAAACTCTTAGCACTTAATAAACAACCTAATGTGTTATGGGTAAAATACGCACCAGTCATTATGCCAGTTGCAATACAACCAAACCCTATTGCACTTTTTACTAATGCTGAAGGGGCATTAGCCTATGCCAAGGCAACAGGAAAACCGATGTGGGAAATTGCTCTGGATTATGAAATTTCAATTAGCAAAGTCACGCAGGAAGAAATATGGCAATTGGCAGAACAAACTTATGACATCATGAAACTGTCGACTATTCCCCCTGATCCGGAAAAAACACCTATGTATGGTTTTTTACCTTATAAAGCTCAGGAAATGAAACAGGCGATTAAAAGTACTAATGCAATACCATCAGGTGTGTTAAATGAGGCTGCTTTAGCGGCTATTTCTGTCATGGAAAACAGCTGCGCACATAATATTGTTGTTGCTGCACCAACAGCGGGCTCAAGTGGGGTTATTCCTGCTGCAATTATCACTATTGGTGAAAGTCTCAATTTACCTAAAAAAGATATTATGAAAGGGTTACTGGTTAGTGGGTTAATTGGGTCGTTTATTTCAAATAATGCTTCTTTTGGTGCCGAAGTTGCAGCTTGTCAGGCCGAGAATGGGTCGGCAAGTGCTATGGCCGCAGGAGGTATTGTACAATTATTAGGTGGGAATATTGAACAGGCATTTCAGGCTGCCTCTATGGCATTACAAAATATGCTTGGGCTTATTTGTGATCCAGTTGGTGGACTGACTGAAATTCCTTGTATTAGTCGTAATGTAAGTTCAGTAAGCAATGCAGCATTATCAGCAAATATGGTGATGTGGGGGTTCAATCCTGTCATTCCACTGGATGAAACTATTCATTCTATGTATGACGTTGGACAGAAACTACCCGCAGCTTTTCGTTGTACCTGTCAGGGCGGATTATGTACAACTAAAACAGGAAACTATCTTGCACAAAGTTTATTGATAAAACGTGAGAAGTTATAAAGTTAGATGAACTTATTTGTAATAAAATAATAATAAAGCCTCCAAACATGAACTAAAAATTCATCTTTTGGAGGCTAGCGAAGAGTAAATATACTCTTCTTTAAAGTCATTCAGTCTTCACTATATACTTTGTTGATGAATGACTTTTTTTCATCTCAGCTAAATGTTTTGGTAGATTATCAAAAGTATCAACGGACAGATTACGCTGTTTAAATGCCTGTCCGATTTGTTTTAATAGGTTGTCACCATCTCGCATCAGGCGTGTGATTTGCTCTGGTGATGCAAACTTATGAAAAGCTCCGAGTGCAATCTCGTGTAGTGAAACGCAGGTCGTAAATGCAGGAACTGGATTTTGCTCGACCCGATCCTGAACCGAAACTAAATGCCCATAATAACCAAGCAGTTTGACTAAAGATGCAGCGTGTTCACCATTGACCATATCAAAAGCAGCATCAAAATGGTTGCCATGCAGGGCTTGTAACATTTGATTTTGCCAATCGGCCTGTTTGTAATCGACAGCTTTAATGACGCCCATCGCTAAAAATTCGGCATGATGTTTGGTACTAGCCGTTACATAAACCCTTGCATTTGCCTGAATCAGTAGTTGAGTGAGCAGATACCCAACTGAACCACCTGCACTACTAACCAGAACTGTTTTACCGGCTAAAGCTGGGATCTTTTCAAATGCCTGCCATGCAGTGAGTGATGGACAAGGGAAAGCAGCGGCTGCTTCATCAGTAATATAATCAGGGATAGGTAAAATAGCGATTCCGGATACAATCGTATGCGTACTGAAACTACCATCTTTTGATAAATCAGTATGATAGCAAACACGGGTACCGATACGCCAATGTTGCATATTCTTACCCGTTGCAATGATCACTCCGGCAGCGTCAACACCCGGTACAGTATCTGGTTGCCACTGACTATGCCCCCACTCAATAAGTTTCCAGTCAACAGGATTAAGCCCGATAGCGGTATTTTTAATTAATACTTCATTATCATTTAAGGTCGGAATAACTTTATCTTTTAAAACCAGATCGGTAGGTTCACCTTTATGTTGCCATGTCCATGATTTTGCTGTGAGTTTCATATGATTTATCCATTAATGGTGGCTAAGAAAAATATCTAAAATCGAATATTCCAACATCTTACAATGCACAGACAAATGAAGTAAAGTGCCATTCAGGTTGCGCGACGATGTCGGCGCTTTAAAAGGTAAATGACTATTCAGCGCTCAGTATTGCAGAAGCGATGCGCTGTAAGATCAAAATTTCGGAACAACTGGCTGTGATCGGCTTTAGTGATTTCTCATCTTCAGCACTGGCTTATCCGGCAATCTCTACCATATTTATTGATAAACATGTAGTTGGTGTGCACGCTGCTGATATGTTGGTTGATAAAATTGAAGGGAAAGCAGTTGAGCAAAAAATGGTAGATGTTGGATTTAAACTGATCGCTAGAGAAACAACGTAAGATTTATCATTTTCTACCATTAAATCTATCCAAACCCTTATCAGATAAAGATATTCATTATTGTGATCTGCAACAATTTTCTGTGTAAACGATATTTCTAAATTTGAGATAACCATGTATTATTACACAATAAACTATAAGAAATATGATCAATCTAAATAAACATAATAAAGAAATATGTTAATTTTATATTAACAAGGAATGGTAGGGAATGAAAAGAAGACGTTATACACCAATCTATCTTGGTGTTTTATTAGCATGCTTAACAAACACCGCTAATAGTGGCACAACTATTCTGACCGATTCAGATTTTCCGCGCGGACATACTTTTGTCAAAGGGGCCGGAAACACACTTCATATTCAAAATACTGGTACCGCCTATCTTAGCGACAGTATGGCCCATACCGGTGTTTTAAGTAGCGAACTCAATGCCATATTAATTGTTGATGACCACGTCCATGTAACCAACAATGGCATGGGAGATGCTATCCTTGTTGTAACTGGTGCAAAAGCCTATTTTAATAATGGATTAACCGCAGTCGTCGGCGCAGGAAATGACTACTTTGCCCTGGCTTCCACCGATGCAGGTTCAGAATTACATGTCACAGGCACTGCCAATGTTATTAGTCCAGATAAAATTGGATTTGGTATCTATTTAGGGAACAATACCAAAAATAGTTTTGATGATGTTAATGTGCAGGCAGGCTCAATAGGCATCCAGAATATGGGTGTAACTACCATTGATAAACAAGTAAAAATTGATCTGAATGATATTGATACAAGCTCTGTTGGTATCCTTAATTTTACCAGTACAAATGGTAAGCTGACATTAAATGACGCGGTTTCGATTAATATGACCGCGACACATAGCTTCTCTGGTTATAATTATGGGATGTATAACTCTAATAATCAGGCTGATTTTAACAACGGTTTATCCATAAATTTTATTGATAATGGCTATACTTATAGTCGTATTGGTGTTTATTCTACTGCTGGCACAGTAAAAATTGCCAATACCCTCTCAATCCTTGCATCAAAAGCAGATAGCTCCTATGCCTTATTTGCCATAAATGGGGGCAAGATTCTGGTTAATAATGCACTCGTCAATGTGAGTGGGCATTTTATCTCTTCTGGCGCCAATTCGCAGATTGATATGAGTACCGTAGCAGGTTCAATTATTGATGGAAATACTGCGCTGATAAGTGGCGGTGTAATTAATTTTAATCTTACGGATTCTAAGTGGTATTTTGACCAAAATTCAGCACTAACATTGCTGAGTGGTTCGGATAGTGATATTTATTTTATGCCATCAGCAGGAGCATATAAAACCTTAACAATGGGTACACTGTCGGGAACAAATCATACATTTTGGATGCAAACCAAACTGGATGACGGCAGTTCTCAAGAGACTGATAAAATCATTATTAGCCAAAGTGGTGCGGGTCAGCACTTACTTAACATCACTAACTCTGGTGGTTCAGGTGGATTAACTTCAGGTGATGGGATTAAAGTCGTTGAAGTGAATGGCACATCAACCAGTAACAACTTTGCCTTAAACAGTCCTGTTCGTGCTGGTATTTATGAATATACTCTGCATCAGGGCTCAACAACTAATGCTGCCGATCAAAACTGGTATTTAAGAACAACCAGCGAACAACTCAATCCGGATATCGGTACTTATTTAGGTAATCAGACTGCAGCAACCGGTTTATTTATGCACAGCTTACACGATAGATTAGGTGAGCCTCAGTATGCAGAGCGTTTTAGAAATGATAATGACAGTCAGTCATCAGCTTGGGTTAGATTGGCAACCACACATTCTAAAAATTTAGCGGGCGGTGATCTATTCAAACAACATAATACTGGCTATTTAGTGCATTTAGGTGGTGACATCGCTCAATGGACAGATAATGATAATAACCGCTACCACATTGGTCTGATGGCGGCATATGGTAAAAATGATACTGAAACCAAAAGTCAGGTTACTGGTAGTCGCGTGAAAGGAAATATTGAAGGTTACAGTCTTGGTGCCTATTTCACCTGGTACGATAATGAAAAGCTCCCTGAAGGCTGGTATGTTGATGCATGGACAATGTACAACTGGTTTGATAATGAAACTCAAAGCAGTACATATGATAGCCGTGCATGGACTAATTCTGTTGAAGCAGGTTATGCCTATAAGTTTGCTGAGAGTGAACGCTGGCAATGGATGATTGAGCCACACGCTCAGGTGGCTTACACCTATTATGATGCAGATAATCACACAGACAGTAATGGTGTCCGTGTCTCTGATGATGATGCTAGTGGTTTCTCAACCCGTTTAGGCGGGCGTTTATACCTGCGTGATGCGCTAAATCAAAAAAATGCTCAGGTATTTTTAGAAGCGAACTGGCTCTATAACAGCGCTAAAAACACCTTAAGATTTAATGGTGAGCAAATCGCGGATAACACTCCAAGTAACCGATTTGAAGTGAAAGCCGGTATGCAGGGTGCTATCACACCGAAACTGCATATTTACAGTCATATCGGTTTGCAATGGGGCAAAGATCAATACGAAGGTGCCAGCGGACAAGTCGGCGTAAAATACAACTTCTAATTATAAGTTGCGCGACATAGTCGCGCTTTATGAACTGCAAAAAGATACACGGCAGCGGGGCGTGCTCCCCGCTAAACGCCAATCTGACAACACCGCTAGTCTTGAGTTGCGTAACATAGCTATGCTATTCACTGTTTAAATCACATTATATAAAAACTGCTTATTAATCAAAGAGTTATAAATTTAAAACTTATTATATATCAAATAGATAGGAAGAAAGCGAATACATCGCGGATAAGAAATATGATGAAATCGAGCACTGCCAGCCTGAACTGCGGCAGCGCTTAACCTCTTTATTAACTCTCAAACTTAAGTCTGCTGGTAATCTCAGTGAAAATAACGCCAAGCGCATGAGCGCCGGCATCCGGATAACCAATACTTCTCTCACCAACGGTTCCTGCTCGTCCCATTCTGGCGGTGATCTGCTCGGTCTTTTTCGCGCCATCAACGGCCGCTTTAGCTCCTGACACAAAAGCCTCCTGCATACTGGTTGGCTTTTGACTGCACTGAGTCCAGCTATCAGCACAAGGTACTAAGGCATCAATTAACGTCTTATCACCAACCACAGCACCACGACCAAACGATCTCTCTCCCACAGTCTGAATACCTTTTACACTGGCTTGCAGCATCTGAGCAAAATCACTGACAGTCAGTTGAGATTTATTCTCACAACTTTTTGCCGCCGACTTAAAGGCAAAGCCCCAAATCGGACCAGAAGCGCCACCACAATGCTCCATTATCACAATTGAACAGTGATCAAGGAAACTACCAATATCGCCTGACTGAGAGACTATATCATTCCACTCTGCTTTAAGTTGCTTAAAGCCCTTTGCCACACTCATGCCAAAATCACCATCACCGGCATGTGAATCAAGCTCACAAAATGCCTGCTCATTGGCGATAATAATCTCACCCATCTGGAAAATAATCTGTTTTAAATTCTCATAGGAGATGACATTATTTTTGATAATAGCGCTGCCGGTCTTAGTTAGATCAATCGTTTGCTGATTTGCTTGCTGACTACTCAACATCGGCTGGAAGTCCGCTTTATCAGAACACTCCTGACCAGAAACATTAAACGCTGGTGTAACGCATTTAGCGTGCAGATAACCTTTTAACTCATCATTCAGTTTCATGACAGAGAGTGAGGCACCCGCCATATCAATGCTGGTCATATAATTACCGACAAAAATTTTATCCAGCTTGACACCAAGCTGAACCAGTTCTTGCGAAACGTAATAATTTAAAATATATAACTCAAGTAACGGTGTAGCCCCAAAGCCATTGATCAGCACCGCGATATCATCTTTTTTGCCCAGCTTTAAATCATCGGCAACAGCTTTCACCATACGATTAGCCAGCTGTTGTGCTGAGACAATCTTTTCACGACGAATACCCGGTTCACCATGAATCCCGACACCGTATTCCATCTCATCTTCCGCTAAGGAAAAGGTTGGAGTACCTTTAGCCGGAACGGTACAAGAATTGAACGCAAAGCCGATACTTCTGACCTGACTGGCAGCTTTACTGGCAACAGTTTTTACTTCATTTAACGATAAGCCTTTCTCGGCAGCTGCACCGGCAATTTTATGTACCAGAACAGTTCCCGCCACGCCACGGCGACCAACGGTATAAAGGCTATCCTGAACAGCAATATCATCATCCACTTTGACATAATCAACTTTAATGCCGTCCATGCCAGCTAAAAACGCCGCATTTTGGAAGTTCATCATATCGCCGCTATAGTTTTTGATGATAAGCAGCGTACCTTTAGCACTTTGTGTTGCTTTGATCGCCTGATAAACTTGAATTTGTGAAGGGGAGGCAAAAATATCTCCGCACACAGCCGCATCAAGCATACCTGAGCCGATAAAACCTGCGTGAGCAGGTTCATGCCCGCTGCCACCACCACTAATCAGCGTCACTTTACTCGTATCAATATGGCGTTTTTTGATGGTTTTATATTTGGTAATAAGCTCAAGTTGTGGATTTGCTGCCACAATGCCGTGACACATTTCCAGTACCATTGTTTCCGGTTGATTCATGATTTTTTTCATGGATTATTGACCTCCGCATTGCTTATAATTTTGACCAATTTGATCTGCGGTAATAATAGCAGCTTTTACTGTATCAACAGTAATTGAGAATGGCATCGCGTGGATCGATTCCTCTTTAATACAGGCTTTTTCAGCAATTTCGGTCAGTTGTTTATCCGTAATACTTTTCACACCAATATCAGCTAAACACACGGGTAGTCCAATGGATAAACAAAACTCTAGTACCTGCTCGATCTCTTCCATTGGTGCGTTTTCCAGCACGAGCTGTGCTAGTGTACCAAAGGCGACTTTTTCACCATGAAAATAATGATGAGTCTCATCTAAAATCGTTAAACCATCATGAATAGCGTGTGCAGCTGCCAGTCCGCCGCTTTCAAAACCAAGTCCGGACAATAAAATATTCGCTTCAACAATATTTTCCAGTGCTGGCGTTACCACATTATGGTCGCAGGCTAGCTTGGCCTTTAAACCGTCATTGAGTAGAGTCTCATAGCAAAGTGTAGCTAGTGCATAAGCGGCAAGTGTCGGTTTAGCGGGTAGACAATCACCAACGCGGGCGCCACAAGGCAGGCCTGCATTCACATTAGCATAAGATTGCTGGTTTGCGCGCGCTTCAAAATAAGTGGATAGTGCATCACCCATACCTGAGACTAAAAAGCGAGTCGGTGCTTTGGCGATAATTGTGGTATCAACCAGTACGACATTCGGGCTTTGTTTAAAGTATGCATAATCATCAAAAGCACCTTCTGGTGTATATAACACCGCAGAGTGACTGGTTGGAGCATCAGTTGCTGCAATGGTTGGGACAATAATTAAATTATGACCTTCTGCTACGCATTTGGCAGTATCAATGGCTTTACCACCGCCTAAAGCAATGATGCAATCACACTTATTATTTTGTGCGACTTCCTTGAGTTTCTTTACTTCCTGTCGTGAACATTCACCTTTAAAATCACTGGTAACAAATGTGATTGCAAATTTCTTTGCTGTACTATCCAGCTGAGATTTTACGCGAGTAATATCATCAGGATGAGCAATTAATAACGCGGAAGAACCAAATTCTTTAACAAAATAGCCTAAATTAAGTAACTCGTTCTCACCTTGAATATATTTAGTTGGACAAATAAATGCCTTTCTCATAGCTGCTCCTTATCTGTGATTACAGGCTATGAAGCCCATACAATCATTTCAGATATTTAAAATAGACCACCACCTTGACATGGTGGTGGTCGGGGATGATTATTTCAGTGTCTGTAAAGCTACTTTATCCATCACTTTATTATTGATATAAATCGGGCGTTTCTCATCTTTTGGTAAAGTGATGGCAAGTTCTTTCCATGCCGGAACATATTTGCCTTTTACTTTTAACGTTAAATCGATACGTTCATTGGTAGAAGACATCTTCCAGTCGATCCAAAGAGCCTGATCTTTCTGGTAACCATAGCTTTCACCGTCATCTTCAAAGAATGAACCGGTTGTTTTTGCTACACCTTTAGCCGGGAATACTCTAAACTCACGGTAGTTATCTTCTTTATGATTAACGTAAGCCATGCGTTTAGCGGTCGGAATAATTGAACCTGCTCTGACAAGTAGAGGCAGAGTTTCCAGCGGTGCAGGTAAGGTGATTGATTGCTTACCTGTGAACCATTGATGAGTATGGAAGCAGTACCAGCCTGTTTCATTATCAGGTAAGTAAACTGTTCTTTCGCGCTGGCCTTGCTCAACCACGCTGGCCACTAAAATATCTTTACCGATCAGGAAGTCATCTGTCTCCGCAAAAGTATTCACATCATGCTCGTGATCGAGGAATGTTGGTCTAAGCATTGGCTCATCATCATTATGGGCTTGCCATAACAAGTTATAGAAATACGGGAGTAATTCGTAACGCAGGCAGATTGTATCTCTAATAATTGGTGTGATTTCCGGATACATCCATGGTTCATTAACTGTTTTATCATCATTCCAGGAGTGAATCGTGAAACGAGGATGCATAATACCGTTTTGTACCCAGCGGACAAAAAGCTCTGGATCAGGTTTGTTGCCGGAGAATCCTCCCACATCATGACCAACGTTATACAGGCCTGATAAACTCATGCCGACACCCATACGCGTGTTATAGCGTAGTGTTTGCCAGCTGGTACGGTTGTCTCCACTCCACGTTTGTACGTAGCGCTGCATACCGGCACAACCAGAACGAGAGATTAAATAAGGACGTATAGTTGGTGCAAATTTTTGTTGCGCTTCCATTGAGGAACGGCACATGAGCAGTGGCATAACCGGACGAATATGTTTGATTGGAATCTCTTTCCCAAAACCGTAACACCGTGCTTCACCATCCCAGACTTCATACTCATTATTATCATTCCAGGTTGAATCAATGCCCATTTCCAGTAGTTGTTTAGTGACGTTTGTTTTCCACCAGTTAAAGGCTTTTGGGTTGGTGAAATCAAGGTGAGAGCCTTCATCATCCCAGAATACTGAGCGCTCAGGATTGTCACTTTCTGAATCTTTAATAAATAATCCCTGAGCTGCCGCTTCCTGATATTTTGGATGATCTTGCAATAAACACGGCTTGATATTAGCGGCTAATCTAAAACCATTGTCATGGAAGGCTTTAGACAGGACTTTTGGTTGAGGCACTTTGTCATAGTTCCAGTTAAATACATAACGTTTGTTACCAATTGAAGTATAGCCGGATGATAACTGGAATGAGTCGCATGGAATACCGTGTTCTTTACACAGTTTAATAAACTCTTGTAGTTGTTCCTGAGCATTGGGTGCATCAGTGTAATGCATGGTTGAACCGCTATAACCTAGACTCCATTTAGGTCCAAAGAAGGTTTTTCCGGTAAGTTGTACAAACGATTTTGTCACATCAAGAACTTTTGGCCCGACAAAGAGATAGTAATCAATATCACCTGCTTCAGCCTGATAACGTCGATATGACAGATGGTAGTTATCCAGCTCTTTACCTAAATCCAGCCAGCAGCAACTTAAGTTATCGTAAAACAGACCAAAGCTGACCTCATTACGACGTGTGATAGTAAAAGGAATATGTTTATAAAGTGGATCGGTATCTTTGGCGTTATAGCCCATTGCATCTAAGTTACGCATTTCAAAACGACGGCCAGCACGGTTTAGATCACCCGCTTTTTCACCCAGGCCGTAATATTGTTCATCTTTATAACGGCGCTGATAGTGTGCAATACCATCACCGTGGGCATTTAGCAGATAAGCTCCGGTACCACGATCGGCAACCAGTAGCTCCCATTCATCGCTAGCATTTTTATATTCCCATGTCAGAGTCAGTGGTTGAGTGACAGTTACTCGTAGTTGCTCAGTACTGATAATAATTTTATCGTCACTTTTTGATAACTGATAAACAGGCAAAGAGAACCCTTCTGTACTGAGGCGATCACGTCCTTCGATGGGGGTGTCTTGAGTCGGAGCAATACTCCAGGTTCTGTCTAAAGAGAGCTGGTTATTACGTTTGATTAAAACACGGAATAGTTTTTGCTCCAGAACATAAATACAAAAATTGTACTTATCATCAACTAAGAGCTCGATACAATCATTATCTTGTTGTTTAAATTGCCAATTCTTTAATGTCTTCATAAGATGAATCCTTTTTTATCTCGGTATCAATATACTGCTATCTTGATCGTCAGGATACCGAATTTATTCTATTTTAGAGATGGTAACGGTAAGCGTCAGCATCTCTTTTAATTTGTGCTACAGACTTAACATAATTATCTGTATTTTATTTATATATCAAATGGTTAATGGCTATTTTGTGACCAGATTATTTTTCTTTCTTCTCTCTGCAACTAGTGCGATTAAGAAGACTGCACCGATTAAGTCTAAGAAGCCCATGATGACAAACAACGGACCAAAACCAATAGTTTGTGAGAAAGCTCCAATAATTAATGAGAAAATGAAACTGGCAATCCATGCAGATGAACCACGCATTCCGTTCATTGTGGCTACCTGATTTTTATCAAAACTATCAACCACGATCGCGCTTAACATACAAGAGATGACTTGATGGCCAAATCCACCGATTGAGATCAGTAGAATGGCGATATAAGGGTCTTTAGTGATAGCAACTGCTGCTAAAGAAACCATTAAAAATGCACCGGTAACTGAGCTGGCGATGACTGAATTGATACGTGATAAATCAAACCACTTGGCATATAACTTAGTTAAGTAACCACTGGCGATACTACCAATATCGGCAAATAAGAACGGTAACCAGGCAAACATGGCAATTTGTTTAATATCCATGCCTTGCTCTTGTGCTAAATATAATGGTACCCAGAAGCTAAAGGTTGCCCATGCCGGTTCTGCCAGAAATGCCGGGATACAGATACCGTAGAATTTTTTCATTTTTACCAGTGAAGACAAAGACTTGAAAAATGAAAGTTTTGGTTGTTCCGGCTCAAGGTCCTGAGCAATATATTTACGTTCTGCGTCACTTAAGTTCTTATGTTTATTCGGGTCGTTATAGAATTTTAACCAAACAAAACACCATGCCAAAGCTAAAATACCTGATACGATAAATGCGCCGCGCCAGCCTAAAGCAACATGGAAAATAACGATGATTGGTGGTGCAAGCATCGCACCAATAGAGAACCCAACACCAGCCCAGCCTGCTGCAACCGGACGTTCTTTTTTAGGGAACCATTCAGCAATGACTTTCGCATTAGCAGGGGTTGCTGCTGCTTCTGAACCACCCATGACAAAACGTAAAATAGCCAGATGGATCCAGTTGCCGGCACCAGCATGGAAAATACATGCCACGCTCCAGATAACAGCAAAGATAAAGAATCCTATTCTCAAACCAATGAAGTCAATAAACCAGCCACAAATGGGTTGGAATATGGTGTAGGCTAACTGGAATGAAGCAACAATATAAGAATACTGTTGCGTGGTCATTTGTAGATCTTCAATCAATTCTGAAGCCAGAATACCCAGTGAGTTTCTGGTAATGTAGTTAACGGTGACACCACATAAAAATAGAATCAAAATATACCATCGAAGGTTTTTCAACTTAGGTTTTGCCGATGGTTCTTGTATAGCTACGTTGTCTTGCATACAAACTCCTATTGGTTCTTTTGTAGTTTATTCTTAATGTATTGTTTTATATTGATTATTTATTTGGTGAAGTAACGTTTAGCGTTGTTGTAGCAGATGTCACTGACCATTTTGCCAACCAGATCAAAATCACCCGGAAGCTCTCCTTTTGTCATCCAGTCACCTAACATATTGCATAAGATACGCCTAAAATATTCGTGTCTGGTAAAGGACAGGAAGCTACGCGAGTCGGTTAACATACCCACAAACTGACTTAGCAGACCCAGCTGGGAAAGCTGCATAATCTGGCGCTCCATACCGTCTTTTTGATCGTTAAACCACCAGCCGGACCCAAACTGCACTTTGCCTGGAATATCAGAACTCTGGAAATTACCGATCATGGTGGCGATCATTTCGTTATCTTTCGGATTTAGGCAGTAAATAATAGTTTTTGGTAACTGGTTGGTCACATCTAACGCATTGAGTAAACGAGACAGTGGCTCTGCAAAGTTACGGTCTCCCATTGAGTCAAAGCCGGCATCAGGACCTAATTTGGCAAACATACGTTGATTATTGTTACGTAGTGCACCAAGGTGCAATTGCATGGCCCAATGACGGGTATGATATTGATGGCCCATCCAGACCAGAACTGCAGTACTAAATTGAGCAATTTCCAGCTCATTTAGTGGTTGATTGGTGAGCCTTTTAGTTAAAATGGTATCCAGTACTTTTTCTGCTGGGATATCGGCGTATCGTAGTACTTCGATCCCGTGATCAGAGGCTTCACAACCGTGTTTTTCAAAGTGATCAAGGCGCTTTTCTAGAGCCGCGGTGAGCTTCTCAAACGAGTCGATATGAATATTGGCGGACAGACCTAGTGCTTGTAGATAATCAACAAAGCCCGGTAACTCGATTTTGAATGCTTTGTCCGGGCGCCAGCTTGGTCTGACGTTAGTGGTAAAGTTGGTATCAGCAGCGATTTGGTGGTGATATTCCAGTGAATCAACCGGATCGTCGGTAGTCCCCACCGCTTTAACATTCATCTGTTTTAAGATGCCACGAGTAGAAAACTCTGGTGTAGACAGCTTTTCATTCGCCTGATGCCAGATTTGTTCTGCCGTTTTCTCACTAAAAAGAATATTTTTAATACCAAATGGACGACGCAGCTCTAAATGAGTCCAGTGATAAACCGGATTACCCAGTGTCATCGGAGCAATTTTTGCCCATGCCTGATATTTCTCATAATCAGAAGCATCGCCTGTGATTAGGTTTTCATCAATGCCTGCCGTGCGTAATACGCGCCATTTATAGTGATCACCAGCCAGCCAGATTTCAGATAAATTGCGGAATTGTCTGTTTTCTGCGATCTCTTTTGGTGGCAAATGGCAATGGAAATCATAAATAGGCTGATCCTGCGCATACTCAAAATAGAGGCGCTGTGCAGCATCGCTATGTAACAGGAAATTATCATCTAAAAAGTTTTTCATATTGTGACCTGATTAAAAAGTTAAATTCTGAATTGTGTGTTTAGCACCATGCTGCATTAAAGATAGATAATGTTGTGTCACCAGCGCTTTAAATTGGGTATGGTTTGGCAGGTCAGCGCCAAAAACAGCATCTAAGCTAAGTAGTTTATTCACTCGGTCAGCACCATCGGTACTTTGTGCTACCAATGTTTTCAGTGTGGCAATCATGGGATCTTGTACGTCAATTGCTTGTTTATGATCATCAATACCGCCCACATATCGCATCCAGCCTGCAACACCCAGTGCTAACAATGAATAATCTGAACCTTGTTTGATATGCCAGCGGATTGAATCAAGCATACGTTGTGGTAATTTTTGGGTGCCATCCATGGCGATTTGCCATGTTTTGTGTTTTAGCGATGGATTACTAAAGCGCTCAATCAGCTTATCGGCATAATCTTGTAAATTGACGTGAGCTGGGACATGTAAGGTTGGCGCCTGTTGTTTCATCATTAATTGTTTGGTAGCTTTCTTATAATCAGCATCATTCATACAATCATTGATATGCTGATAACCGGCTAAGTAGCCCAGGTAAGCAAGGAAAGAGTGGCTACCATTTAGCATACGCAGTTTCATCTCTTCATAAGGCACCACGTCATCCACAAACTCTGCACCGACTTCGTTCCAGTTTGGGCGACCGGTAACAAATTTATCTTCAATCACCCACTGGATAAATGGTTCACAGGCAATACCGCAAGGATCTTGCATTCCGCCCAGCACTTTTGTAATTTCTGACAGTGTTTCTGGTGTTGCTGCCGGTACAATTCTGTCGACCATCGTGCATGGGAAGGTCGTGTTTTGCTCAATCCATTTCGCCAGATTTGGATCTCTTTCTTGGGCTAATCCCAGTACTGCTTGTTTTAAAACCAGACCATTTTCCGGAATATTGTCACAGGACAGGGCGGTAAAAGATGTCAGACCACTTTTCATTCGGCGATTTAATGCTTCAACAATCACTCCCGGTGCAGATTGTGGTTTACTCGGGTTTTGCAAATCCGCTTTAATCAGTGAGTTATTTAGATCAAGTCCTGCACCACCAGGTAGCATACAGTAGCCCTTCTCAGTCACTGTTAGTGATACAATCTCAATCGCCGGGTCAGACATTTTTTGTAAAATGGACTCGATTCCATCAACAGGTGCAAGAAGGGACTCTTTCACTGCACCAATAATAAACGCCTTTTTTGATGCTGCTCCTTTCTCTAAAACAGTATAAAGATGGTCTTGTTTACGAATTTGGTTTACCAGTTCTTCACCACCAACGATGTTTACTTCGCAAATTGCCCAGTTACTGGTTCCGGTATTTAATAGTCTGTCTGTAAACAGAGCCTGATGTGCCCGATGGAAAGCACCAAAGCCCAGATGAACTATTCGGGACACCATTTTGCTGCGATCGTAATGTGGGTAATGCTTGATGGATTGTGGTAATTTCGAGATCTCTAACATGATTATTCACCATTAAATTGGATGTACAAAACACTATATTTGGTAGACATACTTTCATTTGCCTTCAAAATTTTCATCCTTATTTTTCATATTTTGTGATTTGTATCTCATTTTTTGGTTTATTTTTATTCGCTCTTTGACAAAGATCATGAAATAACATTAAATATTGGTATGCCAATTTTGTGATTTGAAATTTATTTACTAAGAAACTTCTGAATAAAGTCATAATTAGCGTATAATTCAACCAAACTTATTTCAGATATAAGGGTATTTATAAATGGTTGCTTTAAACCGTCTCTACCAGGATATTGGTAATGAACTAAAGTCTTTATTAAAGAATGGGACTTATAAAATTGGTGAGCGATTACCACCAGAGCGTGATATTGCTGAAACTTTTGGCGTCAGTCGAACTGTAGTGCGTGAAGCGTTAATCATGCTTGAGCTGGAGAACCTTATCACCGTTAAGAAAGGCTCAGGTGTTTATGTAATTGGTTTACCAGATGAGACATTGTCTGAACATGATAAGTTGATCGAGGAAACCGATGTGGGTCCTTTTGAGCTGCTACAAGCCAGACAACTTATTGAAAGTAATATTGCCAGCTTTGCGGCAACGCAGATTGTGAAATCTGAAATTATGGAACTACGCGCTATTTTAGAGCAGGAAAGACTGATTCTGGATGGTGGTAGTGTTGATGACTACAGTGCTGATGAGATGTTCCATATCGCTATTGCTAAGGCGACCAAAAATTCTGTGCTGGAAAGTATGCTTAATGATCTGTGGCAAAAACGTTATTCGAGCAAAATGTGGGACAAGCTACATAGCCGTATTCAAGATCACAGTTATCGTAAAAAGTGGCTGGTTGATCATGAGAAAATTCTGCAAGCGCTGCAAATGAGAGATGCAAAAGCTGCACGTCAGGCGATGTGGCAACATTTAGAAAATGTAAAACAGACTCTCATGACTGTTTCTGATAGTGAAGATCCAAATTTTGATGGCTATTTATTTGAGTCGATTCCGGTTGATAGTTAACGGATAACATAAGTAAATTCTCTACCTTGTTTGTTCTTCATATCGCAAAGTAAATTAATAAGTTACTGTTATTTAGGAGATATAGATGGAACAAACAATGCGTTGGTACGGTCCTAAAGATCCCGTATCGTTAGACGATATTCGTCAGGCTGGCGCAACAGGTATCGTAACTGCTCTGCACCATATCCCCAATGGTGAAGTCTGGTCAGTGGAAGAGATTGAAAAACGTAAAGCTTTGCTGGCAGAGAAAAATCTGGTTTGGTCAGTAGTTGAGAGCGTTCCGGTACACGAAGAGATCAAAACCCATAGTGGTAATTTTGAAAAGCATATCGCTAACTATCAACAAACACTACGTAACTTAGGTCAATGTGGTATTGATACCGTTTGTTACAACTTTATGCCAGTTTTAGACTGGACTCGTACCGATCTTGAATATCAGCTACCTAACGGTGCTAAAGCACTACGTTTTGATCAGATCGCCTTTGCTGCCTTTGAATTACATATTCTGAAACGTCCCGGCGCAGAAAAAGATTACACGTCACAAGAAGTCGTTCAGGCTAAAGTCTATTTTGACAATATGACTCAGGCTGATATTGATAAGCTGACACGTAATATTATCGCTGGTTTACCGGGAGCTGAAGAGGGCTACACGCTTGATCAGTTCCGTGCTCATTTGGCCACCTATGACGGCATTGATAAAGCTAAGCTGCGTGAAAATATGGCTTACTTCCTGAAAAAGATTATTCCGGTTGCTGAAGAGTCGGGCATTGTTATGGCCGTTCACCCGGACGATCCACCGCGCCCAATTCTTGGCTTACCGCGTATTGTATCAACGATTGAAGATATGCAGTGGTTTAAAGAGACAGTAAATAGTATCAGTAACGGATTTACTATGTGTACCGGTTCTTATGGTGTGCGGGCTGATAACGATTTAGTTAATATGATCGATAGATTTGCTGATCGTATTCACTTTATTCATTTACGTGCAACATGTCGTGAAGAGAATCCAAAATCTTTCCATGAAGGTGATCACTTAGCGGGTGACGTGGATATGTATGGTGTGGTTAAAGCGTTACTTACCGAAGAACATCGTCGTGAAAAACAAGGTAATTACCGGTCAATTCCGATGCGTCCTGATCATGGTCACCAGATGCTGGATGACTTGAAAAAGAAAACCAATCCGGGTTATTCAGCTATTGGTCGTTTAAAAGGTCTGGCGGAAATTCGTGGTGTGGAGTTTGCGGTAAAACGCGCTTTCTTTGCTGAGTAATATCAATTTGTAATACCAATTTGTTTGTAAATAACTGTACTCAAACAAAAGGCCTGATCGTCTTGACAGGCCTTCTTTTTAAATTCGAGTACAGACTAAGATTCTGTCTGACTAAACCACTCATTGAGCTTTTGCTTTAGCTGCTCAAGTCCTTGTTTTTTCAGTGAGGAGAAATTGGCAACAGTGATATCACCCTGAAAAGGCAGAATCGCTTCTTTCACCATATTAAGCTGTTGCTTTTGAGCGCCCGAAGCTAACTTATCTGATTTAGTTAACAGCAGTAATATGGGTAAACCAACCGCAACAGCCCAGTCGATCATCTGCTGATCGAGATCTTTTAAAGGATGGCGAATATCCATAAGAACAATTAAGCCTTTTAGACTTTCACGTTTTTGTAAATATTCTCCCAGTGATTTTTGCCATTTGCGTTTTACTGCCTCTGGCACTTCTGCATAGCCGTAACCCGGCAGGTCAACTAAGCGGCAGTTTTCTTCCACTTCAAATAAGTTGATCAGCTGCGTTCGACCTGGTGTTTTACTGGTTCTGGCTAAACTTTTTTGCTGGGTTAATGCATTCAGTGCACTGGATTTGCCAGCATTAGAACGACCAGCAAAAGCAACTTCAACACCCGTATCACTCGGTAGATGAGAAATATCAGGCGCACTTGTTACAAAGTGCGTCTTAGCATAATTTAACGAACGGATGTTATCGGTCAACTTGTACTCCTAAGCTGATTTATGAGAATCATTTTGCGCTTTAAGTAAATCGCGAATCTCAGTTAGCAATACTTCTTCTTTAGTCGGTGCCGGTGGTGCTGCCGGAGCAGCCGCTGCTTCAGCTTCTTTTGTTGCACGTAATCTGTTAATTCCTTTAATTGCGATGAAGATAGACATTGCAACGATCAAGAAATCAAAGATGTTTTGAATAAAGATACCATAGTTTAATGTAACTGCAGGTGCGCCGTCTTGCGCTTCTTTTAGCACTAGTGCAAAACTTTTAAAATCGATACCGCCAAGGACTAAACCTAGTGGAGGCATGATAACATCGGCAACGAGTGATGATACGATTTTACCAAAAGCACCACCGATGATTACACCGACAGCCAGATCAACTACATTACCTTTTACTGCAAATTCACGAAACTCCTGAAAAAATTTCATGGTATAACTCCTTTTTAATTACCATTTGGTGGTGCTTATTATAATTACTAATGGGATAAAAACAACAGACTGAGGCGGGTTATTGGCAATTCCCTTAGAAGAATAGCAGTGTTCTTCTAAGGGTTAAGGGCTGAAATATCAGTATTTGGGTGATTAATTATGCAAAAATTAGTTTTATTCTGCTTTGACTATCTTTTCAATAGCTTGGGATAATCGCACCATTCCGGATTTGATCTCTTCCGGTGTAATAATCAGTGATGGAGTAAAACGCAGTACATCAGTTCCGGCATTTAAGATCATCACTCTATATTCAGTGGCAATATTGAGAAAGTCTCTGGCCCTGCCCTGATATTTAGTCTGAAGTTCAGCACCAAGTAATAACCCTTTACCACGATAGCCTTTAAACACATTGAATTGTTTATTAATTGCTTCCAGATGCTCAATAAACAGGTCGTGACGTGCCTGAATACCTTTTAATACTTCCGGTGAGTTAATAATATCAAAAGCAACTTCTGCCACGGCACATGCTAACGGATTACCACCATAAGTAGTACCATGCAGCCCCGGATGCATGACTGAGGCGACTTTCTCTGTAGTCAGCATGGCGCTGATTGGAAAGCCACCACCCAAGGCTTTAGCTGAGGTTAAGATATCCGGCTCAACGCCATATTGCATATAGGTGAATAGCGAGCCGGTTCTGCCCATGCCGCATTGTACTTCATCAAATACCAGTAAGGCGTCATACTTATCACACAACTCACGTAAACCAGTTAAAAACTCAGGAGTGGCTGAGGTTAGCCCGCCTTCTCCCTGCACGGGTTCAAGTACCACGGCACAGGTATGCTCGTCCATCACGGCTTTTACTGCATCTAAGTCATTAAACGGGACATGAACGATGTCTGCTGGTTTCGGACCAAATCCATCAGCGTATTTTGCCTGCCCACCGACAGACACAGTAAACAGCGTTCGGCCATGAAAAGCCTGATAGAAAGCGATAATCTTGGTCTTATAAGGACTAAACTTTTCAATCGCGTAGTGACGGGCAAGTTTAAATGCGGCTTCGTTTGCTTCTGCACCAGAGTTAGCAAAGAACGCACGGTCAGCAAAAGTATGTTGAATTAGTTTTTGAGCAAGACGAAGTGATGGCTCATTAGCAAATACATTACTGGTGTGCCAGAGTTTCTCACTTTGATTTTTAAGCGCGTCGACAAGCTGAGGATGACAGTGACCGAGTGCATTAACGGCAATACCTCCGGCAAAATCGATATATTCATTATCTTGTTGATCCCAAACCCGACTACCCTGACCTTTGACCGGAATAAATTGCGCAGGCGCATAAACAGGTAAAATTACTTTATCAAAAAGCGATCTGTCCACACTGGTTTTCGATGTTGATGATTTATTCTCTGTCATGATAAGAATCCTTGGTTTATCGAACAATAATTGTCCATTTTAGACCGGTTGAATTAAAAATCAATATATTTATTCAAAATAATTGCATAATAATTCAATTTAACAGATGAGCTTCTGATGTTTCTTTCTTAACTAAATGGCTTATAATAGCGAACATCATTTCGTTTTATTAATTGTGTTTGTATGACCTCTCCAACGACTTCTCCGACTGGTTCAGGACTTTCTTTCTGGCTGGTACTACTAATGGCATTTGCTGTTGGTGTTTCTGTGGCAAGTAACTATTATGCTCAGCCATTACTTCATTCTATCACCCATGATTTAGATATTTCTATTGATACATCGGGAATTATTATCACAACGGCTCAATGTAGTTATGCCTTTGGTATGCTTCTGATTGCGCCTTTAGGGGATAAGTTAGAGCGAAAATCATTGATTATTACTCTGATGATATTGACCATACTTGGACTGTTGATTAGTGCGTTTTCTAATTCGTTAGTCTGGCTGTTAATTGGTACCGCTGTGGCGGGCCTGTTTTCGGCTGTTGCTCAGGTACTCATTCCTTTTGCCGCAACGCTGGCTAATCCAGAGTACCGTGGTCGTATGGTTGGTATTTTAATGGGTGGAATGCTGCTGGGTATTTTACTCGCCAGAACATTTGCCGGTGCGATTTCTACTATGGCTGACTGGCGTACCGTTTATAGCGTAGCAGCTGGCATTATGTGTGTGATTACCCTGTTGCTTTGTTTTATGTTACCACGTTATAAAAATACCGTCAGTGTGAATTACTGGCAGCTGTTATCATCTATCGCCACACTGTTTGTACAAGAACGGGTTCTGCGAATCCGTGCTATGCTTGGTGCGATCGCGTTTGCTCTGTTCTCTCTGCTTTGGACTCCACTGGCCTTTTTGCTGAGTAATTCTCCTTATGGCTATTCTGATTTTATTATTGGTCTGTTTGGGTTTGCCGGTGTAGCCGGAGCAATGGGTGCACCAATCGTTGGGCGCCTGTCAGACAAAGGTAAGGGAGTGCTGGTGACGACTATTGGTTTAAGTTTATTGCTACTTTCATGGTTACCGCTCTCATTTGCAGCGACTTCGTTACTACTCCTGATTTTTGGTATTATTCTGATCGATTTTGCGGTGCAGGTGACACATGTTTCTTGCCTAAATGCTATCTATCAGGTGAGACCAGAAGCGCGTAGCCGTATGAACTCAGGTTACATGGTGAGCTATTTTGTGGGGGGAATGCTCGGTTCAGTCAGTTCAACTTATCTGTTTAGTCATTTTGGCTGGTTAGCTATTGTGGCTGCGGGTTCTGCACTGGCTGTACTTGGACTCTTGATCTGGTTTTATTATTTGAAGACGAAAGATCACATAACATCGTAATGATTCTGTCGTATTAATCTTTTCTCATGGAGAATGGTTTAATCGGTAATCAGCCTATTGTGAGTTTGCAGTAGGCTGATTTAAATAATGCAAATATAAACCACTTACTCATTACTTAGTTAACTAAGCTATTTTCTTCTTTTTTAGTTTTTGTTTTTGCTGCTCTTTTTGCCGACCAGATCAGTGAACATAACATTCCCCATGCTATTGTGACGATAAAAAATAGGAAGACAAAAACAATCAGTAACATGCCACGATTTCTTAATAGTGGTAGGTTTCGGATACTAAAAAGAAAGATTAATATTCCAATACCAAGTAAAACTTGTCCTATCCAATAATATTTTTTACCTTTTGGTGAAATATAATGAAGAAGTAGCTGATCGAACATGATTTTATTCCATTATTTCCTTTCATTTTAAGCGACGTAGTATAGCGTATTACCGGTCAAATTCAGACGTTTTAGATAAAAAATAAAATTCTTCTCAAAATATGATAACTAACCATAAATATCGCTAGACCCTTATTTTATTCTCGTTACAATATACGGCATTCATTTATCACTAATAGAATAAAATAACGGATAATATCATGGCACAGTATGTATTTACGATGAATCGTGTGGGGAAAATTGTTCCGCCAAAGCGATACATTTTAAAAGATATCTCTTTAAGTTTCTTCCCGGGCGCTAAGATTGGTGTTTTGGGTCTTAATGGCGCAGGTAAATCAACACTGTTACGTATTATGGCGGGTGTGGACACTGAGATTGAAGGTGAGGCGCGCCCACAACCTGGGATTAAAATTGGTTACTTACCACAGGAACCAAAGCTAAATCCGGAGCAAACAGTGCGCGAGGCAGTCGAAGAAGCGGTTGGTGAAGCTAAAGGTGCCTTAGCACGTCTTGATGCTGTTTATGCAGCTTACGCTGATCCTGATGCAGACTTTGATAAACTGGCAAAAGAGCAGGCAGAGCTTGAAGCGATTATCCAGACTCATGATGCACATAACCTGGATAACCAATTAGAACGTGCAGCAGATGCACTACGTTTACCCGCGTGGGACGCTAAAATTGAACACCTTTCTGGTGGTGAGCGTCGTCGTGTTGCGATTTGTCGTTTACTGTTAGAAAAGCCGGATATGCTCTTACTGGACGAGCCAACCAACCACTTAGATGCTGAATCTGTTGCGTGGCTTGAGCGCTTCCTGCATGACTATGAAGGTACTGTTGTGGCTGTTACCCATGACCGTTACTTCTTAGATAATGTGGCTGGCTGGATTTTAGAGCTTGACCGTGGTGAGGGTATTCCTTGGGAAGGTAACTATACTTCATGGCTTGAGCAAAAAGATCAGCGTTTAGCGCAAGAAGCATCGGCTGAAGCGGCACGTCGTAAATCGATTGAAAAAGAACTTGAGTGGGTACGTCAAAATCCAAAAGGACGTCAGGCGAAGAGTAAAGCACGTTTGGCTCGCTTTGATGAACTTAATAGTTCAGACTATCAAAAACGTAATGAAACCAATGAGTTATTTATTCCACCTGGAGCGCGTTTAGGGGACAAAGTCATCGAGGTTGAGCACTTAACTAAATCTTATGGTGATCGCGTTCTGATCGATGATCTCTCTTTCACTATTCCTAAAGGTGCGATTGTTGGTATCATCGGGCCAAATGGTGCCGGTAAATCAACGTTATTCCGTCTGTTATCCGGTAAAGAGCAACCAGATTCAGGAACGATTACTTTGGGTGAGACTGTACAACTGGCATCAGTTGATCAGTTCCGTGATAGTATGGATGGTAAAAAGACAGTGTGGGAGGAGATCTCTCACGGTCAGGATATCATGCGTATTGGTAACTTTGAAATCCCGAGCCGTGCTTATGTTGGCCGTTTTAACTTTAAAGGTGTTGATCAGCAAAAACGTGTGGGTGAATTATCCGGTGGTGAGCGTGGTCGTGTCCATTTAGCTAAACTATTGCAAGTGGGTGGCAACGTATTGTTACTGGACGAACCGACCAATGACCTTGATATTGAAACGTTACGTGCGCTTGAGAATGCCCTATTAGAGTTCCCAGGGTGTGCGATGGTCATTTCCCATGACCGTTGGTTCCTAGACCGTATCGCAACACATATTCTGGATTATCAGGATGAAGGTCACGTAGAGTTCTTTGAAGGTAACTTTACTGAGTACGAAGAGTGGAAAAAACGGACTTTAGGTGCTGAAGCACTTGAGCCAAAGCGTGCTAAATATAAGCGTATGGTGAAGTAAGAGTTCTTTTAATTTAGAGTGAGAAAAAGCGCACTTCGGTGCGCTTTTTTATTGCTGGTTTGTCGGGGGATTTGCGAGTTATTCGAATTGCGTTGGCGAGCGGCGTGCGCCGCTCTGGCGCAATGAGTTTTATTGGTGTGGCTGCTTATTCCGTGGGACTTGATGGCCTAGCGCACCCTATAGGCGCCCGTTCGTCAGGCTCACTAAGACCTATAAGGTACGCTCTCCATCAATCAAAGCCTCATCATTGTTGACAGAATACTACCTAAATACTAAATAGATACTGAAATATCCAATAAGAATATTTGTGAGGGTTAGATAATTATTAAATGTTGATGTGGTGATGATAACTTTTGAATATTTAATAATGAAAAATCAATAAGTTAGATATCATACATGAAATTAATTTCTTTAATAAAATCAATGGGTTATGAATTTATATTATTAAGTGATATTTTACTAGGGCTCGTGTAAATCTAGAGAAAAGAAGTGTTCTGTTCCGCTTTCAGCGACTTTGCCTTGATTGATGGCGACCATATTCCAGAGGTCTTAGCGAGTCCCCGAGCGGTCGCCTCTGGTGTATGGTAGGCCACCAAGCTCACAGAACTAACAGCATTACTAAAAAGATCACGCCAGCGGGGCGTGCTCCCCGCTCAAAACCCTGCTAATAACAACGCAGAAAAAAATTGCGCATGGGCGGCTGAACCTATAACCAAAAAATAAACCTTAATTATTTTCTTTATTCTTCTTCGCTTTTTTCAGTTTATTTAAAATCTTCTTATGAATACCGCCAAAGCCACCATTGCTCATCACCAAAATAACATCATTTGGTTTAATCGCTTTATCGATCATATCCACCAGTAAATCCAGATCACCCGACCAGTGTGCCGGCTGAATACATTTTTCTGTAATATCAAGCACCAGCCATGGTAACTGCTCTGGTTGATAGATAAAGACTTCATCAGCACGCCCAAGAGATGGAGCCAGTTCATCTTTACTGATACCGAGTTTCATCGTATTTGAACGTGGTTCAAGTACCGCTAAAATGCGGCGATTAGCACCAACTTTGCTGCGTAATGCTTCAAGTGTAGCTAAAATTGCGGTTGGATGGTGAGCAAAATCATCATAAATTTGCACGGTATCGACTTCACCATACAGCTCTAAACGACGTTTAGCATTCACAAATGTGCCTAAAGCTTCACAGGCTTTTTTCGGTTCAATACCAACGTTACGAGCAGCAGCAATCGCCATTAATGCATTATGCATATTATGCTCACCAACTAAACTGTATTTCACTTCGCCCACTTCGTTGCTATTGAAGAACACTTTAAAATGGCTGGCATCAGGTGACAGGCGTTTGACTTCCCACCCGGTGCTTGATTCAGTAAATTCCTGCTCACTCCAACAGCCTTTCGCTAATACCTGTTTGAGGTTAGAATCATCTTTTGGTGAAATAATTTTACCTTTACTTGGCACCAAGCGAACAAGATGCTGGAATTGTTTTTGGATAGCACTCAGATCATCAAAAATATCGGCGTGATCAAACTCTAAGTTATTCATAATCAGTGTTTTTGGACAATAATGAACAAACTTAGAACGCTTATCAAAGAACGCACAGTCGTACTCATCGGCTTCGATCACAAAGAAATTACTCTCACCTAAACGGGCAGAGATTTCAAAATTACCCGGAACACCACCGATCACAAAGCCGGCTTTATAATCACAGCACTCTAAAATCCAGTTCACCATACCTGCCGTGGTTGTTTTACCGTGCGTACCAGCAACAGCAATTACCCAGCGCTCGCGCAGTACATTGTCATGTAACCACTGTGGTGCTGAAACATAAGGCAGGTTATTATCCAAAATGTATTCAACGCAAGGATTACCCCGTGATAGGGCATTACCAATAATAATTAAATCAGGGGCTGGCTTGAGTTGCTCAGGATCATAGCCTGTGATTACCTCAATATTTTCTTTTTCAAGCAGTGTGCTCATCGGCGGATAGACGTTTTGGTCTGAGCCAGTCACTTTATGCCCTAAGGATCTGGCAATTAAGGCGATTCCACCCATAAATGTACCGCAGATACCAAGAATATGAATATGCATGAGATAATGTCCTTCCTAAATATTTTATTATGCTACCGGCCACAAATGACGTACTAACAGCTGAACGTTTTGATTGCCTCTGAAATCATTAATATCTAAATTATACGCTAATTTGATTCTTTTTATTGAGAGGTCAGGCCATTGTAATGTATCAACATTAAAAGCGATACCCTCAATAAGTGGCCCGCCGTCCGCTGGTTCGATAACGATTTTTAGATGTTTGTCGCCAACAATACGTTGTTGATGCAACTTAAATTCACCGTCAAACATCGGTTCTGGAAAACCTTGCCCCCACGGCCCTCCCTCTTGTAAAACTTTAGCAGTTTCACAATTAAACCAATCTTTGTCCAGTGGTCCATCAGATAACACAATGTTATTGAGCATAGCTTCATCGATCATTTCAGATGTCAGTTGTTCAAAACGTTGTTTAAAGATGTCGAGCTTATGTTCTTCAATGGTTAAACCAGCCGCCATCGCATGGCCACCAAAACACATGATTAAATCAGGATAGAGCGTATCTAAACGTTCCAGTGCATCTCGTAAATGGAAACCAGGAATTGAACGACCAGACCCTTTTAACTGATTATTGCCCGCCGCGGCAAAAGAGATCACAGGACGATAAAATTTGTCTTTAATTCGGGCTGATAAAATACCAATCACACCCTGATGCCACTCTGGATGGTAAATGACCAGACTACTTGGAATTTCCTGCAGCGTGGTTTCGATCTGCTGGACAAATGCCATTGCTTCAATCTGCATGGATTGTTCAACGTCACGGCGCGTGCTGTTTAAGGCATCGAGTTCTGTGGCCATTTCGGTTGCTTTGGCATAGTCTTCACACAGCAGCAGCTCAATTCCTAAGGACATGGTTTCCATACGTCCGGCAGCATTCAGGCGTGGCGCTAAGGTAAAACTTAAATCTGTGGTTGTTAGTTTACTTTGATCTTTTTTAGCGATATCCAGCATCGCTTTAATACCTGCACAGCAATAACCTGAGCGAATACGGCTTAAGCCCTGATGTACTAAAATTCGGTTGTTATTATCTAAAACTACCACATCAGCTACAGTTCCAAGTGCCACTAAATCCAGTAAATTAGCCAGGTTAGTTTCCGCTAACTGGTTTTTACTAAACCAATCCATTTGACGCAAATGTGCACGTAGTGCCAGCATAAAATAGAAAGCAATACCAACACCAGCCAGATTCTTGGATGGGAAAGTACAATTGGATAAATTGGGATTGATAATCGCATCGGCATCTGGCAGCGTTAAGGCCGGTAAATGGTGATCTGTGATAATCACTTTTAAGCCGTGGGCATGAGCAAAATCGACCCCTTCAAAAGAGGAAATACCATTATCAACGGTAATAATTAGCTCTGCTTTTTGTTCGATAGCACGTTTAACAACGTTGATCCCAAGACCATAGCCATCTTCAAAACGGTCAGGAACAATATAATCAACAAACTTTGCACCCATGTAACGAAGCGCTTTAACCATTAAAGCGGTACTGGTTGCACCGTCGGTATCAAAGTCACCAACGACCATAATTCGTTGCTGTTGGCTGAGTGACTGATACAAAACGTCTACAGCATTATCAATACCATTGAGTTGCTTGTAGTTTAATAAACCACTGGCACTACGTTCAAGTTCATCGGATGAGCGAATGCCTCGCAATGCATAGATGCGACGCAGTAGTGGATGTATGTCATCAGAAAGAGCAGCGCTATCAACCAGTGGTGCTCGCTGTTGTAGTATTTTGTTCATGTGTATTACAAGTAAAGCATATTTGGGCTATCAGCAGTTACTGATAGCCATTTTATAGAGTAATTAATTACCGAAACGACGATCAAGCATCGTTTTTAATTCTGCTGGAGGAACATAACCTGATACTAATTGTCCGTCAGCAAGTACGATCGCAGGTGTACCTGTGATACCGATTTGGCGGCCAATCTGGTAATGGTTAGCAACATATGGCACCATGCTATTAGCAGCAACAACACGACCACCTTTATAAGCATTATCCAGTGCAGCGCGGCGATCAGATGAACTCCAGATAGATTGCATATCTTTCGCTACCTGGTTATCAAGTCCCTGACGTGGGTAAGCTAAGTAGCGAATAGTAATACCAAGTTTATTGTATTCATCTGCTTCGTCATGCAGTTTCTTACAATAGCTACAGGTAATGTCAGTAAATACCGTGATGACATACTTCTCATTAGCCGCTTTATAAACGATTGCATCTTTAATCACAGATTTAACTAAATCAGCAATAATGCTATTAGCGATATTTTCCGGATTACCGTTTTGTACGTTGTAAATTGGTCCCTGAGAGACATATTTACCGTCATCAGAAACATAGAAAATGCCCTGAGGAGTTAATACTGTTTTCAGACCACTGATCGGTGAACTGGTGATTTTTACACCATTACTCTGCACACCTAAATTATTTAGAGTGTTTAAAATATCTTTATCATTTGCCAGAGCATTCCCTGCTACAAGCGAACCAATAAGTCCTAATGATACAATAATTTTTTTCATTTTTACTTTCCTGTTTAAGATGTACTAAACCACCGAACTTAGAATTCACTATGCGCGTGGGTGATGCTGTTGATGTAGCTTCTTGAGTCTCTCCGTTGCTACATGGGTATAAATTTGTGTGGTTGATAAGCTGCTATGACCAAGTAACATTTGTACAACGCGCAAGTCTGCACCATGATTTAACAGATGGGTAGCAAATGCGTGACGTAAAACATGAGGTGAAAGTGCTTCAACATTTATCTCAGCTAGTATGGCATAATATTTTATACGATGCCAGAAAGTCTGACGGGTCATTTTTTTACCTAAACGGCTAGGGAATAAAACATCGACCGGGCCTTCTTTCAGCAGGTCATCGCGCCCATATTTGAAATAATATTCCAGCCAGTAGATCGCCTCTTCACCTAAAGGAACAAGGCGCTCTTTATTACCTTTACCGATAATCCGAATCACGCCCTGACGAATACTCACATCATTTATTTCTAGCCCGACCAGTTCAGAAACACGCAGCCCGGTAGCATAAAGTACTTCCAGCATGGCTTTGTCTCTCAGTTCAACCGGATCGATTGGTTCCGCTGTACTTGGTGCCTGTAATAGGGCTTCAACCTGATTTTCTGTTAGATCTTTAGGTAGATTTTTAGGGAGTTTAGGTGATGCCAGCGGTGCGGTAGGATCATCTTCCCGGTACTTTTCCCGGTAGAGATATTGATAAAGACGGCGAATCGCACTGAGCAGACGGGCAGAACTTGTTGCCTTATAACCTTCCTGTACTCGCTGCATCAAAAAATCTTGCAGATGCATGGTTTGGGCAGAAAGAATAGTCTCTTCCTGACGCTGTAGTGATTTAACTAAAGCCTGCAAGTCCAGTTTATAGGATTGCACCGTATTTTCTGCCAGATTACGTTCCAGCCAGAGCGAATCCAGAAATTGCTCAATTAACACGGTATCCTGCGACATATTAAATCCTGTTTACCCGACAAATTAAATCATATCCCCGGATTATAGCAATTTTTGACAGTAATGGTTATCAATTCTATTAATTGGCATGATTGTGTATATTCATATTAACCTCTTTTTTATATCCCATTGATAGTGATTTTCTGTATTTTCGTATGTAAAAATAGGAACTCAGAAGCTCTTTTAGTTGAGTTTTGCGACATGTTTTAAAAAGTAATAACACATTAATTTATTAGATAATATTAAGCATATAGGGTAAATTACTAAAAAATTGGAGCTTGAATATTTTTTAGAGTATTTGAGTGGATTCTGTTAATTCTATAAATCGTTTTCTAAAAATATATGATGAAATGTATTAAAGCTATCTTACTAATTTGTGTACTACCCCCGCTTTGGGGGTGCGATAATTCTACAGCTGTAATTGGTTATATTACACCTCCTGATTATATGGCTCCTCCTAATGGCCTGGATCTAGAGATGACTAGCGAAAAGCTAGAGGGGGTTTTTTATACAGCACTGCAAGGATTGCCAATTGAGAAAATAGAGATACGCACTAGAGGATCAAAAAATTATCCGGTTAATATCACTGTAAAAGAAGGGTATGAAATGGATGAGAAAATGAAGCAGGAAATTCTCAATAAATTAGAAGACTATAAAAAGAGTTTGGTATTTATTACTGATGAAGATGGTGCTTTAGTTTCTGCACAACAAGTTATGGAAGATGATGTTGAGTCTATCAAAGACGAAGATAAACCATATTATTTTTTATCTTCCTGGCGTAGTGTATATATGAAAGTTTATACAGTGAAGCCTTCTGGTTATTATGACCGAAGTCAGACTACAGTTTTGTGTATATTATCCGTTTACCCCAAAATCATAGAAGGTGCTGAAATTAATCAATATTCTTCATCAGAAAGGAATATACCGGTTTTTGAAAGTCTTGATGGAAAGCCATTTATAGTTGGTTTTGACGATAAATATAATACAGTACTTACCAGAGATTTAGGTACATCAAAAAGTATTTTTGGTGGTTTTGGTCGTTTGGATATTAATGGTAGTTTACATTCTCACTGCTGGCGAAAACTAAAAAATGACACAGAGGTTTTATATGAGGTAATTTATCCGGCAAAGGTTCTTGATTATTTTAAACTGGAGAAGTAGTCACTATTTTAAATGATATAGATAGGGCACGGTTGCTATCATCTAATTTGTCCATGTAACTCATAACGCTTTTTATAAATCATGCAGTTATAGTTATAAAAAAAGCGCCATCAGGCGCTCTTTTAAAAAATTATATCTTACTTAACACGTGATACGTATTCACCAGAACGGGTATCCACTTTCACGATTTCACCGATTTGGATAAATAGTGGTACACGGACAACAGCGCCTGTTGATAATGTTGCTGGTTTACCGCCAGTACCTGCTGTATCACCTTTGAGGCCAGGATCTGTTTCAGTGACTTCCAGCTCAACAAAATTTGGTGGAGTGACTGCGATTGGCTGACCATTCCAAAGTGTAAGTACACACTCAGCTTGTTCAACTAGCCATTTTGCGTTATCACCAACAGCTTTAGCATCTGCTGCAAGTTGTTCAAATGAGGCATTATTCATGAAGTGCCAGAACTCACCATCGTTATAAAGATAAGTTAAGTTCATATCCATAACGTCTGCTGTTTCAACGGTATCACCAGATTTAAAAGTCTTCTCAACAGTTTTACCTGATAATAATTTACGAATTTTTACGCGGTTGATCGCCTGACCTTTACCCGGTTTATAAAATTCGTTTTCGATAATTGCACAAGGCTCGCCATCTTGCATTATTTTCAGGCCAGCTTTAAACTCATTAGTACTTACAGACGCCATGAGAAGTCCCCAACTAAAATCCAGTTAATAAAAAATGACGAACATTATACTTCAAAAAATGCCAGCACCCAATAGAGAAGATTGGATTTTACAGCTAAACGATGTAATTACAGACCCGGCAACACTTTTTAACCGTCTTAATTTAGATATTACTCAGTTATCTGCACAAGATTTACTGGCTAAAAAACAGTTTCCTTTACGTGTACCTGAGGCTTTTGTCAGTCGGATGAAAAAAGGCGACTGGAACGATCCGCTGTTACTACAAGTTCTCTGTTCACACAAAGAGTTAGATGTAGTTGACGGCTTTAGTGGCGATCCGCTGGAAGAACAACAAAATTTTATTCCGGGGCTTTTGCATAAATACCATAACCGGGCTCTGCTTATCACTAAAACAGCTTGTGCGATTAATTGCCGTTATTGTTTCCGCCGGCATTTCCCTTATGACCAGAATCAGGGTAATAAAACCAACTGGCAGCAGGCTCTGGATTATATTGTGGATCATCCCGAGCTGGATGAGATTATTTTGTCCGGCGGTGATCCTTTAATGGCAAAAGATAGTGAGATGGACTGGCTGATCACGCAAATTGAAGCGATTCCTCATGTAAAACGACTACGTATTCATACGCGTATGGCAGTGGTGATTCCTGCTCGTATCACGGATGAGCTTTGTGAAAGATTTATGCAATCTCGCTTACAAATTATTCTGGTCACTCATATCAATCATCCCAATGAGATCGATGACAGTGTTAAGCTGGCGATGTATAAACTTAAGCAGCATCAGGTCACTTTATTAAATCAGGGTGTTTTGCTCAAAGGAGTGAATGATTCAGCTGATGTTTTAGTCAAACTCAGTGTGCAGCTGTTTGAAGCGGGTATCCTCCCTTATTACCTGCATGTGCTGGATAAAGTACAAGGGGCTGCTCATTTTCTGATAAGTGATGAACAGGCGCGTCAATTAATGCGTGAACTGGCAAAGCGTGTTTCTGGTTATTTAGTCCCAAAATTGACCCGCGAAGTCGGTGGTGAAAAGAGTAAAACCACATTACATTATTAATTGTAGATCTATTAATAATAAATATTTATTAATTTTTATTGCATAATTAATCAAAAAATATTGGCTTTGTTTCGGCAATATTATATATTTACTCTTTTATGTTACCGCAATAAAGCGGAACAGGTGTTTTTGAAGAGAAAATGATTATGCAAAACCCAAATAATAATCCGGCAAAGACTGGTGCGGTTGTTACATTAACTGATGCTGATTTAGATCAATACCTGAAAAATATTGATGTTCTCTCTATTATGGAAAAAACCTTTGCCGCTTTTGCTAAAGGCCAGGTCGTTCAGCCATCTCAAACATTAACGCTGTTCCCGGAAGATCGTGGTGACTTTATTACCTATCAGGGGGCGCTCAGCCATTTTAACGTCTTTGGCGCCAAACTTTCTCCTTACATTCCAACCGCTGGTGCGCCAATTATTACCGCCTGGACGATGCTGATGTCGATGGAAACAGGTTTACCTTTACTGCTTTGTGATTCAGGTCGTTTAACCCGCGAAAGAACAGCGGCAACGACAGCTCTGGCAGTTAAAAAATTAGCGCCGGCAGAGAGTAAGATCCTGACTATCATCGGGACTGGTGCAATTGGTAAAGCCCATTTAATGCATACACTTAAATTGCGTGACTGGCAGGAGATTCGTTTGTATTCACTGGATTTAGTGCGTGATACTGAAAAACAGCAAGCGTTTAAAGCTATCGACTCACGTATTGTCGTTTGTGACAGCGCAAAAGCTGCTGTTCATCTGTCTGACGTGGTGATGTTATGTACTTCATCAGGTAAGCCGGTGATTGATGTGAATGATATTGGTAAACAAGCACTGATTACTTCAATCAGTACTAATGTGGCACAAGCGCATGAGATCGATCCAAAGGCATTAAATAGTATGCATGTTTACTGTGACTATAAAGCGACCACACCAGCCAGTGCTGGTGAAATGGTGCTCGCTGCCAGAGATCACGGCTGGTCTGCCGGTAAAATTGTGGGTGATCTGACTGATCTTTGTAGCCCTAGTCCAATAAAACCAGCTTATGACAAATCCATCTTTTTCCGTTCAATTGGCTTAGGAATTGAAGATATTGCCATTGCTTATGCAATTTACAGTCAATTTTAAGTTATTGATTTTATTAAAGAAATTTATTTAAGTGTTTGAATTTACTCTATTTATCTGAAAGATAAACAGATATCAGAATTAATATTAAGAATATAAAACGAGTTATATATGAAAATAGAACGATTTGGTGTTGAGCGTTGGATGGATATTTATGAAAACCAATGCGAATATAATTTAGCAGAAACCTGTGTTGAGTCATTAACTGTTGAGCAGCTGCTGACTATTGCTGGTAAAAAAGATCAGTTTCTATCTGACTTATTACCAATGAAACTCACTTATGGTGCGATTATTGGTTCTGAATCTTTGCGTACCAGTATTGCAAAATTATTCACTAATCAAAATAAAGATAATGTTCTGATCACGCATGGCGCTATCAGTGCTAACTCACTGGTTTATGAAACTCTGGTTGAGCCAGGTGATCATGTGATTGCTGTTCTGCCAACTTATCAGCAGCATCAGTCTATTCCTAAAAGTTATGGTGCTAAAGTTGATCTGCTAAGACTACATGAAAAAAATGGTTTCTTACCTGATCTGAACGAACTAAAACAACTCATCACACCAAAAACCAAGTTAATTGCCATTAACAATCCAAATAATCCGTCAGGTTCTTTAATGGATGAAGCGTTTTTACGTGAACTGGTTGAAATTGCTAAATCTTGTCATGCTTATGTGTTATGCGATGAAGTCTACCGTGGACTTGATCAAGTGGGTAACGGCTTTACTGCATCGATTGTTGATTTATATGAAAAAGGTATCAGCACCGGCAGTATGTCTAAAGCCTACTCTTTAGCAGGTTTGCGTTTAGGCTGGATGGTGAGTAATCTGCCTGAGTTTTTAGAAGAAGTGGTAACACACCGTGACTACAACACCATCAGCGTTGGTATGATCGATGATTATCTGGCGGCAATGGCATTAAGTAATGTGGATAAAATCCTTGAGCGTAGCAGAAGTATTACACGCGCTAATTTAGCAGTACTTGATGAGTGGGTAGCAAAAGAGCCATTAATCTCTTTCACTAAACCAAAATCAGGCACAACAGCGCTATTAAAACTTGAGTTTGATATGTTGTCCTGGGACTTCTGCGTGAAATTACTGGAAGCGACCGGCGTAATGCTTTGCCCGGGTAGCGTGATGGAGATGGAAGGCTACGTGCGTATTGGTTATGCAAATAATATTGATGTTTTAAAACAAGGGCTGGCAAAAATGTCTGAGTTTTTGAAGACATTAAATAAGACAAATGCTTAAGTCTGTTTGTCAGTTGAGGAATGAAGTTTGATTAATCCAATTAATAAAGCAGTATTAACTGCACAAAATATTCATAAACGTTTTGGTGATCATAAAGTCCTTAAAGGTATTGATATGGTTGCCCGCAGCCATGATGTGGTCAGTATTATCGGCTCCAGTGGCTCCGGGAAAAGTACCTTTTTGCGCTGTTTAAACTTACTGGAAACACCTGATGCCGGTACATTGAATATTAATGGAGAAGTGATTGTGTTTGATGGTAGTAAACATCATCAACACAGTAAGCAGCTTATCGCGATTCGTAAGCAAGTGAGTATGGTCTTTCAGAGTTTCAATTTGTGGAGCCACATGTCTATTTTAGATAACGTAACCGTTGTGCCAACTAAAGTGCTTGGTTTATCTAAAAAAGAAGCCGTTGAACGTGCTGAGATGTATCTGAATAAAGTGGGTATTTATGATAAACGCCATGCTTACCCGGCAATGCTCTCTGGTGGACAGCAACAGCGCTGTGCTATTGCCCGTGCTTTAGCTGTTGAACCACAGATTTTATTATTTGATGAGCCAACGTCAGCACTTGACCCGGAATTGGTGGGTGAAGTGTTACGTATCATTCAACTCCTGGCGGAAGAAGGCCGCACCATGGTACTGGTTACCCATGAGATTGCCTTTGCACGTGAAATTTCCAGTCAGGTATTATTTATTCATCAAGGACTTGTGGAAGAACGAGGTACCTCTGCTGATGTATTTGGTAATCCAAAATCAGAGCGTTGTCGTCAGTTTTTACAAAGTGTCTTGTCTTAAGATTAACAGCGTTATTTTACCCTTATGAGGTTGAGGTTATGAAAAAGTTAGTTCAGCTTTCGTCACTAATGATTTGTGCAGTTTTATCTTTTAATACAATGGCGGCAGAAAAGCCACTGAGAATCGGTACAGAGTGTACGTATCCTCCATTTACTTACCGTGATTCAGCGGGCAATATCGAAGGTTTTGACGTTGATATCGCGCGTGAAGTTTCTAGCCGCATGGGGCGTACACCTGAGTTTGTGTGTAATCCTTTTGCCAGTTCAATTCCGGCACTGCAAGCACGTAAATTTGATGTGTTATTTACTGCGATCTCTGTCACTGAAGAGCGCTCTAAAACTGTAAACTTCAGTATTCCTTACCGTTCTTCAATTGGACGTTTTGCGGGTGCTTCTTCTTTGGATATTGAATTATTCAATGCTGACGGTACGCCAAATCCAAAAGCACTGGAAGGTAAAGTGATCGGTTTACAACGTTCATCAACATACGACCGTTATGTTCAGGAAAACTTCCCAGGTGTGGAAGTGCGTCGTTATGATACAGCTCATAACATGAACTTAGATTTAAAAGCGGGTCGGGTTGATTTGATTGTTGGTAGTGGTGTGAACTTATGGTCGACATTGGTTGAGCCAGATGGTGAAAACTTTAAATTTATCGGTCCAGAGCTAGATAAACCAGAATATTTTGGTATCGGTGTTGCTGCGGCAATGCGTAAAAATGATGTTCAGTTACAAGAACAAGTGAATGCTGCGCTTGAATCAATGTATGCAGATGGAACGTTTAAAACCATTAACTTAAAATACTGGTCATTCACCGTCTTACCATCAGTATGGCAATAATTTAGTGCCTGCCTTTGGGCAGGTACTGGCCGATATTTGGAGTTTTAGATGTCATTCTTTTTAGGTTGGGAAAGTGAAATTGCTCGTGGTGTTGTTATGACACTGGTCGTGGCGTTTATTTCCCTCTTTTTTGGTTTAATTATTGGTGTCAGTGTTGCTAGTGCCAAGCAGGCAAAATCAAGAATCTTACGGTTTTTGGGTAATACTTATACGACAGTGATTCGGGGTACCCCGGAGCTGCTGGTTATCTTTTTTGCCTATTTTGGTAGTACGATGCTGGCATCTTACCTTGTCAGTGCGTGGGTGGGCGAAGATGAATACGTAGAGGTGCCAACAATTGTTGCGTGTGTCTTCTCACTAAGTATTATCTTTGGTGGTTATGCCGCAGAATCTATTCGTGGGGCTATGCTTGCTCTGCCTAAAGGTCAAATTGAAGCTGCGTATGCTTATGGATTCTCTCGCTACCAATGTTTTATGGTGGTTAAGTTACCTTTAATCTGGCGTTATGCGTTGCCTGCTCTGGGGAATAACTGGTTATCGTTAATTAAATCTACTTCTTTAATTTCACTCGTAGGACTGGAAGAACTCATGCGTATGAGTTCTATTGCTGCCGGTGAAACCCAACATTACTTCCGTTTTTATGTTATCGCGGCTGCGCTATATTTGATTTTAACACTGATCAATGTGGTGATTTTGGAAGTATTAGAACGACATAGTCGTCGTAGTGAAAAGGCGGCCATGTAATGGGTATAGAATTAATTATTGAGAGCTTACCAAGCCTGACACAAGGCTTGTTTGTTACCCTTCAGCTATTACTTTGTGCCTTGGTATTTGGTCTGGTGATTGCGCTGCCAATGGCAATTATGTGGGTTGAAGGGTATAAACCATTCCGCTATTTAGCGGTATTTTATGTGACTTTCTTTCGGGGTACACCGCTTCTGGTTCAGGTTTTTTTAATTTATTACGGACTGGGCCAGCTGGAGTGGGTGCGTACCAGTTTACTGTGGCCGGTGTTTAAAGAGCCCTTCTTTTGTGCAGCACTAGCACTGAGTTTAAATACCTCAGCTTATACTGCTAACATCATTCGTGGTGCAATTAAAGCGGTACCTTTTGGTGAGATTGAAGCCGGGCGTGCATTTGGTATGAGTAAATTTACGTTATACCGCACAGTGATTCTTCCTCAGGCATTTAAACTGGTTCTGCCAGCTTATGGTAATGAAATCATTATTATTTTAAAAGCGACATCTCTGGCAAGTACCATCACGATTATGGATTTAACTGGTGTGGCAAATGATATTGTCTCTAATACGTACCGGCCTTATGAGATCTTTATTACCGCAGCGCTGTTCTATATTGCGATTACGTTTGTGTTAACACGTCTGTTTAGAATTGTTGAGGGCAGAGTGAATAAACAATTACCAGACTGGTAATTATTCATTAATATTATTGAAAGAGGTTTTTGTGGCGCAACTACCATTAACGGTGTCAGAACAAAATAGCTTACTGACTTTTGCCAAAAAGCTGGCTGATACCAGTCGTAGCATTATTTTAGATTCATTAAAAAATCCGATTGTATTTGATACTAAAAGTGATTTAAGTCCGGTGACGGTCATTGATCAGAAAGTTGAGAAGTCACTGCGCGACTTGATTACGGAGTCTTATCCAGAACATGGTATTTTGGGGGAAGAATACGAGTCAGAAAAACTCGATGCTGATTATGTCTGGGTTATCGACCCAATTGATGGTACCAAAGCATTTGTGACGGGTCTTCCTGTTTACGGTACGTTGATTTCACTGACTTATAAAGGAGTACCGTTTATCGGTATTATCGATCACCCATTTACCAGCGAACGTTGGGTCGGGATTGATGGTCAGGTTACGACTTATAATGACAAGCCTGTTTCTACTCGTCAGTGTAGTAAACTAGCTGATGCGATTGTCTCTATTGGTAATCCGGAATCACTCAGTAGTGGCGAAACTGCAAATTTCACCAAGCTTTGCCAGCAGACTAAGTGGCGCGTTTATGGTGGAAGTTGTTACGTTTATGCTCGCTTGTCTTCCGGTCAAATTGATATCAGTGTTGATAGTGGTTTAGATCCTTTTGATTACTGTGCGCTTGATGTGGTAATCCGCAATGCGGGCGGAATCTTAACCGACTGGGAAGGGAAGCGTCTTTCCATTCATTCTGGTCACCGGGTGGTGGCGAGTGGTGATAAAGAATTGCATCAGGAAGTGATTAAGGTTTTAGCGGGCGCATAGTTTTTATCGTTAGTTTTTGGTTTGGTGTTGTTATTTAGCATGGGTTTTGGGTGGGGCACGCTCCCCGCCAAATACCCTGCTAATTACATAGCAGAACAAAAAATTGCGCATGGGCGGCGCAGTCCGCCCTCAATCCAAACTTTAATTACCCACAATACTAAAAAGCGATAGACAAAAAAGGCGCCTTTCTAAAAGACGCCTTATAATAGATTTAATAAAGATCTTATTTAATCTTCGACTTCAAATGATCAAGAATACTATCAAGTTTAATCATGGTCTTCTCGGCAGCTTTACGGTATTTATATTCTACTTCACCGTTATCCAGATTACGTTCACCAATTACCACCATATGCGGAATACCGATAAGTTCAGCATCAGCAAACATGACACCCGGGCGTTCTTTACGATCATCAAATAATACTTCAACACCAGCAGCCTGCAGATCCGCATAAAGTTTTTCTGCTACTTCTTGTACGCGTGGTGATTTATGCATATTCATTGGAATGATAACAACGCTAAATGGCGCGATTGCATCTGGCCAGATAATACCTCGTTCATCGTTATTTTGCTCAATAGAGGCAGCTACAATTCGGGTTACACCAATACCATAACAGCCCATTGCCATTGCTTGATTTTGGCCGTCTTCCATTTGCACCGTTGCTTTCATCGCTTCAGAGTATTTAGTTCCTAGCTGGAAGATATGCCCTACTTCAATACCACGTTTGATTTGTAGCACGCCTTTACCATCCGGGCTTGCATCACCTTCAACCACGTTACGAATATCAGCAACACGTGGCAGGGCAACATCACGTTCCCAGTTAATATTGAAATAGTGTTTATCATCAATATTAGCGCCGGCGCCAAAATCACTCATCACAGCTACAGAGCGGTCGATCACAATTGGCATTGGCAGATTAATTGGACCTAAAGAACCAGGACCAGCGCCAACAATTGCACGGATTTCTGCTTCTGTCGCAAATTCAAGTGGTGATGCCACGATATCAATTTTTTCTGCTTTCACTTCATTCAGATTATGATCACCACGGACAAGTAGAGCAACCAGTTTATGGCCGCTCTCTTTAGTGGCTTTAACCATCAGTGTTTTAACTGTTTTTTCAATCGGTAAATTAAATTGCTCAACCAGCTCAGCAATGGTTTTTGCGTTTGGTGTATCAACCAACTCCATCGCTTTTGTTGGTGCAGGGCGAGTCACATTTGGGGCAACGGCTTCTGCCAGCTCAATATTTGCCGCATAATCAGACTCAGTTGAGAAGATTACATCGTCTTCACCGCTTGATGCCAGAACCTGGAATTCATGGGAGTAGCTACCACCAATAGAACCGGTATCTGCTTGTACTGCACGGAAATCTAAACCAATACGGGTAAAGATGTTGCTGTAAGCACGGTACATGTCGTCATAGGTTTCTTGCAGAGATTCACGCGAAGTATGGAATGAGTAAGCATCTTTCATAATAAATTCACGTGAGCGCATTACACCAAAGCGTGGACGAACTTCATCACGGAATTTAGTCTGAACTTGATATAAATTTATTGGTAATTGTTTATAAGAACTCACTTCATTACGCAGTAAATCGGTAATAACCTCTTCATGCGTTGGACCAAGGACGAAATCACGCTCACCACGATCTTTTAAACGCAGTAATTCCGGGCCATATTGTTCCCAGCGACCGCTCTCCTGCCAGATATCGGCTGGTTGTACAACCGGCATCAGCACTTCGATCGCGCCTGCTTTATTCATCTCATCACGAACAATATGTTCTACTTTTTGTAATACACGCACACCAGTAGGTAACCAGGTATATAAACCTGAAGCTAGTTTACGGATTAAGCCCGCTCTTAACATAAGTTGATGACTGATAACTTCAGCATCAGCCGGAGTTTCTTTTAAAGTAGAAAGTAAATATTTGCTTGTGCGCATAATCTTTTCCAGTCCTGTTCAGGATAAATTCAGAGTAAAAATAGCGATAAATTTAATAACTCAGTAGTTTAACAGGCAAAAAGCGAACTCAAAAGAGGGAAGCAGGAAGAAATTTCGATTTATGTTATGTCTTTGGGAGTAAATGAGGATTTAAATTTAAAAATAGTTGTTAATTTTTCGGTTGTAGTGATAGTTTATTTTTCTTTATGCTATATCGGTAGAGTAGACGCAAGGAACAAAAATATGAAACTCACTGACGATATTATGTATAAAGCATTGGTTGAAAAAGATCCTGCATTTGAAGGTGTATTTTTTGCTGGTATTAAGACAACAGGCATTTTTTGTCGTCCTACTTGTAGTGCGCGTAAACCAAAATCGGAAAATGTAGAGTATTTCGCTGATTCTCATGAGGCGATTTTAAAAGGTTATCGTCCATGTAAAATCTGTAAACCACAGCGTTTACCTGATGAAACACCCGCTTACATCGAGTCACTACTGGCTGAAATTGAAGAGTATCCGGATCGTAAAATTAAAGATGCCGATTTAGAACAAAAAGGCATTGAGCCACATACGGTCAGACGCTGGTTTATAAAGCATCATGGCATGACGTTTCAGGCTTACCAACGTACATATCGTATTAATTCAGCATTTAAGAAAATTCAGGAAGGTGGCGGAGTTTTAGATAGTGCTTATGATAATGGTTTTGAGTCATTAAGTGGGTTTAATGATTCCTTTAAGGCTATTTTTGGTGTCTCGCCTTCGAAGGCCAAAGAACAAAACATTATTAATTTAATGCGTCTGGAGACACCTATTGGCACCATGTTTGCTGGCGCAACTGATAAAGGGATATGTCTGCTTGAATTCACCGATCGTAAATCACTGGAAACGGAACTTAAGTTTTTAACAAAACGTTTTAATGCTGTGATTGTACAAGGTAAAAATGCGCATATTGATACATTAAAAGCCCAGCTAGCAGAATATTTTATCGGTAAACGTCGGGACTTTGATGTATCACTTGATACTGCGGGCACTGAATTTCAGGAACAAGTCTGGCAGGTTTTACGTAAAATTCCTTATGGTGAGCTTTGGAGTTATCAACAAGAAGCTAATCTGCTTGGTAAACCAAAAGCTGTCAGGGCTGTTGCTAATGCCAATGGCATGAACCGAATGAGCATTATTATTCCTTGTCATCGCGTTATTGGATCTGATGGTAAATTAACCGGATATGGTGGCGGTTTATGGCGTAAAAACTGGTTACTTGAGCTGGAAAAGAAATATAAATCAGTATAAAAACTTTTCGGATAGGTAGGGCAAACATTTTATCATCTTGCCCTATTTTATTTATACAGATCAGTCTGTTACCTGTTGTCTTTGGATTTAATAAACAATCACCTTTAAAACTGGTATAATCATCCCCAATTTTGATTAACACAGCGATTCAATTAATTCAGATTTCATGACAGAACCTAAATTTATTCATCTCCATGTTCATAGTGACTTCTCTATGATTGATGGTATGGCAAAAACCAGCTCTCTTGTGAAGCAAGCGGCAAAAATGCGCATGCCGGCTTTGGCGATCACAGATTTTACCAATTTTTGTGGACTGGTTAAGCTCTACAGTACCTCTCTTGGACAGGGTGTTAAGCCAATTATCGGTGCTGATTTAGATATTCGTAGTGATGATCTGGGTGATGAAGTTTACCGTGTCACTGTACTGACAATGAATAATGCCGGTTATAAAAATCTGACTCTGCTTATCTCTGAGGCCTATCAACGAGGTTATATTGGCGATGGTCCGGTGGTTGACCGGGACTGGCTGATTAAGCATCAGGAAGGTCTGATTATTCTTGCCGGACGTAAAAGTGATGTTGGCTTTGGTGTCATTCGTGGTAATCAGGCTTTAGTTGATAATGCTTTGCAGTTTTATCAAACACATTTCCCTGAGCGTTTCTATCTGGAATTGGTTCGAACAGGTCGCGAAAATGAAGAACTTTATGTCGAACAGGCTGTAAAATTAGCTGAACAGTATGAACTTCCTGTTGTTGCCACTAATGATGTCTGTTTTTTAAGTGCAGATGACTTTGACGCGCATGAAATTCGGGTCGCTATTCATGATGGTGATACTTTAGATGATCCAAAACGCCCGAAAAAATACTCCCCACAGCAATACTTCCGTAGTGAACAGGAAATGTGTGAGCTGTTTGCCGATATTCCGGAAGCATTAGTTAATAGCGTTGAAATTGCTAAGCGTTGTAATGTTTCAATCCGACTTGGTGAAAACTTTTTACCGCAGTTTCCGTCGGGTGATATGTCAACCGAAGAGTATCTGGTACATAAATCAGAAGAGGGTTTAGAAGAGCGTCTGGAATTTTTATTCCCTGACCCAGCTGTGCGGGCTGAAAAGCGTGGTGAATATGATGAGCGTCTGAAGATTGAACTGGACGTGATCAATCAGATGGGATTCCCAGGTTACTTCTTAATCGTAATGGAATTTATTCAGTGGTCAAAAGATAATGGTGTGCCTGTTGGTCCTGGACGTGGTTCTGGTGCTGGTTCTCTGGTTGCTTATGCTTTAAAAATTACTGATTTAGACCCTCTTGAATTTGACCTGCTATTCGAACGATTCTTAAATCCTGAGCGGGTTTCTATGCCTGACTTTGACGTTGACTTCTGTATGGAGAAACGGGACTTAGTTATTGATCACGTAGCAGAAATGTATGGTCGAGATGCCGTATCACAAATTATTACTTTTGGTACTATGGCGGCTAAAGCAGTTATCCGTGATGTAGGCCGTGTACTGGGTCATCCTTATGGCTTTGTAGATCGTATTTCAAAATTGATTCCACCCGATCCGGGTATGACGCTGGAAAAAGCGTTCGAAATAGAGCCACAGTTGCAAACGTTATATGACGGCAATGAAGAAGTTAAAGCGCTGATCGATATTGCTCGCCAGTTAGAAGGCGTGACGCGTAATGCCGGTAAACACGCCGGTGGTGTGGTGATTTCACCAACCAAGATCACTGACTTCTCACCAATTTATTGTGATCCGGAAGGCCATCACCCGGTGACACAGTTCGATAAGAATGACGTGGAATACGCAGGTCTGGTTAAGTTCGACTTCTTAGGGCTTAGAACGCTGACTATTATTGACTGGGCGCTGAAGATGATTAACGAGCGCTTAGAGAAAGAAGGCAAAGAGCCTATTGATATTGCTCGTATTCCACTGGATGATCAGGTTGCATTTGATGTACTTTTAAAAGCCGAGACAACTGCGGTATTCCAGCTGGAATCTCGCGGTATGAAAGATTTGATTCGTCGTTTAAAACCCGACTGCTTTGAAGATATGATTGCTCTGGTAGCCTTGTTCCGTCCAGGGCCATTACAATCCGGCATGGTAGATAACTTTATCGACCGTAAACACGGTCGTGAAGCGGTTTCTTATCCGGATAATCAATATCAGCATGAGTCCTTAAAACCGATTTTAGAACCAACCTACGGTATTATCTTGTATCAGGAACAGGTGATGCAGATTGCGCAGACTCTGTCTGGCTATACGCTGGGTGGTGCGGACTTATTACGCCGGGCAATGGGTAAGAAAAAACCGGAGGAAATGGCAAAACAGCGCTCAGTATTTAAAGAAGGTGCAGAGAGCTGTGGTATTGACGGCGAACTTTCTATGAAGATCTTTGACTTAGTAGAAAAATTTGCTGGTTATGGTTTTAACAAATCTCACTCCGCTGCTTATGCGCTGGTTTCTTACCAGACTCTTTGGCTTAAAGCGCACTATCCGGCTGAATTTATGGCTGCGGTAATGACCGCTGATATGGATAATACGGATAAAATCGTCAGTCTGGTCGATGAGTGCTGGCGCATGGGTCTTAAAGTCAATCCACCAGATATTAACAGCGGTCTGTATCATTTCCATGTCAACGAACGTGGTGAGATCGTTTACGGTATTGGTGCGATTAAAGGTGTGGGTGAAGGCCCGATTGAGGCGATTGTAGAAGCACGTAATCAGGGTGGTTACTTTAAAGATATTTTTGAACTTTGTGCTCGGTCAGACATGAAGAGGATTGGTAAGCGGGTGCTGGAAAAACTCACACGAGCAGGTGCGTTTGACCGTTTAGGACCTCATAGAGCAGCGATTTTACACAGTATTAATGATGCGACACAAGCGGCAGAGCAACACGCTAAAGCGATGGAAATTGGGCAAGGCGATATGTTTGGAGTGCTGGCAGAACAACCAGAACAAGTTGAACATGCTTACGCCAATGTGCCACCGCTACCTGAACAGGTTATTTTAGATGGTGAACGTGAGACGTTAGGGCTTTATTTAAGTGGTCATCCCATCACTCAGTATTTGAAAGAGCTTGAACGTTATACCAGTAGTTCCCGTTTAAGTGAGGTTGTGCCAACTGATTGGGGTAAATCGACTACGATTGCCGGACTGGTCTTGACCGCCAGAGTACGTATCACTAAAACGGGTAAACGTATTGGTTTATGCACGCTGGATGACCGCTCCGGTCGTATTGAAGCGATGCTTTTTGGTGAAACTCTGGAAAGATATGAACATTTGCTGGTGGAAGATAAAATCTTAATTGTCTCTGGTCAGGTGAGTGTCGATGACTTTAATGGCGGTTTTAGAATGTCAGCCAGAGAAGTGATGGATCTGAGTGAAGCGCGGGAAAAATATGTGCGTGGTCTGGCAATTTCTCTTGATAGTGCTCAGATTAATCGTACTTTAATGCAGAATCTACAGCAGACATTCGAGCCACATAAAAATGGTACTGTGCCGGTAAATCTCTATTATCAGCGTGCAGATGCCAGAGCGCGAGTCCGTTTTGGTACCAAGTGGCGGGTCACTCCAAATGATAAGTTACTGGTCGATCTTAAGTCATTACTGGGTAATGAGCAGGTTGAACTTGAGTTTGAATAATAGTGAATAACCATGATTAAAATTTGTTTATATAAATCAATTAGTTATTGTTTAAAAGAATAAACTGGTTTAATTTTGTAGCGATCTAAGGCGATTACATAGTAAAATTAGCCAATTTTATAAAAGCGAGCTGGCTCTCGTCAGCAAACATAAAAAGAGTGTGATTATGAATAATTTTTTGGATTTTGAAAAACCAATTGCAGAGCTGGAAGCAAAAATTGACTCATTAAGTCATTTAGAGTCAGAAGGGATGCAGTTGGATGTTAATCTTGACGAAGAAATTAAACAACTACATAAAAAAAGCAAAGAATTAACCAAGAAAATCTTTTCTGATTTAACTGCCTGGCAGGTTGCGCAACTGGCGCGTCATCCAAATCGCCCTTATACACTTAACTATGTTAAAGAAGTGTTTACTGATTTTGATGAACTGGCTGGTGATCGTGCTTTTGCTGATGATAAAGCTATTGTTGGCGGTATCGCACGTATTGATGGTCGTCCGGTTATGGTGATCGGTCATCAAAAAGGCCGTGAAACAAAAGAAAAAATCCGTCGTAATTTTGGTATGCCGGCGCCTGAAGGCTATCGTAAAGCATTGCGTTTAATGCAAATGGCTGAGCGTTTTAATATGCCAATTATTACTTTTATTGATACGCCGGGTGCATATCCGGGTATTGGAGCAGAAGAACGTGGTCAGTCAGAAGCTATCGCACGTAACCTGCGTGAAATGTCGCGCCTTAAAGTACCAACTATCTGTACTGTAATTGGTGAAGGTGGTTCTGGTGGTGCTCTGGCAATTGGTGTTGGTGATAAAGTGAATATGCTGCAATACAGTACTTATTCTGTTATTTCACCAGAAGGCTGTGCTTCTATCCTATGGAAAAGTGCAGACAAAGCCCCTGTCGCTGCTGAAGCGATGAATATGACAGCTGATCGTTTGAAAAAATTAGGTTTAGTTGATGCTGTTGTACCTGAACCATTAGGTGGTGCACACCGTAATTTTGAGAAGATGGCTGCATCTTTGAAAAAACAATTAGTATCTGATCTGGAAGAGTTAAGCGAACTGACTCAGGAAGAACTGCTTGAACGTCGTTATGAACGTTTAATGAGTTATGGGTATGTACGTTAATTTATCAAAAGACTAAAAATATCCCTGTATAGGGATATTTTTTTGCCTGAATAAAAACCGCCATTTAATTAATACGTTAATATAAATATCATTTTTATATTAGGTCAGGTTTTAAAGCCAATACCTGAGACGCACTTAAGGTTTTATTAAGGTTACAAATTCATAATCAGTGACATTCAGCTCACCCATCTGTGACATATTTAGGTTTATGATGAGTAAAAATATTGAATTTGATGGAGACCATATACCAGAGGTCTTAGTGAGCCTGACGAACGGGCGCCTCTGGTGTATGGTGGACTATCCCACGGAACTTGCCACATCATCAAAAGACGACGTTAGCGGGGCGTGTTCCCCGCTAAACACCCTGCTAATAACAGATCAAACTTATCTGTTGTTGACTACACATCTTTTGACCAATGCAGTATAATTGGCCGATTATTTTATTAGGTTGTTTTAGATTATGGTAACTTCTTTAATTCAGGCCGATCGAGAGCTGTTTTCTTATCCTCCGTATTGGGCTGAATGTTTTGGTACGGCTCCCTTTTTACCAATGTCACGTGCAGAGATGGACAAACTTGGTTGGGATAGCTGTGACATTATTCTGGTTAATGGCGATGCTTATGTCGACCATCCTAGTTTTGGTACCGGGATTGTAGGCCGATTTTTGGAATCACAAGGCTTTCGGGTTGGGATTATTGCTCAGCCAGACTGGACCAGCAAAACAGATTTTATGAAGTTAGGTAAGCCTAATCTTTATTTTGGTGTCAGTGCCGGTAATATGGATTCTATGATCAACCGTTATACGGCTGATCGCAGATTACGCCATGATGATGCTTATACGCCGGATAATGAAGGTGGTAAACGTCCGGACAGAGCAACACTGGTTTATACGCAGCGCTGTAAAGAAGCCTATAGTGATGTGCCAGTCGTGCTTGGTGGTATTGAGGCTAGCTTACGCCGTATTGCGCATTACGATTATTGGTCAGATAAAGTGCGCCGTTCGGTACTGGTTGATTCTAAAGCAGATATTCTTATTTATGGTAATGGTGAGCGCCCTTTAGCTGAGTTATCTCACCGTTTAGCTGCCGGTGAGCCGATTTCTCAAATCACCGATATTCGTAATACCGTTTTTGCCTGTAAACAGGCGATGCCGGGTTGGTCTGGTATTGATTCAACGATTATTGATAAACCCGGAAAAATCGATCCTATTCCCAATCCTTATGGTGATTGTGCACCGGAAGGTAAAGAGCCTGTGACTGCTGTGACAGGACAATATAGTGTACCGGCTAAAACGATTACTGTGCAGCCGCCTAAGCCAAAACCGTGGGAAAAGCAGTACATTTTATTACCCTCTTATGAACAGGTAAAAAATGATAAAGTTCTTTATGCTCATGCGTCGCGTATTTTGCATCATGAGACCAATCCGGGATGCGCACGTGCTTTAATGCAAAAGCATGGTGACCGTTATATTTGGATCAATCCCCCGGCAATTCCTCTGACAACAGAAGAGATGGACAGTGTTTTTGCGCTACCATTTCGTCGTTTACCTCACCCTGATTATGATGGTAAACGGATTCCTGCTTATGAGATGATTCGTTTCTCAGTCAATATTATGCGTGGCTGTTATGGTGGTTGTTCATTCTGCTCGATTACTGAGCATGAAGGACGTATTATTCAAAGCCGCTCCGAAGATTCGATCATCCGTGAGATTGAAGAGATTCGTGACTCAGTCCCTGGTTTTACCGGCATTATTTCTGACTTAGGTGGGCCAACTGCCAATATGTATATGCTGCGCTGTCAGGATCCTAAGGCTGAGCAAACCTGCCGTCGGGCATCTTGTGTCTATCCAGATATTTGTCCGCGTATGGATACCAATCATGAACCGACTATTGAGTTATATCGGCGCGCCCGTGGCCTGCAGGGGATTAAAAAAATTCTGATCGCTTCAGGTGTTCGTTATGACTTAGCGGTGCAGGATCCTCGTTATATTAAAGAACTGGCAACACATCATGTTGGCGGGTATTTAAAAATCGCCCCTGAGCATACCGAACAGGGCCCATTATCGAAGATGATGAAACCCGGAATGGGCAGCTATTACCGCTTTAAAGAGTTATTTGACCAGTATTCAAAACAGGCAGGTAAAGAACAGTATCTCATTCCTTACTTTATTTCTGCTCATCCGGGAACATCTGATGAGGATATGGTCAATCTGGCTTTATGGCTCAAGAAGAATAAATTCCGTCTGGATCAGGTACAGAATTTCTATCCTTCGCCACTGGCTAATTCAACGACGATGTACTATTCCGGTAAGAATCCACTGGGTAAAGTTGATTATCAGAGTGAAGAAGTTGCTTCAGCTAAAGGGGATCGTCAGCGTCGTTTACATAAAGCGATACTTAGATATCACGATCCTGAAAACTGGCCGGTAATCAGAACTGCGCTGACAGAGATGGGTTTAAAGCATTTGATTGGTAGTAAAAAAGAGTGTCTGGTCCCTGCTCCAACGATTAAAGAGCAGCAACAGGCACGTCAGCAAGCTAGATATAGTCGTCCGGCTATGACAAAACATACCGGCAGTCCGGCAGCGGGCAAACATTTTGCAAAAAATGAGCGAAAGCGCAAGAATAATCAATAATTAGAGGTTTTTTCTTATAATTGGTAATGTTATTATTAGCACTTTAATATAGCTTTTATAAAATAGTGAGTGATATCTCAATGGCAGCAAAAGCAACTGGATTTCGTCGAGTTATTAATGCAACCAAGTATTCAATGTTGGGTTTTAAAGCTGCATTTAAATATGAGGCGGCATTTCGTCAGGAGTTTTTTGCTCTGATTGTGGCGTGTGTTATTGTGATGTTAATTGATTTTTCTATTTATGAACGTATTTTGCTTGTTGGCTCAATTGGTTTTGTGATGATTGTTGAGCTACTTAATAGTGCGATTGAAGCGGTAGTTGATCGTATTGGGGAAGAGCGTCACGAACTTTCCGGACGCGCAAAAGATTTAGGTTCGGCGGCTGTATTTTTATCTATTGTACTTACTGTAGTATTATGGGTGTATCTGTTTGCTTGTCATTTCTTTCCTGAAGTGTGATACGTCGCACAGTTCATTTTCTGTTTTTCCCCTAATCTGAGAAATATAATATTTGTCTGAGTAAGACAATGTTCTCGATTATTTTCTGGTGTTTTTAATATTTCGAAAGCTTTAACCTGATTAAAAATATTGGAACGTTTCATTTTTACTGTAAAAATCAGTACATTAGCTAAATTTCACTTTCGTTCGAAGATTTTTTTATTTAATTGCACATAAAATAAACAAAAGGGACAGTTGTCTAGAGTATATCATTATTTTGTAATTATTCTGTAATGATAGTTAGGCGATACTGGTTTTACTGAGCACAGGAAGTGCTCAAAATCAGGGACAATAAACAAGGTAGTTTATTTTGATGCAATAAGAGAAGAATCTCTTTTATGGAAAGCGCATCCTTTAAATGTCGATGTTATTTATGTTAAGAAAAATATAAATCAACACTGGACATTTAAAACTAAATAACCTGGCAATTTAATTATTGCCAGGTTATTTCACTTATAAAGCCTCCATTTTCGCCATTACCAAAATGGGCAGAAAAATGATGCAACGTAGCAATCTCTTTTACAATCGACAATCCTAAGCCACTTCCAGATACCTTTTGTCCTGGTGGACGATAAAAGCGCTCACCTAAACGACTTAGTACTTCGGTATCTACACCCGGCCCATTATCTTTAATTGTCAGTTTTTTACTTTCCAGCAAAATGGTAATTTGGCTATTTTCAGGAATATAACGAATCGCGTTATTTACCAGATTACGGACTAATATTGTTAATAGTAGTACATTACCAGATACAACGGGTTGGTTCTTTTCCAAAAATTGTATCTCAATATGTTTCTTATCCGCAAGTGGTTGTAGCTCATGTAATGTACTTTGAATCACGTCATGCCAGTGAACTTGCTTTAGATCTTCCTGAATAGAGAAGGTATCAAGTCGGGACAATGTTAATAGCTGGTCAACTAAATGAGTCGTTCTATCAATACCAATAACTAAGTTATCCAGCGCATGTTTTCTGGTTTCCGGGTCATCATCAGAGAGTTGAGCAACTTCGGTCTGGACTTTTAATGCCGCCAGTGGTGTGCGCAGCTCGTGTGCAGCATCAGAAGTAAACTGACGCTCTTTTAAAATAGTCTGAGAAGTGCGTTTAAATAGCGTATTTAATGCCGTAATAAAGGGTTTTATCTCTTTAGGAACCTGTTCTTGTGAGATCGGTGTTGCATCATCCGGTGCTCTGCCGGCAATTTTTTGTGCCAGTTGACGTAGTGGGATAAACTCTCTGCTGATCATTATGATCAGGCCGATGATTAATACCATAAAGGTGATTAGCCATGGTTTCATTTGAGCAAAGACTAAGTCTTCCAGTAGATCATGTTGATATTCAAGTTCCTGACCAACGGCAATCACTGAGCGTTTATCACGACTAACCAGCCACAGGATTCGCCATTTGTGAGTTTCAGTGATTAAAACATTGCCAGGTTGCTGAAAGATTTGTGGCTGGAAACGGAATTTTTCCCCTTCTTCACCATCATGCAGGATCATATTGCCCTGACGATCAAAGATAGCAAAAGCCAGAGCGTCATCGTCATATTCCAGATCGCGGAGTGCCATGGCTTTTATATTAGGTAAGCCCATACCTTCATTATCGCGGTGACGCATCATCTGGCCGTGATTACTCAGGACGGATAAACGTTTGGCAAACAGAAGTTGCTGACTATCGAAAACTGTTCTTAATGACTCCTGAATTTTAAAGTAGGTCATACCCGTGGCAATACACCATGCCAGCAGTAAAGCTGCACTGACCAGCAAGATTAAACGAGCACGTAAACTTAATGATTTCACGATTCATTTCCTAATATATAGCCTGAGCCATACACTGTTTTAATCACATTATTGCCTAACTTTTTACGTAAATTATGGATATAGACATCAACGGTATTACTGGCAACGTCATCAGACCAGCTATATAACTTGTCCTGAATAAGTTCACGAGACAGGACTTTATTGGCGTTTAGCATAAATAGTTCCAGTAATCGGGTCTCTTTAGAGGTTAGGATCACCAGATTTCCATTCTGTTTGACCTGCTGGGTTTCTGGGTTAAAGGTAATATCCAGATGAGTGAGTTCTGGCGTGACTTGTTGATGACTACGACGAATCAGAGCTTGCAGGCGTGCTGCCAGTTCTGTCAGGGCAAAAGGTTTACAAAGATAATCATCAGCACCAGATTGTAAGCCGGTGACACGTTGTTCAATGGCGTCTCTGGCTGTTAGAATAATCACTGGTGTGGATAGAGCCTGTTGACGCCACTGTTTAAGAATTTGTAGGCCATCTTTTTTAGGTAAAGAGAGATCGAGAATAACAGCATCATATTCTGCCATTGTGAGTGCGTTTTCACCTTGTTGGCCATCTGTGAACCAGTCGAGCGTGAAGCCAAGTTTCTTCAAACCCGCACAAATGCCATCACCAATAAGGGTATCGTCTTCAATGAGTAATATACGCATATTTGCTCTCTTGTTAGTTTTTAGTTGGTATAAGTATAACTTAAGTAGAGTACAACAAGAAAATTAAAGAATTATTAAATTGGGGAGAGTTGTGCGACGGAGTCGCGCCTTTAAGGAAATAGAACAGTGCAGATATTAGCTTGGTTGAGCTTATCAGCACTGTTCCGGTGCGCTCGAAATGCAAGCATTAAACGCTTACTCCACAGCACTGGCAAGCTCTTATCTGACTTAACATTATGGTAGTTTAGAGTTGCGCGACGGAGTCGCGCCTTTAAGGAAATAGAACAGTGCAGATATTAGCTTGGTTGAGCTTATCAGCACTGTTCCGGTGCGCTCGAAATGCAAGCATTAAACGCTTACTCCACAGCACTGATAAGCTCTTGTCTGGCTTAACATTGGGATAGAAAGTGTGATTTTAACATATTGATTTATTCAAAGTTTTTATGTTATGTGAAGTGCTGTGTTTTTAAAGGAAGAGATAATGTGGGGATTAAGAAAATGCGCGACAATGTCGCGCAATTTTAGATTAGATATCGAGTCTTTTTGCTTGCCAGCGGCGGCTTTTCCAGCGCCATGTGTTGACCAGACCACGCACCCATTCGTCACAGGCGAAGCCAATCCAGATACCAAGCAGTCCCATACCCATTTTAACACCGAGGATGTAGCCGACAGGAATTGCTAAGCCCCACATGAATACTAAAGCGGTAATGAATGGGAAACGTGCATCACCGGTTGCACGTAAGGCATTGACCATGGTGATATTGAGTGTGCGTCCTGGCTCAAGGAAAATGGCTAATATGAAGATCGGTAATAAGATTTCCAGTACTTCGGTATTATCAGTAAATGCTGTTAGTAATGGAACTCGAATCAGGAAGAAGCCAAGCACCACAAAGGCGGTAATGATAAAACCAAATCTCAAACTTTTGAATGTACGGTGATAAGCATCATCAAAACGTTTAGCGCCAACCATGTGACCTACAATGATCTCATTACCAATTCCGATAGCGATTGAGAATAACATCATGAAATAAGCGATCTGAAAATAAATTGCCTGAGCAGCCAATGGAATTTCTCCCATTAGACCGATAAATGCCGTCATTACCAGACATTGCCCTGACCATGACAGGTTCTCACCCGCTGAAGGTAAGCCAATTTTAAAGATTTTCTTAAGAAGATCTTTACTCCAGTGGAAAAAGAGTGAAATTTCCAGTTTAATGCGTAGCCCATATACCAGTAAGCAGAAGAGTAAGATAATACCAATAATTCGTCCAATGACTGTTGACCACGCAACCCCCACTAGCCCCATTTGTGGGATACCAAAGAATCCATAAAGAACTAAGATATTACCAAACACAGTTACCACGTTCATTATCAGTGATACGTACATAACTGCTTTGGATTTTCCGTACACCCGGATACAAGAAGCAATAATAATGACGATTGCCTCAAAAATTAAACAGATACCCAGAATATGGAAATAGTCATAACTCATCTGTAACAGATTAGCTGGAGTGTTCATCCAGATCAGTACCTGATAGCCACAGAGTGAAATAAACAGATAACAGAAAAGACTTAGAATAAAGTTGAAGGCGATAGAGATATGAATCGCTTTTCTGGCTTGTTCCCGATTACCTGCCCCTAAGTACTGAGCGATAACCACACTACAACCGATCCCAATGAAGTTAAAAATCGGAATAAAAATATCAAAAAATTGGTTACCTACTGTCGTGGCTGAAACCATCAGTAATGACACATGGCTGATCATATAGGTGTTAATAAATAATGTGGCCAGATGTAGAAAAATATCTATGAATATTGGCCAACTAAGTGAAAATAGTGATTGTTCTGTCACTGAATTCGAGTTTTTCATGGTAATACCTAAACAGGCTGTCCTTAAATAGAGATAAATAACAGTCTTATTTTGTAGCTATATAATATAGCTACAAAATATCATGTAACAAATAAGAGTGATATGAGACCACATCGTTTTGATGAGGTCTCTATAGGGAAGGATTATAGAACTTTTATGATAGATTCACACAGAACAGACATGTTATCCAGCGTGATGCCGGCAACGTTAATACGCCCTGAATTCACGATATAAATACCAAAGTCATTACGTAATGCCAGTACCTGCGCTTCAGTGAGCCCACTGAAAGAGAACATACCATTTTGTTGTGTTATAAAGCTAAAATCCTGTTGTGCCCCTTTTTCTTGTAATGTCTTAACAAATAGCTGACGCATTCTGTGAATACGTTGACGCATATGGGTTAATTCATCAATCCACTCTTCACGTAAATCGAGATCGTTTAAGATATGAGAAACGATCATGGCACCATGTGCCGGTGGGCTTGAGTAGTTTGCCCGAATAATTGCTTTCACCTGACTTGCTGCACGTTCAGCAATATCATGGTTTGCAGCCAGAAGTGTAAATGCACCTACACGTTCATTATATAAGCCAAAGTTCTTTGAATAAGAACTGGCAATTAATAACTCCGGATGAGATTCCGCAAAAGTACGTAGCCCTTGCACGTCTTCTTCAAGACCATTACCAAACCCTTGGTATGCAAGGTCAAATATTGGTAACCAGCCATTTTTTAGTGACAGATCAGAGATGATCTTCCACTGTTCAGGTGTTGGGTCAATACCTGTTGGGTTATGACAACAACCGTGTAGCACAACAGCTTCACCAGCTGAAACCTGACTTAAGCTACTGATCATGGCATCAAAATCTAAATTATGATTTTGAGCATTGTAATAGCTATATTCACGTACTTCTAAACCTGCAGCCTGAAAGACACTTTTATGGTTTGGCCACGTCGGGTTACTGACCCAGATACGTCTTACTTTAGTTCTGCGAGCTAAAAAGTCTGCGGCAATGCGCAGTGCGCCCGTTCCACCTGGGGCTTGTGCTGTTTTAGCGCGTTGTTCAGTGATAATTGAACTATCTAAGCCAAATAATAATTCTTGCGTAGCGCTGGCAAATAGTGACAGACCATCAATCCCTAAATAATTTTTAGATTGTTCTGTCTCCAGTAAAAATGATTCTGCTTTTTTTACACAGCTTAAGATTGGTGTCTTTGCTGTTTCATCTTTATATACACCAATACCCAAATTTATTTTATTGCTGCGCTCATCTGCATTAAATAGATCAGCCAGACCAAGAATAGGATCTGCGGGAGCGGCGGTTAAATCTTCAAACATATTCCACCCTTTAAGTAGTAATAAAAACACCGTCATTGGTTAATAAGTTATAAATATGACGGTAATAAGCATAATTTTCCTATTATACGCTTTATCATAATTACTGAATAGAGAAAGGATCCGATTTTATCGAAAATTAGTGAGTTTCTTATCAATTTCAAACATAGGAGAAGACATAAAATGCTTTATGCTATTTTCTACTAAAATTATTTATTGAGAATATGATGATCTCACAAAAATTGTGTTAGATTAAACCAATTACACAATGATATTGTGAATGTTAGTTGTTTATAAAAGGAGTTGATTTTGATTACAACAATTAATCCATTAGGATCAATGGATTTACTTTCTCAAATTGAAGTAACGATGTTAAAAGGTTCCGCCAATAGTGAACTTTATCAGCTATTTCGTAACTGTTCTTTAGCTACCCTTAATGCCGGTAGTCAAACAGATGACAGTAAAGCCATTCTTGAAAAATTTAAAACATTTGATATTAACGTACTTAGTCGTGAACGCGGCGTTAAGCTAGAGTTGATCAATCCACCAGAAACCGCTTTTGTTGATGGTAAAATTATTCGCTCTATTCAGGCTAACTTGTTTGCTGTTTTGCGTGATATTTTATTCGTAAATAGTCAAATTGCAGCAGTTAGCGGCATCACTAACTTTAATTCGAACCATTCTGCTTACATTACTAACCTGGTTTTCTCTATTCTACGTAATGCTAATGCACTACACGTTGGTGAAGAGCCAAATCTGATTGTTTGCTGGGGTGGTCACTCAATTAATGAGACTGAGTATTACTATGCCCGTCAGGTTGGTTTACAGTTAGGGCTACGTGAGCTAAATATCTGTACTGGCTGCGGCCCGGGAGTGATGGAAGCACCGATGAAAGGTGCTGCCGTTGGTCATGCGCAGCAGCGTTACCATGAAAGTCGTTTTATTGGTATGACTGAACCGTCAATCATTGCCGCAGAACCACCGAATGCTCTGGTGAATGAACTGCTTATCATGCCTGATATTGAAAAACGTCTGGAAGCCTTTGTGCGTATGGCACATGGTGTAGTTATTTTCCCTGGCGGTCCGGGTACTGCTGAAGAGTTATTGTATGTACTGGGTATTCTGCTTAATCCGGAAAATCATCATTTAGTGTTCCCTCTAGTGTTAACCGGACCAAAAGAGAGCCGTGAATATTTCGACGCTTTAGATAGCTTTATCTGTAATACACTGGGTGAAGAAGCCAGAAAACATTATCAAATTATTATCGATGATCCGGAAGAAGTTGCTCGTGTGATGGTTAAAGGTGTCAGTGCGGTAAAAGCCAGTCGTTTAGCGACCAGTGATGCCTATGGCTTTAACTGGCTGCTTAAAATTGATGAAGCGTTGCAACACCCTTTTGAACCGACTCATGAAAATATGGCAGCTTTGGATTTACATAAAGATCAACCAGTAGATGCGCTTGCTGCAGCGCTGCGTCGTGCTTTCTCTGGTATTGTTGCCGGTAATGTTAAAGAGTCAGGTATGAAAGAGATTGAAGCCAATGGCCCTTATAAGTTACATGGTGATCCGGCGTTAATGGCACAACTGGATAAGTTATTACGTAGCTTTGTTGAACAAGATCGTATGAAACTACCCGGCTCAACGGCTTATAAACCTTGCTACGAAATCATTTTATAATGACTTCAGGGCACTTTTAGTATTTAAAACGTACTTAAAAGTGCCTCATAAGTGTGATTTAACAACGTAGTAATGCATAAAAAAGATAGACCGGGGCTATAGGATTGATAGCTTGAGCTGAATTGGTATGAAAGCATATACTTCAAGCTGGATAACCTATATCAAACAAAATCAATTAAAGGAGTAATGTCATGGCTTACACTCTTCCGCCACTACCATATGCATATGAAGCATTAGAACCATATATCGATTCAGAAACAATGCATTTACATCATGATAAACATCATCTGACTTATGTAAATAACGCTAACGGATTACTGGAAACTTTACCAGCTGAATTACAAAAAATGTCTGAGCTAGAACTGCTTGTTAATCTGGATAAAGTACCTGCTGATAAATTAGCTGGTATTAAGAATAACGTTGGTGGTCATGCAAACCATACTCTGTTCTGGAATTTATTAAAAGTAGGTACAGAATTAAAAGGTGCGCTTAAAGATGCAATTATCAGAGATTTTGGTTCTGTTGATAAATTTAAAGAAGAGTTCACTAAAGCAGCGTTAACTCGTTTTGGTTCTGGTTGGGCTTGGTTAGTTGTTAAAAATGGTAAACTTTCTGTTGTTTCTACACCAAATCAAGATACACCAATCATGGGTGATAAATTTGCTGGTGTTTCTGGTTACCCTCTATTAACACTAGATGTGTGGGAACATGCTTATTACTTAAAATATCAAAATCGTCGTGCTGATTATATTGGTGCATTCTGGAACATTGTGAACTGGGATTATGTTGCACAACGTTTTGAATCTCAAAAATAATAAGTAAGATAGTAAATGAAGAATGGCGCTGATAGCGCCATTTTTTATATCTAGGGATTTTTTATCTGTTGTAATATTTGCCATTGCTGGATTTTAGTAAAATCCTGCCAGCGATGTAAGAAAATATGGTTTTCTCCTGCCACGGCTGTTATCTGCCCTAGTTGCAAGGTTCCACTACTATTCCATGGTCTAAATTCGTTTTCTTTTAAAAAGAATGCCCCGGACTGATTTATCGCGACATTTGGGTTATAACCTGAGTTACACCACAGTGGATCTAACTCTTTTCCAACCAGATTACATCCCATTTTGTAGTAAGGTGTTTCTGATAACGCCAAATGATAGAGTGTCGGGAATATGTCTTTATGGCTCCCCACTCTGGTTGGATCAAATATGGTATTTATCTGGTAGTAGGTTGGTACATACAGATAAAATGGTACTGCGTGACCCAGCACTTTTTCTCGAGGGTTTGAATAACTAATACTGCGCATATTATGATCGCCTGTTACCGCAATAATGGTTTTATCACCCAAAGGCTGCTGCTTAACCCAGCTAATAAATTGCCCCAGTTTATGATTGCTATAACGAAACACATTTAAAATATTACTTACTGTTTGTTGTGAGCCAAGAGCCGATAATCTTTCCAGCTCACCTGACGTTAATTGATAATTAAAATAAGGATAGCCAGGAGGAATTCTAAATGGTGGATGATTTGTTGAAGAGAGCATCATAATCATCACATGTTCGCCTTGTTGCTCCGCCAGAGATAAACGTTCTTGTGCGTAGCGGAACATATATTCATCAGGTATACCGGTTGTTGTGATTTCGCTCTCCGGATATTTCTGGTGTAAATCACCCTGTTCGATAATTTCTGATACACCTAAATAACGCAGAAAATTCCCTATATTACGCCATGTTCCACTGCCAGAAGTAATAAAGACAATTTTATATCCCTGATCTAAAAATGGTTTGAGCATATTGCTCTCAAAAGTGATATCTGGAGGATACGATTCACTGATTTTACTGATTGGGCTACGTACGAGCAGGCGGGATAAAGAATCGATAGTGCCGTCACCTTCAGAGACAAAACGAGTAAAACGCCAGTCCTGCTGAAAGTGCATGCGTAAATCGCCTAACAGATCATTATTAATACGGCTAAGCTCAAGCAGATGAGAACTCATACTTTCCATAATAGAAAAGACAATATGTGGTGGTTTTTGAGCGACAAACTCGTTCGCTGGAGTAATATCCTGAAATATTTCTAAAGAAGCGGGTTTCTCCTCACCATAAAAGTTGGTGAGTAATTGAGCCCCGGTTTCTTCATCAATATCTTTAAATTCAGTTTTTAGCTTATTATCTTTACAAGTATTGCCAAGGGTAACTTGACCATTTGGAATAAACATATTTAGTACCGCATAACGGGACACGTGAGAATCTGTTTTATTGAGTGGGAAACCATTATTTGGAGTAACGACACAAATCGCGATACCAAAACAGGTGATAAAGATAATTGAAAATAAAACGGCAGAAGACATACGTCTGGTAAGCCTGGTGATATAGTGCTGTAAGCGGGCATAAAAAAAGCGTAACCCAAAAGCAAGCACCGTAAATATGACTAGCCCTTGTAAGATAGGATAGTTTTGTCCAAAAGACATCAAAATAGCGGAAGTATTGCCAAATAAACCAAATAACAACACATCAATATAGTTATCATATGAAGTATAATTATAAATATTAATTACAGCTAGCAATAGAAAGGTCAGTGTAATGAGTGTCAGTAAAATAGGGATATATTTTAACAGGCGATTAAAAATGCTGACTGGTGAAAAGAGCAACGGTAATAGTAAGAGTAACAATATCACGCTGTAAATAAGGGAAGAAATTTTCACATCGATTTTTAAACCTGTCAAAAATAGCATAGGGAGTTGATGTGGACAGGAAAGCGGGAAAAATTCAGTGGTGATATAGGCGTTAACAAAGTAGAAGCGAGCAATAGATTGAATAAGCAATGAGATTAGCCATGCGACGAGAAGGATGATAAAAATCTGCTTAAATTTCGCGTACCGCATAGAGTAAATCCCATTAGTCATTTGATTATTTTTGAGACACGCTATATTCTATCTGCTAAATTCGATAAACTGGCGTTTTGGTGTCGTCAGCTAATCTTTTAATTATACTACTTTTTATTCATAAAGATATGTTTGAAATTAATCCTGTTAAAAATAAAATACTAGAACTTTCAGAGAGAACCGCCGTGATTCGGGGGTATCTTTGACTACGAATTAAAAAAAGAGCGTCTGGAAGAGGTCAACGGTGAATTAGAACAGGCCGATGTCTGGTCTAATCCGGAAAAAGCTCAGGCATTGGGTAAAGAGCGCGTGGCGCTGGAAGAAGTGATCAAAACGATAGACTCTTTAACTCAGGGTCTTGATGACGTGGAAGGACTACTTGAACTGGCTGTTGAAGCTGAAGATCAGGACACATTTGACGAAGTCAATGTGGAAGTTGCGGAGCTTGAGGAAAAACTTGCTCAGCTTGAGTTTCGACGTATGTTCTCTGGTGAATATGATAGTGCTGATTGTTACCTGGATATTCAGGCGGGGTCTGGGGGTACAGAGGCTCAGGACTGGGCTGAAATGCTGTTGCGTATGTATCTGCGCTGGGCAGAAGCAAAAGGCTTTACCACAGAAGTGATTGAAGTGTCGGATGGTGACGTAGCTGGTATTAAATCAGCGACTATTAAAGTGATGGGTGAATATGCTTTTGGTTGGTTGCGTACTGAGACTGGTGTGCACCGATTGGTACGTAAAAGCCCGTTTGATTCAGGTAATCGTCGTCATACCTCATTTAGTGCCGTGTTTATCTATCCAGAAGTGGATGATGATATTGATATTGAAATCAATCCGGCTGATTTACGTATTGATGTTTACCGTGCGTCTGGTGCGGGTGGTCAGCACGTTAATAAAACAGAATCTGCGGTACGTATTACCCATATTCCAACCGGAACAGTGACCCAATGTCAGAACGATCGTTCCCAGCATAAGAATAAAGATCAGGCCATGAAGCAGATGAAAGCGAAATTATATGAGCTGGAAATGCAGAAGAAGAATGCAGACAAGCAACAAATGGAGGATAATAAGTCCGATATTGGTTGGGGAAGTCAGATTCGCTCTTATGTACTGGATGACTCCCGGATTAAAGATTTACGCACAGGCGTTGAAACACGCAATACTCAAGCCGTACTTGACGGTGACTTAGACCAATTTATTGAAGAAAGCTTAAAAGCAGGGCTATAGGATAATTAACATGTCAACAGAACAACAACTAGATCAAACCGAACTAAACAATGAACTACAAGCGCGTCGTGAAAAACTAGCCGCTATCCGTGAACAGGGGATTGCATTCCCGAACGATTTTCGTCGTGATGCGATTTCAGCTGATTTACATAAGCAGTATGGTGATAAGAGTAACGAAGAACTTGAAAGTCTGAAGGTTCGTGTTGCAGTTGCTGGTCGTATGATGATGCGCCGTATTATGGGTAAAGCCTCTTTCGTTTCTCTGCAAGACGTTGGTGGTCAAATTCAGTTATATGTCACGCGTGATGATTTGCCGGAAGGTTTATATAATGAACACTTTAAAAAGTGGGATCTGGGTGACATCTTAGCAGCTAAAGGTTATTTGTTTAAAACTAAAACAGGTGAGCTTTCTATTCATTGTGAAGAGATCCGCTTATTAACCAAGGCACTACGTCCATTACCTGATAAATTCCATGGTCTGGCAGATCAGGAAACACGTTACCGTCAACGTTACCTTGACCTGATTACCAATGAAGAATCACGTAAAACCTTTGCTGCGCGTTCTAAAATCGTATCTGAAATCCGTAATTTCATGACTGAACAGCACTTTATGGAAGTTGAGACACCAATGATGCAGGTAATTCCTGGCGGTGCTTCAGCTAAACCATTTGTAACTCACCATAATGCGCTGGATCTGGATATGTATTTACGTATTGCACCAGAGCTTTACTTAAAACGCCTTGTGGTTGGTGGTTTTGAGCGGGTATTTGAAATCAATCGTAACTTCCGTAATGAAGGTGTTTCACCGCGTCATAATCCGGAATTTACTATGATGGAAATGTATATGGCGTACGCAGATTATCGTGATCTTATCAATTTAACTGAAGCGTTATTCCGCCGTTTAGCGGTATCTATAACAGGTTCTCCTGTGGTTCAGTATGGTGAGCATTCATTTGACTTTGGCAAACCATTTATCAAAATGACCATGAAAGAGGCCATCTGTCATTATCGCCCGGAAACGAATGTTGCTGATTTAGATGATTTTGATAAAGCGAGCGCGATTGCAAAATCAGTTGGGATTGAAATTGAAAAAGGCTGGGGACTGGGTCGGGTTGTGACTGAGATTTTTGAAGAAGTGGCAGAAGCTAACTTAATTCAACCAACCTTTATTACTGAATACCCGGCAGAGGTTTCTCCGCTGGCGCGTCGTAATGATGAAAATCCATTTGTGACCGACCGTTTTGAGTTCTTTATTGGTGGTCGTGAAATCGGTAATGGTTTCTCGGAATTAAATGATGCTGAAGATCAGGCTGAACGTTTTGCTGATCAGGTACGTCAAAAAGATAGTGGTGATGATGAAGCGATGTTCTACGATGAAGATTATGTTGTCGCACTTGAACATGGCTTACCGCCAACAGCAGGTCTGGGAATCGGAATTGATCGCACAGTAATGCTATTTACTAACAGTCATACAATTCGTGACGTGATTCTATTCCCGGCGATGAGACCTGTAGCGAAATAATATATAAATTATTTTTGTAGATTGTAAAAGCATCAACTAATGTTGGTGCTTTTTTATTTAAAGTATTAGTGCTGCTATTAGCAGGGTGATGGCGTGGGGAACATGCCCCACTGAGCGTGTATTTCTTGTGTCGTTGTTTGTTATTAGCATTGGGATTGGGGCGGACTGCGCCGCCCGTACGCAATGTTTTTGGAGTGGTTGCTGGTTCAGTGGGACTTGATGACCTGGTGCACCCCGCTTGGTGTGTTTTTGTGTCGTTGTTTGTTATTAGCATTGGGATTGGGATTGGGGCGGACTGCGCCGCCCGTACGCAATATTTTTGGAGTGGTTGCTGGTTCAATGGGACTTGATGGCCTAGCGCACCCTATAGGCGCCCGTTCGTCCGGCTCACTAAGACCTATAAGGTACGCTCTCCATCAATCACGGCATTCTGGATGGAATAAGGGCATATCAAACACCTTAAAACCTTAATCTTCAAAATAACATCAGAACTAAAAAGAAATCTTTTAACTAATTTTAATCTTAAAACTATCAATAAAATTTAGACCAAACTTTTATCTTTTATCTTTTATCTTTTATCTTTTATCTTTTATCAGTGAATCCTATTGGATGTAGCCTGAGCTTATCGGTGCTATGGAGTAAGCGTTACATGGCTTGCATGTTCAGCGCATCGGAATAGTACCGGTAAGCTCACACGCAGGTTAATTCCGGCACCACTCTAAGATCTCTAGAGCGCGACGACGTCGCGCAATACAAACAAACCCCTACTAATATCCCACTGTTCTAAGAACGTAAAAGCGCGACAGTGTCGCGCAACCAGAATTCATCCCAAGCCACTGTCCTTATCAGTCATAGTTTACAACTAAAACTATTTTCTTCATTTAAATCAAAGGGCTATAAATTTAATTATTTTTTAACCCATTGATTTATTTAGAGTTTTTATGATCCTATCTCTTTGCGATTAAACACATAAGAAAGATCCAGCTTACCCTCAAAACATTCAAAAATACGTTGTACTGTCATAACAGCCAGATTGGAGGTGCATTCCTCAGACATGCCGCCTGCGTGTGGGGTAAAGAACGAGCGATCATGTTTAAACAATGGGTGGCTAGGATCTGGTGGTTCATGAGAGAAAACATCCAGCCCCACACCCTTGAGCTTTTTACTGTTTAAAGCCTCAAGCAGGTCATCTTCATGTACCAGTTCTCCGCGCGCAGTATTAATAAAGAATGATCCATCTTTCATCATAGAAAGTTCTCTCTTACCAAATAAACCGTTGGTCTCTTTAGTCAGTGGTAAATGTAAAGTGACAAAATCAGCGTGAGCAAGCTCTGAATGAAAGTCTTTCACCAGCTTCACATTTTCTACTGGTGATTTTGGCAGGTAAGGATCATAGGCGGTGACATTCATACTAAAGGCCTGACAAAAACGTGCAACACGCTGACCAATACGGCCAAAACCAAGAATTAATACATTTTTATCATATAAATCATGAATACTACGTGTGTCACGATATTTCCAGTTGCTATCCTGAATCGCTTTGTCACTCATTTTCATATCTTTTGCCAGACTCATTATTAAGGTAAAAGCGTGCTCGGCAACTGATTTATCGTTTCCACCAACAGTAATCGCGACCGGAATCTTCTTCTCATTACAATACGCCATATCGATATTATCTGTGCCTACTCCATAGCGGGAAATCAGCTTTAGATTTGGTGCTAAAGCAAGTTGTTCTCGGGTTATTTTTTGAGTCCTGATGGTGATCACATCAGCATTTACGACAGCCTTTGATATATTTTCGGGCGTCGGATCTTTAACGATCACCAGATCGATATCTTCTCTGGCTTGTAAGAGCTTAATACCTGCGGGATGGAATTCTGAGATAACAACCACTTTCTTCTTTGTCATGAGCAACTCCTGATAAAATAACTAGTTAATATTTAACGTATTAATTTACTTAATGATTATCAGGGTGAGGTACAACAGTTTTGTTCTGATAATCAACAAATCGGGTCGAACAATCATTACAAACGAGCTGGTGTAGATTAGAAAATTTGAAGCGAGATAAAAATTTATTGGTAGAGGTTATCGGTATTGTGTATAAAAAACATGGGGAATTTGCACAATAAAAAGAGGAGTCTGACTAGAAATAATTGTGCCAAATTCTAATTATCTGAGAGCTGAATCACAAACTGACGATCTCCTTATTGGATTTGTTCATATTTTATTCCTTTACTTTTTATGATTTACCAGAAATACTATTTGTAATTCATCAACATAGCAATACAGTTTAATATCTACCACTTTGGTGGTAATACCTTAGAGGAAGTTATATTTTCCAAGGGTTCTAATAGAATAACTCTTAATTGATAGATTTAGTTTTGATATTTAAATTATAAATTGGGAGTAATGTATGGGTAAAACCAGACTCGTTGTCATTGGTAACGGGATGGTTGGACACCGTTTTGTAGAGGAACTTCTCGGCAAAGCATCGTCTGATCAATTCGAAATTACCATTTTCTGTCAGGAACCTCGTGTAGCATACGATCGCGTTCATCTTTCATCTTACTTTTCTGATCACACCATTGAAGAACTCACACTAGTTAAAGAAGGCTTTTACGCAAAACATGGCGTGAATATTTTAATCGGTGAAGAAGCGATTTTGGTTAATCGCGCTCGTAAAGAGGTTCATTCACAAACAGGTCGTATTGTTGCTTATGACAAACTAGTCATGGCAACAGGTTCCTATCCATGGACTCCGCCAATTAAAGGTTCTGATGGTCCTGATTGTTTTGTTTATCGTACCATTGAAGATTTAGATGCGATTGAAGCTTGCGCTAAACGTAGTAAAAAAGGTGCTGTAGTCGGTGGTGGACTACTGGGTCTTGAAGCTGCGGGCGCAGTGAAAAACTTAGGTATGGAAGCTCATGTTGTTGAGTTTGCGCCAGTTCTGATGGCTGAGCAACTTGATGCCATGGGCGGTGAACAGCTACGTCGCAAAATCGAAGAGATGGGTGTAACTGTTCATACCAGTAAAAATACTCAGGAGATTATTCATCATAAGCAAGGCAAAACCATGCAGTTTGCTGATGGGTCTTCACTTGATATCGATTTTATCGTGTTCTCAACCGGTATTCGTCCGCAGGACAAACTGGCAAAAGAGTGTGAACTGGAAATCGGTCCACGCGGCGGGATTGTGATTAATGACATCTGTCAGACTTCTGATCAGGATATTTACGCAATTGGTGAGTGTGCCTGTTGGGGCGGACGCGTGTTCGGTTTAGTGGCACCGGGCTATAAAATGGCTCAGGTTGTGGTATCTCATCTTCTTGGTGAAGAGAATGCCTTCCTTGGTGCAGATATGAGCGCTAAATTAAAACTACTTGGTGTTGATGTTGGTAGCATTGGTGATGCTAAAGGTCGTACTGCTGGTTCGCGTAGTTATGTGTATTTAGATGAAAATCACTCAATCTACAAACGTTTAATCGTCAGCGCAGATAATCAAAAACTACTTGGTGCCGTTTTAGTTGGTGATACGTCTGATTATGGCAATTTATTACAGCTGATGTTAAATAATATGGATCTGCCTAAACATCCGGATACTTTGATCCTGCCTGCTCATGCTGGTGCTAAGCCAACTATGGGGGTTGAAGCACTACCTGATTCAGCACAAATCTGTTCCTGTTTTGATGTGACTAAAGGTCATATTATTCAGGCGGTTAATGAAGGTAACCATACAGTAGCTGCGATTAAAGCTGTGACTAAAGCCGGTACTGGTTGTGGCGGTTGTGTGCCTTTAATTACACAGGTTCTGAATGCTGAACTGGCAAAACAGGGTATTGCAGTTAATAACAATCTTTGTGAACACTTTAAGTTTTCTCGTCAGGAGTTATTCCATTTAATCCGTGTGGAAGGACTGAAAAACTTTGGTGAAGTACTGGCAAAGCACGGTAGCGGTTACGGGTGTGAAATCTGTAAACCAGCGGTGGGTTCAATCTTAGCTTCCTGCTGGGGTGAATATGTATTAAAACCAGCCGTTGTCTCACTGCAGGATACTAATGATGCTTTCCTTGGCAATATCCAAAAAGATGGTACTTATTCTGTCATTCCACGTTCCCCAGGTGGGGAAATCACACCAGAAGGCTTAATCGCCGTTGGTAAAATTGCCAGACAATATAATTTATATACCAAAATCACCGGCTCTCAGCGCCTGGCGATGTTTGGTGCACAAAAAGATGATTTACCGGCAATATGGAAGGCGCTGATTGAGGCAGGCTTTGAAACCGGTCAGGCATATGCCAAAGCACTACGCATGGCTAAAACGTGTGTGGGTAGCACATGGTGCCGTTATGGTGTTGGTGATAGTGTCGGACTTGGTGTGGAGTTTGAGCATCGTTATAAGGGTATTCGTACTCCGCATAAAATGAAGTTTGGTGTATCAGGTTGTACCCGTGAATGTGCAGAAGCACAAGGTAAAGATGTCGGTATTATTGCAACTGATAAAGGCTGGAACCTTTATGTTTGCGGTAATGGTGGTATGACACCACGTCATGCTGATTTGTTAGCCAGTGATCTGGATCATGATACTCTGGTTCGTTATCTTGATCGCTTTATGATGTTTTATATCCGTACCGGTGATAAATTGCAGCGTACTTCGCTGTGGCTTGAGAGTATGGATGGTGGTATTGATTATCTACGTAGCGTGATTGTTGACGATAAATTAGGTATTAATGCCGAGTTAGAAAAAGAGATGGAGCGTGCTCGCAAGTTAGTCATTTGTGAATGGAAAGAGACAGTTGAAAACACTGAAGCTCAGCGCCGATTTGCTCACTTTATCAATAGTTCTTTACGTGATGAGAATGTACAGGTTGTACCTGAACGGGATCAGCACCGACCGGCTACGCCGTCAGAAAGAAGAACTATCGCTCATTCTAATTCGTAGGAGATACCGTCATGACTCAATGGGTAACTGTATGTCAACTTGACGACATTGTGCCACAAACCGGGGTTTGTGCATTAGTTGATGATAAACATATTGCGATCTTCCGCCCGCGTAGCGATGATCAACTATATGCAATAAGTAATATTGATCCTTTTGCTCAGGCAAGCGTCCTTTCCCGAGGACTGATTGCTGAGCATCAAAATGAACTATGGGTTGCCAGTCCGCTGAAAAAACAGCGGTTCCGACTTAAAGATGGATATTGTCTTGAAGATCAAAGCCATTCTGTGACTTCTTATGAAGTACGTGTTGAGAATGGTTCGGTCCAGATTAAGTCCAATTAATTTCATTTTTAAGGAAGAGATATTATGTTTACAGACACAATTCAAAAATGTGGAGCTAACGCTGCACGTATCGTTCGTTTATCAAAAGAAAATCCGTTTGGTTTTTGGATAAGTTCCGCTATGGCTGGTGCTTATGTCGGGCTGGGGATTATTTTAATTTTTACTTTAGGTAACTTACTTGATCCCTCTGTTCGTCCGCTGGTTATGGGGGCAACCTTTGGTATTGCATTAACTTTAGTAATTATTGCCGGTTCAGAGCTTTTTACTGGCCATACCATGTTTTTAACCTTCGGGATTAAAACTAAAACGATTACTCATGCACAAATGTGGTGTGTACTGCCTCAAACATGGCTGGGTAATTTACTTGGTTCGATTTTTGTTGCTGCTTTATATTATTGGGGTGGTAGTAGCCTGTTATCGTTTGATACCAGTCTGGTACATAGTGCAGCGCTGGCAAAAACAACTCAACCAGCAATGATGCTATTTTTTAAAGGTATTTTATGTAACTGGCTAGTTTGCCTGGCTATCTGGATGGCAGTGCGTGTTGAAGGTGCAGCTAAGTTCATCGCTATCTGGTGGTGTCTGCTTGCCTTTATTGCCAGTGGTTATGAGCACTCCGTGGCAAACATGACACTATTTGCTTTATCTTGGTTTGGTAATCATAGTGAAAGCTATACTTTAGCAGGTATTGGCCATAATTTACTTTGGGTTTCTATTGGTAACTTAGTATCCGGAGCAGTATTTATGGGACTGGGTTATTGGTATGCAACGCCAAAAGCTGAACGTATTTTCCCTGCCTCGACTAAGTAACTGAAAATTGGAGGTAGCTGATGGATTACTTACCGATTTTCTGTCAATTACAAAACCGCTCATGCCTGCTCGTTGGTGGTGGTGAAATAGCGGTACGTAAAGCCCGTTTACTGATGGAAGCAGGTGCTAAAATCACTGTTAATGCGCTGGATTTTCATGAACAGTTTCAGTGCTGGGGCGATCTAAAACAATTATCACTGGTTCAGGGGAGCTTTTCTCCTGAATTGCTTGATGAGCAGTGGCTGGTGATAGCAGCCACAGACGATGATGAAGTCAATAAGCAGGTTAGTCTGGCAGCAGAGCAAAGACGCATATTTTGTAACGTGGTTGATGCGCCGGAGAAAGCCAGTTTTATCATGCCGTCAATTATTGATCGTTCACCACTTATTGTTGCTGTGTCCTCTGGTGGTCGTTCACCGGTTCTTGCCAGATTACTACGCGAGAAACTGGAAGCAACGTTACCCCAGCATTTGGGTAAGTTAGCCGAATATGCCGGGCATCTACGACAAAAAGTTAAGCAGTTTTATTCGACTGTGACTGAGCGCAGACGTTTTTGGGAAAAGCTTTTTATTCAGGACAGATTAGCGCAGGCGTTGGCAAATAAAGATGCTGATCAGGTGGAACAACTGACTGAAAACCTGTTTGAACAACCTTTAGATGCTCGTGGCGAAGTGGTTTTAGTCGGTGCAGGTCCAGGAGATGCGGGTCTTTTAACATTGAAGGGGCTGCAACAGATTCAGCAGGCAGATATTGTGGTTTATGATCGCTTAGTTTCTGACGATATTATGAATCTGGTCAGACGGGATGCTGAACGTATTTTTGTCGGTAAACGTGCCGGTTATCACTGTGTTCCGCAGGAACAGATTAATCAGATTTTGCTGGAACAGGCTAAAAAAGGTAAACGCGTGGTACGTTTAAAAGGTGGTGATCCGTTTATTTTTGGCCGTGGCGGTGAAGAACTGGAAACGCTCTATAATGCCGATATTCCTTTCTCGGTGGTACCCGGAATTACTGCTGCATCAGGCTGTTCTGCTTATAGCGGTATTCCGTTGACACATCGTGATTATGCCCACAGTGTCAGATTGGTGACCGGTCATGTGAAAGATGGCACAGAACTGGATTGGGACAGTCTGGCCGGTGAAAGGCAAACGCTGGTATTTTATATGGGACTTTCTCAGGCGGGCACTATTCAGCAAGAATTAATCAAACGCGGTATGCCTGCTGATGTACCCGTCGCGATAGTTGAGCAAGGCACCTCGGTTAATCAGAAAGTGGTTTCCGGGATACTTAGTGAGCTATCGATACTGGCAAAACAGGCAAATAGTCCAAGTTTGATGATTATTGGTTCTGTTGTAAGTTTAAGAGAGAAACTGAACTGGTTTTCATAGTCGTTTTTGAAGATAAATAACTTGTTTTAATTTGCTTTAGGCGGAACCCTCTCCTAAAGCAAATTAGAATAGGTTAGTTCTTATTTTGTAAGTACCAGACCGTAATTTCCATACGTGATTTAAAGTTTAATTTTTTCAATAAACTTTTCACATGTACTTTGACAGTACTATCCATAATATTTAACTGACGACCAATGAGTTTATTGGAGAGGCCTTGTGTCAGTAAATCAAAAATTTCCTGCTCTCTTGGTGTTAACAGGTTTAGATCGTGAGCGTCTTCCTGGTCTTCTTTATTACGAATATGATTAAAGATGATTTGTGAGATAGTTTCATTCATCATCACTTTTCCGTCAGCGACTTTTTGTAGTGAAAGTAAGAAGTCTTCCGGCTCCATATCTTTTAATAAGTAGCCATCAGCGCCGTTTTTAAGTGCGGTAATAATATCCTGCTTATCATCAGACACCGTAAACATAATAATGCGGCTGGTGATATTTTTTTCTCTTAATGCCAGAATAACATCCAGTCCACTGATATCATGCAAATTAATGTCCAGCAGAATGATATCCGGTTCTAATTGTTCTGCCTGAATAATGCCTTCTTGCCCTGTCCCTGCCTCACCAATCACATGAAACTGACTGGCTGAACTAATCAGCTGCTTAACACCATTACGTAGCATTGGGTGGTCGTCGATAAGCAAAATAGTGGTTTCTAATTGTTCCATGTTATGTCCTAAATAAGATTGACCGGGATCAGGGTTGGCTCAGGGTGCTCTTTAAAGGTAATAGTAATAGTTGTACCTTTATTTGGTGCGCTATCAATATTAAAGAAACCCTGTAGCAGTTCGGTTCTATCCTTCATGATGATTAAACCATAGTGATCATCTTTTTTCCAATTTTGTGGTAACCCTGTACCGTTATCCTGAATGGTCAGTGCCATAATGTGGTTATCTTGCACTGTAAATTTAATATTAACTGTAGTGGCCTTGGCATGTTTATAAATATTATTCAGTGCTTCACGGATAATCTGTAGTAAGTGAATTGCATGCTGACTATCAATAATTTGTAACGGTAATTGATAATCCAGATTAATTTGAAAACCCAGCTTTTGATTAAACTCATGAATAATGTCCTGTAAACTGGCCAAAAAGCCTGTGCGATTTACTTTTAACCTGAAGGTTGTGATTAATTCTCTCAATTGAGAATAAGCGACATTGATCTCTTTACGCATGGTTTGTAATAAACGTTCACTTTCTTCATCAGTAACACTTTTTTGCATTTGCAGGCAGCTAATATTTATTTTTAAACAGGAAAGGGACTGAGCAATGGAGTCATGTAGCTCTCTGGCGATAGCCGAGCGTTCTTTCATCAGTAGCAACTGTGTTTGGTATTCAGTTTGACGTTCAAGCATGAGAGTCATTGTCATCTGTTCGATAACAGTGGTTATTAGCTGCTCTTGTTCTTCACTTAATGACATTTCTTCTGGTTGTAGAGCTGTGACTAAGCCATATTTTTCGTCATTATCCTGTAGATACCAGCTGCGTTTTATTACTCTCTCAGGCAAGGGTTTAGAGTGAATTAAGCATGCAGAACAATGTTGATTTTGACAGTAAGATTCTTTCTTATCCTGGTCATAGCGGATTAAGTGATATTCCTCAGGATCATTAGATTCGTAAAAACGAATCTGAAAACGGCTTAGTGGTGTCAGTTGTTCCAGGTTTTGCAGAATTACTAAAAAACGTTCACAGATAGGCTGTTGAGTATGTAGCTGCTGAATAGAACGATATAAGAACGTTACAATATCATTTTTAGTTTGTAGTTCATTGGTTTTCTCATTAACTCGTTGTTCTAAAAGAGAGTATTGTGACTCAATTTCGTCTGACATACGGTTGAAGGCTTGTCCCAGTGAATCAAACTCATCTTGTCTTTTATGAGTAATTTGAAAACGAGACTTAAAATCGTGCTTTGTGATCGACTCAGCCAGATACATCAAATGTTTTAATGGGCTAAGCAGGTGCTGTCTTAAATAGTAAAGCAGCGCGATTAAAAATAACACGATAAAAATAATGAAACCAATTTGTACCTGTCGGATGGTTTCGATCTGCTGTTCGGTTTTTTGGTCAATAGCATGTACCAGACGATCAACTTGTGCGACGAAGCTGACGATTTCACTCCTGACTTCTGTGATACTGGTCGCGTTTTGAATCTTAGTAGCCAGTTGATTACGCCACTCTGATTGTAATTGATTAAAGTCGTCCATTAGTTCATAACGACTGAGTAACTCTTGATATTCTGTCTCAAGCGGAATATCGGTAAAAAGTGAAATATAGTGATAATCATCAGGCTTTAAAGGTACCAGAGAGAGCAATTGATAACTTTTCATTCTGAGCAAGCCCAGCTGATTGATCATGTATGCACTGCCTTTAGTCTCGTTAGCGATACGAGCAGAAATAAATAGCGCAGCCAAGGCGATAGCGCCCAGCAGCAACACTAATAAGGTGAGCCGATTGACGATAGAAACAGAAGAAGCGGCTTTTTTGTTCATGCATACTTTCCAGTAACAACAATTATCAGCAGTTATTTTAACGGAATTTAGGTCAGGTAGAAATAAAAAAGGCCAGATTACTGGCCCTCAATATGATGGTTCATTTTTATTATTGTTATTCGGTATAGATGATTTCACCTTTTGGCTCAAAATCACTTACTTTAATTGGCGAATGTTTTTCAAAGTATTGTTTGATGACATCTGCTTCCATAAAGCCGGTGTCAACATAAGTTGAAAGAGTATTGATCGCTGGATAACCATCACCGCCTAAACCGATAAAGTTTTGTGTTACTAAGCGGTAAGTTTTATTTAGATCAAGTGGCTCACCTTTGATTTTAACATCACTAATATTTTGTCCGTCAGCGACTAAACTGACATTAGCAAACTGGGCATAGGCACCAGAACCTTTTGATTTGTTTGCAGCAACGGTTAAATAATCAAATAGTTCACTACCTTTCATATCGGCATAAACGACAGTATTAGCAAATGGTTGAACACGTAAAATATCACGATAAGTAATGTTACCTTCGATTAATGAATCACGAATCATACCACCGGTCACAATACCAACATCAGCATTAGTTCTTTCGATATGAGAAGCAAGAATTAGTTCACCTAAGTTAGTTTGTTCAGAACGAACTTTACTGCGCTCACCTTCAAAGCGTCCGTCAATACTACCTACAACGATAAGTAACTTCTCTTTTCCTTTTTCCTGATATGGAGTCAGGAGTTCAAGCATATCCTGATTTTGTGAAATTTGTTCAGTATAGTATTGTAGTTTACCTACACCATTTTCATCCTGAACTTCTTTCATCAGATTGATTGGAACTAGTTTATAGCTGTTAAGTGTTAGCTCGCCATTGATGAAAGTAAAGTCAGCACGGCCAACGTATTTACCCCATTCATGAGCTTGCATAATCCATGTTCCATTTTGTTGGTCAGGTTTACACTCAGTACCCGGAACATAGTTGGCATCTTTCACGTTTTCAGCAACCATACAGACCGGATCTTGTGAATGCCCACCGATGATCATATTAAGATAACCTGCTGGTAATGTACGAGCCAGTTCTACGTCACCTGGTGCATTCGAACCGTGTTCACCATTATCGTAATGTCCCATATGGGTAACCGCAATAGTGATATCTGGCGCTTGAGTCTGACGTAAGTCTTCAATCACATTTTTTGCTTCAGGCGCAGGTAAACGGAAGTCGAAATCTTGTGTATATTTAATATCACTGATAACTGGTGTATCTTCAGTGGTTAAACCGATAATCGCGAATTTAATATCTTGTTGGTTAAATAGTGCATAAGGTTCAAAAACCCGAATACCGGTACTTTTTTCATAAATATTGGCTGATAAAAACGGGAAGATCGCCCATTTTTGTTGCTGACGAATCACTGAAATATCGTTATCAAATTCGTGGTTACCAACAGCCATCGCGTCATAACCTATCAGATTCATACCCATAAAATCAGGCTCAGCGTCCTGAATATCTGACTCAGGCACACCTGTATTAATATCACCACCAGAGAGCACAAATAAGATGCCATCGTTTGCTTTGACTTCTTCACGGATATTATCGATCACGGTTTTTTGTGCTGCTAAGCCATATTCACCGATCTCGCTTTGCCAGAAATGACCGTGATGATCATTGGTATGCAAAATAGTGATTTGATAAAGTTTGTCTTTTTCCCACGCCTGGGTACCCATTGAGACTAACATCACAAGCGTCGAGATTAAACCTAAACAAGGTTTACGCCAACGAATTGCCATAATAAAAGCCCTCTGTTTGTTAATAAATATATCTATGTTTATATATAGAAGACCGGCAGGTGATCTGCCGGTTTGACTCATACTTAATTAATTCTTAGCTATTTATTGAAGAAAGTGGTTTAGAGCCATTTTCTTTAGCTGATTTTTGCCACATCTTAACACCATTTAGAGCGATGAATGTCAGGATTGCATATTCAATTGCCATCGCGTAAACACCTTGTAGAGAGAAGATAACAATTGAGATCAGATTAATGATAACCCAAATGATCCAGTTCTCAACATATTTACGTGTCATCAGAATTTGTGCCACAATAGAAAGAACCATCATTGTTGAGTCCCAGAATGGATAAGCATCAGGCTCAAGTTCAGGCATAGTGATGTTAAAGCCAACCGCATTTAAGCCATTTACGACGATATCGGTTAATACTTTAAATACCGGATCGATGTAAACAGTTAACAGACCAATGAATACTGCACAGATAATGATGGTAGTAATTAGTTTAGGAGCTGACATCCAGCGAGTTTTTAGTTCAACTTCTTGGGTACCTTCTTTCACTCGGGTCCATGCATACCAGCCATAGATATTAGCAATAAAGAAGAAAACTTGTAGCATTAAGCTAGCGTATAAATTGATTTGGAAGAAAATAATGGCGAATAAACTAACGTTAAGTAAACCAAATAAATAGTTAATGGTTTTTTCGATACTTGCTAAATAAATACATAATAACCCACAGATAGTACCAATGGCTTCGATATAAGACAGGTCATAGCCACCAGAACCAACCGGTATATGGACTAAAATATTGCTTGTACTTAGTAAATCTATCATTTCATATTCCTCTTAAAAGAGAGTTTATTTGGTGGTTGATTTTGAATCAGACAAAATAGAGTCTAATGCCAATATAATTTCATTTTTTTCGCCTTGCAGGCAGCTATTTTGTTGATCGACGTAGTTACTAATACCTTCTTCAACTTTTTCCTGATAACGTACCACAACATTTAAAATGGAAGCAGTGCGCATGCCAAGCATTTGCCCAATGACAAATAGTGGCGCGGTTTCCATATCTGCAGCCAGTACCCCATGAGCAGACCAATAATCACAAATTTTATCTTCTTTAGTGGTATAAAAACTATCGTGGCTACGAACAATGCCAGTAACAGAAGAAAAATTATTCTTTTTACTATTGCTTCTTAGATGATGGAGTAGTTCAGGACAAGGAACGGCAGGATATTGGATATCCATGTAGGTCTTTGATGTTCCCTCATCGCGCACAGCTCCACATGCTAAAACTAAGTCGCCCAGTTGTAAAGAGGGTTGTAATGCACCGCAGCTACCGATACGAATCGCATTTCTGACGCCAATATTGTATAACTCATGTAAGGCTATTGCTGTTGAAGGACCACCGATTCCGGTTGATACAACCAGAACTTCAATACCGTGATACCAACCGCGTAAAGAGCGAAATTCACGATTAAAAGTAAGATGCTCAACATTTTCTAAATAAGGCACAACACTATCCAGACGCTTATGATCACCAGGCAAAAGTACATATTTTGCCGCAGTCATCGTATCACTTAATAAGATGTGAGGTTGTACGTTGTTCATAATTGTTTCCTATGATGTATTACCAAGAAGTAATTTAATCAACATAGACTTTCTTCTTCTTATTGTGAGTTTTCTTATTCTTCTAGTCTGTGTTGATTAATAATAGTTACTTTATCCCCGTTGATCCCAATTGCCCCTGATTCTTTTAATTGTTGTAAGACACGGTTGATGCTGCGTATTGTCACAGCATATTGATCGCTGAGATTTTTCTTATTAACAAAGATTGTTGACTGTTTAGAAAGCTTCATTTCTTGTAGTAAGTATTGGCATACTCTTTGTTGTAAGCTATATAAACTGTCTTCGGCTGCTTTTTTAGCGAGCTGGTAATATTGTTGGCTAAACTTTAAAAGAAGTTGTCGATTAAAGTGACTATCAAGCTCAATCCAACGCAGGAAATGTTCCCGTGATATGTTTAATAAAGTCAAATCATCAGCTGCTTCGACTGTACTAACATAAGGTTTACGCTCAAAAATCTCTAATTCACCAATAATATCGCCAGTTTGGTATTGTGCTTGCAGATACTTTCTGTCATCAGCAGATTGCACATACACATTTATTTTACCGTCAATAACAATGTTAAATTCATCATAGATTTTATTCTGTTCAAAAATCACGGTACCTTTACTGAAATAATTTACTTTCCAGTGTTGCATCACTTCTAAAGGGCAACGTTTTACCAGTTCGAAAAGCTCAGACTCACTTTCCAGTTTGTCCAGAATAAGCAGCCAATGATTATTTTCTTTCTTTATCATAATGATATTCCCAAGTTAAGGTTTGGAATCTCTTTTATTATTAATAAAAATAATTATGACCTACCTATGATGTAAGCATAGAATAGGAAATAATAACTATTAAAGATAGGACGCGTGTCCGCTAATAATATTTATTTTTAGGCATTATTTTAATTATGATCAAAAAAATGGCATAAATGGGAGACATGCGTCTTTGCCAGATAAATATAACTGAGAATCAAAAAAATATCTTAATAAGTGATCTTTTTATTTATTTTCTGATCTTTTCGTAAACATTGCTTGCAAGTCTATTTAATTTTTCGTAAAATTCACGCCCTATATGATTAATCCATGCAGACAAAAAGTGAAAAATAGTCTGCTTATATATTGCGGAGTCAGGTATGTACGCAGTTTTCCAAAGTGGTGGTAAACAACACCGAGTTAGCGAAGGACAAGTCGTTCGCTTGGAAAAATTAGAAGTCGAAACAGGTTCAGAGATCGTATTCGACAAAGTTTTAATGGTAGCAAATGGTGAGAACATCCAAGTTGGTGCTCCGTTTGTTGATGGCGCAACAATTAAAGCAGAGATTGTTGAACATGGTCGTGGTGACAAAATTAAGATCGTTAAATTCCGTCGCCGTAAGCACTATCGTAAACAACAAGGTCACCGTCAGTGGTTCACTGATGTGAAGATCACTGCAATCGCTTAATAGGAGTAACGAACAATGGCTCATAAGAAGGCTGGTGGTTCATCACGTAATGGTCGTGATTCCCAAAGTAAACGTTTAGGTGTTAAACGTTATGGTGGTCAAGAAATTCTTGCTGGTAATATCTTAGTTCGTCAACGTGGAACTCAATTCCACGCAGGTGATAACGTAGGTTGTGGTCGTGACCATACTCTATTTGCACTAGTTGATGGTCAGGTTAAATTCGAAGTTAAAGGTCCTAAAAACCGTCGTTATATTAGCGTAGTAGCTAACTAATTTCGAATCGAATTAATGATAAGCCCCGCAATTTGTTGTGGGGCTTTTTGTTTGTAGTAAGATTGATCTTGGCAGACAATTGGCTAAACTGTGTAATGAGATATCATTATCAGGATAGGTCTATTACTGTAGTAAAAGCCTGATGACAGGTATACTTATCAACCAGAGAGATGGAGATAAGCATGAAATTTGTAGATGAAGCTTCGATTCGAGTTGAAGCGGGTGATGGCGGAAATGGCTGTGTTGGCTTCCGTCGTGAAAAATATATTCCAAAAGGTGGGCCTGACGGTGGTGACGGTGGTGACGGTGGTGATGTTTATTTCATCGCTGATGAAAACCTTAATACACTGATCGACTTCCGTTTTGAAAAAATGTACCGTGCTGGTCGTGGTGAAAATGGTCGTGGTTCTGAATGTACTGGCCGACGCGGTGATGATATTACGGTTAAAGTGCCGGTTGGTACCCGAATTACTGATAAATTCACTGGTGAGATTATCGGTGATCTTACCCAGAACCAACAACGTATTATGGTTGCTAAAGGTGGCTTCCATGGCTTAGGTAATGTGCGTTTTAAATCTTCAGTTAATCGTGCTCCGCGTCAAAAAACTGATGGTACGCCGGGTGAAAAACGTGACGTATTACTAGAGTTACTTTTACTTGCTGATGTAGGGATGCTTGGATTGCCTAATGCGGGTAAATCAACCTTTATTCGTGCAGTTTCTGCAGCAAAACCAAAAGTAGCGGATTATCCATTTACCACTTTAGTACCAAGTCTTGGTGTGGTGCGGATGGATAACGAGCAAAGTTTTGTGATTGCGGATATTCCAGGGTTGATCGAAGGCGCATCAGAAGGTGCAGGGCTTGGTATCAGATTCCTGCGCCACTTAGAACGCTGCCGTGTACTAGTTCATTTAATTGATATTGCGCCGATTGATGAATCTGATCCAATTGAAAATGCTAAAGTGATCATTCAGGAACTCGAGCAATATAGTGAAAAGTTGGCTCAAAAACCTCGTTGGTTAGTATTTAATAAAGTGGATATTTTAGGTGAAGAAGAGTCTGCTAAACGTGCACAAGCTGTGGTGGATGCACTTGGTTGGCAAGATAAGCACTACCTGATTTCAGCCGTAAATCGGGAAGGCGTTAAAGCCCTTTGCTGGGATCTGATGACGTTTATTAATGAGCACCCGCGCGAGTTAGAACAAACAGAACAACCGGCTGAAAAAGCAGAGTTTATGTGGGATGATTACCACAAACAAGCAATGGAAGAAGCCATGCTCGGAGAAGATGATTTTGACGACTGGGATGAGGAAGATGAAGAGGGTGTTGAATTTATTTATCGAAAAGATTAAATAAAGATAAAATAACACTTGCCATTTTAAATGATAATGATTATCATTTAAAAACTTTCCAGTATTCTTCAGGATCCTGAAAAGTATGACATTGCTCAACATTGCTTCCAATGTTTTCGCCAGCCTAATTTAGGCTGGCTTTTTTCTTTTAGTGATCTATATTTTGTAGATTCAATAAAATAAAGCCTTTTTCTCTACCCGCCTAAAATAAATAACAATATAAATTATCTCAGTAATAGTGAATATCCATGGTACAACGTGTGTTATTTATAAATTATTGTGTATAATCTAGTACATTGATGTAATGATAATTAGGACTGATTCTTGGGGAAGGTTGAATGATTCACCTGCAATCTTTATGGTTAAAGCCAGCAATTTTGGTTGGTGGAGCCATATTATCTTTTACACTTACTGCCAATACTGGTCGGATTGGGCTCGATTCAGTTATTCCAAGTAAAGATCAGGCAACGACTGAACTGGTTATTGAAGATCCATCAGTACTCATCCCTATGCTTAGAAGTGCTGCTGAAAAAGGGGATATTGAGGCGCAATATTCTTTAGCCAATATGTATAAGCAAGGAATTGGTGTTGAAGTCAGCGATGTGCGTGCTGTTTTTTGGTACCGTAAAGCGGCAGAACAAAATTCAGCAATTGCGCAGAATAACCTGGCTTATATGTATCAAAATGGTTTAGGTGTGAGTCGCGATTTAATACAGGCATTTAATTTATATAAATCAGCTGCTGACCAGAAGCTGGCCATGGCACAGTTTAATTTAGGTCTAATGTATAAAAATGGTGAAGGTACACCAAAAGATACCTTTAAAGCGATGGAATTATTCCAGTTAGCCGGCGCTCAAGGTGATATTGATGCACTGTTAAATCTTGGTCTGATGTACTACTTTGGTGATGGTGTGCGTCAAAATAAAGCAACAGCAGCTGACTGGTTTAGTAAAGCGGCAAGTGAAGGTAATGCTGAGGCACAGTACTATTTAGGGACAATGTCTGAAAAAGGTGATGGTATTACCGAAGACACCATTGCTGCTATCTATTTTTACACTGAATCTGCAGAGCGTGGCTACGTCCAATCTATGTATAATCTGGGTATCATGTATGCAATGGGAATTGGTACCCGCTTAGATAATTCTAAAGCGGCGTACTGGTTTACTAAAGCCGCTGAAGCAGGTAACGTTGATGCTCAATACAATATTGGCGTGATGTACGATGTAGGTGGTGGTGTGCCTAAGAGTCATGAAACCGCAGCTAAATGGTATATGGAAGCCGCAGAGCAAGGTAGTGTTGATGCACAGTACAATCTGGCGGTTAAATATCTGAGCGGTGAAGGTGTTGGTAAAAATAAAGGTCGTGCTATTTACTGGTTTACTAAGGCTGCCGATCAGGGTGATACGGATGCAAAAGAGTATCTGATTGAGCTACTTAAAGAAGATACCGAGAGTGAAGAGTAACCAAGAACTCTTTTCTTATCAGAATCATAGTAAATAAAAAAAGCCCGGTTAAGGGCTTTTTTGTTAACTAGTTTTAGATTAACCTGAGTTACGCATACCTGCAGCAATACCTGAGATGGTAATCATCAATGCTTGTTCCACAATTGGATTAGGCTCTTTCGCATTGCGTGAACGCTCAAGCAGCTCAACTTGTAATAAGTTAAGAGGCTCAATATAAGTATTACGTAATGCAACAGACTCTGCGATCCATGGCAGGTCTGCCATTAAACTGTCATCATCAGTAATTCTGAGCACGACCTGAATATCTTTTTCCAGTTGTTCACGTAACTGATCACCCAGTGGCCATAATGATTTATCTACCAGACGCTGCTCATAGTAAGCATTGATTTTTGGATCTGCTTTAGCATAAACCATTTCCAGCATACCCATACGTGTGGTAAAGAATGGCCAGTCATGGTACATCTCTTTTAATAGCGGTGCAGAACCCTCATCAAAAGCTTGTTGCAGAGCAGTACCAGCCCCAAGCCATGATGGCAGCATCAGACGGTTTTGTGTCCAGGCGAAGATCCATGGAATAGCACGTAAACTTTCAACGCCGCCACCAGTACGACGTTTTTGTGGTCTTGAACCCAGAGGTAAACGACCAAGTTCTGCTTCTGGTGTCACTGCTCTAAAATAAGGTACGAATTGAGGTTCTTCCCGAATAAAGTGTCGGTAGCAAGCACAAGATGAATCAGACATCTTGTCCATGATATCCCGCCAGCTCTGTTTTGGCTCCGGTGGCGGTAATAAATTAGCTTGTAAAATAGCGGATGCGTATAGCATTAAGCTACTCAGAGCAACTTCAGGCAGACCCAGTTTGAAGCGGATCATCTCACCTTGTTCTGTGACACGCAAACCACCTTTTAATGATCCTGGTGGCTGAGAAAGTAACGCAGCATGAGCAGGTGCACCACCTCGACCAATTGTACCACCACGTCCGTGGAACAGTGTCAGATCGATCTTCTCTTCTTCAAATGTTTTAACCAGTTCTTCCTGAGAACGGTACTGTGCCCATGAAGCAGCAAAGGTTCCGGCATCTTTGGCAGAATCAGAGTAACCTATCATCACCATTTGTTTACCGTTAATTTTTTCACGGTACCATGGGATATCAAGTAGCTGCTTCATAATGTCATTAGCATTATTCAGGTCTTCGAGTGTTTCAAATAGTGGAACTACCGGGATATGTTTAGTGCAACCAACAGATTTTAGTAGCAGATAAACAGCCAGCACATCTGATGGCGATTTTGCCATTGAGATCACATAAGCGGCAATTGAATCAGCTTCTGATAGCGCAATAACTCGGCAGGTATCAAAGACCTCTTTAACACTCTCTTCCGGCTGCCAGTCATGTGGTAACAACGGACGTTTTGATTGTAGTTCCTGAATTAAAAATGCCTGGCGTTCTTTTTCTGACCATGATTGATAACTACCAAGGCCAAGCTCTTTAGTTAGTGCATCTAACGCTTCGGTATGGAATGAGCTATCCTGACGTACATCTAAACGTAAGAGCTGTAGACCAAAACAACGAATACGGCGTAATGTATCAAGTAGTGGACCATGGGCAATTGTCGACATACCGCAATCAATCAGCGACTGGTAGCAAGTATAAAGTGGCGACCAGAGTTGATCATTATGAATAAGAATATCTTTTGGCTGAACAACAGACTCACCGTTAATCAGTGCAATCAGATAATCGTGAGTGGTTACTAACCGGGCTCTGAGTTGTTTCATCACTGCACGATAAGGCTCTGATACTTCAGGATTGCTAAGGAGATCTAAAACATCTTGTGAGCACTCACTCATGGAAAGCTCACGCACTAAGGTATGAATATCACCTAAAAATAATTCTACTGCTTTTAAGCGTGCTTGCAGCATCACTCTGGCTGTAATTCTGGCGGTAACATTTGGGTTACCATCACGGTCACCACCCATCCAGGAAGTAAATTTTACTGGTACCAGCTCAACAGGGAGTTGTTGGTCAAAAGCATGGACTAACTGATCGTTGAATTCTCTTAAGAACAGAGGCACACCTTCCCACAGACTGTCTTCAATAACAGAGAAGCCCCATTTCGCCTCATCCAGTGGTGTCGGACGATGCTTACGGATTTCGTCAGTATACCAGGCCTGACAAACCAACTGACGTAAACGACGCATAATACGATCTCTTTCATAATCAGCCAGATCATTGTGATCGAGTTGAGCCAGACAATTATTAATTGATGTATGGGTATTAATTAGGGTACGACGATTAATTTCTGTCGGATGCGCAGTAAGTACTAACTCAATAGAAAGATTTTCAATTGCTTGAGTAATATTCTCTTTAGAGAACTTCAACTCACTTAATGAAGTAAATAGTGATGCAAGTTGTTTTGGGCTATTGGCTGCTTCACCATGAGGTGAAATACCGTAATATTCGGCAGCAGTATTCGCTAAGTTTAAAAATTGGTTGAAAGCACGAGAAACCGGTAACAGCTCATCATCAGTTAAATTTTTGATGGTTTCAAGAAGCTCATCATGTGCTTTTTCATCACCTTCTTGCTGTGAGACTTTGGATAGCTGACGAATTTTTTCGACCAAGTTTAGGGTCTCTTTACCTGTTGCGCGTGTAATTGCGTCTCCGAGTAATGTTCCCAGCATATTGACATTACTTCGCATAGATAAATATTGTTTATCCATTATTGCCTCGAATGATTGGTTTTGTAACGATGAAAGTATAATACTCTACTATATAGCACACATAAGGTTAAATTATAATATTTTATACAAGTCTTTCTGTTAGTTATTTTTATTATATTTTTTTGTTAAGAATGATAATTATCTTCGCAATAAGCTAGACATTTCAACGAATAAGCATAAAAATAGACGTCATAGGAAATTAAAATGGTTCGGATTAATCCATGCTATCAGTTTTTTACATCGCTGCAATCATCGCTATACTGACTAGTTTTAAAGTCATCAGTAGCTCAATACCTTTTAGCGCATTGCTCTATTTGGTTGTTTCATTACTGGCAACATCAGTGGTGTTATTTACCTTAGGTGCTTATTTTACTGCTGCTTTACAGGTTATTGTCTTTATTGGTGCTGTTGCCATTTTATTTATTTCCGCCATTTCATTACTCAATATTACTAAAGATGCCATCGAACAGGAAAAAAAGAGTTTAACACCTAAAGTCTGGTTAGGTCCTTTAATGTTAGCTTTTGTACTGTTAGTTATTTTACTGTATAGCATTGTTCATACCGATTATGGTCAAATTAATGCAGTACCTGTTGCAGGAGAAGAGTCACTGGGCGAAATGCTGATGGCTCCTTATATTCTGGTTATTGAACTTGCGGTACTACTTTTGTTAGGTGCGCTCGTGATCGCTTACCATTTTGCGCGTGAAGTTTATGCTGCACACGATGAAATGATAGAAAAAAATGAAGAAGATAAAGATATGACAGATGAACAACTGGGGGAGAAACTATGATTCCTCTCATGCACAGTATCATGCTATCAACAGGATTATTTGTGATTGGTTTATTTGGTGTCATGATCCGTAGAAATTTATTATTTATGCTATTTAGCCTGATGGTAATGATGAATGGAGCTATTTTAGCTTTAGTTTCAGCTGGTATTTATTGGCAACAACATGATGGGCAGATTATGTCAATTCTTGCGGTGAGTGCTGCTTTAGCGGAAGCTTGTGTTGGTCTTGCTTTGTTATTACAGTTATATCATCGACGTAAAACACTCAATATTGATGCATTAAGTGAGATGAAAGGATGAATCTACTCTATTTTACAATCTTAATCCCCTTAATCTCTTTTTTGATTCTGGCGTGTAGTGGTCGACGCTGGCGTGCAGAAAGCGTAGCTGTTATTGGCGTTAGTGCTGTCGGGCTAGTGCTGCTTCTGTCTATTTTTGTGATGATCGATTTTTATGCTAATAATCAGCCAGATTCAAGTTTGATTTATACTCGTTATTTATGGAGCTGGATCTCAGTAGATAGCTTTGTTATTTCGATTTCCCTGTTATTAGACGGACTTTCTCTGGTCTTTCTGTTGGTTGTTATTCTGATTGGTTTCTTAGTACACCTTTATGCGGTGAACTATATCAGTAAGCAAGAGGCTTATACCTTCTTTGCTTATGGTAACTTATTGATCGCCTGTATGGTGATAGTGTTACTGGCAGATAACTTATTTGTGATGTTACTTGGCTGGGAGGGTATTACCTTATGTTCCTACCTGCTGGTGGGTTTCTATCATAAACAATTAAAAAATAGTTATGCTGCAGCCAGAACATTTATTGTGATGCATATTAGTGATATCTTCCTACTGATAGGACTATTTCTGGTTTATAGTGAGCTGCAGACATTAAATATTCGGGATTTGCTTATTGTCGCTAAAGATAAACTGGCGATCGATTCTGAAATTATTTTCTGGATCACATTCCTGCTATTTTTAGGTGCTATTGGTAAATCGGTACAAATGCCACTACAAACCTGGTTAACAGATACGACCGCTGCCCCAATGCCGGCATTAACTCTTATTCATTGTGCATCGACAATGTTAGTAGGCATTTACTTAATTTTACGTTTAAATAGCTTGTTTATGATGTCGACAGACCTCTTTTTAATTATCGGGGTTCTATCCTGTCTGACGATGCTCTTTGCCAGTTGCTGTGCACTGGTACAACAGGATATCAAACGTATTGTTATCTATGCCAGCCTCAGTCAGATTAGTTATGTCTTTATGGCGATTTCAGTTCAGGCATGGCAGTTAGCACTCATTTACTTAATTAATTACGCGGCCTTCAGTACCTTACTCTTTTTAGCGTCTGCTTCTGTCATCAGAGCTTGTGGTGGAGAGCGAGATATTACCAAAATGGGTGGTCTGGCCAGACGTTTACCATTTATCTATTTCTGCTTTATTGTAGCCGGGGCGTCATTAAGTGCAGTTCCGTGGTTAACGGCCAGCTTCTTTACTAAAGGTGATATCATCTGGCAAACGATTAGTGAAGGGCGCTTGGGCTTTGGTACACTAGGGCTAGTTGGCGTATTACTGTCAGCTTTATTTGTGTTTAGACTGGTCTTTTTAGTGTTTCATAATAAATCCAAAGTTGAGACGCTAGTTCCTGCGACCAGACTAAAAACTATCCCATTATTTATTTTGGTGCTCCTTTCTACCGGTTTCTTAGTGTACTTACCTCTACCTATACAAGGTGTCTTACCGATTACAGAAGTTCCGGAAGATGGTAAATTTGGCTTTCAGATTTTACTTGCCGCAGTGACGACGCTGGGTATTTTGATTACCTATATGTTGTATGCGGGTAAACATGCAGAAATACATGAGATTTCTAATAGTCCGATAGGTAAGACACTGACGCAATTTTGGTATCATGGCTGGCGTATTGAGTGGTTATATCACGCGATTTTTGTGGTGCCTTATTTATATATTACTAAACGTATTCATAAAGATCCGCTGGCTAACTGGAATACCTCAATTACCTGGGGAATAGACCGTATTAACGGGGTGATTGTACCGCTCGAGAATGGTCATCTGCGTTGGTATCTGGCCTCGATTGTTGGTGGCGGCGTATTGATTTTATTATTACTGGTATTTTTATAGTTCTATTAAGTGTGTTTTTTGACAGAAGATAAGGATTTTTTTGATCGTGTTATCATTATTAATTTTTGTACCGATTATAGGTGGTTTTATTGGCTGGTTTAGTGTTATTGCAACACTAAAAGCACGCACCGCATTGTCTGAAAAACTCGTTTCAATAGAAGTCAGTACTCTTCCTGTTATGGCGAGATTGAAAACTCATCTGATATACCATTGCGCATCACTGATAGCCCTGCTGACTATGCTGGTGGTTTTAGCGCTGGTAGCAATGTTGTGGGTTGATAATCTCTCAGTGATCAAAACCGGACAATCCTGGTTGATGATACAAGATACAGCCTGGATTGCTTTCTTAAATATCCGATTCCACCTGTTACTGGATGGTTTCTCGCTAGTCTTTATTACTCTGACGGTGATTTTAACCATACTGACTATTGTCTATTCAAGAAAAGAGAAGCACACCAATATCGGGCTTTATTATTTCTGTATTTTATGGATGGCAGCTGGTGTTATTGGCTTATTCATGGCGATGGATATGTTCCTGTTCTTCCTCTTTTGGGAGATGGTGGCTATTCCGCTTTATTTTCTGATCGCTCTTTGGGGGCGTCGGGATTCCAGTGCTCAGTTACGATTTAATGGTGCGACAAAATTCTTAATCTTTACTCAAGTCAGCAGCCTGTTAATGTTGATTTCAATTATCTCTTTGGTACTTATCAACTGGCGCTTAACTAATAAATGGACATTTGATTATTACCTGTTGACTAAAACACCTATCTCCAGTTTTACTGAATTCTTCCTAATGTTGGGATTCTTTGTGGCATTTATGGTGAGAATTCCACTTATTCCGTTCCATGGCTGGTTTGTAACAGCACATATTGAGTCTTCAACCACAGGCTCAATGATTATTAGTGGTCTGCTCACCAATACTGCCATTTACGGTATGTTACGCTTTGTTATTCCTATGTTCCCAAATGCTTCTCTGGCTTTTATGCCTGTTGCAGTGAGTTTAGGAATGTGTACCTTGTTTTATGCAGCGTTACTGGCTTTCTCACAAAATGATATTAAGCGTTTACTGGCTTATACTCATATTGCTTTACTCGGGTTTATCACTGTTGCGATCTATATTGGTAATGTTCTGACTTATCAGGGTATTATTATTCAGACTATTGCAATGAGTCTGTCAATTGTAGGCTTATTTATTATTGGTGGCTTACTGGCTGAACGTTATCTGACCCGTAATATTAAGAAATTTGTCGGTCTACGTGGACACGTGCGCTATCTGCCGGCATTTACTATCTTTTTTGCTTTAGCAGTGCTTGGTGTGCCAGGTACGGCAAACTTTTCCGGTAATCTGATGTTACTGTTTGGTAGCTATGCTGATTTCTCTTTAGTTAGTGTATTACTGACAATTGGATTAATTTTAATTGCCGTTGCTGTACTCGTGCGTATGCAACCCATATTCTATGGACTCACTACTGCTGAGCCGATCAAAATCGCGGTGATTTACCGTGAGCTTAGTCGTCGGGATCTCTTTTTATTAATTACTTTACTGATTCTGCTTGTGGCTATAGGTGTTTATCCTCAACCTATTCTGGATACATCTTATTCAGTTATTTATAAGATTCAGCAATTCTATAATACTGCCCAACCGGCATTAATTGAGGGAGGGGTGTAATTATGATGAGCATAGCACTCTCTGATTTCTACTATTTATCTCCCATTCTGATTATTGGGTTGGCGATTGTTATTTTACTGTTCTTATTATTGCTGCTAAGAGTTGGTACTAAAGTTTGTGCTATCTTCTCAGTCATCAGTTTGTGTGCGGCTTTAGCTGCTACTGTTATTTTAGGTTATCAGATTATTACTTTTCCAAAAACAGTTGAAGTTCAGCAGCAGAATTATCAAATCAATCTATTTAATGATGCGGATCAGATTACGCATCCGGGTTCACTGATTCCTGCACCGACACCTGCACTAACAGCACCTGTGGCTGACGATACTGAGACAGTGATTTCTGATGAGCTGCCGGTGGCGACTACCGAAGAATCAGTGATAGATAGTACTGAGACTAATGACCCTGAAAATATTCAAATAAATCAAAATATTGTAAATTCAGGGAATGTGTCTGAAGAAGTCGGTACTAATTTATTAGATGCAACAGATGATACTGTTGCACAAACGACACAGGATTCTGTAACGACTAGTGATGTTGAGCTAGTTTCTGCTCATATCTGGAAGGCTTCTTACGTTACTATCTTATTTACCTGTGATGGCTACGGCCTGCTTTATACTGGTTTAATCTTAATCATCTGTATTATTGTGGCAGCATTGGCATTTCAATGGTTTAAAGCGGATTCCGATGACCAGGGGTTATTCTATTTAATTTTATTATTTGCTTCACTTGGTGGCATTATTCTGGTTTATGCCAGTCATTTAATCTCACTCTTTATTGGTATTGAGTTGATCTCTATTCCACTGGTTGGGCTTATTGGCTTCCAGTATAGTCAGTCCAATGCGATAGAAGCGGCGATTAAATATATGATCCTCTCAGCTGTTGCTACCATGTTCTTACTACTTGGTATCGCATTTTACTATGCGGCGACCGGAGAGCTGACATTTAGTGGATTAAGCTATCAATTATCTATTCTGGCACATCCTGACTTATTACTGTTAACCGGTGTTTGTTTGATGCTGGTCGGCGTTGGGTTTAAGCTCTCTTTAGTACCGTTCCAGCTTTGGTTACCTGATGTATTTCAGGGAGCGCCAACAGCGGTATCTTTACTGCTGGCGACGATGGCTAAGATGGCTATTTTCTGTGCCGTTGCACGCCTATTTTTACTTGCTCCGATTGTCAATCATGAAGCGATGAGACTCATCCTTATATTAATGGCATTTTGTTCTATTATTTGGGGTAACTTCTTTGCACTGATGCAAACAAATACCAAACGCCTGTTAGCTTATTCATCTATTGCTAACTTCGGCTATCTGTTTATTGCATTAATTGCTGTTCAGTATCAGGTCTTAGCGCTGGAAACTATCGGCATCTATCTGGTGAGCTATGTTCTGGCTAATATTTGTGTCTTTGGTGTGATTAGTCTGGAGTCAAGTTCAAGCCATCGTCATGACAGGGAACAGGATACTGACTTAAAAGGTTTATTCTGGCGACGTCCGGTAATGGCACTGTCTATTGCTGTGGGTCTGTTATCACTGGCAGGTATTCCACTGACTATTGGCTTTATGAGTCGATTTGCTCTGATTATTTTAAGTGTGACAGCTGAATTTTGGTGGCTGGCTACAGCGATTGTTATTGGTAGTGCTTTTGGGCTCTATTTCTATTTACGTCTGGTTATTAACTTATATCTAAAACCCGATGCGACTGATACACCAGAACCGGGGATGGAACATAACGTTGTATTAAGATTAAAAAATATCGGTTTTAGTGAAACAATCATTGTATTATCGGCATTGTTAATTTTGTTCTGCGGTATTTATCCTCAGCCACTATTTACTTTGGTGAGTGCTGCACATTATTTAGTACCTTGATTTACTGGTAGTTGATCCCAATTATTGAGATGTGATGATTAAAACGCATTGACTCATAACAAATTCAGACAGGATAGTTATGCATTCATAGTCTTTTTCATGTATTATGTCTCAGCTGTTTTTTAAATAATTCGATTTAAGAGGAATAGTAATGGATTTTTTAATTTCTAACGCTTATGCGGACACTGGTGCTGCTGAAACTAACCCATATTTCTTCCCAATTATGTTGGTTGTTTTTGGTCTGTTTTTCTACTTCATGATTCTTCGCCCACAACAAAAACGTGCGAAATCTCATAGAGAGCTTATGTCTTCAATTGCTAAAGGTGATGAAGTTCTGACAAATGGTGGATTAATCGGTCGTGTAGCAAAAGTTAGCGAAAGCGGTTATGTTTCATTAGAACTTAATGACACAACTGAAGTTGTAATTAAAAGAGATTTTATCGCTGCTGTTCTTCCAAAAGGCACAATGAAATCACTTTAATTAACAATCGTTAATTAAAGTTATAACAAACCCACAAGAGAATACATCGTGTTAAATCGTTATCCTTTGTGGAAGTATATTATGTTGGTCGTCGTAATTTGCGCCGGCCTCCTTTATGCACTTCCAAATATCTACGGTGAAGATCCCGCAGTTCAAATTTCAGGTACCCGAGGTTTAGAAGTCAATGTAGAGACTCAAGACAAGGTCAAGCAGATCCTTGATAAAGAGCTAATTGATGCTAAATCCATCGTATTTGAAAATAATACAATTCTGATTCGTGTTAGTAACAACGATACTCAGCTACTGGCCAAAGAAGTTCTTTCACAAGCCCTTGGTGATGATTATGTTGTGGCACTTAACCTTGCTCCGGCAACGCCTGATTGGCTAAGAATGTTTGGTGCAGAGCCAATGAAGCTGGGGCTCGATTTACGTGGTGGTGTACACTTCTTAATGGAAGTGGATATGACGACGGCGATCGATAATTTACTAACACAAGCTATCGAAAATTTAAAAGCGGATTTTAAAGAAAACAAATTAGCTTATACCTCGATTGCAAAAGGTAATAATCAACAAATTATTGTCCGTTTTGCAACCTCAGAAGCCAGACAGGAAGTGGCTCAACGAATTGATTTATTAAGAGATTTTAATGTAACCTCGCAAGATACTACAGGACTTGTCATCAGTCTGAGTGAAGCGCGCTTACAAGCCGCAAAAACAGAAGCAGTACAACAAAATACTACGATTTTGCGTAATCGTGTGAACCAGTTAGGTGTAGCAGAGCCCATTGTTCAGCGCCAGGGTGCAGAACGTATTATTGTTGAATTACCTGGTATTCAGGATACTGCGCTGGCAAAACAAATTTTAGGTGCAACGGCAACCCTTGAGTTTCGTCAGGTTAATCCTTCAACATCAGTTGATATGAATGCGATTGCTGCTGGCCGTGCAACTGCGCCATTTGGTTCTGAGGTCAAATATGATCGTACTGGTGGTGCGGTTTTAGTTTATAAACGTGTTGTTTTAACTGGTGATCACATTCGTGAAGCGCAGTCTCGTGTTAATGAATATGGTCAGCCTGTGGTTGATATCGTTTTAGATAGCGCCGGTGGTAAGACGATGTTTAACTTTACTCAAAACAATAAGGGTAGCTTTATGGCGACACTTTTTGTTGAGTATAAAGATAGTGGACGTCGTGATGAAAACGGGAAAGCAATTCTGGAAAAAACAGAGGAAGTGATTAACGTTGCTCGTATCCGGGACTATTTTAGCGATCGTTTCCAGATTTCAGGTTTAGATTCAGCTGCAGAAGCCTCACAATTATCACAACTACTACGTGCTGGTGCGCTCATTGCACCAATTCAAATTGTTGAAGAGCGTACAGTTGGACCAACTATGGGGCAAGAAAATATTACTCAAGGTTTGGAGTCTTGTTTCTGGGGTCTCATGATCTCAGTTGTCTTTATGTTACTGATGTATCGTCTGTTTGGTGTATTTGCGAGCTTGGCTTTAGTCGCTAACTTGGTACTAATTGTTGGTGTGATGTCACTGTTACCGGGGGCTACACTGAGTATGCCAGGTATTGCTGGTATTGTATTGACCGTTGGTATGGCGGTGGATGCCAACGTACTGATTAATGAACGTATTAAAGAAGAGCTCCGTAATGGACGCGGTGTACAGCAAGCGATCAATGAAGGTTATGCTGGTGCCTGGAACAGTATCTTTGATGCCAATATTACCACATTAATTACTGCTGTGATTCTTTATGCAGTAGGTACAGGCTCGATTAAAGGCTTTGCTATCACGCTGGGTATTGGTGTTATGACATCAATGTTTACCTCTATCGTTGGTACGCGTGCACTCGCTAACCTTGTTTATGGTGGCCGTCGGGTTGAGAAATTATCTATTTAGGAGTTTATTGTGGCTAAGACACAGTTAACTGAAACAGAACAACAAGGTCCAGTCAGTGTTGAAGATTTAAATCACGGGCGCCGTGTATTTGATTTTCTAAAAATTGGGGCACCTGCTTTTATCATTTCGATGATACTTGTGGTAGCTTCTATTATTATTGTCTGGCAAAAAGGGTTTAACTTAGGTCTAGATTTCACTGGTGGTACATCGGTTGAGATCACATTAAGCCAACCAGTTGAACTTGAACAAATTCGCAGCACCATGAGCAATGCGGGATATCATGACCCTATCGTGCAGTATTATGGTAGTAGTCGTGACATTATTATTCGCTTGCCTCCGGTAGTTGCAAAAGATGCGAATGATGCAAGTCAGGTAATGAGAGAAAGTAATCAATTAGGTACGGAGTTATCTAATTTGATGCATCGTGATATCGATCCAGATGCAGTGGTAAAACGTGTTGAGTTTGTTGGTCCAAGCGTTGGTGCTGAACTGGCTCAGGACGGTGTACTGGCAATTATTGCTGCACTGGTTTGTATCCTTATTTATATCTGGTTCCGTTTTGAATGGCGCTTTGGTACTGGTGCTGTTATTGGTCTAGCCCATGACGTTGTTATTACAGTGGGTTATTTATCTCTTTTCCAAAGAGAGCTGGATTTAACCATCATTGCAGCACTGCTGTCGATCATTGGTTACTCACTGAATGATACCATTGTGGTATTTGACCGTATTCGTGAAAACTTTACCAAGATTCGTCGTGCATCACCTTATGACGTGATTAATATTTCCCTGACTCAAACATTAAGCCGTACCTTAATGACATCAGGAACAACACTAGCAGTTGTTATCTGTTTGTATATTTGGGGTGGAAGTATGTTAAAAGGGTTCTCTGAAACATTGGGTATTGGTATTATTCTTGGTACCGTATCGTCTATTTATGTTGCTGCTTATACAGCACTTAAATTAGGATCACGTCGTGAAAACTTCATGCCGCCAAAAGTGGAAGCAGAAGGCGCGGATCAAGATCCAATTATGCGTTAAGCCTGTATATTAAGCCGACAAATTCTCTCAGATTGTCGGCTTAATTGTTATTTAATCAGGTAAAGTTGTTGACAGTTTTCTCTGAGTTGCATATCATTGCGCTCAGTTTTCCCTTCTATAGTGGGGCTATAGCTCAGCTGGGAGAGCGCTTGCATGGCATGCAAGAGGTCACCGGTTCGATCCCGGTTAGCTCCACCAAATCAATATCTTTCAGTCAGGAAGCTGTTTTAATACTCCACCTATCACAATAAGTTATCATTTAATCTTGAATATTTCTTAAAATCCCGCTACATTGCGCAGGAATTTATATCATTTATAAATTATATTTTATAAGAATAGAAAGGGAGTTATTACATGAGTATTTTTAAAGACATTATGTCTAAAATTTTTACCCCAGCTTTTGGTTCAATGAAAGATATCGCGGATAAAGTAAATAAAGGCAATCAAACCGAAGAAGCTGTAGCGCCTGCACCAGCAGAACAAGCTCCGCAAGCTGAACAACCAGCAACTGTCGTTGATGTTGAAAGTATTTTAGATGGTATGCTTAAACAAAGCGGCCAAAAATTAAACTGGCGTGTATCTATCGTTGACCTGATGAAATTATTAGGCTTAGACAGCAGCCTGCCTGCACGTAAACAATTAGCAGCTGAATTACATTATCAGGGCGATACTAACGATTCTGCATCAATGAATATTTGGTTACACAAACAAGTGATGCGTAAATTAGCTGAAAACGGCGGTAAAGTGCCGGATAGCTTAAAATAAGTTTATAGCTAAAAGAAAAGCCCTCATAAGAGGGCTTTTTTAATGCAAAAATTAATTAACGTAAGATGAGGTAAACCCGGCTATTGCCGCGCACAATGTTTAACGCGATAGCAGATGGTTTACTGTCGATGATTTTTCTTAAATCAGCGATGTTATCAATACGTTCACGGTTAACACCAGTAATGACATCACCAGCCTGTAAACTTAAACGTGCTGCCGGTGAGCCCTGAGCAACATTCTCAATGACAACACCAGATTGACCGGTCGCGTCACCATTTACCAGTGTGGCACCTTCTAAAGATGGATGAAGAGATTTTGCCTCTGTTACTGCTTCATCACTATTTTTTAGTTTTGCCGTTAAAGTTTGTTGTTTACCATCACGGATAATACCTAGTGATACGTCACGTCCGGCACCCATAGTGGCAATTTTAGCGCGCAACTCAGCAAAGCTATCAATGGCTTTACCATCTAAAGAGATAATCACGTCACCTGCTTTAACACCAGCATCTGCTGCAGAGGAGTTTTCAATCACTTCACTGACAAACGCACCTTTTTGTACATCCAGATCAAAGGCTTTAGCGATATCAGATGTTAACTCATTACCTTTAATACCAAGGACTCCACGTTTCACTTCACCAAACTCAATTAGCTGAGAGGTTAGGTTCTCTACCATGTTACTTGGGATAGCAAAGCCGATACCAACGTTACCACCACCCGGGGCAATAATTGCAGTATTGATACCGATCAGCTCACCTTTTAAGTTGATTAACGCGCCACCAGAGTTACCACGGTTAATTGAAGCATCGGTTTGAATGAAGTTTTCAAAACCATTCATATTTAAACCGCTACGGCCAAGGGCAGAAATAATCCCTGATGTTACCGTTTGACCGATACCAAAAGGATTACCGATAGCAACAGCGAAGTCACCGACTTTTAATTTATCGGAATCAGACACTTTAATGGCGGTTAAACGCTTACCATCTTCAATTTGCAGTAAGGCAATATCTGACTGCGGATCACGACCAATCAGTTTAGCGGTAAATTCCCGTCCGTCATTTAAGGAGATTTTGATTTTATTGGCATTATCGATCACGTGATTATTGGTGACGACATAGCCCTTATCTGCGTTAATAATCACCCCGGAGCCTTGTCCTACAAAGGCACGCTCTTGATTGCCACGATAACCAAAGAATTGACGAAATTCTTCCGGAATATTGGGTTGCATCTGAGCGGTTCCTTCTACCTGAATACTCACTACTGAAGGTAGTACGTGTTCAAGCATAGGCGCCAGACTTGGCATAGCTTGTTCTGTTCCATCTTCACCAGTTAAAAAAGCTGGTAGCGATGCATAAGCAGAAGGCAGGGCAGTAAAACTTAATCCGATACTCAATGCTAAAACACTGAGTAGTTTTCCTTTGCGGTTAGAATTATTCATCATTAATCACTCTCTCATAAATTAACTTAACTCAATATTAACTAAACTAAATAAAGTAAAGTTGAGATTGCGCCAGATTTCTCTGGCGTAATGATAGAATTATGGGGATGGATCTTAAAAAAACAAGATTAGGATTTATGTTCTGTATCAGGTTTTAATAATCCTGATGGATTTCCTGAATAATCTTTTGGTGCTTCTTCCAGTGCAGGCTCTTCTAATTTATGAGTTTCTGCAATTTCAATACCATCATAAGTTGGCTCTTTTAACTCTGCATCAGATAATAACTGGCTTGAGTTTTCTGCCATATGTTGATAAAGGCGACGGAAATCTCTGGCCATATTATCAAGTAGTTCAGCACTGTGAGAAAAATGTTTAGCAATTACTTGTTTCTGATTAACCAGTTCTTGTTTCGTATCATCTAGCTCTTTTTTAATTTTACGATATTTACGTAATTTAGGATTTAAGATGTTAGATAAAATCAGTCCAACTAACAGACCTACCACTGCACCAATTACCAGATATTGGATCATCTCTGTTGTCATTATTTTTACTCCTTGCATTACTCTTTATAGATTTGCGTGTAGATTAGCCTACTTGTCCGCTCTCGGCTAGTCCTTATTATCAGATTTTTTTGCATGTTTTGCCAGTTTTAGTAACTGAGTTTGTAAGCGGGCAGGACTATTTTTAGCAATTTCTTCCAGAATGGCGGCACTTTGTGGACTGAGCGTACGCTCTTTTTCCAGTTGAGTATTTTGCATAATGTGCTTTACAGTCTGTAATTCCGGATTAATTACATAACTAATGGAAGATATCGATGGCAACAGGCTTTGTCTTAGGTTCGAAAGGAGCTTTTCCTGCTCATAACGTAATCGAGTTAACCAGCCGGCACTTGAAACTTCGATGATCAGGACATAATTACGATAATTAGCAACACGACATGCAGCGCGTAATTGTTCAGGCAGATGTTTTTTTACTTCCTGCTCAATTTTCATCAAAGCTATGGCACGTTGTTGGATCGCTTTGAGTGACGAGTCGTCACTAATCAGATTTTCCAGCGATTGAGGTGTGCTACTGCGCATATAAAGTCTCGTTAATTAAGTTGGTTTATGATATCAACGGGATCAAAAAATAACCATGTCCAAACTAGTAAAAATGGGGTAACATATTGTCGTTATGATTATTAATTATTGGCAACAAATCAGCAAGCGTTACTTTTTATCGCACTTATTATTAGGTGTGATTGCTGCTGGCTTCGGATTATCCATGAATCCGTCGGCACTGCCAAATCAAATTACTGGTCAGCCTGTCAATATTATTACGATTGCCTCAATTGCTAAAGCGCATTTGCAGGAATCACTGTCTACCCAGTCTACTCAAGCAGAACCATTTTATTTAACACAACCTAAACTGATTAGCAGCCAGACTTTATTGTCACAAAGCTATGTTAGCCAGTTCTCAATTGTTGTGCTGGCTATTTGTTTCTGGTTTTCTATCGCTCACGGCATTCGAGCCGGCCCATCATCTCTATAACTTTTATATAAGCAGCAACAGAATATTTTATTGAAATATTGATGTTTTAGATTTTGTCGTTTAGCGGTTAATTGACAAAATTCCTTATCATAAATTACTCAACGGATGAGTAATCACTAAAAAGAGATGATTATGTTTTTAAAATTACTGACAAAAGTTTTTGGTAGCCGTAATGACCGTGTTTTAAACTCCATGAAAAAACGTGTTGAGCGAATCAACCGTTTAGAACCTCAGATGGAAGCACTATCTGATGACGAGTTAAAGCAAAAAACGGCCGAATTTAAAGAGCGTTTAGCGAGCGGGCAAAAATTAGATGGCATTTTAGAAGAAGCTTACGCAGTTGTCCGTGAAGCAAGTAAACGTGTATTTGGTATGCGTCATTTCGATGTGCAGCTTATTGGTGGTATGGTACTAAATAATCGCTGTATTGCAGAGATGCGTACAGGTGAAGGTAAAACCTTAACTGCAACACTCCCTGCTTATTTAAATGCGCTAACAGGTAAAGGCGTACATATTGTTACCGTCAATGATTACTTAGCACAACGTGATGCCGAAAATAACCGCCCGTTATTTGAATTTTTAGGTTTAACTGTTGGTATTAACTTACCTAATATGCCTCCGGTTGCCAAGCGTGAAGCTTACGGTGCCGATATCACCTATGGTACAAACAACGAATACGGTTTTGACTACCTGCGTGACAACATGGTGTTTTCTAAAGAGTCTCGTGTGCAACGTCCGCTTAGTTATGCGCTGGTGGATGAGGTCGACTCCATTTTAATCGATGAAGCACGTACACCTTTAATTATCTCTGGTCCGGCTGAAGATAGTTCAGATCTATATATTCGTATCAATAAAGTAGTCCCAGGTTTAGTTCGTCAGGAGAAAGAAGACTCAGAAGAGTTTCAGGGTGAAGGTGACTTCTCTATTGATGAAAAATCTCGTCAGGTTAACTTAACAGAGCGTGGTCTGATTAAAGTTGAAGAACTTCTGATTAAAGCAGGACTGATGAAAGCAGAGGATTCACTTTACGCACCATCCAATATTATCCTGATGCATCACATCAATGCAGCGCTAAGAGCACACCACTTGTTCCACCGTGATGTTGATTATATCGTGAAAGAGGGTGAAGTCATCATCGTTGATGAACATACTGGTCGTACAATGGAAGGTCGTCGCTGGTCAGATGGTTTACATCAGGCTGTTGAAGCGAAAGAGAAAGTGGATATTCAAAATGAGAACCAGACTTTAGCCTCTATTACATTCCAGAACTACTTCCGTCTGTATGAGAAACTAGCCGGGATGACAGGTACTGCTGATACTGAAGCGTTCGAATTTAACCAAATCTATGGTTTAGATACCATCGTAGTACCAACCAATAAACCGATGGTACGTAAAGATTTACCTGACTTAGTCTTTATGACTGAGAAAGAGAAGATCGACGCAATTATTGCGGATATTCAGGCCTGTGTGAAAACTGGTCAGCCAGTGCTTGTAGGTACTGCTTCAATTGAAAAATCCGAGATGGTTTCTCATGCGCTGGATAAAGCCGGTATCAAACATAATGTACTGAATGCAAAGTTCCATGCTAAAGAAGCAGAAATTATTGCCAATGCTGGTCAAAAAGGTGCGGTAACAATTGCCACTAATATGGCGGGTCGTGGTACCGATATTATGCTTGGTGGTAACTGGCAGATGGAGATTGCTAAACTTGAATCTCCGACTGAAGCACAAATTGAAGAGATCAAGCGTGAATGGCAAATTCGTCATGATGAGATCTTAGCGTTAGGCGGTTTATATATTTTAGGTACTGAGCGCCATGAATCCCGTCGTATCGATAACCAGTTACGTGGTCGTGCGGGTCGTCAGGGGGATCCGGGTGTTTCTCGTTTCTACTTGTCTTTAGAAGACTCCTTAATGCGTATCTTTGCTTCTGAACGTGTTGGTAATATGATGCGTAAGCTGGGCATGAAAGAAGGCGAAGCGATTGAGCATCCATGGGTAACCAAAGCGATTTCTAACGCGCAGCGTAAAGTAGAAAGCCGTAACTTTGATATTCGTAAACAACTACTTGAATATGATGATGTAGCCAACGATCAGCGTCGTGCTATTTACAGTCAGCGTAATGATCTGTTAGATAATTCTGATGTTAAAGATACTATCGACTCAATCCGTCGTGACGTGTTTGAAACTGTGGTTAGCCAATATATTCCACCGCAATCAGTGGAAGAGATGTGGGATGTTCCGGGGCTTGAGCAGGCACTAAAAACTGACTTTGATTTAGATTTACCTGTTTCTGACTGGCTGGATAAAGAGCCAAATCTGCATGAAGAGACACTCCGAGAAAGAATTCTCAATACTGCCATTGAACGCTACCGTGAAAAAGAAGCGATTGTAGGTGAAGCAGCGCTGCGTAATTTTGAGAAGAGCGTGATGCTACAAACACTGGATACTCTTTGGAAAGAGCATCTGGCTGCGGTTGATCACCTGCGTCAGGGTATTCACTTACGTGGTTATGCACAAAAAGATCCTAAACAAGAGTTTAAACGTGAATCGTTCGCGCTGTTTGCTAATATGCTTGAAGCTCTGAAATATGATGTAATTGGTGTGCTAAGCCGTGTACGTATTCGTTCTCAGGAAGAAGTGGAAGAAGCAGAGCGTCAACGTATTGCTGAAATGGAAAAGCTGGCTGAAAAGCAAAAGTTAAGCCATAGTGAAGTTGATAATCTGGATAACAATGGTCAGCCGGTAGTCCGTCAGGGCGTAAAAGTCGGACGTAACGAGCCATGTCCTTGTGGTTCTGGTAAGAAATACAAACATTGTCATGGACAAGTTCAATAGGTAGCATGGCAAAATTATTGGTAAGTTATTTGGTGTGTTGTGCGCCATAATGGAAGATAATCATTGATATGAGAAAACATATTGAAATTGCGATAGGTATTATTCGTTCTCAGGATTGTAAGATTTTTATTACTCAGCGCGGTGAAAATTCTCACCTCGCCGGGTTTTGGGAATTTCCCGGAGGCAAAGTTGAACCGAATGAAAGTGTGTACGACACTCTGGTACGTGAACTGGCTGAAGAAGTCGATATTCATGTACATGACGGGCACTTTCTGAAAACCGTTAAGCATAGCTATGATGATCGTGATATCACTATCCACGCTTATTTAGTTGAACACTGGGATGGTGTGCCTTTTGCTAAAGAGGGTCAGCATAGTCGCTGGGTTGAACTGGATGATTTGAATTCAGATGAGTTCCCGGATGCAAATCGTTCACTGATTGAGATGCTTAAAAATCTTGATAAAAAACTTTAATAAAATCAAAGAGTTATATTTTTAATTGTAACTCTTTGATTTATTTTTATATTTTTTCTTTTCTAACCTAAGTTAGCCCAGCCACTGGCATAGAATACTACCAGTACAATAGCGATAATCACTGTACCGACATTAAGCTTTTTCACTTCACCAGAGAAAATTCTGCCAACAACCAGCGTAGCGTAACCCAGCATAATTCCCGTCACGATATTACAGGTAAAGACAATAAATACCGCACAAACTAGTCCAGACATGGCGCCGACAAAATCACTGAAATCTAATTTCGTGACGTTAGATAACATCAGTAAACCGACATACATCAGAGCCGGAGCAGTAGCATAAGCCGGGACTAAATAAGATAGTGGTGAGAAAAAGATAATCAGTAAAAATAGTACGCCAACGACAACAGCGGTTAAACCGGTACGACCACCAGCTGCTGTACCTGTTGCTGATTCAATATAGACAGCAGCAGGAGAGGTACCAAGTAGTCCGGCAAAAATGCTGCTGACTGAGTCGGCAGTTAATGCCTTACCACCATCGATAATTTGGCCGTCTTTATCAATTAAATTAGCCTGACCAGCAACAGCGCGGATGGTGCCTGTCGCATCAAAAATAGCGGTCATTACCAGTGCTAAAATAGTTGGCAATAGTGATAGTTTGAGAATGACAGAAAAATCTAAACTCATCAGTAGCGACTGTCCGTTACTGTCAGTTAAAGAAGGGACTGCAAATAAACTGGTATATTGCACGTTAGGGTCAAAGATTAAACCAATAATTGAGATGGCAATAATGACCAGCAAAATAGCGCCGGGTACCTTCTTCTTTTCAAGACCAATGATTGCAGCCAGTCCAAACAGTGAACACAGCACCGGGAAAGAGGTGAAATTACCAAAAGCGACCGGAATATCAGAAGTGGTATTTTTAATCACCAGCCCAACCTGACTATTGGTGACAGCAATAATCAGCAGGAAAAGCCCGATACCAATACCTGTACCATGAGCAATGCCAATTGGAATATTGCGCAGGATCCAGCTACGTAGTCCGGTAATTGAGATTAAGGTGAAAATAACCCCCATAAAGAATACTGCGCCAAGTGCTTCCGGCAGAGTGATCGTTTTACCAATCCCTAAACTATAAGCGGTAAATGCGGCAAGGGAGATCGCACACCCAATTGCCATTGGTAAATTTGCCCACATTCCCATCAGAATAGAGCCCACACCGGCGATTAAACATGTAGCAATAAAGACGGCATCTGACGGAAAGCCAGCATGCTCAAGCATACCCGGCACCACGATGACCGAATAAACCATCGCTAAAAATGTAGTTAAACCAGCGATAACTTCCTGACGTACTGTTGAGCCTCTGGCAGAGACTTTAAACAGACGTTCTACTAAGGAACTTTGTGAAGATAGATTAGACATGCTTTTCCTCTAACGATTTTTTTCCAGAATTTCAAATTGGTAGTTATACGGGTTTTTATCATCAGCCTGATGATTTTCCTGAGTGATGACCTGCCACTGCTCAGCATGATAATCAGGGAAATGAGTGTCACCCTCTAAATCAGCACAAATATGTGTCAGATATAAACGATTAACCTTTGGCAGAGCTTGCTGGTAAATGTTACCGCCACCAATGATAAACACTTCCGGTACATTGCCCGCAACTTGTAGTGCTTCATTAATGGATGTGACCCAGGTAATTTCAGCATTGGCTGTTGTTTGTTTTGGTTCAGTAGCTGGCTGACGACTGATAATAATATTGTGACGATGGGGCAGAGGACGGCCAATCGATTCAAAGGTTTTACGACCCATAATCACCGGTTTATTTAAAGTATTTTTTTTAAACCAGGCCAGATCAGCTGGCAGATGCCACGGCATCTGGTTATTTAGCCCAATAACGCGATTATTTGCCATTGCAACAATAATACTAATTATCATGTCATTCTCTCTGATAGTTACTGATTAAAGACTATTGATTAAATCCCAGTGCCTGAATCTTTTCTGCTACATGTTTAGGAAACTTAACTTGCTTCCATAAGCGCTGGCTGAGTTCCTGTAATTCCTCTTTTTGACCGGATACAATCCATTTAGCCAGTTCAGTTGCAACGTCAGGATAGATAATCGCTTCCTGAGAAGGTTGTGCTAACCACTGAGTAACGATTTGTTCATCCAGCGATGACATCACCGTTGCCATACCTAGTTGTTCTAAACACTCAGCATTGTAAAGTTGTTCAAATTGTCCGCTCAGAGGCTTAGTCAGAATCTTTTTACCCAGCACGAGAGCCTCTGAAATAAGAGCAAAACCGGTATTAGAGATAATACCAGAGCAACAAGACACTGCGGTCGTGAAAGAGGTTCGGCTAAGGGGATGAAGAGTAATATTCTTCTCGACTGAATATTGTTTTATCTCCGGGTGGAAACAGATAAATGAGTAACCTGGGAAATGTTTTAATAATTCTTTGATATCTTGCAGTGATTCAAAAGGCAGATAAACGACAATACTACCGTTTTCTCCTTGTGCTTCCAGCGGATCGATCATTGGTGGCATAATTGGATGACCGAAATGAAACCAGTGTAAACCAATTGGCCTGGTAACCGGTGCGTAGAATTTCATAATCGCTTTAGCGATCAGCCCGTATTGTTTTGGTTGCATATATAAGCAACTAGCCTGATTACTAATCCCCAGACAATCTAAATGCTGATGGCGTGCTGACCACGCACTAACAGGCTCAAAATCACTGATAATGCAGTCATATTCTGACAGATCGAGTTCTTTAACATCTTTGATTAAACGGAAAGCCCTGATACGTTGGACGGTTTTTCTTAAGTTAATTTTGCCATTTTGCGTGGCAAAACTCATACCACGAAAGGTACGATAGTGACCAAAAGCCTCCATATCAAAGTAATCTTCTGGTGGGCGACCACTAAAAATGTAGTCTACATCTGCTCCCGCAGTTTTTAAGGCTACCGCAAGTGTCCGGCAGCGACTGATATGTCCGTTTCCTGTTCCTTGTACTCCAAAAAGAATACGCATTATTTTTATTCTACCTAACCTGATATTGTGGCAAATATCATACCAGACGCGGTATCGAATTATAAGAATTTTTGCGTGATTTTTATCAGCTGAGATTTATTGATCAAGACAAATTGTGAGATTGGTTTTATACTACGCACCTATCTATTCTTATATAAATAAAATAATAAAGATATTATGTTTTCTATGATCCCATTTTCAGCCTGGTTTGTGTTGCCTATTCTGCTTTTGGCACCACTTTTGGCCGCTTTCTTTAAGCAGAAAAAGATACAAATTCCAATCATTGTATTTTTTACTGTGATTTCAGTGACTGAGCTTGTTTCCATCTACTTTAGTGGTGGTTTTGTTGACTATCAGTTTTATGTAAATCTTAATCTGCATGATATTTTTGCAGGTCTGTTTATCTTTAAATTACAGGCTGCGTTGGCTATTGGTAGCTTTGTTGTTTTAGTTTGTCTGCTTTATTTATTGACACGTTTACTACGCAGAAAAACGAATATCTTTTTCCGCTGTACATTGATTGTGATAGCTATTGCCAGTATTTCTTACAAAGATGGTCCGATTAATAAGTTATATCAGATTTGGCAGATTACCACTGTAAGTCGTACTGATTTTGTGCCCGCTTTAGAGCAGCTGGGGATGACAGATTATGTGATGAAAGCAGACTTGCAGGCAAGCAAGGGTAAGAATATTGTAGTGATCTCTCTTGAATCCTTTGAACGAGGATTCCTGGCTAATTTTGGGGTCACGCCTAATTTAAATCGTTTGTCCTATAAATATACTTTCTTTGACCATATTCCGATGACAATGGGGAGCTCGTGGACGACCGCCTCTATGTATACGTATATGACGGGAATGCCATTTTTGGTTGGTGGATTGACTACTTCTCCATTGACTGGTGCACAAAAGACACAGCTAGTCAGCATTGGTGATGTGCTGCATAAAGCAGGTTATCAGACCGGGTATATTATGGGTAATCCTCATTTTGCTGGTATGGGGCATATTATTTCTATGTTTGGGATTTCGGTTATCTCTGAAGCTGACTACCCAAATGCTTATCCGGAAGCACCGTTTGGATTATACGACCGGGATATTTTTGATATCGCTAAACTTGAAGTTGAAAAGATGCGTACGGCTAAACAGCCTTTTGCTTTATTTATTTCAACCGTTTCAACTCATGCGCCGGATGGTTTTGCAGATGAGCGCATGACGCAAATCATTAATAATAAGTACACAGGTATGGATTTTGTAGCGGCTTCTCTTGACCATAGTTTAGGTCAGTTTATTAACTATTTAGAAAAAGAGAAATTACTGGCAAATACTGTGTTTTATATTTTCCCTGATCACTTAATGATGGGCGCCGGGACAAAAACGATTGAACAGCTTTCAGAACGTTCCCGTCAGCTTTACCTGATGACTAATGCCACGGAAGAGCAGCTAAAGGCACAAACTAATCATATTATTTATCAGATTGATTTACCGAGGCTGATTTTAAATGGTGCTCAGATTAAAACTAATGCCAGATTCTTAACCGATTATTTAGGGAAAGATACTGATAAACAATCATTTATTCAACATTATAAAAATACGATTGCAACCATTAACTATTCAGCAGAAGTTCTGCCTGATGATGTAAAACAGGAATAAGACTATGCAATCATTTTGGGAAATGTCCGCGTTTGTTTTTACTATCGCTTTACTGGCGATGATTTCACCCGGGCCTGATTTTTTTATCGTTCTAAAAAATAGTCTGAGATATACCCGCAAACCAGCCATGATGACTGCTTTTGGCGTCTGGATGGGTGTGATGACACATATGATTTATTGTGTAGCCGGTATTGCTATTATTATTACCGCCACACCTTGGTTGTTTACTCTGCTGCGTTATGCAGGGGCTGCTTATTTGATCTGGATTGGTTTAAAAGCGTTGTTTGCCAAAGCAAGTGGGGCAACGTATTACAATGAATCAGCAGTCAGAGAAGACGTGCCACTAAAATCGGCTTTTATGCAGGGATATTTATGTAACTTGTTAAATCCTAAGGCAACACTGTTCTTTTTATCTATTTTTACTCAAGTGTTGAATGCTGATTCGTCTATGGGTGATAAGCTCTGGATTGCCTTTATTATTACTGCTCAGGCACTGGTTTGGTGGCCGTGTGTAGTTTATTTATTCCAGTCACAATGGGTACAGCGTCGCTTTTTTAAAATACAATTTTTTATTGATAAATTACTAGGTATCATATTGATTTTACTTGGAATTAAAGTGGCTATTGGCTTTTAAAGTATGAGTCGCTAAAGCAGCGACTCACTGTCGATGTCCTGATGAATATTGTCTAAAATTTCCCGATGTAGTTGAATAAATGCCTGACTGGACATCACTTCTTTATCTCTTGGGCGCGGTAAATTCACATCAAAAATCTGTTTAATCCCTTTCTCTTTCACTGACAGCATAATGACTCTGTCCGAGAGATAAATCGCTTCTTCCACATCATGAGTGATAAACATTACCGTTAAACGATGCTGTTCCCAGATTTTGGTCAACAGTTCCTGCATCTGATAACGGGTAATGGCGTCGAGCGCGCCAAAAGGTTCATCCATTAACAAGATTTTAGGACGATAAGAGATCGCCCTGGCGATTGCCACGCGCTGCTTCATCCCACCGGAAAGTTGATTTGGATACACGTTAGCAAATTTAGAGAGTTTAACCAGTTCAAGATGCTCCCTAGCGACTTTTCGACTTGCTGCCGCTGAGTAGCCTGCTGCTTTTAAGGCAAACTCGATATTTTGTAACGCTGTGAGCCATGGCAGTAATGTATAAGTCTGAAATACCACTCCACGATCAAGCCCCGGACCATTAATTGGTACATCATCTACCAGAATCTGACCACTATCAGTATCTTCAAGTCCTGCGATGATTGACAGTAAGGTGCTTTTACCACAACCGGATGCACCAACCACGGAGACAAATTCATTATCTTTAATCGATAAAGAGAGGGATTTTAAAACTTCACGGCGAGTTTTTTCAAACGCAAAGCTTTTATTTAATTGATGGATGGTTAAATTTGCCATTACTTAGCCCTCACATTGTAACGAAAGAGGACTTTCTCACATAAACGCATCATCTGATCGGTAAATAGTCCAAGTAATCCAAGCAGCAGAATATAACCAATAATGGTATCTGTCTGGAAATAGCGCTGTGATAATACAATACGGTAGCCAAGACCTGATTGAGCCGCGACCAGTTCAGCAAGGACAAGCCAGGTCCATGCCCAGCCTAAACTAATTCTGAGTGTATCCCAGATAGCTGGAAACGCTGATGGCAGAACAATTTTAAACAGAATCTTACTTTCACTCATCCCCAATGTGCGCCCAAGGCCAATAAAATCGGCTGGTACACGTTTAGTTGCATCAATAACCATGAGTACCTGCTGGAAGAAAGTACCAATCCAGATGATCAGGAATTTCTGTTCATCACCTGTCCCGATCCAAAGAATAGAGAGTGGAACAAAAGCGACTACCGGCATATAACGAATGAAATCAACAAAAGGTTCAACAATAGCTTTGCAAAAACTAAAACATCCTGCAAGTACACCAACAATAATTGCCATAACAGAAGAAATTAAAAAAGCGACCATAATGCGGTAGATACTGACTTTAATATCACTCCAAAGAGTTCCGTTTTGCAAGAGTTGAGTGAGCTTATTCCAGACAGCGGTAGGTGTTGGCATAAAGATTGGTTTTACCAGACCTGATGTTGTTGTCGCCCACCAAAGCAGAAAAAGAACAGTAAACACGGTGATAGTAATCGATAACATAGTGCGTCGATTTAAGGGACGACCGATGACAAACAAGCGATTATAGCGATGTTTTCTTATGGGTGTCGTCACCGCTTTTTTTGAGGGTGGATAATGGCTGGTCATAGCTACTTATATTTTTTCCGTACAAATTACCAAAGATAAAGTTGCCATAAATGGCAACTTATCACAATAAGATGAGTGTATTTTTATTTAAATGCTTCAACAAATTGGCTATCTACAACTGTCTCAAAAGTCACCGGACTCATCATCATTTCAGCATCGGTGGCGGCTTTTAGAATTTGGGAGAAGATATCTTGTTTAAAATGACCACTGAATTCTGCTTTATTATCCGCTACTGAGTAGAAACGCACACCGTCAAATGCACTGCTGACTTCTTCCGGCTCTGCACCTACGCCTTTAGCAATAATATTGCGTCCGTCTGCATTATGAGAGTTATAGTAATTGACAGCACTATCCCAGCTTTTAATTAGAGCCAGAACCTGATTTGGTCTTTTCTCGATCACTTCATCTCTGACAACAAAGACATCACTAATAATACCCGGAGCATCATTGCCACTAAACAGAGTGACAACAGTCGGGTCAGTATTATGGGCAACTGTTAAATAAGGCTCATAAGTTACTGCTGCAGGAACACGTTTAGCAATTAAAGCAGAACCAGCAGAAGCTGCAGGCATTGGTACCGGAATGATATCACTCCATGACAGACCAGCTTGTTCTATGGCACTGCGTAACAGAATATCACTAGTCGTGCCTTCTTCATAAGCCACTTGTTTACCTTTTAAATCGGCAAGGGCTTTGATGCTGCTATCAACAATCAGTGCATCGGCAGTTTGGCTGGTATCAAGAAGCAGAACGATTTTAACTGGTAAACCAGCTGATACCATACTCATTGCTGTGTGAGTTGCCACATTGGCGCCATCAATCTGCCCACTGGCAAGTGCGGCATTAATGTCTTTATCTTCGGAGAAATTAAGCATTTCTACCTGAGTCAAACCATTATCACTAAACAGGCCTTTTTCCTGAGCAACATACCACTGACCATAGCCAAGCCATGGTTGAATACCCATTTTAAAGGTTGGTGATTCTGGTTGAATGTTGTCGGTATTTAGCGCAGCAGAAGCACTGAAAACCGTACCCATAAATAGTGATGCAAGCAAAGTGATAGAGTAACGAAACGGCGATCTTTTCATTATAAAATTTCCAATCAGTAGAGAATATTACAATGTAAACTAATATGAGCAGCTTTGTACAGAGAGGATTACGTTTTTTAATGCGTGCATTCGATTAATTCATAATAGAGCTGGGATGATAACTTTTAATAATACAAAATTCAGCGATGTGCTAGCCATGCGCTAAAAACAGGTGTAACAAAGATAAATATAACTATTTGATTTTATTAAATAAATTTTTGTATAAATCTTCTTCAAACTTCATCACAGCTTCATTAGTTAATTTTTCATCTTCTACCGGATGGCTGTAGCCAGTAATGAATTGAACAAAGGCAAAGGTTTGCCCGCTTTCTGTAGTGAGATAACCGGCAAGATTATACGTTCCCTGCAGATAACCTGTTTTGGCCTGAATCACTGATTTTAGTGGTGTATAGCGCACGCTATTGCGGTGTTGTAATGTACCATCAACACCGGAAACGGGTAACATTGCAATAAGATGCAGCTCTTTATCATGAGCAGCGATATATTGCAGAATTTGCATCATCTTGTCCGCACTTAGCAGATTAAGTCTGGACAGGCCAGAGCCATCAACGATGACACTATTTTGCAGATCAATGCCCGCTTTATCGTTCAGAATTAATTTCACCGCGTCGCCACCATTGCGCCAACTACCGGACATCTTAAAATATTGATGTCCTATCGTTCTGAACACAGTATCAGCAATCTGGTTATTCGATTTTTTCAGCATCTCAGTTAATAGATCTGGCAGTTTTGCTGACTGAGCAACGGCAATAGGTGTCAGACGTTTTTGATCATACGGTTTATTTTCTACAAACTTACCAGTAAATGTCAGATTATGCTGCTTGAGCAATGACTGGAAAATAGCGGTAAAGTAATCAACCCCGTCCTGTACGGCAAATTGAAAATAGCGTTTATTTTCCCCTTGCTTTACACAACCGGTGAGCTGATAGTGATTGTGATCTTTAGCAATAATATCCAGTTCACAATACTTATCATCACTTTCTTTACTCGTCGTAATCACCTGACTGGTTAGTGTGACCGGATATTGCGCAGCAACAGTGACTTTGGCTTTTTCTCCTACTTTGGTGGGCTCTAAACCGGCATAGAAACAGTTACCATCAATAGTTGCTGCAGAAGGTGGTGTGTTGTAGCAATAAGTCAGATTATCCCATGACCAGCCCGGAGCTTTGTCATGACTGGTAAAGATTGAGGTGTCGATAATAATATCCCCCTCAATACGTGACACACCTTTTAGCTTAAGCACATTAAGCATTTCACTGACTTTTTGACGAGTCAGAGTTGGGTCACCACTCATTTGTAAAATCAAATTACCTTTGAGCTTACCCTGTTCAATTTTGCCATCGGTCTTCATATAAGTAACAAACTGAAAATCAGGACCAAGCTCGAGCAGGGCTGCCAGTGCTGTTACTACTTTTTGGGTACTAGCGGGTGAGAACATCTGCTGGTTGTGATAAGCCAGAATCGGTTTACTTTCTTCTCCAACAGGTTGCACCAATAAAGCGGTATTGGTGCCTGCAGGTAGTAGCGACAGGTCAGGCTCGATCTGAGCAGCCTGACTGAATGTGATAACGCCGCTAAAAAAACTGATTGCGATGAAGTAAATGACTCTGTTCATTATATTCTACAGAATTAGTGATCCTGCCCATCCTGCAATAAAAAGCGGAATATTAAAATGAAGAAACGTTGGAATAACGCTATCACGAATATGATCGTGTTGTCCATCAGCATTTAAACCGGCAGTGGTTGCAAGGATGGTATCAGACGGCGGTGAACCGGCATCACCAATGGCGCCAGAAGCTCCGATTAGACAAACAGTTGCCATAGGAGAGAAACCCAGTTGCATACAAAGTGGCACATAAATAGCGGCAATAATTGGAACGGTTGAGAATGATGAACCGATACCCAGCGTGATAATTAAACCAACCAGCATCATCGCAAAAGAAGCGACTACTTTATTGCTACCAAACAGTTCAACGCTTTGATTAACCAGTGGGGTAATCTCATCAGTTGCTTTTAATACTTCAGCAAAGCCCTGAGCTGAGATCATCACAAAGCCGATCATCGCCATCATCTTAATACCATCAGTGAACACAACGTCTGCTTCTCCCCACTTAACGGTCCCGGTGGCAATAAAACAGATAAATCCAACTAATGCACCCAGGATCATAGAACCGGTATAAAGTTGAATAATAAAAGAGAGAACAATAGCAATCAGTGAAACAATCAGGGAAGAACGATTTAGCTTAGGCTGTGATTCACTATTTTTGACGTGATTCAACTCATAATTTCTTGGCTTTCTATAGCTGACAAAGATAGCAAACAGGAGTCCGGCAAACATTCCCAGTGCAGGAATCGCCATGGCGTGCATCACGTTGATACCTTCAACACTCATTCCCGCGTTAGTGATATTTTTTAACAGAATTTGATTTAAGAAAATATTACCAAAGCCAACCGGTAAGAACATGTACGGCGTAATTAAGCCAAAAGTCATGATACAGGCGATCATTCGTCTATCCAGATGCAGGCGAGACATCACATAAAGTAGTGGTGGAATTAATAACGGAATGAAGGCGATATGAATAGGGATCAGATTTTGTGAGAAAATACTCATGGCAGCAATCACCATGATCAGAATCCATTTAATCTTAGTTTTGGCACTATCATTAACCAGTTGCTTAATTGCGATATCCGCTAAGGCTTGAGGTAGCCCGGCTTTTGAAATAGCAACAGCAAAAGCACCAAGCATGGCATAAGACAGGGCGATAGTTGCACCGTTACTGATACCATTATTAAAGGCCGTCAGAGTTTGATCTAAAGAGAGGTTACTGCAAAGACCACCGACAAACGCACCAATGATAAGACTGATAACAACATTAACCCGGCAAAGTGAAAGCACGAGCATACAAAAAACAGCAAGTAAAACAGCGTTCATTGTTTTTCTCTTTTAGTTATGAAGCGAAGAGCTTAAGTGACAATTAGAATTACGGAAAGCGGAAAGTATACTGGAAAACGGCCGGATAATAAATTATTACTCGTCAGAGATTGAAGCATATTCTGCGATGACCGATAAAATCACCGCAGAATGATTATTGATTAGCGATCAAAAGGTAACAGAACGCCTCCGCCTTCTGTCTGTTTGACATACTCAAGAGCAACTTTTTGATCAATTGGGATCAGTTTACAGATATTCTCTTTAGTGGCTTGGCCTTCATTGACTTTAGCGAATGAGAACACATCCGTCGTGCGAGAGATGGTTGCTAAACCTACCAGTTTTTCTTCATGTCCCAGCAGACGATTGCTATAGGTATCGGTAATTTTAGCACCTGTTGTAAATAGCTGGCATTGTGAGTTCACTGTTAATGGTTGGTCTAAAACGATTTCACCATTTTCAAGCACAGCCACGACACGAACCGGGTAGATATCATTGATAATTTGATCTTTAACGATATCTGCCACTTTACCAATTGCGTTTTCAACTGTTTGTTTGACTGAAGTATTGTAACCTGTATCTTTTAACTGATAACGAACAGTTTTAGTTAGTGCCACTTGATTAGTTTTAGCATTAACTATTTGATAGTTCAGAGCAATAAAGACAACTTTCTCGTTCACTCCCTGACCCGTCGCTTTGAGGATACGTAATGTCTCAGAAGCGTCGATTTGAGTCAAAGTACTGTGCAGTAGATAATCAGCAATACTGTCATCTTTTGGTGCAGGAGTTACTGCATTATCACCTTCAGTCACTTCTTCATCGTCTGTGACATTTTCTGCCACAGGCTGTTGAATGGCATTAGGTACCACGATATCAAATTTATGTGTCTCATTCAGCGCTCTTGATAGTTCATGAGAAATAGACTGAGACAAAATATTTTGTGATAGCGACGGGATAGGTAAGTTAGCTGCATCAACACGAGTTGGCAGTACCGCGACTTTATAGCGTTGTGTTTGTGCTTCACCAAAACCATTTATCGTTGTTGGCTGTGTGGTTGGTTCAGTTGTTGCTTGTGTATTATTCTCATCAGCATTGTTTGCTGATGAGCTACAAGCAGACAGAAAGACACCTGCACATAAGCCAAGCAGAGCAAGTCGTTTATTCATCTTTATTTTCCTTTCAACAAGTCAGAACTTACCAGATTGCGCTTTTGTTACTGCCAAGTTTACCCACTGTACTTTCACTTTCCCAGTACACTAAACCACTGCGAAGTTCAGTTAAAGTTAACTGGAAGTAGTATTCAACCATTTGCTTATCATTACCAGTACGTGCGATACGTTGTAAAATTTTACCTGTTAATGAGAAGTCAGGAGCATATAAAGTTCCTTTTTGCGCGATAGTATCTTGTTTAAATTCGTCATTATCACGTAGTTCACGCACATCAAAAATTAATTCGTCAGCGGTACCATTGGCACTCACGGCAGAAGTGATTACCGCTTTACCTGATTGCAGCATACCAATACGGATTTTTTTGATTAACATGTCGGTATCAATACGTAGTGTGGTATTGTTTACAACTTTACCAATAGCGACAACATAGCGACCACCGCCAGCTTTATTTAATGCATTGCTTGCCAGTAATGACTCAAGTGCATCTTGTGCTGCGTTTTCAAAGTCTTTACGGTCAAGTCCTAAAGAAATTGCCTGGTCAGCATTGTCTTCATTGATATATTCAATATTGTTTGAACATCCTGATAAAATAATCGCAGCGCTTAGTGTGATTAGTGCTGTGATGCGTGAGAATGTTTTGGTTACCATATTTTACAGCCTCATTAAAGGTTTATTGCTTTTGTATAACATGAATAATGTTATGGTTTTGTCTATCTGATCTGATGTAGATAATAGCATCATGTTCAGGTGAAAGTGTATCAATATTCGCAATCATATCACCTTGTGGTGAATATATGTATATTGGCGAACCATCAAGCGCTACTCTGCTGACCTGAAAGTCCTTAGGCAAAGCACGCCACTGGCGAATATCGGTAGTATCTGTAGCGAGTTGATAGAAAAAGCCGATCCATTTTCCACCAAAATCGCCAAGTTCTTCTTCAAGCGTATATTGGATCACTGATTTAGCAATCATATTGAGTATCGCTTCCGCAGCAATCGCCGGCAGGCGTTTATTAAATTCTAACTGAACAATACTATCCATATTGGCAATTTCAGATGTTTTCGTTTTACCAATTGATAAATAAGGATAAGAGCCAGAGCGTTTATAGATAGTGGGTAAATTTATCGATGTCGCAATAATCTTATCGGTGAATAAAAAGCTTGGGAATGAATAATAGAAAGAACCCTTAATCATGCCAAGACCATTCTCATAGACGATCCAGACATAACGTTGCTGAGGTTTTTGTCTGCTGTTATCTGCTTTATCAGCCAGCTGGTAATCTTGTGTTACCTGTGCGTGACCTGGTAGCATCGACTGAGTTTCTTTAAAGTATTGGCTGGCCAGATCGTAATCGCCTTCAATATAGAAGAAAATAGCACTTAGGTAAGTCGCTAATGGATTGACAAAATCAGGATAGACGACAGCAGGAGTTAGATTCCCCTGATAGTTTTGTAATACGACAGATTCTGCCTGAAGATGATCAGATGAGTAAGCGTATTGTGATTCTTCCAGCTTTTCTGTGGCGGCTAAAATCTCATCTTCAAAGTATTCTTTGGCTCGGCGCTGTCTGTCCAGTGCGCGATGAAACTCAACCCGGGCATTATCAAAGTCATCAAGCGACATGAAATTTAATGCCTTATAGACATTGATCATAATCTTTTCGTAATTCTGACTTTGGTAATCATTGATATTATTGTTAACTAGTATGGAATTGATTGAGCGGCCCATTCCTATAAGTTCGAGTGCCTCTTCCTGCTCTTTAATAATGGCTTCTGCCTGATCGAAGTACGTAATACTTTTCTCGTACTGTAAGCAGTTGCGAGCGAGAGCCCCACCATTTAATGACCAGAGCAGAGGGTCACTCTTAATTTGAGAATTAATATTAGTAAAGCTGCAATCAGTATTAATGAGTTGTTGCTCATACTCATCCAGAGTCTCCTTATGACCGACAAACGCAGAACAACCACTAAGCAGGGTAATTAGCGAGGTCAATAGAATGATTTTTATCTGTTGGTAGCAACAAGCCATAACTCAATCGTTTACAAAATAAAAGTAGCTTTGATTATAAATGACTTTTAAAGCATAAGTCGATCTTTATCGGGTGAACTGGTTTCATTCATTTTTTGTTTAAGCAGAATTTTTAGTTAATTTAGCATAGAAGAAGCCGTCACCACTATCAAGAGCGGGCAGGAACTGCAAAGGCTCACCTATTAACTGAGCATTTTTTTGTACAGATAAAAATTGTTCAATTTGCCTGATATTTTCATCAGGTAATACTGAGCAAGTTGCATAAACCAGTATCCCACCCGTTTTTAAATAAGGCCAAATGTTAGTGAGAATTTCTGCCTGCAATGTTACCAGTTCTGCAATATCGCTATCTCGTCTTAGCCATTTTATATCAGGATGACGACGAATAACACCTGTTGCTGAGCAGGGAGCATCAAGCAGAATGCGATCAAATTGTTGGTGTTGATCAAGCCACTGTTCTGGGTAGCGACCATCGCCAACTTTTACTTCAGCCTGCTGTTTTAAGCGGGTCAGATTTTCTGTAATACGTTTTACCCGCTGACTATCAACATCTACAGCTAAAATCTGAGCCTTTGGCGCAACCTCTAAAATATGGGTGGTTTTACCACCTGGAGCTGCACACATATCTAAGATATGATCACTATTTTCAGGTGCCAGTAAACGAGCTGCATATTGTGCTGATAGGTCTTGTACTGTCGCCCAGCCCTGATCAAAACCGGGTAGCTTAGACACAGCAGCAGGAGTGACCAGCTGTAAAGCTTCAGGTAACTCTGGATGTAACTTGCCTTCAATCCCATGTTCTGTGAGTAATGTTAAATATTGTTCAGCAGAGTGGTACTGTTGATTAATTCGCAGCCACATCGGTGGGCGCTGATTATTGGCATTGATGATATCTTGCCACTGCTCTGGGTAGGCACTTTGTAAACGCTTAAGTAGCCAGCTTGGGTGAAAATAGTATTCCTGAGTTTGCTCGAATTGGATCATTAGTTCTGGTTGTTGTCTTTGGAATTGTCTTAACACACCATTAATTAAGCCTTTAAGCTGAGGTTTTTTAAGGACCATAGCTGCATCAACTGTTTCTGACAGTGCTGCGTGAGCCGGAATACGAGTATAAAGCAGCTGATAAAGTCCGACCATGATGACATAATGTAAAACACGACTTTTACCGGTCAGGACTTTATCCATTAACTGACGAATAAAGAACTCTAATTGTGGAAGAACTCGCATAATACCAAAGCAGATCTCCTGCACTAAGGCACTATCTTTACCATCTAAATTTTTTTGTAATGCAGGTAAGATAGAGCTCAAAGATTGCCCCTGTTCCAGTACCTGATAAATGGCTTGTGCAGAGATAGCACGTAAGTTTTCTTTTTTCATAATCATTTGATTTATTTAAATAATTTTATTTCCAATGATAAACCATTCTTTTTTAGAATTTAATAAATCCTGTGCAGACATAGGTTTTTTACCAGCTGGTTGTAGCTGAGTGATATTTAAAATCCCTTTTGCCGTAGCAATTTGAATACCGGTTTTATCCGCCTTAATAATGGTGCCGGGGGCTTGATTGGTGTCGGTATTAACCACATTACTGTTCCAGACTTTTACCATCTGTTCATCGATTTCAAAGTAGCTGACCGGCCATGGATTAAACGCTCGGATACAACGCTCTAACTGCTCTGCTGATAAAGACCAGTCCAGTTTTGCTTCCTGTTTTGAGAGCTTTTGTGCATAAGTAGCCAGAGTATCATCTTGTTTTTCAGGAGCAATTTTACCAGCTATTAAAAGAGTAAGAGTGTCCAGTAACGCTTTGGGACCAAGCCGCGCTAACTTGTCATAAAGACTGGCGCTGGTATCTGTTGGTTCAATGGCACAAGTCAGTTTATATAACATATCACCGGTATCCAGTCCTGCATCCATCTGCATAATAGTAATACCTGTTTGGGTGTCACCTGCCCAGCAGGCACGCTGAATTGGTGCAGCACCGCGCCACTTTGGTAGTAGTGAGCCGTGAACATTTAAACATCCCATTTTAGGCATGTCCAGTACTGCCTGAGGCAAGATTAGCCCATAGGCGACAACGATCATAATATCTGCGTTTAAATCAGCGACCAGTTGTTGGTTTTCTGGTTTTTTTAACGTTGCTGGTTGTAGTACTGGTATATTATGCTGTTCAGCTAAGATTTTAACCGGACTTGGTGTTAGCTTATTACCACGCCCTGCAGGTCTGTCTGGTTGAGTAAACACAGCAATCACTTCATGATTTGATTGCAATAAAGCTTCAAGGTGCTTAGCCGCAAAATCTGGTGTACCTGCAAAGATGATACGTAGTTTGCCTTGATTCATGATTACTCCTGTAGTTATTCAATTGTCGCTATTTAGTCGTCGTTATTTAACTTATTAATTAAGACCCGTCATATTAAAACGGGAAAAAGACCGGAACCAGTAAAATATCAGCAGCCATCACCAGGAAGGTCAGTGGAATGCCTATTTTAACAAAATCACCAAAGGTATAACCGCCCGGAGCAACTATCATGGTTTTCACTGGTGAGGAAACCGGGGTAATAAATGATGCTGATGTTGCAATCGCAACCGTCATGGCAAATGGATAAGGTGAATAGCCAAAATCTAAGGCGATATTAATCGCAATAGGCGCTACTAAAATAGCTGTAGCTGTGTTTGATAGAAATAATCCTACCGTTGAACAAAGTAAGAAGATAAACATCAGCACAACGTGCGGTCCATAGATACTTAAGTGGGTTTTTAGCCAGTCAGAGACGATAGCAATACCACCGGTTTTATTTAAAGCGATAGCAAATGGCATCATCCCGATGATAAGAATTAAACTTGGCCAGTGAATTGAACGGTAAGCACTTGTCATATCTATGCAGCGGGTAGCCCCCATCAATAAACAAGCAATAAGTGCTGCTATCACATTGGGTACAATGCCACTGACCATTAACATGATCATGAGTGCCAGACAGAGTAACGCCGGAATTGCCTGACTACTTGCCGGGGCTACATCGTCTATTTCAGTGGGTAAATCCAGTAACACAAAATCATTAGCTCGTGACTGCATTTGCTGAATAGAACGCCAGTCACCACAAACCAGTAAGATATCTCCCATCTCTAGTTTTTCATCGACCAGACTGCTTTCAATTGCTTCATGGTTACGACGAATACCGATAACACTTAGAAAGTATTTGGTACGAAATTCAATCTCTTTGACTGTTTTGTTCAGGAGCGCAGAATCAGGAAGTAACGCGACTTCAGCCATACCAACTTCTTTTGCCTGTTCAGAAAAGTATTCACCACGCAGTACTTTTGGTTCCAGTGCATTGGTGATTAAAAATTGGCGTAGATTCTCTTCAGAGTTAAGCATATCAAATAACAGAACATCGTTTTCCCGGAAAACGGTTGCTCCTGTAACTGGGATCATGACTTTGCGGAATTTCCTCCAGCGCTCAATACCAATGACGTTAGCGCCAAACTGGCTTCTCAGATGCAGACTATCGATAGTTCGGCCAATAAAAGGAGAGTCGGGTTTAATTGCTGCACGATGTGCGCGGCCAGATAATTTATAATCCCGGATTAAATCAATCATCTTACGTCGTGATTTATGATCACTATCAGGACTTGTTGGTAAAGATCGGATTAGCCAGTTGCGGGAAATAACAGAATAGATGATACCGATCACCAAAATACTTAAGCCAATTGGTGTAATGGAGAAAAATCCAAATTCTTTGAGGCTGGCACGTTCTAATTCACTATTTACTACCAAATTAGGTGCTGTTGCAACCAAAGTCATCATACCGCTGATAAGCCCGGCAATACACAGTGGCATCATTAACTTTTTCACATGCAGACCAGTACGGGAAGCAATACTAATCACAACCGGGATAAAGATAGCGACAACACCAGTAGAACTCATAATCGAGCCTAGCAGCGCAACACCAAGCATAATTAAAACGATGATGCGAATATCATTATTACCAGCAACTTTTAAAATATAGTCGCTCATCTGGTAAGAGATACCTGTTCGAACCAGTCCTTCTCCAACAACAAATAATAGTGCAATCAGGACAATATTGGGATCGCTAAAACCGGCCAGTGCTTCTGCCGGAGTTAAAATTCCGGTAATAGTAATCGCAACAATAATCAACAGAGCGATGATATCCATGCGGAGTTTACTAAATGAAAACAGAATGATGGCTATCAAAAGCAGCAGGCAGACAATCATTAACTGACCATGTGTAACCATAAAGTCAGGAAGTAAACCTGTTATCTTATTACCCAGCTGTTGCCAGAATGAGGATTTATCCACGATAAGCTCTTTTGAAAAAATTGAAAGTGGTCATGAGTCACGATATCTATTGGGGATCTATATTAACGTATATTGAATTATTTACGAAGAAACAATTTATGAAACAGACTGTAATATATAACATTAATTATAATGATAGATTGATATTATGATGTCATTAGGATATTTTAACTGCATGAAATCTATTTTTTCGGTCTAATAACAAGGAGAGGTTTATGAAAAAATACCTATTAGTACTTCTGGCTGTATTTACTTTAGCGGCTTGCCAGGGCCAGTCAGATACTGTGGCAAAAGTTCAGGATGGTGTTGATAAATTAGGTTATGTTGGTGTCTATAAAGGTTATTTACCAGCAGCTGATGTCAGTGGTATTAAGGTCACATTAACACTTGATGCTGAAGGCCATTACAATTATTTAGCAAGTTATGACAATGGCAAGCTGATCGATGCGGGTAATGTCGTGAAATCTGGTGATTATACCTGGGACAAAGCGACCAATACTATTACACTTAGTAATTTCTCTGGTGCGCCAAATAAATATTTAGTGGGTGAAGGTACACTTACTCAACTAGATATGGAAGGCAAAGTAATTACTGGTGATTTTGCTAATATGTATGTTTTCAAAAAATACTAATTTTTAGCTCTTATCAAGTTTAAAAAATGGCTCCTTTTTATCAAGGAGCTATTTTTTATGTCATTTTATATCCTGCATTTTTAATTTCAGAAGACAGTTTTGTTTGTAAAAATTGATCGCAAATGTAATTTACACCTTGTTTTCCTAAATTATTTCAGTATAATTGTCGCCACTTTGTTGGACTCTTTATGGCAACATAATATAAGACAACAAGTGCAATAATGTGCTTTATTTTAATGTAAAGTACTGACAATACTCCCGATTTGGGGGTTATGCAAAGAACGGATTACACTCTCCTGTCAATCGAAACAGGGAAGGAGGAGTAGTCTTTTGTTTATAACTTTTTTAATTGGAGCTCTGGTCTCATGCAGAACCAAAGAATCCGTATCCGTCTAAAAGCGTTTGATCATCGTTTAATTGATCAATCTACTGCGGAAATCGTAGAAACTGCGAAGCGCACTGGTGCGCAAGTTCGTGGTCCTATTCCATTACCTACACGCAAAGAGCGTTTCACAGTATTGATTTCACCACACGTTAATAAAGACGCGCGTGATCAATATGAGATTCGTACTCATAAACGTCTAGTTGATATCGTTGAACCAACTGAAAAGACAGTTGATGCATTGATGCGTCTAGATCTTGCTGCTGGTGTTGACGTGCAGATCAGCTTAGGTTAATCCTTAAGTTGAATGATTGAGAGGTCGAAACAATGATTGGTTTAGTCGGTCGTAAAGTCGGAATGACTCGTATCTTCACTGAAGATGGCGTATCAATTCCTGTAACCGTAATTGAAATTCAAGAAAACCGCGTTACTCAAGTTAAATCAGCTGAGAACGATGGTTATCAAGCAGTTCAGGTAACAACTGGTAGCAAAAAAGCAAGCCATGTTTCTAAGCCTGAAGCTGGTCACTTTGCTAAGGCTGGCGTTGAAGCTGGTCGTGGTCTATGGGAATTCCGTTTTGAAGAAGGCGAATTTACTGTAGGTCAAAGCATTAACGTTGATATTTTTACTGACGTTAAAACAGTTGATGTTACTGGTACATCTAAAGGTAAAGGATTTGCTGGCGTTACTAAACGTTGGAACTTCCGTACTCAGGATGCTACTCATGGTAACTCTTTGGCACACCGTGGTCATGGCTCTATCGGTCAAAACCAAACTCCGGGTAAAGTGTTCAAAGGTCGTAAAATGGCAGGTCACTTAGGTAATGAACGTGTAACGATTCAAAACCTAGACGTTGTTCGCGTAGATGCAGAACGTAATCTTTTATTAGTAAAAGGTGCAGTTCCAGGCGCAATCAACAGTGATGTAATTGTTAAACCGGCTATTAAGGCTTAACGTCGAGGAGATAGGCATGGAATTAGTAGTAAGAGACGCGCAAGCGTTGACTGTTTCCGAAACTACCTTCGGACGTGATTTTAATGAAGCTCTAGTTCACCAAGTAGTTGTTGCTTATGCATCAGGTGCTCGTCAAGGAACTCGTGCTCAAAAAACTCGTGCTGAAGTAACCGGTTCAGGCAAAAAACCATGGCGTCAAAAGGGTACAGGTCGTGCTCGTTCAGGTTCTATTAAGAGCCCAATTTGGCGTTCAGGTGGTGTAACATTTGCGGCTCGTCCACAAGATCACAGCCAAAAAGTTAACCGTAAAATGTATCGTGGTGCACTGATGAGTATTTTCTCTGAACTAGTGCGTCAAGAGCGTTTAGTAATCGTTGAAAAGTTCACAGTTGATACACCTAAAACTAAAGAGCTAGTTCAAAAGTTAAAAGATATGGATTTAAATGACGTTTTAATCATTACTTCAGAACTTGAAGAGAATCTATTCTTAGCTGCGCGTAACTTATATAAAGTTGATGTGCGTGACGTAGCAGGTATCGACCCAGTGAGCCTAATTGCATTTGATAAAGTTGTTATGACTGTTGATGCAGTGAAGCAAGTAGAGGAGATGTTAGCATGATTCGTGAAGAGCGTCTGCTGAAAGTCCTGCGTGCACCGCATGTTTCTGAAAAAGCGTCTATTTCAATGGAAAAAACTAATACTTTAGTTTTAAAAGTTGCTAAAGATGCTACTAAGAAAGAGATTCACGCCGCAGTTGAACAACTTTTCGAAGTTAAAGTCAAAGATGTTAATACTTTAGTCATGAAAGGCAAAGTAAAACGTCGTGGTCAACAAATCGGTCGTCGTAGCGACTGGAAAAAAGCTTACGTAACTTTAGCTGAAGGTCAAAATTTAGACCTGGCTGGCGTCGCTGAGTAATTCGGAGGAGTAAGAACAATGGCAGTTGTTAAGTGTAAACCTACATCTCCGGGTCGTCGCCACGTTGTTAAAGTGGTAAACCCAGAGTTGCATAAAGGGAAACCTTTTGCACCATTGCTTGATTCAAAAAGCAGAACTGGTGGTCGCAATAATAATGGTCGTATCACTACTCGTCATATCGGTGGTGGCCATAAGCAACAATACCGTTTAGTTGATTTTAAACGTAACAAAGATGGTATTCCTGCAACTGTTGAACGTTTAGAGTATGATCCAAACCGTTCAGCAAATATTGCACTCGTTTTATATAAAGACGGTGAACGTCGTTATATTTTAGCTCCAAAAGGCTTAAAAGCTGGAGATCAGATCCAATCAGGTGTTGATGCGTCTATTAAAACAGGTAACTGTTTACCTATGCGTAACATCCCAGTTGGTTCTACTGTGCATAACGTAGAAATGAAACCAGGTAAAGGCGGACAACTTGCTCGTTCTGCTGGTGGATATGTTCAAATCGTAGCACGTGATGGTTCTTATGTTACCCTACGTCTTCGTTCTGGCGAAATGCGTAAAGTATTGTCTGATTGCCGCGCAACTATTGGTGAAGTTGGCAACTCAGAACACATGCTTCGCGTACTTGGTAAAGCTGGTGCAAGTCGTTGGCGTGGTATTCGCCCAACCGTTCGCGGTACGGCAATGAACCCGGTAGACCATCCACATGGTGGTGGTGAAGGTCGTAACTTTGGTAAACATCCTGTGTCTCCATGGGGTCAAAAAGCCAAAGGACTTAAAACACGCAGCAACAAGCGTACTGATAAGTACATTGTTCGCCGTCGTAACAAGAAATAATAACAAGAGGATAAGCTATGCCACGTTCTCTCAAGAAAGGTCCTTTCATTGACCTACACTTGCTGAAGAAGGTAGAGAAAGCGGTGGAAAGCGGTGACAAGAAGCCTATTCGCACTTGGTCCCGTCGTTCAACGGTCTTTCCTAACATGATCGGTTTGACCATCGCTGTCCATAATGGTCGTCAGCACGTACCTGTTTTTGTATCCGACGAAATGGTTGGTCATAAACTAGGTGAATTCGCGCCGACTCGTACTTATCGCGGCCATGCGGCTGATAAGAAAGCTAAAAAGAAATAAGTAGGAGATAGAAATGGAAACTATAGCAAAGTACCGCCACGTTCGTTCTTCTGCACAAAAAGTTCGCTTAGTAGCTGATCTTATTCGTGGTAAGAATGTGTCGAACGCATTAGACATCTTAACGTACACCAATAAAAAAGCGGCTGTACTTGTTAAGAAGGTTCTAGAATCTGCCATTGCTAATGCAGAACATAACGACGGTGCTGATATTGATGATCTGAAAGTCGCGAAAATTTTCGTAGACGAAGGCCCTAGCCTGAAGCGTATTATGCCTCGTGCTAAAGGTCGTGCAGATCGAATCTTAAAGCGTACAAGTCACATCACTGTGATTGTGTCTGATCGCTAAGGCTCTGGAGAATAGCAATGGGTCAAAAAGTAAATCCAAATGGTATCCGATTAGGTATTGTCAAACCTTGGACATCTACCTGGTATGCAGATACAAAAGAATTCGCTGATAACTTAGATGGTGACTTCAAAGTTCGTCAATATCTTAATAAAGAATTAGCGCAAGCATCGATCTCTAAAATCGTGATCGAACGTCCAGCTAAGAGTATTCGTGTGACTATTCATACAGCTCGTCCTGGTATCGTGATCGGTAAAAAAGGTGAAGATGTAGAAAAATTACGTAATGCCGTAGCAAATCTTGCAGGCGTTCCAGCACAAATTAATATTGCTGAAGTTCGTAAACCTGAACTTGATGCAAAATTAGTTGCAGACAGCATCACTTCGCAACTTGAGCGTCGTGTTATGTTCCGCCGTGCGATGAAACGTGCTGTACAAAATGCAATGAAAGCTGGTGCTAAAGGTATTAAAGTTGAAGTTAGCGGTCGTTTAGGCGGTGCAGAAATTGCTCGTTCTGAATGGTATCGTGAAGGTCGTGTACCTTTACATACATTACGTGCTGACATTGACTACAACACCTCAGAAGCACACACCACTTATGGTGTAATCGGTGTTAAAGTGTGGATCTTCAAAGGTGAGATCCTTGGTGGTATGGCTGCTGTTGAACAACCGGAAAAACCGGCTGCTCAACCGAAAAAGCAGCGCAAAGGCCGAAAATAATTAAGGAGCGTCGCTGATGTTACAACCAAAGCGTACAAAATTCCGTAAAATGCATAAAGGCCGCAACCGTGGTCTGGCTGCTGGCGCTGATGTGAGCTTCGGTACTTTCGGTCTGAAAGCTGTTGGTCGTGGTCGTTTGACTGCGCGCCAAATCGAAGCAGCACGTCGTGCTATGACACGTGCAGTTAAGCGTCAAGGTAAAATCTGGATTCGTGTTTTCCCTGATAAACCGATTACAGAAAAACCACTTGAAGTGCGTATGGGTAAAGGTAAGGGTAACGTGGAGTATTGGGTTGCACTTATTCAACCAGGTAAAGTCCTTTATGAAATGGACGGAGTACCTGAAGAAGTTGCTCGTGAAGCATTTGCATTGGCAGCAGCAAAACTGCCTATTAAGACCACCTTTGTAACTAAGACGGTGATGTAATGAAAGCAAAAGAGCTGCGTGAAAAAAGCGTTGAAGAGCTGAACACTGAACTTCTAAATTTGCTACGTGAACAATTTAATTTACGTATGCAATTAGCTGGAGGTCAGTTACAACAGCCTCATCTGTTAAAACAAGTGCGTCGTGATGTTGCACGTGTTAAAACCTTATTAACTGAAAAGGCGGGTGCGTAATGACTACTACTGTTCGTACTCAGCAAGGTCGCGTCATTAGTGACAAAATGGATAAATCTATTGTTGTTGCTATTGAACGTCGTGTAAAACACCCTTTATATGGTAAGTTTCTAACACGTACGACTAAATTGCATGTACATGACGAGAACAATGAGTGTGGTATTGGTGATACTGTTGAAATTAAAGAGTGTCGTCCTTTATCTAAGACTAAGTCTTGGACTCTGGTTCGAGTTATTGAAAAAGCAGTTATTTAATCTAATCGATTAATAATTGTACATAATATTATAAACGGCTATCCATTAGCCGTTTATTTTATACTACCCATTTTATTTGAGTGGTGTTATACTATGCGCCCTCACGTAAGTGGGATTTTTGGTTGTCTATTCTTATCTGTGGTAGTTGAGGCAGATGAAGGTAGATTAGGCAATATAAATTTTATAGTGGAGCATTAACATGATCCAAGAACAGACTATGCTAGATGTCGCTGATAATTCTGGCGCACGTCGCGTAATGTGTATCAAGGTTCTCGGTGGATCGCATCGCCGTTATGCCGCTGTAGGTGACATCATCAAAATTACCATTAAAGAAGCAATTCCTCGTGGTAAAGTAAAAAAAGGTGATGTACTGAAAGCTGTAGTGGTGCGCACCAGAAAGGGTGTTCGTCGCCCAGATGGATCTGTCATTCGTTTTGATCGCAACGCTTGTGTTATTTTAAATAATAACAGTGAGCAACCGATTGGTACGCGTATTTTTGGACCGGTCACGCGTGAACTTCGTTCTGAGAAGTTTATGAAGATCATTTCATTAGCACCAGAAGTACTGTAAGGAGCGGATAATGGCAGCGAAAATCCGTCGTGATGACGAAGTTATCGTGTTAACTGGTAAAGATAAAGGTAAACGCGGTAAAGTTAAAAGTGTTTTGTCTACTGGCAAAGTGATTGTAGAAGGTATTAACTTGGTGAAAAAACACCAAAAACCTGTACCGGCTTTAAATCAAGATGGTGGAATTGTAGAGAAAGAAGCAGCAATTAATGTTTCTAACGTTGCAATTTACAACAATGCTACAGGCAAAGCTGACCGTGTAGGCTTCCGTATTGAAGATGGCAAAAAAGTCCGCTTCTACAAGTCTACGAATGAAATCATTTAAGTAATTTGGAGTATACGATGGCGAAACTGCATGATTACTACAAAGCACAGGTAGTAAATAAACTGCAAGAACAGTTTGGCTACAAATCTGTCATGCAAGTCCCTCGGATCGAAAAGATCACCTTGAATATGGGTGTTGGTGAAGCGATTACTGATAAGAAATTATTAGATAATGCTGTTGCAGATCTAGCTGCAGTTAGTGGTCAAAAACCATTAATCACTAAAGCACGCAAATCAGTTGCTGGTTTTAAAATCCGTCAAGGGTATCCGATTGGATGTAAAGTCACTCTACGCGGCGAGCGTATGTGGGAGTTTTTTGAGCGTCTAGTTTATATTGCATTACCTCGTACACGAGATTTCCGTGGTTTAAGCGCGAAATCATTCGATGGTCGTGGTAACTATAGCATGGGTGTTCGTGAGCAAATCATTTTCCCTGAAATTGATTATGACAAAGTTGATCGTGTTCGTGGTTTAGATATTACTATCACAACTACTGCGCAATCTGACGATGAAGGCCGTGCATTATTATCAGCCTTTAACTTCCCATTTCGTAAGTAAGGTAGGGCATAATGGCTAAACAATCAATGATTGAACGCGATCTTAAACGTGTAAAATTAGCAAACAAATACTTTGCTAAGCGTCAAGAATTAAAAGCGATTATTTCTGATGTTAACGCATCAGACGAAGACCGTTGGAATGCAGTGCTTAAATTGCAAACGCTTCCTCGTGATTCAAGCCCATCACGTCAACGTAATCGTTGTCGTCAAACTGGTCGTCCTCATGGCGTCCTTCGTAAGTTTGGTTTAAGCCGTATTAAGGTTCGTGAAGCTGCCATGCGTGGTGAGATTCCGGGTCTTAAGAAAGCAAGTTGGTAATAATCCGGGGAGTATTATAGATGAGCATGCAAGATCCTATCGCAGATATGCTGACCCGTGTTCGTAACGGTCAAGCTGCGAATAAAGTTGCGGTCACCATGCCTTCTTCTAAGCTTAAAGTGGCTATTGCCAGTGTGCTAAAAGACGAAGGTTATGTCGAAGACTATAAAGTTACAGGCGACATCAAGCCTGAACTGGAAATTACTTTAAAATATTTCCAGGGTAAGGCAGTTGTAGAAAGTATTCAACGTGTTAGCCGTCCAGGTCTACGTATTTATAAACGTAAAGACGAATTACCTAAGGTAATGGCTGGATTGGGTATCGCAGTTGTTTCTACTTCTAAAGGTGTTATGACTGATCGTGCAGCACGCCAAGCAGGTCTTGGTGGTGAAATTATCTGCTACGTAGCGTAAGGGAGAAAAAAATGTCTCGTGTTGCAAAAGCACCTGTCGTTATTCCTGCGGGCGTAGAGGTAAAACTCGATGGTCAGGTAATTTCGATTAAAGGTAAAAACGGCGAGTTATCTCGCACAGTTAACAATGCTGTTGTTGTTAAGCATGAAGCTGGTTCTGTTACTTTCGCTCCACGCGATGGTTATGCAGATGCTTGGGCTCATGCAGGTACAGCACGCGCATTGATTAATTCAATGGTTGTTGGTGTTACTACTGGCTTTACTAAAAAACTTTTATTAGTTGGTGTCGGTTATCGTGCACAATTAAAAGGTAATGCTGTAGGTCTGTCTCTTGGTTTTTCACATCCAATTGAACATAAACTACCAGCAGGCGTTACCGCTGAGTGTCCATCACAAACTGAAATCATCCTGAAAAGCGCTGATAAACAGTTAATTGGACAAGTTGCAGCAGATATTCGCTCTTATCGTCGTCCTGAACCTTATAAAGGTAAAGGTGTTCGTTACGCAGACGAAGTCGTGCGTACTAAAGAAGCTAAGAAGAAGTAGGGTAACACTATGGATAAGAAATCAGCTCGTATCCGTCGTGCAACGAAAGCGCGCCATAAGATTAAAGAGTTACGTGCAACACGTTTGGTTGTTCACCGCACTCCACGTCATATTTATGCGCAAATTATCGCTGCCAACGGTTCAGAGGTTTTAGTAGCTGCTTCTACTTTAGAAAAAGCTATTAGCGAAAGCATTAAATACACTGGGAACAAAGATGCCGCAGCTGCAGTAGGTAAAGCTATTGCTGAGCGTGCACTGGCAAAAGACATCAAAGATGTTTCTTTTGACCGCTCTGGTTTCCAATATCATGGTCGAGTCCAGGCGCTAGCAGATGCTGCTCGCGAAGCTGGCCTTCAGTTCTAAGGTAGGAGTTAAAGATGTCAAACATCGAAAAACAAGCTGGCGAACTGCAGGAAAAACTAATCGCAGTTAATCGCGTATCTAAAACTGTAAAAGGTGGCCGTATTTTTAGTTTTTCTGCACTAACAGTTGTTGGTGATGGAAACGGTCGCGTAGGTTTTGGTTATGGTAAAGCACGCGAAGTTCCAGCAGCTATCCAAAAAGCGATGGAAAAAGCTCGTCGCAATATGATTCATGTTGCACTAAATAACGATACTTTACAGCACCCGGTTAAAGGTGTGCATACTGGTTCTCGTGTATTTATGCAACCAGCTTCTGAAGGTACCGGTATTATTGCCGGCGGTGCAATGCGTGCCGTTTTAGAAGTTGCAGGAGTTCGTAACGTTCTTGCTAAAGCATATGGTTCTACAAATCCGATTAACGTGGTTCGTGCAACTATTGATGGTTTAGAGAACATGAAGTCTCCTGAGATGGTCGCTGCTAAGCGTGGTAAAACCGTTGAAGAAATTTTGGGGTAAGAAACCATGGCAAAGACTATCAAAATTACACAAACTCGTAGTTCAATTGGCCGTTTGCCAAAACATAAAGCAACATTAGTTGGTTTAGGACTACGTCGCATTGGTCATACTGTTGAGCGCGAAGATACACCTGCAGTTCGCGGTATGGTTAACCGAGTTTCATACATGGTTAAAGTTGAGGAGTAAGTAATGCGTTTAAATACTTTATCTCCTGCTGAAGGTTCAAAACACGCTCCTAAGCGTCTTGGTCGTGGTATTGGCTCAGGCTTAGGTAAAACTGGTACACGTGGTGTTAAAGGTCAGACTTCTCGTTCAGGCGGCGGTGTTCGTCGTGGGTTCGAAGGTGGTCAAATGCCTTTATATCGTCGTTTACCAAAATTTGGTTTTACTTCACGTAAAGCAATGGTTACTGCGCAAGTTCGTCTTGCTGACATTGCAAAAGTTGAAGGCGATGTAATTGATCTGAATAGCTTGAAAGCAGCAAAACTAATTGGTACACAAATTGAATATGCGAAAATTATGCTTGCGGGTGAGATTTCTAAACCTGTAACTGTTCGTGGTATTCGTGTTACTAAAGGTGCTAAAGCTGCTATTGAAGCTGCTGGCGGAAAAATCGAGGAATAGTTAGAAAGATGGCAAAGCAACCAGGATTAGATTATCAAAGCGCACGTGGTGGCGTAAGTGAACTAAAAAGACGTTTAATTTTCGTTCTTTTAGCACTTATCGTCTTCCGTATTGGCTCTTTTATTCCAGTTCCTGGTATTAATGCTGGCGAGCTTTCTGAATTGCTCAAACAAGCTGCAAGCGACAATGGCATCATCAGCATGTTTAACATGTTCTCTGGTGGTGCACTTAGTCGTGCTTCTATCTTTGCTCTGGGGATTATGCCTTATATTTCTGCGTCGATTATCGTGCAGTTATTAACAGCAATTAGTCCGGCTTTAGCAGAGTTAAAGAAAGAAGGTGAGTCAGGTAGACGTAAAATCAGTCAATATACTCGTTACGGTACTTTAGCACTTGCTATTGTACAGGCAGTGGGTATTGCGACTGGTTTACCGAATATTCCGGGTTTTGGCCAAGTGGTTATTAACCCAGGATTTTCGTTCTACTTTATCGCTACAGTGAGCCTAGTTACAGGAACAATGTTCCTAATGTGGCTAGGTGAGCAAATTACAGAAAGAGGTGTTGGTAACGGCATCTCTATCATTATTTTTGCTGGTATTGTTGCAGGTTTACCTGTGGCTATTGGTGAAACTATTGAACAGGCTCGTTCAGGTGTCCTACACCCACTTCTGCTACTAGTTGTTGCTGCATTAGTTATTGGTATTACCTATTTTGTTGTGTTTGTTGAACGTGGTCAACGTCGTATTGTTGTTAACTACGCACAACGTCAACAAGGTCGCCGTGTATATGCTGCTCAAAGCACCCATTTACCGTTGAAAATAAATATGGCTGGTGTTATCCCTGCTATCTTTGCTTCAACAATTATCATGTTACCTTCAATGATGGCTTCATGGTTACAAGGGGATGGTCAAGGCTGGAGATATGCTTTTGTTTTATTAAGACAATATCTATCACCAGAGCAACCTCTATATATTTTACTGTATGCATCTGCAATTATATTCTTCTGTTTCTTCTATACTGCATTAGTATTTAATCCGCGAGAAACAGCAGATCAGCTTAAGAAATCTGGTGCATTTATACCTGGAATACGTCCAGGGGAACAAACTGCTAAGTATGTTGATAAAGTAATGACTCGTTTAACACTAGTTGGTGCTTTATATATTACGTTCGTCTGTTTAGTTCCTATGTTTATGACTTCTGCAATGAAAGTATCGTTCTACTTCGGTGGTACTTCATTACTTATCGTTGTTGTTGTTATAATGGACTTTATGGCTCAAATTCAGACTCTTATGATGCCAAATCGTTATGAGTCAGTTTTAAAGAAAGCAAACCTTAAAGGCTATGGCCGATAAGAAAGCTTGAGAAGTTACGGAGACAAAAATGAAAGTTCGTGCTTCAGTCAAGAGATTGTGTCGCAACTGTAAAATTATTAAACGTCACGGTACCGTGCGTGTAATTTGTGTTGATTTAAAACATAAACAACGTCAGGGTTAATTTTTTAATTAACTTTTATATTGTCTGTTTTACATATTTTTCTTGCAAAAGTGTGGTATAGCTGGCTAGAATAGCCAGCCTAATATTTTTTTATCAAACAACCTCTATATGAGTATCCTGAAAACGGGCTTTTCAGCATGGGGGTTGTTTCATTTTACTTAAAAGGAGTGCATAGTGGCCCGTATAGCAGGCATTAACATTCCTGATCAACAACATACTGTAATTGCGTTACAAGCAATTTATGGTATCGGAAATACTCGCGCTAAAGCTATTTGCCAAGCAGCTGGTATTGATGAGCATGTTAAGATCAGAGAACTATCTGAAGATCAGATTGAAAAGTTACGTGAACAAGTTGCGAAATTCACTGTTGAAGGTGACTTACGTCGTGAAGTAACTATGAGTATCAAGCGTTTAATGGACCTTGGTTGTTATCGTGGTATACGTCATCGTCGTGGACTTCCTGTCCGTGGCCAACGTACTAAGACTAACGCTCGTACCCGTAAGGGACCGCGTAAGCCTATCAAGAAATAATCGGGGAAATTAAGAAATGGCAAAGACACCTGTTCGTGCACGTAAACGTGTAAAAAAACAAGTTTCTGATGGTATAGCTCATGTTCACGCTTCTTTTAACAATACAATTGTTACGATTACCGATCGTCAAGGTAATGCGTTAGGTTGGGCAACCTCTGGTGGTTCTGGCTTCCGTGGCTCTCGCAAATCGACTCCGTTCGCAGCTCAAGTTGCAGCTGAGCGTTGTGCTGAAGCAGTTAAAGACTATGGAATTAAGAATCTGGAAGTTATGATTAAGGGACCTGGTCCTGGTCGTGAGTCAACTATTCGTGCATTAAATGCAGCGGGTTTCCGTATTACGAATATTACTGATGTGACTCCGATTCCTCATAACGGTTGTCGTCCACCGAAAAAACGTCGTATATAAGACGTTTTAGGATTATTGGAGAAAGAAAATGGCAAGATATTTGGGACCTAAGCTAAAGCTTAGCCGTCGTGAAGGAACCGATTTATTTCTTAAATCTGGTGTTCGCGCGATCGATACCAAGTGTAAATTAGAACAAGCTCCTGGTCAGCATGGTGCGCGTAAGCCACGTTTATCTGACTATGGCGTTCAATTACGTGAAAAACAAAAAGTTCGTCGTATTTATGGAATTTTAGAACGTCAATTCCGTAACTACTATAAAGAAGCTGCTCGTATAAAAGGTAACACAGGTGAAAACCTACTTACTCTTTTAGAAGGTCGTTTAGATAATGTTGTTTACCGTATGGGATTTGGTGCAACTCGTGCTGAAGCTCGTCAATTAGTAAGCCACAAAGCAGTTCTAGTTAATGGTCGTGTAGTAAATATCGCTTCTTATCAGGTTTCACCTGAAGATGTGATCAGCGTTCGTGAAAAAGCGAAAAAACAAGCACGCGTTAAAGCTTCATTAGAGTTAGCAGAACAACGTGAAAAACCAACATGGTTAGAAGTTGATGCAACTAAAATGGAAGGTGTGTTTAAACGCTTACCAGAACGTTCAGATTTATCCGCTGACATCAATGAACATTTGATCGTCGAACTTTACTCTAAGTAAAGTTTAGTACTTAAGAGAGGACACAATGCAGGGTTCTGTAACAGAGTTTTTAAAACCTCACCTAGTTGATATCGAACAATATAGTTCGACGCATGCTAAGGTGACCCTTGAACCATTAGAACGTGGTTTTGGTCATACTCTAGGTAATGCACTGCGCCGTATTTTATTATCATCAATGCCGGGATGTGCTGTCACTGAAGTCGAAATTGATGGTGTTCTTCATGAGTACAGCACTAAAGAAGGTGTTCAGGAAGATGTACTTGATATTCTGCTAAACTTGAAAAAGTTAGCGATTCGAGTTCATGGTAAAGATGATGTGATGCTGACATTGAATAAATCAGGTGTAGGTGCAGTTACTGCCGCTGATATTATTCATGACGCTGATGTTGAAGTTGTCAATGCAGATCATGTTATTTGTCATCTTACAGATGCTAATGCCTCTATTAGTATGCGTATTCGTGTACAACGTGGTCGTGGCTATGTTCCAGCTTCTGCACGTAGTCAGTCTGAAGACGAAGATCGTCCAATTGGTCGTTTACTCGTTGATGCGTGTTTTAGTCCTGTTGAGCGTATTGCTTATACAGTTGAAGCGGCTCGTGTTGAACAACGTACGGACTTAGATAAATTAGTTATTGATATGGAAACTAACGGTACAATTGATCCGGAAGAATCAATTCGCCGTGCGTCAACCATTTTGGCTGAACAGCTTGAAGCTTTCGTTGATTTACGTGATGTACGTCAACCAGAAGTGAAAGAAGATAAACCTGAATTTGACCCAATTCTTCTACGTCCAGTAGATGATTTAGAGTTAACAGTTCGGTCTGCAAATTGCTTAAAAGCAGAAGCGGTTCATTATATCGGTGATTTAGTACAACGTACTGAAGTTGAGTTATTAAAAACGCCTAATCTTGGTAAGAAATCTCTTACTGAAATTAAGGACGTGCTCGCTTCACGTGGTCTGTCTTTAGGCATGCGCCTTGAGAACTGGCCACCTGCAAGTATTGTTGAAGACTAATAGCTTGAAGTTTTATTAGAAGGATAAAGTTATGCGCCATCGTAAAAGTGGTCGTCAACTGAATCGTAATAGCAGTCATCGTCAAGCGATGTTTCGTAATATGGCAAGTTCTCTTGTCGAGCACGAAATCATTAAGACGACTTTACCTAAGGCTAAAGAACTGCGTCGTGTGGTTGAACCATTAATTACTTTAGCCAAAAGTGATAGCGTAGCTAATCGTCGTTTGGCATTTGCTCGTACTCGTGATAACGATACAGTGAAAAAATTATTCACGGATTTAGGTCCACGTTTTGCTAACCGTGCTGGTGGTTACACTCGCATCATGAAATGTGGTTTCCGTGCTGGTGACAATGCTCCAATGGCTTACATTGAGTTAGTTGATCGCCCGGTAGTTGAAGAAGTTGCAGCTGCTGAATAATAAGTAATTATTATTGAATTGAAAAAGCCGTTCTTATGAACGGTTTTTTTATATCTGTGAATAAAAATATTTGCTTATTCAGTGGTTGGACAAAGGTATTTTTTAAAATTTTCATATATGATAGCTCTAACTTAAAGATATATTTTAGTCCATCCATTTGTCTGTTATCTTAAATGAAAAAGTATTTATTAATCAAATGGTTAAATTTATCTATTTATTGAACATATATTATTGAATAAGGAATATAGCTTGTTAGATGCGAAGCGCTATGGCGAATGGATGTTAGTAGTGACTACATTAATTGCCGCTGCCGGATGGATCTTCACTAAAGAAGCCATTCAGGGAATGCCGATTATTGGCTTTATGGCGTTACGATTCATCTTTGCTGCAGTAATTATTTTTCCTTTATGTATATCAACTCACCAAAAGATTAGTTTCTCCAACATTCCAAAAGCTGTGGGTCTTGGTTCCTTGCAAACCGTACAGATGCTATTTTGGGTTATTGCAGTGAGTACCAGTAGCTCTTTAGGTGAAGGTGCTTTTATTCTCAGCTTGTCTATCCTATTAGTTCCTTTAGTTGTCTGGTTATTATTTAAAGAGAAGCCATTGTCTGTTTTCTGGGTCTCTTTGCCAATTGCTATTAGCGGTCTGTTATTTTTATCTTTAACTAATGGCTGGACATTCTCGATCGGACAATTATGGTTTTTAGGTTCTGCGATTGCATTAGCACTATATTTTACTTTAAATGCCAGACTATTACAGAAAATTGCTATTTTTCCTCTTACTTGTATTCAATTTTTTTGTAATGCTGTTATCTGCTCAGTGCTCTCTTTTCTATTTGAGGACTGGCCAGAAGCAATTCCTCTTTCTATTTGGGCCTGGTTCTTTGCCAGTGTGATTATTGCTACCTGCTTGCGTTATGTACTACAGGCAGTGGGACAAAAACATGTAAATATTGGTAATGCTGCAATCATTATGATTCTTGAACCAATCTGGACACTACTATTTAGTGTAGTCTTCTATGATGAGCCAATGCCATGGATGAAATGGGTTGGTTGTACCCTGATATTTGTTGCACTGGTTATTTATCGCGGGTATGTCTTTTTAAGAACGCGAAGAAGTAAAATTTATTAATAAAAAAAGCCTGCATTGCAGGCTCTGTTTATGATTAATTTTACCAGTCAACATCAACTTGTAGTTTGAAGCCCTGAATACCTGCTTCTGTAGTAGGCAGACCATTGCCAGAAGCACTTGGCCATTTAGTAAATACTTCAGCATTGGTTTGCGGTAATGTGATAATTTTTGTGCTGGTATTTTGTTCAAGAATGATTTTACTGCCGGTTGCCACGCTTCCTCCGGCTGCAGCATTACCATCGTAAACTGACCAGGTATATTTTAGCCGTGCTGATCCCATATAGTCTTGATAAATTGATTCACCAGTGTCATATAAACCATTACCATTTCGATCTCGCCATATAAATGCAATATATCGTTCACCAAGTTTTAGAGTTTCTGTTGATGAAGCTGCTGATAGTGGCGTTATTCCAGCAGGTCCGCCATTAACATCTGCTGGCATGTCACTGGCTTTAAATATTCCTACAGTTATTTGTGGATTAGGCTGGATTGGCCATGGATCTTCCGGGTCCGGTACTGTAGATGGTATACCTGGTATGTTATAAGCATTTTGCCCACTATAAATGGTACCGTTATATGGTAGTCCGTAACTTGTCACTGCCGCTAAGTTGAATCCGACATATTTATAGCCCAGTAAGTCAGGGCCAATAGAATATTGCATCATTGCAGTATAATATGGTTTAACTGTTGAAATATCAGGTAAACTATATCCATTTGGTCCAACAGTAGAGGTAACTCCAGCTGGATTCGTTAATATAAAATAAGTATCAATATCTTCATTATCTGGTGATTTTTTACCTTGAATACCAAAGTAGCTGTTAGGAGGTTGATCCCCATTGTTATCATAGATCCTAAAACGTACAGCTAAGGTATCGTATACTTGAACTTTATTTTCTGGTGGAGGTAGGGTTGAAATATCAACTGTAGTACCATCTGTTAACATTCTAAAAAAGTATACGTGAGCAGGCACATTAACATCGCCAGTATCGATATGAGTTAAGTATGGTGCATCACCTCTGATTACATTAACGGTAGTACCATTAAGTGCAGCGAAAGCGCATGAAATGCCGGTAGCTAATATTACTACTGAAGTTATTATATTGATTTTTTTCATTATTAATTTTCTTATTGTTTTTAGTTATGCTTATTATCAGGCGATAGTTAGCATCCCTATCCGTTTTTTGTCTTATTTAATCAAGTTTTTATTATTTTTTCGTGTGAATCTTAGTTAAAAAACTGAGGCTTATCAAGTTTTAATTCGAATATTTAAGATATTTCTTGATATGTAAAATAATATCAGGAGAAGGCGGCCTTTCTAATTTTAAAAAGTGTGTTTTTAGGTTACTGGGATGTATTTTTTTATAATTCTTAAGGTATTTAATAATGTGGTGGTGGAGTTTCTTCTGACATGCTAGCAATATGCGATACCTGAGACGATTTGTACTTGTCTGATAATAATTTGAGTTGTTCTTTTAGCTTAGCCGACTCCAGTTGTAACTGAATCACCGTTTGGTTTAAATGTTCAATCGTTACTTCCTGAAAGGCAGCTTTGGTTTCAAGTAACTCCAGACGCTGATTTAGTTGTTCATTGGTCATAGTAATTATCATCATTTAATTGGTAAAGTAATGTATTATACCTGAAAAAAGAGTAAAAGAGGGAGGCTTAAAGCCACCCTCGCTCAGCAAAAGAGACATATTCTCCTTTACCGATAACAATGTGATCAATAACCCTGATATCAATTAAGGCACAGGCTTGTTCTATTTGATAAGTAATATTACGATCTGCCTGACTGGGTTCAGCAATACCGGATGGGTGATTATGGGCGAGTATCAGTGCTGCAGCGTTACATTTTAAGGCTTCCCGAATAATTTCTCTCGGATGTATTTCAACAGAATTGTAAGTACCTACAAACATTTCTTCTGCGTAGATAACTCTATTTTGGTTATCCAGAAATATCACTAAAAACACTTCTCTCTCTTTATCGGCAAGTCTGCTGGCCAGATAATGGTGTGTAAGACTTGGATTGGTCAGGGAACTTTCTTTGGTCATTTGCACTTTTAAATAACGATGAGAGAGTTCAACGACCGCTTTGAGTTGGGTATATTTCACTGTTCCAAGGCCGGGCTCACTACAAAAAGATTTATGATCGGCATTAATTAAGTGATATAACGAGCCAAACTCATTAAGTAGATTTTGAGAAAGAGTAAGTACATTAGTTCCTTTTACGCCGGTACGCAGAAAGATTGCTAATAACTCTGCATCACTTAAAGACTGTACTCCGTATAATAAGAGCTTCTCCCTTGGTTGCAAATATTGTGGATTCATTGGTAAATCAATAAGTAAGTTAATAAAGTTGCTATCCTAGCTAATTGAAAGAGATATTAAATAGTGAATATCATATTTTTCGAGTTTTCTTCCAATGTTTATTTGAAACAAATGTAACAGTACAAAAAGTGAGTGCAAACTAACTTATTTCTGTAAATGGTTTTTTCGCACTATTTTTCTATGGTATTATTAGGTATCACCTACTATTTAGTGAGTTTGTTATGAGTCTGACAGGTAAACATATCGTACTGGGAGTTTCTGGTGGCATTGCCGCTTATAAATGTCCGGAACTTGTACGCCAGTTAAAAAAACAAGGTGCTGAAGTACATGTTGTTATGACGAGTTCTGCTGAGCATTTTGTTTCACCGTTGGCTTTACAAGCCGTTTCTGGGAATCGGGTATCAAATAGTTTGTTTGACCCAGCGGCTGAATTATCTATGGGACATATTGAACTGGCAAAATGGGCCGATCTGGTTTTAATTGCACCAGCAACTGCTAATATCATTGCAAAATTGGCAACAGGTATTGCAGATGATCTGCTATCTACGCTTTGTTTAGCAACAACTGCACCAATTGCGATTGCTCCGGCGATGAATCAAAATATGTTTCAGGCGCTTGCGACACAAAAAAATCTATCTGTATTAGTAGAGCGTCATGTTCATATTCTGGGGCCTGATGCTGGTTTTCAGGCTTGTGGTGATGTTGGTCCAGGCAGAATGATTGAACCAGCCTGTATCGTACAACATATTCAGGATTTGTTAGTCAGTACTAACAAACTGTCTCATCTTGATATAGTGATTACTGCCGGTCCTACTCGTGAAGCATTGGATCCTGTCCGTTATATTACAAACCACAGCTCGGGTAAAATGGGATTTGCGATTGCTCAGGCAGCAGCGGCCCTTGGAGCAAAAGTCACTTTAGTTACAGGTCCTGTCAATTTACCGACTCCTCCACGTGTTATGCGTATTAATGTCGAAAGTGCTTTAGAAATGCAGGAAAAAGTAATGGAACACGCCACCCAGGCAGATATTTTTATCGCCTGTGCTGCAGTTGCTGATTACCGGGCAGAAAATATTGCCAGAGATAAAATTAAAAAGCAGAGTGAGGAGACACTAACTTTATCGCTCGTTAAAAACCCGGATATTGTGGCTGGTGTTGCTGCCATGTCAGAATACCGACCATACGTTGTTGGTTTTGCAGCAGAAACTCAACACATTGAAGAATATGCTTTAGCAAAATTAAAGAAAAAGAATTTAGACTTAATTTGTGCTAATGACGTGTCATCCACAACCAGTGGATTTAATTCAGACAATAATGCCCTGACGCTATATTGGAAAGATGGTAAAAAAGAACTACCAATGACAAGCAAAGCACAGTTGGCTAAACAATTAATCGAAGAGATTGTAGAACACTATGAAAAAAGACATTGATATTAAGATTTTAGATAATCGTTTAGGTAAAGAGTTTCCGCTACCAACTTACGCTACATCAGGTTCTGCTGGCATAGATTTGCGTGCTATGTTTGATAAAACAACAGAAATTAAACCTAATGAAACTGTTCTGACTCCGACAGGACTATCAATGTATATCGCAGATCCAGGTTTAGCTGCTTTAGTTTTACCACGCTCCGGGCTTGGTTCTAAGCATGGAATTGTACTTGGTAATTTAGTCGGACTCATCGACTCAGATTATCAGGGACAGCTTTTTGTGCCATTGTGGAACCGTAGTCAGCAAAGTTTTACCGTTGAACCGGGTGATCGTATTGCACAACTTATTATTGTACCTGTTGTTCAGGCTAACTTTAACATCGTTGAAGAGTTTACAGAAACTGAACGCGGAGCGGGTGGCTTTGGCCATTCGGGACGTAAATAGTTTAAGGGTTATTTATGATAGATAAAAGGTTGTGACAGGTAAAAGATTGTGACAGGTAAAAGAAAAAATCGCAAGGAAGATATCCTACAGGCACTGGCTACCATGCTAGAGTCCAGCGAAGGAGCGCACCGTATTACCACCGCTAAACTAGCAGCAGCGGTTGGTGTATCTGAAGCAGCCCTTTATCGGCATTTTCCGAGTAAAACGCATATGTTTGAAAGTTTAATTGCTTATATTGAGGACATCTTACTGAGCCGTATCAACTTAATTTTACAGGATGAAAAAGATACCTTTAATCGTATCCGGTTAATTTTAGCGTTGATTTTAGGATTTTCAGAAAAGAATCCAGGTCTGGCTCGTATTATCACAGGCCATGCTTTGATGTTTGAACAAGATCTATTGCAAGAACGGGTTAGTCAGCTATTTGAGAGAATTGAAACTCAAATTCGGCAGGTGTTACGTGAACGAAAAATCAGGGAAGGCACTGGCTTTGCTTATGATGAACGTTTACTTGCCAGTCAATTACTTGCATTTTGTGAAGGAATGATTTCTCGATATGTTCGTTCTGGTTTTAAACATCTGCCAACAGAAGAGTTTGAGACTCGCTGGTTACTATTGGCCAAACAGCTAAATTAGTTCAGGAGGTATCACTTATGGAAACAGAAAACATAGAACAGCAGGCGATTGCTTTCTTAGATAAATACGACAACATTATTGTAAGCTATGCACTCAATATTCTCTTTGCGATTATTATTTTTATTATCGGTCGTTTTGTTGCCGGATTTGCTTCGCGTTTCTTAAAACGGTTATTGTTAAGAAGGCAGGTAGAACCAACTTTAATCTCTTTTTCTGTCACTTTAAGCCGCTATGCAATTATCGCTTTTACACTTATTGCAGTGCTGGGACAGCTTGGCGTACAAACAGCCTCGATTGTTGCGGTTGTAGGTGCGGCTGGTTTAGCTATTGGTTTAGCTCTACAAGGTTCATTATCTAATTTTGCTGCTGGTGTATTACTCATTATTTTCCGTCCGTTTAAATCAGGTGAATTGATTGATATTGGGATTATTGGTACCGTTCAGACTATCCAAATCTTCTCAACCACACTTTCTACTCCTGACGGTAAAATAGCGGTGATTCCAAATAGTAAAGTTGTGGCTGGCAATATCATTAACTATAGTCGAGATCCTAATCGTCGTATTGATTTGATTATTGGTGTGGAATATAACGCCAGTCTTGAACTGGTCAAAGACGTCCTGCTCAAAGCTATTCATAAGACTGACAATATTCAGATGGACAGGGCGGTGACCATCCGTTTGGATGAGCTGGCTAGCTCATCGCTCAATTTTGTCGTGCAGGTTTGGGTGCTGAATGATAATTACGGTTCTGTACGTGCTCAACTGCTTGAAAACATTAAGACAGAATTGGATAACCATAATATTGGTATCCCTTACCCAACAATGGAGTTAAACTTCAGTTCTGTGGATAATGGTAATATGCAACACGTGTCAGGCAATCCAACTACAGTTGCGGCAGATCCAAATATTAATTAGTTTATATTTTCAGACATAAAAAAATGCACGTGAACACGTGCATTTTTCATTAACGAGTAAGATATTACAGATTCTGATTCATGTCTAAAGCAGGCTTATCACAACCCGGGCAACCGATAACTTTAGCCGGAACACCCGCCGCAGTTGTATGAGGTGGAATCGATTCAAGTACGACGGAACCGGCACCGATTTTAGCGCCTTTACCGATCTCGATATTACCCAGAATGGTTGCATTGGCACCTATCATTACACCTTCACGGATTTTTGGATGACGATCACCACTCTCTTTACCTGTACCACCCAGTGTTACTGATTGCAGAATAGAAACATCATCTTCAACCACTGCAGTTTCACCAATGACAATACCTGTAGCATGGTCAAACATCACACCACAGCCAATTCTGGCGGCAGGGTGAATATCAACACCCAACACCACTGCAATTTGACTTTGTAAGAAAATTGCCAACGGAATACGCTCTTGTTTCCAGAGCCAGTGAGCGATGCGATAAGCCTGCAAAGCCAGATAACCTTTAAAATACAGTAGTGGTGTTGAATAGAAATGAACTGCCGGGTCTCTGACATAAACTGCTGAAATATCTTTGATAGCAGCCTGAATAATATCTGGATTTTGTTTATAAGTCTGAGAGATCATTTCACGAATATCAATTGCTGGCATGACATCAGTACTTAATTTATTAGCCAGAATATAGCTCAGCGCACTACCAAAATTATCATGATTAAGTAGTGTTGCATGGAAGTAACTGGCGAGCATTGGTTCATTCTCAACCAGCTCTAAAGCCTCTTTGCGAATACTTTGCCAGATTTGTTTAGGCGCGATAGACGCTTTTTTTAAATTCATAAAGGATCACTCCGCAGCGATGCTTAGTATGTATATTGTAGAGATAAACTATTTATCTGTTTTTAATTCATTTTTCTGGTTACGACCAAGTAAATCCATAGCCGCTTTTTTCGGATCTTTACCACAATATAAAACTTGATAAATTTGTTCTGTGATCGGCATATCAACATGATATTTTTGTGCTAACAGCCAGACTTCTTTGGTGTTCCGGTAACCTTCTACCACTTGTTGAATGATCTCCTGAGCTTCCTCAATGGATTTATTCTGACCAAGCAACAGACCAAAACGACGATTACGTGACTGATTATCAGTACAAGTCAGGACTAAATCACCAAGACCTGCCATTCCCATAAACGTTGCTGGATCTGCACCAAGTGCTGTACCTAAACGCATGAGTTCAGCCAGTCCACGGGTAATTAATGCTGTTCTTGAATTGGCACCAAAGCCCATTCCATCGGAAAGGCCTGCACCAATGGCGATAACATTTTTTACCGCTCCGCCAAGCTGAACACCGATAAAATCAGCACTGCTATAAACCCGGAAACTTTTACTGCAATGGAATAGCTCTTGTACTTCAGTTAAGAAATTAGCATCAGTAGAAGCGATGGTAACGGCTGTTGGTAAGCCGGCAGCGACTTCTTTAGCAAAAGTAGGGCCAGAAATTACCGCTAAAGGAATAGCATTACCTAAAATATCTCTCGCCACGTCTTGTAACAAACGGCCAGTATCTGGTTCAAGTCCTTTAGTTGCCCAGACAATTTTGGTATCAGGGCGCAGGAAAGGCTTCATCTTACTTAAGACATCGCCAAAAGCGTGGCTTGGAACGACGATAAGTATAATAGAAGAGGCCTGAACGGCTTTTTCCAGGCTACTTTCCATTTGCAAAAGATCAGGGAAAGTAATATCAGGTAGAAATTGTTGATTTTTGCGCTCAGCGGCTAACTGAGCGACTTTCTCTGGTTCATGTCCCCAGAGAATGACCGGATGGCCATTACGAGCAAGTAAAATCGCTAAGGATGTTCCATAAGAACCAGAACCTAAAACTGTTACAGTTGCTTGTCTTTCCATCTTAATGGCCTTTGTTTATTGAATACTTTCATTACCTGCAGGTGGTACACCTTCAGCTTGTTGTTGCTGTTGTTGTAAGTAGTTCATAAATAGTGCATCAAAGTTAACTGGATCTAAATTGATCGCCTGGAACGTACCTTTATTCACTAAAGTTGCAATGGTTTCACGTGCATATGGGAATAAAATATTTGGGCAATACGCACCTAGACAGTGAGCTAATTGATTGCCTTCGATACCTGCGACAGAGAAGATACCTGCCTGAGTTACTTCACAGATATAAGCTGTGTCATCGCCAGATTTGGTCGTTAAGGTAATGCGTAGAGATACTTCAAATACGTTCTCTGCCAGTTGTTGAGAAGCTGAATTCATCTCAATATTCATCGCAGGTTTCCATTCTTTTTGGAAAATGGCCGGAGAATTTGGCGTTTCAAAAGACACATCTTTGATGTAGATACGTTGAATGGCAAAATTAGCTTCTGGTTGAGTATTAGTTTGTTCGGTCATGGTTGATCCTTTATTCCTTTTTATTATTTACTTTTGACTAGTGGTAAGTTTTCACCATTCCAGCCTGCGATACCGTCTTTTAGCGCATAGACCTTTTCAAAACCAAGTTTTGCTAAAATTTCACCAGAGGCCACAGCGCTCATACCATTATCACATGTAACAATAATTGGGTTTGTTTTGAATTTTTCAATCTGCTTGATACTATTATTTTTAATATCGACTGGCAGGATATTATGTGAACCTGTAATGTGACCACGTTTAAAATTATCAGCATTACGAATATCGACAATCACGGCTTCTTCTTTATTCATTAGATTAACTGCTATGCCATTAGTAATTTGTGTCACTTTAGAAAATTTACTTTTAATAGTTAAATGAATAATTGCTACGAATATTGCCAGCCAGCCTAGTGATAGGATTGGATGATTTTTTACAAACGGAAGAAGTTCATTAACAAAGTCCATAAGATTCTTTTACCTGTCGATTATATTAGTTATATCAATTAAAGTGAGTGATTATAGCGGTATTATATCCCAAAATATAGTCCTGCACATTGATATGTCGGTATTTCTTTTCATATTCTGTTTGTCTATTTACCCTTGTTTTTAACATCAAAGGCAGTAAAACCACCAGTAAAGTTATTTATTAAGCTTATTTGTAAAGTGATTGCACTAAATTGGTGCTTACGTATATTGTTGGTGCATGATAAAATATATTTACTGGCATGTTTATAAAAAAAAGTAGGGTTCCGGCTAACGATAAAAGGTAAAAAACAAATAGAGCGCAGCCTAAAAATGAAGCTGGCATTGTTTTTGCATATTTACAATGACTACGGAATTATGCCCATACAATTATTTAGTATCCTGATTTGGAGAGTACATTATGTCTACACAAAAAGTTCTGGCAATGATTAAAGAGAATGATGTTAAATTTGTCGATCTGCGTTTTACAGATACCAAAGGTAAGGAACATCATTTAACAATTCCTGTTAACCAAATTGATGCTGATTTTTTTGAAGAAGGCAAAATGTTTGATGGCTCTTCTCTTCCAGGGTGGAAAGGTATCAATGAGTCTGACATGGTGCTAATGCCTGATACAGAAACAGCAGCAATTGACCCATTTTATGAAGATTCAACGATGACTATTCGTTGCGACATTTTAGAGCCGGGTACATTCCAGGGTTATGACCGCGATCCTCGTTCAATCGCACGCCGTGCTGAAGAGTATCTACGTTCAACTGGTATTGCCGATACCGTTATTTTTGGACCTGAACCAGAATTTTTCCTGTTTGATGACATTCGTTTTGGTTCGCCGATGTCGGGTTGCTATGTCCATATCGATGATATCGAAGCTGCCTGGAATTCAGGAACTAAATATGAAGAAGGTAATAAAGGCCATCGCCCTGGTGTGAAAGGTGGTTACTTCCCAGTTCCACCAGTCGATTCTTCACAAGATATTCGTTCCACCATGTGTCTGATTATGGAACAACTTGGTTTAGTGGTTGAAGCACATCACCATGAAGTTGCAACAGCAGGTCAAAACGAAATCGCTTGTCGTTTTAATACCCTGACCAAAAAAGCCGATGAAGTACAAATCTATAAATACGTGGTACACAATGTTGCTCACGAATTTGGTAAAACAGCGACTTTTATGCCAAAACCAATGTTTGGTGATAACGGTTCAGGTATGCACTGCCATCAATCGTTGTCAAAAGATGGTGTGAACCTGTTTGCTGGTGATAAATATGCTGGTATGTCTGAGATGGCGCTGTTTTATATCGGTGGGATCATCAAGCATGCTAAAGCACTGAACGCATTTACTAACCCATCAACTAACTCATATAAACGTTTAGTTCCTGGTTATGAAGCGCCAGTTATGCTTGCTTATTCTGCACGTAACCGTTCTGCTTCAATTCGTATTCCTGTTGTATCAAGCGCTAAAGCTCGTCGTATTGAAGTGCGCTTCCCAGATCCAGTAGCGAATCCATATTTAGCATTTGCAGCACAATTAATGGCTGGTCTTGATGGGATTATGAATAAGATTCACCCGGGTGATGCGATGGATAAAAACCTTTATGATTTACCGCCGGAAGAGTCTAAATTAATTCCAACTGTTGCAGGCTCACTGGAAGAAGCGCTACACGAACTTGATCAGGATCGAGAATTCTTAACGCGTGGTAATGTATTTACGTCTGACGCCATCGATGCTTATATTAAGATGAAAAAGGCCGATGTTGCTCGTGTGAATATGACTCCACATCCGGTTGAGTTTGAAATGTATTATAGTTGTTAATTGTAACTTATTGATTTTATTGAATATTTTATGATAATGTAAATGGATGACAGAGTTAAGGAGGAACGATGACATTAGACGCTGTGTCAGATGCTGAAATCATTCTTAACTCTATGTTAACCAATATTCTTTTACTGGATGAACATTTAGAGATTCAATATGTTAATCCGGCAGCACAACAACTCTTATCGCAAAGCTCCCGAAAATTACAAGGGAGCTATTTCCCTGATATTTTCAGTTATTTATCATTAGATGTTTCTCTGTTACAAAGTACTTTAGCACAAGGTCAGGGTTTTACTGATAATGAAGTTAATTTGGTGGTAAACGGTCAGTTTTATAGTTTGACTCTCACTGCTCAGCCACTTCGTGATGGCCAAATTCTAATGGAAATGTCGCAGTTAAATAACCAAAAAAGACTCAGTCAGGAACAATTGCAACAAGCTCAGCAAACTGCAGCCAGAGAGCTGATTCGTGGTCTCGCACACGAGATCAAAAACCCTCTTGGTGGACTGCGCGGTGCTGCCCAGTTACTGGAACGTGAGCTACCGCAAAAAGAGTTGCAAGAATATACACAAATTATTATTGCTCAGGCGGACAGGTTAAGAAATCTGGTCGATCGTCTGCTTGGACCACAGCATTTACCTGAAAAGAAAATTCAGAATATTCATAGATCTATCGAGCATATCTATGCATTACTGAAAATAGAAAAACCAGCTAATGTACAACTTATTCGGGATTATGATCCTAGTTTGCCAGAACTGGTACATGATGCTGAACAGCTGGAACAAGTTATTCTCAATATCAGCAGAAATGCCCTGCAGGCACTAACGCCTGATGGCGGTACGCTAATTTTGCGTACCCGAACGGCATTTCAGGTGACATTACATGGACAGCGTTATCGTCTGTGTGCCCGGATTGATATTGAAGATAATGGTCCGGGTATTCCGGTTCATCTGCAAGATACTATGTTCTACCCTATGGTGAGTGGGCATGAAGGTGGCTCGGGTCTGGGCTTATCTATTGCTCGTAATCTGATTGATCAACATCAGGGTAAAATCGAATTTAATAGTTGGCCAGGTCATACAGAATTTTCTATTTACCTGCCAATTCGTCAGTGAGGTGTACTATGGAACGTAATATAGAGTCCACAACTTTATCAAACCCACAAACAGTCTGGATCGTTGATGACGATAGTTCTATTCGTTGGGTGCTTGATCGCGCACTCACTCACGCAGGTTTTCAATGTGTCTGTTTTGAAACCGGTCAGGCGGTTCTGGATGTGCTATTGCATAATAGCACCAAGCCGGCGGTAATTATTTCTGATATCCGTATGCCGGGTATTGATGGATTAACTTTACTACAACAAGTTAAAGAGAGCTTTCCTGCTATTCCTGTGATCATTATGACCGCCCATTCTGATTTAGATGCGGCAGTGAGTGCTTATCAAAAAGGTGCGTTTGATTATATTCCTAAACCATTTGATGTGGATGAAGTTATCTCGCTGGTTGAGCGTTCAATTTTGCATTCTCAGGAGCAGAAGATCGCGCAAACAGAGTTCACGAAAGCCAGCGCCGGTATTATTGGTGAAGCGCCGGCGATGCAGGATGTATTTAGAATTATTGGCCGTTTGTCTAAGTCATCAATTAGTGTCTTAATTAATGGTGAATCAGGAACAGGTAAAGAGCTGGTAGCTCAGGCGTTGCATCAACATAGTCCAAGGGCTAAAGCACCTTTTATTGCTATTAATATGGCAGCTATCCCTAAAGATTTAATTGAATCTGAGCTTTTTGGTCATGAAAAAGGCGCCTTTACCGGTGCCAGCCAGATTCGTCAGGGGCGCTTTGAACAGGCAAATGGGGGCACGTTGTTTTTAGATGAAATTGGTGATATGCCGCTAGATGTACAGACAAGATTGCTACGTGTGCTGGCTGATGGTCAATTTTATCGAATTGGTGGTTATGCGCCGATCAAAGTTGATGTACGTATTATCGCTGCAACGCATCAAAATCTGGAAGCCAGAGTTAAAGAGGGATTATTTCGGGAAGATCTATTTCATCGTTTAAATGTCATTCGCATCTTGTTGCCACCGTTACGTGAACGTGCTGAAGATATTCCAAGACTGGCTATGCATTTTTTACAAACAACGGCACAAGAACTCGGTGTTGAAACTAAAATATTAAGTCCGGAAGCAATTGAAATGCTATGTCAGTTCAACTGGCCGGGGAATGTACGTCAGCTGGAAAATATTTGTCGCTGGATCACGGTGATGTCATCCAGTCAGGAGGTTTTGGTACAGGATTTACCACCAGAGATCTATCAGGATAAAACTTTGACCAGACCTACAGAAGGTATGATAACCAAAACTGAACCATCGGTCATCACTGATAATTTAGATATTGCAACCTGGCAGACCCTGCTACATACATGGACAAAACAGGCCCTGACTGATGGTAAACAGAATATTCTACCGGAAGTCGTAAATCAGGTTGAAAAAATTATGCTGGAAGCTACCCTACAATATACCCATGGACACAAGCAGGATGCGGCTCAGATACTGGGCTGGGGGCGTAATACTCTCACGCGCAAACTTAAAGAATTAAAGGATGTCAAATAAGTTTTTCTAAGCACTGAAATCAGTAGATAAAGCTTATAGTTTATGGATATAGCATTGATAGACATAAATTGTTTTATATTACTGGACACTAGATCTAATTAGATGTAATTTTGTATATAGTTATTTAACATTACTTATGAATTTATACTAATGCCACTAAGTTATATTAAGGAGATTTACTATGGCTAAAAGTGCAACTACAGTGAAAAGTGCAGCTAAGACTACTGCTAAGAAAGCAGCAGCTCCAAAAAAAGCAGCGCCAGTAAAAGCAAAAGCAGCACCGGCAAAAGCAGCACCAGCAGCAGCTAAAAAAGTAATCGATAAAGCTAAAGTTCAAGGTTTACAAAGAGCATCACTAGTTATCCCTACTGATTTAGGTAAAGAAGCATCTCGTGATATTTCTGCGGCAATGAATGCTATCCTTGCAGACGTGTTTGCGTTATACCTAAAAACTAAAAACTTCCATTGGCATGTAAGTGGCCCTCATTTCCGTGATTTCCATTTAATGTTTGATGAACAAGGTGCAGAGCTATTTGCTATGACTGATGCTATTGCTGAACGTGTACGTAAATTAGGTGGTATGACTTTACGTTCAATTGGTCACATCGCTAAATTACAACGTATTGATGACAATGATGCAAACTATGTAGAGCCCTCAGATATGCTTGCTGAACTTTGCCAGGACAACATTGCATTAGTTTCTCGTCTACGTGAAGCACATAATGTGTGTGATCAATATAATGACACAGGTACATCAGGTCTTATTGATGGCTGGTTAGATGAAGCAGAGCGTCGTGCATGGTTCTTATTTGAAGCAGGCCGTAAACCGGATTCATCTGGTCACTAATTTCTTATCAGGATTTATCAATCAAAGGTAGCTGAGTCCCGGCTACCTTTATTTATTTAGAATAACAAAAAGGAGTTGTTATATGAGTAAATCAATTGCTGTAGTTGTCGGTAGTCTGCGTAAAGATTCATACAATCGTAAAGTTGCGAAGGTATTACAACAAATAGCCCCAGCATCATTAAAATTAAACATCGTTGAAATTGGTGATCTACCTCTTTATAACGAAGATATTGATGGTGCAAATCCACCAGCAGCTTATACACGTTTCCGTCAGGAAATTGCAGCATCAGCTGGCGTTATTTTTGTAACACCTGAGTATAACCGTTCTTATCCTGCTGCGATCAAAAACGCACTTGATGTTGGTTCACGTCCATATGGTAAAAGTGTCTGGGCTAAAAAACCGGCGGCAATTATTTCTGTTTCACCGGGTGCTATTGGCGGTTTTGGTGCAAATCATCATCTGCGTCAACCACTTGTATTCCTTGATATGCCAATCCTACAACAACCAGAAGCTTATTTTGGTAACGTAGCACAAGCATTTGATGAACAAGGTCAAATCAACGAGAAAAGCAAACAATTCTTAGGAAGCTTTATTAACGCATATGCGGATTGGGCAGCTAAATTCTAAGTTGTTTTTCAAATAATAAAAAAGCCAGGTTCACTGGCTTTTTTGTCTTTAGTAATCAGATGATTACTCTTTTTTGTCATCCTGATTTTCTTCCTCATCTTCAACGGAGGTTGGACCTAAATCGAAGCTCACCACTCTACGGTTACGTAGCAGATTTAATATTTCCACACCCAGTGAGAAGAACAAGGCAAAATAGATATATCCTTTTGGCACATGAGCGTGGAAACTTTCAATCATCAGTACCCAGCCAACTAAAATCAAGAAGGCGAGAGCCAGCATTTTGACGGTTGGATAAGTATTAACAAAATCACCAATTGGTTTAGCTGCAAACATCATGATCCCCACTGCAATCACAACAGCTAAGATCATAATCATTAAATGTTCTGACAGGCCTACAGCAGTAATCACTGAGTCAAGACTAAAAACAATATCCAGTACCATGATTTGAATAATGGCTTTGGTGAGTGTCATATGCGTACTTGACTCAGTATGAGATTCGGGTGGATTGAACATTTCTTTTATTTCTAGCGTACCTTTCCAGATTAAGAATAAGCCACCTAAAAATAAGACTAAGTCTCTGGCTGAAACAGCTAATAAAAGAGGAGTCAAATCACCATGTTGTGCTAAGGTTTCTGGTGAAGTAAACGAGAAGTAGTATTGATAGATATAGAATAAGGGATTTTGTAATTTGACTACCCAGGCCAGAGATGCAAGTAAACTAATACGCATCAACATTGCGCCACCCAAACCTAGCCGGCGGGCAAAGTTTTGCTTACGTTCTGGTAATTTAGCCACAACAAGTGATAAGAAAATGATATTATCAATACCAAGGATAATTTCTAATAATGTTAAGGTTGCTAATGATAACCATGCACTGGGGTCTGAAAGCCATTCAAACATATTTAAGACTACACCTGAATAAATTTGTTTAAGAGAGTGATTATACTCTGTATTCCACTTTACTACATGCGCTTAATAAATTATTTTATATTCTTATCAAAATAGTGAGTAAAAATCATGATATCTCCACCAGTAAACGAACAAGAGCTTCTTGCCCGGGCAAATTTAATTGCTGGTTATACGCTTGGAGAGGTTGCTAGTTATCTAAATATCACTGTTCCTGCTGATCTAAAACGTGATAAAGGCTGGGTAGGTAATCTGCTAGAAACTTACTTAGGTGCTAAAGCAGGAAGTAAGCCTGAGCAGGATTTTGCGCATTTAGGAATTGAGCTTAAAACGATCCCGGTTGATGCTAAAGGACACCCTCTAGAAACTACATTTATCTGTGTTGCTCCTTTGATGGCCAATCATGGTGTGACCTGGGATAGTAGTCATGTTAAATATAAACTGCAGAAAGTGCTCTGGATTCCGGTAGAAGGTGAAAGAACGATTAGAGTGGCAGAGCGTCGGGTTGGTTCTGCAATTTTATGGTCGCCTGATTCTGAACAAGAAAATATCTTGAAGCAAGATTGGCAAGAACTGATGGATATGATTGTACTTGGTCAGATTGAAAAGGTCACGGCCAGACAAGGTGAAGTACTACAAATACGTCCTAAAGCAGCTAATGGTCAGGCGCTGACAGAAGCCATTGGTGAAGATGGAAATATTATTCTTACAAGACCAAGAGGCTTCTACTTACGTAAACAATTTACTGCCGATATTTTACATAATTATGTCAGAAGTAAAATGACTTCATCTGGCTCTTAGTATTCAAGAGCTAGTCTTCAATGTCCAGCATTAATATCTTAGAGTTACGACGATAATTATACAGAGCTTTTTTCTGCATAGGTAAGTCATCAACACCAGCCGGGATAAATCCTCTCTCCTGAAACCAGTGAATACTTCTAGTCGTCAGGACAAACAGTTTTTTTAGATTAAGCTGTTTGGCTCGCTCAATCACTTTTCTTAGTAATAAATCACCGCGTGAGGAACTACGATAATCCGGATGAATAGCAACACAAGCCATTTCTCCCATTCTTTCCTCGATAAATGGATAGAGTGCCGCACAACCAATTGTCATACTATCTCTTTCAATAATCGTAAATTTATCGATTTCTATCTCCAGTTGTTCACGGGAACGACGAACTAAAATACCTTGTTCTTCCATCGGTCGGATCAATTCTAAAATGCCACCAATATTATTGATGGTTGCACTACGAATCTGTTCTGAATGTGCCATCGCAACCTGAGTACCAATACCATCACGAGAAAACAGTTCCTGCAGGATTGAACCATCAATTAAATAACTGACGAGGTGACTTCTGCGTACACCATTTTTACACGCTTTAGAAGCTGCACGTAGAAAGCGACACTCGCTGGAGAGATGCTTACCTTGTTCCTCTTTCTCTTTGACGTAGTTATCGGCATCAACAGGGAAGATATCGGTAATCACATTATCATTTTTGTCTAAAACACCCTGCTCAGCACAATAGCTGATCAGCTTGTCTGCCTTTAGTTTTATTGCCACTTCAGCAGCAATATCTTCAGAGGCTAAATTAAAACTTTCACCTGTGACAGAAGCACCTACTGGCCCAAGCAGAACAATAGCCCGACTATCCAATTGTTCGTTGATCGCCTCACTATTAATTCGACGTATTTTACCGGTGTGGCAATAATCGATCCCATCATCCACACCAAGTGGCTGGGCAATCACAAAGTTACCGCTGACGACATTAAGATGAGCACCTTGTAGTGGCGTGTTATTTAAACTCATTGACAGGCGAGCAGTGATATCTAATTGCAGAAGTCCGGCAACCTGCTTCACAATATCCAGAGACACACTATCAGTAATACGGGTATATTTATGATGTAAAGGCTTGATGTTACGTGAGCTCAGTTCATGATCGATCTGATTACGGGCACCATATACGATGACGAGTTTAATGCCCAGGCTATGCAGGAGCCCAATATCACTAATGATATTTGCATAGTTATGACTTTTGATGGTAGCGCCGGTAAGCAGGATGACAAAGGTCTTCCCCTGATGGGTATTAATATAAGGTACAGAGTGTCTTAGGCCATCGACAAGTTCAGTTGTTCTCTCTTTCATAATTTTCTCTTTTGAATAATTATGCAATATAATTGTATTTTTATTTATTTTAAGAAAATAAGCAAGTAAATAATATGATTTTTATTCAATGAAATAGATAGTCAAAATTAGATGGTTTTGATATCAGAAAATAAAGCAGATTTATTGCCAGAGGAGTGAAGAATCAATTTTGCAGAGAGCAATAAAATAAAGAGTGTTCACTACTGCGTACACAGTAGTGAACAAAAGGGGGGTTACTCAACCGTTACTGATTTAGCTAAGTTACGTGGTTGATCCACATCTGTTCCTTTGATTAAGGCAACATGATAGGCCAGTAGCTGAGTTGGGACGGTGTAATAAATAGGTGCGGTGATCTCTTCAATATGTGGTAGAGCAATGATCTTCATCGTATCATCGCTGACAAAGCCAGCATCCTGTTCTGCAAACACATATAAAATACCGCCACGAGCGCGTACTTCTTCGATATTTGATTTTAATTTCTCAAGTAGCTCATTGTTAGGAGCCATAACAATAACTGGCATATCGGCGTCTATAAGCGCAAGTGGGCCATGTTTTAGTTCACCTGCAGCATAAGCTTCAGCATGAATATAAGAGATCTCTTTTAACTTTAACGCTGCTTCCATCGCAATTGGATATTCATCCCCACGACCAAGGAATAGTGCATGATGTTTATCAGAGAAGCTCTCGGCTAATGTTTCAATCGCTTTATCAAAGGTCAGTACTTGTTCAATTCGACTTGGCAGAACTTGCAGTGCGTGTGCTATCGCTTGTTCTGTAGCAACAGGTACATTATTAAGTTGACTCAGTTTAGCTACCAGCATTAGCAGCACCGTTAATTGCGTAGTAAAAGCTTTAGTTGAAGCAACACCGATCTCAGCACCTGCTTTGGTTAGTAGTACCATATCTGCTTCACGTACCAGTGTTGAAGCAGCCACGTTACAAACAGCCAGTGAACTGATGTAACCAATCTCTTTTGACAGACGGAGTGCTGCCAGTGTATCAGCAGTTTCACCAGATTGTGAAAGAGTGATAAATAAGCTGTTTTTACGTGAAGCCGGTTTACGGTAACGGAACTCTGAAGCGATCTCAACATCACACGGAATACCTGCCATTGCCTCAAACCAGTAGCGGGCGACCATACCTGCATTATAAGCGGTACCACAAGCCACAATTTGAATATGCTCAACTTGTTTTAAGATCTGTTCACCTTGCTCGCCGAGTTCAGATAAATCGATTTTACCGTGTTTTAAACGACCTTCCAGTGTGTTTTTAATTGCAATTGGTTGTTCAAAAATCTCTTTTTGCATATAGTGACGGAATTCACCTTTATCACCTGCATCATATTTTGCATTTGATTCAATTTCAGGTCGAACAACAGTCTGACCAGTACGATCAACCACTTTTACCGTACGATGAGAAATCTCAGCGATATCACCTTCATCTAAAAAGATAAAACGGCGAGTAACCGGAAGCAGGGCTAATTGATCTGAGGCGATGAAGTTTTCACCGACACCAAGGCCTACTACTAGCGGGCTACCAGAACGGGCTGCAACCATAATATCTGGATTACGGCGATCGATAATCACAGTACCGTAAGCACCACGTAACTGAGGAATCACACGTCTTACTGCATCAAATAATGTACCGCCTTGACGTAACTCATCATGGATCATGTGTGCAATAACTTCGGTATCTGTATCGGAACTGAATTGATAACCTTTAGCGATCAGCTTCTCTTTGAGGGGTTCAAAATTTTCAATAATACCGTTATGGACAATGGCAATATAATCTGAAACGTGTGGATGAGCATTTTTTTCTGATGGCTCGCCATGTGTTGCCCAGCGTGTATGAGCAATACCAGAAGAGCCTTTTAAAGGATTGCTATCAATAGCATCTCTTAGCGCTTTTACTTTACCCAAACGACGAACGCGTTGTAATTCTCCTGCAGGTGAAATAATCGCAAGTCCTGCGGAATCATATCCTCTATATTCTAAACGGCGGAGTCCTTCCAGTAATATTTCTGCTACATCACGCTGCGCAACGGCTCCCACTATTCCACACATTGTATAGATTCCTTAATATTTAGAGATTAATGTAAATAAATGAATTATTTTTTCTTAGTTGGTCGCTGCCAGCCTGTAATATGCTGTTGTTTGACCCGACTGATCACCAGTTCATTTTCACCAATATCATTAGTTACAGTGGTACCGGCTCCAATGGTGGCTCCTTTTTTCACAGTAACAGGGGCAATTAATTGAGTGTCAGAACCGACAAAGACATCATCTTCAATGATGGTTTTGAATTTGTTAGCACCGTCGTAATTACAGGTAATGGTACCTGCACCAATATTGACGTTACTTCCTACCTCAGTGTCACCTAAATAGGTCAGGTGACCTGCTTTACTGCCATAACCAAGTGTGGCTTTTTTCATTTCAACGAAGTTACCAACATGTGCTTTTTCTGCCAGTTGAGAACCCGGGCGTAGGCGGGCAAATGGCCCGACTGTACATTTTGCAGCAAGTTGTGAATCTTCAATTACAGTATAAGGGCTGATCTCACTATCGTTTTCGATGGTACAGTTTTTAAGGATACAGCCAGAACCAATATATACACGATCGCCTAAACGCACAGTTCCTTCGATAATGACATTTGTGTCGATGATGACATCTTTGCCACAATACAATTCACCGCGTAGATCAAAACGATTTGGATCCATAATGGTGACACCAGCCAGCAGTAGCTCTTTCGCTTTCTTCTGCTGATAAACGCGCTCCAGATTAATTAGTTGCAAGCGATTATTGACACCATCTACTTCATGCAGGTCGATTGGATGAGTTGATGTAATGTCATACCCTTCAGCGTAACACATGGCAATAATATCTGTCAGATAGAACTCGTTTTGTGAATTATTATTGGTCAGTTTAGATAACCAGGATTTTAACAGTTTACCGGTGACCAGCATAATACCAGTATTGATTTCCTGAATTTTTCGCTGTTCATCAGTGGCATCTTTTTGCTCAATAATACCAGTAATATTGTCGTTGTGGCGAATAATACGACCATAACCTGTTGGGTCATCCAGCTTGACTGTTAATAAAGAGATCCCCTGTTTCGGTTTATTTTTGATCAGCATTTCCAGTGTTTCTACTGAAATAAGTGGACCATCACCGTATAGAATTAGAATATCTTCATCGTCTTTAATATGTGGAATCGCTTGTTGTACCGCATGTCCGGTACCTAGTTGCTGCTCCTGTAACACTAATGTGACTGGCTGTGAGGAGAGCTCTGCCTGTAGCTGTTCTTTGCCATAACCATAAACAACATAAACATGATCAGCATGTAATTTTAAAACGGTATCAATAACATGTTGTATCAATGATTTACCACCGATTTTATGTAACACCTTTGGTGTGTCGGAGTACATACGGGTTCCTTTACCGGCGGCAAGGATAATAGCGCTTAGTTTTGACATAGGAGCAACTCGAATCTGATTAGGAAATTGCTCATTACTATAATAAAAGATAACGTGTTAAACAATGAACAATCACTATGATTTTATTAATTTTTGTATCGAAAAAAGCGAATCGCAGCAAGGTATAAATTTTAAATAGTCTGAATTACTTTTCTAATATAATGAATAATTACAAAAAGAGGACTAACAGAATAAATAAAAACTGACTTCAATTATCTATTATCAACGATTCAATGATATGATGACGCGGTAAGTTAATTATAAGGATAGAAATAGATATGCCAGCATTAAAAAATGATCGCTATTTACGTGCATTACTTTGTCAGCCTGTTGATTACACACCTATCTGGATGATGAGGCAAGCAGGGCGTTATTTACCTGAATATCGTGAATTAAGAGCTAAAGCCGGTAGCTTTATGAATCTCTGCCAGAATCCGGAGCTAGCCTGTGAAGTGACTTTGCAACCAATTGAACGATTTGATCTGGATGCGGCTATTATTTTTTCTGATATTTTAACAATCCCCGATGCAATGGGACTTGGTTTACATTTTGAAACTGGTGAAGGACCTAAATTTGAGCGCCCTATTACTCAACTGGACCAGATTAAAAATTTACCTGTTCCCGATCCGGAGCAGGAGCTGCGCTACGTGATGGATGCTCTGCGTACTACACGCAAAGCGTTAAATGGCAAAGTTCCCCTGATTGGGTTCTCCGGTAGTCCATGGACGCTGGCAACTTATATGATTGAAGGGGGCAGCAGTAAATCGTTTACTAAAATTAAGCAAATGATGTATGCCGAACCAGAAGCTTTACACTTACTGTTAAGTAAGCTGGCACAAAGCGTTGCCCTTTATTTAAATGCGCAAATAAAGGCTGGAGCTCAATCTGTTATGATCTTTGATACCTGGGGTGGAATGCTCAGTCATCAAAGTTATCAGGATTTCTCTTTGCGCTATATGCAAGAGATCATTGCTAATTTAGACAGAGGAATAAGACCAGAATCAGGGACGCAAGGCTATGTGCCGGTCACAGTATTTACTAAAGGTGGGGGTATCTGGCTGGATAAAATTACCGGAATAGGTAGTGATGCAATCGGTATCGACTGGACAATGAACCTAAGTGACGCTCGCACAATCACTAATGGCAAACCTATTGCGCTACAAGGTAATCTGGACCCTTCTGTACTATATGCCCCAAAAAATATTATTGACCAGCAGGTTGAACAAGTTCTGACAGAATATGGTGCGGGTAATGGCCATGTCTTTAATTTAGGTCATGGTATTCACCAGGATATTCCGGTTGAGCATGTCGAACAATTAATTGCCTCTGTACATAGTCGTTCAAAGAGGTTTCATCAATGATCAAAAATCCAATTCATCTTCGTTTAGAAAAGTTTAGTGAGTGGCAACACCGGACATTTATGGTCTGTTTGTGCGAGCGGATGTATCCAAATTATGCACTGTTTTGTCAGCAAACAGATTTTGCTAACCCTGCACAATACAGAAAAGTCTTAGACTTAGTCTGGGAATCTTTAATCGTCAAAGGGGCTAAAATAAACTTTGATTCACAGTTGGAAAAATTTGAAGATCTTATTCCGGCAGTGAGTGACTTTGATGTTTATAGCGTATACCCGGCGATAGACGCCTGTCAGGCACTCAGTGAACTAATGCATGCTTATCTGAGTGGTGAAAGTGCTGAACATGCGATCGCGGTGAGTGAAATCTCATTAAATACTGTGGCAGGCTATGAAATGACTCAGGCTGAGCGTGAAATGACCGATGAAGAACTCAAAATATTACCTGCAATTATCGATGAATTAGATATTCAATGGGAAATTTTCCGATTATTGAAAGAAGAAGAAGAACGTAATATTGAGTTAATTAAAGGCTTGAAAGAGGATCTCAGAGAGGCAAATATCAGTAATATTGGTGTTTTTTTGAGCAATTAAACCAAAAAGTGTGATTTATTTTAGGTTTTTGATTAAATTTAGCTTTAATCTTAAACAAATATAGACTACATTTATAACCAATCAAGATTTCAGGAGGGCTGAGCTTGGTTTTTATCGGGCAGGCTTTATTTTATAAACAATTAAATACTTAATGTAAGGACATATTCATGAATAAGACAGAACTTGTAGACGCTATTGCTAGCAAAGCTGACATCACTAAAGTAGCTGCAAAAACTGCATTAGAAGCAACTCTAGCTGCAATCTCTGCTTCACTTAAAAAAGGTGAACCAGTGCAATTAGTTGGTTTTGGTACTTTCAAAGTAAACAACCGTAAAGCACGTACTGGCCGTAACCCAAAAACTGGTAAAGAAATCAAAATTGCAGCAACTAAAGTTCCTGCATTCGTTGCTGGTAAAGGTTTAAAAGAGACTGTTAAGTAATAACTGACGTTAATCGCAGTTAGGAAGTTCTTACTTTCTTTAATGCCTCGCTTAATGCGGGGCTTTTTGTTGCCTGTAATCTGACTTATTGGGCTACTTTTCCCTGATTAGCAGCATAAATAGAATATGCATCCAAATCTACTGATAATTTAGATTTTGCGTATTGTGTCTAATTTATAATGAATGGATATCTTTGTTACGTTCTATTCCGGCTTTTGTTGAGCCAGTTTCTTGGCTCTGGCTCGTGCTATGGCATCAGCAACCGTCTGTTTACGTTGTTCAAGTGAAATAACAGGCTGTGGCGTGTGAACTATTGGAGTAAAGATAGTGGCAACAGTTGATGAAGGAAAGGTGGACTGTTGCACTAAACGTGATTGTTTTCTTTCAGTCAGACGTAACTCTTCAGCCGGGTTCATCTCTTCGCCTGGGGTATGCAGTGTAATACAGTTGGTTGGACAAACATCGATACATTTACTACAGCTGGTACAGAGCTGAGGTAGAATTGTATGCAGAGTATGTTTACTGCCTACAATTGCATCAGTTGGGCAACTTCGGCTGCACTTTGCACAGCCGATACAGTTTGCCTCATCAATATACGCTTTTAAGACTATTGTCATTAACTGAGTCCAACGATATTTCCAGCATCATCCAGATCGATCTTACGATAAGCTGGTAGAGTACCAAGACCTGGCATAGTCATTACATCACCGGCATAGACACGAATGAATCCGGCACCGGCAGAAACCTGCAAATGTGTCACATCAATATCAAAGTTAGTTGGTACATTTTTCAGATTAGGATCGGCACTAATTGACATTGGTGTTTTAACCATACACAGCGGTAAATGAGCAAGATTAAGTTTTTTAATCTCTTCAATATCTTGTAAAGCTTTAGGGGCAAGTTTAGCCTGATTCGCTCCATATTTTTTAGCCATAGTCTGAATCTTATCAAACAGCGGCATATCATCACTATATGGTAGCGTCACAGTATGTTGTTGTTCACAGGCTTTAACGATATGTTGTGACAATTTAGCCGTACCTTCACCACCTTTAGCGAAGGCTTCACTAACTTCACAAGCGAATGCTCCTTGTTTTAAGGCATATTGTTGTAGAAAGTCTAACTCTTCCTGATTGTCATAAGGGAAACGATTGATCGCAACAATCACTGGTAAACCATAACCCTTCGCATTATTGATATGCCAGCCTAAGTTAGCACAACCAATAGAAAGTAACTCAACATTTGATTCGGTGACTTCTTTTGGTAAAGGCTGACCCGGTTTAATATTAAATTTACCGCTATTAGATTTTAAGCTACGAATAGTTGCCACAATCACGATACAAGAAGGCGCAATCCCGGCCTGACGATATTTAATATTAAAGAATTTTTCCATTCCCATATCAGAACCAAAGCCTGCTTCGGTCACTACATAATCTGCCAGTTGCAGACCAACGATATCAGCAATGACAGACGAGTTACCGTGCGCGATATTGGCAAATGGTCCAGCATGAATAAGTGCCGGTGTATTTTCTGCCGTTTGCATCAGATTTGGATTGATTGCATCTTTCAGTAGCACTGTCATAGCGCCAGCGACTTCCAGCGCTTCTGTCGTAATAGGATTACCCGATTTATCATAGGCAAGGATGATACGACCAATACGCTGACGCATATCTTTTAAGTCCGTAGCTAAGGCTAAAATAGCCATTAGCTCTGACGCAGCAGAAATTTCAAAACCGTCATTACGTTCAACGCCATTGTTACCACCACCAACACCAACAGTGATATTACGCAAAGCTCGATCATTATGATCAATAACACGTTTCCAGACGACACGATTTTTATCGATATTGAGAAGTGGCAGGTTAGTCTGTTTAGTAAACTCTTCACCCAAACGCTCTTCATGGAACAGGCGTGCGTCTAAAGCCGCAGAAGCTAAATCATGTGCTGCCGTAATCGCGTGAATATCACCAGTCAGATGTAAATTCAGTTTTTCCATTGGCAGAACTTCGGCCTTACCACCGCCTGCGGCACCACCTTTAACACCAAATACAGGTCCAAGGCTTGGCTGACGAATACATGCTATAGCTTTTTTACCAATATAATTTAAACCCTGACTAAGTCCGATAGTGGTGACAGTTTTTCCCTCACCAAGAGGAGTTGGAGTGATAGCAGAAACTAAAATCATTTTACCTTTAGGTGCATTTTGTTTAGTAACAGCCGGATCAATTTTGGCAACATACTGGCCATAACTCATGACGAACTTATCATCAATTCCACACTGCTTTGCGATTTCTGTAATTGGACGTAAAGTTGGTTTGGTATCGTTCATTAGGCAAGGTCTCTTATTCAGATCGTTGGTATAAGTAAATAGTATAAAGAAAACTGGGAGCTGAATAAAGCGACAATCTGTAAATCTTTGCGTGTAACGATAACTAAAACCTATAGTAAAAATCTGCTATGATAGCGAGCAGAGCATTTACTGGATAAATAAGGATTATTATGAGCTGGATATTTGAATACCTATTATTTTTAGCTAAAAGCATTACTATCGTTGCTGCGATTGCTGGTGTATTACTGTTCATCGTCAGTCTGCGTAAAAGAGCACCAGCTGGTAGCTTAGAAGTGAAAGATATTAGTGAAAACTATACTGAGCTAAAAGAGATGATGCAGTATTCAAGTATGAATGATGCTGAAGCAAAAGTATGGGAAAAGCAGCAAAAGAAACAACGTAAGTTAGAGAAAAAACAGGAAAAATTAGAGGCTAAAAAAGCGTCTAAAGAAGAGGTGAGTGAGTCAACTACAGACTCAGCTGAAGCGAAAAAGAGTACTCAGGAAAAGTCTAAACTCTATGTCCTCTCGTTTAATGGCAGTATGGATGCGAAAGAGGTTGAAGATTTACGTCAGGAAGTGACAGCTGTTCTTTCTGTGATAAAACCGGAAGATAAAGTAGCACTAAAACTGGAAAGTCCGGGTGGTGTGGTACATGGTTATGGTCTGGCCGCTTCGCAGCTGATGCGCTTTAAACAGCATAATGTGGAGCTGATTGCGCTGGTTGATAAAGTCGCAGCAAGTGGTGGTTATATGATGGCGTGTACTGCCAGTAAAATCATTGCTGCACCGTTTGCAATCATTGGCTCTATTGGTGTAGTTGCGCAGATTCCTAACTTCCATCGTTTGCTTAAGAAAAATGATATTGATGTAGAGCTGCAAACAGCTGGCGAATATAAACGTACTTTGACGCTATTTGGTGAAAATACTGATGAAGGGCGTAAAAAGTTTCAGGAAGAGCTGAACGAAACTCATCTACTGTTTAAAGACTTTGTACGTGAGAATCGACCAAATGTAGATATTGATGCTGTTGCAACTGGTGAGCACTGGTTTGCCACGCAAGCCAAAGATAAAGGACTGGTTGATGAGATTGGCACCAGTGACGATTACATCTTATCTCATTTAGAGAATTATAAGATTTTGTCGGTCAAATATCGTCGTAATAAGAAACTCTCTGAAAGAGTAGCAAATCAGGTGACCAAAGGTGTTGAACGTGTTCTATTTAGAAGACAATTCTAAGTCCTCAAGTCATTAATTCCTTCTGCATATAAGAGCAATTTTCTGTCAGAGAATTGCTCTTATAATTATCAGCTAAAGAAATTTCTTCCAAAACGTAAACCGATTATTACTAATAATTTATATTTATTTGATTAACAATGATTTATTTTTAATGAATTACAAGATCTGTAGCAAGTTTAGTGACCAATTGAACATATTTCCTTTTAATTTTCCTTATCAGCATGGATAAATGCTCAATTCATTATAAAATACTGACAATAACTATAAGGTAAGAATATTGTGGTCAGGACTGAGAGCGGATGAATCAATTAATCAGAAAGCGTTTTTTCATTATGATAATGAGTTGGTGCTTAAGTCTGTCAGTGCAGGCTAATCCATCAAATTATCCGGTAATGGATGAGGGTGTCACTGACACTATATCGCTATTATCACCGGGTGAATATAACCTGATTAATGACAAAATTATGGATCTGGAACATGAAACAGGAGCACAAATCGCAGTGCTGATTGTTCCAACCACAGGTCGCGAAAGTATTGAACAATTTGCCAGTCAGATTTTTGCACAGTGGCAACTGGGGCGCAAGGGGATTGATGACGGTGTTCTACTGATTGTTGCATTGAATGACCGCACTATGCGGATTGAAGTTGGCTATGGACTGGAAGGGCAAATTACTGACCTTTTCACCAGTCAGGTTATCCAAAATTATCTGATTCCCTATTTTAGAGCTGAGCAGTACGCTAAAGGTATTGAGTTGGCTGTTGATGCACTTATTGCTAAAGTCAAACAGGAAGAGTTACCCCCCATTGATCAGATGTCTTTGATTGTAACTAAACAAACTGAATCCATTGGACTTCTTGATATTGTTGCAGGGTTGGTTATTGGTGGTAGTCTTCTGTTATGGCTAAGTATTATTGTGAAGACATTAAAACGTTTTCCTTTGAGAGCGGGGCTATTTTGGGGAGGAATTATCGCCTTAACTGCTTATTTTGGTGGGTTTGATCTCACCACATGGAATGGGCTGACCTTTGGTGAAGATTTTTTGCGTAATGATTTGCCTCGTTGGGTACAGTTACTGTTTTTACAGATATTCCCTGCCTGGTTTAGTGTTGTCATGATATTTACCTGTTTTGTTGTCTCTGTCTTCTATATTCTAGGCTTTTTTGCCGGAGTCCTTATGATTTTAGATAGGTGGATTAAATCAGAAAAACTTAAGAAGGCTCTTTTCCCCGGGATTATTTTTGGTTCTATTGTTTATCTTTTTTCTTATTTCTCAACGGGCTCATTGGGTGCTGCTGTATCGATAACGACAGTTATTACACTTTTTATTATTATTGGTATCTATAAAGGGTTTATTAAACCAACCACAGGTTCTGGTTCTTCCCGCTCAGGTGGTAGTTCAAGATCTGGAGGTGGAGGAAGTTCCCGCAGTAGCAGTAGCCGAAGTGGCGGTGGCGGTCGCAGCGGCGGAGGTGGAGCGTCGGGTCGTTGGTAAAGAACTAACGCTATATAAACCTCAGTTAAATTAATCAATATAACTATTATGTGTATTTTATTTTGGGAGCAGTGCGTTTTGATAACCTAACTGACGCCATGATTCATAAACTACTACAGATACAGCGTTAGACAGATTCATACTACGGCTGTCAGCCAGCATCGGAATACGAATTTTTTGTTCCTGTGGCAGATTATCTAAAATAACGGGTGGCAAACCGCGTGTTTCAGGGCCAAATAACAGATAATCATTGGCTTTATAAGTAACAGAACTGTGTGGTAATTTACCTTTAGTGGTTAACGCGTATATAGCTGGTTTATCTGATGCAGGTGGTGTCAGGCTCAACACATTTTGTGTTAAAAACTGTTCAAAATTACGGTAACGTTTTACATTCGAAAACTCATGGTAATCAAGGCCTGCTCGGCGTAAACGTTTATCATCCAGATCAAATCCCATCGGTTCGATGATATGTAGCGCAAAGCCTGTATTGGCACACAGACGAATGATATTGCCAGTATTAGGGGGGATTTCTGGCTCAAACAGCACAATATTTAACACGATATTAACCTTATTTTACTTCTATTTGTTGGTGGCAAGAGGAAGGGTAATGACAACACGGAGCCCTTGTAACGGACTCTTTGTAGCATAAACGGTACCTTTATCCTGATTGATCGCTTTACGTACGATTGCCAGACCCAGTCCGGTACCGCCGGATGTACGGTCTCTGGCTTCACTAGTGCGGTAAAACGGCATAAATATTTGCTCATACTCTTTTTCTGACACACCCGGGCCATCATCATCAATGATAACCATAAGTTGTTCATCATGTACATGAAAGCCGATTTCAATGCGCTTATCACTATAGCGAAACGCGTTGCGTATGACGTTTTCCAGCGCACTACTGAGTGCCTGACTAAAGCCAAAAATACGAACATTGGGAATATCTGTTGTGACTTTAAATGATTTACCTAGCTGTTCAGCCTCAAATTCAGCATCTTCCAGAACCAGTTCCCACAGCTCTTCAACTGTCATCAGGTCGCGCATATCTTGTTCTGTATATTGGTTACGTGCAAGTGACAGTAATTCACTAATCATAGCGTCCAGCTTACCTGATTCGTCTTCAATACGTTGCAGCTCGCTACTTTCCCCCTGTTTGCGACGAAGTATCGCGCTGGCTAATCGTAAGCGGGTCAACGGTGTACGTAGTTCATGGGAGATATCAGAGATTAAACGCTGCTGAGATTCCTGAGTATGTTTTAGCTCACGTAACATGTGGTTAAAGCTGGCGCCGGTTGCCTGAAACTCATAAGAACCGGACTCCAGATCTGGCCACTCTTGTAAGTTACCACGGGCAACCTCATCTGCCACTTTTTTCAGGCGGCGCGCTGGTTTTGCCAAACTCCACGAAAGCCAAAGTAGTAAAGGAGAGCTCAGGAGCATCGTTAAGGATAAGAGTAATAACGGATGGTCGAATAAAATATTAGCAAATTGAGATTGTAGTGCCGTGACCGGCTGAACCACATAGAGCAGATATTCCTCCTGCCCGTAAGCTATCTGGAAAGGACCAAGCACTTCTTCACTACCATAGACTTTTTTAGCGGGCTCTGAGACATTATTGGAGAGCTCCGAGAAGTTCTGTACAATATCTCTGTAGGTTGCATTGGCAGTCAGAATCTGTTCTGTTGGTGTAACAATGAATAAAGATTGTCCAGGCATAGCCGCTTTATCCATGACCACAATAAATCGCATCCACCAGCGGAAACCATTTTGCGGGATTTTCAGTAGTTCAGTTTCAAGTGACTGTGCCAGTTCAATACCAACTTCTTTTTCCTGATTAGAAATATAAGTCAGGTTACGAGAGTCCAGTTTAGGTAAAGTAATTGCCAGCATTAAAAAGAATGCCACAGTAAACAGGAAAACAATAAAAATACGAACTGTTAACCTATTAAATATCCACATAGATGACTCTCAATCACTCAAATTTATTTAGTCGTGTACATCTTTATCAAAGACAAACAGATAGCCCTTGGCACGCAATGTTTTGATCCATGGCAAGCCATCAGAACGCGGAGGCAGTTTTTTACGTAAATTAGAGACGTGTACATCGACAGAGCGATCAAGTGGCGAAAAGGCCTTACCAAGTACTGATTCACTTAACGTATTACGGGAAATGATTTGCCCTTTGTGTTCTAACAGTTTTTGCAGAACTAAGAATTCAGTACCGGTTAGATCAAGATATTGATTATCAAAAGAGGCGACCTGTTGCTTGATATTCACTCTTAATTTATCGATGGTATATTCAGAAGGATCGTCCTGATTTTCTTTAACTGAACTATCCCATTGATGACGGCGTAAAAGTGCACGAATACGAGCAATGAGTTCACGGTCGTTAAATGGCTTAATAATATAATCATCAGCACCCAGCTCAAGGCCTACTACGCGATCAAGTTCGCTATCTTTGGCTGTCAGGAAAATAACTGGTACGGTATGACGTTGTCTAAGCTGTGTTAATACGCTTAAACCATTCATACCCGGCATCATGACATCAAGCAAAACTAAGTCAAAAGTATCATCAAATACTTTTAATGCTTCTTGCCCATCATTTGCGACTTCTACCTCAAAACCTTCTATTACCAGTAATTCCTTTAATAGTGAAGTGATATCTTTATCATCATCTATAAGTAATAATTTATTCATGTCAGCTTCCTGTGTCATTTTCGTAGGATATTTCGCATTTAATAGGACTTGGATACTAAATCCTGCTTACATTTGTGTTATTATATAGACAAATGCTCTTTTAGAAAATAGAAGGGCTCATTTAGTCCATTAATTATTGGATAATTGTTTTTTCTATTAACACCCTATTTTTCCAGATATTTGAAAAGAATCAGTATAAGCATGGATACTTCATACGAAAAATTAGTCAAACGAGCGGCAACAAGTGCGATTGTGCTCGCATCAATATTGTTATTCATTAAGTTAATTGCCTGGTGGTACACTGGTGCAATTAGCTTACTTGCCTCATTACTTGATTCCAGTATTGACTTACTGGCTTCTGGACTGAATTTATTAATTATACGCTATGCCCTGCAGCCAGCAGATAAAGGACATACCTTTGGTCATGGTAAGGCAGAATCTTTGGCAGCACTGGCACAAAGTGCTTTTATTGTTGGTTCTGCGGCCTTTTTACTGCTCAGTAGTGCCAAGCATCTGATGAATCCTGTGCCGCTAAATTTCCCGGTATTTGGGATTATCGTGACAAGTATTTCACTGGTTTTTACTATCTGCCTGGTGAGCTATCAATCTTATGTGATTAAAAAGACAGGTAGTCAGGCAATTAAAGCAGATAGATTACACTATCAGTCCGACTTATTTATGAATATTGGCGTAATTATTGCACTGGTACTTAGCTGGAATGGTTTTCTTTACGCGGATGCTATTTTAGCAATAATTATTGGCTGTTATATCCTGTTTAGTGCTTTTAAGATTGCATTTTCAGCCATACAATTACTACTGGATTGTGCGCTGCCGGAAGAAGAGAATAAGCGTATCAGAGAGATTGCCGAGTCTTTTACTCCGGTTAATGGTGTGCATGAAATTCGCACGCGCCAGTCAGGTAAAACAAAATTCATCCAGCTGCACCTTGAACTGGATGACAATATGCGATTAGTTGATGCACACAGTATTGCTGATAAGGTTGAGCACGCATTACTAAAGGAGTTTCCCGATTCTGAAATTATCATTCATCAGGATCCAATTTCTAGCATTGAGTACGAGCGTGAAAGAGAGTTGTTTTAGTACCTATTGTTAGTGTTTAATTAAGTATTTATAATGGTTCCAGACAAATAATTCATTTTCGAGGTTAACATGATTAAGAAGATTGGTATATTAACAAGCGGTGGGGATGCACCGGGCATGAATGCAGCCATTCGTGGTGTAGTAAGAACGGCACTTGGAGAGGGACTCGAAGTATTCGGCATTCGTGATGGTTACCAAGGATTATATGAGAATCGTATTGAGCGATTAAATCGCTACAGCGTTTCAGATATGATTAACCGTGGTGGTACATTTCTGGGCTCAGCTCGTTTCCCGCAATTCAAAGAAGAAGCAACACGTTTAACTGCAATTGGTAATTTGAGAAAGAATGAAATTGACGCATTAGTGGTTATCGGCGGAGATGGTTCTTATATGGGTGCGATGCGCTTAACCGAAGAAGGTTTCCCATGTGTAGGTATTCCGGGCACAATCGATAACGATGTTGCCGGTACTGACTATACAATTGGTTATTTTACGGCATTAAGTACTGTGGTTGAGGCAATTGACCGCTTACGTGATACTTCTTCATCTCATCAACGTATTTCTGTTATTGAAGTGATGGGGCGTCATTGTGGTGATTTAACATTGTCAGCGGCTATTGCTGGTGGTTGTGAATTTATCGTGATCCCAGAAGTTGAATTTAAACGTGAAGACTTAATTAATGAAATTAAACAAGGCTTTGCGAAAGGCAAAAAACACGCTATCGTTGCAGTGACTGAGCATATGTGTGATGTGAATGAACTGGCGGCAGAAATTGAAGCGGCAGTTAAACATGAAACTCGTGCAACAATTTTAGGCCACATTCAACGTGGTGGTTCACCAGTACCTTACGACAGAATTTTAGCTTCTCGTATGGGTGAATATGCAGTACAACTATTACTACAAGGTTTTGGTGGTCGTTGTGTAGGTATTCAAAATGAGAAGATGGTTCATCATGATATTATCGATGCGATCGAAAACATGAAACGTCCATTTAATCAGGAACTATTTGATACTGCTAAACACCTGTTCTAAGTATCTTTTATATTCTGCATAAAAGCCGGTTATATTAGCCGGCTTTTTTATTCCAGGAAAAAATAGCTCAGAAATTTGAAACATGATTGATTCTAAGGTGAGATAGGCTTATCTTACTGATTATAAGCAGTGTATAAAACGTAAAGGAGCGACCAAATGACTATTCAGTATCTTGAAGGTAAACATCGTTTTTATGTCCCGGGTTTAGCAGGTGAGCCAGATGTGGCAGAAGTGACTTTCCAGCGTGAAGGGGATAATATCGGGATTATTGATCATATCTATGTTAACCCTAATTACCGTGGACAAGGAATTGCGGAACACTTGTTTGAACTGGCGGTCGAAAAACTCAAACAGGAAGGGCGTAAAATCATACCGGTCTGTTCTTATGCTAAAGTACAATTTGAACGTAAAACCCATTTACAGCACTTGCTGGTAAAAGAATAACATTAAATTAATCAAAGAGTTAATTTATTAACCCTTTGATTTTATTAGAGTTTTTAAAATGAAAAGAGCGGTTACTGTTGCCAGCATTCAAATGGTGTCAGGGGAGTGCGTAAAGCAGAATCTGTTAAAAGCAGAACAATTGATTGCACGTGCTGCCGAGCAAGGGGCTGCGTTTGTGGTTCTGCCTGAATATTTCTGTCTAATCAGTGCTGATCCAAAGGCTAAACTGGCAATTAAAGAATCAGTGGGTTCGGGCTTAATTCAGGATACTCTTAGTCAAATTGCTAAAAAATATCAAATCTGGTTGGCTGGTGGTTCTATTCCTTTGGATATTGGTATTACTGATAAAGTCACTAATTCTCTGATGCTATATGCACCTGATGGCACTCTGTATAGCCGCTACGATAAAGTGCATCTGTTTAGTATTCATACTGAGCAAATGGTGCATGATGAAGGTCAAACGATGGTCGCCGGTAATCAGGTGGTTACGGTAGATTTACCTTTTGGGCGTGTCGGACTGGCAATTTGTTATGATATTCGTTTCCCACAGTTTTTAGCAGCGATGGGGGATATTGATATTCTACTCTTGCCGGCAGCCTTTACTTATCAAACAGGTAGATCCCACTGGGAATTACTATTACGTGCCAGAGCGATTGATAATCAATGTTTTGTAGTCGCTTCCGCACAGGGTGGTCTTCATCAATCAGGCCGCCAAACCTGGGGGCATAGCATGATTGTAGATCCATGGGCAAATATTTTAGGTTGTTTGCCGGAAGGTGAAGGTGTTGTGATAGCAACACTGAATTTATCTGAGGTTGCTCAGGTTCGTCAGTCACTACCCGTTGTTCGTGACAGAAAACAGGTAAAGTTTCAGTCTCAGGTAGAGTAAAGCAATTACAATGGGCAATTTATCTTAGGGATTATATTGCTCAATCCTCGGCGCATGATAAAATGTTGCGCAATTAATTCAGCTATTAGGATCTACATTCATGAAAGTTAAAACTCGTTTTGCACCAAGTCCGACTGGTTTCTTGCACGTTGGTGGTGCACGTACTGCTCTCTATTCATGGTTATATGCTCGTCATGCTAAAGGCACGTTTGTGTTACGTATCGAAGATACTGATCTTGAGCGTTCAACGCCGGAAGCGATCGAAGCCATTATGGATGGGATGAACTGGTTAGATCTTTCATGGGACGAAGGCCCATTCTTCCAGACTAAACGTTTTGACCGTTATAATCAGGTGATTGATACGATGCTGGAAAAAGGAACAGCATATCGTTGTTACTGCTCTAAAGAGCGTCTGGATGAGATGCGTGAAGCACAGATGGCGCGTGGCGAGAAAGCGCGTTATGATGGTCATTGCCGTTGTGATAGTGTGCAAAAACAGCATAGCCACACTGAACCGCATGTAGTGCGCTTTGCTAATCCAATTGATGGTGCGGTAATTTTTAATGACTTAATCCGTGGTCCAATCGAGATTGGTAATAAAGAGCTGGATGATTTAATTATTCGTCGAACTGATGGCTCACCAACCTATAACTTCTGTGTCGTGGTTGATGACTGGGATATGGAAATTACTCACGTAATTCGTGGTGAAGATCATATCAATAATACTCCGCGTCAAATCAATATCTTAAAAGCACTTGGGGCTCCAGTGCCCGCTTATGCCCACGTATCGATGATTTTAGGTGATGATGGTCAGAAATTGTCTAAGCGTCATGGTGCTGTTGGTGTGATGCAATATCGTGATGATGGTTACCTGCCAGAAGCGCTGCTTAATTATTTAGTACGACTTGGCTGGTCGCATGGCGATCAGGAAATTTTCTCAATTGAAGAGATGGAAAACCTGTTCACTCTGGAAGCCGTAAGTCGTTCTGCCAGTGCCTTTAATACCGATAAATTACTCTGGCTAAATCACCACTATATTAACCATTTAGATGCCGATTACGTGGCGCAACATTTAATGTGGCACATGAATCAGCATGGGTATAACTTGGATAATGGTCCTGATTTAATCACGATTGTTAAATTGTTTGCGGAGCGCTGTAAAACTCTGAAAGAAATGGCGGAATCCGCACGTTATTGCTATGAAGATTTCGCTGAGTTTGATGAAGACGCTGCTAAAAAGCATTTACGTCCTGTGGCAAGTCAGCCGCTTGAAGCTGTGAAAGCAAAAATTGCTGCAATTAGTGATGTCAGCTGGGATGTTGAGACTATTCATCACGCTATTCAGTCAACAGCTGATGAGCTGGAAATCGGTATGGGTAAAATTGGTATGCCGTTGCGTGTTGCTGTGACAGGTATTGGTCAGTCTCCTTCTGTTGATGCAACTGTACATGCAATTGGGCAAAAACGTACCCTGGCAAGAATTGATAAAGCGCTGGCTTATATCAAAGCAAGAGAACAAGCTGTCGGTTAATTCCCTTCTTAAAATCTAATAATTTCATAAGCCAGAACATTCTGGCTTATTTTTTGCATATTTTCGTATATTAATCTTATGATGTTTTTTTTACACTATTTTGGTGCAAACTAATAAAGTGTCGGTTTTATTTAGTGGAGAAATATATGTGCTCAATCCTTGGTATTTTAGATCTGAAAACAGATCCTGCTGCGCTTAGAACTAAAGCGCTCGAACTGTCCAGCTTAATGCGTCACCGTGGACCAGACTGGTCTGGTATTTTTGCAACGAGTAATGCAATTTTAGCTCATGAACGCTTATCAATTGTTGATGTTAATACTGGTGCACAACCACTTTATAATAAAGATAAAACCTTAGTTCTTGCTGTTAATGGTGAGATTTATAATCATCAGACGCTACGGGATCAGTATAAAGATCGTTACGAGTTTCAAACTGGTTCTGACTGTGAAGTTATTCTGGCCCTTTATCAGGAAAAAGGTATTCATTTCTTAGATGAATTACAGGGAATGTTTGCGTTTATTTTATATGATACCGTCAAAAATACTTACTTAGTGGGACGTGACCATATCGGGATTATTCCTCTTTACATGGGGCATGATGCTAGCGGTAACTTCTACGTCGCGTCAGAGATGAAGGCGCTAACACCGGTTTGTAAAACTTTACAGGAATTCCCAGCGGGGAGTTATTTATCAAGCACCACCGGCCAAATCACTCGTTACTATCACCGTGACTGGATGAACTATGAAAACGTCAAAGATAATAAGACGGACATCAATACGTTACGTGTCGCCCTTGAGGAATCAGTAAAAAGTCACCTGATGTCGGATGTTCCTTATGGTGTTCTGCTTTCGGGCGGGCTTGATTCTTCAGTTATTTCTGCTATCACTAAGAAGTATGCGGCAAGACGTATTGAAGAGCAGGAAAAGACCGAAGCCTGGTGGCCACAGCTACATTCATTTGCGGTGGGTTTAAAGGATTCTCCGGATTTAAAAGCGGCTCAGCAAGTGGCAAATCATTTGGGTACAGTACATCATGAAATTAACTTTACGGTGCAGGAAGGTATTGATGCCATTCGTAATGTTATCTATGCCATTGAAACTTATGATGTCACAACGATTCGTGCATCAACGCCAATGTATTTAATGGCCCGCAAGATTAAAGCGATGGGGATCAAAATGGTGCTTTCCGGTGAAGGCGCTGATGAAGTATTTGGTGGTTATTTGTATTTCCATAAAGCGCCAAATGCGCAGGAGTTTCATGAAGAAACCGTGCGTAAGCTTGAAGCGTTGCATATGTATGATTGTGCTCGTGCTAATAAAGCGATGGCCGCGTGGGGGGTTGAAGCACGTGTCCCGTTCTTGGATAAGAGTTTCTTAGATGTTGCTATGCGACTTAATCCAAAAGATAAGATGTGTGGTCATGGTAAAATTGAGAAACATATCGTCCGTGAAGCTTTTGAATCCTATCTGCCGGCAAGTATTGTGTGGCGTCAAAAAGAGCAGTTTTCTGATGGTGTTGGTTATAGCTGGATCGATACATTAAAAGAGATCGCAGCAGAGAAGGTTTCTGATCAGCAGCTGGAAACCGCAAAATTCCGTTTCCCTTATAATACGCCAACGTCTAAAGAAGCGTATATGTACCGTGAGATGTTTGATGAGTTATTCCCGTTACCAAGTGCCGCTGAATGTGTACCGGGTGGACCATCTGTTGCGTGTTCAACTGCGAAAGCCATTGAGTGGGATGAACAATTTAAAAACCTTAATGATCCGTCAGGTCGTGCTGCAATTGGTGTGCATCAGGATGCCTATAAGAAATCGTAAGATTTTCAGAGTTATGATCAAACCGTCTTCTTAGGCGGTTTTTTTGTTTAGGATTTTGGGGGGAAGTTGTCAAGGGCTGGACTAGTGTGGTGATTAGCAGGGTGTGTGGCGGGGAGCACGCCCCGCTGGCGTGTTTCCTTGTGTCGATGTCTGTTATTAGGACTGGGTTTGGAGCGGCGTAGTCCACCCCTCACACAATGCTCATAATAAAACTCATTACCAAAAAACACGATCGCGGGGCGTGCTCTCCGCCACACACCCTGCTAATTACCACTCCTGAGCAGAACTTAAAAATTCCCAATAAAAAACCGCCCAAAAGGCGGTCTTTCTTACATCTAACTAAACTGCTATTTACAGCACCATACGGACGCTTTCAATATCACCAAGTTCTTTATATAAGCTCTCAATCTGATCAATATGTGTTGCGTTGATCGTTATTGAAACAGAATGATAGTTTCCTTTACTACTCGGTTTTACCGATGGCGTGTAATCACCCGGTGCATGACGTTGAATCACGGTAATGACTTCGTCTACCAACTCCGGTTTAGCCTCGCCCATTACTTTATAGGTAAAAGAACAAGGAAACTCAAGCAGTTCATTCAGTTTTGTCTTCATCATAATGTTGTCTTCCTCATTGTGTTTAACTATATATGGGGATGGTTTTTAAAATATCAATTAGCTAAACCAGCGGTTAGTTAAACCATTGGTTGAATTTTAGCTTGATATAATCCCAGATACGGCTAAAGAATCCAGCTTCATCCACTTTATCAAGTGTTACTAATGGTTGTTCAGAAATAACCTGATCATCCAGTACAAACTGAATTGAACCAACCTGAGTACCGGCTTCAATTGGTGCTGTTAAATAATCTTGTGACAGTACTGTACGAGTCTGAACATTAGCCGCCTGACCGCGTGGAACTGTGAGTGAAATGTCTTGAAGTGAACCTAAACGAACAGAATTTTGTTCACCATACCATAAACGCTCTGATTTAACTTCGGTACCTGCTTTGACAGGGATTGCTGTTTCAAAGAAACGGAAGCCCCAAGTTAATAATTTTTTACTCTCTTCTTCACGGCCTTTAAACGTTCTGCCGCCAAGTACTACAGAGATTAAACGAGTGTTTCCTTCAACTGCTGAAGCAACAAGGTTATAACCGGCAGCATTAGTGTGGCCTGTTTTGATACCATCAACATTCAATGTTGTATCCCATAATAAACCGTTACGGTTTGGCTGGCGGATATTATTATAAGTCAGCTCTTTCTCTTTATAGATGGCATATTCTTCAGGTAGATTCAGGATTAACGCTCTGCCAAGTGTTGCCATATCACGCGCAGTAGTAAACTGACCTGCTGCATCTAAACCATGTACTGTATCAAAGTGAGTATTGGTTAGGCCAAGTTGTTGACCATAATTATTCATTAAATTAACGAATGAATCCTGACTACCGGCAACGTGTTCTGCCATTGCAATACAGGCGTCATTACCTGACTGAATAATGATACCTCGGTTAAGATCGGCAACAGAAACCTGATCATTCACCTTTAAAAACATTAAAGAAGAGCCCTTGAGAATAGGATTCCCTGGTGCCCAGGCAGCTTTACTGACTGTGACCATATCGGTATCTGCGATGCGGTTCGACTTAATCGCTTCACCAACGACATAGCTGGTCATCATTTTGGTTAAACTGGCCGGGTCACGGCGCACATCAGCATTAAATTCTGTGATCACTTCACCGGAATTGGCATCAATCAAGATATACGCTTCAGCATCCAGCTTTGGCGCTTCCGGAATTGGAAATGGTAAGGCTGCACTTACAACTGTTGATTGCATGGCTAAGCCAATCAGGGCAATTGAAACGCTTTTAATAAAAAGTCCTTTAAAAACATTTTGATTCATTACTGAGATCGATAATTTTTTCTTCATAACAGTGTCCAATACTTATTGTGAATGAAAGTGGTTAAATATTCTTTGATAATAAACGACGGTGAGTGTGGATTGACATGATAATGCCAAAGCTTGCCATCAATACGACCAGTGAGGAGCCACCATAACTAATTAAAGGTAATGGTACACCAACCACCGGCAATATGCCACTGACCATACCAATATTAATAAATACGTAAATAAAAAATATGAGTGTCAAACCGCCGGCTAAAATTCTGCCAAAGGTAGTTTGCGCCTGAGCAGCGATCATCAGCCCACGAGAGATTAAGCATAAATAGAGCCCAAGTAATAGTAGCGCGCCAATAAAGCCAAACTCTTCGGCAATAACGGAAAAGATAAAATCTGTGTGGCGCTCTGGTAAAAACTCTAATTGTGATTGTGTACCTTCCAGCCAGCCTTTGCCCCACATACCACCAGAACCAATAGCCGTTTTGGATTGGATAATATGATAGCCTTTACCAAGCGGATCTCGTTCCGGATTAAACAGCGTCAGAACACGTTCACGCTGGTAATCATGCATTAAAAAGTACCACATGATCGGGATAAACGTGGCAATTGCAATACAGCAGAAGGTAATAAAACGCCAGCCAATACCAGCCAAAAAGATAATAAAAATCCCGGAAGCCGCAACTAAAATAGATGTTCCAAGATCGGGCTGCATCGCAACTAGTAAGGTTGGAACAGCGATAATTCCCAGTGTAATTAATGTGTTTTTGAGCGACGGCGGGCATCCTTCACGGTTGATAAACCGGGCTACCATTAGTGGTACCGCTATTTTGGCAATTTCTGATGGTTGAAAGCGTATAAAACCTAAGTTTAACCAACGCTGAGCACCTTTACTAGTGTGACCAAACACATCAACCAAGACGAGTAAGATAATACAGATAACATACAGATAGGGTGACCATTTTTCATAAAAACGCGGAGAAAACTGAGAAGCAGCCAACATAACCGCTAACCCCAGTACGATCTGAATAGATTTATTTTCCATCATTGGAATACTTTGACCGCTGGCACTCCACATAATAAACGCGCTGTAAGCGAGTAAGATCAAAGTTAATAATAAAAATATTGGATCGATATGAGCTCGCATCCAGATTGGTGTTTTACTTTTATCAATCATTAGTCACCAAGCCTCATTTTTAATATTGATGCATCTGTTGTAACACTTTCATCACCAAGTAGATAGTAATCTAAAATACGACGCGCCACAGCACCACCATTAGTACTACCACTACCACCATTTTCCAGCACGATAGCTATTGCAATCTTAGGTTTGTCATACGGCGCATAGGCAATAAATAACGCATGATCGCGCAAATGTTCAGGGATATTATTGGCATCATAAACTTCATCTGCTTTTAGGCCATAAACTTGTGCAGTGCCGGATTTACCCGCTGCCTGATAAGGTGTTTTGGCAAATACGTGTCTGGCCGTGCCCAGTGATCCATAGAGTACTTTATACATTCCCTCTTTAGCCGCTTGCCATGATTTAGCATCAACTGTATTGAGTAGAGTACTCTCCATAGGGACTGAAATCTCCGGAACTTCAGGACCAATTACCGAGCTTTTGGTATTGAGTAAGATGTGTGGTGTATAGGATTTACCATTGTTAATGAGTATAGTTAAGGCATTTGCCATTTGTAGTGGTGTGGCAGTCCAGTAACCTTGTCCGATACCAACCGGAATCGTATCACCCTGTAGCCATGATTGCTCATAGCGCTGGAACTTCCACTCACGGTTTGGCATGATAGCGCGGCTTTCTTCACTTTGGGATATATCGATTCCTGTTCTGTCACCAAAACCAAATTCAGTCATCCATTTAGAGAGACGATCAATACCCATGTCATAAGCAATCTGATAGTAGAATGTATCAACAGATGATTCGATAGAACGAATGACATCGACTCGTCCATGTCCCCAGCGTTTCCAGTCACGATAACGTTTATCTGTATTAGGGAGTTGCCACCAGCCAACGTCATGAATCACCGTATTGCGAGTAATCACGCCTTCGGTCAATGCAGCTGCGGCAATAAAGGGTTTTACGGTTGAAGCAGGAGGATAAGTACCTTGCATTGCACGGTTAAATAAAGGTTTGTTTGGATTAGTTAACAAAGCATTATAATCTGTACCGGAGATACCTCCGACAAATAAGTTAGGATCGTAACTAGGACTAGATACCAGTGCTAACACTTCACCATTATTAGGATCAAGAGCAACAACCGCAGCACGGCGTCCGTTGAGTAGCTTCTCAATATACTGCTGTAATTTCAAATCGATAGAGAGATAAATATCCTGCCCGACTTGTGGCGGATACTGATCGAGCTGACGCACAATGCGACCACGGCTATCGACTTCAACTTCTTCATAACCCGGCATACCATGCAGAGTACTTTCATAAAAGCGTTCGATACCTAATTTACCAATATTACTGGTACCGACATATTCGTTTAAACGCTGATCTGCAATAAGTCGTGCTTTATCCTGATCGTTAATCTTAGAGACATAACCCAGAATATGGGTCAGTGTTGCACCATAAGGATAATAACGATGCTGCTCACCAGAAATACTGACAAACGGGAAACGGTGCTGGTTAACTACAAATTGAGCGATTTGCTGCTCTGTCAATTTTGCTTTCAGTGGGACCGGGCTATAAGAACGATAGTTACGACGCTCTTTCTGGAAGATATCGATCTCTTCGTCTGTCAGATCAACGATAGTTTTGAGTTCTTCCAGCTGTTCATTCAGGTTTTTAATTTTATCCGGAATGATCTCTAATTTATAAATCGTGTTATTAATCGCCAGTGGGATATGATTTCTGTCATAGATGATTCCCCGGTTTGGCGGAATAGGAATCACGTTGATACGATTTTCGTTGGAGCGGGTACTATAATAGCCAAAGCGACTGATCTGAAGATGTCCCAGCGTAGCCAATAGAATAACCACCAGCACCAGAATACCTACAAAGGCAACCACAGCACGGCGTAAAAACAGATTGGCTTCCGCTGAATGGTCACGGATTTTGCTACGTTGCCTCGCACTTTCCTGACCAGGTAATTTAGACCAGATATCCACTCTCCTTCAGAAGTCCTTACAAGGCTTTTTGCTGTTCAGCCAAACGTTTACGTTCAGCTTGTTGCTCTTGTTTACGTTTTTGATCTTCTTGTTCCCATTTCTCATAAGCATTGACAATGCGGGCAACGACAGGATGTCTTACCACGTCTTCACTATGGAAAAAGTTAAAACTGATATCTTCAACGTTAGTTAGAACTTCAATGGCATGACGTAAGCCTGATTTCTGATTACGAGGCAGATCGACCTGAGTGATATCACCCGTAATAACGGCTTTAGAGTTAAAACCAATACGAGTTAAAAACATTTTCATCTGTTCGATGGTCGTGTTTTGGCTTTCATCCAGAATAATAAAAGCGTCATTGAGTGTCCGTCCGCGCATATAAGCCAGTGGCGCAATCTCAATTACACTTTTCTCGATTAGTTTTTCGACTTTTTCAAAACCCAGCATTTCAAATAGTGCATCATATAAAGGACGCAGGTAAGGATCGACCTTCTGGCTCAGGTCTCCCGGTAAAAAACCGAGTTTTTCTCCGGCTTCAACCGCGGGTCTGGTTAACAGAATGCGACGAACGTTTTGTTTCTCCAGCGCATCAACTGCAGCAGCCACTGCCAGATAGGTTTTACCGGTACCGGCAGGGCCAATGCCAAAAGCGATATCATTATCTAAAATATTGGCGATGTACTGGGCCTGATTTGGAGTGCGGGGTTTGATAAGACCACGCTTAGTTTTGATGATCGTTGCTTTACCATATTCAGGGATATGGCTTTCTGCCTTAGCAATTGCGCCGCTCTCTTTAATGGCTAAATGAATCTGTTCTGGCTCGATTTCACGTACCTGGCCACTGACCAGTGTTTGACGGTACAGCTCCTGCAACATACGGGCAACAGCCTGTACGAGCTCTTCCTGACCGGTGATTGAAAACTGGTTACTACGATGATTGATTTCAAGGCCTAGTTTACGTTCCAGTTGTTTAATATTTTCGTTAAAAGGACCACATAAACTGTTAAGCCTTGCATTATCAGCAGGTTCTAAAAAAGTATCATGAGTAATAATATTCAAATCAAGCCTCTAAGTGTTATTTTGTCTATTTTCATCCAATCTTTGTTAGACAATCACATTACCTTATTTGTTCAACTTTTCCTGACTTTTTATGTAAAAAAATCAGGAAGCAATGTTGTTGTGATTAAGGGCGGTAGATACCTACGCCTAACTCATTTTCTTTACGTGTTCTGGCGATGACCGATTCCGGGGATTCATGCAGGCGTAATCCCATTTCATCTTCCGTTCTAATCACTTTACCGCGTAAAGAGTTAGTGTAGACGTCAGTAATTTCCAGATCGACAAATTTACCGATCATATCTGGCGTACCGGCAAAGTTGACAACCCGGTTACTTTCAGTACGTCCGGTCAGTTCCATCAAGTCTTTCTTTGATGTCCCTTCTACCAGAATACGTTGTACCGTACCCAGCATTTGACGGCTAAACTGTAATGCTTGTTGGTTGATGCGATCTTGTAAAATATACAAACGCTGTTTTTTCTCTTCTTCTGTGACGTTATCTTCCATATCGGCAGCAGGTGTACCCGGACGAGCTGAATAGATAAAGCTATAACTAAGGTCAAAGTTGACATCAGCGATTAACTTCATCGTTTGCTCGAAGTCTTCCTGAGTTTCCCCCGGGAAGCCAACAATAAAGTCAGAACTGATTTGAATACCAGGGCGAGCTTTATGTAATTTACGAATAATCGATTTATATTCCAGTGCCGTATGTGAGCGTTTCATCATAGTCAAAATACGGTCAGAACCACTTTGTACTGGTAAATGCAGATAGCTGACCAGTTCAGGCGTATCTTTATAGACTTCAATAATATCATCGGTAAACTCAATAGGATGACTGGTTGTAAAGCGGATACGGTCAATACCATCAATAGTTGCTACTAAACGCAGTAATTCAGCAAAAGTACAAATACCATCGTCAAATGTGGCGCCACGATAAGCATTCACGTTTTGACCCAGCAGGTTCACTTCACGTACACCTTGTGCGGCAAGCTGAGCAATTTCAAATAGTACATCATCACATGGACGACTAACTTCTTCACCACGTGTATAAGGCACCACGCAGTAAGTACAATATTTATTACAGCCTTCCATGATGGAAACAAAGGCGGTTGGTCCTGATGAGTGAGGTTCTGGTAAACGGTCAAATTTTTCAATCTCAGGAAAACTCACGTCTACAACATGGCTTTTTGTTCCCTGCACCTGATTAATCATTTCAGGTAAACGGTGGAAGGTTTGCGGCCCAAAGACAATGTTCACAAATGGTGCACGTTTACGAATCTGATCCCCTTCCTGAGAGGCAACACAACCACCGACGCCAATAATAATGTTTGGGTTTTTCTTTTTTAATTTACGCCAGCGACCAAGTTGGTGGAAGACTTTCTCCTGAGCTTTCTCTCGAATTGAACAGGTATTGAGTAATAAAATATCTGCTTCTTCGTCGTCTTCTGTCAGGTCATATCCGTGGGTTGATTGCAGGAGGTCTGACATTTTTGATGAATCGTATTCATTCATCTGGCAGCCCCAGGTTTTGATATATAGTTTCTTGCTCATCAGTGACTCTAATTGTAATTGTTAAAATGAAAACGGTTTTAATTCCGTGATTTTAGCGTGGTCTATTGTAATCATTTGTGGGGGTAGAGACCAGTAATAAATAGGAAAATACAAGAATAAATGTTATTCAATTTGAGGATTAATTTTGGGTCATAATTCTTTGGTGGGAATGAATTACACCGATTTGAAGCGCTCTGGTTATGATATTGATTAATTTTATTGCATCTATAGATGAACAAGTTTTTTGCACTTTTTCATCGGTTTTTTATCTTTTTGATCAGTATTGGCGATCGATTGTTTATTTTTTGATAGATTTAATTTATGATAAGTTGGCGGATTGATCGATATAAACGATTTTTTATTTATTTAGGAATCATGAATAATATCAAGCAACTTGCTTTATATACCCGAATTTTTTGTTAATGTTGCCTTATTGGATTGTTTAAAAATGTAGCGAAAATATATTGGGTGAATAAATTCTGTTAGGTACTTTTTCGTTTATACATGCGAGAGAGTGTAAATATAATACCAAGAATCAGCCAAATAATTAATTATAAAAATAAAGCAGTATATAAAAGAATAAAGGGAATGGGATGAACAAAAACAACGCTTTTTTAATAAAGAGTAAAGGTTATTATAATCATATTTTTAATATGCGTTCTTTAACGTGTATTTTCTCCTTATTAACCGGGTTTGGTATATCTTTACCTACACAGGCTTTGATATCAGCAACCACCGCTTCAACTATTCAAGGTAATGGGCCTAAACTCTGGCTTAATGATGCAGAAGCAACACTGGTTGATATGCTCAATATCACTACGCCAGATGGAACAGTTTATACAACGTTGACAAAACCAACTTATATTGATGTTCCTATCGGGACTAAATTTAGTGATTTTATGGTAAATTTGACACCTGATAATACCGTACAAACGATTCCCTTAACGTGGGGGAAGGATGTTGACGGTGACACGATTGCTTCAATTAGTGGCGCACTAGTTGGTAAATGGACTGATGCTAGTGGTAATGTGATTACCAGCTTAGATGACAATATGAATATTTGTGCAGCACCTTATCGCCTACAACTTTCTGCGGGAGATGCAACCACTCGTGTTGTGGTGAATTCGGCTTATGGTGATCCACTGACGAGTGATTATGCTTACCGAAGTGTGACTTATCTTGTTTCTATGACAGGAGACTACTCTTGTTACCTTAAACCTGCGCAGATGAATGTGTCTGCTGTAACAACATTAACGGATGGTTCTTCAGCGGGTGGTTACAATAGCGCAGTCTTTACCACGAACAAAGGCTTTATTCGTGATAAAACCACGTTTCCGACAACTGCTTTCCATGGCGCTAAGTTTCAGATGGTGATGGCAAGTGGTACACAGACAGACTATCACTATCGGGTTGAAATTAATGGTATTAACGTTGCTGATACCTCTGGTGCGGGAACACAATCAAAAGAGATTGAAGTGGACGCGAATGGTAATTTTACCTTTATGAAGAAACCAACTAAAGGCAGCTGGCCGGCAACTGTTAAATATATTGCCTATTCTAAAGCTAATCCAGCTTCAGAAGTGGTGCATACTTCAACAGTCAGATTGTGGTTCCATAATGCAGATGTATTTGATCCGACCTATTTTACGAATAATACAAATAATCGAGCATATTTTTCTGAGGCAGCCGCATATTGTACAGCTAAAGGTGGGCGGTTACCTCTAAGATCTGAGTTTGTGCAGGCATCTTATGCTGATAATTCCTTGTATCCAGCTGGAAGCGGGAACCCTGCCGCAGCATTTAGTAATATTCCACCGTATCGTGATGCCAGTGCGGCTAATCCCAAATCAGTGAATTTGTCCAGCGAATGGGGGCAAGGCGGTACATTTCTTACCGCTTATCCATTATCAGAGATGAGAACGGGGCAATGGACTGGTGAATTACTTAAAGCTGATGGGACAACAATCTGGGGATATAGTGCTAGTGGATCATCTACGCTTAGTAAATACAGTGGTACTACAGGTGCATTTGGTGCTGTGTGTATTTTATAAGTTTATACAGAGATAAACATTATAGTTTGATTTTATTATTTTAAATTTTCCCTAACCATCCAAGGTTGCCAGCATATTTTTATATGCTGGCTTTTTTTATTATTTAACTGAATGAATCCTTTAATTTCTGGCGAATATTTTACCTAAAATGTGACAATTGCGTGATCCGATAGCTGATATCGACTACACTAAGACAAATTTTAAATCTGGCTGATATGTCTGCCAGACACGTTATGACTACGCAGAAAGATATCATGCAAAAATTAAATAAAGTTATCCTCTATTGCCGCTCTGGTTTTGAGAAAGAGTGTGCAGCAGAAATTACCGATAAAGCATCACAGCTTGAAGTCTATGGATTTGCTAAGGCTAAAGAAAATAGCGGTTATGTCTCCTTTGAGTGCTATCAGGAAGGTGAGGCAGAAAAGCTCATTGCTAAGATCCCTTTTGGCTCTTTGATTTTTGCTCGCCAGTTTTTTGCTGCTGGTGATTTATTACAACATTTGCCAACTGAAGATCGGATTACGCCAATTGTCACGGTACTTGAGGGTGTGATTCAAAAAGCAGGAACTTTAAGAGTCGAAGTGCCTGATACTAATGAAGGTAAAGAGTTAGCAGCTTTTTGCCGAAAATTTACTGTGCCATTGAGGCAAGTATTGCGGGATAAACGCATTTTATTACGGACAGAGAATGCATCCCGTCCGGTGATTCATGTCTTTTTTATTGCCAGTGGTTGCTGTTATGTTGGATATTCCCTCAGTAATAATAATTCTCCATTTCATATGGGAATTCCGCGCTTAAAATTTCCGTCTGATGCACCAAGTCGCTCGACGCTTAAGCTAGAAGAAGCGTTTCATATCTTTATTCCGTATGAAGAGTGGGATGAGCGCTTAGTTGGTGGCATGCATGCTGTAGATCTTGGAGCCTGCCCGGGTGGCTGGACTTATCAGTTAGTACAGCGCAGTATGATGGTGCAGGCGGTTGATAACGGAATGATGGACCAAAAGCTGATGGATACCGGACAGGTTAAACATTATCGTGAAGATGGCTTTAAGTTTGAGCCTAAACGCAATAATATCACCTGGCTGGTATGCGATATGGTAGAAAAACCAGCTCGAATCACTGAGCTGATGGTTAAATGGTTGGTTAATGGCTGGTGTCGTGAGGCGATATTTAACCTGAAACTGCCAATGAAAAAACGTTATGAAGAAGTGAAACAAAATCTGACTTTTTTAGATGAACAGCTCAAAGAAAATGGAGTGAATGCTCTGATTCAGGCAAAACAGCTTTATCATGACCGGGAAGAAGTAACAGTTCATGTCAGATGTATCTGGGGAACGAAAGTCCCTGAATAATTTAGCATAGATCTCACCAGAGATGACGTGTAAAATGAGCATTATGTGTGATGAGATGTTTGATAATACGATGTATATCAAATAATTCAGGTTATAATGGCACAAAATTTATGTTGTGGTAGATGATCTGCCATCAAAATGATGAGAAAAATATGATAAGTTCATTCAATAGTTATTTATCAAAGCAGACTGCCTATTGGACTAAGGCGGTGCTTACTCTTGGTATGGTGATACTACTGGCTGGTTGTATCACGACAGCGAGTAAACCGCTGGATTATGATGCGACCAAGGGTTCTGCTTATTATCTTTCCTTAGCACAGAATTCATCTGGCAAAGAACAAGTTAACTGGAATCTTCTGGCTGCTCGTTCTTTAATTAGCGAGAATAAATTATCACAAGCTAAAAATATCTTATCTCAGCTGCCTGACAATTTAAGCGGTGAGCAGAAAAAAGAACAGTTGTTAAATCTTGGTGAATTAGCGGTTAAGCAACGTACTTCATTTGATATTGCTCAGCTAAATGTAGATGACCTCTCTGAAGCACAAAAAATACGCTACTACCATATTCGTATTGGTGTTAGTGGACAAAAGGGTGATACGGGTGCACAGCTTCGTGATTACATCACTCTTGAACAATTAGGGACAGAACAGCAGCGCCATCAAACGATCAATGAAACATGGGATTTTTTAACTAGCTTAAGCGATGCTCAAGTTAATAAAGTCATCGTCTATGTTAATGAAGTCACTTTACAAGGTTGGATTGACTTACTTTATACTTATCGTAATAGCGGTGGTGCTTATACTGGTGAGTTTAATACACCAGAAGAACAAGAACATTTTCTGAACTTAAAAAATGCGATACATGGCTGGCAAATTCAGTATTCAAGTAATCCTGCTGCTATTTATTTGCCGCGCAATATCTATGGTGAGGCACGTCGTTTGCCAGAAACTGATAATCACCTGACTGTCGCATTATTTTTACCACTAAGTGGTTCTTCTAAAGTGTTTGGTGAAACTATCAGGTTAGGGTATATGGATGCCAGTAAGTTTTATCCATCCGAACAAAATCAGAATATCAATGTTTATGATACAACGGCAGCACCTATTGCCGACCTTGCGGTGCAAGCTCAGCAACAAGGTGCTAACTTAATTGTTGGTCCTTTACTTAAAAATAACGTGTCAGCCATGGAAGCATTAGCCATTAATGTTCCTGTTCTTGCCTTAAATCGTACTGATGCGGCAGAAACAGGTTCTGTAACAGCTGCAAATGTTTGTTATTTTGCGCTATCACCAGAAGATGAAGCGCGCGATGCTGCTCGCCATATTTTTAGTCAACGTAAACAGATGCCGCTGGTTATTGCACCACAAGGTGATCTTGGACGTCGCGTAGCGAATGCTTTTGCTCAGCAATGGCTTGAACTTAAAGGTGAAGCTAATGCTTATGTACAATATTTTGCATCAGCTGATCAGCTAAGTCGTACAATGAATAAAGGTGTTGGTCTGGAAGTGAATGGTGAACTGATCATTGACAGATCACAACTACCACACGATCCAATGGAGCAAGACCCTCTGGCTGGACTGATTTTGCAGGCGCAACCGGATACTTCAACAGTCGTTGATTCTACAGAACCAGCAGAAGATATCGTTCCTGAGATTGATTCCATTTATGTTTTTGCCACAGCTGATGAGTTAACACTGATTAAACCGATGTTGGACATGAAATCTGAACGTGAAAAAGAGCGCGAAAAAGCTCAAGCGGAGCGTGCCGCACAACTTGCTCAGGCGATAGCAGAAGGTAATACAGAAGGGATCGAAGAAGAACCTGAAGCAGAGATGAAAGAAAAGCCGACGCCGCCAATTTATAGTAGTTCACGTAGCCATAGTGTGAACAGTGGTGGTGATTTCAGTAACGAAATGGATCGCGTACAATTTAGTGAAATTCCACTTATTGTTAATCAGGCAGATATGCTGGAGACTTTACCAAGTTATATTAAGAATGATTATTCATTAGTACGTCTCTATGCGATGGGTATTGATGCATGGCGTCTGGCTAATCGTTATGATGAGTTGAAACCTTATAAAGCAGACTTCTTAGAAGGAATGACCGGCAAGTTGTCTGTCGTTGAACGCTGTGATGTGACCCGGGAATTAATTTGGCAACAATACCGACGCGGAACAGTGGTACCCGTTCGCTAAATAAGCGACAGATCGGTACCCGCTTTGAAATTATCGCTCGTGATTTTTTACAACATCACGGGCTGATTTTTATCGATCAGAATTGCTATTTCAAAGGTGGTGAAATCGATCTGATTATGCAGGATGGTTTGTGTTGGGTATTTGTGGAGGTGCGTTTCAGACGTAACAGTCATTTTGGTAGTGCGGCAGCGACTGTAAATAGTAGTAAGCAACAACGGTTGATTACCTCGGCAATGTTATGGTTACAACGTCAGGGGCTTAATCCGGAAACTGAAGAGTATCGCTTTGATATTTTTGCTATCACAGGACAGGAAAAACAATGGATTACGCACGTGTTCGGGGCTTAATTTTACAGGTAATAGGTTGTGCAAGATTTAATTAAAAGTTATTTTACAGAAAGTATTCAGACACAGATAGTCACTGCAGAAGCGTTAAGTGAAACCATTGAAGTATCCGCTCAAAAATTGGTACAGGCACTATTAAATGGTAATAAAATCTTATCTTGTGGTAATGGTGCTTCTGCTGCTAATGCACAGAATTTCACGTCTAAACTGATCAATGGCGTTGAGATAGAAAGACCCAGTATGCCAGCGATTTCTCTGGTTTCAGATGCCGTTGTACTCAGTGCTATTGCTAATGGTGGACAACATGATGAGATCTATGCCAAGCAGATACAGGCTTTGGGCCAGTCCGGGGATATTTTACTGGTTATCTCCAGTGAAGGCGTCAATTCTAGCATTATCCGGGCAGTGCAAGAATCAGTCATTAAAGATATGGCGATCATCGCATTAACAGGTTGTGATGGTGGTGAGATTGTAGGTTTACTTGGGCAACACGATATTGAGATTCGTATCCCGTCCTACAAAAAAGTAAGAATTCAAGAGATGCATACACTGGTTTTAGACTGTTTATGCCAATTGATTGAGCATTCACTCTTTATGTATAAAGAGTAGTTAGATAATTAATAGAGGGATAATTATGAAAAGATTTGCTTATATTGCAATGATTTTATCGGGTGCACTGTTATTGCAAGGGTGTGTGGCGGTCGCAATCGGGACTGCTGCTGGAGTGACAGCAAAAACTGCCTCGGATCCTCGTACAGTTGGTACACAAGTTGATGATACTACTTTAGATTCACGTGTGGGTATTAAATTAAAAGATCACGAAAGTGAATTCCAAAACGCACGCATCGTAGCGACATCTTATAACGGTTCAGTACTGTTAACGGGTCAGGCAGCGGACGAGACACAAATTCAACGTGCAGCCGATCTGACGTCAGAAACAGATGGTGTTGTACAGGTTTATAACCAAATTCGCTTAGGTGAAAAGATTGGTGCAGGCACGCTGACCAATGATGCCTGGATTACTACTAAAGTAAAAACTCAGCTTGTTGCTAATAGCGAAACTAAAGCCCGTAACATTAAAGTAGTGACTGAAAATAGTGAAGTGTTCCTGATGGGTATTGTGACTCGTGATGAAGCGCGTACCGCTGCGGAAGTTGCCAGTAAAGTTGCCGGTGTTAAATTAGTCGTAACTGCATTTACTTATATTGAAGAATAAATTCAATAAAATCAAAGGGTTAATTAATAGATAACTCTTTGATTCTTTTGATTAAACTCTGTAAGCCAATCTGTTTAGATTGGCTTAATTCTTTTTTGATATGTAACTGTTCAAAATAGTGTTCAATATCTAAGTTCTGAATCTGTTCAGTAGTCTTACCATTTACCAAAGTTATTAAAATCGCCAGCAAACCTTTCACAATGCGCCCGTCGCTATCTCCAAAAAAGGTGAGAGTATTATCATTATGTTTATTTGCTCCAATCCATACTTTATTTTCACAACCTGAGACTAATAACTCATCTGTTTTTTGCTCGGGTGCTAAGTCAGGTAATTGCTTCGCTTGTTGAATAATCAGACGATAACGATCCTGCCAGTTAGTTTGTGTCACAAACAGAGCGATGAGTTCAGACTCAGTTAACATACATTATTTCCTTAGTCTTCAGTCAGAATAACTAACGCATTTTGCAGGGCTGTGACAAACAGCTCGACATCGCTTGCATTATTGTATGGCATGAAAGAAGCCCGGATCACACCAGAAACCCCCAGAGCTTTTATCAAAGGCTGGGCACAGAGTTCGCCTGTTCTGATAGCAATATGTTGTTCTGCCAGCAGTAGGGCTAAATCACTGTGATGAATATCTTTAATTGTAAAAGATAAAATAGTGCTTTGCTTTGCCCGGTAGCTGGTAAATCCACTCATTTGCGATAAACGCTGTTCAGCTAGCTCAGCCAGATGACAAGTATATTGTTCAGCTTGTTGCCAGTCGATGGTCTGATACCAATCAAGTACCGCATTAAAACCGATAATTCCAGCAATATCCGGTGTACCTGCTTCAAATTTTTGCGGTGCTGGTAGTGCTTCAAATCCAGCAAAGCTGGCGGTTTTTAACATTTTTCCACCACCGTGCCAGACGGGCATTTGAGCAAGCAATTCAGTTTTGGCGTATAGAACCCCAAGTCCGGTCGGACCATATAACTTATGGGCAGAAAAGGCGTAAAAATCGATATCCAGTTCAGTCACATTCAAGGGGTGATGTACAATACCTTGTGCCGCATCAACAACGACAACCGCACTGTGCTTATGGGCAAGTTTAATCACTTTCTCTATATCAACAGCATAACCGGTTACATTAGACATCTGGCTAATCGCCACGATTTTAGTCTTCGTACTTAGGCATTGTTGATAATCATGTAAACTCAATGAACCTGTTGAATCTACCTGCCATTTAATGACTTTAGCGCCAGTTTGCTGCGCCACAATTAGCCACGGAATCAGATTACTATGATGTTCAAGCTCACTGACAATAATCTCATCTCCGGCTTGCAGGGTGCTTCTGGCATAGCTTTGAGCGATGAGATTTAATGATTCAGTGACACCTTTGGTCCAGACAATCTGCTGAAAGCTGCTTGCGTGTAATAGATCTGCCACCTGAAGGCGAGCCTGCTCTAAAGCACGTGTCGTTTCTTGTGCCTGCGGGTGAAGACTACGATAAGCTGTCGCGGTATTGGTTGCATAATAAGCGGTAATAGCCTCAATCATAGTTTGAGGCTTGAGTGCTGTAGAGGCTGAGTCCAGATAGACGGTTGGTTGCTGTAAAGCAGGGAATGCCTGCCGAAAACCAACCGGCTCAAAGATTTTCATCTTAAATCCAGTCCTGCGATACCGTTCCAGTAGCCATTACAATCTCTGGCAGATTCAACAGTAATTGGTGAATTGCCATGTTCATTACGTTTAAACTGGCTCAGAATATCTAAAGTACCAACATCATTTGGGGAAAGTCGTACCACATCAACCAGACCATGCATATCGACCAAATTATTGCCAAGGTTATAGCAATAACCACTTTGTGTCTGAATACCATTTAGCACAAAGACTTTTTGTTGCTCTTGTGAGAACACTTCGCGCCCTTGCGGATACTTGATACAACAGGTTTCACATTTATCTTTTGGCTTATCTTCAGAACGTGCAGTAAAACAACGAGCAGAGTAAGCAAGCGGTAAATAACCATAGCTAAAGACTTCAATCTCAAACTTATTGCGCAGTTGCAGCTCATCAAGCTGAGTTACCACATTTTGTAACCAGTCTCGGGACAGTTCAACGGGCATACACCAGCGTGTCATTCCTTGTTTTAACAAGATTTTCAGCGTATGAGCGTTATAGCAGTTGAGGGCAGGTCCTGCCACAAAAGGTAAATGATATTCCTGTGCCAGATTAACTGCGGCCAGGTCGTTAGCTTCAACTAAAAAATCGCCATTATTGACATACTGGCGTAGCTCATTCATTTCTGACGGAGCTTCCAGCAGTGCTAGTGTTGAAATGACGATTTGTTTACCGGAAGAGGAAAGCGCTTTTGCTAAGTCCAGCCAGTCCGGTACTTTCATCTCTCGACGTTTGGTACAAACAGTTTCACCTAAATAGATGATATCCGCTTCACTTTCTTTTGCTGCGTGATAAAAACTTTCAGTTTCTGTTTTAGGCCAATAATACAGAACAGGGCCTAAGGCGTATTTCATAATTAATTACCTGCAATACATTATTGTTAAATTACTGCCACTTACGGTGGTAGGCACCTAGTGTGGTTTGCGTCCCTTCAGAGATAGAATCAAGCGTATCCATCCACTGTTTTTGTGGTGCAAAGTTATCTGGATTTGCTTTATAACGATCGATAGCTTCACGCCATACTTTAGTAATTTGAGAGACATAAGCCGGGCTGCGTTGGCGTCCCTCAATTTTGACTGAAGCAATATTGGCAGCAAACAGTTCAGGTAACAGCTCTAAAGTATTTAGACTGGTTGGCTCTTCAATTGGATGATACAGCGTATTATCAACAAAGTAGCGGCCTTTACATAACGTCGGATAACCGGCGTTTTCCCCTTTTTTATGACAATCGATTAAGACGTTATTTAAACGTGATTCCAGACCTTTTTCAGTCTCCTGCCAGCGTACAAACTTAGCGGGTGAGCAAGCACCTACAGTGTTTGGTGATTCACCGGTCAGGTAAGAAGATAAATAGCAACGACCTTCAGCCATAATACACAAGCTACCAAAGGCAAATACTTCAAGCGGAACAGGTGTTACGCGTGACAACTGTTTAACCTGATGCATAGATAATACACGTGGTAACACGATACGATCGACATTAAAGTTACGATGATAAAATTTAATTGCTTCTTCGTTGGTGGCTGATGCTTGTACTGAAACGTGTCTTTCAATATGCGGGTAGCGCTCGGCAGCGTATTCCAGCATTGCCAGATCAGCAATGATTAAAGCATCGGCACCAATATCAGCAGCTACGTCAACCGCGTGTTGCCAGCGGGTAAATTTATCCGGGTGAGCAAAGGTATTAATTGCAATATGTAGTTTTTTACCATGACTGTGAACGTAAGAAGAGGCTTCTTCCAGTTTTTGATCGGTAAAGTTAAGTCCTGCAAAGTGACGCGCGTTGGTGTCATCCTTAAGACCAATATAAACTGCATCAGCTCCATTATCGATTGCAGTTTTTAGCGCTGGTAATGAACCAGCAGGGCAGAGTAGTTCCATGACATATACCTAATTGACTTACAAATTAGTTGTATAGTATGCAATAAATATGGCAAAAATGCGAATAGAAAACAACGCTCATTTTTACACAGTTTTATCCAGAACAGAATGCCTGATGACAAGTTCTGTTGGAATCAATTTTGAGGTATTTGCCACAGAGTAGGATTTTAATTTAGTCAGTAACAGTGCAAATCCCTCTTCCCCCATTTTATACAACGGTTTATGGATATGTGTGAGTAGTGGTTCAGTAAAATCTTCATGTTGTTGCAGATGAGTGGTATGCATAATTGACAGATGCCCGGGTATTACCAGACCCAGCTTTTTGATCTGATAGAGTACGCCTTTAAGCAGACTTTGTTCTGAGGAGGGTTGGCTGGATGAGGCCTCTATAAAACAGTCTTCATCTAAATAATTAAGATTAGTGCTATCAAAACAGATAAGAGCAGTAGGTGGCTGGCGACTTTTCATCAGGGTTTTTACTGCCAGCCTGCCACTTTCAAAAGTGCAGCAGCCCTCAATAAAATAGTCGATGTTAAAACTGTGTCCAAGACGATTTAGAGCCTGCGTGTAACCCTGCTGAATATAGATATTACTTTGTTTTTCCCGCGATGGAATCAAACAAGCGATACGATTGTGCCCTTGTTGCAACAGATATTCTGTCGCTTTAAAAGCAATAGTCAAATGATCAAAGTAGAGGCAGGAATAGTCGAGGGAAAAATAATTCAGAACTACAATAGGTGGCAAAACGGTAATGAGTTTTTGTAATTCGTGCAGATAAGGAGAATCATTGATAAAGATAATGCCATCCACCTTATGATTAAGAGTGTAATGAATGATTTGCTGAGTTTCATAATCGGTAAAATATAAAAAGCGCAGATAGAGCAGTTTATAGCCGGCAGCTTTAGCACTACTTTCCAGACCTTTATTGATTTGGCTATTAGAGAATAGCTGGTTATCGATCACTAAAATCTTTTTATGATGATATTTTGGCGCTTTAGGTTTAAGTAATTGCGTGGTGTCATATCCCAGTTCTTCAATCACCTGATGGACTTTGAGCTGAGCTCTGTCTGATGTCAGGTGTGGCAGATTTATCACGCGTGAAACAGTGGCGACTGAAACATTGGCATGTTTTGCTACATCCCGCATTGTTGGCTTGGTCATCATTAATCCTGTTATGAAAGAAAAGAGTCATGAAAAATGGCGACAAGATTAATCATAAAGGGATAGGTTGTAATGCAGAAAAAGTGAATTTATCGAACTATCTCGCAAAAATTATCGGTGATTTAGTAACTTTCAATCGGATCGACATCAATACTCCAGCGCATACCTTTGGCTTCAGGCCAGAATTCAATCTGCCCAATCAGTTGTTCCATCATCAGCTGTAAAGCACGACGGTTTTGATGCTGTAGCAGTAATTGCCAGCGGTAGTAACTGGCTTTTCTTGGTTGGGGGGCGGGCATTGGCCCTATCAGCCAGAGATTGCTATCAGAAGTGTTAGCTTTTAACCAGTCATAGATTTTTTGTAAGAACTCAGGTGCCCGGCGGTTATTTTTATCTGCAGCCCGAATCAGCATTTGATAACTAAATGGCGGTAAACAGGTGAGCTGACGCTCTTGTAGAGTCTGTTTGGCAAAGGCATTGTAGCCCTGCTTGAGTAAAGTCGTCAGCAGCGGATGATCAGGATGATAGGTTTGTAAAATCACTTCTCCTGCTTTCTTCTCTCGTCCGGCACGCCCTGATACCTGAGTATAAATCTGGGCAAATCGCTCAGTGGCGCGGAAGTCGGTTGAAAATAGCGCGCCATCAACATCAACAATTCCCACCAGTGTTACATTTGGAAAATGGTGACCTTTAGCCAGAATTTGCGTACCAACCAGTAAATGTGCACCGCCCTGCTGGATTGCGTTAAGGTAGCCTTCCAAAGCACCTTTTTTACTGGTTGAATCCCGATCGATACGACTCACCGGAATAGTTGGAAATAGCTGCTGTAGCTGTTGTTCCAGCTGTTCCGTACCAAAACCAACAGAAACTAAATGTGTTGAACCACATTTGGGGCATTGTGGTGGAACCTGCCGTGCACTATCGCAGTGATGACAAACTAAGCGTTGCTGCTTTTGGTGATAAGTATAAGGTCGGTCGCAACGTGGACATTCTGCGATCCAGCCACAATCATGACAAACAAGTAGCGGAGAAAAACCACGACGATTTAAAAACAGCATCACCTGATTATTTTGATCTAAATGCTGGCGGATTTGTTGAATCAAAGGCTGGGAAAGACCCGCGGTGAGTGATAATCCTTTAATATCTAAAATATGTTGTCTGGCCAGTTGTGCATCACCGGCTCGTTCCGTCAGTTCTAACAATTGATATCTGTTTTGTTCGGCATTATTTAGAGTCTCCAGCGAGGGGGTCGCAGAACCTAAGATAATTGGGATATTTTCCTGCTTAGCCCGCACAATGGCTAAATCTCTGGCGTGATAGCGCCAGCCTTCCTGCTGTTTATAAGAACTATCGTGCTCTTCATCGATAATAATCATGCCCAGATCAGCAAAAGGGGTGAACAGTGCTGAGCGGGTACCGATCACGATAGCATTTTCGCCTTGCTGACTGCGCAGCCAAACGTTGAGGCGTTCTGAATCATTAAGACCAGAGTGTAAAATATCAATTGGTGCGTTAAAACGTTGTTTAAAACGCGCAATCGTCTGTGGAGTCAGGCCAATTTCTGGGACCAGTACTAAAGCTTGTTTACCTTGAGCTAACACGTTTTCCAGTACGGTCAAATAGACTTCTGTTTTACCCGAACCAGTGACGCCTTCCAGCAGCCAGGTCGTAAATTGAGCTTCCTGATTAATACGATCAATGGCTTTTTTCTGCTGGTTATTTAATATGATACGGGTTGGATTAACTGAAAAATCAGGGCGCCAGTCAGTAACTTCCAGAGTTGTGCTGACCTGTTCGATCAGCTGTTTCTTTTTCAGTGCATTGAACGTTGTTGAATCATGCTCTTTAGGCTCTAAATTATTCTGTAAAAATGCCTGTAATAACTGCTGCTGTTTTACTGATCGTTTAAGTGACGCAAGTTCAGTACTTTTGCCCAGTTCAGTCAATTGCCAGTGAGTTATCGGTGCACGGCTGGCCGGGCGACCTTGTCTTAATAGAATTGGCAAAGCATGAAACAGAACTTCACCCAGTGGATAGTGATAATAACCTGCTGCCCATTGTAATAGTTGCCACAGTTTTGCAGTAAAAATGGGTTTATCATCAAGCAGATCGGTGACTGATTTTAATTGTTCTGGTTTGAACTGGGTTTTATCGTCAATAGAGACTATCATTCCAATCATATGCCTTGCTCCAAAAGGAACTTTGACGCGCATTCCTGCTCGAGCACGGGATATCAGATCATCAGAAATCTGATAATCAAATAAACTGTGCAGTGGAACAGGTAACGCAACGTGAGCAATAAGCATAGAATTAACCAGATTTTCCTCTATTTAGCCAATTATTTTATGTTCTCGCCAGCCACAAGCTGATTGAGGGATTTGGCGATAAAACCAAATAATACGCCAATCACCAGCGCCTGACAGACAATCATCCAGTTACCTTGTGAGGCAACAAGTACAGCAAAACCAATGACTGAACCGGTGAAAAAGGCAAGTAAACCAGCGCGTGTACTCAGATACAAAATAAACACCAGCAGACCGATGAGGATTTCTCTCTGATATGCAAAATGTGGCAGTAACGGGGTACCTTTGAGTAATAATACGCCGAATAAAACACCAAGTAATGTGGTCAGTAATGTCGTCAGTAAACCAGCGAGTCCTGATTTAGGGATAGCAAAAGATGCCGCTCCGCCAAGTAAACACATCCAGAAAGGAAGACCTAAATAGGCTGAGAACCAAACCAAAACCGCGGACAAAATAGCAGTAATTAACGCTGCCAGAATAGATTTATGCATAGTAAATTTTTGTGTTATCAGTAATAAAATTTCAGCCTTGATTGTACGCAGTTTTTACCGGACAGGCAAAAATATTGAGAAAGATGCCGCAATAATAGACTTATGTTATATCTCTGATTATGGTTTATTGCTATTAGGATAACGATGAGTAATAAGACTTAAAAAAGTGGTCATAGCTATTAATCGAATGGATAAAGTTGTTATATGATATAGGCAATTTATTCTCTGGATTTAAGGTTTACCATGTTTAGTAAAATAAAATTATCATTATTCATAATCTGCCTGATGCTGTCTGGCTGTGATAATGCACCTAAGACAGAAATATCTCCCAGAGTAGATCTCATTCAGGAAGGGATGACAGAAAAAGAAGTGCTTGAAATTCTTGGCCATCCTCGTTCAGAGAGTACGGATATCGGACATTTGATCCGGAGTTTAAGTTCGTGTAAAAGCCGAATAAATAGTCTAATTAGTGTCTTTGGACAAAAAGATTATCTTCTTTCTTCCTTACAACGAATAGATAACATCTTAAATAGTTCTGATTATATGCAGCAGGAGTTTAAAGAAGTGATCTATCAGGTGACCGAGAAACCTCAGGGAATGGAGGAGAATGTTTATTATAAACATCTTAGCTACATTAACGGAAAATTGTTTACTGTCTGTAAAATTGAATCAGATTAATTAATGCTAATGTAGTTTATCGATAAAAAAGACAATTAGGCGTGATATTTAATTAAGATAAAAAGAGAAATAAAAAAGGCCCGGTGTAGAGGTCACCGGGCAAATGTTTGTACGACAGGAGTAACGCTTAGTAAAAACCGAGTTTCTTCTCAGACAGACTAATATAGATATTTTTCTTCTGAGTATATGCTTCAAGGATCGATTTATGAGTTTCACGACCGATACCTGATTTTTTGTATCCACCAAATGGTGAATGTGCCGGAATTTGGTTATAAGTATTAACCCAAACACGTCCGGTTTGAATGCCTTTAGCAACACGTAGTGCACGGTTAAGATCACGAGTCCAGACACCACCACCTAAACCATATTCAGAGTCATTAGCAATCGCTAAGGCTTCTGCTTCGGTATCAAATGGAATAACGGTTAAGACTGGTCCAAAAATCTCTTCCTGAGCAATACGGTTTTTGTTGGTTACGCCAGCGATGATGGTTGGACACAGGAATGAACCTTGCTCACCAAAGCGTTTACCACCGGTAATCACTTTACCACCTTCTTGCTTACCAATTTCCACATAACTTAAGATTTTGTTTAGCTGACGATCGTCAATTTGTGCACCCATTTGTGTATTTGGATCAAGCGGGTCACCGACTTTGACATTTTCAAATTTAAACGCCAGTTCAGCTAAGAATTTATCATAGATAGAGCGCTGTAACAGTAGGCGTGAGCCGGCACAACAAACTTGTCCCTGATTGAACAGAATTCCCAGACAAACACCTTCCAGTGCTTTATCAAACTGAGCATCTTCAAATACGATGTTAGCTGATTTACCACCAAGTTCTAACGTTGCTGGAATCAGTTTTTCTGCTGCTGCTTTAGCCACTTCCAGACCAACTTCTGTTGAACCGGTAAATGCTAATTTACTAAAGCCATTATGGGCTAACATTTCAGCACCAGTTCTTGAACCTGCGCCAGTTAGGATATTTACAACACCCGGAGGTAAAATATCATTTAAGATCTTACCAAGTTCAACCAGAGATAATGAGGTTTCTTTAGATGGTTTAATGACCACACAGTCACCAGCGGCAATAGCCGGAGCCAGCTTCCATGCAGCCATGAGTAGTGGAAAGTTCCACGGAACAATTTGACCAACCACACCAATTGGCTCATCCAGAACTAAACTTAGGGTTTCGTTATCGATATTATCTGCTTCACCGCTGTTACCGCGAATGACACCAGCAAAATAGCGGAAATGGTCAATTGCAAAAGGCACATCGACAGAACTTGTTTCACGAATAGGTTTACCAGAATCGAGTGTTTCTAAGATAGCAAAGCGTTCTTTTTGTGCTTCGAGGCTGTCAGCGATTTTTAACAGTAGTGCAGAGCGTTCAGCAACACTGGTTTTGCTCCAGGTTTTAAATGCATTCCAGGCACTTTCTACGGCTAAATCCACATCTGCTTTATCAGCTTCAGCAAATGTAGCAATTTGCTCACCGGTTGCCGGGTTGTTACTGACAAACGTTTTTTTGCTTGCGCCGTCTCGCCACTCACCATTAATTAAAAACTGATAATGTTTCTGGGGACGAACCTGCTCTGGTAAGTCTTTAATCATTTTCATAGAACACTCCTTTTTCCTGATAAAAGAAAAGTATGAATTAGATATTTAGTAAAAGAACACGTCATACTTCTGTTTTTTTACTATCTAATAGTTGATATGATTAGTCAACTATATTGACTAATTTATACACGTAATCAGATTGAAAAAACAGCGTAAAGATGGGTAAATTAACCGATTGTTTTAATAGGTAAAGTAGCTTGAGATAAGAATGAAATATTTTCTTCAATAAAATCAATAAGTTATTATATTTATAAGTATTTGATTTTATTGAAGGAATTATATATTAAGAATTAGTTATACTTTGTTGCCCCCTTCATTTGTAAGCAAAACTGCATCAGTTCAGTTTTCATCTGTTCCGGTTGAGTCAGATGACGGGCAATAATATTGACCACTGCGGAACCTGAAATTGCGCCCATCGCTCCGGACGTAATGGTTTCTTTTACTTGCTTTGGTTTAGATATACCAAATCCCTGAATTGCTGGCGGCGCTTTTGCTTCAGCCAGCTGTTTAACCAGATGAGTCAGAGATTGACTCGCGCTATTTTCTGCACCAGTGACACCAGAGCGGGAGACTAGATAAGTATAGCCACTGCCATTTAATGCAATCTGCTGAATAACTTCTGGCGTGGCGTTAGGTGGACAGATAAAAATAGGATCAATATCATGTGCCAGAGCAGCTTGTCTGAATGGTTCTGACTCTTCCAGAGGGACGTCGGCAACAAGGACAGAATCAACACCTGCTTTAGCGCATCGTGCATAAAATGAATCGATACCGCCCCGAAAGACTAAATTAGCATAAACCAGCACACCAATGGGTAGATCAGGGTATTTACTGCGAATTATAGTCAACATCTCAAAACATTTAGCCACGGTAATGCCACCGGCAAATGCACGCAGTGTTGCATTTTGAATGGTTGGCCCATCAGCCAAAGGATCGGAAAACGGAATCCCCAGCTCCAACGCGTCAGCACCTGATGTTACCAGTGTATCAATGATATCTAAGGATATTTGAGGCGTAGGATCGCCAAGGGTGACAAACGGAATAAAGGCGCCTTCTTTTTTAACGTTTAGTCCGGTGAATAAAGCCTGATAACGATTAGATGCTGTCATGGAATTCTCCTTTTGCCTTTAAGATATCTGAGACAGTGAAAATATCTTTATCACCTCGTCCGGATAGGTTTACTACCAGTAGTTGTTCTTTGTCTGGTGCCTGTTTAATCATTTTTAATGCATGAGCTAATGCGTGTGATGATTCAAGTGCCGGGATGATACCTTCATGTCTTGAGAGTGCTAAAAAGGCGTCCAATGCTTCGTCATCAGCGATAGAGACATAATCAGCTCGTCCGATGCTGTTTAAATAAGCATGCTGCGGGCCAACAGACGGGAAGTCTAAACCAGCAGAGACAGAATAAGACTCTTCAATTTGTCCTTCCTCTGTTTGCATCATTGGGGATTTCATTCCAAAGTAGATCCCGACATGACCATGTTTTAGTGGTGCGCCGTGTTGCCCTGTTTCGATGCCTTTACCAGCAGGCTCTACGCCGATTAGTTGTACTTGTTTGTCAGCAATAAAATTGGTAAACATGCCAATGGCATTAGAACCACCGCCCACGCAAGCGATTACAGCATCAGGTAAGCGTCCTTCTTTGACCAGAATTTGTTGTTTCGTTTCTGCACTGATCATCTGCTGGAACTCTCTGACAATCGTCGGGAATGGGTGAGGGCCTGCAGCAGTACCTAGCATATAGTGCGCTGTTTCATAGCTGCCAGACCAGTCTCGCAGTGCTTCATTACAGGCATCTTTTAATGTGGCAGAACCACTTTTAACTGAGATGACTTCTGCTCCCATCAGTTTCATACGAAAAACGTTTGGTGCCTGACGCTCAATATCTTTTGCTCCCATATAGATACGGCATTTAAGTCCAAGTAAAGCACAAGCCAGTGCGGAGGCAACCCCGTGTTGACCGGCGCCGGTTTCGGCAATAATTTCGGTCTTACCCATACGTTTGGCAAGCAGTGCCTGACCCAGAACCTGATTGGTTTTGTGAGCACCGCCATGGAGTAAATCTTCACGTTTCAGGTAAAGTTTAGTTTTGGTTCCTTTAGTCAGGTTTTGACAAAGCGTGAGCGCCGTTGGTCTGCCGGCATAATTATGTAGCAGAGCAAAGAACTGTTGTTGAAAAAGAGGATCACTTTGCGCCTCAATAAATGCCTCTTCCAGCTGGTTTAGAGCCGGGATCAGAATTTGCGGTACATATTGTCCGCCAAATTCGCCAAAATAAGTGTTAAGTTTTGCCATAATAGTTATCCTGTTAAGCTGTGCTTCTTGCCTGATACTGGCGTAATTGAGTAAAGATTTGTGTTAATAGTTGGTGATCTTTAATACCGGGCTTGGATTCAACACCAGAATTAATATCCACTCCTAAACATCCATAACTCAGTGCTTGTTGTACGTTCTCCGGGTTAATCCCACCGGCGAGCAGTACGCTATTGAGTGGGCTATGTTTTAATAATTGCCAGTTAAAACGCTGCCCGGTACCACCGGCACCATTGTCAAAGATATAGCGTTTAACCAGTGGGTTATCACAAGCTGGAACGTGATCTTTGATTGTGACGGCTTGCCAGATCTGGCAATGCTTGGGTAAAGATTTAGCCAGCAATTCAATGTAATGACCGTCTTCCTGCCCATGCAGTTGCACCGCGGTTAATTTGAGTTCCTTAGCGATATCAGCAATGGTTGGAATTGCTTCATCACGAAACACACCCACCCAGTTCAGAGGTACTGACTGAATGATCTCTCTTGCCTGATCAACCGTCACAACGCGTGGAGATGTTTTCACAAAGATTAAACCACCATAAAAACTGCCAGCCTGATAAACAGCTTGTGCATCCTGAGGATTAGTTAAACCACACACTTTATTTTCACCAAAGATCACTTTACGTACGGCGTTACTTAGATCCTCTTCTTCCATTAAGGCACTACCAATTAAAAAACCATTAGCAAATGGACTGAGTTCCTGTACTTGTTTATGTGTATAGATACCTGATTCGCTGATAATCGTGGTTTCTTTGGGAATAGCGGTTGAAAGCTGTTTCACGCGGTTCAGATCTACAGATAAGTTGCGCAGATTACGATTATTAATACCAATGACTTTTGCTTTAAGATTGATTGCTCTGGTAACTTCTTCCTCTGTGCTGGCTTCAGTCAATACACCCATATTGAGCTGATGAGCAAGCTGACTCAGAATTTGATATTGTTCATCATCAAGTACCGAGAGCATCAGTAAAATCGCATCAGCCTGATAGTAACGTGCGAGATAAATTTGATACGGATCGATAATAAAATCTTTGCACAGCACCGGCTGAGGAACGGTATCATGCATGATTTTTAGATAACTAAAATCACCCTGAAAGTAGGGGTCGTCAGTTAACACAGAAATAACATCAGCATAAGGTTTATACGCTGTACCAATCTGCTCAACATCAAAATCAGCCCGAATCAGTCCTTTAGACGGAGAGGCTTTTTTACATTCTAAAATAAACACCGGTCTGGGTTGTTTTAGTGCCTGATAAAAGTCGCGAGTTTGAGTATTAATGTGCGACTCAAACTGAGTAAGCGGCAGACGATGTTTCTGTTTCTCTAACCAGATCGCTTTGTCTTGTACGATTTTAGTCAGGACCGTTGAGTGTTTAATATTATCAGTAAGAATAGGCATTATTGACCTCTGGCGACAAGTTGTTGTAAGCGTTGATAAGGTTGACCGCTGCGGATCATAACCAGTGCTTGCTGTGCATTAGCACTAAGGTCATCTTTAGCGAATAAGCGCATTACCATAGCTACGTTAACGGCAATTGCTGATTCGTGGGCGAGAGTACCTTTACCTTGTAAGATCGTTTGTAAAATATGCCCATTTTGTTCTGGTGTGCCGCCGCAGATATCTTCCAGTGCATATTGCTCTAAGCCAAAATCAGCTGGAGTGACGGAGTAATAATTAATTGTGCCATCTTTAACTTCTGCCACCTGAGTTTCACCGTGAATCGCTACCTCATCCAAACCCGAACCATGTACCACTAAAGCGTGCTGGTAGTTCAGCATTTTCAGTGTTTCTGCTATTGGTTTTAACAGCGCCGGGTGATAAACACCCAGCAGAATTCTTTTTGGTCTGGCCGGATTAATCAGTGGACCTAAAATATTAAAAATGGTTCTGGTTTTAAGCTGCTGACGTACAGGTGCCGCGTGACGGAAACCAGAATGGTATTGCTGAGCAAACAGGAAGCAAACCTGTAAATCATCCAGCGCCTGACGAGAGATATCAGCCGCCAGATTCAGTTTAAGTCCAAGTACTGATAATACGTCTGATGAACCAGACTGGCTGGATACACCACGATTACCATGTTTGGCGACCGGAAAGCCAAGTGAAGCAGCAACAAAAGCACTGGCCGTTGAAATATTAATACTGTTAGTGCCATCACCACCAGTACCGACAATATCTGCAAAATCATAGTCAGGTGCCGGAAATGCTTCAGCATTATTCAGCAGAGCTTGTGCTGCTCCGGCTATTTCATAAGGTGTTTCACCGCGCACTTTCATGCTGATAATGGCTGTTGCCAGCTCAGTTTCGGCAATTTGGCCCTGAATCACTTGTTCAAAGAAGATTTGGCTTTCTGTCTGGGTTAGAGATTGTCCCTGATAGAGCTTGTCAATAATGGGGCGCACTGCCCGATGCTTAACGACTAAATTTTGTGACTCTGGTAGTACTTTAGGAAGTTTTGCAATCCACTCAATAGTTTGCTGTAAAAGTTTAGCACCATGTGTGGTCAGGATTGATTCAGGGTGGAACTGAAAACCACAAATCCGATCTGCTTCATTACGTACTGCCATCACAACGCGGTTAAAATAGGCATTGATCGTCAGGTTGTTAGGAATGTTTTCCCCTCTGAGTGAATGGTAACGCGCTACAGGTAATGGATTGGGCAGACCAACAAACATCGCCTGATTATCATGTTCAATGAGTGAGGCTTTACCATGCAGAATCTCACCTGTTGGCACAATAATTCCGCCATAAGCTTCAACAATAGCCTGATGGCCTAAACAAATACCAATGATAGGAATTTGACCTTTCAGGCGTTTGATAAGCTCTGCCATGCAACCTGCTTTCGACGGTGTGCCAGGACCTGGTGATAACATTAAAATTGGATCACTCATCTGATTGAGTTTATCGATAATCACATCAGCAGGAACGGTATTGCGATAAATTGTCACCTGATGTTCCTGTTGACGTAGTAAATCCGCTAAGTTATAGGTGAAGGAATCGATGTTATCTAAAAGTAAGATGTTAGCCATTATCGTGCCTCCTGATGAGCAGTCTGAATTGCATTAATGACTGCTTTGGCTTTGTAATAAGTTTCATCAGATTCAGCTTGCGGATCTGAATCAAAGACTACTCCTGCACCAGCCTGAATGGTAGCAATATCATTAGCTACAAACGCAGAGCGAATCACAATACAGGTATCAAAATCACCTTTTGCGGTAAAGTAACCAATAGCTCCGCCGTAACTGCCACGCCTTGTTTGTTCTGTTTCTGCAATCAGTTGCATTGCTCTGACTTTTGGTGCGCCTGTTAGTGTTCCCATATTCATGGTTGCCTGATAGGCGTGCAGGGCATCTAAATCCTGTCTTAGCTGACCAACAACCCGCGATACCAGATGCATCACATGAGAATAGCGATCAACTTTTAGCAGCTCCGGTGTGTAGCGGGTACCAGGCTGACAAATACGGGCTAAATCATTGCGGGCTAAATCAACCAGCATCAGATGCTCTGCCAGCTCTTTTTTATCAGTGCGCATTTCCAGTTCCAGACGGCTATCTAAATCCGGATCAATTTTTTGCTGTGGGTTTCGTCCACGAGGGCGAGTACCTGCGATGGGGTAAATTTCAACTTGATTGGTTTCTTTGGTGTATTTAAGGGCACTTTCTGGCGAAGCGCCAAACAGTGTAAAATGCTCATCCTGCATATAAAACATATAAGGGCTTGGATTTTGCTGTTTTAGTGTTTGATAGGCTGCAAGAGGTTCAGGACAGGGAACAAAAAATCTGCGCGAAGGAACAACCTGAAAAATCTCCCCCTGAGTGATCGCGTCCTGCATCTTTTTAACCGTCGTTTTAAATTGCTCATCACTGACAGAGCCTGTTAGCTCGGGTGATGGCAGAGTTTGTTTTGGAATAGAAACCGTTGAACAGGTAAGCTGGGTGGTAATATCCAGCAGACGGGCTTTTAAACGCTGTTCTTCGTTATCATTTGGTGTGAATAAACAGGCTGAAAGCTTGGCTGTTTTAGTTTTATGATTAAGGGTAAATAGTGTTTCTGACAGATAAAAACAGTAATCAGGACAATGCTGATATTCGGGTAAAGTGGCGATAGCTTCAAACTCTGTGGCTAAATCGTAACTAAATAATCCACCAACCAGCAGACTATGCTGGTCGGCATCAGCGGGCAAATCGACTAGTTTGAGTAAATCTCTTAGCGTATCAAATACTGATGGTGCTTTAATTTTACTGTCTTCATCAAGTAGTGCATCAATAGGTGGGTAGGTGAGTATCAGGTGATTATCAGTTAACTGAGTGGTCACTAAAGCGGATTGTTGTGCTTTTAGTAAAGGTAATAACGATAAGCCATTGTCAGTTAATGCTTCAATTTTAACAGTTCGACCTTGTGCTGTTATCCGTAAAGCACTATCAATGATCATTAAACTTTTAATTCCTTGTTTATTATCAATTTCAGCAGACTCCAGTAACAAGCTGGCTGGTTTTTTCTGACATAAATGATAAAAGACAGAGGTCGGATCTGAATGATATTCAGTGACTTGTTGAAACTGTTTTAACATTGGTCTCTTCATGATCTTTTCTCTTTTTTAAGCAATAAAAAAGCCCGCAATTTGCGGGCTTGTGTAAGATAAAATCTAAGTACAGCAAAACACATCACCCGTTAAGTGTGATGTGCCACCATAAGTTTGCTGTAAAGGTATTTTGTATTAACATGGGAGTATTCTACTTAATTTTATTTTGTATCATTAAACTAGTTCAGTGATAATTTGTCAATAGACAATTTATAAAAATAAATAGAATATTTAAATCAGCTTGTTAGCGCTGATAGTTACAGATGATCCGCCAGGCCACGTTCACAGAATTTCACGTTTTGCTTAATTGCGTCTTCCAGTAGTCTGTCGTTCTCTTCCAGATTCTGTCTGGAATTTTCGTTATGGTAGAGGTGGTACGCCACTCCGCCAAAACGCAGATCTTTGCGTATTAGTCCATTATTAAACAGACGCACGACAAATTCACTGTCTTCACGTCCCCAGCCGACAAATGCTTCGTTAAAACCATTTACTTTGATGAGATCCGATTTCCAGATTGCCATATTACAACTACGAATACCGCGCAGAGATTGCTTAGAAAAGAGTTTAGACATGATAGGAGAAAGCAGCGGGCAAGAAATAGTATTGGCTTTATTTTTTACGTCGCTGGAAAAAATACTAAATAGTGTCTGTTTAGACTCAAGTGCTTGTTCAGTTAACGGTTTAGTCAGAATAACCCGGCGCCCCTGAATAAACTGATTAGGCGCAGCCGCTCTTTTATGATCACGAATGAAATGGTGATGCAGTACCATATCCCCATCCAGCATCACAATATAATCACTTTTCGCTTTAGCAAAGGCTAAGTTACGTGAACGTGCTGCTCTAAAACCTAAATCCTCTTGCCAGCTATGGATTAAAGGAACCGGAAACGTGGTCTGATAGCGCTTAACTAAATCAATGGTTTCCTGTTTAGAGCCATCATCAGCAATAATCACTTCATCAGGCAGAACAGATTGCTTAAGAATAGAGATTAATACCAGCTCCAGAGCCTGTGGCCAGTTATACGTTGTGACAACTAATGAAACGGATTTAGGCATCATGTTTACGTTGCTCCAGTTTACGTTGTTCCAGAACCTGTTTTAACTTGGAATATTTTAAAAAGGTGGAGAAGGAAGCTACTGCACAAATCACAAATCCGTAATAACCATCTAAAATCCCAAGGCGCAGGAAGTAATCACGGAAAAAGCTAAATGGCGGATTTAAGAAGATTTTGATAAATGACGCTTTACGTCCACGATCAGCATATTCTTCAGCTACAAGCGTAGTATATTTGTTAGCGATCTGAATATGTTCACCTATGGTGTAATAAGTGTAGTGCAGTAAATCACCTTTGAGATGAATTGGTGTAATATTGGGTGCCAGTTTAATGGTTTCATGTACACGCGGAGTCGTCCAGTTGGCACAACCTTTTTTCCATAAACGGATTTTACGATCAGGATACCAGCCACAATGGCGGATCCATTTACCACAATAGTTAGTCAGGCGATTAAGGGAATAAGCTTCTGACATTGACTGAGATTTAAGTTGTAAAATTGAGGCTTTAAGTTCATCAGATAGAGCTTCGTCCGCATCCAGCGAGAGAATATAGTCATACTGAGCTTGTTCAGCAGCAAAATTTTTCTGTTTACCATATCCCAGCCAGGCTTGTCGGATAAATTTCGCACCGTATTGCTGGCAGATTTCTTCGGTTTTATCGGTTGAGAAACTATCAACAATGATAATTTCATCGGCAATGCCTTGCAGCGAGGCTAAACAGCGTCCAATATTCTTTTCTTCATTAAGTGTAATAATGACCGCTGAGATTTTATTTTCCATAAGTGATATGTCTCATTTATCTAACAATTTCATAAGAAATTTTGTATGATAGAGCTAATCTAAATATCATACACAGGTTTTGTTATGAAACAAATGCCAACTGCAATTTTTCCGGGAACTTTTGATCCTATTACTAATGGCCATGTTGAGCTGATTACCCGTGCTGCACCACTGTTTCAGCGCCTGATTATTGGCGTGGCAGCAAGCCCAAGTAAAAAGACATTATTCTCACTGGAAGAGCGTGTTTTACTTGCTGCAGAAGCGATTAAGCATTTACCTAATGTTGAAGCTATTGGTTATACCAATTTAATGGCTGAATTTGCTTCGCAACAAGGAGCCACAATGCTGGTGCGTGGTGTGCGTACAACCTATGATTTTGAGTATGAGCGCCAGCTGGCAGAGATGAATCGCCACTTAAAAGCCGATTTAGATACTATTTTTCTGATGCCATCTCCGGAGACCGGTTTTATCTCTTCGTCTATCGTGCGTGAAGTTGCCTTGCATAAAGGTGAAGTGTCGGGTCTTGTACCAAAGCATGTAGAACAACAATTATTAAAGAAAGTAAATAGCAAATAAGGTTCTGGTGAAATAGCGTTATGGCCAATTTTTATGTTCCGACTAAGCGTCAGCCTACTAAGCAAAAATTAACTGTTGAAGTACACGCATTAGATGCTTTTGGACAAGGAGTGGCCTCTCACTCAGGAAAAACCATTTTTATTAAAAATGCCTTACCGGGTGAAACCGTTGATATTCAACTGACCGAAGATAAAAAGCAGTTTGCTAAAGCCAGAGTACTAAAACGATATAATGATAGCCCTGAACGAGTAATTCCACGCTGTCCTCATTATGATGAGTGTGGCGGATGTCAGATGCAGCACGTGGCTGAAAAGTTACAACAGCAAAGTAAACAAGCGGCTTTACTGAACTTAATGCGCCGTGAAACAAAACAGGATATTGCACCAGAACAATGCTCTGTCGTTGCAGCTAGCGAATATGGTTATCGTCGCCGTGCCAGACTAGCGGTTATGTGGCAAAAAGGTAAGTTGCAGATGGGATTTCGTCAGGAACTTTCCAGCGACATTATTAACATCCAAACCTGTCCTGTTTTGGTAAAGTCTTTAGATGATTTACTGATTCCTCTGCGTACCTGTTTGAATCAGCTAAAAAGTAAGCAAGTGATTGGACATGTGGAACTATTGTCTGTTGAAAGTGGTCTAATTATAGTTTTAAGACATACTCAGCCACTGGTTGAATCTGACTATTTGAGTTTGATTCAGTTTGCGCAGAAGTATCAGTTATCACTGTACTTACACGGAACAGAACTGGTTTGTGTGACCGAAGATAAAACACCTTATTACCAGATTGATGATCTGGCTCTGACTTTTAGTCCGTTAGATTTTATTCAGGTAAATGGTCAGATAAATCAGAAGATGGTGGAACAAGCATTAAGCTGGCTGGAACTGAGTTCAAACGATGAAGTGCTTGATCTGTTTTGTGGGATGGGGAATTTTTCTCTGCCAATGGCAAAAGTGGCAAAACAGGTGATTGGTGTTGAAGGTGTGGATGCGCTGGTTGAAAAAGCGCAAACAAACACTATATTGAATAAAGATTTATTGGACTCAGCATGTCATATTGAGTTTTATCAGCAGAATCTGGATGAACTACCTAAGCATCCGGTCTGGTTAAAAAACTCGATTAATAAAGTCTTGCTGGATCCAGCTCGGGTTGGTGCTTTAACTGTGGTCACACAAATTGCAACAAAGGACTTGTCGCACATTGTGTATATTTCCTGTAATCCGGCGACGTTAGCACGGGACAGTAAAATATTGACGGAACAAGGCTATAAACTAGTGAAATTATCAGTTTTAGATATGTTCCCACAGACTAAGCATCTGGAATCAATGGCCTTATTTATGCGTTAATGGAATGAAAAATTATGGTATCAGTAAGAGGCGCTCATCAAAATATTGATGAACACTATGCTTTAGAACAATTTGATTTCGAGAAGTGGGCTAAGCAGGAACTACCACTAGCCAACGAGGCCGCGTATAAAAAATTTAAGTCAGTGTGGGATTTCTGTTTTGAAAACAGTGCAGGCTCACCTGAACAAATTCTCTGTTTCCATAACGCTATTGAGATGATTGAAATCCTGTCCACATTAAATATGGATGCGGATAGTTTAAGCGCAGCGTTATTATTCCCTTTCCTTGATGCTAAAGTCATTCGCTATGATGATATTAAAGATGAGATCAGTAAAGATATCGTCCATTTAGCTGATGGCGTAGTACGAATGAAGAATATTCGTCAGCTACGTGCTATTCATAACGGCTCAGCCACGACTGAACAAGTTGATAGTATTCGCCGTATGTTACTGGCGATGGTAAAAGACTTCCGTAGTGTGATTATTAAGCTGGCAGAACGAATTATGTTCCTGCGCGATATTGTTGGTGCGTCGGAAGAAGAGAGAGTTCTGGCAGCTAAAGAGTGTTTTAAAATTTATGCGCCACTTGCCAACCGTTTAGGGATTGGGCAGTTAAAGTGGGAACTGGAAGATTTTTGCTTCCGTTATCTGCACCCGGAAGAGTACCGCACGATCGCTAATAAGTTGCAGGAACGCCGTTTAGATCGTGAACGCTATATCGAAGATTTTACTCAGCATCTGCAAAAACTCATGAAGGCTGATGATATCCAGGTTGAGATTTATGGTCGTCCCAAACATATCTATAGCATCTGGCGTAAGATGCAGAAGAAAAATCTGTCATTTGAAGAGCTTTATGATATTCGGGCCGTCAGAATTATCGCTCAAAAAATTGAGGATTGTTATGGTGCACTGGGGATTGTACATTCTCATTATAAGCATATTGCCAAAGAATTTGATGATTATGTAGCAAATCCTAAGCCAAATGGTTATCAGTCAATTCATACTGTCATTCTGGGGCCACAGAATAAAACCATTGAAATTCAGATCCGTACTGAGCAGATGCATAATGATGCAGAACTTGGTGTCGCTGCTCACTGGAAGTATAAAGAGGGCAGCACTGATAAGATGACCGCTTATGATCAGCGTATCATCTGGTTGCGTAAGTTACTGGCGTGGCAGGAAGAAATGTCTGACAGCGGAGAGATTCGTGAAGAGGTCCGTAGTCAGGTGTTTGACGATCGAGTTTATGTGTTTACACCAAAAGGTGATGTGGTTGATTTACCCATGCATTCAACTCCTCTGGACTTCGCTTACCATATTCACAGTGATATTGGTCATCGCTGCATTGGGGCAAAAATTGGCGGGCGCATCGTACCGTTTACCTATCAGCTACAAATGGGTGATCAGATTGAGGTGATTACTCAAAAACAACCAAACCCAAGTCGTGACTGGTTAAATCCAAATGCCGGGTTTGTGAATAGCAGCCGGGCTCGTGCTAAGATTCAGGCATGGTTTAAAAAGCAGGATCGGGATAAGAATATTCTGGCTGGTCGTCAGACTTTAGATACTGAGCTGGAACAACTCGGGCTGACTTTAAAAGATGTCGAGAAGATCTTAATCGATCGTTATAACGCTCACTCCTTTGAGGAAGTACTGGCAAGTATTGGTAGTGGTGACATCCGTATTAATCAGCTGAGTAACTTCTTAAATGCCACCTTTAATAAGCCAACGGCAGCACAAGAAGATGAAGCCGCACTAAAACAGCTGACACAAAAAGCGGAAAACAGTCAGGCGCGCAATGGTAAGAGCAATAGTAGCCAAATCGTGGTTGAAGGCGTAGGTAATTTAATGCACACCATCGCTCGTTGTTGCAGACCAATTCCGGGTGATGAAATTGTAGGTTTTATCACTCAGGGGCGAGGTATCTCAATTCACCGGGCTGATTGTGAGCAATTGATTGATTTAAGAAGCCATGCACCGGAGCGTGTAGTTGAAGCTGTCTGGGGCCATGGCGCGGAAAATAACTATTCACTCAGTATTCGTATTATTGCTAATGACCGCAGTGGGTTGTTACGGGATATTACTACTGTTCTTGCTAATGAGAAGGTCAATGTGCTTGGCGTAACCAGCCGCAGCGATCTTAAACAGCAACTGGCAACGATCGATATGGATATTGAAGTCCCAAATCAGGAAGTGCTTGGACGGATGCTGGTTAAAGTAGGGCAGTTACCAGATGTGCTTGAAGCGAAAAGATTTTCGTCATAATTTGTTGTGGGCAGCGTGAGCTGCTCTGGTGTTGTTATTTGTTATTGGCATTGGATTTGGGGCGGACTGCGCCGCCCTTGCGCAATATTTTGGGTGAGGTTGCTTATTCCGTGGGTTTGATGGCCTACCGTACACCATAGGCGCCCGCTCGGGGACTCGCTAAGACCTATGGAATACGCTCTCCATCAAATTCAACTCTGGTATTCTAAAAAACTTACAACAATTTCAATCTATTCTCAACATAAAAATCTAATAAAATCAAATAGTTATAAATATATTAAATATTTGATTTTATTGGGTTTTATATTTAACTTTTCTGTTTTTCTTTAAATATATAATCTCTTAATCTTTTATCAGTAAATGTTATTGGATGCATACTGAGCTTAGCGGTGCTATGGAGTAAGCGTTACATGGCTTGCATGTTCAGCGCATCGGAATAGTACTGCTAAGCTCACATACAGGCTAATTTTTTCACCATACCAAGATCTACAAGCGCGACTGCGTCGCGCAATCCACACACTACAATATCGATATATACAAAATCTTAAGCAATAAAAAAAGCAGGCAAAGCCTGCTTTTCTCTTAATGAATGAAAATTAAATACGATCTAATATCTCTTTCTTTTTCGCATCAAATTCTTCCTGAGTCAGAATTCCATCATCAAGTAGTGATTTTAATTTCTTCAATTGAGCAATTGATGGATCCTCTGCTGCTGGTTGAGCTACAGCCTGATTATCAGCTGAACCAGCACCACCTTTTTTCAGATCAAAAGATTTCGCCAGCTCAAAACCTGCGCCAATTTGTAGTCCTGCACCAGCCAGACCACCTTCATTTTTAGCGGCATCACGCAGCGCTTTAAGTCTTTCGTGATCAACGTAATCAAGTCCAACTTCTTGCGCTGCAATTGCATCAGTACGGGACTCAGCGATACGATTAATACGAGCAACTGTTTCTTCATTAAATGAAGTTGCTTCAATACGGAAATCACTTAACGCTAAACCTAATTGATTAAAGGTTCCTTGTAAACTTGTTTTGAGTTCACCAGAAAGCTTCATAAGCTGAGAATCAATATTCTGATATGAGTAGCTATCTGTCGCTAAATGTGACGAAATTTCAGGAATAATACGTGAAACCATCAATTGTTGCAGATCTTTAGTGGTATAAACTGTTTTTGTACCCACAATGTTTTCAAAGAACGCTTTTGGTAGCTCAACATTAAGTGAATAGGTACCGTAAGCGCCAAGCTCAATTGGGAATTTATACACGCTATCCATGTATTTAATCGGTGTTGAAGTGCCCCATTTTTGATTCACTACTTCTGCTTTACGGTAGAAATAGATTCTCATTTTATGTTCACTTTCAAAACTTTGTAGAATTTTAAGTAAATTAGTAATAAACGGATGGTTAGCGGTTTTAAGTGAATAAGTACCTTGTTCACTTAGTACATCAATAATTTTACCTTCATAAACCAGTAAGCACCCTTGACCCGGGTTCACAATCAGTTTACTCGCCGTTTTGATTTCGTCAGTTGGGGCTTCAAACTGAAAGAATAAGATATTGCTATCCTGACTATTCCACTCAATAACAGTTCTTAATTGACGTTTAAAAAAGTTTTTTAATCCCATGGCTAGTTACCTTTCAATGTGATTTGCTTAATAATTTGACCATCAGCGCCAATGATGGAGTATTTGTTACAGCTCTGTTTGGCGATGAAATTACCGTCAAAAGGCACAACGCTTTGAATTGTGATTTTATCATCAGTGATCGTCCATAAAACATTACCTGTTTTAGTATCGATACTCTGATAGTTATAGGTTGCATCTGGTGCAGCATTGATTTTAGTTTTTATAATTAAATGGTTATCGTCAAAATAAATAACAGATGGATCAAAATAGAGGCGACCCGGTGTTAAGTTTTTGTGATTAATAATTCGTGTATCCAGATTTGTGTCCGGAATAATGTCATAAGCTGAGTCTTCATCCTGATGAACAACTGACGGCGGGTAATCACCAAGTTTCTGTGCACCTACTTCTGATGAACGATATTCAAAATGATTTTTACCATCAGGACTGACATAGGTTGACTGAATGAGCTTGTTATTACGTCCGTAGTTATTAGCAAACGCATAATAGATATGTTCGGCCGTATCCGGCTGTGGTTTTGGCGGACGATTTTTTAACATATGGAAATCGTAATTATCCGCGTAAATTTGATCAATAGCCGGATAGTAATACGCTTTTTTACCATCGTTAGTCAGAATATGCAGGGCATTACCGGAAGTGGTAATGGATGTTGTAACCGAAGCGATACCTGTCTGATATTCAGGGTGTTTAGCCAGTAGTGTTGATGTCACTTTATTGAAGCTATAATTGACTTTATCCAGCAAATAAACTTCACGATCGTTTAAGGTAAAATAGGTCTTGTCTGACGTATAGTTTAAATATTGCCATTTTACCTGACGGTTTTTATCTGCAAAGACATCACTGATTGGATTTTCTTTAATGACTTTTTCGTTCAGTAAGTCATAAATCATGAAATAGTACTTATCTTCTTTCCACTCATAGGCAGAACGCTGCTCAATAGCCAGCATATATACTCTGTCACCATCAATGACAGTATCACAGTAAGGATAAGTCGTACTGTATTTGATAACGGGTGGTTTAACCTGTTGTGGCGTCGTTGATGGAGTTTGGGTCGTTTGCGTCGGTGGAGTCGTTGTTCTGACCGTTGGGGTCACGACAGTAACGGTGGTTCGTGTTGGTTTACTCGGCAGGAATGCAAAAACTACAATCAGCGCAATTACAGCGGCACCGACTGCAATACCAATAGTTTTAGCCGTAGAGTTTGATGCTATTGTGTGTTTTTTAGTTTCAGACTGGTTAATATTGATATTAATATCATCGTTGTCTAAAAAGTAGTCGGTGTTACAGTTATCACAACGATAATGATCTTCTTTTATTTCCGTCTTCTGGACGCTACCACAGTTCGGACATTTGATTACTTTTATCTGTTTAGCCATCGTTCTTTCTAAATCATCGTTCTTTTTATAATAAGGTCTATATTGTATATTTTTTCGTAGGCAGTGTCACTATCGAAGGAATAGAGAAAAGTTAGCGCAAATTACCAAGGGTTTCGCTATACCTGCCCCCCTGTTTTATAGTAAAATGCTGCTTATATTTGGGCTGAAAGAATTTAAAGTAATTAGCAATTTAAAGTAAAAGGTGAAATTGAATGAGTAAGAAACCAATCGTTCTAGTGATTCTTGATGGTTATGGCTATCGCGAAGAACAAAAAGATAATGCTATTGCCAGTGCTAAAAAACCAGTTATGGATGGTTTGATGAAAGCCTATCCAAATACCTTAATTGCTGCATCAAGTATGGACGTTGGTCTACCTGAAGGGCAAATGGGTAACTCAGAAGTAGGTCATACCAATATCGGCGCGGGTCGTGTGGTTTATCAGGATCTGACCCGAGTCACTAAAGATATTATGGATGGTGAATTCCAAAATAACCCGGTACTTTGTGCTGCTGTGGATAAAGCTGTAAAAGCCGGTAAAGCGGTTCATTTAATGGGTCTTATGTCACCAGGTGGCGTTCATAGCCATGAAGATCACATCTTAGCGATGGTAGAGCTGGCTGCTGCTCGTGGTGCAGAAAAGATTTATTTACACGCATTTTTAGATGGACGTGATACTCCACCACGTAGTGCAGAGTCAACACTTCAGGTTTTCTCTAATAAATTTAAAGAGTTAGGTAAGGGGCGTATTGCAACAATTGTTGGTCGTTATTATGCTATGGATCGTGATAACCGCTGGGATCGTGTACAACTTGCTTATGACTTAATGGTTGATGCAAAAGGTGAATTTACTGCAACTACCGCAGTAGAAGGCCTGCAAGCGGCCTATGCTCGTGATGAGAACGATGAATTTGTCAAACCAACTGTTATTCGTGGTGCAGGCCAACCTTCAGCTGCGATCGAAGACGGTGATGCAATGATTTTCATGAACTTCCGTGCTGACCGTGCTCGTCAAATTACACGTACATTTGTAGATAAAGATTTTGATGGCTTCAAACGTAGCCGTGTAGTTAATTTTGCAGATTTTGTGATGTTAACTGAATACGCTGACAATATTGATGCATCAATTGCTTACCCTGCTCAGTCACTGACTAATACATTGGGTGAATGGTTAGCTAAACACAATAAAACTCAGTTACGTATTTCTGAAACTGAAAAATATGCTCATGTGACTTTCTTTTTTAATGGTGGTGTTGAAGCTCCATTTACCAGCGAAGATCGTATTTTAGTTAATTCACCAAAAGTAGCAACTTATGACTTACAACCAGAAATGAGTTCTGAAGAGCTTACAGACAAACTGGTTGGTGCGATTGAAAGTGCTAAATATGATGTAATCATTTGTAACTATCCAAATGGTGATATGGTTGGTCATACAGGTATGTTTGATGCAGCGGTGAAAGCGGTTGAAGCGCTTGATCACTGTATTGGTCGTGTCGTTGAAGCGGTTAAGAAAGTCGATGGCCAGTTACTGATTACGGCAGACCATGGTAATGCAGAAAAAATGCGTGATGACGAAACAGGCCAGGCACACACTGCCCATACTAACTTACCAGTTCCACTAATTTATGTTGGTAAACCAGCAACAGCGGTCAGTGGCGGTAAATTATCTGACTTAGCACCAACAATGCTGACACTTATTGGTATGCCAGTACCGGCAGAAATGACGGGTAAACCGTTATTTATTACTAAATAATCTAGACCAATCAACCCTGGTAAATATCAGGGTTGATTCATTATTTAGTGACTAATCTCATGCGATTTTTGAACATCATTCTTATCTCAGGTGCTTTACTGGCTCCTGTTATTTCTCATGCGGATGATAAAAGCCAACTGGCAACAATTCAAAAATCAATCGCAGAACAAGAAAGAAAACTTGAACAGCAACGTAAGCAACGTATCGCTTTAGTTGAAGAACTCAAAAAGCAAGAAACGGCGATTGCTAAACTCCTTGGTTCTATTCAACAAACACAAACTGAACTTAAAAAACTAAGTCAGGATGTGTCAGTCCTGTCTAAACAGATTGAAGAGCTGGAAGCTAAACAAGTTCTGCAACAAGCAGCACTGTCTAAACAACTTGAAAGCGCTTTTAGGCTCGGTAAAAACTCTGGTATGGAACTGGTATTTAACGGAGCTGAGAGTGAGCGCAATGAACGAATTATTACTTACTTTGGCTACTTTAATGAGGCCAGACAAGAACAGATCGCAGAGTTACAGGAAACTCACGACAAGTTAGAGCAAAGCCAGCAGGCACTGCAAGAGAAACTGGCGGCACAACAAGCTTTGCAAACTAAGCAAAAAGAAGAACAAAGTCATCTAGAACAGAATCAGCGTGAACGTCAAAAAACCATAAGCTCTTTAGATACCTCTATGCAGGTCGGGCAGCAAAAACTGGAAGAGCTGCGTGAGAACGAAGCCAAGCTACAGGCTCAGCTAGCTAATGCGGCACGTCAGGCCAGAGCGCTTGCTGAGCAGGAGGCGCGTCAGGCTGAACAGATTCGTAGCAGACAACAAGTCTCTAATTATAAACCAACTGCAGATGAACGCTCTTTAATGGCGCGGGTGAGCGGAATCGGTAAACCGCAAAATCAGTTACTCTGGCCGGTGAATGGTAAAGTTGAACATCGTTTTGGTGAATCTCTACAAGGTGAGCTACACTGGAAAGCACTGGTGATTGGTGCTAAAGAAGGTACAGAAGTAAAAGCGATCGCTGAAGGAAAAGTTATTCTGGCAAGCTGGTTGCAGGGTTATGGCTTTATGGTGGCACTGGATCACGGTAAAGGGGATATGAGTCTGTATGGATACAACCAGCGTGTTTTAGTGAACGTTGGTGATAATATTAAAGCCGGCCAGCCAATTGCTTTGGTTGGTTCGAGTGGTGGTCAGGGGAAACCATCACTTTATTTTGAAATTCGTCGGGACGGGCGAGCTTTGGATCCTCAAGCGTGGTTAAAGAAATGAAACGGTTTTTACTGGTAGTAAGCGCTCTGTTTATATGTACTTTCAGTGTGCAGGCAGCGCGTCTGGCTATTGTGATCGATGACTTTGGTTATCGTGTTCATAATGAGCAGCAGATTATCCATTTTTCACCTAAAATTACCGTAGCAGTCTTACCAAACTCTCCTCATGCTAAGCAAATGGCTACAGAAGCTCATCAAAATGGTAATGAAGTAATTATTCATCTACCAATGGCACCAACCAGTAAGCAGCCATTAGAAAAAGACACCATTTTTCCCACTATGCCAGAAACAGAAATTCAACGTATCATTTATGAAGCGGTTGAAAAAGTACCTTATGCAATTGGTGTCAACAATCATATGGGTAGCCTGATGACAGGTAATCTGGATGGAATGCGCAAAGTGATGCGACAACTAAACTATTATTCTCTGTTCTTTTTAGATAGTCGTACGATTGCTAAAACCCAAGGGATGGTGGCGGCTGCTGAATATGATATTCCTGCTGTTGGGCGTGACGTATTTTTAGATGATACTCAAACCGAAGAATCTATTGCTCATCAGTTTAATGAAGCTGTTCGTCTTGCCCGCCGTAATGGTAGTGCAGTTGCTATTGGACATCCTTATTCACAAACTGTGAATGTCTTGCGCGATAAAATTGCTAATCTACCTGATGATATTGAGCTTGTGCCCTTAACTACATTATTACCGCCGGCTAAAAATCGTTGGAATTTAGGTGGGTTTGTTGAGAAGGTACAAGACAAAATAGAATCAACAATGTTTGAAGTCATTATTGAGAAGAACTCTCGTTAATCAAATAAAAAAAGCCAGTCAAACTGGCTCTTAATCACATTAAATTAAACTTATAAGACTACATTAGTATCATCAAGTTTAACTTTAATCGACGCGTTACTTTTCTCGATCATCGGAATAGTATTGTCATTGATAATGTTGATCTCTTCCTGGAAGTATTTAATACCATTAGGAATTGACATATTGCCAGTGGCAACTGCCTGGTGAATTCTTGCTACTTCACGGTAAAAACGTTGTGCATCACGCAGAACTTCTGGTGCTGCAGATAATGTTGTTGGTGAAAATTTCATATTTTCCCAAACCAGAGAATAGAAATTTAATGGTTCATTACGAGCGCCAAAATAGGCTCCATCCTGAACTTTTTCCATATATTTCTGCAAGATAATAATGTTATCTTGTAGCTCATTTTGTAGGGATTTTTGTAAATAATAGGTGTCTTTATAGGTATTCATATTTTCAAACTCAACTGCTTGTTTGAAACCTTGATTTGCTGCTAAATAAACACCAGATACTGTAGCAAGTAAGATGAATAACTGACTGATCCAGAAGCTGGCTTTTTTTACTTCGTTTTGTCTTTCGACGGAGATTTGTGGTGGAGTAACGTCTTGCATATCGTGCATGATAATTTCCTTATGTTTATTGTTATTATTAAACGGGAATATATTATAGTTTTCTGCTATCATTAGGAAGTGAATTTTTTAATTTATTTAGAGAATATTTATGTTTGAGAATTTAACTGAACGCCTGTCCCAAACACTACGCAATATCAGTGGCCGTGGTAGATTAACCGATGACAATATCAAAGATGCATTACGCGATGTGCGTATGGCTTTGCTTGAGGCTGACGTTGCTTTGCCTGTTGTTCGTGACTTTATTAATCAGGTCAGAGACAAAGCTGTTGGTCAGGATGTGAATAAAAGCCTGACACCCGGTCAGGAATTTATCAAAATTGTTCAAAATGAACTGACTATCGCCATGGGCGCAGTCAACAGTGAGCTTAATCTGGCGACTCAACCTCCTGCTGTTATGCTCATGGCGGGCTTGCAAGGTGCGGGTAAAACCACCAGCGTGGCAAAACTGGCTAAATTCTTAAAAGAGAAGCAGAAGAAAAAAGTGCTTATGGTTTCTGCTGACGTTTATCGCCCTGCTGCGATCAAACAGCTTGAGACACTCTCTAAAGCGATTAATGTTGATTTTTTCCCATCCAGTAATGATCAAAGTCCGGTCGATATTGCGAATAAAGCCTTACATCACGCAAAATTAAACTTCTATGATGTCTTGATCGTCGATACCGCGGGTCGTCTGCATGTTGATAGCGACATGATGGATGAAATTAAGCAACTACATCAGGCGATCAAACCGATTGAAACGCTGTTTGTGGTTGATGCTATGACTGGTCAGGATGCAGCGAATACTGCCAAGGCATTTAATGAAGCGTTGCCTTTAACCGGGGTGATTCTGACTAAAGTCGATGGTGATGCACGTGGTGGTGCGGCACTATCTATTCGTCATATTACTGGTAAACCGATTAAATTCTTAGGTATGGGCGAAAAGACTGATGCACTTGAGCCTTTTTATCCAGATCGTATAGCCTCACGAATCCTGGGTATGGGGGATATGCTTTCATTGATCGAAGAGTTACAAAGTAAAGTCGATCATGAAAAAGCCGAAAAAATGGCGGCTAAGCTCAAAAAAGGTGATAAGTTTGATTTAACCGATTTCCTGGATCAGCTAAAACAGATGAGAAGCATGGGTGGTATGACTGCGATGCTGGCTAAGTTGCCAGGTGCAGGCCAGATTCCTGAGAATGTTAAATCACAAATGGATGATAAAGTAACCGTAAAAATGGAAGCGATTATTCAATCCATGACGCTCAAAGAACGCGCTAATCCCGATATTATTAAAGGTTCCAGAAGACGCCGTATTGCTATGGGTTCCGGTACTCAGGTACAAGATGTTAACCGCCTGTTAAAACAATTTGATGACATGCAACGCATGATGAAAAAAATGAAAGGCGGCGGCATGATGAAGATGATGCGTAATATGAAAGGCATGATGGGCGGCGGTGGCTTTGGTGGATTGCCGCGCCGTTAATATATTTACTTCATAAAAATAATAAGAAATAAGGTTGTCAGGAAGTGTACTCTCAGCATAATAATGCAGTTAAACAGTTATCCGAACAATTAGAGAAAGATTTTGAGTCAGCTAAAAATTCTGATGATTTATATCGGTTAGTTGAAAAGGTTATCGCCTTTGGTAAACCTTTAAAATATACCAACAAGCCGATATATCTGCTCATGTTAGGTATCGTTGTTGTTACAGTTATTATAATGCTTTTTAATGTTTCTGATCCTTATGCTTATAACGATTCTAATATCGGTGGTTACCTGTTTATAGTTATGATAGGTGCAATAATGGTGCTTGGTATATATGCACTAAAACGTAATGAGCCAATTACCGATCTCTCAAAAGAAATCTTCAAGAAAAAAATACTCTTTGATAACCAGTTAATTCCTGAAAAGTATGATGGAGTGCAGCTAGCTTCTGAATTACAAGTCTGTTTTAAAGATTTTAATCGCGGTAATCATACTCGTGAGATAGAGATGCTTGGTGCTGGACGATATGAAGGTAAAGATCATCAGTTTGATTATCGTTATTATCAGTTTCACTACGTGGTAAAAAAGCGAGAATGGGTAAAGGTAGAGAAAGGTCATTCATATAAAACGGTGTATTATAATTTCTATCGTTATGGGATCTATTTAACTTTCCCTTATGTTGCTGATATTTCTTTAGATAAACCCAAGGCGCAGGGAGTTTATCGACCAGCATCGAATGAATTTAATCGTTACTATACGGTTAACGGTGATTCACAAATTATGGCAGCAAAATTTTTAAAGCCGATGGTGGTGAAGATATTTGAGGAAATCTATCCGGAGTTGAAGGAAATACATTTTGACTTTAGTAAAAGAAACCAATTATGTGTCTCGTTTAACGATAACTTATTGAATATTTCTCCAATATATAATTTAAGTAAACCGACTGAGTTTTTACAGGAATTAAAAGAATCAAAAGCAGTTGCTAAATTAAATACAATACTTTCTTATATTGAACAGTTAATGACGTATTCTGACTCTAATTTTGATAGGGATACTGAAAGCTCGTAAAGCGTGCTTAAGTGTGAAAGAGACGATGATTAGTGTTAATGTTGATTACCAGTTCATGAATATGTGTTATATAACAACAAAAAAGTCAGGGTAGGAATGGGAATACTTTCAATTCTTGAACATAATGAGCAAATTAAAGATTTTTACCACCAACTCGATCGGGGTATTGATAACGCAAAAAGCCCGGAAGAGCTGTATCGATTAGTTGAGCGGGTAAAATCGTTTGGTAAACCATTAAAATATAATAACACTTTTATTTTTATAGGCATTGGTGGATTGTTATTTCTGCTTATGATACTAAGCCTTATGCAAGGCTGGAATGATTATCCATTACTCCTGATTTTTATACTGATAGCGGTTATTTTGTTAAGTATTTTTGCTTTTAAACGTAGCCGCGCAATGCCCAATTCATCTAAAAAAATTTTCCTCAAAAAGGTATTATTTGATAATCATCTTACACCTGAAACATTTAATGGCGTGGAGATGGCTCTGGCTTTACAGCAACGCTTTAAAGACTTTATTCGCGGTAATGATAAGCGCGAGATAAAGCAACTCTACTCCGGTTTGTACCAAGGTTCCGATCACCAGTTTAAATATCACTATTATCAGTATCATTACGTGGTTAGAAGAGTTGAAACGAGCAGAGATAGTGATGGGAAAATATCCAGGGAGACTGTCTATGATGATTATTATCGTTATGGCGTGTTTTTAGATTTTCCTTATGTATCTGGTATTTCTTTAGATAAACCGGGACTTTTTAATGGTGGTGTTTATAAACCTGCCTCTAATGAATTTAATCGTTGTTACGTGGTTAATGGCCAGTCAGAGATGGTCGCGGCTAAATTCTTAAAACCGATGATTGTGTCAGCACTAACAAATGCATATAGCCAGTATAAAGAGCTGCATTTTGAGTTTAATGCAGCCAGTCAACTATGTATGTCATTTAATGACAACCATCTACTGGATTACACACAACAATTTACTTTAGAGCAGCCGGATCTGTTTCTGGCAGAACTCAAAGAACCTAAAATATTAACCGGATTACAGGCAGTTTTAGTTCACATTGAACAATTAATGACTTATTCTGATAACAATTTTGATACAAACAGAGAGAAGGGTTTATAAGCATGGAGATGATTATCGTCTTATTAGTGATCGCCGTTATTATCGTTGTGATGGGTATCAGCATTCATAATAAAATTATTGCAAGTTATAACTCAGCACAAAGAGCCTGGGCTGATGTGATTGCTCAGGAGAGACAAAAGAACAAAATACTGCCTGAGTTGGAAAGAATTGCTGAGCAATACAAAATTCACGAATCATCAGTTCTGAATGGTATTACTGAACTGAGAACAGCGCTTAAGGGCTTATCCAGTGAATCCGTTGATGTGGCTCAGTTAAAAGAAGCACAGCTTAAAACGCGTAGTCTGATTAATAACTTATATGCGGTGTCTGAGAACTATCCTGATCTTAAAGCATCAACGATTTATGCTAATTTAATGAAAGAGATCGCAGAGCAACAAGATAACATTGGTGCAGCGATTCGTATTTTTAATAGTAATGTTGCTGATTTTAATACCGGAATTGAAGTATTCCCTAATTCAATCATCAACAATAATTTTACTAAAAAGCAAAAGCTTAATGTATTTAGTGATAGCGAAGCAGCACAAGGGTTTGAATATAAACCAAACTTTTAATTATTCAGATAAATAAAATAGCCCTGATAAACTTAATCGGATTATCAGGGCTTATTTGTATCAGTTTATTGGATTATTTGCTTTGGTTTAGCTTCTCAATACGGTTATAAATATTTTTAGAACGATCAGAAGATGACGGGTGAGTACTAAGTAAGGTCGCTTCACCACCACCTAATTTTTCAAATGCTGTGGCAATACCTACCGGATTAATTCCCTTTTTCACCAGAAAATCAAATGAGTAGTTATCCGCTTCTGTTTCTTGGTGTTGTGAGAATTGAGACGTTACAACCTGCTGCGCTAAATCACCGATTTGAGATTTAGTTAGTGTAGCTAAAATACCGGAAGTGGTTGCTGCGATTGCACCACGAGCGATTTCTGCGCCGTAAGCAACCTGAATTGAACGCTTACTGTGACCAAGAGCTACGTGACCTAGTTCATGACCCAGTACACCTTGAATTTCGTTATCAGTCATGAGATCCATCAGGCCACTATAAACACGCACGCAACCATTTGCCATTGCCCATGCGTTCACATCAGAGGTCAGGTAAACTTTATAGTTGATCGCAGTACCATTGATGTCATGACCCAAAGTATCGGCAATCTTATTCAGACGAGCTGTATATGGACTACTTGCCGGAGCAATTTTAGACTCAGCATCCATGGCTGCACAAGAATCATCACTCAGTGTTTTTACTTCTTGATTTGTCAGGCTCATCACTTGCGCGGTTTGAGTACCAAGACCCACTAAGCTGTCAGAGCTAATTTGTTGGCATCCTGAGGCAATAACCGCAAATACTGAGGCAGCGATAATTGAACGAACTTTCTGTTTCATAAATGTTTTCCTTTCTAATAATAGTGATAAGACACTGAATGGTTTAAATGTGAGTCTCTTATTTTGAATTTTTTCATGGTATCATAATCCACTTATTTTTACTTATTGATATTCGTCTTATTGTGAAAACATCCATGCAGTTATCTGATTTTCGTTTTGATCTCCCTGATGAGCTGATCGCTCGTTATCCTTGTCCAAAGCGTAGCCAGTGTCGCTTACTTTCCCTTGATGGGACAAGTGGTGCGCTTGAACACGGTATTTTTACTGATGTTTTAAATAAGCTAAACCCCGGTGATCTGCTGGTGTTTAATAATACGCGAGTCATTCCAGCGCGTCTGTTTGGCCGTAAAGCGTCAGGTGGTAAGGTTGAGATTTTAGTTGAGCGTCTGCTGGATAATAACCGAGTACTGGCACATATTAAGGCTTCTAAATCACCAAAACCGGGTACAGAACTTATTTTGGGGGAAGATGAATCTGTTTCTGCCATGATGCTGGCTCGTCATGATACGTTATTTGAAGTGCAATTTCCGGGTGATGTGCTGACTATTTTAGATAAGATTGGTCATATTCCGCTACCGCCTTATATCGATCGCCCCGATGAAGAGACGGATAAAGAGCTGTATCAGACTGTTTATAACCAAAAACCGGGAGCTGTTGCTGCGCCAACCGCGGGTTTACATTTTGACGAACCTTTACTGGAAGCCTTAAAAGATAAAGGTGTTGAGATGGCGTTTGTTACGCTTCATGTTGGAGCCGGAACATTCCAGCCAGTGCGGGTGGATGACATTTATCAGCACGTGATGCACGCAGAATATGCTGAAGTGCCACAAGAAGTCGTGGATGCGGTACTGGCTTGTAAAGCGCGGGGGAATCGGGTGGTGGCTGTTGGTACTACATCAGTACGCGCACTAGAGAGTGCCGCACAGCAAAGTGGCACTATCGCACCATTTTTTGCGGATACTCGCATCTTTATCTATCCCGGATATCACTTTAACGTTATTGATGTTCTCATTACCAATTTCCATTTACCAGAATCAACACTCATTATGCTGGTTTCGGCCTTTGCCGGCTATGAACATACCATGCATGCTTATCAGGTTGCGGTACAGGAAAAATATCGCTTCTTTAGTTATGGCGATGCGATGTTTATTACTAAAAAATAACTTATTGGTTTAATTTGAGTTTATTTTTAATGTTATTCAGGCGTTCGGCCGATGTCGGGTGAGTACTTAATACCTGATTATTATCTTGTGGCATTTTATCAAACATCGTCAACATACCACTGGCATCAAGATTATGCTTTTGCAGATAAGCGAGGGCATAATTATCGGCTTCAATCTCCAGCTTATGGGCAAATTCTTCTTCTACATAGATAGCAATTGAGTTGATGTCTTTACCCATCTCAACTCTTTGGGCATGTTGAAAAGAACGAAGTTTATGTTGCAGCTCAATATGACCAAACTCATGTGCAATCACTGCCTGAATTTCACTATCAGTAAAGGCTTTGAGCATGCCGGTCGTAACACGTATGCAGCCGCTGGCAGTTGACCATGCATTAATATTAGAATCCAGATAAACCCGATAATTTAGTGTCTGCCCGTGAAGCTGATAACCAAGTGTGTCAGCAAGGTGATTTAGACGCTTTTGATAGTTACTGTCTTTGGCTAATAGAAATGCAGTGCTATCTTGATCAGCACAAAATTGTCGGCTGATCTCAATGATATCCTGCTCTGTCAGGGAGGCGAAATTCTCAGGCGGATAGCTGCTAACCGTTGGTTGGTTTTGGCAACCTGTAAGCAGTATAACTATCAATAATAAAACGCGTTGAGAGAATTTTATTAACATAAATTGCCCGCAGATAAATAAAGATTTTGGCTTGCTGTCTGTAACTTGTCACGTTAGACTAGCGCCCTTGATAGTTATACTATCATAATTAAAAGCTTATCTTAGATTATATTCAAGATATCAGATTATTATTGAATAAAATCATAGGGATACATTAAAAACGTTGTGATATAACCCTTTGATTTTATTGAAGAAATTATAGCGCCAAACTGTTTATTTGGTAGCGAGGTAAATATGAAGTTTGAACTGGATAATAGCGATGGTCTGGCTCGTCGCGGACGCATGAAATTTGATCGTCGTGGGACCGAATGTGTCGTTGAAACCCCTGCATTTATGCCTGTGGGTACTTATGGCACGGTAAAAGGTATGACGCCGGAAGAAGTGGCGGCAACAGGTGCACAAATCCTGCTGGGTAACACTTTTCACCTTTGGCTGCGCCCGGGTCAGGATATTATGCGTAAGCATGGCGATCTGCATGATTTTATGCAGTGGCATGGTCCGATTTTAACTGACTCCGGCGGTTTTCAGGTATTTAGTTTAGGTGATTTACGTAAGATCACTGAAGAAGGTGTCAAATTCCGCAATCCAATCAATGGTGATTTAGTCTTTTTGTCACCAGAAAAATCGATGGAAATTCAATACGATTTAGGTTCAGATATCGTCATGATTTTTGATGAATGTGCACCTTATCCTGCTGAGTGGGATTATGTGAAGCAATCGATGGAGATGTCATTGCGCTGGGCTAAGCGTAGTCGTCAGCGTTTTGATGAGTTGGAAAACAAAAATGCCCTATTTGGTATTGTACAAGGCGGCGTGCATGAAGAGCTGCGTGATATCTCTGTTAAAGGCTTAACTGAGATTGGTTTTGACGGATATGCGATTGGCGGTCTGGCTGTGGGTGAACCAAAAGCAGATATGCACCGGATTCTTGAACACACTTGTCCGCAATTACCACAAGATAAGCCGCGCTATTTAATGGGGGTGGGTAAACCGGAAGACTTAGTTGAAGGTGTGCGTCGTGGTATTGATATGTTTGACTGTGTAATGCCAACCCGTAATGCCCGTAATGGTCACTTGTTTGTCACAAATGGCGTGGTAAAAATCCGTAATGCCCAATATAAAGATGACACGACACCGCTCGATCCTGAATGTGATTGCTATACCTGTAAGCATTACACCAAATCTTACCTGCATCATTTAGATCGTTGTGGTGAGATTTTAGGCGCACGTTTAAACACGATTCACAATCTGCGTTATTATCAGCGTTTGATGGCAGAGATTCGTCAGGCGGTGGCAGAGCAGCGTTATGACGAGTTTGTGGTTGAGTTTTATAAGCGTATTGGCAAAAATCCGGCACCGATGAGCAGATAATTTCTCTATCCCCCTTGACACTTGCCATCCGGAGCAGTATTATTCGCATCCTAACGGCGAGTAGCGCAGCTTGGTAGCGCAACTGGTTTGGGACCAGTGGGTCGGAGGTTCGAATCCTCTCTCGCCGACCAATTCTCTTCCGAGGACTTCCAGCGAAGTCCTTAGATTAAAAAAAATCAACAAGTTACAAATCTTCTTCGTCCTATAAAGTCCATGAACTACCTTTGACAGCCACACTATGTGGGGGTTTAATTGGGGGTCTTTACAGCCCAATTTTCAGGAGACCCCCAATGGCGCTAACAGACGTTGCTATCCGTAATGCCAAGCCTCGAAGCAAGCCCTATAAACTCAGTGACGGTTTTGGACTGCACATTATAATCAACCCCTCTGGTTCGAAACTCTGGTATCAGAAGTACCGTTTTGATGGAAAAGAAAAACGCCTTGCTTATGGTGCTTATCCAACAGTTTCCTTATCTGCCGCACGTAAACTATGTGAAGAGGCTAAAACCTTACTCAGCCAATCTATTGATCCCGGAGCTGAAAAACAAAAAGAAAAAGTAGCTCGACAAGTGGGTAAACGCTTTGAAGAAACTGCGCGATCATGGTGGATTTATCAGGGTAAATTATCGGGTTGGTCTGAAAGTTATTCACATTCCATTGTTCGGGCAATTGAAACCTACCTTTTTCCTGTATTAAAAAATCGCCTAGTGGTGAGCTTAAAAACTCAGGATCTTCTTCTGGCTTTGAAAGCGGTTGAAAGAAAGGGTTATCTTGATACGGTTATTCGCCTGAAATACTGTCTAACTTCTATTATGCGTTATGCTCTGCAAAATGGAATTATTGAATATAACCCAGCGCTCGATCTGCAAGGGGCTGTTCAGTCACCAAAGAAAAAGCATTATCCAGCCTTACCATTAGAGCGTTTGCCTGAGCTTTTTGAGCGTATCGATCTATATAGTCAAGGCAGAGCCAGACAACTCACCTTATTAGCGCTAAAACTCAATATTTACCTGTTTGTTCGTTCAAGTGAATTACGCCTTGCCCGTTGGAATGAGATCGATCTCGAGCGTGCTATGTGGATTATTCCAGATAACAGAGAGCCACTTGAAGGTGTTCGATATTCTTACCGTGGCGCAAAGATGAGTGAGTATTTAGTACCTTTATCAACTCAGGCGGTGAGCTTGTTTAGGGAAGTACAGGAAATGACAGGTGAGAATGAATTGATCTTTCCTTGTTTGGGCAGACCGCACAGACCATTGAGTGAAAATACGATTAATCAGGCATTGCGTAGATTGGGTTATGACACTCAAACTGAGATTTGCGGGCATGGTTTAAGGACTATTGCTTGTGGTGCACTGAATGAGTCAGGGCAGTGGTCAACAGATGCGATAGAAAGACAAATGAGCCATCAAGAGCGTAACAGCGTCAGAGCTGCTTATATTCACAAGGCACAGTTTATTGATGAGCGTAAACGCATGATGCAATGGTGGGCTGATTATTTAGACGCAAACAAAGTTGGGTTTGTTGCGCCTTATGAGTTTGAATAAATTATAACAGTATAAAAACTTCATGTTATTATACTGTTTAGATAATACATTTATTCATAGGGATACCAAATGAAACTTGCTGCATTATTAATTTCTAATTTTAAAGGAATCTCCGACGAAGTAACAATTTTGATGGATAACATTGTTGTTTTGATTGGACCAAATAATTGCTGTAAGTCTACAATTCTGGACGCATACGAAGCGTATGTATCAATGGGGTCGGCATTAAGTATAGAATATTTTCATAATCAAGATAGTAGTAATACTATCTTGATTACTGGTGTTTTTGTTGATATTACAGAAGAAGATCAAAAAACAATTGGTCAAGAGTGGGTTTTAGCTAATGATCCTAATTTTGGAACTTGTGCTAAGTTTCAAGTCCGTTGGGAAGCACCTAATGAAAAAGGACAAAAATATAGTTTCAGTAAAGATACTAATGATTGGAAAAAAGGAGGGGCTGGAGGTTGGGATACATTATTACAAAGTCGGTTACCAACTCCAATAAGAATCAACCCCAATGACGATTACGACTCCCTAGAAAAGATTGTAAAAGATCTAGTGTCTAAAAAAGTGTCAGAGAAACTCAAAAATGATAATTCTAAATTAGCAAATATTATTGAAAAAATTGAAGATCTGGCTCAAGAAGTCAAAGTAGAGCTATCTGGTAATATTTCTCAAGTTAATGAAAAAATTCAAAGTGAGTTAAATAAAGTTTTTTCTGGTATTTCTGTTTCATTTGATTGCGGTGTTGGGAAGTTAAAAACAGAAGATATAATTAAAGACGGAAGTAAATTCAATATACAAAGTAATGGGTGTTCAACGTCCCTATCCAGTCAAGGATCTGGTGTTCAGAGAGCATTTTTGTGGTCAGCAATAAATGCTTTATGTAGTGAAAATTTATTTATTCAAAGTAAGAAATTGATAAGTAGTGATAAACCGAAAATATTATTAATTGATGAACCTGAAATAAACTTGCATCCAGCAGTTATAAAAGCTGCACGAAAAGCAATTTACGCACTAGCTGAAGTTGACGGCTGGCAAATTATTTGTACTACACACTCTCCAATATTTATCGATTTAGCACAAAATCACACCACTCTCATTAAAGTGTCTAATAGCCCTGATAAAATCTATTACTTTCAAACAGATAAAGCCAATTTCACAGATGATGAAAAGGATAATTTAAAAATGCTGAATAGATGCTGCCCTACAGTAAATGAATTTTTCTTTTATCAGAAATCTATTTTAGTTGAAGGTGATACTGAATATTTAGCATATCAATATCTTATCGATAAACTATCTTTAAACGATTCTCATTGTGTAATTAACTGTAGAGGAAAGGCTAATATTCCATCTTTTATAAAGATATTTAATCAATTTAAAGCGACAGCAATAGCTATCCATGATCTTGACTCGGAGTATGATAAAAGCGGACGTAAAAACCCAATGAGAACAATCAATATAAATATCAGAGAGGCAGCAGATCAAACGGAGGGAAGAGTTCAAACCGTTGTACATTATCCAGATTTTGAGGGATTCTATTTTAACGAGTCAATATCTAAGGATAAACCGTATAATTTAATGAAACACTTAAATTCAGACCACTTTGAAGAATCTCCTAAGTATGAACTTCTTCGAAATGCCTTAAGCTCTATTATTGATAACTCTCATTCAGGGTTATATACAGATATTAGTGAGCTTGAAAAACTAGATAGTTAAGTTGGGATAAGATGCCCTTACAACGAGGAAAGATGAATGAAATCAATATTAGCAATGACTGAATTTATAAGCCAAAATAATCTACGAACAGATTCATATGGAAACTGTGAATTTGAAGGATTTATTAACTACAAAAGTAAAATTAGAAATGCTTTTGAAAAAACAACAGTCAAGTTTATCCGAAATGGCTACCATGGTGGCAATATACAGCTCATGGAAAGTGGAGAATTGATCCCAGATAATTTTCATCTTGATTTATCAAGGGATTATCAAGCCTATGAATATAATACAAGTGATAATGCATTAATAATTTGGGGTAAGTCACAAAAAATGAGTGGTCGTTATCAAATAGTTATAACATTATAAATGTAATTAATATTGAAAAGTGCTCTCTAAGGCAAGCTGGAGCTAAAATCAAGACTGTGCTTATTTTATCCTATTAATTTAAAATTACTTTTCATCATCCCAAGAGTTTAAAAAATCAGCGATAACATCACCATGGCAAGCTTCAGGTTTACAAAAGCAACCTAGACGTTTTCCAGCAAGTTCATATACTTTATTTTTATCTCGATTCAATAAGCAATCATGTTCGAAATCATATTTGAATTTTCTGATTACATTTTCTCTAGGGGTTTCTCCTTTATCTAGATCTTCTACTTCATAGATTGAATAAGGATTTCCCCAATAAGATCCTCTGCCTATATATTCATATGTAGAGGTACTTTTTTCTGAGGTGTACTCAATTTCATTTTTTATATTTACAACCCGAGTGATGGCGATTTTAATATAACGAAGAGGAATATTTAAAGATTCTATCTGTTTTACCTCTTCTGGAAACTCTTCACCATCATCAAAAATAATTGCATGTGTGATATTATTTATTGACCAATTTGATAATTTTTTTATTTCCTTAATATGCATACTTTCTTTTGATAATCTGGAAATAAAATTATTAGAATCCTCTAAAAATAATATAGTCACAAGGTCTAACTTACTTATAATCTTTTCCACTTTACGAAAAAATTTTGAGTAACATTTAAATGATTTTGGGTAAAGCAATAAAATTTTATTCATTAATATAAATGCCTAACGTTCAATTTAAGGTTTGAATGTTCATTTAAATAATCAACAACTAACCGCCTATGACAGAAATGTGGTTCATGTTCACTACATAATAAACAGCTATTCTCTAATATCTTAGAAGATATTGATTTTTCCACATTACGTTGAGCCATCAAATTTAGAAATTTATCTTCATAAGCAAGCCAAGAAATATCACCTTTTTGATAAGGATTTAATATTTCTTTTGTTGGGGCTAATTCAGGTAAATGCATGTAATTTGTATTGCAGAGTTCTTTCAGGAAAAACTGAAGATCATCTTTTTTAGCAAATCCTGCTAGTTGAGAAATATTATTTAGTCGTACATCTAATACAGTAGCCACATTTGATAATTTTATAAAATTAAAAAATGTTTGAGCACTTTTTTTTGTAAATCCTATAGTATAAATATTAGCTACTATTTCTTTAGTCATATGCTCTTATTTCCTCATGAAAATTAGGATATGTATAAATACCATTAATCTGTAACCAATACCCACTCTTACCATTAGGTGATTGATAAGCACGGCTTAGTCCAATCCTTAAGTAAATAATCTCCTGATTAGAAATAAACTCTGTAATTTCATTTAGTTTTCCATTGTCTTGGTGCTTTTTAGCATAATCGTGAAAACCTCTATCAGTTATGGGTAGATAGCTAAATACTTGCCCATCATTATCTATCAAGGTGGCTTTGATTTTACCTGCTTTAAACTGATCTTCAAAAATACTTAGTTGTTTTGGGTTTATTTTAATTGTAATTATTGAGCAATGAACCTTTTGATTGCTAGGAATATGCTTTTGGCCTTTTTCAAAAGTAAAACCAAATCCTTTAGAGATTGAATTAGTTAAAGAATTCTCTAGAACCATTCTAAATTCCTCACTACTGCATGCTCGGCTAAAACCTAATTTTGAATAACTGGCATCTTCAACATGAGGGGCTTCTTTAGGTTTTTTAAAGTCAAGAACACCAACGAAGATTGCTCCTGGGTGTATTTTTAATGCTTTACATTTAGCACTTTTAATATATGGCATAGGACGAAAACATTCTCCTGTGCTTATATCAATAGCTGCAATACATACCTTTTCATCGGTGGAGAATCTTGTTAAATCTGTCACAATAATTTTTCTCATCTTATTCCCTTGTTTTGAAATTTTAATAAACAGATAGTTAATGAAATTATCAAAGCCTAAAATAAAAGCTTGCATTATATACAGTGTTGATTACGATAATCGGTATACATTTGAGCTTATGGTGTTATAAGTTACATGAAATTTATTTAATCGTATATATTTAAGGAAAATGATCTTAATTTCTTTAATTATCTGATATATAAAATTTTATTTTATTAAATTATAAACCCTCTCCACATATCTCCCACGCCCATCACCATGCCCCAAATCCATAGAAACTAAAGCCAATGATTCTTTATGACTAAAGCCTTTTTCTTGGTAATGCTGTAAAGCCCTTTGTGCCCACGCATAGCGTAAGCTATGTGGGGAGTATTCCCCTTTTAAATTTACCTTTATGGCTGTTCGTCGCCAGTAAGCCATAGCCGATTTTAAATCAGGTTTATCAATCAACTTACCTTTTTGTTCTTCCATTACCCTTAGCGCTTTTTGGATAGTCTGTTTAAGTAACTCAGCATTGAGAACCAGAGTCTCTCGTGGTCTACTGCCTTTTGTGCCAAACGTCACAGGTAATCGGGTTTGTTCTTTTTCTAACATAGTTAACCATGTTGTTAAAGACAGTGAGCATTGAACAGCTTCCTGAGAACGCAAACCCATCTGATAAGCGAGTTCCAGCGCGCAGGCAAAACCTTTATTAATCTGCACAGCCTGAATTAATACTTGTTCATAATGTCTATCAGAAATAGCCTTATGTGTGCCGTCTCTGTTGGCTTGGGATAGCCCTAAAGCCTGATTAGTCAGAATAGGCGACTCTGCTAATTTATGCCGTTCAGCCTGAACCAGAATAGAACGAATAGCCGCCATTTCATTTTGCAGCGTTCGTTTACCTATTCCTTGGGTTAAACGGTCTTGTATATAGTTAACAACATGCTTGGCTTTCAAATGCTTAACATGGTGTATTTGTATATTTAGTCTATACAAATTCTCACTCAATCTTTTAGCAATAGTGATTCGGCCATTCACTGTTTTAAAGCTCCCACCAGCCCGATAAGCCAGTTTTGTCATTTCGTCTTTTAAACTTCCCATAACTCTCCTTTAATTATCTACTCACTTAAAACATTGATTCTCTGGCGTACGGCAAATAACACATGGCTAAACAGCCATATACAACGAATGATACCGATACGCCAGAGCGGCAATGGTTGAGGTGTTGTGAGGTATCGGTTGTGCACTCTGTGCAGCCGCTTGCTTTCGCAAGTCATCCTCCAGACATTTATGTCTGCCTCGATATCAGATTCGCTTTACTCCTTATTGATTGATGGTTGAAATAACGCAAAATGGCGTGTGTCAGAAATCGCATACTTAGCCGCAAGTGTGAATACAAGGGCGTTTGTACGGTGTGTGAATGCGGCGTCACTTTTCGCGCTAACCGCTTTTAAAAGTGACGCCTTGGTGTCGTGTTCAGTGGCAACGCACACGCCGGTTATGTCTTAACGGCATTCACCAGACGTAGCGAAGCCACCACGGGGTACATATTTGCTAAAAGCAATGTGGTTATGTGAATCAGCAGACAGAATTCGCCTGTTGATTGAGTTTATGTATAAGAGGTCTCCAATCACATTAGTGATGCTGTTCTTTCAAGAGACACTTACAGCTAGAGGGATTGACCGCTATTGCATCACTTTCAGGTCATGTGATTTTTCTGTGCATGATTAAGATAACAAAGTGATGAATGGGTGAGGAGAATTAATTCAAAATGAAATTTAAAAATTAATTTAAGGGATTTGTCTCCTTAATTCTAAGCATATAAATCTGCTTAAAATTAAGGAGAGCGATTAAAAACAATTAGTTATTTGTGACTCATAGTCCGTGGTCTGATAAGCATCATTAATTGATACTGATCTCATGAAAAGAGCAGATCAAATAAAGTCCCTTTTCGGGCAGCGAGTTAAACAACTTCGCTTACAGGCTGGTATGTCACAAGAAGCATTTGCAGATAAATGCGGACTTGATCGTACCTATATTAGCGGTATTGAGCGTGGAGTCAGAAACCCTACGCTCGAAGTGATTAATACTATTGCTAATGGCTTAAACGTCAAACTTGACGTGCTTTTTCAGTTTTAGCTTTAACCGTCTGGCATATCTGGACGGCCATATCTCTTCTGGTGGTATCCCTAAAGCAGCCCCAATAATTTTTTCGCCCCTCGGCCATGGTCTAACAAGTGCATTTGCTAAGGTTGATGGTGCATAACCTTGTGCACGAGATACCTCTGCAAGGCTTGTATCCAGTTTTTTAAATGCTGCAATAATATCTGATGAATGCCAGTCTACTTTTTCCATATTGATGACTCCTTAATGAATTGCTAGATCCTCTAACTAGTCAAACTTACTATGTTGACTATAAGTAACATAATAGCATGAATTTTATAAAATGTGACTTATAGTCCGTGGTCTAATAATCAACATAGTGTGATATTTATCTGATGGAAAAGTCAGATAAAGTAAAAGTCCTTTTTGGACAGAGAGTTAGGCAACTCCGATTACAGCAGGGAATGTCACAAGAAGCGTTCGCAGATAAGTGTGGGCTTGATCGTACCTATATTAGTGGTATTGAGCGTGGCATAAGAAACCCAACTTTAGAAGTGATTAATATTATTGCTAAGGGTTTAAGCGTTAATGTAAAAGAACTTCTATAATTTGCCTGTTATTTAATCGCTTAGAGTGATTTATATCACAATATTCAATTAAATAAGTAAATGGGGGTTTTATTGGGGGTTTTAGCTAAAATTAATTATTTTATATTTAAATAAAACAATAAGTTAATTGAATAATTCGAATCCTCTCTCGCGACCAATTTTGAGAAACCTGCATTTATGCAGGTTTTTTTACGCCTGAAGTTTACCGAGGATGAGAACCTCCGAAGGAGGTTTGACAAAACTGTCGGGAACAGTTTTGAACGTTGCAGCGCAACGGCCCAAAGGGCGAGTATCAGGATGATACGAGTAATCCCTTTTGCTAACAGCTCTCAAGCCATTAACCAAGTTAGTAAGACATCTTTCAGCTTAATAGATGCATCATTTGGGGGTTTAATTGGGGGTTTTTATCATTCTCCTTTAATTAAGACACTCCCAGCGTTCAGCAAATAAACACCTTTTCAATTTCTTTTCAAAACAAGAATAATACCTATCCATTTTTTTACTTTTGTATAAGTAATGTTATAATTACGGCCAAAATCAATAATAAAAACTATTAAATAATAAAAACAACGGGTTGGATGAAAATTGAAATATCAAAAAAAGAGAAGTCCGCTGGCGATAGCGATTTTTGCTATTCTTTATAGTATTCCTTCGCATGCTGCCGTCGTAGTTCATGACAATAATGATACACTCGATTCTATCGTTGTTGCCGGTGCTGACGTTCACTCTATTCAGGATAATGGTTCAATTACTGTCGCTAATGAAGGTCAGGCCAAAATCAATGATTCTGTAGTACATGTTCGTCAGGGACAACTTGATTTAGGTAGTGGATCTAAAATCTATGCAACTGAAATGGGCACTAATTATCTTTATGGTCTAAGAAGTGGTTTTAATAATCTGATCACTTCTGTCCAGGCGGATAACCTCTATGTTTCCTTAGAATCTTCAAATAACGGCGTCATGCGTGGTAGTGGATATGTTTCCACTGTGGCGGCGGTTTCATCCGGGAACGTCACATCTAATCATGTCACATTGACAGGTCTCACAGAAAATGAACTCAATGTCGAAGATATGTATATCGCAATGGCATATTATGTTCGAGATAATGCTGCCTCAGCTGCTGTCGTACCTTCTGACAAAGTCACATTGACTGTTGAAGATAGCTTAATTAATTTAACTGCTAAAAATGTGACATATGCACAAGCTATTATTGCGTATAGTGGTGAAATTAATTTATTAGGTTCAACTGAGCTTAATATTATCGGTGAAGACGCGGTTACAGCATTTTATGGGGTTGGTATCAATAAAGGCGGAAAATTCAAATCAGAGGGTGACTTTCTTCTGACAATTCATGCCAAAGATAATGCCACAGAAGCCGTCGGAATTGAAGCCTATAATAAGGGCAGTATTGAGCTAAACAATACTGATATTACCATTCAAATGGATAAAAATGTTAACAATGTGGCAGGTCTTGTCTCTGCTTTAAACAGCTCATTGGTTACAAATGGTAAAACCTATATTGACTTTGTTAGCTCTGACGATCAGTTTTCTAGTAATACTTACTACGTACAAGCGTCAAACAATTCCTCTATCACGCTGAATGGTGATACTTTTTTAGGGCATGACAGAGAAAATAACGCGATTACAGCAATGACTGCTGATAATAATAGCTCGATTACGTTACAGAATGCTCGTCTTGTTGCTTATGGTAACTTTTTGGCTAGCAGCTCAGGCATTATTGATATTGCCGCTAATAGTGCATCTTATTTAAAAGGCGCAGCGACAAATAATGGTGGTACTATTAACTTTGATTTATCTGGCAACTCTGTCTGGGAGATGATGGGTGATTCATCAGTGACAGAACTTAGCCTGAATAATTCCTCTTTAATTTATAATCATGATGACGGGATCTTTAAAACACTGACAGTGACTACCGATTATCATGGTGATGGTGCAAAAATTACTTTAAATACCGTGCTTGGTGATGATACGTCGGATTCTGATAAATTAGTTATCACTGGTGATACATCAGGAACGACTGCTGTTAAGATTAATAATATTGGTGGTACCGGCGCACAGACTCAAAATGGTATTGAGATTATTGAAGTACAAGGTCAGTCAGATGGCGAATTTACTAAGTCTGGTCGTATTATTGCTGGTGCTTATGAGTACGACATTACCCGTGGTGATGGTGTAGCGACAAGCAGCAATAACTGGTATCTGACTAGTGGTGATCTGCAAAATCCTAATTTCCGTCCGGAAGTAGGTAGTTATTTAACTAACTTAGTCGCCAGCAATACGATGTTTAATTTAACATTTAACGATCGTGCAGGTGAACGTCAATACGTTGATATTGCTACCGGAGACGTGCGTACTACTACATTTTGGTTAAATCAACGTGCCGGTCGTAATAGTTACCTGAGTGGTTCTGAACAATTAAAAAATCGCAGTAACTATTTAGTCACTCAAATGGGTGTTGAAGCGGCGCATTTTACCTTAGCTAAAAAATATACCCTACATTTAGGTTTAATGGCTGGTTATGGTTATACACGTAGTCATACTGATTCCAAGCTCACTGGTTATCGCTCAACTGGTACATCTGATGGTTACTCTTTAGGTATTTATGGTTACTGGTTTGCCAATGATGAAGAGAAAACTGGCCTGTATATTGATAGCTGGTTCAACTATGCCTGGACTGATAATAAAGTATCTGGTGAAGGTCTGATGACGGAAACATACAAAATCCGTGGTCTGAATATGTCTCTGGAAAGTGGTTATGTATTTAAGTTAGATCAAAGTGATAGCGACTTTAAATATTATATTCAGCCAAATGCTCAGGTTATCTGGATGCATGCCCGTCCGGAAGGTCACATAGAAGAAAACGGTACCGTGATTAGCTATGATCACGATAATACGGTTGAAGGGCGCTTAGGTATGCGTTTTATGATGGAAGGATTATATAACGATATCGCTTATAAGCCGTTCGTTGAGACAAACTACATCATGCGCTCGACTAACTTCTCATTCAATATGGATGATATTACAGTTGAACAAAACGGTAGCCGTCATCAGTTCCAGCTAAAAGCCGGGATTAACGGCCAGTTTAATGATAACTTCTCTGCCTGGTTGAATCTTTCACACAATATTGGTTCGCATGATTATAAAGATTCTCGTGTATTGCTTGGCTTGAAATATGCGTTCTAGAGCTGGTATTAAGAAGCGAATGTAAATTGTTTATCAGAAAACCTGTTTGAGAACAGGTTTTTTTATACCGCCATGGTGGAGATTATCACTATTTAGGTAATGTGATTCTGAATCTGTTATCTATCTCACATAGGTCACATATCATATGTCGTTCAAACTCTTCTTTCTTTTCGGCTGGTATATCTATTATGCCTAAATTGTTTTTGTTGCAGGATGGACAGAGCACCTTTGCCTTAGGATCTTTCATCAGAATATCTGTAGTTTTTTCCCACGCTATTTATTTTGAATTTTCCCAATTTTATCAGTAATTTTATCAATATTTAAACTTCTGGCCATAGCGTTAAAGATTTCACTATAAGTACCGTTTTGTTCATAGAGCTCTTCATGCGTACCGCCTTCCATGAGTCTGCCGTCTTTCATCACGTAGATATAATCAGAATCGATGATTTGGGAAATACTGTGAGAAATAATAATCACTGTACGATCTTTTTTAATCGCGTCCAGACTATTTTTAATCTGTTCTGTTGCAATAGCATCCAGACTGGCTGTGGGTTCATCTAAAAAGATGATTGGTGGATTTTTAATAAACATTCTGGCGATGGCGATGCGTTGCTGCTGACCACCAGACAGTTCCAGTGCCTTAGATTGATACTGTTCGGGTAGCAGCATAATTTGATCGTGAATGAAGGCTTTTTTAGCAGCATCGACCACAGTGTCAAAATCGGCATTTGGATTACCATAGCGGATATTTTCTTCAATTGTACCGTTAAAGATATGGTTGCGTTGTAACACTAAGCCAATATTCTCACGCAGGAAATGAGTATCATATTCAGCCAGATCAACACCATCTAAATAGATCTGTCCGGAATCGGGGGTATAGAACTTATCTAACAGATTAATCAACGTACTTTTACCGGCTCCAGAAAGCCCCACTAACGCTGTAATTTTATTAGGTTCGATACGCATATTAATATCATGCAGGGCCTGCTTACCATTTGGATAAGTAAAATTAACCTGTTTGAGTTCGAATAAACCTTTGAGGTTTTTATTAATATACTGACCGGATGGTTCAGCTTCGTTATCTGCTTCCAGTATCTGAAAATAACTTTCGGCATAAATCAGACCATCATTCATTTCATCATAGATGCGATGTAGCTGACGAATCGGTGCCGATACGTTACTGAACAGTAAAATATGGAACATAATAGCCCCGATCGTCATCTGACCATTAAGCACTAAAAAAGCGGTTAGAATAATGATGAGTACTACTCCAAACTGCTCAATAAATGATTTGATGCCATCAAAAACAAAACTGATGTGACGGGTTTTCATCTGATTATCAGTTAACTCTTTTTGCAGAGTTAGTTGCTTAGTGGATTCAAGTTGCTCACGGTTAAAGGATTTAATCACCATGATTGATTCAATGATACTAATGATGCCCTGGCTTTTAGTCTCACGATAATCACGTTGTTTACGTCGCCAGCTGCCAAGCTTAAGTGCCTGTCTGTGAGTGACATAAAAATAGATCGGGATAATACAAAGTCCGATTAAGCCAACATAGAAGTTAGCGTAGAACATCATAATCAGCGCAATGATGGAGTTGGCAAACAGTGGTAAAATTTCAATAAAAAATATCTGTACGAGGCGTGTGAGACTTGCGATACCGCGGTCAATTCGGGTCTGTAGTCGTCCGGCTTCGTTATCGTTATCAGTATAAAAGGTTACCCGATAAGTTAAGATCTTTTCGATCATGGCTTGTGCTAAGTCCTGAGCCACCAGAATACGCAGGCGTTCCCCAAAGTACTTTTGCCCAAATTGTACAAAGGTATTGAGCACCTCTTTACCGAGCAAAATACAGGTAATCGTAATCAGTACGGTATAACCTGCTTTGAGTCCCTGACCATGATTGATAATCGCACTGATACTATCTACTGCATAGCGCAGTATCCATGCGTTAACCTGTGCAGTAAAAGCACCGACTAGAGTCAGAAATAGGGTAGCAACCACCAGTAACCTGTAAGGATGTACGAATCGGCGCAGTTTATGAAACAGATCAATTAAAGACATGATAACTTCTCAAATATTAACTTTAAATTACGTTACAGGTAAGAATATATTCTTATAACTATAAGTAATCAATAGAGATTTTCTAATCCTTTGAATTGGTAAAGATTATGAATTAAAGCGATTATCTTAAACTGGCAAAAAAGCGCACCTCAGTGCGCTTTGGATTCGACTTTAGCTGAATGATTAGATAACGTTGAGTTGTCCCATCATACCAAGCGTTTCATGTTCCAGAATATGACAGTGATACATACGAAGCCCTTTTAGATCCTGACGAATTTTAATACGTACAGTTTCATACGGTCTAAGATTAACGGTATCTTTATGCCCAATATAGTCTGGTAAACGTTTATCGCCATCAAGTTCATAATTAACGACAGTGAACTGAGTACCATGAATATGGAAGTTATGATCCATATGGGAGTTATTAAAGATTGTCCATTCTTCAACTTCACCTGCGTTACTGACTAGATCGATACGAGCCATATCGTGGGACTTTCCATTGATATAGAACTTCATACCGCTTCCCATTTTCATCTCTTCAGTATACTCAAGGTATTTAGATGCTGTAGCAGTGCCAAGCTGTGGCAGAGGGCGCAGTATTGACGGAAGTGTTGGTGCTTTTGATTCTGTCAGTCCCATTTCAGCCAGAAAGCGAGGGATTTCAATCACTTTTGGTCCCATTTTACCGCGATCATAGGCAAAAGATTGCAGCATTGCTGTTGCAGTTTGAATTGGTGTGACAATTACTTCTGCACGCTCACCCGGGCTTAGCAGTAAAATTTCAAGTGCATAAGGCTTTTCCATTAGGCCTCCATCGGTACCTACCAGTTGTACGTCACAACCCGGGAAGTTAAGGTTTAGATAACGACCGGAACAGGCATTCCATAACCGAACTCGGGTGGCTTCTGTTAAGGTGATTTTTGGCTGATGAGAGCCATTTAACAGCGTGAATTGGCCTTCACGACCATTCATCCAATCCATCATACTGTTATCAGCAATTTGGCCGTCACTATTTAATTTGAGATCGGAGAACAGCCACTGTTGTTCTGGCAGATGTACCAGAGGATCATTTTTAGCTCTGACAATCAGTGTACCAGCCAGCCCTCTAAAGGCTTGTTCTGCTACTGTTTCATGCCCATGCGGGTGATACCAGTAAGTCCCGGCACAGCCTTCCGGTAGCGTAAATGTATAGACGCGTGAACCACCAACCGGGATTTCATCCTGCGGATTACCATCCTGATCAGCGGGTACTGGTAAGCCATGCCAGTGAACGGTAGTAGGCTGTGGTAAATCATTTTTGACAGTAATTTTAATCGTATCACCTTCAAAAACTTCAATTGATGGCCCCGGAATAGAGTCATTGTAAGCCCAAAATTCTGTAGTAATTTCTGGTGTCAGAGTGACCTTTATGGGTCTGGCATGGAGTGTTGCCTCAAAAGTGTTAGCTTGCTGGCTGGTATTTTTGAGTAATGGGAGCGTAGGCAGTGGAGTGCCTGTTGGCAGGGCTGAAACAGGTAATAGCTTATTTTGTCCCATATGTCCTTGCATGGAGTTCATACCACCCATGTGTCCCATATTATGTCCGGTATTTGCGGGCATATTATGACCTGAATTAGCCAGAGCTCGCCCGACGATAGCTGTACTGACTAAAACGCCCAGACGCGTTAAAAAATTTCGACGATTCATATTAAATGTCCTATTAATTAAGTCGTGTTAAATATCCGTTTTACTCAGGATATCACCTTAAATAGTTGTTTTGATATTAATAAATTTATCGTTGATGGGATCTAGGCGGGCGCAGTTCCGGCAGAAACTCGTTAGGTGTCCAGTAAACAGTAAATGGTGTTGCGGTTATTTGTGGATGATGTTGATTAACTGTTACTTCAATAGTTGGTAATAATGAGAAACAGGTCATGCAATGCAGAGCGCAGTTATTATCAGATGGTGAGAGTTCCTGAGCACAATGGTTACTTTGTGCGAAGACTAGCTGAGTATGATGATCCTCAGGAGACGTGCCTGATGAAGAATGAATGACAGGCAAAGCATGACCGACAGACATAAAAAATGTCAGCAGCAAAAAGAGAAATATATTTATATGCTTTGTTATCATAAATATTAATTAAAAACTGTTTATTAATCAATATGTTATATTTAATTTAGTAAGAATATATAACAAGAGAGATAATGGATATTCTCTATTATAGGCGCTTTAGCGTATAAACGACATCTATTAATATTTATAAAAAATATAATTGATACCCAATTATGATATTCAGTCAGGCTGCAGCTTAGGGATCTTTTAGTACCTGTTGCAGTCTGAAAGCTGCCAGCTGAGCCACATCTTTATTAAGTCTGGCAAATGTTAAGCGCAGGGCATTTTCTTTACTGCCAAAGACACCGGCTGGCATCACCAGCATATTTTGTTCCAAAAGTTTTTGTGTTACACGGGTGATGTTATAAGACGGATGGAGTTTACACCACAGGTGCATCCCACCTTGCGGAATAGCAAAATCAATATCTTCCTGAATAGTATTATTCAGAGCGCTAATCAGATCATCACACCGGTGTTTAAGCGTATCTCTGAGTCTGGTGAGATGCTGGTGGAAGGACGTATTATTTAGTACATGATTTGCCAGTACCTGCGGGAAAATACTTAAACCAAAATCCATTTCTTGCCTTGCCTCAGCCAGATGTTTAATCACTGCAGCAGGACCCACCAGCCAGCCAATACGAGTCATTGATCCCATCACTTTTGACAGCGATCCAATATAGAGTACATTTTGATGATCGAGCTGTTTAAGGGTTGGCGGCTGAGCTGTATGATCGAAGCTTAGTTCAGCGTAAGAGTGATCTTCAACAATAGGTAAATTCAGTTTAGTACATAGAGCAATAATCTCTTTCCTGCGCTGCTGTGGCATCATCAGACCGGTTGGATTCTGGAGTGTCGGATTGAGAAACACCATCTTAATAGCAAATTTATGATACAGCCGTTCCAAATCATCAGGTTGTATACCTTCTTTGTCCATAGGGAGGGCCACAATTCTCAGTCCGGCAGACTGAAAGAGTGGCAGAGCATACAAATAAGAGGGTGATTCAATAGCGATTGTATCTCCTGGGCGCAGTAAACACTGTGTAATCATAAACAACGCCTGTTGGGCACCAGAGGTAATCAGAATTTGCTCCGGAAGTGCCAGTATTTGTTGCCTGTTTAGCAGATGGTGTTGAATTGTTTGCCTTAGTGGGAAATAACCTTCGATCTCTTCATTCTTTTCTTCTGCAATCAGATCCCGCCAGGAATAAGACGGCATGGTGATTTCTGGAATCAGGTCTAAAGGAAGTTCACCAGTGGCCAGGTCTAAGATGTCATTATCCGGGTTTTTGAGTAGAACGTGAGTTTTACGGATATAAGGTGAAGCGGGTAAAAAACTGCTCTGATCAACGTAGTGACGCCAGTTGGTGGTTTGCTGCGGAGCGACACCCCATTTATCCTGATTGATGGTGGTACCACTACCACGCCTGCGGATCAGCACACCTCTTTCTACCAGTTCATCAAAGGCTCTGATAACAGTGGACCGATTGACGCCTAGTAACTCAGCCAATTTACGTTCAGCCGGGAGCTTTTCACCTGTCAGCAGCTGGCCGCTATTAATTTTTTGTTCAATCAGTTTAATGATTTGTTGATAAATCGGCAGATGCTGGTTATCAGATAGTTTCCACATGATGTTTTCTATAATTAGAATTGGATGGTATAAAAACAATCCAATTGGCTGTTTTTGTCAATGATTATTTTATCTAACATAAAAAAAGTAGATTTTTTGTATGAAAAACAATCAATTTATCCACTTTAACCAAAAGGAAAATAAGATGAACAAAACAGTCGGTACGGATCGTGTGAAACGTGGTATGGCACAAATGCAAAAAGGTGGTGTCATCATGGATGTAGTGAATGCGCAGCAGGCCAAAATTGCTGAAGATGCAGGGGCTGTGGCGGTGATGGCTCTGGAGCGTGTTCCTTCTGATATTCGGGCTGCTGGCGGTGTCGCTCGCATGGCTAATCCTGAGATTATTGAAGAGGTAATGAACGCAGTATCGATTCCTGTGATGGCTAAAGCCCGTATTGGCCATATTGCTGAGGCTCGCATTCTGGAGGCCATGGGGGTTGACTACATCGATGAAAGTGAAGTGTTAACGCCTGCAGATGAGGAGTTCCATCTGTTAAAAAGTGAATTTACTGTACCTTTTGTGTGTGGATGTCGTGATTTAGGCGAAGCCCTGCGACGAATTGGTGAAGGTGCTTCAATGCTCAGAACAAAAGGTGAGCCCGGAACCGGTAATATTGTGGAAGCGGTTCGTCATATGCGTAAAGTGAATAGTCAGATACGCAAAATTGTGGCAATGAGTCAGGATGAACTGATGACAGAAGCTAAAAACTTAGGTGCTCCGTATGAATTATTGAAAGAAATTAAGACACTTGGTAAGTTACCGGTAGTTAATTTTGCTGCGGGTGGGATTGCAACGCCGGCTGATGCCGCACTGATGATGAGTCTGGGGGCTGATGGTGTATTTGTTGGTTCAGGCATCTTTAAGTCAGAAAACCCGGCTAAGTTTGCCAGTGCTATCGTGCAGGCAACAACTCATTACACTGATTATGAGTTAATTGGTCGTTTGTCGAAAGATTTAGGACAAGCGATGAAAGGGCTGGATATCAGTACTTTAGCTCCGGCAGAAAGAATGCAGGAAAGAGGCTGGTGAGTATGATGAAAACAGTGGGTGTTCTGGCTTTACAAGGTGCTGTGACAGAGCACCTTAACGTCTTGAGCCGCTTGCAGGTACGTGGTATTGCAGTCAAAAAACCGGAGCAGTTAAATGATCTTGATGGATTGATTATTCCAGGTGGTGAAAGTACGGCAATTCGCCGCTTAATGGAGAGATATGGTTTTATCGAAGCGATTAAGGCTTTTGCTAGTAATAATAAGGGATTATTTGGTACTTGTGCTGGTCTGGTGTTACTCGCCGAGCGGATTGAAGAAGAGGAAGCCTGTTTAGGGTTGATTGATTGTACCGTTCGCCGCAATGGTTTTGGACGGCAAAAAGAGAGCTTCGAGCTCGATTTAGATATTCCTGTTCTTGGCCAAAAGGCTTTTCCTGCTTTATTTATCAGAGCTCCGCTGATTATTCAAGTCGGAAGTGGAGTAGACGTTCTGGCTAAAGTTGAGGACAATATTGTTGCTGCGCGAAGTGGTAATGTTTTAGTGACGGCCTTTCATCCGGAGCTTAGTGGTGATGACAGGATGATGGAGTATTTTATTGGGGAGTGTTTAAGATAGTTTGTTTTGTGTTTGTAGTTAGCAGGGTTTATGGCGGGGTGCACGCCCCGCATCGTGTTAGCTTTTGTTGGTGTGGTTGCTTATTCTGTGAGACTTGATGGCCTACCGCACCCCATAGGCACCCGCTCGGGGACTCGCTAAGACCTATGAGGTACGCTCTCCATCAATCATAGCTTCACAGATGAAATTAAAGTAAAAAAATACCTTTTCTTATTCCAACAAATTATTCTTTTGAAATACTCTTTCTTAATTCAATTAATTGATTTAACTTAACAATTTAATCAATATTGTTCGTATAATAAGTTATTTATATATCAGAAATTAGAATCGACATCATTTTAAGAAACTAAGAAGCCAGAAAAGAAATTTTTATACATATCAGGAGTCAATCTTGAGAGAGGAAGTTATTATTTCCAGTATCCTTTGTTTTGATTGATGGAGACCAGACCCTGGAGGTCTTAGTGAGCCTGTCGAACGGGGCCTCTTGGGTGTGGTAGGCCATCAAACCCATGGAACTGACAACCACACCCAAAGATCACGCTAGCGGGGCGTGCTCCCCGCTCCACACCATGCTTATAACATCATAAATCTAAAATCTACTTCTTCAGTGAATCACTCAACTCACTTTGCATAGTAGTAATCAGATCTTTTAACACTTTTGGATTTGCTGCCACAGTATTCCCTGACACCATATAGTTATGCCCACCGGCAAAATCTGTCATTACACCACCCGCTTCACGCAGAATCAATTCACCAGCGGCAATATCCCAAGGTTGTAAACCAATTTCAAAGAAACCATCAAAACGACCAGCGGCAACATAACATAAATCCAGTGCAGCTGAACCACTGCGACGGAAGTCTGCGCATTTAGCAAAGACTTTTTGTAGCACGTTAAAATAGCTTTCAGTGTGATTTCTTAATTTATACGGGAAGGCGGTAGCAATGATTGTACCGGTTAAATCTTTGGCATTACCACAGCGGATACGGTAGCCATTAAGTTGTGCGCCTTGCCCACGTGTTGCAGTATAAAGTTCATTACGCATTGGATCGTAGACAACAGCAACTTCTGTACGATCTTTAATTCGCACAGCAATGGAAACAGAAAAATGAGGAATACCTTTGATAAAGTTTGTCGTGCCATCAATTGGGTCGATAATCCATTGTATTTCTGCGTCTTTACCTTTTGCTAAACCACTTTCTTCACCAATGATGGTGTGGTCAGGATAAGAGCGTTTGATTGTTTCTACAATTAAACCTTCTGCAGCACGATCGACGTTAGTCGCGAAATCGTTAGTGCCTTTCGCATCGACAGAAACAGATGTCGGGTTTTCATAGGCTTTAATAATCAAATTACCAGCTTTACGCGCAGCGCGTATAGCGATATTTAGCATCGGGTGCTTCATATTTTATCTTCCAATTGATGTTAAAGAACGTGTCGAAGTGACAAAGTAAACGGGCGCTAGTATAACAGATCGTCGAGATTTGACCACCTCTGTGATATGATAACGACTATATTTTTTGTAAAAAGTTATAACTAAATGAATAACAAAGAAAATTCTCTGCTGGATAATATCCGCATTGTGCTGGTCGAAACATCGCATACCGGCAATATCGGTTCTGCTGCTCGCGCCATGAAGACAATGGGGCTCTCTCAGCTCTATTTGGTCAGCCCTGTCGTTAAACCTGACTCACAGTCTATTGCTTTAGCAGCTGGTGCCAATGATATTGTTAAACAAGCGGTGATCACGTCTTCACTGGAGGAGGCGATCGCTGATTGTCCACTGGTGATTGGTACCAGCGCTCGTTCCCGTAATTTGGAGTGGCCTTATTTGGATTCCAGAGAGTGCGGGCAAAAGATCGTACAGGAAGCGGTTAAGGCGCCGGTCGCTTTAGTCTTTGGTCGTGAGCGGGTAGGACTTACCAATGAAGAGCTGCAAAAATGTCACTATCATGTAGGGATTTCTGCTAACCCTGATTACAGTTCACTGAACCTGGCGATGTCAGTACAGATTTTTACGTATGAAATCCGCATGGCGATGTTACAGGCGCAAAACAAACCTTTATCACTGCAGGTGGGGCATACTGATGAATCATTATATCCGGCAACGATTGATATGGAACGTTTTTATCAGCATCTGGAGCAAACATTGCTACAAACTCATTTCATTAATCCAAATCATCCGGGACAGATTATGGGCAGATTACGTCGTTTGTTTAACCGTTCCCGGGTGGAGCAGCAGGAGCTCAATATTTTGCGTGGGATTTTGACCTCTATTCATAAAAAAATAAAATAATCATCAGAAATCACAGGCAAAAAAATAGAGGCAAATGCCTCTATTTTGATCTATGTAATGACTAGTTACACTGGACTAACAGGTGAAACACCGCGTACTTCCCCAGCTTTCACACGTTCAATACGTTGAATTGAAGCAATAATATCACGGCCTTCACGCATACCTTCAATCAGTTTACGTGCTGCGCGGCTGTCACCGATTTTCTCAAAGGTGTAACCTTTTTCTGCAGCATGTTGTTCAATTGTATTACTGAATGAATTTTCTGGTGTCATACCTAAGCAGACAAATCCATAATCAAATGGTAATTCGGATTGTTTACCCTCTTTATCTTTCACTAAGAAGCTATTTTCTTTTACTTCCAGTAAAGTGGTATCAACAAGTTGATTGACTTTGTTTTCTTTCATCATTGTCATCATAGAGATACGACCGATGATATCTAAGTCTTTACCAATAACAGATTGCATCTCAACAATTGATACATCTTTGGCTTTACTTTCAGAGAAGTATTCAACAACGTCCAGACCTACGGCTCCACCACCAATAACCACAATACGTTTATTTGGAATATCAGTAAATTGTTCAAAGTTTTCCATGATATCAAAAATGGAGAACACTTTACGATTTGGTGCAGTTAATTGTTCTGACAGACCTTTGATTGGTGGTAGTAAAGGTTTAGAACCTGTTGCACTAATCACCAGATCAGGACTTAGTTTTTCAATATCTTCCAGCGTCGCTTTTTTATTTAAATGAATAGTTAAATTCTTTAATGTTTTTGCGCGATTGATTAAGAATTTTGGTAAATCTGCAATACGTTTCTTATACGGGAAGCGAGAAATCATCATAGACAAACCGCCTAAGAATGGTTTTGCTTCAAATAAAGTCACGTTACAACCAATTTCAGCTGCGGTAGATGCGGCTTCAAGACCTGCAGTACCACCACCAATGACAACAACATTTAACGGTTTTTTCACCTGATAGTTTTTGTAGTCTTCATAAGAGACGATATCAGGATTTACGGTACAACGAATTGGTTTTGCTTTAGCAATACGGTGATCAGCACAGCCGATATTACAAGAAATACATCTTCTTAGCGTATCTAGTTCACCATTTTTAACTTTCTCAACCCAGTAAGGTTCTGCAATGAGGCCTCGACCAATCACCACAAAGTCAGCAGTACCTTCTTCTAAGGTCTTTGCAACTACATATGGGTCGCGGAAGTTACCGGAAGTAATCGTCGGCTTGTTAAATTTGTCACGTACTGCTTTAGCCATATATGAACGCCAGCCATCAGGCAGATTCATCTGGTCAATTTGGAACTGTAACGTATCATTTTGTGCAGAAGAGACGTCAAAGATATCAACTTCATCTGTTAAGTACTCAAGAATTTGCAGGGTATCTTCCAATGTATTACCACCAGCAATAAAGTCATCAGCACTAAAACGCATAATAATTGGGAAGAAAGGTCCGACGGATTGGCGAATCTCATCAATCACCATGCGAATGATACGGGCACGGTTTTCATGACTACCGCCAAACTCATCAGTACGATTATTAAATAATGGAGATAAGAACTGACTAAGTAAATAGGAGTGGCCAGCATGGATTTCTACTGCATCAAAGCCGGCACGCTGAGCACGATGTGCTGCTGCACCGTATTGTTTTACGATATGTAAAATTTCATCTTTAGTCGCTGGACGAGGAATCGCACCACCAGTTTTAGATGGAATATTTGACGCTGAGATAGCCTGTAAGCCATTTAAACGTCCAGGGAAGGCAGAAGCTCCAGCATGGTTAATTTGAACTGCAACAGCTGCGCCATGTTTATGCAGACGCTCAGTAAAACGATATAGACCAGGAATATATTGGTCATTATCAATACGTAACTGTGTTGTACCGTTTGTTCCATAAGGGAAATCAATACACACATTTTCAAGAATAATTAACCCGGTACCACCTTTGGCACGTTGTTCATAGTATTGAATATGTTCTTCAACAAACTCTCCATTAAGTGTCGCAAAGTTACTGCCAATTGGTGGCATTACAATACGGTTTTTGATCGTGGTTCGTTTGATGGTGATAGGTTGAAATATTGCTGAAAAATCGCTCATATCTTCCTCTTTATTATCATGTTTAATTTTAACCTGAAACTATTGCCACAAAGTTTATGGGATTATTATTCATAAAACTAATGAGTATTTTCCTTAAAACCTATAGAATATATCTATAGGTTTTGGATGGGCGAAACTCAGATTTAGTGAAAGGCTTATAATGACAAGGCTTGGCACAAAATTTTGTGAACTCACTGTTTTTATAAAAGAAATTTTTTAAGCGAATCTGCAGGAAAATTTCTGAAATTTAATGCAAATATTGAGATAAAAATCACATAATTTCTTTCTGTGGCAGATGATATGATCAGGAGTAACGATGAATTTACGACAATTACAATATTTTCAGACACTGGCCAGAACACAGCACTATACGCAAACGGCAGAGCAGTTTTCGATCAGTCAGCCGAGTTTAAGTCATGCTATCAATGAGCTGGAGAAAGAGCTGGGAATTAAACTGTTTCAGAAGAAAGGACGTAATGTTGAACTGACTAAGCTTGGGCAACAATATCTGGCTTATGTGGATAATGCCTTACTTGAACTTAATAATGGCGAGCGTTTTATTAAAGAGTTAACCAGTATGTCACACGGTCATATCGAACTGGCGTTTATCTATTCTTTAAGTGCGTACTTTCTGCCAAAGATTATTAATGCTTTTATCAGTAATCCATTGCACCGTAATATCACTTTTTCATTTTATGAAAGTTCTACACTTGGCATTATTGAAGATTTAAAGAAAGGTAAATATGATATGGCGCTCTGTTCCCGGGTTGAGAATGAGCCGGATATCGACTTTGAGCAGCTAACATCGCAAGAACTGGTGTTTGTGATGTCTAAGAATCACCCGCTGGCGTATAACAATGTGTTGGATGTGAAACAGGTAGCGGATTATCCATTAATTCTGTTTAATGAAAAAAGTGGTATTAAACCCTTTATTGATAAGTTACTTAGCGAAGCCGGTATTACGCCTAAAGTGGCCTGTTATGTGGAAGCAGAGAACGCCATGATCGGACTGGCTTCGATTGATTATGGTATTGGTATTATGCCAAGAATCCCAATTCCTCAGGAGTATAATCTACAGGTGATTCCTCTGAAACATCAGGCAAGGCAGCGTTATATCTATATTGCGACGATGAAAGAGCGGCCGCTACTGCCTGCTGCACAAAGGTTTTATCAATCTCTGCTCGATTATCGTTTCTTTAATTTATTGATTAGTAGTTAGTGACCGGATATTGATTAGTTAAATGCAATAGTAATTATCAGGGCAAATAGACAAAAAGTAATGGTTGTTACCAGCGCCCGAACGAAAGAAGGGACAAAAGTAACGCCTCTTATCATCATTTCGAGTAACGCGAAAAGGGCTGAAAACACCAAACAAAGTACCAGTGCACCAATAAGGAATAGTGAGAAAATGGTAATAATATCTGGGTACATATGGTCTCCTGTCATTTTTATTTAATTTGTTATTATAATCAGAGTCCGGCTAAACTTATTAAAAGTATGAACAGACCAACAAGAAAGAGCGTAATGTAGATTTTAAAAAAGGATTTACATGACCATGGTGTTTTATCTAGCATCATAGGACAGAGCGAGATCAGGAAAGCTATCAGTGCACTTCCAAGTAGCCAAAAAAGTCCTAAAATCAGAATAATAACTGTTGCATTGATATACACTAGTTTGTCTTTCTACGCCATGTTGTCCCACTGGCACTATCTTCCAGCACAATATTCATGGCATTTAACTGATCGCGGGCATCATCAGCCATCGCCCAGTTTTTGCTGGCTCTGGCATCATTACGTTGTTTGATGAGTGCTTCAATCTTAGCCACGTCAACATCGTTGTTACCACCTTGTAAGAACTGTACCGGATCTTGTTCTAAAAGCCCAAGGACTTTGGATAAATAGCGCAGTTCAGCAGCTAACTCATTAGCTCGAGATGTTTGATTTGCTGCTTTAGCTTTATTGATTTCACTGGCCAGTTCAAATAGCACCGAGTAGGCTTCTGGTGTATTAAAGTCATCATTCATAGCCTGACTAAAGCGCTCTGCATATGAGCTGTCACTTTTTGTGATAACCACAGAATTATCGGTATCACGTAGTGCGGTATACAGACGCTCAAGTGCCATACGAGCTTGTTTTAGGTTCTCTTCGCTGTAATTAAGCTGGCTGCGATAATGGCCGGACAGTAAGAAGTAACGTACAGTTTCAGGATCATAATGTTTTAAGACATCACGAATGGTGAAGAAGTTGCCTAGTGATTTTGACATCTTCTCCTGGTCGACCATAACCATGCCTGAGTGCATCCAATAATTTACATACTGACCGTCATGGGCACAGGTTGACTGAGCGATTTCGTTTTCATGGTGCGGGAACATCAGATCTGAACCGCCACCATGGATATCAAAATGCATGCCTAGTTCTTTGCAGTTCATCGCAGAACATTCGATATGCCAGCCCGGGCGACCATTTCCCCATGGAGAAGGCCATGAAGGCTCATTAGGCTTAGACATCTTCCATAGCACAAAGTCCATGGGATTTTGTTTGGTATCAGCAACTTCAACCCTTGCTCCGGCTTGCAGCTGCTCTAAATTTTGACGGGACAACAGACCATAATTAGGATCAGATTCGACAGAAAATACTACGTCACCACTGTCAGCGATATACGCGTGTTTTTTCTCCAGTAATGTTTCAACCAGTTCGATGATCTCTTTAATATGTTGGGTTGCGCGCGGTTCACTATCTGGACGGAGAATATTTAAGGCATCAAAATCGGCGTACATCTCTTTTGCCATGCGATCGACCAGTTGGTCACCGGTTTCACCATTTTCCAGCGCACGTTTGATGATTTTATCATCTACGTCAGTAATATTACGTACATAAGTTAAGTCATAACCTAAAAAACGTAAGTAACGGGTGATAACATCAAAGGCAACGAAGGTGCGACCGTGGCCAATATGACACAAATCATAAACAGTGACACCGCACACATACATGCCAACTTTATTGTCATGGATAGGTTTAAATTCCTCTTTTTCACGTGTCAGAGTGTTGTAGATTTTGAGCATTAGATGATCCGTATAATTAAGTTTCTATGATGGCGCTCAATATAACAAAGATTAAGGTAAGAAGAAATATGGCATATAAAGGAAGAAGAGGAAAATGACGATAAGGAAGGGAATATGCAATAAAATCAATTAATTATAACATATTGATTTTATTGCATTTTTTATTTATTCAAATAAAGCAGTATGTAATTGTTTAATAATGTTTTCTGCATCATTACTATTCACCAGAAAACAGATATTGTGTGTACTTGCTCCGTAGCAGCTCATACGGATACTGAACTGATCCATGGTATCAAACACTTTTTTCGCCATACCTTTGGTTTCTGTCAGTTTATTACCAATGATTGCAACCAGAGAAAGGTTATCTTCCACCTGTACGTGACACAAAGTTGATAGCTCATCCAGCAGTGCTTTAGTTAGGAGCGGCCCACCGTCGGTACTTGTGCCTGTTGTGTCCAAAGTCAGGGCCACGCTAACTTCTGAGGTTGTCACTAGATCAACCGAGATGTTGTGTTTAGCCATAATACTAAACACTTGAGCCAGAAAGCCTTGTGCATGCAGCATACTTAAGCTATGTAAGGTCAGAAGTGTTTGCTTACGACGTAGTGCCAGTGCTCTGAATGTTGGTAGTTCAGAGCGAATGCTTTTCGCGCTATAAACGATAGTGCCACCATCTTTAGGCGCTTTACTTGAACCGACAAATACCGGGATGTTACTTCTGACTGCCGGAACCAGCGTTGCCGGATGTAACACTTTGGCACCAAATGTTGCCATTTCAGCAGCTTCAGCAAAAGTGATCTCATCAATACGTTTAGCACCGGAAGTGATGCGCGGATCGGTTGTATAAATACCTGCCACATCTGTCCAGATATCGATTTGTCCTGCGTGCAGCGCTTCACCAAGCAGGGCTGCGGTATAATCACTGCCGCCGCGTCCAAGTGTGGTCGTTTTACCGGTTGCTTCGCTACCGATAAAGCCTTGGGTGACAATGATGTTATTATTCATGACAGGTTTTAAATGTTGATCACAAAGCTGTTTAATAGCAGTAAAATCCGGAGTCGCTTTACCAAAGAAGCTGTCTGTTCTCATCACCTGACGAACATCAAACCAGCGGGCAGAGCTTTGCTTTTCTTTGAGTACTTCAACAAACAGGCGGGAAGACATCAGCTCACCATGACAAACCAGCTCATCGGTTAAAGCACTTGAGGTCGCCAGACTGGCGGCTTCAGCTAAAGAGGTAATATTGTCCAGCAGGCGGTCGATCTCTTTTTTTACCTCCGGATTTGCTGGTAGCTTGTCAATAATGGCGTATTGGATAGCGCGGATCTTATCGATATTTTGTTGACGAACTTCGTTATTACAGCCTTCAGCTAATGCGACCAGTAAGTTAGTGACGCCTGCAGAGGCAGAAAGCACGACAACCTGCACATTTGGATTAGAAAGGACGACATTGGCACTATTACACATTGCCGGGTAGTCAGCGACGCTGGTTCCACCAAATTTGGCAATAATCATTTGAGCATTATTCATGAATTCCTCGTATCGAATATCATTTATTTAGTACAAGGATAGAGCGAAGGTTATAGGAGATCAACAACATTAACCAGGAAGCGCTCCACCTTAGAAATTGTAAGGTGACAACCCAAGGGATTCAGCCCTTGTAGCCGATCGGGTAATAAGCTGGAATTACCTGACCTCGGCATTACATCCCCTGAATGATTGATAAACGGAGCCAGTCTCCTGAAATCATCTGCCTGAGTAATGCGCCTCTTCTTTGTTTACTAAAGTGAAAACACCTGTGTAAACAGCATATAGCATTAATGATTATCGCAAGAGTGTCAATAGGTAGCAGATATTTTCCTGTGATTTAATGTAAGTATTATCAATGCTGAAGTTTAAGATATGTTGGTGGTAAATGGAGAAGGCTTAAATATTTACATCACGTTTGGTTGAGTATGGTAGAGGTGAGGAACTATAAATAAGGTTTTATCCAGTTCAGACCAGCTTTTGTTGTGTTCTTAGGAATATATTCACAGCCAATCCACCCTGAATAGCCAAGCTGATCTAAAAGGTTAAACAGATAGGTAAAATTCACTTCACCGTCATCCGGTTCATGGCGATCAGGTACAGAGGCAACCTGTATATGCCCAAAATGACCGTTAAGGTTTTGCAGTAAATGAGTCAGATTACCATCGACGATTTGAGCATGGAACAGATCAATTTGTACTGAAACATTTGGGCGATTAATGCGCTTTACCAACTTAAGGGTATGGTACTGACTGGCATACAGATAGTTAGGTTTTACAACATCACTCAGGGCTTCTAGCACAATACTGATATTATGTGGTGCATATTTATCTGCGGCATAACGGACATTATCGACTTGTACTTGTTCATACAAATATTGTTGCTGACCTTCAGGCACAACACCAGCCATAACATGGATGGTCTGACAATTTAAAGCTAAAGCGTATTCCAGTGCCAGATCGATGTTGGCTCTGGCATCTGACTCTCGCCCCGGTAACGCATTAAGTCCCCATTCCCCTTTGGCAGTATTGCCGACTGTGGTATTAAACAAAACTAATTGTAAGCCATGATTATCGAGCTCTTGTTTTAAAACGCTAGCTGGATATTCAAATGGAGAAAGAAACTCAACAGCCCGAAAGCCTGCTTGTGCTGCTGCTTTAAAACGCTCTAAGAATGGATATTCAGTAAACATAGTGGTTAAATTAGCAGCAAATTTAGGCATTGATAACACCAGCAAGTGATTAACAGAGACTGATATATTATGGCATCTTATTTCACATTGATGTGATTGTTCTCACATAACTTTGAGTCTTAATAGTGCTTTGGTGACAGAGCGGGAAGAGTGGAAAAACAATGTTTCAGAGCAGAAGTGAGATATTCAAACGAACAGAGAGATTCACAAAGAGTTGTGATATATCACAAAATAAAATTTCAGTTGGGATGATAAAGAGGGAGGAACCAGCCTTTCTGTATAGAAAGGCTAGTGGGTGAGTATATTATTTTTTCAGTAAACGATATACGTATAGAACAAGTACAGCGCCTAAGAAGGAGATAAGAATACTTGAGAAGTTAAATCCGTTAACACTACCCCAACCGAAGAATGTACTGATATAACCACCAACGATTGCGCCTACAATACCTAGTAGTATTGTTTTAATGAAGCCTAAACCACCAGCAATTGGCATAAAAAATTTAGCTAATAGACCGGCGATAAAGCCAAGAACGATCCATGAAAGAATTCCCATGTTAACTTACCTTAATAATCATGTTAATAAATAATATAATATCTGCTTATTAATCAATTGGTTATGATTAATTAAAACGCTTTGTATAACAGATATAGTCCACTAAGACACTGATATTTAGACTGTTTTTACGTTCTAAAGCAAATGGTTATATACAATTAATTTGATAGGTAATAGCAATACTTAGGGCTATTTGCAGATGCCTTATTCCTGAGAAGGTTGATGAGATGATATATCAAAGAGAAAGGTTACATAAATGAATAACTCGTTTTAAATTGGTAAAACGAGATACCATAAAGGTGTCATAATGCCTATAATAGTGTCGACTTCAAGGCTGGCATTTTATTTTGTACAATAATCTAAATTCAGCGTTGACTATGAGGTCATTTCTATGTAGAATTCCGACCTCTTAATTAATGTAGAAACTTTTCTACGATAAATAAATTTGATTCAGGTATAAATCGTCATGAAACGTACTTTTCAACCATCAGTTTTAAAACGCAATCGTGCTCACGGTTTCCGTGCTCGTATGGCAACTAAAAACGGCCGTCAAGTTCTTGCTCGTCGTCGTGCTAAAGGCCGAGTGCGCTTATCTGCATCAAGCTAATTTTTAATTAGCTGCATGAATTGTTGAGTGGTTAAGCTCACTTTCACCAGGGAGTTACGTTTACTGACTCCCTCTAGCTTTACCTTCGTATTTCAGGATCCTTTGCGTTCCGGTTCTCCTTATATTACTCTGTTAGCGCGTTTTAATAATCTCACTCATCCACGAGTTGGTTTTGCTATTGCTAAAAAGCAAATTAAGCATGCGCATGAACGCAATCGAATCAAACGACTGGTCAGAGAGTATTTTCGCTTACATCAGCACGAACTTCCGCCTTTAGATTATGTGGTTATGGCCAGAACGGCTGTGCTTGAATTAAGTAATCAACAAATTATTGAACTACTGGATAAACTATGCAACCGGATCAAACGAATGGCTCAGAATCCTTCGGCGCCAAGTGCTTAATCGTTGTGATTCGAGGCTATCAGCGCTTTATTAGTCCGCTGCTTGGACCTAATTGTCGTTTTACACCTAGTTGTTCACAATACGCAATTATTGCACTTAGGCGCTTCGGATTGATAAAAGGTAGTTGGCTTACGCTCAAACGTGTATTAAAATGTCACCCTTTACATGAAGGTGGTGATGATCCTGTTCCACCAAAAAATTGATAATAATAGAGAAAAACACTAATGACATCTCAACGTAATATACTTTTTATTGCATTACTTTTTGTCTCTTTCTTGCTTTGGCAAGCGTGGCAAACTGATCATGCTCCAAAACCAGAGCGTGCTAACCAATTAAATCAGCAAGTGATTGGCGACGAAAGTAATACAGAAACAGGCCAACAAGGTAGTGTAATCACAGTAAAAAGTGATGTACTCTCATTATCAATTAATACATATGGTGGTGATGTTCAGGCAGCACAACTGTTAGCTTATGATCAAACATTAAAATCAGGCACTCCATTCCAGTTACTTGATGCTCGCTCTGATTTTGTTTACGTTGCAGAAAGTGGACTTGCTGGTCGTGATGGCCCGGACAGTACACAAACCAGTAGTAAGCGCCCAATGTATTCTGTGTCACAAACGACATTTACCTTAGCTGATGGTAGTGACGAGTTACGTGTACCGATGACTTATACTGCAGCGAATGGCGTTGTGTATACTAAAGAATTTGTTCTTAAGCGTGGTGATTATGCAGTTGGTGTTAATTATATTGTAAATAATAAAACAGCCAATACGCTTGAAGTTTCTATGTATGGTCAGTTAAAGCAATCGGTTGAACTACCTGAAGGGGCAACGACTGAAGGCGGTGGCGGACTTGGTTTAAGTGCGTTCCGTGGTACAGCATACTCAAGTTCAAGTGAGAACTATTCTAAATATGACTTTGATGATATTAAGAGTAAAAACTTGCTAATTGAGACTCAGGTTGGTTGGGTAGCGATGCTACAACACTACTTTGCAACTGCATGGGTTCCGTCTCAGGATGAAGATATTATCCTTTATACTAAGTCACTAAATAAAGGTAGTCAGGCTGTTATTGGTTTCAAAGGTGCAAATACAGAAGTTGCGCCTAACAGCGAACAAACCATTTCTGCTAAATTATGGCTAGGACCTGAGATCCAAAACGAATTAGCAGCAACGGCTAAGCACCTTGATTTAATCGTGGACTACGGTTGGTTATGGTTTATCTCTCAGCCATTATTCCATTTACTAAAATTTATTCAAGGATTTGTGAGTAACTGGGGTGTGGCAATTATCATTATCACCTTTATTGTGCGTGGTATTTTATTCCCACTAACACGCGCACAGTACAAATCAATGGCGAAAATGAAGTTATTACAACCACGCGTTCAGGCTCTAAAAGAACGTTTTGGGACTGACAGACAGCGTTTAAGTCAGGAAACAATGGCTCTGTATAAACAGGAAAAAGTGAACCCGCTGGGGGGCTGTTTACCGCTAATAATCCAGATGCCAATCTTCCTTGCATTATTCTATATGCTGGGTAATACCGTTGAATTACGTCATGCACCGTTTGCACTTTGGATTCATGACTTATCGGCTCAGGATCCGTACTATATCCTGCCACTACTGATGGGTGGTACGATGTTCCTAATCCAAAAAATGTCACCAACACCAGTTGCTGATCCAATGCAACAAAAACTAATGACATTTATGCCGTTAATCTTTACTGTATTCTTCTTATGGTTCCCGTCTGGTCTGGTTCTATACTATACAGTGAGTAACTTGTTTACGATTGTTCAGCAACAAATTATTTATAAAGAGCTGGAAAGAAAAGGCTTACACGAAAGAAAGAAAAAGTAAGCGCGTAATAATAAACAAAATAACAAGAGCGATCGATTGGTCGCTCTTTTTTGTAGTACATAGTAAGGGATAAAAAAGTGAGTATTGTTCAGCAAATGCAACCGTTGCCATTAACCGGTGATGAGTCAGGCTATTGGTTTGTCAGCCTGAATGGTAAATTATGGCTGCCAGGTGGCGATGTCCCAATGGGTACAGCTAAAGAGTTTAATTTTACCGGTGTTGATGCTCAGCCAATTGGTGAGTGGGAAGGTAAAACTGCCTGGCTTATTTGCCGTGAAATGTCTAAATACATGGGTTCAATCAGGCCGCTTTTAGATAGTACGGATGATAGCTTCTTCCAGTTAGCGGGGCGGGCCGTTCAATTATCTGACTTTTATCGCTCACATAAATATTGTGGTTACTGTGGCCATAAGATGTATTTAAGTCCGACTGAGTGGTGCTGCATGTGTAATAACTGTCATCAGCGTTATTATCCACAAATCTCACCCTCTATTATTGTGGCGATTCGCCATAAGAATAAGATTTTACTAGCTAAACATGTACGCCACAAACAAGAGAGTTTATATACCGTATTAGCTGGCTTCATTGAGATTGGTGAAAAGGTAGAAGACGCGGTGAAACGAGAAGTGTTTGAAGAATCAAGTATCAGGATCAAAAACCTGCGTTATGTGAGCTCCCAAACCTGGCCATTCCCTAACTCTTTAATGATGGCATATCTTGCTGATTATGATAGTGGTGATATCACTATTGATAAAAGTGAGCTGATGGAAGCTGACTGGTATCACTATGATGATTTACCAAAAATCCCTCCTTATGGCACTATTGCCCGTCGTCTGATTGAAGAAACGATTGTGCTTTGCCGCCGGTATGATGAGTTTGGTGAGTAGAAGGTTTAGTGTTTAATAAGATATAAAAAGACCGAATACTTTAATTTAGTATTCGGTCTTTTTATTTGTGTGAAAATATACTTCATTTTTGTGTTTTAAAATTTTATCTACTAAGTTAAATTAGTTACGCTTTTATATAACAAAAATTTAAATAATCACAAGGAATTGGAAATATTATGAATACAGCGGTCGCAACTGGTGGTAAAGAGTCAAAAATGACTCTTGAGGAAGCAATAGATAAACTTTGTAACGATATTTTGATCGAGGCAACTAAACAAGGAATAGTAGGGCTAACCAAGAATAAAATCCTTGGATTGATTAAACTAGATAAATTAGCAGATATTCTTAGTGGCATGCTCAATGGCAACTTGCCAAGTGGTGATGAAGTAGCTGGAATATTTCCTTCCGAACGCGATATTGCTCTCGGACTCTTGGGGATACCAGGAATTGCTATAAGTCTATTAGTGGATTTGGGCTACGACTTGCGTCAAGTGTGGAGAGACGATGTACTTGGCAAGCTTCAGCAGCTTATTGATCGCTATAAAGCAGAAGAAAAATCAAGAAAAGAAGATAAAAAAGAGGGAGAAGATGGGGACGGTTCGGATGGTTCAGACAATCCTGATAATCCTGATGATTCAGGAAATTCTGAAGATCCAGAAAAACCACATCCGGGAGATAAAACACCTGAACCATCTAAACCAGGTGTCACCAGTCCAATTATTATTGATTTAAATAAAAATGGTGTAGAGACTGTGGCTCGTACGTCTGATGTGGATGACAGAGTCTTTTTTGACTATGGTAGTGATGGGTTTTCAGAAAGTACTGCCTGGGTATCTTCTTCTGATGGGTTATTAGTAAGAGATATTAATGGTAACGGAGTTATTGATAATGGCTCAGAATTGTTTGGTAATAATACTTTATTAAGTGATGGAAGTAAGGCCAGCAATGGTTTCGAAGCTTTAGCTGAGTTTGATGAAAATGGTGATGGAATCATTGATAGTAAGGATTCGATCTTTTCAGAATTAAAGGTATGGCAGGATCGCAATGGTAATGGCATAACTGATGAAGGCGAGTTGATGACCTTATCAGAAGCTGGTATTGAATCAATTAATGTAGATTATGCTAATTCCCAATATGTTGATTCTAATGGTAATGCTCATAAGCAAGTTGGTAGTGTAACATTTACCGATGGAACAACCGCCGATGCCGTTGATGTCTGGTTTGATGTCGATGAAGGACTGAGAGTTGATAATTCTGATGTACAGCTTACTGATGAAATCAAGCTTTTACCAAATGCGAAAGGGTTTGGGCACGTTCGTGATTTGTGGAGTGAAATGGCATTAGATGATGAGCTTGTTACTCTAGTAAATGAATACTTACAAGAAGGGAGTGCACAGCAAAGGTCATTATTGTTGGAAAAAATACTTTTCCGTTGGGGTAAAGTAGATGATGTACTTCTCGCTGAGATGATCAAAACTAACTCACAAGAAGTTGCGCTGATTGAAAAGCTGTCTCAAGAGAGTTTTACGTCTGAAGGTGCTAATACTGAACAAGTATTGCATGATGAGTTTATTAAATTTAAAAATTATACTGCAGCTCAGCTCTTCTATTATACCAATAAAGAGTCATTTTCATTTATCACGATAGATCCTAATTCAAAAACATATGACACCTATATCGATTTTGATAAATTTAAGGCAGAAATTCTGGCAAAACAGGATTTTCATGAGTTAGTTGAATTCCTTGATGTTTGTAAGAACTTAGGCTTATATTCTTCATCTTATATTGCGGCTTTTGAGAAATCGATAGCTGAGATAATTACTGAATATCCTCATCTTTCATGGCTTGAATATGATGCTGTTGCCAGTAATTCTATCGGAAGTAATATTATAGGAGATAAAATCCTGGGTTCTACAGGCAATGATCTTCTTATCGGTGGTACTGGTAATGATACTCTTGAAGGGGGGGCTGGTTCTGATACCTACATTTTTAATAAGGGTGATGGACAGGATACCATTATTAACTTCTCATCTGATGGCACTTCAGCCACTGATGTCCTTCAGTTAGGATTCGGTATTAACGCTAGCGATATTTTATTATCTCGTAGTGGGTATGATTTAATCATTAAATTTGGTCAAAGCAATGATAGCATCACAATTCAGAGTTATTTCTTTGGTGCTGCCTATAAGCTTGATGAAATTCGTTTTGCTGATGGAACGATATGGAAAGAAGCAGATATTAAACAAGTATACCTATCCGGTAATGACTTAGATGAAAACATGGTTGCTTTTGATGATACAGCGACTACTTTCTATGGCAGGGGTGGTAATGATTCAATTAAAGGTAGCCGATGGAATGATATTTTAGTTGGTGGTACCGGAAATGACAGACTTGAAGGTGGTGCTGGTTCTGATACTTATGTATTTAACGTAGGTGATGGTCAGGATACTATTTACAATTTTGCCAGTGATGCTGATTCGGCTACAGATGTTATTCAATTTGGTGAGGGTATTTCTCCTGAAGATATTATTTTTACTCGTAATACCTACGACCTTTTAATTAGCTTTAAAAATAGTAGTGATAGTATCAATATCTTGAACTACTTTTTTAATAAAAATTACAAAATCGATGAAATTCACTTTGCAGATGGCACTATCTGGAAACAAGAAGATATTAAAACCATATTCTCAACCGGCGATGAATCATCTCAGGTAATGAAATCTTATGGAGATGAAGACTCTATTCTGAATGGTAAGGGTGGGAATGATACTATTACTGGCGGTAAAGGTAATGATACCTTAATTGGTGGTACAGGTAATGACACTCTTGAAGGTGGATCAGGCTCAGATACTTATATCTTTAATCAAGGTGATGGGCAGGACGTTATTAATAATTATGATACTCAAACTGCTTCACATGATGTTCTACAGTTATCTGACGGTATTGATTATTCTAATACAGTTCTGTCTAAGGTCGGGAATGATTTAGTCATTAGCTTTATTGGTAGTGATGATATGATTACTATTAAAAATCATTTTAAAAGTAATAACTATCAACTGGATGAGATTAAGTTTTCTGACGGTACTTCTTGGTTAAAAGAAGATATCACAAACTATTTCAATGATGGTATTGCATTACCAGTAGCTGCTATAGAAGGTAGTTCTCTGTCAATTGAATTATTGACACAAAATATTGTTGGTTTTGTGGCCAATGATTCTGATGATAGTAGTGATGTTTCTGCTGGTGTCTCTATGCTGACTAGTTCTAATAAAAGCTGGGCAAATGCCCCAGGTTATTAGTTAATCATAAAGATCTATACATAGTGGTAAGAGCGTCTTACCACTATTTTTTATATTTAACTAATAATTTTAGACGGATGAAAAGTCATGCATCATGATTTATGGGGCAGTTATAGCCTGATTGCTCAATATTGGGGTATTGCAACTAATATAGAAGCATTAAAAGAACAGTTTTATGTTGATAAAAGCCACAATATCGAATTGCAATTTGTTCGTGCTGTTCGAGCTAATGGTTTAAAGTGTCGTTACATTAAACACCTGCCTCGTAATATAGGTAAATTACCCTTACCTGCGATCGTATATATTCCTGAGAAAGGGTATGTTGTGTTGTTAGCGATTAAAGATGGTGAATGGTTAATCCAAACACAAGGACAAAAGCAACCAGAAATAATTAAACCGGATACTCCGGAACAATATGCTGCATTTTTGTTTGCCCGCAGAATGTCATGGGATTCGATTAAGCATGAATTCAATTTGCAGTGGTTTGCCAGAGCGTTTATGCGTTATAAAAAGCTGGTGGGTGAAGTTTTATTAGCTTCTTTCTTTATTCAGATTCTGGCCTTAGTGACACCGCTGTTTTTTCAGGTGGTTGTCGATAAAGTTCTGGCACATCAAAGCTTAACTACACTGGATGTATTAGCAATAGGAATGCTTGCCATTATCACATTTGATATTATTTTAGGTGGTCTGAGAAATTATCAACTAGCTCACACGTCTCAACGTATTGATGTCACACTTAGTTCTTTACTCTATAAACATTTATTAGCTTTACCCTTAAACTACTTTAAACAAAGACAAGTTGGGATTACTGTTGCCAGAGTACATGAACTAAAAACTGTCAGGGAGTTTTTAACTGGTAGCGCAATGACGCTTTGCCTGGATATTCTGTTTGCCATTGTGTTTTTTATCATTATGGCATTTTATAGTGTTCCACTGACTTTAATTGTTATCGTTTCTCTTATTCCTTATATTTTGTTATCCATTTTTATTACACCAGTATTAAGAAAACGTTTAGATGAACAATTTCAACAAGGTGCTAAGAATCAGGCATTTTTAGTGGAAAGTATTACAGGAATTGAACCTGTTAAAGCAATGGCGGTTGAAAATCATATGACTCGCCGGTGGGATGAGCAGATTGCTGCATTTGTAACAAGCTGCTTTAAGACCCAAACTTTAGGTAATATTGCAGGGCAGATTTCTCAATATGTCAGTAAACTCACGAGCGTGGCGATTTTATGGTACGGTGCACAGCAAGTTATTGCTGGAGAGTTAACTGTTGGGGCTTTAGTTGCTTTTAATATGTTTGCCGGGCAAGTCACTGCACCAATTTTAAGATTAGTTCAGCTATGGCAGGATTTTCAACAAGTATCTATTTCAGTAAAACGTTTAGGGGATATATTAAATTCTCCAACTGAACAAGAGAAAAGTAATACGCAAACACTTTCTGAAATTAAAGGTGCCGTCAGGTTTCTAAATGTTGATTTTTCCTATCAACCAGGTGCAGAGCTGGTGGTTAAGAATGTTAACTTATCTGTACGAGTAGGTGAGGTAATTGGTATTGTTGGGCGTTCAGGTTCAGGGAAAAGTACACTTACAAGACTACTACAGCGTTTATATATTCCAACTCAAGGCCAAATATTTATCGATGGTATCGATATTTCTCAAACCAGCCCTCAGTGGCTAAGAAAACAAATTGGTGTTGTTCTACAAGAGACGCAGCTGTTTAATGGGACAATTCGAGACAATATTGCTTTGGCCGTTCCGGATGCTTCTTTAGAACAAGTTATTGAAGCGGCAACTTTGGCGGGCGCTAATGAGTTTATTTCGGACTTCCCTCTTGGGTATGACACACCAGTTGGTGAAAATGGTAGCCGGTTATCTGGTGGTCAAAAGCAACGAATTGGTATTGCCCGAGCATTGATTACAAAACCTCGCTTATTAATTTTTGATGAAGCGACAAGTGCGCTGGATTATGAATCTGAAAGAGCAATTCAAAAAAATATGCATAAAATTTGTGAGAACAGAACTGTATTCATTATAGCTCACCGTTTATCTACAGTGCGAACAGCTCACCGTATCATTGCCATGGAACATGGGCGGATAATAGAACAAGGTAGTCATGCTGAGCTCTTTGCTCAAAAGGGAATTTATTACAATTTGCATCAATTACAAAATGGGGTTGATGTCAATGAAGAGTAAATTTCATCGTGATTTTTTACCTGCTGTTTTAGAGGTGCAGGAAACACCGCCATCACCTTTAGGGCGTATTATTTTATGGATTATTATTGGACTCATTGTCACAGCTGTTATCTGGGCTTCACAAAGTAAAGTAGATATTGTTGCGATCACTCGAGGTAAAATTGTGGTGAGTCAGCTATCTCGTCCGGTTAATACGGCGGTATTGGCCGAAATTGTCGGAGTAAGAGTTAAAGAAGGGGATAGAGTTCAAAAGGGTGATGTGCTCGTCGAGTTAAATAGTGAGTCCTTGCGAGCACAGATAGAAGAAAATAAACTCAGACAAAGAATTAATCATTTACATATTGAGAGACTAGCAACTCTTCATTTGCAGTATGAAGATAAATTAGAAGAGATTCAATTTCCACCTGCTCTATTAAATGATCCTTTAAGTACTCCGGTTCTTATTCAATTAAGAGCAGAAATTGCTGCAGACAGAGAAGCCAAGCAAGTATATCAGCAAGAGAAAAGAATCCTGCAAACGTTGATTGATAGTTATCAGATGCAATACAACATGGCTCAGGAGCTGTTGCCAATTTATCAGGTACAACATGATGCTTTAGACGGGCTTTATAAACGAGATATGACCAGTAAGGATAGTTTGTTAGAGATTAAGAAAGCTTATCTGGAAGCTAAATACTCAGTCGATTTTGCCTTAATAAAGATTAGTGAATCGAAGGCAAATTATGAGAAAGTTGATGTAGAGTTGCGATCTTATGTCACGGATAAGATCAGGCAGGCACAACAAGAACGAATTGATAAACTGAACGAAAATGAAGTGCTGGAAGCACAACTAAAACAACTGAATGCAGTTTTAAAACAGTATACGATAGTGTCTCCAGTGAATGGAAAAATTGAATCATTAGTTTATCGTGATGCTGGGGCTGTAGTTGAACCACCACAGGAGCTGTTAAAAGTTGTGCCTGAAAATGAAAAAATTAACGCTGAAGTTTGGATCAGTAATCAGGATGTTGGTTTTCTACAACGACAACAAGAAGTTGTGGTGAAGGTAGATACTTTTGATTTTACCCGTTATGGTTGGATTAAAGGCAAACTAGTGCATATTTCTGCTGACGCTATTGAAGATAAAGATATGGGGTTGGTTTATAAAGCAGTTGTTGAGCTTGAAGATAATCATTTAGATGTGGAAGGTACATTGCGACAGCTTGAACCGGGAATGGCCGTTTCTGCTGAAATTAAAACAGGGCAACGTACTGTACTAAGTTATTTGATTAGTCCGATGATGGAAGCACTGGATGATGTTGGTAAACAGCGCTAATGATAGCTTATATAAAAAGGCCTGATATTGTTATCAAGCCTTTTTATAAGAGTATTGATTAGAATGAGTAAAAGATTAAAGTTCTTGCTCAAAGACCAGCAGAATTGCTTCATAAAGCTGTTCAACAGTGAAATCTTTGGTTGGGGTACTAAAGATTGTATCATCACCGGCAATTGAACCAAGAATACCTTCTGATTTGCTTAAAGAGTCAAGTAAACGCGCGATAAGTTGTGCCGCACCAGGACTGGTATGAATGACAACCATTGCATGGTTATAATCTATATCAAGCACCAGATTTTTGAGTGGGCTACTAGTAGCCGGAACGCTAATTTCTGCCGGCAGGCAATAAACCATCTCCATTTTGGCATTACGAGTACGCACAGCACCAAACTTGGTTAACATGCGGGAAACTTTGGACTGATTTACGTTTTCAAATCCTTGTTCTTGTAATGCTTGTACTATTTCTAGTTGAGAGCTAAATTTTTCTAACTTAAGCAGGTCACGAAATACTTTGACTAAATCTTCTTGCTTACTCCCTGTACGCATACTGTATTCACCTTTAAAGTTCAAACGATAGAAACCGCAATAATTATGCAATAGAAATGAATATAATTCAAAGTTAACCCGACAAATTTTCGTTAATTGCCCTTTTTATGCTAAATATTATGGATTTCCTCACAAAATTTAGGGGTTAATGATTAGTGCTATTCTTGAATGAAAATCATTATTTATCTCACTAGTAAGTTGTAGTTCTCTTTTGACAGGCATACAATAAAAGTTATCCAAACATAAAGGAGGGATCTATTTATGAGTAAAACCAGAATTTCTCGTGGTAAATTTAATCGTATGCAACAATTATCTAATCAGGATGGTGTAATTGCTGCACTGGCGATCGACCAGCGTGGTTCGATGGTCAAAATGCTAAAAGCTTCTGTTGGCGAAGATAAGTATAATATTGAAATGGCTTATGAGTTTAAAGAGCTAGTCTCTGAAGAACTGACCAAATATGTCAGTGCGATCTTGCTGGACGAAGAACTCGGCTTTAAAGGTATGGCGAAGAAAAACGCTAATGCAGGTTTAATCCTCTCTTATGAAAAAACCGGTTATGACGTGAATACTCCAGGTCGTTTACCTGAACTTCTGGCGGAAGAGTCTTTGCAGCGCTTAATTAAGAAAGGTGCAGATGCTGCAAAAGTGCTGGTTTATTACAACCCGGATGATCCAAAAGAAGTTCAGGATAAAAAACATGCTTTTCTTGAACGTTTAGGGGAAGAGGCGCGTGCAGCGGATATTCCGGTATTTGTTGAACCTATTGTTTATGATAATGATATTACTGACGATAAAAGTCCTGAGTTTGCCAAAATCAAACCAAGAAAAGTGATTGAAACAATCAGGGAATTCACCAAGCCACAATATCATATCGATATTTTAAAAGTGGAAGTACCGGTTCTGTTCAACTATGTTGATGGTTTTAATGAAGGTAAAGTTGCGGTGTACTCGCAAAAAGAAGCTGCACAATACTTTAAACAAGCCAGTGATATTGCAACTCGTCCATTTATCTATTTAAGTGCGGGTGTACCAACCAAAGTATTCCATCAGGAACTGCGTTTTGCTGGTGAACACGGAGCTAAATACAGCGGTATCTTAGGCGGACGTGCAACCTGGTTTGAAGGTGTTGATGCTTATGCTAAGGGTGGTCGTGATGGGCTACGTAAATGGCTGGATACTGTTGGTCGTGAAAACGTAGAAACGCTAAATCAGATTCTAAAAGAGTTTGCTACCCCTTGGTATGATACCTACGGTGGCTTGCAGAATATTGAAGTGTTTGATTCCAACCTTTAATAATTTCTCTTTTAAATAGCGGCATTAGCCGCTATTTTTTTCACTGCTTTAGCGCATAAAAATAGAAAGTATTTGTATTCTTTAAAGTACATAACTAATATGGTTATATAATAACGATTAATGAGTTTAGTTTATCTCTCTAATCTACATTAAAGAAAGGGAACGTAGGGATGATCGCAGTTATTTTTGAAGTAGAGATACATGAAGGCAAAAATAGTGAGTATCTGGATATTGCGGCGCAGCTGCGTCCAATGCTGGATAAAATGGATGGGTTTATTTCTGTAGAACGTTTTCAGAGTTTATCTAATGCATCTAAATTATTATCTCTCTCTTTCTGGCGTGATGAAGAGGCCGTGGTAAATTGGCGTAATACGCTGGAGCACCGACTAGCGCAAAAAGCTGGGCGAGAGCATATTTTTTCGGGTTATACATTACGTATCGCCCAGGTTATACGAGATTATGGTTTAGAACGTAGAATGGAAGCGCCAACAGACAGTAAATCCTATCACAAACACTAATTTTATTAACAATTAGTGTTTAAAAGTGATGTCTAATTTGCATCATGATTATAGGAAATTAATATGTTAATTCGCTCTGAACAAGAAAAAGATTTTGATCAAATTTATGATTTAGTTAAGAACTCGTTTGCCAGTGCGCCGGTAAAAGATGGCACTGAGCAAGAAATTGTAAACAAATTACGTAAAAGTAACAAATATATTCCTGAGTTAGCACTGGTGATTGAGCGGGAAAGAAAGATTATTGGTTATGTTATGCTGACCAAATTCTTTATTCAGGGTAAAACCCAGAAATTTGAATCTTTATTACTTGCGCCTGTTGCGATATCAACTGATTTTCAAAATCAGAAACTGGGGACAGAACTAATCGAAAAGAGTTTTGAACGAGCCAAAGAAATGGGGCATACCAATGTAATTGTTGTAGGTGACCCTAATTATTATCATCGCTTTGGTTTCCGGGCTAGTATTGAGTTTGGCATCGATAATATGGAAGGTCTTCCAACTCAATATGTGATGGCTTATGAACTTATCCCTAACGGATTGAAGGACAAAATGGGGAGAGTTTCTTTAAAGTTGTAACACTCACATAGAGAATAGATGTTATAGTTCTTATTCTTTTGATAAAATTTTAATATATTCAAGGAGATAATATGAAGAAATGGATCGCTGTTATGTTATGTATATTAAGTCTATCACTCACTGCATGTAATACCGTAAAAGGTGTTGGGCAAGATATTCAAGCCGGTGGTGAGAAACTGGAACAAGCAGCAAGCTAGTGACATTGTTCTGTCAGTTTAAAATTATAAAACCGCAATTATTGCGGTTTTTTTGATAAAAATTATGAATGAAAATGCTTGTTAAGTGCCTTTCTTAAAAAACCATGTTCTTCTTTTAATAACAGAGTAGCCTTATCTGCTTTTAAGCCCGTCAGTTGCATTAAAATAGCAGTTTTGGCTTCATAATTTGTTTGTTTTAGCAGTTGGCTTGCTTCTGCTTCACTACAACCTGTTGCCTGCATAACAATTCTGACAGCACGTACAATTAACTTTTCGTTAGTTGCCTTAACATCCACCATAAGATTCTGGTAACTTTTGCCTATCAAGATCATACTGGCAGTGGTGAGCATATTGAGTACCATTTTTTGTGCAGTACCGGATTTTAGCCGTGTTGAACCAGTCAGCGCTTCTGGCCCCACAACTGGCGAGATAGCAATATCAGCAATTTTAGTAATCTCTGAATCAGCATTACAAGAAAGGGCAATAGTTTGTGCTCCAATTTGATTAGCATAATTTAGTGCACCAATAACATAAGGCGTGCGGCCACTTACCGCAATTCCAACGACGACATCTTTATCAGTCAGGTTAATTTGTCGTAAATCTCGTTCTCCAGCTTGCGCGTCGTCTTCTGCTCCTTCGATCGCTGACTGAATGGCTTTTGGTCCTCCGGCAATAATACCCACAACCATTTCTGATGGAGTACCAAAGGTTGGCGGGCATTCAGAGGCATCTAATATTCCAAGGCGTCCGCTGGTCCCTGCTCCAATATAGATTAAGCGTCCATGCTGCTTAAAAGCAGAGACAATTTCTTTAACAGATTGAGCAATCTCTGGAAGAACATTTTCAACGGCTAAAGCGACTTTTTTATCTTCATTATTTAGCTTTTTGACAAGCTCTAATGGCGATAAAGTATCAATATCCATAGTGTCCGGGTTGCGGTTTTCTGATACCAGACTAGCTAAAACATGAATTAGCGTTGATTGAGTCATAAGCGTACCTCTGATAAATGTCCGTTAAATAAGTTCCTAAATAGAGCTTTAACCAGCCGGGTAAATTACGCCTAAACTAACAGATTTACTTGCCCCTGTCACTGCAGGAATATTGCCCGGTAAATTATGTAGCCTTTGATATGCCAGCCAAGCAAACGCCATTGCTTCTACATAATCTACATCAACTCCTCTTTCTGTAGTAGAGGCCACTGTCCAGTCAGGGAGTTGTTCTTTAAACCGTTGCATGATCAGTGGGTTTTTAGCACCACCACCACAAACTAACAGTTCGCAGGGAAGGGACTGATCAAAGCTGAGTTTTTCCAGCTCATGGGTCACACTTATTACCGTAAAATCAACCAGAGTTGCCTGAATATCTTGTGGTGACAGCTTAAATGGCATTAATTTACGGTTCAGCCAGGATAAATTAAACAGTTCACGACCGGTACTTTTTGGAGCCGGCTGATGAAAGTATTTTTCGTCTAGCAGATGCTTTAGAAGTTCCTGATTTACTTTGCCACTTTTTGCCCACATGGCATCCTGATCATAAGGTTTATGCAGATGTTGCTGAGTCCATGAATCCAGTAATAAGTTCCCAGGCCCCGTGTCGTAACCAGTAACCATTTGATTTGGAAAGAGAATTGTAAAGTTAGAAATACCACCAATATTGAGTACCACAATATTTTTAGTGGGGCTGGCAAATAACTCTTGATGGAAAGCCGGCACAAGCGGAGCGCCCTGACCACCAAATGCCATGTCTTTACGACGAAAGTCAGCAATAGTAGTAATTCCTGTTTTAGCTGCAATAATATTGGCATCACCAATTTGCATAGTGAAAGGGTATTTTCCACTTGGTGAATGGTAAATAGTCTGGCCATGGCAGCCGATAGCGCCAATTGTCTGTCTATCAATCTGATGTTTTTCTAATAAAGTATTAACTGTATTCGCATAAATATGGCCAAGCTGAGCATCTGTCTCACCCAGTTGTTGTAACGTAGTTTGTTTACTGGTACAGATTGCCAGTAATTGCTCGCGCAGTTCAAAAGGCATCGGAAAACAATCGGCAGCGATAAGTTTTATTAGATGATGGTCATCAAATTCAATGAGTGCGATGTCTATGCCATCTAAGCTGGTGCCAGACATAAGACCGATATAGAGTGAACTTTGTGTCATAATCTTCCTTAGCGACTGACTTAAATAGAGTGAAAGTTATAATCCCATCGCCTGTTTAATTAATGTTTTCTTCACTAGCGGAAAATGGTTAATCAGGTTCATTCCCGCTCCGCGAATAGTTTTCTTCCAGAGTGCATTACCATTGAACATATCCTGAATGCTTTGCATAGCAGCCAGCATGATAATGGCATCTTTTTTACGTGCAGACTCAAACTGATGTAAATTCGGTACCAGTCCAATATCCAGATGGCTTGACTGAAGACGTTTAATTGTTTTTGCCAGTAAACGGGAATCTTGTAATCCTAAATTCACACCCTGACCAGCAAGTGGATGGATAGTATGTGCTGCATCACCAATTAAAGCGAGACGATGTTTAACAAACTGACGTGCATATCTGGCGGTTAAAGGGAAGGTGGCTAATGGGCTCAATAAGTGGCAATGTCCAAGTGTCAGTCCGGTCGAATCTGAAAGTGTTTGTTCAAACTGTAATGGTGATAAGACTGACAATCTTTCTGCTTCTTCGGGTTTGACCGACCAGACTAAACAATGCTTATTAGGTTGCCATAAAGGTAAAAAAGCAATAATTCCTTCCGGATAGAAGATCTGTCTGGCACAGTTTTGATGTGGTAACTCTGTTTCTATTGTAGCAATGATCGCATGATGACGATAAGGCCTTTGCACCACTGGAATCTGCAGCGCTGTTCTGATCGGAGAGTGAGCTCCGTCTGCGGCAATAATTAGTCTGGCTGATAATTTATCGCCATTATCCAGCTCTACCTGGCTTAGTTCATTATCCGTTTGAATATGTTTAACACGATAGGGAAGTAGCTGGCAATTTGGATTTTCTATGACACTTTCATATAAACTATTTTGAATTAGTTTATTTTCAATGATATAACCCAAATTAGGATATTGATAATCCTGACTTTTCGCACTCAGCTTGGCAAAACCAGTAGTTTCCCAAACTTTAATTGAATCGAAACTAAGTACTCTGCCACTTTGAATTAATTTATTCCAGATACCAAGTTCATTAAAATATCGCTGACTGGCAGCATTGATAGCAGAAGCCCGTAGAGTGGGCTCAGGTGGTAAGTCATCATGAAGTGATGAGCTTGGATCGATGATAGCAATACGCAGGTGACTATCACGGAGGGCCTGTGCTGTCGCTAAGCCGACCATTCCTGCACCAACAATAATTACATCAAAATTTGTCACCGTACATTAACCTGTTATATTCGCCAGACGCTTATCTTATCAGCTTATGAGTAAATAATTAATATAAAAAAAGCTGCATAAAAGCAGCTTTTTTCAGCGAACAAGCCTTAGAAGTCAAGGTTAGCCACTTTTAATGCATTTTCTTCAATAAATGCACGACGAGGTTCAACCGCATCACCCATAAGTGTCGTGAACAGTTGATCAGCTCCGATAGCATCTTTGATAGTCACTTGTAACATACGGCGACTGTTTGGATCCATCGTTGTTTCCCAAAGCTGGTCAGGGTTCATTTCACCCAGACCTTTATAACGCTGAATCGCTAAACCGCGACGAGATTCTTTCATCAGCCAATCAACAGCTTGTTCAAAAGAGGTAATTGGTTGAGAACGATCACCACGCTGAACAGTAGCACCGTCTTCAATCAAGCCTCTTAATTGTTCACCTAAGTGATTTAGTTTTTTATACTCATTACTTTGTACAAATGCGAGATCCATATGATAATCAGTATCAACGCCATGAGTACGCACTTTCATCACTGGTTCAAATAACTGACGCTCACGATTATGGTGAATAACGTAGCTATAAGAACTACCATGTTGTTCTTTTTCAGTTAACGTATCGACGAGTGATTTTGCCCATTGTTCAGCTTTTGCCTGATCACTAAGTGTTTCACTGGTTAATGCTGGTTGGTAAACGAGCTCGTTAAGAACTGATTTTGGATAACGACGTTCCATCTTATGGATCAGTTTTTCTGTCTGTTGGAACTCAGCAATCAGTCTTTCCAGTGGTTCACCAGCCAGTGCAGGGGCATGCGCATTAACGCGTACTGCTGCACCCTCAAGCGCTAGACTAATCTGGAACTCAGTCATCGCATCGTCATCTTTAATATATTGTTCCTGCTTACCTTTTTTCACTTTGTATAAAGGAGGCTGTGCAATATAGACATAACCACGTTCGATAATTTCCGGCATTTGACGATAGAAGAAAGTCAAAAGCAGAGTACGGATGTGTGAACCATCGACGTCAGCATCGGTCATGATGATGATGCTGTGGTAACGCATTTTATCCGGATTATATTCATCACGACCGATACCACAACCAAGAGCTGTGATGAGTGTCGCTACTTCCTGAGAAGAAAGCATCTTATCAAAGCGCGCTTTCTCAACGTTTAGGATTTTACCTTTAAGTGGTAGAATTGCCTGATTCTTACGGTTACGGCCTTGTTTTGCAGAGCCGCCCGCAGAGTCCCCTTCCACTAAGTAGAGTTCTGAAAGAGCAGGATCTTTTTCCTGACAATCGGCAAGTTTACCTGGTAAGCCACCAAGGTCAAGTGCACCTTTACGACGAGTCATCTCTCTGGCTTTACGTGCTGCTTCACGCGCGCGGGCAGCATCGATAATTTTACCAACGACAATTTTGGCATCGCTTGGGTTTTCAAGTAAGTAATCAGATAGTTTGTCTGCCATTGATGATTCAACTGCTGGTTTAACTTCTGATGAAACCAGCTTATCTTTGGTTTGCGATGAGAATTTAGGATCTGGTACTTTGACAGATATAACTGCCACCAAGCCTTCACGAGCGTCATCACCTGTGGCACTAATCTTAGCTTTTTTACTATAACCTTCTTTATCCATATAGTTGTTTAGGGTACGCGTCATTGCCGCACGGAAACCGGCTAAGTGCGAACCACCATCACGCTGAGGAATGTTATTGGTAAAACAGTAGATATTTTCCTGGAAGCCATCATTCCACTGGAGTGAAACTTCAACACCGATGCCATCTTTTTCTACGCTGAAATAGAATGGTTTTGGATGGATTGGATTTTTATTTTTATTTAAATATTCAACGAATGCCTGAATACCACCTTCATATTTGAAGTTATCACGCTTGTCAGTACGTTCATCGATAAGAGAAATAGATACACCTGAATTTAGGAATGATAATTCACGTAAGCGTTTAGCCAGAATTTCATATTCAAATTCGATATTAGTAAACGTTTGTGGACTTGGCCAGAAACGAACATAAGTTCCGGTTTTTTCAGTATCGCCAATAACTTTAAGTGGTGCCTGAGGAACACCTAAATGGTAGATTTGCTCATGTACTTTACCGTCACGGCGGATCACTAGTTCAAGTTTATCTGACAGGGCATTTACTACAGAAACCCCCACACCATGCAGACCACCAGATACTTTATAGGAGTTATCATCGAATTTACCACCAGCATGGAGGATCGTCATGATAACTTCAGCCGCGGACACGCCTTCTTCCGGGTGAATACCGGTTGGAATACCACGACCATCATCGATAACAGAAACAGAATTATCTGCGTGAATGGTAACTATGACCTCGTCCGCATAACCGGCTAACGCTTCATCGATGGCATTATCAACAACCTCAAAAACCATGTGATGCAGACCAGTGCCATCATCGGTATCACCGATGTACATACCTGGACGTTTACGTACGGCATCAAGTCCTTTTAATACTTTAATACTGGATGAATCATAGGAATTGGACATTTATTTCTCACTTAGTCATTCTTCTGCAAACTAATTGGAAATTATACCAGATCTTACGTAAAAAATCTTGTCCTTTTCATCGATCATATGGGTTATTTGGTCCTGACTGACAGCACTGATAAATACTTGTGCCTGAGTCGCTTTAAGGCGGTTGGCAAGCAGCTGTCTTTTATCCTGATCAAGCTCTGAAGCAAAGTCATCGATCAGGTAAATACAGGCTTGTTTTGACTGAGTAGTATAGTATTCACCCTGAGCCAGACGTAAAGCACACATAAGTAGCTTTAATTGCCCGCGGGAGAAGAGATCTTCTACCGGAATATGGTTAACACGCAGACGCAGATCGGCTTTATGCGGACCCAGTGAGGTATAAGTAAGTTGGCGATCCCGCTCAAACTGGTGAGCCAAAATCTCGGCATAAGATGTTTGTCTGTCCCAGCCCTGATAAAACTGACATTCAAGTTGATACTCCGGCAGAAAACTGGCGCTAGTTTTTATGATTTCCGGAACGATTTGCTCTGCATATTCAGCCCGAATTTGACTGACTTGTTCAGCAATAGGAATAAGTTCTTTATCCCAGTGTTTAATTTGATCATAACGACTGACTTGTCTGAGTGCAGCATTGCGCTGTTTCATTAAACGACGCAGATTATTCCAGAGACTAAAGAAAGCCGGGTGATGATGAAAGCAGCCCCAGTCTAAAAAAGAACGGCGGTATTTAGGCCCACCATTAAGCAGGTCAAAACCTTCTGGTGTAATGAGTTGAATGGGTAGTAATTGTGCCAGCTCAGCAATTTTAAATCCTTCATCACCATCAATTTTGACTTTATTCTCACCGCTGCGTGACTTTGACAAGCCGATAGTATGTTGCTGATCTTGTAATAAAATTTTACCGTGCAGAACCAGTTCAGGTTGTTCATATTGAATCACCCGATTGGATTGCTGATGGCGGAAGGCACGCCCGTGGCCAAGCATATAGACGGCTTCCAGCAGGCTGGTTTTACCGCTGCCATTATCGCCAACTAAAAAATTGAAATGAGGTGATAACTGTAAATCAGCTTGAGTAATATTACGGAAGTGATGAATCAGTATTCGGGAAATCGCCATGATGTGCTCGGTAATCACTTGCCCGTTAGCCGGGCAAGTTTGCAGGTAGATGTCTTATAAACGCATTGGCATAATAACGTAAGTAGCAGACTGATCTTTAACATCTTCAATTTGCACACTAGAGGTCGAATCAGTTAATAGCAGTTGTACTTCTTCACACTTCAGTACATTTAATACGTCTAAGATATAGTTAACGTTAAAACCGATCTCAAGTTCTGTGGCGGAATAATTCACATCAACGATCTCTTCTGCTTCTTCCTGCTCCGGGTTATTAGCTGTGATTTTTAGCTGATTATTATTCACATATAAACGTACACCACGGAATTTTTCATTAGATAAGATAGCAGCACGGGAAAAGGCACTTTTTAGTGTTTCACAAGATGCCTGCAGAGTTTTATCAGGATTACGCGGCAGTACACGACGATAGTCAGGGAAGCGACCATCAATCAGTTTAGAAGTAAAAGTAAAATCAGTCAGATTTGCACGCAGGCTGTTGCTACCGATTTGAATATGAATCAGATCTTCATTATCACCAAGCAGTTTTACCAGTTCAAGTACGCCTTTTCTTGGCATGATCACTGACTGATTTGATGGAATAGTTTGGCCGACAGAAAGTGAACAAACTGCTAAACGGTGCCCGTCAGTCGCAACTGTACGTAGTAAGTCACCTTCTGTTTCAAACAACATACCGTTTAAGTAATAGCGAACATCCTGATTAGCCATGGAAAACTGTACTGCATCAATCAGGTGTTTTAGTGCTTTTTGCGGAATATAAAATTCCACTTCACTTTGCCAGTTTTCTAAATTAGGGAAATCTGCTGCCGGCAGTGTTGATAGTGAAAACTTACTACGACCGGATTGAATCAATAGACGAGTTTCATCCAGCGTAATAGAAATTTGGGCATCACCCGGTAAGCTACGACAGATATCAAAGAACTTTCTGGCCGGGACTGTAGTCGAACCAGGCTCGTTAGACTCAATGAGTGGCAGACGTGCGATCATCTCAATCTCGAGATCAGTACCTGTCATCGACAACGTGTTATCGCTGACTTGTAACAATAAGTTACCTAAAATAGGTAGCGTTGGGCGGCTGCTTAAAGGCGCGCTGACTTGTTGTAGCGGTTTTAGTAATTTTTCACGATCAATAATAAATTTCATAATCTATTTCTTATTCAGTTAGGTGGATAAGGTTCTGATTAAATTAGAATAATCTTCTTTTATATCACTGCTTTCTTCACGTAATTCGGCAATTTTACGACACGCATGCAGGACAGTGGTGTGATCACGCCCACCAAAGGCATCGCCAATTTCCGGTAAACTCTTATTGGTTAATTCTTTTGCCAGCGCCATCGCCATCTGTCTTGGACGAGCAACAGAACGTGAGCGGCGTTTAGATAATAAATCAGCCACTTTAATTTTATAATATTCAGCGACAGTTTTCTGAATATTTTCAATTGTGACGAGTTTTTCTTGTAATGCCAAGAGATCTTTTAATGCTTCTTTAACAAAATCGATAGTAATGGTTTTGCCGGTGAAATTAGCATTAGCAATGACGCGGTTGAGTGCACCTTCCAGCTCTCGGACATTAGAACGAAGGCGCTTAGCAATAAAGAAGGCGACTTCTTCCTGTAATTTGATGCCGTTCTCTTCTGCTTTTTTCATTAAAATAGCGACACGAGTTTCCAGCTCAGGTGGTTCAATAGCAATTGTCAGTCCCCAGCCAAAACGTGATTTTAAACGATCTTCAACGCCGTTGATCTCTTTTGGATAACGGTCGGAGGTTAAGATAATTTGTTGGTTACCTTCAAGCAGCGCATTAAATGTATGGAAGAACTCTTCCTGCGAGCGCTCTTTATTAGCAAAGAACTGAATATCATCGATAAGCAGAGCATCGACTGAACGATAATAACGTTTAAACTCTTCAATAGCGTTATTTTGCAGGGCTTTTACCATATCCTGTACAAAGCGCTCAGAGTGCATATAAACCACTTTAGCGTTCTTTTTAATATTCATCAGCTCATTACCTACCGCGTGGAGCAGGTGAGTCTTACCAAGACCAGTGGAACCATAAATAAATAAAGGATTGTATGCTTTACCTGGATTTTCTGCTACCTGCTTAGCGGCAGCTGCGGCTAGCTGGTTAGATTTACCTTCTACGAAGCTGACAAAGGTATGTTTAGGATTAATTCCTGAATGATACGTATGTTCAGCCTGATCAGATTCTTTTTGCTGCCATGAAGGAATAACACGTTTGGTTTCAGTGTTACCTGTACTCTTTTTGGGGGCAAGTTCCGGTTCCGGCTGAACGGCTATGACTTTAGTACCCACTGCAATATGCAGGGATGGTGCCTGAGTATCAAATAACAGATGTAAAAGCTGAGAGATCTTTGGGATATATTTGTTTTTTACCCAATCAAGTACAAAACGGTTTGGCGCATAAAGATATAATTTATTATCTACCAGCTCCGCTTGCAGAGGGCGGATCCACATATTAAATTCAGTAGTTGGAAGCTCTTCTTGTAATTGGGCTAAACACTGCTGCCAAACAGATATTGACAC